>NZ_OY764190.1:2400000-4800000 GCF_963668215.1 uncultured Desulfosarcina sp.
GCTTGCGATCCTGACCGGCGCCTGGATTCTGCCCGGCGGGCTCGAACTTCGCGTGGTGCCGGTGCACGGGGGCGCACCGCTGATGGTGCTGCCCCTGGAAGCCGGCGAAACATTTACCATTCACTATTATCATTCCGTGGAAAACGCCCCAATCTGGGAGGTCCACAGCCTGGATGCGTCGGGGCGTATTTTCATTGAAGAGGAGCGCTACCTCAAATTCGGCGCCGGTATGGGCCGGATGCCCGGCGTGGGGCGCCTGGTGCGCCGCGGGCCCTATGAAGTCATCGAAGGCATGCACATGGCCACCGGCGATTTCGTCCTGCGCATCGGCAGCTCGGGTGTAGACCATACGGTCATCTGGCGCGGCACCCGCACCAATCTGAGCGCCAAGGCGCCGCACACGGCCGTGCAGTTTTCGGCCGAGCCGGTGTCCTGGCTGTATCGGTTCTGGCGGAGGCTGTTCCCCCATGGCGCAACGCCGGGAAAGACGGTGAACGGTGATCCGTGAACAGTGAACCGACTCGACAGTTTACCGTTCATAGTTCACCGTTCACGGATCACCGTTCACTATTCACGGATCACCGATAAAGGTACTTATGTCCAACAACGATCTTTTCCCCAACCGGGGGAGCCACCCGATGCTCGTTTCCACCACCGCCCGAATCGTTATGGTGGTGGCCGTCGCCCTCAGCCTCTACCAGCTCTATACCGCCGGGATTGCCGCCCTCACGGCCCTGGTCCAGCGATCCATTCACCTGGGCGCCATCCTGGTGCTGACCTTTCTGCTCAAACCGCCCTATGCCCGGGCGCGCAAGGATCGTCTGAACGGATGGGTGATCGTCGACTGGCTGCTGGTGGCGGCTTCGATTTATTGCACGGCCTACATCTGCTTCAACCTGACCGCCATTTTCGAACGCCAGGGGGATTGGCTGCCCGCCGACCGGTTGGTGAGCATTGTCGGCACCCTGCTGGTCCTGGAGGCCTGCCGGCGCGTGATCGGCGGGATCATGACCGGGATCTGCGTGGTGGCCATGCTCTACGCCCATTTCGGTCCCTGGATGCCCGAACTGATCATCCACAAAGGCTATTCTGTCGAACGCATCGCAACGACCCTGTGGCTGACCACCGAAGGGATCTTCGGCCTGCCCATCGGGGTGGCGGCCACCTTTGTGTTCGTATTCGTTCTTTTCGGCGCCTTTCTGGAATCCACGGGCGGCGGGAATTTTTTCATCGAACTGGCCTATGCCCTTACCGGCCGTTTTTCCGGCGGTCCGGCCAAAACCTCGGTGGTAGCATCGGGATTCATGGGCTCGGTGTCCGGGTCGGCGGTGGGCAATGTGGTGGCCACGGGCTCTTTTACCATTCCCATGATGAAAAAGGTCGGCTACCGACCCCATGTGGCCGGAGCCATCGAGGCGGCTGCCTCCACCGGCGGTCAGCTCATGCCGCCCATCATGGGTGCCGGCGCCTTTTTAATGGCCGAATTCACCAACACCAGCTACCTGACCATCATCAAGGTCGCCCTGGTGCCGGCCCTTCTGTACTATATGACCGTCCTTTTTTTCGTCCACTACGAGGCCAAGAAGTTCGGCCTGGAAGGCCAGCCCAAGGAGAGCCTGCCCAAGGTGGGCAAGGTAGTGCGCGAGGGGCTGCATTTCATCATTCCCGTGGCGATCCTGATCTATGTGCTGGTCAATAATTACTCGCCCATGATGGCCGGTTTCGTTGCCGTGGTCAGTACGGTGGCTGCCAGCCTGGCGGCCAATACGATCAAGTGGAGTCTGCCGCCGGCACCGGGCAGCCAACCGCGACCGTCAGCAGGGGCGTTTGCCGCAGGAGAGGCCAAAAGCATCCTGACGGCCCTGGAGAAAGGGGCCAAAAACGCCATCATGGTATCGGTGGCCTGTGCCGCCGCCGGAATTATCGTGGGTATGGTGACCCTTACCGGCATGGGACTGAAGTTTTCCAGTCTGGTGCTGGACCTGAGCTACGGGATCAAGGCGCTGGCCATCCTGCTGATCGGGGCGGCCTCCCTGGTGCTGGGCATGGGGCTGCCGGTGACTGCCAGCTATATCGTTCTGGCCACCCTGGCCGGCCCTGCCCTGCTGGATATGGGCGTGCCCATGATGGTCAGCCACATGATCGTTTTCTGGTATTCACAGGACGCCAACGTGACGCCGCCGGTCAGCCTGGCCAGCTTTGCCGGTGCCGGCGTGGCCGGCGCCAATCCCATGCGCACGGCCTTTACTTCCTGGAAGCTGGCCAAGGGACTGTATATTATTCCCATCATCATGGCCTATCGCCCCATGCTGGGCATGGGGGACGGCTACGAACTGCTTCACTGGCAGGTGGGCCTGACCATGATTACCACCCTGCTGGGGTTGATCGCATTTGCCTCGGCCCTGGAACGCTTCTTCATCCGCCGGACCACCTGGCTGGAAACCATCCTGTTCTGGGTTGCCGCCGCCGGGCTTTTCTGGCCCGAATACTGGGCCGACGGATTGGGGCTGGCCGCTTTCGTCGCCGTGTTCGCCTTGCAGAAATGGGGCGCCACCGGTAACGGAACCGTTAGTGGGCAGGGATAAGCCTTATCGATTACCTATTGATTTTCAGTCCGGCTTCAATTACCTCCAAACAGTAAGTTTTAATTATCCGTCCGGTTTCATGGCTGTCTGGAAAACGGACGGGCTCGTCTCAAAACAGCAAACAATATGGCAAGGCAGAAGCCGCTGCCGACGGAAAGGAAGTCGCATGGGAGGACTGTTCGGGGTTGCCTCGGCATCGGATTGCGTTTCGGATCTTTATTACGGCACGGATTACCACTCCCATCTGGGAACCCGCCGCGGCGGCATGGCCGTACGCAACGGCACGGAGATTCATCGGGCCATTCACAATATCGAAAACAGCTATTTTCGAACGAAGTTCGAATCGGAATTGAACCGTTTCGACGGAGGCTTGGGGGTCGGCGTGATCAGCGACACCGATCCGCAGCCTCTCATCGTAGGCGCTCACCTGGGCACTTTCGGCATCGTCACCGTCGGGAGAATCAACAACCAGGAGGATCTCGTCCGGCGCGCCTTTGCCCGCAAAGGCTTTTTCTCCGACACCGCCGCCGGCCGGGTCCACCCCACCGAAGTGGTGGCCATGCTGATCTGCGAAGCCGATAATCTGGTGGACGGCATCAAGAACGCCCAGGAAGCCATCCAGGGCTCCTGCTCCATGCTGCTGCTTACCGAGCAGGGGGTGTTCGCCGCCCGCGACCGGCTGGGACGTACCCCCCTGACCATCGGCTGCCGGGAGGGCGCCTATGCGGTCAGTTCGGAGACCAGCGCCTTTCCCAATCTGGGTTACGAGGTGGACCATTGCCTGGGGCCCGGCGAGGTGGTCCAAATCACCCCTGACGGATGGGAGCAGAAGGCGGCCCCCGGAGAGGACATGCAGGTTTGCGCCTTTTTGTGGGTCTATTATGGCTATCCGGCATCGGAGTACGAGGGCATCAACGTTGAAGAGGCGCGCAACCGCTGCGGAGCGGCGCTGGCCGAAAACGACGATATTACAGTTGATTTCGTGGGGGGGATTCCCGACTCGGGTATCGGCCACGGTATCGGCTATGCCAACCGGCGTCGGCTTCCCTATCGTCGGCCTTTTGTCAAATACACCCCCACCTGGCCGCGCAGTTTTATGCCCCAGAACCAGTCCATGCGCGATCTGGTGGCACGGATGAAGCTGATTCCGGTGCGCCAGCTCATCGACGGCCAGCGCATCCTTTTTTGTGAAGACTCCATCGTGCGCGGCACCCAACTGCGCGACAACGTCCAGATCCTGTTCGAATACGGAGCGAAAGAGGTGCATATGCGACCGGCCTGCCCCTGCCTGATCCACCCTTGCGAATTTCTCAATTTTTCCACCTCCCGATCCACTTTGGATCTGGCCGGTCGCAAGGCGATTGCGGCCCTGGAGGGGGTCGAGGATTGCGCTCTGGATGAATATGCCCGCCACGGTTCGGAAAAGAATTTGGCCATGATCGACCGTATCCGCGAACAGCTGCACCTGACATCCTTGAAATACCAGGACCTGAATGATCTGATTGCGGCCATCGGGTTGCCCAGGGAGAAGTTGTGTACCCACTGCTGGGATGGCAGCAGCTATACATAGTGATTGTACCGTTTGACAAAATATACCGAGTGGTATATTCGTCTTTTCCATGAAATCCGCAGTTACCCCACGATCCGAAAAAACTCGGCAGTTCATCATCGAAACCGCGGCCCCCATTTTCAACAAAAAGGGGTATGCCGGAACCTCCATGTCCGACCTGACTGCCGCCACGGGGCTGACCAAGGGAAGCATTTACGGCAACTTCAGGGACAAGAACGATGTGGCCGTACACGCCTTCCGGCACAACATCGATTTGATCTTCGATTTTTTTTCCAAGGAACTCAAAGCCGCGGATTCAACTTTGGGCAAACTGCTGGCCTACCCCCGGGGCTTCCGCAAGATTTACCCCATGGTCCTCTCCTACGGCGGATGCCCCATCCTCAATACCGGCGTGGAGGCCGACGACACCCATGCGGTATTGCGCAAAATGGCCGCGGGTGCGCTTTCCGGATGGAAGCAAAGCATCGTCGCTTTGATCGAAAATGGCCGGTCCGAGGGCGCCTTCCGCTCGGACGTCGAGGCCGGCAACACGGCCGAAGTGCTCATCGCGCTGATCGAGGGCGGCTGCGTACTGGCCAAGGTCACCGGCGAAACATCTTATATGCTCAACGCCGTCGATGCGGCGGAAACGATGATTCAAGAAATATGCTCCGATTCCGGTAATATACCGGACGGTATATCAACGTAAAAAGGAGAAACCCATGACCGATATTTACGAAAAACTGGCCCGGCATCTGGACAATCTGCCCGCAGGCTTCCCGCGGACCGAATCGGGCGTTGAGATACGCATTCTCAAACGGCTCTTCTCGCCTGAAGAGGCGGAAACGGCCATCCTGCTGACCATGATGCCCGAACCGGTGGCGGGCATTGCCCAGCGTACCGGGATGGATGAAGCCATCCTGGCCGACAGGCTGGCCGACATGGCTAAAAAAGGTCTGGTTTTTAGAGTTTCCAGGGGCGAACTTCTTTTATACAGTGCGGCCCAGTTCGTGGTGGGTATCTGGGAGTACCACCTCAACGATTTGGATGAGGACCTGATCCGGGACGTCAACGCCTACATGCCCGACCTGATGAACAAAGGCTGGTTGAAAACCAAGACCAAGCAATTGCGGGTGGTGCCGGTGGCCAGGAGCGTATCGTCCGAGATGGCGGTTACGCCCTTCGAGGCCGCCGAAGAAATCATCATGAAACAATCCAAAATCGTGGTGTCGGACTGCATTTGCCGCAAGGAGCAGAAGATGATCGGCAAGGGCTGCGACAAACCCAAAGAGGTGTGCCTGGCTTTTGGCGCAGGAGCCTACTATTACGAGAAAAATGGGCTGGGGCGCGAGATCGACAAGGCCGAGGCGCTGGCGATCCTCAAAAAGGGCGTCGAAGCCGGGCTGGTTCTCCAGCCGGGCAACCAGCAGAAAGCCATGAACATCTGCATGTGCTGCGGCTGCTGTTGCGGGGTGCTGAAAAATCTTAAAAAGCAGGATAAACCGGCCCTGTTGGTCCACACAAACTATTACGCCGAGGTGGACGAAGAGGCCTGCATCGGCTGCGAGGCTTGCGTGGATCGCTGCCAGATGGACGCCATCACGGTAAACGATGTCGCCCGCGTCGAACCGGACCGCTGCATCGGCTGTGGATTATGCGTCACCGACTGTCCCACCGAGGCCATGGTGCTGAAACAGAAGGCAGAGGAGGACCAATATACCCCGCCGAAAAATGTCTTCGAAACGTACATGAATATCGCCCAGGAGCGGGGGCTGATGTAATTTTTGACGGACGGGTGTCGATTATACGCGGCTGCCACTCCACTTGAGTTTGGCCTTGAGCACATCGAAATAGTTCTGTCCGGGCAGGGTGATCATCTGCACCGGAGTGGCGCTTTTGGCGATGACGATCGTGTCTCTTTCGTCGATTTTCAATCCTACCTGACCGTCGCAGGTGAGCATGATGTCCGAGGTGTCTTCGGCCAGCTGGATCTTGATCGCTGCGGCGTCGGGAACGATCAGCGGCCGATTGGTCAGGGTGAAGGGGCAGATAGGGGTGATGAGAATCCCCGGAACGGTGGGGTGGATGATGGGGCCGCCGGCAGCCAGGGAGTAGGCTGTCGACCCGGTGGGGGTGGCCACGATGAGGCCGTCGGCACGGTAATCGGTGAGAAATTGGCCGTCGATGTGGGTGCGGATGCGGGCCAGGCGGGCCAGGGCCCCCTTGTTGATGACCACATCGTTGAAGGCCGACTCCCTGGCGATCTCTACACCTTCGCGCAGCACCGTCACCTGCAGGCGCATTTGCGGTCGGGTGGCAAAGGGCCTGTCCAGGATCGTTTCGGCCACCGCGTACAGGTGGTCCTCGGTGGTTTCCGCCAGAAAGCCGACTTCGCCGAATTTCACACCGATGATGGGAACCTGCCGATCGCCGATCCAGCGGACGGCGCTGAGAAAGGTGCCATCGCCGCCCAGAACGAATACACAAAAAAGTACCGCGGCAGGATGGGGCAGCGAATTGTCCGCCGAACCGTCTTCGGGAAGGCGGCTTTCTTTCCGGATGACGCCCACGCCCTTGTCGGTCAGCCACTGCTCGAACCGATCCGCCTGTTGCCGGGCGTTGTCCTCATCTTTGACGACCAGGCCGATTTGTTTTTTCATGATTCTTTCATACATGGGTTTGATTGCCAGAGCAAGTTTCAACGGGCAGGAGGGAGTGGGCTGCCGGCCGGCCCGGGTGGAATGCTGTTGACATCAGCCTGTCGGAGAACATATATTTTTTTCTATTGTGTAAAAAATGAATTGGCTTCAACTCATGCGCTTCGGCGCCATCCACAACGCGTGGAACCGGTCGGATACCCGCCCCCCGGGGGATGACATCAGACGGACATATTTCACAATTCATAAAGCGGCGGCAATCGTAAGTGACCCTTTGATCCCCATAAATTTTTGCTGCCGCGTGGAGGGTACAGGGACGTTTCCGGATTTTGTATGGGGGTCAACGCTTGACTGAACCAGGCGAAGTCTATAAAAAGAACGTTTTCGTTTGGAGGGGATTGTTCACCAAAACACAATTGAAGGAGAGGCATGATGAAAAATCGTTTAGGTAAATTTCTTGTCGTTGCAGTCGTCGGTGTTTTCATGCTCGCCACCGGTACCGCCATGGCGGCCGACACCATCAAACTCGGTGTTGCCGGTCCTCACAGTGGTGACCTGGCCTCATACGGTATCCCGACAATCAAGGCCGCGGAACTGGTGGTCAAAGACGTCAATGCCAAGGGCGGCGTGCTCGGCAAACAGGTGGAGCTTTTAGTTGAGGACGATGTGTGCAAGCCGGAAGTGGCCACCAATACCGCCACCAAACTGGTATCCGAGGGGGTCCATGTCGTATTGGGGCACATCTGCTCCGGTGCGACCAAAGCGGCGCTGGGAATCTATAAAGATTCCAACATTCCGGTTATGTCCCCGTCAGCCACCAACCCCGCACTGACCCAGAGCGGCGACTATCCCAACTTTTTCCGTACCATCGCATCCGACGATGCCCAGGCACGTCTGGAAGTGGACTTCGCCCTGGACGTTCTGAAACTGAAGAAAATTGCCGTTTTGCACGACAAGGGCGATTACGGCAAGGGCCTGGCCGAGTTTGCCAAGGACTTTCTCGAAAAGGATTCAAGGGCGGAAGTGGTCCTGTACGAAGGCATTACCCCCGGTGCCGTGGACTACAGTGCCGTCGTTCAGAAAATCAAAAGAAGCAATGCCGAAGCCGTAATTTTCGGTGGCTACCATCCGGAAGCCTCGAAGATCGTGACCCAGATGCGCAAAAAGAGAATGGATACCATCTTTATTTCCGATGACGGCGTGAAGGACGATACCTTTATCAAGGTCGCTCAGAAATACGCGGAAGGCGTCTATGCCACCGGTCCCAAGGACGTCTCCCAAAACCCCATGGCCATTGCTGCAAACGAGGCCCACAAGAAAACCTACGGCGCCGATCCGGGTGCGTTTTACCTGAATGCCTATGCGGCCGCCATCGCCCTGCTGAACGCCATCGAGCAGGCCGGCAGCACGGATTATGCGGCTGTCACCAACGCGCTGCGGACCAAGGACGTCGAGACGCCCCTTGGCAAAATTCGATTCGATGATCGCGGCGATGCCATTGGCGTAGGATTCTCCATGTATCAGGTCCAAAAGGGTGCATATGTAGAATTGAAATAAGGGTTGTTTCGAAGCAACGATTCAGGGGGCAGACGGATGATGTCTGGCCCCTGAATTTTTATAGGTTACCCGACGACGGTCATATATTATGGAATACTTTTTCGAACTTTTTCTGGGCGGACTCACCCGGGGCAGCATTTACGCACTGATTGCTCTGGGTTATACCATGGTTTACGGTATCGTGGAGCTGATCAATTTTGCGCACGGCGAGATATACATGATCGGTGCCTTCACGGCGTTGATCGTGATCAGTGTACTGACCATGCTGGGATGGAATCAGATCGCCATTTTGCTCATCGCCGCCGTGGCTGCCGTGGTCTGGTCTTCGGCCTACGGCTTCACCATGGAGAAGATTGCCTACAAGCCGCTTCGCAAGGCGCCGCGTTTGTCCGCACTGATCAGCGCCATCGGCATGTCGCTGTTTCTGCAGAACTACGTACTCCTGGCCCAGACCTCGGATTTTATGCCCTTTCCCGGGCTGATCCCTGACTTTGCGTTCATGGAGCCCATTGCCCACATTATCGGTTCTCCCGAATTGGTGATTTTAATTACCACCACCATTGTCATGATTCTGCTGACATTTCTGATCAAATTTACAAAGATCGGCAAAGCTATGCGGGCTACGGCACAGGATCGAGAGATGGCCATGCTGGTGGGTGTGGATGTCAACCGGGTGATCTCCGTGACCTTTATTATCGGTTCGGCCACCGCGGCCATCGGCGGGGTGCTGATCGCCTCGCACATCGGCCAGATCAATTTTTACATCGGTTTCATTGCCGGCATCAAAGCCTTTGTGGCGGCAGTGCTGGGTGGCATCGGCTCCATTCCCGGGGCGGTGCTGGGATCGCTGGTGCTCGGGTGGACCGAGTCCTTTTTCACCGGTTATATTTCCAGCGATTACGAGGATGTATTTGCCTTCGTTTTTCTGGTCTTGATTCTGATTTTCCGGCCGGCCGGTATTCTGGGCCGTTCGACCACGGAGAAGGTGTAGTTGAATTTTTAAATTTGTCAATTTAACATGATAGTTACGCCATGCTTGCAAACGAATTGAAAAAATCTTTCCTGGTCTCGCTGTGGTTCATGTTTTTGACCTTTCCCATCATGGTCATCCGGGTCAATACGGTGGAAAACATTATCGAGTGGCGCTGGGCGCATCTATTGCTCGTCGGTTTGGGCAGTTTTTTAGTCAGTGCCCTCTGGCGGTACCTGATCCGCCGCAAAGAAGAGGGGGTCCAGAAAACCGAGAGTGGCATTGACCGGGTCACCCTGAGCCAGCGGCTGCTAAAAGACCGTCGGTTCACCATGCCTGCCCTGATCGTCATCTGCATCGTTGCCCTGGCATTTCCCTTTGTCTTTTCCATCTACCAGACCAACATCATGATCACGGCCATGATATACATCCTGCTGGGGCTGGGGCTCAACATCGTGGTCGGTGTTGCCGGGTTGCTGGACCTGGGGTACGCCGCTTTTTACTGCGTCGGCGCCTACTCCTACGCCCTGCTCAACTACCATTTCGGGCTCGGATTCTGGACCGTGCTGGCCATCGGTGCCGGGCTGGCGGCCATGTTCGGCATTATTCTGGGCTTTCCCGTGCTGCGGCTGCGGGGAGACTACCTGGCCATCGTTACCCTGGGGTTCGGCGAAATCATTCGGTTGATCATGGAAAACTGGAATGAATTTTCTTTCGGGCCCAGCGGTATCGCCAACATTCCACGACCGGGATTTTTCGGCATGGAGATGAACATCGAACAGGCCACGATCTACATTTATTTTCTCATGATCGTTTTGAGCCTGTTCACGATTTTCGTCGTCAACCGGCTGCAGAATTCACGGATCGGAAGGGCCTGGATCGCCCTGCGCGAGGACGAAGTGGCCTGCCAGGCCATGGGCATCGACAAGCGCAAGACCAAGCTCATGGCCTTTGCCTTAGGAGCCACCTGGGCCGGATTCGCCGGTGTGGTGTTTGCCGCCAAAACCACCTTCATCAACCCGGCCAGTTTCACCTTATGGGAGTCCATCAACATCCTCTGCGTGGTGGTGCTGGGCGGCATGGGCTCCATCGTCGGGGTCATCGTCGGCGCCTTCACCCTTGTCCTTTTACCCGAATACCTGCGTTTTCTTTCCGAATACCGCATTCTGGTATACGGTGCCGTTCTGGTGGTGATGATGGTGTTCCGGCCCGGCGGGATTGTGGAAACGACAAGGCGATCCTATCAGTACAAAGAGATTGAACCTGAAGGGGCGTTGCTGAGCCCGACATCGGAATAGACAGATTTATGGAACCGATACTCGACGTAAAAAAGCTGACAATGGATTTCGGAGGTCTGCGCGCCCTGGACAAGATCGATCTGGATGTCCGCCAGGGAGAGATCGTGGCCCTGATTGGCCCCAACGGTGCGGGTAAGACGACGTTTTTCAACTGCATTACGGGGATTTACAACCCCACCGGCGGGGATATTCTGATCACGGCGGCCAAAGGCGGAAAAACCGAGCGCATCAATGGCCTCAAGCCCAACCTGGTAACGGAGCGGGGGCTGGCCAGGACCTTTCAGAACATCCGTCTTTTCCAGAATATGACCGTGCTGGAAAACGTGATGATCGGCTGCCATTGCCGCATGAAAGCCGGTATATTAGGTGCGGTGCTGCGGGGGATCAACACGCGCCGGGAAGAGGAGGCGGTGGTCCAGAAAAGCTATACGATCCTCAAGAAAATCGGACTGGAAAAATACGTCAACGAGTTTGCCAAGAATTTGCCTTACGGCGCCCAGCGGCGCCTGGAAATCGCCCGCGCCATGGCCACCGATCCCTTCATGCTGCTGCTGGACGAGCCGGCCGCGGGAATGAACCCCCAAGAGACGCGCCAACTGGATGAACTGATTTTGAAGATCCGCGAGACGGAAGGAATCTCCATCCTGCTGATCGAACATGACATGAAGCTGGTCATGAGCCTGTCGGACCGGATTTTTGTCATGGACTACGGAAAAAAGATCGCCCAGGGCACACCCGTAGAGATCCGAAAAAATCCAGCCGTTATCAAAGCCTACCTGGGAGAAGAAATCGATGCTTAGCCTTGTTGATATCCATACCTATTACGGCAACATTCAAGCCCTGAAGGGGGTCAGCCTGGAGGTTGAAGAGGGGGAAATTATTACCCTGATCGGCGCCAATGGCGCCGGTAAGACCACCACTTTGATGTCCATTTCCGGTATCGTCCCGCCCCGTAACGGCGAGGTCCGTTTCATGGGCGAAAACATCACCCGCATGAATCCGGACAAAATTGTCTCCATGGGTATCAGCCAGGTTCCGGAAGGCCGTCGGATTTTTCCCTATCTGTCCGTATTGGAAAATCTGGACATGGGCGCCTTTTTGAGGGAAGACAAGGATGGTGTCAAGTCAGATCTGGACTATGTTTTCGAGCTTTTTCCTATTTTAGCCGAGCGCCGCAACCAGGCCGGCGGCACCCTGAGCGGCGGCGAGCAGCAGATGCTGGCCATTTCCAGGGCGCTGATGGCCCGGCCGCGGCTGCTTCTGATGGATGAGCCCTCCCTGGGTCTGGCGCCTCTGATCGTAAAACAGATATTCGAAATAATAAAAAAAATTAACGCAGAGAGCAACACCACCATTTTTCTTGTGGAACAAAATGCCAACCTGGCCTTGAAAGTCGCCCATAGGGGCTACGTGATGGAAAACGGCCGAATTACCCTTTCCGATGCCGCCGACAGCCTGCTGGTCAACGAAGATGTGAAAAAGGCTTATCTGGGAATTTAACCTTTCTGGGAAATATACTTCTTAATGTGGTCTCAATACCATTTTTTTTGGTGACCGTGTTTCCTATTAAAGAAGAAATTAATCATCGGTAAAAATGGACTAACCATCTGTTATTTTAAATCAATATCATGCTTTGGTTCATGTTCGGCATTCTCTTTGCTTTAAGGCTGCCGTAAATGTGGGGGTGAATTGCCGCCTCTTGTGTTCAACTTTTAACAATGTGCAGCCTTATGTCGTTAACTATTTATTTTTCCAACAAAGCGTCCTTATTTAAGGATGCGGTCGTTTTTTGCGTAACCGTTGCCACCTGCACTGTCTTGCTGACGGTTGCCTGTACCGCAAGTAAACCGGCAGCGATAACAACATCGCCCCTGCCCGAATTGATCCAGCTGCAGCCGCCGGCGCCGCTGGTACTGCCGCCCGAACCGGCGGCGGTTGCCTCCCGTGAGCGTGCTTCAGAGCGTGACCCGGCTCGGGCGATGTCCGATGCCGTCCCGGTACGCGGCCAAGCCGCAGCCGTTTCCATGATAGCCTCGGCCGCGGACAGTGCGCTGCCGGGTGAAAATCTCCCTTTTCATGGGATTATCATGCAGGCGGCCGGTCGGTACGAGGTGGACCCTTACCTGGTACGGGCCATTATTTTCGCGGAATCCGGGTTCAATCCCAGGGCGAAGTCGAAAAAAGGCGCCCGAGGGTTGATGCAGTTGATGCCTTCGACGGCCAAGGCCCTCGGCATACGCGATATTTACGATCCCAAGGAAAATATCGATGGCGGTGTGCGATATTTCAGATTGTTGCTGGACCGCTTCGACGGCGATGTGCAGTTGGCTCTGGCTGCGTATAATGCCGGTTCCCGGCACGTCCGCAATTATGAGGGGGTCCCTCCCTTCAAGGCAACCCGGCGCTACATCAAGAAGGTGCTCAAGTTCCAGGAGAAGTTCAAGCTGCAGGCCAAAGCCGGATTCCGTCGCCTGGCCTGACGCTCAGCGCTCCCCGTTCCCATTGATCATCAAGACCCGGGCCCGCCATCGACCGGCAGGCCCGGGTTTTTATTGTGCCTGCGGAAAAGTGTTGTCATCCCCGAAGCAATAACTTATATGTAGCCCTTTTTTGCCGATATTTTAAGAACAATAGCTACGAGGTTATCATGAGACGAATCGGTTGGTTTTTATTCTTGTTGTTGACGCCCGTGCTGGCCTGGGCCGGCGGAGGACACGCGGCGGCGACAGAAAGCCATTTAACCGGAACGATTTACGGCTACCTGGGCATCATTGTTTTTGTGCTGGCCTATTGCCTGGTGCCCCTGGAAAACAGCATCCACCTGCGCAAAAGCAAACCGGTGCTGCTGGCTGCCGGGATTATCTGGGTGCTGCTGTCCATCGCCTATATTCGCATCGGCGATACCCATACGGCCCATGAGGCCATCAAGCACAGTCTGCTGGAATATGCCGAGCTGTTTCTTTTCCTGCTGGCCGCCATGACCTATATCAACGCCATGGAAGAACGGAACGTGTTTCAGGCCCTGCGGGCCTACCTGGTATCACGGGGATTTTCGCTGCGGATGATTTTCTGGGTGACCGGCCTGCTGGCCTTTTTTATTTCCCCGATCGCCGACAACCTGACCACCGCGCTGCTGATGGGTGCCGTGGTCATGGCGGTGGGCGGAGATAACAAAAAATTCGTGGCCCTGGCCTGCATCAACGTGGTGGTCGCCGCCAATGCCGGCGGCGCCTTTTCCCCTTTCGGAGACATCACAACCCTGATGGTCTGGCAGAAGGCCAAGGTCCAGTTTTCCGAATTTTTCCGAATTTTTCTTCCTTCTTTGGTAAACTGGATGGTTCCGGCGGTGGTCATGAGCCTGGCCATCGAAAAAACAACCCCCAAAACCCTGGATGAATCCGTGCAGATGAAGTACGGCGCCAAGGCCATCATGGCCTTTTTTCTGGCGACCATTGCCACGGCAGTCTGTTTCCACAATTTTTTGCATCTGCCGCCCGTGGCCGGCATGATGCTGGGCCTGGGGTTTTTAGGGCCACTTTCCTACCACATCAAAATGCATGAAGGCCGCGCCGAGCGCTACGATTACATTCTGGGTGCCCGGGGCGCCGAATCGCTTTATCCGATTACTACCATTACGAAAAGCAAGCTGGAGTTGTCCCAGATTATCGAAAAGATCGATCTGCCGGCCTTTGCCATTGATACCGATCACACCATTACCCACTGGAACAAAGCCTGCGAACGTTTTACCGGCCGTACCGCAGAGGAGATGGTGGGCACCCGTGACCAGTGGCAGCCGTTTTATGAGGAGCAGCAACCGGTAATGGCCGATCTGGTGCTCAACTACATGCCTGAAAAAATGATCGACAAGCAGTACGAGGGCAATTTCACGCGCAACGAGTACATCAACGGCGCCTACGAAGCCTCGCGGTTCGTATCCACCCTGGGGGACTCGGGGCGCTGGGTATCCTTTACCGGCGCGCCGGTGAAAGATGAAAGCGGCAAGGTATTGGGTGCCGTGGAAGTCCTCGAGGATTTCACCGAAAAAAAGGCGGCCGCCAAGCATTTCGACCTGATGAAAAAGATCGCACGGGCCGAATGGGACACCCTGCTCTTTTTTTACGGGGTCATTCTGTGTGTGGGCGGCCTGGCGCAGTTCGGCTACCTGGGCGCCATCTCCCAGTACATGTACCATGATCTGGGGGCCACCTGGGCCAATGTCATCGTGGGATTCCTCTCGGCCGTCGTGGACAACATCCCGGTGATGTTCGCCGTGCTCACCATGGACCCGACCATGTCCCATGGTCAATGGCTGCTGGTGACCCTGACGGCCGGGGTGGGCGGCAGTATGCTCTCCATCGGTTCCGCCGCCGGCGTGGCCCTGATGGGGACAGCCCGGGGGACATACACCTTCGGCGCCCATCTGAAATGGACACCGATCATCATTTTAGGGTATGCGGCCAGTATTTTATGTCATCTGTTTATCAATGCCAGCTTGATGTAAGGTAAAAATAAAAAATCGAAGCATGACGCACCCGGTCTATCATGAGCTGGCCATGCACCTGGACCGGCTTCCCGGCGGTTTCCCGGCCACTCCGAACGGCGTGGAGCTTCGCATCCTCAAACGGCTTTTTTCCCAATCCGAGGCCGGGCTGGCCTGCCACTTGACCCTGATTCCCGAGGCGGCCCATGTGGTCGCCTATCGGTGCGGGCTGGACATCGATACCGCAACAGCGATGCTGGAGGCCATGTGGCGCAAGGGCCTGATTCTTAAAACCGGTAGCATAGGAAAACCCGACCGCTACATGGCGTCCCAATTTGTGGTGGGGATCTGGGAATTTCAGGTCAATCGGCTGGACCCGGAACTCGTGGCCGATATGGAGGCCTATATCCCGGTTCTCTTCAATGCAGAAGCGTGGCGACGGGCGCCGCAGATGCGCACCATCCCGGTGAATCGCAGCATCGATCCGCAATTGCCGATTTTGCCCCATGAAGCCGCCGCCCGATTAATTGAAAAGAAAGATCATTTTACTGTCGCGCCCTGCATCTGTCGCCAGGAGCGCCGCCTGGCCGGCCAGGGGTGCGACCGACCTCTGGAAACCTGCATTTCCTTCGGCGATGCCGGCAGCTATTTCGTCCAAGCCGGCATCGGCCGTCCGGTGGACCGACAGACCGTCCTGGATCTTCTTGAAACGGCCGACCGGGCCGGACTGGTTCTGCAGCCCAGCAACAGCCGTGATCCCGCCTGGATCTGTTGCTGCTGCGGCTGCTGCTGCGGAGTGCTGCGCACGGTCAAAAGCTATCCCAGGCCCGCCGAACTGATGGCCGCTGCCTTTTCGGTACAATTGGACGCCGCTGCCTGCATCGGTTGCGGGGTCTGTGTCCGGCGCTGCCAGATGGACGCGCTCTGCCTGGTGGAAGACCGGGTCCTGTTGGACGCCGGGCGCTGTATCGGCTGTGGGTTGTGCGTCTCCACCTGTCCTGCCGGAGCCCTGAAATTGGTGCGCAAACCCCGCGAAAAACAACCTCCCGTACCGGCCAACATGGCCGTCGCTTTGCTGCGCACTGCCTGGAAACGTAAAACGCTGACCCCGTTTTCCTTTGCGGCCCTGATCGGAAGATCCCAGCGGGACCGCTATATCGCCGGCAGGAAGTTCAAAAAGGAATCGCCCGCGAATGGAGAATAACCCAAAAAAAGCGCCCGTTGCCCTGCCCTTCTGGAAGACCCTATCCCTGGAGCAGATGAGCCGCCGGCAGTGGGAATCGTTGTGCGACGGCTGCGGCCGTTGCTGTCTGCAAAAATTCCAGGACGGTAAAACCGGCAAGGTCAGCTATACCTGGGTCTCCTGTTACCTGCTGGATACCCGGACGTGCCAGTGCACCGACTACGGCCATCGAACCGTCCTGGTGCCCGAATGTCTCGTACTGACCCCGCAGCAGATTCCCGCATTGCGATGGCTTCCGCAAACCTGCGCCTACCGTAGACTGGCCGAAGGCAAGGACCTGGCTCCTTGGCACCCCCTGGTGTCCGGCGACCCGGAATCGGTCCACCGGGCAGGCATATCGGTTCGGGATAAGGCGATCTCCGAGGAGAATGTTCATCCGGAGGATGTGGATTTTTATGCCATCGGCTACCGGATTTGAATCCTGTCCAAGCGATATCCGTTTTTGTGGTTGATTCCATGGCGGCCAAGGCTTGACATCAAGTGAGTATATGGTAAGAACAGGCCACCCCTCTATTGGGGATTAACTATTTGAAAAATAAATTAATATGAATTAACAGCGGGTTACCGCTTCCCGCGCGGGCGGGAAAGAAACAGCCGGCGGCTTTTTCCGGGGCGGCCGCGATTGGAGCGCACGATGGTCAAAGTGATAATCACCACTTTCGGCGGGTTGGGCATGTTTATCCTCGGTATGAAGATGATGACCGAAGGCCTTCAGATGACCGCCGGAAAACGGATCAAGGCCATTTTAAGTGCGGTGTCTTCGAACCGGGTGATCGGCTGTTTGACCGGTACGGTGGTCACGGCCATGGTTCAGTCCTCCTCTGCCACCACGGTCATGCTGATCGGCTTCGTCACTGCGGGCCTGATGACCCTGCAACAGGCCGTGGGCATGATTCTGGGCGCCAACATCGGCACCACCGTTACCGCCCAGCTGATCGCCTTCAAACTCACCAGTCTGGCCCTTCCCGCCATCGCCCTGGGGGTGGTGCTCAAGTATTTCGCGCAGCAGAAAAAGACCCGCTATATCGGTGAGGTCATTCTGGGTTTCGGCATGCTTTTTTACGGCATGACCGTCATGAAGCACGGCCTTTCCCCCATCAAGAGCGACCCGGCCTTTCTGGATTTTTTCACCAAGTTCGATCCCAACTCCGTGGGCGGGCTGCTGTTGTGTGTTGTCGTCGGGGCCCTACTGACCATCATGGTGCAGTCCTCTTCAGCCACCATCGGTCTGACCATGACCCTGGCCAGCCAGGGGTTGCTTACTTTTCCCGGCGCCATGGCCCTGGTGCTGGGGGAAAATATCGGCACCACCATCACGGCCGAACTGGCCACCATCGGTTCCAACAATATCAACGCCCACCGGGCGGCCCGGGCCCACACCATGTTCAATGTAATCGGTGTGACTCTCATGCTCTGTATCTTCCCTCTGTTTGTTAAACTGGTGGAGGCCGTGACCTTAGGGATGGGGGCCGGGCCCGTGGACCAGGTCGTGGGCGATGACGTGGTCAATATCGCCCGCTACATTGCCAACGGTCACACCATGTTCAACGTGATCAACGCCTCGTTTTTTCTTCTGGTACTGCCCTGGCTGATCAAGGTGGCCATTTTGCTGTCGCCCAAAGAGTCGGCAGATATCGACTACTACCGGCTGCCCAACTTCGGCGATCGGCTCATCGACACCCCCATTGCCGCCATCGTGGAAACCCGCAGCGAGATCCTGCGCATGGCCGAAACTGCCCGATACACGTTTCGAAAGACGGTTAAGCGGCTGACGGACAGAGACTACAAGAAGCTGGCCAAATGGCGGCAGGTGGAAAATCACCTGGATGACATGCAGCGGGAGATCATGGCTTATCTTACCCGGATCTACCAGAGCGGTGTGAGCGAATCCGAGGCCAAGGAGATTTCCAGCCTGATACGCATGACCAACAACATCGAACGCATCGGTGACTCTGTGGAAAACATCGCCCAGGCCATCGAAGACATGCTTGAAGGCGATCTGAGCTTTACGGAGGATGCCAAACACGATTTGGATCAGCTGGTAGAAAAAGTGGAAGCGTTCATGGATCTGATCACTTCGGCCATGCGCCAGCGGCCGGCCAACTTCATGACCCTGGCCGACAGCATCGAAAACACCATCGACGCCATGCGCGAGAAATTCCGCGACGACCACATCCAGCGCCTGCGGTCCTGCGAATGCGGCCTCGACCAGGGGCTCATTTACGTCAACCTGTTGACCAATCTGGAGAAAATCGGCGATTATTGCTTTAATATAGCGGAAGCGGTAGCGGGAAAAAAATAGCTGATAGCTGAAAGCGCAAAGCGGATAGATAGTAGCGAAAGCGTCGTTTTTAGGCCCGGATATTCTTGGAAGCAATCCCCCAGACGAAGTATCGAATCCAGTCGAAGCCGAACAGCATCAGCTCCCGATCGCTGACCCGGAGTTTCTGAGCCAGCGCCTTTTTGATGCGATAGCGTTTTAAAAAGCTGCTCTGGAACACGAAATCGCGGAACCGGTCGATATTGTAGGCGGCCATGAAGGCCATTTTCCCTTTGGGGCCGTTGACCCCTTCCGGACCCCAGGGATCGTTATGGAACAGGGCCTTGACGCCCGCCCACCTGGCGGTCATGCGGTTGTACGTCTCGGCCTGCTGATCTTCGGCCCACCTGGTCAGCGTCAGTTCCTGGTCTTCATGCTGTCCCAGACAGAAATCCGGCGGCCGAAAGAAGCTCACAATTTCCTCACTTCCGGGTCGATCTTTAAACAGAATGCCCTGCTCCACAGGAAAGGTGCGGCAGGTATCGGGGCGATCCGTGTAAACCGTGCACCCCTTTTCGCTGAGAAAGGGGCAGGTTTTAGATGTATTGTCAGCCATGCGCAGCAGCACGTCCGGAAAAAAATTGCCTTCACGCAGCACCACATCCACATGCCGGTCAAGAAACTGGTCTGAATCCAGGTTTAGATTTTTTCTCAGACGGATGACGTCATAGGGGTAGAGAAAAAGATTCAGGTTCCGGCAGCACCGGTTGAAGCACGTTAAGCCCTCATGGCATCGGAAACGAAAACGGTCGGATGGCGCCAGGGGTCTTCCAGGGAGTCGAGTCATGTCTTTCGGATCAATCGATTTCACAGGCTTCTCCGGTGTGGGTCGCCAGCATCTGGGCAACGGTAAGCTTAATGGGATCGTCCGCCCCCGTTGCCAGACGAAATTCTTTTTCCAGCATCGCCATCTGCCGGTAAAGGGGGGTGCGGTCAAAGCGGATATAGTCGGTTTTGCCATGGTCCCGGCACTGCGAGAGAAAGGCATCGCAACCCGGCATTTTCATCGCGTTGCCATCGGCGCGCCGCAATTCATGGGGAATGCCGTGGAGCCGGCAGATCATGGGGCGATAGGCGTAAAGAAGACACCGTTCATCCCGGTTCAGCGGGCACATCATGCGAAAGGCCTTTCCCTGGCGATCCGTGTCGGCCATCTTTTCGCAGACCTGCCGGGCTCGCAGGAGAATTTTTCCTGCTGTGTCCGCATCCAGGGCGCTCATGCCTTCCATCAGGTAAAGATACTCGATCAGGGTATGGTGATAAAAGCGGGTCCGGCAGCAATTGTCCTCGCATCCATTGCACTGAAAGCCATACTGACCGGCAACGGCATCATAGGCGGCATCCATTTGTGCAAACAGCGAGGCCAACCGGTCCAGCAGGGGGAGATAACGGTCTCGGGCAGCTATAAAACGGTCGGGATTCAGGTTCATGGACATTGGATTTCCTAACCAGGCTATCAGATCGTGGGAGAAGGGAAGAAGATCTTTTCGTAGAGATTGAGGGCATAGCGGTCGGTGATGCTGGCGATGAAGTCGCAGACCACCTGTTCCCGTGGCTGGCCGTTGTCCATGCAGCCGGCAATGCCCATGCGGATGAGTTCCTTTTCGAAGACCGCTTCGTTCTCCAACAGATAAGCATAAAGCTCGGACAGGATCTTTTTGGCTTTGATAAATTCCCGGTGGACGCGAACCGACCGATATACGTTTTCGTATAAAAAAGTCCGCAGGGTGGTCATGGCCTCGAACACCTCGTCGCTCATGGCCAGCTTCAATTCGCCGCCGGCCGGCCGGCTGGAAAAGATCAGATCCCGGATCATGGTCGTGGCCCGCTCCTGGTGGGTCCGCCCGATGACCCGCACGCAGACTTCAGGCACCTGGTTTTCCCGGACAACGCCGCTGCGCACGGCGTCGTCCAGATCGTGGTTCAGGTAGGCCATGATGTCGGATATCCGTACGATGCGGCCTTCCATGGTGCAGGCCAACTCATCGGGATCATCGGGAAGGATCTTGCCGTATCCTTTGGAGTGTTTGAGAACGCCGTCGCGGACCTCGTGGGTCAGGTTCAACCCCTGGCCGTTGTTCTCGATGGCATCCACCACTCGCAGGCTCTGTTTGTGGTGCCTGAAGTCCGGAGAGTGAATTTCCTGAAGCACGGCTTCGCCGCCGTGCCCGAATGGCGTATGCCCCAAGTCGTGTCCCAGAGCGATCGCTTCGGCCAGGTCTTCGTTCAAAAACATGGCCCGGGTAATGGTGCGGGCGATCTGGGAAACCTCCAGCGTATGGGTCAATCGCGTGCGGTATTCGTCGCCCAGCGGATTTAGAAATACCTGGGTTTTGTGCTTCAGGCGCCTGAAAGCGTTGCAGTAGACGATGCGGTCGCGGTCCACCTGGAAAGCGGTGCGGATGGGGCATGGTTCTTCCAACCGCATCCGGCCGCGGCTATGAGCGCTCTGGCAGCCAAAGGGAGACAGGAAGCTGGCCTCGCGTTTTTCGAACTGTTCCCGGATGTTCATGGCGTCTGGCTTGTGATTTCGGCATCGCGGTAGTATGTTAAGCAGTCCTGAAAACTTCGTTTCGGGCAATGTCGTCAACGCTTCAGCGTATCTATTCATAGACATAACGCTTTGTAAAGCGGTATCTTTTTACAAGACGACAAGAACCGTTGGCCTTCACCGAGCCATTTTATGAAAGGACCGATGCCCATGGGAGGACATCATCTGATACTGGGCGAGCTTGAGGATTACCTCACCGGTGAAGTGCTGGCGGATACGCACGACGAGCGCTACCGCCAGAAGATCGCCCGTTTTCTGGTCGAGGAGAAGGGCTATGCGAAAGCGGAAATTGCGCCGCGCAGGCCGTTGGTCGTTGCCGCCGGCACCCGGAAAGGGCAACTGGCGGTGGACTTTACCATTGCCGTTGACGGTCGCATGGTCATGGTGATTAAATATGCGCCTGGTTCCCTGGTGACTCGCCATCGGCCGACGTTGGCTATTTCCCGCTTGATTGCGCCGCATCGGGTCCCCGTGGTCGTGGTGACCAATGGCGAGTCGGCGGATATCCTCGACGGCACCGGCGGCGGCCTGATCGCAACGGGATTCGATGGGATTCCATCACGGGAGATGCTGGCGCGGCAACTGGACGGGATGGATTTCGAGCCTGTGTCTGACGCGCGGCGCGAGATGGAGGCCAGAATCGTTTACGCTTTTGAAATCGAAGGTAGTTGTCCCTGTGACGACAGCACCTGCAGGATCCCATGACCCGGCAACCCTTTTCGGATACGGACAGGCAAATGATGACCCGGGCCCTTACACTTGCCCGGCAGGCCCTGGCGGCCGGCGAGTTTCCCGTCGGATGCGTGATCGCCGCCGGCGACACGGTTGTGGCTAAAGGGCACCGTACGGGTACTTCCACGGGGCAGGGCAACGAAATCGACCATGCCGAAATCAACGCCATCCGGCAGCTCAATCGGTCCCATCCGGGTCTTGACCGTTCCACTTTGGCGATCTATTGCACCATGGAACCCTGCCTGATGTGTTTCTCGGCCATCCTGCTCAGCGGCATTCCCAGAATCGTTTACGCCTATGAAGATGTCATGGGCGGTGGGACCGGCTGCGACCGGTCCAGGCTGGCGCCCCTGTATCGCGATGCCCGGCTGAGGGTAACCCCCGGTGTTTTCAGGGGCCAGAGCCTGGCGCTTTTTCATCGCTTTTTCGCCGATTCCGGGAACGCTTACTGGGCGGACAGCCTGTTGTGCCGTTACACGTTGGATCAACTGCCCGAATAAATTCCATGCCGGCTTCCATCTGCGGCTTTCATGCGGTTTCCTTATTTTTTCCTTGCATTTGACGGCAGTGTCCTATATCTGAAAAAGGTTTAGTATTGGATGGCTGTTTGCGAGTCGGTTCGGCGAGGCGGCGCCGATTTCGCGTTGGCAACCGCCGGAATGCCGGGCCAAAGCGGCTTAACGCACAGGTCTTCAGGAGGTGAAAGCATAGCTGGTCCCAGAAATAGACAAATGGATAGGAGGCGTCCCGATACCACGCGGATCAACCAGGGCATCCGGGTGAGGGAAGTCCGCTTGATCGATCCCGAAGGCAACCAGGTTGGTATTCTTCCGATTCATCAAGCATTGGCCCAGGCGAACGATTACGGTTTGGATCTCGTCGAGATTTCGCCCAACGCGAAACCGCCGGTATGTAAAATCATGGACTACGGGCGGTTCAAATACGAGCAGACCAAAAAACAGCAAGAGGCCAAGAAAAAACAGACGACTTTTCAGATCAAAGAGATCAAGGTGCGGCCAAAAACCGGCGAACACGATCTCGAGACAAAGATGGGACATATCCGCAAATTCCTTGACCGTAAAGACAAGGTCAAGGTCACCGTGATGTTTCGGGGGCGGGAAATCACGCTTTCAGACCGCGGCAGAGAATTGCTGCAATACATCGCCGAAGAGTTGGAAGAAATAGCCGTTGTGGAGCAATACCCCAAATTCGAGGGGCGGACGATGATGATGGTGCTGGCGCCCAAATAGTGCCGGCACCCCGAAAGGGTAATGTGGACCCGGCCTTTCGGGAACCGCAGCCCGGACGATAAGAAACAGGCTGTTGTACGATCTGGCGTGAACGCAGGTTTTTCGTTCACGCCAGCCATTTTTAAGATACGGATGAGGATTGTTAATTGACTCGGGCGGTTCAAGGGTTTGACCGCTTCGATACAGTTTTGGAAACACTTTTTGTATTAGGAGAGAGATCATGCCGAAAATCAAAACCAACCGGGCGGCTGCCAAGCGTTTCAAAAAGACCGGCTCCGGAGGATACACGTTTTCAAAGTCTCACCACAGCCACATTCTGACCAGCAAAACCCGGAAACGGAAACGGTCGTTGAAGAAGATGCAGCTGGTTAAGAAGAGCGATATGCGTGAAATCCGGCTGCTGCTGCCCAATGGGTGAGCCTTTTTGGATGAACACAAAAGCCAAAAACATAAGAGAAAGATAACCTCAGCGGGCTTCACGGTTT
This sequence comes from uncultured Desulfosarcina sp., assembly GCF_963668215.1. Lineage (NCBI taxonomy): Bacteria > Pseudomonadati > Thermodesulfobacteriota > Desulfobacteria > Desulfobacterales > Desulfosarcinaceae > Desulfosarcina > uncultured Desulfosarcina sp. The sequence goes on from NZ_OY764190.1 coordinate 2,423,678, forward strand.
TGGCATCGGATTGACGATATCGGGGCCGCACGGCAGCGAAGCCGGCGTTCAAGGAGATGAAATCATGCGTATTAAAAGAGGATTTAAAGCGAGAAGACGTCGCAAGAAAGTGTTGAAACTGGCCAAGGGCTTTCGCGGCGGCCACAGCAAGCTGTTCCGGACGGCGGCGGATACGGTCGACAGAGCGCTGCAATATGCCTATCGGGACCGCAAACAACGCAAACGCCAGTTTCGTCGGCTGTGGATTGCCCGCATCAACGCCGCAGCGCGTATGAACGACCTGTCCTACAGCCGTTTTATCAGCGGATTGAAAAAGGCCGATGTGAATCTGGATCGCAAGGTGCTTGCCGATCTGGCAGTGTCCGACCCCTCCGGGTTTGCCCAGATTGCCGCACTGGCGTCTCAGCAGGGGTAAACCGGGTTTTCCTGTCGCGGCCATGCCGCCTTTCGATTCCTCCCGCTGCTTTCCCCCTTTGCAACCGAGAAAACGACCGCATTCCTCAATCCCGCCCTTTCGGCGGGATGGGGAAAAAGCGAAAATCCATTACCTTACAGAGCGACGATTGTGGAAAACAACATAGAACGGATATACGCGGATGCCATGGAGGATCTGGCTTCGGCGACCGATGCCGAAGCGATCGACCGGCTTGCTACCCAGTACCTCGGCAGGAAGGGGAGCATCACGCAATTTCTGAGAAATATTTCAAAGCTTCCCGCCGAGGAGCGCCCTCAGGCCGGCAAACGGGCCAACGAAATCAAACGCTGCCTGGAAGAAGCCTTTACGAAGGCGCAGGAGCGCTCCAAAGAAGCGTCCAAAAAGGTGACGGACCGCATCGACGTCTCCCTGCCGGGCCGGGTGCCGGAAAGAGGTTCCCTGCACCCCATTACCCGGATCACCAACCGCATTTGCGACATTTTTTCCCGGATGGGATTCGACGTGGTCGAAGGCCCGGAAGTAGAATCCGATTATTACAATTTCGAGGCCCTGAACATCCCCAAGAACCACCCTGCCCGGGATATGCAGGATACCTTTTATGTGTCCGACAATGTGGTGCTGCGCACCCATACCTCACCCACCCAGCCGCGGGTGATGGAAAACCAGCCGCCGCCGGTGCGCATCATCGCTCCCGGCAAGGTGTACCGCTGCGATTCCGATCTGACCCATACTCCCATGTTTCACCAGGTGGAGGGGTTGCTGGTGGACCGCAAGGTCTCTTTTTCCGACCTCAAGGGGACGCTGACCGCTTTTGTTCATCAGATGTTCGACGAGCAGACCACCTTGCGTTTTCGGCCCAGCTTTTTCCCCTTTACCGAACCCAGCGCAGAAGTGGATATCCGCTGCGTGATCTGCCGCGGAAAAGGCTGCCGGGTTTGCTCGCAAACCGGTTGGCTCGAGGTGCTGGGTTCCGGCATGGTCCATCCGGCGGTATTCGAAAATGTGGGGTATGACACCAGCCGATACACGGGATTCGCCTTCGGCATGGGTGTGGAGCGCATCGCCATGCTGAAGTATGGTATCGACGATATTCGGCGCTATTTCGACAACGATTACCGATTCCTGAGTCAATTCTAACGGAGTGTTCCTGAACCGATGAAAGTAAGTTTGAGCTGGCTGAACGAATATGTACCCATCACGATGGGAGTTTCCGAGCTTGCTGATGCCTTGACCATGGCGGGGCTTGAAGTGGAGGCCGTGGAAGATCGCTATGCCTTCCTGGACGCGGTGGTCGTGGGCAAGGTCACCGAGGTGCTGCCTCATCCCAATGCCGACCGTTTGAAACTGTGCCGGGTGGACAGTGGGAGCGAAACCGCTACGGTGGTTTGCGGCGCGCCCAATGTGGCGGTGGGAATGAATGTCCCGCTGGCGAAAGTCGGTACCCGGCTGCCCAATGGTGCGGTGCTGCAGGAGACGGTGATTCGCGGCGAAACGTCAGCAGGGATGCTGTGCAGCGAAAAGGAATTGGAATTGGGGGACGATGGCTCCGGCCTGATGGTGTTGGATTCGGATTTGCGGCCGGGCCTGTGCCTGAAAGAGGCGCTTCACCTTTCCGATTTTACCCTGGAAATCGGCTTGACACCCAACCGCCCCGACTGCCTGAGCATGATCGGCGTGGCCCGCGAGATTGCCGCCATCCAGGGCGTGGCCTTGAAATTTCCTGAATTTTCGCTTCCCGATGCCGATGGAAGCATCGATGTGCTGACCTCGGTGGCCATCGAGTCGCCGGACCACTGCCCCCGATACGCGGCGAGGCTGCTGGAAGATGTCAGCGTATCCCCGTCGCCCTACTGGCTTCAGGAGCGCCTGCGCAGTGTGGGGGTGCGGCCCATCAACAATCTGGTCGATGTGACCAATTTCGTCATGCTGGAAACTGGACAGCCGCTGCACGCCTTTGATTTCGACAACCTGGCCGGGCATCGTATCGTGGTGCGCACGGCGGCCGAGGGCGAACCGTTTACCACCCTGGACAATAAGGATCGTCGGCTGTCCGATCAGATGCTCATGATCTGCGATGGCGAAAAGCCGGTGGCCGTCGGTGGCGTAATGGGCGGGTTGAACTCGGGAATCGAGGACACCACCACCCGGGTGCTCATCGAAAGCGCCTGTTTCGATCCGATCAGCATCCGCAAGACATCCAAAGCCTTAGGGTTGAACACCGATGCCTCCCACCGCTTCGAAAGGGGGGTGGATCCGGACGGCACGCTCTTCGCGCTCGACCGGGCGGCCGGATTGATGGCGGAATTGGGCCGTGGGCGGCTGGTTGCCGGCGTTATCGATGAAGATTTCAGAAAGGCCGAACCGCTGGTGCTTTCCCTGAGCGTACCGGCAACCAACGATCTTCTGGGAACCGACCTGGACCGGGATGCCATGGCCGGGCTGCTGGAAAGTGTTGCCTTCCAGGTCAGCCCGGACGGAGACGAAACGCTGCGCGTCCAGGTGCCGTCGTTTCGCGTGGACGTTTTTCGGCCGCAGGATCTGATGGAAGAGGTGGCCCGGCTCTCCGGCTACGACCGCATTCCGGTCACTTTCCCACAGATCCCGGCCCAAGGGACCAACGTTGCCGCGTTGAGGGATCATCGCAACCGGGTTCGGGAGATTCTTTGTGCTTTCGGTTTTTCCGAGACCATCAATTACAGTTTTATCAGTGCCGAGTCGGCCGACCGCATTGGACTGGATGCCGATGACCCGCGCCGCAGCCATGTGGTTCTGCTCAACCCGATTTCCGAGGAGCAGTCGGTAATGCGGACCACCCTGGTTCCCGGCATGCTGGAAACGGCTCAGCGCAATATCGCGCGGCAGCAGAACGATTTGCGTCTGTTTGAAACCGGCAAGGCGTTTCTTCCCCAACCGGAAGCGATTCTGCCCCTGGAAAAGGAGATGCTGGTGGGGCTTTGGACCGGTTCCCGCGCCAAGACCGCCTGGCATACCCGTGAAACCGCCTGCGATTTTTACGATGTCAAAGGGGTCGTGGAAGGGCTGGCGCTCTCTCTGGGCGTCGGTCAACCGGCCTTCACGGCGCAGCCGGACGATGCGTGCCGCTACACCCGCGCCGGCCATACGGCCGGGGTGCTTCTCGATGGACAGCTGCTCGGCATTGTCGGAGAAGTGGATGCGGCGGTCGTGGAGCAATACAACCTCAAACAGCGCGTGTTCGTTTTCGAATTGGATCTGGAATTGCTGAGCCGACGGGTGCCTGATTCCAAACAGATGACGCCGATTCCCCGTTTTCCCTCGACATCCAGGGATATCACCGTTATTGTGGACCAGGAGGTTGAATCCAACCGCCTGATGGATGCGGTGGTCGGCTTCGGCGAAGCCCTGGTCGAGGATTTGTCTCTGTTCGATGTGTTCGCCGGCGATCCCATTCCGGCCGGCAAAAAGAGTGTTTCCTTCCGGATCGTCTACCGGTCTGCCGAAAAGACCCTGGAGGATGACACCGTAAACGAGATCCATCATCGGCTCACCCAACGATTGATTGCCGAATTCGGTGCGACGCTGCCGGCCTGACCCGGCGTTTTCCACCGGCAGTACTTCGACCATTGTGGACAATACCGATGCAAGAAGATGCTCACGGTGTTCCCCGGATACCCGACAAGTTCTATTTCAGGATCGGCGAAGTCAGTGAGATCGTCGACGTCCCTCCCTATGTGCTTCGGTTCTGGGAAACGGAGTTCAAGCAGATCAAACCCAAGCGAACCCGGGCGGGTCAACGCATGTACCGCAGGCAGGATGTTGAGCTGGTATTGCGGATCAAGCACCTTCTCTACGATAGAAAATTCACCATCGAAGGGGCCCGGCAGCATTTGAAGCGCAAGACCGGCAGTGCGAAAGGGACGCCGACGGCAAAAAAGTCCCCGGCGATCTCCGAAATCAGGGAAGAATTGATTCGCATCCGGCAGATGATCGATGCTTCAAGTCGCTAAAAACACTTCCCTTGCGTATAGAAAAAGATTGACAGGCCCATTTTTTTGCCTTAATAGCAGTTGATTGGTGAGCGGGCATAGCTCAGTTGGTAGAGTACAAGCTTCCCAAGCTTGGTGTCGCGAGTTCGAATCTCGTTGCCCGCTCCATTTCAAGTCCGGTTTCGTCTTTTCCAGGGTTTGTTGCTGGAAGAAAAGCGGATTTTCCGCCTGGCGTGGTTTTATGGACTGGTAAGTGACGGTATCCATAATTCGGTGGTAACTTGAAAACGGGCTGTTCGCCCGTTTTTGTTTTTTTGTCGGTGATGAAATGGCCAAGCGTGGCCGCAAGCAAAAATCGAAGCACCAGGAGAAGAAGACGACCCATTTTCTTTTGGACGACGAAGCGCGCAAACGCCGGCAGGCGGTTGTCGATTCGGTCGTCCGCCTGGCGGAGCCATTGTGCCAAAGTGAAGGCCTGGAGCTGGTCCACGTGGAATATCAGCGGGAGCCGGGGGGAGTGACCCTGCGCATCTACCTGGACAAGACGGGAGGAGTGACCCTGGACGACTGCGTCGATGTCAGCCGCCAGCTGGAAGACCTGTTGGATGTACACGCCAGCGATCTTCCTCCCTATCGGCTGGAAGTTACCTCGCCGGGGGTCGACCGACCGGTGGGCAAGCTCGAGGATTATCGACGGTTCACGGGCCAGCGGGCCAGGATTCGTTTGGCGGAGCCCGTTGACGGCCGTAAAAATTTTACCGGCGTGCTGGACGGGGTTTCCGAAGAAAAAATTCGGTTAAAGATGGATGACGGGATTGTCCATCTCGATTTCAGCGATATCCTAAGGGCGCGGCTGATTAATTTTAACGGAGAACACTGATGTTTATAGCAGATATCAAACGTGTGGTGGAGCAGGTAAGCCGGGACAAGGGCATCGATGTGGAGATATTGATCCGCGCCCTGGAAGAGGCGCTGCGTTCGGCTGCCCGGAAAAAATTCGGCAGCAAGGTCGATATCGAGGCCCAGTACAGCCCCGACACGGGTGAAATCGAAGTTTTCCAGTTTAAAGAGGTGGTCGAAGAGGTGGACGAGCCGGATCTGCAGATCGGTCTCGAGGAGGGGCGCAAGCTCGATCCCGATTGCGAGATCGGTGACAGCCTCGGAACCAAGATGGACACGTCCACCTTCGGCCGCATTGCCGCCCAGTCGGCCAAACAGGTGATTATCCAGAAGATGAAAGATGCGGAGCGGGATGCGGTCTATTCCAGTTACATCGACCGCAAGGGCGAGGTCATCAACGGTATCGTTCAGCGGGTGGACCGGGGCAACATCATCGTCAATCTGGGCACGACCGAGGCCATTTTACCCACCCGGGAGCAGATCCCCCGCGAAAACTACCGGCGGGGAGACCGGATTCGGGCTTTGATCCTGGATGTGCTTTACGATACCCGCGGTCCTCAGATCGTTCTTTCGCGCACCCATCCCGATTTGCTGATCAACCTGTTCAAGACGGAAGTTCCTGAAATCAGCGAGGGAATCGTGGAGGTCAAAGGCGCTGCCCGGGAGCCGGGAAGCCGGGCCAAGTTTGCCGTCTCTTCCCACGATTCCGATATCGATCCGGTCGGCGCCTGCGTCGGCATGAAAGGCAGCCGTGTGCAGAATGTCGTGCAGGAACTCCGCGGAGAGAAGATCGATATCATCACCTGGCATGTGGATGCGGCCAAGTATGTTTGTAATGCGCTGGCGCCCGCGGAAATATCCAGGGTGATCATCGACGAGGAAAACAATGCCATGGAGGTGATCGTCCCGGACGAGTTTCTCTCGGTGGCCATTGGCAAGCGGGGCCAGAACGTGCGCCTGGCTTCGAAACTCACCGGATGGCATCTGGATGTCAATTCGGAATCCAAATATGACGAAATGATGAAGCGCGGCTACGAATCCCTGGTCAACATCCCCGGAGTCGGCGCCGGTCTGGCCGATGCCTTTTTTGAAAAGGGCATCTACTCGGCGGAAGAGCTGGCCGAATCCAGCGTCGAGGAGCTGGTTGAAATCCGCGGCATCGGACAGGAGAAAGCGCCGGTGTTGCTGGAAAACGCAAGGCAGTACGTTATCGAAGCAGCCGAGGCGGCCGAAAGGCAGCGCCTGGAAGAGGAAACCCGAGCTGTGGAAGAATCGGAACAACCCGAAGAGGGGGGCGGCGACGAGGTTCAAGCGGAAACGCCTGCGGACGAATCCAGCGAAGCCTCCGATTCCGATATGGCAGCGTCGGAAGATACCCCGTAACGGATCAGGGGCTGAAGAGATTTTGCAACAGAGCGAAAACGGCGTAATCAAGCGTTTGGGGGGAATGGATGGCAAAAATCAGAGTATATGAATTTGCCAGAGAACTGAACATGACGAACAGAGAGCTTCTGGACAAGATCCGGGGCCTCGATATCGAAGTGAACAGTCATATGAGTTCTCTGGAAGATGATGTGGTGGCCAAGGTCAAGTCGGTGCTTTTCGGCGCCAAGGACGATCAGCTCGAGGAAAAGCGTGTACGGCCCACCGTGATTCGCCGGCGCAGGGTTGCTGCGCCCCAAGAAGCCGAGACCCCCGAACCCGAAACCGTTTCCGCAAAAGCGCCGGAATCCCCCCCGGTGGAAGCGCAGGAGACGGCTCCGGAACCGGAGAAGGAAAAGACGCCGGTCGCGAAGAAACCGGTGATCAAAAAGCGCAAGGCGGAGGAGTCCGCCAAAATTATATCCAAACCCAAGGAGGAGACGCCCGAGGCCGCCGAACCCGAGGTGCAGGAAGCCGCGCCGGAAGAGCCTGCCGAGGCCGCAGTCGAGCCGGAAGCCACTGCCCCGCCGGAACCGGAAGCTCCTGTGGCCGAAGAACCGCCGGTCGAAAAATCGGAAGCCCCCCCGGCAGAGCCGACAGAGCCGCCGCCGGCTGCCGAGGCGCCGCCCGAGGTCAAGGAACCGAAAGCCCCGGCGGTCAAATCCAAGAAGGCCAAAAAGGAAGCGGCGGCCAAGATTATCAAACTGCCGATCCAGCCGGTGCCGCCCGTGAAACCATCGGCGCGTATCACGCCGACCGCACCGCCGTCGCAGCCCTATCCACCGAGACCGGAGCCTGACGAATCTCCGGATACCGGGAAAGAAAAGAAAAAGAAAGGGTGGCGCAAAAAAGAAGGCGAGGCTCCGCGTTATGGCAAAAAACAAGGCGGGTTCCGTAAGCGGGAGATCGTGGAAGGGGCCGCGCTTTACAGCGGCAAACGCGGCCGCAAGGGGCGCAAGGGCAGCAAACTGAAGTCCATACCAACGGGTCAGAAGACCCAGATCACCACCGCCAAAGCCATCAAACGGCGGGTGAAGGTCGATGAAACCATTGTATTGTCGGAATTGGCCAAACGCATGGGCATCAAGGCCAACGAAATGATCGTCAAGCTCATGGGGCTGGGCGTCATGGCGACGGTCAACCAGACCATTGACTACGATACAGCGGTGCTGGTGGCCGGCGAGTTCGGCTACGAAGTGGAAAAGGCCTCCTTCGAAGAAGAGGTGATTCTCAAGAAAACGACGGAAGATGATCCTGAAAAACTGGCTTCTCGTCCCCCCGTGGTGACCATTATGGGCCATGTCGACCACGGCAAGACATCCCTTTTGGACGTGATCCGCAAAACCCGCGTGACCGAGGGCGAAGCCGGCGGTATCACCCAGCATATCGGCGCCTATCATGTCCAAACCGATAAGGGCGTGATCGCCTTTCTGGACACCCCCGGCCATGAGGCCTTTTCGGCCATGCGTTCCCGCGGCGCCAAAGTGACCGACATCGTCGTTCTCGTGGTGGCTGCCGACGACGGGGTGATGCCCCAGACCGTGGAGGCGATCAACCACTCCAAAGCCTCCAACGTGCCGATCATCGTGGCCGTCAACAAGATGGACAAGCCCGATGCCGATCCGGACCGGGTTCAGCGCGAACTCAGCGAACACGGCCTGGTTCCCGAGGCCTGGGGCGGCGATGCCATTTTTGTCATGGTGTCGGCGAAACAGAATACGGGCATTGAAGAGCTGCTCGAAATGATTCTGCTGCAGGCGGAAATTCTGGAACTCAAGGCCAATCCGGACAAACTGGCCAGCGGGCATGTCGTCGAAGCCAAACTGGATTCGGGGCGGGGACCGGTGGCCACGGTACTGGTTCAGGACGGCACCCTGCGCGCCGGCGATTCTGTCGTTTGCGGCATGCACTACGGCAAGATCCGTGTCCTCCAGGACGATCTGGGGCGTACGGTGGAATCGGCCGGTCCCTCCATGCCGGTGGAGATCGTGGGCCTGTCCGGCGTACCCATGGCCGGCGACGAACTGGTGGCCCTGGCCGACGAAAAGGATGCCCGCCAGGTGAGCCAGCACCGCATGCAGAAGCAGCGCTCCAAGGAGCTGGCCAAAACCAACCGGCTCAGTCTGGAAGGGCTGTTCGAAAAGATGCAAAAAGGGGAGGTCAAAGACCTCAACCTCATTATCCGTGCCGATGTGGACGGCTCTATCGAGGCCCTGCGGGATTCGCTGGTCAAGCTTTCCAATGACGAGGTCAGCATCAATGTGGTTCACGCCGCCACCGGTACCATTACCGAGTCGGATATTTCTCTGGCCGCGGTATCCAATGCCATTATCATCGGCTTCAATGTGCGTCCCAATGCCAAGGTACAGGAGCTGGCCGCCGAGGAAAACGTGGATATGCGGTTCCACAACGTGATCTACAATGTCATCAAAGAGGTCAAGGATGCCATCGTCGGTATGATGGAATCGATCTACGAAGAACGGGTGCTTGGCCGCGCAGAGGTGCGCCAGACCTTCCATGTACCCAAGGTGGGCACGATTGCCGGCTGCTATGTAACCGACGGCAAGATTCAACGCGGACAGCTCATGCGGCTGCTTCGGGACGGCATTATTACTTTTGAAGGCAAGAACAGCAGCCTTCGCCGGTTCAAGGACGACGTCAAGGAAGTTCAGTCCGGCTATGAATGCGGCATCGGCATTGAAAATTACAATGACATCAAGGTCGGGGACGTGATCGAAAGTTACTATGTCGAAGAGATCCGGCCCGAAGTGGAGTAAGCGCTCCGATGGTCGTCGGCGTCGGGTGCATGGTCTTCAGGATTCACGATTGCAGGTCCCTGAAGGGCAAACGCAAGGTGGTTAAAGCCATTGTCGCCCGTATCCGCAACAACTTCAACGCATCGGTCGCTGAAGTGGACGACAACGACATTTACCAGCGGGCCGTCATCGGGGTCAGCCTGGTGGGCAGCGACCGCCGGACGATCAATGCCAAACTGGACAAATTGTTTAATTTTGCCGAGGACCTGGGGCTGGCGGAAATGATCGACACCGAGTTGGAGATCATTTCCCTGTGAACCGGAAGGCTCGGCAATCCAACGAAAGCGACGACCCGCCAGGCGGGTCGATGGTGGTACCAACGTGGTAGCAAGATCATTCAATCGAGCCGAGCGAGTCAGCGGCCAGGTCAAAAAAGTGCTTTCCGACCTGATCCTGAAAGGGATCAGCGACCCGCGGCTGTCCCGGGCCACCATTACCGGGGTGAGCATGAGCAAGGATCTTCGGATCGCCAAAATTTATTTTGCAGCCCATGGCGGCAAGGATGACCAACAGGACCTGGCCGCGGGTTTCGAGAGTGCCAAGGGATTTATCAAGCGGGAGCTGGCAAAAGAACTGGGCCTCCGGTATATGCCGGATTTGAAATTTTTCTACGATGCCTCTTTTGACTATGGCGCCCACATCGACCGGGTATTGAAAACCATAAGAAGCGATGATGGAAAACATTATCCAACACCTGAAGAGCAGTAGTCGCGTCCTTTTGGCCTCCCACGTCAATCCGGACGGCGATGCCATCGGTTCGTTGCTGGCCATGGGGACAGCTCTGGAAAAATTAGGCTGTGAGATCGACCTGTACAACGAAAGTTCCATCCCTGCCGTCTATCGCTTTCTGCCTTCTGTGGACCGGATTGAGAAACAGCTTTGCGACCCGGAGCGGTTCGATACGGCCGTGGTGCTGGACTGCGGCGACCTGAGCCGGGTCGGGGTCGAGGCAAAGCGGGTCGGTGCGATACCGATGGTGATCAACATCGACCATCACACCACCAATACCCGTTTCGGGCAGCATCAGCTGGTGGATGTAAACGCCTGCGCCACCTGCGAAATCATTTACCGGCTGGTTCAGGCCATGGGCCTTGATGTGGACGTCGTCATGGCCACGGCCATTTATACGGGCATTTTGAGCGATACGGGCTCTTTCCGGTTTTCGAACACCAACCAGTCGGCCTTTGCTATTTGCGAGGCCATGGTGGCCAGGGGGGTGGATCCTTCGGCGGTGGCCCGGCACGTTTACGGTACCTATTCACTGGGGCGGATCAAGCTTCTCAACCTGGCTTTGGATTCCATCGAGATATCCAACAACGGGTATTTGTCGATCATGACGGTGACCCGGGAGATGTTTGCCGAAACCGGCACACAGTCCGAAGATGCCGACGGTCTGATCAACTATGCCCGTCGGATCCAGGATGTGAAGGTTGCCGCCCTGATTCACGAACTGGAAAATGGCGCCGATTCCCAAGGCAACCGGAAACGATTTCATGTGAGCCTGCGTTCGGACGGCAGTGTGGATGTCGCCCGGATTGCATCGGGTTTCGGAGGCGGGGGACACGCCGGAGCGGCCGGGTTTTCCATGGAGTCCAGCCTGCCGGAATTGAAGCGCATCATTTACGGTCTGTCCGACGGTTTCGGCGAGAGATGCCAATTGAACTGAACGGCATCGTCGTGGTGGACAAGCCGGAAGGGTTCTCTTCGGCCCGGATCGTCTCACGCATCAAGGAGCTGTTCGGAGCCAGGAAGGCCGGCCATACGGGAACGCTGGACCCCTTCGCCACCGGGGTTCTCGTTTGCTGCCTCAACCGGGCGACGCGGCTTTCGCGGTTCTTTCTCAAAGGGGATAAAACCTACGAGGCGGTTCTCCGCCTGGGCATCCGGACGGATACCCAGGATCCGACGGGAGCGCTGGTTGCCGAGAAACCGGTAGATGGAATCACCGATGCAATGATCGCCCGGGTTGCCGAGCGTTTCACCGGCGAAATTTCCCAGGTCCCCCCGGTCTATTCGGCGCTGAAACACGAGGGCACTCCGCTTTACAAGCTGGCCCGTCGGGGAGAGGCCGTCGAGAAGCCGGCCCGGAAGGTTCGCATCGACCGCCTGGAAATCCTGGAGGTGAATCTGCCGGAAGTGCGTTTTGCGGTAAGCTGTTCATCGGGGACCTACATTCGCACCCTTTGTGCCGACATGGGCGACGCGCTGGGGTGCGGCGGCCACCTGAAACGTTTACGGCGGACAGCCAGTTGCGGGTTCTCCATCGAAGACGCCTTGACTCCGGAGGCGCTGGAGGCGCTGAAGGATCGGGAGACGCTGGAACAGGCGGTCGTCGGCATGAACGAAGCCCTGGCTTTCATTCCCGCCGTGGCTGCCGGTGACGGGCTCTCCGGCAAGGTGCAAAACGGCATGAAACTCTCGGAAAAAGATTTCCCGGTCAGCCCCGAACGGTCACGGGAAGGTTTTTTCAAGGTCGTCGACCGAAGCGGCCGTTTGATCGCAGTCCTGGGAGACCCCCGGGACCCGGACAGCTATAATTATTGTTGTGTTTTTAGCGCGTAAAGGTAATAAACAAAAATTGTAAATCAATTTAAAGCAGTTAATCGATAATTTGTTTTGTATAGTCAGCAAACGAGAATCAAGGAGGAAGGAACATTGGCCTATACAGCGGAAACCAAAAAAGGATTGATTGAAAAATACAAACAGCACGACTCCGATACCGGTTCCCCGGAAGTTCAGATCGGCCTGCTCACCCATAGAATTTCCTATCTGACCGAACATCTGAAGGTGCATAAAAAAGATCACCACTCCCGCCGGGGGCTGCTGATGTTGGTGGGCAAACGTCGTCGACTGCTCAACTACGTCAAACGCAACGATGTCCAGCGGTATCGGTCCATCATCGAGACCCTTGGCCTGCGACGCTAAGGTCATTATAACCGGCAGCCCCGTGTTGCCGGATTTTATCTGCCGGTTTTTTGCGGATGCGGCTGCCGACGACACTTGGGTCGTGACGGTGGGCTGCATCCTGCGTTTGGCAAGCCCATAACCGGCAGACGCCAGGCGACGGCATCCATCCATGGTGCCCCCGCCGCAATCTCAATCAGGAGAAAGACTTCCAATGGAATATACATTTAAAGCGGATGTCGGGGGCAAAGCCCTGAGCATCCAGGCGGGCAAGGTCGCCAAACAGGCTTCCGGATCGGTCGTGGTTCAATACGGCGAAACGGTGGTCCTGGTGACGGTGGTTTCCGCCAATGAAGAAAGAGACGCCAATTTCCTGCCGCTTTCCGTAGAGTACCAGGAAAAGGTATACGCCGCCGGACGAATCCCGGGCAATTACTTCCGCCGGGAGATCGGTCGGCCCAGCGAGAAAGAGACACTTACTGCCCGTCTGATCGATCGTCCGATCCGGCCGTTGTTTCCCAAAGAGTACCGCTACGAGACCCAGGTCATCGCCACGGTATTGTCCATGGATCAGGAAAACGATCCGGACATGCTGGCCATGGTGGGTGCATCGGCTGCCCTTGAAATTTCGGACATTCCCTTTGCCGGACCGATCGCCAATGTCCGCGTGGGGCGCATCGACGGTCAATTCGTGGCCAACCCCACCTTGGCACAGTGGGCGGAAAGTGACATCAATATCATCGTGGCCGGCTCCCGAACCGGCGTGGTCATGGTGGAAGGCGGCGGCGATGTGGTCAGTGAAACGGACATGCTGGAGGCCATCTTTTTTGGCCACCAAGCTATCCAGCCCCTGATCGACATCCAGGAAGAACTCAAGGCCGCCATGGGCCGCCCCAAGCGACCTTTCATCCCGCCGGAAAAAGATGCGGCACTGGTCGAGCGGGTGGCCGAAATGGCCCGCACCCCATTGGGCGAAGCCCTGACCATTCCCGAAAAGATGAAACGTTACGAGGCCGTGCGCGCCGCCAAGGCCCAGGTGGTTGAATCGCTGGGAGATGAAGTGGCCGACCGCGGTGCCGAAGTCGGCGCCATTCTCAGCGATCTGCAGAAGCAGATCTGCCGGGATATGATTCTGAAGGAAGGCCGCCGGATCGACAACCGCCGTTTTGATGAAATTCGTCCCATCACCTGTGAGGTGGGCGTTCTGCCGCGGCCCCACGGCAGCGCACTGTTTACACGCGGCGAAACCCAGGTGCTGGGGGTTCTGACCCTGGGATCGGGCGGAGACGAACAGCGCGTGGAAACCCTCAGTGGCGAAGAGAATCGTCCGTTCATGCTGCATTACAACTTTCCTCCCTATTCAGTCGGCGAGGTCAAACGCGTGGGATCGCCCAGCCGTCGGGACATCGGCCATGGCGGTCTTTCCACCCGCGCCATAGAACGGGTGCTGCCGGACAAGGAGGACTTCGACTATACCATCCGCATCGTTTCCGAAGTCCTGGAGTCCAACGGTTCCTCATCCATGGGAACCGTGTGCTCGGGAATCCTGGCCCTGATGGACGGCGGCGTGCCCATCAAGGCGCCCGTGTCCGGCATTGCCATGGGGCTCGTCAAAGAGGGCGACCAGGTGGTGATCCTGTCGGACATCCTGGGCGATGAAGATCACACCGGCGACATGGATTTCAAGGTGACCGGCACCGCCGAAGGCATCACCGCCCTGCAGATGGACATCAAAATTCACGAGCTTTCCCGGGATATTCTGCAAAAGGCCTTGGAACAGGCCAGGGAAGGTCGACTGCATATTCTGGACAAGATGCTCCAGGCGCTTGCCTCGCCCCGCAAAGCGATTTCCCCGTTCGCGCCGAAGATTGTTTCGATCAAAATCAACCCGGACAAGATCCGTGACGTCATCGGCCCCGGAGGCAAGGTGATCCGGGCCATTCAAAGCGAAACCAACACCAAGATCGAAATCGACGACAGCGGCCTGGTGAAAATCGCCGCCACCTCGGCCGAGGACGGCGATGCCGCCCGCGAGCAGATCGAATCGTTGACCATGGAGCCCGAAGTGGGGGCCACATATGAGGGCAAGGTGGTCAAGACCACCGATTTTGGCGCCTTCGTTCAGATCGTCCCCGGTACCGACGGCCTGGTGCACATCAGCCAGTTGGCCAACCGTCGGGTGGGCAAAGTCACCGATGTGGTCAAGGAAGGCGATATGCTGAAGGTCAAGGTCCTGGAAATTTCCAAGGACGGCAAGATACGCCTCAGTCACAAAGCTGTCTTGGCAGATGAACAAAAATCCGAAGGTTAGCAAAACCGTTCTGGACAACGGTGTTCGCATCCTTTCCTTTGCGATGCCCCATGTGCGTTCCGTCTCCATGGGCGTCTGGGTTCATGTGGGGGCGCGGGACGAAACCGATGCGGAAAGCGGGCTGTCCCATTTCATCGAACATATGATCTTCAAGGGGACGGCCCGGCGCAACGCGTTTCAGATCGCCAAGGAGTTCGATGCCATCGGCGGCCAGACCAACGCCTTCACCTCCATGGAGCACACCTGCTACCATGCCCGGGTACTGGATATCCATCTGGAAACCATGGTGGATATCCTTTCCGACATTTTTCTCAATTCGGTTTTCGACGAGCGGGAAGTGGCCCGGGAGCGCCCGGTCATTTTTCAGGAAATCGGTATGGTGGAGGACAGTCCCGAGGAGTGGGTGCATGCCAAAATCAGTCCCGCCTTCTGGGGCAGCCATGCCCTGGGACGGTCCATCCTGGGCACGCCCGAAAACATTCAGGGGTTTGACAGCCGCACCATCCGGGAGTTTTTCAAAAGCCGGTACCAGCCGGACCGCATCGTAGTCGCCGCGGCCGGAAATCTCCGCCATGACCGGCTGGTGGACCTGCTGGCCCCTGTTTTTTCCTCCATTGCGGCCGGAAGCGGGTTGGCGGACCGCTGTTCGCCGACCGACGCCGGGGGCATGACATGCAGGCATCGGGATCTGGAACAGACCCATTTCTGCCTGGCCATGCGCGGCGTGTCGGTTACCGACGAACGCCGCTTTGCCGCTTCCCTGCTCAATACCGTCCTGGGGGGCAACATGAGTTCCCGTCTTTTCCAGACCATCCGGGAAGAGCGGGGGCTGGCCTATTCCATTTACTCGTTTCTGACTTCCTATGCTGACGCGGGCATGCTGGGCATCTATTCGGCGGTGACACCCGAGGATGCGGGCACCTGCATTCGGTTGATCATGGATCAGGTCCGTCAGCTTCGGCAGGACCCGGTTTCAAAAGTGGTTCTCGACGATGCCAAAGCCTTCATCAAGGGCAATCTGCTCATGGCGGAGGAGAACCCGGAGAACCAGATGGTTCGCCTGGCCCAGAACGAGTTTTATTTTGGCCGCCATATCCCCATGCAGCGTGTCATTGATCGCATCGATGCGGTTGCCGCGGGAGATTTTCTCGATTTGACCGATGGTTTGTGGAACGATAGCCATGTCGCCCTGACCATATTGGGTCCCGGCGTCGAAAAAGACGACTTTTCAGAAGTCCTGGCCCTGTGAAAGCGCAGGGCGCCAGAGAACATTGCCCATGACTTCTTCGCTATCCATCGATTTCCTCAGGCTGGATCCCGAAAAAAACAAAGACATTCCCTTGCCCCGCTACATGACCGCCCAGAGCGCCGGGATGGACATTCACGCCGCCCTGGAAGAGGATCTTGTGCTGGATCCCGGCCGGATTTGCCTGATTCCCACGGGATTCGCCATGGCCCTTCCCGATGGTTTCGAGGCGCAGATTCGCCCCCGCAGCGGGTTGGCGGTTAAATACGGCGTCAGCATCGTCAACGCTCCGGGAACTATAGACGCCGATTACCGCGGCGAGGTAAAAATCGGCCTGATCAATCTGGGACCGCAGCCCGTGACCCTGAGAAGAGGAGATCGCATCGCCCAGATGGTGGTTCAGCGGGTGGTCCAGGCCCGGATCAACGAGGTTGAAACACTTGAGGAAACCGACCGCAGCAGCGGCGGGTTCGGACATACGGGGCGGTGACGATGGATGCGAGCCCCTCAGCCGATGCATCAGCCAAGGCCGATCCACTTTCCGTTTCGGTATGCGTGCTGGCCAGCGGCAGCCGGGGCAACGCCATTTACGTTTCAGACGGATGCACCGCCATATTGATCGACGCCGGACTTTCGGGGATCGAGATCCAGCGCCGCATGTCCGCCAAGGGGCTGGATCCCGCCAGCCTGGATGCCATCTTGGTCTCCCACGAACATGCCGATCACATCCAGGGTGTGGGGGTGCTTTCCCGACGGTTCGGCCTGCCGGTGCATATCAGCGACGAGACCCGAAAGGCGTCTAAAAAGATGCTGGGCAAGCTGGCCGCAATCCGTCCGTTTCGCTGCGGGCGGAGTTTTTCCATCGGTGATCTGGTCGTTCATCCCTTTTCTACCTCCCACGATGCGGTTGATTCGGCCGGTTTCACGATCCGCTGCAATGGATCCAAAGTGGGGATCGCCACCGACCTGGGCATTGCCACCAGCGTCGTGAAAACGCATTTACAGGCCTGCGATATCCTCATCCTGGAATCCAACCACGATGACCGCATGCTGATAGACGGCCCCTACCCATGGCCTCTCAAGCAGCGTATCCGCGGCCGCAGCGGTCACCTTTCCAACGAAGATGCCGCCACACTTTTGTCAACCCTCCAACATGACCGCCTGGCCCATGTGATTCTGGCCCACCTCAGCGAAGAGAACAACACTCCCGACATTGCCAGAAAAACCATTGAAACGGTTCTTCAGGGCTCTTCAACAAAACTTCATGTGGCTTGTCAGATGAATGGATGCCGGTTGCTGACGCTGGAATTATAATGAGATATAGGATGATTCAAATCGTTTGGATATCAGGACCCTGATCTAAAACCTGAAATGGAGGCATTGAATTGTTTTTGCCCTTCATCCTATTCAGGCATCCGGCTGCCGATGAATTCGATGAAGGCCTGGCACAAAGGGGAAAGGCTGCGGTGGCGGTGGTGGGTGAGGTAAAAGTCCCGCTTGAGGTTCAGGCCGTCGATGGTCAGGGCCTGCAGATTTCCGGCCGCGACGTCGTCGGCAACGGCAACGGCAGAGAGAATGGAAACCCCCATACCGCTCTTGATGCCCTGGCGCAGGGCTTCGGTGCTGCCGATGCGGGCGACCACTTTCAAATCGTTGAAACGCAATCCCGCTTCGGCGAAGCTGTTTTGGATTGATTTCAGAGTGCCCGATCCGGATTCGCGGATGATGAACGGCTCGTCGAACAACTGCTTGGCGGTTAGGTGTTTTTTGGAAAACCATCGGTGGCCAGCCGGGACGACCAGGCACATGGTATCCTCCACCAGGCGACGCTGAAAAATGCCGGGGTCGGAGGAAGCCGCTCCCACGACGCCTAGTTCCAGTTCCCCGGACAAAATTCCGTCGATAATCTGGCGGGTATCGGCTATGGAGAGGCTGATGTTGACATCCGGGTAGCGGGCGGTAAACGCACCGATGATGGCCGGCAGTATGAAAGCGCCGGGAATGGTGCTGCCGCCGATGTCCAGACAACCTTTGATTTCACCCTTGAAGGCTGCCAGGGCACTCTCGGTTTCGTCGCGCAGTGAAATCATTTTCTTGGCGTAGCGGTAGAGCAATTGCCCGGCCTTGGTGGGCAGGGCCTCCTTGGCCAGCCGGTCGATGAGGCGGCAACCGAAGTGATCCTCCAGATCTTTGATATGGCTGGAAACCGTGGGTTGGGAGAGATGGACGGCCCGCCCGGCACGGGAGAAACTCTTCAGGTCGACGACCTTGCAGAAAATTTGAAGCTGCCACAGGTCCATGGCTTTAGAATCCGAATTTGGCTTTAAGCCGGGCGTTGACTTTCGGTGGCACCATGTCTGACACATCTCCGCCGAAGCGGGCGGCCTCTTTGATAATCGACGAGCTGGTGAAAATCCACCGCAGTCCGGTCATGAGAAAGACGGTCTCCACTTGCCTTTTGAGTTTCCGGTTCATCAATGCTAGCTGAAACTCGTATTCAAAGTCGGACACCGCCCGCATCCCCCGCAGGATCGCGCAGGCATGGCGCTGGTGGGCGTAATCCACGAGCAGGCCGTCAAACGTGTCGAATTCGATATGATCGATTCCGGACATGCTTTCGTTGAGCATTTCCAGGCGTTCTTCTATGGTGAACAACGATTTTTTGCCCGGGTTGTGAAGAATGGCGACGATGATGCGATCGAACAGTTTCAATCCGCGTTTGGCGATATCGATGTGCCCGTTGGTCACCGGATCGAATGATCCGGGGTAGATCGCGATGCGAGACATAAAGGCTCCCGGTGGTTGGCTGCAGCTAAGGAACGAGAACAGGCGCTTTTCGGAAAGGGTCTATAGCATGGCATCCACGAACGAAACAAGGGTTTTCCCGAATTGCCGCTGGTCCGCGAGGATCAGCGTATCCATCGGAAGTAGGATGCGCTCCCGATCACTGTGCTCGATGACGATTCGGGCGCCGGGGCACAATGCCCCGCACGCTGTCAGGGATGCCAATACGGGGGCCACGGCATCGGTCGTATAGGGCGGATCCATAAAAACCAGGTCGAAGGGTTGGGTCGAACGTAGACAATTGAGGTTTTTGCGGATGTTCCATCGGATGACTCGAGATCGATCTTCCAGCCCCAATGCAAGTATGTTTCGGTGGATGGCATCCATTGCAGCCTTGGCCTGATCGATGAAAACGGCAAAGGCCGCCCCCCGGCTCAAGGCTTCGATTCCCAGGGCCCCGGTGCCGGCAAACAGGTCGAGCACCCGCCTGTCTCGAAACCTGCCGGACAGGATATTGAAAACTGACTCCTTCGTCCGATCGGCCGTCGGGCGGGTGGCAAGCCCGGGAGGGCAGATCAACCGGCGACCTTTCAACGTCCCGCTGATGACTCTCAATCCCGGGTCCCTTTCAGAACAGCGGTGATATAACCCGGTTCAACGCCAATGGCCTGTGCGGTCTTGTCGATATCGTTTTCATGGGCGGCAAGTTGTTTGCGGATGTACTCGGATTCGAAAGCCGTTCGGGCCTGCTGTAAATCAGCGATGGAAAAAAGATTGCCACCGCCTTTCGGATCCAGGAGATTGGCCGGCAGGTCCGCAACGCCGATGATTTCATCGTTTACCATGATGGCCAGACGTTCGATAAGATTTTTCAGTTCCCGAACGTTTCCTGGCCAAGGGTAGACTTTGAGAATTTCCATGGCGTCGGAATCGATGGTCTTGCATTTCTCGCGGTTATTGGCAGCTGCCTCGCCAAGAAAGATGTCCACCAGAGTGGGAATATCCTCGGCTCGTTCTCTCAAGGGCGGCACCTCGATGGGGACCACATTGAGGCGGTAGTAAAGATCTTCTCTGAAACGCCCGTTTTCGATCTCCGTCTCAAGATCTTTGTTGGTGGCTGCGATGACCCGCACGTCGGTGGTCAGCACGCGGCCGCCGCCTACCCGTTGGAATTTCTTTTCGTCCAGCACCCGCAGGATTTTCGCCTGGGTGGCCAGGCTCATGTCCCCGATTTCGTCCAGAAAGATGGTGCCGGAGTGAGCCAGTTCGAATTTTCCGCGCATTTTGACATTGGACCCGGAGACGGCGCCTTTTTCGTGGCCGAACAGCTCGTTTTCGATGAGTGTTTCGGGAATGGCCGCGCAGTTGACGTCGATCATGGGGGCTTCTGCCCGGGGGCTCAACTGGTGAATGGTTCTGGCCACAAGTTCTTTGCCGGTTCCGTTCTCCCCTTTGATGAGGACCCAGGATTCGGTGGGCGCTACCGTAGCGATCTGAAAGTTCAATGCCTGAACGGGCGCACTGCTGCCGGAAATGGAATGCCTCTCGATGATCTTTTTGCGCAGGTAGCGGTTTTCTTCTTCCAGGCGGCGGAAATTGAGGGCGTTGTTGATGGAAACGATGACTTTGTCGATGTTCAGGGGTTTTTCGATGAGATCGAAGGCGCCCAGTTTGGTGGCTTTGACCGCGGTTTCCACATTGCCGTGGCCGGTGATAATGATTACCGGCAATGTTGTATGGTTTTTCTTGATTTCCTTCAGGGTTTCGATGCCGTCGATTCCCGGCATCCAGATATCCAGCAGCACCAGGTCCGGAGATTCGGAATCGATGATTTTCAAGGCTTCGTAGCCATTGCTGGCGGTGATGATTTCGAAGCCCTCGTCAGTGAGCAAGCCGCTTAAGGATTGCAGGATCGAAGCTTCGTCGTCGACGATCAAAATGGAGGGGAACATATCATTCTCCTTTTCTCACCAATTCTATAAATGTGCCGGTCGCAAGGACATTAAACCGGCAGTTCGATGACAAATTTAGCGCCTTCGGGCAGATTGTCCTGCACCCGTATCCTGCCATTGTGATCGGTAACAATGGAGTTGACGATGGTCAGACCCAGCCCCATGCCCGCCTTCTTGGTGGAGAAATTGGGTTCAAAGAGCCGGATTTTATCCGCATCGGCGATGCCGGTGCCGTCGTCGGCGACTTCCAACCGGACCAGCTTCAGAATCGGATCGTAGGCCGCGGTAATGGCGATGGTCCCCCGGTTCCGAACAGCGGCCACCGCATTGTCCACCAGGTTGATCATGGCCTGCTTGAACTGCTGCCGGTCCAGATTCATTTCGGGGATGTCTTCTCCCGTCTGGATGTCGAAATGAATGTCCGGATGGCCTTCCCGATAAAGGGAAACCGTTTCCTCGATGATGGGGGCCAGGCGGCACGGCTTGGGATTGGCCGTCGGGAACCGGGCGAAGGTTGAGAATTCATTGACCAGATTGCGAATCAAATCGACATGATCGATGATCATGCGAGTACATTCGTCGAAAACTTCCTCGTTGATGCGCTCCGAATAGCGCCGTTTCAGCCGTTGGGCGGAAAGACCGATGGGCGTGAGCGGGTTTTTCACTTCATGGGCGATGCGCCGGGCTACCTCCCGCCAGGCAGCCATGCGCTGGGCTTTTTCCAGCTCGGTTAGATCGTCGAATACCATGACCGTGCCCAGCGGGTCGCCCTGCTCGTTCTTCAATGCATTCACATAAACGAGAAATGTGCGCGGTTGCCCGTTGACGGTGATTCGAAGCGGAATTTCAAGCGTCTGGTCCCGTGCGGAGGTGACCCGTTCCATGATGTCTTCGGCAAAATCGAGGTGTTCGGAAACCAACAGCTCTTTATAGTGTTTATCGAGAATGTTGCCGGCATCGAGGCTCAGCATCTGCTCCGCCGAGGTGTTGAACGTCGTTACCATACCGTCGGCATCCAGGGTGATGACGCCGGCGGACACGTTTTTCAACACGATTTCCATATATTGCCGCCGCGCTTCAATCTCCTGGTTCTGTTGGGTGAGTTGCCGGGCGGACAATTCCAACTGCCGGCGGCTGGAGCGCAGATCCTTCGTCATTTTGTTGAACGCCTGGATGAGGCCGCCGATTTCATCGTCCGCTGCAGGGCTGTCGATGGAAACGGAAAGGTCTCCTTCGGCCACCCGGCGGGTGCCGTCAGCCAGGTTCATGATGGGGATGGTAATGGTTTTTGCCAGGTAGAAGCCGAACCAGACGGCGCAGAAAATAACCAGCAGCGCTACGATGGACAGGGTGATGTAGTAAGTGATCTGAATGGGCTTTTTCAACAGTTTGATTTGCTGGTACTCGTCGAAACCCCTGACGATGGACTCCATGTTTTCCGCCAGATCGGGCGGAACAAAGAGGCCTATCGCCACATGGGCGACGGCCGCTTCCGGTTCCACGCCGAAGGGGACGGTCCCGACGGTACGCAACAGTTCACCGTTTTCCAGTGTCTCGGTGACGGTGCGCACATTTTTATTGCCGCTGTCCTTGGTAAAGGTTCCGGGAGAGGCGGCCGCCACGGCCACATTTTCCAGGTCTTTGCCTAAAGCGTAGGTGATGCGGTTGTAGTTCGCCGAATAAACCTCCACGGCGTCCAGGTCGAACTCGCGTTGAACCACCTGAATGTAATGGTTGAGCTCGCTGCGCTTGTCCGGTTCGGTCATCTTTTTGCGCGTCAGCTGGTAGGAGATGCGCTCAATGAAAAAGCTGTGACGGATTTCGTTCTCGCGATAGAATTTCTGGCCGACAAGCAGGGATTTCTCCAAGGCCTGTTCCACAGGAACGGTAAACCAGAATTCAATGCTGTTGGTGATGAAATTGATGGCAAAAAAGAACAGGATGA
Source organism: uncultured Desulfosarcina sp. (assembly GCF_963668215.1). NCBI lineage: Bacteria > Pseudomonadati > Thermodesulfobacteriota > Desulfobacteria > Desulfobacterales > Desulfosarcinaceae > Desulfosarcina > uncultured Desulfosarcina sp. Next base: position 2,446,359 of record NZ_OY764190.1, read on the forward strand.
TAGTGGGCAGCAAGGAAAGGGCCACAAAGGCCATCACCAGCCGGGTGCGCAGGTGGGCACCCATGACTTTGCGGCGCCGGGTGTAAAGCAGCTTTACCAGATTTCGAAAGACCAGGAAAATCAGCAGGATCAACAGCAGCAGGTTGATGTTGATCAGAATGAACATCAAAATGGTGTTGGAAACCGGAATGTCGGTTCCGAAAGTGATCACCCGGTTTTCGATGAAGGTGAGAACAGCCACGGTCACGACGATGGCGACGCTGATCACCGCCTCCCGTTTCCGGCGCTTTTTTTCATCCGGCGGGAGCATGGGTTGGGGTGCGGGGTTGCGTTTGCCGAAGATCATGAGGGCATTGGAAAAAATCGGTTAGTAGATAAAATCGATGGTGTACCAGTCGGTTTCGAAGTCCCAGAAAGAGAGAAAAAAAAGGACATAGTGCAGGTAGTAGGGCAACGTTACGCGGCTGAGTTTCGCTTTGGCCTGGATCTGGTATTGCTTGCCTTTTTCCAGACGATCGAGTGGAATCACGTTGAGGCTGTCAATTTCGGTCATCAGCTGTTTCGCCACGTCGAAAGACTGGACGATCACCGGGCTGTTGCTGTCCCAGCTGCGGGTCACGGCATATTCTTTTTTAAGGCTGTTGTATTTGATCGTGTGGGTGATGGTCAGATCGGCAATCTCTTTGTCGAACCACATCCCGCGGCTTCGGTACAAGTTGATGAAAAACGAGAAGGTCGCCGGAACGCCCCTTTTGACAGCGTCCTCTATTTTTTCGGTGAACGCGCCTTCCACCGAGAGGTACACGAGAAGATTGTCCCGGGTATTGGTGACGATGATGTTGGTGAGTTTGGCTTCGTTGGCCAGGGCCGGCCCATAAACGGACAGAAACAGGATTGCCGAGATGAAAAACCCGATAATCCTTTGTCTGCATCGATTCATGGCCCTGCCGCAGTGCTTGTGTCGTTGACTAAATAGAAGAAAACAATACGAAAAACCATACAAAAACTGTGCTAAAATGGCAAGGCGTTTTCCGCTGGGAGGAAGAAAGGGCGGACTTATTTGGAATTTACGGACAGGGTAACTGTGTCCCAGGACCCTTTTTCGGCAAAGAATTTTTCAAGGAAAGCGTGGTTGAAGGCGTGGCCTGATTTTTCGGTCACCACATGCCCCATGATGGGCATGCCGATGAGAGAAAAATCGCCGAGGCAGTCCAACGCTTTATGACGGACGAATTCATCCGAAAAGCGCAGCCCGCCTTCGTTGAGCACCCGGTCCCCGTCGATCACCACTGCATTGTCCAACGATCCGCCCCGGCCTAATCCATAGCGTTTCATCATCTCCACTTCATGGAGAAATCCGAAGGTACGGGCCGAACAGATCTCTTTCTCGAAGGTTTCCCGGTCGATGATGAAATCACACGTCTGCGAACCGATCAAGGGGTGGTCGAAAGCGATGGAACAGGTGAGCCTGAATTCGTCCGACGGGTAGACCGCCACCGATTTTCCATTTTCAGACAGCAATATGGGCGCCCTGACCTTGAAGTAGCATTTGGGGCCGTCCTGGGTTTGGGTTCCGGCCGATTTGATCAGTCTGGTAAACGGCCCGGCGCTGCCGTCCATAATGGGCAGTTCGTAGGCATCCACCTCAACGGTTGCGTTGTCGATGGACATGCCGAAAAATCCGGCCATCAGATGTTCGATCGTGGAGACGATGCAGCCCTCGGTCCCGATGACGGTGGCCAGGCTGGTATCCACCACGTTATTGAAATGGGCGGAGACTCCCGGGTGGCCGGGAAGATCGGTGCGGACAAATCGGATTCCCTGGTTGACCGGTGCGGGTTTGATGGTCAGATTGACAATCTTGCCGGAATGGACGCCAACACCGGAACAGCTGACCGACGATTGGATGGTTTGCTGGTTGCGATTCATTTTATACTATATATCCTGACGCTCGGCGGTCCGTCGGGGCGGAAATTTTTATTCGCCAAAGCGGTCTTTGCATTCCCGTGCGGATTTCCCCGCATCTGTTTTGCGGCAATCTTAATCATCCGTTTTTATTTTGACAACATTTAATTGTCATCCGCTCGGATTTGGGTGTTCGATAAAATCGTTGTTCTTGAATGGCGGGCTTGATACACTTTTTTCGCGGCATGGAAGCAAATCCATGCACTTTTCAAACGGAGGGTTGCCTTGCTGGCCAGGGTATTGAGCAGCGCTGTTATCGGGATCGATGCCTATCTGGTCGAGGTCGAAGTGGACATTGCCCAGGGGTTGCCGACCTTTACGACGGTCGGCCTGCCGGAGGCGGCGGTCAAGGAAAGCCGGGAACGGGTGAAATCGGCCATCAGCAACTCCGGATATACCTTTCCGGCCGATCGCATCACCGTGAACCTGGCCCCGGCCAACATTAAAAAGGAGGGGACCGGTTTCGATCTGCCCATTGCCCTGGGGATTCTCGGCGCCACCGGCATTCTTCCCGAAAAGGCCATTGATGGCTATCTTTTTCTGGGCGAGCTGTCGCTGGACGGTCGGGTCAAGCCGGTGAACGGATCGCTGCCCATGGCCATCGCCGCGCAAAAGGCCGGTTATCGGGGCATCGTGGTCCCGGCGGATAATGGAATGGAAGCCTCTGTGGTATCGGGTCTAAGCGTGTACCCGGTCCGCACCCTGAGCCAGGTGGTGGATTTTCTCAGGGGTTTTGGCTCTATTCTTCCTCAAAAGACCGATGTGAAGACGCTTTTCGATACCGAGGATCGTTCCGGGACCGATTTTTCCGAAGTGTTGGGGCAGGAGCATGCCAAGCGTGCCCTGGAAATTGCCGCCGCCGGCGGTCACAACGTGTTGATGGTGGGCCCGCCCGGTTCCGGCAAGACCATGCTGGCCAGGCGAATTTCAACAATCCTGCCGCCCATGTCCTTTGAAGAAGCCATCGAAACCACAAAAATTTTCAGTGTGGTCGGATTACTGAACCGAAAACAACCCCTGGTGACCCGACGCCCTTTTCGCGCCCCCCACCACACGGTCTCGGACGCGGGCCTGATTGGAGGCGGTCATATTCCCAGGCCCGGAGAGGTGAGCCTGGCGCACAACGGGGTTCTGTTTCTGGACGAACTTCCCGAATACAAAAAGAATGTTCTCGAGGTGCTGCGGCAGCCGCTGGAAGACCTTCAGGTGACCATATCCCGGGCCGCCACCAGCTTGACCTATCCGTCCAGTTTTATGCTTATCGCCGCAATGAATCCCTGCCCCTGCGGGTATTTCACGGACCCGCGGCATGCATGCCGGTGTACGGCCCATCAGATCCACCGCTACCGCTCCAAGATCTCCGGGCCGCTTTTAGATCGCATCGATATGCACGTAGAGGTGCCGGCCGTACCCCAAAAGGATTTGATGGCGGACCCCAATGCGGAAACCTCGGGCAGCATCCGGCAGAGGGTGATGGCCGCCCGGCAGATCCAGAACCGGCGATTCAAACGCACCAAAATATACAGCAACGCCCAGATGGCCAGCCGCCACATCCGCTCTTACTGCCGCATCGGTGACGATGCCGGCGACGTCCTGGAGTCGGCCATTGACCGCCTTGGTCTTTCGGCCCGGGCCTACAATCGAATCTTAAAGATCTCCCGGACCATTGCCGACCTGGAAGACGCAGCCGATATCCAGGTCCACCACGTGACCGAGGCCATTCAATACCGCAGTCTGGATCGGCCCCAGCAGAATTTATAGCCGCTGTCCACCTCGCCCCCATGCCGCGCATTCCTGTCAAAACGCCACCGACGTCCCGGTACCGATTTCAAAGACCCGGCCCGGCAGCCTGTTCTCCAGAAAGCCAATGGCGGCCTTTCCGGTGCAATGGCAGGGATACACTTTTTTTACCGAAAAGGTGTTCAGGATATCGACGGCTTCTTCGAGGCGGATTTTGGATGCGGTGAGCAGGTGCAGCCCGCCCACCACGGAAAAAATGCTGTCGATCCCCAGCAGATCCCGGATGTGTTGCAACGTGTTGGCCAAGCCGCTGTGGCAGCACCCCAAGATGACGACCGGACCGTTTTCGGACGTAAGTACCAGGCACGCGTCATCCGCCACATGATCGGGGTGCGCGCCGGCCAAGTCGAAAAAGTATCCTCGCACGGATTCGTGAAGTCCCGGCCGCCGGGGGATATCGGAAATCATCGTCAGGCCGTCATCAAGTGCCTTTACACCGGAAACGGGAATATAGCCCGGTGGCGGCCATGGGATTGCTTCTGTGTCGAGCCCGATCGATTCGGGCCGTCGGTCCGGCTGAAACTTGTAGCGTTTGATGCCACAACCGGGATGGGCATATATGGGGCCCTGAAAACCGGTTTTCCCCAAAAGCGCGGAAAGGCCGCCGGTGTGATCGTAATGGCCATGGCTCAAGGCCGCCCCTTTTACTGTTTCCATGTTCAGCCCGAGTGTTCCGGCGCTCTCCAGAAAAAGATCGCTCTGACCGATGTCCCACAGCCAGCGCGTGCTGCGGTCCAGTTCTACGAGAATGGACAGTCCATGTTCGCTGCCGAACTCCCTTCCGCAAGGGGCATCATTGCTGAGAACATAGAGTTGACGTCTTTGTTGCATATCTGCGCCTCGATGTTTTCGGAGGTTATCATCCCTATTTTTTGCCGGCGATCGTCGAAAACGACCGCAACGCCTCGGGGCCATCGCTTCCGACTAGGTGTATCCGTACCCGTTGGGTCGGTAAGGCTAAACGGCCGCTGTCTTTTTTTCCAGCCACCGGCTCATGGCGACGCCCGCGGAGCACAGCAACAGATACACCACGGCCGCGAAGGTGTAGAGTTCCACGGATCTGAACTCCCGCATATCCACAAGCGTAACACGCCGCATGAACTCCTTGAGGCCAATTACGTAAGCCACGGAAGTGTCCTGGAAAATGATCACGCATTGGGTGACAATCGGCGGAAGCATATTTTTCAGGGCCTGGGGCAGCACGACGTAGCGCATCACCTGTAAATAATTCAACCCACTGGCGTAACCGGCTTCAACCTGACCCTTTGGGACGGACTGGATGCCGCCTCTGACAATCTCGGCGAAATAGGCGCCCTCAAACACGATAAACGCGATGAGAACGGAAAGAAACCCGCCAATCGGCCTGCCGGTGATGATGGGCACCAGAAAATAGAACCAGAAGACAACCAGAACAATGGGAAGGCTTCGAAAGAGATTGACATAAAGGGTGCAAGGAACAAAGATCCAGCGTCTCGGCGATAAACGCCCCAGACCGATCGTCACCCCCACGAGAAATCCGCCCGTCATACCGAGAAACGCCAGGACGGCGGTAAGCTTCAGGCCGCCCAGTAGAAATTGATAATTTCGGCTGATCACCATCCAGTCCATATCAGGTCAGCGCTCTCTTTCGATGAGGCCCGGAATGCGAATCTGGTTTTCGATCCAACGCATCAACAGTACAATGCATGTAGTCAGCATAATATATACCAGAGAAGCCGCCGTTATTGTCTCCAGGCCGTGGTAGGTCAACGAATCGATATGATAGGCTGCGCCGGCGGTTTCCATGACGCCGATGGTCATCGCCAACGCCGAGTTTTTAAAGCAGGTGAGAAACTCGGCGGTCAGCGGTGGAATCATGATCCGCAACGCGTACGGCAAAAACACGTTCCGATATGCCTGAACCGTGCTCAGGCCCGTCGCAATTGCCGCCTCACGATATCCCTTGGGCAGCGCGAGAAGCCCGGCGCGGATCTGTTCCGCCACCCGGGATGCCGTGTATAAACCAAGCCCGATGACGCTTGCCCAATAGGGCAGGTTGTCAAGGTCCCGGTTCAGCCATTCCTGAACGTTCTCCGTGAAAAGTAGCGGCACGGCAAAGTACCAGATGAAAAGATGAAGCAATAAGGGAATGTTGCGGAATATCTGAACATAGAAGAACCCCACGGTCCTGGCGGGGCGGCTTGGGACAACCCGAAGCACGCCGATCAGAACGCCGACCAGCAAGGCGATTGTCCAGGCCAGAAGGGACAAATGGATGGTGGTAAAGATGCCGTTGGCGAGCATCGACCCGTAAGGCTCGCGCCACAAGACGCTACAGTCGATCTCGTAACTCGACATGGCAAATTCCCTTGTCGCAGGTGCCATTTGACAGGCCGGCACAAAAAGGAGCGACGGCGCCTTTGGCCCATCGCTCCGCATTCAAATCCCTTGGCAGACGTTTATTCCGGAAAACAAATGGTCCGTAAATATGCCTGGTAATCTTCCGACATGGGCATGGGGACTTCGCCGCTCGCCCCCATCCACTTGTCGTAGAGCGCATGAAATTCGCCGCTCTTGATCAAATGGATGAGAAAAGCGTTGACGAAATCCCGCCACTTCGAATCGTTTTGGGGAAGGATGAAGCCGTATGGCTCATAGGAAAGGAACCGCCCCCCGATTTCCCAGGCTTCGGGATTGCGAGCCTTGGCTCTGAGGCCAAAAAGGATGCTGGCATCCGTGAAATAGGCATCGACTTTCTTCTGGGTCAGGCCTAAGAATCCCTTGGCGTGGTCCTCGAAGGGGACGATTTCGCAGGGTGGATCGATTTGACCGGCGTTGATGGCATTCTGGATGTTCTTGATATGTGTCGTCCCCTGGGCCACGCCCACCCGCTTGCCGGCCAATCCGGATACATCATCGATGCCACTGCCTTTCGGCACGATGAAAGTGGCACCCGTCACAAAAAACGGAAGCGAAAAATCAACGACGTCTTCCCTGGACAGCGTGATGGTGGTTGTTCCGATGACAATGTCGAGTTGCCCATTGATGATCAGTGGAATTCTGGTTTTCGAATTCACGGGTTGTTTGACGACGGTTATGGATTTGTTCAGTTTTTTCCCCAGTTCTTCTGCCAGACGTTGGCCAAGATCCACCGAGAACCCGACCCATTGACCATCTTTATTGTAATACGCAAATGGCGCCGCGTCCTCTCTGTGTCCAATGGTGACTTTTCCCGTCTCGGCGATCTTGTCCAAGACGTTGTCCGCTGCATGGCAGGGCATCGACAGGATAAATGCGACAACAAACATTCCCAGAATTCTCATTAATGCGACAAAACCCCTTCCCCGTGCGTTTTGCATTACACCGCTCCTTTCTGCGTTTTAAAAATGATTGTCCATTCCTCTCGAATGATTCAAACCCATTCTTGGCGTTCAGCTATCTTCCAGTGCTCCCGTATTAAAAATTAAAAATAAAATCAAATAGATAATATAAATGGCATGGTGTTTGAGATATACTCATTCTCAATGGCGATTGCTTTTGATGAGAGAATAACGGGTCAAGTCGAAGATTGACGTTTTTGTCAAGCATCCGGTCGGGGCAAGAGCTGATTTGATACGATCTTTTTGGATGACGCCTTTTTTCGATGGCGGTTTACTGAGACCGTCTGCAACTATATGATGGATTGACTAACATGGGAATGTGTTACAGAATTAAACAATATTGGAACCAAGGAGAGCCCTGCATTGTCATCCCAAACCGAAAAAGCCGATCATTTCGACGTCATTATCGTCGGCGGAGGCCCTGCCGGCCTTTTTTCCGCCTACTATCTCAGCGAACATGCGGACCTGAACGTGCTGCTGCTGGAATGGGGCAAAGGGCCCCTTAAACGGGTCTGCCCGGTTGCCGACCGGCAGTTCTGCACCCAGTGTCGGCCCTGCAATATTTTGTGCGGTATCGGCGGTGCAGGGCTGTTTTCCGACGGCAAGCTTAACTTCATCCACAAGCTGGGCAAAACCGATCTCACCCAGTTCATGCCAATCTCCACGGCCGAGGCCCTCATCGATGAAACCGAGGCCATTTTCAACCTTTTCGGTATGGACGGACCGGTCTACCCGACGGATATGGACCAGGCCAAGACAATTCGAAAACAGGCCAAACGGTTCGGTATCGACCTGCTGCTGATCAAGCAGAAGCATTTGGGCAGCGACCGCCTTCCCGGATACATCGCCGCCATGAGCGACCACATCCGATCCAAGGGCGTGACCATCCATACTTCCGAAAGGGTAAGGGAGGTTCTCGTCGAAAACGGCCGGGTACGCGGCGTGCAAACCAACCGGGGAGAATACCGGTGCGACAACCTCATCCTGGCTCCTGGACGCATCGGCGCCGATTGGATGGGGCAGGTGGCCCAGAGTCACGGTATCGGCCTCACCCAACGGGGGATCGAGGTTGGGGTACGGGTGGAAGTGCACAACGACATCATGCAGGACCTTTGCGATGTCATTTACGACCCCACCTTTTTCGTTCAGACCGGCAAATATGATGATCAGACCCGCACCTTTTGCACCAACCAGGGCGGGTTCGTCTCCCTGGAAAGTTACAGCGATTTCGTTTGTGTCAACGGCCACGCCTACCACGACCGCAAATCCACCAACACCAATTTTGCCTTCCTTTCAAAAGTGGTGCTGACCGAACCGGTCACCGACAATCAGGCCTATGGCGAGGCTATCGGACGGCTGGCCACACTCATCGGCGGCGGCAAACCGATCCTGCAGCGCTTCGGCGACCTGAAGCGGGGGCGCCGCAGCACCTGGAACCGGATCAGCAAGGGATACATCGAGCCGACGCTGACCAACGTGGTCTGCGGGGATATCGCCATGGCCCTGCCCGAACGCATCCTCACCAACATCATCGACGGCCTGGAGCAGCTCAATGCCGTGGTGCCTGGGGTGTCCAACGACGAAACCCTGCTGTACGCACCGGAGATCAAATTCTTTGCCACCCAGGTGGAGACCTCGGCCAGCCTGGAAACGGAAATCAAGGGAATGTATGTGGCCGGGGACGGGCCAGGCGTGGCAGGCAATATCGTTTCGGCGGCGGCTACCGGGCTGGTACCGGCCAAGGCGATTGTGGCGAAGGTCAGTGGGCAGGCGGCCGGGGAAAAGCCTATGAAAGAATAACCTTTTTAGGCCGCCAATCGGCTATGGATTGGCCGCAATCAAATCGCGCACCGTTTCCCGCATGGGCGACGGCAGGGGACGCCAGTTGGGAAACAGAGCCTTGTCGCCGTGCCATTTCAGGTCCACCATGTCGAATTTTTCAGGGATGACCTTTTTCGATTGCTGACCGTAGGTTGTCTTGGGGTAATACTCGACCAACAGCATACGGTTGCGATCCAGCTTGAAGCGATGCACGATGGTGGTGGCAATGTGGCTGATGCAGGCTCTCACCGAAACTTTTTTCAGGGCCGACAGATCGTCGCCGGGCAGGTCGTTCACCACGGCAACGATAGGTTTGAGCAACTGCACCGTTACGTTTTTGTCTTTGGAGAGATCGAACAGCCGCAGGCGGCATCGCCCGGAGGCCAGATTGAACTTTCCTCCATACCCTTCCCAGGTGATGATGTCGTCGAATAGTTTCAAAGCCGCTCCTTTTGTTGCTGGACGAACCTATTCTAATGCCGGGTCAGGGCGCTGTAAACCCTTACAAGCCTGTCCGGCAGATCCCGAACGTCGCCGATAACGGTATGGTGGGCGGGGCCGTAGAGCCGGTCCAACAACTTGTTGTCGCTGACATTGACGGTGATGCCTTTGACATGGATGGCCTCGGCCCGGGCCTCCATGACCGCACGACGGGTATCCTCCACGGCATAGGGGCCTTTGTACTCCAGGTCGTTGGGAAACCCGTCGCCCAGCACGACGATCAACCGCACCCGGGCCTGCACCGGGGCGAGCAGCGCCGTGGCGTGCCGGATGGCCGCCCCCATGCGCGTGCTGCGCTGGGGGGCCATTGCGCCGATGCGGCCTTTCACGCTGTCGTTGAACGATTCCTCAAGATCCTTGATGCGATAATAATCCACGCCCAAAGGCCCGGTGCCGGAAAAGCCGGCGATGGCGAAGCGGTCTCCGATGACGTTCAGGGCCTCGCAAAGCAGCACGATGGCCTGTTTTTCCACATCCAGAACCCTCATTTCACTGTTGTTCACGGTGTTGGCCGTGGATCGGGAGAGGTCGACCAGCAGGACGACGGCAACGTCCCGGATGCGCTTCATCCGTTTGATGAACAGCCGGTCGGAGGGCATCAGCCCGGCTTTTCGATCCAGGGCATAGTCCAGCAGGGCGCGGTAGTCGAAGGCGTCGCCTTCGCGCCACTGGCGCAGGATGGCGAGTTCTTCGGGGCGCAGCAGTTCAAAGGCGTAGCGGATGCGTTTGACCAGTCCGTCGAAGGTTTGGAGAGTTTTTTGGTAGAATTCGTTGTCATGGCCTTCGATCCGACGTTCCAGTACGCGGGTCCGGTCCGGTAGATAATCGGCCAGGCACCAGTCCCATTCCCGGTAGCGAAAGGCATCGGCGCATGCTTCCGGTTCCATTGCCTTGACCAATCCGTGGTTGCAGGCCATTTTCTCCAGATCCAGCCAGTTCAGGTCCGCCGGTGCGGCCGCACCCCGTTGTTCGGCGATCAGGGAACGGATCGCTTCAAGGGAGACCTGCCCGTTTTGATTTTCAACGAGGCGTTGGATGTCTGATCGGTAGATTCGGATGTCGTGGTCGGCCAGGCAGGTCTGGATTTCCACTGCCATACGGCGATAGGGGTTGTCAGGGGGGATGAAATCCGCAGATACAAGTTTTTGGCCGAAAGACAGGGCCAGCGGGAAATAAGGGCCGCAATCCGTCGTTTCAAGGATGCCGGAAACTGTCGGATAGAACGCCATGGCCAGGTGAGCACTGGTTTCCACTGAGTTTTCATCACTCGATGCGGCCTGGTTCAGCCGGTCGGCCATAACCGTTCCCACGGCAAGCCAGGCCGGGTCGCCGGTCAAAGGGGCGCCGAATGTCAGATGCCGGTAAAGCGGCCACAAGGTGCCGCCGGTCCGGTATCCGATTTGCGCCTGTAACCCGGCGTCGTCCAACACAGTCTTTATCTGACGGTACAGTCCAGGATAGCGCCGGGCCGTCTTCAGGGCGATGCGTCCACATTCGAACAGGACAAAAAGATCCAGCGCCAGGGCAGGATCCTGGAAATGGTCGAGAAAAAGATCCAATTCGGATGCATCGGCCCGTTGGGTGGCGGCAGGTGGCCAGGGTTCCTGAGTGCCGGCGGCCAGCGCTTTTTGGGCATCCAGTTCAAACGTGCCGAATTCGATCAGTCCGGCTTCCAGCCGGGTAAGCAGTTTGAAAAGGCCCTTGTTGGCGTCCCGGCTTTCCCGCACTTCCATTTCATCGGGCAGGTAGATGGATTGACCGTCGCAGTGAACCAGCGGCTTGGCTGCGTCGGCATCCATGATTGCCGGAGAGAGAGATGAAAGGGGACGGATGGCCACGGACCGGCCGATACGCGCCCGGAGGTAGCGTTCGAGGGTGGGGCGAACCGTTTCCAGCGGTACGGCCACCTGAAGATCCCGGCATGCTTCCACGGCCAGGCGGGAATCGAGGGAAAGAAAGCGGACTCCCGATTCCGGTTGCCGGCGGTAGCGTTGAATGGCCTGGTCGAGAAAGGCATTCAGCGCCGTTGGAGCCAGAAGGCTCAGCCCCGATTTTAAACCATTAAGATAATCGTCCGCCAGCCGTTCGTCTTCCCGGATCACCGTTTCCAGGCCCTGGATCTGACACAGCCTTCGCTTGGGATTGAAACCGTCCACGGCCCGGGGCAGGGTATGGGTGAGATAAAGCGAGCGGTTGTAGGAGATGTCCAGGGAATAGGTGGTGTGCAGCAGATCGAGAAATGCGTGCGCGCATTCGGTTTGTTGCGCTTCGATCAGCCTGGAAAGCGTCTCCAGCGGGGCTTTGAGGGTGTAATTGCCCTTTTTCAGCATAATGCGGGTCGTGGCTTCGAAGCGGTCGGCCAACTTTCGGTCGCCGCTGGCGAGCACCGGAACCAGGTGGCGGGCAAAAAGGGCGGCCCGCGCCGGCCCGTTTTGAAAAGCCTCCCGGACCAGCCGGCGGTAGCGCTGAAGATCGGCCGTGGGACCGCATTGCAGCATACGGCCCATTCCTTCGGCCAGCCGGCGGCCATAGGTCACTTCCGCTGCCAACGCGGCGATCACTTCGTCCACCACGTCGCCGAGAGGACCGGCGACCATGGATGAGTCCGTTCCCGCCAGATGGTGCTGCATCCGGCGAGCCGCTTCCGGATCGGCGATGGCCAGATGGTCGATGTGTTGTCGAACCATTCTATCCGAATTGGCTAAATCGGCAGTGTCAGAATCGGCTGTTATTGCAGAACTCATGTCAGAGCAGATCGTCGATGAGGTCGTTCAGGGTTTCCTGGATGCGGTCGTCGTCGGTGAGCGGCTGCATCAGGGCCGCCGTGCAGGCTGCCTTAAAAGAGATCCCCTGGCGAATCAGACTGGCGGCATAGATTAAAAGTCGCGTAGAGGCCCCTTCGGTGAGGCCGTGCTCCCGAATGTTGCGGATCTTTCCGGCCAGGGTCACCAGGCGCGACGCCGTATCCGTGTCGACACTGCCTTCGGTGGCCACGATGCGGGATTCTTCCTTTGGTTCCGGATAGTTGAATGTCAGGGCGACGAAACGCTGGCGGGTGCTCTGCTTGAGATCCTTGAGCACCGACTGGTATCCAGGGTTGTAGGAGATCACCATAAGAAAATCGGGATGGGCGCAAAGCACCTCCCCTTTTTTATCGATGGAGAGCATCCGGCGGTTGTCGGTCAGCGGATGAATGACCACGGTGGTGTCCTTGCGGGCTTCGACCACTTCGTCCAGATAGCAGATGGCTCCCATGCGAACCGCCCGGGTCAGGGGGCCGTCCACCCAGACGGTTTCGTCGTCTTTGAGCAGATAGCGGCCGATCAGGTCCGAGGCGAAAAGGTCTTCGTGGCAGGCAACGGTGATGAGAGGGCGCTTGAGTCGATAGGCCATGTATTCCACGAAACGAGTCTTGCCGCATCCGGTGGGACCTTTGAGCATGAGCGGCAGTCGGGCGGCCGCCGCCGCCTCGAACATGGGGATTTCATCGCCGGTATTCAAGTAAAACGGTTCGCTGTCGATCTTATAGGGGTTGTTGGGCAGCATACGGTTATCCATTTGACTTTGAAGGTAGAGCGTATATATTGGCTCCACTTTGACGGATTCGTAAAAAGGCCGATATCGGCGTTACGCTTCATCCTTCGTCACTGCGGCGTACCCCAAAGTACGCCTCATTCCTCAGGATTCGCAAGCCTTGATCTCGGCCTTCTTACGAATCCGTCGGAAATGTAAGACGAGCGAATAGCGGGCCATCCGGTTGGACCGAAGGAGAATACCATATATTCGATGAACGATAAACTCAACAACGAGATGCTCCACCGATTGGAATACGAGGGCAAGCAGATCACCCTGGTCGGCACCGCCCATGTATCGAAAGACAGTGTGGAACTGGTCGAATCGGTTATCGCCGAAATCAGACCCGATACGGTATGTGTGGAGCTTTGCGAAAGTCGGGCCAGCGCCATTCGCCAGAAGGAGCGCTGGCAGGAAACGGACATCATCAAGGTCATCAAAGAGAAAAAAGCCTTCCTTCTGCTCTCCAACCTGATGCTGGCATCGTTTCAAAAGCGCATTGCCGAAAAGCTGGAAGTCGCGCCGGGCCAGGAGATGATCCAGGCCATGGCATCGGCCGAGGAGGTTGGCGCCAAGGTGCATCTGGCCGACCGCGACATCCGAACCACGTTGTCGCGAACCTGGAGGGGCATGGGCCTGTGGGGTAAGATCAAGCTGATTTTTCAGCTGCTGCTTTCCATGGGTGAGGTGGATGAGATCAGCGAAGCCGATGTGGAAAAGATGAAGCAGCAGGATATGCTGGCCTCGATTCTGGACGAGGTGGGCAAATCCATGCCCCAGGTGCGCAACAGTCTCATCGACGAGCGCGACCAGTACCTGGCCGAAAAAATCCGTACGGCTCCGGGAAAGACCATCGTGGCGGTGGTCGGCGCCGGGCATGTGCCGGGGATGAAACGCTGTTGGGATCAGCCCATCGACATCGCCGCTCTGGAAACCATGCCTCCCAAATCCCCGGTTTCCAAATTCCTGAAATGGTTCATTCCGTTTTGTATCTGCGTGTTGTTCGTTTATGGGTTTTTCCGGGGAGGCGCCGGTGTCGGTGCCGGCATGATTACCTGGTGGGTCCTGGCCAACGGTATTCTGGCCGGGTGCGGGGCGCTGGCGGCCCTGGCCCACCCGCTCACGGTTCTTTCATCCGTCCTGGCGGCGCCGCTGACTTCCCTGAACCCGATGATTGCCGCCGGATGGGTGTCCGGCCTGGTGGAGGCGTTTTCCCGCAAGCCCAAGGTCAAGGATTTCGAACGCCTGCCCGACGACATCCTTTCCGTCAAAGGTTTCTGGCGCAACAAGGTGACCCGCATTTTGCTGGTGGTGGTGTTCACCAATTTGGGCAGCGCCGCGGGGACCTTTGTGGCGATCCCCATGATGATGAAATACCTTTGATGGTTGCGTAATTCTCTATTCTTGGGCGATTTTCACCACCGTACGCTGGTAGACATTGCGGTTGTCGAGGGTGTGGGTCATTTTGACGGTTTTCAACCGCTTTTGGGCGAAATGCTGGATGCATTCCGGGTAAAGCTGCCACTCCTGTTCCAACCCCTTGCGTTTGACATCGTCCAGGGTGTCGGTTTCAAGAATGGGAAAGGCCCGCTGGCCGATAATGGGCCCTGAATCTTCACCGTAATCGATGAAGTGGACGGTGCATCCGCCAACCTTGCATCCGTAGCGAAAAGTGTCTCCATAGCCGTCCACTCCGGGAAAGGAAGGCAAAATGGCCGGATGGATGTTCATGATTCGCGGGCTGCCCGGATCGGTATTGAAGCGGTCGACAAAGTAGGGCGTCAGGTTGCGCATGAATCCGGCCAGGACCAGCAGATCCACCGGACCGTGGGCATCGATTTCAGCCAGAAGGCGGCTTTCGGCGGCCGCCCGGGTGCATAGAAATGCCCGTACCCGCTCTTCGGCCGCATCCTCGCCAAATAGGTGCTGTTTGGCCCGAACATCCGCGATATCGAAATCCCGGGGCGGTTCGAATTGGCCGGGGTCCTGCTTATAGGCCCGAATGAAGGGGCCGTACTCCACAACGAAGGCGGGGATGTTGTGCCGGCGGGCCCGTTCCAGGCCCTTGACACCGGCCTGATCCGATCCCACGAACGCCATCTCCCCGTCGATCCGGCCGTCTTCACAGGCGTCGATAATGGCCTGAAGGTTGGTGCCGCCTCCTGAAATAAGCGCACCGATGCTTATCTTTTCGCCCATGTCTGTCCCCCCTTTTTTTCAATGTTGGCAGAAGAGGTAGCAGAGAACGCCAAGGCCTGTCAATTTCCAGTGTCGATAAAGAGGTAAAGATTCGGATTTCCGGTCCGATAATTCATTTCAGGGCCGCGAACTGCGCTGCAGATCGTTATTTTTTGAATTGAATGCTCATTTGGTAATACCTTCATGAAAAATGTGTACGTCGCCAGGCAGCCCATTTTCGATAGGAACAAAAGCATATATGCCTATGAGCTTCTATTCCGCGACGGCGCGGCCAATTGCATCCCCGAGATCGACGGAGATGTAGCCACCAAAGCCCTGCTGACCAATTCCTTCTTTTCCTTCGGCATGGACACCCTGGTTGGGGGCCGACGGTTTTTCATCAATTTCACCCAGAACCTGTTGGAAAAAAAAGTTCCCCTCCTTTTGCCCAAGGAGCGGGTGGTGGTCGAGATCCTCGAAGACGTGACGCCGACGCCCGTTCTGATCGACGCCTGTTCCGAAATAGCAGCCAAGGGCTATGTTATTGCCCTGGACGATTTCGTCTATTCGACCGAACTGGATCCACTCATCGCCCTGGCGGATATCATCAAATTCGATTTTCGCCTCACGCCCAAAAAAACCATCGATTCCTGCTTAAAGCAGCTTCCCGAAGCCAATCGAACCCTGTTAGCCGAAAAAGTGGAAAGCTACGACGAATTCGAGGCTGCACTGGAAATGGGGTTCGAGCTTTTTCAGGGCTATTTTTTCTGCAGGCCGGAGGTCATCCAAAGAGCTGAAATTCAAGGGTCGCAGCTTCACCTGATGGCGATTATGGCCCAACTCGCTAACGATTCCTTCCAACTTGAGGAGATGGAAAAACTGATTTCCAGAGACATCAGCATCTCCTATAAATTGTTCAAGTATCTGAACTCCGCCTTTTTCGGCCGGGCCTGCAAGGTTTCTTCCGTGAGAGAAGCGCTGGTCTACCTTGGAGAAAAGGAATTTCGCCGCTTCGTCGCCCTCATCGCCATGTCCCGCCTGGCGGAAGGCAAGCCCAACGAGCTGATCCGGGCCGCCTGTATCCGGGGAAAGTTCTGTGAACTGCTCGGCGCCGATCTCAAGGTGAACGCCTCGCCTTCAGAAATGTTCACCCTGGGCATGTTTTCCCTTATCGATGCCGTCATCGACCGCCCGATGAATCGGATCATGGCGGAATTGCCACTTTCCGGTGCTATCAAGACGGCGCTGGTGGATGCCAGAGGCCCGCTGATCGGCGTTATCGAATTGGTGCGGCGCTATGAGTCCGGACAGTGGGATAAGGTTTCCCGCCTTTCCCGGGCGCTGAAGATCGAAGATGAAACGCTGCCGGCCCTTTATTTTCAAGCCTGCCAATGGAGCAACGCCGCTTCCAAAGCATCGTCGTAGGCGCCAGCCGCCGCCGTTTTCGCAACCGGTGCCACGCTCCCTTGAAAATGGATAAACCCTTGCCACACGGTCGGTTGACAATTATGGGCCTTGTTATTATGTTGATCAGTATTTCGGGCATTCTCAACCATCATCGAAAGGACATTCCATCATGGCAGAAGGTATCATGGAGATCGGAGACAGCAGTTTCGATGCCGAGATCATTAAAAGCGACAAGCCCGCCGTGGTCGATTTCTGGGCGCCCTGGTGCGGTCCCTGCAAAGCCATCGGCCCCATCTTGAACGAACTGGCCGAAGCGTATGGCGATAAGGTGAAGTTCACCAAATGCAATGTGGACGACAACCCGATCACTCCGGGAAAATTCGGAATCAAGGCCATTCCCACCCTGATCTTTTTCAAAGACGGCGAAGTCGCCGAACAGATTACCGGTATGGTGGCCAAATCCAAACTGGAAGACGCCCTCAACAGCGTTCTGTCATGATGTGACCGCTTTTTTTGCGACCATCGGCCGGCGGGCCCGCAAGGGGAACCCGCCGGTCGCGGTTTTGCAAATGGGATTCATCGGGATTTTTTACTGATTGAGGGGTTCCTGATCATGAAACGGTCGTTGATTCTCTGCTTGTGCATTTCACTGTTTTTTTATGGCTGCGCCTGGTTCGAAGCCAAAGAGGATGAGAAGAGCGCCCAGGAACTGGTCCAGGAAGGCATGGACTATTTCGAGGCCGGCCGCTACAAAAAGGCCGTCCAATCCTTCGAGAGATTGCGCGACTGGTATCCTTTCTCGCGCTATGCGATCCTGGCGGAACTAAAGATCGCCGATGCCTATTTCAATCTGGAGTCCTATGCCGACGCGATTTTTGCCTATGAAGAGTTCGAGCAGCTTCATCCCCGCAATGAAGCCATTCCTTATGTAATTTATCGCATCGGTCGTTCCTACTTCAATCAGATCGATACCATCGATCGGGACCAGTCCAATGCCCGTAAGGCCCTGGAAACCTATCGTCGCCTGGCGGCCCAGTATCCCGATGACGCATACGCCGGCATGGCCCGAAGCGACATGGTGGCCTGCCACCAGAGCCTTTCCGGCCACGAGTTTTATGTCGGGGTGTTCTACTACAAACAAAAAAGATACAAGGCGGCCAAGGAACGGTTTGTCGCGGTCGTGGAAAAATACCCGGATGTGGGCTATCATCACCGGGCCCTGACCTATCTGGCCAATTGCGAAGCCTGGATTCAGTCCAACGAGAAGCCGCCCGAAACACCTTCGGCCCCTATCATCCAATGATTCTCGTCAGCGCCTGTCTGTGCGGCCAACGGTGCCGATACGACGGCAAAACCAAGGAAAACAAGGCCCTCATGTCGCGTCTGGGACAGCAGGCCATCCTTCCGGTCTGCCCGGAAGAACTGGGCGGACTGCCTACTCCGCGTCCGGCATGCCGACTGGTCGGCGGGGACGGCGCCGACGTTCTGGCCGGCCGCGCCCGGTTGGTGGACGAAACCGGTGCCGACCGTACGGCGGCTTTTCTCAAGGGCGCGCACCGGACACTGGAACTCGCCCGGTCCCATGGGGTTCGCCGGTGCTTTCTTAAAGCCAAGAGTCCGTCATGCGGCTCGAAGCAGTTGGCGTTGCAGGGTGTGCTTCCTGAAGGGTACCGGCCGGTATTGGGGGTGACGGCGGCGTTGCTGCTGGCCAACGGATTTCCCGTTGAAGAGATTCCCTGAAATTGGCTGCTGTTCGAGAAAAGGCTTTACATCCAAAAGCAATTGGGGTAACAAGCCTTGGTTTGGAAAAAAACCTACGCGGCCATCGTGTCCGTGTTCAACCAAGGCCAGATAACGGAGAAACTCAGACATGTCGAAAATGTGCGAAATATGCGGCAAGAAACCCATGGTTGGCAGCAATATCAGCCACGCCCATAACATCAACAAACGTCGGTTCAATCCCAATCTGCAGAGCGTTCGCGCGCTTCACAACGGTCAGGTGAAGAAGATGATGGTCTGCACCCAGTGCATCAAATCGGGTAAGGTGGTGAAAGCGGCCTAGCCCAATCGTTTGACTTCCATTACCTGCTTGACCTGCTTTAACGACTCAACCACACGGTTCAGATGTTCCGTTCCATGGACGGACAGCGAAAAATAGCTGTCCACCATATGGTTCTCTTTGGTTTCCGTGTTGGCACTCAAAATGTTGGCGCCGTTTTTTGTGATGTTGGCCGCCACATCCGCTAGCAAACCGACCCGGTCGAGGGATCGTACCAGGATTTTGACCGGGTAGGTTTCGGTGGTATCCTGATTCCACTCCACCTCGATCTGGCGTTCCGGATTCATTTTCAATGCATTCACGCATGTGGCCCGGTGTACGGTTACGCCGTACCCCCTGGTGATGTAGCCGATGATGGGATCGCCGGGAACCGGCTGGCAGCATTTGCCGAAGCGGACCAGAATGTCGTCCACGCCCTTGACCACCACCCCGCCCTTTTCCTTCTTTTTTTTGTCTTTGGTGACGACCTTGTTCAACAGGGAGTCGGCGTCTTCGGCCGCTTCCTTGGGCGTGATCTTGCGAATGATCTGCAGCGGCGTGATTTTTCCGTAGCCCACGCTGGCAATCAGGTCTTCGGTCTGCTTGAAGCCGAAAGCTTCCACGACGCTTTGCATCTCTTCGGATTTGATCAGGGTGTTGAAGTTCAGGCGGTATTTGCGAAAGGCCTTTTCGCACATCTCCCGTCCCAGGGAGATGCTGCGCTCTTTTTCCTGGGTCTTGATCCACTGCCGGATCCGGGAGCGGGCCTTGACCGTTTTGACGAAATTGAGCCAATCCTTGGACGGATGGTGGCCTTTGGCGGTGACGACCTCCACGATTTCTCCGGTCTGGAGTTCATACTTCAAAGGCACCATGCGGCCGTTCACCTTGGCCCCCACGCATTGGGCGCCCACCTCGGAGTGGATCATATAGGCAAAATCCACCGGCGTGGCCCCCTTGGGAAGGGACTTGATGTCCCCCTGGGGGGTGAACACGTAAACCTCGTCGGGGAAAAGATCGATGCGCACGTTTTCCAGAAACTCGTTGGGGTCCCGGAACGCCTCCTGGTTCTCCACCAGATTCTGCACCCAGGCAAAGGTTTTGGAGACGTTTTCGTCGATCACCTTGCCTTCCTTGTAACTCCAGTGGGCGGCGATGCCCGATTTGGCCACCTTGTCCATGTCATGGGTCCGAATCTGGATTTCGATGCGTTCGCCAAAGGGACCGATCACCGTGGTGTGCAGGCTCTGGTACATGTTCGGTTTGGGCATGCCGATGTAGTCTTTGAACTTTTTTGCGATGGGCCGCCACAGGCTGTGCATCAGGCCCAGGGCTTCATAACATTGGGGAATGGTGTCCAGAATGATTCTAAAGGCGATGATGTCGTAGACTTCTTCGAAGGGCAGGTCCTGCTTCAGCATCTTCTGGTGGATGCTGTAAAAATGCTTGTAGCGCCCGCTGACTTCCCCTTTGAGGTTGTTTTCATCCAGTTTCATCTGGATGTACTGTTTGACGGTGTCTACATAGTTTTCGCGGTCCTCTTTATCCTTGTCCACCCGGAGGTGGATCTCCTCGAAGGCTTCGGGGTTGAGAAACTGAAAGGACCGGTTTTCCAGTTCGTTCTTGATCCAGTAGATGCCCAGTCGGGCGGCGATGGGCGCGTAGATGTCGAGGGTTTCCCTGGCGATCTTTTTCTTTTTGGCCTCACTCTTGTGATACTGAAGGGTCCGCATGTTGTGCACCCGGTCGGCCAGTTTGATGAGGATCACGCGGATGTCGTCGGCCATGGCCAGCAGCATCTTGCGGATGCTTTCCGCCTCCCTGGCCTTGGCGCTGTTGAAGGGCAGTTTGCTCAGTTTGGTGACGCCGGAAACGATGTGCAGGACATCGCGACCGAAAATTTCGCCGATTTCCTCTTCCGTGGCATGGGTGTCTTCGATGACATCGTGGAGCAGACCCGCTGCAATGCTGACCGCATCCAGTTTCATGTCCGCCAGGATGCCGGCCACCTCTAAGGGGTGGGACAGGTAGGGCTCGCCCGACAGGCGCATCTGACCGTCATGGACCCGGGCCGAGAAAATATAGGCCCGGTCGATGATATCCACCTCCGCGTCCGGCTGGTTTTCAGTGACTTTGTCGAGGATGTCGGTAATTCGAATCATAGGTTGGGATTGTACCGTAAAATATCCGAAAGCTACCTCGCTAGGACATCATTTTACCGCAACATCACACTAATCTACGCCTCCTTTGCCCGGCCCGCAAGTCCGGATCGCAAATGGTCTGCAAACCGGTCGTCCATGCAGCCTTGATTCCTTAGTAGGCTTTGGCGAAAACCACCCGTCCATTGCTGGGCTTTCCGCAGCAGATGCATTTGCCCTCCTCCGCTTCTCTTTCCAGGGGAATGCAGCGGATGGTGACGTTGAGGTCCTCTTTTATCGTGGCTTCGCAGGAGGCATCCCCACACCAGGGGGAGAGGGCAAAACCGCCGTGGATTTCCGGTTTGTCTTCGTTTTTAGGTGTAAACCAGTCATAGAAATCCTTGCGATCGTCGACCTTGCGGGTGTGGTCGTCCCGGAAGCGGCAGGCCCGCTGGAACAGGTGGTCCTGAATTTCGTCCAGAATGTCGGTCAGCCGGGCGATGAACGCCTCGCGGGGCATGGCGGTTTTATCCCGATGACCGCGGTCCCGCCGTCCGACGAAAACGGAATCGTTGGCCATATCCCGCGGCCCGATCTCCACCCGCAGGGGGATGCCTTTTTTGATCCAGTCCCATCCCCGGGCGCCGCCGATATCCCGGTCGTCGATCTCCACGACCAGGTCCCGGTCGGCGTAGCGGACTTTTCGCAGCGTATCGGCTAATTCGCCGACATAGGCCATCACCTTTTCGCGTTCCTCGGGTTTTCTGTAGATGGGCAGCAGCACGATGTGGGCCGGTGCCACCCGGGGCGGCATGATGACGCCGTCATCGTCCCCGTGGGTCATGATCAGCCCGCCGATCATGCGTGTCGAGGTGCCCCATGAGGTTGTCCAGGCAAAGTCTTCGGTCTCCTTTTCAGTCTGGAAGCGAATGCCGGAGGCTTTGGCGAAGTTCTGGCCCAGAAAATGGGACGTTCCGGCCTGCAGCGCCTTGCGGTCCTGCATCATGGCCTCGATGCACAAGGTGTCCACGGCGCCGGGAAAGCGTTCGGCCGCCGTCTTGCGTCCTTCGATCACCGGGATGGCCAGATAATCCTGAACCATGCGGGTGTAGACCTTGAGCATCATATGGGTGCGTTCGATGGCTTCGGCGTCCGTGGCATGGGCGGTGTGGCCCTCCTGCCACAGAAATTCGCTGGTCCGCAAAAAGATGCGCGTGCGCATTTCCCAGCGCACCACATTGGCCCACTGGTTGATCAGCAGGGGAAGGTCACGGTAGCTGCTGACCCATTTGGAAAAGGAGTCGCCGATGATGGTTTCCGATGTGGGCCGTACCACCAGTGGATCGGTCAAAGGGCCACCGGGAACCAGGCCGCCCTCGGGACCTTTTTCCAGGCGGTGATGGGTCACCACGGCGCACTCTTTGGCAAAGCCCTCTACGTGTTCGGCTTCCTGCTCGAGGAAATTGATGGGAATGAACAGAGGAAAGTAGGCGTTTTTTACGCCGGTGGCTTTGAACATGCGGTCCATCTGGGCCACGATATTTTCCCACAGGGCGTACCCCCAGGGTTTGATGACCATGCAGCCGCGCACCGGGGCGCGTTCGGCCATGTCCGATGCCTTGATGACCTGCTGATACCATTCCGGATAATCTTCAACGCGAGTGGGTGAGATGGCATTTTTCTGCGGTTTGCCCATGGTTGCTTTTCCTGATCCTTTATTTGATAAGGTTTCAACGTGATTTGTTCTGACGCTCGAATTCATCCACGGCGTCCAGCACTACATCCACCAACCGGTCCTGGGGAAATTTTTTCACCACTTTTCCCTTTTTGAACAGGATGCCCACCCCGTTGCCGCCGGCAACGCCGATGTCTGCTTCGCGGGCCTCGCCGGGCCCGTTGACCACACATCCCATGATGGCCAGCTTGACCGGCGTGGTACGGGTCATCAGGGCTTTTTCCACCGCATCGACAATTTCGAACAGCGGAATGTCACAGCGGCCGCAGGTGGGGCAGGAGACGATTTCGGGGCCCCGGTGTCGGATGTCCAGGGCCCGCAGGATTTCAAAACCCACACGGACCTCTTCCACGGGATCACGGGTCAGGGACACGCGCAGGGTGTCGCCGATGCCTTCTGCCAGCAGCGTACCGATTCCCAAAGCCGATTTGACGATGCCCGAATAAAGCGCTCCGGCTTCGGTGACCCCCACGTGAAGGGGCAGGTCCGTGCGTTGGGACAGCATGCGGTAGGCCTCCAGGGTCCGGGGCACGTCGGAAGCCTTGATGGATATTTTGATGTCGTGGAAATCAAGATCCTGCAGCAAGGCCGCGTGCCGCAGGGCGCTTTCGACCATGCCTTTGGCCGTGACACCCCGATGTTTTTCCAGAATATCCTTTTCCAGGGAGCCCGCGTTGACACCGATGCGGATGGGAATCCGGCAGTCTTTGGCGCAATCTACCAGGGCCCTGATGTTTTTGCGGCTGCCGATGTTGCCGGGATTGAATCGCAGGCCGTCGGCACCGTTTCTGGCCGAAGCGATGGCCAGGCGGTAGTCGAAGTGAATATCCGCCACCAGGGGAACATCGATTGCCGGTTTGATTCGGGAGATGGCTTGCGCCGCCGATTCGTCCGGAACCGCCACCCGTGCGATTTCACAGCCGGCTTGGGTCAGGCGTTGAATCTGCCCGACGGTGGCGTCGACATCGTCGGTTTTGGTGTTGGTCATGGACTGGACGCTGATGGGGGCGCCGCCTCCCACGGCAACATCGCCCACCATGATCCGGCGGGTTGTTTTGCGCGTTATGGACAACGACATTCGATTAGCCCATGCCGCAGAAAGGGTTGGTTCGCTTCTCGACCCCGATGTTGGTGTTGCCCATATGCCCCGGGTAAACGGCGACCTCGTCATCCAGGCTGAACAGCTTGGTCCGTATGCTGTTGATCAGGGTGTCGAAATTGCCGCCGGGAAAATCGGTCCTGCCGATGGAGCCGGCGAACAGGGTGTCGCCCACGAACACCGCTTTTTTCCGGGTGCCGTTGTCGCTGTATTCGGTGTACAGGCAGATGCCGCCGGGGGTGTGCCCCGGTGTGTGCAGCACCGTAAGGGTGTGGGAGCCGAAGGTGATGGTGTCGCCGTCTTCCAGAAGCCGCTCCGCCGGGGGCGAGTTTTCGGCGGCCAGGCCCCAAGCCGCTGCCGCATTCGACAACTGGGCGAGCATGGGCGCGTCGGCGCTGTGGATGAGGATGTCCGCGCCGGTGACCTCTTTGAGCCGTTTGTTGGCCCCCACATGGTCGAAATGCCCGTGGGTATTGACGATATGGACCACGGTAAGCTGTTCTGCGGCCAGGGTGGTGAGGATGCGGTCGGTGTCGTCGCCGGGGTCGATGACCACGGCTTCACGGGTCTGTTCGCATCCCAGAATAAAACAGTTTGCCTGAATGGGGCCAAGGGCCATTTGACGAATGATCAATTTGTCCTCTTTTCCATTTTTCCGGTTTTTAGCGCATGCTCACTCTTCAACGGTCTTCGGCAGGGCGTCTACCTTTTTTTCGTTGATCGCCATGCGGATACTGTCCAGGATGCCGTTGATAAAAGCCCCGGATTCCTCGGTCCCGAAGCGTTTGCCCACGTCGATGGCCTCGTTGATGGAAACCTTGGGCGGAATATCGGTGCAAAAGAGCAGTTCGAAAACGGCAATGCGCAACACATTGCGGTCCACGCAGGACATGCGCGAGATTTTCCAGTTGCTGGAAAACCGCTCGATCACCGCGTCGATGGTCGCGCGGTTTTCCCGAACGCCGTCGACCAGGCGATGGAAAAACGGCTCGGTCGGCTGTTCCTGGGAAAAACACTCGCAGAAACGCCCGACGGGGTCTTCCCCCGGATCACAGTGCATGTCCATATAGAAAAGGGCCTGCAGGGCCTTTTCCCTGGATAAGCGACGGGTCCCCATATTTCAGCCCTTGTCCACCGTATCCATGAGGTTGGCCATCTCGATGGCGGCCACGGCGGCACTCCAGCCCTTGTTGCCCGCTTTGGTGCCGGCCCGTTCGATGGCCTGTTCGATGGTGTCCGTGGTAACGATGCCGAAGATCACGGGAACCTGGGTTTCCATGGCAACCTGGGCGATGCCCTTGGACGCTTCAGCGCAGACATAGTCGAAATGGGGCGTTGCCCCCCGGATAACCGCTCCCAGGCAAATAATCGCATGGTATTTTTTGCTCTTGGCCATGCGCTGGGCCAGCATGGGAATCTCGAAGGCCCCGGGTACTTTGACGAGATCGATGTCGGCGTCCTGGGCTCCGCTGCGGGTCAGGGCATCCACGGCGCCACCTACGAGCCTGTCGGTAATGAAATCGTTGAAACGGCTGGAAATGATACCGAACCGCTTGCCCTCGGCGACCAATCCGGCTTCGATGATATTCGGCATGGGACGTTGGCTCCTCTTTTTATTGATGTTGGGGGGTTTCCTCGAAACTGAGGGTATGCCCCATTTTCAGTTTTTTGCATTCCAGGTAGCAGCGGTTGTGCTCGTTGGGCGCGACTTCGATGGGCAGTTGCTCCACCACGCTCAGCCCGTACCCATCCAACCCGATCATTTTTTTGGGGTTGTTGGTCAACAGCCGCATTTTGCGAACGCCGATGTTGATCAGCATCTGGGCGCCGATGCCGTAATCGCGCATGTCGTCCTTGAAGCCCAGCTTCAGGTTGGCCTCCACGGTATCCATGCCCTTGCAGCGTTGCAATTCGTAGGCCTTAAGCTTGTTGATCAGGCCAATACCGCGTCCTTCCTGGCGTAGATAGAGGATGACGCCGCTGCCTTCGGCGGCCACCATCTCCATGGCCTTGTGCAGCTGATCGCCGCAGTCGCAGCGCAGGGAGCCGAAGATGTCGCCGGTCATGCATTCCGAGTGCACCCGCACCATGGTGGGCTTTTCCGGATCGATTTCGCCTTTGACCAGGGCGATGTGGGTAAGGTTGTCGATATCGTTTTCGAAGGCGATCATCTTGAAGTCGCCGCCATGGAGGGTGGGGATAACGGTTTCCGCGGCCCGGTGAACGAAGCTTTCGGTGCGCGTACGGTATTCCACCAGGTCGGCAATGGTGCAGATGCCGATGCCGTGTAATTCGCTGAACTCTTCCAGGGTCGGCATGCGGGCCATGGTGCCGTCCTCGTCCATGATTTCGCATATGACGCCGGCCGGTTTAAGGCCGGCCAGACGGGCCAGGTCCACGCTGCCCTCGGTCTGGCCCACCCGCACCATGACGCCGCCGTCGCGGGCACGCAGCGGGAAGATGTGGCCGGGCCGCGTCAGATCGTTGGGTGAGGCGTCGTCGGCAACGGCCGCCAGAACCGTGGTGGCCCGATCCGCAGCGGAAATGCCCGTGGTGACGCCGCATTTGGCCTCGATGGAGACGGTGAATCCGGTTTCGAACGGGCTGGTGTTGTTTTGAACCATTAAAGGCAGGTTCAGCTGTTTACATTTTTCGGCGGTCAGGGACAGGCAGATGAGGCCGCGACCGTATTTGGCCATGAAATTGATGGCTTCAGGCGTTACCTTCTCCGCCGCCATGGTCAGGTCGCCCTCGTTTTCCCGGTCTTCGTCGTCAACGAGGATAACCATTTTGCCATCGCGGATATCTTCGATGGCCTGCTCGATGGTTATTTTTGGCATGGTGGATCTTTTCTCCAAATGATCTTTAGGTTGATCGAACAAAAAGTGGCCCGCACGGCCGCCCGGATTTGTCGAAACTGGCTCTTTATCAGATAAAACCGGATTTGGCCAGAAACGCCTTGTCGATTCCCCCCTCCAAGGGTCCCGACTCATGGCGCGACGCATCGGGACTTCGAACAAAGCGTTCCACATATTTGCCGATCATATCGGTTTCGATGTTGACGGCGTCGCCTGCCTTTTTCAATCCCACGGTGGTCAGGCCGGCCGTATGGGGGATGATGCTCACTTCGAAAAAGGTTTCCCCACAGCGGTTGATGGTCAGGCTGGTGCCGTCCACGGCCACACTTCCCTTCTCGATCATGTAGCGGGAGAGGGCGCGCGGTACGTTGTAGGTGATAATGATTGCGTTGGCCAAGGGCTTTCTTTCCTTCAAGATGCCGATGCCGTCCACGTGGCCGGAAACCAGATGGCCGTCCAGCCGGTCCGACAGCCGCAGGGCACGCTCCAGATTGACCCGTTCGGCGATCTTGGCCCGCCCCAGTACGCTGCGCTGGAGGGTTTCGGGGGAAACATCCACGACAAACCGCCGCCCTTCGAGGACCACGGCGGTCAGGCAGGCGCCGTTGACGGCAATGCTGTCCCCGATGCGGGTGCCATCCAAGTCGAAATCCGAGGTGATGGACAGCCGGCTTCCCTGGCCGGAGGGGTGGATGGCTGTGATGGTTCCCAGACCTTCAATAATTCCTGTAAACATGATCGTTAGAAAGTAATGGTAAAACAAGTATTGTCAATGGATCAGAATGGTTTCAGATACCCCTGGAGCATCACGTCTTCATCGAATCGAAACACTTCCAGATTGTAAACGGCAATGCTGTCTCGCATGCGTTCCGGGCCCGATCCCCGGCACATGGGAATGCCGTCGTCGCCGCCCAGCAGCTTGGGCGCGTAAAACAGGCAGAGCTTGTCCACAACCCCCGCGGCCAGGGCGGAGCCGATGACCCTGCCTCCGCCTTCGATCAGCAAACTGCTGATCTCCATGCTTCCCAGCTGCTCCATCAGAGCCGCCAGGTCGATCCGGCCGTTTTTCACCGCCGCGGCAATCACCTGCGCACCGGCCGCTTCCAGGGCCGACCGGCGGCTTTCGGCCGCTTCCGGGCCGCAGATCACCCATGTGGGGGCCTCAGACGGCTGGTGCAGCATCTTGGCCGTTGCGGGCATGGAGAGATGGGTGTCCAGGACGATGCGCGTCGGGTCCGATCCGGTTTCACCCTCCAGCCGGGTGGTGAGGCTGGGATCATCTTTTTTAACGGTTTCCACGCCCACCAGGATGCCGTCCACCGCATGGCGGATGCGGTGAACGTGTTGGCGCGACGCCGGTCCGGTGACCCAGCGCGAATCGCCGGTGCGTGTGGCGATGCGCCCGTCCAGCGTGGCGGCGCATTTGACAATGACAAAGGGCCGGCCGGTGGTGATCCAGGTGGTGAAAGCCTCGTTGAGGGTTCGGGCCTCTTTTTCGCATACGCCGGTGATTACATCGACGCCCTTATTCTGAAGGTATTGGTTGCCGCCTCCTTCGACGCCGGGGTTGGGGTCGGTCATGGCCACGACCACCCGTCGAATGCCGGCATCGATGATTTTCCGGGTGCAGGGCGGTGTGCGGCCAAAATGGTTGCACGGCTCCAGGGTAACGTAAATCGTCGCCCCGCGGGCCTGCTCGCCGGCATCGTCAATGGCATGGACCTCGGCATGGGGGCCGCCGGCGCGCTGGTGGTATCCCCGGCCTACGACCTGGCCGTCCTTGACCACCACGGCGCCGACCATGGGGTTGGGCGAGGTCCAGCCGCGGCCTTTTTCTGCCAGGGCCAGAGCCTGTTGCATGTATGCTTCGTGTTCGTTCATGAAGGTGGTTACGTGGTCTTGGGATGCGCCGGCGCTATCCTAAAAAAGGGTTCGAGGGTTCGAGGATTCAAGGGGTCGAGTGTGGTTGCCGTGTTTTTTAAAAAACGTTTGGCTAAAGAAAAAACAGCCTCGAAATTTTCAGAACCCAGGAATGACCGCCCTTTGGATACTGGAACCCTCGAATCCTGATCTTTTTATTTCCCCGGCTGGCTCAGCAGACGCTTGAGTTCGGATACAAAGTCGTTCACATCCTTGAATTCGCGGTAGACCGAGGCAAAGCGGACGTAGGCGATGTCGTTGAGTTCGTGGAGCTTGATCATGACCCGTTCGCCGATGTCGTGGGAGGGAATCTCTTTTTCGCCGGTTTCGCGCAGGTCCCGTTCCAGTTCGTCGATGAATTCTTCGATGACGTTGACGCTGATGTCCAGCTTCTGGCAGGCTTTGCGGATGCCGGACCCCACTTTCTCCCGGCTGAAGACTTCCCGGCGACCATCCTTTTTGATAATCATGATGGGAATTTCTTCGATGTGCTCGTAGGTTGTGAAGCGTCGGCTGCAGTCGATGCATTCCCGCCGTCGCCGGATGACGCTGCCGTCCTTACTGACCCGGGAATCGATGACCTTGTTGTCAAGCTCTCCGCAAAATGGACATTTCATAAAAAACCCCCTCCCATTGGCTGCTCAACGTTGAAAAACGGATGTGCCGCATTTCCTTGCCAGAAACGATCGTTTTGTATTGGCTTTCGGCGGTCTTGCACGTGCCGTCACCCAAGACCTGACGGAAACGCTATCCGTTTTCATCGAGGGTGATGGTCACGGTCCGGCTGTCCGGTATCAACTGCCGGCAGACGACGCCGGCCTGGTCGAACAACCGCCTGGCGGCGCGAAAGGAATCGGTTTCGGCATACTTGTCGGACAGGTAGACCACTTCCCGAATGCCTGCCTGAATGATCACCTTGGCACACTCGTTACAGGGAAACAGCGCCGTATAGATGCTGCAGTCGGCAAGGCTGCCGGGTACACTGTTCAGCACGGCGTTGAGTTCCGCATGGCAGACGTAGGGGTATTTGGTATCCAGAAAGTCGCCTTCCCGATGCCAGGGCAGGGCTTCGTCGCTGCAGCCGGTGGGAAAACCGTTGTAGCCCACCCCCACGATGCGTTTCTGGCGATTGACGATGCAGGCCCCCACCTGGGTGTTGGGGTCCTTGCTGCGCTGGGCGGAAAGCAGGGCCACGGACATGAAATAGTCGTCCCAGGAAAGGTAATTGGTTCGTTTGCCGCTGCCCTGGACGGTCATGACTCAGGCCCCTTTTTCGGGGTAGAGGGGAAATTCTTCACACAATTGCCGTACCCGGTCCCTGGTTTTGGCGATCAGGGTTTCGTTTTCGCAATTGCGCAGCACGTCGTCGATCATGCCGCCGATAATTTTCATTTCCCCGGCCATCATCCCCCGGCTGGTGACAAACGGCGTCCCCACGCGAACGCCGCTGGTGATTTTGGGCCCGCGGGTTTCGTAGGGGATGGCGTTTTTGTTGACCGTGATGCCGGCCCGGCCCAGGGCCGCCTCGGCATCCTTGCCGGTGATGTCCAGCTGGGTGAGGTTGATCAGCATCAGATGATTGTCGGTCCCGCCGGACACCAGGTCGAGTCCCCGTTCTTTCAATGTTTCGGCCAGGGCCGCGGCGTTGGCCACGATGTTTTTCTGGTATTGCTTGAACGGCGCTCCCTGGGCTTCTTTAAGGGCCACGGCCTTGGCGGCGATGACGTGCATCAGCGGACCGCCCTGAATGCCGGGAAACACCTGGCTGTCAATTTTTTTTCCACAGGCTTCCCGCGCCAAGATCAGTCCACCGCGCGGTCCCCGCAGGGTTTTGTGGGTGGTGGAGGTGACCACGTCGCAGTGGGGAATGGGCGACGGATGCACCCCGGCCGCCACCAGGCCGGCGATGTGGGCCATATCCATCAGCAGCAGGGCATCGACCGAACGGGCGATGGCCGCCAGGGCCGCGAAGTCGATGAAGCGGGGATAGGCGCTGGCGCCGGCCACGATCATTTTGGGCCGGTGTTTCCGGGCCAGCTGCTCCACCTGGTCGTAGTCGATGGTTTCCGTTTCCCGATCCACGCCATAATGTACAAAGTTGAAAAGACGGCCGGAGAAACTGACTTTGGCCCCGTGGGTCAGATGGCCGCCATGGGCCAGATTCATGCCCAGCACCGTATCACCGGGCTCCAGCAGGGCGAAGTAGGCGGCCATGTTGGCCTGGGAGCCCGAGTGGGGCTGCACGTTGGCGCTTTCGGCGCCGAACAGGGCCAGGGCCCGGTCGATGGCCAGCTGCTCCGCCCGGTCGACGTATTCGCAGCCGCCGTAGTATCGCTTTTTCGGGTAGCCTTCGGCATATTTATTGGTCAGGATGCTGCCCTGGGCCGCCATGACGGCCGGGCTGGCAATGTTTTCGGAAGCGATCAACTCCAGGTGGGTCTGCTGACGATCCTCTTCCTCCTCGATGACACGCGCGATTTCAGGATCGATTTCTCGAATGGTTTGGATGTTCAAAATGGGCTCCAACTTTTATATTTGATCGAACAGGTCCAGCCGCTTCTGATGCCGCCCTCCTTCGAAAGGCGTATCCAGCCAGGTGGATAGAATTTCCAAAGCCAGGATATCGCCGATCACCCTTCCGCCCATGACCAGGATGTTGGCGTCGTTATGGCGCCGGCTCATGGCCGCGGAGAACAGATCGTTGCACAGGGCCGCACGCACATGGGGGAATTTGTTGGCGACCATGGACATGCCCAGGCCGGTACCGCAAAGAAGGAGGCCCCGTTCGAACTCGCCCGAAGAAACCTTCTGGGCCACGGCTTTGCCCGTATCCGGGTAATCCATGGACGCTTCGCTGTGGGTGCCGACGTCGTCCACCTGGAACCCTTTTTCCTGCAAGGCGCTTTTCAGGATCTCTTTGAGGCGTAGTGCTGCGTG
Source organism: uncultured Desulfosarcina sp. (assembly GCF_963668215.1). Taxonomy (NCBI): domain Bacteria; kingdom Pseudomonadati; phylum Thermodesulfobacteriota; class Desulfobacteria; order Desulfobacterales; family Desulfosarcinaceae; genus Desulfosarcina; species uncultured Desulfosarcina sp. The sequence continues at coordinate 2,477,688 of NZ_OY764190.1, forward strand.
GTCACAGCCGATGATGATCCGTCGGGAGTCGGTCATGGTGCTGATTTCCTTTCGTTGCGGTTTAACGGTTCTACATATAAAGAACCATGGATCACCGCAAGAAAAAAAACCGGAAGTGGTGGGAATGGTTTTAGAAAAGCGTATTGAAGCGGATTTTTTACGCCGCCGTCACGGTTCGTAGCGTTTGACGATCAAACTGGCATTGGTGCCGCCGAAACCAAAGGAGTTGGACATGGCGTAAGTGAGGTTCGCTTTTCGGGCCTTGTTGGGAACGTAGTCCAGGTCGCACTCCGCGTCGGGGTTTTCCAGATTGATGGTAGGCGGGATGATGCCGTTTTTAAGGGCCAGCACCGTAAATACGGTTTCAATGCCGCCGGCGCCGCCCAGCAGGTGACCGGTCATGGACTTGGTGGAAGAAACCGGCACCTTTCCGGCCGAATCCCCCAGCACCTTTTTAATGGCCCGGGTTTCGTAGAGGTCGTTCAAGGGGGTGGACGTGCCGTGGGCGTTGATGTAGTCGATGGCATCGTTGGCGATGCCGGCATCGTCGATGGCGGCCTGCATGCAGCGGATCATGCCGTCGCCGTCCGGGGAGGGCGACGTCATGTGGTAGCCGTCGCCGCTCTGGCCGTAACCGGCCATTTCCGCCAAAATTGTTGCCCCCCGTTCCAGGGCATGTTGCAATTCTTCGAGAACCAGAATGCCGGCGCCTTCCCCCACCACGAAGCCGTCCCGGTCCCGGTCGAAAGGCCGCGAAGCTTTTTGAGGATCGTCGTTGCGGGTGGACAGGGCTTTCATGGCATTGAAGCCGGCGATGCAGGTGGGGGTGATGACCGATTCGACTCCGCCGGTAATCATGGCGTCGGCCTGACCCCGTTTGATCGTGTTGCAGGCGTCACCGACGGCATGGGCGCCGGCGGCGCAGGCGGTGGCCACGGAGATGTTGGGTCCTTTGGCCCCCAGATGAATGGAGATCATTCCCGGGGCCATGTTGCCGATCAGCCGGGGGATGAAAAACGGGCTGCACCGTTTGGGGCCCTTTTCCCGAACGGTGTGGGCCGTGGTTTCCAGCATTTCAAGGCCCCCCAACCCGCAGCCGGTGATCACCCCCACACGGGGGCCTTTCTTCTCGTCGATGGTCAGACGGGCGCTTTCCAATGCCATGCGGGCGGCCGCAACGGCAAAGGCGATAAACCGTTCCGTGCGCTTGGCGTCCTTTATCGGCAGAAAATCTTCGGCCTTGAAACCGTTGACCTGGCCGGCGATCTTGGTGGTGAATTCGGTGGTGTCGAAACGTGTGATTTCGCCGATTCCGGAACGGCCTTCAAGCAGGGCCGACCAGGTTTCCTCCACGCCGATGCCCAGCGGCGTCACCAGTCCCAAGCCGGTAATGACAACCCGTCTTTCCAACAATCTGTCTCCCATAGCGGATTAGCTGTTTAGACTGTAGGCTGAAGGCGGTTCGGCCGTTGATACGAGATGCGTACCGATTCAGCCTTCAGGCTACCCACCTAAATACCTGTTTCAGTGTTCCTTGATGTAGTCGAAGGCGTCTTTTACGGTGACCAGCTTTTCGGCGTCTTCGTCGGAGATGTCCACGTCGAATTCCTCTTCCATGGACATGATCAGTTCCACGAGATCCAGGCTGTCGGCACCAAGGTCATCTACAAACGAGGCTTCCGGGACCACTTCGGCAATATCCACACTGAGTTTTTCCGCGATGATCTTCTTTACTTTATCTTCAACTGACATGTTATCCTCCTTTATCCTACGTTAAAATGTCTGATTTTGAATTGAACTGTTTGATAATAATGCGTTTTTAAATGCTATGGTTCATGATCCGGTTTCAAAAGGTTTCAGTTCGGCCAAGATCAAGGCGGGCGACCATTTCAACCGGAGGCATACATGAGCGTATTCCGAGGATTGAAATGTGAGCCCAACGCCGATATTGGCCGAAATGGGGCCTTTTGGACCGGATCTTACATGTACATGCCGCCGTTAACATGAATAACCTGCCCAGTGATATAATCCGCAGCCGGCGAAACCAGAAATGCGACCGCACCGGCGATCTCTTCGGGCGTTCCAATGCGCCCCATGGGAATCTGGGCGATCATGGCATCCTTGGCCTTGTCGCTCAGATTGCCGGTCATGTCGGTATCGACATACCCGGGCGCTACCACGTTGACCGTTATGTTGCGGCTGGCCAGCTCCCGGGCCACGGCTTTGGACAGGCCGACGATCCCCGCCTTGGCGGCCACGTAGTTGGCCTGGCCCGGATTTCCGCTTGCGCCCACCACAGACGAGATGTTGACGATCCGACCGTAGCGCTGTTTCATCATTGCCTTGGCCGCCACTTTCATGCAGTGGAAAGCGCCTTTGAGGTTGACGTCCATCACCGCGTCCCAGTCCGTTTCTTTCATTCTGACTAACAGGCCGTCACGGGTGATGCCGGCATTGTTGACCAGCACATCGATGCGTCCGGCTTCTTTCAGCACGGCATTCAAATGGTCGCTCACCGCACTTTCCGAGGCGACGTCGACCTGGTGAAATGCGGCCTTGCCGCCGGCGGCCTCGATGGATCGGGCCGTTTCTTCGGCGGCTTCCCGGTTGTTGCTGTAATTGAAGTAGATCCGGGTGCCCGGTGCGCTCAGGGCGACGCAGATGGCCCGTCCGATGCCCCGTGATCCGCCGGTTACCACAACGACGCGCTGCGAGGCTTCAGTCATGACACCCTCTGAAAAATATGGTCGGCGATTTGATCCATGTCGTCGATCACCCCCCGGTAGCTGGCTTCCAGGACGGTCAGATCCAGAGAGGCGAGGAAGGCTTCGGATGCTGTGGCGTCGATGCCGCCGGTGCCCAGCGCGATAAGGCGGACATTCTTGGCCACCAGCCGGGCGCAGGCGTGGGCGAATACCCGTGCCGTGGCTTTTTGGATCGGGTCGTTTCCGGTTGCAGCCAGGCGTGAAAAGGCGTCGGCCACTTCCACCTGGGCCATCATGTCCGCCAACGCGAACATGACCTGCTGGTGGCGGGTGAGGCGGTTTTCATGGGCAAAATCGATTACCCGGTTGAGCAGCCGGGCGCAGGTTGCGACGACTTGGCATCCGGCTTCATCCCTGGAATCGGCCAGCCCCTCCAGGCCTTCGGCGATGCCATCGTAATAGGCCCTCTTGGTTTTGCGGGTCTTTTTCCAGCGGAACGTGGAGATAATGTTCTGCTGGACCTCGCTGGTGCCTTCGTAGATGCAGGTAATTTTTACGTCGCGTTTGATCTTTTCGACGCCGAATTCGTTGATGTAGCCATACCCGCCCAAGGCCTGCATGGCGTCATCGGCCGCCCGGTTGGCCGCCTCGGTGGTGAACAGTTTGGCGATGGAACCTTCTACCTGAAGATCTTCGTTTTCGCTGTCCAGCCTGTTGGCAATGGCGTCGATGTAAGCGGCAGCCGCCTGCATGTTGACCCAGTGGGGGACAATCAGCTTGTTGGTGTAGCCTTTTTTCTCGGAAAGGGGGCTGCCGAACTGAATGCGTTCCTTGGCATAGGGAATGGCGATATCGATGGCCGCCTCGCCGGCACCCAGAGCCATGGAGGCTACCATGAGGCGGGTATAGCCGAACACCTGGTTGGCCTGTTTAAGCCCTTTTCCGGGAGTGTCGCCAATTCTGTTGGCTACGGGGACGAACACATCGGAAAAGGTCAACGGAGAGGTGTTGGAGGCCCGGATGCCGTGCTTCTCTTCGCCCTTGTGCTGTTTGAACCCCTCGGTGCCTTTTTCGACCACGAAAAAGGTGGGGCCTTCGGGGGTCTGGGCCAGCACGGTCACGAAATCCGCGTAGCCGCCGGTGGAGATGAACTGTTTGCTGCCGTTGATGCGATAGCCGGTAAGCGCGCCGGAATCGTTCAGGACCGGTTCGGCCTTGGTCTTGAGGGCGGCCAGGTTGCTGCCGGCCTCCGGTTCGGTCACCGCATAGGCCACCAGACTTTTACCTTCGGCAACGGCCCCAAGCCATTTTTCCTTCTGAGCCTCGGTGCCCCCGACGATGATGGGGTCCGATCCCAATTGAATGGCGAAAAAGGCGGTGCCCACACCCAGGCAGATCTTGCTCATTTCACGAGTGACGGCGCAACAGTCCGCGGCACCGCCGCCCATGCCACCGTATTCTTCAGGAATAAACAGCAGCTGGAGTCCGATTTCGGGCCCGAGCATTTCCCGGATAACGGCTTCGGGGAAAACCTCGTCCCGATCCCATTCCAGAACGGCCTGTCTGGTAAGCAGGCGTTTGGAAAGCTGGCGGACGGTTTCGACCACCATCTGCCGGGTCTCTTCGTCCAGCCCGCCCTGCGGGCGATGGGCTCCGGTGTCGGTCATGGTCGGTGTTTCCTTTGCGATGGGTATTCCAGTGAACGCTTAAACAACCGGTTCAATGCAAAAATAGCCAATCGATTGGAAAAGACGAATTGACGCAAAAGCGGCTTCCAGGGGCGATTTAAAAATATTCGCGGCTGGAAGTCGCTCCATACGTAAAAACGCTTTTATACGATTATTCCTCTTCGCCGCCGATAACGTTTTTACCTTTGTAATCACCGCATTCGGGGCAGGCGTGATGGGGAAGTTTTGCTTCTCCGCATTCGGGACAAGTTCCCACTGCCGGGGCGCCGGTTTTTTTATGGGTCCGCCGTTTATCCCGTTTTGACTTAGATGTCTTGTGCTTCGGTACAGCCATTAGTAATCTCCTAACATATTGAAAAAATTTTATAAATTCCAGAATCCATCCGCTTGTCATTCGATAGCGCCTCTAGTAATTAAAATGCTTCCGAATGTCAAGGCTTTTCAACAAAATCTTTTATGTTGGGCTCTTGTTCCGCTCATGGGGATGTGATAATGAGAGGGCCGGCGACTTGGCACCGTATGATAAATTGGTTTTAATTATATGTTATTATAAAATTTTAAAGCTGTAATCGATCTTCCGGCAGTGGTGGATGAAACAGTGATGTGCTGTTGAACGACATGCCGGCCTTTAGGGATGAGGTCGCAAAATGGTGAATCCGGCCCGGCGCTGCAATAACTTGCATTTTTACTAGTGATGTCATTTTGGCCGGCCTGCAAAACGACTTAACAAGGAAGAGAAAGATGGAATCCATTGTTACCCGATTTCCCCCGAGCCCCACGGGATACCTGCATGTGGGCGGCGCGCGGACAGCGCTGTTCAACTGGCTTTACGCCCGGAACAAAAAGGGCAAGTTTGTCTTGCGGATTGAAGACACCGACACGGTGCGTTCCACGAAAGAATCCGTGGACGCCATTTTTGAAGCCATGGAATGGCTGGAGTTGGACTGGGATGAGGGACCTTTCTTCCAGAGCCGGCGGTTCGACATCTACCGGGAATATCTGGACAAACTGCTGGCTTCGGGGGATGCGTATTATTGCACCTGCACGCCGGAAGAAGTCGAAGCCATGCGTAAAAAGGCCATGGCCGAGGGAGGCAAGCCCAAATACGACGGCCGCTGCCGGGAGCGGGGCCTGCCCAAATCGGACAATGCCGTGATCCGTTTCAAGTCGCCGCTGACCGGTACCACGGTGGTGGAAGACGTCATCAAGGGCAACATCGTTTTTCAGAACAGCGAGCAGGACGACTTCGTCATCTGCCGCAGCGACGGGACGCCCACGTATAACTTCGTGGTCGTGGTGGACGACATCACCATGGGCATCAACACGGTCATCCGTGGCGACGATCATGTGATGAACACACCCAAACAGATCCTTTTATACAAGGCCCTCAAGGCGCCGCTGCCCGTATTCGGCCATGTGCCCATGGTGCTGGGAAAAGACAAGACCCGGCTTTCCAAGCGCCACGGCGCCATGTCGGTAACCGCCTACCGCGACATGGGCTATCTGCCCGATGCCTTCATCAACTACCTGGTGCGGCTGGGGTGGTCCCACGGCGACCAGGAGTTTTTCACCCGCGACGAGCTGGTGGAAAAATTCAACCTGGAAAATATCGGCAAATCCGCCGGCGTTTTCGATCCGGACAAGCTCACGGCCCTCAATGCCGACCACCTCCGGGCCGCGTCGGTCGAACAGCTGGCGCCCCGGCTGGTTCCCTTTCTCAAGGCCAAAGGATACGATGCCGCCGATGACGAATACCTGGCGCGGGTCATCGGGACCCTGCACACCCGCAGCAAGACCTTGGTGGAGATGGCCGAAGGCGCCCATTTTTATTACCGCGAGGACGTGCGGCCCTATGACGAAAAGGCCGCCAAGAAGTTTTTCAAACCGGAAACAGCGGGTGTATTGGCACGCCTTGCCGAACTGCTCGCTGCGCTGCCGGATCTGGCCGAAAAGACTCAGGAAGATGCCTTTAAAACCGTGATGGACGAAAACGGCCTGGGCTTTGGCAAGATCGCCCAACCGGTGCGTCTGGCCCTGACCGGCACCACGGTCAGTCCGGGCATTTTCGAGGTGATCGAGGTGCTGGGGAAAGAGCGGGTGGTGGCGAGGCTGGAAAGGGCGGTGACGTTTATCGAATCGACGGCGGATTGAGAGAGGTAAATAACAAATTCCAATGATCAAATCCCAAACAAATTCCAAATTTCAATATTGAAATTCCAAACATGTTTTGGATTTGTTCTGTTAGTGATTTGGCTATTGGGATTTATTTGGAATTTGGTGCTTGTGTATTTTTATTTTACTCCTCATGCCGGTAGGCAGGCCCATTGTTTTACCCGGTTGTGCCGCCAATTTGGCCTTGACTCACCCGTTGCTTTTGTGTAAACGGGCAGCATCCCGATGCTGGGGGATCGTCTAATGGTAGGACAGCGGACTCTGACTCCGTCAATCAAGGTTCGAATCCTTGTCCCTCAGCCAACGAATATCAAGGGTTTACGGAAACTGCCGTAAGCCCTTTTTCGTTTGTGCCGCTGGTCAACTCAAAACCTGTTCCCCAACGATGCGTGTTGTTTTTATCCCATTTTATGCATAAATTAATATATCCACTATAAGTTGCCAGTTGGGTTCTCCCAGGTCAGCCGAAATATATTTATTTAGTTATACAAAGCTTTTTGCTTTTTCCGGATGGCCCAAGGCAAGACTTTTTCAATTCTGGCACGTAGCTATCGGGTTTAGGCTAACGATGAAAGGGGGCGCCATGTCAACTTTAACACCTATTGGATTGCGTGGTGGGCGGAGGTTGTCCTGGTCGGTTGTCCTATCCACATTGCTGCTGATGGTTGCCGCATGTGGAAATCATTACGGGAATTTTTCGTTGAGTGCCGAGGTAACCAACGCCTTTGAAACCGGTACGGTCGAACCGGATCTGGATTACTATTACGCCGGCCGGGATACCATGCCCTACGCCATCATGGGGATCGACCGCCAATATCAAGTTCCTTCCCGATACTGGATTTCCTTCGATCCGCAAACGGAACAGTTGAAAAAAATGAGCGGCAACATCTACGGCAAGGATCGCTACGATCCTTACGGAGCCCAAATCCGTGACACCGAAGGCAAGATCATTGGCATCTGGTATTCCAACGTGCGTTTTAAGAGCGTAAGCGTGGACCAGCAAAAAATGACCGTCGAGGTGCTGCTTCCCAACCCTGAAAATGATGATCAGCCCGGTATATTTTGACGAAGTCGGCTGAAAAACGATTTCCAAGGAAGCGGTTGGTAGCTGTTGGAGTGGTTTTGTCGTAAGAGCGGCTTCCCGCCGGGATCGTTCCTCTTAATCGATTTTATCCAACAACTCCTGAAGCCCATAAACCGGGACGATCGCCACATCGGTTCTTTGTTGAACTTCCCCCCCACCGTAAACGAGACCGCTTCCCCGAGGAATCGAATTCCCGAAAACGTTGCTGAAGTGCCGCAGTCCTTTAAAATAATCTCGGGTGATGGTCATGCCGCTTTTAATTTCGATGGGGAAAAGATCCGAGCCGTTGACGATCACCAGGTCGACCTCATTACCCTTGCTGTCGCGATAAAAGTAAAGGTTGCTTTGCCTGCCCTGGTTGAAACGGTGTTTGAGTGCCTCGGAAACAACCAGGTTTTCGAAAAGATTGCCCCGCAATGGATCTCTGGAAATCTGCTTTTCCTTTTCGATACCGAGCAAAAAAGCCGCCAGTCCCACATCGTAAAAATAGAGTTTCGGTGATTTGATCAGGCGCCTGGAAACATTGCGATAGTAAGGCTGCAATTGAAAAATGATATAACTGGCTTCAAGCAGAGTGATCCAGTTGCCGGCGGTTGTGTGGGATACGCCGGCGTCGTTGGCTAAACTGCTGACATTGAGCAATTGGCCGATGCGCCCGGCGCAGAGTTGAACGAACCGCTGAAAGAGATTTAAATTCTTGATGGTAACCAGTTGCCTCAGATCGCGTTCGATATAGGTTTGAAAATAGTCTCCCATAGCTTGGGTCGGATCGAGTTGCTTATCCCACAGACGGGGATAAAATCCCTGATACAGGAGTTGGTCAATCGTTGGCAGCGGGTAGGATGACTGAATTTCGGTCAATGAAAAGGGCAGCAGTTTCACCAGTGCGGTCCGGCCGGCCAGAGACTGGTTAATGGTGTTGGTGACCTCGAATTGTTGGCTGCCGGTTAGAATGTAGAGCCCATCGCGCTGGTCTTCGTCCACGAGGGGTTGAAGATAGGAAACAAGATCGGGTGCCCGCTGAATTTCATCGAGAACAGCGCCGTCCGGATATTGAGCCAGAAATCCTCGCGGATCTTCAACGGCGAACTGCCGGATATCCGGTGCTTCGAGGTTGGCATAGGGCTTGTGGGAAAATACTTTGCGGCAGAGCGTGGTTTTGCCGCTTTGGCGCGGACCTGTCAGCGTAACGACGGGATAACTGGCGGCCAGCTTCCGAATAACGGATTCAATTTTGCGATCAACGAGAGCCATGAAAGGATTATAGACAACGGGGTGTAAATTGCAACTTCTGTTTTAAATTTGCACCTTTTTTGTTTTCCTGTTTCGAGATCGATGAAATCTTGACGGTTTCGCAAAAAGCCGAAATTTTCATCTTTTCGTCATTCCGGTGTAGGCCGGCGCACGTAGTGAAGCTTTAGCGCTATCCAGTCATTTCAATAATTTCTGGATGCCGGATCAAGTCCGGCATGACGAGAGCGGCACTTTTTACGAGTTCATCAATAATTAAGCGATCCTCGAGTTAAATTCAATTGTTCCGGCGATTTTCTCTTTTGCTCCCAAGCGGCCTGTTTCTGTCCCTTCCGCTTTCCAGCCGTTACGAATCAGCGGCCCTTATCCCCCCGAATCGATCATTTTGTCTAATTATATGTAATTAAAGATAGAAACATTTCTTTGATAAGTATATGTAAGTGAATGATGGGAATCTACCAAATCTGACGGCCAATAGCGGTACTGCCCCATGATATGGTGGTTTTTCCTATTTATCCGGTGGTTGACGGGCATTGACGTTATAATTCCGGCCGTTGCCGGACGGTAAAAAGCCTTGACATGAATAGATGGCGCTGGTAGAAAATTTTTAAATTATTAGGCTTATCTTTACCGAAATGCCCTTTTCCCCAATGAATTGAAAGGGTTCGGTTCGAAATACAGCTCTTGCAAAACCTGCTTTTCCTGTTGGCGATGATTAGAAATTTAAATCCATCGCCAACGGATTCGACTGTTTTGAAACTTCAGGCGTTTGTTTCCCTTCGCTGAAGGCCTGAGGTTTCAAAATAAAATACGACATGAAAGGAGGTGGTTTAGGAGCGACTCGCAGAATCTTTAGTAAGCAATACAGTGATAATTATTAGGTTGCAGTAAATCAGATGAATTTCCGTTAAGGAGGAAAGACCAAGATGAAAAAACTGTTTATTATTTTCGCTATTCTTTGCCTGGCCGCACCGGTTATGGCAGCCGACTGGAGTTTTTACGGTAGTTCGCGTATCAATACTTGGCGGTCTGTTAACGATATTGGAAACCCGACCGAAAGTGATGACGATACCACCTGGGGGCAGCAGGGAAACAGCCGTCTCGGAGCCACCGTCAAACTGAACGACCAGATCGGCGGTGGTTTTGAATACGGAACCGGCGTCAACGTGAGAAAACTCTACGGGACCTATACCTTCGGCAACGGCGCCGAACTGTTGCTCGGCCAGACCTACACCCCGACCGGCAACTACTTTTACTCCAACAGCGTCTACAACGTGGACAACGACCTGTTCGGCGTAGGCCAGTTCTATGCGGGCCGTCAGCCCATGATCCAGTTTAAGATGGCCGGTTTCAAAATTGCATTGGTTAAACCCAACACCAGTGCCGGCAACCCGGTGGGCAACGATGATGCGCGTTATGGTTACTATGATGCTGCCGGTGCCTATCAATACGTAGGCGTGGTGGCCGCGGATGATGTATCTGCTGCCAAGAAAGCCCTGAAAGCATCAGACGGTTCACAAGTAGCTAATTCCTGGTTCCAGGTTTCAGGAGAAACCGGTACCGTCAGCGACAATGACGTCGATTTGCCCAAGATTGAAGCCTCCTACCAGTTCAAGACCGACATGTTCTTCGTCGACGTTTTCGGCGGCTACCAGAGCTACACCGCTGACGGCGCTGCCAAAGAATACGACATCGATTCTTACGTTATCGGTATCGGTGGCGGCGTGACCTTCGGTCCGGCCTACTTCAATGCCGGGTACCACATGGGAACCAACTTTGGCAACTACGGAAACTCCGGATTCCTGCCTCCGGAAAACGCTACTGCTACACAGGGAACTTCTTTAGGAGAGATTGGCTATGCCGACTACGATCCAGTCAAGGATGAAATAGTCGATAATGATAGCTTTGGCTACCTTGCCGTCCTGGGTTTCAACGCCTCCGAGATGTTCACCATCGAAGCCGGTTACGGTTTTCAGGAGTATGAACTGGATGAAGCCGGTTCCAAAGCTAGCAACATCGAACAGTACTACGTGAACTGTACCATTAACATCGCCCCCGGTTTCTTTATCGTTCCTGAAGTCGGCAAGGTCAACTTCGAATTCGATGATGCAGATGGCGGCGACTACACTTACTATGGAGCCAAATGGCAGATCAACTTCTAATCGCCGAGTCGCGACTTAGAAGAAGTTTAGCCAGCAGAAAAACCCGGGGCTTCGGCTCCGGGTTTTTTTTGTTATGCGCTCGGCAGAGCGCGTCCACTTGGAGGTGTAACTCCTCTACACGCACGTCAGGGGGAGCGTTGGCTTGCGATATCGCGAGGTGTTGTGGGGAGGAATCAGCAGGCAAAGCGCTATCCCGACGAACAGGGATCGAATACGAGGCAATCATGCCGGATGAGGCGTCAAATATGCCTAAAATCCGATACCTGACCGGAAGGCCTGGGTGTAGATGCGGCAGGCATAAGCGTGAAGGTGGGGTGCATTACCCCCGGGGAGATCTTTTCGCCTGCATTGTGCTACCGGGGTTGTGAGGCGTCGGGATGGGCGCCGCCATCATGGCCGAGGGAAGGGGGCGGATTCCCCGAGAGCAGGCCGATGGTGCGACAAGCGTCACGGCCGCGGTCGTGAACTGCCTTGCAAACGTGCTTGGCAATCGGCCACCAACGGTCGCGGACCTTGGTGGAACAGTGGTGCCTCGCACATGAATCGGCATTTTCCAAAAGCTACTTTGATAGTGTCACTGCTGGATCAACTGCATAGACTTTAACTTACGATGTGAACCGCCGTGGTATGTGAACTTTACGCCCGGTGGTGTGAGAGAGGGTGGGTGACCCTCCCCCCTACTCTATCCTATTTCTCAATAACCGTCTGCAAAAGAGTGATGAAATGCAATCTTCAGTGTAAATACCAGGGAATATCACTTCCCAAATATAAAGCTTGGGCGGACCGGGTTGTTGTGTCCAGATGCTTATGCCATCTGTGACAAAATAGTTGTGGGCTTTGATCTCGGTCCTTAAGGGTTGCTTACCAAGTTAGCCAGGCCAAATGATTTAGGGCTTATTGACGATTAAATCAAAAGCAATAATCTTGCTTAAGGCATCCGTCAAGATGATCGAACCCTCCTTAACCACTACGGTCGTAACCAATTCATCCAAACCGTCGTTGTCAAAATCCCCGACGACAAAATCGCTGATCCTGCCCTTGAATTCCTGGGTTTTCCATTTGGAGGCCAGCGCTAATCCGTTCCATTCCATGCATTGGATCCATCCGCTTTTGAAGCTCCTGAAACTTTGAAGCATGTTGCGGGCAAGTTCACTATGATTGGCCACCATAACTTCCGCTTTGCCGTCCCGATCGATGTCAGTGATTCTAACACGCAAAGGAAAATACTGTTTGTTTTCCCGGTCCGGCTCAACCTTAGGCAGTAAAAAGTAAGACATGTTACCACCAGTGCGGTCACTGTCTTTGTAAATAACTTGATCGCCATTTCCATAAATACGCAGGCGATCTTCCGGTGAATAAGCGACAAGAACACTATTTCCGGTATGGGTGACATCGCCGTAGTCTGCTCCGATGATATTGGCTTTTCCGCCTCCAAGTAACTTGGTTTTGGGAACAATGCCATCATCCTGCCATTGCATTTCAAAAAGCGGGTTCGCAAAAATGGAACTTTCCGCAGCCCGTTGGCGTTGGCCCAGTAAAATCATACCGCGGTCGGTAGTTTTTGTGAGGCGGTAGAACCAATTGTTGCCTTTGCCTATTTGTTGGTAATCGGTTCCGTTGTATTCAAGTACAATTGAATTCACGATACTGCGTCTGGATTCCAGGCCGGTAATATAAATTTCCGGCGTACCGTTGCCATTCAAATCTCCGATATCGACACTGATATAGCTCCCCATTTTTGTTATAGCGGTTTCGGATTCCTTCATCAACCGACCGTTTTCAAACTGATAGATAGCAATCATGTTTTCGGTAGCAAGGACGGTTTCCATTTTTCCGTCATTGTCCACGTCGCCAATATCTATTCCGGAAATCAGGGTATTGAAGTTGCGACTTCGCCAGAAATTTTGCCTTCCTGCGGCGGTTGTGCCAGCAGTCGGAGCAACCACAAAATCCGGGTTGGGCGCCTGGTAGGGTTGCCCGGCGATGGGGACCTGATTTTCGCTCTGGACTCCGGACTGCAAAAGTTTCTCCGGATGCATGCGGGGATCATAGGCTTGCTGTGTCGGCTGTTGCTGGACCGGTTGGGAGGGTGCAGTGCCTGACTGGGCGGCCGGTGCAGCGACCGGGCGCCGGGCGACCTGGCGCCCGAAGACCTTGGCATTGATATTGGTGGCAAACTCGTTGATCTTGGGAATCACTTCGCCCATGCCGCGTGTCTGGGCGAAGAAGGGCAGCGGTTCCTGCTGCCCGCTGACATCCACCATCCTGGCATCGATACTGACGCTTTCGCCGAAGACGGTCAGGCTGCCGAACAAAACGTAATCGGCCTTGAGTTTACCGCCGGCCAGCAGGGCGCGGCTCTCGCCGTCGAAACCCTCGATGGATTCAAAGGCGGCCTTGGTTTCGTTTTTATTGATCACTTCTACCTTGTCTTTCCAGGCCAGCCGCGACCCGAGCATGTCCAGGATGCCCTCCTGGAGGAAGGTCAGGTCCTTTTCGGCGTGCATGTCGAAGGGCAGGATGGCGACGCGGGAGGGGGCGGCGAGGACGGGAGCGGACATGAAAATCAGCAGGGTGACAATGAGCAAAATGATACTTCGTGCAGCCGTATTGTTCTGAATCTTCAAGGGTATCTCCTGTATCTGATAGTGAGGACTGAGATGGAAAGGTTATAAATTCCAAATCACAATATCCAAATTCCAAATAAATTCCAAATCACAAATTCAAAATTCCAAATGCGGGCGGATCGGAATTCCTATTTTGATTTTTCCAATATGCTCGAAAGTATCTTTTTTATTTCTAAAGCTTCTTTCATTAAGTTTTGAGCATTATCATTGTTTAATTGATTGGTTTCATCAATAAGCCTGAGCCAATAGGCGCTCTCTTTGGCTTCCTTCCGGCTGATCTTAATCCGCATTAAAAAGTCTTTTTTGCTTAATGCTTCATTGGCTTCCCGGTAGTTTGCACCCACCGAACCCGACGATTTGATCAGTTGCTTACCGTCATCAATATTCGCAATTGTTTAAGGCAAGGTCTTTACAAAAAGTCGAACTGATTTTGCGAATTGGAAGGTCCTTTCTTCGAGGTCATAAGGCTTATTGGTATGATGCATCAATTCTGATCCATACCATGGGTTTTTCAATTTCGTCGATCATTCCTATTAGAAATGAAATCACAAATACCAATGATTAAATTCCAAATAAATCCCAATTCCCAATATCGAAACAAAGGACCATGCTAATCTGTGTTTTGGGATTTGTTATTTTGATGAAACATACTGTTCATTCTCTCTTTTACGGCTTGATCGATTTTTTCAAGCGAGATTGCCTTCATTCCAGGTTTATGAAGTTTCCCGAATATTTCGTCCACATTTTTCAGGACAGAGCTGGCGATAGCTTCAGCATCTTCAGTGGCGCATCGATTGTGTTGGGTAAAGCGTAACATCTATATGCTTTTGAAAAAGAAAAAAGTCGTTATCGTTCGTTAAAACGGACATCCCATGCTGAACAGCAGCCGCACAAATGAGAAAGTCCGTGTTGGAACCTTGGATGCCATTCGAACGGCAGGTTGTGAAAAATTTGGCCGCGAGTTCAAAGTCATCCGGCGTATGTTTTAGATCAGAGAACGCCCCCAATGTGTTCCTGAGTTTTACAAACTGAGCTTCCGATTTTACACCTGACAAAATTTCCTGCCGGATGGCTCCCATCATTTGAACACGACCGTCAACAATCAGGTCGTTCAAGGCGTTTACTTCAGGTCCTGCTGTTTGGTTCTTTCTGCGTAGAGCGAGAGACCAAATGCAGGTGTCGACAATCACTTTCACTATTCAACGTTCCGCTGGGCTTTGTAATCGTAATCTGGATCGAAATCGATTTTGCCAAACAATTTTATAATTTCAATCTGTTTGCGACGTTGGATGTACTCTTTCAATGCCTCTGTGACAACGGCTTTCTTTGTTTTCAATCCACTAATTTTCTTGGCCTCGTTAATTAATTGGTCGTCTATGGCAAGGTTTGTTGGCATTTTGCACTCCTTTTTTACACAAAAACTTACACATAAAGACCTTGAAGTCAATAATTGTTACCTATCTTAATTTTTTCCTCAAAATTGTAAGCGTTCACAGGGTACCGCATCTGCTTTGTTCCCGGGCACTTGAAGTATGACCAATACGTCGGCGTGCCCGGCGCCTCACATCTGCGGCACCCTGTAAACGCTTACTGATCAGGCAGTTGCAGCACATTAGGCATCTCAACCCTGTGAACGCGTACTCAAAATTTAATTCACCACCTTCGGGTTAAACAGGAAATCACAAGTAACGATAATCAAATTGCAAATAAACTCCAAATCTCAATATCGAAACAAAGGTCCAAGCGGTCTGTGTTTGAGATTTGATTATTGGAATTTATTTGATATTTGTGTTTTGGGATTTGTTATTTATAAATTACATTTCATCCCAGCTTCTTCCCCAATATCTCATTCACCACCTTCGGATTGGCCTTTCCCTTGGTTGCCTTCATCACCTGACCAACGAAAAATCCCATGAGTTTTTTCTGTCCGCCCCGATAGCGTTCGACCTCGTCCGGATTGTCGGTAAGAATTTTGTCCACAATGGGATCGATGGCCGACGAATCAGAGACCTGCACCAGCCCTTTTTCTTCCACAATGGTCTTGGCCGTCTTCCCGGTCTCGGCCATGGTTTCGAAAACCGTTTTGGCGATTTTGCCGCTGATCACATCCTTGTCCATCAATACCAGTAGCCCTGACAAATTTTCGGGGGAGACCGGTGATGCGGTAATGTCCAGGCCTTTGGCGTTAAGCAGGCCCAGCAATTCAGCCATGATCCAGTTGGCCACCGGTTTGGGCTTATCGAAATAAGCCAGGCAGGCTTCGAAGTAGTCGGCCAGTTCACGGCTGGCGGTCAGCACCCGGGCATCGGCCGCCGGCAGATCGAAGGCTGTTTCATAGCGGGCCTTGCGCTCACCGGGCAGTTCCGGCATCTCCTTTTTCATGCGGTCGACCCAGTCCTCGTCGATCACCAGGGGCAGCAGGTCCGGATCGGGGAAGTAGCGGTAATCGTGGGCATCTTCTTTGCCCCGCATGGAAACGGTGCGGCCCGTGTCGGGCTGCCATAACCGAGTCTCCTGGACCACCTTGCCGCCGTCCAGCAGGACTTCCTTCTGGCGGGCGATTTCGTAAAGGATTCCTTTCTCCACATGCCTGAAAGAATTGAGGTTTTTGATTTCGGTGCGGGTGCCGAGCTCGGTTGAGCCGGCGGGCATGATCGAAACGTTGGCGTCGCAGCGGAAGCTGCCTTCCTCCATGTTACCGTCGCTGATGTCCAGGTAGCGCAGGATGGAACGCAACTGACGCAGGTATTCGCCAGCGGCCTCGGGACTGCGGATATCCGGCTCGCTGACGATTTCCATCAGCGGCACGCCGGTACGGTTCAGATCCACGCGGCTTATGGGGCGGTCCGGGTCGTGGATGAGCTTGCCGGCATCTTCTTCCATGTGAATACGGGTGATGCCAATGCGCAGCGTCTGATCGTCGACTTCGATTTCCAGATGGCCGTTTGTAGCAATGGGCAGTTCGTACTGGGAGATCTGATAGCCTTTGGGCAGATCCGGGTAAAAATAGTTCTTGCGGGCGAACCTGCTTGTTTTTTCTACGGTGCAATGGGTGGCCAGCGCCATTTTGATGGTGTAGTCCACCACTTTTCTGTTCAGTACCGGCAGTACGCCGGGCATGCCCAGGCATACGGGACAGGTGTGGGTGTTGGGCGGCGCACCGAAGGCGGTGGAGCAGCCGCAGAAAATTTTGGTCCGGGTTTTGAGCTGGGCGTGGACTTCAAGTCCGATGACGGGGGTGAATTCCATGGGTAACGTTCTGTATTCTTTTTTGTTATCGAAAGTTTTGGTTGAATCGTCCCATTGTAGGAGCGGCTTCCAGCCGCGATCATTTTCTTGCGTCCGATTCTATCGCGGCTGGAAGCCGCTCCTACGCCAATCTGAGAGTGAACTCGCCGATATGGACAATGCTCCGCATAGGTATCACCTACCAAAAGGATTGTAAAGTATGGGTTGGTAAGGGTTCGGGCGGTTCCATGGTTGTATGCGGTGGCTTCTGGCAAGGCCATCATTTTAGCGTTATGCAATCGGAATTGGAAAATCCCAAATTCCAATGTCCAAATTCCAAATAAATCCCAAATTCGAAATATCAAACAGGAGAGCCCCCAAGCAATTCCGATGAGAGTGAATTCCGGCCGTAATTTTGTCGCTCGTCGTGGCTGTACGCCCCAAAGTTTGTACTGCCCGTTTGAGATTTGAACATTGGGATTTATTTGCAATTTGGGTTTTGTTTATTGGAATTTCGCCCAATGGGGCATCCGTAGGTAAAAAACGTACTTGCCATCAGTCAAACTCGCACCTTCCGGTCGGTTCCCCCAACCACAGCAAAATCGGCATGCGGCCGATGGAATTATGACGGTTCCTTTAGTAAACATCATTCAGTAAATCAGCTTTTATCCATCCTCTATAGAATCTGTTCTTTTTTAACAGGCTTCAGGGCCAAGTGTAGAAGTGGTCATATTTTCAAGGGCCGGTGCCGGTGCATCTGCCTCAACGCATCAACTTTGCAAAGGAGATCTGACATGAAGGAGAAACTGTATCGAAAAGAGATCTGGATTACCGTGATCTTTTCTGTCCTGTTGTTGCTCATGGGGCATTGCGCATCGATTTTTGTGCTTTTCCCCGGGCTTCAGACCGGCACCATGTGGGGTTTCCCCATCCAGTATATCATTCCCATTCTGCTGGGATGGTTCGGCATGGCCGTTGTCTGCCTGATTATGACCCTGGTCTGCAACAAGTTCGACGATGAAATGGAAGCGTTGGCCGCACAGACCGATAAAGAAAAAATCACTGTCCAGGATAAGGAATAAGGGGGGGATATGCCAGCAGAATATGCCTTAAGCAATGTATGGGTCGGTATCGGCGTCGTTTTCGTTCTTTTTGTGATTTTTTACGGCGTGGGCTATATGGCCAGCCGCAAGACGGCCAGTGACGAAGATTTCTACGCCGCCGGTTTCTCCATCGGGCCGGTGACCAACGGTCTGGGGATGGCGGCCACCTGGGCCAGCCTGGCCACCTTTCTGGGCGTCATCGCCCTGATCCAGAAATTGCAGGTGCCCTTCGTCTACCTGTGGATTCAGTGGGCCATTTCCATCCCGCTGCTGACCCTGCTGTACGGGACCAGCCTGCGGCGCATGAAGGCCTTTACACCGGCTACCTTTATCAAGGCCCGCTACGGCAAGGGATCGACGATCATGATCGTCTGCTGGATGGTGCTGATCATGGTCATGTACGCCCTGGGCCAGATGATCGGCCTGGGCCGGGCTTTCGAACTGCTCTTCGGCGTGCCTTACAACACGGCCCTGGTCGTGGCCGGTCTGGCCACCGTGGGCTTCATCACCCTGGGGGGTATGTACGGGGCCTCGTACAACGCCGCCTTTCAGATGGTGGTCATGACCATCGCCATGGTCGTGCCCATGGGCGCCATCATGAAAGCCATGGGATCATCGGGCTGGTGGTTCCCGCCTCTGGCATACGGCGACATGGTTCCCAGCATGCTGAGCAAGATCCCCACCTTTTTCGACATGAAATACGATTTTCGCTGGTATTTCGCCCTGATCCCGGCATTTACCCTGGGACCCGTGGCACTGCCGCATCTGGCCATGCGCGTGTTTACCTCTTCCAGTGTGAAAAGCGCCCGCTGGGCCGTGGTCTGGTTCACCATTTTCCTGGGGTTGCTGTTCTCGGGAACCTACGTGGCCGGTTTTGCCGGCAACTACTTCACCGCTGTCACCGGTCGTGAAATCGTCAAACCGGACCAGACGGTGTTGATCCTCAATGTGTTCTACAACCCAACGCTGGTGGCCGCCTTCGTTATGGGTGGCGCTCTGGCGGCAGGGCTTTCAACCATCGGCGGTAACCTCATGGCGATTGCCGGTCTGGTGGGCAACGACCTGTTGGGGATCATCGCCCCGAACCTGGAAACCAAAAAGAAAGTGCGCTGGGGCTACGTGGCGCTGGCAATGGGCGGCGTGGCTGCCATCCTGCTGGCCTTCAAACCGCCCAAGTTCCTGGTCACCAGTATCCTGTGGGCCTTCGGTCTGCTGGCCACCACGGCGACACCGGCCATCCTGTTGGGCGTCTGGTGGAAAGAGGCCAACAAGCTGGCCCTGATGATTTCCTCGCTCATCTGCGGGGTGATTTTCATCGTCATCTCCCCCCACGTGCTGCCCAGCATCTGTGTGGGCAAGGGACTGGTGGCGGCCCTGGGTATGTCCGGCGGCATGGTGACCATTCCGCTGAGCTTCGCCATGTTCATCATTCTGTCCATCGTCTTCAACCGGATGTCGGCGCTGTCCGCCTACGCGCCCACCCTCGAAGATAAAAAGGTCATCGACCGCATCCACGGATGGGGTGAACACTACGAAGAGACCCGTTACAACGGCATTACCTTTCCGATCATCATTTCCATCGTCTGCCTGGCCGTGTTTATCTGGGGGCTGCAACCCTGGTAATCATGGAAAGGCGTTTCCACCCCTGGGGCTCCCCGGGCCGAAGGGCCCGGGGAACCCGCCGACAAATCGAACGGTGAAGATTCATCTTTTAAGGGAGGCTTGGCCTCCCTTTGTACTTTTTGAATTTGAAAGGCACCCATTCGATGGTATATAAATCCCAACATCTAAAAGCCTTCGGGTACCTCTCGCGCAAAGGAATGGCCATGGATTATTTGCGCCACATGACGCGGATTCTGAAACTGGACGCTACCGTCTATGCAGAACTGGCCGCCGGCGGGCTGCCCATGCGCTACTGCATGATCAACGTGACCGTGCTGGGGATGATCTACGGCCTGGCCTCCATTCAATTCGCCAAACAATTTTTGGCCGCACAGCCGAATGCCGCCGTGGCTTTCAACCCGCTGATGATTTTTATGGTCGGCATCTCCATCGCCTTTTTCATGCACGGCGGACTGAGCCTCTTCGTTTGGGTGTTCTGCCGTGGAATCGGCGGCAATCCGCAATTCATGCCGACCTATCTTTACATCGGCATGTCCGCCCTTGCCCTGTGGCCGCTGGCACCGGCAGCGTCAGCTTTCCAGGCCGGTCTGTCGGGAGGCGTGCTGAACGTGTACGCTGCAGCAGCAGCCCTTTACGGAGCGTCGGTCATTTTCGTGGCTGTCAAGGCCGCCTCGCGGCTTTCTCCGGTCAAGATGACCCTGGCGGCTGTGGCGACGGTAGTGTATATTGGGTGCTTCCTTTACCTTTGGCTATAAACCGAACCTGTTTACGACAGGTTCCATTTCGGCCAGCAGCAGGAAATTATAAAAAAATCAAAACCCAAATCACAAATGACAAATAAATCACAATAGCCAAACTCCAATATTCAAACGAAGATCGTTTTTTAACCGGGTTTGACGTTTCGATATTGTTTTTTGGAATTTATTTGGAATTTGATCATTGTTATTTGTGATTTCCCCTGCGGGGTTCCATGGTTTCCAGTTATCACCAATATTTCAAGGCGTTTACCGACGTTTCCAAAGCCATCCATTCCGGCATGGAGACCGAGGAAATTCTTGGGCGGATCGTCGCATCCATTACCGAAACCATGATGGCCAAAGGCTGCATCTACTGGATCGTCGATCGCGTGGCCGGATGTATCGCCCACAAAGTCACCAGCGGATTCGACTTCCGCAGCCTGTCGGCCGTGAACCTGGATACCCTGCAAGTTCTGTTTCCACCGGATGCAGAAAGCATGGTGTTCATCGAGGATGCCCGCTATGAGGAGCGGCTGCCGGATCTCGAACGGCTGGGCAAGCGGCGGGTGGTGTCGGTGATCGGCATGCCGGTGGAGATCGTTGCGCCCTATACCGGGATATTGGCCGTTTATTTCGGCTCCAAAAGAAATCTGACCCCCGGAGAGGTGGATTTTCTCACCGCCCTTGGCGAGCAGGGAGCCATTGCCCTGCACAAGGCCCTGCGCTATGACGAGAGGCTTCTGGATACCTTTCGCCAGACCGTGGAGGGACTGGCCATGGCGCTGGAGGCCAAGCATCCGGAAACCCACGGCCATTCCCTGAACGTGGCCCGGCTTGCACGGGCGACGGCCCGAAAAATGGGACTGCCCGATGCCCAGGCCCAGGCGCTATACCAGGCAGGGCTTTTGCACGATATCGGCAAAATCGGTACCGGTCGGGAGATTCTGGGGCGCCTGGGATGTCTGAACAGCCGGGAGATGGATCTGATCCGACTCCACCCGGTGGTGGGCGCCAGGATCCTGCAGCCGCTTACGTTCCTGTCCCACCTGATCCCCATGGTGCGCTACCACCATGAAAATATGGATGGCAGCGGCTACCCGGAAGGCCTGAAAGGCAACGCCATTCCGTTGGGCGCTCGTATCTTAAAGGTTTGCGACGCCTTCGAAACCATGATTTCCGGCCGGGCCGGGTTGAAACCCATCGGTCTTGAGGAGGCCGCCGTGCAGTTGAAAGCCGGCGCCGGAACCCGTTTCGATCCCGAGGCTGCGACAGCCCTGGTGGCGGCCATTCATGAAAATCCCGGCATACTGGACAGCCCCATGGGGTCCGATGCGGAACTGGCCCGTTTCGAAGCGCTGTTCCGGGAACACCAGCGGGTTGAATGTTTGGAACCGTGGAGTTCTGCAAGCTTTTGACGCGCCTGATTGGGTACGCTGTTTGATAATGGTGGTTTGCAGGGAAATCCCAAATTACAAAAAACAAATTCCAAACAAATTCCAATGAAAAAATCCCAAATACCAAACAAGAGCGGTTTGGTTTGAGATTTTGAATTTCGAAATTGGAATTTATTTGGAATTTGGTGCTTGCGATTTGATATTTATTTAACGGAATCATTTTAGTTTGCCGTTTCAGTGCTACTCAAATCCGTTTTAACTGCCCTAAAAAAGGAGAATTTAAATGGCCGAAACCGTAGTCATCGAGCATCTGGAGAACAACATCGGCGAAATCACCCTGAATCGTGCCGACAGCCTCAACACTTTCACCCTCGCCCTGGCCGCGGAACTCAACGACGCGCTGCTCCAGCTGGACGGCGATTCTGCGGTACGGGTGATCCTTATTAAGGGTGCGGGCAAAGCCTTTTGCGCAGGCATCGACGTGGGCGATTTTTTCGGCAAGAGTGCCATGGAATACAAGAAGTGGATCGCCAGCATGGAAACCCCCCTGATAACGATCAGCCGCCTGAATAAGCCCGTGATTGCCCAGGTACACGGCGTTGCCGCCGCCAACGGGGCCGGCCTTGTGGCGGCCTGCGATCTGGCCATTGCCGCCGACACCGCCCGCATGGGGCTGACGGCCATCAACGTGGGCCTCAACTGTGTGGGTCCCGTGATTCCAGTTTCCCGCTCCGTGGGCCGCAAGCGGGCCATGGAACTGCTGCTTTACGGCGAACTGATCAAGGCGCCGGCCGCTCTGGATATGGGGCTGATCAACAAGGTGGTGCCGGCCGACGATCTGGAGGTGGAAGCCCGTCGATGGGCCGCCGTACTGGCCGCCAAAAGCCCCATTGCGGTGCAGATCGCCAAATCCGCTTTTTATTCGGCGGCCGACCTGGAATACGACAAGGCCTTCGAATACATGAACGAGGCGTTCGCCCGCCTGTGCTCCACCGAAGATGCCAAGGAAGGCGTGTCGGCTTTCTTGGAAAAACGGCAGCCGGACTGGAAAGAGAAATAGGCGATCCACGATTCCTTATTCGGGTCTTGACGCCCGTCGGTCGCGGGTTTAATCTGGTTGTAGGTTAAACCGAATGCGCCCGGTCCAGCAGTTAAAACGCCGGCCGGGCGCTTTTCTCAAGTACCGCGCCAGGTTGCGGTAACCGTCGAATGAGGAGAAAATGCCATGATCAAGGTCCATATCGGAAGAACCCCATCCGGCGAAAACGAGGAGGCGCTGGTGAAGCTGATCAACCAGCTCCGATCGACCATTGCCGGCCGACCCGGCTATCTGTCCAGCGAAACGCTCAAACGGGTCGATCCACCGGGCGAGATCCTGGTGGTTTCCAAATGGCAGTCCCGTTTTTACTGGGAGCAGTGGTATGCCAGCGAAGAACGCATGGACATCCAAAAGCGCATCGATGACCTGCTCGAATCCAAGACCCGATACGAAATTTATGAATATGAATAACGGTTCCGCTTTTTGACCTTCTCCCCCGTACCCCCGCACCACTGCTATTTTCCAAAAGTCAGACCGTGCTTTGGGGTTGCCCTGAGCGTTGAATTCCTTTACTAAAAAAGGATTCCCGGCGGATCGCCCGAGCGGTCCGAACGTTACATGGAGCGCTTCATGGCGGCAACCCACGATATTCGAATGAAAGTGCCCTTCCACGACCTGGATCCCATGCAGGTGGTATGGCACGGCAATTACTTCAAGTACTTCGATGTGGTCCGGTTCGGACTGTTCGCATCGGTGGGTGTCGATTTGTATGCCTACCTCACCGAGCGGAAGATGGTTTTTCCGATCACACGGACCTCCATCAAGCACATCCTGCCGCTGCATTTTGACGAGAGCTTCATCTGCCGGGCCACCGTCACCGAAGCCCGCTATAAGATCGCCATGGATTTCGAGATCCGCCGGCCGGAGACGGGTGAAATCTGCACCCGGGGAAAGGCGGAGCAGGTGGCGGTGAAACTGCCGGACATGGCCCTGGAGTTCGAAATCCCGCCGGAAATCACCCGGGCCCTGGGCTTCTGACCATGGACCGGATCATCTCCCGATCCCTGGTGGCCGGCTGCGAGCGGGTGGCCGCCTGGGCTGATCTTTTAGACGCGATCAACGTTTTTCCGGTGGCCGATGGCGACACCGGGCGCAACCTGAAGATCAGCCTTGCGCCCCTGATCGGCAGCAACGGCGCGTCCGACCGGCTCCCGCAGATGTTGATCGAGTCGGCCACGGGCAATTCCGGCAACATCGCCGCGGCCTTTTTTTCCCGTTTTCTGGAACGGGCGGCACCCGGCAAATTGGGCGCCTGCATTGCCGCCGGTCAAAAAGCCGCCTGGAAGTCTCTGGCCGATCCCAAACCCGGCACCATGCTCACCGTCTTCGATGCGCTTGCACAAATTTCGGAGCAATGGCCCGCCGACATTGCCGGGGATTATGCCGATGCCGCTATCGAAAAGCTGGATGCGGCGGTTCGGTCCACGACAGCAATGCTGCCGGAATTGAACCGGGCCGGCGTGGTGGATGCCGGCGCATTGGGGATGTTCATCTTTTTCGAAGGGTTTTTCCATCGATTGGCCGGTGAAAGCGTCCCTATGTCGCCGGTTACCGAGCGTTTCGGCGGCCTGCTGACCGTATCCGATGCGGTGGCTGGCGGTCAATTCTCCGGATATTGCGTGAACACGACCCTGCGGTCCCGGCAAGCGTTTCAATGGTCATCGGCGACCGAAAGTTTGGGAGAAAGCGTGGTGGCCATTGCCGATGGCGACCGTCTCCGGTTGCACCTGCACACGCGGGATCATCGGGAAGTCCGGGAGAAGCTCGAACGTCTGGGCGAGATTGTCGACTGGCAGGTGGATGCCATGATCGACGAGTCAGTGATGCCGAGGAAGGCTGCCGGTTCGCAGACGGTTCACATCATGACCGACGCCGCCGGGTCCCTGACCCGGGAAGAAGCCCGGCAATTGGGTGTGACCCTGCTGGACAGCCACCTGGTCGTGGGCAGCCGCAGCGTTCCGGAAACCCTGCTCGACCCCCGGGAACTTTACACGGCCATGGCTGACGGCCGACCGGTATCCACGGCCCAGGCTTCCGTTTTCCAGAAGCACCAGAGCTACGAGAGCGTCCTGGGACAGTATGGTCGGGTGATTTACCTGAGCGTGGGTTCGGTCTACACGGGAAATTTCCGCACCGCCTGCCAGTGGCGGGAGGAAAACGGCCATGGTGATCGTTTTGCGGTGATCGACACCGGGGCCGCTTCGGGACGGTTGGGGCTGATTGTGCGACAGGTGGCCCGGGCGGCGCAGTCGGGCTGCACCATCGAGGACCTCGTGCCCCTGGCGAAACGTATCGTGGAGAATTGTGACGAATTGGTTTTTTTGGACCAGCTCAAATTTCTGGCCGCCGGCGGGCGCATTTCCAGATCCAAGGGATTTTTCGGCGATCTGATCGGCATCAAGCCGGTGATCCGACCGACGGCCGAGGGCGCGGCCAAGGCCGGCACGGTCAGAAAGACATCCGAGCAGGTGCCCTTTGCCGTCCGTTATCTGAAGCAGCGCTACCCGTCGAACGCATGCCTGACCATTTTGCTGCAGTTTTCCGACAACGAACAGCGGGTGCGCGAGCGCATCCGGCCGGAGATTAAGCGGCAGTTTCCGGAAGCACGGATTGAAATCACCCGGATTTCGCTCACGTCGGGGGCGCATATGGGGCCGGGGACTTGGGCGATTGCGTTTTCTGGCGAAAGCTGAAGGTCAAATTAGCTCGAGGGTGCAGGGAAAGGAGCGGCTTCCAGCCGCGATCATTTTTTTATCGCGGCTGGAAGCCGCTCCCACGAAGCCTGGACCTTGTGCGTCATTTGTTACGTCTCGCTCCCATGCTCCGCGTGGGAGCGCTAACAACCTATGGGCTGAAGGGAGAAACATGCGAAACATTCGACCGTTTGTGGCCATCATCATCGTTGTCGGCCTCATGCTGCTATCCGGCTGCGCCTATGTGGATGTCAAATCGCCTCTGGATGTGGATCTGGACAAGACCACGCTGGGTGAGAAAAAAGGCGTGGCCGAGGCCCGCAGCGTGCTGTGGCTGTTTGCCTGGGGCGACGCCAGTTACGCGGCCGCGGCGGCCGACGGCGGCATCACGACCCTGCGGCACGCCGACCAGGAGGTTTTCAATGTCCTCTTCGGCCTCTATACCCGCTGGCGGGTGGTGGTCTATGGGGACTGATGCCATCCGGCCAACCATGGCCAAGGTTCGGTTTCTTCTGCTAGTGGCGATTCTGATAGTCTGCCTGGCCGGCTGCGGCACCGGCCCCCTGGTGGGGCTTGCCTATACCCGCGTCAGGCTGCCCTTGACCCGGGATTTGAAAGCTGTGCCCCTGCCGGTGCACCCGCCCGGTTCCAAGCGCACAATCGAGATCAAGGAGCCTCTTACCGGTTTCGGTATGTACGCCCGGGTGAACAGCAATGCCCTCGGAGATATCGCCCGGCAGAACGGCATCACCCGGCTTCATTTTGCCGATCAGGAAGTGTTCAGCATTCTCGGCATTTATAAAACCCATCGGGTCATTCTTCATGGGGAAGCCGATCCAGATCCAAGTGATACGGCTGCTGCTCCATGACCGAAAACGCGCAATCCGTTGGCAAGGCCGGCGATCACCGTTTTGCCGTGGTTATTCCCACTTACAATCACGGCGGGCGGGTGGCGGCGGTGGCCCGGGAGGCCCTGGCGCTGGGCTGGCCGGTCTTCGTGGTGGACGACGGCTCCACGGACGACACCGCCGAAAAACTGCGGACGGTTGCCGGCCTGCACGTGATCCGGCATGCGGTCAACCGGGGCAAGGGCGCTGCTCTGATCAGCGGCATGCGGCGTGCCGCAAAGATGGCCGATTACGCCATCGCCATGGACGCCGACGGCCAGCATGATCCAGCTGACGCCCGTAGACTGGCGGCGGCCGCGGCGATCAACCGGCGCGTCATTGTAGTGGGACAGCGGGAGATGGCCGATGCCCCCTGGACCAGCCGCAAGGGACGGGCCTTTTCCAACTTCTGGGTATGGATTTCCGGTGGACCGAAACTGGCCGACTCCCAGAGCGGTTTCCGGATTTATCCGCTTCCCGAAACCCTCGATCTGGGGGTGGTTTCCCGTCGCTACCAGTTCGAAGTCGAAGTATTGGCAAGGGCGGCCTGGCAGGGAATCGGGGTGGTCGAGGTGCCCATTTCCGCCCGATATGGCGCGGATCTGCCCCGGATTTCCCATTTTCATCCCTTTGTCGATTTTCTTCGTAATTTCGGTGCGTTCAGCCGTCTCATCACTCGAAGGGTATTCACCCCCGCGCTCTGGCGAACCGGCAGCCGGCGCGAAACGTCGAGCCGCGGCCAGGGAGCATCGTACAGAATCTTATGAAGCTGTTGTTCTACCGCATCCTTACCCTGCTGACCCGTTTTTTCGGGTCGTGGTTCTTTACCCTGGTTTCCGGCGGCATTGCGGCCGGGTATTTTCTTTTTTTTCCCGGTCGGGTCGCCGTGGGAATGGATTTTTACCGCGCCCTTTTTCCCCGGCGAGGGCTGTTGTTTCATCTCTGGTGTACCTTCAGGCAGTTTCTCGATTTTACCAACGTTTTTCGGGATCGTCTGCTTCTGGCCGATCAGGGTGGAGGGCTTGCCACCACTTTCGACGGCTGGGAACGACTGCGCGATGCCATGCAGGGCTCCGGCGGGGTGCTGCTCATGTCCCATTTGGGCAACTGGGAGGTGGCCGCTCGGCTGCTGAAAAAGACCCTCCCGGATTTAAAAATGATGCTGTACATGGGCGTCAAGCAGCAGGAGCAGATCGAAGCCATGCAAAAGCGGGTCGTCCGTAAAAGCGACATCCGCATTGTGGCCGTGGACGAATCCGGCGGGTCGCCGCTGGATATTGTGGAAAGCGTCCGCTTTTTGCGGGAAGGCGGCCTGGTGTCGCTGACCGGCGATCGGGTCTGGCACGCCGACCAGCGCACGGTCCCGGTCCGATTTCTGGGGCAACCCGTACATCTGCCTGCGGCGCCCTACCTGCTGGCCATGGCTGCCGGCGCCCCCATTTTCGTTTTTTTCGCCCTGCGCACCCGCGGCCGCCACTATCTCTTCTGCGCATCGGAGCCGATTTTCATCGATGCCGCCGATCGTGCCCAGCGCGATACGGCCGTCGCCCGGGCCGCCCAGCAGTATGCCGACCTGCTGGAAAAGACCGTCCGGCGCTACCCTTTTCAATGGCATCATTTCGAGCCCTTTATCGGCAAATGAGCCATCCACTGCCCCTTTGTTTTGAATTCTCGGCGGTTTTGTAGTAGAGAGCAGGGCTTGTTGAAAATGTGACAGGATGGAAACGCAATGACACGCGACGAGATCCAAAAGGCGATCATCGCCATTTTTTCAGATCAGTTCGAGATCGAAAATCCGGGGCTGGAAGACGACCTGCGGGAAGTACACGAATTCGACAGCATCGACGCCATCGAACTGCTGCGGGAGATCGAGATTTTACTGGGCGCTCAGTTGTCCCGCGACGAGAAGAAGGCGGCCATGGAGATTCGTACGATCAATCAGATTGTGGATTATGTGGTGGGGTTGGACAGGGGGCGGAAGAGGGACGAAGGATGATGGAAGAAGGATGAAGGAAGAAAACAGAGGTTCAACTTCACCAACTCAACAAACCCAATAAACTCAACAAACTCAATAAACTCAATAAACCAAGTTACCCGACACCCCTATGGAACGAAGAGTCGTCATTACCGGCGGAGCCGCCATCACCCCCATCGGAAGTACGCGGGAGGCCATTGTCAGGAGTCTGACCGAAGGGCTTTCCGGCGTTCGCCGGATGAAGGATGACGATCTGCTGGTACCGCACATCCACTGCAAGGTTTTCGGGACCGTGTCCGATCCGCCGGTTTTCGATTTTGTCCGCCGGGACCGCAAGACCATGGGGCCGGTGGCCTACTACGCCTGTCAGGTGGCCAAGGAGACCCTGGCCCAGTCAGGCCTGTCCGAAGATTTCATCCGGAGCGGCCGCCTGGGGGTGGCTTTCGGCTCCACCCACGGCAGCCCCACGGTCCAGCGGGACATCTACCGAACCTTTTTCAGCGACGACAATACCAAGCTGCACAACGTCGGGGCCGTGGACTACCTCAAGTCCATGGTTCACACCACGGCGGTGAACATCACCAAGATGTTTGGCATCCGGGGGCGGGTGATCAGCTCCTCCACGGCCTGCACCACCTCCAGCCAGTCTATCGGATTCGGCTACGAGGCGGTCAAATACGGACTGCAGGACGCCATGCTCTGCGGCGGAGCGGACGAGTACGACACCACCACCGTGGCGGTATTCGACAACCTGCTGGCCTGTTCCACGGATTTCAACGACACCCCCCAGCTCACCCCGCGCCCCTTCGACAAGCAAAGGGACGGCCTGGTGGTCGGCGAAGGCGCCGGCTGTGTATTGCTCGAAGATCTGGACGCGGCCAGCAAAAGGGGCGCCGAGATCCTGGGAGAAGTAATCGGTTTTTCGTGCTACAACAACGGCGGCGATCTGATTCTGCCCAATCGGGAAGGCATTGCCCTGGCCATCGAGCAGGGCCTGGCCAATGCCCGCATCGCCGCCGAGGATGTGGATTGGATCAGCGCCCACGCCACGGCCACCAAAATGGGAGACGTCACCGAGGCCCAGTCCATTGCCGCCGTTTACGGCAGCCGTCCTTTTGTCAGCGGCCTGAAAAGCTACATGGGCCACACCATGGGCTCTTGCGGGGCCATCGAAACTTTGATCGCCCTTTATCAGATGGCAGACGGCTTTATCGCCCCCACCTTGAACCTGGAAACGGTGGACGAGCGGTGCGCCATGCTCAATCACGTCACCCGGCTGGTGGAAACGCCCATTCATATCGCATCCATTCAGAATTTCGCTTTCGGCGGCGTCAACACCTGTCTGTTCGTCAAAAGATTTTCCGGATAATGTGGAGCGGCTTCCGGCCGCGATTCGGTTGGCAAATCATCGCGGCTGAAAGCCACTCCCACGAATCCACTACTCTCTTTCGGGTGTGTGCCCACAGGTGGCTTGGAAAAGCTTTATACGGGGTCTTCATTTTACAACAATGACGAATCCATCCCGACAAAATTGGCTTCATTTTTTCAAGGATCTGATCGTCACCCTGATTCTGTGGGGCTACTACACCGTCGGCTTCGTTTTTCTTTTTGCGCCCTTTTACCTGTTCGCACGGTTGTTTTTCGGGAATGTCAGCCGGTCTTTCCAACGTCTCAACGCCCGTTTTTATCGCTGGTTCTTTATCCTGCTGCGGTTTCTGGTGCCGGCCTGCCGATGGGAGGTGGCCTCCGAGGTAAAGGCCATCCGGGGGGCGGTGATCGTCGCCAACCATGCCTCCTACCTGGATCCGATCCTTCTCATCTCCTTTTTCCCGCGGCACAGCACCATTGCCAAAGATCGGCTGTTTCGCATTCCGCTATACGGCCGCATGCTCCGGCTGTCCGGCTATATTCCTTCCGCTGCCGGCGGTGCGATGGCCGATCTCATGCTGGAGGCCATGGAAAAGATGCCCGCCTTTTTGGCTGCCGGCGGCAACCTGATCATTTTTCCCGAGGGCACCCGCAGCCGCGATGGCCGGATCGGTGCGCTGAACACGGGTGCCTTTAAAATTGCCAGGCTGTGCAGGGCACCCATTCATGTGTTATATCTCGAAAACACGGCGCGGCTGTTCCGACCGGGCCGGTTTCTCTTCGATACCCGAGCGGCCAATACCATCCGGGTGGCGCACCTGGATTGCATTCAACCGCGATACGACGCCCCCGGGTTTTCCCTGACCGGGTTGATGGATCAGGTTCGCGGCCTGCTTGCGTCCCACCGTTCGCGGGCGGATTGACGCATGCCCTTCGCGATATCGGGAACGAGGAAACCGGAAGTCGTTGGAGCGGCTTTCAGCCGCGATGATTCCAGTGCATAAACTCAAACATTCCTGGAGATAGAATGAAAATCCTGCTCATGTCCATGCCTGACGTGGCGCCGGTGATCATGCACGAGTCGGCCTTCCACATGCCCAACCTGGGCATCGCCAGCATCGGTGCCAACATCGACGACGGACACGAGGTTTACGTGGTCGATCTGATCCGCAAGCGCTGGGGGCTGCGAAAGCATCTCGAGCGCACACTCACCGCCATCCGGCCGGACCTGGTGGGCCTTTCCGCAATGACTTGGCAATATGCCACCTGCGCCAAGATCATGCGTCTGGCCAAACAACTGCTGCCCGAGGCCAGGATCGCCATCGGGGGATATCACGCCACCCTAATGCCCGAAGAAATTGCCGCATCGGAAGAGGCCCGGCACATCGACTACATGGTGCGCGGAGAAGGGGAAGAGGTCTTCCGGCGTTTGGTGAACGCCATGGACGGCAAGGACCGTCTGGCAGACATCCCTTCTTTGTCTTTTAAAAATGGAAACGGTTTCGTCCACAATCCCAAGGGGGAACTGCTGGATCTATCCCGGCTGAAGCTTCCCATCCGCGACAAACGGCGTCTGACCTGGGGCTACCACATCATGAACCGCAACGTGGAAGTGATGGAGACCTCCCGGGGGTGCACCCGCAACTGCAATTTTTGCAGCATCCGGCACATGTATGGGCGCTCCTTTCGCCCCTTCCCCTTAGAGCGCATCCTGGCGGACATCGACGACATCTACTACAAGCGCAAGGTGCGCTGGATTTTCGTTTCCGACGACAATTTGGTGCTGGACCCCGAGCGGGTGATCCGGCTGTGCGATGCCATCATCGCCCGCAACTATCGAAACCTGTTC
This sequence comes from uncultured Desulfosarcina sp., assembly GCF_963668215.1. Classification (NCBI taxonomy): domain Bacteria; kingdom Pseudomonadati; phylum Thermodesulfobacteriota; class Desulfobacteria; order Desulfobacterales; family Desulfosarcinaceae; genus Desulfosarcina; species uncultured Desulfosarcina sp. The sequence goes on from NZ_OY764190.1 coordinate 2,509,333, forward strand.
TTCGTTGTCCAGGCTGACTGCGTGACCATGTCCCGCAACGAGAAAATGGTGGCCCGAATGGCCCGGGCCGGTTTCAAGTCCATTTTTCTAGGCATGGAGAACGCCTCCAAAAAGAACCTGGCGGCGGCCAACAAAGGCGATATCCTGGACGCCTCGAAAAAGGCAGTGGAGATCTGCCACCGGTACGGCATCATGATCGTGGGGGGGATGATCTTCGGGTTCCCCGATGACGGCGAAGAAGAGATCGTCGAGAATTACAAATTCCTCAAATCCACCGGTGCGGATACCGCCTATTGCCAGATTCTCACACCCTATCCCAAAACCGGCATCCGCCAGCAGCTGCTGGACCAGGGACTGGTGACCAATCCCGACGACTACACCCGCTACAACGGCATGTGGGCCAACGTAAAAACCCGTCAACTCTCCTCCGATGAGTTGCAGTTCCTGTTCTGGTACCACAACCAGACGGTCATGGGCTGGTGGAATCCTTCCGAACGCATCCGCAGCCAGGGCCGCTTGTGGACCTCCATCTGGCTCTATGCTTTCAAACCGCTGCTTAAAGTGATCATCGCCCGGGAGCAGAAGCGGTTGGGATGGCGGGGAAGGTTCCAGCGGGAGATCCAAGCCCGGGCCGCGGTGAACCGGTTTGCGGATCTGGATGATCTTTGAATTATTATTTTGCTATATGCAAAAAAAGTAATGGAAAAAATTTGACACAGCAAGATTCCGCTTTATGGTTTGCTCATCAAACAAAACCACGGGCGCTTGACGTGCCCGGAACCAGGAGGAGTGAAAAATGAGCAAAACCATCGGAATCGATCTTGGAACAACCAATTCCTGCGTGGCCATCATGGAAGATGGCGACGCCAAGGTGATCGCCAATGCCGACGGCGGCCGGACCACCCCGTCCATGGTGGCCATCTCCAACAGCGGAGAACGCCTCGTGGGCCAGATTGCCAAACGCCAGGCCGTAACCAACCCTGAAAATACGGTCTTCGGCGTCAAACGGCTGATCGGCCGCAAGGCCGATGACAGTGACGTCGTCAAAGACAAACAGAACCTGCCCTATGCGGTCACCCGGGCGGAAAACGGCGATGTCCGCATTTCCCTGCGAGACCGTCAGTACAGTCCGGCGGAAATTTCGTCCTTTATTCTCGCGGATCTGAAAAAGTCGGCGGAGGCCTTCCTGGGCCAGCCGGTGACCGACGCGGTCATCACCGTACCGGCCTATTTCAACGACAGTCAGCGTCAGGCCACCAAGGATGCCGGCAAGATCGCCGGTCTCAACGTCAAGCGCATCATCAACGAGCCAACAGCGGCATCGCTGGCCTATGGCCTGGACCGCAAAAAAGAAGAAAAGATCGCCGTTTTCGACCTTGGCGGCGGCACGTTCGATATCTCCGTTCTGGAGATCGGCGACGGTGTATTCGAAGTCAAGGCTACCAATGGGGACACCCATCTGGGCGGCGAGGATTTCGACCTGCGTGTCATCGATTACCTGGCCGCCGAGTTCAAGCGCGAGCAGGGCATCGATCTGCGCAGCGATAAAATGGCCCTGCAGCGGCTCAAAGAGTCGGCGGAAAAGGCCAAGATGGAGCTGTCCACCGCCATGGAAACCGACATCAATCTGCCATTTATCACGGCCGATGCCAGCGGTCCCAAACATCTGAACATCAAAATGACCCGGGCCAAACTCGAATCCCTGGTGGCGGATCTGCTGGATCGGCTGGAGGGTCCCTGCCGGACGGCCATGAAGGACGCCGGGTATTCCAGCGGCGACATCGACGAGGTGATCCTGGTGGGCGGTATGACCCGTATGCCGGCGGTGCAGCAGCGGGTGGAGAAGATTTTCGGCAAGGCGCCCAGCAAGGGGGTCAATCCTGACGAAGTCGTGGCCATGGGGGCCGCCATCCAAGGGGCTGTTCTGGAAGGGGATGTCAACGACGTGCTTCTGCTGGACGTCACCCCGCTTTCCCTGGGCATCGAAACCCTGGGCGGCGTCATGACCAAGCTGATCGAAAAGAACACCACCATTCCCACCCACCAGAGCCAGGTGTTCTCCACGGCCGAGGACAACCAGCCGGCCGTGACGGTCCATGTGCTGCAAGGGGAACGGGAGATGGCCGCGGACAACAAGACCCTGGGCCGCTTCGAACTCACCGGCATTCCGCCGGCGCCGCGGGGTGCGCCCCAGATCGAAGTCTCCTTTGACATCGACGCCAACGGCATCGTGGAAGTGTCGGCCAAGGACATGGCCAGTGGCAAGGCCCAGAGCATCCGCATCACTTCATCCTCGGGTCTCTCCAAAGAGGAGATTGACCGGCTGGTGAAAGATGCCGAGCTGCATGCTGATGAAGACGGCCGGAAGAAGGAACTGGTGGAGGCCAAGAACAGCGCCGACGCACTGATTTACAATACGGAAAAGAGCCTGAACGAGATGGGGGCCAACGTGGACGGCGGCTTGCGTATGGAAATCGACGATGCGGTGGCCAACCTGAAGCGGGCTTTGAAAGGTAACGATGCGGCCGAAATCCGGCAGTTGACCGAGGTGCTTACGCGCGCTTCCCACAAGCTGGCCGAGTCCATGTACCAGCGCCAGGCAGGTCCGCAGAATCCTGGGGCACAGCCCGGCCGGAACGGCCAGACCGGCGGAGGGAACGCCCGGACCAGGGCTTCGGACGACGACGATGTGGTGGATGCCGATTTTCAGGAAGTGGCGTAATGGCCGCCGGATAAAATAGTTAACTGTTGATGAAAGGCCGGGGATTTCCCCGGCCTTTCATTTTTGCGGCCTATCGATAGGTTTGTAAGTCGAAATTGACGCGAATTCCAGTGAGACTCCATAATCGTGCATGGTGCATGTAGGGGCACGGCGCGCCGTGCCCCTACGAGGAGCATTGAACCCTGACCGGACTGATGATATAGGGACCTCAATGATGATGTTCACAACCAACGGATAATTTCGATATGAAAAAAAGTTTCCCCCTGCTCACGCTCGCCCTGGTCCTTTTGCTTTCTTTTGGCTGCAGCAAAAAACAAAACAGCGAGGAGCCCATCGTGATTCCCAAGGATGCGGCCAAGATGGAAGTCGCGTTTTCCTGGGAAGGAGTGGAGCCCTGCACTTCCGATAGCCCGGAGATCCGGGTTTCCGGTACCCCGGCCGGCACCAAACGCCTGCTCGTCAAGCTGAAAAACATCACCGATCCCGCCTGGAACCAGGGGGGCGGCGATATCGAGTATGATGGCTCCGGAGTCATTCCCGCCAACGCGCTGGACATCGGGTACAACGGCCCCTGTCCGCCGCCGGGCCAGCGGCAAAAATACGAATTCCGGGTGATGGCAGTGGATGCCGAAGGCACCATCATCGGCTTCGGCAAAGCCCGTGAATCCTACCCACCAAAGAAATAGTAGTACTAAATTCGGTAACCCTTTTTCCGTGCAATGGTCTGCCGTTGCCCGGAGCTGACGGTATCTCGCCGGATCGACAGTCCGGAAAGATGCCGTTTTTTGTTGTTTATATCCAACAAAAAGTATATTTATAGTAAAAACGTTGGTTATGAATGACAAAATGGAGGGCCTATGAAGATACCTGAATATATCGAGCGGCCAATTTATTTAGACCGCATCATGCCCTATGTGCAAAAGGATATCATCAAAATCATCGTCGGCCAGCGGCGGGTTGGTAAAAGCTACCTGCTTTTTCAATTGATGGATCGGATCGCGGCGCTGGATCCGGACGGTCAGCAGATCTATATCAACAAGGAACTGCACGAGTTCGCGGACCTGCGGAAGGCCGATGACCTACTTGCATACATCGCCGCCCAAAGGAAGCCGGATCGCCGACTTTCTTTGTTCATTGACGAATTGCAGGACATCGATGGCTTCGAAACTGCACTGCGAAGCCTACAGGCCGAGGGCGAGGTGGATATCTACGGCACCGGCAGCAATGCCAAGATGCTTTCCGGCGAGTTGGCAACTTATCTGTCCGGGCGATATATCGAAATCAAAGTCTATGGTCTGACTTATGGGGAATTTTTAACCTTTCACGGACGCAAACAGGACCGGAAAAGTCTGGAGGCCTATCTGAAGTTCGGCGGGCTTCCGTACCTGCGACACCTTTCGCTGGACGACGCCGTCGTTTTCGATTATCTGCGCAACGTTATCGATGCCATTTTGCTGAAGGATATCGTGTCGCGGTACGACATCCGTAACGTATCCTTTTTGCAACGGTTGACGCGATTTGTTGCGGACAATGTGGGCAGCCTGGTCACTGCCCGTAAGATCAGCGCCTATCTCAAATCCCAACACATCAACATATCTCACAATTTGGTAATCGATTATCTGGCCTATCTTTCGAATGCACTGCTGGTGCTGCCAGCCAGGCGTTGCGACATCGTCGGCAAAAAGATTTTCGAGATTGGCGAAAAGTACTATTTCGAGGACTCGGGTATTCGCCATGCGCTGGTGGGATTCCGGGCGACGGATATTAACAAGATTCTGGAGAATGTGGTCTTCATACACCTGAAGGCCGCCGGTTACGATGTCACCGTCGGCCAGATCGGCAAGCGGGAAGTCGATTTCGTTTGTGAGAAAGGGGGCGAGCGGTTGTACATCCAGGTGGCATACACGATCCCCGACGACAAAGTCAGAGACCGGGAATTCGGTAATTTACTGGCGATCCCGGACAATTTCCCAAAAAAAGTGGTTTCCATGGATAACATCGCCGGCAATTCTTATCGCGGCATCGAGCAGGTTTATCTGGAAGATTTTCTCCTGTCCCTCTGATCGAACTGACTGTGGGTGAAGATCGGTGGTCGGTTTGTAGAAACCACCAAGGCTATTACTGCCTTTTCGCCTTTTCCCGGCACTCCGGGCAGATGCCGAAAAAGTCGAGTCGGTGGCGGGTGATGGAAAATCCGGTCAGCCTCACGAGTTCCTGGGTCATGTCCTCGAGCGCCGCAATGTCAGGGTCGAGGATCTTCTTGCAGATGGTACAGACCACATGGGGATGGTCGTAAGGTTTGTTGCCGTCGTAGCGATTGCTGTCGTCGCTGAAACCGAGTTCCAGAACCTGGTTGAGGTCCTTGAGCACCGCCACGTTTTTATAGATGGTTGCCAGACTGGTGGTGGGAAAGTTCGGTTTGACCCGGGCGTAAATCGATTCCACGCTGGGATGGCCTTTGCTTTCGGCCAGTATTTTCAGGATCGCCAGACGCTGGGGGGTAATCCGGTATTGATTCTCCCGCAGGGCCTGGACCATTGAACGCAGTCGAATTTCAGGATCTGTCATGGATACGAGTTTCCATTTTTAAAGAAAATGATTATCAATTGATATCAAGGTCGAACAACGCTGTCAACAGCGGTTAGAATCGGTCGGTATTTGTCCAATTGACAACATTGAACATCATCACCAAATTATTCATAGCATCCCGCCAAATCGGCGCTGGAGGCATCACCCATACGATTTCTGCGGATTGACGCCATGGAGAATCGAAACGATCGAAAACCACTTGAAAGGGCCTCCTTTAGTGAGGCCCTCAAATTCTGGACCAAGCTCGGGTTTATCAGCTTCGGCGGACCGGCCGGCCAGATCGCCATCATGCACCGGGAAGTGGTCGAACGGCGCCGCTGGGTCGGTGAACATCAATTTCTGCGGGCGCTGAACTTCTGTATGCTGCTGCCCGGTCCCGAGGCCCAGCAGTTGGCCACCTATATCGGCTGGCGCATGAACGGCACCTGGGGCGGCATCGCCGCCGGGGCGCTGTTTGTGATCCCCTCTGTCTTCGTCATGATGGTGCTCAGCTACCTGGCCGTGGCCCACATCGACATCCCGGCGGTGGCCGCAGCTTTTTACGGCATCCAGCCGGTAGTGGTGGCCGTGGTGGTGGAAGCGGTCCTGCGCATCGGGAAAAAGGCACTCAACCAAAGAGTCCTGTACGCTTTTGCTGCCGTGGCTTTTATCTCCATCTATTTTTTCAAGGTGCCCTTTCCCTATATCGTCGGGGCTGCCGCCTTTGGCGGAATGATCCTGGAGAAGTGGCTGCCCCGGGTGTTCTGCAAGGGCACTTTTGACGAAGGAAGCCGCGAGTGCCGCATCGAAGAAGAGGACGATGGCCTGCCAAACAGCGTCGCACCTTCTGTTTCCCATGTCATCCGGGTACTGTTGGTCTGCACGGCGCTTTGGGGATTTGTGGCCGGAGGGGTATGGGCCTGGCGGGGGATGGAGGATGTTCTGAGCCAGATCGCTCTATTTTTTACCAAAGCGGCCTTTGTCACCTTTGGTGGTGCCTACGCCGTGCTGGCCTACATCACCGACTTTGCCGTGGGCCACGGCTGGCTGTCCACCCAGCAGATGATGATCGGCCTGGGATTGGCTGAATCCACGCCCGGCCCATTGATCATGGTGACCCAGTACGTGGGCTTTCTGGGCGCCTGGAATCTGCCGGGGGACCTCACACCGCTGACCGCCGGAGTGCTCGGGGCTTTGATCACCACCTATGTCACCTTCCTGCCCTGCTTCTTCTTTATTTTCGCCGGAGCGCCCTTTGTCGAAGCCATGGCCGGCAACCAGCGCATCCAGGCGGCCCTGACCGGCGTGACCGCCGCCGTGGTGGGCGTGATTCTCAACCTCGGTGTCTGGTTCGGCGCCAAGGTGATCCTGCCCGACGCCGGCATTGACGGTTTTGCCCTGGCCAGTTCGATTATTTCTCTCATCATTCTCCAAAAATTTCATTTTCCGATCCAGTACCTGGTGCCCATCGGGGCGATGTCAGGCGTTTTTTGGCGGCTGGTTGTGTCACCTTGACGGGCACTGCTTAATTAAGTTTCATCTTGACAGTAATTTAATCGTTTGTTAGCGAACGTTCGTATGCAAACGAAAAATCCCCAGCCACAATATTTTATCTGCTCGCTGACTACCCGGGCTGTCCGCCGGATGATTGCCTATTACAATCAAACCCTTGAGCCTTTGGGGTTGACGGCTCAGCAGGTCATGGCCCTGGGAGTGCTCTGGCAGGAGGATGGAATCAGCCTGGGAGAATTCTCCCGGCAGGCGGGCATGGGCAAGGCCGCTGCCGTGACGATGATCCAGCGGCTGGAGAACATGGGCCTGGTCGCCAAAACGGCCGATCCCACGGATGGCCGCCTCAATGTGTTGAATCTGACCCGGAAGGCCCGGGCAATGGGCTCGGAGATATTGTCCGCGGCGGCTGCGCTCGAAAAAAACATCGAGCGGGCAGTGGGAAAGGAAGATATGGCCGGCATGATACGGGGGCTGAGAGCTATCCGGGACATGGAATTCTAAAGAAGAGGACGGGCGATTATATGGATCTCATTAAGACTGCAGTTGACAGCGGCTGGACCTCGTTGTCCGAATATTCATCCAAACAGGTGCTGGAAACATGGGGCATTCCTGTTACCCGGGAAGTCTTGGTTCAAAATACCGAAGAGGCCGTAGCTGCCGCCGGAAAGATCGGATACCCCGTGGTCCTCAAACCTTGTTCCCGGGACTTGATGCACAAAAGCGAACTGAACTGCATTGAACTGGGACTCTCCGGACCGGAGGCCGTCGTACAGGCTTTTGGCCGGATCCGTGAAAAAATAACGATTCCCCTGGATGGCATTCTGGTCCAGGAAATGGTTGCCGGGAACCGGGAACTGGTAGCGGGCTTGAGCCGGGATCCCCAGTTCGGCGCCTGCGTCATGCTGGGATTTGGCGGCGTCATGACCGAGGTGATTGCAGAACCCGTGTTCAGGGTCGCTCCCTTCGACGAGAACGAAGCCATGGACATGATCCGGGATTTGAAATATCGAGCCATGCTGGATGCGTTCCGCGGCCAGGCCCCGGCAGATGTGGAGGCCCTCGGCCGCATTCTCGTTTCCCTTGGCCTTTTGGGCCTCGACCGGCCTGAAATCGGTGAAATCGATATCAACCCCCTGATTATTTCCCCGGACGGCACCGTCAAGGCGGTGGATGCCCTGATTGTTCTGGAAGGAGTGCAACGGTGACGATATCCGCATTTTCAAAAAGCCCACTGTATCAAATCGCCCGCCCCGAGAGCGTTGCCATTTTCGGCGCTTCCAATAACTTTTCGTCCATGGGGACCATTATCCTCAACGCCATCCTTACCGACGGGTATGAAGGCCGGGTTTTCCCGGTCCATCCCAAAGAGAAAAGGGTTTTGAATCTTGGCGCCTACTCCCGGGTCGGCGACCTGCCCGAAGTGCCGGATTTGGCGATTATTGTCCTGCCGACAAAAATCGTTGCGGAAACCCTGCGGGCCTGCGGAGAAAAGGGAATCCGCCGGGCTATTATCGTGACGGCCGGATTCAGCGAAGTGGGGGGAGAAGGACCGGCCAGGCAGGAAGAAATCAAGGCCATTGCCCGGCAATACAATATCCGATTTACCGGGCCCAATTGCATCGGCGTGGTCAATTCCCACATGAAATTCAACGCCACCTTTCTCTCCTCCGCCTGCCGGCCCGGTTTCATCGGCATGGCCTCCCAGAGCGGCAGTTTTATCACCCAGATGTTCGATTACCTGGATACCCGGTTCGGACAGGGGTTCAGCACGGGCTTCAGCTTGGGCAACGAGGCCGATATCGACATGGCGGACTGCATCCGATACCTGGGCGCTTGCCCGGATACCCGCGCCATTGCCCTGTATATCGAGTCCATCCGCCGGGGGCGGGCGTTCATCGAAGCAGCCCGGGAGGTTGCCCTAACCAAGCCCATAGTGGCCTTTTATGTGGGGGGATCGGAAACCGGGAAGCGGGCCTGTCTTTCCCACACTGGGGCGCTTGCCGGCCCAGACAAACTCTATGATGGGGTGTTTAAACAGAGCGGCATCATCCGGGCGCGGTCCGTGGAAGAGATGTTCGACTTTTGCTATGCGTTGGGTTCCTGTCCTTTGCCAAAAGGGAACCGCGCGCTGATTCAAACCCATTCCGGCGGACCCGGCGCCGCCGCGGCCGACGCTTGCGGGCGGTCCGGCATCGAACTGCCCGCCCTGTCTTCATCTACCCTGGAAAAATTGGGAACGTATGTCCCTCACACCGCCAGCGTAAAAAATCCCGTGGACCTGACCTTTACCAAGAATCCGCTGGATTACTTCAAGGCCATTCCCGAGATCCTCCTGGAAGACGAGGGGGCGGACAGCCTGCTTATATATTTTTTGGCCACGGAAGCCATGGTTCATCGGGCCCTGGCCAGCCTGGGTGTGCCGGAGGCGGAAATCGACGCCCAGGTGAAAAAGATCGTTGACGACCAGTGTGCGTCCGTAGCCGAATTGATGGCATCTTATGGCAAGCCGATGCTGGGATTTTCCTTCCTGACCCGGCAGAATCCGTTTATATCCGGTCTTCAGGACAATGGTGTGCCGGTGCTGGCCAGCCCGGAGCGGGCGGCCCGGGCGCTGGGGGCATTAGTGGAATACGGACGCCTCAGGGAAAAGCTTGCCTGCTCGAAGCAGCCAGCGCCGGTTTGATCGCAGCTCTCGGCAAAACGTCAACGCATATCTAAAAGCGCAAAAGGATTAAGCACCTTGCGCACAAGATCCGCATGAAAACTCCATTGGCTTTCATCCGTCGTTTTCATGCAGGGGCATGGGAACCCGTCGAGGAGAAGGGGTACACGGTCGGCGCCCTTCATACAAAGGTCTCAGGCACTTCTGATTTCTTGAAACATGCGTTCTATATCGAGGTCTTCTCTTCCCAACCATTTCATGGCTGTGCATGAATCACGAAAGACACGCAAGTCAACCATCGGGTCATTTCCGGTGAGGATTTGGTACATCCGGCTCATTCCGAAAGAGAGGTCCGTTGGAGCGACGATGGCAATTTTAATCGGCGATGGCCTTGATACAGCTGGCCGAATGGCCAGGTTTTCAATTTCGTGGCGGGTATAATTGCGGACAAGATGGGAGGCGTCCATAATCGCGTCGTACGTTTTCGAAAAGCAGGGATCGCTCTGCAGCCGTTGGTCCAGCTCAAAGATCTGGTTAAGCGAACTTTCCGCCCAATCGCAAACCACAACAAGTCTGTGCTCCGGCAATATTTTATAGTTGAGCATTTTTCTTGTTTACCTGGCGGCTCGATCACGAAAGTGCCAATCACTTAAGAAGAATTTTGAAATCTGGAGTTTTTCGATTCCAGCATAAATTTCTTTGAAAAGCAATCAATCCGATTATTAACGGCTCAAAACCATCTATTCACCGTCGATGATCTCCTCCATTAATTGCCCCAGCCTGGCCAGATGCGTCTTTTCTTCATTGGCGATCTGGAGCAGGGCCTGCCTGCCGGCTTCGCTGCGCGCTTTTTCCGAAGCCCGCAGATAGAGGTCCAGGGCCTGGGCTTCGATGGACATGGCCAATTCGATGATGTCGGCAACGGTGTCCATCGAGGGCATGAGCAGATTGGTGTATTCCTCGGTGGTCAGCCCCCCTTCCAGCACTTCCGGAACCGGGCCTTTTTCGAAATCCTCCCGGCTGACGGGTCTTCCGGTGGCCTCGGCATATTGTTCCAAAATACGGTCCTGGTGTTTCACTTCAATTCGAGACAGTTGGCGAAACAGGTTTGCGGCCGGTTCGTTGTCCACTTTGGCCGCCATGGTGTCGTAAAAATCCTTCAGTCCTGCTTCCAGGGAATAGGCCACGGTCAATGCGCTCTCGACGGATTCGACGCCGTCGAACAGCGCCAGCCCCTTTTCTTCGCCCAGAAAGGCCGCTTCGCCGGCCCAGGCATGGAAGCCGCCGGCCATGTTGATGACCTTTTTAAACCCCTGGCCGGAAAGCAGTTGGGCCGCAACCCGGCTGCGTCCCCCGGAAGCACAGTACACCAACAGGGGCTTGCTGCGGTCGATGCGATCCATATGGTCGGTGATTTCCGGCAGCGGGGCCAGGGTGGCGCCGGGAATATGCCCAGACTCGTACTCCTTGGGCTGGCGTACGTCCAGGATGGTCACATCGTCCACCTGTTTGCCGTCAAGATAGGTTCTGGCCTGCTCCGCATCGATGGATTTCACGGGCGTCAGAAATTGTTTCCAGCTCATGGGAACCTCCTGTTGTGGGTAAAGCTCGGTACACGGTAAAACAGCAACAATCATGCAAAAAGCAACGAACGATGCCATTTTTTACATGGCATGCGGATTGCTTCAACTGTTTTAAAACCGTCGTCCCGTTTCCCCCAACCAATTATCCGTTTCAATGGAGGCCGCCATGAATCTCAGCGAATACAAGGATATCATCAAGCAGGCGATTGCCAACGAGGTTGAAGCCCGCAAATTTTACGAGGATGCCGCCAACACCCTGGCGGACCCATTTCTCAAGACGCTTTTCACCACATTGGCGCAAGAGGAGAAAAAGCACCGGGATATTCTAACCAAAATCTACACCAGCAATACCATTGACCGCTATTTTACCGAAACCCGCGATTACAAGGTGGCCGAAACCATGGATGAACCGGAGCTGTCCATGGATATGAAGCCGGCCGATGCCTTTGCCCTGGCGATGAAAAAAGAGGAAGCGGCCATGAAGCAGTATAATGAAATGGCCGCACTGTGCGACGACGAAGAAAAGCGGCAGGTATTTCTGGATCTGGCAGCCATGGAACGGGACCACAAGCTCAAAATGGAAGACGCCTTCACCAATGTCGGCTACCCGGAGGTCTGGTAGAAGATGGCCCTTTCCGTCGTCGATCTGTACCGGGACGTGCTGCCGAAAACCAACTGCGGCGACTGCGGGTTTCCCACCTGCCTGGCGTTTGCAGGGATGGTGGTGTCCGACCAGTTTCCCCTGGAACGCTGCCCCCATCTTAAACCGGAGGTGGTGGCGCGGTGTAACCGGGAATTGGCAGAGCAGTATGCCGCCGGCAAATGGACCAAACGGGACCTGGCCGAAGATGCCCTGACATGGGCCCGGGAGCGATCCGCATCCATGGCCCTGGAAGATCTCCCAGAGCGCATCGGCGGGGAACTGATCGATGGCAGTCAGGAACCGGCCTTGAAGCTGCCCTATTTCGATACCCATATTCTGATTCGGCCCGACGATATCGTGCGTACGGATGGCGCGGCGCTCAGCCGCTGGGAAAAGGTTTTTGTCTACAACCACCTGGCCCAGGGCGGCCGCCGCCTTCCTGCGGGAACATGGAAAGGTTTCGAGGAATTTCCCAATACCGTCTCCAAAGTCAAAACCATGGCCAAGCAGGTGGAGTCTCCATTGTCGGAAAGGTTTCGCGGCCAACTGGACGCACTCGGCAGTGCTGCCGCCCGAATTGGCGGCAAGGATGTCACCGGCCAGGGCAACAGCGCCGATGCGGCCTTTTTGTTCCGGCCCCTGCCGCGGGTGCCGGTGACCCTGCTCTTCTGGGACGAGGATCCGGTGGACGGATTCGGGGCTACCGCCAAACTTCTTTTCGACGAAACCGTTACCGAGCACCTGGACATCGAATCGATCGTCTTTTTGAGTGAGCGGCTGCGGCAGATGCTGTGCGAACCGTCCGAAGGGTAGGGCGCTCAATACCGGCGGGTCTTAAATGCCGTTTTAATAAAAATGGATTAAACAGGATATCAATCATGACGCAATCCAAATGCCCGATCTGCGGCTGCGAGAAGTTCTACGTCAAGAACCCCGATGACGAATACGATATCTATGGCTTCGAATGCCGGGACGGTGAGATCTGTTTTGAAGAAGAGCTGGAAGAAGATGAATGTCCGGACATTGGCGACGGCACCGAAACGTTTTGCAACCGATGCGCCTGGCATGACAAGTTCAAAGCATTAAAGTAGAATCCATTCTAACTGGAGACCGCCATGCAAACCCACGATGTGACGATATTCAAATCTTATGCGTTTCGGGTGGGGCAGAAAATCAATATTGCGGATGGCCCCCGTAAAGGGGACTGGGAGGTGGTGGCCGTTACCGACCGCAAGGTGACGCTACGCTGCCCTTTCAGCAAGCGGGAGTTTGCCTGGAACCGCTTCTGCTACGTCGTCGAAGAACAGACCGGCGTCCAATGGCCCGGCAAAGAGTAGCCCAGATTTTGAGACACCATGTCTCAAGTAGACATTTGAAACTTCGAAAAGATATCGTTCGCATTGCCTTTTGGCCCTGATGCGAGGGTGATCGGAACAGCTTTTTGTCTTGACTGTCGTGGCGCGGATCTTGTTAACTGATAACCAGTGCCCATCCAGAAATGGCCAATTTGCACGATATCTTTGTTGCGCGAAAAATTTTATCCTCGAAATATCAACCATATGACTGCGGTAAAATTTTTCGTGCGCCTCGATCTCGACCAAATTTGCCTATTTCTGGATGGACACTAACCAACCGCCAGCGGCCTGCCTGCGGAGAAAACATGGAACGCCAGATTCACTTCGACAACCATCTGGGGGAGGCCCTTGCCGGAACCCTTCACCAGCCCGACGGGCAGCCCCTGGCCGCGGTCGTTGCCGGACACTGCTTTACCTGCTCCCGACATACCGGCGTCTTGAGACGAATCTGCAGCAACCTTTGCGATGCCGGATTTATGGCCCTGCGGTTCGATTTTTCCGGAAACGGCCAGAGCCAGGGAAATTTCGAACAGTCCACCTGGTCCAAGCAGATTCTGGAAATGGAGGCGGCCATCGCCCTGGTTCAGCAGCATGGAGCCCAATGGATCGGGTTGGCCGGACATTCCCTGGGTGCGGCCATCGCCCTGCTTGCCGCACACCGGCAGGCAGCGGTGTCGGCCGTCTGCCGGGTGGCCGGGCGGGTCAGCCCGACACGGGCCATGCATTTTTTAACGTCGCCCCAGCAGGCGATGCTGTCCGAGACGGGTCGCGTGGAATTCACCAGCCGCGGGAGGGATCTGATTCTCAGCAGCGATTTTTTCGACGATGCCGGTCGGCACGATCTGGAAGCGACCACCCGCGCACTGAAGGTGCCCATGCTGGTGGTGCATGGGGATCGGGACGAGATCATCCCGGTTTCCGAGGCCCATCTGGCCAAAGAAGCCAATCCCGACCACGTCGAACTGGCGATCGTTTCCGGCGGCGATCACATGCTGGCCTCGCCGGAGCACCAAAAGCAGGTTGCCCGAACAGTGACCGAATGGTTCTGCCGCCAGGCGGGCATTTCCAAGGGTGAATCCAAACGATTGTGATCGTTTTTTAAAGGCCGAAATAATATATTATTGCCCTATTGGCCGAAAGGGCCGAAAACCGCTCTTCTGCTTTAATTTTGAGCTGAATGGAGGCTGCGGAAATGAACCTGTCCGAGACCTTGAGTGCCGATTTTATCGACGCCCAATACCGGAAATGGAAGTCCGATCCTGCGTCCCTGCCGGAGGACTGGCAGTTTTTCTTCAGGGGGTTCGAAATGGCCGGGGCCGCCGGACCGGCAGCTTCCGATTCCCGGGAGGCCCTGCGCCAGTCCGGTGTGGACGCCCTGATTCACCGCTACCGGGACATCGGGCATTTGCTGGCTTGCATGGATCCCCTGTCCGCCTGCCCCACCAGCCACCCACTGCTGGAAATGGAAGCTTTCGGCCTGGATGCTGCGGATCTGGAGCGCGTTTTCGCGGCTCCGGGGGTGATCGAAGCCGGTTCGGCGCCGTTGAAGGAGATTGTCGGACGGTTGAAGCAGACCTACTGCCACAGCATCGGTGCGGAATACATGCACCTGCAGGATCCTGAGGAACGGCGCTGGCTGCAGGAACGCATGGAACCGACGGGCAACCGGACCGAGCTGTCCGCGGCAGAGCGGATCGATCTGCTGAAGAAACTTACGGCGGCCTCGCGGTTCGAAGATTTTCTCAATAAGAAGTACGTGGGAGTCACCCGGTTTTCGCTGGAAGGGGGCGAGGCCCTCATTCCGTTTCTGGACGTTCTGCGCCGAGAGTCGGTTGCCGCAGGATGCCGGGAAATCATTCTCGGCATGGCCCACCGGGGGCGCCTCAACGTGCTGAGAAACATTCTCGAAAAACCGGCCGAAGAGATCTTCTCCGAATTCGAAAGCTGCTACGACCCCCAGGATCTGGTGGGTTCCGGGGACGTCAAGTATCATATCGGCTACCTTACCGAGCAAACCATGGAAGACGGGACCGCGATTTCCTTCTGCCTGGTAAGCAACCCCAGCCATCTGGAAGCCGTGAACCCTGTGGTCGAAGGCATGGCCAGGGCCCGCCAGGATCTGCGGGCCGCAGACGGGCAACAGGCGGTCCTGCCCGTGCTGCTGCACGGCGATGCGGCTTTTGCCGGCCAGGGCGTGGTCGCCGAAACCCTCAATATGTCCCAGCTCAAGGGATATCGCACCGGCGGTACGGTGCATGTGGTTATCAACAACCAGATCGGCTACACCACCCTGCCCGAGGACGCCCGCTCCACGCGCTACTCCACGGACGTGGCCAAAATGCTCATGGTTCCCATCTTCCACGTTCATGGAGAAGATCCCGAGGCTGTGGCCCATGTGGCCCGCCTGGCCGCCGACTACCGCTATCGTTTCGGCAAGGATGTGGTCATCGACCTGGTCTGCTTTCGCCGCTACGGGCACAACGAAGGCGACGAGCCCTACTTCACCCAGCCGACCATGTACCAGCGCATCCGCCAGCGGCCGCCCCTGAATCGGGTCTATGCCGACGAACTGGTGGCCGAAGGGATCGTTTCCAAGGCCGATGTGGAGAAGATGGAACAGACCGTCAGCGACCATCTGGATGCGGCTTACGAGGAGATCCACGGATCGACCTGCCTCTTCCCCGAGCCGCGCTTTTTCCCGGAATGGGACGCTGTCAGCGGCACCTTCAGCCATGATCCGGTGGATACCGGCGTAGACAAAAAAGACCTGATGCGGCTGGCGTCGCGACTGGCGGACCTTCCCGACGGATTTACCGTGCACCCGCGGCTCAAGGGAGTGTTGGATAAACGGCTCGAGGCCGTTGTCAGCGGCGAGGGTGTCGATTGGGCCGGTGCCGAGGCGCTGGCTTTCGCTTCCCTGCTGGTCGAGGGGCACATCGTGCGCCTGAGCGGCCAGGACGTCGGCAGGGGCACGTTCAGCCAGCGCCACAGCGTGCTGTGGGATTACGAAACCGGCCAGGACTACATCCCCTTGAACCACCTGGAACCGGGACAGGCGGCTTATGAGGCTTACAACAGCCTGCTGGCCGAGGCCGGCGTGCTGGGATTCGAGTATGGCTACGCGGTCACCCGGCCTCAAGTGCTGACCCTGTGGGAGGCCCAGTTCGGCGATTTTGCCAACAATGCCCAGTGCGTGATCGATCTGTTCATCGCCAGCGGTCAGACCAAATGGCAGCAGCTCTGCGGCCTGACCCTGCTTTTGCCCCACGGATGGGAAGGGTTGGGGCCGGAGCATTCCAGCGCACGGATGGAGCGCTTCCTCCAGCTTTGCGCCGACGACAACCTGCAGGTGGCCAACCTGACCACCCCGGCCCAGTATTTCCACCTGCTGCGCCGACAGATCAAGGCTCCTTTCCGCAAACCGCTGGTCCTGATGACGCCCAAGAGCCTGCTGCGCCATCCCATGGCCGTATCTTCCCTGGCCGATCTGACCCGGGGCGGCTTCACGCCGGTGCTCGACGATCCCAAGGCTGCCGCCTCGGCCAAAAAAGTCATCTTCTGCAGCGGCAAGATCTACTACCAGCTTATCGCCCGGCAGCAGCAGATCTCCGCCACCGATACGGCCATCGTTCGTGTGGAACAACTCTATCCGTTTCCGGAACAGATGCTCAAGAAGATCGTCGGTCGCTATAAAAAAGCCGCCTCCTGGCTGTGGGTGCAGGAAGAGCCGGAAAACATGGGCGCCTGGCAGTTCATCCGGTCGCGTCTGGGCGCTCTGGTGAAAAAGCATCTCGTCTATGTGGGGCGCGAGGCTTCAGCCAGCCCGGCCACGGGCTTTCCCAAGATCTACAAAGTTCAGCAGGAGGATATCGCCCGCCGGGCGATCGGTGAACAGTGATCAGTGAACCGTAAACTGTAGTGGTACGGCGAGCCGTGCCCCCCTAACCCAACAAACGCCTAACAGGCGTTATAGCCTAAACACCTAATATCAAGGAGCCCGCATGGCCATCGAAATCAAGATCCCCAGCGTCGGCGAGTCGGTCCAGGAGGCGGTCCTGGCCGAATGGTTCAAGCAGGACGGCGATACCGTCCGCAAGGATGAGCCCCTGTTTGTCATCGAAACGGACAAGGTCACGTTAGAAGTGGTGGCCGAGGCGGCCGGCGTCCTGAAAATCAACGTACAGGCCGGCGAGACCGTGGCCATCGGAACGGTGGTGGGCTCCCTGGAACCCGTGGACGCATCCGCGGTGCCGGAGAAAAAGCCTGAGGTCGAAGCTGAAGCCGCACCCCCTTCCGAGAAGAAAGTTCTACCGGAGAAGCCATCAGCTCCGGCAGCGCCTCCCAAGCCTTCCGCTCCTTCGGTGCCTGTCGATGGAATCCCCCTTGCGCCTTCGGTGCGCCGGCTGATCGCCGAGAAACACCTGGATGTCTCCAAAATCAAAGGAACCGGCCCCGGCGGCCGCATCAGCAAAGGGGATGTGTTGCTCTACCTGGAAAACGCCCCGGCGGGCATTCCCGAAGAGGCTCCGGCAGTGCCGGCCGCGGCCGAGGGTATGCCGCCGGCTGCCATGGAAGAGCGCAAGCCCATGACGCCCATCCGCAAACGCATCGCCGAACGGCTGCTGGAGTCCAAGCAGAACACGGCCATGCTGACCACCTTCAACGAGATCGACATGGCCCGGTCCATGGAAATCCGCTCGCAGTACAAGGAGGCCTTCAGCAAACGCCACGGAATCAACCTGGGCTTCATGTCATTCTTCGTCAAGGCCTGCGTGGAAGCCCTCAAGGAGGTGCCCGAGATCAACGCCTTTATCGACGGCCATGACATCATCTACCACAACTACCAGCACATCGGTGTGGCCGTGGGCACCGAGCGGGGCCTGGTGGTGCCGGTGATCCGCCACGCCGAGCGTCTGAGCTTCGCCGGGGTGGAGAAGGCCATCGTGGATTACGTGACCAAAATCAAGGAGAACCGCCTGGAACTGGCCGACCTGGAGGGCGGCACCTTTACGGTGAGCAACGGCGGAGTATACGGCAGTCTGCTCTCCACGCCCATTCTCAACATGCCCCAAAGCGGCATCCTGGGCATGCACAAGATCGAAAAGCGACCGGTGGTGATCGATGACGAAATCGTTATCCGGCCCATGATGTACGTGGCCCTGAGCTACGACCACCGCATCGTGGACGGCAAGGGGGCGGTAACTTTTCTCAAGCGGGTCAAGGAGTTCGTCGAAAACCCGGAACGCATGACATTGGAGGTGTAAGGATGGCACAGCAAGCACAGTTCGACCTGGTGATCATCGGTTCCGGACCCGGCGGATACGTGGCGGCTGTCCGCGCCTCCCAGCTCGGCCTGAAAACCGCCGTGGTGGAAAAAAACGCGCGCCTGGGCGGCGTCTGCCTCAACGTGGGCTGCATTCCCAGCAAGGCCCTGCTGGATTCTTCCGAGTACTACCACCTGGCCAGGGAGCGCTTCGCCGAATACGGCATCAAGACCGGCAAGGTCTCCCTGGACCTGGCGGCCATGCTGGCCCGCAAGGACAAGGTCGTCGAAGAGCTGACCGAAAATGTGCGCAAGCTGCTGGAGGGCAACAACATCGAGATCGTCCAGGGCACGGCCACGATCAGCGCCCCGGGAAACGTCGAGGTCGATACGGGCAAGAAGAAAAAGACCACCCTGGCGGCCAAAAATATTCTGCTGGCCACCGGTTCGGCGCCCATCGAGGTCAAGGGCCTGGAGTTCGACGGCAAGTACATCGTCGGTTCCACCGAAGCGCTCTCCTTCGACTCCGTGCCCAAACACCTGGGCATCGTGGGCGGCGGCTACATCGGCCTGGAGCTGGGGTCGGTCTGGAACCGCCTGGGCAGCAAGGTGACCGTTATCGAAATGCTGCCCAAGATTGCCACCACTTTGGACGGCCAGGTGGGCCGCACCCTGGACCGCATTCTCAAACGCCAGGGACTGGAATTCAAGCTCAACACCAAGGTGGCCAAGGCCACGGTGGCCCGCGGCAAGGTACGGACCGTGCTGGAAAGCGGCGACAACACCGAGGAGATGAGCTTCGACCGGCTGCTGGTTTCCATCGGCCGGCGTCCCCTGACCCGCGGGCTGGGTCTTGAAGCGTTGGGTGTGGAGACCGATCCCAAAACCGGCCAGATCCTGGTGGACGAAACCTACCGTACCAGCGTGGACGGCATCTACGCCATCGGCGACCTGGTGCCTGGCCCCATGCTGGCCCACAAGGCTTCGGCCGAAGGGACCGCCGCCGTGGAGTGCATGGCCGGCCGCGCCGGTGAGGTCAACTACGACACCATTCCGGCGGTGGTCTACACCTGGCCCGAGGTGGCCAGCGTGGGCCTGACCGAAGAGCAGGTGCGCGAACGCGAGATTCCTTACTGCGTGGGCAGCTTTCCCTTTTCCGGAGCCGGCCGGGCGCGCTGCATGGGCGAGACCGACGGCTTTGTGAAGCTGATCTCCCACGGCAAGACCGACCGTATCTTAGGGGTGCACATCATCGGCCCCCGGGCGGCCGACATGATCGCCGAGTGTGTGCTGGCCCTGGAGTTCGGCGCCAGCAGCGAAGACATTTCGCGCACCATCCACGGCCACCCGACCTTTGCCGAGGCCCTGATGGAGGCGGCCATGAATGTGCGCAAGTGCTCGATTTATGCATCCTGACGATTGAAGATCGACTCGACCCACTGCTATCGGGACCCTGAAATGGCCATGGACGAATGGTTGCGGACCTACCTGAAAGAACACCGTGCGGATATGTTCGACCTGCTGCGGCAGTTGGTCTGCATCAACAGCGGCAGTTATAACAAGTCCGGTGTGGACGCGGTTGGCCGCGTCATCGCCGATGCGCTGGCGGACTGCGATCTCACGCTGGACATCATCGAAACCAAGCCTTTTGGCAACCCGCTGGTTTTTCGCACCCCCTGCCCGTCCACAGAAACCGGCCAGGTGCTCCTGGTCGGCCATATGGATACCGTGTTCCAGGCGGATACGGATTTTCGGGATTACCGCGAAGATGCCAACCGGGCGTATGGGCCCGGCGTCGTAGACATGAAAGGGGGGCTGGTTGCCGGGATCTTCGCCCTCAAAGCACTGTCCGAGGCCGGCCTGTTGAAACGCCTGCCTTTATCTTTCGTATTGAACGGCGATGAGGAAATCGGCTCCAAATGGTCCAGGGCGTTGATCCGCCGGGAAGCTAAAAAAAGTGCCTGCGCTTTTGTCCTGGAAGGCGGCGGGCTCAACGGAGAAGTCGTTATCGGCCGGAAGGGCAACCTTTCGGCCAGGCTCACCGTTGCCGGAAGAGCGGGGCACGCCGCTTTTGCAGGCCCCGACAAAACCAGTGCGATTGTGGAGTTGGCCCATAAAATCCTGGCCATCGAGGCCCTCAACGATTTTTCCGCCGGAATCCTGGCCAATGTGGGCACGGTGAACGGCGGCATCGGCCCCAACACCGTTGCCGAACGGGCCGAAGCTCTTCTGGATTTTCGTTTTGTCCAACCCGAAGACGAAGATCGGCTGAAAACCAGGCTGTCGCAAATTTGTGCGCAGATTATGGTGCCGGGCGCCGCCGCCGAACTGGAGATTGTTTCCGGGAGGCCTCCCATGCCAGTCAGTGAGTCCAATCAGGCGCTTTACGACCGCGTCCATCGCATCGCCGGCCGCCTCGGGATCGCCATCCACCCGGAATTTCGATCCGGGGTTTCGGACGCCAATTTCATTGCCGATGCAGGCATACCGGTGCTTGACGGCCTGGGCCCGATCGGTGCCCGGGATCACAGCCCGGACGAATACATGCTCAAGGAGAGCCTGCCCCAGCGCACGCTCCTGCTGGCCGCAACTCTGGCCGATTACTGTGGTGGAGAAAAACCGGTACCGGACCTCGGCTGAGTTAAATCAGTCCCTTTCGGCCAACTTCTTTTCGATCTTTTCGGCCAGATCGCTTCTGCCTTGGCGGCGCAGGGGGGCGATGAGTTCCTCATAAAACGGTTCGCGGACGCGGATGGTGATGCGGAAGGCATCCAGCCAGGCCGGGTCCACGGCATCGTCGGCGAAAGCGCGGGTCTTGTCCAGCAGTCCCAGGGCCTCCAATTCCAACATGGTGCGCACGCACTTCTCGCAGCGGCCGCAGTTGAGTTTGTCCGGCACGTTGGCCAGACAGACCCGGAAATTCTGGAAGGCGGGCTCCCAGTCCGCGACGATCCTGAGCTTGTCCATCCGGGACAGGCCCGCATCCCGGTGGCGGATGGCCAGATCGTGGCTGCCGTATTCCGGGTCCAGCAGGGGGTGGGACCCGCAGGGGTGCAGGTGGGGAATGTCGTAGGAGGAGGCCAGCCAGGCCAGGTCGATGCGGGGCGCCAGGGCGTGGGCCACGGCGGCCAGCACGGCGCCGAAGAACTGGTTGAGCCACAGGTCGCGATCATCGCAAAGATGGCGGATATTGGTGTAGACGGGAAGCAATGTCAGGCCCGCGTCCGCTGCCACAGGGGTCATGGCGGCCTTGGCGCGTTCGAACACATGATATTTGGCCCCCCGTTCGACGACCCCGCCGATGTCGAAGCCATGGACCAGCAGCGCATCATGCGGATATGCGGGGTGCGAGGGCGTGTAGTTGTCCTTGAGCAATTTGAGCGCAGCCAGCGAATCCATGCCGCCGGAGAGAAAGATCGCCCCATGGCGGGTTTTGTCGGCATAAAGGGCGGTTTTCAACAGCGGCGCTTCGATGGTCAGGGGCCGGAAAGCACCGGCGGTCCAATGGTGCATGATGGCCATAACCGTTTCCAGCCCCTCTTTTAGGCGGGGACAGATGGCCTCTTCCAGGGCCAGGCGCCGTTCGGAGAAGTAAAGGGCCGGGATGAGACAACCCACGGCAAAGGCATGGGGATGGGCCGCCAGGTCGTCGGCAAAGGCCGCCTCGGTTTCGATGAAGATTTCTTTGGCCGGCTCGTTTTTTTCTTCGAAATGGACCGTGGCCACGACGCGGGCCAGATCGCCGCTTTTTCGGATGTGAAGGTCAGACAGTTTCATTGCGTTTTTTTCTCCTGGCAGCGGTCGATGGCCATACGGACGATGCGGCCGGCGACGTCCAGACCACTGGCCGCCTCCATGCCCCTGAACCCGGGTGAGTAGTTGACTTCTCCAATCAGCGGGCGGCCGTTTTTCTCCACCATCAGGTCCACGCCGGCCACATCGCAGCCCACGGCGGCTGCCGCGGCCACCGCCAGATTGGCCAGGTCCGCCGGAAGATCGATGGCGCGGATATCGCCGCCCAGATGAAAATTGGCCCGGAAGTCTCCCTCTCGTGGAGTGAGGCTGGCCGCACAGATCGCTTCACCGCCGATTACCAGAACGCGGATGTCGCGGCGTCCGTCCAAAGCGATGTAGCGCTGAACCATCACGCCGCGCCGGCGATCCAATCCGTCCAGTACGCGGCGTCGGGCATCGTCGGCGTTGTCGATGCGCATGACGCCTTCTCCCTGGCGGGCATTGATCGGCTTGGCCACCACCGGATAGCCGCCCAAACGATCCACGGCCGGCGAAAATCCGGATGCTTCGTTTACAAAGACGGTGTCGGGGCAGGGCAATCCGGCGGCGGTGAGCACCTGCTGGGTGAGAAATTTGTTGCGCGCTATCGTAACGGACGAAAGATCGTTGACCAGGGCAATGCCCATTTGCTCAAAGTGGTGGATCAATGCCAGGCAGGTGTCGCCGATTTCGGCGCCCTGTCTGGGCAATACCACGTGGGGCGGGTTTTGCGCGTGTTCGCCGGTCAACCCCAATGTGCCGCCCATGGTCGTCGGCCAGAGCCGATACGGATGGATCAGCATCCCCTGGCAGCCGGCCTGTCGCGCCGCTTCCAGCAGGCGGCGGTTGGGATGGTAGCTGTCATCCCGGACCGTAATGATGCCGATGCGAAGGTCCATGTCAGGATCGCTTTTTCTCATAATCGTCGATCATCCATTCCGGCATCCAGATGCCTACCGGCTTGCCGGCTTTTTCACTGTAATAGGTTGTCACCTGACGGGTACGGTTGCGGCGGGCAATGATTTTGGTGGCTTCGTTGTCCTCGGCGATCACCGAGAAAATCTTGCGGTCGCCGGCCCGGGCAGTGAGCCCTTCCAATAAGCGGGTGCCGATGCCCAGGCCCCGGTATTCGGGGCGCACCGAGGTGTAGCCCCGTTCGACAAAGCCGGTCAAATCCAATCCCGCCCGCTGGCGGACGGAATCGATATACTGCGGCCGCGGGTTCTTCAGGCTGGAGTTGGCCACGACGATTCCGTTTTCCAGGACATAGGCGATCAGATAGGCCCGCTCCAGGTTGGCCCGCACATGGGTGGCGGCCACGGTGCCGCCCGCTGCCACCATGGCACAGATGTCGTCCAGGCAGCCGTCCGGCAGTCGATCCGGCGGGCAAAAATGGTAGGTCATGGCCTCGCCCAGTGTCACGATACGGTCGTTTCCCTTGTCTGCCCGGGATCGCAGCAGCCAGTTTTTGCCGAACCGGTCGATCAGCACGAATCGATGGACCGGGTCGTCGACAATTTGCCGCAGGGGGCGGCCGGGCAGGGCCGGCAGTTCCCTGTACCCATCGTCGGCAATGGATTTTCGGCCATCGCCGGCGGTCGCCTCCCAGCTATGAACGATGTTGGGCTGCCGGGCGACGGCGTCGCGGTTGGCGGCGACTGCCGCCGGGCCATCCAGAAACAGATGATTCCAGATGCCGGCCTTGGAAACCGTTTTGAAAAATCCGAGGTCCGGAAGCCGGTCCGTTGCGGACCACAGCATCTGAACGATGGACCCTTTGCCGGCCGGGACGGGAAGCGCCATATCCGGGGTGTCGCCGATATTGCAGGCCAGCGAAAGTTTCAGCCGGGTTGGCCGGTCAGCCAGGGCGTCCATGAGGCCCTGAAGGATCGGCGGCGGCAATCCACGCCGCCAGAAGCAATGGACGGTGCCATGATCGGCGGCGGCCTGCTCCATGAGATTCAGCAGTGCCCCGGCCTGCTTTACACCGTTTTCGAAAGTCGCCGATTCGTCATAAGGGCTTGAACCGACTGCGGACAGGAATGCCGTCATCCCGGACAGGGTGTCCGGCGGATGCGGGAAAGCTGCCGGAGACGGTGGATGGACCAGCAGCATTGACGGTGAGAGGCATTCGGTCATGGGGCTCCAATTTACTTCAGACTTTTATACAGTAACGTTCGCGGCTCTATGTACCTTATTCGATGGCCGGCTGACAAGAACCGGCATATAACCGATTCCGGGCAGGGCTTGTCAATGGCTTTCAAATTCATATTGTTGGATAAGGATCCGGGACGTAAACTGTGTTAAAAGATTTTTCAAAGGTTGCCGACCGAGCCGAATCGATATAGAATCCGTACGCGTTGCCTTACAGACTTGCAAAAAGGGATGCCTGGATTATGAAAATCGCCTTTCTGATGGACCCGCTGGAAAACATCCAGCCGGAAACCGAAACCACCAGCCACCTGATGTACGAATGCAACGAGCGCGGCCATACGGTCTATTTTCTGGAACCCCATGATATCTACATCCGCGGCGGGCAGGTCGTGGCCCGTATGCGCAACATCACCGTACAGCAGGGCCTGACCATGGCGGCGTACTGGCAGGAGACCATCCGCTGCGCCAAGCAGGAGCATCTGGTCTTTGAAACCATTACGGAACTGGATGCCCTGTTTCTGCGCAGCGATCCGCCACTGAACTACCAGACTATGGAGTTTCTGCAAACGGTCAACAATCACGTCTTCATCCTCAACAGCACCACCGGGCAGATCCTGGGCAACAGCAAGCTCTACATCCTCAATTTTCCTGAAATCATACCCGAAACCCATGTTTCCAGGGATCCTTCCCGTCTGCGAAAAATTATCGACGATTTCGGCGGTGCCATGGTGGTCAAGCCGCTGCAGCGGTTCGGCGGCGAGGGTGTGATCAAGGTGAGTACCCGCGACCGGGAGAATTTGAACTCGTTGATCAACTATTATGTCCGCGCCTACGAAACCTATTCCCGCCGCGAGCCCATCATGGTGCAGGAATACATGAAAAGCGTCAAGCAGGATGGCGACATCCGCATTATGTTGCTCAACGGCGAGATCATCGGCGCCATGCGCCGCAAGCCGAAGAAAGGCGATTTCCGCACCAATGTGCATGCCGGTGGGACGGTTTTTCACCATCAGGTGACAGCGCGGGAGCGGCGGATCTGCGAGATTATCAAGGAGAAGCTGATCGCCGACGGGCTCTATTTCGTGGGCATCGACCTGATTGCCGGCAAACTGGTGGAAATCAACTGCGTCAGCCCCGGCGGCATCCCGCGGATCAACCAGCTCAACAACGACCGTCTCGAAAAAAAGGTGATCGATTTCATCGAGCACAACGTCAACAGAATGAATCCCTCCGCCCACCGAAAGCGAGCGTGACCATGCCCGGTGGGAAGCGATGGCATCGGCTGCTTTTCCTGCTGCTGGTTTTTGCCGTTGCAGCCTGCACCGACCGGGAGCCTCCGGGCACCCTCAGGATCGGCCTGGCCGAGGAACCGCGCACCCTTAATGTTTGGCTGGCCAGTGACGCCAACTCCCGTAAAGTACTTTCCCTGATCTATCAACCCCTTTACCAGAACGATCCGGAAACCCTGGACCTGGTCCCCTGGCTGGCGGCATCCCTGCCGGTGTACGATCCGGAGCGGATTTCCTATACCATCGCCCTGCGCGATGCGCGCTGGTCGGACGGCACTCCGTTTACTTCCCGTGACGTGGCCTTTACGGGGCGGTTGATTCAGTCCTTCAAGGTTCCCCGGTATCGAGCCAAATGGCAGTTCATCCGCCGTATCGAAACTCCCGATGACCGAATGGTGGTGTTTTACCTGGAAAAGCCGATGGCGGCTTTTCTCAGCGAAACGCTGGCGACCCCCATCGTTCAGGAAAAACAGTGGGCCGCCATCGCTGAAAAAGCCGAAACCATCCGCAAACCGCTGACAACCCTGCTCAACCACCGGGTGCAGCATCCCGTGGGCACCGGTCCTTTCATCCTGGAGCAGTGGCGTCGGGGAGCGTTTTTGCATCTTTCGCGCAATCCCCATTTTTTCGGTACCGGCCAGACCATCGACGGACGGATTCTGGGACCGTTTTTCGACGATCTTGTCTACACCGTGTTCGGCACGTCGGATGTGGCTATCCTGGGGTTGAAAAAGGGCAGCATCGATATGTTCTGGTGGCCCATCCAGCCCGGCTACATGGACGACCTGGAAAATGAAGAAAAGATTCGTCTGTTTACCAACGAAAAATCGGCCCTGTACTTCATGGGCTTCAATCTTCGCAGGCCGCCATTTAACGATCCGGCGCTGCGTCGGGCCGTGGCCTACATGATTGACAAGGATTTCATCGTCTCGCGGATTCTCCAGGGACAGGGCACCAAAATGTTTTCGATCATACCGGCGGAAAACCGCTTCTGGTGCAACCGCGACCTGCCGTGCTACGGGGACGGCATGAGCCGGGAAAGCCGAATCAAAAGGGTTTACCGACTGCTCAGCGAGGCGGGGTACTCCTGGAAGGTGCCGCCGGTAGACGAATCCGGCAAGATCCAGGCAGCCGTCGAAATGCGGCTGCCCGATGGGCAGCCCTTGGAGCGCTTCACGATTTTGACGCCGCCGGCCGATTACGACCCGCACCGGGCCACCACCGGACTGATGATCCAGGAATGGCTGCGCGACGTGGGCATGCCGGCGTACGCCCGTCCCATGTCTTTTTCTTCCCTGCTCGATCAGGTCAAAGGCAAGCACGACTTCGATGCATTCATCCTGGGGTACGGGCGGCTGCGACTGGATCCGGCCTATCTGGGCAACCTGTTTCATTCGAACAACGACAAACCCCGGGGATGGAACATGAGCGGTTATCGCAATCCGGCCTTCGATCGTCTGGCCGACCGGTCCGTTTCCGAAATGGACCCCGTCAAACGGCAGGCCCTGGTGATGGAGATGCAACGGGAGATCGCCCGCGATCTGCCCTATATTCCCTTGTACAAACCTTCCGTAGTGGAGGCGGTGCGCCGGGACCGTTTCAACGGCTGGGTGGATATGCTGGAAGGTATCGGCAACATCTGGTCGTTATGCCTGGTGAAGCCGGTTGAAGGCGGATCATAAAAAATGGGATTGAAACGCTTCATACTCAGACGCCTGATGGAGATCGCGGTGGTTTTCTTCGTGATCATGACGGTGCTCTTTGTCCTGTTTCGGGTGGCTCCCGGCGACCCGGTCGAGCGGATGGTCGATCCGTCCATGACGCCCGAGGATGCCCAACTGCTCAAGGAGAGCATGGGGCTGGATCAGCCCGTGTGGACCCAATACCTCTATTACCTGAAAAATGTGGCCACCGGTAATATGGGGGTTTCCTTCCATTATGGCGAACCGGTAATGCGGATCGTCATGAACCGGCTGCCCAACACCGTGCTGCTGTTTACCACCTCCATCATCCTGTCGGCCTTTTTGGGCGTTTTTCTGGGAAAGATCGCCGCCTGGAAACGGGGAGAGCGGACCGATACCCTGATGACCATCGGCGCCCTGTTCTGTCATACCCTGTTTCTGCCCTGGCTGGCCCTGATCATGATCTGGTTTTTCGCCTACCGGGTGGGGTGGTTTCCCATCACGGGCATGGTATCGCCCGAAGTGTGGATCGATCCGCAGGCCGGATTTGTGGACAAGGCCCTGGATGTGCTGCACCATATGGCCCTGCCCCTGATGACCCTGATCCTGATCCATTTCGGAAGCTATCTCCTGGTGATGCGTTCGAGCATGCTGGACACGCTCAAGGACGACTACATTATCACCGCCCGCGCCAAGGGACTGGATGAAAAGACCATCCGGGACCACCATGCGGCGCCCAACGCGGCCCTGCCCGTGGTAACCAGCGTAGGACTGAGTCTGGCCTTTTCCATCAACGGCGGAGCCCTGACCGAAACGGTGTTTACCTGGCCGGGGATCGGCCGGGAACTCGTTTTTTCCGTCAGCCATGCCGACTACCCGCTGGCCCAGGCCTCTTTTCTGCTCATCGCCATCGTCGTTCTGCTGGCCAACCTGGTGGTTGACGTGCTCTACGCAACCCTGGATCCGAGGATACGGTACTGATATGATCGATGCCTCTTCGCCGAATGCAAAGGCTGTAAACAGCGCCGACCCGTTTCCCGGGACGCAGCGCTGGCACTGGGTCGAGCGCTTTTTAAGCGGTTGGGCGGTCTACCGCACGAATATCATCGGCCGCATCGGCCTGACCCTGTTGGCCATCTTCGCCCTGATGGCACTGTCCAGCTACGTTCCACCATGGGTTGACCCCATGTACCACCCCATGACCGGCGTCGATCCGGAGATCTCCTACAGCACGGGGCCCAGCCTGCGGCACTGGCTGGGCACGGACTACATCGGGCGGGACATTTTCAGCCAGCTTCTGGCCGGCGCCCGCGTCGCGTTTCTGGTGGGCATCACCTCGGCCCTGATCAGCATCCTTTTCGGCACCACCATCGGCATGGTGGCCGGGTACGCAGGGGGGCGCACCGACGCGGCGCTCATGCGCCTGGCGGACATCGTCATGGTCATGCCCACCCTGCTGGTGGTGCTGATCCTGTCAGCCCTGTTCGGCCAATTGAACATCTGGGTGATCGTGCTGATGATCGCCTTGTTTCGCTGGCCGGCGGTGGCCCGGGTAATTCGATCCCAGACCCTGTCTTTGCGTCACCGCCCGTTTATCGAAGCCGCCTGGGTGGCCGGTGCATCGCATCTGCGCATCCTTTTCCGGCACATCCTGCCCAACGTGATGCCGCTGGCCCTGCTCTACATGACCTTTCGGGTCACATCGGCCATTACGATCGAGGCAGCCCTGGCGTTTCTCGGGTTCGGCGATCCGGGCACCGTCAGTTGGGGAATGATGCTGCAATGGGTCTGGAAAACGGGTCATATGTTTCAGGCGCCCTACTGGCTGCTGCCTCCGGGCATCTGCATTTCGATGATTACCATGGCGTTTTACATGACCGGACGGGCCATGGACGATGTGCTGGATCCCCGGCTGCGCAAAGAGGAGGTCAAACCGTGAGCGCCGCCCTGCTGGAAGTCAGCGACCTGAGTATCGGCTACCGCAGTGCCGGCGGCATGCAACTGGCGGTGGACGGGGTGTCCTTTCGCGTGGATCGGGGCGCTGCGCTGGGGTTGGTGGGCGAGTCCGGGTGCGGCAAAACCACCATCGGCATGGCACTGATGCGCCTGTTGGCCGCCAATGCTAAAATCGTTTCCGGACAGATTTGTTTCGAGGGGCAGGATCTGGCCGCTCTAAGCGATGTACAAATGCGTCAGATCCGCTGGCGCCGGATCTCAATGATCTTCCAGGCCGCCATGAATGCACTCAACCCCGTGCATCGCGTCCGGGATCAGATTGCCGAGGCCATCGTTGCCCACGAACCGGATCTTTCCAGCCATGCCGTGGAGCACCGCATCCGTTCGCTCTTCGAACTGGTCCGGATCCCCCAGGCCCGCCTGCAGGACTACCCCCACCAGTTTTCCGGGGGCATGCGGCAGCGGGTGATCATTGCCATGGCCCTGGCCTGCAACCCGTCGCTGATCATCGCTGACGAACCCACCACGGCCCTGGACGTGATCGTTCAGGATCAGATCTTAAAAGCCATTGGCACGTTTCAACGGGAGATGAACCTCGGCATGATCTTCATTTCCCACGATCTGGCCGTCGTGGCCGATGTGTGCACCCACATCGGGGTCATGCACGCCGGCCGCATGGTGGAGACGGGCCTGCGGGAAGAAGTGATGGGTTGCCCGGGGCACCCCTATACCAAGATGCTGGTGGGCGCCTTGCTTACCCTGTCCGATGCACCGGCGGATCTATCCGCTTCCGCCCGCGCTTTCGGTGTGAACGGACCCGTATCGCCGGATGGCTGTCCCCAACGCAGCATTTGCCCGGATGCCACGGATGCCTGCAAACGGGAGGCCGCCGAATGGACGGATCTGTCGGCCACCCACCGGGTCCGCTGCCGGAATGCCGGGAAAGGAAGCTGACATGAGCACTTCGGGCGGCGCACCCATCCTTTCCATGCGCGACGTCACCAGGACATACCCTGCCGGTGGTTCTCTTCTGGGCAAGTCCACGAGCCGCGTAGTGGCTCTGGAGCGGTTGTCCCTGGACATCCGGGCCGGGGAGATCTTCGGACTGGTCGGCGAGAGCGGCAGCGGAAAAACCACGGCCAGCCGATTGATCGTCGGCCTGGAAACTCCCGATGCGGGGCGGATTCGGTTTGACGGGCAGGATTGCACGGGGCTCAAGGGAAAGGGCAGAAGGGCGTTTTCCAGGCAGGTCCAGGTGATCTTTCAGGATCCTTACCAGAGCCTTAACGCGCATCTGTCCATTTTCGAGACGGTCTGCGAGCCACTGGTCATCCACGGCATCGGAGATCGGCGATCCCGTCGCACCCGGGTGTACGAGGTCCTGGAGACAGCCGGGCTCACGCCGCCGGAAAACTATTTGTACCGATACCCCCACCAGTTGTCCGGCGGGCAGCGCCAGCGGGTGGCCATTGCCCGGGCCATGGTGCTTCGGCCACGGCTGCTGATTGCCGACGAACCCACATCGATGCTGGATGCCTCCATCTCCTTTCAGATTTTCCAATTGCTGAGCCGATTGAAGACGCAATTCGGCGTTACCATGCTCTTTATTACCCACAGCCTGGCGGCGGCCCGCAACCTATGCGACCGCGTGGGGGTAATCTATCGGGGTCGCCTGGTGGAACAGGGAACCGCCCGGGAAACGATCCTGCACCCGCGGCATCCCTATACCCAGGCCTTGCTGGACGCTCATCCCCGCTTCGGCTGCAGCAGCAGACAAGGCTACGGGACGCTTCTGGAGAACGAACGCCCCCGCCCAAAAAACGATCACTGTCCGTTCTATACCCGCTGCCGGCCGGCAGTCGACGCCACCTGCGATCTGAAGGCCCCAGCGTTGAAACCGCTGGATGACGGCCACCAGGTCGCCTGTTTTCTTTTTTAAAGCGGAATGTTATCCGCCGGGTTGGCAAGGTTCGGAGGCCGGTCCATGGAAGATGGAAGAAAAAGTGGAGCGATGAAAAAGAACAACCATGCGCGCGGCATCCGCGAGATCCTGCTGGCCGGTGTTTTCTGGCGAATCCTCATCATTGAGATGATCCTGCTGGTATGGTCCGTACTGTATAAAATGATTGCGGAAGATGCGGGCGGGTTGGATTTGTTGTGGTATGCCCTGCGCATCGTTTTCCTCGTGGCCGTAATTCTCGGGTTCATGATGGTTACCCTGCAACGTTTCCTGGAAAAGAAAATCATCCGTCCTCTGGAGGCGGTGGCCGAGGCCAATCGTCAACTGGATGTAACCCGCCCCGAGGAGGACCATGTCCCGATAGAGAGCGATGCCGCCGTCGAGATCCGGGAAATCGTCTCTTCGCGGGCGGCGATGCTCGATGCCATCCTGAAGGTCTCCGCCCAGCGCCTCCAACTGGTCAATTTCATCAAGGACACCTTCGGCCGGTATCTGGGGCACACGGTTGTGGACCAGATCCTGAACTCCCCCGACGGTCGGCGCATTGGCGGACGTCGCCAGACAGTCACCGTGCTTATGTCCGACCTGCGCGGATTTTCCGATTTGTCCGACGGGAGGGATCCGGAGGAAATGGTGCAGATCCTCAACCGGTACCTGGAGGCCATGACCCGGGTGATCGAACGCTATGACGGCGTGATCGACGAGTTTATCGGCGATGCGATTCTCACCGTGTTCGGCATCCCCGAAGAAAAAAGCGATGATCCGCTGCGGGCCGTGGCCTGTGCCCTGGCCATGCAGCAAACCCTGGCCGATCTCAACCGCAATCTGGTTGCCGATGGCCTGCCCCCTCTGGAGATGGGTATCGGGATCAATACCGGTCCGGTGGTCGTGGGGAATTTGGGCTCGGAAGCCAGAACCAAATACGGCATCGTCGGTGCGGCGGTAAATATCGCTTCACGAATCGAATCCAATACCCTGGGCGGGCAGGTCCTTGTCGGCGAGGCCACGTATGACCACATCCGGGACCGGGCAACCGCCATGCCGCCCATGACGGTGATGATGAAGGGGCTGAAAAGGCCGCTGGTCTGTTATCCGGTCCTGGCTATCGGACCTCCTTTCGATATCCGCCTGCAAAAGGAAAAGGAAGATCCGCTCGTCGAAATTCGACTGCCCTTTCAATTGTGGCTGCTGGAGGATAAAAAAGTGGTCGCCGGCCCTTTTGACGGCGAAACCTTTCGGTTGAATGCATCGACGCTGATCGTCAGTGTCACCCAGCGGTTGACCGTGTTGACAAATGTTAAGCTCTTGTTAACTTTCTGTCAGGAAGCTCATTGTTTTTCGGATATTTACGCCAAGGTCAGCGCCGTCGACGACGGCCGGGGACAGCCACTTTACCACTTGGGCATCACGTATATGGACCAGGCTGACAAGGCTTTGTTAAGCCGGTGGATCGAATCTGCCGGTATGTCCGCAAAGGAGGCCCGCCCTTCGTGAATGCCATCCGTTTTAATAACGAAGATGCCCCCATCGCCAGTATCCTGAGTTTTGCACCGTTGCTCCGCCATGTCGAAAAGCTTACCCGGGAGGGTGTCTCGGCTTGCAGGGGGCTTTCTCCTGAGCTGACCGCCATGCTTGAAAAGGTTCCGGATTTCATGGGTCCCATCCTGGACCATTCCCTGCTGGCCCGGCATCCCCGCCTGCTGGAAGCTCTTATGGATCTGGTTTTTCCACCCCTGTATCGCGAACGTGAAATCGCCTGTGCCATGATGCCGTTCTCGGGCCGGCCGTTTTTTGCCAGCCCCCGTTTCAAGGCCCTGTTTATGGACGACGATGGACGGCTCAAGGGGCAATTGACCATGGATCCCGAGCAGTTGGAACAGGGTAAGCGGATTACCTCCTATCTTTCCATCCTCGAAAAATTTTACGGGATTCATGAGGAGTTGCGTTCCCCGATTATCCGGCTGATCGAAGATCCGGAAAGCGGATTGGAGCGATACTATAACATTCAGCTCGATTTTCGATTCCTGGATGTCAAGGCGCACAAAACGCCCGAACCGCTGTCGCCTGAAACGCTGTCATCCATTCGCCAGAACCTGAACGATGCAGACCGGCTCATGGAACTGATCCATCCGGACAATTTCGAACTGCACGGATTTATCGTTCACAGAGCCGTGGATGTGACGGCCACCAGCATCGTCTCGGAACTGGAACGCGATCTCATCGACCGGTCGGCGATGATCTCCGAACAAGGATTCGCCCGGATCCAGAACCTGCTGCGCTCCCTGTTTCGCAAAAAGGATCTGATCGCCGGAATTTCGGCCCAACGGGGCGATCAGGTGTTGTTGATCAATACCGGATCGACCATGGTCGATCACTGCATTTTTCAAAGCAGCCGCCATCTTCCCCTGTCGATGTTTGCGGGAACGCCCTGGGAAGAATCGGTAAAAGAGCGGCGTATCGTGCTGGTGCGGAATGTGGCCGATCATTTTCAAGACCGGCCCGACGGTCGCAAACTTTTTCCTCCCGAAGCCCGCTCGATGATGATCGCTCCGTTGATTTACCAGGACGAGGTCATCGGCGATCTCGCCGTAAGCGACCCGGCGATCGATGCGTTCAGTGCCCTGGATACCTTTCAGATGGCTCAGCTTCAGCCGTTGTTTGCCGTGGCCATCAAAAAGGCGCTGAACGATTTCGAGCTGCAGGTGCAGGGCATTATCAAAGAGAAATGCACCGCCATTCATCCTTCCGTGGAGTGGCGTTTTCGCAAGGCCGCCTATCGCCATCTGGACAACTTGCACGAAGGGCTTGACACGGAGATCGAGCCCATCGTGTTCAAAGACGTATACGCCCTTTTTGGCGTGAGCGACGTCCGCGGTTCGGCCGACCAGCGCAACCGGGCCACCCGGGAGGATTTAGAAGAAAATCTGACCCTGGCGCAGGATGTGATCCGTGCCGCGGCCCGGACCGGTAAATTGATGATTCTGGATGAACTGGCTATGCGCATCGCGCTGCAAATTGACAACGTCCGTCAGGGTGTATCTTCCAATGACGAAATCCGGACAAGAAATCTGATCCGGGGAGAAGTCGAACCCCAGCTGCCCCATTTGAAACGATTGGGCGGCGATGTGGGCACCGCTATCGACCGCTATAAAAGCGCCCTGGACCGGCAGACCGGCGAGGTGCACCGGCGTCGCAGAGATCTCGACGACAGTATGACCCGGCTCAACAACCGGTTGACCGGCTACCTCGATGCCGAGAACGCTAAAATGCAGGCCGTTTTCGCGCACTATTTCGAAAAGCATCGCACCGACGGTGTGGACTACCTGATCTATGTGGGGCAGAGCCTGGTAGAAGATGGCGGCTTCAGCGATTTGTACCTCAAGGATCTTCGCCTCTGGCAGATCCGTCTGGCCGCCGGCATGGCCTGGCATACCCATCAGCTCAAGTCCACCCTGCCGGTCCCCCTTGAAACGGCCCATTTGATTCTGATTCAGAACACCCCCACTTCCATCCGATTCCGTTACGACGAAAAGCGTTTCGATGTGGACGGGTCTTACGATGTCCGTTATGAAATCATTAAATCCAGGCTCGACAAGGCGCTGATCAAGGATACCGGTGAACGCCTGACCCAACCGGACAAGATCGCCGTGGTTTATTCCCAACCCGAAGAAAGGGACGAGGTCGAGCGGTACATCGACTACCTCATCCGTCAGGAGATTTTAACCGGCGAAACGGAAAAGCTGGAAATCGATGACCTGCCGGGGGTTCATGGACTCAGGGCGCTGCGCACCACCGTCAACCTGGAAACACCACCGCGATGAGGGAATTGCCGATGATTTTTCTTTGCCGTGGAACCGCCTGGCTGCTCGGGGTTTTGGTGGCCTTATCGATGGTCCTTGACGGGCCACTGTCGGCCGCTGCCCAGGAACGCGTCGTCGAAAACCGATTGGGGATGACTTTCGTTTTGATTCCGGCCGGCACGTTTGTCATGGGCAGCCCGATCGAGGAGGCCCATCGTGATATTTCGGAAGTCCAGCACCAGGTGACCCTTGGTAAGCCGTTTTATCTTCAGCGCACCGAGGTGACCGTGGACCAGTGGCGGGCGGTCATGGGCCGCCGCTGGCTCGCCCGGAAGCGGGGGACCGGGGATATGCCGGTGGTCAAGGTCTCCTGGCATGACTGCCAGAAGTTTATCCGCAAACTCAACCGGTTGACCGGTGGCCAATACCGCCTGCCCACCGAGGCCCAGTGGGAATATGCCGCTCGCGCCGGATCTTCAACGGCCTATTTCTGGGGCAATCAAATCGACTGTTCACGGGCCATGTACGCCAATAATCCCATGAAGCACGACGATTGCGTCGGCGCCTTTCCCCGTGCGGAAATGAAGCCCGGGCAACCGGCCCCGGCGGGAAGCTTTGTGCCCAATGCCTGGGGCCTTTACGACATGCATGGAAACGTCTGGGAATGGTGCGAGGACCTGTTTGACCGTTATGAAACCGTTTCGACGGTAGACCCATGCGAAACCGAATCCGGAAAGGACCGGGTGCGTCGCGGCGGCAGCTGGTTCAGTTCGGGGCCTGCCTGCCGAAGCGCCAACCGTGCATACGCACACCCCATGAGCCGACTGCAGAACACCGGATTCCGGCTGGTCATGGTCCCGCCGGATCGCAATGGGGCATCCTCTGACTCCCAATAGCACGGCGCTGCCCGTAAAAGCGATTTTTTACGCGTTCATTAATCGTTGAACGTTCGAAAAGAAAGCGCACCCTTGACCATTCAACAGAAAATCGGCCGCTGGTTCAATGTCCATGGCGAAGAGACCGGACTCTTCCTGTGGACCATGGCACTGCTGTTTCTGGTGCGCAGCTCGGGAATTTTTCTGAACAATTACGCCGAAACCGCTTTTTTGAAGCGATACGGCGTCGAGTACATGCCCATCGTCAATATGATTAACGCGGTGGTGACCTTCTTTGTCATGGGCGTCATGACCGGATTCATGACCCGGCTGCCGGGCGCCCGACTCTTGTCCCGGCTTTTCGTTTTCTGCGGACTTTCCATTGCGGGAATCCGGGCGATCATTCCTTTGGGAATCGACCTGATCTATCCGGTCCTGTTCATGCTCAAATCCCAGTACGAAGTCCTGTTGGCCCTGCTTTTCTGGAATC
The DNA here is from genome assembly GCF_963668215.1 of uncultured Desulfosarcina sp. NCBI lineage: Bacteria > Pseudomonadati > Thermodesulfobacteriota > Desulfobacteria > Desulfobacterales > Desulfosarcinaceae > Desulfosarcina > uncultured Desulfosarcina sp. Next base: position 2,545,621 of record NZ_OY764190.1, read on the forward strand.
TGGCCAACGATCTGTTCAATACCAGGCAGTCCAAACGCCTCTTTCCCCTGATTACCGCCGGTGGGGTGGTCGGTCAGATTCTGGGAAGTTTTGCCACGCCCCTGGTGGCCCGCTGGCTCCACCTGGACAATCTGCTGCTGCTGTATATGATCACCGCGCTGGCCGGTGCCTGGGCCGTACAGGCCATGGGAAGACGATACCCCACATTGCTCTTCCAGCAAAAGAAGAAAGGAGAAAGCAAGAAGCGCTCCTCCATGATCGAGGAATTCAAAACGGTGATGCCGCTGATGAAATCTTCGGTGCTGGTCAAGATACTGATCCTGCTTACTTTCTTGCCCAACGTGGTGATTCCCATCATGAACTACCAGTTCAATTTTGCCGTCAACGAGCAGTTCGCCACGGAATCGGGTCTGATCGAGTTTTTCGGATACTTCAGGGGAGTACTCAATATCATCAGTCTGGTGATTCTGCTTTTTGTGGGCAAGCTCTACGGTCGCTTTGGACTGCCGGTGGCCCTGATGTTTCATCCGTTCAACTACATGCTGGTCTTCTTCATCTTTCTTTTGCGATTTGATGCGTTGGCCGCCATGTATGCACGCATGTCGTCGAACATCATCCGTACCACGATCAACATCCCGGCTACAGCGGTAGTTACCGGTCTTTTCCCGGAATCGTACCGTGCCATGATCCGGCCGTTTCTTCGGGGTACTGTGGTGCGCATCGGGCTGTTTATCGGCTCGGGCCTCATCCTGATCTCAGACACCCTTTTCCATCCGCGCTACCTCTCCCTGGTTGCCCTGCCTTTTGTTATCGTCTGGGTGATCACTCCATTTGTTCTCAAACGCCGCTATGCCGACATCCTGCTGGGCCTGGTTTCCGACGAGAGAATTGACTTCCGGTCGCTGGATGCCGGTGAACTGGGGCATGTCTTCAAGGACGAACAGGTTCGCAAACGCCTCATTCAGCGATTCAGAAGCGAGTCGGGAGAGAACCGTTTGTGGCTGGGCCGTCTGCTGGAGTCCATCGCCATCCCGGATCTGGACCAGCACCTGCTATCCGCCTTGAGGGAGGAAAGCGACCTGCAGACCCGCATTGGATTGATCAAGCTGCTTTCTGACCGGACCGCCCCGGTCGTTGCGGAAGCATTCGGAGAACTCATTCAGGATGGGCCGCCCGAACTGGCTGCGGCCATGGTCGCAGCAGGCCATCGCATATCCCCGCAGGTGTTTGCGGATTTCAATAGAGGCATCCTGGACGCCTCTTTGCCCATGGACGTCAAGGCTACTGCAGCAGGGTCCCTGCACATCGTGGACGCCGTCCGGTACGGACCGGTCATTCAGCGGTGGCTGGTTTCCGAAGATCGCGAAGAGCGCGAGGCCGGCATCATCGCGGCAGGGGTGAGCAGGGACACGCGTTTCGTCGATCTGCTGAAGGGCATGATGCATTCGTCCGATGATCCCACCCTGCTGCTGATTATGGAAAGCTTGCGTAAAATTTCGGTGGGAGGGCTCAATCCCCTTGTGGTTGGCCGCCTGTGGGATCCGGACCCACGGATGCGGCGGGCCGTCCTTGAACTCTACCGGATTGTCGACGAAGCCTCTTTGAAGAACGTGATCGCCATGCTGGGCGATGAGGATGCCCGGATTGCCGAACTGGCCCGCATGAAGATCCGGACCGCCGGGTACCAGAATAGCATGCGCCTGGTGAAATCGCTTTCTCTGCCCCAGAAACAACTACGAGAGGCGCTTTTCGATCTGCTGGGGGATATGGCGATCAAAGATCTGGATGTGTTTCGTTTCATCCGGGACCAGGCCAAAGAATGTTATCAACTGTCTGCGCAGGCCCACGGTGTCCGGCGGCTTCCGGAAAACAGCCTGCAGCAATTGCTGGCGGTTCACCTGGACGAGCGGGCGTGGTTTACGCTGCAGACGGCTGTTCGGGTGCTGGCGGCCCAGGACCGTTCGGGGCGCATGCACAAAATTTCCCGCGGAATTTTTTCCGATGACCGGCGTCAGCAAGCCAACAGCCTGGAAGCCATGGATGATATTCTGGACAAAAGCATCGTAAAATTGCTCATGCCGTTGCTGGAAGATATGGATGCCGATGCGCGTGTCGCTGCCGGCCGGCGTCTGTTTCCCGATATTGCCGCTGGCGCGACGACGGTTGGGCTTTTCGATAGCCTGTTGCAAAGCCGAAACTGGACAACCCTCGTATTGACACTCGCCCTGATCCGGGACTCGGGAGAATCGATTCCGGATCACAGGCAGATTCAAACCCTCCTGGAACACGCCAATGTGCATGTATCTCAGCTTGCCGGTCAATTGACGGACACCTCCCCGGATCGACCATCCGAACAGGAGAAAATCATGGACATCACCAACCCGATTCCCTTGACAGAAAAAATCCTGTACCTGAAAAACATCGAGATTTTCGGCGATCTTTCCGTCAACGAGCTGGCCGCCGTGGCTTCGGTAACCGAAGAAGCGGCTTTTGATGCCGGGCAGCCGGTCTTCAATGAAGGCGAGCGGGGCGACACGCTATATCTGGTGCTCGATGGCGATGTGTCCGTCATCAAAGACTGCAACACACAAAAAGAGATCGAGCTGGACGTCATCGGTGCCGGCGACTACTTTGGCGAGATGGCGCTGTTCGGCGATGAAACCCGGTCCGCCACCATCCGCGTCAAAAAATCCGCCCGTTTCCTGACCCTGCGCAAACATGAACTGCAGGAGATTGTTCGCGAATATCCGCAGATTGCGCTGCATGTCTGCCGGGTGCTGAGCATGCGGATACGCCACCTGCACGCCAAACTATCCGACAAGTTTTGTTGATGGGTCTGTTCGACTTTTTCTTCTGATTCTGATCCGATCCAGAACTTCTGCCTCCATCCGGAAGCGCTGATCCTCGATCCTGCCAATGCGATCGGCCAGGGCGGTCGGATCGGGCCGCCCGTCTTTTTTCATGAGGGCCCGTTGGGCCGGGCAGATGTATTTGAGGCACATCCAGGGGCGCATGCGCCAGGGCAGACGACAGCCGTGGTGATCCAGAAAGGGGCAGGATTCTCCGGGTTCGGTGGCCGCCTGCCGGGCTGGGAGGGATTCGTCGAGAAGGTGCATCGCCAGAAGATCGCGGAAGTCGAACCACACTGTGTTGGTGATGCAGCAGGGCTCGGGGCAGAAGCGGCAGGTACGACGGCGCAGGGATTCCATGGTATGGATCAGTTCGTCGATTCCCCGACGAATCGTTCCCGCCGTGGCAGTGGCTTTTTCCAGCAGCGGTCGGTGACGGTTCAACAGCCGCTTCAGGGCGCAATTGGATTGCTGCCATTGCCGGCTGCGGGCTGAATCGCCGGTTTCTGGCCAGAAACGTGGAAGGAAATCCCCGTGAGTATCGTTCGCCATGGTGGGCAACTTTGACAGTCTCGTAAAAAGCTTTTTCAGGCCATCTGTGGCCACACACCCGAAAGGAAGTAGTGGAGTCGTGGGAGCGGCTTCCAGCCGCGATTCGGTTGGTAATCATCGCGGCGGGGACGCCGCTCCCACGAAAAACTGTGACTGAACAGATATCACTTCCTTAGAAGTGCCAAACTCGTCATGCCGGACTTGATAAGCCTGCCCCGGACCTGATCCGGGGGCATCCAGAAAGTATTGCAATCACTGGATAGCGCTAAAGCTTCACTACGTGCGCCGTCCTGCGCCGGAATGACGAAAATATGAGAATTTCGACTTTTACGAGTTTATCAACCTTTGCTGGTTGGCACGCACCCAAATTTTATGATTCAAGTCTATCGCTTGTTTCCCGTGGACGCAACCCGTGGCTTGAGTCCTGGATAAAAGACCACCACCGGGAAAGTCATGCTATAGACATGCGATTCGGTTAGATTTTTGTTGCCCCCCTTGATTCATCGCCGTTCGAGGTTATCTTGCAATTCAATCTGCGGCCGCACCCGGTGCCGACAATCCGGCCAACGGGATTTTTTAACCGCTTCATTTGGAGACCATGCCATGAGAGATCAAGATATTCAGTTTTTCAGAAACGAATTGCTGCGCGAACTGAAGAACCTGACGATAAAAGCCGACATTGCCGCCGGAGAACTGATCGATGCGGATACCATCCATGAAGCCGACCCGCTCGACCGGGCCATGGAGGAGCAGGCCAGGGACCGCCGGCTTCACTTTCAGAACAGGGATCGAAAACTGATCGCCAAGATCCAAAGCTGCCTGGACGCCATCGAGGAAGGTGAATACGGCATCTGTCAGGCGTGTGAAGAACCCATTTCCCTTGCCCGGCTGAGGGCCAGGCCGGTTACCAGCTATTGTATCGACTGCAAAACAGAACAGGAATCTTATGAGAGGATGACCGGGAGTTGAACGAGAACCGGTTGTATTTTGCGGATTCCATAACCTGAGCGGAGTGGGGATGAAAAGTTGCGTTGCATAAAAGAGAGAGGACAAAACGCATAAATCATCCCCGCAAGCCCCCGTTTAATGGGTGACCCCAAAGCTCCCATAGTCCCCGCCGTCCCCGCCACGTCATTTATCTCCTTGATTTCGCATATGAAATTGTTTAGGGTAAATTCTCGTTAACGTCCTGCCCTTTGTTTTTCTGTTCATATTGATCCGTATTTGTCGGTTTTCGTAATTTTGAGGCCAATTAGCCGCGATCGTGAACATGTTTTTTTGGTGACACCAAAGGGGGTGAAAAAGAAATCTCTCCCATTTAATTACAGGGATATAATTTGGTGCGCCCCCGAATCAAATTTATAATTATATCTTTAGTATAGCGCCGAAGTTAACCGAAAGATAGTTCGAAATATGCAGGTTCTTGCTGTTACTTCCGGTGAATGTTTGTTCACATCATAGGTAGGTCGTTGGCGAATGAAAAATGTTTATTGGCCTAATCCGACCAATAGCATCCGTATTTTCGATCATATTGGCCTGATGAGGCCAATAAAACCGAAACGTCTGCAAATTGGGCGCAATATAATACGACTATTGGGTCGTATAGACTATGTTAAATGTTGTACGTAAATACCGACTTACAAGAAATTGGTGCTGCCCATGGAACTTGACAAAAACAAACCGCTATTAAAGTATGCTTTGGATAGTTTAAAAGCTGGTGATATCAAAACCGCGAAAAATTTAATGGGAATACATCCGGATCAGCTGAGCGATAGCGATTTTGTAGATGGGATGAGATCTCTGGAAAAAGGGCTATCATTAGTAATAAAGGGGCATCATCCTCAATCAGTCGAGCCGTTGCGCAAGGCATTGATAGTAGTAAATAGTTCCTCTGATGATGAAACAAAATTTTACGTTTCTGTATTGACAGATTTTGTTGATGGTATATCTAAACTATTGAATGGCGATGCGCATACAGCAGTTGATTTATTGAATATAAGTTCTGATGCAATTGAACGCCTTAACTTTTTTATCCCAGGGTTCGAAAAAGTAGCGCTAAGTTGTAAAGCAGCTGCACAAACTGCTTTAGCTCGTACATTTCTAAACGCAGGAAATGCAATAGAGGCTGAATCTTGCTTTGGAATAATTAATAATACTTATTCCGAACTTTTTGAACTATTAGATGAATCTAAAATAGAAGATATTCCCTTTTTATACACAGCGTCTTAAATAATTGCGCATAAACGTTTAAGGGTGCTATTTGGTTTACTCCAAAAACGGAACTGGGCTTCTACCGCTTGAGCAACTTGTTCAATTTTCTCAAAGTACCGATTGTGGGTTGCCATTCGCCTGGTCAGTTTCCAAACTCGCTCAATCGGATTCAGTTCTGGGCTGTATGGCGGCAAAAATAATTGGACGAAATTGTTTGAACAATTATATCGCCATTTTGAATGGAGCTTTGCATGGTGATATCTGGCATTATCGGCCAATACCAAAACTCGACGCTCTGAGTGACTGCTTATTTGCCGAAGCTTTTTCATAAAGCCCCAATAGGTTTCAGCGTTAAATGAGTTGGTTTCTCGCTTATACAACAGCTTCCCATCGCGAAGTCTCAGGGCACCAAAGTAGCCGACACTTTTTCGTGTCGGATGGTGCAACACAATTGGGTCTTTGCACTCAGGAGGTATCCACATTCGGCATCTGGAACCATGTTGCTGGAAGTGGACCTCGTCAAGGGACCAAAGATCAATGTTATTATCGGCTGCATATTCAGCAATTTTTTTTAAAGTCCTGCTGCGCTTGTGGATCAGCCTTAGCAATCAAAGGGCGTGGTTTTCTCAATCGAAAGCCGAGCCGGCGAAACAGGCGCTGGCACTGTCGTACACCAATTTGAATGCCAAACTCTTGGTCAATGAAATGGGAAAGCAATTTTCCATCCCATAAATTACCTGCAAGCCCATACTTTGAAGGATGAGAACGCAATGCCAGTTCAATCGTCTGTATTTGCGCCTGATTCAGTTTGCTGGGTCTTCCAGGGCGGTCTGCATCTGCAAGCCCGGAAAGCCCTTCCGCCTCAAATCGTTTCACCCAATATGCAATTGTTCTGGGTGAATCACCGAGCAACTGGGCAACTTGACGACAACTCATATCTTGGGCAACCATCAGAATTGCATGGAGCCTATGGTCGTAGCGAGCTTCATATGACCTTCTGATTTCATCTTGCAGGATAAGTATAGCAATGTCGGCATCAGAAATTTTTAGCTTTTTCATGGACTATGTATAACATAGCCTATATTTATGCGCAATTATTTATGTCGCTATGTATAGCTGAAATTTTTGCATCCCAACTTGAATCAGCAATCGTATTTATGGGCTTTGATTTAGCAGTCCTCGATTTTGATTCTTTAAAGCTTCGTTTAGAATCGGCAACTTTTCAATTCTCTGAGCTGACTGTTATTCTTCATAAGATGCCTCAAAGCCCTATTAAATCGGCCATGGAAATAATATTAATTCTGTATGGAATTTATGAAGTTCTATCGACTATTGGAAGGAGGATTATTAAAGAACGGAAACCATTAACCAAAACTCAAATTGAAAAATTAACTCATATAGACCAGGAGCTTTTTAAAGCACGCCAAATAGCAAATAATGCTGGTAAAAGAGGGAGGGTTTTTCTTTTTACAATAACTCAACTTAGCAAAATACGAACGCAATTCTTAGAAGTTGGCAAGGTAAGAAAAAACGATTTTGGGCGACTAAGTGGGTTTCTATCCTTAGGAGCTCTTGTAATTCAAGTATTTGTTGTTCACTCAACCATACATCCAACCGGCAGCAATGCTCTTTTGTTTTTTTTAGGTGAGATAATCATTTCTCTTATTGTTGGATTTGGATATGAGGCTATTAAATTTAAACCATTAATAGAAGTATATTCAGAAGCTCTAAAAGCAAAAACTGAAAATGATTAATATGGAATCACCTATTAGAGTAGCATTTAACCAAGGCTTGCACTGGACCGCGGAAAAGAGCGCCGCTCCCCGTGAAGCCCTACGTTATTTTATGAAAATACTTAAGAAAAGAAATTTAGTTTATAGTGCAATAGTGATTTTTCTATTCGCTATGTATGCTATTGCCGATGATACCATTTGGTTTGGCCCTTGGATGACGTTGGATGGGAAATGGTATTATAAAACTATTAAAGAGTCTAAATTAGAGAAAATTCCATCTTGGAACCCGGAGATGGACCCAAAAGTTTGGACAGCCTGATGGGCGAATAAGCTAAGAGCCGACCGATATTGAAAAGAGAAAAAGGCATCAGGCGGCCTCGGCATACGGATGAGGTAATCCGTAGTAAACCTCATCCGGGGTTTTATCGTCAAGGGATGAATGACCACGTTCCTGATTGTAATATTTGATCCACCAGGCCAGACCACGTCGTAGCGCCTTGCCCGTATCGAATGAATGCAGATAAATGTACTGGTATTTGAGGGTCCACCATAACCGTTCGACGAAAATGTTGTCCTGGCAGCGTCCCCGGCCGTCCATGCTGATGGCTACCTGATTGTCCTTTAGGACTTGGGTAAACGCGTTGCTGGTGAACTGGCTGCCCTGATCGGTATTGAAGATCTCAGGCGCGCCATATCGATCTATCGCTTCTTCCAGGGCCTCGATACAAAAGGCCGGTTCCATCGTGTTGGACACTCGCCAGGAAAGGATCTTGCGGCTATGCCAGTCCATGACCGCCACCAGGTACATGAATCCACGGGCCATGGGAATGTAGGTTATCAAAAGGGTTCGGGGACGGGCCAAGCTAACTATAATAAATTGAACGACAAAAACTTAAAAATGTGGCTTATTTTGGCTCTATATCGCGATTTTTAGGGTCAAAAATCGAATTATAGGAGGATTGCGTTTCCCTAAGTTCGAATGCCCCTTTGGCGGGTCTGATGCAGCGGCCGCTGGCCATGGCTCCCATCGCATTCTTGATGCGTTCGATAAACGGACCGGTCCCCACGGCAATACTTTGCGTCCACCGGCTATCCCGCTTGGCGTCAAAGTCTTCCAAGGCGGCGTGAACCCATTTCCGGTGGGCGGAAGCAAAAGATGCATAATCCTCGAATCCGGCCAACGCGCGCAGTTTTTCATATGCGATGATGATATTTTTTCGACGGGGCATCTGGATTTCATTATACCCCCCGTAAGGCCATTTCGATGGATGGTCGACAACACCGGCACGAACCATATTCAAATCGACGTATACCAGACATCGCAGCAGGTGCTCACCATTTTCGATGGCGGTGGAATGGTATCGATCCTCCCAGAATGCACCCTTCCTGCGTTTTCGCCGGTTATATTCCTGAGCCGTTCTTCCGGCGATCAGCCCGACCGCCTGCGGGATTATATTGAAATCGTTGTCGTCTTTGACGATTAGATGGATATGATTTGAAGTTACCACATAGTTCAAAACCACCAGGCCAAAACGCCTTTTCGCTTCAAAGAGCCACTGAACCCAGCGCTTGCGATCCTGTTTGAATTTGAGCAGGAATTCCCGTTTATGGCATCTTTGGGTTATATGCCAGATTTGATCGGGAACATAATGTCGTTTAGCTCGTGGCATTAAACTATCCTATATCGCAATTTTTTGCGCCAAAAATCTCAATATAGTAGGTATTTCGGCCCTTTTTCAGCTTAATTTAGATTTAATTTTAGTCGGTTAGCTTGGCCCGTCCCCAAATCCGTCCCCGTCCAAACGTTTCACTCCTTGGACAGGATGCCCGGTGCCAGTTTCCCCGTTTCGTACCTAATTACATCAGCAATCTTTGTCGTCTGGGGCTGCTCCGCATCCGACCATTGTCTCACCTGACGGCAGAAGAGGCCTACGCCCCCATCATCAACCACCCAGACGTCCACAAGGGGAAGCAAGAAGTCGAAGCTGCGCCAGAAGTGTACAAGGGATTCGAAGTCGAGAAGAAGTACGTGGAATTGACAGAATATGGAATGCAATTCGCACGTGCGTGCATCTATCCCCCGAAGAAATAGACCCACAATAATTGCCTGATAGGGACTCTGTTCCGCTCCGTTTCACAGAGCCCCAGAGGCAGAAGTTGTGCATAAAAACGCCCTTGACAATAGTATCAATATTAGTATCATGAAGATATGGGCCAAATTGAAAAGCTATTAAATGAGATTTACAAAAATCCAACCAATGTAAAATTTACAGATTTATGCAGGGTCTGTGAACATTATTTTGGAAAGGCTCGTCAGTCTGGTAGCAGTCATCGAGTATATAAAACACCATGGCAAGGTGACCCTCGGGTAAATATTCAAAACAACAAAGGAAAAGCCAAAGCCTATCAAGTTAAGCAAGTGATCAAGGCTATCGAAAGATTGGAGGTAGAAAGTGACACTACAAAATGATCATTATACATATAGGGTTACTTGGTCTCCTGAGGACGAAGAATATATCGGCTTATGCGCGGAGTTCCCAAGTTTAAGCTGGCTCGCCAAATCCCCTGAATCCGCATTAAAAGGTATTCGTAAGACGGTAGAATCGGTCATTAAAGATATGAAAGACAATGATGAAAAAATTCCCCAACCAATCGCTTCAAAAAATTATAGTGGTAAATTTATGGTTCGCGTTCCACCAGAAGTTCATAGAAGTTTAGCGATCCAAGCAGCGGAATCAGGGGTAAGTATAAATAGGCTCGTCAGTTCTCGTCTCAGCCAATAATATTTGCACAAAATAAGGTTCGAGGACTCAAAAGGTTCGGGGATGCCCATTAAAGAGTGGGTCAAGTTATAAAACACCTCCCCATGCAAAAAATAGCGACATTTTCGCTTGGTCAATAAATTCTGCCTAAAAAATAAAATCGGGTCGGACCAAGCAAAATGCCAAGATATCAATGGGTTAAATAAAAAAACAGGGCTGTTTTTCGTTCTTAAATCGATATTTTTTAAGAAAGACCCCTTGATTATTACACAGAGAGGGCGGGCCGCAGCGGTTATGATCGGTGTCGATGCTTACGAAAAACTCGAGTACGAAAAAGAACTGCTGCTTCTGTTGGCCAGAGGAGAACGGGAAATCGAAGCGGGTGAAGGTTATGACCTGGATACCGTTTTTGCAGAAGCCGACGCTCTTTTAGCAACGGAACAATCGTGAAAGTTAAGTTTACTCCCTCGGCCAGGAATCAATTTCTTTCTGCTTTATCATTTAATGTAATGATGCTTACGCAGCCATTTTCAACAAAAGGCGCACCACACCCGCCAGCAGAAGCATGCCCGCCATGCCGGCAACCAGAAGTCCGGCGAACCACATCCATTGGCGCTGCTTTTCACTGAATTTATTTTCGGGTTTCAATACGCCCCATCATGTTCGTGGGAGGCCTTGCCTCTGAACACCCAGTAGCAGTATCCCGTATAGGCCAGCACGCAGGGCAGGATGAACGCCGTTCCCAGCAGCATCAGGGATTGGGACTCGGGAGCAGCGGCCGCATCCCACAGGCTTACCTTGAAAGGAACCAGCCAGGGCCAGGTGCTCACCCCAATGCCGATATAGTTCATCAAAAAGATGCCCAGGGTGAGAAAAAAGGGGCGAAAGTCGCGCTGGTTGTTGCGCAGGTCCCGCCAGAGCAGAACGAAAAAGACCACTGAGAGGATCGGCATGGGCTGCAGAAGGTAGAAATTGGGCAGGCTGAACCAAAGCTCTTTGATGGCACTGTTCATCATGGGCATGCTGACGCTCACCAGTCCCATGAAAATGGCCACGGCCACCATTACGGTTTTGGCGCAACGGCGCGCCCAGTCCCGGGTTTCTCCCTCGGTTTTCATGATGGTCCAGGTGGCGCCTAAAAGCGCATACCCGGCCACCAGGGCCAAACCGGTCATCGCACTGAAAGCATTGAGCCAGTCGAAGGCGCCGCCGGCAAAGTTGCGGCCTTCCACGGCAATGCCGTGCACGAAGGTTCCCAGCACCATCCCCTGCATGAATGTCGCCGTCAGACTGCCGAAATGAAAGGAGTAATCCCAGATGCGCCGGGATTTGCCTTCGGCCTTAAACCGGAATTCAAAGGCCACGCCACGAAAAATCAGACCCAGCAGCATAAGAATGATGGGGATGTAGAATGCCGGCATGAGAATGGCGTACGCCAGGGGGAAGGCGGCGAACAGCCCGCCGCCGCCCAGCACCAGCCAGGTTTCGTTGCCGTCCCAAAAAGGGGCCACGGAGTTCATCATGCGGTCCCGGCACCGGTCGGTGGGGGCGAAAGGGAACAGGATGCCCACGCCCAGATCGAATCCATCCAGCATAATGTAGAGAAAGATGGCCGTGCCGATCAGGGCGTACCAGATGAGCGGTAAATCCAGAAAACTTTCGAAGCTAAACATCTTTCCCTCCTGTTTCGGCGGCCATGTCCGTGACCAGCGGCGGCGTTTTGACGCCATGGTCGCCGTAGGCCTCTTCTTCCGTGTATTCTGGCCCCTTGCCGATGAGTTTGAGAATGTAATAGGCCCCGGCGGCGAATACCAATCCATAGACAGCGACAAAAGCGGCCAGGGAGATGGCCACGGTTTCCCCGGCCACCGGCGAAATGGTTTCTGATGTGCGCATCACGTTGTAGACGATAAAGGGCTGGCGACCGACCTCGGTGACGAACCAGCCGGTCAGCACGGCGACGAAGCCCGATGGAGTCATGGCCATGCACCAGAGGTGAAACCAGCGGGTGGTAAACAGCGTTTTTCTGAGGTAGAGGACCAGGGCCACCAGGCCGGTGGCGATCATCAGCATGCCGAGGCCCACCATGATGCGAAATGTCCAGAAGACCATGGCCACGGGCGGACGTTCCGCCCTTGCCCAAGTGGTCAGGCCTTTGACTTCGCCATTGATGTCGTGGGTGAGAATCAGGCTGGAGAGCTTGGGGATCGTCACTTCGAACCGGTTGCGTTCCTGAATCTGGTCCGGCCAGGCGAACAGCCGCAGGCCGGCGCCCCGCTCGGTCTCCCAGATGCCTTCCATGGCGGCCACCTTGGCCGGTTGGTGTTCGAAGGTGTTCAGCCCGTGCATGTCGCCGAAGAGAAGCTGCATGGGGGCCACGAAGATGGCCATGATCATGGCCATGCCCAGCATGATCCGGGCATGTCGGACGTGCAGCCCCCGCCAGAGATAGTATCCGCCGATGCCGCCCACCACAAAGGCCGTGGTCAGGTAGGCTGCCGTGACCATGTGAATGAAACGGTAGGGAAAAGAGGGATTGAAGATCACAGCGATCCAGTCCGTGGGGTAGAGAAGGCCGTCGGTCCCCTCGCGGAAACCGGCCGGCGTCTGCATCCAGCTGTTGGCCGAGAGGATCCAGAAGGCCGAGATCAGGGTTCCCACAGCTACGATCAGGGTGGCGGCAAAATGCATTTTTTTGCTCACCCGGTTCCAGCCGAAAAGCATGATGCCCAGAAAGGAGGCCTCCAGGAAAAAGGCGGTGAGGACTTCATAGCCCAAAAGGGGGCCCAGCACATTGCCCACCTTGTCCGAAAATACCGACCAGTTGGTGCCGAACTGATAGGAGAGCACCACCCCCGAGACCACCCCCATGCCGAAGGTCACGGCGAAGATCTTGACCCACATGCGGTAGACTTGCTCATAAATCGGGTTGCCGGTTTTCAGCCAGCGCCACTCCACCACGGCCAGCCAACTGGCAAGGCCGATGGTAAATGACGGAAAAATGATGTGGTAGGCCACGGTGAACGCAAACTGGGCGCGGGCCAAAAATACGGGGTCTAGGTTGGAGAACATTGCGTTACCTCAAAGGGGTTTTGGTATCCATCCGTGAATGGCCAATTTGCCCGATATCTTTGTTGCGCGAAAAATTTTATCCTCGAAATATCAACTATATGCACCCCAAGGGCATTTCCTTCGGGCATCTGTGGTAAAATTTTTCGTGCGCCTCGATCTCGACCAAATTCGCCTATTCACGGACGGACACCACGTGGGTTCTCAACGATGGCAAACGGCGGTTCAATTTTCATAATAAAGAGCGTTGCCGCAAAGTCAAGCCAAACGGGAACCAGGGCAATCGAGGGCGAAGAAATGCTTTTTATCACCCCTAACCCCGACCCTCAATGCTGTTGACTTAATTCAGTCAACAGCATTGGCTCCGTTCAGATCGGGGATATATACCGGCTACTGCCCGCTTTTCATGGTTGCTTACGCGATTGCCGATTGGCGCTCCCTCGCCCCTCAAGGGGAGAGGGGCGGGGTGAGGGGTGATAAAATCCGACGTTATTCCAAATGAATAAGGTGTTTATCGATCATGCCCCCTCATCCTGTCCTTCTCCCCCGTGGGGAGAAGGAACCTGCACCGGTTACTTCACCGTTTGCATGGTACTTTGAGCAGTTCCCGGCTGACACTCGTGATCATGGCTGCTAACCTGCGGGGCCTTTTCGGGCAGGGCCTGAAGGACACCGGCGATAAAGGCGTCCGTGTCCCATGCCGAGCGCTCGGATGTGGCCCCGAAGCGCACCAGTACCACATTTCTGGACGGAATCACGATTACTTTCTGCTCTTGGAACCCCTGGGCCGCATAGGCATCCACGGGGGCATGGGGCCACAGCCGGTCATCGGGGTTTCCCGGGGCGCCGGCATTGAGCCAGAACAGCGCGCCGTATTCTCCCCTGGGGGCCTTGGGCGTGGGGGTGGTGGAGTATTGCACCCAGCCTTCGGGCAGCACGCGCTCGCCGTTCCACACGCCGTCCTGAAGGTAGAGCAGGCCGAAACGGGCCCAATCCCTGACGGTAGCAACCGCGTAGGAGGAGCCCACGAAGGTTCCCGACGGATCCGGCTCCAGCACCAGGCTGGTCATGCCGATGCGGTCGAACAGGTTTTCGTGGAAAAATTGGTAGTCGTTCGGAGCCGTTTTTTCGGCTTCATAGCGCACGATGCGGGCGATGATGTTGGCGGTGCCCGAAGAGTAATTCCATTTTTGGTCCGGTGGTGTTTCCAGGTGGCTCTGGGCGGCAAAGGCGCCGAAGTCGTGGGACCTGAAAAGCATGTCGGTAATATCTGCAAGGGGCCCATACCGTTCTTCGAATGCCAGACCGCTGCTCATGCGCATCAGCTGATCCAGGGTAATTTCGTGCCTGGGATCGTCGGGGTCGCGCCATTCGGGAACCGGTGCCGGATCTTCTAATACCAGGCGTCCCTGGCCCACCAGCAGGCCCACCAGGGAGTTGGTAACGCTTTTGCTCATGGACCAGCCCAGCATGGGCATATCCGGGCCGAATCCAGGTGCGTAGCGCTCGGTGATCAATTGCCCTTCGTAGACCACGGCAACGGCCCGGGTCTGGCGCAGCTGGTTGCCACCGGGTTCGGCAAACGCTTCGTCCAGGGCCTTATTCAGCTTGCTCGCGTTCACTCCCAGGGATCTCGGGTCCACAGGTTCACCGCTGCCCAAAGGCCAGGGCTGATCCGGCGTCAACTCAGGTTTCATATCGTTGTCGTCGGGCTGGTAGAAGTGTTGCCGGCGCAAGGCCGCCTCGGCCGTATCGGTCATCAGGGTGCATCCGCATCCTTCCCGGTAGACCGCTTTGGCGGTGAAGGCCGTAAAGGCCGTGGCGGTGACGGTGCGATTGGTTGGATTGATTTTCCAGCGGACGACTTTGGTTAACGGATTGACCGGCTTGATGTCTTCGACGAAAACGGTTTGCGGATCACGCCCGGACAGAAAGGTGCTGGTGCACAGGTACTTGGCCACATATCCGGTTCCGATGGGCATGGCCTTGACCAAGAACCATCCGGCGGCTACGACCAGGAGGACAGCTATCCCGACCATCACGGTCAGAATGCGTTGCAGACCCTGCTTCATTTCAGATCCTTTTTCGCATGCAAGGGTTCACTCGGACAGTTCAACCCAGCGGCCGCCCGTCAACGGTTCCAGGTCGTCGGGTTTCAATTGAAACAGGGCGAAAGGTGTTCCGGCGGCGGCCCAGATGGTGGCGTGCCGCTTCAGGTCCGGATCCAGAAGGGTCGGCAGCGGGTGGGTGTGGCCGGCCGGCGGCACACCGCCGATGGCAAAGCCCACTTTTTCCTTGACGTAATTGCCGTCGGCCCGGCCGAGTTTCAACCCCGTCGCGGCCTGGATTTTCTTGAGATCCACCCGATTGGCTCCCGAAGCGACCACCAAAACGGGATCGCCGGTCGATTTGTCCTTGAAGACCAGCGATTTGGCGATTTGTCCGACCTGGCAGCCCACGCTCTCGGCCGCCTCCTTGGCTGTCCGCGTGGAGCCGGGCAGTTCCTGCACCTCGAAAACGAACCCTTTGGCAGAGAGGAATTCCTGAACGCGCCGGGCACTGTCGCGCAACTGATTCGGCATGGTTTCTCTTCCTTTAATCAATCAACCATTCAACCAAAAAAACAACCATACGTATCTTTTCCGATGGCTTCAATCAAGGTCTCAATATTTTTATCTTCGTTGCAGGGCTCGTATATCTGCCATTTCCCGCTGATACGCATCCAATACAGTTTCCATCGTCTGGTGCTTTTCACATATCTGAATCTGGCAATATCCAAAGCTATCCACCCTTCGTGCTTTCCCCTGCGGTTGCGTTCTTCCGAAACAATGACATTCTGTCCCTCGACCCGGTAGCGATAGCGCAATTGGTCCCGCGCCCGTTCCGGGACCCGGTTGCGGAAAAAGGTTCCAACCAGCTTGTCGATGCGTTTGAGTTCGAATTCCGAAAATGACATGAGATGCCACTCCTTATTTTTGACACGGGCTTGCCCGATGATCGATCCAGGGAACGGTTTCAGGCGATTGTCGTGTAAAGCCTGTCGAGGGCCTTTTCAACGGCGCTTCTGTTCTTGGCGGATTTCAGCCATTTGGGCAGACGGCTGGCGAGACTCTGATTGGACCAGCCGTGCGTGGGATCGCAGAGCCGCTTGCGCAGCCCGGCCCGAACGAAATCGCGAAGCCAGTCGAGGTGGTTCTGGTTATAGGCCCACAACACTTCGCCGCAGCATTCGGTTTGCAGCCACAGGGGAAAATGAAAGTACCAGTCCACCGGCGCGCCAATGGAAACCCGTCCATTTTCAAAGTGGTCCAGGTTGGTCGCGTAAAGCACGGAGCCTTCGTGTCGATCCTGCCATCCGCTGGATTTGCCGCAGCGGGTGCAGCTGAAGCGGGCACGGCCTCCCCCTTCGGGCTGCACCACAGCCATTTTTGTGCAGTTGGGGCATCTGACCAGAAACCTGTCGGCGATGTTCCAGATGGTATATCCATTGTCGATATGGGTGTGCATGTTGCCGTCGTCGAAGCCGGATCGGTTTATTTCATTTTCTCCTTGAAGTAGGCCAGGGCTTTGAGAACGAAGCGCGCATAGGCGCCGGCCTGTCCGCCGCCCATTTCGATGGCCACATCGATGGTTTCGTAGATTTCCTCATCGGTCGCTCCGGCCTGCAGCGCCTGATCGAGATGCCATTCCATGCAGGGTTCGCACTTCGTGACGATGGAGATGGACAGGGCCATCAGCTCTTTTGTCTTCTTGCTCAGCGCTCCGTCACCAAAGGCTTTTGACTCCAATTCAAGAAACGGCTTATAGGTTTTTACGTTGTCGAGAAACTGCAGGTGCAGCTTCTTGCGATCTTCGATGCTCTGTTCAATTTTTTTATAGCTCAAATCGGACATTGGATTTTTCGCTTTCATTTCCCATTTTGCGGAACCAATCCGTCATCGATCGGCTGCAGACTTTCATAGCTTAACAGGCAATGCAGGCACAGTCAAAGCCGCTTCTCGCCGATGCGCGAAATGGACTGTTTCGACCGGCTTTATCGACCGATTGACAGGCTGATTATAATTTGCTCAAATTGTACAACGTTGCCTGAAAATTGCGGATTGAATCTTTCGGAAGTTATGGGAACGACATGTACGTTGTCTATTCAAAAACAAGCGGTGCTATAGGTTGATACCACCATGCAGATTCCTTCACTCATTTATCTGGAGCGGTATCGCAACGAAGGCACCCGGACCTACAGCAGCCACGCGGCAACTACCGAAGCCAGGGAGGACTACCGGCCGGACAGTAACCGGGATCGGTTCGACCTGCCCCTGTTCGCGGTGCCCCGCGAACAGATGCTCGTCTATACGGCCAACCCTTCTGCGGACCTGTCCGCCGTTTACCTCGACGACGACAAGGCGATGTTCGCCATTCATCCCCAGGTCCTGGATGCCTGCCCGCAAGATCCATACGTCCAGCGGACCCTGAACCTGTGCACCGGACGCGGGAGTTTGCCCGTGACGCCCAGCTCTTCCACCCGGACGCTTTTTGCGGTCGATCGGCAGCCACCGCACGCCCTCAAGGTTCACTTCCCCTTCAGGGTTTCACGGTATGACCGCAGGATGCGCCATGAGGTGCTCGAACAGGCCATCAACGTCTCACGGGAACTGGAGGCGGGTATCGGTCTTCTGGATCCGCGTTTCGCCTTTTTACGGGAAGTCATCGCCGTCTGCCATCCCAACCTTGACGTCGGATCGGCCCGCGAGGAAAATTGGGGTTGCCTTATCCGGGATATGCGGCCATTTCCCGCTACGCGCGGCAGCACCCGCCTTGTCCCCGGATTCGCTCTTTATGGCCGGGATTTCTATGATCCCGAAACGCCCTTTCTGCTGACCGACCTGATCGGCGACGGCGATCCGCTCCTCTTCGTGCTGGAAAACATTATGCTGCCCATCATCCATCACTGGGTGGCGTGTTTTCTTCATTTCGGCTATCTGCTCGAGCCCCATGGCCAGAATGTTATTTTCGAAGTCAGGAAAGATAATCTAATTTCAAGGATCGTTCACCGCGATCTCAGTGTGGGCATCGACATGCGCCGGAGACGGGACATCGGGCTGTCCGACAGCCAGCTCAACGGCTACAACCGTATGGAGCATGACAAATTCCACAGCATTGTCTACGACCGCTTCATGGGCAGTCATTTCTTCGATCGGCTGGTGGACGTCTGCCTGGATCATTACGAGGGGTTGTGCCGGGAGGACTTCACCCGGCCCTGCAAAGAGGCGTTCGCCAGCATTTTCCCCGAACACCGCAAGTACTTCCCCGCCACGGTCTGGTACTTCAGCGAGTCTCGAGACCGGTTTAACAAGCCCTTTTATGAGGATACAGGACTGGCTCCCGACTGGCGGCCCTGAACATACCTTTTTAGGAGTTCGTCAGTTCTTCAGGTCGGCGTATTTCTCTTTCAGTGCGTCCAGCTTTCCTTCGGCCTTCAGTGCATCGAGGGCCTCCTGGAATTTGGCGACAATCCATTGCGGGGCGTTTTTATGGAAGGCATAATACAGATCGCTTGAAGCCAGCGTGAAAACGCTTTCGTAGTCGAACGTATCGATATCTCCCCGGCCGGCGAACAGACTGAACGTCTCCCAGCTCATCGCGACCATATCGACCCTGCCGGCTTTCAACATTTTGATGCTATTGGCATACGCCGAAGTTCTTTCGAGCCGTTCTTTTTGGATGCCAAGGTCGACCAAAAACTGCTCTCCGACATCGTCGATGACCGTGCCGTACGTATAGTTCAGCAAGTCATCCTGTGAATCGAATTTCAAGTGCCGACTCTTTTTGGCGATCAGTTCCCAGTGGTTCTGAATAACGGGGCCGACCCATTTGAACAGTGACTCCCGTTGCGGCGTTCGGGAAGTCAAAAAGAGAATCGCGTTTTCCTCTTTCTGGGCGAAGCGGTAGCCCCTGGCCCACGGGACGATTTCGATATCGGCTCGCCCCTGGTTCGAGCCGACGCGTTTGAGCAGATCGACGAGAAGATCGACCGAGATTCCCTGAAGGGTGTCGTCTTTCAGGAATTGATAAGGAATCCAGTGCTCGGTCATGATGTGAAAAGCCGGCATGGGTTCATCCGCGGCTATCGTTCCCGCAAACGCCGTGATGAAAAACACTCCCAGACCAACAATGAAAATATTCTTTTTCATAGCGTTCGCCATTTCCAGTGCAGCATCAGGCAGCCCACGGAGCGACTTTCTGTCGCCGGTTTGACCGCGCGTTCAGCTGCAACTTCATATCTTCCCGTTCAACATTCGCATTCCAGACAGATACGGCCTTCCAGCATTTCAGCATCAACGGAGTTGAAACCAATCATACAACGCGAAGGAGCGATAATACAAGGGAACAGGAGACCGCAGTGTGGTTTTTATCGAATTTTTGAGTTAAAACAGAGTGTTCATTATGCCGATGGTTTGGCTTCGCTGTTCATCGGGCAACGGAAATTGACGCAATTGGGACAGCCAGTGAAATAGAGATGGACGATCCAGAGGCCCATGAAAAACAGAAGGGCCAGCAGCAAAGCGGTCGGCATTTTTGTCCGGAAGGAAAACTCGGAGAGATGATTTTTGCGTTCAGCGGTCAGCATGGCGGCGCTTCCTTACCGTATCCTCCAGGACCTGCCGGGAGGAGAAAACCGGGACAAAGCCGAGTTCGGCCTCGGCTTTCTCCCCGCCGGCCACGAAACCATAGCGGGCGTAGTCCAGGTATCCCCGGTTGACTTCGATGCCCGGCACATGCAGGCGCCACAGCATCTCCACCAGGGGGTACAGCAACAATGCAGGCAGCGGAATAATCCGTGTCCCGAGGATGGAAGCGACTTCTTTTGTCGTCAGCGCCCCTTTTCCGACGATGTTGAAGGTGCCGGGAATTCTTTTTTCGACAGCGATCAGGCAGGCCCGGACAAAATCTTCTTCATGGACGAACTGGACCGGGGGGTTGCTTCCCAAAATGCCAGCCGTAAGGGGCTGGAAAAGCATCCGTGAGACGTAGTTGTCCACCGTGGGACCGAAGACCGTGCAAGGCCGCAGGATGGTGACCGTGATTTCCGGGTGGTCCGCGGCAAATTTCTGGATCATCTCATCGACCCGGGCCTTGTTGTAACCATAGGCATAGCTGCGGTTGCCGCGCAGGGGATCGTTCTCCTTCAGTTCGGGCGGGTTGTCCGGATGGGCGCCGTAGGCCAGGGTGCTGCTGATGGCGACGATGTGCCGGACACCGGCATCATAGGACTTTTGCAGCACGTTGCGGGTGCCGTTGGTGTCGATGTCGTGCATCCGGGCAAGATCGTGAATCGGTTTGACGACAAAGGCGAGATGGATCACCGTGTCAATGCGATGTTGGGACAGCACTCGATCCATGCCGGGGTCGCGGATGTCCATTTTCAAGAAGTTGCACCTGTCCGTGTCCGTTCGGGGGGCGGCGATATCCGACCCCACGATGGTGCCCACATCTTCTCTTTCGCCGAGTTCCTCGATGAGCCGGGTGCCCAGATAGCCCGAGCTTCCCGTGATGAAAATGTTGCGCATACTCGCTCCAGAACCATTCATGCGTCGTCGCCTATTGACGGAATTGCCTGCACAGCTTGGATTCAGGTAACATCCACCAGATCTTCCAACCGGCCGAGGATGGGTGGGGCAGCGCGTAAGCCTGGACAAAAAGAACCGCTGGGAGAAAGTCCTGTTGATGATGGTTTTCATGAAATAGGGGCCGCATATCGCATTCAACTCCTATTGTAATTCTGAATAAGGTTCAAAAATATAATGTCGTTATAGTAATGGGGGCCTTTTATTGTCAAGGAAAGATAGGGGGGCGATCCCATGCCGCTGGCGATGTCGCTTAATCTGCTGGCGCGCAGTTTAGGGCACAATCGCGGCTGGAAGAAAGAACCGGTGTTGACGGGTCGGTAAAAGGCCCAATATTGATGGTTTAGCTTCTATTCAGAAAGAAAGGTTTGCTTTGACATCTATTCCTCCCAAATCACCCACGGAACCCGTTTCCGAAAAGCAGGCTTCCCTGGAACGGTCCGCTCTTTTCGTGGCCACCTTGACCTCCTTCATGGGACCGTTCATGATTTCATCGGTCAATGTGGCCCTGCCGGCCATTCAGCACGATCTGCGGATGACGGCCGTGGAACTGGGCTGGGTGGCAACGTCGTATCTGTTGGCCATGGCCGTGGCTTTGATTCCGGCCGGCAAAATCGCCGATATCCACGGCCGAAAAAAAGTCTTCTCCATCGGCCTGGCGATTTATACCCTCGGATCGACGGCGGCGGCGTTTGCCGGCAATACGGCTGTTTTTCTTTTTTTGCGCGCTGTCCAGGGGCTGGGATCGGCCCTTTTCGTGACCACGGGAATGGCTATTGTGACCTCGGTGTTTCCGCCCCGCAAACGCGGCCGGGCCATCGGAATCTATGTCGCGGCCGTTTATGTCGGCTTGTCCGTGGGGCCGTTTATCGGCGGCGTGATGACAGAGCAATTCGGATGGCGCAGCATTTTTGCGGTAATGCTGCCTTTGGGGATTCTCTCCATTGCGATTACCCGCGCTTTCCTCAAGGGCGAATGGGCCGATGCGGACAGCCGTCGGCTGGACATTGCGGGGTGCCTGATCTACATCGCAGCCATTGTCGCCCTGGTTTACGGGGCGTCGATTCTGCCCTCGGCCACCGGTTGGTCTCTGGTTCCGGCCGGATTGTTCGGACTGGTCCTGTTTTTCGTGCAGCAGCGCCGGGCCCCCGAGCCCGTATTCGAGGTCAGCCTGTTCGTCGAGAACCGGACCTTCACTTTCTCCAGCCTTGCCGCTCTTTTAAACTATTCGGCCACCTTTGCCGTCACGTTCATGATGAGTCTTTACCTGCAATACATCAAAGGCATGACACCCCAGGGCGCAGGATCGATCCTGATGGCCCAGCCGGTGATCATGGCGATTTTCTCTCCCCTGGCCGGACGGCTCTCCGACCGCATCCAGCCCCGGCTGCTTGCATCCGCCGGTATGGCAATGACCGCACTGGGGATGGCCGTTTTCACGCAATTAACGCCCGGTTTCGCCCTTTCCGCCATTATCGGGAACCTCGTTCTGCTCGGGTTCGGCTTCGCCCTTTTTTCCTCACCCAACATGAGCGCCATCATGGGGGCCGTAGATAAAAAGGACTACGGCCTGGCCTCCGGCACGGTGGCCACCATGCGCCTGTTGGGGCAAATGACCAGCATGGCCATCGCCACCGTCGTGCTCACCTTCTTCATCGGCCATGAGGTGATCGAACCGGGAAATTATGACCGCTTTCTGGCCAGTGCCCGGACTGTTTTTACGGTTTCGGCGTCTTTGTGCACCGTCGGGATCTTCTTTTCCATGTTCCGGGGGCGACTTCGGCAGGGATGAGGCAAAAACGGCTGAGAAGCATTGTCAAAAGGCGATCAATCATTGCGGGCCGGCACCGAGATAATTGCGGCAGCCCTCCAGGCTGGAAAGAGCGGGGTAATCCAGCTCCGGAATCCTGACGCCGGTTTTCTCCTCCAGCTTGAGCATGAAATTGAGAAAATCGACGGAGTCGAACATAAATTGATCCCGAAACGGCCGGTGGGCGTCCAGGCTGTCCAACGGCGCTTCGGGCGCCACCTGGCCCAGCAACTCCAGCACGATCCGGTCAATCTCTTCTTTACGCATGGTCGTTCCTTTCCAATAACATAACTCCGTCTATTTTGATGTACTTCCAACCATTCGCTCTGGTGACTGTTCCGTAAAAATCCGAGATCAAGGCTTGCGAATCCCGAAGAGTGAGGCGTACCAATTGTACGTCGCAGCGATGAGGGATTCGCGTAACGCGGATATCGGGTTTTTTACGGGACAGTCACAGGTCCAGCGTGACTTCCATGACTCCAGGATCGCCCGGCACGCTGCGGCGGCTGAAGCCCAGGGCCTTGCACAGGGCCAGCATGGAGCGGTTGTCGCTGAGTACTTCGCCGAAAAGTCTGCGAATGCCCCGGCTGCGCGCATAGTCGATGATGCGTCGCATCAACATGGGCCCCAAACCGAGGCCGGTCTTTTCATTTCCCAGAAGGATGGCGAATTCCGCCTTTTCGATGTCCGGGTCGGCACTGAACCGGACGATGCCATACAGATCGCCGTCTGTGCGGCCGTCACCCTCGGTAAGCACCAATGCCATTTCGCGATCGTAGTCGATCTGGGTCAGGCGGCAGACCAGGGCCTTGGGCAGCATCTTCATGACGTGCAGAAAGCGCAGGCGAATCGTTTCGAGCGGGAGGCTGGCGAAAAGCCGCTGAAAAGCCGGCTCGTCTTCCGGACGGATGGGCCGCAGCAGCAGTTGCTGACCGTCGGGAAGGCGAATGGTCTGCTCCAACTCCACCGGATAGGGGCAGATGGCCAGGCGCCGGTTGGCCGGGCCGTCCGCCCGCTGAATCCTGATGCGTGCGTCGAGGGCCAGCACCCCCTGGGGATCGGCCAGGAGCGGATTGATGTCCAGTTCCACGATTTCGGCAAAGTCGCAGACCAGTTGCGAGACCTTGAGCAGGGCCGCGGCAATCTCCTCCAGGTCGGCTCCCGGCACTCCCCGGTAGCCGGCCAGCAGCCGTGAAATACGCGTGCCGTCAATCATCTCGCGGGCCAGCTTCATGTTCAGCGGCGGAAGGGCCAGGCAACGGTCCCCGATGATTTCCGTGCCCGTACCGCCGTGGCCGAAGAGCAGCACCGGCCCGAACTGGGGATCCACGTGCATGCCCACGATCAGTTCGTGGGCGTGGGTTTTCTCGATCATGGGCTGGATGCTGAATTGAAGGGTACTGCCATTGGCCGCCGTCGCACCGAAGCGCTCTTTCATCCAGGCCGCGCGCTCGGCCACGGCGCCGGGCGTCTCCAGGTCGAGGGCCACACCGCCGGCATCGGATTTATGCAGAATGTCTTTGGAAAGGACTTTCAATACATAAGGACCGGTCATTCCCGAAGCGATGTCGGCGGCCTCTTCTGGGGTTTCGGCGGTTGCCGTCGGTACCACGTCAATGCCATAGGCCCCGAGCATGGCCTTGGCTTCGGTTTCCAGCAGCCAGTCGCGACCCTGGGCCAGAACCGTCTCGATGAGATCCCGGACGGCCTTGCGGTCCGGTGAAAAGGCTTCGGGAATGTTGGCCGGCACCTCCATCAACATATCCTGGCTGTGGCGGTAGCGCACCATCTGCATAAACCCCCGCACGGCCTTGGTCGGGGTTTCGTAGCTGGGAATGCCCTGCTCGATGAACATTTTTCGGGCCGCCTCTCCCGGTCCTTCCCCAATCCAGCAGGTGAGCAGGCCGCATCGGCGGGCATAGGAGGATCTTGCTTTGATCGCATCCAGAACCGCCCGGGCCGTTGCCGTGCTTGAGCCGATGGCGGTCGGGCAGTTCATCGCCAGCACGGCGTCCACGCCCCGGTCATCCATGATTGCCGTCAGGGCGTCGACATATCGCTGGGGCGTGGCATCGCCGATAACATCCACCGGATTGCCGTGGGACCAGGTGCGGGGAAGGATCTGGTTCAGGCTTTCCATGGTAGCCTCGGAGAATCGGGCCAGGGTACCCTGTTTGTACATCAGGGTGTCGGTGGCCATGACGCCGATGCCGCCGCCATTGGTCACGATGGCCAGCCGGTCGCCGGCCACGGGCTGCATCAGCCCCAGAGTAGAGACCGCGTCGAACAGGGCTTCCAGGTCGTTGACGCGCAGGATGCCCGCCCGCTTGAATGCCGCCTCGTACACGGCGTCGCTGCCGGCCATGGCCCCGGTGTGGGAGGCGGCGGCCGTGGCGCTTTCCCGGTAGCGCCCGGCCTTGACTACGATAACCGGTTTGACGCGAGCCGCCGCCCGGACCGCCGACATGAACTTGCGGGCATGGGTAATGGACTCGATATACAGCAGAATGGCGCGGGTGTGGCTGTCGGCGCTGAGGTAGTCGAGGGTGTCCCCGAAATCGACGTCGGCCATGTCCCCCAGCGATACGAGGTGGGAAAAGCCGATGCGCCGATGGGTCGCCCAGTCCACCACCGTGGCCAGCAGGGCGCCGGATTGGGCCACGAAGGCCAGCCGACCGGGCAGGGGCTGGAGGTGGATGAAGCTGGCATTGAGGTCCGATCTCGGCAGCATCAGACCGAAGCAGTTCGGGCCGACGATGCGCATCATGTGAGGATGGGCCGCTTCCAGCATGGCATCGCAGAGCGCCTTGCCCCGGGCGCTGCCCCCTTCGCCGAAACCGGCGGTAATTACCACGGCGGCTTTGGTTCCCCGTTCGCCCAGTTGGGAGATCACGCCCGGCACCGAATCCGGCGGGGTGGCGATCACGGCCAGATCCGGAGCTTCCGGCAGGCTGGCGACATCCTTGAAACAGGGATGTCCTTCGATTTCCGAACGCCGGGGATTGACCAGGTAGATGTCGCCGAGGAAGCCGGCGGCGAAGAGATTGCGCGTGGCCACCGCGCCAACGGTCTGCGGAGTGGCGCTGGCTCCCACCAGAACCACCGAGGAGGGATTGAAAAGCGATTCGAGGTTGCGTACGCTCATGGGTATCTCCTCCTGTTCGGGTTTTCGGGTCTTGATGTCACCAAGAGAAGCTCGGGTAAAGAACGAATTGCCGGTTCCGGTTCTATGCTCTGAAAATCTGGTTCTTATGTAAATCCGGGCGACTGGACAAGCGGCAGTCTCCGCTTTGTGATCAATTATATTTTTCAGCAATCCTTATGCCATGCCTCTATAGCACAGAATTGCACATAAAATAAGAAGGTTGTCTTTGTGGGTAGGAGAATCGACCCCCGCATCCTGTAAAAATATCCGGCAGGTTGTAAAGGAGGTCTTGGCAGGATTAATCTAAATGGAGCGTTTCGAATCGTTGCGGGACAATTCGCTTTTTACCGCCAGACCGATTTTTTCCAGGGTGTACGGCTTTTTGATATAGGCTCCGGCGCCCAGACGCTGCATTTTCTCCACGCGCCGGGTTTCCGAAAAACCACTGACGATCAATGCTTTCTGCTGCGGGCGGATTTCAATTATTTTCTCATAGGTTTCCAGGCCATCCATCCCCGGAGTCATGATCATATCCAACACAATCAAATCCACTGCCTGTCCGGCCAGGTAGCTGACGGCGTCTTCTCCGCTCGAAACCGTATTGACCGAGTAGCCGAGCCTCGACAGCAGCAATGAACAGATGCGTCTTTGTTCCTCCATATCGTCCACGACCAGAATGCGTTCCCCGTTGCCTTTCAACGATTCGATGGAGATCGCGCTTTCCCTGTTTTCCAGGATTTTCCGCGTGGCGGGAAAATAGATCGTAAAGGTGGTGCCCTTTTCCGGGCTGCTTTTCAGGTCGATGTGTCCCTGATGATCATTTACCGTTCCCCAGACGACGGCCATGCCGAGACCGGTTCCGCTGCGCCCCATGACTTTTTTCGTGTAAAAGGGCTCAAAAATCCGCTTCATGTCCTCCGGTGCAATCCCCTCGCCGGTATCCCGAACTTCCAGGACCGTAAATTCTCCCTCCTGAAGGGTTTCAACCCCTTCGACGGGCTTGTCCATGTAGTGATTTCTCGTGGCAACGGTAACCCGTCCACCGTCGGGACAGGCCTCTGCCGCGTTGGACACCAGGTTCATCAATGCTTTGGAGAGATGCACCGGGGAACCGACCACATTGAGCAGGTCGGGGTCCAACTGCGATTCGATGCGGACCTTCGGATGAAAATCCTGAAGCTTGGCCATTTCCGGGGAGTTGAAATACTCGCGGACGATGGTGTTCAGATTGACGACCTCGGTTCCCGGAATTCCCCTTCTGGACAGGGTCAACAGATCCTGAACGATGGTGGCCGCTTTTTTCCCGGAGGACTGCATGGTCAGGATCGGATCGCGCAGGGGGCTGTCCTCGGGAAGATCCATCAACAGCAGGTCCGGATAGCTGACCAGACCGCTTAAAATGTTGTTGAGGTCGTGGGCCACGCCGCCGGCCAGCATGCCCACCGTTTCCATTCTTTCCGCCCGTTGAAGGTGCTCGGCGAGCTTTTTCTCCTCGCTGATGTCGCTTAAAAAGTTGAGCGATGCAGCACGACCGTCCCAGTCAATCCGGGTGGTGTGGATCTGTACCCAGATTGGCCGCTTCTGCTTGTTTATGATGCGAAATGAATATTTGAACGGCGGCGATCCCCCTTCGAGCCGTTCCCGGTACCGCTGCATCACCATCTCCCGGTCGTCCGGGTGAAGGAATGTAGCCAGTGGCATGCCTGTCAGTTCGCTTTCGGGATACCCGGTCAATTCGGCGGCTTTCGGATTGGGGAATTTGACCACCCCATCCTGGGCGATGAAAATGGCCTCGTTGGCATAGTTGACCAGGGCGCGGTATTTTTTCTCGCTTTCCAAAAAAGCGGCCTGGGCCCGCTCCTTGATGGTCAGAAATTCGAACAGCAATGCCCCGCTTCCCAAGAAAAGCGCTACCACGATCAGCCGCGAGACGACCTGGTAGGGCGATACGCGCAAAAGAAGGGTGTCTACCAGGGAGGTCGGATCGGTATAGATAAGAGCGTTCAGATTGCGTTCGAAAGAGACAAAGGACCACACGCTGTCCGCGAGCCAATAGAGGCAGCAGAGCGCCAGCAGACTGAGATAGAACCAGCTTCTTTTATTGAGCTTCAGCGCCATAGATTTCGTGAGCGATGCGTAAGATGCCGTTGGGTACGGTAAAGCCGATGGCCTTGGCGGTGGCCATGTTGATGGCAATGTCCAATGGGTCGGGAAATTCCATATCGAGTGCCCTCGGGACCGCTCCGTTCAGTATCCGGGCGATCTTCCCGGCATCGTAAAGGCCCTGGGCCTCATAACCTTCATCCGTCGAGAGGCTCATCAGAATGCCTTCCTTGACGTATTTGGAGCCGATCATGGAAAACGAAGGCACCTTTTTTTTTATCAGGAGTTCGGCAACCGGTTTGAGTTGTTCGTCGATCGACAAAAGCGCCGCAAGATAAATGGCGTCGGCATCGACGGCAAGGGCCTGCATGCACTCCAGACAGGCCCTGCCGGCGGCATCGCGATCTTCCTGGGAGTCATCGAGGCTGCAGGTAACCAGCTCAAATCCCCGTTCGACGGCCACTTTTTCGATGGCCGGCATCGCGGCATAAATTCTGCCGTCCGGCGTGTCCTCGAAAGCCACGCCCAGTTTATGGAAACGGACCAGCCGGTGGAACATCCGGACCTGCCGCAGATAGCGGTTCGGATCCACCCGCGCCGTAACGTGGTCCAGACCGGAGTCTTCGGCGCTGCGGATGATTTTTGCGTAAATGGGATCGGAGGTGGAAACCACGGTGGTGGGTACACGGTGCCGGTTGTTGGCCAGATCCTGCCCGGCCCAGGTCCCCATGGCAATGATCAGGTCGATGTTCCCGCTTTGCAGTTTTTTCAGAACCTCGACCCGCGTCGCCGCTCTTTGCTCATCGGACCATGATGCGCTGTAAGCGTCTTCTTCACGAAATTCCAGAAACCGGCTCTTCGACTTCTTGGACAGCCAGTTCCAATAGGGCTTGGGAACATCGCCATCCAGACGGGGAAGTTCGGATTTGTCGATCCAGCCAAGGGACATCAATCCCTTGATAATGGCGCGCATGCAGTCTTTGTAATCGACGTAAGCGCCTCCCTCGTAATATGCGATGCGCCATTTTTCCCCATTCCTGGTTGCGGGCTGTGTCGGTTCGCTTCCCAGGCAGAGGGGCACCAAAGGAAAGGAGGCAATGACAACGGACGCAACCAGGATGTAAAAGAGAAGTCGGAACATGCGCATATCTACCTACCGAATGGTTTAGTTTAGGGGACGAGGTTTTACCGGAGGCATTTGAGGTCGGGCGTGAATCGTACAATCAGGATCAGCGTCATTGGCAGTGGCGGTAAACCTTCGCAGTCCAATTTTTTAGTTTAGATTATATCCATCAGAGAATCAAGATGTTGTAAAGACGGGAACCAATCGCTGGGGGCGCTATCCGATGCTGCTTTCGCCGCCCAGGGCTTCAAACCCGGAAACGATATCCAGCAGTTCGGCGGTGATGGCGGCCTGGCGTTCTTCGCGGAAGAGGGCCTGGAGGTTGTCGAGGGTTTCCAAAATGTTTTTTTCGGCGGCCTGCATCGCCATAAGCCGGGCCGCATTTTCGCTGGCCAGGGACTGGGCCAGGGCCCGATAAAGGGAGATGAACAGGTACTGCCGGAAGAGATGGGCAAATGTCGTTGCCCGGGAGGCACCCAGCATGGGCAGGCAGCGTCCCGGCCAGGGGGCGCGTCGACGCTCTTCGGCCCAGGCCGGATCCAGCGGCAGGATGCGCTGAAACACCGGGGTGTATCCGCTGCGATCCCCCAGCACATGGTGGCAGATGGACAAGGTTTCCATCCGTTTTTCCGAGCGCCACCGCTCGATGGTCAGAATCAGCTCACCAATTCGCTGGTTGACGGCATTCAGGCTGCCGGGGGCCGCGAAATGGACTTCATGGACCACATCTGCATCGGACAGAATGGCGCCCACTTTTTCCCCCACACTCCAGTAGATCCATTGCCGTTCGCCGTCTGTTTCTGCTGCTGCCACGCGCTCGAGAGCGAATGGCCAGAGGGATTCGTTGAACGGACCGCACATACCCTGGTCCGACCCCACTACCAGGCAGACATCCGCTTCGTTTCGGGGCTGTAAAAGCGTGGGGCGCTCCATACGAAGAAACACGGTCCAGCCCATGTCCACCACATGGCGATATTGCTCCAGGGAGGCCACCGCCCGTTCGAACTGACGGATGTTGACGGCGGCCAGACTTTTCATGGTCTTGACTACGCCCAGCAGATCATGGGCGGTTCGGATCCTGCGGTTCAGTGTCTCCAGTGTCGGCATGTGCCTCCTTGAACGGTTCGATGGCCGTTGCGATAAGATGCGTCAACCGCTCCCAGACCGGATCATCGTCGCCGGCCCGGGCCATGACTTCCTCCAGGTCGGCGATGCCGGTTGTTACCGCTTCGAGTACGACCTTTTCGGCCTCTTCGATGCGCGCCTCGGGCACTTCGTCAAAAAGCCCCCGGGAGACGGCAAACAGGATGGCGACCTGCTCGCCGGCAGGCATGGTGCCCAGTTCATTCTGCCGGAGCACTGCACGGACCCGGCGGCCATGCTCCAGCGTTCGGCGGGTACGGTCGTCCAACCGGGTGCCGAAGCGAGCAAAGGACTCCAGTTCCTGAAACTGGGTGTAGGAGAGACGCAGCGCTCCGGCCACCTTGCGATAGGCCGGCAGTTGGGCCTTTCCGCCCACCCGGGAAACCGACTTGCCCACATCCACCGCCGGGAGGTTCCCTTTCCGAAAGAGTTCCGGGGAGAGGTAGATCTGGCCGTCGGTGATCGAGATCAGGTTGGTCGGGATATAGGCCGCAATGTTCTGGGCTTCGGTCTCGGCAATGGGCAGGGCCGTGAGGGAACCGCCGCCCAATTCTTGGCGCAGGTGGGTGGCGCGCTCCAGCAACCGGGAGTGGACGTAGAAGATGTCGCCGGGAAAAGCCTCGCGGCCCGGTGGTCGGCGCAACAGCAGGCTGAGCTGCCGATAGGCCACGGCATGGCGGGTGAGATCGTCGTAGACGATGAGCACGTCCCTGCCGGCCTCCATGAAATGCTCCCCCATGGCCGTGGCGGCGTAGGGGGCGATATACTGGAGTCCGGAGGGGGCATCAGCGTCCACAACGACGGCAAGGGTATACGCCATGGCCCCCCGGCGCTCCAGGGTTTCGATTACCCTGGCCGTACCGGAACTGCGCTGACCGATGGAGCAGTAGATGCACAGGACATCTTCGCCCGTCTGGTTGACCATGGTATCCAGGGCCACGGCAGTTTTACCGGTCTGGCGATCCCCCAGGATCAGTTCCCGCTGTCCCCGACCGATGGGGATCAGGGCATCCACCACCTTGAGGCCGGTCTGTAGCGGACGGACCACCGGTGCACGATTCATAATCGGAGGGGCGTCGTGGAGCACGGTTCGACGCGCCGTGCCCTCGGGCGTGCCCCGGCCGTCCAGGGGGCGTCCCAGGGGATCCACCACCCGGCCGATCAGGTCCTCTCCCACGGGCACATCCAGGACGCGGGTGCTGCGGCGCACTTCGTCCCCGGCGCATACCGATTCGCTGGGGCCGAAAAGGACAACGCCCACCCGGTCGGACAAAATGTCCAGGACCATCCCGGCAACGCCGGGGCCCACGGTCACCAGTTCCTCGAATTGCACCTGCCCCAATCCTTCGACCCAGGCGATGCCCTGCCCGACCGAGCGGACGCGACCGATCTCTCCGGTTTTCAGGTCGGCAGAGAATTCTGACACGCCCCGCTCGACGGCCCGACCCACATCGGCCAGCACGTCGTCCAGGTCGCTATTTTCCATGTTGTGGCGCTCCTGGTTCATGTGTTCGTCCGCGCATCGTCAAAGAGATTGTCCATGATTTCGGCTTCCAGGTCCTTAAGATAGTCGGCCAGGTGCCAGGCTGCCATGTGGTCGCCGACCACCAGTTGAATCCCCATGCCCAACTCCGGATGCACCTCCAGGCGGACGGGCGCGGCCGTGGGGAACCATGTCTTAAGATGTTTTTGCAGCATCAGATTGTCCGCGTCATCCAGGGGAATTCCCGACTCGACAACCAACTCCCGGCCGGCAGCCCGGTGGTTCAGGGCATCTTTGCGGTCGGCCACTTTTTCCAGAAAGACCCGCAGTACCTGCCGGTTTAAATCCTGGTTCGAAAGGTCCCGCAGGGTCTTCTCGCCGATTTGCACCACTTGATGCACCAGGCGCCGCTTGAGCCGGTCGAGAAAGGCCTGACGATCCCGGGACATGCTGTTCATCCAGGCCTTGCGAAGCGATTCCACCTCTTCTTTGGCCTTTTCCATAGCGCTCTCCCGCCATTGTTCCACTTCCTGCCGGGCCTCGGCCATGAGGCTTTCCCGAGCGTCGGCCAGGGCATTCCGCTCCCGTTCCAGCGCCTGGGCTTGGGCCTGGGCCTCCTGTTCGGCCTGCCGGGCGCGGTTCAGGGCATCGGTCATTTTTTGCTCCCGCTTCGCCATGGCGCCGCGAATCGGCTTGAAGAGAAAACGGTTCAACAGCCAGACGAGGATGAGAAAATTAACGATCTGGGCAAGAACCGTAAACCAGTCGATCAGCACGGGTTATCCTCCGGCCGTTGACAGAAAGTACTTCCAGAACGGATTGGCGAAGATCAGTATCATGGTCACCACGAAGCAGTAGATGGCCGTCGATTCCACCATGGCCATGCCCACGAACAGGGTCCGGGTGATGGTACTGGTCTCGTCCGGCTGCTGGGCGATGGAGCCGAGGGCCTGGGCCAGGGCGCGTCCTTCGCCCAGGGCCGGTCCGATGGCACCGATGCCCATGCATACGCCTGCCGATACGATTGACGCCACTGCAACCCAACCGAGTGTGTCCATAGGGTTTTCCTCCTGATAGTGGAATTGCTTTTACTCATTCAACCAAAACCTTTTCGCCCCGATTTTCACCATGGGTATGGCCGCCCTCCGTAAAGCTTGATTCCGTCGGCGCGGTTACCTCCATGCCGGCGCTGATGTAGACTGCTGACAAGATGGCGAAGATGTAGGCCTGCACCATCCCCGTCAACAGCCCCAGCAGCTGCATGAGGATGGGAACGACCAGCGGGGCGATGATCAGCAGGATGGCACCGATCATGGTGCCGCTCATGACGTTGCCGAACAGACGCACGGAAAGGGCCAGGGTCCGGCTGAATTCTCCCATGATGTTGAAGGGCAGCATGAACGGGGTCGGCTGAAGATAATTGCCTACGTAACGCTTTATCCCAATGGCGTTGACGCCGCAGATGGGGACGGCCAGAAAAACGCAGAGAGCCAGCCCCGCCGTAGTGGAAAGGGAACCCGTGGGCGGCTCGAATCCGGGGACCGCGGCCAGCAGGTTGCAGACGGCGATAAAGAGAAACAGGGTCCCCACAAAGGCAAGCAGTCCTTTGGGCCGGTGCGGCGAGATTTCGTCCAGCTGTTGTTCGATGAGGTGGACCACGACTTCCAGGAAATGCTGCACCTGCGGCACACGGCGGACGCCGGTCTGCAAACGGCGGGTGACCAGCCAGGAGCCGACTGTGAGAAGCCCCATGACGGCCCAGGTGAACAAAATGGTGCTGTTGAGCCGCAGCAGGCCCAATTGCCACCAGATGTGATCGTCAGGCGTGAGCTGCATGACCGATGCCTTTTCTTTTGCGACCCAGCACACGGGTCAGAACGATACGGACCAGGAAAAATCCGGCCAGGGCAAGGAACAAGGCAGCCGGATTCATTCGCAGTGCCACCCAGAATCCCGCCAGGGCCACAGCTATACGGGCGAGGAAACTGGCCGCCAGCCAGCGGACCGGCCGCTGTTTGCCGGGCGCCGTCTTCACTGTCAGCCACAACCCGCCGAAATAGATCAGGCCCAGAAAGGTGCCCCACAAGAAAGCCAGTCCAAAAAGGGGTAGATTGACGTGCATTCTTATGTGTTCCTAAAAAGAAGGATGAAAGACGACTTCCCAAACCATCACGGTTTTTCCCTGTCCCGATCGATCATGCGCCGCTCCCGATTCACCCAGAACCCCGCGTTCAGGCACCCCAGTATCAGGCCGATGGCCAGCAGCATGAGGGTCCAGGACCAGGGCCCGGGCCAGCGCAGGTCGATCCAAACACCCAGAAAAATGCCCAGCACCGTGGGAATGGCAACGGCCCATCCCACCATGCCGAACATGCCCAGTCCGAACCAGACAGCATCTTTTTTTTTCTCCCTGGCCCGAAGTTTACGCTTTTCGGCGGTGTCCACGGCATCCGGGAACCGTTTCCCGTCTTTAGACAGATCGTCAGGCATTTTTCCCGAACTCCACAAACCGGCGGATGAAGTCGGCCTCCAGGCGGGCCACCACCGCCCGGGTTTGCCGTTCGCGTTCATCTATATCGGTGACGAAGCGGCGCACGGCTGTTTGCAGGTCCCCCAGGCTGCCGGGCACCGCCATCCGCGTGGCCACCTGCACGGCTTCCCCCTGCTTGACCAGGATGCCGCCGTTGACCGCCAGAAGGTGTTCTTCTCCGCCGGGAGGCCAGTAGGCCAGGATGCCGGGGGAAAGGGCCGCGACCATGTCCAGATGCCGGGGCAGGATTCCGAAAGCGCCCTCGGGCCCCTGGGCCACCACCTTTTCCACGGTTTCGTCCATGAACACTGACTGCGGCTGAAGGATCCTGAGTTTCACCGCGCCGCCTCCCCGATGCCGCCGATCATGTACAGGGCGCTTTCGGGCTGCTCGGAAAATTCGTCGTTGAGGATCCGCTCGCATCCGTCGATGGTATCCTCGACCTCCACCAGCTTGCCCGCCAGGCCGGTGAACTGGGTGGTGGTAAAAAACGGCTGGGTGAGGAACCGCTCCAGGCGACGCGCCCGATAGACGGTTTGCCGGTCCTCGCGGGAAAGCTCCTCGATGCCCAGCATGGCGATGATGTCCTTGAGTTCCTCGTAGGTGGCCAGGGTGCGGCGCACCTCACGGGCCACCCGATGGTGACGTTCACCGATAATGCGGGGCTGCAGCATGATCGACCGGGACTGCAGCAGATCGATGGCCGGATAGAAGCCTTCGCTGGCCCGCTTGCGGGAAAGCACGATGGAGGCGGAAAGATGGCTGAAGGTGTGCACCGCCGACGGGTCGGTGAGGTCGTCGGCCGGAACGTAGACGGCCTGGATGGAAGTGATGGCCGCCTGGCGGGTGCTGGCGATGCGTTCTTCCAGTTCGGCCAGTTCGGTTGCCATGGTGGGCTGATAGCCCATGCGTGAGGGCAGGCGACCCAACAGCCCGGACAGTTCCGATCCGGCCTGGATGAACCGGAAGATGTTGTCGATCAGCAGCAGCACGTCCCGGCCCAGGTCGTCGCGGAAATATTCGGCCATGGTCAGCGCCGTGTGTCCCACCCGGAAGCGGGCGCCCGGTGGTTCATTCATCTGCCCGAAGACCATGACGGTGTTGGACAGCACCCCGGCGGCGGCCATCTCCCGATGGAGTTCTTCCCCCTCCCGGCAGCGTTCGCCGATGCCGCAGAAAATACTCATCCCCTTGTGCCTGCCGACCATGTTGTGAATCAACTCTGTGATCACCACGGTCTTGCCCACGCCGGCCCCGCCGAACAGCCCCGCCTTGCCGCCCCGTTCAAGGGGGACCAGCAGGTCGATGGCCTTGATGCCCGTGAAAAAAACCTCCTGCGAGGTCACCCGCCGGGCCAGTTCGATGGGCGGTTGATGCACCGAACGGCGAGGCAGTCCGGCGGGCGCCGGTTGGCCGTCGATGGGCTCCCCGAAGACGTTGAACATGCGCCCCAACAGGTTTTCGCCCACGGGCGCCATCAGCGGCCGGCCGTCGGTCCAGGCCGGCTGGTCGCGGTAGAGACCGGCCGTGGCGTTCAGGGCGATGCCGCGCACCTGTCGTTCGTTGAGGTGGCCGGTGACTTCGATGCCCACATCGCCGTCGGTTCCCGAATAAACCAGGGTATGAATAGAGGGCAGGGCTTCCGGGAATTCGATGTCCACCACGTTGCCGCGCACGGCAACGATTCTCCCCGAAAGGGTCGTTCCGGCGTTTTTGGTGTCTGAATCCGGTATCATTTCGTACCCTGCGATCCCGCCGGCCAAAGTGGAGGCAGAAGGCTGCTTCGGCAAGGGATTCGATGGTTTTCCAGGGTGTAAAAAACGCTGACAGACCGCCGGGAAAATGGCTTTTGCCTTTTCACATGGCGGAATCGACCGTGGGCTGCGGTCGGGCGGGTGAAATTGCCATGCGCCGAGTTTGTCCGGCGGCCGGTCAGCCGATCAAAGAACGCACCCATATCAAATAAAATGCAAAATGGATGCAAAAACGCTTTTTACGCGCCCGTCAAATGTGGCGGATAAATTCCTGCAGCAGCGACCTGAAAGTCTGGATCTCTTCATCGGAAAATCCCGATACGCACTCGCGGGTCAGCTCGATATGGAAGTTGGAATGGCGCTGGTAGTGTTCGACCCCTTCGGGGCTTAATTTGATGACGTAGGAACGCCGGTCGTCGGGGTTTGGTGTCCTTTCGACCAGTTTTTTCTTTTCCAGATTGTCGATCATCACGGTCAGGGTTCCGGTAGTCACTCCCATCTTGGCGGCCAGGTCTTTCATCCGCATCCCGTCGTTGACGCCCAGAATTTCGATGGTGTGCGTCTGGGGCAGGGTGAGGCCGCTGCCCTCGACAACGGAGTGCTCCCAGGACGAGAGCTTTTCGTAGAATTCGATAATCAGGTCCGATAGCGTTTTCATCCGTCAAGCTCCATGTTGGCAGGCATTCATTGGACAGGGCTGCGCCGGATCGACGGCATCCTCCCGCGTGAAGGCAATGGCCGAAGATAACAGGACCACGAGAATCGACCCCATGTTGTGGGCCACGGCACCCATGATCGGCGGGAGCAGGCCCATGGCCCCCAGGCAGATGGCAAC
The DNA here is from genome assembly GCF_963668215.1 of uncultured Desulfosarcina sp. Classification (NCBI taxonomy): domain Bacteria; kingdom Pseudomonadati; phylum Thermodesulfobacteriota; class Desulfobacteria; order Desulfobacterales; family Desulfosarcinaceae; genus Desulfosarcina; species uncultured Desulfosarcina sp. The sequence goes on from NZ_OY764190.1 coordinate 2,582,345, forward strand.
CAGGTTGATGGCCAGACTGACGGCGATATTGGCGTTGATCGTTCGCGTCATTTTACGGCTCAGACGAACCAGGAACGGCAACTGTGAAATCCTGTCTTTCATCAGGACGATGTCCGCCGTGGAAAGGGCCATTTCCGATCCGCGCTGTCCCATGGCAATGCCCACTGCCGAAGCCTTGAGAGAAGGCGCGTCGTTCATGCCATCACCCACGAACACCGTGTCCGGGAGATCGGTGCGTCGGATGAATGCCATTTTATCCTCGGGCTTCAGGCGGCAGTGGGTTTCGGCGATTCCGATGTCATTGGCCACCTGTTTTACGGCGCCGGGCGTGTCCCCGGAAAGGACGGCCATGTGCGCAACCCCAAGTGCCTTGAGTTGGGCCAGGGCAGGGGAAACATCCGGCCGCGCTTTGTCCAGCAGGGCGATTTCACCCGCCGGTCGACCGTTGACCACGACCTGAACAACCGTCTCGGCATCGTCTGGGTCGGCCGACCCGGCACGGACCGATACGGTCTTGCCGTCGACAAGGCCCTTGACGCCGACTCCGGGGATAACCGTCAATTCGTCGGCCGTTTTTTCTATAATTCCCATTATTGCAGCTTTTTTCAAAATGGCAACGGCAATCGGGTGGGTGCTGCCTCTCTCGACGGCTGCGGCGGCTTCCATCAGCGCGGCTTCGGTGAATCCCTCGGCCGGGCGGATGGCCGTGATCGACGGTCTGCCTGCGGTCAGGGTTCCGGTTTTATCGAAGAAAAAGGTTCGGGAGCGGGCGAGTTTTTCGAGGTATTCGCCGCCTTTGATCAAGATCCCCGATCTGGCCGCCCGGCCCACGGCGGCAACGGTGGCCACCGGGCCGGCCAGCAGAAAAGAACAGGGGCAGCCGACCACCAAGACGGCAATGGCGCGGGTGATGTCCCGGGTGGCCAGCCAGGTCAGGGCGGCAATCAGCAAAATCGTCGGTGTAAAGTATGCGGCGAAGCGGTCGACGATCCGGGTGCTTTGGATCCGGCTGTTTTCCGCGTTCTGGACCAGTTCTATGATGCGGCCGATGGTCGAGTCTTCCCCGGTGCGGCTGACCGCGAGTTTGATATAGCCGTCGATGTTCAGGGTGCCCGCCGAAAGGTCGTTGCCCGGGCCTTTGTATACCGGCAGCGACTCGCCGGTGAGCAGCGATTCGTCGATGGAGCCCGAGCCGTCTACAATGCGGCCATCGACGGGGATGACCGCACCGGCTTTGACCACGGCAATTTCACCGGGTTGGATGGTGTCGACGGGTTTGACCTGCATGCGACCGTTTTCTTCTTCAATTGTGGCGGTCCGGGGATTGGCGTTGATGAGGGTTTCGATCGCCCCCCTGGCCCTGTCGCTGACCGCCTCCTCGATAAAAGAACCCAGAACCATGATGAAACTGATCACGGCGGCTTCAAGGAAGTTGCCATTGAGAATGCAGGCCACGATGGCGATGCTGACCAGTTCGTCGACGTTGACCTTGCGCCGCATGAGTCCTTTGAGAGCCTCCAGAATGATGGGAAAGCCGTTCAAAGCGATGGACAGGATCAGGAGCAGGTTGAACAGCACAGGGCCGGTCAGGGCCAGGCCGGGCCCGATGCCCATGGAAAAATCGATCCGGGACAACAAATAGCCGACCGGGATCAGGCTTCCGGCGGCGACGATGCGATAAAAGTCCGATGATTTGAAAACCGTTTTGTATACCGACAGGTCGCCGTAACGTCCGATCATGCTGACTTCCTTCCATGTTTGATTCACATACTTCTTGGGTTACTTATATTTTGAATCTCAAACAATCAGAAAGTCAAAAAGGTGTCAATGGCTAATTTTCCGACTTTTCGAATGCGATCAGAATATCGCCGGAGGCACCCATTCCAACCCTCCCAGAACAATGAGGGCAACAACGAAAAAAACCGTCCAGAGTCGGTCGGTCCAGGAAAAAGAGAATTGATGGATGCAGTAGAATTTGCCTTTGAAGCCCCGACACAACATGGCCTGGTAGACCCGGTCGGCCCTGGCCAGGGCGCGGACCAGAAGCATGCCGAACAGATAGGCATAGGTTTTATAGGTGTGCAGATTGGTTTTGGGGATAAACCCCCTGATCCGGATGGCGGTGTGCAGCCGCTGGTACTCCTGTTCCAGCACGAACACATAGCGATAGGCGATCAGCAGCAGATAGACCAGTTTTTTCGGCATGTGCAGGCGGTGCAGCCCATGGCCCAGGGTGGCGATGGGCATGGTGGCGACCAGGGCGACGAAAACCATGAGGATGGCATTGGATTTGATCGTGATCCGGGCGGCCAGAAGCAGGCCTTCCCGGGTGCACGTCAACGGCCCGATGAGAAAAGCGGGTGTCCCTTCGAAGGTAACCGGCAGCACCAGAAAAAGAACGATGTTGAACAGGTTGACAACGGTCAGCCGCCTGGCGACCTCCACCAGGGGCAGTCCGGAGACCAGCACCAGGCCGGCGGACAGGGCCAACCCCGTAAAAAGGGTGGGAAAGGCCGTGGATACCGCCAGGAGGATTGACATCAGGGTGGCGAAAACAATCCGCAGCCGTGGATCGAGGCGATGCAGCACGGACGTTCCCCGGGCGAAGGATTCGCTGAGCACGGACGAATCGCTCCTATGATTTTTTACGCCGATTGTTGAAGTAGGCGCCGATACCCACCAGCCCGAGAATATAACCGATGCCGGCCGCGATATTCCTGGGATCCTGGCCGGAAGGCTCCTTTTCCGAAAGTTTGCGGATTATGGGGCGCAATTTTTTGTCCAGGGCCTTTTCCACGACGAGCTGAATTTCCTCGGCCGAAAGGCCTTGGGCGATTTGCCCGGCGTCCGGTTCGGCATCGGCGGTTGCGGTTGGTTGCGGAGCCGAAGCGGCAGCCGGGGCGTTGTCATCGGGGAAGGCGGCGGCCACATCCTCCAGAGGGATGAGAACTTTGGCCTGGTGCCCCATGCCGGCGTCGAGTTTGATGGTCAGGGCACTCTTTTTGGGGATCTTAAAAGAGCACTCCCCGTTTTCATCGGTGGTGGTGGCAAGCAGTTGGTTGCCGGCATCGTCATAAACGAGCACGTTGGCATTTTGGGCCAGGTCTCCGTTGCCGAAAGCCGCTTCGAGGGCCACAGCATCGCCTTCCACCCAGCCGGTGGCGATAAACTTGTGCGCCAGGGCGGGACCGGCGGCGGAGAGCATGAAAAGCGTGGCCAGCACAACCGCCCCGAGGGTAAACCCAATTGTAGTTAATACGTTGAATTCTTTTGATCCATTCATCATTTCAGTCCTATCCGATGGTGCCGGTGTCGGGCATTGGCGAAAAACCGGGCAGTGCGTCCGGTTTGACCTTTTTCAGGAAGCCGACACAAAACGCGGTAATGAATCCCTCGATGATCATCACGGGAACATGAGCGGTCACCACCATGGCGGCCACTTCGAAAAAGCTCTCTTCGGTGAAAAGGAGGGAAACGGCGACCATGAGGGCCGTCAGAAAAACCGACAACGCCCCGCAGGCAAAGGCGGCCACCAGGGCGATGGCGGTATCCTTATGGATCAGCCGGCCAAACAGGTAATAAGACAACAGGGCCGGCCCGGCCACATTGAAGGTGTTCACTCCCAGAACGGTGATGCCGCCGAACTGAAAAAACACGGCCTGCAGGGCCAGCCCCACAAGGATGGCAGGGAACGCCCCCCACCCCAGCATCAGTCCAAGAATGCCATTGAGCAAAAGGTGAACACTCGAAGGGCCGATGGGAACGTGGATCAGGGAGGCCGTGAAAAAGGCCGCCGACAGAATGCCCACCTGGGCCATGCGGTCATAATCCAGTTTTTTCAATCCAATGGCGGTGCCCACAGCCGTCAGTGCCCCGCCGGTGACAAGAACCGGTGCCGATAGAACGCCTTCCGAGATATGCATGACAGATTACTCCATTCAGGGTGAGAAACACGTGGAAAAATGAACCACAACAAAGCAATCGTTTTGGGGAAGAAAGGAGGGACGGCAACAGGCCTTGAAGAGAAGGCTTCTCGGATGAATACACGACCCCTGTAGAAGAAAGGGACGGGCTGTATCGATCTGCCGGCGCAACTTAGTTCCCGAAGCGATAACCGGTGTCAGCGCCAGTGTGATAAACCCGTCCAAGGCCCGCTACCTGCGTTGGTATCGGGCCTGATCCAGATTTCTCAAACAGGCGCCTGTATGTATTCCGGCAGGTTTTCTGACTCTCCCGCGCCTTCGAGCGCCTTCCCATTTCAGTTTGTCGAAACAGTGGCCAAATGCTCGATGGCGTTCCCGGCATTGCCGGGGGGGATCACAGCGGCGGATCCGCCTCCGATTTTCACGGAGTTCCCTTTTAAACGCGCCCATGTTGGATCAGGGCTTGGCGTACCTGAATACATAACCCATTTTTGGGGAATTCAAATCGATTCGTCGCCTGCAGCCAGGCTGAACGCACGAAAGCAGGGCCGTCGAATCGATATGGATGGTAATTAATAAAGCTGTTCGGATTTGTCAATCGATTGGACGGGTGCCAAATGGGTTGCCAATCACCAGCGATCCCGCCAGCAGGCATTCCAGGCCGAAGGGAAGATAGCCGCCGTAGCCCAGGATGGGCATTTCGAACAGGTAAAACCGCTGGACGTAGGGGATGGAGTAGGTCCAGCGGGCCAGGCTGGAGAAGTTCCACATCTCCCAGAAGAATCCACAGGTCAGGGCTGCCAGGGCCGGAACGACCACCGGCCGCCAATCGCCGTGGCCCAGCGGATGGAGCAGGGTGGGACGGCCGGCCAATCGCTGCAGGCAGAGTACGATCACAAGGGGAGAAACCCAAAGCAGGGCGAAAAGCTGATCCGGGTAGATGCCGATGAGGGATAGGCCCAGGCCGGCGGATACGAGAAAAGCCCGAGCAATCCAGGCGGACGTGGAAAGCCGGATAGGCCGGCAGCGAGCCAGGCCATTGCCCAGCGCCGGGAACGTGAGCAGCAGGTCAATCATGCTGAGCACGCCGGGCAGCACCGTGGCGAAAGCCAGGCTGGAAAAATAGCTGTACTGGCCAGGCCCCATGCCTTCGATGCCGGTGTAATACCAGTTCTGCACGAACCGATTGAAAAATTCGAAAATCCACCAGAAAGCGGCGCTGGCAGGAAAGAGAAGAACGAATCCCAATGGCCGGCGCAGCAGCAGGCAGCTTCCACTGCGTTTGACGGCAAGGGCGTTGACCGCCAGGATGAATCCGGCCCAGATGGGCAAAAAGGTGTGCGGCTGAAACAGCCAGAACCAGGTGAAGCGCTGCCATGCCAACAGCCACGACAGCAGGCATAGCGCCAATCCGGCCCAGCCCCACCAGGGAAAAGGTTTTCTCGCAGAAGCTGGAGGGTCGGAAGCCGTTTTTCTCTTCCGTCCGCAGCAAACCGCCCATAACAGCCCTCCCATCAGCAGCAGATCGGCCAGGGTGAAAAAAACGAACCAAGCCCAGGAGAATCCGGCATGCTGCACATAGCGGGTGGTGGGCGGAATTTCCAGGTAGAGGGCGGCGTTCCTGCCGGTAATCACAATACCCAACAGGGGCAGGGCCACGATAATTATACCGGTAAACGCCCACCCAAAAATGGCAAACCTGCTCGATATTTTTATCGTGCTCATAATTTTACAGTAGACGGAAGGCTTCAGAGCCCCAGCGGCTTCGTGGAAAGCTTTTTCAGGCCACCCATGGCCACACCACCCGAAAGAAAGGTGTGGATTCGTGGGAGCGGCTTCCAGCCGCGATTCGGTTCTAAATCATCGCGGCTGGAAGACGCTTCCACGAATAACCGCCCCCCCGGTTGATGTCAAATCCTTAGAAGCTCGAGATCTCCTAACTGGATGTGCACCAACTATTGAATCCAGGAGATCACCACCGTCCCCAGCACCAGGGAGATAATACCCATCAGCCGGTACCCCTGATCGGACAGCCCATAAAGCCAATCCCTGCCGGTTTCGAACAGTCCTGCAGGATTGAAGTAGACCAGTACCCCTTTGGCGATGCCGAGCACGCCGATCAGGCCGACAAACCAGCCGTGAGTGGTGGAAGAGGCGGCAACTAGTAAAAGCAGGCCGACAACGGCAGGAATCAGGGCCAGTATCCTACGATCCAGTTTCTCCAGCACGCCTTTGAGATAGGCTTTGTAGTCTGCGGTGTAGAGAATCGCGGCGGTGCCGCCGGCAATCCACAAAAATCCCAGCAGGTAGACGATGTATTTCATGGTTACGATTTCCTTTCTAAAAAGCGCTTTCCGTTTGTAATTGTGGACGCCGTTGAACCCGGAATCCGGTGCTGTCCTGCGTTGAACAAACCCGTTAGATCATACTCCAACCGACCAGAACGATCAATGATACAAGGGTCACCGGCACGCCCACCCGTGCATGATCCTTAAATGAGATGCGGACCCCCAGGCGGGCTGCCTGTTCGATAACGATGAGATTGGCGATGCTGCCCAGCACGAAAAGGTTGCCGGCAAAGGTGCTGGCAAGCGCCAGCGTATACCACTGCCGGGGATCGACCGGGTCCATGAAAGGAACCAGCAGCATGACTGCAGGCACGTTGCTGAAGATATTGCTCAGCACGGCCGTCAGGACGGTCAGAGTGGCACTGTTGCCAAGATCCACTCCCCATCCTGTGATCCGATCCAACACGATACGCAGATCATATGTATGTGTGAGGCCGTGAATGACGATGAACAGCGCACAGAACAGCGTGATCAGGTGCCAGTCTACCAGCCCCAGGATATCACGGGTTTTCATCTTGCGGCTGCAAAGCAGGATGCCGGCGATGGCAATGGCTGATACTTCGCGGGGGACAGGCGTGAAGAAAAGGGCCACGAGGAGCACGACGGCGCCGATGCCTTTGGCGCTTTGCCAGGCATTGAAGTCCGGCCAGGCGCTTGGATCGGCCTCGATGGGTCGTGTTTTCCCAATGGTCATTTTATCCCGATAAAACCAGAGCAGCATCAGGTATCCGACCGACAATGAAATCAGCGTTGGCGGTGCGCACCAGGCGATGAAGCGGCCGAAGCCTAACTGGCCGACCTGCCCGATGAGCATGTTCTGCGGGTTGCCGATAATGGTGGCCGCCGAACCGATGTTGCTCGAGATCGCCAGCCCCAATAGAAAAGGCAGGGGATTCATGCCGGATCGAATCAGGGCGACCGCCAGCACGGGTGTAAACGCGAAGCAGACGATATCGTTTGCCAGAAGGGCGGACAGAACGGCGCTGACTGCCATCAGAACCAACAAAAACTGCCTGGGTCGCGTCAGCAGCGATAAAATCCGCGAAACCGACCAGGTGTAGAACCCGCCGAGACGCAGTTGGGCGGAGATGATCATGAGCGAGTAAAGCAGCAGGATCGTGGGCAGGTCGATGGCTTGGATTGCGTCCCGGGTGGACAGCACGCCGAATCCAACCATGGCGATGGCACCCAGCAGGGCGATGCCGACCCGGTCGATAACCAGCCCCGGGACTTTTCCCAGGGCGATGCCGACGTAGGTGATCAGGAAAAGGGTGATGGACATGGATATCAGTATGCCCTTAAAGCCTTACGGCCGATAGTGGAACCTGTATGCAGGATTGACGGACTCGTAAAAAGGCCGATATCGGCGTTACGCGTATCCTTCGTCACTGCGACGTACCTTAAGTACGCCTCATTCCTCAGGATTCGCAAGCCTTGATCTCAGCCTTTTTACGAGTCCGTCGGAAATGCAACTTTTTGCGAGTTCATCAAAATTGAGTAGAATTCCCGACGGCTTAGCTGTCTTCCGTTTCCGCGCTATTTTAAATTGTTCAGGTATTTTCGACCCGTTCGAGAAACAGCGAACCGGATCTTCCAAAGGTTCACCCCTAGTACCAGCAGAGCGAGGGTTTATCAATCGTCAGAACGCGCCGTTTTTGTCAGTCAGCCCGGTATTTTTGATGATTCATAAGTAATCCTGATGTTTACAAACGAATGTTTCAGGATTATGGTGGTTTCATCAAACGGCGGGCCGCAACCGGCCCGGAAAGGTGGCTTCACATGGTCAAATCGGCATTGATTGTCGTCGATATGCTCAATGACTTTATCGACGAAAAAGGAGCATTGTACTGCGGTGAGACCGCTAAAGATATCGTGCCTTTTGTGCGCCGGCGGCTGGAGGCCCATCGGCAGGCGGGCAGCCTGGTGATTTTTCTCCAGGACGCCCATGCGGAGGATGATCTGGAGTTTGAGAAGTTTCCCAAGCATTGCGTGGCCGGCACCCGGGGCAGCCGGATCATCGACGAACTGACGCCCTACGATGGTGAGCATGTGCTGCCTAAAACCCGCTACAGCGGTTTTTACGGCACCGACCTGGAAAAAATCCTGGCCGCATTCGGCCCCGAAGAGGTGGAAGTGGTGGGCGTGTGTACTTCCATTTGTGTGATGGATACCGTCGGCGGGCTGGCCAACCGGGACTACCGTACTACGGTGCCTGCCGCCGGAGTGGCAGATTTTGACGCCGAGGCACACCGATTCGCATTGCAGCGGATGGAGCGCTTGTATGGAGCCCGTATCCAATGAGCTTCTCCGAGTTCCCCGGCCCCCTGTTCACCGACCTGTATGAATTGACCATGGCCGCCGGTTATTTCGACCGGGGCCTGGATGAGACGGCCACCTTTTCCCTGTTTGTGCGTGAGCACCCGATGCGGGGCTATTTCGTGGCCTGCGGCCTTCAGGCCGTTGTGGATGCCCTGACCCGCTTTCGATTCAGCGACCGGGAGATCGAATGGCTGGCGCAGACCGGACTTTTCAAGCGTGATTTTCTGGCCCACCTGGCCACGCTGCAGTTCACCGGCGATGTCCGGGCCATGGCCGAAGGAGAGATCTTTTTCGCCGACGAGCCGGTGCTGGAGGTGTCGGCACCTCTCATCGAAGCCCAGATTCTGGAAACGTTTCTGATTAATACCGTGGGGGTGGCCAGTATGCTGGCTACCAAGGCGGCGCGTTGCGTCCATGCTGCCGCGGGCCGGCCCATCGCCGATTTCTCCCTGCGCCGGACCCAGGGCATCCATGCCGGCATGACCGTGGCCCGGTCCAGTTACATCGCCGGGTTTGCCAGTACCAGTAATGTGCTGGCCGGCAAGATCTGGGGCATCCCGACCTCGGGAACCATGGCCCACAGTTTCGTTACCGCTTTCGAATCCGAAACCGAGGCCTTCGAGGCCTACGCCGAGCTGTTTCCCGAGGCGGCCGTTTTTCTCATCGATACCTATGACACCATCGCCGGTGCCGAAAAGGCCGCCGCGGTGGGCCGGAGGATGAAGCAAAAAGGACAGGCGTTGACGGGGGTTCGCCTGGACAGCGGCGACATGGTAACCCTCAGCCGGCAGGTCAGAAGCATTCTGGAAGAAGCCGGCCTGCCGGAGGTGAAAATATTCGCCAGCAGCGGATTCGACGAATACGAACTGGAGCGCCTGATTGCCGAGGGTGCATGCATCGATGCCTTCGGCGTGGGAACGCGTATGGGCGTCTCGGCCGACGCTCCCTACCTGGACATGGTCTATAAAATGGTGCGAATGGGGAACCGCAACGTACGCAAGACCAGCGAGGGCAAGGTGACCCTGGCAGGAGAAAAACAGGTTTTTCGTAAAGTGGGCGACGGCCATTTTACAGGGGATATCATCGGCCTGCGCGAAGAATCGCGAGAGGACGCGGTCCCATTACTTTCTACGGTAATGGAAAATGGCCGTTCGGCTGGCCCGAGACCGACATTAGAAGAAATCCGGCAGCGGTTCGCGGATAATTTCAAACGGTTGGACGAAAAAACCAAAGGATTGACTAACCCGGAGAAATATCCGGTTGCGTTGAGCGAACGGTTGGTTGAAGTGCAAAAAAGTGTTAATTGAAAGTTTGTACCGACACAGATACATCGACCTTATCACAGGTCCGGCTAAAATACAGATACGTTGTAAAAAATTACTCACGAATCATAGGGAGCATCAGACTCTATGAATCCATTTACATCTCTGTAGTCGGCTCTTTTTCGGTGGAAGTACAACTATGAAGGGATTAATCTGTAGCCTGGAGGAACGCCAAGGCTTAATGGTGAGGGTCGCGAAGTGGCCTGAATCCTATATAGCCTGATGTTATACAGTTTTTTCTCTAATAGTTTCGGTTGAATTTTTTAAAATTGAAAAAAACCATAAACGCCAAAGCACATAGTGGAACAATAATAGTGTCTATTCTTAAATTAAAATGCCAAAAAATGAACCAACTTCCAGATTTAATAGAATTATCAAATAAGTCAGGAAAGAAATGGGTAAGTAACAACCTCGAAAATAACATCAGATAGAAAGATAGTGCAATATTTGCTAAAATCTTCCCCCAGCGTTTTAATTTGAATAAACCGATAGATAAAATAGCTGCCAAAAGGAAAACCACTGGAGTAAAAGCAATCTCCAAAAAAATAAAATTTAAATTATCTATATTGAATACTGGATACTTTAATGAACCAAAGGAGCCGAATGAACCAAAAAGAGCTCTAAATGTATAAAAGGAATATATGGAAAACGCTAATGATAATATGCCAAAAATTACAGAAATTATTTTTATTTGCGATTTATTCATCAATTATTGCTTTACTTTTAACTTACCGGCAGCGAAGGCCGCAAGGCCACCGCTATCGGATAAAATGACAGGTTAGCGGAGTTCTATGCTGCCCATATAAATCTGACAAGGGCTGTTGCAAATGCGAATAGAGTTCCGTAGGAAAATGTATCAAGCCTTAATAGATCTTGCCCTTTTTTTCTACGCCAAGCACCCAATTTAGCCATTGCATATCCGGCTGCAACAGGCACAAATAGCAGGTTCAGCATTCTGTATTCGGGTTTAGTGATAAGAGATTCAGGAAGAACTAAGAGGCTTAATCCGCCCAATATTCCACCCCACACAGAATATCCTAATCCTGTTATAATTGGATTTCTATCTTTCTTCCTTTTCAAAGTATCAACAAGGCTATAAAAACCAAGCTCAAATAATATCTGTACAACGCTTTGTAAAAGGATTTCTCCGAGAATCCCAAATATTATCTCAAAAATTATTCCCAATTATTGTCAGTAAAATCCGGTTAAGGAATTGCATAAAAATAATTTAAAATCAGCAGGTTAAACGATATTTTTGCTTGACATTGGGTCGTCAATATGGGCGGCGTTTTGTATACCCTATTATATCAAGAGGTTATACATGCCACGCACATTCGACCCTTTCCAAAAGCTCAATGCCCTGGAGTTTTTCTCTTTTTTTCAACCAGCGACTGAGGCAACATCACGGATGCCAGCTCTTGATTCCAAAGGAAACCGACCATTGCAGATGACTTTTGAGGAACATCTGCGCGCGCTGGTTTACTTTCATCTTGAAGAACACCATTCTGCTCAACACCTGCTGCAAGTGCTTGAAGAAGATGATTTTGCCAAAAGTGCCATCGCACCAGAAAACGGAATCAAAAAGAGCAGCTTCTCAGAGGCCACCAACAGCCGGGGACTTGAACAGTTCATGTATGTCTATCAGAACTTACATGTCGCCGGGAATGCGATAATGTACCAAAAATGGGAACGAAAAGTGTACCACCCATGAATAGCACCGCATGGTAGACTCCTTCCTGAAAGGAGGGTGTCGCCATGATTTCATGGGAGGCGTACATGGACATTATTGCATTGCATCAACAAGGCCTTTCGCAAAGGGAGATCACCAAACGAACTGGCCGCCATCGCAAGACCGTTAAAAAATATATTCAGAATGGACAAACTCCCGGTTACCACAAGGCCCAACGGCGCGAAAGCATCCTGGCTCCCTACTACCCGGTGATTAACGATTTCCTCGAAGAGGATGATTACCGTGCCACCTGGATCTATCAACGACTCAAACAGTTAGGCTATGCTGGCGGATACGATACCGTCAAAATCTATGTCCGCAGGCGCAAACGAAAACGCAAGCGCCAGGCTTACATCCGGTTCGAGACGATTCCCGGATTGCAGGGGCAGATGGACTGGGCCGACTTCAAGGTCGCGGATTTCAAGGGCGGCAGTTTTACCGTTTACCTGTTCGTCCTGGTCCTGGGATTTTCCCGGGCCATGTTTGCCATGTTCGTTGACCGCTGCACCCTGCAGTCCTTCATGGATGCCCATATTGCCGCCTTTCACTACCTGGGCGGGATTCCCATGGAAATGCTCTATGACAACATGAAGCATGTGGTGATCAGCCGCACAGGTGGGCAGACTGTTTTCAATGTCGAGTTCATGCACTTTACCCAGCACTATGGTTTCAAGCCTCTGGCCTGCATGCCCTACAGTCCCTGGGTGAAAGGCAAGGTGGAACGCCCGGTGGATTACATTCGCGAGTCGTTCTGGCGCGGTTATGCCTTTACCAGCATCGAGCAGGCGAACCGGGATCTTCTCAGCTGGCTTGACGAAACAGCCAATCGCAGGAAGCATGGAACCCACCGGCAGCTGGTGGACCTGCGCTGGCGGCAGGAACAATCCAGCTTAAGTCCATGCCCTGCCAGCGACTACGATACGTCCATAAAAGAGTATCGCAGGGTCTACAAGGACTGCTATATTTCCTATAACGCCAGCCGGTATCAGGTGCCGCCGGATGTGGTCGGCAAAAAGATCCTGCTGAAGGTCAAGGACGGTATCATCCGATTCTACGATGACGACCGGCTGCTGGCCACGCATAGGGAAGCCGAGGAAAAGGGCAGCTGGGTTACCGATGCGAATATCACCGCCCAGATCCTGAAGCAGCGGCAGAAAGCGAAAAAGAAATACGGTCGCACCAAAGGCAAGGCCACCCGGGGACTGGTGAATGCCAGTTTGTTCCCACAGGTGCTTTACCGTCCGCTGTCCGTGTATGAGCAGATCGCGAAAGGAGGTGGCACATGGATCAACTGATCGCCGACCGCCTCCAGGACAACCTCAAACGGCTCAAGCTCACCCAGGCCGCCGAGATGCTCGAAACCGTGGTCGCCAAAGCCGAGTCCGACAAGGACTCTTATCTGTCTTTTCTGGATCAGCTGCTGGAAGAGGAAGTCGCCGCCAAGGAAAAACGGCGCGTACAGACCGCCATGAAGACCGCCGGGCTGCCATCGGCCAAGACCATCGAAGAGTACGATTTTACCTTTCACCCCAAGCTGAACAAAAAGGAGGTGATGGCCCTTTTCGATCTGGATTTCATCGGCAAACAGGAGAACGTGATTTTCCTGGGACCGCCGGGCGTTGGCAAAACCCATCTGGCCATATCGCTGGCGATCAAGGCCTGCCATCACGGGTTCAAGGTCTACTTCACCACCATGGACACCCTGATGAGGAAACTCAAAGAGCCCCAGTCCCGGCACAAGGCATATCTGACTTCGGCCCTGGTGGTAGTCGATGAAGTCGGGTACCTGCCCATCGACACGAAGGAGGCGTATCTGTTCTTTCAGTTCGTCTCTTATCGCTACGAGCGATCATCGACGCTGATCACCTCCAACAAGAGCTTCGGGGACTGGCAAGAGTTGTTCGGCGAGCAGGTCATCGCCACCGCGATCCTCGACCGGCTGCTGCATCACTGCCGGGTGGTCAACATCAAGGGGCACAGCTATCGGCTCCGCGGGCACAGTTTTTCAAAGAACGATTTCGCCACGGTCGGTTCCTCAGGGTTGGCCGACGTGGATGGGAAGACGGAGAATCAATGAGCTCCAGGGTGGTACATTTTTATTTTCCCACTTCTGGTACACTTTTCATTCCCATTGACACTTACAAGCTCAGGCATCTTCGATTTTACCCAAGCAACATCCCGAACTCGGTGATCTGGTGGGGATCGACGGTTCCCTCATCGATGCAACCTTATCCATGCATTGGGCCGACTACCGTAAAAAATCCAAGAAGGCGAAGGTCCACGTCGGTTTTGATCTGAACCGGGCGATTCCAAGAAAGCTTTATCTTACCGATGGTAACGGGGCTGAAAGACCTTTCGTCAGCTTGATCCTGTCTGACGGTCAAACCGGTGTGATGGACCGGGGTTATCAAAGCCATCAACGCTTTGACCAATGGCAGAATGATGGAAAGCTGTTTATGTGCCGGATTAAAGCCAGCACCAAGAAAACGATCATTAAACAAAACCCCATTGCCTCTGATAGTATCGTTTTTTTTGATGCCATCGTTGTTCTGGGCACCACGGAAGTCAATCAAACACAAACCCCACTTCGTTTGGTGGGTTACGAGGTGGATCGCGTTAAATACTGGATCGCTACGAATCGTTTTGATTTAACTGCCGAGCAAATCGCCACTGCCTATAAGCTCCGATGGGATATCGAAATTTTTTCGCTTGGTGGAAACGGCACCTTAAAGTGTATCATCTCATCGCCAGGAGCGAGCATGGCTTGATGGTGCAAATTCTGGCAGGTCTGATCACCTATTTGTTGCTGGCAATCTATTGCCATCGCCAATTTAACGAGCGCGTTTCCATCAAGAGAGTCCGCCAACTGCGCATAAAAATCCGGAATGAATTACGCGCTGGTGTTTTTGGCAAACCCCCTGATTCAAATTTTAAAGAGCAAGAATTACATACCGTTAATGCAAGTACTTAGCCGGAAATTACTGAATTATTGTACCATTTTTATTTTGCCACGCTAACGCCGCCGCAAGGGGCCGGAGTGCCGTGGGCTGGTTTTGGTGTATCCACCACCAAACCAGCCCACGGAGCAGAGGTTCGCTTGACGGCCTTGTTATAATTAATCTACCGAAGTGGTATTGATGAATAAGAAACATCTATACCGTTGCCCGAACAAAACTCTGCCACCGCACTTTTATCTTTTTCAGCTAATGTTGGGCCTGCTTGAATATTTTTTATCCAGCTATTTTTTGGTGAAGTGCGCATCTTAACCTTGACATACCTAACTTCAATTCCCTTTCTGTTTTTTCTTGACAAACATTTCTTTTGAAATTTTTTCTTATCAAAGAAAGATACAATTCTTATTTCATCTTCATCACGAAACGCATCTTGTTTAGCCAATGAGCTATAATAGACAATAATCTTCGCTATTATTTCAGCATATCCATCTATCAGTTTATTTATATTAGCATTGTCTATTTTATATCCATTTATTAGTTTTATCGCTCTATCAATGTGATTAAATAGTCGCTCAAACACCTCATTCCCATACAGGCACCTTTCAACAAAAAATCCTTTTAATGATGGCCTAGCTGCATAGTATTGCCAAAATATTGTTTGCCGAGCTTCAACAGGCTTAACAAATGCTTTTATTACCTCTTTTACCGTTGATGTTAAAGCAATGCCATTACCATCATTCGCGTAATAACGCCATTGATTAAGGTCGTCATATTTTCGAGTAAAAGAAAAACAACAAAATGTATTTTGTTTAATAAATTTATCATAATGCGCCTCTATACGATTTAACAGATACAATTCTTCCTTTTCAATCTTTCCTCTTATTTGCTCTATATCTATCGACCCTGCCTTTCTTTCGTCGGTATAAAACTGATACATTCTTGTAATTATTTGACCTGCCACTTTAAATTCAGATAAGTCATTCAATGCATTGTATTCTGTTAACCATAAAACTGGTTCTTTTTCTATGCTTCTTAGAGTATCAAACATTGTGTAATGAACTACTTCAATACGGCCTATCGAAGAAAGCCAGTATGCATCCTCAATGAAACTCCAGCGCTCATTCTCAAACTCATTAATCAATTCCTTAATCTTACTTTTTTCCATGTATTATTTGGCAGCTATGGTTTACATTTGAGCAAATATTAGTGGTAATGATCATAACACATTGCTCACCAGAGAGGGCCGCGCTTTGGCCCGAATCTGGTGGAGCAAAATGTTAGAGATTTTTCTTTAGAATTTCGTACTCAATTCCAACCTTTTTATATCTTGCAAATGGATCATCGTACATTGAGCTGTTTTCATCATAAAATTCAATAGGCATTTTACTGTTTAGTTTAGCATCTCTCAGCAATTGGTCTTCCTGTCTGGTGATTGTGGCAAACAAAGTATATTTCTCAAGTACCTTTTGAATATCAGTAAGTGAGGTTGTTCCTTTCTCGGCAAGTTCTTCAAGTTTATCTGTAATCACTCGAATAGGAATGACATGTTCTTTGATGACTTTTTTTCTATCATTCGTCTTTTTTGCTTCTTTTGAAACGATTTCTTTCCAAAAAAGATCAGTCCATTTTGCCTTACCAGATCTGTTGATATACCCATGCTTATAACAATAATATTGGTCAACAAAACTTCTGAAATGTTGAGTCCGACCATTTTCCAATTCAAGCTGGATATGTTTCAATTCGATTTGGGTATTATCTACCTTTTTCATCGATGACCTCTAACGGCAAAGTGAGGGGCGCAACGAACGAACTACAAGAAAAAATGCCAAGATTCAAAGCGTCCCATCAACAGACTTGTTAAATGCATTCACCGGGTTTCTGGTATTCGTGAATAGGCATCTCTAAATTGTTCAGGAGATGGTGCTTTATGTTCAATCCAAACGTGTTCAAAAGTTTCGAGTTGGGCTTTAGGCACATTTTCAGCTGCAATAAAACCTGTACCAGGCAACCCTGTATTGCCATTTACGATTAATGAGGTAAGTGGAGGTAGATCATTTTCGATGCAGTATTGCTGTATCGGCCGCAGCATATCGCCGATTCCTGGAGTCATCATTCCGGTTGCTTTTGCAACAAAGTCATAAGTAAGAATTTGACGATTCTTAGCTGCTAAAACAAGCAGGCTCCAGAGTTGCACTGCCCTCTCTTCTCTTTTCATGAAGATCCTCCTGGCATTTAACGCCCAGCTTGAGAGGTGCGAATGAAGCGCAGCGTAATGAGCATCCTACTCAAAGCTGATGTTAGGGTTTATTTTAATTTCAGGTACTTTTTATAACACCAGCCATGTTCATGAACACCCGATATATGATCAAAATATTCAACCTTTATCCATTTTCCTTTTCGCTCTATTAATTTCACAGTTTGATTTGGATATAAAACACTTATCACTTTCGATTTCTTAGTCGTTGGTTTCAATCTCAAATTTACTGGTCGGAGAACAACATAATATGTATTGGTGTCCTGAGCGGATAAGACTTCCTCCAATTTTTCTATTATAACAGTTTGAAAGTTCATTAACTGATTCGATAGCCTGTCTTCGAATTTTGCTGAGAGATGCATTGAGTAGATGAAAAATATAAAAGAAATTAACAAATTAATATAAAACTCAATACTTAAAAGGCTATTTGGAACACTGTTAAAATCTGCTTCTATTTCATTGGCTACTATCGATACTGCTTCGTCAAGATCATAATCGTTTTTTGCTAAAATAACCTTAGAAACTACTTCTTGATACGCTTGTTCGAAATTCGTTGCAGGAATACTATCTTTAAAGATATTTCTGTATACATCAATGGTCCGGTTTAGATTGACCAGCTGTGTTCTAATTTCGCCAAGTTGAAAAGAATGTTGTAATGAATTGATTGATTCACGCAAGCCACTTAAAGGATTAGAACTTTGAATCAATTTTATTGATGTCCTTATATCCTTAATAAAAGGATCTACTAGCTTCAGAGCCCCCATGGATTCCCTTAATCCCTTTAGGGGATCATTAATTTGCAGGGCTTTCATAGATACTCTAAAATCTTTCAAAGGATCAGTCAATTGCATAGCTTTTATAGAATCCCTTAAGCCCCTCATGGGATCGACCATTTGCAGGGCTCCCATAGATTCTCTTAAACCTTTCAAGGGGTCAGCCATTTGAAGAGCCTTTATAGATTCTCTAACCCCCCTCAAAGGGTCAGCTGTTTGCAGAGCTTTAATTGACAACCTTAATTCTCGCAGAGGGTCTACGAATTTTAATGAATTTGTCGACTCTATCTGCTTAATAGCAGTTAAAGAGTCCTCAATCTTCTTTGACAAAACTATAGAAGTGTTTTCTTTAGCGTTGCCACCATTACTGTTATTTTCAGTCATGAAAGTTCTGCCTATTTATGGCCCATCGAAAGACCCTAACTATGTTACTCACCGCAATACGGTGAGCAACCGGTTTGGAAATTTTAGGCATTTCCAAAAAATGTCATTTTTTCAGAAATCCATACAGATCTATCATATCCACTTGAATAATCAATGTTTTTTCTATTAAATTGCACAAGTCCAAATTATTGCAAATTGCGAAAAGTGCCGGATTAGCGCCTAAATTGGGTTGCTCACCGTATTTTACGATGAGCGTTGCAATACCAAAAGGAGGTGAATATGATTCAGGTTTTCATGATGTATTTGCCCCCCACAGGAGACAATCCACCAAAAAATATCACTATTACGTGAAGCGGGTCCAACAGGTCTATCAGTGTATTTGATAAATCGACCTAATCGCAGGTCCGGCTAAAATTCAGATATGTTGGAGACATCTGCAAAATCTATTGGCTATGAATAGAAGCACCCATTCACTTACTCAGATTATTTTTTAGTAGTACTTTCTATCCCAATCATTAATATTCTACAACGTCAAAACAATGTTTACTTTCAATATATTCTATCCCATCTCCATTAGAATAGAAACAACCGCTAAAATCAGTAGAATTAAGCCATTGGTATTCGAATTTTTTTGGTTTTATTTTTTTAAGCCTGTCAAAGACAGATCTATGGATCTTAAGCTTATTATTATTGTATTCAGTATGATTAGCGTAATCTACTAAATTCCGGCTACGTTTTAGATAGATTAGTCCCCAGAGTCCAGCTTCTGGGTCATGGGTAAGTCCTTTGTAATCAGCGTATACCCTTGAATTATCCGGCACAAGATTGTACATAGAAATTTTCTTGAGCATCCAATTAAGCGATACTCCGCTTATATGTGTATTTTTGTATCCGCCACCAACGTCTGAATGAGCCCCAGAAAACCAAACCTCATCAACAACATGATCAATTTTAATGGTTTTGCATGATTCAACTAAATGCTTATGGGTCAAAAGAATCGGCGTGAATATCCTTGCTCTATCATCATCAATTGACACTGCATGAGCAGCCTTTTTTATATTGCAAAGTTGGTCTGCATACCTTGGATTTGGTTTGACCCAATTTTCTTGGTAATCTGGGATGCCTAAGGCTTCAACGGTGTCCCATAGTCCGACAAATTCAATATCTACAGAATCCGGCGTATATCCAAGAACTGCTGCAACATCTTTTCTTCTATCTGTGATGCTTTTCTTTTTGCTCTTATAGGCGTGATATATTTCTTTAATGTATGAGGGTCGTTGTGTTGGTTTGAATTTGGAAAGGTCGGGAATTCCTGCGACATGAACGAGTGCAGTAAGAATTCTTGCTGCATAGGCACCTCTGCTGAAACCAAAGATAAAAATTTTATCGCCCCTAGTCGGATCATAGTTTTCTGATAGAAATAAGTAGGCTTCTCGGACGTCTTTGCCAATTCCCAAACCCATTATCATTCCAATTACCTTTAGGTCAGTACCTACTCCCTTAATATAACTTGTTCTAATATTGGTACTATCCTGCAATGTAATTAAATTGTACAATTTTGCGATGTTGGTATAGCTTCCTTCATCGTTAGATGTGCCATCAAAAAAGATAACCAATTTTATTGGATCGTTATTTAGCGCTTTAGGGATATGGTTTACTGCAGTTGTCGTTGCACATCCAGACAAAGTTATAATAAAAATTATTAGCCAAATGATTCTTAAATTTTTTTTAATCATTTCTTCTACCATTTTGTGTAATCTGTTACAACTATTTATCATCATAAAATATTAAATGCCTATTGGGCACATTCAATAGCGCTATCAAATCTAATAGGGATTGTTATTGTTTTCTTGCGATCAGGCGTTCTTCTCGAATCACCGATAGACCATACACCAAATTCATCAACAATATTTTTTTCTTTATCGATTATTTTGATTCTGTCAAAGGCCCAATCATCAAATATCATAAATGGGCTTCGACCAAGTTCAAGTTTTATATCAGTAAATTTACATTTATTTAAGGAAACAAACGTGGATTCTACCCACTTGCCTGCATCCATCGATTTCCTCGTAGCGTTAATTTTAAAGGTACTATTACAGGAACCATTCAGACTAACAGTAACTACAGATCTGCTTTGTGGATGCTTGCTAAGGTTTTGATTGCCCTTTATGTCATTTACAGAATTCTGCGTTCGTATCATTAATGTGTATAGTACTGGCAGGGATTCTATAATTTTTGTCTTAACAATTTTATAACTTAAATGATTTTTATTGTTTGGTTTTACCATAGTAAAGTGGTCACCATCAGTTTTTTCAGTATTCGGAAAAAAACTTTTTGCGCTTTCTTCTGTTACTATTTGATCATCGAAGCCAACGACTGTTGTTACCGGTATTTGTCTATGATATTTATCGTTTTTTGTTATATAATATACTCGATCGATCCAGTTTTTACGAAGATCTGTTATAAATCTGCTCGCTGTCTTTAAGTCGTCAATTTGAACATTTAAATCTTTTGGAAATCGGTCAGCTATGTGGCTACCATCATTAGGAACTCCAAATAAGATGATATGCTGGATTTTGGATAATTCTTCACCTTTACCATCGATAAGTGATTGAATAATAAATGACCTTACTACTAATCCTCCCATAGAATGGGCTATTAAGACCATTGATTTGTATTTATCTTTAGGCAAGTAGTCAAATTCTGTTTTAAAATGCTCGCCAATGCTTCCAATCTTTTCATCTTTTTTAAATAGGCGAGTTGGATACCCCCAGAATAAAAAATCTACCTTCTTTAAGCAATCTTCTTTGTTAAGATATTCAGCGAAATTACCCCAGGTTCGAAGATGGCTACCTCTGAATCCATGAACAAATACGGCAAGTGTTTCGCTTGAATCTCTCTCAATAAAAAATCTGTCAGCTGCACTTGCGTCATTAAAATAAAATAAGAAAACCGCAAATAGACATAAAATACTAATTGAAAGACTTTTCATTTTTTTTCCTATGCTCTCTTAGATAGGTGGCCTCCAAGGGTCAGTTGCCGTATATCAGAATGCGACCTAATATACGTTTATTGCAAAATTCAATCGAAGTTGACATCTTACTAAAAAAACCCAGATATATTGAAAGTATCCCATGAATTTCTGCACTGTCAAATCGTGTGATTACATACCATAATCCAAATTTTTACGACTAAAATACTATCCCTACATACCCCACAAAACTATCCCCCGGACTCTTGTCATAACTGGTGGCGTAGATCAGTTCCTCGGCCTTTTCGGCGCCCAGGGCTTTGCCCGCGGTGATGGCTGCCGCCGCAGCTCCGCAGCAGCAGGCATTGCTCTTTTTCTGCCCTTCCCGAAGAACCGCCCGGGCATCCATGCGAATCATGGCGTCGATGACGCTCCTGTCGTTTTCATTGCGGACCCAATCCACCGCTTCGGCGCCATATCCCTTGGATGTAAATCCGTAATTGGGTCCGTAGTGGGTCAGGTCCGTTGAGCCGATAACGGCAATGCCCAGGTTCAGATTGTTGGAGGTTTCCACGACCGATTCGGCCAGCGCCAGGGTTTCCGGGGTGGGTGGCACGCCCATGGCCACCACCCGGACATCCTTGAAAAAATAGCGGATGAACGGCATCTGCAGTTCAATGGTGTTGTCCTGGTGGAAGCGGGTGGGGCTTTCCAGCTGAAAGTCGTATTGGCGGGTGATCTCATTGGCCAGTGCGGTGTCTACGGCCAGGGGACCAAATGGGGTCTCCCATTCTCCCTCTGGCATGATGACGCGCGGGGAACCGGCATGCATATGCATGCCGAACACGACTACCACATCGGGGGCTGTGGCTTTGGCCACCTGGTGGATCACGTTGCAGGCAATGCTCCCGGAAAAATACCAGCCGGCATGAGGAACGATGCCGCCGACCGGATTGGGCAGGCTCGTCGATCTATCTTTCCCCTCTTCGAGGAAATCCTTGATTTGATTTTCGCAGGCCCGGGCGTCAGCCGGATACCAGCTTCCGGAAAAGGCAGATTTTCTAAGGCTCATGGGGGCCTCCTTTGGGTTGCGATCACATATGCAGGACTGAAAAGAAAATATCGAAAGGTCAGTTTTTCGGAGAAACTTAAGTTTGGCATAGAAAAAGCGCAGGGTCACGACTTTTTTTTTGCCGGATCATGCTTATGATAATCCAAGCATAACGAACGGGTGCGGCTTCCTTTTAGAAGGCCTTCACCGTTGAGTCGAATTGACAACACCCTCTTTTCAGGAGATAACTATGTGGGATTATACGGATAAAACTAAGGATCATTTTCTCAACCCGAGGAACGTGGGGTTCATCGACGATTTCGATGGGATCGGCGAGGTCGGCTCGCTGGCCTGCGGCGACGCCCTTAAGCTGACTTTCAAGCTGGATGAAAACGAGCGCATCGCCGACGCCAAATTTCAGACTTTCGGATGCGCCAGCGCCATCGCATCCTCATCGGCCCTGACAGAGATAATCAAGGGGATGACCCTGGATGAGGCCGCCAAAGTGACCAATGAGGATATCGCCGATTATCTGGGCGGCCTGCCCAAGGAAAAGATGCACTGCTCGGTTATGGGACGGGACGCCATGGAAAAGGCCATCGCTTATTACCGCGGGGAAGCGGAAAAGAAGATTGAGGGTGAAATCGTCTGCGAATGTTTCGGGGTGACCGACAAACAGATCGAGCGGGCCGTGAGGGAGAACGGGCTGGTGACCATCGACGAAGTGACCGATTACGTCAAAGCCGGCGGCGGCTGCGGCCACTGCCACGATAAAATCCAGTTCATCATCGACGAAGTCCTGGGAAACACGCCCAAAGCGGCAAAAAAGCCGGAAGCGTTGACCAATATCCAGAAGATCAAGATGATCGATGCCACCCTGGATCGGGAGATCAAACCGGCCCTGAACCAGGACGGGGGGGATATCGAGCTAGTGGATGTGGACGGCAACCGCGTGCTGGTCAAACTGCGGGGTTCCTGTGCCTCGTGCAGCAAATCCGAGATCACCCTGAAGCACTACGTGGAATCCAAGCTCAAGGAGCTGGTCTCTCAGGAACTGGTCGTCGAGGAGGTGTAGCCGATGGAAACCGTCTATGTTGACAACAATGCCACCACCCGGGTCGCACCCGAGGTGGTCGAGGCGATGACGCCCTATTTTTCGGATTTTTACGGTAACCCCTCCAGCATGCATGCCTTCGGCGGCAGCGTGGGCGCCAAACTCAAGGCGGCCCGCGAGCAGTTGGCCAGCCTGCTGGGTGCTTTGCCCGAAGAGATCGTTTTCACGAGCTGCGGCACGGAAAGCGACAGCACCGCCATTCATGCGGCCCTGCAGTCCAACCCGGACAAGCGCCACATCATCACCACCCGGGTGGAGCACCCGGCGGTGAAGAATCGGGTCGAACACTTTAGGAAAATCGGCTATCGAACGACCTTTGTTCCCGTTGATCGTCAGGGTCGCCTGGACCTGGACTATCTTTATGATCATCTTTCCGAGGATACGGCCATCGTTAGCGTCATGTGGGCCAACAACGAGACCGGAACGATTTTTCCAGTCGAGGAGATCGCCCGCAAGGTGCGCCAGCGAGGCATCGTCTTTCACACCGATGCGGTCCAGGCGGTGGGCAAGATCCCCATCGACATGGCCGATTCGGCCATCGACATGCTGTCCCTTTCCGGGCACAAGCTGCATGCCCCCAAGGGCATCGGTGCACTCTATGTGCGCAAGGGCACCAAGTTCGCTCCGTTTCTCATGGGCGGGCATCAGGAGGGAGGCCGCCGGGCCGGCACCGAGAACTCCGCCTCCATCATCGGCCTGGGCCGTGCCGCCCAGCTGGCCACGGAATGGATGGATGAGGAAAACACAAGGGTGCGGGCGCTGCGCGACAAGCTGGAAAGCGAACTGCTCAAGCGGGTGCCGGCCAGCATGATCAACGGTGATCCGGAAAACCGCCTGCCCAATACCACCAGCATCGCCTTTGAATATATCGAGGGCGAAGCGATTTTGCTGCTCATGGACCAGTATCGCATCTGTGCTTCGTCCGGATCGGCCTGTACCTCAGGGTCCCTGGAGCCTTCCCACGTGTTGCGGGCCATGGGGGTGCCTTTCACCGCGGCCCACGGCTCCATCCGCTTTTCTTTAAGTATTTACAACACCGAAGAAGAGATCGACTTCATCATCGACAAGATGCCCCCCATCGTCGAGCGGCTGCGCCAGATGTCGCCGTTTTGGCGGGAGGGGCAGTTCGCCTGATTTGGGTAAAATTAAAGCGGCAAATTTCCACTTTGGTGGGATTTGCCGCTTTTTCCAATAGACGCCAACGGGCTTTCCGTTGCGCCCTCCTGCCCAAACAACTCCCCATGCAAAGCCTCCTGCAATCTGATCCGGATTGATTTAATTCTAAAGAAAAATAACGGTTTGTCGATAATATAGGAATGCAGAGATATTCCTGTTGTTGCCAACATCCAGTACTTTAACCCACAACGAAACAAGGGCTCTTTGAGCACCTTGAAAATTGCCAATTGTCCGTTTGAAGGCCTTGGGAGGGAAAGATATGAGCATTTCAACAACGGAAGTCGAGTCGACCATTCGTGCGGTAACCATCTATCAGGGGTGGGCCATGATCAGCCGCACGGCAACCGCCCGCCTGGAAGCCGGGAAACATCTGATCGTCTTTACCGATCTCCCGGAGTCCCTGGACCGGGATAATATCCAGGTGAAAGGAACCGGCGAGGCGACATTGGGTGAATGCATTTTCGAGACGGAATTTTTCGTTGAGGAAGTCGATGAGAACAAACGGCAGCTGCAAAAGAAAGCCCAGGAGCTTGAAGATCGAATCGCCGAGATTCAGCTGAAAATGGAAGCGTGTGAGAACGAAAAGGCCTTTGTTGAGAAAATTGCCAGTTTCGTGACCGCTCCTTTAAGTGCTCCTGCAGGCGAAGACGCTGCGGCGAGGGTAGTGGGCGGCGCCTCCCTCGATGTCGGTGCATGGGGAAAGATGCTTGCCTTTTATCACGATCAAAATGGAGCCATCCGTGACCAGATGCTCGCATCGCAAAAGGCGGAGCGCGATCTCAAAAACGAACTCGAGAAAATTTATAACGAACTCGATTCGATGGGAGACGGCATCGAGCGGTCCCGGAATATTATCAAGGTCAGCGTAACCAAG
Organism: uncultured Desulfosarcina sp.; assembly: GCF_963668215.1. Taxonomy (NCBI): domain Bacteria; kingdom Pseudomonadati; phylum Thermodesulfobacteriota; class Desulfobacteria; order Desulfobacterales; family Desulfosarcinaceae; genus Desulfosarcina; species uncultured Desulfosarcina sp. The sequence continues at coordinate 2,607,537 of NZ_OY764190.1, forward strand.
GAAAAGGCCGGTGAAATAACGCTCGATCTTTCGTATGTCATCACCGGACCCACTTGGCGGCCGGTATACAATCTGCGAGCATCGAGCGACAGCGACACGATCAGCCTTGAATACGATGCCCTGGTGAACCAGGCCACCGGTGAAGCCTGGAAGGATGTCGCCCTGAAATTGTCCACGGCCCGGATCAATGTTTCCGGCGTCATCCCAACCCTGCATCCCTGGTGGCTGTCCTTTTACCGGCCGTCTCCGCCAAGAAGTATGGCAAAAAGACGAGGCGACTTTTCCGAAGAAGAAGAGATGGGCCAGGAGGTCATGAAGTCGGCAGCCCCATCCAACGTTGCCGAATCGGCGCCGCCTGAAATGGAAATGGACTTCATCGGGGCCTCGGTTGAAAGCGGCGGGACGTCGGTTGTCTTTTCCGTCGGTGGCGGGGGGAACATCAATGGCGACAACACCGATACCCGGGTATCCATTCTGCGCCGCGAGTTCCCAGCTTCATCTCACTACGCGACAGTACCCAAATTGTCCGAGTTTGCCTATCTGACGGCAAAGATCGAAAACGATTCGGATTTTCCTCTCCTGCCGGGCAAGGCCAATATTTTTTTCGACGATGCGTTTGTTTCGGTATCGGCGCTCTCCCTGGTCATGCCGGGCCAGGAGATGGAAGTGTCGCTTGGCGTCGATGAAGGTGTTGCCATTGAACATCGCTTTTTAAAGCGCTTCAAGAAAAACCAGGGCTTGGTATCCAAGCGCATCAGCGAGCAGTTCGACTATCAGATCCGTATTACCAACAACCGCAAAAAAAATATCGAAATCGACGTGTTCGACCAGCTCCCCATTGCCCAGGACAAGGAGATTTCGGTAAAGACGATCACGCCGTCGTTCAAGGACGAAAAGACCGGCGCCACGCTGGACGATGAATCCAAAATCAAATGGCAGATTGCGCTCTCCGCGGGAGAGAAACGTGAGCTGCCCTTCAGCTTTGTTGTCGAGTATCCCGCCGGCCAGCTTTTGAGCGGTCTTTGATTGCTACGGCAATGGCTCCTGAGTGTAGGCAATATTCGCTGCTTCAGAGGAATACACCTTCAGTGCTTTGCCCAGACGCAGGTCCTCTACGAAATTCGGGTTGAGCAGCATGGATTTTCCCGATAAAGCGATGTCCGCATCTTCGAGGGCGGCATCTGCCGTCTGGCGGTCATATATCTTGCCGCAGATCAGAAGCGGCAGCTTTGTCACTTCCCTGGTGAGCTGGGCCATATTTTTGTCCGTGCCGAAGGCAGGGGCTTTAAAATCATAGGTCGATACTGAAATCGCATCGATGGGTTCTTCGTCCAGCCGGCGGATGCACTCCTGCCATTCTTCCCGATCCGCAAACAGGGATACCTCCATGTCGGCAATTCCCCAGTTGGAAATGCGGAATATCAGCAGCCGGTCGTCGGGGATATTCTCTTTGACGGCCCGGACCACTTCTCTGGCAAACCGGAATCGGTTCTCAACCGATCCGCCGTATCCGTCTGTCCGCTGATTGCTGTACGAGGAGAGGAACTGGCTGATCAGGTAGCCGTGAGCGCCATGGATTTCGATGCCGTCAAAGCCGGCCTCCACCGCTCCCTTTGCACTTTGGACAAACCCGTTAATGACGTGGTCAATATCGAACTGGCTCATTGCTTCGGGGACCGGGTAGGGGCTTTGCGTGAGGGGATTGTCCTGTCTGGGGGCAACGGCGCTGGGGGCAATGGAGCGCTTCGCCGGATTGATTTCAGGCCAGGCCATCCGGCCGCAGTGGAAGAGTTGAATAATTGCTTTGGAACCGGCGTCCTGGATTTTTTGAACAACCGGCTTCCAGGCATCGATCTGCTTCTGGGTGGTTATCCTTGCCTGTCCGGGGTATCCTTGGGCGCTTTCGTAATCGGTTACCAGCGCTTCGGTATACACGAGTCCGGCCCCGTTCTCAGCCCGGCGAACCAGAAAATCCAGTACATCCTTTCTGGGGATGCTGGTCTCACCTCCGGACATCCGGGTCATCGGCGCCACGCCGATTCGGTTTTTCAGGGTATGATTTTTTATCTGAAAGGGTTGGAAAAGTGTATCTTTTGACATGATTATACTCCAAGAATATCAGTGATGATGAAAAGATCGGGGTTTAAAGTACCACATTGTGGAAGTTAAGATAAAAATCGAAAAGGGCAAGGGGCGATGTTTTTGGTGTCATCCCGGCCCTGCATCCATCGCTACGCTGGAGGATGAATTTGCATTATGATGAATATAAAAAGCTGATTGACCGCCGAGACCGGGAAGTAACGATCCCCCATAAAGTTGTCGGCTTGAATGTAATCGAAGGCAAAAGCATGGTCAGGGCATGGCGGGAGTACAAAAAAATCACCCAAAAAGAAATGGCCGCCAAAATGGGGATCTCCCAGGCGGCCTACAGCCAGATGGAAAAACCGGATGCCAATCTACGGCGCTCCACGTTGGAAAAAATCGCATCCGCACTGAACATCAGCGTAGACCAATTAACCGAGTGAAAAGCATGAATAACTGCGGCAGCAAGCCGCTTCAACCAATTCAACCAACAAACGAATCAAACCAACGAACCGGCCTTAACTTCAACCGGCCAACTTGCCCTTCACCTGCTCCACCAGCCACCCGATCCATGCATCGAGGCCCTCTTCTGTCTTGGAAGAGATATCGAAGACGGGCATGCCGGGGTGAATCTGGGCGATGGTCTTTCGGGCCAGGTCCATGTCGAAATCCAGATAGGGAAGCAAGTCGATCTTGTTGAGCAGGGTGGCGTTGCATTCACGGAACATCAGGGGATACTTGGCGGGCTTGTCTTCTCCTTCTGTGACGGAAAGCACCACCACGCGCTTGTCCTCGCCGATGTCGAATTCAGCCGGGCAGACCAGGTTGCCGATGTTCTCCACGATGAGCAGATCGATGGCATCCAGGTCCAGGTCGGCCACGGCTTTTTCCACCACATGGGCGGCCAGGTGGCAGTCGCCGCCGAACTCGTCGGTATTGATCTGGATCACCGGGGCACCGGATTCGGCCAGGCGGTCGGCATCGTTAGTGGTGCAGATGTCCCCCACGATGACTGCGCAGCGCAGGTCCGGCATGATACGGGCCAGGGTTTTCTGCAAGGTGGTGGTTTTGCCGGAGCCCGGCGAACTCATCATATTGAGCACGAAGACCTTGTGCGCGGCGAAATGGGAGCGCATACGGTCGGCCATGATGTCGTTGGCGTCCAGCACCCGCCGGACCACCTTGATCTCGCGGGTTCCGGATTTGCGGGTTTCCACGCTGTGGTCGTGGTGGTGATGGTCGTGGGGACCGTGATGGTGATGGCTATGGTCGCGATGATACCGTTTGGGGATGCGATTGGCGAAAGACCACATGGTTAATCCTCATCTTCGATTTCGATTGAAGTAATGTCCAGCTCCCTGCCGGATAGTATGTCGATATTACCGCTCTTACAATTTTTGCAGGTAAAGACCGCTTCGGTCACGGTCCATTGGGTATTGCAGTCCTTGCAGCGGGCCACCACGGGCAGTTCCTCAATGGCCAGTTCGGCGCCTTCCAGGGGGGTGTCTTTGGCCACCAGGTCGAAGCAGAAGCGCAGGCTGTCGGCAACAATGGCCGACAACTGGCCCACCTGGAGGTTGACCCGTTGGACCCTGGCGCCTTGCATCTTTTGTGGTATGGAGGCCTTGGCGATATCCACGATCTCCATGGCGATGCCCATTTCGTGCATGATTGAAAACCTTTCGGATCTGGGAACGTAGAGCGAAGGTTTCTTTATTTAATTTGCGCGAACTGAAGTCAAGGTCTTTTTTAGAAGGGAATTCAGGAGCAAAGGCCCTGTAAGCATTCCGAATCTGCCATTTTCTCTGTTGAAGCCCGGGTTGTTGTCATTTTCTCGGCAAACCCATTATCACTATTGAATAATCTTGATTGCAATGCTACACTATAGAAGTATAGTAAAAGGCCGTATAAAAAGGCGGCGTTGATCGATGCCCGCCTGTTTGCAAAGATGGATTTTACACTTATAACTATTAATAAATACTATAAAATGGAAAAACAAACCAGACAAATCGACCGGGATTCCTATGAGCCGGTATATGTACAATTGGCCAATATTTTGAGCACGCAGATTGCCACTGGCGAACTGGAAACCGGAGAACGCATCCCGTCCGAATCCGGATTGTGCAAGCTTTACAAGGTAAGCCCCATGACGGTTCGCCGGGCCATTAATTTGCTGGTGGACAAGGGCGTCGTGGTCACCGAGCGAGGCCGGGGCACGTATGTCAAGCAGCTTAATTTAAGCTCGGCAGTCTTCAAATTCGCCGATTTCCGGCAGTTTTACGATGATCCTTCGGCAATCGAGGTTAAAATCCTCGAGGTCAGCCTCACCCCCGCCGATGCCATCATAGCGGAAAAGCTGGCTTTGCCCGAGGGTGAAAGGGCCATCCATCTGCGCCGCCTGCTCAAAGTTTACGGAGAACCGTTCATCTATCATTATGAATACCTGGTTTGTGACGTGAATAAACCCATTGTGGAAGCCGAATTGGAAGTCACGTCCATGCAGGGTTTTTTCGAAGGTTGCGGAAACGATTTGTTCAAAAGAGGCGAACTGAACGTGCGAGCGGAACTGGTCAGTATCGAAGAGGCCAATCTGCTGAAGTTGGACAGACCCGCCGCTGCTATTAACCTGACCCATATTTTCTATGACCATTCCGACCGCCCCTTGAGTTGGGGATGCTTTGTCTGCCCCAGCGACCGGCTCACTTTCAATTCTTTTGTCGGCATGAATATTACCGGGCCTTCTATACCGAGGATCTGTTGATGGACCCGAAAGGCGCCAAGGCCCTGATAGACAATGTAACGCATCTGCGGGAAGCCGAGGTGCTGGAACAGGTGCGCTACCTTCTCCGGCAAAAAGAAGACCCGATGGTTATTCTCGAAACCTGCGCCAAGGGCATGGTGGAGGTCGGCAAGCGCTATGAAAGGGGAGACTACTTCATTTCCAGCCTGATTGTGGGCGGCGAGATCTTCCGCCAGGTATCCGAAATCGTCCAACCGGAGGTGAAGGAAGGCCTGGTGGCCAGCGAAACCGGTACCATCCTTCTGGGGACCGTGCAGGGAGATATTCACGACCTTGGCAAAAACCTGTTCGGGCTGCTGGCAAAATGCCATGGCTTTACGGTTTACGACCTTGGCGTGGACGTATCCGCCGAAACGTTCTGCCAAAAGGCGGTGGAACTGAAGCCCAACATCATCGGGCTGTCATGCCTTTTACGGACGGCTTACGATTCCATGAAGGCTATCGTCGAGCAGATCAAGGTGTATCCCGGCATCAGCCACCGATCCGTCATCATCCGGGCGTCTTTGTACGAGATCCCGGACTTTAACGAACAAATCGGGGCGGACTACTGGTCCACTTCGGCCATGTCCGGTGTTTACCTTTGCAAGGAAATCATGGCCGGGCAGAACAGTTTACAGATGCGCTTTCAATAAAGGCTCTCATATTTTCCGGTTTGGCGCGATCCAAAACCACCCCCGGCGCCAAAAAAAAGCCCCCCTCGTTCCCCACACATTCAATCAAATTTTTGCAATAGTCCGCCATTTGCGCCGGCGAACCGATGGTGAAAAAAGAGGCAGGCACATTCCCGCCGATACAGGCGATGCCGTTCAGCTTTCGCCTGGCCTGTTCCATATCGGTTTTTTCGAAAATCCACATGGTCTTGCCTTCGGGAAGTCCTGATCGGGCGATGGTGTCCAGTCGTTTATTGTATGCACCTTCAACAAGGATAAGGGGGATGAGGCCGTTGGCGGTCAGCTCCAGCAACTGGGCGTGCAGGGTGGGCCAGTAAACGCTTTCAAATTGCTTTTGGGATATGAAGTCATCCGCACCTTTGTGCAGGGGGATCAGCACGAAGGGATTCTGCGCACGCTGCGCCTGTTCCACGGCCATTTTCACGGAAAAAGGGAGTAACGCCCGGCAAGCGGCTTCCAGTTTTTCCGGCTGGCGGTGCATGTCCATCATAATGCCCACCGTTCCCCGCAAGGTGTCCCCGATTAAGTCAAAAGGAGAAAAGGTGAATGCGCCGCCAAAGATCTTGGGCCGCCCCAGTTCACGGACGATTTTATCCGCCACGTCCTTGAAATGCTTGAAATGGATGGTGGTGGCGTCAGCCGCGGTAAAAAAATTGTCCATCATCACTTTAAGTTTTGCCCGCATTCCCCCTTCTTTGGAAAAGGGAGCAAGAAGCGGCTCATGGCCGATGGCGTGGAGCCCGTAAAGGGGGCAGGGAATTTCTCCCTTGAAGCGGAGAGCACTGAAAATGCGTGGCAGGTATTTTAAAAGGATGAATCCCTCCGGGTCTGCGATGAGCCGGTCGTATTCGGAGTTATGCATGAATTCGTTTTCGGGGTACTGTGGGGGGACATTATTCGGCATGCCCTGGGGAAGCGGGCTTCCCGGCCACCGGAGAAGTCGGCAGTCAAGGATGTCCAGGGCCTTTCCACACATGGGCAGAATGTCCATGACGTGGTCGAACGCATACTTTTTATTGAACCCGTATACGGCGGCGGCGGCCTTTGGGGAATCGTAAAACATACCGGCCTGGTCGATATCAGGGCCGGTGACGATGCCGCCTTCTCCGAACACGAGGACGGGGACCCGGTCCGGCTGTTTCAAGGCCAGTACATCCAGCCAGCGGCGGGTAAGCTTCATGTAATTCTCCGCCGCTATTTGCGTTTCGAAAGCGATGCCGGCACCCTGCGCCCACCGGGTAAGCATTTCATTGGTTTGTAGGGACGTGTCCATTTAAGAATGCCTTTTAGCGCGACATTTATCCACCTAAATACAAGAAGACAGGCCTCAATACAAACACAAACACCCCTGGATGCATTTTGCACCCAGGGGTGTTTGACTCGGGCATAAGTGGTTGCGAACAGGATTTTAGAAACAGTAGGCCAGTCTGGTCCCGAGATAATTTTGCTCGACGCCATTTTCCCTTTCGATCTCGGTGTTATACTGAAGCAGCATCTGGAGATTCTTGGTCAGCTGAAATCCAAAGCTGAATCGCAGGGCCTGGGCGTCGGGTTCGTCGTCCTGTTCGATACCCGCCACTGTCGTTTCTCCGCCGGTAAGGTAGTAGTAGCTGATCCCGAAAAGAAAGGAATCCGTGAAGCTGTAGCTGGCGTGGAGTTGAAGTTGATAGGAGGGGTCTTTCTCCTGTTTGAGGTTTGCCACGGTATAATCGTCGTTATCGGAATAAAAATTGACTTCCCCGGTAAGCTCAAAAACAAATGGACCGCTCATCAGGATGACGGGCGTGGCTTCAAGCCTGTAAGTGTAATAATTAGTACCTATGTTGGCGGCCTTCTCCGAATCGTAATCACCGGTGGGCAAGGTTACAATCAAACCGTAGGACTGCCCGAGTTTGAATTTCCCATTATCGAGAAAAAACGGCGTATTGATATGAGTTGCAATGGTGGTGTCACCAAGCCCGCTCGAATTTGCGCCGGAGTTGTCGGGAAAAAGGACGTCCGAATCGAAATTCATTGAGGCTACTGGCTGGAGAACATCGGCACTCCAGATCCAGTTCCCACCAACGTCCCAGAAGTGGGCTAACCTGAAAATTCCGACCTGCAGGTCAAAATCGGCGTTGTCGTCAAGGGTTTCCCCGTCCTCATAGACATCGCTGCCCGTGTAGTCTCGATAGTAGAAAAGGAACAGGCTTGTTCCACCAGGCGCAGGTACGGCGTCCCTGGGGTCGTTTTCCGCCATTGCCGAAACGGGAAGCATGAATGCAGCCACCAATACTGCAACGATCAAAAAGGTACTTCTTCTCTTCATTTTTCCTCCTTTTGGTCCCTTCAGGCCCTTGTCCTATTCAACAGGCAAGGGCGTACCCGATACACCGTTATAACGTCTTTAATTCAGCGATTGATGCACTCGCAAAAAATACCGAACTCGTCATGCCGGGCTTGATAAGCCTGCCCCGGACTTGATCCGGGGGCATCCAGAAATCATTGAAATGCCTGGATTCCGGCCTACGCCGGAATGACGAAAAAATGAAAAGTACAACTTTTTACGAAACCATCCGCGATTAGTACCGACCGTACTTCTTGGCAGCGTCAACGAATGCCTTTATCGTATCGTCCTTGCCTTCATCCAGCGCGCATCCGATGCTGAGAATGTAGCCCTTATCTTTCCCGGCCACTTCGATCAGCTTCTTTGTTTCCTCCGCTACTTGCTCAGGGGTCGCCGTCAGAATCATGGAAACCGGGAAGCCGCCGGCAATGCAGACCTTGCCGCCCAAAAGTTCAGCTGCCCTGGCCATGTCGGTGCGGTCAAAAAGATACATGCAGCGGATGTCCGATGTGTCGGCAAGGTATTCGAGGCGCTGGTTGTAACCGCCCTCCACAAAGCATCCTGGGATGCAGCCGGCTTCGGCCAGGCCGTACATGACTTTCTTGAGGGTGGGCCAGTAGAACTTCTCGAACTGCTCGTTGGACATGAAGCCGTCGGCCCCCTTGTGAAGTGGGATGAACACGATGGGATTGTTGTTGGCCATGGCCCCGGCGACTCCGGCTGCAATCATTGGTTCGACCAGCCTTTCCACCGCTTCCAAAACCTTTTCCGGCCTGCGGAAAATGTCCATCATCAGTTGGGTGGTTCCACGGAAAGAGTCACTGATCACGTCAAAGGGGGCCTTGGTGGCGCCGCCGGCGTAGAAGGGAAAGCCCGCTGCCATGATTTGGCCCAGGTACGCCCCCATGGTGTTGATCCAGTCAAAGCATTGCTTGCCGGCCTTCATCAATGCGGCCAGCGCTTCCTGCATGGGGGGGGTGCCGATGCCGATGAGCCAGGGACCCAGCATAGGAAGCTCCATGGCCCCATAGATCGGAGGCATGCTGGCAAAGGGCGCCAAAGCACCGTGGGTTCTGGGCATCCAGTAGCGAAGGTAAAAATCCGTAGGGTCGTTTATCAGCAGATCGTATTCGTCATGCGTCATGTATTCTTTTTCGTTGAACTGGTAGGAGAGGTTGTCGGGAACACCTTGCCCCGGCCATTTGTAAAGCGTGTATTTCAGTGTTTCCAGGGCCGGGCCATACATGAGCATGGGAGCGGCGCCGGCGGCGTCCGGCTGAAAGGTGTTGCAAAAGTCCAGGTAGGCCTGGCCCGCGGCTTCCGGATTGTACATCGCCTCCTTGCCGGAGATGCCCTTCATCATGGTGGGCGCAAAGGTGGTCATCGGCATGACGGGCACGCGTTCGATGGCATCGTCAATCCTGAAGGCCGCAGCCAAAAGACCCGTACGCTCCTGATAGGCGCTTTTGGCCTCCTCGCTGGCAAATTCGATTCCCTCGCCGGATATCCACTTATCCAGAAAGGCGTCCTGTTTTTTCCTGACTTCGTTCATATCTGACATAACATTCCTCCAATGATGCTTTTGCGGTTATCGGTAGAACTACGCAGCCACCCAGGACTTGCTCTGGTTGACACCGGCGACGGCATCCGTAACCCAGGCATCCGCCCCGACGTAGTCGCATACATGCTGATCCATCTGGGCGCCTCCGATGATGACCTTGTAATCGTTCCTGACACCTTCGTCTTTCAGCTTGTCCACAAGGGCTTTCATCGGGTCGAAGGCCAGGGTCAAGAGTCCGCTGAGGCCGATTACATTGGGTTTGAACTCCTTGGCTGCATCGACGATCTTCTGAAGGGGTACGTCAACGCCCAGGTCCATGACCTCGAAGCCGTTCAAGTCCAGCATCATGCCCATGATGTTCTTGCCGATATCGTGAATGTCTCCTTGGATGGTGGCGATGAGGAACTTGCCGATTTTCCCGGCACCTTCGCCTTCGGCGCCGTCCTTGAGATGGGGTTTGATCAGTGCTGCACCCGCCTTCATCATCTCGCCGGCCATGATCAGCTCCGGCACGAAATAAAGGTTTTGTTCGAAACGTTTGCCGATTTCTTCCATGGCAGCCTGGTAGGCCCTGAAAATTTCAACTGGACTTTCTCCTGCGTCCAGGTACTTTTGGGTTAGTTCGAGGGCTTTATCCTCGTTCATGTCCGCCATGGCATCTGTCAAATCTTTCATGATTCCCTCCTGTTATTCAGGTTTTTTAGGTCCTATCTTTCCGGCCCGGAAGGCGCGGTTGAAATTCATGCAGAACTTGTCGCGGCCCATCAGCATTTCCGCGGTCATGATGGCTTCGTTTAACTCTCTGTCATTGGGGTTGATGATGGCCGAATCCATGCCTGCCTGGATCGCCATTGCGATGAAGAAGCGGTTGATCAGGGGCCGCAGCGGCATCCCGAAGGAAATGTTGCTGGCCCCGCCCGTGATGTGAACCTCCGGGAATTCGTCGATGATGGCTTTGATGGTGCCGAAGGTTGTTTTGGCGTTTTCGGTTCCCGTGCTGATGGCGGTTACCAGGGGGTCGATGTAGAGCTGTTTTTGCTCAAGACCGCCGTCCAGGGCGCGTTTGACAAGGTCCCGGACGATTTTCAGGCGGCCTTCCACTTTTTCGGGAATGCCGTGATCGTCCAGAGCCAGCAGGATCAGTTCGGTCTTGTGTTCCAGTGCCAGGGGCAGGACGCCGTCAATCCGGCTTTGTTCGCCGCTGACGGAGTTGATCATGGGTTTTTTGGCAGCCACATTCAAACCCGCTTTCAATGCCTGGGGATTGGCGCTGTCCAGTGCCAGGGGCAGGTCGCACACTTCCTGGATAGTGTTCACCAACCAAATCATGTCATCCGGCTCCCGTTCGGGGGCGGTGCCGGCGTTTACATCAATGTAGGTGCTGCCTGCATCGGCCTGGGCCCTGGCCAGATTGCGGATAAAATCCGCATCTTTCTCCCGGATGGCCTTGGCCACGGCCTTTCTCGTGCCGTTGATTTTTTCTGCTATGACAATCATTGCCTTTCTCCTGTGTGTTAAGGGCGAAATATTTTTTTGTCATATCCGTGCGTCTCAGACGCAATATACTTCCCTATGGAGGTTGTCAATACGCAATTTACATTTTTGTTGGCAAAATTTCATCATAGTCTAACAAGCTCCTTCTTTAAAAGCAGTCGGCTCCATGTTCTTGTTAAGCCAACTATATGCCATTATTATAAAATTTTGGAAGAAAGGGATTTTTTATTAAAAACGGAAAAAACGACTGGGGATTTTTGGGAAGCCTCCAACCTACATACTACCCTATATAAATAGCGTAATTAGGGGGTTGGGTCGAGGCCGCCGAAGAAATTTTAAAAACAGTTCAGAAGTAATTTTTTGGTAGAAGGGGGGGAGGGCGCACATTTGAAAAACGAGACGATGGCAACGACAATTTTTCATTCCGTCGTCATGATGTTTGCCAGGATGGAAATCATTTTTCCATTGGCTCATGGAGCCATGCGATCCGGTGCAGCGTCCATCTCGGTGCACCACTGGTTTTATGAACAGGTGTACTTAGTCGGACGGAAATTGCAGGCTTTCAAGAAAACAGTTCATGAAATGGGGCTGGCTGGCCAATTGCACATGTTCCATCTCGTTCAAGGCCTTTTCTATGAATGCCCGATTGTTTTTATCCCTTAAAAGGGCGATGCTGCCATCAATGGAGGCGTTGCCGCAAAAAATGAGCTTGGTCGCCGTGTTGGGGGGAATCAGGCCTATTTTTTCCATATTGACCGGCTTGAGGTAGTTGCCGAATCCGCCTGCGATATAAATCCTGTCCAGGTTGTCGGCTGTGATGCCGCCGGCTTCCATGATCAGATCGATGCCGGTTCTTACGGCACCCTTGGCAAGCTGGATCTGCCGGATATCTTTCTGGGTAAGATACACGCCTTTTGCGTACTTGAATTTCGTCTGTTCGTTATCCGCTTTTATGTAAGTATCTTCGGGGCCTGTTTTCAATAGTCTGCCGCTCGGGTCCAGGTGGCCGGATTCCAGAAGTGCGGCCAGAAAATCGATAATGCCGCTGCCGCAGATGCCTTTGGCAGGGCCGCCGCCGATGATGTGAAATTTGAACTCTCCATCCCGATAGCTCACCCTTTCCACGGCCCCGTCCGTGGCCCGCATGCCCGTGGAGAGCCCCATGCCCTCGAAGGCCGGACCGGCGGCGGTGGAGGTGGTGAACCGTTTCCCATTCACATTCAGGCAAAGCTCGCCGTTGGTGCCCATGTCCAGATACAAAATAGACTTGTCGCCATCAAAGAAGTCCGGCCACAAAAGCAGCCCGGCGGTGATATCCGTTCCCACGAAGGCGTGCATGATCGGAGGAAGATACGCCCTGGCCGCCTTGTTCACGTCAAGGCTCCATTTGGCGGCGCTGTAGGTTGTGCCCCCCTTTAGGTCAAAGGAAAAAGGGGTTCTGCCGATGGAGGTGGAATCCATTTTGGCGGCCAGTTGAAGCATGGTGGTGTTGGCGCCGATGGCCACGTCGACGATTTCCTGGGGATTTAGGCCGGCTTGCGCACAGGCATCCTTTACCATGTCGTTGAGTTTGTCCTGCACCAGGGAGCCCATCTCGTCCAATGTTTCAGGCGTCTTGGCGTAATTGATGCGGGTGAGCACGTCATGGCCGTGGGCGACTTGGGGGTTCAGGCTGGAGGCGGAAGCCAGTACCGCTCCCGTTTGCAACGACACCAGGGAGATCACCATGGTTGTGGTGCCGATATCGATGGCAAGGCCGGTGGGCTTGAAATCCGGCTGCCAGTCTTCCAGGGTCGCCGGCTCGGCCCGTTTGTCATACCAAAGCTGGAAACCTTCGGGCCCTTGGGTGATTGATACGGCCGGGTCGGCTTTCTTCGTTCCGGACTTGGCGTTTTGCCCCAGAATCCGGCCCTGGTTCATGACTTTGTTGTCGTAGGCGAAGTTGTCTTCAAGGCGGATGGTCACATCGCCTTCGGGAACGGCCTGGCATGCCAGGCGCAGACCGTTTTTCACATCTTCCGGGTCCAGATTTTCATGGGGTGTGGAAGGAATGCTGCCGGACACAACCCACAACCGGCAAGCTCCGCAAATATTTTTGCCGCCACAAGGCGCTTCAATTTTTATACCCGCTTTTGCCAGGGATGCCATAAGGGGCTGTTTGTCTTCAGCCTCGATCGTTATTCCTAAAGGTTCCACTGAAATCTTGATCATTTGTGCTCTGCGTCCTGCGCAACTCTTTTCTTATCTGTTTTTCATATGTTACAATTCGAATCGTTTGTAATGAGCCGTGAAAGGATAGCCTTTTCCCATTTGCTGTCAACAATTTTTGATCGGCCATGGGCCAGGCCAAAGAGCACGACCAAAATAAAAACCACGAAACCCGAGAGTTTGTGAAAGAATTGGATAATCATTTCAAATTACAGCAGGTTTTGACAACACGATGCACGGGTGCCCTCCCCAAAGGAGAGGTCTGGCTGGGAAGCCGGCTGCTGGAACGGGCGGGTTTGAAAGACACCGTGGAAAACCATATCCTTCTGGCGCAACGCCTGGGCCAGGATGTGGTCTGCCTGTCGATCTGCGACGTCCCTGCCAACAAGCCGGATTTGGGTTACCGTTACTTTGCACCCGGGGACCTTGCTGATGCGGCGGTCGCGTCGGACATACCGGTTCTGGCCGTAATCGACGGCCCTTTTCAGGAAATGGTCAACAAGGTTGGGATGATGCAGGTTCTCACGGACTGGATCAGAAATCCGCAAACGCTTTATTGCGTTTATGAAGCGGAGAAAAAGGGGGCCCTGGATACGATCGGGCAGTGCCTGGATCTTGGGGTGGACGGCATCGTCTTGGCCGATGACTTTTCCACCGAAAGGGGGCCTCTTGTGAACCCGGCGGATATTGACAACATGTGCCGGGATTTTTACGCTCACGCGGTTGTCGCCGCCCACGGGGCCGGGGTCCCGCTTCTGCTTCATTGCTGCGGCAATCTTTCCCAACTGGTTGAAATTTTCAAAGCATGGCGGCTCGACGGATTTGCCGCGATACAAAGCAATCTCAACAACCTGACCGACTTGTACGAAAAAATGGGCGCAAACGTGATGATCATGGCCGGCATTGAGAGCGTCATGCTGGACACAGATCAGCCACCACAGCAGTCCTTGAAATCTCTCGGTCAGGTTGTTGCCTCCCTGGCTTCAACGGGGAATTTTGTTTTGGGATCGAGCTGCGGATTATACGATGGTGATTTTTTAGACCGGATACAAAGGCTTTACGAGATTGCCCAGGAGGGGTGATTCTATTCGCTTCGATTTCAATGGGCCGATGATTTGATAGGCAAAAACAAACGGGCGGCCCGAAGGCCGCCCGCTGCTATTTTAAGGGGCATTTGTGTTGCGTCGATCCATTTCTATTTAAACGTTTCGGAACACACATCCTTCAGATAGGCCAAATTCTCACATACATTGATCCCGTTGGCCTTCATGGACGCCACCTTGCTCTGGCCGGTGCCGCTGCTGCCGCTGATAATCGCGCCGGCATGGCCCATACGCCGCCCCGGAGGAGCGGTCAGACCAGCAATGAAACCGACCACCGGTTTGGTGACGTTGGCCTTGATGAACTCGGCGGCTTTCTCTTCGGCATCGCCGCCGATCTCGCCGATCATGACGACGCCTTCGGTGGCCGCGTCGGCCTGGAATCGCTCCAGGCAATCGATGAAGTTGGTCCCGTTGACCGGATCGCCGCCGATGCCAATGCAGGTGGTCTGACCCAGACCGGCAAGGGTCAGGGCATGCACGGCTTCGTAGGTCAGGGTTCCGGAGCGGGAGACCACGCCGATTTTGCCGGGTACATGGATCGGGCCGGGCATGATGCCGATCTTGCACTCGCCTGGGGTGATGATGCCGGGGCAGTTGGGGCCGATCAGGCGCACCGGCTTGTCCTTGAGATAGTTTTTGACCCGCATCATGTCCATCACCGGAATCCCCTCGGTGATGCAGACGATCAGGGGAACCTCGGCATCGGCCGCCTCCATGATGGCGTCTGCGGCAAAGGGCGGGGGCACAAAAATCATGCTGGCGTCTGCGCCGGTGGTCTTGACGGCGTCGGCCACCGTATTGAATACAGGAACCTCGTCCATCTTCTGCCCCCCTTTGCCGGGGGTAACACCGGCCACCACCTGGGTGCCGTATTCCACGCATGCACGGGCATGGAACTGGCCTTCTTTTCCGGTAATCCCCTGAACCAACAGTTTGGTCTCTTTATTGACTAATATGCTCACGGTTCAATCCTCGCTGGTTTGTGAATTACTATTGAATGGCTTCCTGCAATTTCTCGGCGGCGTCCTTGAGGTCCTTGGCGTTGATCAGATCCAGGCCCGATTCCGCCAGGATCTTGCGCCCCTCTGCCAGGTTGGTGCCTTCCATGCGGATGATCACCGGAACGCGCATGCCCACCTTTTCGGCGGCCTGGACGACGCCGTTGGCCAGCCGGTCGCAGCGCAGGATGCCGCCGAAGATGTTGATCAGGATGGCCTTGACGTTCTCGTCGCTCTGCAGAATGCGAAAGCCGTTTTCGATCTGCTCGGCGCTGGCGCCGCCGCCCACGTCGAGAAAGTTGACCGGTTTGCCGCCGGCGTACTTGATGCAATCCATGGTGGCCATGGCCAGTCCGGCGCCGTTGACCATGTTGCCCACGTTCCCGCCTTCGCCCAGGTGGATGTAGTTCAGACCAAAACCTCCGGCCTCCACCTCTGTGGGGTCCTCTTCATCCAGATCGCGGTATTCCTTAACATCCGGGTGGCGGTACAAGGCGTTGTCGTCGAAATCCATCTTGCCGTCCAGGGCAATGACGTCGTTTTCGGCGGTGATAATCAGCGGGTTGATTTCCACCAGGGAGCAGTCGTAGTTGACGGCCAGGTTGAAAAGGTTTTTCAACAGCACGGTGAACGGTTTCATGCATTCTTTGGGCATGTTCAGCCCGAAGGAGGCCGCCCGCAGATGGTAGCCCTGGATTCCCACGTTGGGATCCACATACACTTTGATGATCTTCTCAGGGGTTTTTTCGGCGACATCCTCGATATCCATGCCGCCGGCTTCAGAGGCCATGATGATCATCTTGGCCGTGGCGCGGTCCGGGAGGATGGAGAGGTAGAGTTCCTTGGCGATGTTGAGTCCTTGCTCGATGAGCAGTTTCTTGACCAACTTTCCGCCCGGGCCGGTCTGCTTGGTGACCAAGTTCATGCCCAGGATGCTGCTGGCGTATTCGTCGAATTCCTGTGCGTTCTTGGCCACTTTAACGCCGCCGCCCAGGCCGCGGCCGCCGGCGTGGATCTGGGCCTTGACTACCACCGGATAGGCGCCCAGTTTTTCGGCCACCGCCTTGGCTTCGTCGACGGTGAAGGCAACGCTGCCGTCGGGAACGGCGACGCCGTTCTTGCGGAACAGTTCTTTGGCTTGGTACTCGTGGATTTTCATTGAGGAGCCTCTTTTCTCGTTTAAGCGTAAAGTTTAAAACAACATTCGGGACAAGGCCGGCCGTAAATGTGCTGGATGGTGAAAGGCTGAAGAAATCGAGGTCGAAGCGCTGGGCGGCCATCCATACATCGGTGCGACGAAACATCGCTTGACTCGGTATTCGCGTATAACCGGCGCAGGAAGAAAGAGCATGGCCGCAGGACCGACATCTTCAAGCGGCCATGCTCATCGTGTCATTCAACTATCGAGGGGGCTATCCGATCACGCAGAGCACGTCGCCCTTGCCTACAGAATCACCCGATGAGAAGTTGATGGCCTTGACGGTGCCCGAAGCCGGTGCGGCCAAGGCGTTTTCCATTTTCATGGCCTCCAGGATGACAACAGTCTCGCCTTCGTTGACCGCGTCACCCACATTCTTCTCGTACTTGACGATCATGCCGGGCATGGGCGCGGACAGCGGGGTGCCTTCGGCGTCGGCAGCGGGCGCCGGAGCCGGTGCGGCAGCCTTCTTCTCTGCGGGAGCAGCAGCAGGCGCAGCAGCCGGAGCAGCCGGTGCGGCCGGGGCAGCAGGTGCTGCGGAGACGGCCGGAGCCGCTGCAGGTGCGACGCCGGAAAGCTGGATCTGCTGGGCATACTTCAGGATCGGGCTGCCGCCCACTTCGTCGACGCCCACCTCGAAGTACTCGTTATCCACGAAGACGTTGAAGGTGCGGGCGTTTTCGCTCTTGGCCGGAGCGTCTTTCTTCTTTTCCACCAGTTCGCCGGCCTTGGCCTTCTTGATCAGTTCGTCCTTGGCCTTGACTTGCTCCAGGGTGATGGGCTTCACGGACGCAGGCGCTTCTTCCTTGCCGTATTTCCATTGCAGGAATTTCTTGCCGGTCACGGGGAACATGGCATAGGTGACCAGGTCGTCCATATCCACGGCGAGATCGCCGATTTCTGCCTTGGCCTTTTCCAGTTCCGGCTCCAATACTTCGGCCGGACGGCAGGTAATGGGCTCCTCGCCACGGTCGTAACCCTTGAGGGCTTTCTTCTGAACTTCGGGATCGATGGGCACGGCGGTCTTGCCGTAGAGGCCGTAGCACAGGTCCTTGACTTGGCCGGTGATCATCTTGTAGCGTTCTTCCGGGGTGTCGAAGAGCACGTTGTTGACGGTCTGGATGCCCACGATCTGGCTGGTGGGCGTGACCAGCGGAATCTGGCCCAGTTCTTTTCTGACCCGCGGCAGCTCTTTGTAGACCTCGCCGATCTTGTCCAAAGCGTCCATGTCGCGCAGCTGGTTGACCAGGTTGGAGAGCATGCCGCCCGGTGTCTGGTGCAAAAGCACGTTGATGTCGATGACGGACATTTTGGAGTCGTCCAAAAGGTGCTTGTACTTGGGCATGACCTCCTTTTCGAAGATCTCGTTGATCCGGGCCAGCAGGCGGATGTCGAAGCCGGTGTCGCGGTTGGTGCCCAGAAGGGCCATGACCAGCGGTTCGACCGCGGCATGGGAGGTGCGGTAGGCATAAGGGGACATGCAGGTGTCTATGATATCCACACCTGCCTCGATGGCCTTGAGGTGGCTCATGGGGCTCATGCCGGATGTGAAGTGGCTGTGCAGGTGGATGGGAACCTTGCAGTTCGTTTTGAGTGCCTTGACGATTTCATAGGCATCGTAAGGAGCGATGAGGCCGGCCATGTCCTTGATGCAGATGGAGTCGGCGCCCATGGCTTCCAGGTCTTTGCCCTTGTTGACATAGTAGTCCAAGTTGTAGACCTCGCCGCCCAGACGCGGCTGCGTCATGGTGTAGCAGATGCAGCCCTGGAAGTGCTTGCCGTACTCCTTGATCTTGGGCACCACGGTCGTAAAGTTGCGGTAGTCGTTCAGCGCATCGAAGGTGCGGAAGATGTCCATGCCGTTTTCGCAGGCGCGGTCCATGAAGGCGTTGGCCACGTCGTCGGCGTAGTTGCGGTAGCCCACCAGGTTCTGGGCGCGCAGCAGCATGGAGAAAGGCGTCTTCTTGAAATAGCGCTTCAGGGTGCGGATGCGTTCCCAGGGATCTTCGTTGAGAAAGCGGTGCATGGTATCGAAGGTCGCGCCGCCCCAGGTCTCCACGGCCCAGAAGCCCACCTGGTCCATCAGTTCGGCCACGGGGATCATGTCCTCGGTGCGGCCGCGGGTGGCGAACAGGCTCTGGTGGCCGTCGCGGAGGCTCAGATCCATGATCTTCACCGGATTTTCCGCTTTCGGCCGGTCAACATCGTAATTCATGCTGGTCATTTTGACTTGATCGTGATCACTCATTGTATGGGTCTCCTCTTAAAAATTGGAAGTTAATAACTCGTCCATTTTTTCGACTTCACCGGCTTATCGGAGTCGGTTGAATGTTTTCATCTGCATGAGGGTGCGCATCTGCATCATGCCCTGCCTGCCGGCCATGGCCCACAGGTTGCCCTGGTCAAAGCGGCGGGGCTGAGGCTTTTCTGGCGGGGGCATGACCAGCGCCTCCTCTTCGGTCTGGATATAGGCAGAGACCGCGGCCAAGGCGGCGGCCAGTTTTTTTTCATTGGCTTCCATAGATCATCCCTTTTCGGATTCGGTTGTCGGTTGCAAAGGCGGCTACATGGGGATGTTGCCGTGCTTTTTCCCCGGTCGCAGTTCTCTTTTGCTGCACATGACCTCCAGGGCGTCGATGAGCCGGGGCCGGGTTTCGGCAGGCTCGATGACCGCATCGATATAGCCCCGTTCGGCGGCGCAGTATGGGTTGGAAAACAGGTCCTCGTATTCGGCGATCTTCTCGGCGCGCTTGGCCTTGGGATCGTCGGCGCCCTTGATCTCTTTGCGGTGAATGATGTTGGCGGCACCGGCAGCGCCCATGACGGCGATCTCGGCCGTGGGCCAGGCCAGGGCATAGTCGGCGCCCAGGTCCTTGGAGCACATGGCCAGGTATGAGCCGCCGTAGTCCTTGCGGGTTACCAGCAGCAGTTTGGGAACCGTGGCTTCGCTGTAGCACCACAGCAGTTTGGCGCCGTGGCGGATGATACCGCCCCATTCCTGCTGGCTGCCGGGCAGATAGCCGGGCACGTCGGCGATGGTGAGCAGCGGAATGTTGAAAGCGTCGCAGAAGCGGATAAAGCGGGTGGCTTTGTCCGAGGCGTTGATGTCCAGACAGCCGGCCATGACCATGGGCTGGTTGGCGATGATGCCGATGGTACGGCCGTTGAGCCGGGCAAAGGCCGTCAGGATATTGGTTGCGAAATATTGGAAGGGTTCGAAGAATTCGCCGTTGTCCACGATGGAAGCGATCACTTTGCGCATGTCGTAAGACTGGTTGGGGCTGTCCGGAACGATTTCGTTGAGGGCCTCGTCCGTGCGGGTGGGATCGTCGCCCGTATCCACGATGGGCGGTTCCTCCATGTTGTTGGCCGGCAAATAGGCCAGCAGGCGTTTGATCTGGTTGATGGCGTCCTCGTCGCTCTCGCAGGCGAACTGGGCCACACCGCTCTTCTCGTTGTGGGCCATGGCGCCGCCCAGGCTTTCGAAGTCGATTTCCTCACCGGTGACCGACTTGATGACCTCGGGGCCGGTGATGAACATGTAGCTGGTGTTCTTGACCATGAAAATATAGTCGGTCATGGCCGGCGAGTAGACCGCGCCGCCGGCTGTGGGGCCCATGATGGCCGAAATCTGCGGGATCACGCCCGAGGCCAGAGAGTTGCGGTAGAAAATCTGGCCGTAGCCGGACAGGGCGTCCACACCCTCCTGGATGCGGGCGCCGCCCGAATCGTTGAGGCCCACGAAGGGTACGCCGGCTTTCAGGGCCATATCCATTACCTTGCAGATTTTCTTGGCCTGCATTTCGCCCAGGCTGCCCGCCCGGGAGGTGAAGTCCTGGGCAAAGGCGAATACCGGGCGGCCGTCCACCATGCCGTGGCCGGTGATGACGCCGTCGGAGGGGATGTCGACATCCTCCATGCCAAAATTCACGCAACGGTGTTTGACGAACATATCCACCTCGCGAAAGGTTCCCTTGTCGAACAGCTTGTTCAGCCGTTCCCGGGCGGTCAGCTTGCCTTTTTCCTTGTGCTTGGCGACCAGCTTTGGTCCGCCCATCTCAAGGATGCGCGCCTCACGCGCCTTGAGATCCTCGATTTTGTCCTTCACAATACCCATGTCAGATTCCTTTCACTTGAAAGTGCAGAATTTTTGACTAGCCGGCAGGGGATTGGAAAAAGTCATCGCCAGCCGTCATCAAATCAACTATTTGTTAAAAATCCAAAAGCTTGAAAATAATTTGCCTGAAAAGCAATTATCTTAAAATAAACACCAAATCTTCTAAACTCAACGGTCCTTGTCAAGCAAAAAAAGGAGCGTCTCGGCGCCCACCGTTGGCGACAGATCGCCCCGCTCTACGGAGGCTTCGATTCCCTTCAACCGTTCACCGACAGCCGGGTGGCCGAAAAAACGGTCCTTGAGGCCGTCTTCGATGCGCGACCACATCCAGGCCAGGGCCTGGCGGCGGCGCTTTTCCTCCAGTTCGCCGGTGGCCGACATTTTACCGCGGTAGTCCTTGATGGTTTCCCAGATGGTATCCACCCCGTCCAATGTGAGGGCGCTGCAGGTCAGTACCGGCGGCGACCAGGTCGGGGTCGCCGGGTTGAGCAGATGCAGGGCCATTTCATAGGACCGCCGGGCCTTTTCGGCTTTTTTGCGGTTGTCTCCGTCGGCCTTGTTGATAGCCACGGCGTCGGCCAGTTCCAGCACTCCCTTTTTGATGCCCTGAAGCTCGTCGCCGGCGCCTGCCAGCATGAGCACCAGGAAAAAATCCACCATGGAGGCCACGGTGGTTTCCGACTGCCCCACACCGACGGTCTCCACGATGACCACGTCGAAGCCGGCGGCCTCGCAGACCAATAGCGTCTCGCGGGTCATGCGGGCCACACCGCCCAGGGTGCCGCCGGAAGGCGAGGGCCGGATAAAGGCCTCCGGGGCCACTGCCAGCCGCTCCATGCGGGTCTTGTCGGCCATGACGCTTCCGCCGCTGCGGGTGCTGGAGGGGTCCACCGCCAGTACCGCCACTTGATGACCCGATTCCACCAGCATCATGCCGAAGCTTTCGATGAAGGTGCTTTTGCCGACACCGGGGACACCGGTGATGCCGATGCGTGCGGCCTTGCCCGCGTAAGGAAGCAGGCCGTCCACGACGCTGCGCCCCAGTTGCCGATGCGCGGGATGTGCGCTTTCGATCAGGGTGATGGTTTTGGCCAGGATGCGGCGGTTGCCGGACCGAACGCCATCGATGTAAAATTCGGGACCTTTTTCACTCATGGGGACAAGCATTCCCCTTACATGATTTAAACCCGCTTCCCCGCTGCCCAGGTAAATGGGCAACGGAGAAGCGGGGGCTTACGATCTATTTGCTTTTTCCGCGGCGTAGGGGCGAAAAATTTTTCGCCCTTACGATCATTATCGATTTTTGCCGCGGGAACAAAAGGCCAATGGGCTTTCTACGAGCCCATCAATTAAGCTATGCGGCTTCTCCAATCAGGGCGTTGAGCACCTTGTTGGCCGATTCGGTAATAGCCGTTCCGGGACCGAATACGCCCACGGCGCCGGCTTTGTAAAGAAAATCGTAGTCGCCCGGCGGAATGACGCCGCCGACAATGACCTTGATATCGTCTCCGCCAGCCTTTTTCAGAGCTTCGATCAGCTGAGGCACCAGGGCTTTGTGGCCGGCTGCCAGGCTGGATGCACCCACCAGGTGGACGTCGTTTTCCACGGCCATTTTTGCCGCTTCCTCCGGTGTCTGGAACATGGGGCTGATGTCCACGTCGAATCCCAGATCGGCAAAGGCGGTGGCAACCACCTTGATACCGCGATCATGGCCGTCCTGGCCCATCTTGGTAAGCAGGATGCGGGGCCGGCGGCCCTCCTTGCTTTTGAAATCGTCGGTGCGCTTACGGATCGAATCGATTATTTCGCTTTCGGCATACTCCGAGGCGTACACACCGGAGATGCACTGGGTGGTGGCCACGAAACGACCGAATACCTTTTCCATGGCGTCGGAGACTTCGCCCACCGTGGCTCGGGCGCGCACGGCCTCGATGCTGGCCGCCAGCAGGTTGCCGCCGGATTCGGCCGCCTGGGTGACGCCGTTAAGGGCGCTACGCACGACCGCATCGTCCCGGTCGGCCTTGAGCTGGTTGATCCGGGCGACCTGTTCTTCGCGCACCTGTTCGGAGACTTCCAGCACGTCCATGGGGGAGTCTTGATCGATTTTGTATTTGTTGACGCCCACGATGACATCCAGGCCCTGATCGATACGGGCCTGCTTACGGGCCGCCGACTCTTCGACGCGCAGCTTGGGCATGCCGGTTTCGATGGCCTTGGCCATGCCGCCCAGTTCCTCCACCTCGTCGATGATCTTGCGGGCCTCCTTGATGATGCCGTTGGTAAGGGCCTCGATGTAATAGGAACCGCCCAAAGGATCGACGGTGTGGCAAACCTGGGACTCCTCCTGGATGACGATCTGGGTGTTGCGGGCGATGCGGGCCGAAAAGTCCGTAGGCAGCCCAACCGCTTCGTCGAAAGAGTTGGTGTGCAGGCTCTGGGTGCCGCCCAGGACCGCGGCCAGGGCCTCCAGGGTGGTACGGATGATGTTGTTGTACGGATCCTGTTCGGTCAGGCTCCAGCCCGAGGTCTGCACGTGGGTGCGCAGCATGGAGGACTTGGGGTTTTTCGGGTTAAACGGCTTGATCAGGTCGTGCCACAGGAAACGGGCCGCCCGCAGCATGGCGATTTCCATGAAGAAGTTCATGCCCACGCCGAAGAAGAAGCTCAACCGCGGGGCAAAGGCGTCGATCTCCAGACCGGCCTTGATGGCCGCCCGAACGTATTCCAGGCCGTCGGCCAGGGTAAAGGCTGTCTGCAGCACGCTGTTGGCGCCGGCCTCCATCATGTGGTAGCCGCTGATGCTGACCGTGTTGAATTTGGGCATGTTTGCGGAACAATAGGCGATGATGTCCGATACGATGCGCATGGAGGGTTCGGGGGGATAGATGTAAGTATTGCGGGTCAGGTACTCCTTGAGAATGTCGTTCTGAATGGTACCGGCGAGCTGCTCCTGTTTGACGCCCTGTTCTTCGGCAGCCACGATGTAACCGGCCATGATGGGCAGCACGGCGCCGTTCATGGTCATGGAAACGCTCATTTTATCCAGTGGAATCTGGTCGAAGAGCACCTTCATGTCTTCGATGGAGTCGATCGCCACACCGGCTTTGCCCACGTCGCCCATGACCCGGGGATGGTCGGAATCGTAGCCGCGGTGGGTGGCCAGGTCGAAAGCCACCGACAATCCCTTCTGGCCGGCGGCCAGGTTGCGGCGGTAGAAGGCGTTGGATTCCTTGGCCGTGGAAAAACCGGCGTATTGGCGAATGGTCCAGGGGCGGCCGGCGTACATGGTGGCCATGGGCCCGCGCACATACGGTGCGAAGCCGGGCAGGGTGTTGACGTGGGGCATTCCTGCCACGTCTTCAGCCGTATAAAGCGGCTTGACGCGGATCCCTTCCGGGGTGTCCCATTCCAGGTCTTCCAGGGCTTTGCCCCGGAGTTGCTTGGTGGCCAACTCTTTCCATTTGTTCAACTCGGGATGTTCAGACATTTAATGCTCCTTTTGCTAACCGGATAAAGGTTTTTCACCGTACGGCCCTGGCGGCCTCCCGGCGAACGGCATTCAACAAACCGAAATCCTGCCCCCCCGATGCCGTCCGATAGCGGCTCAACTGCCATCCGCGTCGGGATTGGCAATGGCGCGCCAGATCATCTCGAAAAGCGTGCCGGCCTGGTCGGTCAACCGGCCCTGCTGGCCCCTGGAAATCCACATGGTAAAGGCCCGCTGGACGTTGCCCAGCATGAAATCCAGCAGAACGCCGGCACGCACGTTGGGATTCAACTGGCCTTCTTTCTGGCCCTTGCGCATCACCTCCAGGTACATGTTGATCATTTTCTTCTGCTTGAAGGTTTCATCGGCCATCCAGGTCTTCATGGGCAGCGTCATGAAAATGATGCGGGCCAGGCCTGGGTTGCGCTCGTAATAATCCAATTGCAGCCAGAGCACCTTGCGCATTTTTTCCTTGAGGTCTTCGATGCCCTGGAGATGATCGTAGATCCGGTCGGTCAGTTTGCCCAGCCAGACATCCACAAAGGCAAAGACCAGGCGCTCTTTAGATCCGTAATGTTTGTAAATGGTGGAGAAGCTGACGCCCGCCCGGTTGGCCACGTCGCGGATATTGGCCTTGTGGAAATCGGAATGGGAAAAAATATCCAGAACGGCCTGCTCCAGCCGCTGGTACACTTCCGGTTTAAGGGGGGCTAACATTGTTATTGTTGGTCCGAATTCTTTTTTCAGGCTGTAACGCCGCCAAAACATAACTATTTGTTATGTCTATTATAAACCAGTCTGTCGGATGGCCTTGAGTCGTTCTTTTAGTAGGTCTGTATAATGATGTTTCTTTTTATTTATATTTCTAATTATAAGAATTTATTATAAAAAATTGTTTTTCAGGTTTTTTGGGCGGCTTTAAGAGTAACAATGTTATTTTTCGTGATAGATAGAATGCTTACCATTCCTCTGTCAAGAAAAAAGTTTATGAATTGTATTTAATTGGTGGAGGATGGTTCGGGCCATGTTGTGACGCCGGGTTTCATGATGAAAAAGGATTATCTGCCCAGCGGTATTTCCTCGCCGTTGGAGCCTCCTACGCGGGTGACGGGACTGCGGTGGTGGACGATCAGCATCGGTTTGTTGGCGTGGCGATGTACGGTTTCGGCCAACGATCCCCAGAAGATTCTCGAAAGACCATATCCGGTTCGGGTGGCCATGACGATCAGATCCTGATCGGCGGAAGCCTCCAGGATAGTTTCCAGGCGCGCTCGGGTTTCGATCACCTGCGGTTCCACCGGCGAGGCCAGGTTGACCCGCTCCGTCCAGGCCCGGAGAATTTCCCGATGCAGTTCCACTTCCTGAGGAGAAACCCCGCAGGGCAGCATCCAAAGAAGCGTCACCGTTTGCGGCCCGAGGAGCGTCAGGGCGTCGATCAGCGTGGTCAGAACATGTAACTCCCTTTCCGTGACAAAGGGGACCAGAATCCGGCCGATACGCTGAAGACGGTTGATGTGGGCAATGATCACTGGGCAGTCGGCCTGACCGACGACCTTTTCGAGGATGGTCTGAAATTTACGCTGGGAGGTTTCCCGGGGAAAACCGAGGATCAATGCACGGGTGGCCATTCGGGACGCCACCGAAAGAAGGCCGTCGGAAACGGTATCGCTCTCGATGGTCAGGGTTTGGAGGGTGCCCCCCATTCGGTTCAGCGTTCCGGCGGCAACGGCAAAAAGACTCTTGGCATGGGCATTCGGATCGGCATCCCTTGGTGGGTCGACACCTGCCAGTACCCTTACGGCCAGGGGCCTGGCATGGTGAACATAAGCCAAAAGGAGTGACAGGCGGGCAAGGCCGATCAGCGTTTCCGGATGGCCCGCCCCGAAAACCACCACGCCTCTGGGGGTGGTGGTTGTCGGAAAGCGATGCCCCTCCCAGGCCCCGGCCTTATCCCTGTCCGACATGATCCCGAGGCCGGGATCGGGAGGAGAGGTGTCCGACACCCGGCTTTCGCCTGCACGGACGACCGCCATGCGGGTGCAGGCCGGGCCAATGAGTTCGGACAGCACCACACCGGTCAGGACCACCGGTGTTATCACGGATGAAAACATGGTCAGGTTGGGGTCGCCCTGGACGAGGAAGACCAGTCCGATGGCGATGCCGGCCTGGGGAATCAGCGCCAGGCCGATGTTGGCGCCGACCGTACGCGGCGCACCGGCAATTCGGGCTCCGGTGCCGGCGCCGATTTGTTTGCCCAGCCCCCGCGCCAGAAAATAGGCCAGCCCCAACCACCCGCAGGACAACAGGGCCTCGGGGTCGATATGGCAGCCCGCCAGCGTGAAAAAGAGGACCAGGATCGGCGGTTCGAAGGCATTTATCGTGCGAAACACCCGAACGTCCCGGCGGTCGCGGTTGACGACGACGAACCCGGCGGCCATCCCCGCCAGCAGCGGTGAAAGGTTCAGCATGCTGGCCGACTCGCCGCACAAAAGCAGCAAGGTCAGGCCCAGGGTCAGCATCTCCGATTCGTTTTTCAGCCGGTGGATGGCCCGGTCCATGATCCAGCCGGTCGTCGCACCCAAAATCAAGGAGGCAGCGATCTGGGCGCCTGCAATCGCCAGGGACGAGCACCAATGGCTTTCCCCGCCGCCCAGTTGACCGCTGACAGCCACGGTTACACCGAAAAAGACGATGGCCAGACCGTTGTTGAAGGCGACGATGGCCAGCAGGGTGGAACTCAGAGGGCCGGCGGCCTTGAGTTCTTTCATGACGTGGAGGGTGGATGCCGGTGCCGTGGCAACGGCGATAGCCCCCAGTAAAATGGCCAGGGTCAGGTGGTTGGACAGGGATCCCAGAACAGCGCCCTGGGTGGCCAGAGAGACGATCAGGCAGCCTGCAAAGGTAATCAGGCAGGTCCCAAGAGTTTCTCCCAGACCGATGCGGCTCGCCATGGGCAGGATGGGCCGCAGCCGCTCAATTTCCAGATGCTCGCCGATGCCGAAGGCAACCAGCATCAGGGCGATTTCCGTGAAGTGCTCCAGACGGCCTTCCAGTATGCCGGCGTTGACCCAGTTGAGTCCCACGGGGCCGAGCAACAGGCCGGCCGCGATGTATCCCGTCACCGACGGCAGGTGCAGCCGTTGGCAGACTTTTGCCAGAACGAAGCCGGCTCCCAGCAGCGTTGCCAGTATCAGGGTCGTATGGCCCAAGGCTCCGGGCTCCTTTTTTTAGAATGCAAAGGATCGAGGCGGTGATTCTTCTTGGTTGTTCCTCATTCGATTCAGCAAAACCAATGCCAATGCGCATCCGCGCTGCGGCCGGTAAAATCCGGCCCTGTTCCGGCAGAGCTGTCGGTTCCTTTTACAACGTGAAAACCGATCGCAGACGACTGCCGACCAGATATGCATCAACGTCCGAGGGAAGATCCCGGGCTTGAACTCGGTGGCCAAGGTGCGTATATTGCCGCGACACAACCGCCCGGCTCTGGATGGGCCGCGAGCGGTTCGAATGATGATTGACAGGAGGAATCAGGCGGCCCGAGCCGTCTTTTTACCATGTACCGACTCGAAGACTACGACTACCATCTGCCGGAGGACCTCATCGCCCAGACTCCGGCGCCGAACCGGGACGGGTCCCGGCTGTTGCACCTGCAACGATCCCAAAACCATTTGGAACATTTACAGTTTCAGGACATCGTCGATCTGCTTCAGCCATCGGACCTGCTGGTCGTCAACAACACCCGGGTTGTGCCGGGGCGGTTGTACGGACGCAAGCAGACCGGCGGCAAGGTCGAAACGCTGATTTTGAATTACGGTCAAAACGATCCGGGCGACGATGGGAATCAACGGACCTACCAATGCCTGATCAAAGCCTCCAAGCAGGCCCGAGCCGGCACGCGGTTGATCTTCGACGCGGATCTGGTCGGCGAAGTGCAGGGCTTTTCAGACGGCGTCTACACGGTCCATTTTGCCTCATCCCAACCATTTGAAATCGTTCTTGATCGCATCGGTCGCATGCCGCTGCCCCCGTATATCAAGAGAAGCGAAGACGAAGCCGACGATGCGGACCGGTTGCGGTACCAGACCGTCTACGCCCGTGAGCAGGGGGCCATTGCCGCCCCTACCGCAGGGCTGCATTTTACCGACGCTACCCTTGCAAGGATTCGCGAAAAGGGGGTGGATATCGCATCGGTAACGTTGCATGTGGGCTACGGCACTTTCGTGCCGGTGCGGGTGGATGACATCCGCGACCATCGCATGCACGAAGAGTGGTTTTCTATCAGCGCCGAGACGGCAGACATGGTCAACCGGGCCAAAGACGAAGGGCGCCGGGTGGTGGCCGTCGGAACCACCAGCGTCCGTACCCTCGAGTATGCCGCCCGCAACAGCGGCCGTATGACGCCGGGGACCGGACGCTGCGATCTGTTCATCTATCCCGGCTTTTCCTTCAAGATCGTCGATGCCATGATTACCAACTTCCACCTGCCCAAATCGACCCTGCTCATGCTTGTCTCGGCTTTCGCCGGCAGAGAAACCATGTTACATGCCTATGCCGAAGCGGTTCGGGAAAAGTATCGCTTTTTCAGTTATGGGGATGCGATGTTGATCGAGTAAGTGAACGGTGATCGGTGAACAGTGAACTGTGATTGGTGAACGGTTTTAAATCCAACAAATCCAATTAACGCAACGAACCCGACAGTCAAATCATGATTGATTTCAAATTATTAGCAAATTCCGAAAACGCCCGTGCCGGCGAGCTAACTACCGCCCACGGAAAAATAACCACCCCCGTCTTCATGCCCGTGGGCACCCAGGCCACGGTCAAGGCGCTGACCCCGGAGGAATTGAAAGAGGCAGGCGCCCAAATCATTCTGGGCAACACCTATCATCTTTACTTGCGACCCGGCACCGAAATCATCGGCCGGTTTGACGGGTTGCACCGTTTCATGCATTGGGACCGGCCCATTCTTACCGATAGCGGCGGATTTCAGGTGTTTTCCCTGGCCAAGCTACGCAAGCTGACCGAAGAGGGCTATCAATTTCAGTCCCACATCGACGGGTCGCGGCACCTGTTTACACCGGAAAAATCTATCGAGGTGCAGATCTGCCTCGACTCGGACATCATCATGTGCCTGGACCAGTGCCTGGAGTATCCGGCCACCCACGAGCAGGCCGTCGCGGCCCTGGAACTGACCACCCGCTGGGCCAAACGCTGCAAGATGCACTGGGAGATGCAGACCGGAGGGCGGAATCATCTCTTCGGCATTGTCCAGGGGGGCATGTTTGCCGACCTGCGCCAGCGGTCGGCCGAGGAGATCATGGGGATCGACTTTCCCGGCTATGCCATCGGCGGGTTGAGCGTGGGCGAACCCAAGGAACTGATGATGGAGATGGCTGCCCACACCCTGCCCCTGCTGCCGGCCGACCGGCCGCGATACATTATGGGGGTGGGCACGCCCGAGGACCTGGTGGAACTGGTCGACCTGGGCGCAGATATGTTCGACTGCGTCATGCCCACCCGCAACGCCCGCAACGGCCAGTTGTTCACCGAACGGGGCACCATCAACATCTGCAACGCCCGTTTCCGCGAGGACGAGGGGCCGGTGGATTCGTCCTGCGGCTGCTATACCTGCCGCCATTACAGCCGGGCCTACCTGCGGCACCTGTACACGGCCCGGGAGATTCTCGCCTACCGGCTCAACACGATCCACAACGTCCACTATTATGTAAATTTGTTGAAAGCGATGCGTGCGGCCATTCTTGCAGGGACCTTTGAAGCGTTTAAAAAAGATTTCTATGAGAAACGACAGGTGGAGTCCGCTTGACTCGGCGGTTTTTAGGTCTAAACCTCGGACTTGCTATTTTTTAAATGATACATAGTACATTCAGTTACATTGAAAATTCAATATTTAATGTTGAATTTTCATGGTGCGCCTATTAAAGCCCTGGTTCACCAACATCGGTAAACGGCTTGTGAAAAGGCCGAAATTGTATATTCGCGATTCAGGATTGTTGCACGCGCTGATGGCGATTCGGTCAATTCGCGACTTGACTACTCATAACAAGCTTGGGGCTTCCTGGGAAGGATTTGCCATCGAACATGCGGTTCGGGCCATTGGCAAACGTAATGAGGAATTATTTTTTTGGCGAACCCATAGCGGCGCCGAAGTTGATTTGTTCTGGCAAGAACATGGGAAAAACTGGGCGATTGAAGTAAAATATGCTGATGCTCCGCGCTTTACCCCTTCAATGGCCAGCGCTTTGAAGGATCTGGAGCTATCCCATCTTTGGGTATTGTATCCGGGAGATCGTGCCTATCCATTGGGTGCGGACGTCAGCACCCTTCCATTGACGGAGATGAGAGATCCTTGGCAATATCCTTGACAGGCAGATTGGAGATTTTAAATTTCGTTTATCGCTGTTTTTAGTTCAACAGGGGATGCATTTAATATTATCAGGAGGCTGAACATGAAAGAAAAAGTAGAAGCGGCCATCAATAAAATCCGGCCCATGCTCCAGGCCGACGGCGGCGACGTGGAACTGATCAGTGTGGAGAACGGCATCGTCAAGGTGCGTTTGCAAGGCGCCTGCGCCGGCTGCCCCATGTCCCAGATGACCCTGAAAAACGGCATCGAACGGGTGCTCAAGCAGCAGATTCCGGAAGTCAAAGCGGTCGAATCGGCTTGATTGTTCCCGGGCGCAAGCCGATTCCGCAGAAACGGTTTTGTGCCGAGGTGAGTTTCTCGTAGCGGCTTCCAACCGCGATAAAACAAGATGATCGCGGCTGGAAGCCGCTCCTGCGTACTCTGTCGAAACATGCAATGTCCCCCTCCCACAAAGATTTACAACGTTTGGGTAGATAGTATACTGTTTTTCATCGCTGCGCTAAACGATCCCTTTCGTTTTTACCATCGAATTGTTGGGATGCTTCAACGGATCTCCTCTAGAAATTCCCGGTTTCCCACTTTTCCCAATCCGATGGAGATGTTTTTTTCCTTGTTGACATAGCGCCTCGCCTTTCTTTAGGCTGTTGGACTGCCGCCGAACAGGCGACAATCCCAATCCGGGTGACCGCACTCTTTTTCGCCCATCGCTCCTGATTTGCCGGGACAGGACGACGATCTTTTCCCGACGCCAGTCGTTGACCGTGCGGCCGGGATTGACCCTTGCCGATTCCAAAGGGAGACGGATGGTGAACCTGTCCCGCCGATTTGCGGATCTGCGCATCCGCTACAAGCTGCTGATCAGCTACTCCCTGGTGCTGCTGCTCAGTCTGACCATTGGCAGCGGGATCATTTTTTTCTTCGTCAAGCAGGCCATCCAGACCAATATCGAGAGCGAGCTGACGAACATCACCCAGACCATTTTGAACATGGTCCGCACGTCGGCCAGCGTTTCCATTAAAAACCACCTGCGCGCCGTTGCCGAAAAAAATCGTGAGATCGCCCTGCATTTCTACAACAAGGCCCTGGCCGGAGAGATCAGTATGGAGGCGGCCCAGCAGCAGACCCGGGAGGTGATGCTGAGCCAGACCATCGGCAAGACCGGCTACATCTACTGCATTGACAGCCAGGGCATCATCCTGATTCACCCGGAAAAAGCCCTGATCCGCGTCGATCTTTCCGAACACGCCTTCATTGCCGAACAGAAGGTCCGCAAGGTCGGCTACCTGGAATACAACTGGAAAAATCCGGGTGAAACCCAACCCCGGCCCAAGGCCCTTTACATGACTTACTTCGAGCCCTGGGACTGGATCGTTTCGGTCACCTCCTACCGCAATGAATTCCGCGAACTGGTAAACGTGGATGATTTTCGTGACAGCATTCTTTCCATCGTTTTCGGGCAGACCGGTTATTCCTACGTGCTAAACTTGGATGGTAACATTATTGTGCACCCCTCTCTGGTGGGTAACTATTACGAAGCCGTCGATGTCAGGGGAAAACAGTTCATCCAGGAGATGTGCAGTCGTAAGAACGGCAAGATCATCTATTCCTGGGCGGCACCGGGAGAGCCGGAAGCGCGGGAAAAACTGGTGATCTTCAACTATATTCCCGAATACCAGTGGATTGTGGCCTCTTCCAGTTTTCTGGAGGAGTTCTATGCGCCGCTAAAGACCATCGGACATTTGATCCTTGCCACGGTGGTGATTTCGTTCATCCTTGTTTTGCCGCTTACTTTCCGCATCAGTTCGTCTATTACCAATCCCCTGCGGGAGCTGATGGACCGGTTCGCTTCGGGTGCCAGAGGAGATATATCGGTGCGCATGGAGCGCAACAGCCGGGACGAGGTGGGCACCTTGGCCCGCTATTTCAATACCTTCATGGAACGTTTGGAGGCCTATAGCGAAAGCCTTACAACGGAAATTGCCGACCGTAAAAAAGCCGAGGCCGCCATCCGCAAAAGCGAGGCCAAGTACCGCGAACTGGTGGAAAACGCCAACAGCATCATCCTGCGCATGACTCCAGAAGGAAAGATCACTTTTTTCAATGAGTTCGCCCAGCGGTTTTTTGGATTCACCGAAAAGGAAATTCTGGGAAGATCGGCCATCGGAACCATCGTGCCCGAGGAGACCCCCGGCGGCATTCGCATGATGGTGGCGCCTTCCAACCCGCGCGGGGATCGTGAATCGGCCAACATGTTGTGCGACGGCAAGCGGGTGTGGATTGCCTGGACCAGCCGGGCCACTTACGATCAAAGCGGGGTGCCCAAGGAGTACCTGTGCATCGGAACCGACGTCACCGAGTCGCGCAAGATGGAAACCATGATGGTTCAAACGGAGAAGATGATGAGCGTCGGCGGGTTGGCCGCCGGTATGGCCCATGAGATCAACAACCCGCTGGGCGGCATGCTGCAAAGCCTCCAGAACGTAATCCGGCGCGTGTCTCCGGGGTTGCCCGCCAACGAAGCCGAGGCCGAAGCCTGCGGCACCCGCCTGGAAACCATCCGTTGTTACCTGGAAAAAAGGGAAATCCCCCGCTTCCTGGATAATATCCGCGTCTCCGGCGAACGGGCTTCCCATATCGTCGAAAACATGCTCAGTTTCAGCCGGCGTAGCGAATCGAAGAAAGTGCCGGTGGATCTTTCCGGATTGCTGGACAAGGCCGTTGAACTGGCGGCCCACGACTATGACCTGAAAAAGAAATTCGACTTCCGCCATATCCGCATCCAGCGCCGCTACGATGCGGACATGCCGCAGGTTCCCTGTGCGGCCACCGAGATCGAACAGGTGGTGCTCAACCTGCTGCGCAATGCCGCCCAGGCCATGCGAGAAGGCGAAAAATCGGTGCCGTCGCCCTGCATTACCCTGCATGTGAGAAAGGAATCGGAGTTCGCCGTCATTGAAATTGCGGACAACGGCCCCGGTATGGACGAGGCCCGGATCAAGCGAATTTTCGAGCCGTTTTATACCACCAAAGAGGTAGGGGTGGGCACCGGACTGGGGCTTTCGGTCTCCTATTTTATCGTTACCAATAACCATGGCGGTACCATGACAGCCGAATCGACGCCGGGCGAGGGTGCCAGTTTCATCATTCGACTGCCGCTGGAGGAGACGATTGCCGGGTGATCAATATAAAAAGCCAATGAACACTACGCCGCCACCCAACAATAAACGCGTCCTGATTATCGACGATGAAGATATCATCCGGGACAGCGTTGCCACCTACCTTGGCGACAGCGGTTTTACCGTGCACCAGGCAGGAGACGGCCGGGAAGGGCTGCAACGATTTCAAGAGATCCGGCCCGATGTGGTCCTGCTGGACCTGCGCATGCCGCGCATGGACGGTCTCGATGTGCTGGAAGCCATTTCCGGGGAACTGGACCAGGTCCCCGTGATCGTGGTGACCGGCGCCGGCGTTCTTCAGGACGCCGTGGCCGCCCTGCGCCTGGGGGCTTTCGATTTTGTCACCAAGCCCATTGTGGACATGGCGGTTCTCGAACATGCGGTGCTGCGGGCCTTGGAGCGCAACCGCCTCAAAGAGGAAAATCGACGCTACCAGGCGCACTTGGAAGATGAAATCCGCATTCGTACCCGGGACCTTCATCGCCGCACCGAGGAACTGGAGGCGGCCAATGCGGAGCTGCAGACCGAAATTGGAATTCGCGAAAAAACCGCCACGGCATTGAAGCAGAGCGAATCGCGTCTGGCCGAGATGGTCTCCATTTTCCAGGGGTTCATCTACACCTGCGATGCGAATTTCCGTCTGGAATTCGTCAACCGGACCCTGGCCCGCCACGTGGGGGACGATGTGATCGGCAAGCTTTGCCATAGGGCGCTTTACCGGCTGAAGCAGCCCTGTCCGTGGTGCCGCTATACAGACGTCTTAAAAGGCGAGTCGGCCCATACCGAATTTTTCAACGAGCGGGACGGACGATGGTACGATGCCGTTCAGGCCCCGGTTTTCGACGGCCAGGGGCAGGTCCGCAACCTTCAGGCGGTTGTCCTGGACATCACCGAACGCAAGACCACCGAAGATTGGCTGCGGCAGCGCGAGGCGCAGCTATCCAAAAAAATTAGGCGGCTGAAGTCCAACCTGCGCACGGCCAGCCGGTTCGGTCGCATCATCGGAAAAAGCCGCCCCATGCAGGAGGTTTACGAAAACATCCTTAAAGCGGCCGAATCCAATGCCCATGTGATCATCTACGGCGAATCGGGAACAGGCAAGGAACTGGTGGCCAGGACCATTCACGACCTCAGCGATCGTGGCAGCAAAAAGTTTGTGACCGTCCACTGCGGCGCCATTCCGGACACCTTGATCGAAAGCGAATTTTTTGGATACCGGAAAGGCGCCTTTACCGGTGCGGATCAGGATAAGCCCGGCTATCTGGACGCCGCCGATGGCGGCACCCTGTTCATGGATGAAGTGGGCGAGCTGAACCTGACCATGCAGGTCAAGCTGCTGCGGGCCATCGAAGGCGGAGGCTATACGCCCATCGGCAGCAGGGCGGTCAGGCAGGCGGATCTTCGCATCGTTGCGGCTACCAACCGCAACCTGCGTGCCAGTCTGGATGCCGGGCGTTTCCGCAAGGACTTTTATTACCGTATCCATATCCTGCCTATCTATTTGCCGCCCCTGAAATCCAGAAAAGAGGACATCCCTTTGCTGGTGAATCATTTCGTCAACGATTTTCCCCATGGCGACAAGCTTCCCGTTATACCTCAACGCGTCATCGCGGCCATGCAGGAGTACGATTGGCCCGGCAATGTCCGTGAACTGCAAAACACCGTTCATCGCTATATCACGTTAGGAAAGATCGATTTTCTGGATCTTCCGGCAGACGAAGCCGAAGCACCGACACTTTCAGACAGCCTCGCCGCCTTCCAACCGGACGGCGTCAACCAGCCCCTGAGCGAAGCCGTGCGTACTTTTGAAAAAGGCTATATCCTGCACCTGCTCAACGAAAACCAATGGCACCGTTCCCGGGTAGCCCGTTTGTTGGGCGTTGACCGTCGAACGCTGTTCCGCAAAATGAAGACCCTCGGGCTATAATCATCCCCAATTGGGACAATAATATCCCATTCTTTTTATTTTCTATTAAAACAAATTATTACGAGTTCTTTTCTTACTTGCCGGGACAATAATGTCCCAAAAAATTCCGAAGATTATTCATTAAAAAAAAGATGATCAGATATTTAAACCGTTGATATTGCACTGCTTGCCGTTGGCCGCGGTCGCTGGCACAGCGCTTGCTCAATAGGGCACCATTGTTGAACTGCAAATTCATTCACCCCAACTCCCCAGGAGGTTTCCATGTCAGCACCCGGTCAAGGCAATCCAGCAGTCGTCGGTTTGGCAGGTTTCGGTTTAACCACACTCATTCTCCAAATTCACAATCTCGGACTGTGCGGCATCGGCCCCGTGCTGGCCCTGGCGTTGGCTTTCGGTGGCACCGCCCAACTGATCGCCGGATTTCAGGAGTTCAAATGCGGCAACAATTTCGGATACAGCGCTTTTGTCTCCTACGGTTCTTTCTGGATCGCCCTGGGTATCATCTGGATGCTGAATCACTATAAGATTTATACCCTCAACCATACGGATGTCGGGTTCTTCCTGGTCGTCTGGACCCTTTACACCGCCATTATGTGGGTAGGCGCCATGCGGGTTCACGGTGCCATGGCCACTACCTTCACGTTGCTTCTGCTTGGCTTTATCGGTTTGGATCTGGCCCATTTCGGGTTTCCCGGACTGACCAAACCCACTGCGGTCATTTTAATTTTCTGCGCCCTGATGGCCTGGTACATGATGGCCGCCGCCATATATGCCCAGGTGTTCGGCAAAGAGATTCTACCTCTGGGAAAACCATGGATTTCTCCAGATCCCGAACCGGTTGGCAAACTGGCCGGAGAGTCGGCCTGATTCAGCATCGATCCACGGCTTTTGTCGGTAATCCAAGATTCGATACCCCCTGATCCACAGCAGGCCCACCTCTCCTTGTCCGAAGCATGACCCCCGCTCCGGACAAGGCTGTGGATCACTTTTGCGACAACAACCATCGTACCCATCACCACAGGAAAGGATAACCCCATGACCAATGCATACGAGGCGGCCTATGAAGAATCGATTCGTGACCCCGAGGCCTTCTGGGGAAAAGCGGCCGAGGACTGCCACTGGTACAAACGCTGGGATAAAGTTCTGGACGACAGCAATAAACCGTTTTACCGCTGGTTTGCCGGCGGGGTGCTGAACACCTGCTACAATGCGCTGGACTTTCATGTCGAAAACGGTCGCGCCGATCAGGCGGCCCTGATCTACGACAGCCCGGTCACCGATACCATCAAGACCTATACGTACCGGGAGCTTCGGGATGAAACCGCCAAGTTTGCCGGCGTCCTGGCCGGCCAGGGTGTGGCCAAAGGCGACCGGGTGCTTATCTACATGCCCATGATCGCCGAAGCGGCCATCGCCATGCTGGCCTGTGCCCGTATCGGTGCCATCCACTCCGTGGTGTTCGGCGGTTTTGCGGCCAAGGAACTGGCCACGCGCATCAACGATGCCAAGCCCAAGGCCATCGTGTCGGCCTCCTGCGGCATCGAAGTCAAAAAGGTGATCCAGTACAAACCGCTGCTGGACGCAGCCATCGACATGGCCGAGCATAAGCCCGAGTTCTGCGTGATCCTCCAGCGGCCCATGGCAAAAGCGGAAATGATCGTCGGCCGGGATATCGACTGGACCGAGGCCATGGTTTCCGCAAAGCCGGCCGACTGCGTTCCCGTTGCCGCCACCGACCCCCTGTACATCCTCTACACCTCGGGTACCACCGGTCAACCCAAGGGCGTGGTGCGGGACAACGGCGGCCATCTGGTGGCCCTGAAGTGGACCATGAAGGCGATCTACGATATCGATGCCGGCGACGTATTCTGGGCCGCTTCGGACGTGGGCTGGGTGGTCGGTCACTCCTATATTGTTTATGCGCCGCTGTTTAAAGGCGCCACGACCATCCTCTTCGAAGGCAAACCCGTGGGCACGCCCGATGCCGGGGTGTTCTGGCGGGTGATCTCCCAACACAATGTCAAATCCCAGTTCACGGCGCCCACCGCCTTCCGTGCCATTAAACGGGATGATCCCAAGGGCGAATTGATCAAGAAATACGACCTGTCCAATTTCAAGATTCTCTTCCTTGCCGGTGAGCGTTCCGATCCGGACACGATCCAGTGGTCGGAGAACAACCTCAAGGTTCCCGTCATCGACCACTGGTGGCAGACCGAAACCGGATGGGCTATCGCCGCCAACTGCATGGGGCTGCATCAGTATCCGGTCAAGTACGGTTCGCCTACCAAGGCGGTTCCCGGATGGAACCTGCAGGTGGTGGATGCCAACAATCAGCAGGTTGCGCCGGGCGAAATCGGCGCCCTGGTGGTGAAACTGCCCCTGCCTCCGGGGACCCTGCCCACCTTGTACAAAAACGATGACCGTTTTGTTGAAGCCTACCTGGATGAATTTCCGGGATATTACAAAACCGCCGACGCCGGCTATATCGACGAAGAGGGCTATGCCTACGTCATGGCCCGCACCGACGACATCATCAATGTCGCTGGCCACCGCCTCTCTACCGGCGCCATGGAGGAGGTGTTGGCCGACCATCCGGACGTAGCCGAGTGCGCCGTGCTGGGTGTGGAGGACAAACTCAAGGGTCAGATTCCAATCGGTTTTCTGGTGCTCAATGCCGGGGTGGATCGGCCTGCGGAAGAGATCCAGAAGGAAGTGGTCCAGATGGTGCGCGACCGCATCGGTCCGGTGGCCGCATTCAAGACCGCCACTGTGGTCAATCGGCTGCCCAAAACCCGGTCGGGAAAGATCCTGAGGGGCACCATCCAGAAAATTGCCGACAACAAGGAATACAAGGTCCCGGCCACCATTGACGACCCGGCCATTCTCGGGGAAATGGAAGCGGCGCTGAAAGGCATCGGCTACGGAACGGCTCGCCAGTAGCCAATCCTCGCACCTTTAAAAAACGAAGCCTCCTTGTGGTTCAACACAAGGAGGCTTTTTTGTCTGCAGGGGTTATTGCGTTTTGCCGCGTTTTCTGAACGCCGTCTCAGTGGCTGCCGAGAAGTGGTGAAATCGATGCCTGGGCCAGCTTTGCTTCCGACCCGTCTGTCAACCGGTGTTCGATACCGCTGCCGCCAAGGATGAAGACACTCAATAATATCAGGGCAACGGCGGTCATTATGCCGCTTGGCGTAAAGAGCCGAACCATTTTTTCTTCGACCCATGTTGCGTCCGGTGCCAGAAGTGTTTTCATATCCCACCTCCTGTTTGAATCACTTTTCCCGATGGCGGTGACTTCGGGTAACGATTGCCGAACCAGCAGCCCTTTTTGAACCATAGTATAAATAATTCGACATTGAAACAATAATTTTTGAATGATATTTATAGAATAAATTAAATATACAACAACAATTGGTAGAATAATTTCAAATGATTGTTGAACTGCTGCATTCACCCCACTCGGTGGCCACTAAATAATCGATAAACCAAAGCGGCCAAGAATTGACAGATAGTTACTAAAGGCAAGCCGCGCAACTTGTAATACGCGTCACCGTATCACGTCGGCCCGTGATGAATTCGCAAAATCAGCCCGATTTGCATTTCACCTTCCACCGCCAATGGAGGATGCCATGGCCTCAACAGCACCCCGCCGGTTCCAATCAATCCTGATCTTCCTGTTCGCAGCGTTTGTCTTGGTCCCCCGATTCGCAGCGGCGTCCGATCTAACGGTGTTCATCGAAAAACGGGAGGCGGTTTTCCATATCCGGGCGGTTTCCGCTTTCGATACGATATCCTTCGCCATCGAACCCCGCGCCGGATTTACCGAAAAAATGGTGCGAATCTATGAAATGATCGGAGTCCGGCAGGAAGAGGGCGGGACTTTGGAAAAGGTAGGCGATTTTATGGGGCAGCAGGTTCGTACGGTTCGCAGCCTCCTGCCGTTTTGGAAGGATGAGGGGAAAAACAAGGAAACGGATGCGCAGTCATCTGAGGCCGACACATTGAACCGGCTGCTGGATGAAGCCGGTGCGCTGCTGTTCAGTCCAATGGAAGCACAGCTCGCCATCGCCAAAAGCGTTGATTTTGTGATCGATGCAGAAAGCCTGTTTTATTCTTTCGACGCACTACATTTCGGCAACGAACCACTGTTTCTGAAAAAAGATGTGTCCTATCGGTTTTCCGAGGAGAAAACGGCAACGCCCAAAGCCTCGGCCAGTTGGCGCGGGTTGATTATCGCCGATGAAGACACGGATCCCGAAAAAGGCGCCGAGGCGGTTTCGGTTCTTTTTCCGGGGGCATTCGGATTCGATGCCGACACTGTCCAACCGAAAGATATCGAGAGCATATCGTCCGCGGATTTTATCCTGATCAGCGCCGAGGGCGGTGTCGACGGATTGCAGGTGAAGCATATGGTGCTGCGACCCCAGACCCTGTCCCGACTTAAACCCGAGCTGGTTTATCTGGACTGCAACTTATACGGGCTGAACCTCAATTTTATCAACCATTTCAAACAAGTCGGGGTGTCGGCCTATGTCGCGCCCGTTTTCGGCCGGTGGACCGGCAAAGACTCGGCGCAGACCATGATCCGTTTTTTCCGCGCCATGCTCAACGGCGAAAATCCCTCCCGGTCGTTGTATCTGGCCAGAAAAACGCTTTACGATGCATCCATTTTGAATGGCGAAGATGTGTTGACGGCCATGAGGATTGCTTTTCCCTTCCGGTTGTATCAATTTGGAAAACAATAAACAGTCTTTTCCAAAGGGACAATCTACCGATGATGACAACCATTGAAAGTTGCGGTCTGCGCTATGTGCTGGCCTCACCGGCCGCAATATCGCCGCCGGCCGATTTTACCGATGCCCATGCCCGTCAGGCACTCAGCTTTCACAGCACGCTGCCCGGTTATCGGCCAACAAGTCTCGTGGACCTGCACCAGTTGGCCAGCCGCTGGAACATCGGCAATATCCTGGTGAAGAACGAATCCTCCCGTTTCGGTCTGAGCGCCTTCAAAGTACTCGGGGGGAGCTATTCCGTGGCGCGGATGCTTTGCCGGCGGATGGGAATCGAATGGGAACCGGTCGATTTCGGTACCCTGAAAAAAGAACTCGTGCGCCGGCAGATCGGTCCTCTCACGTTGGCCACGGCCACCGACGGCAACCATGGCCGCAGTGTAGCCTGGATGGCCGAGCAGTTGGGATTGGATGCGGTCATTTACATGCCCAAGGGAACGGTGCGCTCGCGCGTGGAAAACATCCGTCGCCATGGCGCCCGCGTCGAGGTTACCGACTTCAACTACGACGAAACCGTCAGACTGGTTTGGGAATTGGCCAACAAAAACGGCTGGCAGGTCATCCAGGATACCGCCTGGGAGGGGTACACTGAAATCCCGCTTTGGGTCATGCAGGGATATACCACCATGAGCGCCGAAGCCATCGAGCAGATGGCCGCGGTGGGGATGTGCCCCACCCATGTGTTCGTTCAGGCCGGGGTGGGTGCCTTTGCCGCAGCCATGGTCGCCAACATGGCAAATGTTTTTAGCGAGAGCCCGCCGCGCTTTATTGTCGTCGAACCGACACAGGCCGCCTGCATGCTGGCTTCGGCCCGGGCCGGCGACGGCCGGCCCCGAGGAGTTACCGGCAATCTGGATACCATCATGGCCGGCCTGGCCTGCGGTGAGCCCAGCCCCCTGGCCTGGGATATCCTACGAAAATGGTGCTGCTGCTTCATTGGTTGCGAAGACTTCGTGGCCGCCAACGGCATGCGCATCCTGGCCAACCCGATGGGAGAAGACGTTGCGGTGGAAGCCGGCGAGTCCGGAGCTGTCGGCATCGGTTTGTTGGATCGACTGGCCAATCATCCCGATTGCTCGATGTTGAAAAAGGAACTGGAACTCGATTCGGAATCGACCGTTTTGGTGTTCAACACCGAAGGGGCGACAGATCCGGTCAACTATCGTGATGTGGTCTGGTATGGGAAGTACAACGGTTAATTGGGGCTATGGGATTCGGAGCGATACACCTACAGTATATTCATGGATCGCATTGCTCTGAAAGTGTCACGCATAGCCTCTTCTTTGAACGTATAGGCGCTTCCGTTTACCAGAATTTCCGGCCGGTAGGCGGGATCGTTAAAGTTCTCGTCGAAAATGAACGCGATCGATTCGACCTTCCCACCCTCAAACGCCAGATCGAACTCGAAGACCATTTGAAAATCATTGGCGCCTTTTTTGACACTTCCCTCGAATTGGTAATTGATCTGCCCGTTGATCGTATTTCCCGAAGCGGCGTCGACAAAATCATAGAATGAGCAGACACCTTCAAAAGTGAGGTAACGCGCCTCGGTATCCAGAGACACCGTCACATCCTGGGTGATCGTCTCGTCGGCATTGGCGTCATATAGATCGGCGGTATTGCTGTAAATAAACTGGTCGGTATGCAACTTCTCGGAAAAGGGTACCGTCATCATTCCTTTAACAGCGGCGTCGATTGCATTTTTGACATCCTCGTCTGACGGACCGAAAAGACCGCTGCAGTTCACGGTGGCAAAAATCAGAAATCCGGCTAAGATAACCGTAATACCTCGTTTCATGCTCATTCCTCATTTCTCCGCCGTTACCCGCTGAAGCATGTCGGCGGCGTTTAATGATTGAAATGGAACCTGAATATCTGACGAAAACACACTGCGTTTATAA
The DNA here is from genome assembly GCF_963668215.1 of uncultured Desulfosarcina sp. Classification (NCBI taxonomy): domain Bacteria; kingdom Pseudomonadati; phylum Thermodesulfobacteriota; class Desulfobacteria; order Desulfobacterales; family Desulfosarcinaceae; genus Desulfosarcina; species uncultured Desulfosarcina sp. Next base: position 2,649,761 of record NZ_OY764190.1, read on the forward strand.
ACACGACTGAACAAGCCTACATGGAGTCTATCGGTTATGAGGTGACAACCTTAAGAAACTTCGGTACAAAATTAACAATTAATGCTTGCTGAAAAAGATAACTATAGGAGGCCAAATGGAATCAAAAATCGCAGCGGCAATAAATTTCAAGTATCGTCCTGTGGTCGTGATACGGGCCGACGAAAAGCCGGAAAAGGCCATGCAGTTTAAAAAGGGCAAGTGGGGTTGCGTGATGTTCATGTTTGCCAATGCGGCCCGGGGTAAAACCGCTGCGTTCGATGCAGAAACTTACGGCTGCTGGGGCGGCGGTGTGGGGCTTGGCTTTGGCAACGCCTACCTGGATTTCCCGGGCGGTGAGGATTGTTTCGCTCACTTTCTTTCATCCGGCAACAAGCAATGGGAGACAGGTCGACAGGTGGCCATCGGCGTTGAGCAGAATGCCGGAAAGGAATTCGCCGAAAATTTCCTCGAAGGTGAGCGATATGTGAAGAACCCAGACCTGGTGAAACAATGGATTGACGAGCTTCCCATTAAAGAGGCCGATTCCCGGTATGTGCTGTTCAAGCCGCTTGATGAAATCAATCAGGATCAGGAAACGCCGGCCACGGTTGTGTTCGTCGCCAATGCGGACCAGATTTCGGCGCTGGTGATCCTGGCCAATTACGCCCGGCAGGGCATGGAGAACGTGATCATCCCATGGGCGGCGGGCTGCCAGACCATCGGCCTGCTGCCTTTTCGGGAAGGAAAATCGGAAAAACCCCGGGCCGTGGTGGGCCTTACGGACATCTCGGCCAGAAAATATGTCCGCAAACTCCTGGGTGCGGAATATCTTTCCTTTGCCATGCCCTGGCCTCTTTTTCTGGAAATGGAAGCGAATGTGGAAGGCAGTTTTCTTGAGCGGTCGCCCTGGGTCGGCCTTTAGTCCTCCGCCCGGTAACTTCCTGCATACCCCCGGATCAAGTCCGGGGCAGGCTTATTTGTCCAGGCATGACGAAATCTATCTGATTTAACTGTCGGATTACTATTTTCTCCCGGTCTGGACGGCTGGGATGGCGTGTTGTCTGCCGCTGAACGGTCAAACCGGGATCATATTGGACAACTCCCGGTATTTTTAGTGGATCGGTGCGCTCATGAAACAATAGCAGAAATCTAACTTGATTGTGCCCTGCCATTGCCGTACCTCAAAAATATCTGTTGCGCTGAAACGACCCTGCCCTTTCCTTTTCGACAATTTTAGATCGACCCTTTCGACCGAAGCTGAGTACTTCCCATAAATCCATTCCCAGCAAGGGGGGTGTCATGGATCGGGCTCCACTTTTTCCTCAACCAGGAGAGCATGTGACACCTGAGGATTTTCTCCGGAGCTATTGGTGTCCGCATTACAATACCTGCCTGCAGGAGGCTGCCGTAAACGACCTGTATTTGGACTGCAGCAACTGCGCTTATAAGGAAAAGCGTGTCTTCGATCTGTCCTTTGAAAAGTGTTTGCCGTGCTGATTGTAAATAAGCTCTCGGTTCTTACGAAGCCAAAGCATCCGCGCCTTCGTGGTCGGCAACGACCTTGCGGAGTTCTTCGGAAGCCTGCTGGAGCACCGGAATGCTCCTGGTTGCCGCCAGGACTGTCTGTTCGGCGATCTGGTCGGCTTTGGCAACAGCCTCCAGGAATGTGTTCTTGGATTCGATCAGCTTGTCCATCTGCGTCATCATCTTGATTCCCAGGTTGCCGACCGCCTCCACATTGTCGCGGGTCATCTCGGCGCCGGCCTGGAGCAGGTCGGTGACCATCTCCTGGGTGGCCGAGGCTGCTTCGGCAATCTGCCGCGATTCCTGCTGGACCACCACCAGGGCGTAGAGGTTGGTCAGCAGGGGCGAAGCCTGGTCACGCATCATGGAGACCGTGTCGCGCAGCTCGAAGTTGGTGGTGATGCTGGTGCGCAGTCCGGTGAGCACCTGCAAAAAGATCTGTTCGTTGCCGCGCAAGAACAGGGCCCGTTTGCTGACCCGGCTCATGGCGTTCATGATTTTCTGTTTGTCCGCTTCCGGAGCGGCATCATGGTGTTTTTTCAGTTCGGCAAAGATCAGTTCGGCCTGGTAGGCTTTGAGTTCGACCTCCAGGATCAGCTCCTTCAAGGAATCCGCCTGGGTCATGATGGCCGCGTTGTTTTCGTCCAGGCGCGCCAGTCCGCCTTCCATAGCCATGATCAGCCCGTCCACCTCCGCGCTAATGGGATTGAATTTGTCGGCCACCTTCTGCAGCAGGTCGCCGATCAGGGGGATGCCCCGCATCTTGCGGATCAGGGCATTTTTAATGCCCTTGCCGCCGTATTGCTGGGCCAGTTGAATCTGCTCCTTGAACGGCCGCGGATCGAATTTTTCCATCAGACCCCGCATCTGCTTGATCTGATTGGGCAGCGGGTTGTGGGAGCCATCGCTGATCTTGTTCATCATTTCGCCGACGGTCACCCGGCGCATGTCGAAGAAGCTGTTGACCTTGCTCTGGGCGTTTTCCCCAATGCGGGTCAGTTCGGAAAGCAGTTGCAGATCGTCGGGCGCAGCCAGCACCTTTTCGGTCAGCGCAACCGCCGACGATCGGGCGTTTTCCAGTATTTCGGGGGTCGCCTTTTCCGGCGGCCGCGGGACGAGATCGCCGGTGGTTGTCGGGACCTCTGCAGCTTCTGCCCGGACCGGCAGGCCGGCGCTTTCGGGTGTCTGGGTATCGTTCATGTTAAATTCCTTTCATTGCGCTTGGCGAATGGGGTTGTTTTTACTCAAGGGCGGCCAGAATTTTTTCCATGACCGCTGCCGACGGGAGTGGGGTCACCGACTGGATCTGTTTGGGCAGGCCGAGTTCGGTCAGTACGTCTCCGTTTTTGCCCATGCCCATGATCCCGCCGGTACGGAATCCGAACCGCTCCCAGGCCAGTTTCTGCAGGGTTTCGTCCTGCAGGGCCTGCATCAGGGCCTGGCCCTTGGCCGTCAAACCGATCAGGGGATTCTCGGACCAGACCGTGGGTTCGGGGATCAGTACACGAATATTGTCCTTGATGACTTGCCGGCTGTCGGGATGGGCTTTGTAGAACTCCACCAGCAGGCTTTCGTAATTGGCGATCAGGGGGAAGGCACCTTGGCCCTGTTTGATGTATTTGTCGAAGAGGATGCCGCTGGAATTTTCCATGTATCCCATGCTAGTAAAAATTCCTTTCAGCATGGGCAGGTGCAAGCCGATGCCCGGTTCGTCAACCATCTGGCCGTCGTTCATCACGATGGAGAGAAGACCGCTGAGCAGGTATCCGGAATTGCTCAGGCGGGGGTCGGTGCAGCGGATGGTCAGGATGCCGTTCTGGTAGGGCAGACCTAATGATTTCCAGGTTTGCCCGGTTAACATCATGTCGAGGTAGTTTTTAAGTTTGATGATGTAGTAGACCTTGTCGCGCTGTTCCACAATGCCGGCCTTGATCAGGGCGTCGGTGATGGCCGGCCAACTGTAAAAAACGATGGGCGTCGAAAAGGCGTTGTTCTTTTTATAGCTTGCTCCCGGATGACGGGAGGCGAATAATGACGCCGCCAGTTCGCTGGAGGGCCACAGGGCATCGATTCCTTCCAGGCTGCCGGCGCTCATTTCCAAACTGCCCATTTTGGTGCCGTCGATGGTCAGGCCGTATTTGTCGCGCAGGATTTCCTGGACCTCGGGGTCGTGCAGAAACCCTTTTTTTTCGCTGCCGTATCGCAGGGTGACCGTCTGGGCTGCCGGTTTGATTCCCAAGGCGGAACCGGCGTTCTTGCCGTCCTTGGAAAAATAGACATAGCCGACACCGATGCCCACGGCCAACAAGATGAGAAGCAGTCCCAATCCTTTTTTCATGACGATTTCCTGTCCGATCGATGAATGCTGCGGTCCATCTCCAGCATGCGTTTCAAGGTTCCGGTGGCCAGGCGCAGTTTCTGAACATTGTTTTCCTGAAAGCCCCGATAGGCTTCCTGCAGGTTGGTTTCGAAAATTTCCAGGGTCTGGGCGACGTTCTGCTCATCCTCATCAGTCAGCACCTTGCGCCGATCCTTGTCCGAGGCCAGGTGAACGTAGTCCCGGACGATGGGGAGGACTTTCTTGAACTGGCTTAAAAAGCGATGGGCCCTGCGGATATCTTCGGGATCTTCCTCGAAATTCCTGAATATTTTCTCCGACAGATCGCATACGTTGGTCACCCGCAGCCGGATGCCGGGCGTGGGCACCGAAGATGCCCAGCGACGAAGTTCTTTAAGCTCCTGCCGGTGCAGATCGATCTGACGGGACAACTGGTCCAGGGTCGCGGCCCCGACGCCCATGATCTGTTGGACCTTGTTCTGGACCACACCGCCAAGCAGCATGTTGAGGCCCAGGTAAATCAAGGCGGTCAGGGTCAGGCAGAGCCACAAGGGCCATCCCAACACCACCAGGGTGGTTAGAAAGGCTCCCGCACCGGCGATGCCGGCCAATAATTCCGCTTTTCCCGAGTCCATGGTTGCAGCGATCCCGTCTAATTATACCCTTTGGCGCTTCTGAATGCCTTCTCCAGTCCGCCGGCCTTGCGCCCGTCGAAGACACGCCCCGAGGTGGCCTGGGCGATTTCTTTGAGCTGCTCGTCGCTGGCGTTGCCATACATGATACAGAAAACCGGCGGCAGGTCAAAGGGGGCTTGAAGCTGCCGCCAGAATTGCATCAGTTCACTGAAGCTGCCCTTGTTGGAATGTCCGTCGGTCATCAGGATCACCGAAGGCAGGTAGTCGTACAACCGATCGCCATAGGAGCCGAAAGTTTTCCAGGCCAGAGCCACCGGATTGTAGATGTTGGTTCCTCCACGCGTTTCCAGCGCCTGAATCGCCTGGATGGTGCGGTCCAAATCGGCAGGATCGTTGCCCTCGATGACCAGGGGCGCTTGCCACAGGAAACGATTGTCGAAGGGAATGACGATGGTGATGTCTTTCTGCCCGGTCTGGATAAGATACCTGGACGCCCGTCGGGTGTCGAAAAGGTTGGTCAGGGCAACCTTGAGATCCTGGAGCCCTTTGCCTTTCATGCTGCCGCTGCAATCGATAGCAAACGCCGTCATACTGGGTTTGCGAAATGCGGTCTGGTAAAGGGTCAGGGCATGGTAGGTGACCTTGGCATCCGGCCAGACGATGGGGCTGATGGTGCGCGCCAGATCGATGCCCCAGTCTGGATTGTAGATTGTTTTGGGGGCGCTGTCGGGGTTCATGCCGATCAACCCGGCCCTGAAACCCGTCCCCAGAATTTGCTTCTGGGATTTGTCGCTCAGCAGGCAGTCCCGCAGCCGCTTAAAGGCCTCCAGCTTGGCCTGGTTGTCTGGCCGTTCGGGTTTGTTGACAAATCCCAGGGTGCTGTCGGCCACGGCCAGACCGTCCACCGGATAGACGATGTACAGGGGGTCCTTGTTGGCTGCGACCAATTGCCGGTTGGCCTCAATGATCATGCTTTCGTAATTGAACATGGCATCCAGGCGATCATAATCGTCCACGAAGGTATGCATCAGCCAGCCGGAACTGCCGGAACCGCGGCTGACCCCGCCCAGCAGGTTTTTGATCTTCTCCTGCAGCCCCGGCTGCTGGAGATGCTGTTCCGTGAGCACGTCCGGTTTGCCGGCCAGCGCCATGAGCATGCCCATGTAGGAGGAGAAACCCGAGTTGCTCTGGGTGGCCGATGTCATGGCGAATTGGATTCGTCCGGCCTGGACGGCGTCTAAAATCTGCTGTACGTTTACGTCTTTATCGATCCAGCCCAGGTCGCGCGCCAGGGACTTTTTAATGCCCAGACCGACCGGGCTGCGCATGATGGAGGCCTCTTCCTTGATGCGGCGGAATTCCTGATCGCCCAACCGCAACCAGATGGAACTGGCCGGCAACACGGCGTCGTAAGCAAAATTCTTGTTTTTCAGCGCCAGCATCATATCCACCGAACCGCTGTAATGCATTTTTACACGGAGGTTGTTTTTGCGGGCGCAGGATTGGATAATCGGCTCGATTAATTTGCTTTCCGATCCGGCCATAATCTGCAAGGTGACGGCTCCACCGGAAACCGATCCTTCGTTCGACGGTTTGGACGGGGAACCGCTGTCGTCCGAGCAGCCGAACCAAAATAAGACGATGATGCTCGCCAGAATCGCAAAAAGCTTACTGGTTTTCATAACTCCCCCTTAACGCGGCTGATTGCGCCTGTTTCGGCAGATAGGGTAACTGAACTTGAGCGCCAATTATCTATATCGTCTAAAATAGTGAAGAAGAAAGGTTTCGTTCGTTTCCTAACACAATTCTAACAATTGGTTGCGGCTATCGTGTCCAGAAGATAATCAGCGAAAAAATCCTATTCGTCTGCTCATTCAGGAGGCACATTAATGAAGGTCAATCCGGCTTACGTGGAAGAATTGAAAGCGGTGGTGAGAAAAAGTCCCTATCCCAGCCATATGCGGATGGTGCTGGATCATATCGAAATCGACAAGGCGGAAGTCGTCATCGATCTGGCATCGTGCCATTTGCAGCCCTATGGTATCGTTCACGGCGGGGTGGTGGCCACGATTATCGATACGGCCACGTTCTGGGCCGGATTCCTGAGGCTGCCGGAGGATGTCGGGCTCGTCAATGTGGATTTGAAGCTGAACTACCTTCAGCCGGTGGTCGACGGAAAGATACGGGCAAAGGGCTCCTGTATGCGGCACGGACGGACCCTCAGCTATACGGAAGCCAGCGTTTTCGATGAAGGTGAAAACCTGATCGCCCACGGTACGTCGACGCTCATGGTGCTGCCGGGGAAATCCTTGGATTTGAGCCTTAAGAAGTTCCTGGAAACGGACGATAAAGAAGATTGAAACAGCGTATCCTTGGCGTCCAAGTATTTTTTTGTTGGTCACTGATTTCGATGGCTTTGTAAAAAGTGCCAGGCTCGTCATGCCGGACTCGATCCGGCATCCAGAAGAGATTGAAAAGACTGGATCCCGGCTTACGCTGAGATGACGCCAACTTGGCATTTTCGACTTTTTACGAAACCATCACTTTTTATGGTGCCTCGGAAAAGCGCGGTAATCTTTCAACCGATACGAACAAGAGCGTATGTTAAAACTTGTCCTGCATATACTTATCCTGCTATTGCTGGTCATGAACGGTCCTGCCTGGTCGCAGGATGGAAAAACATTGATTCTTGCGGTGTCCGATGCCGCCACCGAGGTCGTTCAGGCTTACCATCAGTTTTGTCGGCAAGCCTACCATGAGATCGGATACGACGTTGAACTGAAAGAATATCCGATCAAGCGAAGCCTTGTACAAGCGGATCTTGAACAAATCGACGGCATTCTTATCTCTACCGATTCCATTTTACAAAAGTATAACAACTTGCAAGTGATTCCGGTGGAACTGGCCCGGGTCGAGCTTGTCGTCTATTCGATCACCAAAGATTTCGTGGTGGATGGGCCTTCAAGCTTGAAGCCATACAGGATCGGACTCATGAGGGGTTATCTTCAATCACATGCACTTACGGAAGGGATGGCGCGACAGACCGTCGATGGCTATAATTCTCTGTTTGGCCTGCTTAAAATTGGACGCGTGGATGTCGTTATCGCATTACGAAGAGAAACGGAGCGGTTTCTGGCGGCCAACCCGAAGTTTGGTGATGTAGAGGCGCTGTCCCCGCCTCTTTTTTCTGCCCCCATGTATCATTTTTTAAATAAACGGCATCAAGACTTGATCCCTAAAATTGTGCCGATAATGCAACGTCTGATAGAGGACAAGGTCCTCGAACGACTTTATGAACCCTATCGGACAGACTGAACCGCGCTTCGAATCCTTTCCCGAGTCACGCGGTAAAGGGCGTTTGCAGTTTTGCTGAAAGCGAGTTGCGATGAAAAATGAATTCGGTCCCGATTACGCTGATGTCGATGATCTCGATTTCATTCCCAAGTACAGGGCGCGGTGCCATTGCGGGGCGGTTCAATACGAGGTGTGTGGGGATCCGGTGGACGCCAAACTCTGCCACTGCCTGAACTGCCAGAAATTGCACGGCGCGCCGATGCAGTGGGCGGCCATCTTTCATAAGCACGACGTCAGAATGACCGCCGGGATCGAGCACCTGAGGTTCTTCAACAGCGAACGCCAAAGGCATGAACGGCTCCTGCCGTGCAAGGTCAGCTGCGGTCGCTGCGGGACGCTGATTGCCGACGAGGGCCGCAGAATGTGGCTCGCTTTTCCTTCCCTTTTCGACGTCGGCCCTGCCGCCAACGTCCCGCCTGCATTCAGGCCCACCTGCCACATTTTCTACAGCCTGCGGGTGATCGACATGAACGACGATTTGCCCAAGTGGTCCGGACACAAGAACCACCCGGACCGGTTGTAGCTGGTCAAAAAGACGACACGCCCGAGTGGGCAATTTTCGTTCGATTTAAGGGGGAAAGATGAAAATAAATAGGCATAATGCTTCAACATCCGAAATAAACGGTCCTCCGCGGATTTCCGACAACCCCGTCAGGATCTTATGTTATATTGCCGCTACGATTTTTATCGTAGAATTTTCTGTTATGGTTCTGCTGGGATATCTTCCTCCGATCCCCAATTATCAAGAGGCGTTCATCGATGCAGTGATATTGATGATGCTTGTCTTTCCGACGCTATATATTTTTGTTGTAAAACCGTTGACCAAACATATCTGGATGCGAGAACGCCTGGAAAAGGAAAATACTCGACTGGTTGCCGATCTTAAAAAAGCGATAGCGCAACTCCAGCTCTCCGAAAAAAAATTGAAGGGGTATTTCGATCACGCAACAGATTCCATATTTATTATCGATCCCGATACGGATCGCATTTTGGACTGCAATATTGTCGCTTTCGAAAAGCTTGGATACAGCAAAGAAGAAATGCTTCAATTGACAGTCGGCGATTTGAACAAAAAGGTACAACTGAACGAACGGAAAATGCTCTTCGAACGCCAGATATCAGGGGAGAACATTTGTGTCGAAACCTATCATACGAGAAAGGATGGTACCGCTTTTCCTGTTGAGGTAACTTCAGCAATGCTTGTCGACGAAGGGAAAAAGGTGCTGCAATCCATTGTGCGGGATATCAGTGAAAGACGGAAAAGAGAAGAAGAAAAAGAGCGTTTGATTGCAGAACTTAAAAATGCTCTCGATGAAATAAAGACATTGCGGGGCATCCTGCCGATATGCTCTTTCTGTAAAAAAATCAGGAACGATAAAGGATACTGGGAACAAGTCGAAGTTTATATCAGCAACAATTCATCAGCGGATATCAGCCATAGCATTTGCCCGGAATGTTTAAAAAAGGAGTATCCTGAATTCAGCCAGGATGTCCTCTCGAAAATTTCCAAGTAATCCTCTTGTCTCCTCGTTCAAGCCATTGTACATTTTGCTGCAGGTTCATTGTACAATAGATGCGATTCGAAAATTGTCTGCACTGCTCCATGAGAAGGAAATTAAAACGCGTTGGGAGTTGAACCAGAAATGGAGACATCTATGGATTGCCTGTTCCGATACCCCGGTTACGAACTGCCCCTGAAAGATATTATCCGGTCAGAAAATTGCTACCTTTACGATGCCGACGGCAATCGTTACGTGGACTTGGAGTCGGGCGTCTGGTGTACGGCCATCGGACATGGCCATCCGCGGGTCCTGAAGGTGATGAACGAGCAGTCCGGCCGGATTGCCCATACCGGCTTTACCTATACCAGCCGGATTGTCGACGAAGCGGCCCATGCGATATTGGCCCTGCACGGATTTGAAAGCGGTCAATGCGCTTTCCTCTCTTCGGGCAGTGAAGCCGTCGAGTACGGCGTTCGTCTGGCACAAGCAATCAACAGCCTTCCGATGATGCTGACCATGGCGGATTCCTATTTCGGCGCTTACGGAGCGGCCAGCGCGAGGCCAGCGGAAACGTGGTTCAGTTTCGATTGGATGGCGTGCGCCAATTGCGATTTCGACGCTGATTGCAGTGATTCATGTGGACGCTGGGCTGCCATTCCCTTTGACCAAATCGGCGGATTTCTTTTCGAGCCGGGCAGCTCGTCGGGCCTGGTTCGTTTCCCGCCCGAAAAGCTGGTTCGCAGCATTGCCGCGGCCATCAAAGCCCAAAACGGATTGATCCTGGTCAATGAAGTGACCACCGGTGTGGGACGCACCGGCAAATGGTTCGGGTACCAGCATTACGGCATCCAGCCGGACATTGTGGCCATGGGTAAAGGCATTGGCAACGGCTATCCTGTCAGCGTGACGGCCGTTTCCAGGCAGGTGGCCGAGAAGGTAGCCCACAGCGGCTTTAAATATGCCCAATCCCACCAGAACGACCCGTTGGGGGCCGCCATCGCCCTGGAAGTGGTGCGGATCATCGATGAAGAAGGCCTTGTCGCGCGCGGGAAAGAAATGGGGGCAATCCTGCTCGATGGCCTTCAAACCATCCAAACACGTACTAAAGCGATCCGGTCCATCCGTGCCCGAGGCTTGATGCTGGCCGTCGATCTCGAAGACAATGACAATTCCGACATCACCCGGGCGGTTCAGCAGGAACTGGTTCGCAAGGGGTACATTCTGGCCCGTCGGCCAGGGTTGAACACGTTGAGAATCGATCCCAGTCTCACCATCGAGAAGCAGGATATCGAAAACTTTCTGGCTGTATTGGAAAAAACGCTGATCCAATTCCAGAATTTGCGGTAACGGCCAATTACAATGCCACGGGCAGAAAGATAAGGGTCCCGGCCTGGAGCTGGCTGAAGTCTTCGATTTTGTTGCCGCCGAGCAGTCGATTGGAGGGCAGGTAGTAGATGGTTTTGGGGTCTTTGTAGCCGGCGCCGGCAATGCGATAGGCTGACCGCTTCTTATCCACCGCAAACGGTCCCTTGTAGCCGACAATCAGCCGGGTCTTGATCGGCAGGTCGTCCCAGTCGGATATCATCGTGCCGTTCTTGATGCCACCTGTGGGTAAAAAATAGATGGTTGTCCGATGATTGTATAATTTGCCGGCCAAAGACCACGCCGTGATCCCGCCGGCGATGGTTTTTACCGGTCCGTCGTTTTTCAGCCCTTCCATACTGCCGGTCTGGTTGAGCAGGACAACCGTTTTGGCCGGTATCCGATCCCAGCCGACCTTCTTTCCGACCTGATCCCCGGAGAAAAGACGCCCATCCGGGAATTGATAAACCGTCTCGCGGCTGTCGAAATCCTCTCCGGCGATCAACCAGGCGGTGTTGATTTTCGAGATAACGTTGCTTTCCTCGGTTGCGGCAACCCTGGTATGGTGACCATAAAATACGTCTGCCAGCTGGGCGTCGGCGACGAGCCGTCCGGCGCGCACGTCTGGATCGTAGTTCCAGGTCGGTCCAAGCTTGGCTTTGGCACGGATAAAGTTCTTGGCGCAGCGCTTCCTGCCGCGATGGTCCCTTTTATGCCAGCGGTTGGGCCTTCCATAGGCGATCTGGCTGTGGGTCAGCACCGCCTTGTCGTCCAGATGGTACACATCCTGCAAAATATCGATCAAAAGGCCTACTGATCGATACTGTTTGTCGGTCAACGGCGCATAGTGATAGCCCACCAGTTCGATGCCGATGGAGACCCGGCTCAGATCGGTCTGGCCGTTCCACATGCTGCGCCCGGCATGATCGGCGATCCAGTGTTTGTCCATGATCCGATAGGTTCGCCCGTCGCGGGCGATGACATAGTGGGTGTGGCCGCCATGGGTGCGCCCTCCACTGCGAAAGTTTTTGCCTTTGGAAACGACCCTCAAGGTGAGATCCCGCCCCAGTTCCGATGTGTGGACGATAATGTAGTCGGTTCGTTTGCGTTCGATTTTCTTGTATTTGGGATTGAGTCGGGCGCGATAATCGATAATGGACTGCTGAAAGCCGGCACGCTCGGTATGGGAAGAAGCGGTTGCCAGGCACGGCGACGCCAATAAAAAGGCCAGGATTAAAAGGGCCGCCAGCATCCCCCGTTTTTTGAATTTAACCTGTAAATCTAACATGGTGGAACCTCTATACGAACCGGTCGGGCAAGCTGTCAACCGGAGATTGGCCTTGCCTGCTATTTCAAACCAACCGACCCCACCCCAAACGCCTCTTCCGTATAGGCCGTTTCGATCCTTCCGTTCACATTACTGCACAGTCTGTTGGCAGCGATTTGTGTATTTTTGAACACGTTGAACAGGGAAGGCTACCGGCCCATTGGGCAGGGACATTTGCATGGAACAAATCCCAGCGGTCAATTTGAAAATCCTATAGGAAAACAGTGGGATACCTGTCGCAATGAATCGGCGGCGGTGCTTGGAAGGTCCTTGAAAAAATGTGGCACGGGTCCTGCTTTATAATAAGGCGACGCTTTTTGACATAGCTTGACAAAGGCAAACCACCCGAAAGGGTGCGACGCAAAGCCAACGGCCTCACCCCCTGGAACCAGGGAAAGGCGGCAGGGCTGCCGAGCGAACACAGCATCTTCCGAAAAAGCTGATGGTCGCACGGAAAATAAACGGGAGATGCAACATGAAAGCAACCTTACGATCCTCCTTCACGATCCTGATCCGTTCCATGGCGACCGTACTTTTCAGCGCGACGCTGGCGCTGGGAGCCAACGTGACCCTGCAATGGGACGCCAACGATCCGGAGCCGGAAGGCTACCGGGTCTTCGCACGCGAAAGCGGCGCCAGCTATAATTACGACAGTCCCATCTGGGAAAGCGATGAGGCCAGCGAGACCACCTGCACCCTGATCGGCCTGACCGAGGGCACGAACTACTATTTTGTGGTTCGGGCCTATGACGGCGATCTGGAAAGCGCCGATTCCGAAGAGGTGAGCTACACGCCGGCCGCTGCCACGGTCAACCAGGCACCGGTAGCCGAAGCCGGGTCCAGCCAGAGCGTTTACGAAGAAGCGGCGGTGACCCTGGACGGCTCGGGTTCCAGCGACGCCGACGGCAGCATCGCGAGCTACCTGTGGGCGCAGACCGGCGGAACTTCGGTTGTGCTGAGCAATGCCGCTACGGCTTCGGCCTCGTTTGCCGCCCCGGTCGTCGACCTTACCGGAGAGACCCTGACCTTCAGCCTGACCGTGACCGACGATGAAGGCGAGAGCGATACGGATACCGTTACGGTCAGCGTGCTCAAATCCTCCAGCACCGACGTGGACGGCGACAACGTGCCCGACGTGCTGGACCTTTTCCCCGAGGATGCCAGCGAATGGGCCGACAATGACGGCGACGGCATCGGCGACAACGCCGATATCGACGACGACAACGACGGCATGAGCGACACCTGGGAAGAGACCTACGGCCTGAATCCGCTGACCGACGACGCCGACCTGGATGCCGACGGCGACGGCGTGTCCAACATCGACGAGTACACCGCCGACTCCGATCCGACCACTGTGCCGGGCAACACCGCCCCCGATGCGCCGACCATCGAAGAGGTTTCTTCAGCCGATACGGTTTCGCTGACGCCGGTGCTGGTCACCGCGGCCTACTTCGATGCCGACAACGACGACCACTTCAAGTCCCAGTGGCAGATCGGCACGGACAGCGATTTTGACACCCTGATTATGGACAAGACCAGCAAGGTTCAGCTGACCGCCTACGAAGTCGGCAAGATGGTGCTGGACGTCGATACGGCCTACTACTGGCGGGTCCGCTTCATCGACACGGACAACGGCGTCTCCGAGTGGTCCGAGACCGGCAGCTTCATTACCATCGCCGCAGAGACCGCCGGCGATGCGAACCTCGACGGAATCCCCGACAGCCAGGAAGTGGGTGACGCCGTGGACGTCAACGAAGACGGCGTGGCCGACAGTCTGGAAGGCGACATCATGAGTTTTGCCACGGTGGAAGGGCAGACCATAGTGGGTGTGGAGCCGACCTCCGAGGGGATCACCCTGGTGTCAGTGGAATCCATCGCTTCCGATACGATCACCGATCAATCGGTGCAGCTGGGTTTCGGCCTGATCGGTTTCCGCCTGTACCTGGCCGACGGCGTGACCACGGCCGCGGTGAAGATCTCCTTTAACACCCGTGTGCCCGCCGATGCCCAGCTGTACAAGTACACCGAGGAAAACGGCTGGCAGGCCTATTCCAATGCCGTGTTCGCGGCCAACCGCAAATCGGTCACCATCGTCCTGGTGGACGGCGGCGAAGGCGATGAGGACGGGGTGGTCAACGGCGTGATCGTGGATCCCTCGGGTATCTCCTATAGCACCGAATCCGACAGCGCGGCTGTATCCTCAACCACCAGCGACGCTTCCTCCTCTGGTGGCGGCGGCTGTTTCATCGTCACTGCAACGGGCCTTTCCGGCACGGTTTCTGCGGCTGCTGCTTGGATGACCATGATCCTGCTGGGTATGGGATTTGTCCTTGCCGCGACGGTGAAGGCTGCGAAGGCCGACCTGAAGTAATAAACTGCAACCCAGCCGGTTCCGGTCTCTCCCGTCCGGCGTAACCGGCTACGCTAACCACCCCCTGCTGCCAAGGTAGCAGGGGGTGGTTTTTTTGCATTGACAAACCGACCGGTCTGGTCTAAAAGTGGGGTAAAAATGACTGAGCGTTCGCTCGGATTTCATGTCAAAAAAGAATATATCTTCTTTTAAAACAGAATGTTGAATGCAAATCAACAAATGGCTGATCATCGGGTAATTCCGACCCAGGTAAAAAATAAGGCCTTGGTAGCCCAGCGCCGACGGCAGATCGTGGACGCGTCGGTCAACCTGTTCATCGAAAAGGGATTCCACAAGACCACCACCCGTCAGATTGCCAAAGCCTCCGGCATTTCCATCGGCTCTCTTTACGAATACATTGCTACCAAGGAAGATGTGCTCTATCTGGTGTGCGATGCCATCCATGCCGAGATCGAGCGCGGGGTGGCCGACGCGTTGAAGCGGGCCAGAAACGGCAGGAATCCCCTGGCAGAGGTGATTCGGGAATACTTTATGGTCTGCCACCGCATGAACGACCATATTCTGCTGATCTACCAGGAAACTCAATCGCTGCCCAACAAATATCAGCGAGCGGTGCTGGAAAATGAAATCCGCATCACCGGCATTTTTACCGGTGTACTGGCCAAGCTGATCGAATCCGGCGAACTGCCGCGCATATCCCCCCGGCAACTGGACCTGGTGGCCCATAACATTTCGGTCCTGGGGCACATGTGGACGTTCCGGCGCTGGTTTCTGGCCAACCATTACAGCATTGACGAATATATCGATTTCCAGACCCGCAGCATCCTGGGCATGTGCCGGGAAAGTGCGGGGTAGAAAAGGATACGGAATGGATAAAACCCATTATTAATCATTTCAGGAGGGATCGAATGGATTTTGAACTGAACAAAACCCAGAAGGACATTCAAAAAGCGGTCAGGGATTTCGTAAAAGGCGAGTTCGACAAAGAGTTGGCCTACGAGCTGGAAAAAAAGCACGAGTTTCCGCGCAAGATCTGGAAGAAAGCCTGCGACCTGGGCCTCATCGGCGTGCATTATCCCGAAGAATATTCCGGCCAGGGGCTCGGTTCGGTTGAAGATATCCTGGTGGTCGAAGAGCTGTGCCGGGGAGATTCCACCATCGGCAGCGCCATCGCCCTGTCCTCTTTCGCCTCCGAAATCATCATGCATTACGGCACCGAAGAGCAGAAAAAGAAATACCTGCCGGCCGTGGCCGAAGGGGAGATGCTTTCCGCCGGTGCCTTCACCGAACCGGACCATGGATCGGACATTACCTACATGAACACCACGGCCGTTAAAGACGGCGACGAGTGGGTGGTCAACGGGGGCAAAACCTTCATCACCAACGGCGGGCTGGCCGGTTTTTACAATGTATTGTGCCAGACCGATCCCGATGCGAAACCCGGTTACCGCGGCCAGAGCCTGATTCTGGTCGAAGCCGACCGGGAAGGCCTTTCCACCATGGATGTGGGCGACAAGATGGGCATCCGCATGATGGCCACCGCCGAAGTGACCTTCAAGGACGTTCGGGTTCCCTTGAAAAATCTCATCGGCGAGGAGGGCAAGGGCTTTTATCACGTGCTGCATTTTTTCGACGAAAGCCGCATTCAGATTGCCGCCCAGGCACTGGGGACGGCCCAGGGCGCTTACGACCGGGCCCTGGCCTACGTCAAGCAGCGTGAGCAGTTCGGCAAGAAAATCGCCCAGTTCCAGGTAACCCAGCACAAGCTGGCCGACATGGCCACCAAGATCGAACTGGCCCGCCTGATTACCTACAAGGCTGCCTGGAATTTCGATCAGGGGCGCATCGATCCCAAGCTGACCTCGATGGCCAAGATGTACGCGGCCCGCACGGCTGTGGAGGTCGCCGACGAGGCCATCCAGCTTCTGGGCGGCTATGGGTACATGACCGAATACGAAGTGGAACGCTTCTATCGCGATGCCAAGATCACCGAGATTTACGAAGGCACCAAGGAAATCCAGAAAAATACCATTGCCAGTGCGCTGATCGGCAAATTGAAATAAAAACGACAGCTCCCCGGAAGGCATCTTTTCTCTCCCCATCGTTTCCCGGAGCCTTCCGGGGACAACCCCCAACATCAGTTTCGTTGATGCTGCGACCTGAGCCTACCGACCGCCATCACAGCATCTTTCCCGAGATGTTCGCCGGGTAGTCACCGACCCGGGACGAACAGGGGAAAGCCACCCGCTCGGCGGCCGCCAACATCCAGGACCAGCCACAGGAGGACGCATGAACGACGACATCCAGATTTACCATCCCAAGAACAATGTGAGAATCGTAACGGCAACTTCCCTTTTCGACGGGCACGATGCCTCGATTAATATCTTCCGACGCATTCTGCAAAGCTCCGGCGCCGAAGTGATCCATCTGGGGCACAACCGTTCCGTCAAAGAGGTGGTCGATGCCGCCATCGAAGAGGACGCCCAGGGCATCGCCATCTCCAGCTACCAGGGCGGGCATATGGAGTTTTTCACCTACATGGTGGATCTGCTCAAGGAGGGCGGCGCCGGCCACATCAAGGTTTTCGGAGGCGGTGGGGGTGTCATCGTTCCCGAGGAGATCAAGGAACTGGAAGCCTACGGGGTGACCAAGATCTACTCGCCCGAGGACGGCGCCCACATGGGGCTGCAGGGTATCATCAATCACATGATCGAATCGATGGACTACTCCCGGGCCGATCAGGCTTCCATGGACCTGACGGACCTGGCCCCGGACAACAAGCTGAAGGTGGCCAACATGATCACGGCCCTGGAGCAGGCCAAGGCCAAGGAAAACGGCCATCTGGCCAAATTCCGCCAGGAGCTGAAATCAAAAATCGGCGACCGGATCGTGCCCGTTCTAGGCATCACCGGCACCGGCGGCGCCGGCAAGTCCTCTCTGACCGACGAACTGATCCTGCGCATGCTGCACGACCTCAAGGATATCCGCATTGCCATCATCAGTGCCGATCCTTCCCGGCGTAAGACCGGCGGGGCCCTGCTGGGCGACCGCATCCGCATGAACGCCATCGGCAGCCCCCGCGTGTATATGCGGTCCATCGCCACCCGCAGATCCCATACGGAAATTCCCGAAGCTTTGGGCGAGGTGCTGGATGTGGTCAAGGCGGCCGGCTACGATCTGGTGATCGCCGAAACCGCAGGCATCGGACAGGGGGATTCTCACATTATCGATCTGGTAGACGTCTCCATGTATGTCATGACCAGCGACTTTGGCGCTGCCTCCCAGCTGGAGAAGATCGACATGCTGGATTTTGCCGATCTGGTGGTGGTCAATAAATTCGAGAAGCGCGGGGGCGAGGATGCCGTCCGCGATGTTCGCAAACAGGTCCAGCGCAATCGAAATGCCTTCGATAAAAACACGGAGGACATGCCGGTTTTCGGAACCATCGCTTCCAAGTTCAACGACGACGGGGTTACCGGCCTGTATCACGCCCTGCTGGACACCATCGAAGAGAAAACAGGGGTCGGATTCGAATCGAGCCTGCCCCGCGTGGATACCAAGCAGTCCACCTCCAAGACCATTATCATTCCGCCGGAGCGCACCCGCTACCTGGCCGAGATTGCCGATACGGTTCGGCAGTACCATAGTGAGACCAGAGAACAGGCCGACGCCATACGGCGGGTCTGGCACCTGGAAGAGAGCGCCAATGCGTTGACCAAAGGCGAACTGCAAGGCGATGCAGCCGTTTTGCTGGATCGCCTCAAAAAGGAAATCGCCAAGGCCCGCGAGGATCTGGACGCCGAAACCGAGAAGCTGGTCAACGACTGGCAAGAGACCAAAGCAGCCTATGCCGGCGACGAACTGGTCTACATCGTTCGGGGCAAGGAGATTCGGGTGCCTTTGACTACCGAGTCGCTCTCCCGCCAGAAAATTCCCAAGATTTCCCTGCCGCGCTACGAGGACCCCGGGGAGATTTACACCTGGTTGAGAAGAGAGAATCTTCCGGGATACTTTCCTTACACCGCGGGCGTATTTCCTATGAAGCGGGTGGGCGAAGACCCCACACGCATGTTCGCCGGCGAAGGGGACCCGGCACGCACCAACCGCCGCTTCAAGATGCTTTCGGCCAACAGTGAAGCCAAACGGCTTTCCACGGCTTTCGATTCGGTGACTCTTTACGGCTACGATCCGGACCGGCGTCCGGACATCTACGGCAAGGTGGGCAACTCCGGGGTGAGCGTCTGCACCCTGGACGATGTCAAGGTGCTGTACGGTGGCTTCGAGCTTTGCGCACCCAGCACATCGGTCTCTATGACCATCAACGGGCCGGCGCCCATCATGCTGGCCATGTTTCTTAACACGGCCATTGACCAGCAGGTGGACAAATACACCGAGGAAAAAGGAAAGCAGCCCTCTGCGGAAGAGTACGAGAACATCAAGACCAAAGTTTTAGAAAACGTGCGCGGGACCGTGCAGGCCGACATTCTGAAGGAAGACCAGGGCCAGAACACCTGCATTTTTTCTATCGACTTCGCCCTGAAGATGATGGGGGACATCCAGGAGTACTTTATCGAAAAAAACGTTCGCAACTTCTACTCGGTCTCGATCTCCGGATACCATATCGCCGAAGCCGGGGCCAATCCCATCAGCCAACTGGCCTTCACGCTGTCCAACGGCTTCACCTACCTGGAATACTACCTCTCCCGCGGCATGCCGTTGGACAGCTTCGCGCCCAACCTCTCTTTCTTTTTCTCAAATGGCATGGACCCCGAATATACGGTCATCGGCCGGGTGGCCCGCCGTATCTGGTCCATCGCCCTGCGGGAGAAATACGGCGCTTCGGTGCGCAGCCAGATGCTCAAGTACCATATCCAGACTTCCGGCCGCAGCCTGCACAGCCAGGATATCCAGTTCAACGATATTCGTACAACCCTCCAGGCCCTGTGCGCCATTTACGACAACGCCCAGAGCCTGCACACCAACGCTTTCGACGAGGCCATTACCACCCCGACGGAGGAGTCGGTGCGACGTGCGCTGGCCATCCAACTGATCATCAACCGCGAGTGGGGGCTGGCCAAAAACGAAAATCCCTACCAGGGCAGCTTCATCGTCGACGATCTCACCGATCTGGTGGAAGAAGCCGTGCTCATGGAATATGATCGGATCACCGCCCGCGGCGGCGTGTTGGGCGCCATGGAGACCGGCTACCAGCGCAGCAAGATCCAGGAAGAGTCTATCTACTACGAAATACTCAAACATTCCGGTGAGTATCCCATCGTGGGTGTCAACACATTCCGCGATCCCCACGCCGACGGTGACGATATGCTGGAAGGCATTTCCTGTATCGACCTGGCCCGGGCCACGACAGAGGAAAAGGAGTCCCAGCTCTCCCGCTTGAAAGACTTCCAGGCCCGCAACGCGGACAAAGCGCCCGAGGCATTGGAGCGGCTGCAGAAAGTGGCCCTGTCCGGCGACAACATTTTCGCCGAACTGATGGAGACTGTTAAAACATGCAGTTTGGGTCAGATTACCGGGGCGTTGTATGATGTGGGTGGGCAGTATCGGAGAAATATGTAACAGAAACAGGAGATTTATATGAAAGAAGCAGTAATTGTCAGCGCCGTGCGCACGCCGTTGGGCAGTTTCAACGGTTCGCTGGCCGGCATTGGAGCGACCGATCTGGGCGCCATCGTCATCGAGGAGGCCATTCGGCGGGCCGGTATCGAAAAGACCGAAGTCGATGAAGTCCTCATGGGTCAGGTGCTGCCCTGCGGTTACGGCCAGAATCCGGCCAAGCAGGCGGCTGTGAAGGCCGGCATGCCTTGGGAGGCGGAGTGCATTACGGTCAACAAAGTGTGCGGCTCGGCCCTCAAAACAGTCATGCTGGCCGCCCAGGCAATCCAGTTGGGGGATGCCGAAGTGGCGGTGGCCGGCGGCATGGAAACCATGAGCCTGGCGCCCTACTACCTGGAAAAGGCCCGCTTCGGCTATCGCATGGGGCCCGGCCAGCTCCAGGATTCCATGATTCACGACGGGTTGTGGGATATCGTCAACGACTTCCACATGGGCATCTCCAACGAGTTGTGCTCCGAACGTTACGAAGTCAGTCGGGAAGAGCAGGATCGGTACGCCGCCGAGTCTTACCGGCGGGCTCTCGACGCCATCGAAAGCGGTCGCTTCGACGAGCAGATCGTTCCGGTTTCCATTCCCCAGCGCAAGGGCGACCCCAAGATTTTTGGCAGAGACGAATGTCCCCGACCGACTTCATACGAGGCCCTGGCCAAGATGAAACCGGCCTTCAAAAAGGACGGCTTCGGCACCGCCGGCAATGCCTCCATTATCAGCGACGGTGCTGCCGCGGTCGTGGTCATGTCCCGGGAAAAGGCCGAGGCGCTGGGCTGTACGATCATGGCGACCATCGGCGCCCAGGCCTCCTATGGCATCGATATGAAATACGTGCTGGTGGCGCCCATCTGGGCGATTCCCAAGTGCCTGAAGAAAGAGGGCCTCGGCATCGATGACGTGGATCTCTTCGAGGTCAACGAGGCCTTTTCCGGATCGACCGTTTCCGTCATGAAGGAACTGAATCTGTCGGCGGACAAAACCAATGTCAATGGAGGCAGCGTGGCCCTGGGCCATCCCATCGGGGCCAGCGGCTGCCGGGTGCTGGTGACCCTGCTTTACGAGATGATTCGGCGGGATCTGAAGACCGGTCTGGCATCGTTGTGTCTGGGCGGGGGGGAGGCGGTGGCTATGGTAGTCAAACGATAAAATAAAACAAGGAGTGAGGAAATGGAAATCAATACCTTTGGCGTTATCGGCGCCGGGCAGATGGGCAACGGCATCGCCCAAGTGGCAGCCACTGCAGGCCTCAACGTCATCATGAGCGACATCAAGATCGAGTTTGCCGAAAAAGGGCTGGCCAATATCACCAAAATTCTCGCCAAGAATGTGGACAAGGGCAAGATCAGCGCCGAGGACAAGGATGCCATCCTGGCCCGCATCAAGATCACCGCCGATCTCAAGGACATGGCCGATGCCGATTTCGTCGTCGAAGCGGCCACGGAAAACGAGACGCTCAAGTTCAAGGTTTTCCAGGATCTGGACGAGATCTGCCGGCCGGGCGTCATCCTGGCCACCAACACCTCTTCGATTCCCATCGGCCGGATCGCCGCCCAGACCGGCAGACCGGAAAAGGTCATCGGCATGCACTTCATGAATCCGGTGCCGGTGATGAAACTGGTAGAGGTGATCCGCGGTCTGGCCACCTCCGACGAAACTTTTCAGACCACCTGGGACCTGTCGCTCAAGTTCGGCAAAACTCCGGCCCTGGCCAATGACTTCCCCGGTTTTATCGCCAACCGCATCCTTTTGCCCATGATCAACGAGGCCGTGTTCGCCCTCTACCATGGGGTCGGCACGCGCGAGGATATCGACACCGTGATGAAACTGGGCATGAACCACCCCATGGGGCCGCTGGCCCTGGCGGATCTCATTGGTCTGGATACCTGCCTGGCCATCATGGAAACGCTGTACAACGGATTCAAGGATTCCAAATATCGCCCCTGTCCGCTGCTGAGAAAATATGTGGAAGCCGGCTGGTTGGGCCGTAAAACCGGTCGGGGATTTTACGAATATTAGCCGTTGGGTTCAAGGGGTCGAGGGTTCAAGGATTCGAGCGAATTAAATGAATTCAAGACTGTTTTGCAACAAACCGGGTGCGCCATATCAGATGGAATCGGTTGCTTTCGCTTGACCCCTCGACCCCTTGCATCCTTGAACCCCCTTTACACAAGGAGCTGTCATGCCCGCCAGAAAAAAAACCACCCGTCTTACCCCCGTGGGCAAGAAAATCAAAAAGGCCCGAACGGACAAGAAAATGAGCTACGAGTCGCTGGCCAACGACACCGGCTTTTCCGTCGATTTCCTCAAGAGTGTGGAATCCGGCAAGGTCACGCCGCCGGTGGGCTCCCTGCTGCAAATCTCCCGGGCGCTGGAAATCGATTCCGGCGATCTGCTCAAGGAAGAAGAAGACCGCATGCAGGACCGCATCAAGGCCTATACCAAGCGAACGGCCAGCTACGCCTACACCACCCTGACACCGGGAGCTGAGAACAAGCATCTCAAGGCCTTCAAGGTCGAAATCGACGCCAAAAAAGACCACGAAGGCGTCAGCTACAACCATGAAGGGGAAGAGTTTGTCTACGTGCTTCAGGGCAATATCGAAGTGATGGTGGGTGAACATGTGAATGCTCTCGGGCCAGGCGATTCCCTGCATTTCAACTCCGGCATCCAGCACCTTTTGAGAAATACCGGCGAAACGGATGCGGAACTGATTGTGGTGATATACAACCCGTAAAGGATACGACCATGTCATTCAAGTTAACCGATGAACAATTGATGATCCAGTCGATGGTTCGCGAGTTCTCCCGCAAGGTCGTCGCTGAAACTGCAGCGGAGCGGGACAAAACCAAGGAATTTCCCGCCAAAAACCTCAAGAAGATGGCGGAACTGGGGCTGTTGGGGATGATGGTGCCCTTCGAATACGAAGGCTCGGATTCGGACACGGTTGGCTACGTCCTGGCCCTTTCCGAAATCGCCTATTCCTGTGCTTCCACGGCGGTGGTCATGTCCGTACACAACTCCATCGTCTGCGAGAGCATCCTGAATTTCGGCACCGAAGATCAGAAGCAGCACTACCTCAAGGATCTGGCCATGGGCAAGTACATCGGGGCCTTCGCCCTGACCGAGCCCGAGGCCGGCTCGGATCCGGTCAGCCAGCAGACTACGGCGGTGAAAGACGGCGATCACTACATTATCAACGGAACCAAGCGCTTCATTACCACCGGCAAGAACAGCGGGCTGGTGATTGTCACGGCCAAGACCGATCCGGAGGCCCGTCACAAGGGCATCAGCACCTTTATCGTGACCAGGGACAATCCCGGCCTCGTTGTGGGCAATACCGAGGACAAAATGGGGCTGCGCGCTTCGGACACCACCGATCTGCATTTCGAAGACTGCCGCGTACCGGCAACGGACATGCTCGGCAAGGAGGGCGAAGGCTTCAAGATCGTGATGAAGGGGCTCGACGGCGGGCGCATCGGCATTGCCGCCCAAAGCCTGGGGGTGGCCCAGGCAGCCTTTGACGCGGCCGTCAATTATGCCAAACAGCGCGATCAATTCGGCCAGAAGATATCCAAGTTCCAGGGTTTGCGCTGGATCATCGCCGACATGGCCACGGAAATCGAAGCGGCCCGCCAGTTGACCCTTTCCGCCGCCGCCATGAAAGACAGCAAAAAGCGTTTTACCACCCAGGCGTCTATGGCCAAGCTCTACGCCTCGGAAATGGTCAACCGGGTCGTCGCCAAGGCCTTGCAGATGCACGGCGGTTACGGTTTTACCAAGGACTACCCGGTGGAGCGTTTCTACCGGGACGCGAGGGTGTTCACCATTTACGAAGGTACTTCGGAGATCCAGCGGGTGGTGATTTCCAATAATATACTCAAAGACAAGCGGACGACAAAATAAGGAGGAAGCCATGGTCAGAACGGAAATCTCCCTGTTCCTGAAAAACGAGCCCGGTGAGCTGGGAAAGCTGGCCACCATGATGGGTGAGGCCGGCATCAATATCGATGCGTTGACCATCCAGGACGCTTCGGCCTATGTGCTGGAACTGTTCAAGGCCCGTGGAAAATCCCTTAAACGAATCGCATCGGCCGCCAGCTACAACTCCATGCGCAAGGACTCGGCCCAGTTCGCTTTGATCCGCCTGCTGGCAGAGGACGGCAAAACCAACGCCGCCATCGATCTGCTCTCCCAGCACGATTACACCTTTGACATCCTGCCGGTCATTGCCGTGCAATTGGACAACAAGCCCGGTGAACTGGCCCGTCTCGCGTCCCGCTTCGGTGAAGCCGGCGTCAACATCAACTACGTGTATGGGTCCGTAGCCGGACCGGATGCCAAATGCCTGTTCGTCTTCTGTCCCGAAGACATCGATTTGGCATCCAAGATTTTTGCCGAGACCGGCGCCAATCAATAAACAAAATTTGACTTTTTGCGAAGTCATCAAGCTTGGCGGCTTTTTTCAGGCCAACCATGGCCACACGCCCGAAAGGAAGCGGTGGATTCATGGGAGCGGCGTCTCGCCGCGATTGGCCGGCAATCATCGCGGCTGGAAGCCGCTCCCATGAAAAACTGCTCTCGAGCAGATGCCACTTCCTTAGAAGCCGCAGAGACCTCATGCCGGACTTGATAAGCCTGCCCAACGGCAGTTTTGGCTGATGGGCAGGTTTTCCCCCTCATTTGCCGGCCTTAATCCTGCCATTGAACACTTCTCGTTCGTTGCTATCTTTTTCTGTAAGAATTATGAATGAACAACAACTTGTTATCAGTGCAGAATATCGGAGGGATTGCTATGAACAGACAAGATTGCGTGAACGAAAAGTGGTCAAGTAGAACCATGGGGTTGATCGTTCTGCCGCTGGCTCTGGCCCTCGGATTTATAGGGTTTCTGATTCTTCCCGTGGTGGGGGTGTTTTTCGCCGTGCCCCTGTTCATCCTCTCACTTTTTTTCCTTTTTGCCCCGGAAAGCAAGGTTTGCCGTCTGGTCTTGAGAAAAGGAGCCTGACGACGCCTCAATATCAATCGATTTAAAAGGGCCAGACGGATTTCGTCTGGCCCTTTTAATTTTTCAATTTTTTTTAAGCGAACGGCTCAACCGTCATTCGCGGAAACGCCCGCCTGTATCAATTCGGTCTTTGCAGCACCATGGCGCCCTCGATGGCCAGATCCACGGTGTTCGGATCGGCCAGTGTGGAAGTGTCGCCCATGGCACCTTTATTAAAGTCGCCGGCGGCGACTTTCTTAAGAATTCTCCGCATGATTTTCCCGGAGCGCGTCTTGGGCAGGAAGTCAAGCCACTGCAGCATTTCCGGTGTGGCGATCGGGCCGATCTCATTCCGGACATGGGCCACAAGCTCCTTTTTAAGCTCCTCGGTCTTCTCGACGCCTGAATTGAGCGTGACAAATGCGTAGATGGACTGCCCCTTGACCGGATGGGGATAGCCTACCACCGCCGATTCGGCGACAGAGGGATGGGAAACCAATGCCGATTCGACCTCGGCGGTGCCCATGCGGTGGCCGGATACATTGATTACGTCGTCCACCCGGCCGGTGATCTGATAATAGCCGTCCTTGTCTCGCCGGCAGCCATCGCCGGTGGTATAGACGCCTTCGAACTGCGTGAAATAGGTCTCGAAGAACCGCACCGGGTTCTTGTACACGCCGCGCATCTGGCCCGGCCAGGAGCGTTTGATGATCAGATTGCCCTGGCACTTGCCTTCCAGTTCCTTCCCGCTGTCGTCCACGATGGCCGGTTCGACACCGAAGAAGGGCACCGTGGCCTGGGCCGGTTTGATATCGATCGCTCCGGGCAGCGGCGTGATCAGGATGCCACCGGTTTCCGTCTGCCACCAGGTATCGACGATGGGGCATTCGCCGCGGCCGATGGTCTGGTAATACCAATTCCATGCCTCGGGATTCAGCGGTTCGCCGACGGAGCCCAACAGACGGATCGAGGAGATGTCATGCTTTTTGACCCAGGAGTCGCCTTCTTTGGCCAACGCCCGGATGGCCGTCGGCGCGGTGTAGAAAATGTTGATCTTGTATTTTTCGACGATGGCCCAGAATCGTCCGAAGTCCGGGTAGTTGGGCACCCCTTCGAACATGACGGACGTGGCGCCGTTGCACAGCGGGCCGTATACGATGTAGGAATGGCCGGTCACCCAGCCGATGTCGGCCGTGCACCAGTAGATGTCTCCGTCGTGGTAGTCGAAAATCAGTTTGTGGGTATAGGAGACGTAGGTCAGATAGCCGCCGGTGGTGTGCATGACGCCTTTGGGCTTTCCGGTGGAGCCCGAGGTGTAGAGAATGAAAAGCGGGTCTTCGGCGTCCATCTCCTCCGGCGGGCAATCGGCATCCACCTTGGCGACTTCCTCATGGTACCATTTGTCGGTTTCACTGTTCCAGTCTACCTGGACCCTGTCGCCGACGCGTTCGACCACCAGGTGGGTGTGGATGGTGGGGGAGGACTGAATCGCCCGGTCCGCGTTGGCCTTCTGGGGGATGGCCTTGGCCCCCCGGAAGGTGCCGTCGCAGGAGACCACCAGAACGCTTCCGCTGTCCTGAATACGGCTGGCCAGCGCCTCGGCGGAGAAGCCGCCGAAGACCACGGCGTGGATGGCTCCGATACGCGTACAGGCGAGGATGCCGATGGCCAGTTCGGGGATCATCGGCAGATAGAAGGTGACCACGTCGCCCTTTTGTATGCCGTTTTTTTTCAGTACATTGGCGAATTTACAGACCTCTGCATGCAGATCCTTGTAAGTGAATTGCCTGCTTTCGCCGGGATCGTTGCCCTCCCAGATGAGGGCCACCTGATCGCCGCGGGTGTCGAGATGCCGGTCGAGGCAGTTGTAGGAAACGTTGAGTTTGGCGTTGGTGAACCACCGGATATACAGATCATCGGCGGTGGCGCCGTAGTTGAAATCCGCAACCTTGTCCCATTTTTTAAACCAGGTCACCTGCTCGTCGGCGACCTTTCCCCAGAATCCATCAGGGTCATCGATGGACTCCTGCCACATTTTTTTGTACTGCTCATAGCTGTTGATGTACGCTTTTTGCCTGAAATCTTCGGGTACCGGATAAATCTCCTTGAGCTTCACATCTGTCATAAAAACCTCCGAATAGGTGCATAAGGTTAGTAAAATGGGAAACAAGATGCCGAACTGCCGAACGAACGTCGCGCAATGGGTTTGCCGTTGCGGTGGCCGAGGCGCTGCGTCCGTTAAAAATGAATAATATTTAAAAATTTAATTTAAATTAATACTCTAATTAAGAGATTATAAATTATATGCCAATAATAATTTATAGATCCGTTGGAGTTCAGAATTCAAGGAAGGTATGGAAATATCCAATAAATACAAATGGTAAGAATCTAAGAAGCGAAACAGACAAAAAAACTGGTGGGAACCGCAACCGTGAGCAATATACAGATTCTACAACTAAAATTGTAGAGATGATGGTCACACAATCGGAAATGCACTGTATGTCAACTCATGTGGCGAGGGCTACAACTAAGATTGTAGTCACAACTTTTGAAGGGTGGAAGCATGGCGGGCCGAATGTCGGCAACGGATCGGCGTGACTATCATGGCTATACCCGACCTTCTTTTACCAGCCTGGCGAAATGCTCATAACTGCGGTCATAGGTGCGCTCGGCATCGTCAGGAAAGACGCAGGCCGGCAACTGACGCATTTTAACATGGTAGCTGATACACTCGCAGCAGATGCCTTTGCGGGAACAGGGTTCGTAGGAGCAGTTGCAGTGGTTCAGGTTTTTCTCTTTGTTGCATTCCATATCAGGGGGTTCCTTTCAGACCGATTTCATCGGCCACTTCGCGCATGCCCATGATGGTGTCGGTGATCAGTTCGCCCAACTCCACGCCCAGCATGTCGGCCCCCCGCTGAATGATGGAGCGGTCCACCTTGGCGGCAAAGCGTTTGTCCTTCCATTTTTTCTTCACCGATTTGGCTTTCATATCCATGACGCTCTTGCTGGGTCGCACCAGGGCGGATGTGGTCACCAGGCCGGTGAGTTCATCGATGGCGAAAAGCACTTTCTCCATGGTGGTTTCCGGTTTGACATCGGTGCAGATGCCATAGCCGTGGCTGATGACCGCCCGGATCAAATCTTCCGGCCAGTTGTTTTCACGCAAAATTTCTTCGGTTTTTTTGCAATGCTGGTCGGGAAACTGTTCATAGTCCAAATCATGAATCAGACCCACCACACCCCATACATCTTCGTCTTCGCCGTGTTTGCGGGCCATGTAGCGCATTACCCCTTCCACGGCAAAGGCATGTTTGATCAGGCTTTCGCTCTGGTTGTATCGTTGGAGCAGGGCCAGGGCATCCTCCCGGTTAGGCGTTGGTTGGCTCATCATCTTCTCCTGACAATCCTGTTGCGGTTTTAGGGGGTATTGACAACTTCATAAAAAGACGATTTCCGGACAGTGTCGTAAAAAGCTCGAGATCAAGGCTTGCGAATCCCGAGGAATCAAGCGTACAAATAGGTACGTCGCAGTGACGAGGGACTGCGCGTAACGCAGATATCGGGCTTTTTACGGTGCTGTCACTATTTTCGTTTAGCATATGGTCGGACAGGCAACAAGAGGTTTGGTGAAGATCCGATGGTCCAGGGAAGATTCCATAACGAGGCAAATCGCCTGATAGCAGCCGTCCGTGAACTCAACGTTCGTTGGGCCAGACGAGCTCTGTCCCTCTGGCGTGGGGATCGACCCGCAACGAATCCCGAGTACATTTACACTGGATTCGAACAGATCCTTACTCCCGAGACCATCCTTCGAACGTCGGAAATCCGGGATGCCGACGCCAGCATCCGGATTCGCCACGGACTCATCGACCACTACCTGCAGCGCAAACTGATGCCGCACGAAACGGAAATGCAGGCCTGGAGCCGAGGCGCCGCAGCCCACGTGGACGGTGAGAAGATTTATTTCAGCGAAGTGATCCCCTGGTGCCAGAAGACCAGCACCCTGGCCCAACGCCAGAAGCTCCAGCAGGAAACCAGACCGCTGTGCAAGCTCCTCAAACCCTTTGCCGTCAACTACTGGCAGGTGCTGCTGGAAAGCCTGACCGAAACGTTGGGGTTTGACAACTACATCGACTATTGCAGCGCCAAAAAAGGCATCGATTATCACCGCCTCTATTGCCTGGCCGGACAACTTCTCGATCAGACGCACGATTTCTACAAAGAGGCCATGGAAGCCTGGAGCCGTGACCGCTTCGGTTTGCCCCTGGAAAACCTCAGCCGCTTCGATGCCATTTATCTGTTGAGCCTGAGCCAATGGGACCGGCTTCTTCCAATAACATCTCCGGAAGAGACGCTGATCTTTTTTCAGCGATGGAACATGGATCTCGCCGAATATCCCGGCCTCCATCTGGACATCCAGCCTGCGGCAGGCAAGAGCGCGCAGGCCATCACGGTTATGGTAACCGTTCCCGACGAGGTGCATATTCTCATGCGGCCCGAAGGAGGATGGATCGATGTGGAAACCCTCTGGCACGAACTGGGACACGGGTTGTCAGCCGTAACCACCGATCCGTCGCTGGATGTCGTCAGCCGAGAACTGGCCACGGCTTTCAACCTCTCCGAGATGTACGCGTTTTTCCTCCAGCGCATGGCCCTGTCCGCACCGGTATTGTCTTCGGTCATGGGACTGCCCGAAACCACCGTCGAAACCATCGGCTACTACCGGCAGTTGAAAGATCTTTCGGTTTTTCGCCGATATGCAGCCAAGTTCAGGTGCGAATACGAGATGTTTGCCGGCGGGAATATTGAAGACGGACGCCCATACGCCGAAGCCATGGCCTACCATACCGGCTTTTACCACCAGCCGGAGAGCCACCTGTTCGATTTGGTACCCGAATTGTACTGTGCGGACTACCTGTTGGGATGGATAGGCGAGGCGGTGCTGAATGAATATTGTGTCGACCGCTTTGGAGAAAACGGTTGTCTGCAACCTGACATGGCCGAATGGTTGAAATCGCTCTGGCAGCAGGGAAACGGTTCCGACATTGATACCTTTTTTGTCCGAAACGGCATGGGCGAGCTGACCGCCGAGCCCCTTCTTCGCCGGTGGCAAAAAATCTCAGCCACCTCCCCTCCCAGAGCCCTTGAACCATAGCCGAGCGTGGAATGGGCCCTAACCCGGGGTTGCATTCTGGAGGCGGACTGGTATGATCCGGACTTTGCTGGCAACCAAAACGATTGGGAGCGGAGTTTCCTTTGAAGATTGTCGTGACCAATGATGACGGTTATGATCATCCCGGCCTGGCGGCGCTGGTCGAAACGGCAGCCCGTTTTGGGGATGTAACTGTCGTCGCCCCGGCAACGCCACAGTCCTACGGGGGGCACCGGGTGACTGTGCGCGAACCGATCCTCGTCGAGCGGCCGTCGCAAAACACCTATGTCGTTCACGGCACGCCGGCGGATTGCAGCCGCCTGGCCATCAAAGAGCTTGTTTCGGACATTGACTGGGTCATGGCAGGCATCAATCCGGGGGCCAATCTGGGCAGCGACGTTTTTCAGTCGGGTACCGTGGCAGCCGCCCGGGAAGCCGCCATCCTCGGAGTTCGTGCCGTTGCCGTTTCCCAGTACATTGCCGCGGGGTGCCGCGTCGATTGGCCGGCCGCCCGGGCCCAGTTGATCCGGCGCCTGCCTGCTCTGCTTACTACACCCCTGGCGCCCGGCCATTTTTTAAACGTCAACCTTCCCAGCCCCATTCGGGCAGAGGACAGCCTGCACCACCAGTTCTGTCCACTGGACAAACATCCTCACAAATATCGATATGTCGAAGATCGCGGAAGATATCGCTATCAGGGCGTCATCCACGACCGTCCCCGCGCGCCGGGCAGCGATGTGGATGTCTGCTTTGGCGGCGCCATCTCGGTGAGCCTTTTGGAGATATGACCCATGAACTACTGTTCCCAATGCGGCGGGCCGGTTGCCCTGACCGTTCCCCCCGATGATGAGCGCCCTCGGTATGTCTGCCCGGCCTGCGGCACCGTTCACTACCAGAACCCCAAACTCGTGGTGGGATGCATCCCAGTGTGGGAGGAGCGCATCCTCATGTGTCGGCGGGCTATCGAGCCGCGCAGGGGGTACTGGACCCTGCCGGCCGGTTTTCTAGAGAACGGCGAGACAGTGGCTGCCGGCGCCCGGCGGGAAACCTTCGAGGAAACCGGCTCCCGGGTCGTTGATCTGGTCCCCTACCTTATGGTGGATATCGTTTACATTCACCAGATTTATCTGATGTACCGCTGCCGCTTGCAGGCGCCGGATTTTCACCCCACCCGGGAGAGTTCGGAAGTGAAGCTCGTGACCGAAGCCGAGATCCCCTGGGACGCAATCGCCTTTACGGTCATTGAGAAGACCCTGCATCACTATTTGCAGGATCGGTCCGCCGGCAGCTTTTCATTTCGGACGGATCGGATCGACGCGCCTCCCACCGCTGCCTAACCGTTTCGCAGCCGCGGAGGCATGATAAAGACCTTGCGCAGGCCCTCTTTGAGGGAGATGGCCTCTTCCGGACAGAAGCGGGCGCAGACCCCGCAGCCTAGGCAGGCATTTTCTTCCCGACGGGCCACCCCGTCGTCATCGAGAAGGATGGCATCGGTGGGGCACCACTCGACACAGGTGCCGCAGCCCGAGCAGGCTTCCGTATCGATCACGGAAAGATAGTAGGTGGAGTTGATCATTGGCAGGGTGCCGTCCCGCCAGAGTCGCAGGGTGTCGCAGCAATCTTTGCAGCAGTTGCAGATGCTGGTTTCCGGGCTGGATTCACGGGACCCCGGGTGAAAGGCCTTGTGGATCAGGCCGGCTTTTTCCGCCTCTCTCATGATCCGCAGGGCTTCTTCGCGGGTAACCTTTTTGGCAAAGCCCTGGGCGCTGGTGTGCCGTGCGGATTTTCCGAAAGAAAAGCAGTTCCAGACGGGTGCATCCGTTTTACACGGTTCTCCCAGAAGACTCCTCCGCTGGCGGCAGAAACAATGTCCTACGGCAATATCGTCGAATTTGTCGATGATCGCCGCGACGGTCTGGCTGGGAAGAATCGTCTCCTCGGCGGCCCCCAGGGATTTTTCGACCGGAACGATGCGAATGGCTTTGCCATCGGCGGTGTTGCCGGCCGGTACAGTGCGGTCGACCGCAGGGGCCGTCTTGAACAAAGGGGCCAGGGCGTCGTAATGCTGCTGGGTCTGATCCCTGAGTTCCGACAGCAGCGTTTCGAACAGAACGGCAAGCTCTTTTTTCTCATCGCTGCCGGTCAGCGGCCCCATGAACCGGTACTCCATCAGGCCGACCATCATCAGCGGCAGGAGCCGATACACCATGACGCCGCTGGAACTGGGCTGGTTGAACACCAAGCCTTTGCGAGCCAGGCTTTTTGCCAGAAAGGTGATTCTCTCCTCCGGCATTTTGCTGGATTCGACCAGTTGATTCAGGGTTTGAGACGGTTTTTCACGAAAGGCGTAAATCAGGTCCAGTTCTTCCTCCACATCGCCCACAACGCGCTGGATGATGGCAACCGCAGTTTCGGTAACCGGGAATTGAACCATTCCCTGCCGGAAGATCACTTCTGCCGCCCGTTTCACTTTGTCCGATGGGGCCATGGATTATTTTCCTTTCGGTGCAGGTTTGCGAATAACGACCGGTTCCCCGGTACTTGATAAATCTATCCGAATCCGACGGGGAGCGCAACTATGCCAGCCGGTTCGAACAATCTTTGTCAATCCGGTGGACAAAAACCGTCCCGGCAAGGTGCCGTCGGATCGGCGGATCTGCCGGATCGGCTGGGATAAACATTAACAAACCCTATACGGGCAACCCTTTCGGGGCTGACACCGGATCTGGCACAAAGATGGCATCAGCTACGTGAAAATGGATATTGGACGCCCATCGACATTATCCTTGCGGTTCGGACGAGATTCCGCATCCGATTTTTGTATTTGATATCGACCCTGTTAGCGGGTACGATAAAATCGGCTTCCGGCACCTGCCGTTGCAGCTGCACTTCGGCGCCGATTCAAACGGGTGCCACCATTCGGCCACGGCTTGCGAGGCCATCGATCCATTGCTGTCAATTCACCAATACAAAAGGAAAAGTCATGGTTTTCGGGAAAAATCGGAGAAAATGGCTGATGATTGCCGGATTTTTGGTGCCTTTGCTCTTTTTGTTCGGGTGCATGCAAAGCGAGGATACGGAAACGACCCAGTCGGATAACCTTGCCAAACCGTTGAGCGTATTTATTTTGAGCCCGCTCAATGAAGACACCTACCTGCAAGGCGAGCCGATCCGTTTTGCCGCCGATGTCGGCGATCATGGCCTGAACGGCTATCCGGTCGTATGGACATCCAATCTGGACGGTGAAATCGGAACCGCCCGGGAATTCACCTCCACCGAATTGTCGCCGGGCATGCACACGATCAAAGCCACAATCAAGGGCGGTAAAGGCCGCGACGCCTCCCACTCCCTGATCGTGATCGTCGATAAGTTCACCTGGGCTGCGTATTATAGAAAGAATTTCGAGCTTAACCCGAGGATCGGCAACGAGGCCCTGGACATTAAAGAGGTGGATCGAATCCTGAAAACAACCAAGAATTTCGACAGGAAAAACCTGAGCGGGTTGGATCTTTCCGGGAAAACGTTTACCGGCGTCTCCTTCGTGGATGCTTTCATGGTCCATACCAATTTGTCCAAAGCCAAATTAAAAGATGCGAATTTGAGGAATGCGATTATCGAGCATGCCGATTTGTCCCATTGCCAGTTTAAAAATGTCGATTTCACAGGGGTTGCTTTCAGCCATGTCGATCTTCAGGGCGTCGATTTTTCAATGATGTATTTGAGAGCGTTCGGATTCAACAACGCCAATTTGTCCAATTGCAATTTTTCCCGGACGGATCTGTCCTATGCCGAAATGACGAACGCCGTGCTCAAAGGCGCCAATCTGGAGCAGACCGTATTGATCCAGGCCAAACTGGCCAATGCGGATCTGTCCGGCGCCAACATGCTGGGGACCAAACTGCAGGCTACCAACCTGAACAATGCCAACCTTTCCGGTGCATCCATCAAAAACGTCACCTTCGTCAATTGCGATGTCCGCGGCGTGAACCTGGATGCAGCGACGTTGACCAACGTAAATATGAACAACGCCAATCTGTCCGGTGCACGATTGTCAAAGCTGAATTTCAATAAGGTCGTTTTATATGGGAGCAATTTCTCAGGCTGCGATCTGACCGGCTCTGATTTGTCCAACCTCAACCTCGTGGATTCCAATTTCTCCAATGCGATATTGAAATCCGCCGATTTGAGTGGCGCTATCCTCAAACGGGTGAATTTCAAAAACGCCGACCTCGATGGGGCCATTCTAACCGACGCCGACCTCGAAAATGCGCTTTATGTGGATATGGCCAGGAATCTGGATACGGTTGTGGGGTTTTAAGGCTGGGTAGGAACCATAGAAAAAGGGCGATCCGATGGCCAAGATTCGAAAATATAAATTGTGCTGGGAGGCTTCGGCTTCCGAGAATGTCGTCGGCTACAAACTGTACTGGTCCAGGGGGACCGAGATCGGCTACGACTCCAGATATATAAAGATTGGCAACGCCACCGAAATCGTTCTGCCCGACGACGCCCTTTTATCGCAGGGTCCCATAATGTTCGGCGTGACGGCCATTGATCGGGACGGCAACGAATCCGATATGGTTGCTATCGACAAACCCTACCGGCTTCAGGTTCCGGACGCGCCGCAGGAACTGTCGATCAAGTGGTCGGGGGAGTTCAGGCTGCTTCGAACCGATCCACCAAAAAAGGAGAAGTTGCAGCTCGTAGATTCGAAAACCCGGGATTCCGACGAAGAGGACCCCCTGGCGTTGGCCATTGAAAATGGCGGCGCCGTTCAGGTGGCCAAGCTGGAGTCCCATAGCGACAGCGAGAATAACCGGTCAATGTAGACACCCCTGCAATCGGCCCCGTGCCTTCCCATCCCGTTCACAATTCCGTCGCCTGAGGTGTGCCAATACGCCTATTGTTTTTCCGCCAGTTCCGCTCCTTTACCCTTAGCGGTCGGCCCATGTCCATGGGTGAACTCCCAGCGTTTGTCCAGAAAATAGAGGATGGGCACCGTCATGCGTGAAAAGAGGAGCGATGCCACTTCTCCGGCCATCAGGGAGATGGCCAGGCCCTGAAAAATGGGATCGAAGAGAATTACCGAAGCGCCCACCACAACGGCGGCGGCCGTAAGCATCATGGGGCGGAAGCGCACCGCCCCGGCATCGATGACGGCCTGGTCCAGCGGCGCCCCTTCCGACAGGCGCAGTTCGATGAAGTCCACCAGGATGATAGAATTTCTCACCACGATGCCGGCGCCGGCAATAAAGCCGATCATGGAAGTGGCCGTGAAAAACGCCCCCATGGCCCAATGGGCCGGCAGAATGCCGATCAGTGAAAAGGGGATGGCGGCCATGATGACCAGCGGTGTGGAAAAGGACTGGAACCATCCCACCACCAGTACGAAAATCAGTATCAGCACCACGGCAAAGGCGATTCCCAGATCCCTGAACACCTCGTAGGTAATGTGCCACTCGCCGTCCCATTTCATGGCAAAACGCTGATCGCTTTCGGGCAGCGCCGCCGTGTGCTGGGCGATGCGGTATCCTTCCGGCAGCGTGAGGGCATCGATCTTCTTGCGCATTTCCAGGATGGCGTAAACCGGGCTCTCCTTGGCGCCGGCGACATCGGCGATCACATAGACCACGGGCATGAGGTTTTTATGGTAGATGCTGCGGTCCACCGGCGTTTCCCGGACAGTGACCAGGTCGGACAAGGCCACCAACCGCCCGTCGGCCGCGCTCACGTTAATGGCCTTGAGCTGGTCCAGGCTGGCCCGCTGGGCCAAGGGCGGTTGCAGCACAATGGCCACATCTTCCTTTTCCTGCGATTGGTGCAGCAGCCCGGCCTGGGAGCCGGAAAGGGCGGTCTGCAGGGTCTGGGTGATGTGGGCCACGCTGATGCCGTGAAGGGCCGCCTTTTCCTGGTCCACCGTGATCTGGTAGCGGGGCTGGTCTTCCTCCATGTACCAGTCCACATCGACCACCCCTTCGGTTTGCTCGAAGATGTTGCGGATTTGTTTGGCCAGTTCGCGCTGGCGTTCGTAGTCGGGACCGTACACCTCGGCCACCAGGGTCGAGAGGACCGGCGGTCCGGGAGGCACTTCAGCCACTTTCAGCCGGGCGCCGTAACGCTCGGCAATGGCCTGCAACGGTGGACGCACGCGTTTGGCGATGTCGTGGCTCTGCTGTTTGCGATGATGCTTGCCGGCCAGATTCACCTGGATGTCGGCCAGGTTGGGCGAACGCCGCAGGTAGTAATGGCGCACCAGACCGTTGAAATTGAAGGGTCCGGCAGTGCCCACATGGATCTGGTAATCCACGACTTCGTTGACCGTGGCCAGATAGTCCCCCATTTCGAAGGCGGCCGCCGCCGTATCTTCAAGGGTGGCATGGTCGGGCATGTCCAGAATCACCTGGAATTCGCTTTTGTTGTCGAACGGCAGCATCTTGACCTTAACCAATCCCACGCCGACCATGGCACAGGCGCCCAGCAGCAATACGGCAACTCCGATGAGAAAAGACCAGCGCCAGCGCGGATTGTGCAGCAGATGGTCCATGACGTTGCGATACAGGCGCGTGGCCCAATCCTCGGAGGCATGGTCGCCATGGCCGCCGCCGTGGCCATTGCGTTTCAGCAGGCGGTAGGCGGCCCAGGGAGTGACGATGAAAGCCACGATAAGCGAGAACACCATGGCCGCCGACGCCCCCACCGGTATGGGACGCATGTAGGGACCCATCAGCCCGCCGACGAAGGCCATGGGCAAAATGGCGGCAATGACCGTCAGGGTGGCCAGTATCGTGGGGTTGCCGACCTCGTCCACGGCTTCCACGGCGACCTTCGTACGCGGGCGATCCTTGTTCTCAGGCAGGCGAAGGTGGCGGACGATGTTCTCCACCACCACGATGGCGTCATCGACCAGGATGCCGATGGAAAAAATCAGGGCGAACAGGGTGATGCGGTTGAGCGTATAGCCATAGAGATAAAAAATGGCCATGGTCAGTGCCAGCGTTACCGGTATGGCAAACGCCACCACACCGGACTCGCGATGGCCCAGTGTGAACCAGATAAGGATGGTGACCGAGACGATGGCGATCATCATATGCAGCAGCAGTTCGTCGCTCTTCTCCTTGGCGGTTTCTCCGTAGTGGCGGGTGACCGTGACGTGGATGTTGTCCGGAATGACCTTGCCCTTGAGGGCCTCTACGCGTTCCAATACCTTTTCCGCGACGCTGATGGCGTTGGTTCCCTTGCGTTTGGCCAGCGTCAGGGTGACTGCCGGGTAGGGGGCCTTGGCTGCCTCGGTTGAGGAGATGCCTTTTTCTCCAGCCGCAGGTCCGGTGCCGAAAAAGACATAGTTGCCCGGCAGCGGCGGGCCGTCGGATATGGTGGCTACATCTCCCAGATAGACCGGGCGACCCTTGTGGGCCGCCACCACCACGTTTCTGACATCTTCGGGTGTCTGTAAAAATCCGCCGATATGAACGACGATCTGGCCTTCGGGGGAAGGATAGGTGCCGGCGTCGGCCGCCTGATTGGCGGCGAACACCAAGCGGGAAACGGCTACCGGGTCGAGGCCGTATCCGGCCATGCGGACCGGATCTAGTTGGACCTCCACGCGCCGGCTTTCTCCACCGATGAGCGATGTGATGGAGACATTGGGCTCGCGCTTGACCTGATCCTCGACTTCCGCGGCCACCCGGCGCAGCAGATAGGGCTCGACTTCATCGCTCCAGAGCGTCAATGCCAGGATGGGAACGTCATCGATGTATCTGGGTTTTACCAGAGGGGGGGAGATGCAGCAGGGAATGCGGTCCATGTTGGCCATAAGCTTGGACTGCAGCCGCACAATGGCCTCTTCCTCGTTCTGGCCGACATAGAAGCGTACGATGGCCATGGCCATGCCCGGCATGCTGGTGGTGTAGATGTATTCCACACCGGGGATCTCCCATAACAGCTTCTCCATGGGCCGGGTTACCCGCTGTTCCACCTCGGCGGCATCGGACCCGGGCATCTGCACGAAGATGTCGATCATGGGTACGACGATCTGAGGCTCCTCCTCCCTGGGCAGGGCTACCACGGCGGCCATGCCGAGCAGGACCGAGGCCACAATGATCAGAGGGGTCAGCTTGGAATTGATGAAATATCCGGCGATTTTTCCGGCAGGACCATATGCATTGCTCATTTTTCAGGCTCCACGGCGGATCCATTGGTCAATTGTGGCGTGGGAGCGGCTACCAGTCGGGTGCCGTCCTTGATTCCCGAGATGACTTCGACCTGGTCCCCGTAGGTCCGACCGGTTCGAATCAGCCGGAATCGGGCGGTGTTCTTTTCGTCTATGATGAAGACACCGGTCAACTGCCCTTCCCGAACCACGGCAGCCTCTGGAATGCGGATGGACTGCTGCTGCCCGATGGTCAGGGATACCCGTGCGAACATGCCTGATCGCAGGGCCTCGACGCCGGAGACCCCCACCTGGACGATGAAGCTCCGGCTGCCCTGATCGGCCGATGGAACGATCACGTCCACCGTTCCGGCGATCGATGCACTGCCGGCCGCGGGAATCCGGACTTCCACCGCCTGGCCCGTGCGGACCGACTGAATGTAGGTTTCGGGAACCACCAAGTCCACCCGGAAGCCTCCTTCACGTTCCAGCGTCAACAAAGGGGTGCCCGGTGCGGCCAACGCACCCGAATCGGCCAGTTTGGCGGTTACCCTGCCGTCAAAAGGGGCCAGAACGCGGGCATCCTTGCGGGCCACGGCCGCGGCATCCACTGCGGCCTGGGCCTGTTTGATCCGATAGCGGGCAGCTTCCACCATGGCCTGGGCCTGTTTGAGGGCAGCCTGGGCCTGTTTATATTGGGCCTCGACGGTTTCGAACGCTTCCTGGGTGATGGCGTGCCCCTCCAGCATGGTCCGGTTGCGTTCGTAAGACAACCGTGCCCGCTGGGCACCCGCTTCGGCCGCCGTCTGCGCCGACAAGGCGCCGGCTTCGGCTTTCTGCGCTTCCGAAAGGGCCGCCCGCGCCTGGTCGAGCTGGGCGGCGACCTGACGCTCGTCCAGTACCACCAAAAGGTCGCCCTGCTTCACCGCGTCGCCTTCCTTGACATTGAAGGACTGGATCACGCCCATCAGTTTGCTGGAAACCGTGGCCGACAGCCGGGCTTTCACCGTTCCCACGGCGTCGTAGAAAACGGGCTGAACCTTTTTTTGTACCTGGATTATCGATACGTTAACGGCAGGGCCGGCCGGCTGCGTTGTATTGCCCGGCTCGATTTTCTCCGAGCAGCCGATGGTCAGGATCAGCAGGATGAAAGCGCACATGCCCGCGAATCCGAATCTCGCCAATTCGGTTCTCTGGATCAAAAAACGTTCACGAACTCGTGGATTGATTGACGGTTTCAACGGTTGGATCCTTTTCTGTTTGGGCGTTGATGTTGCTGTTCCACCATTGAACAAAGAGCGCATTTGACGCCTAACTGTCGCCCGAAGGCTTCTGCGCATTTTCCTGGCTGCGGCTGCCGGTCCATTGACCGATGGCCCGGGCGATCTGGGCCCGGGCTTTTTCACGGTCGAAATAGGCGGTGGTTTTGCGCATCCGCGCCCGGCTGTAAGCCAGCTCCGCTTCCAGGTAGCGGGTGATGTCGGCCGAGCCCCCTTCATATTGACGCTTGACCAGTGCGTACGTCTCTTTGGCCGTTTCGACATTGGACGCGGCCACGTTCAGGCGCTGCCGGGTTTCTTCGAGATTGATATAAGCCTTCTTGACGTCGAATTTGACGGCCAGGAGGGTTTTGCGGTCGGCGGCCATGGCTTCCTGCAGGCGTGAGAGCGCTTCGGCCCGGTCGCTTTGGGTGGCGAATCCGTCGAAAATGCTCCAGTTCAGGTAAAGGCCCGCGGTCCAGTTATCCCGATCGCTGCTGTAGCGCATCTCGGGATCATCGACGTAATAGCGGGTCATAAAATCCAGTTGGGGCAGGTAGCCGGCCCGGGCCGCATCCACGGCCATTTTCGACTGGCGCAGCTTCTGGCGCACACTGTCCAACTCGGGCCGGTGAACCAGGGCGTAATCCAAAGCGGCGAAGGTATCCCCGGGGATATCGATGGCGTACTCCTTCGCGTCGGCAATACCGAAAGGTACGTCGGGTTCGACCCCCAGAATTTCCGCCAATGCCGCTTTGGCCAAGCGCTCCCGGTTTCGGCTCTGAACGAGAATTTCCTCGGTTTCGGCCATGCGCACTTCAAGAGAGAGAAGATCGGTCTTCAGGGCGCCGCCCGATTGAAACCGGACCTGCATGATGCGCAGCTGGGAGCGGGTCGTTTCCACCGATTCTTCGGCTACCCGGGTGAAGTTGGCTGCAGCGAGAATATCGTAATATGCGCCGATGGCCGCGGCCATCACCTGATTCTCTATGCTGTCCCGATCCATCTGAGAAATCGTCACCCCGGTTTCGGCCATTTTCCGGCCAAGGCGGTCCTTGCCCCCGCTGTACAGGTTGATGCCGGCAGAAACGCCGCTTTCATAGTTTTCGAACCATCCCGGATCGTTGAAGTTGGCATCCGGCGGCAGTTTGCGCTGGTCGATGGCTTTGAACAGATAGGCCGAAGGGGCGTCGCCCTGCATGTACTCCGTGTAGACCTTGATCTGAGGATAGAAGGGGGCCGTCGATTTTTTCAGCAGGGCGCGGGCGCGTTCGATGCGGGCCAGGGCCATGAGAAGATCGGGGTTGTTTGCCCTGGCAATGCCCAGAACGTCCTCAAGGGTCAAGCTGCTGTTGACGGCGCAGGTCCCCGATGCATCGCTTGCCTGGGATGGACCCAGATTGCAGGCCAGATCGGCATATTCGGTTTTGATGGCATCGTACCGATAGGCATTGTCGGCGGTGCAGCCGGCCTGGAACACGGCGGCCAACAAGACAATGCCGGCCAACAGCGATGAAACCGGGATTTTAGCCATTCCCTCCTCCTCGGTGTTTATCTCGATGAGACGATTCTGCGATCATTCATTAAGAGCCACGGTTGGGCTCGGGGTTACGGATCGGTTTCACATTGTCGGGAGTGAAATGTCAGGGCCTCTTTGGCCAGTTTGGCCACCGTGGTCGGCATCATCCGCATTTGCCGGAAGATGCCCAGCGGTGCATTGTCGGCGAGGCGACGTTCGATCATCGAACGGATGCGCGTTTCCAGAATAGGCCCGGAGGCCCAGATGGCCGTTCCCCGCAGGTAAGGGTCGGGGGCTTCATAGAAGGCCGGTAAAAAGGAGCACGCCGGTTTGGCCAGCAGCGGCCGGGCATGGGCCAGGCGGCCCACCCCCCACAAGGACCCGCGCTGGAGCAATTCGTGTTCGAGGAAATTGCCCTGGGGATCGATATAAGAGATCAGAACGTTGGAAAATTCGTTGGCCAATCCTTCATGGCAGGCGGTGATTTCTCCCATGGCCTCCGGCGATCCCCAGCCGATCCCGCCGGACTCGTCGTTCAGGTTCCACATGAGCCGACGCATCACCACCCGCGCCGACTCCATGGAGGTGTCGGCCAGATGGCTCACCACAACGCCCATGGCCGCCACGGCCCGCCAGCGCAGCCGCTCCTCTCCCGAATAAAAAAAGGAGAAGAGCGGATTGACGGCCTGCCGACCGGGGATCTGCCGGATGGACGCCAGGGCCGCCTCGAAATCCTCAGCCTGGAGCAGTTGCTCCATGCGGGTTTTAAGGTTCCGGTGTCCCATGGCCAGTGAATTAAAAAGAGATAACTTCGTACCCCTGTTCGATGTAGCCGGACATGGACGGATGGCCGGACATATCCTCAAGCAGGGTCAGGTTTTGTTTAACGGCCTCGTCCACCGTTCCCATTTTATGGGCACATCCCTTACAGACACCATCCACGATCTTCTCGGCTTTGGCTTTCTCCCATAGCTTGTGAAGGGGGTTGGACGTTTCGGCCAGTTTGGGCAGCAGTGCCGTGGCCGCCCCTTCCACGATGATGCGGCCTTCCATGCCCTTGGCCTTCATATCCAGGCCATTGAGCAGAACATGAATGAAACAGACCGGGTCGCCGTTGAAAACGAAAAGCGCTATTTTTTTCATGTGTCCCTCTCTTCCCAACCGATGCAATCTTCCGGGCAGTATTTAATCGCTTCGTCGACTTCCGTTTCGGGATAAGCGTCCAATTCGATGACCTCGATGAAGCCGGCGTCGTTTTGCTGAAACACCT
The DNA here is from genome assembly GCF_963668215.1 of uncultured Desulfosarcina sp. Classification (NCBI taxonomy): domain Bacteria; kingdom Pseudomonadati; phylum Thermodesulfobacteriota; class Desulfobacteria; order Desulfobacterales; family Desulfosarcinaceae; genus Desulfosarcina; species uncultured Desulfosarcina sp. Next base: position 2,692,135 of record NZ_OY764190.1, read on the forward strand.
CGGGGCAGACTTCCACGCAGCCCATACAGAGCGTGCAGTTGCCGATATCGACAACGGGCGCCTTCATCGGGCCTACCCCTTCCCGATCACGGCTTCGCCGATTTTTTTGCCGTAAGCTACACAAGCCTCGATGCCGTCCTTCTCGGGGACGTACTGAAGCCGGGGGCCGCCCTCGATCATGCTGAATTTCATGGCTTCCAGTTCCGCGGCTACCAGTTTCACCGCTTCACCGCTCCAGCCGTAGGAGCCGAAGGCACCGCCGATGCGGTCTGCCGGCTTGAACCCCTTCATGTAGGTCAGTACATCGGCTACCGTGGGAAACATCTGGTTGTTCAAGGTGGGCGATCCCACCACGATGGCGGCTGCATCGAGCGCGTCGGTCATGATTTCGCTACGATGGGAACTGCGGATATGGATGGGTTTGACGGCAACGCCGGTGGCGGAAATACCCTCGGCAATGGCCTTGGCCATGGTCTCGGTGCTTTTCCACATGGTGTCGTAAACCACGATGGCTTTTTTCTCCGTTTCCTGGCGACTCCATTTCAGGTACATTTCGATGATTTTACCCGGGTTCTTGCGCCATATAATGCCGTGGTCCGGGCAAATCATGTCTATCTGGATGCCCGAGGCCGTGACCTTTTCGAGGAGTTTGAGAATTCGCGGAGCATAGAGCAGCAAAATGTTGGCGAAATATTTTTTGGCCTGGGCCATGACTTCGTCGCCGGCCTGATCGTCGAATTTGTCACAACTTGCGTAGTGCTGTCCGAATCCGTCGCTGGAGAAGAGAATGTGGTCTTCCTTCAGGTAGGTGAACATGCTGTCGGGCCAGTGGATCATGCGGGTCTCGATAAATTTGAACGTCCGTTTGCCGAGCGAGAGTTCCTCGCCGTCCTGGACCGGGTGGTAGTTCCAGGCGTTGGGAAAATGGCTGGCCAGATTTTTGGCGCCCATCTTGGAACAGTACAGCGGTTTGTTTTCGCCAACGGCCTGCATGATTCGCGGCAGGGCGCCGGAATGATCCATTTCCGTGTGGTTGCTGATCACGTAGTCGATTTTGCCGGGATCGATAACCTGGGAGATATTACTGAGCAGCTCCTCGGCAAAGGGCGCCTTGACCGTGTCGATCAGGGCAACCTTTTCATCGATGACCAAAAAGGCGTTGTAGCTGGAGCCCTGATAGGTGGAGTAACCGTGGAAGTCTCTAATGTTCCAGTCGATGACTCCGATGTCGTAGATTCCTTCTGCAAGTTTTGTCGGTTTCATGTCTTTCTTCCTATGACGGTTGGTACAATTGTCCGCAATCGAAATGCCCTTTTTCCACACAGCGAAAAAAGGGCATCCGGAATTTCGATTGTTTCGCTTGGTTTGTGAACGTTACTCTTGTTTTTCGAAATCGTCTTTGCTCGCGCCGCAGACCGGGCATTCCCAATCGTCGGGTACATCTTCCCATTTGGTGCCGGGTGCAACGCCATTATCGGGATCGCCCGCTTCGGGATCGTAAACGTAGCCGCAGAGCGTACAAACATACTTGTCCATTGTTACCTCCGTGATGATATGCGTTAATAAAAGGAATACCCAACCCTACCATGAAGGGGCGGGGCTGTCTAACCGAAATTGCCTTTTTGGTTTGTGAAACCGTCTACCCCAAGGGTTTGAACATCTTTTTCCCGGCACCGCAGATGGGGCATTTCCAATCGTCGGGCAAATCCTCGAAAGACGTCTCCTTGGGGATCTTGCCTTTGCGGTCGCCTTTGTCCGGATTGTAAATGTACCCGCAGTTGACCGTCTGGCACTGATACATCTCATGGGGCTCAGCCATTCTTTTCTCCTTGGTTTAAAGTCATCGAATTCGTTTTGTCAGTTGCTCGAGGTTTGCGCGAATCTGAAAATGAAGCGCTTTGATACTTTGGTCGTCGGTCGACGGCGGCGCCGGCAGGGGCCAGTGCAGGTGCTCGACATCGGGGTACGGCGTTTTATCGAAGCCATCGCCGATCACCACCACGAGATCCGGCGTAGAACCGAAAAAAGCCTCTTCCGGGGATTGCGGCCGGCGATATCCCAGATCCAATCCCGTTTCCTGAACGCATCGTACCATCGTTTCATCCAGGGCATCGGTCTTCTCCATCCCTGCATAATCGGTGCGAATGCGGTCGGCAAATCGGTGTTGGGCCATGGCGGCAGCCATGGGAGCGCGGCAGGTCCCGTGGGCCGAAAGGAAAAGAACTCTGTTGCGTGCGACCAGCGGGAGGACCGTTTTTTCGATGGCCGTTTCGACGTCCGCCGTCCAGTTTTCCCGCTTGCGGATGGCGCCCTTGGCTTCGATGCCCCGGTAAGTGATTGTGTGATCCATACGGGCGTCGATGGCATCGAAGAAATATTTGGCCGTCAGGTGGATGCCGTCGAACAGCTGGCGGCCCCGCGAGGCGGCCACACTGAAAAGCAGCCCCTTGCGTTCCGATGCCAGTGGATCTTTAACTTTGAGGACATATTTTCGGGACCAGAGCGTCTGGCAGCGATCGATGAGAACTTTAAGCTGGGCCGAGATGCCATAGAAATAGACCGGACTGGCGGCGACCACCAGGTCCGCCCGCCGGATCAGGCCGTAAATTTCCATGGCCATGGGGTCGTCGGTAATGACGCAGGCGCCCTTTTTTTCACAGTAGCCGCAGCCCTTACACGGTACGATTCCGGCTTTTGCCGCCTGGATGGTTTTTACCGCCGCCCCTGCCTGGGCGGCCCTGTCCAGGAAAGCCGAGAGAAAGGTGTCGGTGTTGCCTCCCTTGCGGGGGCTGCCCTGAAGTCCCAGTACGAACATGGTTACCTTAAGTGGCAGGTATTGCAGGTTACGGGGCCATGGGGCTTGCCGGCCTGTTTGTCCGCCTTGTGGCATTTGATGCATTGCAGGTTCATCACCTGTTTGGACTTCAGCGCCCCGTTCTCTTTCATTTTTCGTATGGCATCGGCTTCCTGGGGAAAGACGCCGTGGCAGATGTTGCAGTCCTTGAGCCGCGTCTGATGCTGGGCGTGGGGAAAGGGGACCTCGCCCCGGCTGCCGCCGAAGATCGTAATGGTCGCAGCCCCCTGTTGGGCGGCGAGCGTTGCCGCCGGCAGGGCCAGGACAGCCATCAGGGCACAGGCAATGGGTGCAATGAGGATACTGCGTTTCATGGAATGCTCCCTTTTATGACATCGGCACGTGGACGCGCCATCTTAGGATGTCCGGCGGCCCTGGTAAAAGGCCGCCGGACAACGTCAATACATTTCCTCGTGGGCCAAATCGCCGTCGGTCACCTTGACGCTGAACAGTTTATACGCCCAGACCTGGTAGGCCAGCACGACCGGAATGAAGAGCAGCACCACGATGAGCATGATCTTCAGGGTCAGGGGGCTGGACGAAGCATTATACGCCGTCAGGCTGTATTCTGCATCCAGGCTGGAGGGAAACAGGTTGGGGAACAGCCCGATGACGCCGAAAAAAGTGCAGGCAACGATGGTGGCGGCGGAAGCGGCCCAGGCCATGAAAAAGGCTTTTTTCATGAGGAAGTATCTGATGCCCACAAGGGCGGCAACGGCAATGAGCGGCACCAGGAACAGGGCCGGGGTGGCCAGGTAGTTGTTGTACAGCGGCGTGAAGATGTAGGTTGCCACCAGAAAGACGACGGCCACGCCGGTGAGCACGGGCCACAATTTTCCGGCCAGGCTGCCGGCCCTTTCAGCCAGGTCGCCGTCGGCGCGGATGGCCAGCCAGAGAGCGCCGTGGACCAGAAAAAGACAGAGAAACAAAACGCCGCCCAGCAAACCGTAAGGATTGAGCAGGGTCAGCAAGGTTCCCTGGTAGACGCCTTCCCCATCGAAGGGGATTCCCTGGAAGATGTTGGCAAAGGCCACGCCGAACAGCAAGGCCGGCAGAAAGCTGCCCACGAAAATGCAGGTGTCCCATACTTTTTTCCAGGCGGGGCTGTCCACTTTATTGCGAAATTCGAAGGAGACGCCGCGCAGGATCAACGCGAAGAGGATCAACATCAGCGCCGAGTAGAGGGATGAGAACATCACCGCGTAAACCAGCGGAAAAGCGGCAAAGGTGACGCCTCCGGCGGTGACCAGCCAGACCTCGTTTCCGTCCCACAGCGGTCCCATGGCGTGGATCATCATGTGCTTGTCGCGTTCCGATTTGCCCAGGAACGGATACAAGGTGCCGATTCCCAGGTCGAAACCGTCGGTCATGAAAAAGACGGCCCAGAGCAGGCCCCAGAGAAAAAACCATACGGATTGTAATAGCATTTATAACTCCCGTGTTATGTCAATGGTTGTCATCGAATAAAACGATATCAGGCATCATCGGCTGCCGGTTGAGGGCCTTTCCTGGCAAAATTGGCAATCAGGTAGAATCCCGCAATGCCGAGCAGGCCGTAAACCAGAATGAATCCTGCCAAGGTGGTCATGACTTGAGAACTTGCAACCGGTGACGCTGCATCGGCGGTTTTGAGCAGACCATAGACGATCCACGGCTGGCGGCCGACTTCGGCCAGAATCCATCCCATTTCATTGGCGATGTAGGGCAAAGGGATGGCAAACAGCATGATCCAAAGATACCAGCGGGCTTCAACCAGTCGTTTTCTGAGAACGAAACCAATGATGGTGAGCAACGGGAAAAGGGTTCCCAAAGCAACCATGGTTCTAAAGGAGACGAAGGTCAACAGCACCGGCGGACGTTCGTCCCTGGGGATGTCTTTCAGGCCGGTTACCGTTGCATTGAAATCGTGATGCCCGAGAAAACTCAATACACCGGGAATGCTGCCGATCTCTATGGTGTTGCGTTCATTGGCTTCGTCGGGGATGGCAAACAGGACAATGGGAGCCTGGGCCTGGGTTTCCCAATGGGATTCCATGGCGGCCAGTTTGGACGGCTGGGTTTCGGTCACATGCACGGCATGCAGGTCGCCGGTGATGACGACCACGATGGATGCGATCAACCCCACCACGAGGCCGATGTTGAAAGAGCGGGTGAAAAATTCGATGTGCTGCTTTTTCAAAAGGTGCCAGGCACTGATGCCCATGATGAAAAAAGCGCTGAGAATAAAGGCCGAGGGAATGGTATGGACGATCTCGAGCAAACCGAATTTATTGGTTACCACGGCCAGAAAGTCGGTCAACTCCGCACGGCCGTCGCGGATGGTGTAGCCCACGGGATGCTGCATCCACCCGTTGGCCAGAAGAATCCAGACCGCCGAGACGTTGCCGGCTGCGGCCACCAGCCACATCACCGTGGCGTGAGCCTTCTTGGACAGCTTTTTCCAGCCGAAGATCCAGATGCCGATAAAGGTCGATTCCAGGAAAAATGCCAGGGAGGCCTCGATGGCCAGCAGCGACCCGAAAATGTCACCCACATAGGCCGAATAACGGGACCAGTTGGTGCCGAACTGAAATTCCAGGGTGATGCCGGTGACCACGCCCAGGGCAAAGTTGATCAGAAATAACTTGCCCCAGAACTTCGTCATGCGCAAATAGGTTTCGTCATTGGTCTGCACATAACGGGTCTCCATGTATGCCACCATCACCGACAGTCCCAGGGTGAGGGGGACGAACAGGAAGTGAAACATGGTGGCGGCGGCAAATTGGAGCCTGGATAACATGACAACGTCCATACAAAATCCTCCTTGAGCAGGTGCGGGCAGCCCGCCCTGTGGCCAAGCGAGCTGTCCTCCGGATGTGTTGATGCGCTAAAGCCCGCCGATCAGGGAATTACGGCCTTATCCGCTGCCGGTTCAGGCGCCGGCTTCGTAGGTGCAGGTGTTGAAATCGATCTCCTTGCCACATTTTGCACAGCGGTGGGCCTTGTCGAATTCGTCGGAGAAAATCTCTTTGCTTTCACCGCATTCGGGGCATTTGCAGATAAAGGATTTCAGGTTTTTGAAATTCTCATAACCAGGGCAGTGTTGGGGAGTTGACATGATAGCCTCCTTCTGTATTCAATTTATTGGTATTGGAAAAGTTGGGATTCTGAACTTTGAAACAAGCGCCGATCAAGCGAATTTTCCAGCGATTTCCCGGCCGTAGTCCTGAGCCATTTTCATACCGCCGCCCAGACCGGCCGCTTTGAGTCGCAGCGGAGCACTGACCATGTTCATCTGGTAGATGTTTTTCATGGTGTCGAAGATCCGGTCCGGGGCTTCGCCACTCCAGCCGAATGCGCCGAATGCACCGCCGATTTTGCCGTCCAACTCGGATTTCTCGGCCATGAAAAGCAGCGTTTTCATGCCTTGAACCATCTCGCCGTGATATGTCGGAGAGCCCAATACCACGGCATCGAACCCTTTCAGATCGTCCTCCTTTTTCACGTCGGTAACCTTCTTGATTTCCGCTTCATGACCGGAGAACCGAATCCCTTCGGCGATGAGATTGGCGATTTTTTCGGTTTCACCGGTGCGGGTTGCATACACGATGAGTGCTTTGGCCATTTTCTTTTCCTTTTCTCCTATTTTATGCGGGGGTCTTTGCCTTCATATTGACAATCGGGGGTGTAACAGGTGTTGTCCAGAAATTCGCATTTTTCCTTGCAGGACGGGCATTTTTCCGGTGGCTGATCGGCCACCAGTTCATAGCCGCAATTGCCGCATTTCCAGTTCGCCATGGGTCACCTCCTTGGTGGTTGTTGGTCATGTGGCCGGTGGCCGCCAGCGAGGGGGGCGTTGGCGGGCACGGGTCACATGCAGTCCGGGCCGGCCGCCAAGACTGATGGTGATGGAAGGCGGTCGGCAGGAGGCCAACCGCCTATCCTGACGTGCATAAAGCGTTCTTTTAGGCTTTCCACAAACCATGCAGGTTGCAGTACTCCCGGGCGGAAACCGATGCCGCATCAATCATGAAAACCGCCTCGGGGGTCTGCCCCGGTTCAAGAAACTGAAGATAGGATTTGCCATCGGCAATGAGTTCGATCCATTGAATGAAATGCTTTTCTTCCATGGGATGGGGAACGCTGCCGACCTTGACCTTGTATCCGCCATCGATTTTTTCGATAACCGGTACGTGTTTCTCCTTGGCTGCGTCGACCGTGTTTTCGGTCAACTTTTTCATGGGCTGCCCGCAGCAGACCAGTTCACCGGCGCCGCCAGCCAGGACCTCAACGATATTTCCGCAAACATCGCATTTATAGATTTCAAATCTTTCCGCCATTTTTTTCTCCTTTTTGGTCTTCTTGCAATAAAGAAAGAACGTCTTTACTTCTTCCAATTTAAGCCCGCAGCCGATCCACCCTTGGCTACCAGTTTTCTCCCAGAAGTTCGAAATGGGCCTGGGGGTGGGCGCAGGCCGGGCACACCTCGGGAGCCTCGGTGCCTACGTGCAGGTACCCGCAGTTGCGGCAGCGCCAGGTCACGCTTTCGTCGCGCTTGAACACCCGACCGGCCTCAATGTTGGCCTTCAGGTCCAGGTAGCGCTTCTCGTGCTGCTTCTCGGCTACGGCGATGGCCTCGAAGATGTACGCGATGTGATCGAATCCTTCTTCCCGGGCCACTTTGGCGAAGCCCGGATACATGGTGGTCCATTCGTAGTTCTCGCCGCCGGCCGCCTCGGCCAGATTCTCCGTGGTGGTGCCGATCACCCCGGCCGGAAAGGCGCCGGTGATTTCCACTTCGCCCCCCTCCAGCAGCTTGAACAGGCGTTTGGCATGCTCTTTCTCCTGGTTGGCGGTCTCTTCGAAAATGTCCGAGATCTGAACGAAGCCTTCTTTCCTGGCCTGTTTGGAAAAGTAGGTGTAGCGGTTCCGCGCCTGGGATTCTCCGCTGAATGCCGTCAAAATGTTCTTTTCCGTCTGGGTTCCTTTGATACTTGCCACTTGATTTCCTCCTTTGAACAGTTTGAATTGGTTTTGCGTTTTACCATACAATGACGCTGATTTTTCTCAGCAGCGGTTTTGCCACCAACCTTTGGCGATATGCTTGAGCCTTTCCGCTTCGGCAATCTGCTTGATTTTGTAGCCGGAGTCGCGAAGCATGCCGTACAAGATGCCGCAACCGGTATCTTCGCGCTCATCGTCGCCTTTATCTGCGAGTTGAATCATGCGTTGGGCCAGCGCAAGGGCCTGCTCGAGATTGTGGTCACACGGTTTCACGAATTGGCTTTCCCCGAAGAGATCAGATACCGGCCGTTGGGCTACGAACCGGTTGTACTGTGAATGAGTAAATCAAGATGTGTGCCAAAACCCCGTGACCGGCGCTAAAGGATCGCAACTATCTGTAAATAATGTTAATTTGATTTTGCCTGTCCATGACGTGCACGCTCTTTTCCTGGTCGAGCGGTTTTTGCTGGCGGACCCCAAGAGCTGCATTTTCGCCCGTTCCGCTGAAAAACCCGGGAACTGTGTGTCAGAAAGGGTCTCACATTTTTTGTGATACAAAGGTGTCTCGCAAGACATCAACGGTAAAACAGTGTTCCCAGAGATGACCTATTCACTGCCGGCGGAATGGATCGCTTTCAATGCGTTTACGATGGCTCCCAGATCAGGGCGTCGGTTGATGTCGGAAACCAGGATGAACCGGATGATCCCTGTTTTGTCAACGATGAACAGGGCCCGCTCCGCGGTTCCGTCTGAACGAAGCACGCCGTAGTGCCGGGCCGTTTCTCCATGGGGCCAGAAATCGGACAGCACGGGGAACCATAGATCTCCCATCTGGCGGGTCCAGGCAAAAAGGGTCGGCAGGTTGTCCACCGTAATTCCCAGTATGATGGCATCGTATTGTTCGAACAGGTCTCTGGCAATGTTGTAACCGGGCCATTGGTCGGAGCAGACCGGCGTCCAGGCCGCCGGAACGAAAGAGAGAATCACGTTGCGACGTCCCAGGTATTGCCTAAGGGTGATGGGTTCTCCCTTAAGGGACGGCAGGGTAAAAGGGGGCGCCGGGTCACCGACCTTGACGGTCAGTTCGCTGTCCACCGGTTTCAGTGGCCCGGGGTCGTACAGCATACCCTCCATGGCTGTACTCCTGCCCAGACAGGAGCCATACATGGCTAAGACCGCTATCAGGGCCACGGCGATGGGCAAGACAAGACCACGTCTGTTTCCATTCATGGTTCACCGTCCCTAGCCAGGTCGTTCAGACGGGCCATGAAGGTTTCCAATTCTCCCATGCTGCCGGATTTTGTCCACAGGATTCGGCCCTTGCCGTCAGGACCCAGTGCGATAATAATGAAAAACGGGGTGCGTACTTCGCCGATAGCTTTGTGGACGCTAAAATCTTCATCGGGAAACAGGGGGAACGGGATCGAATAGTGTTTGCGAAAATGGTTGATTTCAAATGTAGAGTTGCCGACGCCGATGCCGATCATCCTGACCCGGTCCCGCAGGGTGCCGGAGTCCTGAATGGCCTGATAAAGGCGATTAACCGCCGGTGCTTCGCGCTGGCAATGGGGGCAGTACATGCTGAAAATTTCGATGACCAGTATTTTCCCGGTGATGGCGGTTACCGGAAAGGACTCACCCGGGGGCAGACCAAGGTAGGTGCGCGTGTCCGTCGACTCGGGCGTGGGCAGGCGCAAATTTTCCAGTTGGTCGCCAACGGCTGGTGCTTTTCCAGCCGAGGCGACGGCGGGTATTGTCAGAAAGCACAAAACGACCAGCCACCATGGAGAACGGATTTTCATGGACCACCTCCATCCCGGCGACTGCTTGCCACTGCCATGGATTCGAAAGACGAATCTGTCAGAAATGCGGCTTATTACGAGTTCATCACGACTTGGTGGCGACCAGACGCCGACTGAGAAGATTGATGTGCGACATTTCTTCCTTGATGATGTTGTCCAAGTGGGACTGGCCCAGTTCACCGGGCACCAGGTCCTTCATTCCCAGATAGAAAACGATCGAGTCCTTTTCAGCCAGGATGGCTGCCTTGAGAATTGCCTGCATGGACGTCGTGTCAATCTCTTTTTCAAAGAAAACACGGGTATCCGCCAGTGCTTTGAGGTATTGTGCGGCTTCGCCTTCGGGGTCGAAAACCGTCGCGGTTTTTTCCGTTTCAGAAAGTTTTTTTCTCATGGCCGCGAAGGTTTTCTCGTGATCGTCTTCCATGGCCGCCAGATCCAGAAGAAACCGTTTGGCGTCCGGGTCGGCAACATCGTTGGCCGCCTGCCGGTAAAAAAGGGCACCGTTTTTTTCGATCTGTTCGGCCATTTCAAATACATCGTCCGCATTGAAAGCGTAGCTCATGATTGGATTTGCCTTTCTTTTTCTGCTGGCGGGGTTGATCAAAAAGAGGTTGCTATCTATTGATACATGCCCACTTCGCCGCCCTGCTGTCAACCCAAAAAGTCAAGGCGCTTTTGGCGGCTCAACCGTTTTTCTCGTTCAGGCGGCACTCATCGTCCCACTCGGGGCAGGAACTCTTGCGATCGGCTTGAAATTTGAGCATGCATTCGCCGCATTCCAATTCGATATTGGGCGTATCTCCATATCTTTCCAAGAGTTCCTCTTTGGACAGGACCTGGGCGAAGCTGCACCCGCATTGGGGGCAGGCGGACTGGATTCGGTAGCGTTTTTTCGTCATGGGGGGGCCTCCTTTTATAATTTGCTGATTGTCTATCTTGTAATCATTTTAATCAAGAAAGCAATATCGATATCACAGAATCGTAGCCGTCCGGTCCAAGATGGCATGGTTATTGATATGCAATATTTGATGTTTAGCGTGACGGTACTACTATTGACTGCGGGTCGTGGTTCCGTCGACACGCCTTTACACGAAAATTCTGCTACCCCTATCAAGGAGGATCCCATGGCTGAAACCGCTTTTAAAGGAACTCCCGTTACATTGGCCGGCGAAATTCCCCAACCCGGAGCCGTGGCACCGGATTTCCGCCTGGTCGGCAAAGATCTGTCCGATGTTGCGTTAACGGACTACGCGGGGAAAACCGTTATACTCAATGTGTTTCCGAGCATCGATACACAGGTTTGCGCCATGTCCGTGAGAAAATTCAACGCCGAGATCGCTAATTTCGACAATGCCGTCGTTATCTGCGTGTCGGCCGATCTGCCTTTTGCCCATGGCCGGTTTTGCGGGGCCGAGGGACTGGACCACGTGATCACCGCATCGACGTTCCGCAGTTCCGATTTCGGCGAGACATACGGCCTGCGCATTGCCGATGGGCCGCTGGCCGGTCTGATGGCCCGAGCCGTTCTTGTGATCGACGGGCAGGGCAAAGTGGCCTACTCGCAGCTGGTGCCCGACATCTCCCAGGAGCCGGATTACGAAACGGCCCTGGCCTGCCTGTCCAATGAAGAGGTCTTGCAGGCCTGCACGGCCAGCTTCACTGCGGAACATTCACGGTCGCTGGCCGATGACGGCCCCTGCGATGATGGCCGGGCCGGCGGCTGAAGACCCGTGCCCGTCCAGAAATGGCCAATTCGCCCGATATCTTTGTTGCGCGAAAAATTTTATCCTCTAAATATCAACCATATGTCTGCGGTAAAATTTTTCGTGCGCCTCGATCTCGACCAAATTTCCCTATTTCTGGAAGGGCACTACTTCGTTCATGCTACTAGTTCGCGCATGTATGCCGGGAGGTAAAGAAAATGCCTTGCTACACCGGAATCAATCACCTTGCCATGGTTACCGGAGACATGGACGCCACCATCCGGTTCTGGCGGGACCTTCTTGAAATGCGTCTGGTGGCCGGACTGGGCAGCAAAGGCTATCGGCACTATTTTCTGGAGATTTCCGAACATGACATGATTGCGTTTTTCGAATGGCCGGAGGTCAAGGCCGTTACCGAAAAAGACCACGGGGTACCGGTAAAGGGCCCCGTCGTCTTCGATCATGTTTCCATTGGCGTTGCCGATGACGAGGACCTGTGGGAGATTAAGGACCGGCTGGAAGCCGCCGATTTTTGGGTGTCCGAGGTGATCGACCACGGCTTTATTCATTCCATTTATGCCTTTGATCCCAACGGGATTCCCATCGAATTCAGTGCGCCTTGCCCCGATGTGGATGTACGACGCCATCCTCAGATGCATGATCGCCATCCGACGAAAACCGCTTTGGAAGGATCCGAACCCCATCCGGGAAAATGGCCGGCCGTCGTTCGTCGCACCCCTTCAGACGATCGGATGATTTATCCAGGCGAAGGGGTGGTGTTTGCAGATGACGGGAAGGGATCAGGTGGCTGAGTGCCGGCCCGATCCCATTGCGGTCCCGAAAAAGGAGAGACAATGACCGATGAACGCGTAATGATCAAATGCCGCAACTGCGGTGCCCGCAACCGTATTCCCGTCGCACGGCTTAACGACGGCCCCCGTTGCGGCCGCTGCAAGACTCCGTTTCCAGCCATCGCGACGCCCAGCCGGCCGGTCGTGGTTACCGACCGCACCTTTGCCGACGAGGTGCTGGCCAGCCCCTTGCCCGTTTTGCTGGACTGCTGGGCCTCCTGGTGCGCGCCGTGCGGCGCCATGGCCCCGGTCCTGGACGATCTGGCGAGAAGCTACACGGGACGGCTGAAAGTCGCCAAGCTCAATGTGGACCAGAACCCGGTCACCGCCAGCCGTTACAATGTGATGAGCCTGCCGACGCTGCTGTTTTTCCGGGACGGGAAGGTGGTGGATACGGCCGCCGGCGCCCTGCCGAAACAGGAGGTCGAACGATACCTCTATCGCTTTCTGGCCGGGTAGGGTACAATTTGAACCATCTTCGAAGCGTTTGTGATGAACCGAGGAGGCCGCCATGAAGATTGTCGTCACCGGAGCATCGGGGTTCGTGGGAACGGCCTTGTCCCGCTTTTTGCTGGAACAGGGCCATACGGTGACCGGTCTGGGAACGTCCCGGGAGTCCGGGCTGGAATCGGATGCCGGATTTGAGTGGATCCGTGCGGATACCACCCGCCCCGGAAAATGGCAGGAGGCGGTCGCCGATGCCGATGGGGTGGTCAACCTGGCCGGCCGGACCATTTTCAAGCGCTGGACCCGGGCCTACAAGAGCCAGATTGTTGAAAGCCGCCTGAAAACTACTGGCCATATTGTCAGTGCCATGACCGGCGAAAACAGAGTTCTTCTCAGCACCTCGGCGGTCGGGTATTACGGCAGCCGGGGAGACGAACTTCTCGATGAACAGGCAAGGGCGGGAGACGATTTTCTGGCCCGCCTGTCCGTGGACTGGGAAAAGGCGGCCCTGGCGGCGGAGCAGAAAGGCGTCCGGGTTGCCATCATGCGTTTCGGTGTGGTGCTGGGCGCCGGCGGCGGTGCGCTGTCCCGGATGGTGCCGGCATTCCGATCCTTTGCCGGTGGGCCTTTGGGCAACGGGCGCCAGTGGTTCTCCTGGATCCATCTGACCGATCTGTTGGGCGCCGTCCGGTTCCTGATCGAAAACGGTAACTCCCAAGGCGTTTATAATTTCTGCGCGCCGGGAGCGGTCCGGCAAAAGACGTTTGCCCGGTCCCTGGGAAGGGTGCTGGGGCGCCCGGCTCTGGTGCCGGCACCTTCCATCGCCCTGCGGCTGATGATGGGGGAGATGGCTAACATGCTGCTTGTCAGCCAGCGGGTCGTTCCCCAACGGTTGATCGAAGAAGGTTTCACCTTCCGGTTTCCGGATGTGGACGGTGCACTAGCGGACCTGCTGAAGGCGTCGCCATGAACGATTCGGCTTCAACGGCCGCCGGCTACCACCGGGCAACCAGCTACCGGCGCCACCGGATTCCGCCCCATGCCCTGGACTGGGCCAACCAGCCGGCCCTGGTCAAAGACTACTCCGGGCTGCCCCGCATTCCCCTGCCCCGGAACCTTGAACTGCCGCGGGTCGATTATTTCACCCGGGCCTGCCGTCCAGAGCCCGAATGTCGCACCCCCGACGTTGCCCCGAATTTTAACCAGATCGCCGCGATCCTGCAGTTAAGCCATGGGGTGACCGCTCGCGCGGTGCATTCCGGCCAGCCCTTCTACTATCGCAGCGTGGCCTCGGCCGGGGCCCTGTATCCGTCCGAACTCTACCTGGCGGCCTACGAAAGTGACGGTCTGCATGCGGGGCTGTACCACTACGATCCCCTTGGTTTTTCCCTGACCGAACTTCGCAGGCAGCCGTTGCCGGCGATACCCAAAGTGGATCGGCCGGTTGCGGCCAGCTTCTACATCACCGGTATTTTTTTTCGCAGCGCCTGGAAATACCGCAGCCGGGCGTACCGCTATGTCCTGCTGGATGCCGGCCATCTGCTGGAGAACCTGCGCCTGGCCCTTGGTGCGTTGAACCAACGCTTTTCCATCCATCTCGATTTCGACGACGAGCAGACAGCGAACCTGCTGGGCCTGGACCCCGAGCGTGAGGTGTGCCTGGCCTGCATTCATCTGCACACCGACGCCGACAAAGGTCTGCAGCCCGCCGCTTCCATCGAACTGGAGCCGTCGGGCGTCGACATTCGACGGGCATCCCGGGTGTCCGGCCGGGAGGCATCCTATTCGGAGATTCTGAACCTCCATCGGGCCGGAAGCGGAGGCGGGTCGGTTGATTCTTCCTCGCCAATGCTGGTGACCCATGGTCAGCCGTTGGCAAGAATCGATCTGGCGCCGTCGGATTCTCCGGTTGCGGCAGACTACACGCAGGTATTGGGACGGCGCCGCTCCCGCCGCAACTTTATTTCCGCCGACGTGTCCCGTGAGAACTTCATGACCTTTGCGGAAACCATGGTCCAGAGCATGGGGGCCCGATCCGGCATGCCGGCAGCCTGCCGGTCGGCGCTGGCCGCCGGTATCCTGGCAAGCGAGAACATGCCCGTGCCGCCCGGTTTCTACCTGCTGGATCCGAAAAAGCGCCAATTGGAGCAACAGCTCACGGGGTTGCTCATCCAAGACATGGCGGCGGCCTGCCTGGATCAGATGTGGCTCAAGCATGCCGGCCTGCACCTGCTGTTTTTGACCGACCCGGCATTTCTGGACGAGCTTTGGGGCGCCCGCGGCTATCGCTATGCCATGATCGAAGCCGGACGCTTAGGCCAGCAGGCCTACCTTGCGGCCACGGCCCTGGGGTGGGGTGCCTGCGGCATCGGCGCCATTTACGACCGGGAGGCCGCGGATCTTCTCGGCCTGACGGAAAACGGCGCCCTGGTGTATCTGGTTGGCATCGGGCCGGTTAAAACGAATGTTGGCAAAACGCGTTGACAGGGGCAGCTGATCTGGGTCATCCTGCGATCCATTCAGCAAAGGAGAACTCGATTCATGGCCATTAACCTTAAGATTTTCTCCGGCAGCGCCAATCCCAAGCTGGCGTCGGCGATCTGCAGTCATCTGGGCATCGAACTCAGCCGCATGAAGGTGTCGCGTTTTTCCAATGACAACCTGTTTGTGCAGATCCAGGAGAACGTTCGGGAAAAGGATGTGTTCGTGGTCCAGCCCTTCATCGCTCCGGTGGGCGACACGCTGTTAGAGCTGTTCATTATCCTGGACGCTCTTAAAAGTGCCTCGGCCCGGCGCATCACCGCGGTGATTCCCTATTATTCCTATGCCCGCTCCGACAAGAAAGACGCCCCGCGGATCTCCATCGCCGGCCGACTCATGGCCGATCTGCTCCGGACGGCCGGCGCCAACCGGGTGCTGACCATGGATCTGCACTCCGACGCGGTGCACGGATTTTTCAGTGTTCCGGTAGACCACCTCACGGCCATTCCCTATTTTGTGAAGCATTTCCGCGAGCGGCTGGACATGGACAGGGCCGTCGTGGTGGCCACGGATGCCGGCGGCGCCAAACGGGCCGGCCGGTTTGCCCAGCGCATCCACCTGCCTTTGGCCATCATCGATAAGCGGCGGGTGGCCGATACCGAAGTGGAGCAGGGGTTGGTCGTGGGCGATGTCAAGGGGCGCGATGCCATCATTTTCGAGGACGAAATTTCCACCGGCGGTACCCTGGTCGCATCGGTGGCAACCCTTGCCGCAGCCGGGGCAAGGCGCATCTATGCGGGAGCCACCCACGGCGTGCTGTGCGGTCCGGCCATCGACCGCCTGACCGAAAGCGCCATCGAATCCGTGGCCGTGACCGATACAATCCACCTTCCCGAGGACAAACGGATGAATAAAATCGTCACCCTTTCCGTGGCGCCGCTGTTTGCCGAGGCCATCCGGCGGATTCATACCGGCGAAAGTGTCGGAGCCTTGTTTGACTGACATGGAATTATCCAGGGCGCCGACAGGGTGCGGAACTTCATCCGGTCATTTTTCTGAAACGGTCAAAATGGAGGCCGCCCATGCCATGATCGATGCCTCGTCGGCCATTCTGCTGACCAAGGCCGGGGCCATGGAAGCCTGCTGCCAGGCGTTCCGAATCAAGATGACCCGTCGGGTTTTCGAGGAGGTGACCGTTGCGGACCGTCCGGGGGAAAGACGGTTGCGTGCCCTGGAGGGAAAGGTGGCGGGATTTGCCGTCGTGGAAGATCCAACCGGCCCCCTTCCCGACCGGGCGGCTGCGGATCTGCTGCGGCTTCACCCGGGAGAGCGCGACACCCTGCACCATTTTTTAAATGGCTCGGCCCGTTTCGTGATTCTCGACGACGGCAAGGGGGTGCAGGTATGCCGCCGGCATGCAATTCCCCATATCAACGCCCTGTTGTGCCCCAAAATCTTGCATCATAGCGAACGGCTGCCGGATGCCCAGCAGGTCCGATCCTTGTTTGACCGGATCGCCGGTCTGGGTCGCTATTCAAAAGATGTCCTGGCGTGGGCCCGGCAATGCCGACGGTCGGATCTCGAGTTTTTCCTGAACCAGTAAAAATGGGAGCGTGGGCTTGCCCCCGCTTTCTATAAGGCGGGAATTGGGGAAACGGCTATACTTGAATATCGATGGTCTGGCCCAAACCACTTGCGGCAAGCATCTGGGCGATTTCCTGCTGGTTTTCGGCCAGTTCGCGCAAGAGGGCCATCTGGGTTTCCATGACAGTCTGAAGCTGCTGTGAAGCCGAGGCCATGGCCATGGTGGATGCGGGGGTGGCAGAGATATTCATCGTGTTCGCTCCTTGAGCCGGGTTACAATGGATATCGGCAAAAGCGGCGCCGACTTGAGCTTTTTTGACTTCTATGGTTAAGTAACATCTGGTAATGCCGATAGAAACAAGTAAGGAGGTGCAGTCATGGATATCGTTATGATCGGCAGCGCTTCGGTGAAAAATCAGGACCTGCGAAAGCGGGTGGCCCGGGTGGCGTCCAGAAAGAATGGGGTTGTCGAACGACGCCGCAACCATGCGGACCGCCGCAAAAGTGTCCGCGACGGCGTGGTGGTCAGCCTCTCTTACCGCAATGACCGCCGGGTCAATCCGGACCGTCGCCAGTCCTGATAGACAAGCATGATCGATTCGTCCCGCCCGCAAAAAGCCTTTTTCGAAAACGCCGGTGGTGGCGTTATTTCCCGCCCTGTGGTATTATCCACTTAGTTTCCCCTGATCTGTTTCCTTCTTTCCTGGAGTCGGCTTTATGGAGCAGATGACCGCCATGATGTTGGAGCGCGTCCATGATCTGCAGCGGACTGACGCGCCCTTGGTTTGCCGGCAGGTGCCCGTTCCGCAGCCCGGCGACCACGAAATTCTGATTCGTGTGACCGCCTGTGGCGTGTGCCACACCGAATTGGATGAAATCGAGGGACGGACGCCTCCGCCGAGGTTCCCCGTCGTTCCCGGCCATGAGGTGGTGGGGCGGGTGGCCGGCAGGGGAGCGGGCGCCCGGCGCTTTTCCGACGGCCAGCGGGTCGGGGTGGCCTGGATCAACCGCGCCTGTGGGCGATGCCGTTTCTGCCGGGAGGGGCTGGAAAACCTTTGCCCTGAATTTTCCGCCACCGGAAGGGATGCCCACGGCGGTTACGCCCAGTATATGGCGGTGCACGAAGACTTCGCCTTCCCGATTCCCGACTGTTTTTCCGACGTCCAGGCGGCGCCTTTGTTTTGCGCCGGCGCCATTGGATACCGCTCCATGTCCCTTTGCAACCTGCGCGACGGGCAGCGCCTCGGTCTCACCGGTTTCGGCGCCTCGGCCCACCTTGTGCTCAAGATGGTCCGCCACCAGTTTCCCCACACAACGGTTTGCATTTTTGCCCGTAGTCCGGGAGAACGCGAGTTTGCCCGTTCCCTGGGAGCAGTCTGGGCCGGGGATACGAAAGAGACCGCCCCGCATCCACTGGACTGCATCATCGACACAACACCGGCCTGGACACCGGTGGTGGAGGGGCTTAGGAACCTGGCTCCGGGCGGACGGCTGGTCATCAACGCCATTCGCAAGGAGACCGCCGATCAAGAGTCTTTGCTGCGTCTGGATTATTCGACCCATCTCTGGCAGGAAAAAGAGATCAAGAGCGTCGCCAATGTCGCCCGGTCGGACGTTTCCCGTTTTCTCGAACTGGCTGAACGGATTCCCATCATCCCGGAGGTGGAGACCTTTGACCTCACGGAGGCCAACCGGGCCCTCATGGAACTGAAGAAGAGAAAGATCCGCGGAGCTAAAGTGTTGGTCGTCAATTCGACCTGAAAGAGATGGCCGCGTGTCCGCCATGCGTTTTCTGATTATTTTCTCGACGATCTTTTTTCTGGCGGCTGATGCATTGTGGCCCACGGGCATCGGTCATGCCGCAGTGCGCGAACCTGCCTGGGCCGGCCGGTTCTACCCCGCAAGCCGCGAGGATCTGGCGCACCTGGTTGACACCCTCATCCGGCAGGCCGAGCAAGAAGCCGAGGCGTCCGGCCAGGGATCTCATCTGCGGGCCCTAATCATGCCCCATGCCGGGTATGCGTATTCGGGCATCACCGCGGCCCATGCCGCGCGGGCCATCGTGCGCGACAGCTTCGACCGGGTCCTGCTTCTGGGACCCGACCATCGGGTGGGGTTCGATCATGCTTCGATTACCGCGGCATCCCAGTGGCGCACACCGTTGGGTACGGTGCCCATCGGCGACATCGGTCCCGTTGTCGACAAGCGCCCGGAATGGTTTGACCGCGTGGCGGCTTCGGACCGCAGCGAGCACTGCCTGGAAGTGGTCCTGCCTTTTCTGCAGACCCGTCTGTTACGATTCGAATTGATTCCCCTGGTGCTGGGTCCTTGCGACACAGCGGGCATGGCCCGGGTGCTGGCGGACCTGGTCGATGATTCGCGCACCCTGGTGGTGGTCAGCGCCGACCTGTCCCATTATCTGCCCTATGACGCGGCCGTCAAGCGGGACAAAGAGACATTGGAGCGGATCATCGCCCTGGACCCGAACTGGCTTGACGATCAGGAAAACCGGACCTGCGGGCGCTACCCGGTAGGGGTTCTGCTGGCCCTGGCCCGCAGCCGACACTGGCGGCCGGTGCTTTTACATTACAACAACAGCGGCGATACCGCCGGCGATAAAGACGCCGTGGTGGGATACGGCGCCGTAGCCTTTTATGGAGGAGAGCCCATGCAATCTTCGAGCGACGCTTCCCAAGCCCTGTCCCCGGAGCAGGGAGAGGTCCTGGTGGTCCTGTCCCGTCGCACCCTGGCCGACCATTTCGGTAAAACCTTCTCCTCGGACGAGGCCCGACAACTGGATGCCTTGCTGGCCGATCCGGCGCTGCAAACCCGGTGTGGCACCTTCGTCACCTTGAAGATCGACAACCAGCTCCGCGGCTGCATCGGCAGCCTTGCGGCCACGGCGAAAATGGTGGACGGGGTGCGGGAAAACGCTTTGAATGCGGCCTTTCACGATCCCCGTTTCCCGCCATTGAAAAAAAAGGAGCTGGATGCGGTGCAGATCGAAGTGAGCGTGCTGACCGAGCCGGTTGCGCTGGAATACACCGATGCCGATGACCTGTTGGCCAAGCTCAAGCCCGGCGTTGACGGCGTAATCATCAGAAAAGGCTACGCCAGCGCCACCTTTTTGCCCCAGGTCTGGGAACAGTTGCCCCGGCCGGAATCTTTTCTTTCCCACCTGTGTATGAAGGCCGGACTGCCGTCCGACCAATGGCGGAAAGGAGATTTGACGGTGCTGGTCTATGGGGTTCAGTATTTTGAAGAAGAGAGATGACGGCGGCGTCGAGCGGGTCGTCGTCGCCACCGGCATTGCCTCGGTGGCGGTGCAACTGGTGTTTGTGCGCGAGTACCTGGCGCAGTTCGAGGGCAATGAAATCGTCATTGCCCTGATTTTTTTCTGCTGGCTGGTATTGGGCGGCATGGGCACCGCTGCAGCCAAAGGCCTGGGGGCTCGAATCGTGCCGCCGTCGGGGGCCACCCTGGGGCAGTTTTCATGCCTGCTGGCCATCTTTTCCGTTGTGCAGGTCGTGGCCGTCCGCTGGCTGCGCGATCTGTTTTTTATCCATGGAGCGTCGGTGGGCTTTTCCGCCACGCTGGGATATGTCGCTGCCACCATCGCGCCCTACGCCCTGCTGGTGGGATTCGTCCTGCCCTACAGCATGATGGTGGCCCGGCTCCGGTCGCCCGACTATCCCGGCAATCGGATCTACCTGGCCGATAATGCCGGCGATGTGGCCGGGGCGGCGCTGTTCTCCTTTGCCCTGGTGTACTGGTTGACGCCCTTCCAGGCACTGCTGGCGGTTCATCTGCCGCTGCTGGCGTCCCTTGTTCAGCTGCCGTCGGAACGGCCGTATCGAACGCTGGCGACCGGCATCCTGGCCCTCGTCGTTCTGGCGGCGGGGGCCTTCTGGGAAGACCGACTGCTGCCCCCCCGGGAAGGCCGGCGAGTCGAATATGCCGAAAGCCGCTACGGCCGGTTGGAGGTCGTCGAATCGGGCGGGCAGATCTCCTTTTTCGGTGACGGCGTACCGGTTCTGTACTCCCATGATCCGGCGTTGGCCGAAGAGTGCGTCCATTTTCCGTTGAGTCAGATCGATCACCCGAAACGGGTGCTGCTGGTTTCCATGGTCGGAGGAATGCTGGCGGAGGTGGCCAAGTACCGTCCCGATCGGGTCGACTATGTGGAACTGGACCCGCTGGCGGCCCGCATGCAGCGCCGTTTCGGCCTGTTGCCGGCCATGGACGGCCTGAACGTCATCGCCAAAGACGGGCGTGCCCATCTGATCGAGACCGCTGTTCGATACGATGCCATCCTGATCAATCTGCCCGAGCCGGAAACCTACCAGACCAATCGCTTCTTTACCGCCGAGTTTTTCGAGCTGGCCAAAAACCGCCTCGCCCCGGGAGGCGTATTCTGTTTTGCCATGGAAGGGGTCGAGAATTACATTTCGTCCACCCGGCAGCAAAAGCTTTCCTCGCTGGCCAACACGGCCGGGGCTTGCTTTGCTCATGTCACCCTTTTGCCGGGGCAGCGGCTTTTCTTTTTGTGCCGGGACCGGCCGATTCGGACCGATATTCCGCTTCTGCTGGAAACCAAAGGGATCGACACCCTGCATATCCGGCGATATTATACCGGAGATCTGACCGATCAGCGCATCCACCGGGTCAACGCGGCCGTGGATCCCGGCATCCCCCAGAACCGGGACCTGTCCCCCTGGTTGATGCGGCTGGCGTTTCTCGGCTGGTTTCAGCGCCACGGGGAGTCGCCGCTCTGGTTCGCCTTGCTGCTGGCGGCTGCGGCCCTTTTTTACGTTTCGCGATTGTCGCGGCCCCAATGGGTATTGCTGACCACCGGCTGCATCGGCATCGGCGCCGAAATGCTGGCGATTTTTACTTTTCAGGCCCTTTATGGTTATATTTATCTAAAGCTTGGCGCGCTGGTTACCGTTTTTTTGGCCGGGATGTTTCCCGGCGCCTGGACTGGCGGGCGGCTGGCCGGCAAGCGGCGCCGGGCTCTGGTGGCCGGCGACCTGATGTTGGGTGCGCTGCTGCTCCTGTTTTTCCTGCTGATTCAGCGCCAATCCCTTGGAAGCGCTGCCTGGGTCTTGTATCTTTTTGGACTGGCGGTTTCTTTTTTCTGCGGCTTTCAGTTCCCACTGGCCCTGGCCCTGTCCGGAGACGATGCCGCCGCAGCATCGCAAAGTTTCTCGGCGGATCTGGTGGGCGCCAGCATGGGGGTTCTGGTGGTGAGTCTGGCGTTGATCCCCTTTTTCGGCATCTTACGGACCAGCCTCTGCCTGGCGGCCATGAAGTTCGCCAGTGCGATGGCGGCGGGAACGATTCATGAAAACGGTTAATCGCAGACAATTCATGCTGGCCACCGCCGCCGGTTTCTGCACGACGGCCGCGGGCGGGGTGGGATGGCCGTTTTTCGGTTCGAGCGACCATGAGACGGATATCCGGGGAACGATTTTTAAAGGCGACGCCCCCGACAGCCTGTGGAAATGGTCCAAGGCCGCCTATTATTTCAAACCGCTGGATGACGGGGCAGTGCTGTGCACCTTGTGCCCCAACCGCTGCCGGTTGTCGCCCGGAGACCGCAGCATCTGCCGCAGCCGGGTGAACCTGGACGGCACCCTTTTCAGCCTGGCCTACGGCAATGCCTGTTCGGCCAACGTGGACCCCATCGAGAAAAAACCGCTCTACCATTTTCTGCCGGCCAGCCGAGCCTTTTCCATTGCCGCCGCCGGATGCAACTTTCGCTGCCTCAACTGCCAGAACTGGGAGATTTCTCAACGCCGTCCGGAAGACGTCCGCCACGTGGAGATGTTCCCCGAGAACGTAGTCGAAGCGGCGGCGGATAGCCGCTGCCAAAGCATCGCCTATACCTACAGCGAGCCGACCACCTTTTACGAGTACATGTTCGACACGGCCCGCATCGCCAGGGCCAGGGGAATTTACAATTGCTGGATTTCAAACGGCTACATCAATCCGGAGCCGCTCAGCGCCCTGTGCCGGGTCTTGGATGCGGCCAATGTAAACCTTAAATCGATCAGCGATGACATTTATCGACGGCTCAACGGTGGGCGTTTGCGGCCGATCCAGGAGACATTTCTCTCTCTGCATCGGGAAAAGGTTCATTTCGAGATGACCCACCTGGTGGTTCCCGGCTACGGCGACCAGCCGGACATGATCCGGCGCATGTGCGCCTGGATCCTGGAATCCCTGGGGCCGGACCATCCCCTTCATTTTTTACGGTTCTTTCCCCGTTACCGCCTGGATCGCCTGGCCCCCACGCCGGTGGACACCCTGATCCGGTTCCGAGAGCTGGCCATGGCCGAAGGAATCCACTACGTTTACCTGGGCAATGTGCCGGGGCACGAAGGCAACCACACTTTTTGCCACAATTGCAGGAAAATGCTGGTGGAGCGGCAGGGCTACCACATCGCCCGCCAGCTGATCGCGGCGGGCCGCTGCCCTTACTGCAATACCCCGATCCCCGGCGTTTGGGCCTAAGACACAAGTTTGGAATTGCTTGGGCTAATGCAATAGTCTGGTTGCGTGGTTGTGGATGAAATGATCGATCTGTTCCATCTGGAGCAGGGACAGATTTTCGAAACAGACGCTGCGACGGGCCTGCTGCTCCGCTTCGGTCAGGACGATGCCGCTTCCGGCGGGAATATCGGATACGATGCGGCACGGGATGTCATTGAGGAAAAGTTCGCCGTCCGGCGTCATGATGGCCAACCGGTCGGACGGATTGGCGGCGGACGATTCCATTTCGTGGCTGAAGGCCAGCCCCGACCGGCCGATATCCACCAGGCTGCAACGGGCATATGGGTTGGTTCTGGAAATGACGAAGCTTCCCGGAGGCGCCAGAAAACGTGGGTCCTTGCGGCGCTCGGTGGAAACGGGCAACAGTACGCTGCGGATGGTTTCAGCCAGCTGCTGCATGCCCACCGGTTTCATCAGCAGGGCCTGGACTCCCATCGATTGGGCGTTTTTCTCGCTGATCTGCTCATTGAAGCCGGTGCACAGAATAACGGGAAGGTCTGCGCGTACCGCCTTCAGCGCCCGGGTCAGTTCGATGCCGTTCATGCCCGGCATGGTCATGTCCGTGATCAAAAGGTCATAGGACAGCGGCTGCGAACGAAAGGCGTTAAAGGCCGTGCTGCTGTCCGCGTGGGCACTGACCGTATACCCCAACTGCTCGAGCACCTGCTGCATCATGTCAACAAGCATTTCCTCGTCGTCGACGAGCAGGATGTGTTCGCCGCCGCCCGGCAGCTGCTTTCCGAGGTCGGCGGGCTTTTCGTCAATGACCGTGTCCACGGTCGGAAGGTAAATGTGAAACTCCGTATACTGGCCGGGGTTGCTGAAGACCCGGATGTCGCCGCCGCTGGACTTGACGATGCCGTGAACCACTGACAGCCCCATGCCCGTGCCTTTGCCGGTTTCTTTGGTCGTAAAGTAGGGGTCGAAAATGCGGTCGATAATATTTTTTTCAATGCCGTGGCCGGTATCGGCGACAATCAGCCGGGCATAGCTGCCCGGGTCCAGGCCTTCGATGCCGGCGGTGCGGTCCAGCAGCACAGGCTCCAGTCGAATGGTCAACACGCCGCCGGAGGCCATGGCATGGGCGGCATTGGTGCACAGGTTGAGCATGATCTGATGAATCTGGGTGGCGTCCGCAACGGCCGTCAATTCAGCGGCACTGATATCCGTTTCGATGGCGATGTTGGTGGGCAGAGAAGCGCGCATCAATTTGAGCGACTCGCCGACCACATGGTTCAACTGCAGCGGCTTGCGCCCGGACTCTTCCTTGCGGCTGAATCTGAGCAGCTGCTGGATCATTTCCCGTGCCCGCAAGCTGGCGGTGAGAATTCGTTCCAGATTCTGGCGGGCAGTCTCCTTTTTGGGAATGGTGGCCAGGGCCAGCTCCGTATTGCCCAGGATAATGCTCAGCACGTTGTTGAAGTCGTGGGCGATGCCTCCGGCCAGCGTGCCGATGGCCTCCATTTTCTGGGACTGGCGCAGCTGGTTTTCCAACTGCTGTTTCTCCGCCTGGATATTCGTGTGATCGAGCCTCATCTGCCGCTGGTCCAACGCGTTCTCCACGCGAATGAGAAGTTCTTCGGGTTCGAACGGTTTTCTCAGGTAGTCGTTGGCTCCCATGCGAATGGCCTTGATGGCCGAATCGATGGAGGCCTCTCCGGTGACGATAATGAAACTGGCATCGCAGCGCTCCCGGTCGACGGACTCAAGCACTTCAAAGCCGGTCATGCCGGGCATCATAATATCCATGATCACCAGGTCGGGCGATTCGGCGTGAATGAGGGTCAGTGCGTGCCGGGGGTCGTTGGTGGTCGACGCCTCATATCCGGACGCGCTTAACAATGCCTTGATGCTTGCGGTCATCCGCGGTTCATCGTCGCAGATCAGTATTCGCGGACGGTTCTCCATGAAATGCTCTCCGTTGGTTGATTCCGGTCTTCCGGTAATTCAGGTGCCATCGCCGGATTCAGGTATTTCCATGT
The DNA here is from genome assembly GCF_963668215.1 of uncultured Desulfosarcina sp. NCBI lineage: Bacteria > Pseudomonadati > Thermodesulfobacteriota > Desulfobacteria > Desulfobacterales > Desulfosarcinaceae > Desulfosarcina > uncultured Desulfosarcina sp. The sequence continues at coordinate 2,717,377 of NZ_OY764190.1, forward strand.
GAAAACAGGCCCCCCGACCAGGTACGCTCTCGCACAGCAAAAAGCCGTTGAGATCCGACATCGCTTCCTGGACGATGGCCAACCCCAGACCGTCATGACCGTTTTTCGAGGTCACATGGGGGTCGAACAACGTATTTTGAATTTCTTCGTTAATGCCCGGACCGTCGTCGCAGATACTGATTTTAAGCCAGCTTTTTTCGGGCGAACGGTCTGGGTGGCGGGGCCGGCCGTGCAGCTTTCGCGTTTTAACGGTAATGGTGCCGCCGTCCGGCATGGCCTCCATTGCATTTTTCAGCAGGTTGATCAATGCCTGCTTCAGCCGGTCTCGATCCGTGTCAATTTGTGGAAGGTGCGGATCCAAATCTTGATCGAACCGCAGAATGGTTTTCCCGGCCAGGCTATCGCGAAGCATGCTCAAAATATCCTTGATTTCGGCATTGACGTCAACGCCTTTCCTGTGGCCGGGCAGTTTCTCCGGTGGTGCCGTCAGGGAGCGCACGAGCGTGGCCACGCGGTTGATCTCCTCATCGATAATGCGGATTCCGTCGGCAACGGCCGCTTCTTGATCGGTGCGCCGGGACAGGACTTTGAGGTAATTTTTGATGATGCCCAAGGGGTTGTTGATTTCGTGGACGATTTTTCGGGTCCTGGCGGACGCCTGCTTTTCGCCGTCCATCGATCGGGCCCTGGGCCGGCCGGACCGGAGATCTTGCTGGGCCAGGGCGTTGTCAACGGCGGCGGCGATGGCCTTGAGCAGCGTTGTCTGTTGTTGAATCCAGGGCCAGTCGGCGTCGTCGATCCCCAGCAGCAGACAGGCCCGGGGGCTGTCGGATAACAGCGGCAGGCACAAAAAGCCCTCTTTTCCCATGGCTGCAATGAGCTGCCGGTCCATGATTGTCGGTCGATTTGCTTGCGCCTGAGAAAAAGAATCCACGGCCTTTGCGCCGGTATGGCAGGCCACCGGCAGGCAATCCGACGCGGCCAGCGGGATTTGCATCCGCTCGATGGCTGCCGGAGAGGCGACGCCCATCGCCATGTCGAGGGCCAGACAATTTTTCCCGGTGTCGTGCTTGAAGACCGCCAGCGCTTCGATTCCCAGAAAAACGCTCAGACTTTGCCGCAATAACCGCAAAATGGCGCTGTGATCGCGAGCCTGGAGAAGCTCTCCGTAAACACTGGACAGCAGCATGCGGATACGCAGGGGCCGGGCCAAAGAAGCCGTTTTTTCAGAGACGGGCCGGTTCTCGGGCAGCGCCTCGGAAGCCTCCCCGAGTTTGTTCCGCATTTTTCGCGTCTGTTCCTGGGCTGCGAGCGAAAGTCGTACCAGTCGTTCGACATCGAGGCGCAGCAGGTTTGCAACGGCCTTAAGGGTCTCGGATGACGGGGAGGGTTCGGCCGCAAGGCGTTTGGCGGACCAGACGATTCTCACGAGGGGAAAGGCCTGGGCGACGTCGGCGGCCGTCGCGGTATGGTAAGCGGCGGCATCCGCGGCGGACCATGAAGAAGTATGTTGACGGATCAGATGGGCGCCGATGCGGTCATGGCCCGATCCGACGACCTGGGTCTCGGCTTCGAGCAGGGCAACGGCCTCGTCGGCATCGGCCAGCATCGGCGTACAGGCTGCCGGCGTCCGGGAAAAGAGGGCCAGCTTGCCGATATCGAGAAGCAGGCCGGCGACATAGGCCTCCTCCACCGGTTGGTAATCCAGGGCCATGGCCAGGTCTCCGGCCAGCAGGGCGGTGGTCAATGCGTTTCGCCACAGCCATTCGAGCGCCAGCCCCCGTTGGCGGTGGATGCCGTCGACGGCCTGATCGGCCAGGGCCTGGCTGAGGATGAGATCGACGCCGGCCATTCCGATCCGGTCAACCGCCGCTTCGATGCCCGTGGGTCGCACCTGTGCGTCGGCCGGTTCCATGGTATGCGCAAGCCGCAGGGCCATGAAGCACAAGGCGGGGTCCATCCTGATCAGGCGTGATAATTCAGGCAAGTCCGCTGACAGTCCATGCCGGCAGTCAATCAGCTTTTCCAATAGATCGGGAAAAACGGTAAGTTGTACCCTGCCAGTGAATTCGGATGAGATGTGCACAGCGGCAGCCAGTTTCATTGGAATTTTCATTGGATCAGCAGGAAATCGGTTCAGCAGGTAAGTTGACCCTGACTCTATGGTGAATCTCCGGATTTGTCAACGAGAACAATTAGATCGCACCGATTCTCATTAGGTGGCGACCTCCTGCCCGATCTGGAGCGAGTTTTGGTCAACCCTTCCTCCTGATGCCCTTTTTCCCAGTGGATACCGGTGGATAGAGCAAGGCCGGTGCCAACGGCTGAGATTGGCTCAAGGCGTGGCGGTAAAATTAAAAAATAACTATAATATTTTATAGTTAAGTTGGATGTAGGGGCGCCTGTAATCGATCCGCCCTTTTGAAAGGGAAAGCCCTTCGCCGGTCAAACTGTGGCGTCAGTTTCACAGGAAGAAGCAAGGTGGGGAAAAAAATACACATAACAAGCTGCGCATGGGGCATAGCGGTGGCCGGTGCGGGGTGCGTCTCTATTTGACGTGCTTCGCCGTCAGATCGAAAATGGCGTCTTTCAGTTTTCGGTGAAACGTTTCCGGTACGTTTCGGTGTTCGAGGTGTTTGCAGAGTTCTATGGTCTGTTTCAGGGTTCCCAGGCACACCTGGCAGGGTTTGCAGTCCTGGATGTGGGCCTCGATATCTTTACAGGTCGGGGCATCCAGTTCCCTGTCGATATACTCGGAAAGCTTTTCGAACAGGGCCAGACAATTGCTATGGGGATGGTGGGAATCACTCCGTTTCATAATAAGCTTTCAATGCGTCTCTTAAAAAAAGTCTGGCGCGGTGAAGGCGCACTTTGATGTTGGCCGGCGTCAAACCCAGGATTTCGGCCGTCTCCTGGGTGTTGAAGCCCTCGACATCCCGCAGGACGACGACCAGCCGGTATTTTTCGGGCAGATCCAGCAGGGCCTGCTGGATGACCCCGCCGAGTTCTTCGTTGAGCAACAGGTCCAGGGGCTGGGATGCCCAGCGGGGCAGTTCCGTGGTTATAGCCGACTCGTCGCTCGGCAAAAACGCGTCGATGGACAGTTCCCTGTCCGGGGCGAATTTGGACCGGCGCTTTTTTTTCAGACAGGCGCTGGTGGCGACCCGGTAAAGCCAGTTTTTGAATTTGGTTTCGTATCGAAAGCCTTTCAGATATTTGAATACGTTCAAGAAGGTGTCTTGAACCATGTCCTCGGTGTCACTGGGGTTGTCGCACATCCGCATCCCGAAATTGTACAGGCTTTTTTCGTAACGCTCGACCAGTTGGTAGAAAAGATCCTGACGACCGGCGTTGATCGCCTGGATCAGCTGGATGTCCTTATCGTCCCTTTTGGTGTTCGCCAGCGGTTTCGGCATCGTTTTTTTTGCTTGTCACCTGACAGGCATCCCGCATTCATGTGGAGATGCCCAGTTTCGGCAGGATATAGGCCTGGAGCAGAATCCATACCCCCACCACTGCCAGCAGGGTCAATATTTCCTTCATTTCGATTCCTTTCATATGGGTTTGACGGCATGATGTCCAACGCTTTTTTGACAAGCAATCCGGATCCTTTTCGGCCGGGTCCGATTTGGATTTTCCAGTACCGAGACGAACGACCGACGATCGGTTACACGGTTGTTCTGAATCCATGCTTTTTTTCTTTTACGGAACGGGAAACAGGGCGTTTTTGACCCGGACGCCGGCAGCATGGCGCAACAAGGCGACGGTCGACCGGCAGAGGTTGTGTCCAAAAAAGGGTAAGGGAAGGGGCAGCGGCCCGGATCAATGCCTGGCTTTGATGCTGCCGGCGTCGATGCCGTATTTTTTGATCTTGTAGTGGATCGCCCGGCGGCTGATGCCCAATACCTCCGCCGCTTCTTTCTGAACGCCGCCGGTTTGCTCCAGCGCTCTGAGGATGGTGTTTTTTTCGCTGGCCTCCAGGGACAGGCAGTTTTCGTCAGCCTGCGGGCCGCATTCGTCCCTTTGGATGCCGGCCAGGTGAAAATCTTCGGGGCGAAGAACATTGTTCCTGCAAAGGACGATGCCGCCCTCGATGGCGTTCTTCAGTTCGCGGACATTGCCGGGCCAGGAGTGGGTGCAGAGCCAGGCCATGGTTTCCTCGAGGACAGTTACCGGCGCCTGGTTGTGCTGTTGGCAGAACCGGCTGGTGAAATGTTCGACCAGAAGGGGAATATCCGCTTTCCTTTCCCGCAGCGGGGGAATCGTCAGCGTCACCACCCGAAGGCGGAAAAACAGGTCTTCGCGAAACTGACCGGTTTTGATGGCCTCTCCCAGATCGGCATTGGTGGCCGCGATGATTCGGCAGTCCACGGGAGTTCCCTTGAGGCCGCCAATTCTTCTGATGGTACGATCCTCGATGAAACGGAGCAGCCGGATCTGCATTTCGTGGGAGATGTTGCCGATTTCGTCGAGAAAGAGGGTGCCCGTATCGGCCGTTTCGATGAGACCTTTCTTGTCGCTTACGGCATGGGTAAAGGAACCTTTGACGTGGCCGAACAGTTCGCTTTCCAGCAGCCCGGCCGGGGTGGCCCCGCAGTCGACTACGACAAACGGTTTGTCCCGGCGGGGACCCAATTGGTGGATTTGTTTGGCGATACGCTCTTTGCCCACCCCGCTTTCCCCGAGAATGAGGACGTTGACGCTGCTCCGGGCGACTTTTCGAACCAGACCCTGCAAGTTTTTCATGGCCGGGCTTTTGGCCTCGTCCTCGACTTTTCCTTCCGGAGCCGGTTCCGCCGGGTCTGTTGCCGCGGTGCCTTGAAATTCCTGGAGCATCTGACGGATTTTTTCGGTCAGCGCCTTGCCGTCGAAGGGCTTCTCGACGTAATCGACGGCCCCGGACCTGACGGCTTTGACCGCGTCGGGAACGTTGGCATAAGCAGTCAGAAAGATTACCGGGAGGCCCGGCTGGGTCTGGATAATTTCCGACAGCAGCTCCATGCCGTCCATTTCAGGCATTTTTACATCGGACACCACAAGATCGATTCGGCGGGTTTTCAGGATTTGAAGGGCCGTGCGTCCGCCGTCCGCCTTGTAAACGGTCAGGCCGCAGCTGGAGAGGCGGGCATCCAGCACCTCCAGGACGTTATGGTCGTCGTCTACGACGAGAACCGATTGCGAGGGAGAGGGATTGCTCATAGGATTATTCGCTGGGGGTCGAGATTTCCGTTTTTTTCTTTTGAATGCTCTGGTCGATGGCTTCCAGGGCCTTGATTTTTTCTTTCAGTGAGCGGTTCTCGGCCAGAACTTTGGCGATTTGAAGCTGCAATTTGTCTGCCCGTTTGGCTTTCTTTCTCAGTTCGGCCACTTCGGCCTGAAGGCGAACGTCGTCATCTTGCGGTTTATCTGTCTTTTCTTGCAAGGGTGCCGTTTCTGTGCCGGTTGCTTCTGGCCGCTCCGCAGGGGAAACGACTGCCACCTCATCGGATGGCTTGCGGGGCGCCAGACGAACAATCAGCGGGTCGAGCAGGGCCTGGCTCCAGATGGCATCGGCATCCGTCATTGAATCTGCATACGCATGCCACATGCCGATGGCAACGGAAAATTCGGCCGGCGTGTCGGCCAGCATGAGGCAGCAGCAGATTTCTCCCAGCCATGCCCGGCGCTCGATTTTCTCGTTTTTACGGTCCGATTTGATGGCTCTGAATTGGGCCAGCGCTTTTTCGAATTCCCCTTGGTCATAAATTCCCAGGGCCGCATCCAAAGCTTCGTAGTCCTTTTTGAAGCGTTGACGGCTCATTTTGTCATCAAAATTTTGAAAAATGGATGCGCAGCCGGTCAATAGAGCCATCAGGGTCATCACCCCGATTAGCCGGCAGCAGGTTGCGTGCAAAGAAACGGTCATGCGATAGTTGTCCTTGGATCCGAATTTGTCTTGGATGTCGCAGGCCCTGTTCGGCCCCGATCCTGTATTTTTTAAACGGTTCTAATCGGCATCGCCCGACAATTCAAGAAAATTCAACTTTCAACCCGGCCTGTCGGCGACAATTGTCAGCGGCCGGGTGCACTCGGCAAGGTGAATCCAAAGGTGCTGCCCTTGCCTACCTGACTGTTGACCCACACCGTCCCATGGTGCGATTCGACGATGTTTTTGACGATGCTCAATCCCAAACCCACCCCTTCCAGCCGTTCGCGCTCCCGTTGTCCCCGGTAATATTTGTTGAACAGAAACGCCTGATCTTCATCCAGAATGCCCGGTCCGTTGTCCTTTACGAAAAAAGAGAGCCTGTTTTTCGACCGGTGCTGGCGGACGCCGATGGTGACCCGTGTGTCGGTGCCGGAGAACTTGACGGCGTTGGACAGATAGTTCAGCAGAGCCTGCTGGAGCTGCTTGTGGTCACCGACAATGGGAGGCAATTGGGGGGGGACCTGAACACGCAGTTCGATTTTTTTAGCCTCGGCGGCCAGTTTGATGCTGTTGGTGCATTCGGTAATCAGGGTGTGGGGGTCGATGGGTTCCAGTTTCATATTGAGCAGGCCGGGTTCCAGCCGCGAGGCCTGCATCAGGTGGCTCAAGAGGTCGCTGATGCGGCTGATCTCCGAACCGGCGATCTCGAGAAATTTCTGCTGTCGCTTATTGATGGGGCCCATGACCTCTTCCTGGATCATGTTGACCGATTCGCGAATGGAAGTCAGCGGCGTACGGATTTCGTGGCTGAGCATGGAGATGAAATCCGAGCGCATGCGCTCCTCCTTGCGCAGGCGATGGGACATTTCGTTGAAAGCGTGGGCCAGTTCGCTGAATTCATCCTGCCCGCGGACCTCCATCGGGCGACTCAGTCTGTCAGAAGAGATTTCCCGGATGCCGTCCATCAGTTCACGCAGGGGGCGGATCATGGAGTAGGCCAGGTAAAAAATCCCCAGCAACCCCACCAGGCTGGAGACCGCCAGGCCGATCAGGCCGTTTTTGGCGGAAAGGCGGCCCTTGCGGTTCAATTCCCGGGTGGCCAGCTCGATTTCCTCTTCGTTTTTTAACCGTTCGGCGGAAATGATGCCGATCCATTCGTTGACGGTCGCTTCGGGAGTCCAGAATCGGTCGATGACGTCCGGATCCCTGGCGTCGCCGGCAAGATAAGCGGAAACCTTGGCGGCATGGGGGTAGGCCGAATAGGCTTCGCCGATGTCCCGCCAGCTTTCGGAGATGTCGTGGCCTTCGGTGGTCAACCGGATCACCATGGAGAGGTTTTCTTCGAAGCTGGCTTGGGCTTCGTTATAAAAGACCAGGTAATCGTTTTTTTTAAGCAGTTGATATTTCTGTCTATTTTCATCCATTCCGAGGAGGGCTTCGGTCATTTTTTTGGTGGCCGAGGCAATGGCATAGTTTTTCGCAACGATGGTCCCGGACAGCCCCACCACCTGCTGCACATTGATGTACATCACCAGGATGGTGCCGTAGAAGATCGCGATAATGACCAAAAACCAGAGCAGCAGTTTTCCGGTTATGCCTAATCGAAATTGCATGATTGGATGGACCTTCCCGAAGCATAGGGGTGTTCGCTCATGTCCATCCACTTTCAGGACGGGCAATGGCGTCGGTTTCCGTTAACACAACTGGTCGGCTCAAATCAAACCATGCCGACAAGGTGTGCAAATTTCGTAATCGTATGCGCAAATTCCGTAACTGAAAAGCTTTGTGGACACCCAATTTCGGTTCACCGGGCCGGTGGACGGGCTTTCAAAATCATGGCATGAGCATTGCTTTTTATATTGTTTTAATTTACAGGGGGAGGCAACATGTTTGGTGTTGCTTCCGATGCCGCCCCAAGATAATGAGGTTGGCCGTGGCAATAAGGAAGATGGTTTGACCGCCGATAGCTCCGGCATCCCCTGCGTCCGAACCCCTACGGACGCGTTTTTTGTTTCCGGTTTGAACGCTGCCCTGCAATCATCGAAGCAGGGGTGTTTTTTCGATCGTGATCCTTGGCCCGAATTGACGTTCCAACAGACCCTGGAGTAGCGCGTTCCCGCATGAAACGATTTCGGATTCCAAGCTGCCTGACGACTACGCCCTTTCCATGGGCCGCCACCATTTTTCTGGTGGGCCTGATGGTTCTGCTCCCCGGTTTTTGCCACGCATCGCGACAGGTGAGCCTGGCCTGGGATGCCAATGATCCGGAACCGGAAGGGTATCGGGTCTTTTGTCGGCAGTCCGGCGAGGCATACGACTATGACCATCCGATATGGGACAATTCGGCGACCACCTGCACCCTGATCGGGTTGGATGAGTACACCGATTACGCCTTTGTCGTGCGGGCGTACGACGGCGACCTGGAAAGCGCCGATTCGGAAGAGGTGTGGCTGACCGGTCTGGTCGCCGAGCCCGAGCAGCCGGAAGCGACATCTCCGCAAGACGATGCCGAGGATCTCTTTCTGACTCCCGTTCTGCAGTCAGCCGCTTTCAGTTCGGCGGATTCCAGCGACGCCCATTTGCAGACCCAGTGGGTCATCACCCGCGAGTCGGACGGGGTGTGCATCATGGATCTGACCAGCACCGGCGATCTTACCGAACTGGATGTCCCGGCGCTGATGCTCGAAGAGAATACCACCTATACGTGGACGGTCCGATACTACAGCACCAAGGGTTCCGTCTCGGATTGGTCGACGCCCAGCCGGTTTACCACCGGTTCGAGCGCGTTGGACATCGACGGCAACGGCATTCCCGACGACCAGGAAGTGGACCCGACCATCGACCTGGATGAAAACGGGGTCGCCGATGCCGAGCAGGAGGACCTGCGCTGCGTAACCGTTTTGGATGGCATCGGCCAGGTAGCGGTCAGCGCGCCATCCGGAAGCGGGGTGTCCCGGATTACAGCCATGGAGGCCACCGACCTGGATACCATCGGCTCGATCGACGAGATGCCCTACGACCTGCCCCTGGGACTGGTCAGTTTCCGACTGGAGTTGGAGCAGACAGGGGGCCTCGCCCGGGTCCGGATCTATTTTTCCGATCCGGCACCCCAGAGCGCCCGATGGATCAAATACGACACCGTCAACGGTTGGCAGGATTATTCGGACCATGCAACGTTTGACGATGACGGCCTCTTTGTCGATCTGGAAATTCTGGATGGCGGGTTCGGCGATGCCGATGGTGTGGAGAACGGCATCATCATCGACCCTTCCGGATACGGTATTGCCGACGACAGCGACGCCTCGCACTCGCTGACCGGCTCGCAATCATCGGCCGGCGGTGGCGGTGGCGGCGGATGCTTCGTCGCCACCATGTTGTGGACCCGATGAAAACCGCTTAATTTCTGAAGCGGATTGTCTTGCCGCTGGGCTTGTCGTTGGAAAGAACCACGGAAACGATCAAATCCGTGATGGCCTCGATTTCGTCCGGATCGAACCGGGGCACCTCCAGGTCGAACGGGGTGTCGGAAACCATGGCGATCAACGTATCGTCCTCCAGGCAGGCGGGGCGCCGATGGCACTGGGACCTGAAGATTTCAATTTTCGGCGCACGGTCTCTTTTAAATCCTTCCGTTATCAAGAGATCCACGTCTTCAAAATAGGACGCCAGATGGTCCAGGGACTCGTCGGAAGAGTCTTTGACCATGGCGATTTGACCGGGTGAGGCGATCATGACGGCATTGGCTCCGGCCTTCCGGTGGCGGTAGCTGTCCTTGCCCTGATGATCGATTTCGAAGCCGTGATGGGCATGTTTGACAACGCCCACGCGATACCCCCGGCGTTTCAATTCGGGGATCAGTTTTTCGATCAGCGTGGTTTTGCCGGAATCCGACTTGCCCACGATGGAGAGAATAGGTGGCAAAGCAGTCTCCTTCGGCCCATTACGGTGCTCGTGAAAGTGGGTTGAGCGTTTGCAAACGAGACCAAATTAAGTCGGGCGGCAAGGGATGTCAAGAAGGTCGGACCATGATCGTGCGGCCATTGGATCGACTTGACCGCTGATCCGGATCGGGATACAACTTCTTTCCGTTATGGGGGCGAGGCGGTCGGTCCGGGTACTTGCCTGGATCCGCCAACAGTCTCGTTGTCCGATAAACAGCGAATGTCAAACCCATCGAGGTGTACAATCATACCCAATGTTCAAATTGCCGTAGTCGAAGACGACCCGCTGGTGAGGGATTTCGTGGTGGATGCTTTCGAGTTCAGCATCAACCGCAAAATTCACACCTTTGAGAGCGGTTTTGCGGCCTGGCAGTATATTCGATCCGCTGCCCCCGTTCACATCGTATTTGCCGATATCCATGTACCCGAAATCGATGGGCTCGAATTGACCGCCCGGATCAAGGCGGAGGCCCCTGAAGTCATCTGCATCCTGGCCTCGGGCAATCCCACGGATGCGTCCCGGGCGGAAAGTGCCGGTGCCGATGCCTTTTTACTCAAGCCATACGGCATCAGCGACCTTTTTGCCCTGATTCAGACATTTGTGGCAGACGGTGACGACAGGCCAGGGCAAAGTCCTCCGGGTAATGGCCGTTAATCCATCGCAACTGGGCTTCGCTGAAGGCGCCGGGGGATTGGGGCAGCCTGGGCAAAAAAGCGATTAACAGCCGCTGATCGTCGCTGCCGCCGGTGATGGATTTGGAATATTCGATGCTGGTGATCATGCGGGCGCCCATGGTCCCCAGTGCGCGGACGGCGGCAAAGATGGCCCGGTCCAGGGAGCGGCGCATCGAGGCGTCCGCCTCCACGATGTTGCCCACCGGTAGTTTGGGCATCAAATTCAGTTCCCACTGGGATGTCTGGGCCTTAGGAACGAAAACCAGAACCCGTTCGTCCTCGAAAACCACCAGGCTGCGCTCGCCTTTTTCGTTCCCATCCATTCGCCGGTTTTCCATGATCGCCTGCTCGTAGCACTCGAAAAAACCTTTGCCCGTCTCTCGCCGAAACGCCTCGACGCAATTTTTTACCAGATCGCCGCAGGCATAGGCCGGCATACTTCCCTGCCCATCGGCCAAGTGGACCCGGCCGGGAATCAGGGCGTACTGCTGGTGAATCTGCTGGTGGGAGGCGTGCAGGCGATACCCGCTGGGGGCGTAGTCGAAACCGAAATTCCAGCCCCACAGCGTTCGGTCGAAATCCAACGAATCCGATTTTTGCAACCGGGAGAGAATTTTTTTCCGGAGCACCTCCAACTCCTGCTCCGATAGGAGATGCCCACAGGATCCGACCGGCTCGCCCGACTGGCCGGCCAGGCGGGCATAGCTGCGCTGATAATAAAGGTGGCGCATGGCAGCCACGTCCTGAAGGGTCAGATCCTGCAGGCGGTACCGCACGGCCTCGTCGGCCATATTGGCGGCATAGTGGCCCCAGGGAATGTAGGAGTTGCGCCGCAGGTACTCGAATACGTGGCTGTGGGCGTCGGACCATTCCCCCACGATTTCGCTGTCTCCCTGGGCGCCGGGGCGCAGCACCATGGCCTGTTTGTAACTATCGGGAAGATGCGGGTTGTTGGCAACGGCTTCAAAGAGGTCTTCGTCGGCGACGTCGGCCTTGATTTTACCGTCGGCCCGCTTGACGAAGGGCAATCCCCAGGGCCGGCCGCTGCTTTTCTCCAGGCACAGGCTGCAGGCCATATGGGCCAGGCAGCACAGGTCCCGGGAGTCGGTCGAGGTTGTCGCCAGGGCCAGTTGAAGGGGCCGGGGAAGGCTCCGGATGGCGCTGGCGGCCGAGGCGTCGTCGGGATAGGCGTCGGAAAAGGAGACTTCGGGTGATCGGGGCAGCCGAATGGAATCTGGATCGTCAGCCCGGCTGTCGGCCCAGGGCTTGCCGATATAGGTCGTCCCCCGGAAAGAAAAGGCGTTGGGCACCTCGAAAATCGCGTCCGCAGCCGGTTCCCGGACCGGCCCTTGCGGGAAGTTGGCGGCATTGCGGTGGCGGGTGCCGTCGGGGAAAAGGCCCAGGTCGGCCACTACGGCCGCCGTCCGAAAATTGTCGGCTGTGAAGTGGGGGCGGTGGATGCCGTAAACGAACCGTCCCGCCGGCGAAACACAGGTGCGCAGTTCCATGACGCGTTCCTTGGTTTTAAAATGGTAAAAAAGAACCACCGGCGTCGACAAATGTATACCGATGGCAGTGTGCTGAATTTTCCTTTTATGGCACATCCCGTTTTTTTTTGCGAGTTCGGAAAGCCGGCTACAGGCCAATAGCCGCAATTTGTATAACGATATCTATTGGTTCCAAAAAAAACTGGCATGAAAATTTCATGGATGACGATGTTCTTTTCCATTCGTTTGTCAATCAACGTTCCACGCATTTTCGATCGGCTGGAAGATCGTTTTGATGGGAAAGGAAGGCAAACATGGATCGTCCTGCATCGTCAGAAGCCATCGCCGTCATCGGACTGGCCTGCTACTATCCGGACGCTGCAAGTCCTGCACAATTGTGGGAAAATATCCTGGCCCGCCGACGGCAGTTCCGAAAGTTTCCGGACTGCCGCCTGCCCCTTGCAGACTACTACGATTCCGATAAAAAAGCGCCCGACAAAACCTACGGCCGCCAGGCCGCGTTCATCGACGGCTTTGCCTTCGACTGGGCGGAAAGACGCATTCCGCTTTCGACCGTTCAAACAACGGACATTGTCCATTGGCTGGCCCTGGAAACCAGCCTGCAGGCCGTCGCCGATGCCGGGTACACCAAGGATCGCCTCCCCGGCCGGCGGACCGGCGTCATTGTCGGCAATACCCTCACCGGCGAGCAGACCCGGGCCGGTACCATGCGGCTGCGCTGGCCCTTTGTGCGCCGGGCCCTGCATGCCGCCGCGCGGGAACAGGGGATGGCGGACAGCCAGCTCGAACCGCTCACCCGGATGCTGAAAGAGCGCTATACCGCGGTTTTCCCGCCCGTTGACGAGGACACGCTCGCCGGCGGGCTTTCCAATACCATTGCCGGGCGGATCTGCAACCATCTCGACCTGATGGGCGGTGGATTCACCATCGACGGGGCCTGTTCCTCATCTTTGCTGGCCGCGGCCCATGCCGCCTCGCGCCTTGCGGACGGGGATCTGGACTTGGCCATCGTGGGCGGGGTGGACATCAGCCTGGATCCCTTCGAGTTGATCGGTTTTGCCAAAACCGGCGCCCTGACCGACGATGATATGACGGTTTACGACCGCGGCGGCAAAGGCTTTATCCCCGGCGAAGGCTGCGGTTTCATGGTGCTCAAGCCGCTGGATGCCGCCCGCCGGGACGGCGACCGCGTGTATGCGGTGATTCACGGATGGGGGATCTCGTCCGACGGGGGCGGTTCCGGCATCACCGCGCCCAACGCCGCCGGCCAAACCCTGGCCCTGGAGCGGGCCTACCGGCACGCCCCCCACGGCATCCAGGATCTGGATTTCATCGAAGGCCACGGAACCGGCACCACGGTGGGCGACCGCACGGAGCTGGAGGCCATCGCCAGGGCCATGGGCAGGCAGCCAGTGTCCCGGGGGCAGCTGCGGCCCTGCGGCATCACTTCCCTAAAATCCATTATCGGCCACACAAAGGCCGCTTCCGGCATCGGCGGACTGATCAAGGCCGTCATGGCCGTCAATCGCCGGGTCATCCCCCCCACTGCGGCCTGCAGAAATCCCCACCAGGCCTTCGATTCCGACGCCCGCAGGCTGTATCCCGTGCGTCTGGGCCGGAAGGAATCCGGGGATAGAAGCTTGACCGCCGGAGTCTCTTCCATGGGTTTCGGCGGCATCAACTGCCACATCACCCTGGTTTCCGGGGATGCGCCGGACAGGCGGCTGGAGCCCGCCCTGGACGAGGGCGCCCTGATGGCCCACGCCCAGGAAACCGAACTTTTCGTCATGGGGGCCGACAACAAAGCGGCCCTGCTGGAAACCCTTGCCGAAGTGAAGCGCATCGCTGACGGCATCAGCATGGCCGAAATGGCCGACCTTTCCGCGGATTTGACCCGCCGGGTGCCGCCGGATGCCAGCCTGAGAGCGGCCATCGTGGCCGGCCATCCGGATGATCTGCTGCAGCGCCTCAGCCGGCTGAAAACGGCATTGCAGGAGGCCGATGAATCGTCGCCGGCCGCACCGGATGGATTGGGTGGACCCGACATCCGCCTGGGTACGGGCCGCGAGGCCTTGCGGATTGGATTTCTTTTTCCCGGCCAGGGATCTCAGCAGTTCAACATGGCCCGCAACCTGGTGCAGCGGTTTTCCTGGGCTCGGGAATGGGTGGATCAGGCGGATCGGATTACCCGCGGACGGACCGGCACTCCGGTGAGTCGGCTGATTTATCGGGACACCGACCGGGCGCCCGACCCGGAAGAGCGGGATCGCTGGTTCCGCGCCCTTTCCCGAACCGAAAACGCCCAGCCGGCTATCTGTCTCGCTTCCCTGCTGTGGCTGGAGTATCTGCGGCGCCTCGGCATCCGGCCGGCTGCTGTCGGCGGGCACAGCCTGGGAGAGTTGAGCGCCTGCTTTGCCGGCGGACTTTTCGACGGCGCGACGCTGCTGGATTTCGCCGCCCGTCGCGGCCATATCATGTCCGTTTCCAATTCGGTGCCGGGCGCAATGGTGGGCCTGCGCTGCGACGAAGCCGCGGCCCGGGACATGATGGCAAAGGTAGACGGCTACATTGCAGTGGCCAATCTCAACAGCCCCCGGCAGACCGTCCTTTCCGGCGAGACAACCGCCGTTGAAGGCATGCTGAAAATCGCCCGGGAAAACGGTATCGACGCCCGCATGCTGCCGGTTACCAGCGCCTTTCACAGCCGCCTGTGCGAGGACGCCGCCCGGCAGGTGGGGAAGATGGCCCTGCTGGATACGGCCAGTTCCGAGGCAGCCTGCCTCATTTTTTCCAGCATCGATGGTGATATTTTAAAGCATGAGGGGCCGCTGCGCGACCACTTCTCCCGCCAGATTCGATCCCGGGTCAACTTCATGGCCATGGTGCGCAGCATGACGAGCCGCTGCGATGTGATGATCGAGGTGGGGCCGGGCCGGGTGCTGACCGGGCTGGTGGGTGATCTCGCCGGTCAAGCGCCTGTGGCATGCCTCCCGGTGGAAAGTTCGCCCGGAAACGCAACGGATCTCAATCGCGTCCTGGCGCTCCTGTTTGCCAGCGGTGTGCCCATTTCCTGGCAGGGGCTGTTCGAAAACCGCCTGATCCGACCCTTTGTTCCGGCGGCGGAGAAGTCGTTTGTGGCCAATCCCTGCGAAGCCGTTCCCCGAAGCGATGGTTCGGACGGTGATGTCTCTGAAAAGCTGCCGGCCGTTCTGGCCGAAGCCTTCGCCGGGGTGCCGGCGGCGCTGGTCAGCCGCTATCTCGCGTCCCGCGGAGAATTTCTGAACCGTGTCGTGCAGGCCGACCTTTCCTTCTGGGATCCGGATGCCCGCCCGGCCGCCGCCGATGAGCGGCAGCAACCGGAGGCCGGGGCGTTGGGAGGCAAGCGCATGCAGGAGGCGCTGTATGGCCTGGTCGCGGAAGCGACGGGCTTTTCCCCCGATAGCCTGACACGTAAATCCCGCCTGCTGGACGATCTGAATCTGGATTCCATCAAGGCCGGCGACCTGATCGCCCGCTTCGCCAAAACCTGCGGCATTGCCTTTCCCGATCCGGCCCTGCTGGCCAACGCCGCCCTGGGCGAATTGATCGACGCCGCCACGCGGTTGAACGAATCCACTTGTGAATCGGCACCTGCCCCGCCGGATGCGCTGGAGACCCTGCTCGATCAGGCCGGACGGATCACCGGCTTTCCCGATGCCGCCCTCGACCCGGACCTTCCGGTGGAAAGAGGCCTGAATATTGGTACGGACAAACTCGAATTGCTGGTCCGGCGAACGGCCCGGGTGCTGGGAATCCAGGCCCAATTGGACATCGACCCCTTGCGTTCCCGGAGTCTGAACCAGATCGCCGCGATTTTAGACCGGCTGCGAAACGAGCAGCAAGGCACCGGAGACGCCCGGGGCACTTTCGCCGGCCAGCCCACCTGGGTGCGCAATTTCAGCATGGATCTGGTCGAGACCCCGTACCCCAGATTCCCCGATACCTGGCGGCGGCGGTCGGAAGATGACTGGCAGAAGGCCCGTGTCCTGATCCTGCACGCTGAAGATACAAGCGAACTGGCCGAATTGCTCGGCCAGCACCTCTTCCAGCAGGGTGCGACAATCCACCGGGCGGCTTTTAATGCCGAAACTACCGACGCGCAGGTCAAAGATGCCGCTTTTTCCCACCTGCTGGCCCTGCTGCCCAAAGAGGCGCGGGGAGAAGGGGACCGCGGCGCTTTTCTTAAACGGATGATCGCGATGCGCGCCAGCATCGTCGCCCCACCGCCGGCCGCCGAGGCGCCCCGGCGCCGGACCACGGTGGCCTATGTCCAGTTCGGCGGGGGCGTTTTCGGACGCGATCCGCGGTTTGCCAATCCGGAGCGGTGCGCTGCAATGGCCTTGGCCGCCAGCCTGCACCTGGAGCGCAGCGACCTGCGCGTCCGGGTGGTGGATTTCAACCCGGCGCTGCCGGCAGAGGTCATCGCCTGGGAAACGATCGCCGAGTTGACCACCTCGGACCGTTTTGCGGCGGTGGGCTACGATCTGGACCGCACCCGCCGGACTTTTTTCCCGCGTCTGATCGATCCGCTGGCGTTCAACCCACGCAGCCTTCAATGGTCGCCGGAGGACGTCATCCTGGTCACCGGGGGCGCCAAGGGCATTACGGCGGTCTGCGCCCTGGCCGTGGCCCGGAAGACCGGGGTACGCATGGCCCTGGTGGGGCGCACGGCGCATCCGGATGAATCCGACGCGACATCCGCCTCCCAAGAAATTCGCACCCAACTAAAACGGTTTGCCGCAAACCGGTTGACCGCCGACTATTTTTCCTGCGACATGGTCGACCGCAAGGCCGTGGACCGGCTGCTGAAGGCGGTGGAAGCGCGCCTGGGTCCGGTCACCGGCATCATTCACGGTGCCGGACTCAACCGGCCGCGGCTAACCGGCCAGGTCGATCCCCAACGGGCCTATGACGAAACCGCACCGAAGGTTCTGGGATTGTTGCACCTGCTGGACGCGCTTTCGGCCAAACCGCCCAAACTGATCGTGGGCATGGGATCGATCATCGGCCTTACCGGCATGCCCGGCAACGGCTGGTACGGCTTTTCCAACGAGACGATGGACATTGCCCTGCGCGGTTTCACGGCCGACCACCCCGAGACCCAAACGATAAATGTGGCTTACAGCATCTGGAGGGACGAAGGCATGGGGGCCCGTATGGGCAGCGTGGACCTGCTGCGGGAAAAAGGCATCGACGCCATCCCCACCAACGAGGGCGTCGACCGTTTCCTGCGCCTTTTCACCCATGATCCGGAAAGCTGCCAGGTGGTCGTGACCGCCCGCCTGGGAGGCCTGGACACCTGGTATCAGGACCCCGTCGCGGTGCCGGAGGACCTGCGGTTTCTCGAAAAGCAAGTCCACCTGACGCCCGGCGTGGAAGCCGTGTTCAGGGCGCATCTGACCCTGGACAGCGATCCCTACCTGCGCGACCATAATTTTCAGGGTTCCTACCTGCTTCCCACGGTTTTCGGGCTGGAGGCCATGGCCCAGGCGGCGATGTTTCTGACCGGCAGAAAGGCGTTGTCCCGATTGCAGATCCGGGACGTCCGGCTGCTGCGGCCCATCACCGTGGATCCGCAGACCGGGGCCGATATCGTCATCCGCGCCGTCGTGGACGAATCCAACGCCGACGGCGTGACCCGGGTTCGGGCCGGCATCGTCAAGGAAGGGACCGGCGTCCAGTCGGACTCTTTCTCGGCCACCCTGGTTTTCGATCCGGAATCGGCCGCGGATGCGGAAGTCATCTCATTTCCAGACGCTCCCTTGCCTCTGGTCCCCGAGACCGATCTGTACCGCCCCGCGCTGCTTTTCCAAGGGCCGCGCTTCCAGGGCATCCAGGCCATCCGGGAGATCCGGCAAAACGATGAGAAGACAGGAACGGCCCTGTTCTCCTCGCAGCCAACCCCGCCCGAAGATCGCTCGACGGCAGCCTTTGGAGAAGAAAAGGCCTTGAGCCTGTGCCTGGGCGATGCGTTTTTCACTGACACCCTGCTGCAGAGCGCCGCGCTGCTGGTCCCGCAGGACACCAGCCTGCCGGTATCCATCGAACGCCTGGATCTGTGCGAAGAATTTTTCGAAGCCACGACGCCGGCCAGGGTTCGCGTGGACCTGCTGGGCCGCGAACAGAGCGATCTGATTTACCGGGTGGTCGCCGTGGGTGAAGACGGCGCCGTGCGGGCCGTGCTGGACGGCTATCGGTTGAGAATTCTCAAGCACCACGAGGACTATCCCACCGTAACCGATCTCGTTGCTCCCGAACGGCGAGACCGGCAATTGATCCGCGACATTCTGGAAACGGCCTGCCGGCAATTGATGGTGGACGCCCCGGTTGTGGATGCGGCCTGCATTATGGGCTTGCACGACATGCCGAAGGCCCGGCGGCGCGAGGCCCAGCAGCCTTTGCTGAGAAGGGCGCTGGACCACGCCTGCGAAGCGTACGGTATCGAGGCAAAAGCGCCGGCCGTGAGCTGGCTGGACAACGGCAAGCCGGTGGTTGCGGGGCTGGATTCCCGTGAACTGGACGTTTCGCTGACCCACGAGGACCGGATCTGCCTGTGCGCCCTGGGCCCCGGTCCGGTGGGATGCGACCTGGCCACCATTACCCCCCGCTCCCGGGAAGGTTGGCGCGGACTGCTGGGCGCGGGACACATGGCCCTTTTCGATCTTCTCTTGGAAAAAGGAGAATCTCCGGACAGCGCAGGGACGCGCGTCTGGGCCGCCATGGAAGCCCTGGTCAAGGCCGGCGGCGATGTGGGTGCCGGTCTGCGGTTGGCAAAAAAAGCCGACGACGCCCTGCTCCTGGCCGGCAGTGACAGCGGCGGGAATCCGATTCAAGTTCTCACCATAGCCCTTCGGCTGACCTGGGGCGGACCGCGGATTCTGGCCGTCACCGTCACAGACAGGGCCGTGGAGCGGGTGCCCGAGCATCTGCTGACGGCCGACTACCCCGGATACGAGCCGTTGTACGACACCCGGTCCTTTGAAATGATCGAAGGCGGCCCCCAGGGGCAGCTCGTATTCGTCCAGCGGCTGCCGGTCACCTTCCAGCCCAGCGCCAACCTGAGCCGCACCATCTACTTCTCCAACTACATCAAATGGATGGGCCATACCCGCGAGGCCTCGGCCTGGCCGGTGCTGGCCGAAATGTCCGACCAGTTTGCCAGCGGGCGCTGGGGAGGCGTGACCAATTACGGGCACCTGAAGATACTGGGGGAGGGCGGCACCAGCGACCGGATCGAAGTTCTCATGTGGGTCTCGGACAACAGCGGCCCGGAGAACTCCACCATGACCCTGTCCTACGATTTTCGCAAAATGCTTCCCGGCGGCGGATTCGAGCGGTTGGCCTTCTGCCGGCTGCAGACTACCTGGGTGGAGATCCTGGGGCCCGGCGTGGCCAAAGTGGCCCCCTATCCGGCCTATTACGGCCAGTTCATCGAAGACATGTGCCCGCGCTTCGACGCACCGGACGTCCCCGAGCCCCTGCCCGAAGCCCTAAAACACCTGTTCGAGGATGGCGATGATCCCGTGATTTATCTGGCGCCGGGCGGGCCGGTGGTCAGGCCCATCGTCCGTGAACAGATTTTCGAAACCACCCTGGCCCAGGCCAACCTGGTGGGCAATATCTATTATGCCAATTATTACGAATGGCAGGGGCAGATCCGGGACCGCTTTTTTTACGAACAGATTCCCGAGTATTTTCAGGGCATCGGCGAGAAGGGCGAACTGCTGGCCCTGGAAAGCCGGGTGGACCACCTGCGCGAGGCCATGCCCTTCGACCGCATTTTACTCACCCTGGCGATCAGGGAACTGCGCGCCTGCTCGGTGACCTTCCATGTGGACTATTTTCGCCTGGAGCCGGACAACAGCCGGGTCAAGATCGCCTACGGCATGCACCGGGCGGCCTGGACCCAGCGCGACGAAACGGGCCGACCCGTGGCCCGTCCCTTTCCTGACCAGTTGCGAAAAGCTTTCGAGACGCACATCCAGCAATCGGGAAACGACGGGAAAAACGTGTAAGGGTCAGACAAACAGCGGTACGATTTCAAACCGGGTGACATCCACCAACCCCTGATCGGTAAGTTTCAGGTCGGGGATCACCGGCAGGGCCAGAAAGCCCAGGGTCATGAAGGGGTCGGAGAGGCGGCAGCCCAGTTCCTTGGCTGCGGCAATGGCGGCATCCATCCGTTGCCGAACGGTGGCCACCGGCCGGTCGGACATGAGACCGGCCACGGGCAGGGGCAGGGTGGCCAGGGTTTTGCCGTCGCAGGCCACGGCGAAACCGCCTTTCATCTCCACCACGGCGGCCGCGGCCGCCCGCATGTCTGCATCGTCGGTTCCGGCAACAATGATGTTGTGGGAGTCGTGGGCCACGCTGGAGGCAATGGCGCCGCTTTGCAGCCCCAGCCCGGCAACAAAACCTTTGCCGGTGCGGGCCTCGCCCGTATACCGATCCACCACGGCCATCTTGATCACATCGTTGGCCACATCCGCCACGGCCAGACCGTTTTCCGTCTTCACTTCCTTGATCTCGCAGCGGGTGACCACCTGGTCGGCGATGGCCCGGATCACGCGCATGCGCGTACCCTTTGCCGGTATGGAGAAATCCAGAAGGCTTGCATCCAGGTTCATGGACGGCGGCACGTTCACCGCTTCGGGCCGCTGCACCGCCGGGTGCATTTTGCCCTTTTCGGCCACGCATCGGCCCCGGTGAAACACCATCTCGGCGCGGATGTCGGCAAGATCGGAGAAAACCACCAGATTGGCTTTGCGGCCCGGAGCGATGGCCCCGGCGTCGGCGATGCCGAAATAGTCGGCGGGGTTTAGGGTGCCCATGCAGATGGCCCGCACCGGGTCCAGGCCCTTGGCCACGGCCTTGCGAACGATGTCGTCCACGTGGCCGTGGGCCAGCAGATCGTGGGGGTGGCGGTCATCGGTGCACCACATCATGCGGCGCCAGGTATGCTCGCCGATGACGGGAAACAGGGCGTCCAGATTGCGGGCGCAGGTGCCCTCGCGTACCATGATGTGCATGCCCAGCTCCAGTTTTTCCAGGGCCTCTTCGGCGCGGGTGCATTCGTGGTCCGAAGCGATGCCGGTGGCCGTGTAGGCATGCAACTGCGATCCGCTGACGCCCGGGGCGTGGCCGTCCATGGCCCGGCGGCGGCTGCGGGCCAGGTTCAGCTTGGCCAATACGTCCGCATCGCCGAAAATGACGCCGGGGTAGTTCATCATCTCGGCCAGGGCCACGATGCGCGGATGGTCGAAAAAGGGTTCCAGGTCGTCGGCCCCGAGCCGGGCTCCGGCGGTTTCCATATCGGTCGCCGGCACGCAGGAGGGCAGGGCGAACAGGCAGTCCATGGGCTGGTCCTCGGCGGATCGTAGCATGTATTCGATGCCCGCCGCGCCCAGCACATTGGCGATTTCGTGGGGGTCGGCCACCACCGTGGTGGTGCCGCAGGGCGCCACGGCCCGGGCGAATTCGGTGATGCAGGCCATAGAACTTTCGATGTGCACGTGGGCGTCAATGAATCCGGGGGCCAGATAGCGGCCTTCCAGGTCGACGATTTCGGCAGCCTCGTGATCGCCGAATCCGACGATGGTGCCGTCTTTTATTGCGACGCTGCCTTGGACGATGCGCCCGGAAAAGACGTTGACGATTCTGGCGCCAGTCAGCAGCAGGTCGGCCGGCGCATCGCCGCGGGCGGTGGCGATGATGGTTTTCAGATCCATGGTTTTCGAATCTCCAGGGCAATGGTGTTGACCCGATCCATGATTTCGCGGATGTCCATGGTCAACAGCCGGCGGTCCTGAACCAGCGGTTGGCCGGATACGAACACATGGCGAACATCGCTGCCGCCGGCCGCGTACACGATATGGGATTCGGGGTGATACATGGGGGTCAGGTGCGCCGCATGGGTGTCCATGACAACGATGTCGGCCTGTTTGCCGATTTCCAGAGAGCCGATGCTGTCGTTCAGACCGATGGCCCGGGCGCCGTCGATGGTTCCCATTTTCAGTACGTCCAGGGCGCCCAGGACCGTGGGATCGCCGCTGGCTGCTTTGTGAAGCTTGGCGGCGGTGGCCATTTCACCGAACAGATCCAGATCGTTGTTGCTGGCGCAGCCGTCGGTGCCCAGACCCACCGGGATTCCTGCTACACGCATGGCAACCACCGGTGCGATCCCGGAGGCCAGCTTCATGTTGCTTTCCGGACAGTGGGCCACGGCGCATCCACGGTCGGCCGCAACGGCGATATCGCGTTCGTCCAGCCAGACGCAGTGGGCCATGAGGGTGCGACGGTCGAGCAGGTCCAGGCTGTCCAGGTGGGCCAGCGGGCTGAGTCCCTTTTCCCGGATGGATCGCTCCCGCTCCTGGCGGGTTTCGGCCACGTGAACCTGGAACAACAGGCCCATTTCATCGGCAGCGGCCTTGGCCGCTTTCAAGGTGGCATCGCTGCAGGTGTACGGCGCATGGCAGAAAATGGACGGGGTGATTCGGGGGCTTTCGGACAGCCAGTGCGTTGCGTAGGCCGCGGCGTGGTCGATATTTTTTTTCGGGTCGGGCACACCGGGGGCCGGAAAATCGATCACGCCCTGGGCCAGCACAGCCCGCATGCCGGTTTCGGAAACGGCCCGGGCCACGACCTCTTCGAGAAAATAGCCCCCGCAGCAGCAGGTAGTGCCCGAGAGCAGCATCTCGGCGCAGGCCAGCAGGGTGCCCCAGCGAACGGTATCCGGGCGGATGAAGCGGGCTTCGGCCGGGAAGATGTGGTCGTTGAGCCACTCGGCCAGGGGCAGGTCGTCGGCCAGCCCCCGAAACAGGGTCATGGGCAGGTGGGTGTGGGTGTTGACCAGGCCGGGCATAACGATGCCGCCGGCAGCATCCACGGATTGCGGCGCATCGGCAGGCGGCGCACCGGATTCGATGGCCCCGATGCATCCGTCGCGAATGCCGATCCACCCGGACGGAATGATCCGCATACGCACATCCATGGTCACCAGGGTGCCGTTGTGGATGACGGTATCGAATTCCATGCTAACGGTTCCGGATCTCGTTGGCGATCTGGCGGGCGTCGGCCATGGTTTTTTCCAGGTCCAGGTGCAGCAGCCGGCGGTCTTTCATCAGCACCAGGCCGTTGACGATGGTGGCGGCGACATCGCTGCCCCCCACGGCGTAGACCAGATGGGATTCGGGGCGATACATGGGCGTCAGGTGGGGCCTGTTCGTATCGATGATAATGATGTCGGCTTTCTTCCCGCTTTCCAGGCTGCCCGTAATCCGGTCCAGTCCCAGGGCGCGCGCGCCGTCGACGGTGGCCATGCGCAGCACGGTGGCGGCATCCATCACCGTGGGATCCAGGCTGCTGGCCTTGTGCAGCTTGGCCGCCATGTCCATCTCGGCGAACAGATCGAGATTGTTGTTGCTGGAGCAGCCGTCCGTGCCCAGCGCGGTGCATACCCCCCGGCGGATCAGTTCCGCCGCCGGGGCGATGCCCGAAGCCAGCTTCATGTTGCTCTCCGGATTGTGGGAGACCTTGACGTCGTGTTCGGCCAGAAGATCCATGTCTTCGTCGCTGAGCACCACGCAATGGCAGGCCAGCAGGTTGGGAGCCAGCACCCCCAGCTCGGCCAGATGCCCCACCGGCGAGGCGCCGTATTTTTTCCGGACGTCCTCGACTTCCTTTTGGGTCTCGCTAAGATGAATGACCAGAGGAACGCGATTCTCCCGGGCGATGCCGGCGGCCTCGGTCAACAGGTCCGGCGCACACAGGTATGGGGAGTGCGGTTCCACGGCGACGCTGACCAGGGGATCGTCTTTCCATGTGTCGATCAGGCGCCGGGTGTAGTCGAAGCCGCTTTGGATCGGACCGTAATTGGGCGACGGGAAATCGTAGAGAACCTCTCCCACCACGGCGCGCATGCCGGCTGCGGCAGCGGCGCGGGCCACGGCCCCTTCGAACAGGTACATGTCGCAAAAGCAGGTGGTGCCGGACAGAATCATTTCCGCGCAGCCCAAAAGGGTGCCGGCGTGGACCTTGTCCTCGTCCAGCAGGGCTTCGGCCGGGAAAATATGATCGTTGAGCCACTCGGCCAAAGGCAGATCGTCGGCCAGCCCGCGGAACAGGGTCATGGCCGCGTGGGTGTGGGTGTTGACCAAGCCGGGCATGACGATGCCCCCGCCCGCATCGATGGTTTCTTTTGCCGGTGTCGCGCCAAGCTTGTCGGTCGAACCGATTGCCGCAATGGCATCGCCAATAATTGTTACGGAGCCATTTTCGATAATGCGGTTTTGTGCGTCCATGGTGATGACCAGGCCGTTGGTGATCAGCAGGTCCGCCGCCGGGGTCATGGGGCCGCTCCTTTTGGGATGCGGGCGATCACCGAACGGATCAGACGGCGAAGGGCGGGGGCGTTTCTCTCGGCCACATCGATGATCGCCTCCAGCTTTGCCGGTGCCGGCCGGTCCGGATCATTGATGTTGGTGATGGTGGACAGGGCCAGCACCCGCAGGCCGGCATGCACGGCGGCGATGGTTTCCATCACCGTGGAAAAACCGACGGCATCGGCGCCGATGGTTTTCAGATAGCGGATTTCCGACGGCGTTTCCAGTGACGGCCCTTTCAGGCCGGCATAGACGCCGCTTTGCAAGGCGATGCCCAGGCTCTCGGCGCTTTGCCGGCAAAGGTCCATCAGGTCCTTGTCGTAGGCCGCCGTCATATCGGGAAACCGGGGGCCCCACTCTTCTTCGTTGGGCCCGATGAGCGGATTTTCGCCGGTGAGGTTGATGTGGTCGCCAATGACCATCAGGTCGCCTTCGTGAAAGGCGGCGTTCATGCCGCCGGCGGCATTGGAAAGAATCAGGCTGCGCACCCCCAGGGTCTGCATGACCCGGATGGGAAAAGTGACCTGTTCGGGCGTGTACCCCTCATACAGGTGGAAGCGCCCCTGCATGACCATGATCGGCCGGCCATCGAGGGTGCCGGTCTGCAGCCGCCCCGAATGACTCGCCACGGTGGAGACGGGAAAATGGGGGATGGTTTCGTACGGAAAGGTCGCTGCATCGTCCAGGGGGCCGACGGCATCGGCCAGGCCGGTTCCGGTAACGACGGCGATTTCCGGGCGCCGGTCCATCTTTTCCTGGAGAAAATCGGCCGCTTCGAGAACGGTTTTTCGGGTTGGGGCCAAGGCTGCCTCCAAGGGTCGTCTGGCAAAGGGTTGCTCGGATCGGTTCCAAATCGGCTTCGGCGGTTTGCGAGCCCGTTTGGACGCCTGATTTATAAAACAGCCGCAGCGGCGTCGTCAAGCGTTGACAACAGCAAGTCAAACTCCATCAGAGCGTTGACATTTATATATAATTATGAAATGTTGCCATGCGGTCACCGTTCTATTCGACAACCTTTTTCATCAAACGAAACGACCATGAAAATACAAGAGATCCAGGATACCCTCAAAGGCAGGATGCTGTGCGGCGAAGACCAGATGGACACCGTCATCGTAGCCGGCGGCGCGGCCGATCTCATGGACGATGTACTGGCGGCGGCGGCCAAGGGATGCGCCCTGCTGACGGGCGTCACCACGGACCATGTGATCCGGACGTCCAAAATCGTCGGTGTGGGCGCCATTGTCATCGTCAGGGGAAAAAATCCTCCCCCGGAATTCGTGGAGATGGCCAAATCCTTCGAGATCCCGCTGATGGTGACCGACTATTCGCTGTTCGTGGCTTGCGGCCGGCTTTACATGAACGGCATCAGGGGGCTCGACGGATCCTGGTAGCCCGTGCCGGAGACGGCTCGGGACCTGGAAGGCATTGCAAGCGCACCGAAGGTTCGACCGGCCTTCGGGGGCAAACCCCGCCCGTTGCTTTGCGGTGTTACCGTCTTTCCCGCCACCGGTTCCATCCGATTCGATGAGACGCTGCCGGGCGTAATTGACGAAAAGAGCCCAGAACGAAAAGGCACCTTGCAACGAGAAGCGAAGCACATTACAGATATCGGGTTAAATAAGAGGAAACCGTTTTTTCAGGAGCGTTGACATGACGATAGCGATTTTATTGATGGGCGGCTTGGGACTTATTGTGGGAATCGGCTTGGCCATCGCCTCAAAGGTCTTCTATGTGTATGTGGATCCCAAGATTGTCGCCGTCGATGATGTGCTGCCCGGCGCCAACTGCGGCGGCTGCGGTTTTCCCGGATGCAGCGCCAATGCCGAAGCCATCGTTGCGGGCAAATCCTCGCCCAGTTCCTGTGTGGCTGCCGGCGAGGAGACGGCATTGGCTATCGCCGCTATCCTCGGCGTCTCCGTGGAGGCCAAGGAACCGGATATCGCCCTGCCCGGATGCACCTATGGCGTGGCCGACGCGCAGACAAAATACCGCTATGACGGATTGAACGACTGCCGTGCCGCGGCCCTGCTCTCCGGCGGCATGAAGGTCTGCAATATCGGCTGCCTGGGGCTGGGCACCTGTGCCGCCGCCTGCCCCTTCGGTGCCATTGTCATGGGACCCGAGGGTCTGCCGGTGGTGGACGAGGAAAAATGCACCGGCTGCGGGACCTGCGAGCGGGTCTGCCCCAAGCACATTATCACGCTTTCCTCCGTCACCCGCAGAATTATAAAAGAGTACACCACCGAAGACTGCACCACCCCCTGTCAGCGGGCCTGCCCGGCGGGCATCAACATCAGCCGCTACATCGAACAGATCGTCGACGGCGATTACCAGGGATCGGTCCAGACCATCAAGGAGCGCAACCCCTTTCCCACGGTGATCGGCCGAATCTGCCCCCGGCCCTGTGAAAACGACTGCCGGCGCCAATATGTGGACGAGCCTGTGGCCATCAACTTTTTAAAGCGTTTTGTGGCCGATTATGAACGCACCCAGAACGAGCGCATCCAGCCGTTCAAGGCACCCGACACCGGGCGCCGCATCGCCGTGGTCGGCGGCGGGGTCGAGGGCCTTTCCGCCGCTTTCTTTGCCGCGCGCCTGGGACACACCGCCGTGGTCTATGAAGCGACCGACCGTCTGGGCGGGCTGCTCAACAGCGCCATTGCCAAATACCGGCTGTCCGAAGAGATCCTCCAATGGGATATCGACGGCATCCTGGAGATGGGCGTCGAAGCAAAGACCGGCCAGATGCTCGGCCGCGACATGAGCGTCGCCGGGTTGCTGGATGAAGGCTACGAAGCGGTCCTGCTGGCATCGGGCGGATGGGACAGCCGCCTTTCACGGGGCGGAGAAAAAGAGGTCGAGACGCCGCTGCCCGGCGGTCTTCTGCTGCTGGATCTGCTGCGTTCCGGACGGGACGGACACCCGACGGTCGCCTGCGAAGGTGAAACCGTGATTCTCGGCGGCGAAACCCTGGCCGCAAAGATTCTCGAAAAGGCCCGGGAAGCCGGAGCCGAGCGGCTGACCTTCATTTTCCGGGAAGATCCGGATGCGGCCACGGCCGCCGTGCTGGCCGAAGCCGGTGCCCAGGTGCTTACCGGTGTCGGCGTCACCCGCCTGTTCGGGCAGGGAGAGGCGCTTGCCGGGATCGAGGTCCGGGACGCAGCCGACGGGCAGGTCCGGATGCTGGATGCCCGGACCCTGGTTTTCTCCGCCGGCCGCTTTCCCGAACTGGTCTTCACACGGCCCGCCGAAGAAGAGGAGACGGCCGCTCCCGCGGGCGCCTGGATTGGGACGCCGCCGTACAAACAGCCTGCCAATGCCGGGGAGATCGGGTTGTTCGCCAAAGGCGACGCAATGACCGATTTCAGCGGCGCCATCAGGGCCATCGCCGCCGGGCGGCGCGCCGCCGCGACGATTCACATGCTGATTTACGATATCCCCCTGGATTTGCCTGAAAACGTCATCCAACCGAATACGGTCGTTCAGAACGTGGATCATGTGGAGGCGGTTGCCCCGGTGCCGCGTCAGATCATGCCCCTGGCCGACAGCCGGGAACTGGCCCGACAGATGGAACTGGAAAAAGGTTTCGACACGGCCGCCGCCAAAGCGGAAGCCGACCGGTGTCTGCGCTGCGGATTGATCTGCTACCGAAGCGTCGAAACCTTGCAGCCGTCGGAACAGATCCGGGACGCGGTCAACGCCTGATCCGACAGTACCGCTAAATTGATGTCGGCGAACTGCCGATAAGGGTATTATGGCCACCGAAGAAGGAATCGTATTCAAACTGGGGGACGCGGGAGCGGGAACTGCATGGGTTAAGACTACCCGTTCCAGCGCCTGCGCGGGATGTTCGTCCAGGGACACCTGCCACGTCGAAGGCGGCGGCAAAGAGATGAAGGTGGAGGCCCTCAATACGGCCAGGGCCCGGGTAGGCGACCGGATTGTGCTGAATATCAAGACCTCCTCTTTGCTGAAAGCCACCTTTCTGCTTTACGTTTTCCCGATTCTGGCCATGATTGGCGGCGCCCTGCTGGGGCAAACCGTGGCCGGGATGCGGGGCTCCGATCCATCGGGGCTGTCCGCCCTGTTCGGCTTCCTTTTTTTCGGACTCGCATTTATCACCATTCGCATCGTGGGCCGGTTTCTCTCCAAAGACAACAGTTACAGGCCTGAAATCATCAAGATCCGAGGCGCACGGCCGCCATCGGCCGATGCCCCGGTACAGTCCGGGAGCGATTCGTAAGTGAGCGATCAGACCGTTTTCATATCCAGCCGTAACACGGCGACCTTCCGCTGCCCGAAGTGCGGCCAGGCCAAAACCGCGGATGTGAGCCAGTACGCAACGGCCGGCAAGAAGGTAACGGTCACCTGTACCTGCGCTTGCGGCCACCGCTTTCGCTGCCGGCTGGAAAATCGCCGTCAATACCGCAAAGGCGTCGATCTGCCGGGCCGGTTTTCCCTGCTGGGGGAAGGTAAGACCGAGGACACCGGCCTGGTCAGGGTGGTGGATATTTCCGCCACCGGCCTTCAACTGCAATTGACCGTTGCGCGCCCTTTTTCCATCGGCGCCGAATTGATCGTTGAATTCCGCCTGGATGACAACAAGCGGACGCCCATGCGAAAACGTGTCATTATCCGGAACATAAGGGGGAAATCCATCGGCGCCTCCTTTCACCCCAACGAGATGGACGACCCTGCCCTGGGATTCTATCTGCTGCCCTGAATGTCCACCCAATGTTATCCGTGCCCTGCCCTTGAATCTGTGATATAAATAATTTTTTACAAAAGCCGGCCGGGCAAGGTCACTGTTCGGGAGTGTTTTCATGTCATCGTTTCGGTCTTCAACAGGCACCGGTCTGCGGCGGGGCGCCGCCAAAGGCTGGCGGGGATTTGTCTGGATGCTCAAGATCATCCTGCCGGTATCCCTGTTGACGTTTTTATTGGACTTCTTCGGCTGCCTGGCCCACCTGGACGGGCTGTTGGAGCCGCTTATGGGGGCCATCCATCTGCCGGCCATGGCGGCGCTGCCGTTGCTGGCCGGCCTGTTGACCGGCATTTACGGAGGCATTGCGGCCATGACCGTACTGCCCTTTACCGTCCAGCAGATGACCCTGATGGCGGTGTTTCTGCTGATCGCCCACAGCCTGATCCAGGAAGGCCTGGTGCAGCACCATTCCGGCTGCCCCATGTGGATGGCCACCGCCAACCGCCTGGTGGCGGCGGTATTGACGGTATTTGTCATGGAATGGCTCATGGGGCCGGAGACTGCCCAAAAAGCAGCCGGGATGGCGCCGGCAGCCGCAACGACCGCATTCCGACCGGCCTTCCAGGCCTGGGGCCTCGCCATGGCAGGGCTGTGCCTGAAGATGCTGCTGATCGTCGTCGGGATGATGATGGTCATGGAACTGGCGAAGCAGTATCGCCTGATCGAAAAAGTGGTGCGGCTGATCGAACCCCTTTTGGGGCTGCTGGGTCTCGACCGGCAGGTGGGCCTGTTGTGGTTGACGGCCGCGCTGCTGGGGATCGCTTACGGCGGGGCGCTGATCGTGGAGGAGGTCCGGGAGGGAAAACTGCCTCCGGATCGGCTCAAAACGCTGCACGTTTCCATCGGGATCAATCATGCCATGCTGGAAGACCCGGCCCTTTTTCTTCCCCTGGGCATTCACCCCTTTTGGCTTTGGATCCCGCGGCTGATCGTGGCGGTGATGTTCGCCCATGTCCACCGGCTTTGGTTGTGGACGCGGGCGCGCCGCCGGTCCCTGGTGGTCAACGCCATGACCGCAGAAAGCCTGAAACCATGAATGGCGGTGTTCGAACGCCGCTTGTCCGGCGGCATCCCGGCAAGACCGGCAACAGGCGGGCTGCCAATCGCCCGGGTTCTGTCAACTGGATTGCCGTTTTTTCCGCAGCGGCCGTTTTTTTCGCGGCGGGTTCCGTCCGGGCGGAAGGCGACGCCGCGGCAGATCTCACCGCGTTCCAGCCCGGCGAACGGCTGACCTTCGCCCTCAAATGGACCATTGTTCCCGCCGGAACCGCCGTTCTGGAGGTCCTGCCCAGGGAGCACATGGCCGGTCTGGATGCCTTTCACTTTGTGCTCACCGCTCAGTCCAATGCATTCGTGGATGCCTTTTACATGGTGCGAGACCGCGTCGATGCCTGGTCCGACGCTACCATGCAGCGGTCTCTGCTCTACCGGAAAAAGCAGCATGAAGGCAGTACCCGGCGGGATATCACCGTCACCTTCGACTGGGAGGCGATGACGGTCCAGTATATCAACGGGAACAAGGTTCGAGAGCCCATCGCCATCACGGAGGGCAGTTTCGATCCTTTGTCCGTTTTCTACTGGTCCCGGTTCGTGCCGTTGGCCGTTGGCGGGCGGCTGCAGTGTCCGGTTACCGACGGCAAGAAACACGTTTTGGGGATCGCCCATGTCGTCCGGCGGGAGAGTATCCAGGTTCCTGCCGGAAGGTTCGACACCTTTCTTATCGAACCGGATTTGCGGCATGTCGGCGGCGTTTTCGAAAAAAGCCCCGACGCCAAGCTGCAGTTGTGGGTTACCGCAGACCGGCGGCGGCTGCCGGTAAAATTGAAAAGCAAAGTGGTTGTCGGCAGCTTTTCGGGTGAATTGACGGGTATGATCGGGACGGTCACGCCGGCTGCACCCGATTTGTCGACCCGTCCTTGAATATCGCATTTTCGGGAGAGCAAAAATGGAATCCGATTATCGAAGCTGGTTATGGGAGAAATGGGCCGAGCGCTGTGTGAAAAATCTGATCAGGAACGAATTCGATGCCCGGTTCGTACCGGACATTCCGGCCGCTGCCGCCGCGATCATGGAGTTGGTGGCGCCCTTCGAATCCTTCGGCTTCGGCGGCTCCGACACGACGCGAAGCCTGGGCGTTTTAGAAAAGCTCAAGGCTGCCGGAAAAACCGTTCACGATCACTGGCAATCCGGTTTGAGCAAGGAAGAGGACCTGGCCATCCGCCTGGCCCAGGGGCGCTGCGACTGCTTTTTTTGCAGTGCCAACGCCGTTTCCGCCACCGGTGAAATCGTCAACGTGGACGG
Organism: uncultured Desulfosarcina sp.; assembly: GCF_963668215.1. NCBI lineage: Bacteria > Pseudomonadati > Thermodesulfobacteriota > Desulfobacteria > Desulfobacterales > Desulfosarcinaceae > Desulfosarcina > uncultured Desulfosarcina sp. The sequence goes on from NZ_OY764190.1 coordinate 2,748,894, forward strand.
CATCGGCAACCGCACCAATGCCATGACCTTCGGCACGAAGAAGGTGGTCATCGTCGCCGGGATGAACAAGGTGACCCCGGATCTGGACAGCGCCCTGAAGCGGGTGCGCGACGTGGCCGCGCCCATGCGCGCCAAGAGCCTGAAAATGAAAACCCCCTGCGCCGAAAACGGTCTCTGTTCGGACTGCCGGGCGCCTCAGCGCATCTGCCGCATCACCACCATCCTGCACCGCAAGCCGATGCTGACCGACATCAGCGTCATTCTGATCGGCCAGTCTCTGGGGTTCTAGCGCCCCGTCAACCGTTACGTGTCCGTGCGGGCACGATTAAGGAGAAAACAATGATCTTTTTGACCAGAACCCTGTCCGCCTTCGCCGTTTCCCTGGCACTGCTTTTACCGACGCTTCCGGGGCACGCCGCCGAGACGCAGCCGCAGGCCGGGCAGATCGCCCGGGTCAACGACCAGATGCTGATGCGCGAAGACCTGGACCGGGAACTGAAACTGGTCTCGCTGCGGTTGACCCGGCAGGGACGGCCGGTAAGCGAGGCCCAGTTGAAGCACTATGAATCCGACATCCGCGAAACCCTGATCAATCGAACCTTGCTCTTGCAGCAGTCCAAATCCGCGGGAGTGGATGTCAAGGAGAGCCTCGTGACCAAGGCCTTGGGCGAGTTCAAGGCGGCCTTCGACGGCGAAATGGCCTATGCCCGGGCCCTGGCCGATATGGGGTTTTCCGAAGAGGGCCTCAAGAATCAGATCCGGGATGGCCTGGCCGTCAAAGCCCTGATCGACGACAAAGTGACCCGGAATATTTCCCTTTCGGATCGTCAGGTCCGCGCCTTTTACGACGAAAATCCCGACCTGTTCCGCCAACCCGAGCAGGTCAGGGCCTCCCACATCCTGATTCAGGTTCCGGAAAATGCCGATCAGGAAAAGAAAGCCAAGGCCCTGGCCGCTATTCAGGCCCTGAAAGCCCGCATCGGAAACGGTGAAGACTTCGCCGTTCTGGCCATGGAGAACTCCGACTGCCCCAGCAAGGCCAAGGGGGGCGATCTGGGCTTTTTCGGACGGGAACAGATGGTCAAGCCCTTTTCAGATGCCGCTTTTGCCCTGCAGCCGGGCCAGATGAGCGACGTGGTGGAGACCCGTTTCGGCTACCATCTGATTCGGGTGACCGAACGCAAAGAGGAGCAGACCCTGCCTTTCAACGATGTCAAGGAGGCCATCGCCAGCCGCCTGCGCCAGGAGCAGGAGGGGAAAAAAATAGACGCCTACATTGAGAATTTGAAGGAACATGCGGATATTAAACGATTTCCGTTGTAGGTTTTTCCTTGACAAGGAGTAGTTCATTGTCTAATGGTTTTTTTTGGATGATAATTTGGCCAACGCAAATCCTGATCCGACAACTTCTGAGGCGAAATTTCCAAGTGCCGGAGTATCGTCTGTAAAGGCAGGGGGGAATATTGGAAAGGAACCAAGAGGGAGAGGAGGACAGGGTTTTGGCTAACGGAACAGTAAAATGGTTCAATGACAAGAAGGGGTATGGGTTTATCAACGAAAACGAAGGTCGGGACATTTTTGTCCACTTTTCAGCCATCGACATGCCGGGGTTTAAGACGCTGTCCGAGGGCGACGCGGTCATGTTCGATGTCGAAGAGAGCGACCGCGGCCCCGAGGCCAAGAATGTGAGAAAAGCGACCTGAGTTAAGAAACAACGGAATTCAAACCGGGGCGTCCAGGCAGCATGGCTTGGGCGCCCCGGTTTTTTTGGAAAGGCCATTTCTGGAAGGGGACTTCTTAATATTTCAGCCGGATAGCTCCCGCCAGCACGGAAAACGTGAATTGATCCGCAGACCACCCCGTATCTCCGTCGATCTGCAGCGTCAACGGGGTTGTCGATCGTACGGCCGCCGTTTTGCCGCGGCGATAGTCGCCGCATCGGTTGCCGATGGTAAATCCGGTGAACAGGCCGCCCACGATTCCCGGCAGGCCGGAGGCCAGGGTCAGGGTATGGAGAAACCCATCGCCCCAGCGGGCCCGGGGAACGGCCTGCAACCCCATGCCGAAAAAGGGCTGCTTGACGACCATGAAACTGGTCAGGCGCCTGACGCGCCGGCTGACGTCATCCACCGTAACCACGGCGCCGGCGGGTCGATACTCCTTGAAATAGGCCCGCAGACCGGCCCGGATATGTGCGTTCAACCCCCTGTAGCCCCGCCGGCGGTATTTCTCGTATAGGCGAATCTGCGCACCGTCGATGCCCAGCGACACCATGAATCCTCTCTTTTTCCCGCAACAGTCGATTAGGTCGCAGGCGTGTACCCGCCCTGCGCGGATCCTGGCGGCGATGGTTTCCGTTTTTCCCCGGTACCCCAGCGCGTAGGTCAGGGCGTTGCCCGTGCCGAAAGGCAAAAAGGCCAGTGCCGTGGATGGGGTTGCAGCGGCATTGATGGCCAGAGAGAAGGTCCCGTCTCCGCCGGCCACGACGAGCACGTCGCAGCGTTCGGCCTGCTCGCGGGCGCATCGCGAGAATTCCTCGGCCGAAGCGGTATCCAGACCGTGAATTTCGGCGGACAACAGGTCGGCAGCCTGTTTGAGAAGGGCGTAGCGTCGGCGCATCGGCAGGTTCCCGGAAGCCGGATTGGCGAGGATGATGTAACGCGGCGTCGATTTCATGGCGGGATCACATCTTTCATTAAACACCTACAAAAACAGACGTTTTGAGTTGATCCGGTGCATCGGCATTGTTAGCATAATATTAGTGTATTGTTAGAAACCGGTTAGCACTGCAAGCGAAACCATGACGGACGAACCTTTTATTGGGTTGCATTTTCGGCCGTTTTCCCAAATTTTACAACCTCGGACCGAAACCATGGGCAAGCGTCGGGCAACATTGAAAAAAATCCTCTGGATCGGGCTGATTGCCGCCGTTATAACGGTGGTGTGGCTACCGAGAGTGCTCGAACACACCCCTTCAGCGTCCATGCCGCCCTTCAAGGTCCATATCGCTTTCGGCTTTCACGTCAATCTGTATCACTCTTTTCGCGGGGATACCAACGACGAAAACGGATTCGGACAGGACATCGACGTCATCCGGCACACCCTGAGCGAACTGGATCGCTTCAACCGCGGCGGCATCCCGGTCAAGGCCGTGTGGGATTTCGACAATCTTTTCTCCCTTGAGGAGATTCTGCCGGTCCACGCGCCGGACATCATTTCCGATGTGCGGCGGCGCATCGAGAAAAACGGCGACGAGGCCATTTTGATGTCCTACAACAACGGCTTGGCCTCGGCCATGAACAACGAGGAATTCATGGCCTCCGTGCAATGGGCCGTTTCCAACAAAAAGGGCAGCGGCGTAAAGGATGTCTTCGGCACGGTGGCGCCCATCGTCCGTCCCCAGGAGATGATGACCACTCCCGGCCACTTCAAGCGCTATCGGGAATCGGGAATCGAGTATGTCTCCCTTTACTACAGTGCCACGCCTTTCGATGCCTTCCGGTTGTTTTCCCGGAAGTTGACGCCCACAGAGGCCCATAACCCCATCGAGTACCGCAACCCGGCCACCGGGGAGCGGATCGGGATCATCCCGACTTACCATGCCGGCGATCTCGTGGAGCATGTCAGCCTGCGCAATTGGGTCCAGGAACTGCACGACCTCCAGCGGGAAGGCAAAATCGACCGGGATGTTCTCGTTTTTATCAATTTCGACGCCGACGCCGAATTCTGGACCGGCAAACCGTTGCCCTGGCACCTGCGCTGGCTGCCCAACACCGGTGGCATCGCCCAACTGGTCGAATCCGTGGTTGACCTGGATTGGGTGCGCTTTACCAACCTGACCGACTATCTGGCGGACCACCCGCCGGCCGGGACCGTGTACTTCGGCCAGGACACGGCCGACGGCAGCTTCAACGGGTACGATTCCTGGGCGGAAAAGGCCTATGCCTCGGACTACTGGACCCGCATCGTGCGCAACCGCCGGGCCCATCGGATGGCCCGCAGGGTCTGTGCGCTGTCGCCGGAAAGGGACCTGCCGGCCGGGCTTCGGGAACTGCTGCAAGCATCCTTCGATCTCCGGTTGCGCGCCCTGTCGACCACCAATTTCGGTCTGGCGACGCCATTTCTGGTCAAAGAACGGGAAACGGCCATGGCGGCCCTGCTCGATCGCCTGGATGACTTCAGTGAGAAGATCGAAGCCTTTATCGCCAAGCGCTCGGCCACCCTTGTCCGCCGAGTCCGGCCTTCCCGCCAGGTGCTGCATGCCGGTCGGCTGGTGGATACCTTCGTGCATCTGAACGACGAGGCCGGCGATGTCCAAACCGGCGACCGCCACCTGACGGTCACGCTGCAGAAAACTCCCGCAGAAGGGGACCGGTACATCCTCGTCGACGAGAAAGGCCGCTCGATCCCCGCCGCCGTCGTCAAGCGTCGGCAATCGCAGTGCTGCACATCACTGATCCTGCGGGTAGCCAAAGACAACGAGGTGCCCGACGGCGTCTATTTTCTCTGTTGCCGGGAGAGTCGATCCCGCGATGCAAAGAAGGCCGAAGGCCAGGCGTTTGCCGATGCCACGCTTTTAAAAAACCGATTCATGGCCGTTCTTTTCGATGCCAACGGGCACCCGTTCCGGGTTGACAAGGAGGGGGCCGCTCAACTGGGCGCGGACAGCCTGATTCCATACATCGTCTACCGGGGAAAGCGCATCACCCCCGAACGGCTGACCGTAACCGTGGAGAAGCCGGGTGATGACGGCGTGGCTGTCGTAAGGCTGCACGGCCCCTGGGCCGGCCCGGCGGGGGTGACCCGCGCTCCAGGATGGGTGGATACCCGCTTGCGCCTGCTGGCCGGTGTGCCCTATCTGTTTGTCGAAGGTACGGTGCGTTATCCGGATACCTGGCGGAACCAGGTGGTTCAGGCGGACAAGCCGATGCTGGCGCGCAAGATCGACGCCGGCTGGCAGGAAGTCGCCCCGGTGGAACTGCGGTATGTGCAGCGGGCCAGCATGGCGCATCCTTTTATCATCCACAAGCGCAACTACCTGGGAGAAGAAGGTGCCTATGCCGTCGATTACTACAGGCATTCGTCGAAAAACCGCAGCGTGGCCAGCATCAACAACCACATCACCGCCGAATATGCCGCCGTAACGACTTCCGGAAGCGGTATGGCCGTGGCCATGAACCCGAACGTGAGCGCCAATTTCGCCTATTGCCCCTTCAAAATGGATTATCGGCCGCAAACCGATGAATTTGCCATCCGCGCCAATCCCTTCGGCACCTATCATGGCAGCCAGATCATCCCGCCCACCCGGGGCAACCGACAGGGCTATGAAGCCGTGGTCCTGTCAGCGCCGCAACTCCACAGCGCCGGCCCGACCTACAACGGCCGTCTGGAACGATTCGAGTTGATGGTGGCCTTTTTCACCGGGGATGCCGTCCCGAACGATGTCAAGGCCGATCTGGTCGCCTTCGCCCGCGGCCCGATGACCATCGGAACCATTGCCGCACAGGCGCCAAGACCGCCCCGGGGCCGTTCGCTGCCGCCGGCCGGCTTCATGGCTCTGCCCTATCGCGATGGCGTGCTGTTAAAATGGGAGGCGGATGGATCCCCCGGCACCCAGTATCGAATTCGCTGCCGGAACGTCGCCACGCTGGAAGAACGGGTGTTCGTCTCGGTGGGTGATTCGCTTTTCCTGGATCGCCTTGCGTTGGATGTTGCCGGCCACGATTTCCTCGCGACCGTCGAAGCTTTTCGCGGCGACAGCGGCCCAATGAAGCGGACAAGGCCGATCCGCTTTGGCTTCAGCCCGGCGGTGGCTCCGGATATCGCCATTCCGCTGGATTTCAAGGCGAAGCTGTTGTGGGCCAATGTCAATGCGTGGATACGTTGGCACCTACTTCAGGTATGACAAGGTTTGGGAAGCCATGCCATTGGCCGGTGAGGACCGATTCGGTTCGTTGGGTCGATCGACCCTCAGATAGGTCCGGCATCGGGGATAGTTGCTGCACCGGTAGCGAATGAAGCCCTTTTTCTGCATATAGCGGTGCATGGGTTGGTTGCAGACCGGGCAATTCGGTCTGAGCGTGTCGTTGCGCCGCGGTCCGTCGACAACATACTGGCGATTGCAGAGCATGCAAATGCGCCGCTTCTTGCCGTTGATGGTGCGGCCGTAGCGATAGGTCGCACTCGAACCGCAGGCCGGGCATGTCAGGGCTTGCTTTTCCATTACACCTGCCTTCGGGGGTCGATCCTCATAAACCCAAAGTAGGCGCGATGTGTTAGTTCTCCTTTAGCGTCGGATTAGATCCCTGTTTGAAATCATGTGCCCGTTCAATGCAGGTCCTTTTACCCTACGAGAATATCCAGGGATTGACACGGGGCGCATCCAAGCCATATAACTTCAAAGATAACCATGGCCGGTCGGCCGCCCTTCCCCTTTTTAAAACATTGTTTTAACAACAATCGGTTCCTGGCTTTATCGGCCGACCGCCCGTCGGACGCACAACGTAGCGTCCCTTTCGTTCAACGCAGCGGCCTTTGTTCCGAAGTCCGCCTCTATTCTCAGCGAGGTCACGATGAAACAGACGGTCATGGAACGATTCGAGCAGACGGTTGCCGCCCACGGAGATCAGCCGGCGTTAAAGCATAAACGCGACGGCCGGTGGGAGACGATTACCTGGAAGGACTACCAAGCCCACGTTCTGAACACAGCCAAGGCGTTCATGGCCCTGGGCCTGGAGGCCGGCAAAGCGGTCAATATCCTGGCGAACAATTGTCCGCAGTGGTTTATCAGCGATCTGGCGGCTATTTTTGCTGGCGCCGTTCCCGGCGGCATCTACACGACCAGTTCTCCGGAACAGTGCCTGTATATCGCCCAGCACAGCGAAGCCAATATTGTCGTGGTGGAGGATGGGGCGCAGTTGAAAAAATTCGAAGGATTGTGGGCCGATCTCCCCGATTTGAAAGCCATCGTGATGATGAACGGCTCCGATGACGACCCGCGGGTGGTTGCCTGGAGCGATCTGCCCGAACTGGCTGCCGGGGTTGCCGATGCCGCCCTGAAGCAGCGGATGGATGTCCAGTCTCCCGATTCCTGCTGCACACTGATCTATACGTCCGGCACCACCGGCAATCCCAAAGGCGTCATGATCACCCACGACAATATCGTCTGGACGGCCAGAAAAGTGGCGGAGACCGTTGACGGCGACCACCGCGACCATGTGATCAGCTACCTTCCTTTAAGCCATATTGCCGAACAGATGGTCAGCCTGGTCGTGCCGATGACGATGGGATGCACCGCCTGGTTTGCCGAAAGCCTGGACCAGTTGGGCGACAACCTGCAGGAGGTCCGGCCGAGCATATTTCTCGGGGTGCCGCGGGTCTGGGAGAAGATCCAGGCCAAAGTGGCGGCGGCCGGGGCCGACAACCCGCCACTCAAAAAGAAGATTGCCGCCTGGGCCCGCAAACAGGGACTGGCCGGCGGCTACGCCCACCAGAACGGCCGGCCGCGGCCGCGGTTGTATCCCCTTGCGGACAAGCTCGTGTTTTCCAAGGTCCGCCAGCGGTTGGGGCTGGATCGCTGCCGCATCTTTTTTTCCACCGCCGCTCCCATCGCCGAGGACACCCTCGAGTTTTTCATGAGCCTGGGAATACCGATTACCGAGATATACGGCATGAGCGAGTGCACCGGCCCCACCACGGTCTCCCTGCCGCAGCCCGGGCGCTATCGCACCGGATGGGCCGGACCGGCCATGATCGGTACCGAGCTTCGACTTGGCGAGTACGACGAAATTTTGATGCGCGGCCGCCACGTTTTCAAAGGCTACTACAAGAACGAGGCGGCCACCCGCGATACGATCGACGAAGAGGGCTGGCTGCACTCCGGGGATGTAGGCCGGATCGACGACAAGGGCTTTTTGAAAGTCACCGACCGCATGAAAGAACTGATCATTACCGCGGGGGGAGAAAACATTCCTCCCCAGGTCCTGGAAAGCAAGCTCAAGGCGATTCCGGTCATCAACCAGGTGGTGGTCATCGGCGACCGGCGCAAGTATGTGTCGGCGCTGTTGACCCTGGATCCGGCCAAAGTGGTACTGACGGCGGAAGAGGCCGGCAGCCCTGCGACCAGTGTCGACGAGGCCGCTGCCTGCGAGCGGTTCAAGGCCTATTTACAGGCGCGGGTGGATGCGGTCAACGCCACGCTGCCCCGACCCTGGACGATCAAACGCTTCGTCGTCCTGCCCAAGGAACTGTCCATCGAAAACGGCGAACTGACGCCGACAATGAAGCTCAAGCGGCGGATAATCAAAGCCAACTATGCCGAGGAGATTGATGGCATGTATGCCGGGGCATAGCAAAACGGATGCGGAGGTGAAAATGGAGACCAGGCACAAGGTATTGATCATGCGGTGCGATGGATATGACCCCGATGTCATCGGCGGGATCATAAAAGAGGGAATGGAAGAACTCGGTGTGGTGCCCACCGGAAAGGTGCTGTTGAAACCGAATGTGGTTATTGCTCACCCGCAGCTTTTTCCCCACGCCTTTACCCGAAAGGAATTTCTGGATGGCGCCATCTGGGCGGCGAAAGCCAGAGCTGAAAATGCCATGGAAATCGCCGTGGGCGAACGGTGCGGCATCACGATGCCCACCCGTTGGGCGTTCAAGAATGCAGGCTACCCAGAAGTGTTGAAGAAGCATCGAACCAAGGCCTACTATTTCGATGAGGTGAAGCAGGTCCCTGTGAATTTGGAAAGCGGCGCTGCGCTGAGAAATACCATGTTTTTCCCCAAGCCCATCGCAGAAACGGATTTCTTGATCAATCTGCCGAAGTTCAAGGCCCACCCGTGGTGCCGCCTGACATTGAGTTTGAAGAACTTCATCGGCATTCAGGACGACCGACACCGGCTGGTCGACCACAACGTTTTTCTCGAACATAAAATTGCGGACCTGCAGGAGGCGATTCAACCCAAATTCATCGCCATCGACGCCATCACCGCCGGGCAGAAAATGATGCTGACACCGACGCCCTTTCACATGGGCGCCATTGTTATGGGCACCAATTCATGTGCGGTGGATACCGTGGGCTGCCACATGGTTCACGTCGATCCTGAAGATCTGATCCATCTCAAACACGCTTCGGCCAGGGGGCTCGGTCCCATGGATATCGATGAGATCGAAGTTTCCGGCGATTTCCCGTTGGAAGAAGTCCGCGAGCGGACGAAGAATTTCGAGTTCTGCCTGGAGACCATCGACAAGTATTTTTCCGACGGAACGAATTTGCGATGCACGGTGGGGAAGTTTCCCGAAAAACATTCTTCCGACTATTGCTGGGGAGGATGCCCGGGCGCCTTGCAGGAGGCGATGCACCTGTTCGATGCCTTCCATCCGGACGCAAGGCAGACGATAAAGAAAGTCCATTATGTTGTCGGCAGGGTCGAAGGCCCCATTGCATTCGAAAAGGATGAGAAAATCCTGTTCGCCGGGAACTGTACCAGCTGGAAAGGGGAGATCAACGGCAAGGATGTGACGATCGAAAGCAGTTACAAGTCCCCGAGGGCGGTTGACGAAAGAAAAACCAAAACCAACGACATGCTGGTAAAGACCCTGGCAACCCTATGGAGCTGTTTGCGACAGAGGAAATCGGATTACGTTCGCGCCAAAGGCTGCCCCGTGTCCGTCGGCGATCATGTTCACTATCTTTCGATGCTCGGCAAGTTGAAAAACGTCAATTTCGATCCCAGGATCGTTGTTTCGTTGAATGTCGCCTACTGGAAGATGAGATTTTTTCGGGCGGTCAATCGCTGGCTGACGGATGGATAGAGGATGATGCAGAAATTCGTTAGTTGGGGAAAGACAGGCCGTCAACATCAAATGTCGGTTCAGCTTTAATACAATTTCCTCCTTTGCCTTTTGCTGAATACAAAGCCTGGTCAGCGCGGGACAGAAGCGCTTCGATTTTTTCTTTGCTCTGGAATTGCGCCACCCCACCGGATACGGTTACCGTCAAGTCCGGCGCTACATCCTTGAACCTGAGCGCTTCAATGGCCTTGCGGATTCGATCGGCTGCTATGGTTGCACGTTCAAGGTCAACACCATTGGCCAAGAGGACGAATTCTTCCCCTCCAAAACGGGCAAACATGTCTGAATCCCGCAATTGTGACCGAACCTCGGATGAAAAACGTTTGAGTACGACATCGCCGACGTGATGGCCCATCCTGTCATTGATGCTTTTGAAGCGGTCCAAGTCGAAAAAGCAAACACAAAAACCGTTGCCGCCGCGATCAGCGACTGCCTTCTGTCTCCTGAGCATATGCATCATATGTCGTCTGTTGGTTAAACCGGTAAGCTCGTCCGTGATGGCCATGTGTTCTATTTTTTCGATGGCCTTTGCGAGTTCCGTATTGCGCCGGTACAACTTTTTTCTAAGCAGGCTGATCTCATTACTCACAAAAGAAAATGCAACGATGACCAAGGCAAAAACGAGAGCGGCGACGAATTCTTCTTCGATCTTAAATTGATTTGGGTGCAGCTGACAGAGCGTGAAAATGACGGTGACATATCCTAAGATCATTACCGCTGCCGTGGCTCTGTATTGGTTCGGGGTCATGCTGAAAGCCCCGTATAAAAGGATGATGGGAAAATACATCAGCATGAGGGAGCGGTAATGGTCCATAAAAAAAACGGTGACCAACAGCGTAAAAATCGCCCAGTTCACCATTTCCCGGGTCATGCTGGGATCGGAGAAGCGCCGGTTGATATCCAGGCGAATCAATATTGGAATCGTCAGATGACCCACCCATAAAAATATCATCAGGAGGATGAATCCTTGCAAATCAAGCCTGAACCCCCCTGAAAAAAACAAAATAACAGATACCAGCGACTGGCTCGCAGCCCCGCCCAGGGCCTGGAGCGCTCGTTTCATGCGGATCCGCTGTTTCACGTCATCTTTTGGCATCAACTTGTCGAACAATACCATTTCTCCAAAACAAAATTGACGTCCTTGCAACAATTTCAAGTTGGCTATCGGTGAGAACTCTCTTTAACTTTAGTAAGATCTTTAAAAATAGGACCTGAATTTTGCATGGGTTGGGGGCTTTCAGATGCAAGGAACCGGCATGTCAATATCGGCTTGCATTATCAAAACCGTCCTTTAAAGGTCATACCGACAAACGGCGCCGTGTCCGTTCCGGTTTCACCCAGATCGTTGCCATCTTCATCGTCAATACTGATCTTGCCATCTATACACACCCCGCCGTTGATGTCGAGCCGATAGCTTTCACCAAGCCGCCAACCGATGCGCAGGAAGGCCGCCCAAAACTCCATTTCTCCGATGCCGTCCGGCACGGTGCTGCTGTCGTCCAGACGAAAGCGGTAGGATCGAAACGCGCCTCCCAGGCCCAGTTCCAAGCGGTCGGTCGGGGTATAGACCAGTTCCAGGCCGGCCGGCCCGGCTATACCGGCGCGGAAAGGATTGCTTATTTTGAAGCGGTCGTCGATTTTCCAGTCGAGGGCCAGAAAAGGAAAGGTCTCCCATTCATCCAGCCGATCGAATACTCCGGCGCCAACGCCGATCTTCAAATTCGGCCCAACTGCACGCATCGCTGAGATAACCGCCCCGTAAGAGAGGGCTTCTTTGGTTTCGGCCCCGGACGCACCGGAAAACTCCACACTGGGGATAATCATCAGGCGCCATTGGTTGTCGGTGGTATAAGCAATGGGCAGGCTGATACCCGGCCGGACAATCTCATCCCACAGGTCGATCCCGGCCAGCCCGTCGATTCCGGAGAAATTCCAGCGTTCGTAGTCGAAGCTTAATCCCAGGCCAACCGCCCATTGCCGGTTGACAAGCCGGGTAACGTCAAGCCGGAAAAAATGGCGCTCGACATCGAACTCGCCACCAATGTCCAGATCGGTTTCGAACTGGTAGACGGGGGTATAGGAAAATGAAAACCTGGTTTTTGGAATATCCGGTATGGCGGAGCCGGGTTCGCCGGACTGGGCATGGGCGGAAGCAGCCACTGCCATGACGGTGAGGATCGTCGATACTCCCAATAGCACAAAAATCGGGCAAGGGCAGCGCATTTATTCCTCCTGAGGCTTCGTTGGGAAGTGCTCACCGAATGGTCCCGGTAAGGCGATTGGCCTATTACATTGCATGAAAAGCCCATGTTGTCACCTGATTTATGGGCTCTGTTGCGTCCCACATCGTACACCCATATTTTTTTAGTGACAGGCAGATCTGTCTGCAAGCCGGGATCGGTACGCTGCGATATCTTCATCAGTTAAAATCGTTAAAGTGCGCTCTTTTGCAAAAACCGCAATCTCTGGCAAGGGGGCCATTGTACCGTCTTCATTGGTCAGCTCGCATAAAACGCCGACCGGGTTCAATCCGGCAAGGCGCATCAGATCGACCGTTCCTTCCGTATGACCCCGCCTTCCAGGCACAGCGTCAGTACGGGCGCGAAGAGGAAGCACGTGACCGGGCCTGTTCAAATCCTCGGGCATGCAGTCCGCTGCAATTTTGACGGTTTTAAATCAGTCTTGAAGCCGGTGCGCAAGGATCCCGCCGATCATGGCAAGACACTCCATGTCCAGATAACCGGCCGCGTTTTTGCACAGCAGCACGGTGCACTGGGCCGGGAAGTCCTCGTCGGCATCGTGAAAAATGAGAACAACCGGCACGCGGGGCAGGGCCTGGAATTCATAGGCCAGTTGGCAGGATACATCCGTATCGAACGGCCGGCCGCCCAATGCCAGGCATGCGGCCTCAAGCCTGTCCAGACGGCCTGAAAAGGCCCTGGCGATGGGGATTTCGACCGTGTTTTTAAAACCGCCCACATACAGTGCGGCATCCTTGAAGTCCTTGTAGGTAACCAGGGTGTGATCCGTTTGGGGCGTATCCGGACAGAGCAGCAGGTATTTGCATGCCAGTACACTGGCCGAATGGCTGGGGGGCGCTTTTTTTTCATCGAAGATTCCGTCCGGGGTGACGGTGATGCTTTGATTGAACAGGGGAACCGTGAAACCGTTTTGGGTTTTCGCGATTCCCAATGTGCAGCTTAACCGGTCGCCATTGTCCAGGGCCGCAACCTGTTGCAAATAATCCGCGATGATTTGATCGAAAACCGGTGCGCGTTCTGTCATTTTTCCCTCCGTTAATTAGGCTCTAATCCCATGGCGTAAGGCCAACTTCTCAAACATCCGCGTAATGCCTGCACCCAGGGCATACAGGCCGTCGATGCCCAGATTCTCCTCGGCGGTGGCGTCGAAAAACAGATTCAAATTGGATTCCATACCGTCCTCCGCATGCCAGTAACAGACAAGCAGCGGGATCAGGGGCAGGGGATAGAGCACCAGGGCCACATCCGATTGAAACTGGTTCTCGGCGGGCTGGCCGTTGAACAGGTCCACCAGATCGCTGAAAAGCTCGGGATAGGCATCGGCCACCTTTTTCATGGGCTTTTCGCAGCGCTGGCCGAACAACCGATACCAGTCCCCGCCGCTGGGCAGTTCGCGCAGCGGTGTCCATTTGCCCATGACAGGCACGCCCTTGCAGTAAAGGATATAATTCAGGACCGGGGCCGTTACCCAGGGGTTGGCATGGATATCCGTATATACCGTTCCGGCGGTATCCACCCCGAAGTCCTTGCCCATTACCTTCAGGACCAGTTTTTTACCGTCATATACCGCGCCGATGCGTCCGGCAGCATCGCTGAAATCAACCTGGCTGAGCCGGGCCTTTAATTCAGCAAGCTGATTTTCGGTTTCCTGCGCATTGTTGGCTTGCTTTTGAGGCTGGCTTTCATATTGGCTGGCAATTTCCTGGCCAAGCTGGGGGCAGTCGGCCAGCGGCCGCCGGCCACCGAACACGGCGGCGGCAAAGGCCAGGCAAGTTTTTTCGTTGCATTTCCGGCAATTGGATTTTTCAAGCAGTTTGAATACATCCATGAGCGTCTTGAATTGGGGCATGGAGGACCTCCTTCCGTTGGTTTGATCGATGCCGGCGAGCATACAAAAAAAAGAGGAGTGTGAAATCCCCCATTTGGGCGACAAGCGACCTTTTTTGGTGGATTTTGGTAGCGACGATTGATGAAATCGTAATAAGCTTTTCAGGCCACCGAGGGCCAGACCACCGAAAGAAAGGGTTGGATTCGTAGCGACTGTATTCATTGTCAACACCAATCCAGCTAGAAGTCTGGATTATAAGTTTGATTGTTCTTTAACATACTGTTTAGCGTGATCAGAAGCTTTCGCATACAGGCGGTCAAGGCCACACTATGCTTTTTTCCATTGGCCAGCAGTCTGGTATAAAAGCGATTTAGCTTTTCATTCCATCTGGTTGCAGCTGACAATGTCGGCATGTGTAATGCTTTGCGCACAATAGCTCGACCACCGGTTATGGTACGCTTCCCTCTCATCAATCCGCTATCGCGGTTCATGGGGGCAACACCGACTAAAGCGGCTATCTCTCGACGGTTTAACTTCCCAAGTTCTGGAAGAGCAAACAACAGTGTATATGCGGTTGTTTTTCCGATGCCTGGAACCGACGTAATCAGGTCAACCTTCTGGCGCCAAGTCGGATTGTTTTTGATTTCATGGTTCATTTGCTCATCAATGCTTTTAATCTGAGCATCCAACGTGGCGATGACGGCTTTAATCCCATTGATTACCGGATCGGAAAAAACGCGTGCCAGGCGGTTTTTTTCAGCAGTACGCATGGCAATGAGTTGTTGTCGCCTGGAGATGAGTTCTTTGAGTTTAAGTTGGTTGAAGGTTAACTGATCCCGAACTTCAGGCCGAACGTCTTGAGCAAACCGTGCGATGACATACGCATCGATCGCATCAGTTTTGGCAAGTTGTCCAATGGCCCGCGCATAGTCTCTGACTTGACGTGGATTGACAACGGCCAATGGGAGTTTGGCATCCGCAACTGAAAGAGCCACACTAATTTCATACCCCCCGCTGGCTTCCATTACGATTAAACGGGGTGTGTGCTTTTTCAGCATCTTGATTAATGCTTTGATTTTTTTCAGTAAAATCCGGTTAAGGAATTGCATAAAAATAATTTAAAATCAGCAGGTTAAACGATATTTTTGCTTGACATTGGGTCGTCAATATGGGCGGCGTTTTGTATGCCCTATTATATCAAGAGGTTATACATGCCACGCACATTCGACCCTTTCCAAAAGCTCAATGCCCTGGAGTTTTTCTCTTTTTTTCAACCAGCGACTGAGGCAACATCACGGATGCCAGCTCTTGATTCCAAAGGAAACCGACCATTGCAGATGACTTTTGAGGAACATCTGCGCGCGCTGGTTTACTTTCATCTTGAAGAACACCATTCTGCTCAACACCTGCTGCAAGTGCTTGAAGAAGATGATTTTGCCAAAAGTGCCATCGCACCAGAAAACGGAATCAAAAAGAGCAGCTTCTCAGAGGCCACCAACAGCCGGGGACTTGAACAGTTCATGTATGTCTATCAGAACTTACAAGCTCAGGCATCTTCGATTTTACCCAAGCAACATCCCGAACTCGGTGATCTGGTGGGGATCGACGGTTCCCTCATCGATGCAACCTTATCCATGCATTGGGCCGACTACCGTAAAAAATCCAAGAAGGCGAAGGTCCACGTCGGTTTTGATCTGAACCGGGCGATTCCAAGAAAGCTTTATCTTACCGATGGTAACGGGGCTGAAAGACCTTTCGTCAGCTTGATCCTGTCTGACGGTCAAACCGGTGTGATGGACCGGGGTTATCAAAGCCATCAACGCTTTGACCAATGGCAGAATGATGGAAAGCTGTTTATGTGCCGGATTAAAGCCAGCACCAAGAAAACGATCATTAAACAAAACCCCATTGCCTCTGATAGTATCGTTTTTTTTGATGCCATCGTTGTTCTGGGCACCACGGAAGTCAATCAAACACAAACCCCACTTCGTTTGGTGGGTTACGAGGTGGATCGCGTTAAATACTGGATCGCTACGAATCGTTTTGATTTAACTGCCGAGCAAATCGCCACTGCCTATAAGCTCCGATGGGATATCGAAAATTTTTTCGCTTGGTGGAAACGGCACCTTAAAGTGTATCATCTCATCGCCAGGAGCGAGCATGGCTTGATGGTGCAAATTCTGGCAGGTCTGATCACCTATTTGTTGCTGGCAATCTATTGCCATCGCCAATTTAACGAGCGCGTTTCCATCAAGAGAGTCCGCCAACTGCGCATAAAAATCCGGAATGAATTACGCGCTGGTGTTTTTGGCAAACCCCCTGATTCAAATTTTAAAGAGCAAGAATTACATACCGTTAATGCAAGTACTTAGCCGGAAATTACTGGATTTTTTTAGGCTCATAGACAAACCGGTATTGTTTGTTTTCCGGCAGCAAATGAACGTCGAGATTGTCTTTTGACACATCGATACCAACAAAAACAGGGCAATCTGGCATGATTTTGACCCTCCCTTGCGAATTCGAGATCCTTTTTGGTCTCCGGCGACTGTACGGGTTTACCATGGCCAAGGCCGGGAAGCGATCCAGCTACGGGCGGTCTTGAAAGACCAAGGAGCGGTCGACCTACTACCCGGCTTGTTCCGTTTTTAAGGTATCAACAATCAGTAACGCTTAAACAGTTTTTTTAATATACAAGGAGCGGCGTCCCGCCGCGATTTGAACGGAAATTGTCAAAAATTGCCCCCGGCAGAGGTCACTTCCTTAGAAGCGTTTAACGCGTCATGCCGGGCTTGATCCGGCATCTCATAGACATCCGTGTCGCTCCCAAAAGACTTTACATTTCAAGGAGGGAAAGATAGGAAAAATGAATACCGGCAGCGCGGCAATTCCATGGACGGCAGCATGAGTCAAACCAACACCTTCGCAAACCACGACTTCTCCACGGCCTACACAACCCTGGCGCTCTTTTCATCCGGACCGCTGGCGGGACAGAGTGCAGCGGTGGACTGCCTGGCATTTGGTGCGCGCTTCGAATTGGACTGCGAGCTGGCGCCCCTGTTTCCCTATATCAATGCCGTGGCCGACCGCGCCCAGTATTATGAGAAGCCGGTTTACATCAAATTTTTGCTTGCGAACCGGCTGTGTGCCTTTTATTCCACCGAAGGCGCATTTACGCCGGTGCGGGATCTGGCCGAAGCCATGGACTTTTTGCCGACGCTTCTGGATTTTATCCGGGATGTAAGCCGGCGCCGCCCGCAGATTACCCCCAGCCATAAAAAATACAATCCGACCTCGGCCGTGGACATCTACCGGCTATTGCCCGGCTCCAATTGCCGGGCGTGCGGTTTTGCCACCTGCCTGGCCTTTGCCGCGGCGCTTTCCCGCGGGCGCACCGCCATGGTCGAGTGCCCCCATATGGCCCGTCCCATGGAAGAGAAAGCCACATTTCCCGTTTACGATGAAAATGGCAACCTTGTCCGTACGGTTTCGCTGGATATCGACACCTCCGGTCTGCGCCGCAAAATCAGCCAGAAGGATGCCCATATCCAGACATTGGAGACGCAGCTTTCGGATTTCGAGAAGCGCCGCCGGGCAGACCTTGCTTCGGCCAATGCCGAACTACCGACGCCCCTCACCCGGCGGGAGATCCAGGTGCTGCGCCGCATTGCCGGCGGATTCACCAACAGGGAAATTTCCAGCCAGCTCAACATTTCGCAGCACACCGTGAAGAGCCACGTGATTCACATCTTTAATAAGATCGGCGTCAATGACCGCGCCCAGGCGTCTGCCTGGGGGGCCATGCATGGATTGGTCGATCACCTTGAGAGTTAATTATAAGGGGGCGAAAGACACGCGGTCGGGTCTCGACATTACGCCTCTGTAGCCTTTTTATCAATTTGCCTTCCTTACTTTATAGAGGAGGACCATCATGGATCCAAAATTCCCTTGAGTAACGCATCAAAATAGGATCGCAGACGTTCATATGGCTCCTTTTTAATTGAATCTTGACCGTATACATTCAACGCTAAACCATGACCCTGAGGCGCGGAGGCCTCCCTATCAAGAATTTTAATTACTTTCTTTTTGGCGGGCGGGCTGATCATTCTCGAAATTTCCCTCCCAAGAAATCGTGCTGAAGAAAGATCATAGTCCGACCCTTCCTTTTTCAGGATATCGCTGTCCTTTTCAAAGAAATACTCCATATTACCCGCTTCGATGTAGTTTCGGATGATCAAGTACAAGTCACCGGCATCCTTGCCGCGCCTTTCAATGTTATCGTCCCAACTCACGATTTTCAGGATTGCCAGCCCCGCCAAACTGACAACTTTAACAACAAGATCTGGATTCTCGCGGATCAAAACGGAAATGGCGTGTTGGTAACACTCTTGGAAGCCGACAACACTCATTTCGAAATTTTGCTCCGGTGGCCATAATATCGATCCATCATTGGTGGAAACTTTTCCAAAGGGAACGATATCGACAGGGAAATTGTTTTTGTACAATAGACGTTGCGTTTCTCTTGAAGATACGAATTGGCCGCTGTTTACCAATGCATCTTTGAGGGCTTTGAACTGGTCCCAATTCAAAACAGATACGCCAATATCAATATCGATCGTGGCGCGAGCAGAGTGGATCTCATAGGCATGTTGGAGCAGGATATCTCGTGCTGTGGCGCCGACGACAAAAAAGGGAACCCCACTCTCGTTGGTTATCGCATCGATGGCGGATAAGATATTGGCGATATTGCCATCTATCTTTCCCACAAGATTATGCGAGATAGGTGTCATATAGGATTCCTGCTGTTTCGATATTTCGCTCATCGCCGGTTGCCATCAGATCGGCATAGATCAGAAGGGGTGGTACGATTCCTTTATCCGCGAGAGGATCTTCGAATTTCCAAAATGGTTTTAATATTTCAATTTTACCCTCATCGGTTTTTCGAAGTTTATTTTTAATAATCAATTTGCCGGGAAGTTCTTTGCCGTAAATGATGACTTTTTCCGGTCTCAATTGCTGAGTGAGTTTTGCCGCGGCGACTTCCCCTCCCCAATGCATGTCGTAGTCCAGTGGATTGGTCGTTTTCCACCATTCAGGATTGTCTGCGTTAAAGCGGTCGATGACGAGTTTGGGACGCAATTGATCCGGATAAGCTTCAACCCATCTTTTCTGCAGCGTATCCAGTTTGGTGAGTCTTCTTTCCCGTTTGTCCATTTCTATTAGAAACCCCATTTCCTTGAGGTCTCGGAATATCCATTCGACAGTGCCCAGTGCCACATCGGTCATCTCGGCGATTTGTCGGTAGGGCAGATTGGCGGTGCCCGGTGCATTCAATAGTGTGAAAAGGACCTTCAAGCCGGCAGGTTTGAATACGCGTCCGGTTGTTGGAGGCCTTTTCATTTTGTCGGGAGGTCTATTCCCTTTAACAAAAACAAAAAGTGGCGGCTTGTCGATGTATGCATTGCCCGCTGTGTCCATGAAGAAGATGCCGGCCTTCTTCATCAGGTCCGCCAAAGGAGGCGTCACATAGGTGGTGATCAGTATCCGGTTTTTTCCAGGAATGGTGGGTTGCGTCCTTTCCAAAAGGACGGTGGCGCGGGTCAGCGTTCTTTTTGCCTGTACGATCAATTCAAACCGCGTACCCTCATGATTTATCCGTATGCAGCCGTTAGGATATTGATTTTCTTTTCTTTCCGTTCTTTTGTAAACGACACCGATCCCTGTGGTTTGAGCAAATAATTCAGTGGCGGCGTTTATCAATTTCTGGAGTTCCGGTTTCATTTTCAAGTCCATTTGTATAAAAAATTGATATGTACATATATTTTGTACATAGAATAAATTTGTACATCTGGCAAGGCATAAAGGTCGTTTCGTTCAAATTTTTAAGATGTTCAAAAATAATGTACATGTATAAATTATGAACACATAGGGCTGCTCAAGGAACGATGCGGGTTTCGATTAAATTCTAATGAAATTTACTGGATAAGCTCACTTGGATAGAACCACTCGATATTATAATTTTTTTGTTTCTATGGCAGATCCACGACCCCATCTTCAGGCGGTGGCTGGAAATCGTGCGAACCAGATTGATAGAATGCGCTGTTATCCTCCTTTTTCAGGGGAAAAGTTCTGTAGAAACTGTATAACTATGGAGAAAATATGGAGACTTTATGTTGATAATGTGTTTTGACCCTGAAATGGTTGACAGTGGCCTGCATAATCTTTAATTGGTGTCTTTAAAAATTGATAAAGCCAAACCAGCCGTGAGGTTGGGACGGAAAGCCGAGGATCTCCAAGAGACAGCCTGGCCGCCTGAAAAATACGGAACCGATCTGTATGAATTGCAGGTCGGTTTTGATTTTATGGGGCCTGATAAACCACAGGCAAAAATTATTATGAGAAGGACGATAAAAATGGAAAATCAGAAAAAAGACGTGATCGCACCAACCCATTTGAAGAAGGAACTTGATGCCAGCGCCCTTGACACGCTTATCGAACCGTTGGATGAACTTGACTTGGGAGTTCTACCGATGGACGAAATAGATGCTGATGAAATCTAAAACGGATAGTAAACTTAATAAATTCTTTCACCTTTTTGGATATCACCGAACCAATGTTCAAAGGTCTGATTGTAGAGTGTCCAGACGATAAAGTTCGAAATGCCCCATGTGACCGATAATGCATTTTCCGGACAACCAGTGACGCACCGATAGCAACGGAAGCAATTTTTGCCCACTATTGGCATAGGAGACAGCTTCATACTACCTGTTGGACATTCCTTTTCACACCACTTGCATTCTGTGCATTTAATTTCATTAACTTTGGGTTTGGGCATAAGGAAGCGCAGCAGTGTGTCATTTAAAATTGCTCCAACAATCTGATAAAAGCTAAATCCGCGCTTCAGGGCGTCAGGTCTGCTTTCCGGCAGAAGGTTTTTACTGCCTGTAGACAGATGGGTGAGAAGATTTTTCGCGAATTCTTTCGATTTTAAGAGATCTTGTTCATTTGGCCGGTCCGGAAATCTTCCTACTAAACAAGGAGCTGGATGAAAACATGTGCCACGGCAAAGAAATCCACCAAGTACATCCGCTTTTTTTCTCATAAATGGAATTGCTAAATCATAAAGTACCCTCCCTGGAGCTCCGCCTGAAGTAGAGAAAACAAATACCTTTTTATTGTCCATATCAGGTAATGAGTTGAGATAATCCGTTATTATGGAAGGAGCTTGGCTTTCAAAGCATGGCGCTCCCACACCAATCAAGTCGGAGTCAATAAAATCAGCTTGAGTCGCATTTTTAAATGATATTGTTCTCGCGGTATGGTTCTCAGAATTAAATACTTCTGTCATCGTTTTAGCGACTTTACGCGTGTTTCCGGTCTGAGAAAAATAAATTATGTTAATTTTCATGATGCCTATCCTTTCATTGGGTTAGTATAGCAAGGCCACAGAAAACTTATCTCGGGGTGAAAACCCAATATCAGAAGGTAGGATAAGTTATTTGATTAAGCTATCGGTGTAAGTATGCATTTACAGCTTCTACCATTGCGTTCGGAGGTCATTTTTACCTTAAATTGATCTGCCGCCCACGTTGGATAGATGCTCTGGCATCCAATTCTGCTAAGTTCGCCGGTTTTTTTAAAGTCGAGAATTTTGCATCTTGGTATATCGAATACCGTTTTTTGTTTGTTCATTTCTGAAACTGTAAATGGTGTCAGCCATTGCAATTGGTAGGAAAACTCTTTGCTTGTCATAAGAAATGCGTATCCCGGAGCAATTCTTCTCACCATTCCCAAAAATGTCGTAGCCGGCCCGGCGTTTTTTTGCTTTAGCCCTTCAATCTCAACATTCTTGAATTTTTCGATTCCGTCCTTCCCAATTTCTTTGCGAATGAAATTATAGGCACTTTTATCTACCCAGATATAATTGCTATAAGCGGTCTCGTATTTTTCTTTAAAGGATCCCGCTTCAGGGATTGGCTTCAATCCTTCATCCCATGTCTTCTGCAGTTCCTTAATTGCGTTGTCAGTCAAATGCATTTTGATAAAAGGCTGCACCATGCTTTTCATAAATTCAATACCTTCCAAGGCCTTTTCGTACTTTTCTTTGTAAGGCATTTCCTTAAATTTCGGCATCTTTTACCTCCTTTTGAATTTTCAAAATGGTAGTTGGCATGCCTGATTCGTATCTTTCAGAAAAAATTCGAAAGGGCATGCAAATGCACTTATTGGAAGAATTACAGCCCGTTGGGTGGATGCTGAATTGCGCTTTGAAGCGGAGTTTTACGCGCTGGCGGCAACTATATTTAAAAAATCATGGGGAGCTTGAGTGCTGAAGTGCACATGCTGAAAATTTAGAACAGGAATGATACTGTGGTCAAGTTTTATTAAGTTTTTTCCTTTTTTCGGAAAGTAGAGGAAGAAGTTCGACAGATGGCCCTCAGAAACGTTCAAAATGCATAGGGCCATATGCGGTAGAAGACAGAGCACCACGGGTTTCCAACAGCAGACGAAAGGTCGGCTCCAAAGGAGCCGTAAACCGTTAGCGCCTCGGTTTTGCCCGGGGGACGCTATGTTTTTGGGAAAATTTAATTTTGGCAACGACTCCCGCATGATCAGAAGGCCACAAACCATTCGGGGTCATGTCCTTAACGTCATCACCAACCACAATGGATTTTACCTTCTCGATTTTGTAGCCATTTTGTCCTAAAAAGATATGGTCGATACGCGTGGTCAATTCAGCGTCGGGGTCGCATACATATTCATCGAATCCGCTGGTGTAGCCGTTGTCATATTTTTTCTGCAGCAGCCAGGAATCTAAAAAACCGAAATAATATGTCGCCAGCAGGTATGACGGCACGTAGCTTTCCATATTCCCAGAAAATGGATTGTAGTCTGAGCCTGGAATATCTTCCGGGGAACTGTTAAAATCACCAACCATGATTACTTGAGAAGGGCCATCCCCTGCAAGTTCGCCGACGGTTGTCAATAGCTCAAGCATCTGTGCACTCTGAGCGAGTCTGAAGACGCTGTCAGCAGAACTTCTCATCTCAAGATGCGTGTTTACAAAACGAATCCGGATAATCGTAGAAAGGGGGGGAATGACATTACTTTAATTGATCCAATGTTTTCTGACTTGATTCAAGTCCTTGAGTTTTTCCGGACGTATAGTCAGGAATTTCCAAGTATGGTATGTCGACAACTCGAAACCATTCGAGAGCTAATATTATAACTATTATCAATATTGTATAGCCTATGAATTTTCCCATCCGCTGTAATCCTTAAAAATGTTGAATTCAGGTACATGCTACTATTCAAAACCGTAGTAAATATTTTAGCTTCGTCCAAACATTTTTGTCAAATCGCAGAATCGACGGCTCCGCAGCCAGTGTTGCGAAATGGAAGGATGCGACTGCTGGCGCGAAGCCGCTTCCACGAGCACTACAACATAATTGCTGATTGTGCAGAATCATCCCATTCAGGCGCTTAGTATTGAAATCAATGGCGAAGATCCAATATTAAAATCAAGCCTTGAAAATACAGTCTGGAATTTTCCGTTTTAGGCAAAGGAAGTACGCAAAGGTCAAACGGACGATAAAATTATCGGCATAGGTTCATTATGTTGACCACGGCACAAAGGCATGATATCCAGACTCCATCCGGCCTTGGAGGTCTGTGCATGCGCGGACGGATCTATTCAGATCGGAAATTTACCATTTTCGGTCAGTAATTTCCGGCTAAGTACTTGCATTAACGGTATGTAATTCTTGCTCTTTAAAATTTGAATCAGGGGGTTTGCCAAAAACACCAGCGCGTAATTCATTCCGGATTTTTATGCGCAGTTGGCGGACTCTCTTGATGGAAACGCGCTCGTTAAATTGGCGATGGCAATAGATTGCCAGCAACAAATAGGTGATCAGACCTGCCAGAATTTGCACCATCAAGCCATGCTCGCTCCTGGCGATGAGATGATACACTTTAAGGTGCCGTTTCCACCAAGCGAAAAAATTTTCGATATCCCATCGGAGCTTATAGGCAGTGGCGATTTGCTCGGCAGTTAAATCAAAACGATTCGTAGCGATCCAGTATTTAACGCGATCCACCTCGTAACCCACCAAACGAAGTGGGGTTTGTGTTTGATTGACTTCCGTGGTGCCCAGAACAACGATGGCATCAAAAAAAACGATACTATCAGAGGCAATGGGGTTTTGTTTAATGATCGTTTTCTTGGTGCTGGCTTTAATCCGGCACATAAACAGCTTTCCATCATTCTGCCATTGGTCAAAGCGTTGATGGCTTTGATAACCCCGGTCCATCACACCGGTTTGACCGTCAGACAGGATCAAGCTGACGAAAGGTCTTTCAGCCCCGTTACCATCGGTAAGATAAAGCTTTCTTGGAATCGCCCGGTTCAGATCAAAACCGACGTGGACCTTCGCCTTCTTGGATTTTTTACGGTAGTCGGCCCAATGCATGGATAAGGTTGCATCGATGAGGGAACCGTCGATCCCCACCAGATCACCGAGTTCGGGATGTTGCTTGGGTAAAATCGAAGATGCCTGAGCTTGTAAGTTCTGATAGACATACATGAACTGTTCAAGTCCCCGGCTGTTGGTGGCCTCTGAGAAGCTGCTCTTTTTGATTCCGTTTTCTGGTGCGATGGCACTTTTGGCAAAATCATCTTCTTCAAGCACTTGCAGCAGGTGTTGAGCAGAATGGTGTTCTTCAAGATGAAAGTAAACCAGCGCGCGCAGATGTTCCTCAAAAGTCATCTGCAATGGTCGGTTTCCTTTGGAATCAAGAGCTGGCATCCGTGATGTTGCCTCAGTCGCTGGTTGAAAAAAAGAGAAAAACTCCAGGGCATTGAGCTTTTGGAAAGGGTCGAATGTGCGTGGCATGTATAACCTCTTGATATAATAGGGCATACAAAACGCCGCCCATATTGACGACCCAATGTCAAGCAAAAATATCGTTTAACCTGCTGATTTTAAATTATTTTTATGCAATTCCTTAACCGGATTTTACTGATTTTCGGTGGTCGATTCATCCATGATGATCGGCGCCGTGGTGTATACTGTGAAAAACATTTGAACGAGTGGCGGAAACCTGTTTGATCTGCCATCGGACTGGGGACGGTTCAAGTCAACATGCTATTGTTAATGAGAAGAAAAGGCTAAATACCATCTATATTACGATTTTTGGGGTCAAAAATAGCAATATAGCCCCTAAAAAGGCATAGATTTTTTCTCTTATTCGTTTTGTCTCAGGCAGTTAGTGTGGCCCGTCCCCAAACCCTATCAGTATCGAACCTGATTTGCTTTTTCATTTTATTGATATCATAGAAGATCTCATCGCTGAACAAAGTCGATGCGTTACTGCGAAACTTTAGTTATTATTTAGAATCTTCAAGGGATTCCAAAAACTTTTCATAAACCTTACTGGGTTCGATATTTGTTTTATCCATATCAATATCACCAGAGATTTGGTATGTCTCAAAATCAGGCTTATCACTTTCTAAATTGCAATAAAATTCAGTTGTTTTAACAGTAATATTCTTAACCATGTCTTTAAACCCCGCGGTAGTTATTTGGCCTTTATAGTTCATCAAAGTAGGCTGAAAAACTATATCGGTATGCTAATTCATAACTTTAGCCTATCATGCCCAGCTTTCATGTCAATCACATTGATTATTTTATTCTCATAAAATTATTTAAAGTGAAATTAAACTATTAAATTAGATGGATATATCAATGGCAGGGCAAATGATTTCGGGAAAAAATACTTCCTGAGCTAAAAATTTAATGGTAGCCCTCTTCGCCATTTTTTCCCTTTTGGTTCCGTCTCCAAGCCCCAGCAGGATTGAGTTGTTTGAGCAACTTGCTAATTCAAGGACGCAAACTACATTGTCAGAATTATAAGGGTACACTAGAGGAATAGCTATAATGGCTTTGATAAATTCATTGTCAGAATATTGGCATCCTGGAGGGCGGATGTAATTCATCATTTGTTTTGAAGGCCCTGTTTTTGGAAATAATGCGACTATTGGTTCATTTCTCTTTTTGGCTGATCCTACAAACGGTAAACCGTTGCCGATAGAAATATTCCAAATTTTCGAATCATTAATATGTTGATTTGATGGACAATAATATGCTTTATAAATCATTTTATATCGTTCTGTATCATAAACTGCTAAACAAACTTCCATCCTATTATCGGTATTATCTGTAGCTAAAAATTGACAATCTTTTGTCACTCTAAAATAAATTTCCTTCATGCATTTTAATATCGCACTATCTCTTTCAAAATCATTTGGTGTCAAGCTTAGTAATCTTTTTTGTATTTCTTCAGATTTTGCAATCTTCGAAACGTCAATATTTGCAAGCTTGGCGTTCTCAACTGGCAAGTCCCATTTAATTGAATATCTACTAAATGGTTTTGGGTAATCGACTGATAAATGCGCAATATTGCTATCTTGTGAATAGTAAAACGATTTTGAACACATACTCTCTTCTTCCGAAATCACATTATTATCCTTATCAATGACTCTAACACCTATATCGATAGGCTTAAATTCATCAGGAAATACTAGATGCAAATCAAGCTTTTCAATTGCATAGCCTATAAAAGGTCCGGCACCTTCTGGCTCATATTCTCCATTATTATCTGCGATCCTATCTTCTTTCGTGAAAGAAAAAGCATTTGGGAGGTTAATTGATACTTTTCCACTTATGGGCTGCTCAGATAGTGGTGGATTGAAATGAAAATATCCCTCTTGGCCACCTTGTTTGGGATTGCCTTTAATTTTCCAATCAACTGTTTGATTTTTAGGATAGTCAACTTCGAATTTTGGTCTAGTTATAAATGCACCTGCCTTACTATTAGTACTATATTTAACTGTTTCGCGTATCGCATTTAAAGACTGCAATTCTTCAATATATTCTTCAATATTCATATCACCAGATGGATAAGAAATTCTGCAAAATGTTTTCTGACTTTTTCGATAGGTGGGCATTGTATTGATCGATCGATTAAATGAATGAAACCTTGCTTTATTTGCATCAAAAATTCTTATGACATTGGGATCTTTTTCATATGTTCCCTCGCCTCGTAAAATACGCATTCTTAGAACCGCCTCACCAGAATGAAATAAATCAATCAAATTATAAGAAAATACATCGTTAGTTTTACTACGTTGGCCAACCGAACCTGCTGATATAACGGCTACCTCCTCTTTCAAATCCGAATGGATTGGATATGAAGCAATTGCACATCCCCTTTTATGTTCATGCCCGTGAAAGACAAATTTAACACCATTTTTTAACATTTCCCTCATAAATGTGGCACTATTTTCGAGAATCATAAATTTTTCATTTCCGATTACTGCGCTACTTGCTCCTTCTGCCAAGTAAACAGGCATAGGGTGATGATGCAATAGTGCTATTTTTATTAAGTTTGGATATTCATCTTTGAAGTCATTTTCAAATAATTTTAATTCTTTTTTGGACTTTGTGAATTCGTTCCTTAGAATCTTTCCTTCAGCTAGATTTATTTTATCATCAGTTGTGTTAGAATCAAAACAAATTACAATACACTTTAAGGAAAGCAAGCATCTACTTCTGTAATATTCACGATATTCCTTTTTGAATTGATCAGCGTATACTGGATTGTCTCCGAAAAGCTTAATCCCTTTAAACCGATAGTCATGGTTCCCGGGTATAACGAAAAGCCTTTCAGCAGGATCTAAGCCGGCATTCCTGCATAATAATTCAAGATAGTTCTTTGCATGATAAAGAGATGATTTGTGATCTTTACTACCAAGATTATCAGCTATGTCACCAGTCACAAATATAAGGTCCGGTTCATGTTTTATTAAATCTTCTTTAAGTTCTTCGAATTGATTAAAATCAGTTTCCAGTTTTGTGAAGTGGAGATCTGAAATGTGTGCAATTCTTGTTAAAATTTTTTCCATAGCGTCACCTCAAATAAAATGATGATCGTCCTTCTACTATATTTCTAAAAATTTCGTCCAAAAACAGGTAAAAAAGGTTAACCTAAAAAAATAATATTTAATTCAGTAGGAAGATTTTATACTTGGAAAAAACCGTAATGAAGAAAGGAGATTCAAATATTAAAAAAAACTATATGGTATTTTTAGCTGTAAATCAAGAACTGTGCGACACGGCTAATTATGGCACAAATTTCGATTTAAATGGGGTGACACTTTTCCCGCCTTCTCGATTTTGATCAGGCCATTTTTCAACAACCACTGCCTGGCCGCGATTCTCCATTCCACGTTTGTGATTCGGGGTCTGCCAGCCCGGTCCGCAATCTTGGCTGCCAGTTCCCGGATACATCGGAAGATACTTCTTCGTTCACGTCTGGAGTAGCGGATACGATCACCTCCAAAATACGTGCCGCAGGCTGTGTGATTTCCAAGGCAGCGGCGCTGTGTATGATTCAACTCATGGGCTGCGGTTTCAGACAGCAAAAAAGATGATTCCAATGTCGTGGCCTTCCACTGCCAGCGTTTTAAAAATTCTTTGAACTCCCTTTGGGTTCGCTCGATCGCCCCATTGTACGAAGGCGTTTTCGGCGGATTGTTTATCGGGATCACCCAGGCATTTTCCAGCGCTTCGTTTACGGTGGTATGGTTTAGATTGCTCCCGTTGTCTCGCTTGCAAAATAGCGGTGGACCGAAGCGGTCGAACAAATATGCCAGATGGCCGGCCACCTCTTCGCCGCAGGGCAGACTTCCCGAGGCGATCGGTGGCAGCTTGTAGCGCGAACAAAGGTCCGTCAGGTTGTGCAGGTGAAGCTTTCCCGAGGCCGTATCGCTCTTTTGGCAATCGTCCACGGCCCAGGCCAGGTTTGGCCGAAGCCAGCTGACACAACACCTTTCGGCTTTCCGACGGTGCTTGCTTTCGTTGCGTGCCTCGATAACCAGCGCGTTCAATTCCCTGCGGGATATGGACTCGCCGAAAGTGCTGTGAAGTTTGCCGGTGCCATGGCTGCGTTTGGGACCATGATCCAGGTCCCGGATCTTGGCCTTCAACTCGTTCAGATTCAACGGCCGCACCTTCTTCGGACCTCGCTTTTCCACGGGGGGCATATCTTTGGTAAGGCGCTCTTTCCACCGCATCAGCGTTCGGTAGCTAAGCCCCGCCTGCTTTGCCAGGCAGGCATACGACAGCGAAAAGGTCGTTTTCATCTCTTCGATCATGGCCACCGCCTGTCGGATACGATCATTTTTTTTTCGTCCGCCCGCTGCCGATTTGGGGAAGCTTCAAGTCCATCAGCACATCCTTGAGCGCCATCTTCCGGTTCAGCAAGTCGATCTGCCGATTCGCGTCCTGCAGTTGCTTTTCCAGCCATTGGCGATGGTCGTCCGGAGGATGGGCAGGCCTTCCCGGGGGCTGGTCGGTCACACTGTCCAAAAGGGCGGACAGCCCCCGCTGCTCCCATTTGTAGAACGTCTTGCGCGAGACGCCCAGGCGTTCGGCGGCCTGGCGGGCAGTCAGCATGCCGCAACGGACCTTCATGATCATCTCGGCTCGGAGCCGCGCCGTCTGGCGGGTCGATAGTTGTTTGGCCTGTCGCCGGGAATGCGATAATGTACCAAAAATGGGAACGAAAAGTGTACCACCCATGAATAGCACCGCATGGTAGACTCCTTCCTGAAAGGAGGGTGTCGCCATGATTTCATGGGAGGCGTACATGGACATTATTGCATTGCATCAACAAGGCCTTTCGCAAAGGGAGATCACCAAACGAACTGGCCGCCATCGCAAGACCGTTAAAAAATATATTCAGAATGGACAAACTCCCGGTTACCACAAGGCCCAACGGCGCGAAAGCATCCTGGCTCCCTACTACCCGGTGATTAACGATTTCCTCGAAGAGGATGATTACCGTGCCACCTGGATCTATCAACGACTCAAACAGTTAGGCTATGCTGGCGGATACGATACCGTCAAAATCTATGTCCGCAGGCGCAAACGAAAACGCAAGCGCCAGGCTTACATCCGGTTCGAGACGATTCCCGGATTGCAGGGGCAGATGGACTGGGCCGACTTCAAGGTCGCGGATTTCAAGGGCGGCAGTTTTACCGTTTACCTGTTCGTCCTGGTCCTGGGATTTTCCCGGGCCATGTTTGCCATGTTCGTTGACCGCTGCACCCTGCAGTCCTTCATGGATGCCCATATTGCCGCCTTTCACTACCTGGGCGGGATTCCCATGGAAATGCTCTATGACAACATGAAGCATGTGGTGATCAGCCGCACAGGTGGGCAGACTGTTTTCAATGTCGAGTTCATGCACTTTACCCAGCACTATGGTTTCAAGCCTCTGGCCTGCATGCCCTACAGTCCCTGGGTGAAAGGCAAGGTGGAACGCCCGGTGGATTACATTCGCGAGTCGTTCTGGCGCGGTTATGGTTTTACCAGCATCGAGCAGGCGAACCGGGATCTTCTCAGCTGGCTTGACGAAACAGCCAATCGCAGGAAGCATGGAACCCACCGGCAGCTGGTGGACCTGCGCTGGCGGCAGGAACAATCCAGCTTAAGTCCATGCCCTGCCAGCGACTACGATACGTCCATAAAAGAGTATCGCAGGGTCTACAAGGACTGCTATATTTCCTATAACGCCAGCCGGTATCAAGTGCCGCCGGATGTGGTCGGCAAAAAGATCCTGCTGAAGGTCAAGGACGGTATCATCCGATTCTACGATGACGACCGGCTGCTGGCCACGCATAGGGAAGCCGAGGAAAAGGGCAGCTGGGTTACCGATGCGAATATCACCGCCCAGATCTTGAAGCAGCGGCAGAAAGCGAAAAAGAAATACGGTCGCACCAAAGGCAAGGCCACCCGGGGACTGGTGAATGCCAGTTTGTTCCCACAGGTGCTTTACCGTCCGCTGTCCGTGTATGAGCAGATCGCGAAAGGAGGTGGCACATGGATCAACTGATCGCCGACCGCCTCCAGGACAACCTCAAACGGCTCAAGCTCACCCAGGCCGCCGAGATGCTCGAAACCGTGGTCGCCAAAGCCGAGTCCGACAAGGACTCTTATCTGTCTTTTCTGGATCAGCTGCTGGAAGAGGAAGTCGCCGCCAAGGAAAAACGGCGCGTACAGACCGCCATGAAGACCGCCGGGCTGCCATCGGCCAAGACCATCGAAGAGTACGATTTTACCTTTCACCCCAAGCTGAACAAAAAGGAGGTGATGGCCCTTTTCGATCTGGATTTCATCGGCAAGCAGGAGAACGTGATTTTCCTGGGACCGCCGGGCGTTGGCAAAACCCATCTGGCCATATCGCTGGCGATCAAGGCCTGCCATCACGGGTTCAAGGTCTACTTCACCACCATGGACACCCTGATGAGGAAACTCAAAGAGCCCCAGTCCCGGCACAAGGCATATCTGACTTCGGCCCTGGTGGTAGTCGATGAAGTCGGGTACCTGCCCATCGACACGAAGGAGGCGTATCTGTTCTTTCAGTTCGTCTCTTATCGCTACGAGCGATCATCGACGCTGATCACCTCCAACAAGAGCTTCGGGGACTGGCAAGAGTTGTTCGGCGAGCAGGTCATCGCCACCGCGATCCTCGACCGGCTGCTGCATCACTGCCGGGTGGTCAACATCAAGGGGCACAGCTATCGGCTCCGCGGGCACAGTTTTTCAAAGAACGATTTCGCCACGGTCGGTTCCTCAGGGTTGGCCGACGTGGATGGGAAGACGGAGAATCAATGAGCTCCAGGGTGGTACATTTTTATTTTCCCACTTCTGGTACACTTTTCATTCCCATTGACATTTGGCCATAGGCATCCTCGCCTATCCGGCCGACGCTGCCTTCTGGATCGATTGGAGGCGTTTTTCCAGCTTGCCGGGTTCGCTCAATTTCTTTTCGATCAACCGAGACAACCGCTGGTTGATCGGCGGCAGCGGATCTTTCTTTTTCGGGTCCAGCGCCTTGAGCATGCCCTCGATCGCCAGATTCTGCCACTGACCCAAAAGCGTCGGGCTGATGTCCATTTCCTGACATACCTGGGCGCTGGTGCGGCGCTCGCTCCAAATGGACAGCACGGCCGTTATCTTCTGTTGTGGATCGAATACTCTGCGGGTTCGTTGATTTGTCTTCATGATCTATATCCTTTCTTGCGTCGTACACAAGTTCTTTTTCCTGGCCGGCCTCGTTCACCAGCATCTTGACTTTGCCCTTCTCCGCCCGGATGACCACGCTCTGGCCGCCCATGCGGCCTACCATATAAAAAGGATCTACCGGACGGCCTCGCAACGCCAGTTCCAGTACGTTTTCTTCGACGCCCTTTGCCAGCGTCTTTTTCAGATCATGGGCGATCTCGAAGAATCGGTCGGCCGGACACAGACCGCCGATGCCTTGGTGCGGCCGTTTGTGATTGTAGTATTTGACCCAAAAAGCGGTGCGCTCCACGGCTTGCTCAAAGCTGTCGAACTGAGCCCGCTGGAGGAACTCGCCCAGGATCGATTTCCAGAACCGCTCTATCTTGCCCAGCGTCATGGGATGGTGGGGGCGGGAACGGATATGCTTGACACGGTCTTTTTTCATCTCCCGTTCGAAACGCGTCTTGCCGCGCCAGTTCGTGTACTGCCGACCGTTGTCGGTGAGCATCTCTCTGGGAACGCCGTACTCGGCAACACCGCGACGGTAGGTCTCCAGCACGTGTTCCGCCGTCTGGCTGCGGTACAGGCCCAGGGAAACGATATACCGGCTGTAATCGTCTATGAAGCCGATCAGGTAGGCGTTGCGACCGGCCAACCGGAAGGTCATGATATCGCTCTGCCACAGCTGGTTGGGACGAGAACGTTCGAAAAATCGGGGCTTGGGGGGATTCTTCTTCGGCTTACGCTTGGCCTTGTTTACCAGTCCCTTCTCCGACAACTTTTTGTGTACAGTCGATGGGCTCGTGGGAATTAGAAAAAATCGTTTGAGAACATCGGCAATCCGTCGCGGGCCGTATTCCGGATTCGCCTTTTTCACCGCTACCATTCGCTCCTGGACTTCGGGAGGCACCCTGGCATTTCCTCCAGGGCGAGGCTTGGGTTCCAACCCTTGCACCCCACCGCGTCGGTAAGCATTGGCCCAGCGGCTAACAGAATGCGTGCTGATACCGAACTGTTCGGCAAGCAACGACGCGCTGTACTCTTCTTCCAAAAACAGCCTTACGACCTTTAACCGAAACTCGGCTGGGTAGGCCCATACCCGGGAACCTTTCTTCCCCCCGGCTGACCGTCTTTTCTTTTTCCTTGTCATGGGATACACTCCTTTCGGTAAAATTGATTTTTACACTCGGGAGTGTCACCCTATTTTATCGATTTCTTTGTGCCAATAACTGGAGATTAGGACAGGCTTTTGAAAGGTATATGCAGGGAACTGCTGCCGATGCCTTAACGGTTTATCAGAAGGCTAATAGCCTAACGAAGAAGGGGAATGATGATGGGAAGATCATAAAATTTAAAAATTAAAGCGTTTGTCCTGATGTGTCTGTTTTAACAGTATAAATTTCATATTTACATTTTAATAATCTTTATACAAACCTCTTTTAACGCTGGGTATTTTGACTGACGATTTAACTTGCCCTGTAAGCTTTTCAATTCTACAGGCTCTTTTGCATTCCAAATCATCAACAGGGTCTTGTTGATCCCAAATTTGAAAAAATTTTCGATTTTGTTTGCCCACAATTTGATGTGTCGAGGCCCATCGTAAAAAGCGAAGAAAGCGCAACGGAAAAGAATTGAACGCGTATTCGAAAAGCTATTTTTGAGTAAATCGTTACATTTCGAGTAAGTTAAAATCCTACTTCCATTAACCATCAACCACACAATTTTGACATATACTCAATTGTTTAGTAATAGTTCTTTAGCACCTTCCTAACTATACCAGACCGATAATAGGGTGCTATCGACCCGGAAATTTTCCGACGGTTTGAATCCTATATAAAAGTAGCGGTAGAGACGGTTATTGAGGCAGCTAAAAATAAACCGTACCACGGCATACAGCGCAGAATAGCGCAACGGTGTATAAAAAATGAATCAAGCCTGGTACCAGATGGTAGTGAACGCCAAAGTGGTGAAGACCTAAGAAAAGCATGGTTAGCAAAAGATCATCTTGGAAATATGATAATCCACGTGGTCAGGACAATCTGGACACATCACCAATAGTAGCTTTTTGAGTTTTAACAGTTCCTAAGTCAGCTTTACTGACGCGTTGATGACGGAAGATAAACATAAAAGAATAGTGTACTTTAAACGATTAATCAGCTAATAAGTTTATTTCTATTCTTGCTAAATATATCCGAGCTTTCTGAAATATTAGCTTGATAATAAAATGTAAGGAAATTAGTTAAACTCGATTTCAAAAAGATTTTTTGTTAAAATTGTATTAGAATCGTATGGGAATTAATTATAAAATGAAATATTATTGGAATAGATTATTGTATTTCTGTTCTATCATACTTCTTAATATGTTTTTAATATTTATTTTATTAATTAAACTTTCATCGATAGCCAATTCGATGGGTACAACGGGATATGTAGGAAAAGAATATAAAGACTTTTTATGTAAACATGAATGGCAAATATTAGGAATTAAAGCGGCCATAAATGATAAAAGAGATGATGTTAAGTTAGAAGCGTTAGATATATTATCATCAGGAAAATGCCTTAACAACATTGAAAATGGAAAGGTAAATGATTTAGCAATTTCAATGTTAAATTTAGGTGATGACAAGCAAACCCAATTAATTATAAAACTTATAGGCAATTTAGGTAGTAATGGTTCAAGATATAAAGAAAAATTAATTCCGTTTCTACATGATGATAATGAATCGATTAGAAAAGATGCATGTGAAGCATTAGGGAAAATAGGAAATTTATCGAAATCGGAATACGATGAAATTGTAAACTTGCTTAAAGATAAAGAAGTAATAGTAAGAAAATCAGTAATAAAAGCATTAAAACAAAACCCTGAGTTGTCTAATGAAAATATATTGAAAATTGTCGAAAATTTAGATGATGAAAATTATAGAATTATTATTTCTTCACTAGAATGTCTATCGATTTTCAAGGATAAGGCGAAGGTTGTTTTGCCAAAGCTATTTTTGCTTATGAATCACCAAAAGCATCAAGTTAGAAAAAGTTCAATTGGTTTAATTGGTGATATAGGAATATCATCACCAGAAATATTGAATTTGCTAAAAGAGAAGGCAAGGATTGAAAAGTCAGCTGTAAGAGGCGAAGCAATAAGATCCATTTTTAAGCTCTCTGATGATTCTAACGAAACTATCTATTATTTACTCAATTCTTTGAAGAAATGTGATAAAAATACATGTCTTGCTATATATGAATCTTTGTCTGAAAGTAAGAATCTTAAGAAAGAACATTATGATTTAATACTTAAAATTTACAATAATCAATGTTGCATGGGTAAAATAGCAGCTAGTTTTTTGTTGCTGGAACAAGGAGAACTTCCTGAAAAAATAGTATTTGATATTATAAAATCATATGAAAAAGTTTTCTTGAAAACCCCAAGATACACAATGGAAAGTCAGGGGAGCATAACCTTATTTTCTAAGATACCTGAAAATTTAGCGAATTATATCGATAATACAGCAAACTCTGAGGTATATTTATCTTATTTTTTTGATATGTTGCCACCAAAAGATAATTTGGAAACCCTTTTTTTAAAGGCCATTTTTAGGGAAATAAAATACATTCCAAAAGATTATATTAAAAAAATAATTAGTTATTATGAAGCTGAAATAATAAAACCAAGTACCTTTTATGATATAATTGATAATAAAGATATCAAATATGATGAAATATTAGAAAAATTTGGCGAAATACTAACAAATAATAATGAGAATTTAGAAAAGAGTTATCTCATTAAATTATTGTGCCGGCAAGGGGCGAGCGCTAAAAAATATTTACCCTCAATGCTTGATTATATAAAAAAGAATAAATATGATAAAAATTTATTATTAAGTATTTCGATGGTTGATAATATCGATTTTTCAAGCATCTTATACATAATAAATTTAATCTACGAACATCCAAGTGACAGTGGCTTTTTAAGATTTGTTTCCCACCTATTTGGATCAGCGAGAAAGGATATTGAAACTTTACTAATTTGGACCGGAGATCCAAAGCTCAATAAACCTGACGATATTAATGGTTTTGATCCAATTGTTACCTTGGAAATATTATCAAATTTTCTTATGGTTTTAAATAATAGTGATGAGCTTTATTCCGATTTATGTTTATCAATTACAAATATTATAATAATGAACAAAAAAAATTGGAAAAGTAATGATGTAAAATTTCTAGATCAAATACGAGGCAATATCAAGAACCCAAATCTGAACCAAAACATTAAAAATATTATTGATGAAATAAAGCCAACACCTTTATCAAAATTCCTTTATTATTGTTGTTCAATTATAATTTGCCACTTTATTTTTTGGATGAGTCTCATACTTATCTATCCGAAATCTTATAGGATACAAGCATTCTTTTTCTGGAATACTAAAGTTAGGAAATATTTTGGACTAGTATATGTAGAACTATTAATATTGTATATTCCTTTCCTTAGAAAAAGAATATTTAAACCTTTTACAAGGAGTTTAATTTCGGATGCAAGGCAATATGACTTCGACGAAAAGAATTACTTTAAGGATTCAACAATTATTGATAAAAATAGCAATGTAAAAGGTGCTATTACCAAAATCATTCAAGATATTAAAGGGCATGTTATTTTAATAGGTGACTCTGGAACTGGAAAAACAACTTTTCTCAGATATCAGATAAATAATAATTCCAACTTAAGGGCATTCTTATTGGCGATTGACTGTAAGGAAGGTATTGTTGAAGGTATCTGCAATAAACTACAAGGATTTTTAAGTGATAAAAAATTTATAAAAAGTCTCATATATAGTGGTTTTATTACTATTTATATAGATGGTTTAAATGATGTCGACAAATCTACTAGAAAACTAATTACACGTTTTTTAAACACATATACAAAATGTAATGTTATAATAACCATGCAGAAAATTGACTGGGAACCTACTTGTGATTCTAAAGTTTACGAATTTGAAAGAATCACATTCGATCAAACCAAGAATTTTATATATTCTAGATATGATCTATTTATTGACGATGTTATTAGTAGAGAAGAATATATTGAAAATGCTACTAAATTTATTACAAGTTTAGAGGCGTTGTATAAAAATAGCGATTCTTTTGAACAGGTTGAATGTTCAATTTTAAATTTAATGGATTTATCTACAGCTTGTATGCTTTTAAGACAAGGTATTCAACCAAACCTTTTGAATTTACAAGATCAACAATTTAAAATCATCCAAAAAGAATATCGAAAAAGACATGCTAATACTCCTTTCCCAATAAAGACTATTTCAAATTTTTTATATGGATTAAAGAAAAATGGAATGAATTATTTCGAGACTAATGAATTTACTGAAGAGTTCAGTTTTTTGAATAAATACAAAATGGTTTTAAAAAGATATAGGGAAATGGGAGATGATAAATCAAAAATTGTTTGGTACTTTAGGCATGAAAAAATAAGTGACTATTTGATTTCTTATTCATTTATAACCGACAGAGAGAGACAAATAGAAAACCTGAATAGTCCGATTTTTTATGGAGTTTTTAATATGTTATCCATGATTTTGCCAATTAAAGATGCAGAATGGCTAAGAGAGCAAATTATTAGAAATTCAGTAGTAAACAAAAATTTTGAATTATTTTATTCCTTTGAGAATAGCTTTGTACATAGAAAGAATTTAAAAATAAATATAAATAACTTGTAAGTTCTATATTTTTTACTGGCGCGCCCGGCAGGTTTCGAACCTGCGACATACGGATTCGTAGTCCGACGATCCAACCTTTTACGAAAAAGTGGCTAATTGATTTCCCGTCTATGTTAGATAGTGTTCATCCGCGAAAATAACTAACTGGAATAAAAAAGAAAAGCGCATTTTATGCTGGTATTTTCTCACTGTCTGTAGTATAAAGTATTTTGCCAAACACTTAAAAATACTACGTAAACAAGAAAAAGGGCCGACATAAAATGCGCGAGAAACAACAAAAACAAATGCCGCTGATAAGTCTCCCCACGGGTCATCCCAGAGAAGTAGAACTGGAGATGATCAGCAAAATCCTGGACAAGACTCCTAACATTTACGATCATGTTCTGCAAGACTGTCGCCGGGAATGCGATAATGTACCAAAAATGGGAACGAAAAGTGTACCACCCATGAATAGCACCGCATGGTAGACTCCTTCCTGAAAGGAGGGTGTCGCCATGATTTCATGGGAGGCGTACATGGACATTATTGCATTGCATCAACAAGGCCTTTCGCAAAGGGAGATCACCAAACGAACTGGCCGCCATCGCAAGACCGTTAAAAAATATATTCAGAATGGACAAACTCCCGGTTACCACAAGGCCCAACGGCGCGAAAGCATCCTGGCTCCCTACTACCCGGTGATTAACGATTTCCTCGAAGAGGATGATTACCGTGCCACCTGGATCTATCAACGACTCAAACAGTTAGGCTATGCTGGCGGATACGATACCGTCAAAATCTATGTCCGCAGGCGCAAACGAAAACGCAAGCGCCAGGCTTACATCCGGTTCGAGACGATTCCCGGATTGCAGGGGCAGATGGACTGGGCCGACTTCAAGGTCGCGGATTTCAAGGGCGGCAGTTTTACCGTTTACCTGTTCGTCCTGGTCCTGGGATTTTCCCGGGCCATGTTTGCCATGTTCGTTGACCGCTGCACCCTGCAGTCCTTCATGGATGCCCATATTGCCGCCTTTCACTACCTGGGCGGGATTCCCATGGAAATGCTCTATGACAACATGAAGCATGTGGTGATCAGCCGCACAGGTGGGCAGACTGTTTTCAATGTCGAGTTCATGCACTTTACCCAGCACTATGGTTTCAAGCCTCTGGCCTGCATGCCCTACAGTCCCTGGGTGAAAGGCAAGGTGGAACGCCCGGTGGATTACATTCGCGAGTCGTTCTGGCGCGGTTATGCCTTTACCAGCATCGAGCAGGCGAACCGGGATCTTCTCAGCTGGCTTGACGAAACAGCCAATCGCAGGAAGCATGGAACCCACCGGCAGCTGGTGGACCTGCGCTGGCGGCAGGAACAATCCAGCTTAAGTCCATGCCCTGCCAGCGACTACGATACGTCCATAAAAGAGTATCGCAGGGTCTACAAGGACTGCTATATTTCCTATAACGCCAGCCGGTATCAGGTGCCGCCGGATGTGGTCGGCAAAAAGATCCTGCTGAAGGTCAAGGACGGTATCATCCGATTCTACGATGACGACCGGCTGCTGGCCACGCATAGGGAAGCCGAGGAAAAGGGCAGCTGGGTTACCGATGCGAATATCACCGCCCAGATCCTGAAGCAGCGGCAGAAAGCGAAAAAGAAATACGGTCGCACCAAAGGCAAGGCCACCCGGGGACTGGTGAATGCTAGTTTGTTCCCACAGGTGCTTTACCGTCCGCTGTCCGTGTATGAGCAGATCGGCACATGGATCAACTGATCGCCGACCGCCTCCAGGACAACCTCAAACGGCTCAAGCTCACCCAGGCCGCCGAGATGCTCGAAACCGTGGTCGCCAAAGCCGAGTCCGACAAGGACTCTTATCTGTCTTTTCTGGATCAGCTGCTGGAAGAGGAAGTCGCCGCCAAGGAAAAACGGCGCGTACAGACCGCCATGAAGACCGCCGGGCTGCCATCGGCCAAGACCATCGAAGAGTACGATTTTACCTTTCACCCCAAGCTGAACAAAAAGGAGGTGATGGCCCTTTTCGATCTGGATTTCATCGGCAAGCAGGAGAACGTGATTTTCCTGGGACCGCCGGGCGTTGGCAAAACCCATCTGGCCATATCGCTGGCGATCAAGGCCTGCCATCACGGGTTCAAGGTCTACTTCACCACCATGGACACCCTGATGAGGAAACTCAAAGAGCCCCAGTCCCGGCACAAGGCATATCTGACTTCGGCCCTGGTGGTAGTCGATGAAGTCGGGTACCTGCCCATCGACACGAAGGAGGCGTATCTGTTCTTTCAGTTCGTCTCTTATCGCTACGAGCGATCATCGACGCTGATCACCTCCAACAAGAGCTTCGGGGACTGGCAAGAGTTGTTCGGCGAGCAGGTCATCGCCACCGCGATCCTCGACCGGCTGCTGCATCACTGCCGGGTGGTCAACATCAAGGGGCACAGCTATCGGCTCCGCGGGCACAGTTTTTCAAAGAACGATTTCGCCACGGTCGGTTCCTCAGGGTTGGCCGACGTGGATGGGAAGACGGAGAATCAATGAGCTCCAGGGTGGTACATTTTTATTTTCCCACTTCTGGTACACTTTTCATTCCCATTGACACAAGACCTCAACGGTGGCCTCAAGATAGAACGTCAACGAACCGGGGCCAACGGTATGAGTGCCGAGCAGGTGACCCGCGCCGCGATTGTGATGAAGCTTTTCAACTTCACCTATGAAGACCTCGCCTTTCATATTTCCGATTCCAGATCGCTCAGACGGTTTTGCAGAATCGGTATTTTCGATAAGGGCTTCAAGAAATCCGCCCTGAATGAAAATATCAAAAGGATCTGCCCTGAGACCTGGGAGCTTATTTCCCTGGACCTGTTGGCATATGCGAAGGACAACAACATCGAAAAAGGCAGAACGACCCGAGTCGATTGTACCGTCGTCGAGAGCAACATCCACCCTCCTTGCGATTCCATGCAGTTGTATGACGCTGTGCGCGTGCTCGCGCGGTTGTTGACTCAAGCCCGGGATGACTTCAAAATTAAAATCGTTTTCACGGATCATCGTCGCCGTGCAAAAAGGCGGATGACCGCCATCCAATACGCAAAAGGGAAAAAGCAACGACTGTCTCCGTATAAAGACCTGCTCAAGGTCACCCAAAAGTCCATCGGTTACGCGATCAAAGCCGAAGAAACGATAGGCGGAATCTGCACAACCAATTTTGAATTGCTTGGCTTATTGAACAGCATCAAACATTACAGCGATTTGGCCCGTCAGGTCTACGACCAGACCTATCGCCGGGTTATTCAAGGCGAAAGCGTATCGGCCGACCAGAAGGTATTCTCGATTTTCGAGGAACACACGGACATCATCATCAAAGACCGCCGGGATAACCATTATGGCCATAAGATTTGCCTGACCGGTGGAGCCTCGAACCTTATCCTCGATTGTGTCGTTCTTGAGGGCAATCCCGCAGATAGCACACTGGTTGAACAGATGCTGGATCGCCAGAAATCGGCTTACGGACGCTACCCGCTGAAAGTTGCCCTGGACGGTGGCTTTGCATCCAAAGGCAATCTGAACACGGCCAAGGCCAAAGGCGTCAAAGATGTCTGCTTTGCCAAAAAACGGGGTCTTGAAGAGATTGACATGTGTCGCAGTCACTATGTTTACAAAAAGCTCAGACAGTTCCGTGCCGGTATCGAATCGGGCATATCCTGGCTCAAACGCAGTTTCGGCTTGACCCGGTGCACGTGGAAAGGTTTTCGTTCTTTTAAAAGCTACGTGCTTTCGTCGGTGGTCGCGGCCAACCTGCTGACGATCGCTCGAAAGCAATTGGCTCCTGCTGGATAACCTCACAACCTGAGAAAATTCAGTTACTGAAATCCAGAGAGCAGGTGCGTCCGGAGGCGTGCTTTTTTAGAGTATTTACCCATATCCTTGTCGGGCTTTCAATGTGCCGTGTCTTGGAGGATTCTATTCCTCACGTTACCCGATTTTTACTTCTCGACGCACTGCTTAAACCTGCAATTTATGGACG
The DNA here is from genome assembly GCF_963668215.1 of uncultured Desulfosarcina sp. NCBI lineage: Bacteria > Pseudomonadati > Thermodesulfobacteriota > Desulfobacteria > Desulfobacterales > Desulfosarcinaceae > Desulfosarcina > uncultured Desulfosarcina sp. Next base: position 2,790,711 of record NZ_OY764190.1, read on the forward strand.
GACACTAGATAGGCAGTTCCTGAGGATTCAATTTAGTTGGTATATTAATTGAGTTGTCATAAAGTGGAATAAATCGATACTAAATTGGAAACGAACAACCTGAACAACATCCGAACAACAAAAAAAGGATGTTAAAATCAATTAACATCCCGTAATTACAATAAAAAATTGGTGGAGGCGGCGGGAGTCGAAGCCAAAAAATGTCTATTATAACAAGTGGTTAAAAAGTATGTAAAATGAAATAAAATGATGTAATTCTAAAGCTTTTCCGATCTACTCATTTAGGCTCGGATGTCACCTAAGATCTATATGATTCACCCATTCACTAAAAAAATGGGCACAATTTACGGCACAGGCTTGATATGGCTCATGCTTAAATGTAATGTCCCTCAAAAAGTAAAAAAAATTACTGGTAAGCATTATGGAAATTTAATACCTTCTCCCTGGTTAGATCGAAGTTTAATTATTTCATTTTCATAGGTTTGAGTAAACAGTTCGCATTCAGACGTTCCATTTGAAAGCCCCGTTGCTATAAAACTGAAAATCGGTTTGTTACTCTTATATTCTGATTCAGCAATCATATTAGCTAATGTAGTGATAGATTGATTTTCAAGTATTCTATTCATCGAGTTACCGTAAGCAAATTGAACTAAGTCGTTGTATATTCGCCAAATTCTTTGCCATAAGTTTTTACTTGTGGTTTGAGAGTTTATTCTTGAAGTAATTTTATATGCAGTTGAAAGAAAAGATCGAGATAAAAAAGCAATTTTTGAAGATTCCGCATTAAATAGAAACTGAATCTTTTGGAACCAAACATACCAAATAGCGACAATAATATTGTTTTCGACAATTACCCCGTCTTCCTCAGTGATCATATAGGATAATAAGTCACCAATCTGAAAAAGAGCTTTTCCATAATCTCCTTTAAACCACCACAAACCATTAATAAAATAGTTAAAATAAATGTTATTATTCAATTTAGACAGATACTCATCAATAGAACCGTTTGGAGGCATATCATCTTGAATAACTATCAGAATATCAATATAATTAACAAGAGCTCCAAGAACATTAAAGGAGCAAAGTATTGCATATTTCTGAGCAGCTTCCTTCCGCAAAATAATACTTTTATTCCGTAAAATGGCAATTATATCCAAAGTAGTGATTGTTTGTTCATAATGTTCTTCCCCGCATATGTAATGCCTTAAAATAGCATCATCGGTATACAAAATATGACTTGATGAATTATAAACTGATTTGTATTGGTTAAGTTGCTCTAATAATTGATTTTCTGCATTTTCAATTTTGGTGGATGGAAGCTTGAGACGCTTTATGTTTTCTACTAAAATGTTAAGAATTTCTTTAGCCTTTATTGAACTACTGTTGGGCATAAATTCTTGAGAAAGATATTGCAAATTGTTGATAGCGCTTTTTGGTATTGAAATATATTGAAAAATGGTGAAAAGATGATTTAAGAGGCCAAGGTCGTAAAGAACAACTAAGGAAATTTCTTCTATAAGTGGGATCTTGCCGGTAAGATGGCGAAGTTCTCTTAGCTTGTATTGCTTAATACTAATACTAAGTTGGTATTGAAAATACTCTTTATCAGCAACTTTAGAAGTTTCCCAAAGTTGTATGAAATTGTTAATATTGGGAAGTAGCAAGGGACGAATAATATATGGTATCGGATATTTTTCACGTTTAAGTAAATTGACATTACGTTCGTAAAATCTAAGTTTTTCATCTGTTAAACCTGTAATCTTATGAATTTGATCAATCAATTCATCAGGATTATTGTCTTTTACAGATATAGATCGAAGAATATTCGATTTTGGGAAGTTTTTTGAAAAGTTAGCCAAACGCTTTTGAAAATCTTTAACATCTCCTTCATCGACTCCTATACTTGGATCTAACGTAGCAGTAAAAAATTGAATTAAAAATGTTCCTTCTTCATGTTCATCGTCCTGATTGCATAGTCTGCCATATTTTAAACAGATTTTAATTAAAGATGGATTTTTTGGGTCAATATACATTTCAACGCTGTACATCATTTTCAAAAGCTTTAGCTTTTGGGATTTTTTGGTAGCTTTCTCGATTAACATTGAAAGTATATTTTTTGCTTTTTCAATAAGTCCACACCCAGCTGCAATATTACAGTAAATTTCCAATACAATTGGATCTTGAGATTCATCTCGAATTATTTTATCAAGCATCTCTAAAGATTGATTAGTTTCACCTAATTCATCTAGCGCTAAGGCTTGAAATGCTTGAAAAAGAGAGTTGGCAGAAAATCTTGATGCACAAGATTTAGCTATATTTAGAACGTCTTTCCAGTCTTCTAACGTAGCTTTAGATTTGCATATAATGATATATTCTTTTTCACTAAAATCCCTAAAATTTTGTATATCTTCAGAGACTTTGAGTAGCATTTTAGCTGTTTCTTTTTCATAAGGACTTAAGTTGTCAAAGAGTTGATATAGTATTTGGTAGTGTTTGTTACCATTTTTATAAAATTCGAATAGCTTTTTTACAGCAGAATCTTTGGCAAGAATATTCTGGTTTACTTCTATAAAAAAATGATATAAAGAAATTAAAGCTTCAGAATCAGGGAATGAATTTATTGCATTAAGAAGTATATCTAACTCTTCATTCATAAAAAGTTCGTTTGCACATTCTGCCGCGATAGTAACAACAACATCATAATTGGTAGGTCTCTCTTCAGAAAGATCTTTTAAAATGCCAATGACTCGTTGGACTATTTCACGTTTCCGATTATTTCTGGATAATAACAATATTTCATCAATTTTTGAATTTAAAGTACTCGGAACTTTTTTAAACTGTTTTTCAGCTAGTTCATCGTCGCCAGTGTGTAAAGCGATCTTAAGCACCAAATCTTGAAGTAATTGAATTGCTGGCCTACTTTCAGCTAAAGGTACTAAGTGCTTTTTCACAATATTTTGTTCTGAAAAATACATTCCTAAAATCGAGAAAACATCGATGATTATTTCAATATCAGGGGGATATTCTAATTTTTTTGCTAAATCGAATGCTGATACAAGATCAATCCAAGATTCCTTTAAAATTTCCGTTTTCATGTCTTTTAAACCTGAAAAAGGAATTACTTTATCCTCTAATATATCAGGAATGCCAATATGAAAATTGCACCTTGCTCTTATAGATTTAAGACTGAGTCGCTGTCGGTTACTTATTTTATTGGCGGAAATATAATTATCAATGTATTCGATACATTCTTTATATGATTCTGACAGTGATAAAATTATAGCTTTTGTAACAAACGTTTCCTTCTCATCTGCACTTTTTAAAACCTCCAGTGCTTCATCGTGTGCGCCTGATAGTGATAATAGTTTAGCTTTTAAACGGATATAATCGATATCAGTTTTTTCTTCTATTTCTCTAATAATATTGTTGATTAGCTTTTTATCAATATTTTCGTATTCAATAAGCGAATCTAAATATGCAATATGATATTTTTTGATAGATTTTGAAAGATCATATGCTTTTTTATAGTAATCTTTAGCCGCATGCCGTTCGCCAATGAGACTTTTAAAAAATGCTTTTTGATAATAATATTCAGATTTTTCATGACTATTAGCTTCTTTTATTCTTAATTTCAAACTATCTAGCTTATCTTCAGCTAAAGCGATGCTATTAGTTGATAAATATTTTGATGATTCTTTCAAATCATAAGCGAAACTTTCTTTTGGTGCATCCAACCAAGGAGAATCTGTTTGATTTAATACTGTTTCAATAGCGATTTTGTTAGTTTCGAGAACTTTGGAAATTTGCTGAACAGTCTTTGTTGTATCATCGTATTTTTTTTCAACAACTCGGTATATCCCTTCTAATGACCGTTTCTTTTCCAATCGATCATTTAAATATGGCAATGCATTAAATTTAGGAATCAATTTGTTTTTGACTGGAATATGAAAAGTATGAGACTTCTTTTCGAGATGTGATAGATCTTTTTTCCCTTCTAATAGATTTTCTATTTCATCATCAATCCAAAGATAATAAGAGAAACAATTCCTCGGATTGTCATCAACAGAAAGATCAACAAATACTAACATCACAGGGTTTTCAATTCTTGAATAATAATTCAATGTACTAATTTCTAAATTTTGCGAAAAATACGTATCATCGGCACTTAATTTTTTGTTTTTACCATTTTCATTTATTGCGGAACCTTTAATTTGGACGTTAAACATCCCCTTATAATTTCCCTGATCGACTATTTGGACTTGCATATCTAATCCAGCATCGGAATCGCCATCAGTCTGGGTCACACGCCATGATGTTGGATGGCAATTATTAAAAGCCATGACAGCAAAATGACCGATTTCCTGAGATTGCGATTCCTTTGGGAGATCAATTTTATTCATTTCACTTATCCTGTATGTTTTAACAGACCTTGGTCAGCTACTCTAAAAGGATTTTTTAAAAAAAATAAAAAATAGAAAAAAAACGGGTGGTTAACATGCTTGATGTATCATGGCCTATAATGATAAGAGGATTCAACAATTGTAACAAGGAAAATTTTAAGATTATGTCAAAAATTTTTCATCCATTGCCAGGGTGGACAAAGAAAAAGGCCGGTATACCTTTATGGATTGCAATTATCACTGCTATTTCATCAGATTCCACGTTTAATATTCTGAAAGATTTAAATAATTATTGTCATAGGTGGGAACTAACTGATTTTCCACCAATTGATGATTGGTTGGATTTTTACGAACGTGAAGCTATTGAAACCGAATGGATTTTTGACTTTCTCGGCGAAGAAATTAAAAAACCCGCGGTTTTAAATTTAGGTATCGTTTTTTTACGGTACGTTAAGCGAAGAGAGAGGAATTTAAGGGAAAATGCCAACGTTTTAGCCCCATGGGTAATTGAGAAGGATATAGTTCAATTTTGCGATTGGCTTCATGAAGTTGACTTGGATGAATTTGAAGCAGCCATTAGTGAATTGCCGGAACGAGGACTTAATAAGTACAACAAAAGTCCAGAAGCTATTTTTTTGATACGCGTGTGGTTGCCATGCTACTTCTATTATGGAGATATCCCTCACAATCTTTTCAGAAAAGCCGTCAAAGGTGATTTCCAATCACTATGTAAGCTGTTGCGTATCGACAAAGCAGTTTTAAGAGATAAACGAATTGCCGGGATATTTCAAAGATTTTCATTGGATACCGAATCAACACAATTTAAGGAAATTCATCGCGCAATTGGAACGCCAATCAAAAAGGTCTCAAAAAAGAAAATCAAAGAAATTGCTGCTGCAATAATTTCAACAGGTACGGAGGCATATGGCCAGCCTCTTACCGCCCCAGAAATACAGAGCCTATTTGACCATTGGGCCAAATTTAAAGACACAACAACCCTTCAAGACATAGACCTCCCATCCCCCGAAGCATTCGCAAAACAAATACAGCGAATTGCGCCCATTTACAAAAAACTATTCAAACTGGACAAAAAATAAAAATATTTTGTCCAGGCCTCCCTGTCGTCTTCATTGATATAAGCCGGTCAGTAATCATTTCGCAGCATCTTAGCTGCATTACCTGATCTAATTTATAATGGAGGTGACCAATTGAATAAGATGTTTCCATGTCTTGAAGCAGCGCTTGCATATCATGATGCCGGCTATCCTGTCATACCTGTCGGGCAAGATAAACGCCCCCTTATACCATCATGGAAGGAATTCCAGAAGGTAGGGCCGGATCGTGAACAGGTGAAACGATGGTTTTCAAGATATCCGGAGGCAAACATTGGGATCATTACAGGAAAGCAAGCTGGCTTGCTTGTGGTCGATGTAGATAGTGAAGAAGGCTATGAGGAATTGAGCCAATTTTTGCCTGACACACTTGTCACTCCGATTGCTAAAACACCACATGGACATCATTTCTGCTTCGAGTACCAAGATGGGTTTACAAATCGTGTCCGAATTTTACGAGATATCGATATTAGAACGGAAGGTGGATATATCGTTGCTCCCCCAAGCCGGACAAAAGATGGTGAATATGCATGGCAAGATGGGCTTGAATTGCTCAAAACGCCTCTCGCTCCCATGCCTGAGACATTAGAAAGGGCTCTAAAAGGGGAGACACCCGCATGCAGCTTAAAAAAGATAAATACATATAAGGGCCTGGATGAAGACAGGCTTTCTAAAGTTATCCCTCCTGGTAAAAATCCATCCACTCTTCAATATCCACCGTTTAGCCAAGGCCAGCGCGACAATACTCTTTTTTCGATTGCAGACGCGATGGCTAAAAATCGCATCCCTAAACAAGTCATTGAAAATACGTTGGAAATATTGGCCATTAACTGCGACCCACCATTTCCGCAAAATGAGGTGACTATCAAGGTTCAGTCAGCTTTGAAGAGATTGTCTGAAAATAAAAAAGCTCTCTCGCAGGAGGTCCGTGAGTTCGTGCTGTCCTCAAACGGTATCTTTACGTCCTCAGAAATTCATAGCGGTCTTCAACTGTCCTCACGACAGGAGAAAAAGAATACCTCTCTTGCTTTAGGCCGGCTAGTTGATGAGGGGCTTATCGAAAGAGTAGGCAAGCGCAATGGTCACTTTCGGCTCGTGGATAAAGACCTTCAGGAGATGGACTTTTTAAACGCTGAGACGCGCACGGTGCCCATATGGCTGCCATTTGGTCTCGACGCAATGGTTGAAATAATGGCCGGCAATATCATTCTTGTTGCCGGTGAACCTAACGCTGGGAAAACCGCGCTGCTACTAAACATCATCCAGCATAACATGCGAAAATTCCAGGTCCACTACTTTAACTCAGAGATGGGTGGCAGCGAACTGAGGAAGCGCTTGTCCAATTTTGATGACATCTCGTTGTCGGACTGGGCCTTTCGAGCATACGAACGAACCGACAATTTTGCCGATGTCATAGCCCAAGGTTACGGCAAATTAAACATCATCGACTTCTTGGAGCTCTACGACAATTTCTACGAGGTCAATGGAAAGCTGGCCGAAATTCACAAAAAGCTAAACGGCGCCATTGCCGTTGTTGCGCTTCAGAAAAACCCTGGGGCAGATACGGGCCTCGGGGGGCAGAGAACGCTTGAAAAACCGCGCCTGGCATTAGCGCTAAGCCCCAACAAGATAAAGATCGTAAAAGGCAAGAACTGGAAGACCTCAACAAATCCCAACGGCAAAGTGATCCGCTTCAAGCTTGTCAACGGATGCAAGCTCATCCGGGTTTCTGACTGGTACTTGGAAAACTAAAGAACCAAAGGAAAGGAAATCATCGATGGAGAACTACCTCACCACTCAAGAACTCAGCGAACGAATCAAGATGACACCTGGAACAATCCGCAATCTGGTTTGGCGCAAGGAGCTTAAAGAAAACGTCCACTACGTCAAGCCAACACCTCGGAAACTGCTTTTCGTGTGGAGCGCCATAGAAAAATGGCTATACGGTCAGACAACCAATGTTGAGCGCAAACAGATGGGGAGCGATTGCCTGATTAACATTTAGCGCGAAAGATGCGCAATTGACGAATCCTTTCGGGAAATGTTACCGATTTGCAGGTGACATTCGAACCGAAAGGAGGTGAGAGGAAAGGCGGAAAGGGAACATATTTATGGAAGCATCAAGAATCATTGATATTTCCCAGTACCGCGAAATAGAGCGCGAAAAACCGAAAAGGCGCAAACGACCGCGCAAAAAAGGGTCCGTTAAGATTCGCGGCAACAAGCTGTGGGTGGATTTCCCTTATCTCGGCGAAAGAGTTCGCGAACCATCGGGATTGGACAACACGTCGTACAATCGGAAACTGCTACGGCGCAAGCTCGACCTCATCATGGCCGAGATTGATAACGGCTTATTCGAATTCGCGAAACGATTTCCGAAAAGCAACCACAGAGAGCATTTCGCAGAGTTAGAGGGCCGTGATGTCATCATTGATCCAAATGAGATATCATTCGCGCAGTACGTGAAAAAGTGGTGGCGTGAAATGTCGCCGGGATTAAGCACGAATCAAATTCGCGATTACTCGTGCACATTGAATTGCCACCTTTTGAAGGAATTTGGTCCAGTACCCTTTAGCGAGTTTCGGCCGATTCGCATGAAAAAATATCTGGCCAAGCTCAAAGCGTACCGCCGTAATAACGACAAGCCGCTATCGGCTAAACGGATTCAGAACATCTTTATCCCTTTGCGGGTCATTGTCCGGGATGCCATTGCCGAATATGGCTGGACCGATTTCCCGGACCCGTTTTTCAACCTCAAAATGCCCAAAATCAAAAAGACGCGAGTGCAGCCCTTCCGCTTTCAGGAATGGCAGGTATTTAGAAAGCTTTTGCCTGAGTGGTACCGTAACTTTTTCGATTTTGCAGTCCAGACAGGGCTAAGACCGTCCGAACAGGTGGCGTTGAAGTGGTCGGCCATTGATGAGGAGTTCATTCATATCGAGCTTAGCCGCGTAAGGAACCTGGAAAAAGAGGAACTGAAAAACGAATATAGCCGACGTCAGATTCAGCTAAGGCCGGCTATGCTGGAGGTTTTGGAACGGCAATGGGAGCAGACCAAGCATTTTGAAAGTCCCTATGTGTTCCTGACACCAATCGGAACTCCAATTATTCAGGACCGTTTGCGGGAGCACTGGAAGCGAGCGATGGATAAAAGTGGTCTGCACTACCGGCGAATGTACGAAACGCGTCATACGTTCGCCTCCTGGGCCTTAGGGGCGGGTGAATTGCCGGAGTGGGTGGCCAGGACGCTGGGTCATGCGGATACCTCAATGGTCTACCGCACCTATGGTCGTTACATCCCCAACCTCACGCGCCAGGACGGTAGCGCCTTTGAAAAGCAGTATGTCGAAATGACCCAAAAAAAATGGGGCACAATTCGTCACAATTTACGGCACAATCGTGACAAATCACCCCAAAATCCTGCCTAACTACCTGTTTTTATTCAATCCAAATTGGTGGAGGCGGCGGGAGTCGAACCCGCGTCCGAAAATATTCCACACAAATCTCTACATGCTTATCCTGATCTCTAAGTATCGCCTCTGCCAGTCTCCATCAGGCAGGGTACTGCAAAGGCTATCCTGCTAAAAGTTCGCCGCTGCTGCAGCAGGCATTCAGCAGTGGCTATCCCACTAGTCGACGCTCTATCCAAGTCCGCGGGAAAAACAAGGTAGAACGGTAGCACTAAGCTGCTACGGCGTAGTTATAATCGTCTGCGATTATGTTTAGGTCCCGCCAGTTTTACGAGTTGACAGGAACTCGGCATGCAATCGGTGTTTCTTTATCCCCGTCGAAGCCGTTTCGCCCCCAAATTGTTAAAGAACCAGTTTGAGCCATAATAATTCACGGACGCGGCAATGTCAATTCAAACGGATCATCGAAACAGGGTGGCCATATTTGAAGCGGTGCATTAATGGTCACCCCTCACCCCGATCCTCTCCCCTCAAGGGGCGAGGGGGCGTTTACCGGAAACTGCGGGATATCGATGGCGGTTTGGCGTAATCGTTTTCGTTCCCTGCGCTCCTAAAAGCGAATAATCACTGGTTGTTACATTTTTCCTGGATCCCGGATCTTCGCTTTGCTGCGTCCGGGATGACGGGACGGGGGCAATGCAAAACGCCCCTGAAATCCCTTCGATCAAGGGTTTCAGGAGCGTTGAAAAATTACTCGGTCGGGGTATTTCTAAGCTTAACCTGCGGCTTCCCAATCACGAATTCGTAAGAAATCCGAGATCTCTCGCTATACACCGCCAAGCGGGACAAGAAAGCTTGCGAATCCCGAGGAATGAGGTGCACTTATGGGTGCTCCGCAGTGACGAGGGGTGAAGCGTAACGCCGATATCGGTTTTCTTACGAATTCGCCAATTATTCGCCCAGATAGGCCTTCCTGATCTCCGGATTGTCCATCAATTTCTTGGCGTCGTCCTCCAGGGTGATGTTGCCGGTTTCCAGCACATACCCCCGCGAGGCGGCCTGCAGGGCCAGGTTGGCATTCTGCTCTACCAGCAGGATGGTCGTGCCGTCTTTTTTGTTGACGTCCTTGATGATATCGAAAATCTGCTGCACGATCAGCGGGGCCAGACCCAGAGAGGGCTCGTCCAGCAACAGCACCTTGGGGCGTCCCATCAGGGCCCGGGCGATGGCCAGCATCTGCTGCTCCCCGCCGGAAAGGGTGCCGCCATGCTGTCTGTGGCGGTCTTTCAGGATGGGAAACAGATTGTAGACGTACTGCCGGTCCGATTCGATGCTTTGCTTGTCCTTGCGGAAAAAGGCGCCCAGGGTCAGGTTTTCGTCCACGGTCAGACGCGGAAAGATGCGCCGGCCTTCGGGAACCTGGCATAGACCGGATTCGGGCAGGGCTTCGGCGGAAGTTCCGTGAATGGCCTTGCCATTGTACCAGATTTCGCCTTCGTCGATGGGGATGACGCAGCAGGTGGTCATCAGAGTGGTGGATTTGCCGGCACCGTTGGCGCCGATAATGGCCACGATTTCACCCGGATAGACCTTGAGCGAAATCCCTTTCAGAGCCTTGATGCTGCCGTAGCTGGAATAGACGTTTTTCAGTTCGAGAATCGGTTGATCGGCCATCTATCCCTCCTCCTCTTCGCCCCGTTTGCCCATCCGCTTGGCCGGGATGAGGCCGGCGGGCCTGAACAGCATCATCACCACCATGGACATACCGAAGACCAGCATGCGGTAGGTCTCGAATTCGCGGAAGACTTCGGGCAGTACGATCAGGGCCGCGGCCCCCAGCATAACCCCGGGGATGGACCCCATGCCGCCCAGAACCACCATGCTCAGCACCATGGCCGATTCCAGGAACGTGAAGCTTTCCGGGCTGACGAAACGCATGCGGGCGCAGAAGAAGGCCCCGGCCAGACCGGCGAAAAGGGCGCCCATGCCATAGGCCAGCAGCTTGAGCATGAAGGTGTTCACGCCCATCAGCTCGGCCGCCGTTTCGTCTTCGCGGATGGACTCCCAGGCCCGCCCGACTCTGGAGAAGTTCAGGTTTCTGACTGCGATCATGGTGACGATCGCCAGCGCCAGGGCAATGTAATAGAGGTAGTGCAGCTTCTTGAGGTAAAGCATTTCGAACGAAAATCCGTTTTCGAAGCTGGGAATCAGGATGCTGGGCGGATTGACCCCCAACAGGCCGTTGGGGCCATTGGTCAGCGCCATCCAGTTGTTGAGCAGGATACGCACGATTTCCCCGAAGCCCAAGGTCACGATGGCCAGGTAGTCGCCGCGCATGCGCAGGGTCGGATAGCCGATGAGGCACCCGGCGATCATGGCCAGGGTCGCCGCAATGGGCAAACAGATCCAGAAGGACATCCCGAAGTGCAGGTTCAGCAGGGCGTAGGTGTAAGCGCCCACGCCGTAGAAGGCGATGTACCCCAAATCCAGCATGCCGGCCAGCCCGACCACCACGTTAAGGCCCAGCCCCAGGCAGATGTAGATCAGTACATTGGTGGCCACATCCTGGGCGTAGCGACCGGTAAACTGCGGATAGCCCAATGCGATCGCCAGAAGAATGACCATCCAGACCCAAGCGGGAACTTTGGCGGTTGCCTGACTCACGGTCCCGCGAATTCCGGACAATGGCCGGCTGACGACATCCAGGTTGCCGCTTTTGTTCATCAGATACAGCAGCAGGCAGATAGTCATCCCAACGGCAATATAGAGCCAGACGGTGAAGGTCTTGGCAAAAGTAAGGGTCCCGTCCGGGTGAATCCCCAGCAGCGGCCACAAAAGGCCCAGCAGCCACAACAGGCCGATGGTGTAAGGTTTCCAGACTTTTTTAAACTCTTGTATCATCGATATTCTCGCCCATGATTCCAGTCGGTTTGAAGTAGAGCACGGAGATGAGGATAATGAAAGCAAACACATCCTTGTATTGACCGGAGATATAGCCGGCACCGAAAATTTCCACCATGCCGATGATCAATCCCCCCAGCATGGCGCCGGTGATGTTGCCGATGCCGCCCAGTACGGCTGCGGCAAAGGCCTTGATGCCGGGCAGAAAGCCCATGTCGTAGCGCACCGATCCATAGTAAAGGCCCACCATGATGCCGGCGGCGGCGGCCAGGCCGGCGCCGATGGCAAAGGTCAAAGAGATGATCCGGTTGGCGCTGATGGAAACCAGGCTGCTCATGATCTTGTCCTGGGCCGTGGCCCGCATGGCCATGCCCACCTTGGTCTTGAACACCAGGAGGTTAAGCACGATCAGCAGGAAGATGGTCATGCCCACGATCATCATCTGCAGGTAGCTGATGGTGATCATGCCGAAGTCCAGACCGCCCTGGAACAGTTCGCTGGGGTAGGCTTTGTCGTAAACGCCCTGGGTCAGCATCAGGCCGTTGGAGAGAAAAATGGACATACCTAACGCCGAAAGCAGAACGGCCAGCCGGGATTGCTTGCGCAACGGTTTGTAGGCCACCTTTTCGACTCCCATGGCCAGGAAGGCACAATAAACCATGGTGAGTACAAAAGAACCGGCCAGGCACAAAATCGGGTGGGTTTCCATGTATCCGTTGCCGGCAAAGAAGCTGAGCAGAATCACCCCTACATAACCGCCGGCGGCGAAAAATTCACCGTGGGCGAAGTTGATCAGCTGGATGACGCCGTACACCATGGTGTACCCCAATGCGATCAGGGCGTAGAGCCCCCCCAGGGTGATGCCGTTGATCAATTGCTGAATGAAATATTCCATAGAAATCGCTTTTTACTTGAGCGGAACGTTGGCGTTGAAGCCGGTTGCGGACCGGCAACGATGACTGCCCCGCCGGGAAGGCAGGGCAGTCGATTCAATATTTCTTTTTACTTCAGCAGGCCCTTTTCGGGATGCCAGTAGGGAACGAACTTGCCGTTTTCGACCTTGAAGGCGATGTAGGAAGAACCGGAGTCGCCGTTGGCCTTGAACTTGATCTGTTTGGCCACACCGGGAAAATCCATCTTCATAATCTCGGCTTTGATTTTAGCCGGATCGGTGGAACCGGCAGCTTTGATGGCCTTGAGCAGCACGGTGGCAGCATCATAGGCATAGGTGGCGTAGGCAGCGATGGGGCCGTACTTGGGCACGTAAATTTTCTCGAAGGCCTTGTATTCGGGGGTGGTGGTATCGGTGAAGCCGTAGGTTAGGTAAACACCTTCGGCCGCATCTTTGGCCACTTCCATGTACCTGGGCTGGAATACTGCGTCCTGGGTAACGATTTGGGACTGCAGGCCCATGCGCTTGGCTTGCAGCGTCATCAGGGCGGCAGGTGAAAAGCCCTGCAGGGACATGTAGAAGATGTCTGCATTGGCGGCTTTGGCTTTGGTCAGCACGGCGGCGAAGTCCTTGTCGCCCTGGTTGACGTGATCGTGCTCGACAACTTCGATGCCCATTTCCTTGCAGGCTTTGGATACGCCGTCGGCCAGCCCCTGGGAGTAGGTGGTTTTGTCGTCCACGATGAAGACCGTCTTGGCGCCCAGGCTCTCTTTGAGGAACTTGGCGGCGGCCGGGGCCTGGTCGTCATCACGACCGCACAGGCGGAACATGTAGGGCAGGCCGCGGTCGGTGACCTTCTCGTTAGTGGAGGCCGGGGTCAGCATGGGAATGTCTTCCTCGTCCAGGGTCTCGGAACCGGGAATGGTGGACGAGGAGCAGTAGGCGCCGACGACGCCGACGACTTCAAGGTTGATCAGCTTATTGGCGGCGGCCACAGCCTGTTTGGGGTCGCAGGCGGTGTCCTGGGGGAACAGTTCGATCTTGTCGTAGCCGGGGATGCCGCCGGCTTCCTCGAAGACCTGGATGGCAGTCAGCACGCCGTTTTTAATGTCGGTGCCGTCGGATGCATAGGGGCCGGTGAGCGGGCTCATGGAGCCGATTTTCAGGGTTTTCGCAGTTGCCGTTCCCATGAGGAAGGGGACGACCATCAGGCCAAGTACCAGTGCAACGAACAGTTTTCTTCTCATTTGACGCTCCTCCTATTTGTGGTGTTTTTTAACTTGCCGGCTGACCGAGATAGGCCTCGATCACCTGCGGGTTGGACTGAATTTCTTCCGGTGTGCCTTCGGCGATCTTGACGCCATGGTCAACGCAGACGATCCGGTGACACACGCCCATGACCACTTTCATATCATGCTCCACCAGCAGCACATCGATGCCCACTTCGCAAATGCGGGCGATGTCTTTCATCAAGGCCGAGCTTTCCGAGGGGTTCATGCCGGCGGCCGGCTCGTCGAGCAGGATCACTTTGGGTTGGGAGGCCAGGGCCCGCGCAATCTCCAGGCGGCGCTGCAACCCGTAGGGCAGGTTGGAAGCAACCGTGTCGGCATAGGCATCCACGCCCATGAATTTGAGCGCGTCCAAGGCGCTGCCGTGGATGGCACGCTCCTCCCGGCGCTGGGAGCCCGTGCGGAAGATGGCGCCCACCACCCCTTTTTTGGAGCGGCAATGCCGGGCGACCATGGCGTTTTCCACCGCCGTCATGGCCGAAAAGAGCCGGATGTTCTGAAATGTCCGTGAGATTCCTTTGGAGAAGATTTCATGGGGCCGTTTGCCCAGAATGCTTTTGCCATCGAAGCGGACATCGCCCTTGCTGGCCCTGTAAACGCCGGTGAGCACGTTGAAGACCGTGGTTTTGCCGGCTCCGTTAGGACCGATCAAGCCGACGATTTCTCCGGTGTTGATGGAAAAGCTCAATTCGGACAGGGCCACAAGGCCGCCGAATCTTACCGTGATGTTGTCCAGTTCTAAATGCGCCATAGCACCTAACCGTTATCCTTGAATCGTTATGGATGTTACGACCCGCAATCCTGCCGCGGGTTCAAGCTGTATCATCTATTCTCCTGACGATCACGCATCTCCATATACCCGCTGAACCGCTGGATGTGGTTGCGTGCAATATCGCCTGCCTTACGTGCATCCCCTTCAATTGAGGCAGCCGCCAGATTTTCAAGATCCTGCATATTTTCTTGCATTACCGGTTCTTCCATGACGAGATATTCGTCATAGTAGCGGCGTATGTTTTCGTGAATGGTCTTGAGAATCGATATATAGATGGGATTGCGCGTTTTCCGGGCGAAAAACAGATGCAGGTTCTTATCGGCGGTGAGAAAATCGGGCACCGCTTCGACCCCGCGGGCCACGCATTTGCGGGCGACATCGAGAAGCTTTCGCAGCTCCTTTTTGTCCTTTTCCGTCATGCGTTGGGTGGCCAGGACGACGACATCGCCTTCCACCCGCTCACGGAATTCGGCGATGTGCCGCAGAGATACCTGGTGGGAGCGAATCAGCAGATCCAGGCTTTCGGAGACCAGATCCGGAGTAACCGCCTTGACAACGGCGCCGCCGCCCATGCCCAGCTTGATTTCGATGAGCCCTTTCTGTTCCAGAACCCTCAAGGCTTCACGCAGGGTGCTGCGGCTGGTTTCCAGCATCTCTTTGAGTTCGCGCTCGGCCGGAAGCCGCTCGCCAACCTTGAGCCGCCCATCGATGATGGCCTCCTGGATCTGTTCGACCACATCCTGGAAGATGCGGTTCTGTCTGGCAGCACGAAACAAGTGGGTCATCGCTTGGCAACTCAAAATTGTCTTTGGAATTCAGTATCGATGTTTCCCTGCGACCATGGGATCGAGAGCTGGTCAGGAATTTTCTGAATGGTCTGACCATTTATAGTAATTGCATATAACTGTCAAGCTGAATTTTATTTCCAAATGGGGTTTATTTTATATGGTTCTATCGGCATTCGCTTTCAATCAAAGTATATCGTAATATCAAATGGCGTGCCAGGTTGCTCTGATTATTGGATGCAGTTATAAAATCAATTCGTTAAATGTGGTTTGCGGAAATTCGGTAGACGGCTTTGGCTTTCATTTTTGTCGTTGTCGGTTTTGTAATTTTTCAAAATTGTAGTGCCAAAAGGGTGTCGGCCCGACGGCTGGTTGGAAAGCGGTCGGGATCTGCCGGGGGGTAAAAGGTCTTAATCGGATTCGTTCGAGAAAAGGAGGGGTGTGTTTGAAAGGGGGCCGAGGATCTGAAGAGTGGAGGCGGATTCGAAGGGCTTAAAATTGGTATCAGGATCGGTATCGACAACAAAGCCACCAATTCGATACCGATCCCGATTGTGATTCTTTTAGCTTCGAGCCTTGATCTTTCAGCTCAGTTCAGCATTTCGTCAATGGGCGTATAAATCAACCCGAAGGCCTCGGCCACGGCCTTGTAAGTGATCTTGCCGTCGATGACGTTGGCGCCCTTTTTGATTTCCTCGTTGGCCTGCATGGCTCCCTTCCAGCCCTGGTTGGCGATCTGCAGGGCATAGGGCAAGGTGGCGTTGGTCAGCGCCAGCGTCGAGGTCTTGGCCACCGCTCCGGGCATGTTGGCCACGCAGTAGTGCACCACCCCGTCGATCACGAAGGTGGGATCGTTGTGGGTGGTGGCCCTGGAGGTCTCGAAGCAGCCCCCCTGGTCGATGGCCACGTCCACCAGCACCGAGCCGTTCTTCATGGTCGCAAGCATGTCGCGGGTCACCAGCTTGGGCGCCTTGGCACCGGGTATCAGCACCGCCCCGATCACCACGTCGGCCTTTGTGACCAGCTTGCGGATCGTCGCCGGGCTGGACATCAACGTGAAGCAGTTGGCCGGCATCACGTCGCTCAAATAGCGCAGCCGGTCCAGGTTCATGTCCAGCAGGTACACCTTGGCCCCCAGGCCGCAGGCCATCTTGGCCGCGTTGACCCCCACCACGCCGCCGCCGATCACCACCACCGTGGCCGGCTCCACCCCGGGCACCCCGCCCAACAGGATGCCGTGGCCCCCCTGGGTCATCTCCAGATACTTGGCCCCTTCCTGGATGGCCATGCGCCCGGCCACCTCGCTCATGGGAGTGAGCAGCGGCAGACTGCCGTCGGCCTTCTGGATCGTCTCGTAGGCGATGCACACGGCCTTGCTCTTGATCAAGGCCCGCGTCTGGGGCTCGTCGGCCGCCAGGTGCAGGTAGGTGAACACGATCTGCCCCTCCCGGATCAGATCGTACTCCGGCGGCAGGGGCTCTTTGACGTGCATGACCATCTCGGCCGCAGCGTAGATCTTTTGGGGCGTATCGACCATCCTGGCCCCGGCTCCGGCGTAGGCGTCGTCTGCAAAGCCGCTGCCCGCCCCGGCATTTTTCTCCACCAGCACTTCGTGCCCGCTTTTAACCATCACCTCCACGCCCGCCGGGGTCATGCACACCCGGTTCTCCTCCGACTTGATCTCCTTGAGTATTCCGACAATCATGTTTCCTCCTTGGTTGGGAAGGACCTGAGTTTTGAAGAAAGGTCAGGTTTCCGAGTTGATTTCCGGTTTAGCAGCAAAAGATCTGCCAACATGCGAATCTTGGGGCGGTTATTGAATCGTATTCGTTTGCTGGAGGCGGACCGGCAGTGTCATTTAGAAAAAAATAAATAAATCGAATGGGTTGGTGGGTTCCAAGACGACGCGGGGAACGCGTGAACTGTGTGCCCGCAGGTTGATTTATCCGGTGGATGTTAGGAAAGAGGAAGATAGAATGGAAACAAAAAGTTCCATCAAATGGTTTGCGATGGTTCTATCTGATTAGAAATAAATAGAATAATACTTTTTGGAACGTTATCTTTCAATGGAATTAATATGTTCCATTGATTCTATCAAAGTCCGTAGGCTTACCCGGCATGCCGGGCAAAATCGGCAAACGCCTGCCGGGTGTCGTACCGGTACGCGAATCCGGTCTGCCGGATGAATTTTTGGGGGTCGGCCACCCACGAATATCGGAAAAGGCCCAAGGCCGGGCTGGGAAAGCGGGTGAGTCCATGCAGGCGCAGGGCCCAGGCGATGCGATTCAACGGATAGAGCAGGCGACAGGGCACCCAGACCGGCCGGTTGCCCATCATGGCAACCATTTCGGCAACGGTGAGGGTTCCTGCCCCGGCGATGTTGAAAATTCCTGAAAATCGCTCGGTCAGGCAATGGAGAATGGCCCGCGTCAGATCGGTTTCATGGACAAACTGCAGCGGCATGGTTTCTTTGGGCAAAACCACCAGGGGCTTTTTCAGGTGGTCGGATAAAGGGTTGTTCATATTGGGACCCACCACGAAGCAGGGCCTCAGCACGGTAACGCCTATCCGGGGGTGGGCATCGGAGAATTCCCCGATGATGCCTTCGATCTCGCGTTTGTTTTTGGCATAGGTGAAATCCGCATTGCCCCGCAGCGGATCGTTTTCGGTCAGGGGAATGGGGTTGTCCGCATGAAATCCGTAGGCCGTTGTGGAGCTGGTGACCAGCAGCTGCCGCACACCGGTCCGGGCCGAGGCCTCCAGAACGTTGCGGGTGCCTTCGACGTTGATGCTTTCCATCAAGGCCGTGTCGTGCAGGGGCGGCAGCACATAAGCGGCGTGAACGACCGTGTCGATGGCATGGTCCGCCATGATCCTGCCCATGGGATCACGAACGTCATGACGGTAGAAAATCAGCTGGTCGTCGCTCATGGACGGATTTCGAAGATCGGTGCCGACGACAGTTGCTGTATGGTCATCGGCGAGCAGGGCTTTGGCCAGGGTCGTACCGATGTAGCCTGAGACGCCGGTGATGAGGATATTTTTCATGATGTTTTTGAAAATGCCAGCAGTTTTACCAGGGGCCGCCGTCCAAAGGGAAAGGCCAGAGTAGCCAGGCGCAACAGGCGCATCATCCAGCCTGCCTGCCAGTGGCGGCGGCGGCCCTGGGCGGCCTGCCAGACCACCTCGGCCACCTGTTCGGCAGTAATGTGCACCCCCAGCCGTGAGACACTGGTCGCCGAAATGGCCGCGGCGGTGATCATGGGGGTTTTGACATAGGGGGCCATGATGTCGCAGACGTGGATGCCCAGCGGTTCGAACTCGATATTGAGCGCGTCGGTCAGTGCACAGACGGCCGCCTTGGTGGCCGAGTAGACGGCCAGTTCGGGAGTGCCGTACAGGGCTGAGGCCGAGGACATGGTGACGATGCGGGACCCGGCGGTGGCCTTGAGCAGATCGAAGCAGGCGTCGATGCCGTTGAGAACGCCGGTCAGGTTGACATTCACGGTGCGCAGCTTCATCTCATGGGGCATGGCATGATGGCGGCCCATGTAAAGCACCCCGGCGTTGTTGAACAATACATCCAGCCGGCCGTTGGTATGGCTGGCCATGAACGCTGCCCCCTGGCGGACACTTTCCGGCCGGGTCACGTCCATGGGCCTGCAGCAGGCGCTTTTCGGGCCGATTTGATCATAAAGATCGGCAAGGGCCGGTTCGTTTACATCGAAAAGCCCCACGAACCAGCCCCTCTGGGCAAAGGCGAGGGCCGTCGCCCTGCCGATGCCCGAGGCCGCACCGGTAATGAAGATGGATTTTTTCATTTCTCTAGAATATGAATACACATGGCGGCTTCCTCTACCCCGATATTGCCGCCGCCGTTTTCCGCCAGCCCCAACCGGGCGCCTTCCACCTGGCGCGGACCGGCCTTGCCGCGCAGCTGGATGCCGATCTCATAGATCTGGGCCAACCCGGAAGCGCCGATGGGATGGCCGCGGCACTCCAGCCCGCCGCTGGTGTTGACCGGCTGCTTGCCGCCCAGTTTGGTGGCGCCGGTTTCCGCCCAGGGGCCGCCTTCGCCCACCGGACAAAAGCCCATGGCTTCGGTCTGGTGCAGTTCGCCGTAGGCCGTGGCGTCGTGGAGTTCGGCCAGGCTGATGTCCTTCGGTCCGATACCGGCGGCCTGGTAGGCCTGCCCGGCCAGGCGTTCGCCGATGTCTTCGCCGTCCAGGTCACGGTCCGTGCCCGTGCCCAGAACCGAGGCACGAATCCTGATCGGTCGTGCTCCAGTCAATTTTTTAAGGTAAGACTCCGAACAGACGATGGCTGCCGCGGCCCCGTCGCCCACCGGCGCACACATGGCCCGGGTGAGGGGATAGGCCACGGGTTTGTCGGCCAGAACTTCCTCCACGCTCATGTCCATCTGGTACTGGGAAAGCGGGTTTAGGGAGCCGTGCCAGTGGTTCTTGGCGCAGATCGTGGCCAGCTGCCGCTGGGTTGAGCCGAAGCGGCTCATGTGCCAGCGGGCGCCCATGGCGTAGGCATCCATGAAGATGCTGCGCCCGTCACCGGGCGGGGTCTGATCTGCTGGGATTTCCAGGGTAAAGCTATTGTTTACCCGTTCCATCATTTTCAGATGGTTCTCGAAGTTGGCGACATCCATACAGGAAGCGTAGGCGCCCAGAGACAGGGCCTTGTTCTCATGGGTGATCTTCTCCGACCCTAAGGCCAGGGCCACGTCGAACATCCCCGCGCGGATGCCGGTATAGGCCAGGTGCAGAGCCGTGGAGGCCCCGGCGCAGGCGTTTTCCACATTGGTTACCGGAATGGCTTCGATGCCCATGGAGCGCAGGATCACCTGCCCGCGGATCGAGTGCTGGTTGGCGAACATGCCCCAGAAGGTGTTGGAGAAAAAGGCCGCCTGCAGGTCACTTTTTTCAAGGCCGGCATCGTCCAGGGCCAGGCGGGCGGCTTCATGGGCCATGTCCCGCACGTCCCGGTCGAGATACTTGCCGAAGCGCAGCATGCCGAGGCCGATAATGTATACGTTATTCATATTACTCCTTCCAAATTATTCGCTATGCGTGTGTCCATAGTATCAAAAAGGGAAAATAGGATGTTAGGCTGAAGGCTGTAGGCGTTTAGGGCTGTCGGTATTTTGCCTATTTCAAACGATTTCCATCCTTCATTTGTCATTTGGATTTTGAAATTTGGAATTTTCTTCCAAAGGACTGTCGAATTTCACCGTTCTTTCCGCTGTTTTCCGACAAAGAATGAATTCATCAACCCGCCATCAAAGGTGGTGTGCTGCAGTAATCATCAGCGAGTCGTTGGCGCCATCCTCGATCAAACCCGCCCGGGCATCGCGAAAAAACTTCTCCACGGGATACTCCCGGCTGACGCCGTTGCCGCCGAAGATCTGGACGGCATCGTTGGTCACCTCGAAGGCTGTCTGGGTGCAGAAGACCTTGGCGGCGATGGAGTACTGCACCAGCGGCGGCGTGTTGCTGTAATTATAGATCATGGCGTTGCGGGAGAGGGCGCGGGCCGCTTCGATCTTCATGAACATGGAGAAGAGTTTGTGCTTGATCATCTGGTGCTCGAACAATGCTTTGCCCCCCTGGACGCGCTGTTTGGCGTAGGCCAGAGCCTCCTCGTATGCCGCACGGGCCACGCCCACGAACAGGGCCCCCATGCCGGCGTTGGCCGTGGATAGGGTTACGTCCAGCATGGCCTCGTAGCTCTCAGGGTCCACCAGCATGAACTCCTCGGGGATGCGTACGTCGTCGAAATAGATTTCTCCCTGATTCAACGCCCGCTGACCGAGTTTGTCCAACGGCCGGCCCTTTTTAACGCCGGGCAGATCCAGGGGAACGACGCAAATTCCCCCGCCGGCCATACCCATGGACGGATCGATGGTGGGGTAGAGTAGGCAGTGGGTTGCAATGGTGCCGTTGGAGACCCAGGCGGCCTTCTGCCCGGTGATGATCCACTCATCGCCTTCCTTGCGGGCCAGGGTCTGTCCGGTGATGGTCGGATCGGAGAATTCCGGGGTGAAGGGGGTTAGGGTGTCGGTGCCGTGATCCGGTTCGGTGATCCCCCAGCAGCCGACAAGAGAGCCGTCGTCGCACTGGCAGAACGGCTCGATGATCTCTTCGATCATACGGTCCGTGGGCACCATGGAGGCAAAGAAGGCCGGAAAGCAGGAGACGCCCAAACTCAGGGCGAAATCGACGCTGCCCCAGGCCAGTTCTTCCAGAACGATATGGGTTTCGATGGGTTCGGTGGACAACCCGCCGTAGGAATCCGGCAGGAAAATGGTGTGGTAGCCCAGCTCGTAACCCTGTTTCAGGGTTTTTCGGAACAAGGGGCTGTCGATCATCTCTTGGGGATCGGCGATTTTGTCCAGTTCGAGGCTGGCCGGCCGCAGCACCTCTTTGGCGAAGCGGTGGGTTTCCTCTTTCATAGTGGACTGGGCTTTGGTCAGGTCCATATTGAGTTCGGTATATTCGAGCATATTATTCTCCTTAAATGGACGGTTCCGTATAAAGGTCGATATCGGCGTTACGCTTCATCCCTCGTCGCTGCAAAGTACTTCATGTACGCCTCACTCCTCGGGATTCGCAAGCCTTCCTGTCCCGTCTGGTGTTTAGCGGGAGATCTCGGCCTTTTTACGAAACCGTCTGGAATGAGGCTAATAGGAACGCATTAGGTTTGCACGAAAACATTCTCCGCTTCGGGCGAGAACTGCTCCTTGAGCACCCGGTCCAGCGCCTTTTCGGAAATGGTCTTCGGGATGACGTCCACCATCTGCAAATAGGTGGGAACGAAGTTGGGCTCCAGATCCTGCCGGCATTTGTCGAAAATGGCCGCTGGATCGATTTCAGCATTGTCGAAAGGGGCCAAGGCGGCGACCAGGTCGCTTTCCCCCGGAGCCCCGGAAGCGGCTGGAATGCCGTAGACGCAGACTTCGCTGACGTCGGGGTGTTCCCCGATCACCCGTTCGATGTGATCGGGCTGAATGAAATCCCCGGCCCGGCGCAGCTCGCTGCCCTTGCGGTGTTTAAAGAAAAACCAGCCCTTTTCGTCTTTGGAAACGATGTCGCCGGTGCGCAGCCAGCCGCCGCGGGTTTTTTCTTCTGAAGCCTGGGCATTGTCCAGGTAGTCCACCTTGGTGTCGCCCTTCATCATGCGGCAGATCAGCTCTCCGGGTTGGCCTGCGGGCATTTCCTGGTCGTCATCATCCACCACCTTGAACTGCATCATGCCGGGAATGGGCTTGCCGAAGGAGCCCACCGGGCCAACCCCCGGCGGTTTGTAGGCGAAGCCGCCCTCCACCGCGCCGTACCACTCCAGGATTTTGACCTGGAACCGGGATTCGAAATCCTGCCAGATGGCGGCGGGAGTGCCGGCGCTGATCACGGTTTTTACCGGGTTGTCCCCGTCGTTCTCTTTGGCCGGTTCGTTGAAAATTCCGGCCATCATGCCGCCCAGCAGCGAAAAGCTGGTGCAGCCATAGGTGCGGCAGATATCCCAGATGCGGCTTTTGGTGAATCGTGACGATAAGACCGCCTTGATTCCCGAGCCAATGGCCGGGAACAGGGTGACGGCCTGGGCGTTGCCATGGGTCAGGGACAGGCCGGTGTAAAGCACGTCCGAGGGTTTGTATTTCCAGACCAGTTTGGTGACGATGTTGAACATGCCGAAGCGGTTGTTGCGGATCATGACGCCCTTGGGGTCGCCGGTGGTGCCCGAAGTATAGATGATCTGCATGGGGTGGCGCACCTCCATGATCTGCTGGGCCACCGGCTCCCAGGCATCCTTTTCCAGGGTTTCGTTAAGGGGGGGATAGGCATCGGAGACGGGCAGATCCTGCTCCGGGCGCCAGGCCACGAAAACGTTTTTCACGCCCGGCACCTGGTCCAGCACTTCCTCCAGTTGGGGGAGCAGTTCGCCGCTGACGAATACGGCCTTGGCCTTGGCATGGCTGAGTAGAAATCGCAGCCGGTCCCCACGGCTGCGTGGATCGATGGGCACCATGACGGCGCCGATGACAGGGCCGGCCAGCATGCTGTAGACAAACTCGGCATGGTTGCGCATGAACACGGCGTAGGTGTCGCCTTTCTCCAGGCCGCTGTCCAGCAGCAGGCGGGCGATTTTGTTGGAGTTTTCATAAAGGGAGCGGAAAGTCAGGACATCGGCGGCGTTATCGCCGTTTTCGAAGACCAGGATCTCCTGATCCGGGTTTTCCTCGGCTTTCATCTCGATCAGATGGGAGACGATGGCCTGGTTCAGGTAAGCTTTGTTCGACATTATTCTCAATCCTCCACGGCCCCGATGAACCCCCGGTTGTAGGTGGGGAATTCCTTGGCGAAGATTTCGTCCCAGTAATCCTTGGTCCAGAACTCATGGCGGTCGAAGTAGGGGTTTTTTCGGGCCGCACTGACCGAGACGCTCACGCAGATATCCACGTCGGTGATCACCTCCATGGCCATGGCGGCAAAGGCCAGGGTGGAGAAGACCCGGCAGTGCAGGCCCAGCCGGTGGGCCGCACTGGCGGCGGCGTTGGCGGCAATGCCCAGATTGATATTCTTGAACAGGCAGGAGGGACCGTTGGCGGTGAGCGATTCCATCTTTTCTGCGGTGTTCAACTCCTTGCAGGTGCGAAATCCACAGGCTCCGCAATTGTAGTTGAAATCCGAGCGGCGCTTGTCCCCCATGACCAGAAGGGCGCAGGGCTCCTTCATCAACTGCACCAGATGCCGGCCGTCCCTGGCCGCCAGAGGCGACATGTCACCCAAGGAGAAGCAGTACTCGGCGAGCTGCTCCAACTCCTCTTCCCCCACGGAAATGATTTTTACTGTATTGCGGTCGTTGAACCGGAAACTGTTGTGGGCGGCCAGGGCCATCAGTTCCACGGCGCGGTCCAGCCCCGCCTTGACCATGGTGTCCATTTCGACGATTGCCATATTCTCCTCCCTTGTCAGCTATAGATGGACCGGAATTGAGGCCAGAGCCGGTTGATCATGCGGTCGTTCATGGTGCGCTGGTTGATCTCGTCATACTTGAGGGGGATGTCCCTGAAAGGGCTCTTCTCGGTGATGGAGATGGCCACGGCCAGGGCGAAGCCTGTGGCCCGGGGCAATAATCCCATGCGTATGGCCGCCGCGCCCACGGACCAGTAGACGCCGTAGTCGGTCCCGAGGTTGCGGGCTTGGGAAACCATACCGTCTATGGCATAGGCGATGTTGGCGGCCCTAAAGGTACAAAGAGGGCCGGTGAAGGCCACCTCCGGGTCGGCGGGCAACTTTTCCTCATCTTTGAGGTATTCACAGACCAGTTTGCCGCACATGTTGCAGTTGATGTCGGCCGGATCGGTGAGGCTTCTCAAGGATGTGCCGATCAATACCGCATCGGCATCGCGGAGCATGGCCGCATCGCGCCGGAAAAATCCCCAGCTTTTCTTGATGTCGGCCATCGCCTCCATCTGCTGGCAGATGTCCTCGATGTCGCACTCGTCGTCCACGATGTGGATGGTGCACTCGCCCACCCCGCCCACCCGGGGGGTGGTGGTGCCCGATGCCAGCATCAGGCGGGCGGCGATTCTAACCGCCTCCTTGCGGTCAGTTTCGTATTGTTTAATGCTGCGTTCCATGGGTAGGTTCCTTTCGTCATAGCAGGAAGCGATTTGTTGACTCAGAGGAATCGCGTTTTCTCTGATAGGCAGGGGGATAGAATTCAGGAGTCGGAAGTCAGAATCCAGAAGGAGGTTTCGCCTTCGGCGCAAGCTTTTTAAAAATCGGCGGAGCGAAGCGACCTCAAATACCTTCTGTCTCCTGTCTTCTGAATTCTGACTTCTCGGTTTTTTATTTTCCCCTACTCTCCCTGGACTGCCGATATAGCCCTGTCCGAAATCTTAGTTTCTTCACCTTCATCACACCGGCAGCCCGTATGACTTGGCCCATTCCGGATAGGCTTCATAGGCCGGTTTGAGCAGAGGCAAAAGTTTGAGAATTTTGGGCATGGGGCCTTTGGCCTTGATCAGGCCCTTGGCCAGGGCGATGGGCATGGCGATCTGTTTGAGCCAGAATTTGTGGCAAGTATCGCCGGAAAGGGTCATTTCCACGGTGGCCTTGTTGCCGTTGCTTCCCCAGATCACCTCACCGGTGGTGCCGTCTCCGGGGGTGACCCACAGCTCGGCGTTGGGATCGGAGATATTGAACTTGATGGTAATATCGGACTTAACGAATTTGGGGCCGAATTCCGGATCGGCCAGCAGTTTTTCGAACAATCCCCCCAGTACGGTCTGCATCTTTTCCTTGGTTTCGAATACGGGCATGGGTTCTCCTTTCCAGATTGTAGAGGGTCAGCGTTGCATAGAAGTTGGTTTATCGCTCAAATACGGGGCCAGCAGCCCCCGTATGGCATTTTGAAACGATTCGACGGCCCACTGACGGGAGTGAAGCTTGGGCGCCAGGTACCATCGGGTGGCAACCCCCTGGTAGATGGCGGAAATGGTGCGGGCCGTGGCCGCCGGATCTAAATTCTTGAATTGGCCGCGCCGGACGCCTTCTTCCAGGGCGCCACTCAGCAGGCTCACCCAGTTGTCGATCCAGCTGTAGAAAATCTCCTGGTATTCCTCGTCGTGGACGCTGACGGCCATGAAGTCGAAGAGCAGGGGATAACCGATTTCCATGTCCGGGTCGTTGTCATTGTAGAGCCAATCGAAGGAGAGAACTTGATCCAGCGGATCATCGAACCGTGCCATGGTCTCCCGGCTGCGTTGGAAGATCCGGTCAAAGAAGGCGTCGAATACCGCTTTGAACAATTCGTTTTTCGACCGGTAGTAGTGGGCCAGGCCGCCCTTGGAAAGCCCGGCGGCGCTGCAGATATCGTCCATGGTGACATTGGCGCATCCGCGCTGGGCGATGGTGTGCAGGCCTGCCTCGATGATCTGGGTCTTGCGGATGGCTTCCAGTTCGGGAATGGGGGGCATAATCAGGCTCCCTGTTCATGGAACGCAGCGGTCTGCAAGGCGGTCAACCCCGGCGTTCATGTCTATTATAATTTGTTAAATAAATAAGTTAGGATGGTAAACCGACCGGTCGGAATATAGACCGACTGTATGGTCGATTTGTTTTGGATAATACGATGAAAAAATGCTGTCAATAAAAATTTTATGTAAAATTTTTAAATGAAAGTCATTCATTATAAAAAAGAATCGTTTTATCAGTAGGTTGGGTGGAGAGAAAAAAGGACGGAAAACGGATTCGCGGTCGTTTTGCCGGTGGGATATTAAGTGCTTATCCGTAAATAAAGCCAGCCTTTCGGTAGGCGATAATAGCTGCTGCCATATGAAGCAGCGCCAAATTGGATTTCCCCCGAATTAGTGGACACCGAGTTAAGCCGCAAAGGGGAAATTTTCGTATTCTTGCGGCGTTGCATAATCAAGCACAGAGTGACGTCTTTTTCGATTGTAGAAGATTTCGATATAGTAAAATAGGCTGCTGATCGCTTCTGACCGGCTGAGGTACCGGTGATGATTCACCCACTCGGTTTTCAGCAGGCGGAAGAAACTTTCCGCAACCGCGTTGTCATAGCAGTTTCCCTTGCGGCTCATGCTGCAAATCATCTGATGTTTAGTGAGCAGTTTCTGGTAATCTCCAGAAGCGTACTGGCTGCCCCGATCTGAGTGGTGCATTAATCCCGGGTCAGGGCGTCGATGATCCAGCGCCATTTGCAACGCATCGATGGTCAATTGTCGGGTCATCCGGGGTGAGGCGGACCAGCCGACCACCTTGCGGTTGAACAGATCAATCAGAACGGCCAGATACACCCACCCTTCCTGGGTATGAATGTAGGTGATATCGCCGACCCAGGTGCGGTCCGGAGCATCTACGGTGAACTCCTGATTCAACAGGTTGGGAGCCACCGGCAGGTTGTGCCGGGAGTTGGTCGTGACTTTGAATTTCTTTTTTGTACGAGACCGGATGCCAGCTTCACGCATTATCCGGGCTACGCGGTTTTTGCCACAACGAATGCCTTCGTCGGTAAGATCCCGGTGAATTTTGGGCGACCCGTAAATACCGTGGCTGGCGGCGTGAAGGACACGTATTCTATTCTCTAAAGCCCGGTTTTCGATGATCCGGCGGCTCTCCGGTCGATTGAGCCAGGCGTAAAATCCAGAGGGGGAGACATTAAGCAACGCACACATGCGGCCTACCTTGAACGTCTCCCGGTGGTCAGAGATGAATTGAAATTTCATTTCTGATCCTCCGCAAAGTAGGCCAGTGCTTTTTTTAAGATGTCACGTTCCTCTTTTACCCGCTCCAGTTCCTTTTGGAGATTGCGAACTTCCTGGTCATCAGCTTTTTGCCGCCCTTTACCGGGAAAGGCATTTTGGGGATCATCGGCCAACTGCATTTTCCAGCGGCGCAGGACACTGTATTCGACACCCAGATTCCGGGAGGCTTCGGCAACGCTGTATCCCTTGTCGGTGATCAGTGCCACGGCCTCCTTCTTAAATTCACGGTTGTAAGTCTTTCGTTTTTTCTTTGACAATGGAACACCTCCTGTTGCCCGTATACATTGGGCTTTCCGAGGTGTCCACTAAATTGGGGTAAATCCAAATAGGTATCCGTTAGCTTTTCATAACGGACCAATATCTTCCGGAAGCGATTGAACCATGAATGGCTCACTTCAACCACCCAGCGTCTGGCTTTCCATCCAGGGTTTTTCCTTTTTTCCTGGATCTCTTCTCCGCGCCTTTTCACGTGGGGGATGTAACACTTGGAAACGATCAGTTCCAATGCCG
Source organism: uncultured Desulfosarcina sp. (assembly GCF_963668215.1). Lineage (NCBI taxonomy): Bacteria > Pseudomonadati > Thermodesulfobacteriota > Desulfobacteria > Desulfobacterales > Desulfosarcinaceae > Desulfosarcina > uncultured Desulfosarcina sp. The sequence goes on from NZ_OY764190.1 coordinate 2,819,083, forward strand.
GTTGGCCGTCGTATCCTTTATCTGCACACAGATTCTGCTCAATGTCTTGAGGACGTTCTATGATGATCTCATCCAAAACAAGTTCCAATTGGGATACGTCATGGCGATTGGCTCCGGTCACGACGAGTGACAACGGGACACCACGGCCGTCCACCAACAGATGCCGCTTGGTCCCTTTTTTTTCCCCTGTCGGTCGGATTCCGACCAACCGCTTCTTGCGCCAACGGTGCTTTGACCATGGCTCCGTCTATGCTCTGCCACTTCCAGGCAATGCCTTCCATCTCGTCGTATTCGGCAAGACCGGATCGCCAAAGGGCCACGAAGAAGCCTGCACGCATCCAGCGCATGAAGTGGGTGTGAATCGCACTGGGACTTCCAAAACGCTCCTTAGGCAAGGCCTTCCATTGACAACCCGTTCGCAAGACATACATGATGGCCTCAAATATCTGGCGCGGAGGCATCGGTTTTCTGCCGCCACCGGCCTTGCGTTTATACGCTTTTTCAGGATTTCGCTCAGGCTTTGGTATGAGGGGTTCGACCTTTTTCCAAAACGAATCCGAGACCTCCCACGACTGGGTCTTTGCCATAATCCCTCCATGATTATTCGGTTTGTCATGGAGAACATAATAGCAGATTTTGGAAGAAAAACATACTTTATTTACGGATAAGCTCTAAAATTCGGGTTGCCGCAAAACGAAAAACAGTATGGCGGATGAACGGCGGTTTTTGCGGGTAGACACCGGGAACCGGGGGTGCTTATTCAAGCGTCGCAGGTGTCGTCCAGATTGCGCCGGCAAAGCGTTTGGCTGTTCCGGTGCGCACGAAAACATTGACGTACCGGAATGGCTCTTGGGAAAGCGGCGCTTCGGTGCGGATGATGCCGTCGGCGTCGGTGAGGCCGTATTGCAGACGATCGAGCCCGGCATACTGGAGAATAACCTGTTGATCGGCAGCCGGTTGGGAGGATGCACATGCAACCTTGTTGCCGGTGGGGGCGTCCTCCAGGGGCGTGCGGGTTTCCGAGTTCTCGACAATGGCGTGGGCCACAACCAAATCGAGAATGCCCAACCCGAAAAAGCCGATTTCGATGATGGCGGGAAGGACGCCATGCAACTGCTTGCGGCTGACCGATTCTCGGGTCGCCATTTCACGACAGACCGGCGTCTGGGTCACCACCAGAAAATCGTCTTCCGAATTTCTATGCACATCGAAGCGCAGGTCATCGGTGCCGCTGAGCCGCTTTTCTCCTTCCACTACGGTTGTTTGCAGCGGGCTGGAGGAGGTAAGAGAACTGGCGCAGCCGGTGGTCAAAAAACAGATGCAGACCGCAAAAATGCTCAGGGACTTGAAGACAGGCTGTTTCATGGCAGGTTCCAATTTCGTGCTTATCCAAAAATCGTTATCGATTTCCGGATGGGCATTAGTCAATCACGGGGATCATATCATGGGTCACAATGAAATTCGTCACCCGGTCCGAAAGCGCATAATCGATCAGCGCCCGCGCCGTTTGCTCCGGTTTGCCCCGGGTTACCAGGGAGAAAGTCTGCATGTATGGGTAATCCGTGTCGGTTGCCGATTTGCCGTCAATGGACAGCATCTTGATGTCCGGCATATCCATAACGGCCACGTGGCCGATGAAGGAAATGGCGCCGGGCATGTAGCGCACCGCCTCGACGGCGGCGGTGGATTTCCAGGTCATGAAGTCGTAGTGAATGTCGTTCATGCGCATGGCCAGGCGATGGAAATTTGCGAAAGCCGCGGTTTCCTTGCCTGGTACAATGGCCGTGACGGGCTGGTCCTTGCCGCAAATCTCCTTCCAATTGTCGATTTCGCCGTTAAAGATGCGCCGCACTTGATCGCTGGTGAGGGACACGGCCGAACAGTCGCGGTGGACGATAATAACCAGTGGATCCCGGCAGATGGGAATTTCGATCAGTCCGGACTCGATTTCCTGCCTTCGCAAGGGCCGGGCCGAACCGGCGATCTGGCTGAAGCCGTTGAGTAAACGGCTGATGGCCAGGTTCGAGGAGGAAACGTGAGTATTGACAACGATGCCGGAAGTATTGATAAATTCCTGCATCAACGGCTTGCCGAACGCTTCGGCAACCTGGGCCGAGCAGCTGAAATTCAGGGTTTCGGCCGCGGTCAACGGGGCGGCCGGCAGCAGGTTCAACAGCAGGACGGCAACCAACAGATTGGACAACTTTCTCATCGCACTTCTCCTAGGTACCGTGAATGGAGCATGAATTAAGGGAGGGGATCTCTATTCATGTTTATAACGTCAACACCGCTAAAAGGCAACCGCTATCCGGCCTGCGGTTTGGCTTCTTTTTCCTCACGTTTTTTCTCTTTTGCCGGGAGCCTGATTTTAAGGCGCCAGTGAACAGGCTTCCACAACTGCTGCCGGGAAAAGCAGCCCCATCCCCAGCGCAGCCAGGCTACCAGACTGAACGCCAGCCAGAGGGACCACGCCAGCATGAGCAGGCGGTAGACCCACAATGGCAGGCTGACCACCCAGGGCGACGGCAAGAATCCATCGATACGATCCTGGGTCCAGTGCAGCTGGAACCGTGTCGAGTGGTTGCCGGCGATTTGCATGTCCGGGATGCCCAGCAGCCCGCGTTCGATGGCGGTGTACAGGCCGATCAGGGCGGCCAGCGTGAGGGCCGCCAGGAGAAGTTGCATGAAGTTGAAGGCCAGGGCCTTGTCCAGCGGGCGCATGCGGCAACGGTATCCCAAGGCCAGCAGCCAGCCCACGACCAGCACGGCGACCGGAGACGGCACCTGGGTGAGCCCTATTCCCAACAGGAGCCAGTGGTGGGTGCGCAGCGGAGCGATATCGGTTTTCCCGAGACCCACGGCGATCAGGACGACGACAAGGACATAACTCCAGAACAGAACGGCCGGTCCCAGCCTGGGTCCGCCGGCAAACATGATCCAGCGGTTGTCGGGCACCCGAAAGGTCACCGTGGCATTGACGGCTTGTCCACCCACATTCACCTTGGGGCCTTTGATGCATATAAGCGAATCGGTGAGCTGCTGCCACTGGATCTGCACCGCCTGGCCGCCAGGTTGCAGGGGCACGGAAACCAGCCGGCCGTCCTGGCGGATGGGCAGGTTTTTTCCGTCGATCCGGACGGCTTGCAGGTTGGCCTGTGCGGGAAGCTCGATCTGATGATGACCGCCCTTGCTGGACCGCAGGTTGAGATCCAGTACCGAGCGGGTGAATCGCTGCCCGGGAGTCATCTCCAGCCGGGCGCTGTCCAAAGTAACTGTCCGGCCGGGAACGGCCGGTGGGCGGGTAATTTCGATGGTTACCTGCTCGCCCGGCCAGGGGTGCCATTGGGGCTGAAAGTTGCGGCCGGCATCCTGGTGGTGGACCACCGTCAACCCGGAAAGCGAGCAGCGCCAAATGGCGGCGGCATCCAGGGTCCAGACTTCGGTCCAGGGAACGTCCCTGGGGGCGGTCAGCCGGATGGCGGAGGTAACGGGAAGCGTGCCGGAAAAATATTTCTCCATTTCGTCCGGCCCCAGAGAAATTTGAGCCGCACCCTCCTGGACGTGGATTCCCGGGGTGGTGACCGCTTCACCGCTGATCAGCGGCACGGAAAGGACAGCGGGGGTTCCGGCTTTCGTCCGGCGCTGGATGCGGGTGTCCACCTCCCATTGCAGACCCAGACGCAAGGTGCGGGACACCTGGAAAAAGGGAGGGACCCCGCTTTCGACGGTTGCGCGGTGCGGCTGCGCATCGCTTCGGGTTCGGGTGAGAACAACGCTGGTGTCAACGGTTCCGTCGCTGTGGATTCCGCGGGCCATCCATCCCACGCCGGCATAGGTCCCGGTATGGGGAGGCAGGGGAAAGGCGATGCGCACGTCATCGGTTCCGGCTGCCGTTCCAATCAGTTTGATCTCATGAACGCCCTTGGGCATCACCGTCCATAAAATTCCCCGCTCGTCCCGGGCCAGGCTCTCTGCCGGAGCACCGTCCAGAACAATCCGCGACGGGTTCCAGGTCTCCTGGCTGGCGGGCAGTGGAACGGCGGTTTCCGCCAGGGCGTGAACCTGCAGGATCAGGCGGATCTGGTCGGGCGTGGCGGCCAGTTCCAGGCGGCTCACATCGGCGCAATGGGGCAGGCAGGCCGGCGGTTCGAGCAGCCGGCGCTGCAATTCGTCGAGGAGAGCCTGGGGAGGGAAGTTGCCATTCGAATTCTCGGCCCTTACATTCGAAGCCGGCGACAGGATCAGGGCCGTGAGCAAAAGTGCGCCCAGGGCATTGGCCGTCACGGGCGGCAGAGATTTTTTCCAGCGCCGCGGCTCTAAAACCACGACGATGAGTGCCAGAAGCAGGATGGCGCGAGCGAATCCCAGCACCAGGTTCATCCAGGGAGAAATCAGCCAGATTCGAATCTGCTGGTTGTGGTCAACCGGTCCGTTCCAGCGCAATGGTACGCTGCGCCACCGCCAGGAGGGCAGGCCGGGGCCGGTCTGGATGAGGGCCTGGGAGGGCTGGACGGTCAATTCCCGGCGAGGCGGTTTAGACGATGTCTCTGCTTGGACAGAATCCGCCATCTGCCGCATGCTCTTAACCGCGGAGCTTTTTACCCGGACCGGTCGAGGCGCTTCGGATAGCTGATCTGCTTCGATCATCGCCATTTTTTTAGCGCCGATCATCGGCATACCGATTCCGCCGCCGCTTCGAGCCAACTGCGGATAAACGGCCGTGCGGACCTGCTGGACCATGAACGGCAGCGCAATGATGACAAGGACGATGACGGCGCCCACCCCCCAGAGCCGGACGATCTTTTTGAACCATCCCTGGGGAAGATACTTGAGCAGTGCCGCCACGACCAGCAGGTGCAGCCACACGAGTCGGGGGGCTCCCGGCTCGTGAAAAATCAGCCCCAAGGTGAGCAGAACCAGAATGCCGGTGCGCCGGTCGCGAAGTTTGGTTGCACTGATGGCGACGATCAGCACCAGGAAAAGATCCAGCAGGGTCCAGCGCTGCAGCCAGGCGTCAGGGGGCACATCGACGCCTCCCGTGGACAGCAGGGACCAACCCGGAGGAAGGTTCAATACCCCGCTGATACGGTTGAAATCGTGATCCCAGCCGACCGCGGGCAGGACCGAGGCGGTGCGGGCCATACGGCTGTCCGCCTCCAGGGAGAGCTTCCCACGACGCAGTTCTACTCCCGGACGGTCTTCGTGCCGGGTGATCAACTGATTCTCCTCGTCCACGGCCACGCGGCCCAACTCTACGGGAGGGTTCATGGCCAGATGCCAGGTTCGGTTCAGGGTTCCGGTAATGCGGTCGTGCAACGTGAAACCGGCCCCGTCGAAGTCGAGCCACCAGGTGCGCTGCAATTCCAGCTGATCGGGGGCCGGGTCGGGATCGCCCCGTCGAACCGTTTCGAAATGAAGGCCGCCGCCTGCTTCGACCTGATAACCAGGCAGGGTTTTCCATTCATCGGGCATCTGGGTCCGGGAGGGCTCGACCGTCGGCGCTCCGGTGACATTGACCATGCGCAGATGATTGTAGGCCTTAAAGGACCAGATTTCCGGGCCGTAGTCGCCTTTGCCGGTGGACAGCTGCGTTACCGGGCCTTCCATGCGCACGGTCACCCGCAACTCCCAGCGTCCGGCACGGGCCTGGACCAGCAGGTCCCTGTTTTCGGCAAGGTGGATCGGAAGCGGGCTGTCGATCCGCATGACCGTGCTCGCGTCCGGCAGCAGGGCCGCCAGGCGAATCTCCCGGGGAGGACCGGAGACCCGCAGCAGAACCCGTGTGACCGTCCGCAGGGGGATATCGTCCTCAATCAGCCGGAAAACCATAGCCGTGTGGGCGCCTTCCCGCCGGGCCGCTCCATTTTTGCCGTTGAGTCGCAGCTGTCCCTTTTCATCCCATTCCGGCTCGGCAATATCCTTTCCGTCCATCTTCAGCGATACCATGCCCGTTTCCGGTGGTATGGACAGCACCTCGGGAAGCGCTTTCCACACCAGGGCACCTCGGACGCTATGGTCGCCTGGCTCCAGCCAGACTGCCGGTCGGTCGTTTCTCCCGACTACCGGAAGAACGTTTTTTCCATCAAAGACCGATTCGGGCCAATGGTCTCGGCCCCCGGGCAGGGTCACCCATGTCGGTGCGTAAACCTTTACCTGCAGGTCGAATGTGGCCCCTTGCTCGGCGGCATCCACGGCCAGCCGCGACGGCCACCAGCAGCGCCGGACTGTGCCGTCGTCAAAGTGCGGGGGACAGGTTTGGGTTTCTTTGTCGTGAAGGACCCATTTTTCCCACGGTTCCAACGGTTCGGGGACATCGTAGGCATACGAGGAGGAGGCCTGAAAAAGCGCCACGAATAGCAAAGCAAATGAAAGTGCTTTCAGGGGAGGCATTATTTTTTTTCCCCCAACGCCGCATGGGCGGCTGCCAACCGTGCGATGGGCACCCGGAAAGGAGAACAGGAGACATAGGTCAGCCCCAGCTGGTGGCACAAAGCGATGGACTTGGGATCTCCACCATGCTCGCCGCAGATGCCGCACTCCAGGCCCGGTCGAGTGTTGCGGCCCTTTTTGACTGCCATGTCGATCAACTGCCCCACCCCTTCGGGGTCCAGGGTGGCAAAGGGGTTTGCCGGCAGAATGCCGCTTTCCATGTACTCGATGAGAAATCCGGATTCGGCGTCGTCGCGGGAGATGCCAAAGGTGGTCTGGGTCAGGTCGTTGGTGCCGAATGAGAAAAATTCGGCGTGTTCGGCGATATCGTCGGCGGTCAGGGCCGCCCGCGGCAGTTCGATCATGGTGCCGAACTTGTAGGCGATCTCGACCCCTTTTTCATGCATGACGGTTCGGGCCTCGGCCTCCAGTACGCCCCGCTGCCGGATCAGTTCGTTGACGTGGCTGGTGAGCGGAATCATCACCTCGGGATGGACGTCGATGCCTTCTTTGGTTACCTGGCAGGCCGCCTCGAAGATGGCGCGCACCTGCATGGTGGTCAGCTCCGGAATGTAGATGCCCAGCCGCACCCCCCTTGTGCCCAGCATGGGGTTGGCTTCCCGCAGACTCTGGGCCTGCTTGCGAAGCTGCTCCTTTTCGCGGATCTCGGCCAGCAGCGTGTCGATGGCGGCCATGTCCGGGGCGTGCTTGAGGCGGATCTTCAGGTCGGCCAGTTCGGATATCAATTCCATCAGGTCCGGCAGGAATTCGTGCAGGGGCGGGTCGATGAGTCGGACGATCACCGGCTTGCCGGCCATGACACGAAAAAGACCGACAAAGTCCTCCCGCTGAAAGGGCAGCAGCGCCGCCAGGGCCTCCTTGCGCTCCACCGGATACTCGGCCATGATCATGCGCTGAAAGTGCGGCAGGCGGTCGGTTTCGAAAAACATGTGCTCGGAGCGGCACAGCCCGATGCCTTCGGCGCCGTATTCAACCGCCCGTTTTGCGTCGCGGGGATAGTCGGCATTGGCCCACACCCCCAGCTTCCTGAATTCATCGGCCCAGGAGAGCAGCTTGATCAGCCAGGGGTCCTTGATGTCAGGCACCATGGTCTCCAGTTGCCCTTCGTAGACGATGCCGGCCGTGCCGTCGATGGAGATCCACTCCCCTTCGTGGATGGTTCTGTTAGCGACGGTCATCAGCCGGTTGGTCAGGTCGATGCGGATGCCTGAGGCCCCCACCACTGCCGGTTTGCCGAACTGGCGGGCCACCAGGGCCGCATGGCTGGTCCGTCCGCCGCGGCTGGTGAGAATGCCCCGTGCGGCCAGCATGCCGTGAACATCGTCGGGTTTGGTTTCCGGCCGCACCATGATCACCGCCTTGCCCTCATTGTTGGCCCAGGCTTCGGCCATGTTGGCATCGAAGGCCACCTGCCCCACCGCCGCGCCGGGAGAGACGTTGAGACCCCGGGTGAGCAGTCTGCCCGCGTTGGCGGCGGAGGCATCGAACTGGGGGTGCAGAAAAAAGTCTACCTGATCCGGGGACACCCGCAACACGGCCGTGCGGCGATCGATAAGCCCCTCCTCGGCCATATCCACGGCGATTCGCACCGCCGCCTGGGCCGTCCGCTTGCCGTCCCGGGTCTGGAGCATCCACAGCTTGCCCTTTTCGATGGTGAACTCCATATCCTGCATGTCCCGGTAGTGGTCTTCCAGCAGCTTGGCAATGCGTTCGAATTCGGCGTAGACCGCCGGCATCTCCTCTTTGAGTTGGGCAAGGTCTTTGGTCATGCGGATGCCGGCGACCACATCCTCGCCCTGGGCATTGGTCAGATAGTCGCCTTCCAGCTTCGGTTCTCCGGTGGAGCCATTGCGGGTCATGGCCACGCCGGTGGCGCAGTCATTGCCCATGTTGCCGAAGACCATGGTGACCACGCTGACGGCCGTACCCAGATCGTGGGAGATACGGGCGGCCGTACGGTAATCGACGGCCCGCTTGCCGTTCCAGCTTTTAAACACGGCTTCGGTGGCCATTTGAAGCTGCTTGTAGGGATCTTCCGGAAAGTCATGGGTCGTATGCCGCCGGTAGATGGCTTTGAACTGCTCGGCCACCTGCTGCCAGTTTTCGGCAGACAACTCGCTGTCGTTTTCCACTCCGGCGGTCTGACGCGCGGCGGAGATGACCGCCTCGAAAGGTTCGTCGGCGATTCCCATGACCACGCTGCCGAACATCTGAATGAGCCGCCGGTAGGCGTCGTAGACAAAACGACGATCATCGGTCTGGTTGATCATGGCCGCCACGGTCCGGTCGTTGAGGCCGATATTGAGCACCGTGTCCATCATGCCTGGCATGGAAAATTTGGCGCCCGACCGGCAGGAGAGTAGGAGCGGATTTTCGGAACCGCCAAAGGATTTTCCGGTGCTGGCTTCGATTTGTGCAAGGGCGGCCAAAACCTGGTCCCACAAACCTTCGGGAAGGATGCTGCCCGATGCCAGGTAGGTGTTGCAGGCCTCGGTGGATATGGTGAAACCGTCTGGCACCGGCAGGCCGATGCGGGCCATTTCGGCCAGGTTGGCCCCCTTGCCGCCCAAAAGGCCGCGAACGGCATCCCAGTCGTCGCCTACATGCGCTTTCGCCGCATCCAGTTCGTTAAAACCAAATACCCATTTTTTCTTTTGCATTGCCACCTCCATGAGCTGCTAACAAGTTGCCCGCCACCGGCAGGAGAAATCGTGCCGACGGGAAGATCCTGTCCTGGAACCGGCCGGTCCGCTATGCATTCACGGGCCTGCCAAAAAAGGCCAGAGCGATGAATCCATTCAGATGATGGGGAAAAGGATAGGGTTCGACGTCTGAACAATAAGCCGATCATTTCCGAAATCGCCGGACCGGATCGACAAGGTCGACCGACTTTATCAAATTGATGTTTAATTTTAGCGTGATGGGATTAATTTTGCAATTTCATTTCGTCAAACTTGTTGAAGGGCCAAAAAAGGAAACGGTTAATCGGGATGAAGCCGATTAACCGTTAAGGAGGAGAAAAGATGAAAATTATTAGGTTGACAATTAAGAACAGCAAATGGCTTGCCAAAATCAGATTGGAGCGGCGAAAAAAGTGTAGGAAAAATATAACATACCAGATTTACATATAATATATGGATAGAGAGTGTGGCATTGGCGGTTGTCGGAAGCGTGAAGATCGAGTGGCTGACCATGGAAAAAGGTTCATAATTATAAACCCGACACAACCCAATATTTATATAAAAATTTGATATCAAACGGAAAATAACGATTTCCCGTAAAAGTTCAAGATTATGAACTTTGGCCTAAAGGCAATTTTCACAACTATAACTTTATGAAATCGCAGCTTTTATTTGGTTCCGATTTTTGAACCCGCCCCTTTTTCCGATAGTCGTGCATCGACATTCAGGCGCCGTGTTGACCGGGGCGGTACGGCAAGCCGCCGGGGTAGGGTGCTTGAACGATTCGACTGCCTTGACAAACGGAAAATCGCCCCCATTATTGTTCATCGTTGCGGTTGAACATATTATAACCATTGATAAAAGCTTGATGAAGGAGCATTCGGGAAAGCCATGGAAGCCAAGAAGGAAACCCACCAGTTTAAGACCGAAGTCCAGCAGATTCTCAACCTGATTATCAACTCCCTTTATTCCAACAAGGATATCTTCCTGCGTGAATTGATATCCAACGCATCGGATGCCATCGACAAGTTGCGATACAAGGCGGAGACCGAGCCGGGCATCCTGGGCGATGATACGGAATTCAAAATCCAGTTGAAGCCCGACGGCATCAAACAGACCTTCGAAATTTCCGACAACGGCATCGGCATGACCTACGAAGAGGTGCTCGAAAATATCGGTACCATTGCCAAAAGCGGCACAGCCGGCTTTCTGGAAGCCCTGGAGCAGGCCAAAGGGCAAGAGACGCTGCTGCCGGAATTGATCGGTCAGTTCGGGGTGGGGTTTTACAGTGCCTTCATGGTGGCCGACAAGATTACCCTGGTGACCCGCGCCGCAGGCGCAGAGGCCAACCAGGCCGTGAAATGGGAATCCACCGGAGACGGCTCCTACACCATCGAAGAGACGGAAAAGGCCACCCGGGGAACCACCATTACCCTGGAATTGAAGAAGAAGGGCAAGGACGACAAGGATTTCACCGATCAGTGGACGGTGCGCGGCATCGTCAAGCAGCACTCCGATTTCGTCAACTATCCCATCACCATGGAGGTGGAGCGCGACGAACCGCTGCCCGACGAAGAGATCATCAAGGACAAGGACGGCAAGCCCATCGGCGCCACCACCCGCAAGGTGATGAAGGAAGAGACCCTCAACTCCATGAAGGCTATCTGGACGCGCAGCCCCAGCGATGTCAAGGACGAGGAGTACGAAGAGTTCTATAAGCACCTCAGCCATGACTGGAATCCGCCCATGGAGCGGTTGCACCTCAAATTCGAAGGTACTACCGAGTACGACGCGCTGCTCTACATCCCTTCCAAGGCGCCCTTTGACCTGTTCACCCCCGAACGCCGCCACGGGGTTCATCTTTATTCCAAGCGGGTGTTCATCATGGACGACTGCAAGGAACTGATGCCCGAATACTTCCGCTTCGTCAAAGGCGTGGTGGACGCCTCGGATTTAAACCTGAACGTGAGCCGCGAGATCCTTCAGCAGGATCGGCTGGTGCTCAACATCCGCAAGAACCTGCTCAAGAAGCTCTTTGACCTGCTGGAAAAGATGGATGCCGAGAAGTACAATCAGTTCTACGATGAATTCGGCGCCGTTTTGAAGGAAGGCATCTACACCGACCCGTCAAAAAAAGAGAAAATCGCTTCTCTGGCGCGGTACAAGACCACCAAATCCGAGGATAAATGGGTCTCGCTGGACGACTATGTGAAAAATATGAAGGCCGACCAGAAGGAGATCTACTTCATCACCGGTGACAAGCTTTCCGCTTTGCTCAACAGCCCCCATCTGGAGAAGTTGAAGGAGAAGGATTTCGAGGTGCTGCTGATGACCGATCCCGTGGACGAATGGGTGGTGCAGACCTTGACCGAATACGACGGCAAGCCGCTGAAAAGCGCCGAGAAGGGCGATCTCGATCTGGACAAGGTGGATGACAGCAAAAAAGAAGAATACAATGCCCTGTTCGGTTTCATCAAGGGCCACCTGGAGGACAAGATCAAGGAGGTCAAACCCTCTACACGGCTCAAGGATTCGGTGTCCTGCCTTTCGGGAGATGCCTGGGACATGAGCGCCTATATGGAGAAGCTGCTCAAAGCATCCGGGCAGAAGCCGCCCGAGAGCAAGCGCGTGCTCGAATTGAACATGGACCACCCGGTCGTGGAAAAAATCAAGGCCCTGTTCGAAAGTGACCGCGACAATCCCGAACTGAAGGACTACAGCCAGTTGCTGCTGGACATGGCCATTGTCAGCGAAGGCGGCAAACTGGACAATCCCGGCCGTTTTTCCAAGATGGTCGGCGACCTGATGACCCGGGCTATGGAATAATATCCAGAATTAAAACAGCAGCCCCCTCGTTTTTGTCGAGGGGGCTGAATTTTATTCCGTTGCGTATTTGAAAGAGAGATTCACCCGGGCTCGATAGGCCGTTACCCGCCCATCCTCCACCTTCATATCCAACTTGGTGATTTCCGCCACCCGCAGGTCCTTCAACGATTTGGACGCGGTTTCGACTGCATTTTTGGCCGCTTCCTCCCAGGACGTCGGGCTGGTCCCCACCAGTTCAATCACTTTGTAGACACTGTTGCTCATGATGTCCCCCTTTGCGGTTATGGATTAATAGGAAAATCCTATTACGGCGCTGCCCGGCGGTCAAGCACATTTCCGGTGGTTAAATTGCGATCCAATTGTAATGGGAGGAAAAAACCGCTACAATCGCTCTCCGAGAAAGTGCCGCAAGGATGCGTCGTCGGGCCGAGCCGAAAGGAGCAGTGACCAGCCGTGAAGCAGGTGAAATGGCTTTTCCACCCCATTCTGGTGTTTGTTTTTTCCGTCACCGCGCTGGTGGCCTCCCTTTTTTTGTACATCTACTGGTACGTGGAAGCCAGCAGCGGACTCCGGGCGGCCATGGAACGGTTCAACCTGGAGCAGGACCAGGTGCTGGCCGCCGATACATGGGTGGTGATTCTCGTTTTGTCCATCCTGCTGGGCATCATTTTGCTCGGTATCTTCATCATTTTCGTGTTCAGCCAGAAAACCCTGCAACTGGTCCGCATGCAGAACAATTTCATCAGCAACTTCACCCATGAACTCAAAACGCCGGTGACTTCATTGCAACTCTACTTGCAGACGTTTTCGATGCATCGGTTGTCAAGGGAGGATCAGCTCAAATATATCGGCTACATGCTGTCCGATGTCCGGCGGTTGACCGGAAATATCAACCGCATGCTGGACCTGGCCAAACTGGAAAGCGGAAGCTATATGGGCGAATTCGTCGTCTGTGACCTGGTCAAGACGGTGAAGCTTTTTCTTGAAGAAAACGCCCATCTGTTCAAAGACTGCCGGATCGACCTGCGCCATCCCGAAGGCAAGGCGGTGTACCAGCGCATCAACCGGCATCTGTTCGAAATGCTGCTGATGAACATTTTGACCAACGCCATCAAATATTGCTCTGCCCAAACGCCCGAGGTGGAGATTGCCATCGAGAGAAAGCGCAGTAAAACCCAGGTCCGTTTCACGGACAACGGCATCGGTTTTGATCGCAGGGAGGTGAAAAAAATTTTTCGCAAGTTTTACCAGATCGGGCGGTCGGAAAACATGACGGCCAAGGGCAGCGGCCTGGGCCTGCACCTGGTGCAAAATATCGCCCGGCTTCATAAAGGCCGGGTGATAGCCGAAAGTCCGGGGCGAGGCAAGGGATCTACGTTTACGTTGATCCTGCCGGCTCTGGAATAGTGCATCGTGCAAGCCCACGAACGGCATCTTAAGGATGTTTTAGGAGAGGAAATAATGGAATCCCAGAAAAAGCGGATCCTGATCATCGAAGACGATCACCATATTGCTGAAGGTCTTGAACTGAACCTCGCTATTCAGGGGTACGAAGTGGTGGTTGCCGCTGACGGGGTGGACGGTCTGAACAAGTGGAAGGCGGTCGGGCCTGATCTGGTGATCCTCGATATCATGCTGCCGGGGATCGACGGTCTTTCCATCCTGCAAAGCATCCGCCTGGAAGATGAGCGGCTGCCTATCCTGATTCTATCGGCCAAGGGCGACCCTGACGACCGCATCAAAGGGCTCGCTTTCGGCGTGGACGACTACTTGGCCAAACCCTTCAACCTGGAAGAGCTGCTTTTGCGTGTGGAACGGCTGCTCAAACGCGGCCAGTGGAATCATGAGAACCAGGCGCCGGCTCCGTCGTCATTCGACGCCTACGCCTTTGGTGAAAACCGCATCGATTTTAAAACCAATACGGCGATCTGCCGCCAGGGGAAGATAACGCTGACCGAGCAGGAGTCCAAGGTGCTCAAGCTGTTTATCGCCAACCGCGGCCAACCGCTCTCCCGCGATCAGCTGCTGCAGATCGGCTGGGGCTACAGCCGCAAAACCAGTACCCGCACCGTAGACAATTTTATCGTCCGCTTCCGCAAATACTTCGAGCCCGAACCCCGCAATCCCATCTATTTCAAAAGCCTGCGCTCGGTCGGATATCTTTTCGATCACCCGGAATAATAAAAGCCCCCTTGCCTGGACCAGAGGCAAGAGGGCTGATCGGGAGGAGCCATATCCCTCCGATGTTTGAAAGGCTTGGGCGGCAGCCGTAAGCTTACCGGTTTAACAGGGCCAGGTCGTCGAAGAAGGCCGTCCGGGATCCCTCCACCATTTGTTTCAGGGCGAAGAAATCATCGGCAGGCATTTCACCCGTGCCGATATCGACCATGCGGGCGGTGTCCTTTTTCGCGTGAAACCGATCCCAATCACTGGCTTTGCCCGCTACTGCATTTTGCAGGGAATGGAACTCCGCCGGCGTCATCTGAAGTTCACCGTATTGCTCTTTTTGAGCCGCCGGCGTTGAAACGTGTTCTCCAGAAGCCATCGGTTTCCCTTGAACCATGGCTTTCAGGGCCGCGAACTCGGCGGCGTCCATCTGTCCGGTGCCGATGTCCACGGGCTGCGCGGCAACATTGCCGATTCCTACCGTCAACATGAAAACCATTGCCGTTGCGAAGATTATTTTTTTCATTTTATGCTCCTTTGCGTTGTTGTTTTGTAAAACGAACATGACAAATTGTTCATCTTTTGGAATGAATATATGAACCAGGGTTCATGTTGTCAAGAAAAAAATGAAATTTTGTTCAGATTTTCATTTGCAGGGCGATAACGTGTTTGAAATGTAAATAAATTTTAATGTAGAGGGGAATACGGAAGGGGGGCCGGATGCAACAAAAAAGGCCTGAAGGGCACCACGGTGCTGCTTCAGGCCTTGGTAGCCAAAGCCGTTTCGGGCGTATCTGGCGGTGTCAATGGAACATCCGGTTTACGGGCAGATAAACTGGAAGCCGGCAACGGCCTGGCCACCTGCATTGCTGGCCACCAGCTTGTTGAGGTCACAAAACTCGCCTGTGCTCATGGAACCTAAACCGATATCCACTGGGCCGGTATCGGAAACCGCAGCCGTCGCATTGCGTGAATTTTCTCCGGCGGACATCGCCTGTCGGATATCCTGTACAACGCGCCTGTCGAGTTCGGCGACGTTCTCGTCAGCGGCCTTTTCCAGGGTGCTGTTGGCGGAAAACGGCTGGTCGCCGCTGACCATCCGTTTCAGGGTTTCGAATTCAGTCCGATCCATCTCTCCCAATCCGATATTTACTGAACCCGCCGCGGCAATACCGGTCAGCATTGCCACAGCGATTGCCATTACAGCCATAATCACTAAACGTTTCATAGCGCCTCCTTTCGGCGAACTGGATGGTGTCACTTTGTGGTACATACTTTTATGATCGACATGACCGCAGCCATGTCAATCGAAATTCGAACATTTTTTCGCTTTTGTTGACGGATGAATGGGAATTGGGTATAAAATCAAGCAATAGGAGGTTGCGGAATGTCGGATGGTACGCAAAAAATAAGAATTCCCCAGCAAAAGCGCGGCATCGAAACCAAGAACAAGATCATGGTCGCGGCCAAAGAGCAGTTTGGCAAACATGGGTTCCATGGCACCAACGCCAAGGAGATCGCGGCGGCGGCCGGGGTTTCCGTGGGCAGCTTTTACTCCTATTTTAAGGATAAAAAGGCGCTGTTCATGGAAATTTTTCGGGAGCATATCGAAGAGAAGGTTGTCCGTATATTGAGCGAACACCGCTTCGATCCCGATAATCGCCGCAAAAGTGTGTACCGGCTGATCAAGGCCATGCTGGAATCCCACGATCCCTACCCGCAGTTTCACCGGGAAGCGCTGGCCATGCGCTATTCCGATCCGGAAGTCGAATCGGTTTCAGCCGAAGTCGATGAGCGCATTTTCCATCACCTGGAAACGTTCATTGCCCAGTTCGAAGGAAAACTGCGAATTACGGACACTCGAACCGCAGCCCGTCTTATCGCGGCCTGTGTGGAAGAGATCATCTGTTGGATCATCATATTCGGCCACAACGAAGATGCCGACCGTCTTATCGACGGTCTGGCTGATATGATCCATCGCTACCTGTTTGAATAGTGCCCGTCCAGAAATGGCTAATTTGCCCGATATCTTTGTTGCACGAAAAATTTTATCCTCGAAATATCAACCATCTAAAGTTTCCTATAAAGCATCACGCCGCCATGTGCAGCAGTACGTCCACCAGTGAATTTATGACGGATATACGTGGGCCAGGGAAAAGCCTACGAAAATTATCGTCCATGGCGGCTTTGGCTATCGATCGGCGAACGTCCGAGAAGGCAAAATGGCTCCGGCCATCAACTGCATGCCGACGGGTTGGTGTCTTCTCGGCCCGACTTGCATAGATCCAGGCGACGGTGGTCGCCAACATGCAAAAGTGCAGGTGGTTGCCGACCGCCTGCGGATGACGGGTTTGCGTTTCGGCACTGCCGATGTCGCGTTTCAGTTCTTTGAACAGGGCTTCGATTTTCCAGCGGGCACCATAATACTCAACGATCTGTCGAACGGACAGGGACATGTCGGTTGAGAAAAAAGCCACCCACTGGGTTTGTCGATAAACCCAAACCACTTTGACGGCACAGCGCATCGTTTTGAGCATGACCACACGCTCATAGGCCAAGATGGTCCTGTCGCGGCCATACAAATTGACGGTGTATTCCTGTGCCAGAGATCTGTAATACGCAGCCATCGACGCCGCATTGCCCAATTTCCGGCCGTATTTTCGGGGCCGCCCCACCCGACTGCTGACATGCGGACCGGGCAGATCGAACAGATTGCTGTTCGATCTGAGCCGGGAAATCATGTCAATCCATATTCCCAGTCGATCATGCAGCGGCTTCCACAAGCCATTGTTACCGAACCAGGAATCGGTGGTGACGATGATCCGCTTTCGACCAAAGACCCCGGCAACATCTGTGATCATGTCGACAGCCATGGCCATCTTGCTGGTAAACGCCAATTTCGGCCCGCCTTGGCGATGCATGCGGGCAATGCTCTTTTTCAGGTGATAGAAGCGGTAGCTCAAGGGCAGGCACGCCCATCGTCCCTTGACGATCTTCAGCAGTCCCACGGTAACGACATTCTGTGCCCACGGATATTTCGACTGATTCTGTTTGGCAGCATGATCGAATATCTTTTCGCATCCGAAGATTTTCTTGCCCGTTTTGGGGTTGACATAGTCATCCAGTGCCAGCAACAGCCGCCCGCCGGTCAGTGGTTGGGGAATCATTTTCCACAGCGTCTGCCACAATCGTTTCCATGGTATCTTTGGAGATGCCATGAACGTGTAGAATCGTTTTCGCCGTATCCCGGTAAAGCCGAACAGGGATCTGAGACACCGGAGGATGCACGATGTCCTGGACGAGGCGAAAGGCACGATGATCGCCATGATCGTATAGGTGAACCAGATTCCGCACTCTTGACCTTTTCGAGACTGCGGGAATTCGTTTTTGAGTTTTTCGAGAATGTCGTGTAGGATGAACATGCGAGGCTCCCGGTTTTGGTGTTTTTTTTCGTGGTAGAAGAAGCATACCACAACCGGCCCTCGCATTCAATCATAACTTCCCGTATTTTATACATATTTACGCTTATCATTAAAAAATCAGCCGAATATGTCCAATGATATCAATGGGTTACAAGGAGCCGCCATTCTATTAACCGCCTGTAATCATTAACAATATTTACACGTCGCGAGAATTCTCAACCATCTTGCCGCCACCCAAAACGGGGAAACTTCAGTCAACCATATGTCTGCGGTAAAATTTTTCGTGCGCCTCGATCTCGACCAAATTATCCTATTTCTGGATGGGCACTATATAAGTTTGGTTGATTATGTAGCCCCGGCGGCCAGCAGGGCGCCGGCCACGGCCAGAAGGATGGCGATCAATCTTGGCAGGGTGACCGGTTCCTTGAGAAAAACGGCCGCCAGAATAAAGGTGAAGATGGTTGAAAGCTGATTGAGGATGGCCGCCACCGATACCAGGGTGTATTTAAAACCCGCCAGCCAGGCGATCATGGCCAGATAGTTGCCCACAACGGAGGCCGGCAGGGCGATTTTCCACGCCTGTGAAGGCAGCAGCACACTCAGCGTTCGTTTTCTTTCCGGCTGGATCACGGCCAATACGAGCAGACCGGCCACACCGGCCAGCAGCCTGACATAACTGGCCCACAAAATACTGGTTGTTTCCAGCAGCGGCTTGACCATAATTATGCTGCCGGCCAGCAGACTGACTGCCAGCGTGCCCCAGAAAAGCCCCCCCACAAAATCCCGCTGCGAGCACTTTGTCGATCCACCGGAATAGGACCCGGCGCCGATGGCGACGATCACCAGCGCGGCTCCGAGCATCCCTTTCAGCCCGATCTGTTCGTCGAGAAAAACGGCCGACAGTAAAATGATGAAGGGCAGATAAAGGCAGTCCACCACGGCCCACAGGCCGGCGCCGAGTCGTTTGAGCGCCATGAAAAAGAAGTTGTCGGCCAGGGTAATGCCCATGAACCCGGAAAGGCCGAACAAAAGCCATTCCCCCACCGGTTGGTCCGGAAACAGCGGCGTGCCGGTCAGCCACAGGGTCGGAATAAGCAGGAGCAGGGTGACGACGCCCTTGAACAGGTTCAATGCCGTCGGAGAGAGTACCTCGCCGCTTTTTTTGAACATGATGACGGCACTGGCCCAGAATAGGGCTGCGCTCAGCGCACAGAGAATGCCGATGATTTGCATTGGGGTACCTGGTTGACCTCAATGCAACTTGAGGCCCCTTGAAAAAAGCGCTCTTGCGTACAATAAAAATTCAGGGCTTCAGCAAAAATAGATGAACGTGCCGCGGATCGAGGTTGCCGGCCCGGACCCACGCCAGTTCCTGTTCGATTTCGTCGAAAAGCGCCTCGAAAATCCATCCCAACCGATCGGCCAGCTCCGTTTTCGAAAGGCCGGACTGCTTTGCGATCCATTGCAGAAATTCGGTTTTCCGTTCATCGGCGATCCTTCGGCGTTCTTCCTGTGATCGCCAGAGGGTCTCGTAAAACGGGCTGAACCTTGTAACGGGAATGGCAGGATCCGATGTCCCGGGTTCCACCGGCGGCATCTTCAGGCTTGCCCGGGCCCACTGGGTGAGAAGCAGGTTTTTAAAGTCGATGGCGCGCTGCGCAAAGGTTGGCGCGAGTTCAAGATTCAATTTTCCGAAAAGACTGTCCAGCACCGTCACCTGCGCCAGACCCAGACCGGTGGCTTCGATCTCTTCCATGGCGGCAAAATCACGATAATTGGAACCAGCCCGGTCCGGATCGTAGAACTTGGGCCTGTCGATCAGCAGGCCCCCCAACTGCCCCAGCCATCGTTCTCCCCAGAAGGTCAGATCGATGCCGCTTGCCCGGCACCAGCTTTCCCGGTACCAGCGGTCGGCCCGCCATTTAAGTTGCAGGGCAGAGGCAAAGCCGGTTCGGAAGATATCGATGAGCATATGCTGCTGGATGGCCTCGGCCGCTTTTTTCTCGCGGTCCTTTCGGGTACCGGCCAACAGGCGTTCCAGTCCGATGCTCAGGTATCCGCCGACTTTGGATACAATGGTTTGAAGCTGGTCGCGGCCCCGAATAACCGCCCGGTCGGCGGCGACCACCCGGTTGCAAAGGCCGGCCGTCTCGGTCTGAAGCTGTTCAAGAATATGAGGTTCCCGGATCTGTTTTAAGGCCTTTACAAAAAGGGTGTCGCCTTCGAGAAAGGAAATGCTAATTTGGGGCACCGGCAATTGCCTGTCGTCCGTCGGTTCCGGCCGCAGGATTTTTTTGCCCCTGGCAGCCAGTTCCCCGGGTTGCAGGGGTTGGTATACGCCTATGGCTTCGTCGAAGGGGAGAAAGCCCTTTTCTCCCAGGCGCACATTGCGCATGCGGAACAACTCTTCTTCAATTTCGTCGGGAATCACGCCCGTCGCTTCCATAAGCAGCCCCTGGTAACGGGGATGGTCGAAGCAAGAGAGCCGGCGCAGCAGCTGCCCCAGCATTTCGTTGCGCAGGCGCTTGAAAGCTTCCTCCTGCGGGGTAGTCACGGGATAGTCCACAAAACGCACATAAAAGGTGTCGTCGTCGGTGAAAAAGCCTTCCCCTAAATCCGAAGGGGATTGATCCGACTCCCGGATGCGAAGTTCGATGTTGCGGAAGAGCACCAACTCGATCCAGTCAAGCTTTTCCTCGTAGCACCATTTGACCAGCCGGTCAGCATCGGCAGCCAGCAGCAACTGCAGCCAGGCGGTGGTGGCCTGAAAGTTCAGGCGATCCCGGTTCCAGGCTTCCATGTCCACCATGTATTCCCACTGACGGTTGGAGGCCAGAGAAAGAAGGGGCAGCGCGTTTTCCAAACCGATGTCGTGAATGAGAAAATGAAGGTCTTCCTCCGGGAATGAATGGACCAGCGCGGCCGGTTGCTGATGCTCCAAAATCGCTTGCAGGGCTTTTTCCGCAGGCAGTGCCATTACCCGCTGCCGGGTTTCCGCCAATTTGCGAATCCGGTCGGCTGGGGTGAGTTTAGGGGAAGGTGTGGCGGTCACAATAGCGTTGCTCCTTGCTTAGCACACCGGTTTTATAAACAGGCGTACTTAGAAAAATCATGGGCTATCATAATCAGAAAACGGCAAAAAACAAGGGATAACAATTGGCAGGCGTGCAGCGGCTTGTAATTCGGTCGACAGCCGAACCCGTGAATCACCGGCCGTGGTCGATGACAAGCAGCAGCAGCAGTCCGGGAAGGGCGATCAGGGTGCAAAAGACAAAAAAGGGCCACCAGCCCATATGAGCGGCCATATAGCCGGTGGGTGCCGAGGCCACCACGCGGGGGATGCCCATCAGACTGGTCAACAGGGCGTATTGCGTGGCCGTAAAACGCTTGTCCGTAATGCTGGCCATATACCCTGCATAGGCAGCCGTTCCCATGCCGGCGCTGAGGTTTTCGAAGGCAATCACCGCCGACAGGGCGGCCAGGCTCGGGCCGATCAACGCCAGCAAGGCGAATCCGGCTGTGGAAAGGGCCTGAAGAATACCGAAAATCCATAGGCTATGAAAGATGCCCAGGCGGATCATGAGGACGCCGCCGAAAAGACTCCCGCCCACGGTGGCCCAGAACCCGAACAGCTTGACCACGGCGCCGATCTGAGTCTTGGTGAAGCCGATATCCAGATAAAAGGGCGTGGTCATGGCGGCGGCCATGGTATCGCCGATTTTATACATCAGGATGAATGCCAGGATCCAGACGGCCTTGGAACGGCTGAAATACTCCTTCAGCGGATCGACCACCGCCTCTTTCAAGGTCGCGGGTGACCGTTCAACGTGAGGTTCCGGCGTCAGCAGCGTCGTAGCGACTCCCGGCAGCAGGCACAACGCCATGATCGTGTACACCATGGAAAAAGGGATATGGTCCGCCAGAATCAGGCCTCCCCCCGAAGCCAGGAGCATCCCGACCCGGTAGCCGTTGATGTAGATAGACGAACCCATTCCCAGTTCATGGTCCGGCAGATCTTCGCGCCGATAGGCGTCCACCACGATATCCTGGGAGGCACTGAAAAAGGTGACGGCCAGTGCCGCCACGGCCAGCAGTTCCGGCTGCCCCGACGGATCGCTGTACCCCAGGACAACCAGGGCGGCCATCAGAAGCAGCTGGGACACCAGCAGCCAACCGCGTCGGCGGCCGAGGAAGGGTAGCGTATAGCGATCGAACAGCGGCGCCCAGAAGAATTTCAGGCTGTAGGGAAGACCCACCAGGGTCATGGCGCCGATGGTGGTCAGGTCGACCCCGGTTTCCGTCATCCAGGCCTGTAAAACGGACAAAGTCAGCAGCAGCGGCAGTCCGCAGGAAAAGCCCATCATCAGGGCCACCAGCATGCGGCGATTGAAGATGGCAGTGGCGATGGGCTGACGGTTCATGGCGTCGTAATTCCATTCACGGGGTATACAAAGGGCGGCAGGAAAAATCCTGCCGCCCCTTTGCGTTCACCGAAAAAGGATGAATGCCGGGCATCATCCTTCCAGCAGTTGATCCGGCGTGACGATGGGACCGAATCGATTCTTCAGGTCGATCAGGCCGTCGCGCTGTTCACTCAGCACGTCGAAGAGCCGTTGCGGAATGTTTTCTTCCTTGCCGTAGGCCGTAACCTGCAGTTCGTTGCGGGCCAGGATGTTGTCGATGTACAGGGAGAACTGGCGGTCGTACAGCTCTTTGGGATATTCTTTGTCGATGAGGGTTTCGAAAAGCGGCTTCAGATCCTCGTAGCGCGGAATGAATCCAATGGGCGTTTCGATGGCCTCCACATCGCCGTGGGCTCTGCGCTCCAGCCAGCCCAGCCAGGCCTTGACGTCTTTTTTCTCGCCCAGTAATTTCGAGCCGCTGCCGCCCCGGGCCTCATGGGTGAGAAAATAATTCAGGCCGGCCAGGATCGGACGCTTGTTATCGGCGATGGCGGCATTGCCGAAGAAATCGAACTGCGCTTTCATATAGTCGCCCAGCGCGCCGGGAATGAAGGGCGCATTGGCCCACGGCGCCCGCTTGACTCCCGTGGCCCCCACTTCCGTGGCCGTGGCCGCCGAAACGATGCAGGCGCCGATGACCACCCCGTGGTCGGAATTCTTGGCCACCCACACCGGCGGCATGGTGTCGCTGTCCCGGCCGCTGTAGGTTATTACCCGGGTTTCCACGCCTTCCGCGGCTTCGGCCATGTCCGAATAGTTTGTCAGGGCCGATGAGGCGATGGTGCAGCGGGCGTTGGGATGCGAAATGGGAACCTCCTTGCCGCCGGCATCGAGCAGCCCCTTTTTCCAGGGGCCATGGAAATTGCGGCCGCGGGTCGGCAGCGTTTCGCCGTTGCCTTTCCAGTGGGGCACGCCGTCTTCGTCAATGAGTACATTGGACCAGATCACTTCGGAGCCCGGATTCCTGAGCCGGTCCATCAGCATGGGATCGCCCTCCCGGTTGACATCCTCGACGATGCCGAAGATCCCGCACTCCGGGTTGATGGAGCGCACGCTGTTGTTTTCATCGATCCACATCTGGGCCAGATCGTCGCCCACGAAGTGGTTGCCGGCCATGGCCGTGGTGGTCTTGCCGCAGCCGGAGGGCGCCGCCCCGGCCACCCAGGTCACCCGGCCGTCCGGACCGTCGATGCCGGTGATGAACATGTGCTCGGCCAGTTCCAGGCCATTGCCCTCGTAAACCGCCTTGTCCACGGAAAAGCGGTGGTTGCCCTTTTTCAGCAGCAGGGTGTTGCCCGCGTACGTACAGTTGAACGAGTAGGTGGTGCGATGGCTGCGGTCCATGAACACCCGGGCGTTGGGCAGGTCTTCGGGGCGATTGAGACCCTCGCTGTGGACGTTGGTGTAAAAGTGGCCCAGCCGCTCGACCTCTTTTTCGAAATCGTCGAAGGCGTTGCGATAGAGAATTTCGGCGCTGTGAGAAACGTAAGCCGAACTGGTAATCTCCAGGGCGGGGTTGGAGGCGGCCGCCCCGACCGGTCCCCGAATATACAGCCCCACCACCATGGTGGCCCCGTTCATGATTCCGGCCATTTTTTCGCGAACCACGGTGCGGGCGTCATCCCTCAAAATTTTGTTGGCCAGACTGCTGATTTTCTCATCCGGATTGGCAATGTAGTAGGTCCGGTCGATAATGCGGCCCTGTTCTTCCTTGAGATCGTAATGGATGGTGTGCCCGTCCATGGCCAGCACCGCTTCTTCGCCCTTGTTCAGGGCCAGCTGGCGGATGAATTCCCGGTCGGCGTCGGTGCCCGTGTTGATGTAAACCCGCCCGGGATCGCACATGGCGATGGCGTTGGCGATCTTGATCAGGATTTCCGGGTGGCTCAGCCGCCGAATGCGGGAGAGATGCTCGGCGTCCAGCCGTTGTTCGAACAATGCCTGGGCGTCCTCCACAGTCTGGATGCCGCCCAACTCTTTGACGATGTCAACCCCTTCGTTCTTTTTCAACATGCCGTTTACCCCTTTTTCAATCGTGACCGGTCATCGTGCGTGGCTTCATCCCTCGCGGCTTTGGCTCTGACACCCCACTGCCTGAGGTGACGGCATGTGCCGGTCAATCCATTTAAGTACCTTGTCGAATTCATTCTGGACCTGCTGCAACGCCTTGCCCCGGTGACTGACCCTACCCTTTTCGGCCATGGTCAGTTGGGCGAAGGTTTTTTCCAACGGCGGGAAGAAAAAAACCGGATCGTATCCGAACCCGTTTTCTCCGGCCGGCGTGTGCGCGATGATGCCTTCGCAGCGGTCTTCATACGTCAATGCCGGACCCTCCGGTACGGCGATGGAGATCACGCACTCGAAGGCGGCTGCACGGTTGGGCTGGCCTTCAAGCGCTTTGAGCAATTTTTCGCAGCGTTGGGCATCGGATGCGTCGGGTCCGGCCCAGCGGGCGCTGTGGACACCCGGCGCACCGTTCAGGGCTTCGACAACCAGTCCCGAATCGTCGGATAGCGCCGGGTATCCTAAAATTCTGGCAGTGAAACTGGCTTTTTTGTATGCGTTTTCGTCGAAGGTCTCCCCGTCTTCGACGACCTCCGGTATCGGGCCAAAATCATCCAGGTTCTTGACTTCCACCGGAAAGTCCCTGAGAAGATCGCGGATCTCGGTGGTTTTACCTTTGTTGCGCGTGGCGATGACAAGCGTGCGGTTGGGATTCATAGGACTCCTGTAAACAAACGAAAATATGAAACCTTATTCAACTACCACAAAATCGGCCGGACTTCCAGCAATAATCGGTTTTATACATAGCGACATAAATAATTGCGCATAAATATAGGCTATGTTATACATAGTCCATGAAAAAGCTAAAAATTTCTGATGCCGACATTGCTATACTTATCCTGCAAGATGAAATCAGAAGGTCATATGAAGCTCGCTACGACCATAGGCTCCATGCAATTCTGATGGTTGCCCAAGATATGAGTTGTCGTCAAGTTGCCCAGTTGCTCGGTGATTCACCCAGAACAATTGCATATTGGGTGAAACGATTTGAGGCGGAAGGGCTTTCCGGGCTTGCAGATGCAGACCGCCCTGGAAGACCCAGCAAACTGAATCAGGCGCAAATACAGACGATTGAACTGGCATTGCGTTCTCATCCTTCAAAGTATGGGCTTGCAGGTAATTTATGGGATGGAAAATTGCTTTCCCATTTCATTGACCAAGAGTTTGGCATTCAAATTGGTGTACGACAGTGCCAGCGCCTGTTTCGCCGGCTCGGCTTTCGATTGAGAAAACCACGCCCTTTGATTGCTAAGGCTGATCCACAAGCGCAGCAGGACTTTAAAAAAAATTGCTGAATATGCAGCCGATAATAACATTGATCTTTGGTCCCTTGACGAGGTCCACTTCCAGCAACATGGTTCCAGATGCCGAATGTGGATACCTCCTGAGTGCAAAGACCCAATTGTGTTGCACCATCCGACACGAAAAAGTGTCGGCTACTTTGGTGCCCTGAGACTTCGCGATGGGAAGCTGTTGTATAAGCGAGAAACCAACTCATTTAACGCTGAAACCTATTGGGGCTTTATGAAAAAGCTTCGGCAAATAAGCAGTCACTCAGAGCGTCGAGTTTTGGTATTGGCCGATAATGCCAGATATCACCATGCAAAGCTCCATTCAAAATGGCGATATAATTGTTCAAACAATTTCGTCCAATTATTTTTGCCGCCATACAGCCCAGAACTGAATCCGATTGAGCGAGTTTGGAAACTGACCAGGCGAATGGCAACCCACAATCGGTACTTTGAGAAAATTGAACAAGTTGCTCAAGCGGTAGAAGCCCAGTTCCGTTTTTGGAGTAAACCAAATAGCACCCTTAAACGTTTATGCGCAATTATTTAAGACGCTGTGTATAGAAAGCATCCGAAAGAAGAAGCGGAACGAAACGACCCCGCAGCCAAGCCACGGGGGATTCGTATTTGGTTGAGAATAGTGCGTCCGGGTGACGTGACGTCATGGAATCAGAACGCTGCTGCCGCTGGTTTTGCGTTGCTCCAGCTCCCGGTGCGCGCGGGCGGCATCTTCCAGGGCATAGGTTTGTCCGATAGAAATTTCGACCGCACCACTGGCGACCACATCGAAAAGATCCCGGGCATGGTCCAGCAGATCTTCCCGCCGGGCCGTGTAGGTCATCAGGCTGGGACGGGTGAGGAAAAGCGAGCCCTTGGCGGAAAGGATTCCGATGTCCAGCGGCGGCACGGGACCCGAAGATTGACCGAAGGAAACCAGGGTTCCCATGGGCCTGAGACAATCCAGGGATTTCATGAAAGTGGCCTGACCCACACTGTCGTAGACCACATCCACGCCCCGCCCTTCGGTGATGGCTTTCACCTGCTCGGCAAAATCGACCTTGGTGTACACGATGGGGTGGTGGCATCCGTTTTTACGGGCGATCTCCGCTTTTTCGGCCGATCCCACCGTGCCGATGACTTCGGCGCCCAGATGCCGGGCCCATTGGCAGACGATGGAGCCCACCCCGCCGGCGGCGGCGTGAATCAGGATCCGATCCCCGGCTTTGACCGGGTAGCACCCGTGGAGCAGGTAGCGGGCCGTCATGCCGCGCAGCATCATGCCGGCGGCCTGCCGGGTGGAGATATCGTCGGGCAGCCGGACCAGTCGATGGGCCGGAATACAGCGGGATTGGGCGTAGGCGCCCGCTGGCACGCCGGCATAGGCAACCCGGTCTCCCGGATGCAGGTCGGTTACCCGATCCCCCACCGCTTCCACAACCCCGGCGCCCTCCAGTCCGAGTACGGCGGGCAAGGCCGGCAGCGGGTAGAGACCGGTGCGGTGGTACACGTCGATAAAATTGAGCCCTACGGCTTCCTGATTCAGCCGTACTTCTCCCGGGCCGGGCATACCCGGGTCAAACTCTTCCCACTGCATGGCTTCCGGTCCCCCGTTTTCGTGAATGATTATCGCTCTGGCCATATCGACCTCCTTGTTGGTGTCAAAGAAAACGCGCAATTCATCGCATTGCTACCCGAATACTATAATCACGGTTGACCCGAATCCAACGGGTTTCACGCAACCCGTCCGGCAACTGCGAAGATGGCGGAAGTAACTGCATTGCTTGACAGTCGGCCAATTTTCGGGATACCCACTATATGAGGGGATTGTACCATCCTGAACGGCGACGACTTCGCAAAAAATCCGATCTCCGCAAAACGCTCCACTCCTCGCAACTGCGAAGTACCCATACGCAAGCTGCCTGCGGCGCCTGAATTGGCTTCATCCCCGGGATGAGGCCTCGTTCTTCGCCGCAAGGATATTATCGATTCGTTGGCAGAAAGGCGCTTTGGAGCATGAAACATTCAAAACCGATTTCCCGGCGAACCCGGCGCACCATTTCAAGAGACCTGACCCTGGGGCTGACGTTGATGACTGCGCTGGTGTTTTCCGTTTTCGGTGCGGTTTATCAGGTCTATTACATCGATCGGGAGGCCCGCAACCTGGAGAGCGAAGCAGCGGACGTCGCCGACGAGTTTGCCGAGGTACTGGCCCGGCCGCTGTGGAATCTGGACGTGGATACGGTCAGGCAGATTGCCAAGGCGTACTTAAGCTCCGATTTTCTCAGTGCCGTTCGCATCGAGACCAACCTGGAAGCCTATTTCGATAACATGCCCGAAAGTCCGCAGATGGAGCGTTGGCTTTACCTGAAAAGGAATATCGCCAGCGGGGACGAACATATCGGCACCACCGAACTTCTTTTTTCCAGAGAACGCATCCAGGCGATCCAGAAGAGAAGCCTCATATCCATTCTGGCAACCATCGTACTCGTGACCCTGGTTATCGGGCTGGGCACCCACCTGCTGATGAAACGGATGGTGGCCAAGCCCCTCGATCGGCTGATCGCCGGCATTCGAACCATTGCCGCCGGGGATTACCAGCTGGCCCTGCCCCTGGAAAAGCACTCGGATATCAACACGATCATATCCGAAATCAATATCATGGCCCGGGAGATCGACCGCCGGGAAACCGACCTGAAGAAACTGCGCGAAACGCTGAAAAACATTGTGGACTCCATGCCTTCGGTCCTTGTGGGCGTCGATCCCGAAGGGAGGGTGACCCAGTGGAACCGCGAGGCGCAGAAGCATTCCGGTATCGATGCCGATCGAGCCCTGGGCTGCCATGTGGGCGAAGTATACCCTTTCCTGGCCGAAGCCATGGGGTGGGTCAAGCAGGCCATTGCGGAAAAACGTCCCTTTAAGGAAAGCAAGGTAACCTCCCGCGCCAAAGGAGACGTCCGCTACGCGGATATTACGGTTTATCCGTTGGATGCCAGCAGCACCGGCGGCGCCGTGATCCGGGTGGACGACGTGACCGAGCGGGTGCGGATCGAAGAGATGATGGTCCAGTCGGAAAAGATGCTCTCCGTGGGTGGTCTGGCCGCGGGCATGGCCCATGAGATCAACAACCCCCTGGCGGGAATCATGCAGAATATCCAGGTCATGCAGAATCGCTTTTCCAGCGACCTGCCCAAAAACCACGAGGTGGCCGAACGTTGCGGTGTGACCATGTCCGCCATCCAGGCCTACATGCAAGGGCGAAGCATATCGCAGATGATGGCCATGATCATGGAATCGGGAAAGCGGGCCGCCAAAATCGTCGAGAACATGCTCTCCTTTTCCCGCAAGAGCGAGGCCGTCACCACTTCCTGCGACCTTGCCCAATTGCTGGATGCCACCGTGGAACTGGCGGAAAACGACTACGACCTGAAGAAAAAATATGATTTCCGCAAGATCGAGATCGTTCGGGAGTACGATTCCCGGGTGCCCAAGGTCTCCTGCGAAGCATCCAAAATTCAACAGGTATTTCTCAACATTTTATCCAACGGCGCTCAGGCCATGGCCGAGAACCCAACGCAGGCCGCACCTCATTTGGTCCTGCGGGTTAAAATGGACGATGGACAGGCCTGTGTGGAAATCGAGGACAATGGCCCGGGAATGGATGCCACCGTGCGCAAACGAATCTTCGAGCCCTTCTTTACGACCAAATCCGTTGGCGTGGGAACCGGGCTGGGGCTGTCGGTATCCTATTTCATTATCACCGAAAACCATGGCGGCACCATGACCGTCTCTTCGACGCCGGGAGCCGGCACCCGGTTTGTCATTCACCTGCCCCTCGAAAAGATGGCCAATGAAAGCCTCACTGCGGAAAGCCTTCGACCCACGACCAACTGACCCGCCCGTCCGCTTTCGTCATCTCGATATACTTTTCCTTGACCGCGAATTCGACGGCCGAACGAATCCGCTGGGGGGGATGATCGAGATCTTCGGTGGCCCGCTGGATCAGTTGTTCGACCGGATGGCCGGGATCGCCGGCGGTGGCGTCGACCGGCCAGGAACCGTGGTTTTCGATCAGCCGTTTCATCATCATGTCGTAGATGACCACCGTATGTTCCAGCCGGGTCAGGGGCCAGGCCTCTTTTTCGTCGGCCAGTCCCATGGCGCGGCGCCGACCGATTTTGTCCAGCCAGCGGTCGAACATTTTTTCGCTTTCGATAACGATGGCGTCCATGGTTTCCGGCCCTACGCCGGCCGTGCGAACAACGGCCCGGTTGGCATGGTACTCCCGCCAGTCGTCGGACAGAATCTGAAGGTCGTACGTTTCCAGCCGTTCCCGGATATCCGTTCCCGGAAAAGGCGCCAGGATGTGGAATCCGTGGTTGGCGCCCATGGCCTTCAGGGTCTCTCCGAAGTCGAGGGTCTGGCGCAGGGTCTGCGGCGTTTCTCCGGGCAATCCCAGGATAAACGAAGCGTGGGGATCGATGCCGCAATCCAGGCAGAGCTGCATGGCCTGTAGAGCCTGCTCCAGGGTAATGCCTTTTTTGATGCGCCTGAGCATTTCCGGGCTGCCGGATTCGATGCCGAAGCTGACCGTCGTGCATCCGGCCCGGCGCATGGACGCCAGTATCTGTTCGGTAACCGTATCCACCCGGGCAAAAGAGGTCCATTTCACCGTAAGCCCACGGTCCATGATTTCGTTGCACACGGCCAGGCAGTGATCCCGATTGGCCGTGAACAGGTCGTCGGCCAGATTGATCTGGTGGAATCCAAGCCGGCTCAGTGCCGCCATTTCGTCTACGACCCGGACGGGATCCCGGTAGCGCACTTTTGCTCCGACCATTTTGCGGCCCACGCAGAAAATGCATTTGAAGGGACATCCACGGCTGGTGGTCATACTGACCGGCATGCCCAGGGCTCGGTAGCGTCCCAATGGGATGCCGTGGCGGGCCGGGGGCGCAAGTTCGTTCAGGTCGGCCAGCGGCGGCAGATCGGTGGTGACGATGCGGTCGTTTTCGCGAAAGGCGATTCCCGGTACCCGGCTCCAGGGAGAACGCTCCTGTACGGCGCGGGCCAGCGCCACCAGGGACCGTTCGCCTTCACCGCGAACGACCGCGTCCACCTGGGGAAAGGATTCCAGGATATCGGCGGCGCAAAAAGTGGCGTGGGGACCGCCCAGCACCGTGGGGATGTCCGGGTCCAGGGTCTTGATCCGTTCGAGAACGGTCAGGGCGTGGTCCACCGTCATGGTTACGGCCGTGGCGCCGGCCAGATCCGGCTTGAATTCCTCCAGCAGGGAAGAAAGCAAATCGTCGCTAAGCGGCGACACCACACAGTCCAGCACCTTTACCGCCATTCCCGCCGCTTCCAGTGCACCGGCCAGATAGGCCAGGCCCAGGGGCGGGGAGGGCGTTTCCGAAATGGGATAGAATGGATTGATCAGCAGGACGCGCAAGTAATGAACCCTTTCAGGTGGGATTGACAAAATCGGACAAAATAATTCGGTAGAGTTCTTCACCGATGGCAATGCCAATGTCGATGAACTGGGGACCGTACCGACGACCGGTTTGCGAGCGGAAGGTGGCCCGGATTTTTTTCAACATGGCCATCCCTTTGGGGTAATGATCCATAAAGCTCGAAAGGGGCGGATTCAGATAGTCCACCATGTCCCAGAGGGTATGGTTGAAGTTGTCCGGCCCCCAGCGAAATTTGTCTGCATCGTACAGGCAATCGGAAATCATACCGGACGGCCTCGGCCTCGATGCTTTCACAGGGGCGAAGGCCTCGTGATTGCGGATGGCCGAGCAGACGCGCTGGATCTCGTCGTCGGACAGCGGGTATCGTTGCAGGATCTCGCCCGCCTTTTGCGCGCCTTTTTCGGCATGGAATTTTTCTTTGCGGCAGATATCGTGCAGCAGACCGGCACACTGGGCCAGCAAAAGGCTTCGACGGGCCTGTTCTTCTCCATGGCCTTTGAGGCGGCTTTCGACGATGGTCAGCGCGCCGGCGTCCAGGGCCACCTTTTCCACATGCCCCATGCCATGGCCGAAGTCGTCCTCCAGGCATTGCGCCATTTTTCGGCGCAGTCTGACGACGGTGGCATCGGAGCGGTAGAAATGGTGCGATGCCTTTACCTCTTCCGGATGGTCGATGTAAAAGTCCGGTTGGGGCTGACGAGCCGCAATCTGGCGCGCGATCCGTCTAATTTCCAGGTAAACAGGATCCATGGATGGGCTTAGGTCCGCGGGCCTAACAGAGAATGAATAACAAACGCCGGTTCCACGATATCGGTGAAACCGGCGACAGAAAAATCATCGATTGAAAAAGGGGCGCCAAAAAGAAAATCGGTCCTGTCCGGCAAAATCCGGCCGGAAACCTATGGGTTACCCTTCCAGGGCCAGGCCATAGGGCGCGCCGCAGATCTTCCAGCGGCCATCTTCTTTCGTCAGCTCCAGGGTTTCTTCGAACTCATGCGCCTGGCCGATGCGAAACCATTTGGCCACCCAGGTAAACGTCGGATGAATGCAGGTCCGCCGCAGTCCGTGCAGATGAATGGTGGCGGATTCGCCATCCTGGCTCAGGGTTTCGGCCTTTACATGGTAGATCGCCTGCCGGACCATGCCCAGGCCGAATCCCCGCTCTGTGGCTTCATCGGTTTTGGCCTGCAGGTAAGCGGTTGCGGGCGACGGTTCCTCGTCTCCGATCAGATCGCTGCAAAGGTATTTCTCCAAGTCTTCGTCCAGAAGAAAGTACGCTTTGGAAAAGTCGATGGCCGTTCCCGTGGCCGTCTGCCGGCAATCCGCAAAGACAAACACCACCTGGAAGCACACTGCCAGAATCACGACCAGTATCCACGCCGCATTGTTGCTGCCTTTTGCCATGCTTACGCCTCCTTGCAAATTCATCCCTTGTGTATACCGGTTTGCCGGCATGCTCCGGGTTTTCATGTGCTAAGCCCTTTCCCAGAATCATCGATCGCTCCTGCGATTCAGGTGTGTTCGGAAAAAGGCTTGAATATTGTGGGTTTGGGTAATCGAAAATTGCAAATACCACGGATCATTCTTTTTAACAAGCCCTATGTGCGTAGGGGAAACGGTTGAATTCTGTGGCTTGACAGCTTTAAATACTATTGGTATACAAAAATAATTCAACGAAAAGGGGGCGCCATGACGACACACGAAACCATTGAATTCGATGTTCTTTTTGTGGGCGGCGGGCCGGCCAATTTGGCCGGTGCCATCCGGCTGATGCAGCTGGCAGCCGAAAAAGGCCAGGAACTGGAAGTGGCCGTGATCGACAAGGGCGCCGCCATCGGCTCCCACGCCATCAGCGGAGCGGTGATGAACCCGGTAGCCATTGCCGAGCTTTACCCTGACTATGAAAGCCTGGGATTCCCTGTGGAACGCAAGGTACGCGGCGACGGTTTCTATTTCCTGACCAAAACCCGACAATTCAAGATGCCCATGGTGCCGCGCCAGATGCACAACACCGGCTTTCCCATCGTCAGCCTGGCAAGGGTTTGTCGCTGGCTGGGGGAAAAGGCCGAGGCGCTGGGCATCAATGTCTTTCCCGGCTTTGACGGCAAGGAACTGCTTTTTGCCGACGACGGCCGGACCGTCATCGGCGTTCGCACCGGCGACAAGGGCTTGGACAAGGACGGCAAGCCCAAACCCAATTTCGAGCCGGGAATCGATCTTCTGGCCAAGGTGACCGTGCTGGGCGAGGGTGCCCGAGGCAGCCTTGTTAAATCATTGGCGGAGAAGCTCCCCATCCGCGCCGGCCGGCTACCCGAGCTTTTCGAAACCGGCATCAAGGAAGTCATCCAGCTGCCGGAAGACAATTTTTTCGTGAATAGCGCGTTCAACGACATCCACACCCTGGGTTATCCCCTGGATCTGAACACCCCCGGCGGCGGATTCATCTACGAAATGGATGGAAACCGTGTCACCTTGGGATACCTGGTCGCCCTGGGGTACGAGAACCCGCACCTTGACCTTTACGATGTCTTCATGCACTTCAAGGGCCATCCGTTGGTCCAGGAAATCATCAAAGGCGGCAAGGTCGTCGAGCAGGGCGCCCGCGCCGTTTCCACCTGCGGCTGGTACAGCATGCCGCAACTGGCCGTGGACGGCGCGTTGATTACCGGCAATGCCGCGGCCCTGCACAGCACCCCGGCCATCAAGGGCATCCATCTGGCCATGAAATCGGGCATGCTGGCCGCCGAGGCCATTGTCGACGCCCTGACCGCCGGCAAAAATGACCGGGGGGCGCTTGAGAATTACGCTGAGCGTCTGGCGGGCAGCTGGGCCGGCGAAGAGCTTCGCGAAGGCCGCAATTATGCCCAGGCCCTGGCCAAGAAAGGCCCCGCCAAATTGATTCATCTGGCGGCCCAGTATTTCACCAAGGGCAAGGGGCTGATTGACCGTTTGTCCGCCAAGGACGACGCCAAAACCCTCAAGACGCTGTCCAAGGCGCCAACTTTAAGCGAAAAACCGGAATGGTCCAAGGATGATCCGGCCATGGTCGACAAGCTTACCGGCGTTTACCTGTCCGGCACCGGGCACCGGGAAGACCAGCCGAGCCATATCGTGATTCACGACCAGCGGGTTTGCGTGGAGAAATGCTACCCCACCTATAGCGCTCCCTGCACGCGTTTTTGTCCCGGCGATGTCTATGAGCTGGAAACCGGTAAGGATGGCGGCATGACCGGCATCAAACTGAATTTCACCAACTGCTTGCACTGCAAGACCTGCGATATCAAAGATCCCTTCCACAACATCACCTGGACCTGTCCGGAGGGAGGGGAGGGACCGAATTACAAACGCGTCTAAGAGCCTGTTCGAGAAGTCTGGACCAGGCTCTGCATAAATGCTCAACCAACGAGGAGAACGAACGATCATGGACAACAAGAAGTACGATGTCATCATTGTCGGCGGCGGCATCATGGGATCCACCACCGCTTATTATCTGACCCAAAAAGACCCCAAACTAAAGGTGGTTGTGATCGAGCGCGATCTGACCTACGCCAAGGCATCCACGACGCTGTCCATGGTCAACGCCAGGATCCAGTTCAACCTGAAGCAGAACGTGCAGATCTCCAAGTTCGCCTTTGACGTACTGGCGAACTTCGAGGACACTATGACCGTCAACGACAACCGGCCCAGCATCGCCTATCGCCGGGAGGGCAACCTGTTTCTTTACCAGGAAGAGGGCGTCGCCGAGACCAAGGCCGCCATGGTCATGCAGAAAGAACTGGGATGCAAGATCGAATGGTGGTCGCCGGAAGAAATCAGGGAGCACTATCCACTGTATAAACCGGAAAACCTCGATGGCATCGCCGGGGCCGCCTTCGGTGCCGAGGACGGTCATTTCGACGCTTACGCCGTGTTGATGGCATACAAGGCCAATGCGCGCGCCCAGGACGTGGACTACATCGAGGCCGAGGTGAAGGATCTGATTTTCGAAGGCAAGCAGATTGTCGGCGTCAAGACCGCTTCCGGCGACAGCTACGCCTCGGAAATCGTTCTCAACTGCGCCGGCGCCTGGTGCAACGACCTGGCCAGGAGCGCCGGTTTCGAACTGCCCGTCAACCCGGTCAAACGCCAGTGTTTCTGCGTCGATCCGGCGACCAAGCCCGCCCGGCCCCTGCCGCTGACGTTTATTCCCACCGGGCTCTATTTCCGCAGCGAGACCGGCGGAACGCTGCTGATGGGCAAATCCATGCCCGACGATGTGGTCGGCTACAACGACTTTACCTGGAGCCAGGACCGTTTCATGGAAGTGCTCTGGCCGGAGCTGGCCGAGTTCGTGCCGGAATTCGAACGCCTCAAGCTGGTTCGCGGGTGGGCCGGCCTGTACGCGGTCAACACCATGGACGGCAACGGAATCATCGGCGAATGGCCGGAACTGAAAGGCTTTTACCTGGCCAACGGCTTCTCCGGCCATGGCCTGCAGCAAGGCCCGGCCGTGGGACGCTACCTGAGTGAGCTGATCACCGGCACCACGCCAACCCTGGATCTGTCGATCTTCTCCCCCAAGCGCGTACTGGAAGGCAAGCCCATCGACGGCGAGAGCGGATTTCTGGCCGATGAACTCCGGCATACCTCGCACTAGGCACAAATTCCGCAAGGAGAAGAACCACCATGAATACACCCATTCCCGCATCCATCGTTCGGGAAAAAATCAGTGAAAGCCGCCTGGCGAGCGTGGGCCTGGCTTCCATCCGTGAGTTGAACCGCCTGGTCGGAGAAATCGAAACCGCCTCCGGCCAGCGGTTTATCCGCATGGAAATGGGCGTTCCCGGCCTCAAACCGCCCGAGGTTGAAATAGAAGGAGAAATCGAGGCCTTGCGCTGGGGCGTGGGGGCCACCTATCCGCCCTTCGACGGCATCCCGGAATTAAAGCAGGAAATGGTCCGCTTCATCAAGTTGTTTCTGGACACGGATGTGGCGCCGGCCCATTGTCTGCCCACGGTGGGGTCGATGCAGGGCTGCTACCTGGCCATGATGATGGCCGGCCGCCGTAAAAAAGGGCGTGACGGCATTCTGTTCATCGACCCGGGATTTCCGGTCAACAAGAAACAGGCGCGGGTGCTGGGGCTGAACCAGGAGAGTTTCGATGTCTACGGCTACCGGGGCGACAAGCTGAAGGGCAAGCTGGAATCGATCCTGGCCACCGGCAAAATCGGAGCCTTGATGTACTCCAATCCCAACAACCCGGCCTGGATCTGTTTTACGGAAAAGGAACTGGCCATCATTGGCGAGCTTTGCACGCGCTACGATGTGATTGCCCTGGAGGACCTGGCCTATTTCGGCATGGATTTCCGACAGGATACGTCAATTCCGGGGCAGGCGCCTTATATCCCCACGGTGTCCCATTACACCGACAACTATATTCTGCTCATTTCAGCCTCGAAATCCTTCAGCCTGGCCGGTCAGCGCTTCGGCATGACCGCCATTTCCGATGCCCTGTTCGAATCCACAGGCGATGGCCTGGAGCCCTATTTCGGGACGGACCGTTTCGGCTACGCCTACATCTTCGGCGGGATTTACGCCCTGAGTTCAGGCGTGTGCCACAGCACCCAGTACGGCGTGGCGGCGCTGCTCAAGGCCGTCAACGACGGAGCCTACAACTTCGTCACGGCGGTGCGCGAATATGGGGACCGGGCGCGGGAAATGAAGAAACTGTTCCTGCAAAACGGGTTTTCCCTGGTTTACGACATGGACGAGGATCAGCCCCTGGCGGATGGCTTTTACTTTACCCTCAGCTACCCCGGCTTTTCGGGCGTGGAATTGGTGGAGGAACTGCTTTACTACGGTATCAGCGCCATCTCCCTTTCCACTACCGGCAGCAGCCGCACCGAGGGCATTCGCGCCTGTGTATCCATGACGGGCAAGGATCGTTTCGAGGAGCTGGAAGAACGGCTGAAAGCCTTTGACGCCGATCATAAACAAGGGCTGCGGGCGATCGAGACATCCGGTTGAGGTTATCCCTTTTCGTCGCTCGCTGTCTCAACCCGTTTTTTGCCTTTGTGCTTGGCCCGGTAGAGGGCCTGGTCGGCGCGGGTGATCGTCTTTTCCAGGTCGCTGCCCGGATCGAATCGGGCCAGCCCGATGCTCAGGGAGAGTTGCAGCGACTTGTCCTGAATGCGGAACGGCTGGCCGGCAATAGCTTTCAACAGACGCTCGGCAATCGTGCGTCCTTCCTCCATGCCGGACTCCGGCAGCAGAATCAGAAATTCCTCACCCCCCCAACGGGCGATACCATCCTGTTTGCGGAGCGAAACCGTCATTCTGCCGGATAGGGCTTGCAGCACCAGGTCCCCGGCGTCATGGCCATGATCATCGTTGATGCGTTTGAAGTCATCGATATCCGCCAGCAACAGGCAGAACGGTCTTTGGCTTCTGGCGGACCGATTGGCTTCATAGCGCAGTTTCTCTTTCATATCCCTGCGGTTGGAAAGTCCGGTGAGTTCGTCGGTTTTGGCCGCCTGTTCCAGTTTTTCGCTCAACACCACCAGTTCCTGGTGGGCCAGTTTCCGCGAGTATTCGTAAGTAAAGGCCATAAGGCACACCATGATCAAGGCACCGATAAATCGTACTTTGAAAATGTTCGGATATTGGGCGATTCCCAATGTCGACCATGGCCCGTAGAAAATAACCAGGATCATCAGCATCAAGGCAATAATGGTTATCGCACCCTTGCGAAGTCCCTGAAGGTAAGAAGCCAGCAGGGGAACAAAAAACGTCCACAAGGGACCGGAACTGTGAGCACCGCCAAGACAGACCATGTACAGGCAGAACAGTGCCATCATGTAGATGACCATGTCAAAATAGCGGCGGTGATTTCCCGAGACCCGCAAGTACGCATAGGAGAGAATCAGGAAAAGGGCGAAAAATACTAGTGCGAGGCCGTGGAAAAGGCGTCCGGCCAACAGGAAGAAGGTCGCGAAGAGCAGAAATTGGATGATGCCGACGAAGCTATAGAGAACCGCAAGTTGGATATTGCTTTCAATGTGTCTTCCCAACCGATCGCGCTGGCCGGCTGTCAGCCAGTCCATTACAAAGGTGTTCAACGTCGTCACGGCTTCCTCCGGAATCGGTTCGCTTCAGCGTTCAATGAGAAGATGATGTTCCGCCGAAGGTGCCCCGTTTTCCTCCGGCAGACCCGCTCCATGGTGACGGTATCGCAGGGGCTACAAGCGTCCCTCCTCCACGCCGTGGCAGGCGACGATGACCCCGTTTTCCACGCCGTGGATTTCCGGGACCTCCTCGACACAGCGTCGGTCCGCGTGCACGCAGCGGCCGTGAAAGACGCACCCGCTGGGCAGATGGATGGGGGTGGGCACTTCTCCCTTGAGCCTGATGGGGTCGCTCTTGAGGCCCCCCAGTTTGGGGATCGCCGACAACAGCGCCCGGGTGTATGGGTGCCGGGGATTTTCGAACAAGGTTCTGGCCGGCGAGAGTTCGCACAGGGTGCCCAGATACATGACCGCCACCCGGGTGCTGATGTGCTGCACCACGGAAAGGTCGTGGGTGATGAACATATACGTAAGGCCGCGTTGGGCCTGGGCATCCATGAGCAGATTGAGAATCTGGGCCTGGATGGAGACGTCCAGGGCCGACACGGGTTCATCGGCCACGATGAACTCGGGGTCCACCATCAGGGCCCGGGCGATGCTGATGCGCTGGCGCTGGCCCCCGGAAAATTCGTGGGGGTAGCGGCCGGCCCATTTCGGGTCCACACCCACCTGGGACATCACCTCGGCTACCCGCTCCTTCACCTGGTTCGAGGAGATGGATGGATTGTGAAAGACCACCGGTTCTTCCAGGGTCTGCATGACGGTCTTGCGAGGATTGAGCGAAGCGTAAGGGTCCTGGAAAATCATTTGCATTTTGCGGCGATAGGGCAGCATCTGCTGGGCGTTCTTGTTATCGATGCGCTTGCCGCGGTAGAGAATCCGACCGCTGTTGGGCGGATAGAGGCCCAGCGTGGTTCGGGCCAGGGTGGACTTGCCGCATCCGCTTTCACCCACTACGCTGAAGGTTTCGCCGGGAACGATGGTGAAACTGACGTTGTTGACCGCCTTGACCGTGGTACGGCGCCGGGTGATCCGTCCGTTTTCGAACCGCAGTTGGTCCAGCAATCCGCCGGAGATGTCAAAATGTTTGACCACCTGATCGAGGGCCAGCAAACCGGCTTCGCCGCGTGGCGTTGGATTGGATTCGTGCGTGGTCATAGGCTTGCCTTGCTGGCATCAGGTTGCACCATGTGGCAGGCCACCTTGCAGGCGTCCCCGTCAATGGCGATAAAAGGCGGCTCCTGCTGCCGGCAGATGCGCTCACTCAGGGTGCAGCGCGGATTGAAGGCGCAGCCGGGGGGGATGTCGGTCAACGTCGGCATCATTCCCGGAATCTGATGCAGTTTGGCTCCCGGTTGCAGGCTTCCGGGCAATGCTTTGATCAATCCTTGGGTATAAGGATGGCGGGGGGTGTTGACCACTTTCTCCGTAGATCCCATTTCCACGATTTTACCGGCATACATGACGGCGATGGTTTCGGTGACCTGGGAAACCACGCCCAGGTCGTGGGTGATGAGAATCAGGCCGGTATGCTCGGATTTGCACAACTGTTGCAAGAGGGCCATGATTTCGGCCTGGATGGTGACGTCCAGGGCCGTGGTGGGCTCATCGGCGATGATGACCTCCGGGTCGGTAAGCAGGGCGATGGCGATGACGATGCGCTGGCGCATGCCGCCGGAAAACTCGTGGGGATACTGCGCCAGCCGTTTTTCCGGCGAGGGGATCTGTACCTTTTTGAGCTTTTCCAGGGCAATGGCCTCGGCCTCGGCCCGGGTGATGCTGCGATGGGCCTGAAGGGTTTCGACCATCTGGGTGCCGATGGTCAGCACCGGGTTGAGGGTCATCATGGGATCCTGAAAGATCATGCTGATCTGGTTTCCGCGGATTTCCCGCATGGCTTCGTCGGAAAGGGCCGCCAGATCCCGGCCGTTGAAAATCACTTGGCCGCCCGAGATGAATCCCGGCTTGCTGATCAGGTTGATGATGGCGAATCCGGTCACCGATTTCCCGGCGCCGCTTTCGCCCACCAGCCCCATGCGCTGCCCTTTGTTCAGGCTGAAGCTGACGCCGTTGATGGCGGTCAGGTCCCCGGTTCGCAGGGCGAATTTGACCTCGAGATCCTTGACTTCGAGTAGATGAGACATGAAAACCGTATTCATCCTTTATACAGTTTGGGATTCAGTACATCCCGCAGCCAGTCTCCCAGCAGATTGATCACCAGTACCAGCAGCACGAGAAACACTCCCGGGAACAACGTGATCCACCAGGAGCCGGAGAAGATGTACTCGAACCCGGACCGGATCAGCGATCCCAGGGAAGGTTTGGTCACCGGCATGCCCAGCCCCAAAAAGGAGAGGGCCGCTTCGCTCATGACGGCGTTGGCCACCTGGATGGTGGAGATGACCAGAACCGATGTCATGGTGTTGGGCAGTACATGGCGGAACATGATCCGCCAGCGGTTCAGCCCGATGACCCGGGCCGCCTCCACATACTCCTTGCTTTTTTCTCCCATGACCGAGGCCCGCACAGTGCGGGCGTAAACCGGCCATTCAGCCAGGCCGATGATCACGATCAATAGCGGCACGGCCAACTCCTCATAGCGGCCGATGCCGAAAGCCACCTGAAAAATGGCGCTGATGAATATAGCTACCATGAGGTAGGGAAAGGAGAGCTGGATATCGGCGATGCGCATGAGTACGGCGTCGATTTTTCCGCCGATATACCCGGCCAGCAGTCCCACGACGACGCCCAGCAGCCCTTGCAGGACCACTGCGCCGCAGCCGATGAAAATGGATAGCCGCAGGCCGTAGATCATGGTACTGAGCAGATCCCGCCCCTGGATGTCCGTTCCCAGCCAGAAGGCCCCTTCCCCATCTTCCATCCAG
This sequence comes from uncultured Desulfosarcina sp., assembly GCF_963668215.1. Lineage (NCBI taxonomy): Bacteria > Pseudomonadati > Thermodesulfobacteriota > Desulfobacteria > Desulfobacterales > Desulfosarcinaceae > Desulfosarcina > uncultured Desulfosarcina sp. The sequence continues at coordinate 2,859,903 of NZ_OY764190.1, forward strand.
GCCGGCGGCATTTCGGAATTCATGATGTCGATATTGGCCGGGTCATAGGGATTGTAGGGAGAAATCAGCGGCGCCATAAGGCCGGTGATCAGCAATACCACCAGCACCACGAAGCTGAATACGGCAGTCTTGTCCTGCTTGAAGCTGTATAGCAGGTAGGATGCCTTGAAGCGTTGCCAGGTTCGGTTCATGTTCTCCCCGCGATCCGGATGGTGGGGTTCACCAGTCCATAGATGATATCCACCAGGGTGTTGACGACGACGAAAACGGCGCCCACCACCATGAGGTAGGCGACCAGAAGGGAGATGTCGGAGCGTTCGACCGCCTCCAGGAACATGAATCCCATCCCCTGCCATTGAAAGACGGTTTCGGTAAGAATCGTGAAAGCGAACATGATGCCGATTTGGACCCCGAAAACGGTGATGACCGGCAAAAGCGTGTTCTTGAACGCATGGACAAACCAGATGCGCTTTCGCCGCAGGCCTTTGGCCCAGGCGAACTTGATGTATTCGGTTTCCAGCACTTCCATCATCTCCGACCGGATCAGCCGGATGAACAGGGGCAGCATGATGGAGGCCAGGGAAAAGCTGGGCAGGATCAGATGTTTGATGCCGTCGACAGTAAAGAAGCCGCTGTTCCAGCCTCCTATAGCCACGGTTTCCCCGCGGCCATAGGAGGGCAGCCAGTTCAGTTCTACCGAAAAGATATAGATCAGGACAATGGCGGTGAGAAATACCGGAATCGATACCCCCAGCGTGGAAAACGCCATGGTGAAACGGGAAAATGCGCTTCGCGGATAGATGGCCGAGAAAACGCCGACGGGCAGGGAGATGAAGATGATAATCAGCGCCGCTCCGAAAACCAGTTCCAGGGTGGCCGGCGCTTTTCCGGCAATGACGGCCAGGGCCGGTTTTTTATGAAAAAAGGAGAGTCCCAAATCACCCTGGGCGGCGTTTTTGGCGAATCGCAGGTACTGGGTTAGAAAAGGGTCGTTGAGGCCCAGTTTGTCCCGCAGGGCCTCCCGCTCGGCCGGTGTGACCCGTTCGCCCACCATGTCCCGAACCGGATCGCCGATTTGGTTTTTGATGGAGAAACCCACCAGGCTGATGATCAGCATGACGAAGACAGCCTGGGTGACGCGCCGAATAATGAAAGCGACCATAGGTGCGGTTCCCGATACAAGAAGTCAGAATTCAGGAGTCAGGGGCCAGAATGAAAAAGGATGCGCCGAAGGCGCGACCATCTTTTGAATACTGAATTCTGACTCCTGAATTCTTTATTGCAGGTTTTGGCGATAGGAAAGTGCCCTTCCGACATTTTCAGAAGGGCGCTTTTTTCTGCCAAGCTGTCTATTTCACCACGATATCGCCGAAATAGGGGAAGTTCATGGTGTTAATAATGGGCGCCACGTCCACGTTCTTCTTGGCACCGTAGGAGTGGTTCTGCCAGTGGAAGGGCACGAAAGCCGCATCGTCGTACAGGATCTGCTCGATTTTCTGCAGCATCTGAGCCCGTTTGGCCAGATCGGTTTCGCTCTGGGCGGCCAGGGTCAGCCGGTCGACTTCCTCATTGCAGTAATTGCCGCTGTTGTACTGGCCGTAGCCGGTCTCCTTGTCGGGGCACATGACCAGAAATTCGGAGAAGTTGCCCGAATCCTCGGTGTCCGAGTGCCAGCCGATCATCTGGATGTCGGCTACCTGGGCGTCGAACTCATCCCAGTACTGGGCCTTGGGCATGGTCTTCAGGTTGACCTTGATGTTGATCTTGGCCAGCATGCCCACCACGGCTTCGGCGATTTTCTCGTCGTTGACGTAGCGATTGTTGGGAGCGATCATGGTACATTCGAAGCCACCGGCGAAGCCGGCATCCTGCATCAGGGCCTTGGCCTTTTTCAGGTCATAGCGCGGCACGCAGTTGGGATTGTAGCCGGCATAGCCCTTGGGGCTCTGCTGGCCGGCGGGGGTGGCGGTGCCTTTCATGATTTTATTGACGATGCCCTCGTTGTTGATGGCATGCACGATGGCCTGGCGCACCTTTTTCACCCGGAACTCGGGACGGCGCTTCTGGTTGAGCTGAACGGTGATGATGCGGCCGCCGGGATAGGTGAACAGGTTCACTTTGGAGTCTTTTTCGATGCGTTTGAAATCCTGGGGCGGCACCGGAGAGATGAAGTCCACATCACCGGAAAGCAGGGCCGCCACGCGGGTGGCGTCTTCCTTGATGGGGGTCAGGACAATCTGGTCCACGTTGCCCGGCGAGGCCGTATCCCAGTAATCGGCAAAACGGTTCAATACCAGTTTTACGCCATGTTCGCGCTCGGCGACAGTATAGGGGCCGGTGCCGGATTCGTTGTTCAGCGCAAAGGAGGGGCCGATCTTGACGATGGCATCCTTGGGCTGGCCGCTTTCGTCGGTACCGCTGTAAAAAGCGCTGTCCATGGGGAAGATGTAGGTGCACATTCTCAGCAGCAGGGCATAGGGCTTTTTGGTCTTGATGTCGATCGTGTAGTCGTCGACGATGGCCGCCTCGGTGAACAGCTCGAAAAGCCCCTTGAAATCGACGCTTTGTTTCAGCCGTTCCAGAGTGAATTTGACGTCCTTGGCCGTAAAGGTATTGCCGCTGTGGAACTTTACTCCTTCACGCAGGTAAAAGCGCATGGTCAGGTCGTCGATGCGTTCCCAGCGGGTCGCCAGACGCGGTTCGATGGACATGTCCTGGGCATAGCGGACCAATGGATCGAGCACCCAGTGGGAATACTGCAACATGCCCCCGGACAGCTGGACGTGGGGATCCAGGGACACCGGGTCGGCATCCAGGCCGACTTTCAACGTCGTCGCTCCGGCAAGACTGCCGAAGCCGAAAAGAACCGCAAGGGTCAGGGTTACTGCAAGTACCTTTTTCATTTCACTCCTCCTCGTTTGTGGAATCGTGGCCGCACCGTGCCGGCGATGGCATCGTGTCGGCCGCTCGGGTTGCCAAACCTTTAAGCCGATCATTAGATTAAATGATATGGCGTTTATCTTCAACCGTCCGGGGAACAATTTGACGGTCGCAAAAGGGCAAAGGGCAAAAAAAAGTTAAAGTCAATGGGAAAGAAGGCGATAACAAATATACAGCGGCACATCGGGGGATTGCCGCTCGAATGTATTACCTCCTCTTCTCATCCACCTCCTTCTGCTTGCGGGGCGGCCCTTACGGGTTGCCCCGCGCCTTTTTGTGGTACCGTTGGAATCGGCGCTTTGCGGCCGCTTTCTAAAGCCCCTCTTTGATACGCACCAGGGTGTATAACAATTCGAGGGGCTGCCCGGGCCTTTTGGTTTTCATATCGATGATCACCTTCCAGGAAGAGTGCTCTTCCAGCTTCCACATCATTGCCTGGATTTTGGCCAGGGCGCCGTCGGCATCGGCGTCGGTGGCCTGAATGGTTTCGGACTCCTGGAAGGAGACATTGTCGTTTTCGTTGGTGCCGGGGCCGAGTCCGACCAGCACGGAGCCTTCACCGATATCCACCAGGGCGCGGTTGATGGCGGCGGACAGCCTCGGGGCAACGGGGGAAAGTTCCATGTGAATCAGTTTGGACAGTTCATAGGGGGTCATGGGGGCAAAAACTCCTGGTTGTTCACAAGATGGCCAGCAGGCCGTAAATATCGTCCCTGCGGGAATAGAAATCGGACATGATTCGGTTCAGGTCCGTTTCCGAAAGATCGAGTTGCTCGCAGACCCGGTCGTAATGGGTATCCGGCCCGCAAAACAATTCGCCGTTGATTCCGGAAATGGAGCACAGACTGTCAGCCAGGTAGATCATGGCGGTGGTATCGGGGATGTCGGTTGTCTCGTCGGCAAGGTGATGCTGTTGAATCGTGTGGATCAGGGTTTTGCTGAACCGCCAGTTGCCGGCAATCCGTCCCCCCAGCTCTGCATGATCGATGCCCAGCACTCTTCGTTCCGCTTCGATCAGGTGCAGCCCCTCGGTCTCGATGACCTCGCGGACCCTGCCGATGGCCGTCGCCATGTAGCGGTCCAGAACGATGACACCGATGTCCTTGAGCAGCGCCGCGGTAAAAACAAGGTCTTTTTCCGATGCTTCCCTTTTTTCGGCGATGGCGCTGGCGACCAGGGCGCAGGAGACGGACTGTTTCCACAACCGGCCCTCCTCGAGTCCGTACCCCTGGTGGGCGGATTTCATCGGCTTGGTAACGCTGGCCATCAACACGATTTTAACGACCTGCTTCAGTCCCAGCCGTACCACGGCATCGTGAACCGAATTCACTTTTTGTTTCAACCCGAAGGCTGCCGAATTGGCCATCTTCAACAGGTTGGCCGTGACCACGGGCTCGTAGGTAATCAGGTTGGTGATCTCGGAGACGGGGACCTCGGGATCCTCCACCAGCCCCATCAGTTCATGAACCACCTGGGGAACGGGATCGATCCGTTCGCTTTCTTTCAGCAGTTGATCCAATGACAGCATGGTTTTTCCCTCGGTTAGATCTCCATTCGGATTTTTTCGTTTTCATCTACCTTGTTTCGGTTATGAGTTCAACCCGGCACATCGATTTGCGGTCCGCAAGAAAAAAGAGGACAACGGCGATGTCGACCGTCGCGGAGAGGCCGGGATCGGCAATTTTGACTGCATTCGGTCTGGCAAAGGGGCAATATTTTCCAGCGAAATTGACCCCCAGCGTTAAAATATCTTCTGTCTGGTTATGCACACGACGCCAGTTGGTACCACATATTGTGCTATAGTTGATTTATCGCCACAACTGGTATATCCTTGCCAGGATATAGCGTATAGATAGAACCTTTATCTCATGACTTGGCCATCGTGTACAGTTGTTGCATAACCTCTTGCGATATTTGACTCCAATGCGCTGAAAGCACGACTATGGCTGAATCCGCTGCGCTGGTACCGTTGCCTTTTTTTCCACCGGTCCGAACCGATACCGGCGCTTTTTACAAAAACAAAGACACCCCCGGCCCCCCACGGCAAGATAGGGTGCAATTGCGAGCCGCTCCATCCCGTGCGGCCGATATCTCCTATGGCCGTGATGGTTCCCTTGTCGGCGAGTCCCAGGTCGGCCAACTGGTGAACATCTACGTTTGAAAGCAAGCGCCTGCCTTTAATTTCATTGACCCTGCATTGTTTTTTCGGGTATGTAACTCCCCCTTCTAAAGTCTCCGATATTTTCGGTGACTTCAACCAATTATACAGTTTTCCGGGGCTTCGACAATGGACACTTTACCGATTTCCGCCTTTTTATGGCTCTGGCTGGCCGGTTTATTGGCTGGATTCGTGGATTCCATTGCCGGTGGCGGCGGAATCATATCCCTGCCGGCGCTGCTGGCAACCGGCATGCCGCCCCATTTAGCCCTGGGAACCAACAAGCTTCAGGGCACCTGCGGAAGTCTGACCGCCGCGTTGAATTACAGCCGCAAAGGCCTCGTCGATCTCCGCGAGATTCCCATGGGCGTTTTTTTCACGGCCCTGGGCGCCCTGACCGGCACCGTGACCGTGCAGGTGCTTTCCCCGGACTTTCTAAGAAGCATCATCCTTTTTCTTCTGATAGGCGTATTTTTCTACACGCTGTTCTCCCCGGATTTGGGAAAACTGGATCGCCGCCCCGTCATGGCCGCGCCGGTTTTTTTCGGCTGTTCCGGCATGGCCCTGGGGTTTTACGATGGTTTTTTCGGTCCGGGAACCGGCTCTTTCTGGACCATTGCCCTGGTCGTGCTGCTGGGGTTGAACCTGAAAAAGGCCACCGCTCATACCAAGGTTTTCAATTTTACCAGCAACGTCGTGGCCCTGGCGGCTTTTTTCGTCGGCGGGAATGTTCTCGTTTCCGCAGGGCTGCTGATGGGGGCCGGTCAGATGCTGGGGGCTTTTGCGGGTTCCCGTCTGGTAATCCGGAGGGGAACCGGCTTCGTGCGGGTTTTTTTTCTGGTTGTGGTGGCCGCTACTGTTGCCAAACTGGTCTATTCAACCTATTTCTGAACGGGCACGATTTCGCTTCATAGCGGCGATGCGCCCAGTTGGCAACGATGTACTACTGGAAAAAATTCATGTTGGGCCGGGAGACGGTTTCCGGGTCTTGATCGAAAAAGTCTTCCAACTGCACTCGCATGGATTCCAGATCCGGTGCATTGCCCACGCGTTTGAAAAAGCTGTGGCCGAATTTGAAGTTGGCACTGAAATACTGGGCAAATTTTTTGTAGCGCCTTAGCGCCCGGTTGGCGTCAAAATGGCGTTCCATCAGGTTCAACAGCCTCAGGGCCACCTGCCCGAAAACCTCGTGATTCGGCGAATACAGCCCGTTCATCTGGGCCATGAGCCAGGGACGGGCAATAGCCATTCTGCCGATGGCCACGCCGTCGCAGCCGGTGGTTTCCAGCATGCGCAGGCAGTCCGCCCCGTCGAAGACGTCGCCGTTGCCGAACACCGGAATGGCGACCGCCTCCTTGACCTGCCGGATATAGTCCCACCGGGGCGGCCGGGAGCGGCGATCCGGCGCCACCCGGGGGTGGAAGGTCAGGGCATCGGCACCGGCGCCGGCAAAGCGCCGGGCCAGGTCCACGGGAATGGCGGGATCATCCGTCCAGCCCGTGCGGAATTTGACGAACAGGGGCAGGCCCACGGCCTTGCGCACCGCCTCCACGATGCGGGCCGCCCGGTCCGGGGTTTTCAGCAGGGCCGCACCGCACTGCTGCTTGCAGATGGTGGCCATCGAACATCCGAAATTCAGATCAACCCCGAACAGTCCGCAATCCTCGATGATCCGGGCCGCTTTCGCCATGGCGGCCGGATCGTCCCCATAGATCTGCATCACCAGATGTTCCCGCTCCGCCTCACGCCAGCAGAAATAGGCCGAATGTCCGCCGATCTCCTGGGGAATGCGCCGGGCGCTGCACATTTCGGAAAAGAGCAGTCCGTAGCCGCCGAAATCGGCCAATAGTTCCCGAAACGCGATATGGCCCAGAAAGGTCATGGGCGCCAGGGCCAGCCGGTTGCCGATGGTGGCTCGACCGATGGTCAGGGGGCGATTGAGTCGCGAGGCAAGCTCGGTGTTCATTGGCATACCGCTACCGCCGGCTTCAATCCGGCCATGCCAGCCGCTGGGGGGTGCAGTAGGCCATAAGGCTGTCGTCCTTTCCCAGCGACGCCAGGGTCATATTCAGGGCCTCGGCCAGTTGGACGGCCAGTGCCGTGGGGCGGGAAATGGCCAGAACGACGGGAATCCGGGCCCGGGCGGCCTTTTGGACCAGCTCGTAGCTGATGCGCGAAGAGAGGGTCAGCAGTTGCGCCCGATCCAGTCGATCATCCAGAAAAAGGCGGCCGACGGCCTTGTCCAGGGCGTTGTGCCGGCCCACGTCTTCGGCGGCGGATAGCAGCGCAAAATCCAGGTCATAGATGGCGGCACCGTGGGCGGCGCGGGTTTTTGCCCGCAGGGGCTGGTGGTCGCTCAGCCGCAGCAGACATTCCAGTGCGCGTTTTCCGTCCAGGGGCGGTCCGTCGGCAACAGGGGAAAGGGACTGGACCAGGTCCTCGACAATGGTCTTGCCGCAGATGCCGCAGGAAGTCTGGCTGATATAGGTCCGCCGGTCGAGATGGTCGGCGACCTGCTCCTGCCGGGTGGCGGTCAGGGTGACGGTCACCACATTGGTGTCCTCACCGTCGCAAAACGCCAGCCCGGTGATATCGTCCGGTGTGTCCACGATGCCTTCTGCCAGGCAAAAGCCGGCCACGTGGGCTTTTTCGTCGCCCGGCGTGCGCATCGTTACGGCATAAGGGTTGCCTTGGACCCTGATGGAGAGCGGTTCTTCCGCGATCAGATCCATGGCCGCGGCACTTGCGCGTCCGTTGCTGATGACGGCGATGTCTCGTTGTCGGCTGTCCACGGCTTTTCCCTTCCCAAGTTACCTGAAACGCTGTTTTTCTGTGCAGTTACTATAAGGATTGGGGACCGCTTGTCCATCGCTTTTCAACGCCCTGCCGGCAGGGCAGTTTTTGCTTGACAATGCCGCGGGAAAGTTTAATATTTCTTATTTTTTAAAATCAGAGAGAAATATTCGGTTATCACAGGAGGGCAGAAACATGTACGCAGTGGTTGCCACAGGCGGTAAACAATATAAGGTTGCGGAAGGCGACATCCTCAGGGTGGAAAAGCTTGCCGGTGACATCGGCTCCGAGATCGCTTTCGACAATGTCCTTGTATTTTCCGACGGCGAGAATGTCAAGATCGGTCAGCCCGCCGTAGACGGCGTAACGGTCCACGGCCAGATCGTGGCCCAGGGCAAAAGCAAAAAAATTATTGTTTTCAAATACAAACGCAGAAAACGGTATCGCCGCAAACAGGGTCATCGTCAGCCCTTTACGGCGGTCCGCATCGATCGTATCGAAGCCTGATTTTTAGCCAAACCATTTGAAGGGTTCCGCACCCTTTTGTTCGTGAGGAGAATACCATGGCACATAAAAAAGCAGCCGGAAGTTCCAAAAACGGTCGCGACAGCAACGCCCAGCGCCGGGGAATCAAACGTTACGGCGGTCAGGAGGTCCTGGCCGGCAATATTCTGGTCCGCCAGGTGGGAACCAGAATCCATCCGGGCGTCAATGTGGGGATGGGAAAAGATTTCACCCTGTTTGCCCTGATCGACGGCGTCGTCACCTATGAGCGCAAAGGCCGGGATCGGAAACAGGTCAGTGTTTATGCCGCGTGAAATTCATCGATGACGTACGCATCACCGTTCAGTCGGGCCACGGTGGTGCCGGATGCGTAAGCCTCCGGCGCGAGAAATACATCCCCAAGGGAGGTCCGGACGGCGGTGACGGGGGGCGCGGTGGAGACGTTGTTTTCAAAGCGACCACCAAAAAGCGCACCCTGTACCACCTCCAATTCAACCGACTGTACAAGGCCAAAAACGGTGCCGGCGGTGAGGGGAACAATCGGGCCGGCAGAAGCGGCGACGATCTGATCATCGAACTGCCCACCGGGACCCTGGTGATCGATGCCGAAACCGGAGAGATTTTAAAAGACCTCGTCGAACCCGACGAGGTCTTTGTCGTTGCAAAAGGCGGCCGCGGCGGTTTGGGAAACGCCCGGTTCAAATCCGCCACCAACCGGACACCCCGTTTTGCCCAGCCAGGAGAACCGGGCCAGACCCTGGACCTGCGCCTGGAATTGAAACTGCTGGCCGAAGTGGGGATCGTCGGGTTGCCCAACGCCGGCAAATCGACCCTGGTTTCCAGTATTTCTTCGGCCCGGCCCAAGGTCGCGGACTACCCGTTTACCACCCTGACGCCGAACCTGGGCGTGGTCAAGACCAACCGGCGGGAGCCGTTCATCGTGGCCGACATCCCCGGGTTGATCGAGGGCGCTCATACCGGCACGGGGCTGGGGATCCGTTTTCTGCGCCATGTAGAGCGCACCCGTATCCTGCTGCACCTGGTGGACGTGGCCGCCATCGATCCGGACAACCCGCTCCGGGACTATACCACCGTCAACCAGGAACTGGAGCAGTACAGCCAGGCCCTTGCCCAAAAGCCCCAGATTGTGGTGCTCAACAAAATGGATGTGACCTGGGCCGAGGATGCCGCCGCACTTTTCAAAGAGGCTTACGGCAAAGGAGAATTGCTGGAGATCTCTGCCGCTACCGGTCAGGGTCTCGAACGCCTGATTGCCGTGCTTTGCAACCATTTGGACGAACTCGATGAAAGCGAATCCGAAACCCAAGGCTGACGCCATTCGAAGGGCGGTGGTGAAGGTCGGCAGCAATGTGCTGACGGCCGAGGCCGGCCTGAACATCAACGCCATCCAATCCATCAGCAGTCAGATCTGTCGTCTGCTGGATCAGGACATCCAGATTATCCTGGTTTCTTCCGGGGCCATGGCTTCGGGGATGAAGAAAATGGCCTTTTCCAGGCGGCCCGACGCCATTCCCAAACGCCAGGCCATTTCCGCCATCGGGCAGGCCGACCTCATCCGGGAGTGGGAAAAGGCCTTCGAGCGTTTCGGATACAAGGTCGCCCAGATCCTGCTCACCAGCGAGGATCTGGCCAGCCGCAAACGCTACCTCAATGCCCGCAATACCATGAACACCCTGCTGGAATGGCAGGTCGTGCCCATTATCAACGAAAACGACACTGTCATGGTCGAGGAGATCAAGCTGGGCGACAACGACAACCTGGCCGCCATGATTGCGCTTTTGCTGGATGCCGACATTTTTTTCAACCTGACCGACATCGACGGCTTGTACGACAAGGACCCCCGGGTTCATTCCGACGCCCGCCTGATCCCCCGGGTGGCCACTTACAGCCGGGACATCGAGAAGTTCGCCGGCGACATCCCCGGCGCCTTGGGAACCGGAGGTATGCTCAGCAAGATCAAGGCGGCCCGCAAAGTCACCGCCTCGGGGATTCCCATGGTGATCGCCCAGGGCTACCGGCCGGACATTCTCATTCGTTTGGCTGCCGGCGAGTCCCAGGGTACCTTTTTTGCCCCTCGGGAGCGCAAACTGAACCGCAAAAAATGCTGGATCGGATACACCGTCAATCCCCAGGGGTGTCTGCGGGTGGATGCCGGTGCCGCCAGGGCCCTTTTGCGCAACGGCAAGAGCCTGCTGCCCAGCGGTATCGTCGACGTGCAGGGGCAGTTTCCGGTCGGCGCTGCCGTGAGCGTGGTGGACGACCAGGGGCAGCCGATCGGCAACGGGCTGGTGAACTACAACGCCAGGGATATCCGCGCCATCATGGGAATCAAGAGCAGTCAGATCAAAGATCGTTTGGGGCAGAAAACCTACGATGAGGTGATTCATCGGGACAACCTGGTGATCACCGGTGAAAAAGCGCAATGCTGAGGAGGGAATCATGACCATCGAGCAGACCATCGTGCAAATGGCCCGGGACGCTAAAAAAGCCGCTTCCGTCCTGGGGCGGTGCGACACGACGCGCAAGAACCAAGCCCTCCTGACCATGGCCGACCTGCTGGAACAACAGGCGGATACCATTTTCCGCGAGAACCGCAAGGATCTGGAACGGGCCGAGGCGGCCGGGCTTTCCGCGGCCACGGTGGACCGGCTCCGGGTGGATGAGAAAACCATTGCCTCCATGGCCGGCGGGCTGCGCGAAGTGGCGGGGTATGATGATCCGGTGGGTACCATGGGACCGACGCGGATGCGTCCCAACGGGCTGCGCGTGGCCCGTATGCGGATTCCGCTGGGCGTCATCGGCATCATTTACGAATCGCGGCCCAATGTCACCATCGACGCGGCGGGCCTCTGCCTGAAGTCCGGCAATGCCGTGATCCTGCGGGGCGGTTCCGAAGCGATCGCTTCCAACCAGGCCATGGCCCGAATCATCGCCCAGGCCCTGGAATCGACCGGCCTGCCGCCCCAGGCAGCCCAGGTGGTGCCCACCGAGGACCGTGCGGCCGTGAATGCCCTGCTGGCCCAGGAAGAGTTCGTCGACCTGATCATCCCGCGGGGCGGTGAGGGATTGATCCGGTTTGTGGTGGAACATTCCAAGATTCCTGTGCTCAAGCATTACAAAGGGGTCTGCCACGTGTTTGTGGACGAATCGGCCGACCTGGAGATGGCCATGGATATCGCCTTCAACGCCAAGGTCCAGCGACCGGGCGTGTGCAATGCCATGGAAACCCTGCTGGTTAATCGTCAGGTGGCCGGGGATTTTTTGCCCGCCATGGCCCGGCGATTCGCAGAGGCCGGCGTCGAACTGCGCGGCTGCCCGGACACCTGTGCCATTTTGCCCGAGGCCACGCCGGCCGTCGAAGCGGACTGGCCGGCGGAGTATTTGAACCTGACCCTGGCGGTCAAGGTGGTCGCGGACATGGACGCCGCCATGGACCACATCGGTCAATACGGTTCGAGCCATACGGAAGCCATCGTAACCAGCCATTTTGGACGCGCCCAGCGTTTTCAGCGTGAAGTGGATGCTTCGGTGGTGCTGGTCAATGCTTCCACCCGTTTCAATGACGGCGGGCAGTTGGGCCTGGGCGCGGAAATGGGCATCAGCACTTCCAAGCTGCACGCCTTCGGACCCATGGGGCTGGAGGAGTTGACCACGAAGAAGTTTGTGGTAAGCGGCGAAGGACAAATCCGAGAATAACCTCATGCGTGCAGGACTTTTCGGCGGAACGTTCAATCCCATACACAAGGGACACCTGATGGCGGCCGAACAGGTGCTCGAACGGTTTTCTCTGGATCGCCTCTACATTATTCCCTGCCGCGAGCCACCACACAAATCCCCGGACTACCTGGCCCCGGCGGCGGATCGGGTACACATGGTCCGGCTGGCTTTGCCCGCCGATTCCCGATATTATATTTCCGAGGTTGAAATTCGCCGCAGCGGACCCTCTTATACCATCGATACGGTCACCCATTTTGCAGATACGGTCGTACCCGGCGCCACCCTGTTCCTGGTGATGGGAATGGACGCTTTTCTGGAAATTCACACCTGGAGACGATGGCTTGAACTGCTGGAGTGGGTGCAACCCGTGGTGGTGACCCGTCGGTTGGACGGGGAAAGCGACGCCGATACCGACCGGTCGATAATGGACGAGAGCATCCGGACACGATTGTCCGGCGATTATACCTATAATGAAAAAAATGGCTGCTGGCAAAATCCCCATGAGGCCTGCATCCACCTGCTGCAAACCCTTCCGGTAGCCGTTTCATCCAGCCAGGTGCGACGGCGGATCAAGACGGGAAAACCCATTGCCGGCCTTGTGCCTCCAGCCGTGAAGGCCTATATTGAAGAAAAGGAATTGTATCGATGACCCCGACAAACGATGCGGAACTGGACGTATACGTCAAGGCGGCGCTGGGAAAAAAAGCCAGGGATCCGGTTCTGTTGGATGTAAGCCGTCTGACAAGCCTGGCGGATGCGTTTCTCATCTGCCATGGAACCTCCAACCGTCAGGTGAGCGCCATTGCCGACCACATCCGGCGGAGCCTGAGGAAGCAGGGCATCAAGCCCCTGAGCATCGATGGCGCCAAAGAAGGCCAATGGGTGCTCATGGATTACGGCCATGTGGTGATTCATGTGTTTTACGAAAGCACCCGCAGCTTCTACAATCTGGAAGATCTGTGGTCCGATGCCCGGCGGATCCGGACGGAAAGCATGCAGCAGGCGGTGGATGATACTGACGACGGGATGGCGGGTGAAGTGGACGAGTCGATCTATATCGAGTAGTTGCTGCGAGAGGTTTGGGATAAAAAGAATCCAGAAGTCAGGAGTCGGAATCCAGAAGAAGCCAATCGGTTGAGCAGAGAGACACCAGCCCATCCTGAATCCTGACTTTTTACTTCTGGATTCTTCAAAAAAAACGGAGCAAAAATGGCGAATAAAAAAACGCATATGCTGATCATTCTGGACGGCTGGGGCATTGGTGAAAATGAGCCCACCAACGCCGTGCTGGCTGCCGACACTCCCTGCCTGGACCGGCTTGTATCCACCTATCCTTCCACTCGGCTCCGCTGCTCGGGCCAGGATGTGGGGCTGCCGGCCGGCATCATGGGCAACAGCGAGGTCGGGCACATGAACCTCGGGGCCGGACGGGTGGTCTATCAGGACCTGATGCGCATCGATAAGGCCATCGAAGACGGCTCGTTTTTCGAAAACGTCCAACTCGCTGCAGCCATGGAGGCCGTGGCAGCCCGCGGCGGGGCCCTGCATTTCATGGGGCTGGTTTCCGATGGCGGCGTCCACAGCCAACTCACCCACCTGTTCGCTCTTCTTAAGATGGCTAAAAAAAAAGGATTGTCCAACGTTTTCGTCCACGCCATTCTCGACGGCCGGGATACCCCGCCGGACAGCGGGGCAGGCTATCTGGCGCAGCTCCAGGACCGGATCCAGGCCATCGGTACCGGTGCGATCGCCACGGTCTGCGGCCGTTTTTTTGCCATGGACCGCGACAAACGCTGGGAGCGGGTGGAAAAGGCCTACCGGTTGTATACTTCTGGGGATGGGCAGCCGGTATCCGATCCGGTTGCCGCCGTTAAAGGTGCATACAGCCGCAAGGAGACCGACGAATTCGTTCAGCCCCTGGCCGTGGTGGACGACGCCGGCCGGCCGGTGGGGACCGTCAGGGACGGAGACGGGGTGGTTTTCTTCAATTTCAGGGCCGACCGTGCCCGGGAAATCACCCGGGCGTTTACCGAGAAAGGGTTCGACGGGTTCGCTCGGCAGGTCGCGCCGGATCTTGCCGGCTACACCACCATGACCTTGTACGACGAAACCTTCGATCTTCCCATGGCCTTCGGTCCGGTTCATCTGGAGATGATTCTGGGCGAAGTGGTCAGCCGAAACGGATTAAGGCAGTTGCGCATCGCCGAAACCGAGAAATACGCCCACGTGACCTACTTTTTCAACGGCGGAGAAGAAACGCCCTTCGAGAACGAGGACCGCTGCCTGATCCCTTCTCCCCGGGAGGTGGCCACCTACGATCTCAAGCCGGAAATGAGCGCTCACCAGGTGGCCGACGAGGTGGTTGCCCGGCTGGATTCAAACCAATACGATTTGATCGTACTCAATTTCGCCAACATGGACATGGTGGGGCATACGGGGGTCCTGGAGGCGGCCATCAATGCCTGCGAAACGGTGGACCGCTGCCTGGAGCGGGTGCTGGAAAATCTTCTTTCCCAAGGCGGCGCGGCCCTGGTCACCGCCGATCACGGCAATTCCGAAAAAATGGCCGGTCCGGACGGCAAGCCGTACACGGCCCACACCACCAACCCGGTTCGCCTGCTGCTGGTGGATGACAGCCGCAAAGAGACCCGCCTGCGGGAAGGGCGCCTGGGCGATATCGCGCCCACGCTGCTGGAGATCATGGGCCTGGATCAACCGGAGCAGATGACCGGTCGGAGCCTGCTGCAATCCTGATTCACCCGATCCGGAGACCGATTCTTCCGCATGCTTTTTCCAAAAAGTGTCAGTTGGCGGAAAGAGCAATATCGACATTCAAATCGTCGGCTACTTCGGACAGGCCTTCCTCCAAAAGTGCAATGGCGGTGCCTTCGGGAATCTGAACCCGTATATCCATCACATACATGGCGGTGCCGCTCTCCGGAGAGGGTTTGACGCTGGACCTGAGGTCTACGATGTTGACTCCCTTGAGTGATAGGAACCGGCTGATTTTATAGACGATCCCCGAGTGATCCAACCCTTCCACGTGCAGGGACCGGGTGAAAAATCCATTGGTAGGTTTCGCTTCCTGGGGCTCCAGGGGCCGCAGGAAGGCGGAAATGTTTTTTTCCAGTTCCAGGCGGCGACAGGCTTTGGAAAGGGGGGCGGCAACGTCTGCCGATCCGGCGGTAAACAGAAGGATCAGGGTGAATTCTCCGGCCAGCAAGGTCATGGAGGTGTCTTCCAACTTGCAGCCATGCTCAAATAGAATTTCGGTGACATCGGCGGCAATGCCGGGTCGGTCCTTGCCAAAAGCAGTCATGATGAAGCGTTGGGTCATGGGGTCTCCTATCTGCCGGTTTTAACTAGTGCCCGTCCAGAAATAGGCAAATTGGGTTGAGATCGAGGCGCACGAAAAATTTTACCGCAGTTATATGGTTGATATTTCGAGGATAAAATTTTTCGCGCAACAAAGATATCGGGCGAATTGGCCATTTCTGGGTGGGCACTACCGTTGGCTATGCCATTTCTCGGCATCCGTCAAGAGATTGTGCCAAAACAAAAAGTATAGTGATAATGAACGGTGATGACCGATCTCGAAAGGCTGTTTTGACAGGCCCAACGCAATCCGAAGCCCTGCAAAGCGCCTTTCGCATTCTCGCCCGTCGGGACCATACCACGAACGAACTGGCGCAGAAGCTTCGCCGGAAGGGGTATGGCCGTAAGGCTGTCGATGGTGCGCTTGAACGCTGCCGGGAACTGGGGTATCTGGACGATGCCCGCACCGCCAGGATGATGGCGGGTCATCTGGTCGCACGGGGATACGGTCCCTTGCGGATTCGCCAGGTATTGGGTCAAAAAGGCCTGGAGGAAACGCTGGTCGAACGGGTCATGGCCGCCGGTGAGAGTGAGGACAACCAGGTGCGCGCCGCCAAAAAGGCATTGGAAAAGAAAGCCTCCCGGCTGGGTCGGGAGAGCGATCCCTGGAAGCGCCGGCAGATCGCCTACCGGTTTTTGACCGGGCGGGGGTTTTCTTCAGCCGTCGTCAACCGGGCAATCGACGATATATCGCTTCTAAGGAAGTAATATCTGCTCAGGCGCAGTTTTTCGTCGGAGCGGCTTCCTTTCAGGTGTGTGGCCATGGGTGGCCTGAAAAAGCTTTTTAAGGCTGACACCGATTAGCGGCGCAGGTAGCTGAAATCCGCCTTGGGCCGCCCCACAAAACAGGACTGCGTGAATCCGTAGCGTTTGATGATGGCCAGGGCTTCCCGTGCTTCGGTTTCATTGCCGCCGAAATCGAAGAGCCAGTGGCTGCCGTCGACGATCTTCCAGCGATCCTTGATTTTGCTGACCCTGATTCTTGCCGGATCGAAGGCCACGCAATCCTCTCCGGCCATCGGTCCTTCCGGGACCCCGCCTTTGGCCAGCAGATAGGCAAACGATGGGTCCGGGCGGCCGACAAAGCAGGAGCGGTTCATCCGGTAATGGGTGATGACCTGCAATGCCTTTTGGGCGGAGACCCGGTCGGACCCGAAATCGAAGAGCCAGTGGCTGCCGTCGACAACTTTCCACCTTCCGTCAATCTGCTGAATTCCGACCGTCGAAGAATTGAAGGCGATGCAATCCTCTCCCCGCTCCGGCTTTGCCTGCGGCGGGGTCCTTGAGGCGGTGGCAGCGGATTTCTTCCGAACCCATCGGGAGCCTTTGAAGCCGCCGGTTTTTTCCACACATCGGAGGACGTTGCCCTGATTTTTGATTTCCAAAACCAGTTCTCCGGCGCCGGATGCGCGTCCCTTGGGAACGTCGGCCCACTTGCCGGTGATGCGGCCGTCACGGATGCTGCCGCTGAACACGTTGGCCCATGCCGGCTGCCCGCTGAAACCGGATTCGCCGTACCAGTGAAGCTCTTTGCCGATCTGGCGCAGGTAGTAGGTTCCCCCGTCGTTGCAGGACCATCGTCCGGTCAGGTTCGCCCAAGCTGTCGATATGGGCATCGCCGCCAGGATGATGGCCGTCAGCAGGATCGCTTTCATTCGGCAACATGTATTCATTTTCATTTCACCTCGATTCGTTGTTGCTGGATGACCTTCTGGCAACGCCGGCCGACGTGAGCATGGATTTCAGTGCCTTATAAGACAGGGCGCCCACCAGGCGCCGGTCGCCAACCATGAAGGTCGGCACGACGGTGATTTCGACATCGCGGCAGCGCTGCCAGTCCCGGTCCACCGCCTCACTATAGGTGCGCTGATCCAGGACTTTTCGGGCCGCTTCGATGTCCAGGCCGACGTCCTTGCATATCCGGAGCAATATCTCCGGCAGGGCGATATTCTCGCCGCGATGAAAATAGGCCAGAAATACCGCCATGTGAAACGCATCGCCCCGCCCCTGGTCCTCGGCCCACTTGCCCAGTTCCTGGGCCAGCCGGCTGTTATAGGTCATCTGCCGGTCGCCGAAGGGCAGGTTCAGTTCCCCGGCCACCCGCTTCAGGCGGGCCAGTATGGCGGGAATGTCCACCGGCTGCCCGGCGAAAAGATCCTGCAGGGACCGGCCTTCCTGCGGCGTTTCGGGATGCAGGGGAAACGCCGTCCAGGTGACAGTGATGTCAAAGTTCGTTTCGAGTTGTTCAATACGCCCGGTACTGAAGTAGCACCAGGGTCAGATGTAGTCGGAGAAGACTTCCAATATCGCATTTTCCACTATTTAACGGCCTTTCTTTCCGGTTTTCCCAAAAAACTGCGAAAAAATCAGGTTCGTTTTCGTGTCATTTTTTGTGGCTTGGTGTCAAGCGGTGCATGAAAAACAGATAAAGTGTCGGAACCTGGTTCGATCTTATGAAATTTTTACAAGAAGAAAACCCGAAGAATTCCCGATTGAAAATTTGGGAGGAAATACCTGGCAAATTGTCTGTCTGCAGGTATTCGGACGATGCAGTAAAATGGCAGCTCCATAGCTCAGAGGGTGGTGCACACTATTTTGGGACCTACAATCTATTTCACCCCAACGGACGGCGGATATAACCGCTGTAATCCTTGACCACCGGTTCGTAATCGGTGTTGAACCAGGGGCTGGTGATAAAAAAGTCGGCCGTGGCCCGATTGCAGGCGGTCGGAATGTTGTAAAGTACCGACATGCGCAGCAGGGCCTTGACATCCACGTCGTGGGGCTGGGCCGACATGGGGTCCCAGAAAAAGATCAGAAGATCCAGTTCCCCTTTGGCGATCATGGCCCCGAGCATCTGATCGCCGCCCAAAGGACCGCTTTTCATACGGGTGATGGCCAGCCCGCACTGGTCGGCAAGCAGTTTGCCGGTCGTGCCGGTGGCAAACAGCTCATGTTTGGCCAGTGTATCCTTATTCTGGCGAACCCACATCAACAGGTCCTGCTTGCGCTCGTCGTGCGCTACCAGGGCTATGCGCTTGGTCGCTTTCATTTCTCTATTCCAATAGTTTATTCTTGATTGCGCCGGTTTTCGAAAATCGCCGGTTAGTTGGAAACGGCCGGACTACCGATTCAACAAGAGAGATTTGACGATACTGCTGACAAGTTTCGGGTTTTCCTTTAAGCGTCGGGTGGAGTAGCCGAACCAGTGGCGTCCGTAAGGCACATAGACCCGCATGGTATGGCCGGCATCGACGATGCTGCGCCGCAGTTCCGGCGTGACCCCGTAAAGCATCTGAAATTCATAGCGGTCCCGGGGCACCTGGTAGCGCTCGATGAGCTTCAGGGCGCCGTCCACCAAAGCCCGATCATGGGTGGCAATTCCCGGATAAATGCCTTTTTGTAGAATCAACTCCAGGTCCTCGAGAAAATGGAAATTGATTTTCTCGTGCCGCTGAAAGGCGATGCGCCGCGGTTCTGCATAAATGCCCTTGCAGAGGCGGAAATTGAGCGGGACGTCCGGGTTGTGCAGATCCATGAGGTTGTCCAGGTCGCTTTTCGTGCGGCGCAGGTAGGCTTGGAGCACCAGCCCCACGTTTTTCGGAAACTCGGCTTTCAAACGGCGGAACAGGTCGATTTCCGGATCGACGCATCCGGAGTCTTCCATGTCAATGCGGATAAAATTGTCGTAATCGGCCGCTTTGGCCACGATGTCCCGGATGTGAGCATAGCAGACTTCGGTATCGATCAGCAGGCCGAACATGGTGGGCTTTACGGAGTAGTTGCCGTCGATGCCGGCGCTTTGAGCCGTTTCGATCAGGGCCAGATATTCGTCCCTGTTTCTGCGGGCTTCATCAAGACTCCGGATAAATTCGCCCAGGATATCAATGGTGGTTTTGATGCCATCGGTGTTCAGGGCTCGGCAGGCTGCCATGGCGGCATCGACATCCTCGCCGGCGATATAGGATCGGGAAAACAGCCATACGAATCGTTCGGGCAGCAGGGGGATGGTATTGGCGATGAGTCGGTTGATCATGGTGCTTCATGCATTGTTGCTTGCCGGATGGAGTTCGTTTTCCTTGAACCTGGCCTGGATGGCGCGGATAAAAGCAATCTGGTTGATAAAAATCTCCACCAGTTCGGGATCGAAATGGCTGCCGGCTTCCCGTCCTAGCCTTTCGATGCAGCGGGATTCGTCCCACGGTTCCTTGTAGCTGCGTTTGGAACTGAGGGCGTCATAGACGTCGGCAATGGCCACGATGCGCCCGAAAAGGGGGATCTCTTCTCCTTTTTTGCCGGGCAACGGGCCGTTGTTCCTGCTTTCATAGCCGGGCAGGGCCTTGCCGGAGAGGGGATCCACATGGCCGGGGTATCCGCTTCCGTCCCATTTTTCATGGTGGTTCAGGGCGATGATGGCGGCCGCTTCGTCGTAGTCCGATTGCAGGTTGGAAAAGAGGCGCGCACCGTGGACGGTATGGTGCTTCATGATTTCGTATTCCTCAAAGTTCAGCGGCGAGGGTTTTTTCAGGATCGTATCCGATATGGCCACTTTGCCCACGTCGTGGAGCATGGCCCCCATGTGCAGGATATCTCTGGCTTTGTCGATCTCCTTGCGGTCGATTTTGCGGCGTTTGGCCCACTGTTCATAAATCTCCAGGGAGAAGCCTGCCACGCGGTTGACGTGGGCCCCGGTTTCCTGGGGATCGCGCATCTCGGCCATGCGGATCATCCGCAGGATCATCGCACGGGTCATCTGGGCGCGCTCCAAAGCTACGGTGGCGATCCCGGCGAAATGGAGCATCACTTTTTCGTCGATGCGGTTGAATGGCTGAACGCGATTTTCCTGATCTTTGGCATTAATGATCTGTAGAATTCCCAGGACATCTTTTTTGCTGCTCATCAGCGGAATGGTGAGCATGGAGCGGGTTACGTATCCCGACGCTTCATCGTATTTTTTGTTGAAATGGTAGCTCTTGGTGGGAGGCAGTTTGTAAACGTCCGGTATGTTCAACACCTTTGCCGTGGCTGCGGCAAAGCCGGCGATGCTCATCTCGTCGATGGGAATGGAGAACGTGGAAAAGATCAACTTTTCTCCATCCGGAAGCTGCTTTTGCAGCGTGGCATTCTGGGAATGGGCAACATTGAGCCGATTGCCTTCCCGGATGTAAATCGAACCGGCATCGGCGTTGACAAACTGGCGCGCCCTCGTCAGCACCCGTTCCAGGAGGATGTCCAAGTCAAGGATCCGGTTCAGCTCGATTCCCAGCACCATCAGGGAGTCCAGTTTCTGCTTTTCGCTGAGCATGGCGGTTTTCTCCGGGGAATGAGACTCGCACCCAATCTAACTGGCCGATGCCTCGCCCGTCAACTATAAAAAGGGCCGATGGCCGGCTCTGTTCGAGAAAAGAGGGAAAAATTGGCGGAATGGTCGGAATTCGTTGGTATGGGTTTGTTATTTTTCTCTTTTTCGTAAAAATAACAGTTAATGGGTTGACATACGGAGTGGCGATACCTATTTACTGACAAATCCCATGGGGAGATTCTCGCCCTAGCCGTAACCCCGAACAGAAAAGAACAAGCCATGGCACAGATGCTTTCAACCAAGGAAGTTGCCAAATTTTTGGGAATCAACGAAAAAATGGTGTACACGTTGATTTCCGACAAGGGCTTGCCGGCCTCCAAAGTGACCGGGAAGTGGATTTTCCCCCGGCATCTGGTGGAGCAGTGGGTCGAATCCAACACGGTCAATTACCCCCAGACGCACAAAGTACTGCCCCCCTACGACGGCTTGCTCGTGATCGCGGGAAGCAACGATATCCTTCTGGAAAAGGCCCTTTCCATTTTCAACGGCCGCTATTCCGGTCATCTGGCCGTCTTCGGCAACCTGGGCTCCGTGGGCGGCATCAATGCCTTGCGCAAAAGCCTGTGCCACATGGCCACCAGTCACCTCCTTCAGGAAAACGGCAGTGATTATAATTTCGATTTCCTGCAGGGGCAATTCGAGTCCATGCCCGTGGTGGTGAATTTCTGCAAACGGGACCAGGGCATCCTGCTCCAGGCCGGCAATCCGGGCAACATCAAAAGCGTGAAAGATCTGGGCAAGCCGGGCGTGCGGATCGTCAACCGCTCCCTGGCCACCGGCACCCGGCTGCTTTTCGACCGCGAATTGAAGCGGGCAGGGGTTGCCGGCGAACGCATTACCGGCTATGATAGCGAGGTGAACCGGCACATGGATGTCGGCCTGGAGATACTGGCCGGCCGGGCCGATGCCGGCCCCGGGATCCGACCGGTAGCGTCCCTGCTGGGCCTCGATTTTCTCCCCCTGTGCCAGGAACGCTACGATCTGGTGGTGACCCGTGAACGGTTTTTCGACCAGGGCGTTCAGTATTTTCTCGGCCTGCTGCACGAAAAGGCCTTTATCCAGGCAGCGGAAGAACTGCAAGGCTATGATGTGTCCATCAGCGGCAAAATGATTTTTCCCCATGAATTGGAGGTCGAGGAGGCCGAGCAGCAAGGCTGAATTTCGGTATCCCTGATCGCCAACGAATCGTCGTACCTTACACCACATATCCCGTCACAGGCGACGGGCCATATCAAAAGCTGTTTAATCCGAATAGCGAAGCCTGTCCGCAGCCTGTTGCGGAAAGGCTTCCAGCCAGAGAGGTGTCGTATGAAAAATACACGGAAAATATTGGCGAGAACCTGTTTGATTGGCGCACTGATCCTTCTGACCTCCCTGCCGGCAATGGCCGCCGACAAGGTGCTGATGATGGCCACCACCACCAGCACCGACAACACCGGGCTATTGGATTATCTGGCGCCTCATTTCACCAAAGCCACGGGAATCGAGCTGAAGTGGACCTCGGTGGGCACCGGCAAGGCCCTCAAACTGGGCGAGAACTGTGATGTGGACGTCCTGCTGGTGCACGCTCCGGCGGCCGAAAAGAAGTACGTGGAACAGGGCTTCGGCGTGGACCGCCGGGAGATCATGTACAACGATTTCGTGATTATCGGCGTGGCAGACGATCCGGCCGGCATCCGGGGAAAGAGCGTCGTCGATGCGCTGGGCGCCATTCGCGCCAAAAAAGCGGTTTTCGCCAGCCGCGGAGACAACTCGGGAACCAACAAAAAAGAGATTTCTCTGTGGACAGCTGCGGGCGGGGATGTGCCGGAAAAGGAAACCTGGTACGTTCAGACCGGTCAGGGCATGCTGGCCACCATCAACATCGCCGCGGAGCGCAAGGGCTATACCATGACCGACCGCGGCACCTACATCAAATATGCCGATACGCTGAAAGGCAACCCGCCGCTGAAGGTTCTGGTGGAAGGCGACGCGATCCTGCTGAACCAGTACAGCGTCATGGCGGTCAACCCCAAGCGCTGCCCTGATGCCAAGTATGACCTGGCGACGGCCTTTTCCGACTGGCTGGCAGGCGCCCAGGCCCAAAAGCTAATCCGCGATTTCAAATTGCTGGGCAAGCCGCTGTTCGTTCCCAATGCAAAATAGATGGACTTTATCCTTGCCGGCTTCGTCGAAGCCATTCGTCTGCTTTTTGGCGGTGACGGCCAGACCTGGTCTGCGGTGGCCGCAACGCTGAAGGCGTCCACCGGGTCCATGGCGACCAGCCTGATATTGGGCATTCCCCTGGGATTCGTTCTGGGGTATTTCAATTTTCCGGCCAAACGCCAGGCCCGGCTGCTGGTGGATACGGCCCTGGCCCTGCCAACCGTTTTCATCGGCCTGGTGGTCTATGCCTTTATTTCCAACCGGGGGCCGCTGGGAGAGATGGGGCTGCTTTTTACCCTGCCCGGCATTGCCATCGGCCAGACCGTCCTGGCGCTACCCATCGTCATCGCCCTGAGTGCGACGGCCGTGGAGAGCATGGACCGTCATCTGCGGACCCTGCTGATCTCCCTGGGGGCCGGCCGGCGGCAATTGCTGCTCAGCAGCCTGTGGGAAGTTCGCTACGGGCTGCTGGCCGCCGGGCTGGCCGCCTATGGCAGGGTGATGACCGAAGTGGGCATTTCCATGATGGTGGGCGGCAACATCAAATGGCATACCCGCACCATCACCACGGCCATCGCCCTGGAAACCGGCAAGGGCATGTTTGCCACCGGTATCGCCCTGGGGTTGGTGCTCATCGGCATCGCATTTGCCGTTAATGTTTGTCTGTCGTTTCTAAGAAAAAAGTAGAAGGACGGATTCGTAAAAAGGCCGATATCGGCGTTACGCTCATCCTTCGTCACTGCGGCGTACGCCAAGTACAGCCTCATTCCTCAGGATTCGCAAGCCTTGATCTCGGCCTTTTTACGAATCCGTCGGAAATGCGGCTTTTACGAGTTCGTCAAAAATTATGGTTCGAGGTCTGGTGTTCATTGATGCAGGTTCGATAGCTGCTTGATTGAACGATCCATACCGGACGATCGAAAGGAGTCCCACGCGGTGCCCGATCCCATCTACCGGATTGAAAACCTGATCCACCGGTACAACCGTCAGCCGGTCCTGGAGGTCGACCGGCTGACGGTCGCGCCTTCTTCCATCCTGGGGCTGGTGGGACCCAACGGCAGCGGGAAAAGTACGCTGCTGAAGCTCATGGCGTTTATTTTCCAGCCCACCGAAGGACGAATCCTGTTCAAGGGAAAGCCGGCCTTGCCTTTTGACGAAGCCATCCGTTCCCAGGTGACGCTTTTGACCCAGGAACCTTATCTGATGAAACGGACGGTGTTTAAAAACATCGCTTACGGGTTGAAGGTTCGCGGCGAACCCGGGGACTGGCGCCAGCCGGTCCATGGTGCCCTGAACCAGGTCGGGCTGGATCCCGAGACTTTTTCCTCGCGGCAATGGGATGAACTGTCCGGCGGCGAGGCCCAGCGGGTGGCCCTGGCGGCCCGTCTGGTGCTGAAGCCTGCGGTGCTTTTGCTGGACGAACCTACCGCCAGTGTGGATGCCGCTTCCAGCGAACTGATCCGCAGCGCTTCTTTGCGGGCCCGCAGCGAATGGGGCACCACGTTGGTGATCGCCAGCCACGACCGCCAGTGGCTTCACGATGTCTGTGACGAAGTGATCCACCTGTTCAAGGGGAAGCCGGCGGGCAGCGGCAGGAGCAACATGATTTTCGGTCCCTGGACCCGCGGGGATGAAGACGCCTACGGCAAAAGGCTGGATGACGGTCAACGGCTTTGGGTATCCGTGCCGCCAAGCGCCGATGCCACCGCCTTTCTCGATCCCGGTGCCATCCGGATTCTC
The DNA here is from genome assembly GCF_963668215.1 of uncultured Desulfosarcina sp. Classification (NCBI taxonomy): domain Bacteria; kingdom Pseudomonadati; phylum Thermodesulfobacteriota; class Desulfobacteria; order Desulfobacterales; family Desulfosarcinaceae; genus Desulfosarcina; species uncultured Desulfosarcina sp. Next base: position 2,884,658 of record NZ_OY764190.1, read on the forward strand.
GGCGAGGGGGAAACCGCTGACAACCGCCAAACAGCGATTCTCAAAGGCACCGTGAACCGGCTCTCTTTGGAAAAGCAGAGCGGGGATCTGCTGGCCGATGTACGGGTCGGATCGTTGATCCTGGTGGTGCGGGTTGCCGAATCCCGACTGGCAGCCATGTCCCTGCACCGGGGCTGGCCGGTTTCTCTGGCGTACCGCCCTGAGAACATTCGCTGGCGGTAGGGTTTGGAAAGATTCCACTCCGATGCTCAACCGCGATAACCTGTTCACCTGGCCGCCGGCTGTCTTTTTCTGGGCGCTGATCTGCGCCCTTTTGTGGGGAAGCGCCTTTCCCCTGGTCAAAACCGGAATCGCCATGCTGTCCATCCAGGGCAGTACCGGTGGAAAACTCTATTTTGCCGCCTATCGCTTTCTTCTGGCCGGACTGATCATATTCGGCGGCGTATGGGTTTCGGGACGGTCCGTCGTTTTACCCCGCCTGGGCGATTATGGTGCCATGGCCGTAACCGGCCTTCTTCAGACGACCCTGCAGTACACCTTTTTCTATATCGGACTGTCCAACACCACGGGGGTGAAGGCGTCCATTATTATCAGTGCCGGCTCCTTCTTTCTGGCGTTGTGTTCTCACCTGTTTTTCAGGGACGATCCAATCACCCTGCGGAAAAGTGCCGGGCTGATATTCGGTTTTCTGGGCATCCTTCTGGTCAACCTGCAGGGGGACGGGTTGGATTTCCATCTGACCTTGACCGGCGAAGGCTTCATCCTGCTGGCGGCCCTTTCCTCCACCCTGGCCATGGTGGTCGTCAAAAAGGTCTCCGTGCGTGTTTACCCGCCGCTCATGTGCGCATACCAGCTGGTTATCGGCGCCCTGGCACTGTTCCTGCTGGGGCTGTTTTTCGATCCCCCTTCGGTGATCGCATTCAGCGGCCCGTCACTGGGTTTGCTGCTTTACCTGAGTTTTCTTTCCGCCGCCGCTTTTTCCCTATGGTACCTGCTCATCCGGCACAACCGGCTTTCCAGTATCGCCGCCTATCGTTTTCTCATCCCGGTATGTGCCGTCCTGCTTTCCGTTGCACTGCTGGAAAGCGAACACCTCGACTGGGCGGCTCTGACGGCGTTGGTGCTGGTTTGTCTGGGGATCGTGTTTACATCGCGTGAATAGGCATCGCGCGAGCAGGTTTGACGGGGGCAGATTTTCTATACGAAAGCTTGACCAATTCATTCGATTCGACTATTTTTCCAATGATGACAATACTTCCGCCCTTAAGAGAAGAAGCAATGGCCGAACCGCATCCAAAAAACCGGCGCCCCTTTTTTTCATGCTTTGTTTTTTTGTGGCTGGCCGCAATGACAACAGGCTGCATCCAACAGCCGGTGCAGCCCTGTCCGGAGGTTGCGGACTGTCCGCCCTGTTCCACGGAAAAGGCTGACCGGCTGGCCGGCGAGAATCGCACCCTTCAAAAAGAACTGGTTGCCGGCCGCGCCGAAATGGAGGATCTGGAACGCAGGATCGCCGATCTGGAAATTCAGTTGCTACAAAAGGAGGCGTTGACCATCGAACTGCAGCGCCGCGCCGCTTTACGCCAGCAGCGGTTGGACAGCGCCATTACCGAAGTCGTACGGACCAAGTCCAAGTTGCGCACCATCGAAAGCAAAGCGGAAGCGGCATCCACCATCGCCGAGGCGGAGATTGCGGTCAAATCGCTGCAAAGCCGCGTTGATGAAGGGGCTCAGGATCAGATCGAGGTCCTGGAAAAAGCCAAACGCCTGCTCGAACAGAGCACCGCCGAATTCAAGGCCCGGAACTTCGGCGGGGCGCTTTACCTGGCCGTACAGTCGAAAAACCAGATCGCTGCGGTGGACAACCGGTTTCAAGGACGCGATGAAGGCGCCGGGATGGCCGGTGAGACCGTCTTCAGCCATCCCCTGCGGCTAAAGGTCATCAAGAACACCAACCTGCGGGAAGGACCGGGACTCGACTATAAGGTATGCAGCACCCTGGAAAGCGGTACGGCGATTGTGGGGCATGCCTATAAAGAGAACTGGATCCGAATCGACACGGAAAAGGACCAGACCGGCTGGGTTCACCAGTCTCTGGTCACGGCCCGATAACCTGATCTCGGCCGTCGGCCTTGGCCCGGTAAAGGGCATCGTCGGCCCGCTTGAGGATCGTTTCCACACTTTTATCGTCCTCCTGACAAACCGCCACCCCCATGCTGATCGTCATCGAGAATTCCTCGCCGTCATTGTTGAATGTGACCCGGCGAATCGTCTGGCGGATCCGCTCGGCCATCTCCATGGCGCCGTCGATTTCGGTGTTGGGAAGAACGACAACAAACTCCTCGCCCCCGTACCGTCCGACATGATCGCACGCCCGCACCGATTCGACCATCGCCTTGGCAATGCTGCGCAGGACGGAATCGCCGGCAAGATGGCCGTAAGTATCGTTGACCTCTTTGAAATGGTCGAGGTCCGCGATCAGCACGGAAAAGGGGATCCCGTAGCGTTGGGTTCGGATGAACTCCATGTCGAACAGGTCCATCACATGCTTGCGGTTGAATATCCCGGTAAGGCTGTCCGTGATGGAAATCCGGTGCAGTTCGCGGTTTTTCTCGATCAGGGCCTCGTGGGCCTGGGAGATCTCCTCCTGCCCGCGCCGCAAACTGGCCACCATGTGGTTGAACACCTGGGTCAGGTAGCTCACTTCGGTGTTGCCGTGGACGGGCAGATCCACTTTCAGATCGCCCGAGGCGACCTTGCCCGCTTCGCCGCTGAGACGCTGCAGCGGTTTTACGATGCTATGGCCCAGCAGATAGGCGAACAGGCCCATGGCCATCAGCAGAACGCATACAATCAGAATGGTCCACGTACCCAGCCGGACGATATCGGCATAGGCCCCCGATTTTTCCATCTCCGCAACCACCGCCCAGTCGGTTGACGGGATAATGGCGCCCAACCCCACCACCGTTTGACCGCGGTGGCTGTCATACTCGACCGGCAGCCGGGAAAAACCGGTGCCCGTGGTCAGCGTTTTTGCTGCCAGAACGGATCGCGACGATCTGTCGAAGCTTGAGGCGGAAGTTGCGATGAGGTTCCCCTTGGCATCGGTCAGATAAATTTCATCGGCGTTTCCGGAGGCCTTGCGTTTGAGAATGTTCACCAGGGAGGCCAGGTCGGTCTTGGTGGCCAGGATGCCGAGCCGTTTATTGTCCGGGGATTTGATTTCCTCGGCCAGGACAACCACCCGCCTTTTGAGCGAGGGGTCCCAATAGGGCGTTCCGATGACCGGTTTTCCCTCTTCCAGCTGCTGGAACCATTGATCCGGCAGATTGACGACGGGGGTTTCGGTCCCGCTGCTGACAAGGGATTCTCCGATCATGTTCACCAGGATCAGTTCGGGATAATCGGTAAATTTCTGGCGGACCGATTGCAGGTAGGCTTTGACCCGATCCAGGGCGACGAGCCGCTCGATATTGTCCTGCTGTTTCCCCAATACCCGCTGGAGGTTTTCGGAAACGATATAGGAACTGGAAAAGACTTTCAGATCGTAAAGTCTCGCTTTAAGCCAGAATTCCACTTCCCCGGCAGTCTGGGTTGTCGTGTTGTACAGTTCATTGGCGATTTTGTTCCGGAGAAGTTTCCGGTTCTGGACATAGGAGAGAATGCCCAGGGTAAGGGAAGGAATAATCGTGGCCAGCAAGGCAAAAAAGATGATTTTGGTCTTGATGCTTTGCAGCCCGGAAACCTGGATAAAGGGTGTGTTTTGTTGTCCGTCGGTTTCCAAAAACCACCTCGTCCCGAAAGGCCGAAGAATTTTTATAGTTGGCTGTCATCATGCCGAGAGAGGCACGATCCATCGGTGATGGAAAGGCCGGGAGATACGGCAGGCAGAATATGACAGTCGAATTCGCCCTTGTCAACCGGGAGATTATTGAACTCCCGGACCGACACTGCATCCGGCCGGCAAAGAGAAGAAAGGACCGCGAGAAAAAATCAAGGCGCGGAACCCGACTTTTCCGGTGGTCAGAAACTGTATCCGATGGATACGTGCAACCGTCCGGCCGACTCGTCCTCCTCCCGGTCCAGTTTATAGCCGTAGAGCAGACCTATGGGGCCGATGGGCGTAATGTAGCGCAGGCCCAGGCCGACGGATGACCGCCAGCTGTCCGACCCGAAATCCTCCTGGGTTTCCCTGACGGTGCCCGTATCGAAAAAGGCCGTCAGTTCAAAATTGTAGCCCAGATCGATGCGCGCCTCCAGGCTGCCGACCATGGCCAACTGTCCACCCAAGGGGTCCCCGTCTTCATTGAAGCGCAGCAGGTTTTCGCTGTACCCGCGCACGTCCTGGATGCCGCCCAGGAAGAACAACTGGTCGTCGGGGACGATGCCGGTGTCCGAATAGGAAGCGACCTTGCCGAAACGGGCCAGGCTGGCGAAGGTGAGCCGCTCGATGGGCGTCAGGTAATAGCGCGTGTCGAACTGGTAGCGTATGAAATCGTCCAGTTGATTCTGGACCCCCTTGGAAAGGTCCACGCTCAAGGAGGACAAAAGGCCCTTTTTGGGCCGCACGAAATCGTCCCGAGTGTCGTAACGGACATAAGGCGTGGTTACGAAAATGGTGCGCGCATCTTCATCGGTTTCGACGGTGGAGGAATGGTCTTCGACACTGAACTGGTCCTTTTTTTCCAGAGAAAAGGTAAGGGCGGTGGTCAGGTGTTTGCCCCAGTCCTTTCCGAAGGTCAGCGATCCGCCGCTGGTGCGAGTGCCGAAGGGTTGGTTGAATTCGGTCAGTTCCTCATGATAGGCGCCGAGGGTCGCCGTGATATGGGTTCCGAACAGTCGCGGCTCGGTCAGGCGGGTTTCCACCTTGAAGCCGGTTTCGCTGACCTCGCCGCCGGCCCACAGGTCCTTGGCCAGTCCGAAAAGGTTGCGGTCGCCGACTTTGGTTTTGCCGTAAAAGCCGCTGTCCGATTCGTAGCCGACACTGAGTTCGGCATAATAGGGCTCGGCTTCCTCGATCTCCACGATCTGAGTGACCGTTTCCGCCTTTTCCTTGAGCCCGATGGTACGATAGTTGACATCGTGGAAGACGGACAGGTCCCTGAGACTGCGCTGACCGTCGTTCAGGGCCTGCAAAGAGAGCGGGGCGCCGGGCTCATGGGCCAGCTCGCGCCGGATGATGCGCTCCTTGGTTTTCAGATTGCCGGAAATGAAAATCCCGCCCAGGGTGACCAGCGGACCGGGATCGACCGTGTATTCAACGGCTGCCTGGCTTTTGTCCGCATTGAACGCAGCCTTGGCCGCGACCGTCACATAAGGGCGCCCTTTTTCGGAAACCAGGCTGGCGATGGTTTGCTTGTCGGCCTCCAGGGCCGATTGGCGAAACGGCCCCCCCACTTTGTGGGCCAACCGGGTTTTGATCTTCTCTTCTGAGAGCCCTTCAACCGTGAGTCCCTCGAGCGTGATCGCTTCCACCCGCGTGCGGGGGCCTTCGTTGATCTCTACATTCACTTTGGCCCGGGTTTTGTCCGCGTTGAGATCGGCCTCGGCGTTGACGTCCTCTTCCTGAAATCCTTCCCGTATGTAAAGGGTGCGCACCGCGAAAACGTCTTCTTCCAGCGTTTCGGGCACATAGGCACCATCATGCAGCAAGCTGGGGGGGCGGGTGAGCATCTGTTTTTCGATCTTTTTTTCTTCAATGAAGTGGTTGCCGCCGATGTGGACGCTTTCGACTTTTGTTTGCGGACCCTCGTGAATGACAAATTGCAGCAAGGTGGTGGGAAGCGGGGCGTCTGGCGCCGGATTTTGTTCAACCTCCACGCGGGCCTCGAGAAATCCATCCTCATGATAGCGCTGTTTGATGTTCGATACGGTTTTTCTGGCGCCTTTGTTTCCGCGGTTGCCAATGCTGTAGATGGCCACATCCTTTTGCAGGGTAAACTTCCAGAATCGATGGTGGCCTGCAAAGGATACCTTGTACCGGGGGCCTTCGTCGATGCGAACCATGACATCCACATGGCGACCGTCCTCGGCCAGCGCCGTGCGGTAGGATAGCGCGGCATCGGCGAAGCCTTTGCGCCGATAATAGGCCAGCAGGCTGTCCATGTCTTTCTTCAGCCAATATTCGCTGAACCGGCCGGCGGGCCAGAGTGCGGTTCGCCAAATCCGCATGTGCAGCTTCAACATGGTTTCGGACAGCCCCCGGCGGCCTTCGAAGGTCAACCTGCCCAGCCGATAATGGGGGCCTTTGGTGATATCGACGACGATCACTGCGTTTTCGCCCTCGTCATGGGGCAGGGCCGCGACCGACACTTTAGGGTTGATGTAGCCCGCTCTTTTGTAGCGCTTGACGACAGCCTTTTCCTGCTCGGAAAGATCCGGCTTCGTGTAAGGGTCGCCGGGATAGAGGGTCATCTGGTTGAGGATCTCGGCCTCGAAAATGGGTTCGTTGCCGTGAATGCGGATATCTTCGATATATTGGTGGGGAGTCAGGGTATATACCAGGACCTCGCCGGCGGGGGTCGTGCGCGAATCCACATCGATGGCGGCGAACCGGTTGGAAAGACGCAGGGCGTCGATGGACGTCTGGATGGCGTCCTGGGTGAGGGAATTGCCTGTTTTAATGGCAATTAGCTGGCGGGCCAGGGCCTCGTTGTCGCCGATCCTGTCCGGTGGGGCCTTGACGATGACCTGGATTCCAGCCACAACCATGCCGGCGCCAGCGGTATCTTGGGAATGAACCGACGCCAATGCGTCTTGCGCAGCAGGAGCGGGGAGAGCGTACAGCAGTATCGCGGCGAACACCGCCCACCACCAAGAAATCCGGATTTTGCCTGGCTTTCGGTCCATTTCCGGTTTCACCTGAATTCGATGCGGAAGGTCAACTCCGATCCGTAAACGCCGTCGTTGCCCTGAAAGCCGCTGATCAAGATGTTTTCCAGCAGCTTGTATTCGGATATGGCCTGCTGGACGATTTCGCCGCCCTTGGATTCCACGGCGTACTTGACGGTCATGCGGTCGGACAGGTGTTTTCCCACGGTGACCTTCACCCCGTTTTCCTCATCGTCGTCGTCACCGGTCTCCTCCACTTCCAGGATATCCACCCCGGTGTGCTTCTTGATATCCTCGCCAAAGGTGCTGGCGATCATTTCCGCCATGATCTGTGCGTTGCTGCTCTTGGTGCCGCCTTCGCCGTTTCTCAGCTCGTCGCTGGTCCGGCCCAAAAGAATCAGGGAGAGAATATCCGCGTCGGTCTCGGTGGGGTCGGAGGTCATTTTAAGTTCCAGGTTGTCCGGCGGCCCCTTGATGGACAACGTGATCGTCCAGCTGCGGATCGTGGCTTCGCTGGTGATGTCGATCTCGGCTTCGGTTTTGTACGGATTGACGAAATCGATTACGCCTTTGGTCACCTCAAAATTCTTTTTCTGGAAGGTGACGGTCCCCTCCTTGACCTGAGCCCGGCCGCTGACAACGGGGCGGGCCAGGGTCCCGCCGAGATTGAGGTCCGGGCTGATTTCGAGATCGGCCAGGTTGTTTTGCACGGTCAGGGGTTGCCGGCTGCCGATGTCGATGTCCAGATTGACCGTTTTAAAATAGGGAATGGACAGGGGTGCGGACTCCGGATGGACCTCGCGCTCGCGCGTGGTGGCCAGTTTGAGCGGGCTGATTTTGACGTCTTTGTAATAGACGCCTTCCAGAATCAGAATTTTTCCGCTGGCCTCGGCAACCCCGTTCTGGCCAGCGATGTCGATATCCGAGTTGAGCAAAAGGGACAGTGTGTCGGGAACTTCCAGGGGAAGGGCCTTGGCCTTGATCGCCAGTTTGACGTCCGTTGGCGAGAACTTTTCATGGCCGATGGTTCCGTCAACGCCGAAGGAGCCGGTATCCAGGAAACCGCCAACGTCTCGAAACCGGATCGTGTCGCCTGAAACCTCAATATGGCCGTTCAAATCGTGAAGTTTCTGGGCCAGGCCGGGAATCTCCATGGCGATGGCGTCAAGGTCGATGCGACCGTCGACCGCCGGTGCCAGTGCGGTGCCGGACACCCTGCCGTTAATGGCTATGCTGCCGGCGGCGTCTACCAGGTCGGGAACGAAGGCGCCGGCCGCGGCAATGGGCAGATGCCCGTCGATTTGCATGTTCAGGCTGCCGTTCAGGCTGGCTTCGCCTTTCAGGGAAAGGTCCCCGGTGGATAGAAGACGCATATCGAATTCGGGGATGGAAAGGGTGCCGTCTTCCAGGCTCATGCGCAGCCGGTCGGCCTCGACCAAAGATATTTCACGTGAAAAAAGATGCAGGGCGTCAATGGCCACGTTCGCCTTGAGATGGGGCGCATCGTGAATGTTGCCGGCTGCGCTGATCCGGCCGGAGAGGTTGCCGCTGAGGTTTTCAAAACCGGCAGCTTTGAAATAGGCGGCCGTCTCGGTCTGGTCGAAAAGAAGATCGGCTTGAAAATCCCCCTGCCGTAAATCGCAGGCCGCATCCAACCCGAAGCCGATATCGCCCCAGGCTGTGGCCCGCATGTCGCTAAGGCCAAAATCAAGGTGCATGTCGTGCATGGCCGCGCCATTGCCGGTGATGTCGGCAAGGGTTAACTTGCCGCTTACGTCCGGGTTTTCGAGGGTTCCGCGGGCCGTGGCCGTGGCGCTCAGCCTGCCGCCGATGGAGGCCTGGCCATTAAGGGCGCCGATATCGGTAAGATCGATGCCGTCTGCGTTCAGTCGGATGTCCAGGGTACGGTCCATTCCCACCCAGCCGTCCACGTCGATGGTACCCGTGGACGCGATTTGCGTTGCAAGCCGGTCAATCCAAAGCTTGTCCGGATCAAGGCGGCCGTCCAGGGAAAGCGCCTCAATAGATTGGCCGCCAGCCGTGATTTGCTTGCCTTCAAGGGTGATGGTCCCCCGGGGAGCGCCGAGGCTTCCGTCCAGCGACGCCCGCAGGGTGAAATCGCCCTTGGCCAGATCGGTAAAGATTTCCGGATCGAGGTGGTCGGAAGAAAGATCGACGGTGAACGACGGGTCATCCATGGGCTGGGTGGTGCCGGGGAGCAAGAGCTGCATGTCGCCATGGGCCGAGAGGGTGGAATCCTGATTGGCCAGTTTCAGCCGCTGAATATGAAGCGTGCCATTGTCCCAGACCAGATGGGTGTCAAGATCGCCGATGGCAATGCCCTGGCGGGCCAGGGAGGTCGCCTTGAGGGTGAGGTCTCCCTGCAGCGCCTTCAGAGGGCCATTGATAGCCAGCCGCCCATTCAAGGTGCCATCCACGGGCAGCGCCGCAGGCACAAAATCGGCGGCTGAAATGGTGGTGAACGCGAACACCGCTTCGGTGGTGGTATCCGGATCGATCCGAAAATTGCCGGGCTGAAGGCGCAAACGGCCGCTGCCCTGAATATGGGATTGGTTGTTGTGCAGGGTCAGGGTGGTAAGATTCAAGTGGCCTTCGGGATCCATGTCGGCTTCAAGATTCAAATCGCCCAGGGCACAAGCGCCGGTATTGAGGTCGGCGGCCAAAAGGTTCAGCGCCAATTGGGGCCGGTCAAGGGATCCTTGGGCATGCACGGTGGCATCGATGCTGCCCCTGGCCCCTTCGACACCGGCAAGGGCCAGAACCGGTGCGAGATCCGTGGCATCGACCTTGAGGTCGGCGAGCAGGTTCTTGGCCTGAATACCAAAACTCCCCGTGCCGGCCAGGTTCAATCCTTGGGTGGCGGCAGCCAATCGATCGATGATCGCCGTTCCCTGTTCCAGGCGTGCCGTCAGGTTCAGGCTGGCATCCATGGGCCGGATTGCCGTTTTGGGGGCAGACAGGTGCTTCCCTTTCGCATCGAGGGTCAGCCGGGCAGCCATCGCCGACGGGTCGGTCCCCGTGCCTTCGAGGTGCGCCTTGCCTTCGAGGGCGCCGCCGATTTCAGCCTGTGGTCCGACCCACGGCGCCAGCTCCGGAATATCGAAATCCAGATCGAGGGTATAAGCCAGGGCATTCACGTCGGCCGGTGGGGTAAGAAGGTCCGATGGAAACGCGTCCTTTAGATTTACCGTCGCGTCAAGGCCGATGGTGCCGCCGGCAAGTTCGATTGCGGCGTCGCTGATGGTGGCCAGGCGGTCTTCAAGGTTCAGCAACAGCCGCATCTGATACACCTGCCTGCCGGCCAGAAGGCCCTGATCCATTTTCAGAGCCAGCTTGGCCGCTGGGTTGGCCACGGGGCCTTTGAAGGTCAGGCCAGCCTTGATCCTGCCGCTGTAATCGCCGGAAACCGCCAAGACATTTGCGATCTCGGCAAGCTCGCTCTGGATATCGAGCGATGCGTCCACCACCGGCTGGGCGGTCAGTGCCGTTGCGGTGCCTTGAAGATTCGCCGTGGTGTTGCCGGTGACGATGCGAAAGGTTGGCAACTCCAGTCGGTCGCCATCCATCAGCGCCTTGATGGCGAGGTGCGTTTGCGGCAAGCAAAGAGCCGTTGACTGGTAGTCGATGCGGGGCGCGTCTAACGAGAGTTCGGCCTGTTTTGCGCCGAGATTGCCGGCACCGAGAAGGGAAAGGCCGTCCAATCGAACCTCGATACCGCCATCGGCCATTTTGAAAGAGAGGCGGCCGCTGGAGAGGTGCAACGCGTCGCAGACGATATTGACCGGCAGGCCGCTGCCGTCTTCCGGGGGAGCCGTGGCATTTTTTTCGGAATCGGAAACCGCAACCGCGGCCATCAGATTCAGCCCCGCAACCTTGTCCTGGATCAGGTCCGCCCAGGGGGATTTAAGGTCAATATTCGTGATGTGGACTTCCCGGCTCAGGAGCGGCAACCAGCGCAGGGTGATGGAAAAACGGTCAAAACCAGCCACCTTCGTTCCCTGCGGATCATATAAGGTCACCCCGGCCAGTTCAAGGCGCGGGGCGATCAACGACAGCCGGATGTCGTCGATGGTCACCGTGCCGGCTATCACCGTGTCGATTCTGGATTGCAGCCAATAACGACCGGAACTGGAACCGATCCAGGTGGTCAGGCCGCTAAAGACGATCAAACATCCGACCACAAGGATCAAAATGACGATCAGGATGGGCTTGCGTATTGCTTTCATGACAAAAAAAACCGCCTTCGGACAAATGGATCAATCGCAGAAGGCGGTACCGGTATAATAAAGGACCCTAAATGACCCCCTGATCCAACATGGCGTCGGCCACCTTGACGAAGCCGGCGATATTGGCCCCTACGAGGTAATTTCCCGGGTGGCCGTAAGCCTCTGCAGCAGACAGGCAGGTGTCGTGGATGCCCTTCATGATGATTTTAAGCCGCTGCTCCACTTCCTCGCCCAGCCAGGTCAGGCGAATGCTGTTCTGGGTCAGTTCCAGGCCCGAAACGGCGACACCACCGGCGTTGGCCGCCTTGCCCGGAGCGTAAGGGATACCCTTGTCGATGAAGATTTCCTGGGCCTCTGCGGTGCAGGGCATGCTTGCGCCTTCGCAAATCATTTTGACGTTGTTGTTGATCAGGCGGTAGGCGTCAGCCTTGTCGATTTCGTTCTGGGTGGCGCAGGGAAAGACGCATTGCGCGCGGTGGCGCCAGAGCGGGTTCTCTTCTTGGGCCGGGTCTGTCGCCGTGTAGCTGGCATGCGTATATTTCTCGGTGTATTCGCTGATCCGGCCCCGCCGGATATTTTTCAGGCGCTGGATAAAGGCGAGCTTTTCCGCATCGATCCCCTCTTCGTCATAAATGTGGCCCGACGAATCGGACATGGCGACAACTTTGGCGCCCAGTTCGATCAGTTTGCGGACGGTCGCCTGGGCCACGTTGCCGGAGCCGGAAACCAGGCAGGTTTTGCCCTCCAGGGTATCGTTGCGACGGGCCAGCATCTGGGCGGCGAAATAGACGCAGCCCAGACCGGCCGCTTCGGGCCGGATCAGGCTGCCGCCCCAGTTCAAGCCCTTGCCGGTGAGCACGCCGGTGAATCGATTGTTCAGTTTCCGATACATACCGAACAGATAGCCGATTTCGCGGGACCCCACCCCGATATCTCCCTCGGGAACGTCCGTATTCGCCCCGATGTGGCGGAACAGTTCGGCCATGAAGCTCTGGCAAAAGCGCATGACCTCATCGTCCGACTTCCCCTTGGGATCGAAATCCGAGCCGCCCGCGCCTCCGCCCATGGGCAGGGTCGTGAGCGCATTTTTAAAAACATGTTCGAAGGCCAGGAATTTGAGGATGCTCTGATTGACGGAAGGGTGGAACCGCAACCCGCCTTTATACGGGCCGATGGCGCTGTTCATTTCGATGCGAAAGCCCCGGTTGACCCGGACCTGGCCGCTGTCGTCCAGCCATGGAACGCGGAACGTGATGATCCGCTCCGGCTCCACGATTCGCTCCACAATCCCGTGGTGGCGGTATTCGGGATTTTGGTCCAGGACGGGTTTCACGCTGGTCATAACATTGCCGACCGCCTGCATGAATTCGATTTCGTTGGGGTCCCTGGCCTGGGTGCTCGGGGGGACTTGGGGCATATCTGTCACCTTGGAAAAATGTCGAGGTTTCAATGGTCAATGCGCACTCTTATTTAAGGTATCGGGGCAAATTCTGCAAATTCTTTTTAATCCTGCCTGGCCAAAAAACCGGGGGACGTGGAAAGCCGTGATGACAAAATTCGTCGGTCTCGTGGGATGAAGCGTAACGCAGATATTGGAAATTTTAATAAATCGTCAAAAAAAAACTATTGTTTTCCGGTAAAACGGCCAATAATATATCTACGAGACAGCCAGAAAAGGAGCGACGATCATGAAAATAAATGGCACTGACCTTCAGTCCGTACTCAATGTCTATCAGAGCAACCAGGCCCAGGCAAAACAAACGCAAGCAGAGGATCGTTCCCAGGAAGCGACAGAGACCGTTGTGCAACAGGACCGCCTGGATTTGAGCCAGCAGGGACAGGCGATCGCCGATGCCCAGCGGGCCATCGCAGCCGTTCCGGATGTCAGGGAATCACTGGTGGAAGAGATCCGCAACCAAGTGGAAAACGGAACCTATACCGTGGACCAGCAGAAGGCCGCCGAGGGCATTTTAAGAGAATCCATGGTCAATCAGGCGGCGATGGCCTAACCGGTTTTAAAAAAAACGAAAAAGGGAAAGGGAAACGGTCTTCGGCCGGCTCCCTTTTTTTTGTCCAACCGTCATTCAATCGGATTTTGCCATCACGCGGTCGAGGGTTTCCTTCAACACCTTCATTTCAAACGGTTTGTGGATAAATTCATCCGGAGGGGCAAGATTGGCAAAGCGGTCCTCGATCTGCTGGCGGGTATAGCCGCTGACGATGATGATTTTCAGATCGGACCGGATCTTTTTGATTTCCCGCATGGTTTCCAGGCCGTCCATGCCGGGCATGGTCAAATCCAGTAAAACGCAGTCTACGCGCTGAGTGGCCCGGTTAAGAAGATCGATCGTTTCCTGGCCGCTCGACGCCGTTTCGACCCGGTAGCCGAGCCGTTCGAGGAACCGGCAGCCGATTTCCATCACCATGTCCTCATCGTCCACGAGCAAGACGGTTTTTTCGTCGGGAGCGGAATTCTCTTCAACCGGAGCGGTCGTCTCCCGGTTCAGGGAGACTCCCTGAATGGGAAACAGGGCGGTGAACGTCGAGCCCTTGCCTTTTTCGCTTTCCACTTTCACCGCTCCGGAATGGGAGCGAATGATGCCCATGACGGCTGCCATGCCCAGTCCGCGGCCGGTAAATTTGGTGGAATAGAAAGGATCGAAAACCTTGCCCAGCGTTTCCGGATCCATGCCGCAGCCGGTATCGGCAACGGCCACGTATGCATACAGGCCTTCGGGAAGGTCTTCCTTCAGGTAGGTCGTGGACAGGTAGCCGGAATCGCATTGCATGGTTCCGGTGGATATGCGCACCCGCCCCTTTTCCCCTCCCAGCGCTTCGATGGCATTGGTGATGAAGCCGGAAATCACCTGGCGCATCTGATCCGTGTCTGCGGCCACCAGGGGCATGGGGTCGGTCAGATCCAGCTCCAGATGGACATGGGCCATTTTGGATTCGTCCAGCTTTTCCAGTTCCGTCGTGACCAGTTGGGACAGGTTTACCGGAAAGCTCTCCTTTTTCAGTTGGCCCACATAGGTCAACATCATGCTGCTGAGGTCGGCAGCCCGTTGGGAGGCATTGATGGCGCGCTGGATGCTTTTGTCAGCCGGCGCGTTTTCCGGCAGGTCTTCTTTGGCGAGTTCCAGATTGCCCAGCACCACCATCAGCAGATTGTTGAAGTTATGGGCAATGGATCCGGCCATGGTGCCAAGGCTTTCCATCTTGTGGCCCTGCTGAAGCCGCCTCTCCATTTCCCTGCGTTCCTGTTCGGTTTTTTTGCGTTCCGACAGATCCCGGGAAATACCAAGGACGCCACTGGGTTGCCCGTTGCCGTCGACCATCAATCCGGCGGTAACCTCCACGGGGATGATGCTTCCATCCTTATGGTACTCTTCAATCTCTAAAGTTTGGCCGTAATTATGGGGGTCGATCTGCCCTGTCCGCACCTCCTCGACGGCTTGTCCCAGGACAGCAGCGGTATGATCGAAGGATTCGGGGGTCAGGTACTGGTCGATGGTCATGGCCATGATTTCTTCAGGGGTAAACCCCATGACCTTTTCCACCGAAGGGCTCACATATGTCATGGTCAAAGAATCGATATCCAGAACCCAGATGACATCGTTGACGTTCTCGGCCAGCAAGCGGTAGCGGTTTTCGCTTTCCCGGAGGCGCTCGTAGGAGCGGGCGTTGACGAGGCCGGTAGCGATTTGCATTGCGATGCCCATGAGGATGTTGACATCGCTGGTGGTATACTCGCGCTTGGCCTTTTGGGTATCCACGAAAAGAAGCCCTAAAGGCTCCTGTTTGTAAACCAGGGGAATACCGACGAGGGCCTCGACCTTGAGCCGTTCCAGCAGAGTGATGCTGTTGGGCGCCATTTCGGCTTTTTTCTCTTGGGCATTGTTCAGCACGATCGGGTTGCCGGATCTCAGGATTTTAATAAAAAGGTCGGAAGAGCTTTCCAGATCGATGGGGTACTTCAAGCCCTCTAAAAATTGCTGCTCGAACCAGGAGAAACCGAAGCCGGCGGCGTATTGCAGGTACTGGCCCTGGCTGTCGCACAACAGGATCATTGCCCGGGTGAAATCCAGGTTGCGTGCCATGGAATCCAATACGGTATCCAAAAAGGAATCGACCTCCAGAATGTCGGCGCCGGCGCGACCGATTTCGAAGACCAGGCGGGAATTCTGGTAGCGGGTTTCGTTTTCCTTGAGCAGTCGACCGGCGGCATTTCCCTGCTCTTTGAGAAAACCGGCCAATTCGCGGCTGTTCTTGATGCCGCTCACCAGAAAAATGGACAGGTCGATGGCGGTCAAACAGAGCGTCAGCACGGTCCAGACGATGGGCGAAACCAGGAAAAAGGCACCGGCGGCGATCAAGACGGAAAGCAGGCTGAAATAGGCGCCTGCCCGTTTCCAGACAGCGGATGACCGCTCTTCCCAGGTTACCTCGTACTCGCAGGCAGCGTCGCCGCGATGGATGCAGGTCGGATGGGTGACCGTTGCCGGCCGACCGGTGTGGATCTCGCCGATGGCCTCGAAAACTCCGCGACGGTTTTCGCACTGAAAGGGCTTTTCATGCAGGCCCTGGCGAACGGAGATGGAAATCCGGGCCCGGTTTTTGCCGATGATCGTGGTCCGGCTGAGATGCCCTCGCGACCACTTGGGATAGACCCGCTCCACGGCTTTGTACATGGCGGCGGGGGTGATGAATTGCAGGCCGTACTGCATCACCGTCCCCGTTGACTTCATTTTCAGGGCATGCAGGCCGACTTTGTATGAAATTTCGGGATCGTTAAGCCTTTCATCCAGGCAGCGGTGGAACCTGTTGATCTGTTCCTGGCTCAGGAAATAACCTTCGTCGTTGATGTCGATGAGATCCAGTTCGCAGCAGCTCAACAGATCGTCGATATCCACGCCCCCCAGGGATTTCAGATAATTGATATAATTGCCCACAATACCGCTTTTATAGAGGGGCGTCCGGTCGTCGAGGACCGGTTGATCTGGCGATTTACTTGACATGGTTTGCAGCGGCGACTCTCCGTAATTCCGATTGTTTCAAGCGTGCCTCCGATGATTATCGGCAAATAGACACGATTCATGAGAAAAAACGGGAATTTTGGGAAGGGATAGAAGCAACGGCGCCGCCGCAGGTCGGCGGCGGCGCCAGGGGTTAAACGCTTTGCAGGACGAGTTTTCGGTCCGACAGTTTTTCGTTGGCGGCTTCCAGCAGGCTGCGGCTGGAAATCACGGCCACCGCCTTGTTGGAGCAATCGTTCGTGAAATATCGTTCGGCGGCGGCCATCACGGCTTCACGGGTAAGCTTCAGCAGGTTTTCCTTGTGCCGGAGGCGGATTTCGTCGGAAAGGCCGATGATCCGGCGGTAAAAGGCTTTGCGGGCAGCAGGGCCCGGAGGGTCGGGTTTGTCGATTTCCGAGCAGACCTGCAAAATGGCCTCTTTAACGTCTTCATCGGTGAATTTCCCCGAGCGGATAAAATCGGCCGCCCGGTCGTAGACCTGCAGTGTGCCCACAATATGGGGATCCCGATACGAACCGAAACTGAACAGCCCGTCTTCGGCACTGTACAGGGCGAATCCGCCGTAGGCCCCGCCTTTTTCACGGATCTCCCGATGAAGATAAAGGGAGCGCAGCATCTTGGCGATGACGGCGAGTGCCGGGCTGTCGGCATGGCCCAGGCGCACGGTGGGAAAGGTCTGAGCCACGAAGGAAACGGCCGTGGCGGTGCTCCAGCCTTCCAGGGCGATGCCCGGCGAATCGGCCAGGACGGGCGGGACGAACCCCGGCCCGCCGTTTCCGGAAAGCGCTGCGGTCAGGGCGTTGACCGGATCGACGGCCTTGTCCAGCATTTCCGTTTCGCCCACTATCGCCAGGGCAGCGTTTTCACGGCTGAAGAGGGCGCTGCCGATGGATCTCAAGTCGGCCGCCAGTTTTTCGATGCCCTCGTCCGCCGTCTCTTTTTCCAGTGTTTTGATGGTATGCAACTGGTGCACACCGCCCCATACCTCCTGAAGCTGATTGGCCGGGGTAAAGCTGCGGGACGCCAGCGAAATCGCCAGGCGGTGGCCGTTGTATACGACTGCGGATTCAAGGCCGGCCCGGTATTCGAGAACCAGCTGCCGCAACCGGGTCAGGTCGCGAAAATCGGCCTGAGTGGCCAGTTCCTGAAGAATATCGAACATGCGATCCTGATTGCGGTCGAGGCATTTTCCGGTGAAGGAGACGAAGGGCAGGCAGGCTCCGCTATCATCGAATCGGGTACGGGCATTGGCGCTGAAACCGATGCCTCCGGTTACCCGATCCATGCGGCGGGCCATCTCGGTGTAATCGGAGGAAGCGGTGCCCGTTCTGGAAACGGCATGACAGAAGAACGGCACCAGCGGCAGCAGATCGGCGTCGATGTTTCCGGCCCCCAGACCCCCCGAAAAATAAAAGATGCCGGAGGTCGACTGGTCGTAGGCCCACACCGGCGGCTTAAAGCGGCCCGGAACCGGATCGATCTTCACAACGGCCGGCGGAATGTCCTCGCGTTCTAATGTGGGCAGGCAGGCGACGTTCTCGCTGGTCTCCTGCAAGGCTTTCAGTGCGGCTGCATCGGACCGGATTTGCTGCAGATCCGATGCGGACAGGCCGCTTTGGATCTTGGATAGTTTCTCTGCCACCCGTCGGTTTTCTTCCTCGGCCATGGCCTGGTCAGGCTTCAAGAGGAACCGCACCCGATGCGGGTTGTCCAGAAAATAATGCCGGATTTTTTCTTCCAGAAAGGGGCCGTCGGCCAGGGCCTGTCTTAGACGGTCGAAATCGGCATCCAACTGCAGGATGCGCTCCGGGTCGCCGCCGTGCATCCAACTGGCCGCCACGCCGATCAGCAGCTTGATGCCATAGGGATAGGGGGTGTTGGTGACCTCCTTGCGGTGAAATTCGATCTGGTGAATGGCCGATTCCACCAGCTCCGGATCGATGCCGTCACGGGCCAGTTTCTCCAGTTCATTGAAGACGATGGTCTCGATGGTTTCAGCCGCGGATTCGGCAATATCTTTGAGCCCCACCGAAAACATGGTGTCCCGGTTTTCGGCATCGAATCCCGTGCCATCGGAAAGGGCGGTACCCAACTGGCTGTCCATCAGGGCCTTGCGCAGCGGGGAGGCCGCATTGCCGATGAGGATCTGTTCGATCACCGCCAGCACGAGCACTTCGAAGGTGTCCCGGATGTCGGTCAGCAGCCAGGCTACACAAGCCTGGTACTTCTTGGATGCATCTTCGTCGGGATCCAGGGGGTAGGGGTAGGCCACGGTTTTCGGCGCCGGCCAACGGGGCTGGGAGGGCACGTCGGTTTCCGGATCGATGCGCGAAAAATGCCGGAGCACGCGATCTTCGATGAAGGCCAGGTGCTCTTTCAGCGGCAGATCGCCATAGGTATAAAAAAAGGCGTTGCTGGGGTGATAATGGCGGGCATGGAAGGCTTTGAGCTGCGCATAGGTCAGCGACGGGATCGCCGACGGCTCTCCACCGGAATTGTTGCTGTAGGTGGTGTCCGGATAAAGGGCGTTGAGCAGGGAGCGGACCAGAACCTGATCCGGTGAGGACATGGCCCCTTTCATCTCGTTGTAGACCACACCCTTGTATTCCAGACGCATATTGGCGCCTTCCCCCACCACCTCCAGTCGGTGGCCTTCCTGCTTGAAGCTGAGTTCCTCGATCTTGGGGAAAAAGGCCGCGTCCAGGTACACGTCCATCAGGTTGTAGAAATCCTTGCGGTTCTGGGTGGCGAACGGATACATGGTCCAGTCCGAGGCGGTGAAGGCGTTCATGAAAGTGGACAGGCTGCGCTTGAGCATGGAGAAAAACGGGTCCCGCACCGGAAAGCGCTTCGAGCCGCATAAAACGGTATGTTCCAGGATATGGGCCACACCGGTGGAATCTGAGGGAACGGTCTTGAAAGCCACACCGAAGGTGTTTTCCCGGTCCGCATTGCCGATATGGATGTGCCGAGCTCCGGTGGCTTCATGTTCCAGCTGGTAGAGCCAGGACCGGATGTCCGTAAGATAGGCGGTTTTGGCTATTACGTAGCCGCCGATGCGGTCGCCTGCTTCGATGCCGGGGTTGTTCGCGTCCGATGGATGGTTCATGAGGCGTTGCCTTGCCCTTTCGTAGGGTTGTTTGTAGGGGAGCTATTCGGCCGCTTTGTAGCGGCCGCGGTCGATCCGGAGGATTTTTTCCGTTTTGTTCAGTCGAAAAATGATGTTGCGGAGCTTTTTATCGTCGTAGCCGGTCTGTTCCCGGATTTGGGCGATGCCGATTCCATTGCGGCTGTTGGCGATGATTTCCAGAACCCGTTCCGTGGCGTTTTGGGGGGATGTCCCGGCCTTTCGGGAGGCTGTCCGCCGGCCTCCGGTGGGAAGCGTCCGAATGAGTTTTTCCAGGCGGTCGAGCCGCTGGTTGATATTGTCGATATCCCGTTTGGTGGGAATGTTGTAATTGTGCATGAAAAACTTGACCATGGCATCGAAGCTTACCGGTTTGCCTTTTCTTCTTGGCATTCACACCTCCAGGGCGATCGTCGTTGCGGGATACTGTCGTTGATCAGATTGCCGGCGGTTAAAAAAGTTTGTGCAATCGCGACTTTTTCTGAAGCTAAGAAATAACACCCTCAAAGTCAATGGACAAGCTCTTGAATATAGGGCGGTAGTTGTGTGGTTGCATTGCTTTTATGTTCTGCGTGGGGACCGAGAAAAACGCGGTCTTCGTAGGGGCACGGCGCGCCGTGCCCCTACACGGGGTTCCCGTTGCGCTTTTGAGGATAGAAATATGTTCAACCTCATTTGTTGGTCAGGTGGTCTGAAGACCTGAAAACATCTTGCCTTCAGGTAAAAAATCGTTGTAAAAAGGGCTCAAGACCTAATGGTCGTTATAACCGGCAACAGATTCATTCTACGATGATGACCCAAGGCACGATTTTCAGAATTAAGCGCTACGCCCTGCATGACGGCCCCGGCATCCGCACCACCGTGTTTTTCAAGGGCTGCCCGCTGTCGTGCCGGTGGTGTCACAACCCGGAGGGAATCGACCCCCGGCCCGTTTCAATGGTGAAAACTGCCCCGGAGGGAGCGTTCCATGAGACCGTGGGCGAGGTCATGGAAGCGGCCGAACTGGTGGCCGTCATCGAGAAGGACCAACTTTTTTACGACGAATCCGGCGGCGGCGTAACTTTTTCCGGCGGCGAGCCCCTGGCCCAACCTCAATTCCTGGAAGCGGTGCTGGACGCCTGCAACCGGTGCGACATCCATTCCACCCTGGACACCAGCGGCTTCGCCCCGGCGGCGGTGTTGGACCGGCTGCTGCCCCGGCTGCAACTGGTGCTTTTCGACCTTAAAATCATGGATGCGGACCTGCACCGAAAATACACCGGCGTGTCCAACGAATCGATTATCGAAAACCTGAAGCGAATCGACGGCGGATCGACGCCATGGCGCCTGCGCATTCCCCTGATTCCCGGCATGACCGATACGGAGACCAACCTGGAGCAGATCGCCCGGTTCGCAGCCGGGTTCAAATCGATCCAGGGGATCGATCTGCTGCCGTTTCACCGCATCGCCAGCGGAAAATACCGCCGCCTGGGGCTTGCCGATCCCATGACGGGGACCGATCCGCCCTCCCCGGACCATGTGGCCGCCGTCAAAGACCGTTTCGAATCCGCCGGATTGGATGTTTCCATTGGAGGATAAATCATGAACGAACGCATTCAACGTCTGCGATCCCGAAGCCTGAAGGCCGTTGCCAGCCTGTCCGAAGAGCGGGCCCGCCTGCTGACCGATTTCTATAAGAGCGGCGTCGCCCGAACGGCGCCGGTGCCGATCCAGCGGGCCATGGCCTTTGCCCACATCATGGAAAACAAAGCCATCCATATCGATCCCGACGAGCTGATCGTGGGCGAACGGGGGCCGGCCCCCAAAGCCACCCCCACTTATCCGGAAGTGTGCGTGCACTCTTTAGAGGATCTGGAGATCATCGCCGGCCGCGAGAAGGTGGCCTTTGCCGTGGACGATTCCGTCCGCGATGTCTACCGGAACGAGATTATCCCCTTCTGGCAGGGGCACTCCATCCGGGAAACGCTTTTCGCCCAACTGCCCGAGGAGTGGCAGGCGGCCTATCATGCCGGTATCTTCACCGAATTCCAGGAGCAGCGCTCTCCGGGGCACACGGCCTGCGGCAGCAAGATCTACCATGAGGGCATGCTGGACCTGAAAGCCGAGATCGAGGCGACCATCCAGGCGCTGGATTTTTTCAACGACCCGGAAGCCATGGAGAAAAAGAACCAACTGGAGGCCATGGCTATTGCCGCCGACGGGATAATTGCTTTTGCCCGGCGCCACGCCGAGCTATTGGAAAAGATGGCCGCAAGCGAGGCGGATGAACAGCGCCGGGACGAATTGACGCAAATGGCCGCCATTTGCCGACAGGTGCCGGCCCATGCCCCCAGGACCTTTTGGGAGGCGCTGCAAACTTACTGGTTTGTCCACGTGGGGGTCATCACCGAACTCAACCCCTGGGATGCTTTCAATCCCGGTCGGCTGGACCAGCATCTCTACCCGTTTTACAGAAAAGACATCGAGGAAGGGCGGCTGACCGAGGCGCAGGCCAAAGAGCTGTTGTGCGCCTTCTGGATCAAATTCAACAACCATCCGGCGCCGCCCAAAACCGGCGTGACTGCCAAGGAGAGCAATACCTACGTCGATTTCGCCCTGATCAATGTGGGCGGCATCACAGCCGCCGGGACCGATGCGGTCAACGAATTGAGCTATCTGATTCTGGATGTGATCGAAGAGATGCGCCTGCTGCAGCCCTCCTCCATGGTGCAGCTGAGCAAAAAAAATCCGAACCGGTTCATCAAACGCGCATTGAAAATCGTGCGGACCGGGTTCGGCCAGCCCTCGATCTTCAACAGCGACGCCATCGTCCAGGAACTGGTGCGCCAGGGCAAGAGCCTGGCCGACGCCCGGGAAGGCGGTGCCAGCGGGTGCGTCGAAGCCGGGGCGTTCGGCCGCGAGGCTTATTTTCTTACCGGCTATTTCAATCTGTCCAAGCTGCTGGAGCTTGCTCTGCACAACGGCGTCGATCCCCGGACCGGCCGGCAACTTGGGCCGGCCACCGGCGATCCCCGCGAGTTTGACGATTATGATGCCTTGCTTACCGCCTGGACCCGTCAGCTCGACTATTTTGTCGATATCAAAATCCGCGGCAACAACATGATCGAGCAGATCAACGCCCGCCGGATGCCGGTGCCCTTTCTCTCCCTTTGCATCGACGACTGCATTGCCAATGGCCGGGATTACAACGCCGGCGGCGCCCGCTACAACACCACCTATATCCAGGGCGTGGGGCTGGGCTCGGTCACCGATGCCCTGGCGGCCCTCAAGACGCACGTTTTCGACCGAAAGACGTTGAGCATGGATGACTTCCTGGGCGTTTTGGCCGCCGACTTTGACGGGCATGACGCTTTTCGGCGGAAGCTTCTGGACAACACCCCCAAGTACGGCAACGACGACGATGCGGCCGACGCGATTCTGCAGATGGTTTTCGAAGCCTATTACCGGGCCGTCGACGGCCGCCCCAATACCCGCGGCGGCGTCCATCGGGTCAATCTGCTGCCCACCACCTGCCATGTCTATTTCGGCAGTGTCATCGGCGCCCTGCCCGATGGCCGCCGGGCCGGTGCGCCGCTGTCCGAGGGCATTTCTCCGGTTCAGGGGGCCGACCGCAACGGTCCTACGGCGGTGGTTCGGTCGGCGGCCAAAATCGATCACCTGCGCACCGGCGGTACCCTGCTCAACCAGAAGTTTTTGCCCCAGGTGCTGGCCGACGATCCCGGCATCACCAAACTGGCCCAGCTGGTGCGCACCTATTTTCGCATGGACGGCCATCACATCCAGTTCAATGTGGTGGACCGCAAGACGCTTGAACAGGCTCAGCAATACCCCGACGACTACCGGGACCTCATCGTACGGGTCGCCGGCTACAGCGACTATTTTGTGGATTTGACAGCCGAGCTGCAGGATGAGATTATTCGACGGACCGCCCATGAAGAGATGTAAGCGATGACCTTCGAAACCATCCGTAAAAGTTCGGCACCGGAAATGGTGGCCGAGCAGATCGTCGCCCAGATCAGCGCCGGCGAACTTCAACCCGGCACCCAACTGCCCGCCCAACGGGATCTGGCCCGCATGCTGGGGGTGGGGCGCTCGTCGGTTCGCGAAGCCATCAACGCCCTGGTGGTGATGGGCTATCTGGAGCCGCAGCAGGGCAAGGGGACCTTTATCAAGGCGGTGCTCCCCGATGCCAACGGGGGGCTGGAGAAGCTCAATGCCGCCTTTGCCGCCGGTTCCATCTTCGACCTGATGGAGGCACGCGAACTGCTGGAGTGCCGGTCGGCGGCTCTGGCCGCGGAACGGGCCGATCCCGGCCAAATCCGGATGTTGAAGCGTGTCACGGCCAACGTGGAGGCCACGGACGAAACCTACGCCGCTTTTCTCGATGCGGATATCCGCTTCCACACGGCGGTGGCCGATGCCGCCGGCAACGTGGTATTGTGCGAACTGACCAAGCTGGTTTTAGAAAAGGTCGTTGCCCATCATAAGCAACTGAAGACCGCTTTGCTGCCAACCTCTTACCGGGAAGTTTCCATTCAGACTGCCGAGCGGGTCGTGGAAGCCATCGAGGCCGGCGACGGCGAGGCTGCTGCCCGCTGGATGGCCCGGCATCTGGGGGCCATTCGGGATGAGTTGAAACATATTATCGGGTGAGTGGCGGAGGACGGAAAAGAGACGATGGACGAGGGATGATGGATGATGGAAGAGGGAAGAAGACAGCCGACAAAAATATAGGTTGAAGGCTGGAAGATCTACAGACGCAAGGTGCTGGCCGGTTCAACCAATCTAACCAATTTAACGAATTCAACCAACTCAACCCACTTTAGAGGTATTTTTCATGCAAATTCGAGTTCTCACCGCTGCGGACATCCACTCGGCCATCAGAATGAAAGAGGCCATCGACGCCGTTGAAACCGCTTATTCCCAGCTTGCCGCCGGCAAGGCCACCATGCCGCTACGCATTCCGGTTCACACCGACAAAGGTGTGTCGTTGCTCATGCCGGCGCACCTGCACGAAAGCGACGATTTTGCCATCAAGATCGTTTCCGTTTACACGGACAATGTCAAGCTGAACCTGCCCACGGTAACGGCCACGGTGCTGGCGTTCGATCCCAAGTCCGGCCTTCCTTTGGCGCTCTTGGACGGCGAATCCCTGACCGCTTTGCGCACCGGGGCCGCCGGTGGTGTGGCCGCGCGCCACCTTGCGCGCAAGGAGAGCCGCACTGCGGTGCTGTTCGGCGCCGGCGTCCAGGCTCGGTCCCAGCTTCTGGCCGCCGTGACCGAAAGGCCTATCGAAAAGGTGTGGGTGGTCGATCCCTTTGAAAAGGCCATTGAAGGGTTGAAGGAACAGGTCGCCACCTGGCCCGATGCGCCGGAAGTACTTGTGGCCGATTCTCCCAGGGAGGCCGTGTCCCGGGCCGACATCGTTCTGGCTGCCACCACCACCAAGACGCCTCTGTTCGACGGCAACGACCTGAAGCCCGGCACCCATGTGACCGGTGTGGGATCGTTCAGGCCCGATATGCAGGAGATCGACGAGACCACCGTCAAGCGCGCCCGAGTGGTGGTGGATCAGCGGGAAGCGGCTCTGGCCGAGGCGGGGGACATCATTATTCCCAAGGCTACTATCGATGCCGAAATGGGCGAGGTGATCAACGGTGACAAACCGGGACGGGAAAACGACGAGCAAATCACCTTCTTCAAATCCGTGGGGTTGGCCGTTCAGGATGCGGTTACTGCCGGTGCGGTGTTGCGGGCTGCGGTGGAGAAGGGGTTGGGGACCGTGATTCAGATGTCGTAGGACATGGGAAAAAGAAAGCATCCTAAATGATCGAAAAAAAGTTCGATATCCCATTTACCGCGGATCTGGCGCTAAGAGAAAAACAGATTCAGCAAAACTATCGTCCCGTCATCGCTGTGCACAAGTGGTTTGCCAGACGACCGGGCACCTTGTTTCGTAGTTTGCTGCTGTCCGAGTTTTCAGACGAACCGTTGTGTGAGGCGTATTACAAGTCGAACCGCTTCCCTGGATTAAGCATTGCCGATCCTTTCATGGGAGGTGGAATCCCGATACTCGAGGCCAATCGGATCGGCTGCGATGTTACCGGTTTCGACATCAACCCTATGTCCTGGTGGATTGTTAAACAGGAGATAGAGCACCTTAACCTTCCTAACTACAAGAAAGCTGCTGCGGACCTGCGGCGTGCACTAGAAACGGATATCGGGTATCTTTACCGCACGCGCTGTGAATTTTGCGGTTCGAATGATGCCCATGTAAAGTATTATTTATGGGTAAAAGTCGAAACCTGCAAAAAATGTGGGAAGGAGATCGACCTGTTTCCGGGATACCTCCTGGCCGCCAATTCAAGGCATCCGAAAAATGTATTTGTTTGCTCGGTTTGTGGCGGATTAACGGAAACAGACGACAGGGAAAATCCAGGCCTTTGCAGTCATTGCAATGCTGGCTTGATTCTTGACGGACAATGTAAGCGAGGAAAATGCAAATGCCCCGGATGCGGAAATAAGAACTCTTTTCCCAATGCCGAACTTGGCCCGCCTCGCCATCGTCTCTTTGCCATCGAATATCATTGTCCATCGTGCAAATCGGACCATAAAGGGCGATTTTTCAAGAAGCCGGATGCTCGGGACATCGAAAGGGTCGGCGAAGCGCGGCAAAGATGGGAGAGGATGGACCCAAAATTTGTTCCGGGGGACGAAATTCCCAGCGGAGACGAGACCAACAGGCTTCATCGATGGGGGTATCGTCGGTACCGGGAAATGTTCAACGCAAGGCAATTGGTTGGGCTGGAACTCTCGGCACAAATTATCGCCGCAATACCGGATGAACGGGTGCGCAATGCCTTGGCAACGAATTTCTCGGACTTGCTCCGCTACCAGAACATGTTGTGTCGCTATGATACGAGAGCACTGAAATCTCTGGATATATTCTCCGTCCACGGATTTCCGGTAGGCCTGATACAATGTGAGTCCAATTTTTTAGGGATCATGGAGCCTGGCCGTCATATTTGTGTGGGAAGCGGAGGTTGGGCCAACATCATTGAAAAATTCAAGAAAGCAAAAGCCTATTGCGACAACCCCTTTGAAGTCAAACATCATGGCCCTAAAAAAAGAAAACAAATCGTCCCAATTCGTGAGGAATGGATTGGCGACCGTCTCAATGGTTCGAGAAATGATCCTGTTCGGAAGGTCAGCATTTCGTGTCAAGACGCTGCTTCTTCCTGCTTGCCCGATAATTCGCTGGACGCCGTTTTCACTGATCCTCCCTACTTTGGCAACGTCCAATATGCGGAGTTAATGGATTTTTGTTACGTTTGGCTGAGGCGACTGCTTGGTGAACGTTTTCATGCATTTGCCGCTGTCTCGACCAGGAATACGGAAGAATTGACAGGTAATGTGGATATGGGGCGGGACTTGGGCCATTTCACCGAAGGCCTTTCCGCCGTATTTCAACGGATGGCCAAAGCGCTGAAACCGGGAGCGCCCCTTGCGTTCACCTACCATCACAATCACAAGGAAGCGTATTATCCCATTGCTATTGCAATTCTCGATGCAGGCTTGACTTGTTCGGCGTCGTTGCCTTGCCCTGCAGAAATGGGTGCATCCATCCACATCAACAAAACCGGCTCGTCCATTATCGACACAATATTCGTTTGCCGTTCGACAGGCATGATGCAACGGAAATGGCTGGCAAGTTCGCCGAAAGAGGTTGCCAAAATCGTTGAGGAAGACATTGCGTGTCTCAGAGCAGGAAATGTGAATCCAACTCCGGGCGACATTCGATGTGTTACTTTCGGTCATCTTATCCGTCTCGCGATATGGTCGCTGCGGATTGATTGGGATAAGAATAAGCCGACATCAAGACGATTAGAGACGGTTGCGCAATGGCTCCAGCGATTCCAGGAGCAAGGAGACATCGAAGCGTTTGTTGCGATGGATGAAAAAACAACAACGAAGGACATGCCTTTGTTTGCTGTCGGTGAGAATGCGGCAGACTATGGAGAAGAATATGCCGACGTTTCCTTTTGAGGTTTCGCCAGAAGAGTTTTCGCAAGACATTGAGGGTTATGTGGATGCTATTTTTTCATGCCTCGAATCCGAATTTCTGGTTATGCCGAAGGGTGCCGGCTTCGTAGAATATCCCGTATTTGAGCGTGGGTACGAGGCTTTAAAGAAGGCCACCGGAAACTTTTCGAAATTGAATCCGGAAAGTGTGGTTCGGGCAGCAATTCCCGAACCCATTATTATTGTGGTCCTGCGCTCGATGCTTGGTTTCACACCGCCTGAATGGGGCTACGTGACCAGCCAGCGAACGGGAGTTTCCGTTACGCAAGGTTTCGTTCGTTCACTGGATCGCAAAGTGCGAATGAATCCGGAAACGGAACTCAACACCAATGGCGTTACCGAGGAACGACTCGATGCAATGGTTAAAACCGCCTGCGAGTTGTTGACAGCCGGTGCCCCGGAAGTGAACGAGGAACAATTGCACCGGTTTGACAAGGCCGATACCAGAGACGGCGTTGACAGTATCAAAAATATGTCCGGATTAGGCGTTCCCTATGCTATGTTGCTTTATGAAAGATTTCTTGGAAGGCCCTTTGCGGGTCATCGTGACTCTGTAAGCGAATTGATCGGTGATAGCCTTGAATCTGCAATTGAAGAAGTCCTCTCCAAAGCAGGTATCAGTTTCAGAAAAACAAGGCGTGCGGAACGAATAAAGGGATTCGACCAGACACCGGATTTCATCATCCCCAGTGAATTCAATCCACAAGTGATTATCGAGGCGAAAATAACGGAAGATGACGGTACCGCGCGCGATAAAGTTACCCGCATTCAACATCTTGGGGAACTGAGTCTTGCCGGGCGTTCCGATGACAACCCGAAATACGAGGTCATTGCCTGTATCGGAGGTCGGGGCTTTGGTGTTCGAAGGAAAGATATGAAAAAGATGATCTTTGCTACGAGAGGAAAGGTATTTACAGCAAAAACCCTGAATCAACTCGTCGCATGTACGCGATTGAAAGACTTTAAGTCAAGGTAGCTTTTAACCCTGAGAAGCGAGGAGGACTCAAGCCATGGAATTTATCGCCACCCGCAAGGAGACCCAAGTTCTCAACCCTGCCAAGGACCTGTCCCTGCGATCCATTCCCAGCGAAATTCGTGTCGACCCGCTGACCGGAAGGACGGCCCGCATCTGTCATTTCATGACCCTGCAGTGGCGAAAGCCTGATTTCGAAGGCCTGGTTGCGGGAACGGAAAAGACCTGCCCCTTCTGTCCGGACAAGGTCCTGAAAATCACCCCCTTGTTTCCCAAGGAGATCCTGCCGGAAGGCCGGCTGATCGACGAAGACCGGATCCTTTTCCCCAACATTGCACCTTATGACACGTTAGGCGCTGTGGCTACCATGGGCGGGCGCCATTATATTCCCATGACGGAGATTTCCATCGAGCGTATCGTCCGTTCGTTCAACCTGGCCTTTGATTTTTTCCGCCGCGTCGAAGCCGTTGGTCATCCGGAAGCCGTCTACCATCTGATCAACTGGAACTATATGCCTCCCGCCGGAAGTTCCCTGATTCATCCCCATCTGCAGGTGTTTTCGACCGCATCGGCCCCCAATTTGATGCGCCAGGAACTGGAAGCTGCAAAGGTTTATCAGGAGACCAACCAGAGCAATTACTGGGAGGATTTGATTGACCATGAAAAGGCGGATGGAGGGCGGTACCTCGGTGCCATCGGCCGGACCCACTGGATGAGCGCCTACGCCCCCATGGGCGTGGCCGGAGACGTTTTGGCTGTGGTTTCGGGGGTACACTCTACCCTGGAACTTACCGAAGAAGATCTTCGAGATCTGGCTGATGGCCTTACCCGTCTCATGGCCGGCTATGACCGGATGGGCATTTACAGCTTCAATATGAACTTTTTCACGGGGGCCAAAGGAGACGATGCCGCCCGTTTCCATCTTCTCTTTTCGCCCCGGACATTTTTCAACCAGGCGCTGGGGGCTACGGACGTTGGCGCCCTGCGGAACCTGTTCAACGAAACGATCTGCATGGCCTTCCCGGAAGAGATCAAGACGATGTTGGCACCTGACTTCGGGAAGTGATCAGCGTAGGGCCTTTTTGACGGTTTTGGCCATTTCAAGAAGGGTGTAGGGTTTTTTCAGGTAGCATGCGGCTCCCAATTCCAGGGCCTGGGCAACCCGCTGGGTTTCGGAATAGCCGCTGGCGATGACGGCCCGCTGTTTGGGATGCGTTTTTAGAATCCGCCGGTAGGTTTCCAGCCCGTCTATTCCCGGATCCATGATCATGTCCAGGATAAGCAAATCGCTCTGGTTGTCAGCCATCCAGGCAATTGCTGCTTCACCGCTGGCAACGGCGTCGGTCCGGTAACCCAGTTTCTTCAGCATACCGGTGGCGACAAGGCGCTGCTCGCCCACGTCGTCCACTACCAGGACATGCTCTCCGTTGCCCATGAATTTTTCGACCGCCTCGTCTTCACGATCATGCACGGCAAGCTCCTGACTTGTCGGCAAGTAGAGGTCGAACCGGGCTCCCTGTCCGGGTTGACTGACTACATCCACGTAGCCACCGTTGTCTTTGGCCGTTCCCCAGACCACAGCCAGGCCCAGGCCTGTTCCACTGCGTCCCATTACCTTTTTGGTGAAGAACGGTTCAAAGATCCGTTCCATGTCCTTGGTGGACATCCCCTGCCCGGTATCCGAAACAGAAAGGACGGCATACGCACCTGCTTCGATCAACTCGTAGCCGGTGTAGGCGGAACACAGAACACAATTGCGGGTTTCGATGGTTACCGTGCCGCCCTCGGAGATGGATTCGGCGGCGTTTGACACCAGGTTCATTACTGTTTTGCCCAGCTGGGCAACAGCACCCGAAACGGCGCTCAAATTTGGATCCAAGACGGCGGCGAAGCGGACGCCGGGATGGTACCGGGCCAGTTCGGCATGTTCGGGACTTCCCAGATATTCGGTAACCACGGCGTTCAAGTCGGCCACCTGTCGGGTCGGCACCCCGCGGCGGGCCAGGGTGAGCAGGTCCTTAACGATGGCGGCGGCCTTTTCTCCGGATTTTTTAATGGTTTCCAAGGGTTGCCGCATGGAACTATCCTGGGGAAGATCCATGAGCAAAAGCTCGGGATAGCTCATGACGCCCGAGAGAATATTGTTGAGATCGTGGGCTACACCTCCGGCAAGGGTTCCGATGGCCTCCATTTTTTCCGACCGCTGGATCTTGGCCTGCAATTCCTGCTTTTCATTTTCGGCGGCTTTCAATTCACTGATGTCCATGACGGCGACGATGGCTCCCTGGGTGGCGTCTTTGGGGGTCATCGGCCGGATTTTGATTTGGCAGGGCAGATGAACGCCGTCTTTTCGAACAATGTAGGTGTCGGGCAGGTCGGTGGAGGACTGACC
This sequence comes from uncultured Desulfosarcina sp., assembly GCF_963668215.1. Classification (NCBI taxonomy): domain Bacteria; kingdom Pseudomonadati; phylum Thermodesulfobacteriota; class Desulfobacteria; order Desulfobacterales; family Desulfosarcinaceae; genus Desulfosarcina; species uncultured Desulfosarcina sp. Next base: position 2,915,346 of record NZ_OY764190.1, read on the forward strand.
GTCCTTAAACACCATCTTCTCGATACGATCTACTTTGGCAATATCCGGGAAAAAGTTGAGGATATCCGGATCGATGGGGTCTTCAGGGGCAAAGCCGAGCATTGATCTCATGGTTTCGTTGGACCATTGTGTCTTTCGATCCTTGACCAGGGCGATGCCGACCGGCGATGCCGCAAGAGTGGTCTTTAGCTCTTTTTCGCTTTGTTCCAGAGCCTGCTGGGCTTTTTCGCTGGCGCGGGAATAGTGATAGGCCATGTATCCCAAAACGACGAAGTTAACCACGATGTTGATGATATCGGCACTGTTCTCCATAAAAGGGTAGAGGGGATGGGACGAAGAAGCTGTCTGGAAATGGATGTTCAGGGCCAGATAGATACCCATCAATACGCATAGGGAGAGAATGTTGATCGTTTTTTTCCACGGTGCGATGAAAACGAACACCGTAAGGCTCAAGATGTAGTATTGAAAGCCGCTGTCCCATCCGTAGGCCAGGGTGCACAGGCTGGCATGGAAGGCGACTTCAGTCACCCACAGGCCGAAGGCCAGGGCATGCCTACGGCGGTGATTCAGAAACAGGCAAAAGGCATCCAGAATTACGCAGAGAATATTGTAAAAAAAGACATGAGCGGCGCCCAGGATCCAGAAGATGGGGATAAAAGCACTGTGCCCCACCAGTGCGAAGACGAACATGAAATTGCTGGCGATGAAGTAGCGATGGTAGCGGATAGACAGGTTGACGGGAATACCGAACAACTTTCTGAAAAGGTTTTGGCGATACGTGGGCAGGGCCGCTGCATCCAAAATGATAATCCTCCTTGGGCGCCCGTTTTTCGGGCAACATTGCAGTTATCGGCGGGTTTTTTCAAATCTGAAGGGGTATCTGTATTGCTTTCGTTGTGATGAATGGGGGTAAAAAGACTATTCTACAGTTGGAAGATGGTCAGGTAGGTGTTTGGGCCAAGTTCGACGGTGTCCAGAGGCACAAAGCCCAGTGGTGTTACGATTTTTTCAGATCTTCAGGGGAAAGATGTGTTTTTACCGGCGGCAATGGGTTTGTGGGGCATGGTTGCTTTCATGAGGACTCCCCAAGCAGGAATTTGCCTGGGGAGTCCGCTTTTGTTTGGGGTTATGAAATCAAGGTCGGCATAAGCCTATTGGTCTGCGGTTTGCAGGAGTATATCCAAATCGCCGCAATCTTCGCATTCTACGTTGCGCCAGAGGCGGCTGTCCCAGCCGTGCCTGTAATGCCTACCATGCCTGCCATAAAAGGGGCTTTCCACCATAGCTGCAACCCAATCGGCGAAAGGAACGCCATCGACCTCTTCCGTGTAGAACTTTGGTGTTCGTAGAATAGTGTGGTCCGTTCCCGCTGCAATGTAATACCGATAGTTATAAGTATAATCGGCCGTGTCATAGGCGAAGTCGATCATCTGCTGATGCCAGTAGAGCCAGACGGGAATGGTAGATTCATAAATTTCTCCAGTATCCGGGTCTACAACCTGCCACGAGGCAGGGGTTTTAATGTTGTCCATCACGTTGTAGAAAAACACCTGGGTGCCGTCCCAGGCCGTGGTGTACTGAGCCAGTCGGCTGAAAGGGTGCCACCAGGCCAGGGTGGTGTAAATTTCGGCGATGGTGGTATCCGGCTGGTATCCATCAGGAAAAATCCACTTGGGCATCTGGACGTTCCAGTTCAGGATCCCTTCGGTGTTGAACTGGTCAGACGTCACGCCGTTGCCCGCATCGCCCAGTAGATAAACCCGCGACCAGGGAAAAGCCTTTTTGATGTAAGCAAAGGCCATGGTGGCGCCGTAGCTGCCGGCGCTGGAACCGGTGACGAAAATGCGTCCGGGGTAGCGGGCGTTGTCCTTGAGCCACTTGAGAACCACCTGGAAATTGACGAATCCGCGGTGCTGAATGATATGCTTCCCTCCACCATATTGGAACCAAGAATCTTCATATTCCACATCGTTGGCTCCCCAGTGAAGGTCGCCGGTGCAGTAGGGAATGAAGACAAATCCCCATTTTTTAAAGGGATTATCGAAGTTTGTGGTGTCGAAGATGCCCTCTTGCTCGGGGCTGGTTCCGGAAAGCTCCTGGCTATAGGTGGGTGCATTAATACAGTTCATGGAGTCCCAGCAGGCACCACCCCCTTGGAAAAAAATTACCAGGTCGTTTTGTTGGCCGGTTTTGGCAAAGAATGTGAATTTATCCGACGAGGTTCCGGGGCAGTTGGAACAGGCTGGTGTCAGGCCAAGGTAGGTGAAATACGGATACACTTCCTCAGGATCGATTTCCGTCCACTCAGCCGTCGTGCCCGGGCCAAAAAAGGGTCGAGGCTTCTTGTGTTTGGCCAATGCCGGTGAGACGAAAAGCAAGATGGTGATCGAGAGGAGTATCGGCAGTAAGCTTCGGACGTTTTTCATGATCGAATGCTCCTGTATGATGTGGTTATTGAAAAAGGAATGCTGGACGATAGCCAGGAACAATCGTATCGCCTATTAAACTGGTGACACCGAAACCACGCACCAATTTTGTTTGCGGCGATGCGGCGGCTCGTCTGGTAAAATTTAATTGTATCGGAATCAGGGTTGTCTAAAAGCTTAGTGGAGCCTGGCGGGTGAGTCAACCCATATTGTATAATCAAATTTGGGCACTTGCGGCAACGCCAGGGTATTCTTAGCCGGCTCCAGAGAAAGGTATTGTCGTTTCCGCCGTCAGGGTTCCAGCTACAGCCAAAGGTGGGGATGATAGACACGATTCGATGCAACACTGTCGCTTTTAGTTGGTTTTGGTTAATTTTAGGGGTCCAAGACAAATGATGTCCAAAACAATTTGACTCCGGGCAGGGCTGCTTTTAAAGATAAAAAGATTGTTTTTGTGCATTTGTTCGATTATCTTTTTTCTATCTTTGGAAAGAGAAGCGAATATCTTTTACCCGTCAACCGGAGGAGAAGTCATGCGCCAATCATTTTCAAAACGACCGATGGTTTCCATTCTGTTTACCGTTTTTCTGATCGCTGCAGTCGGCATCCTGCCCGCGGCTGCAGGGGAGCAGGTCATCATTTTTCACGCCGGCAGCCTGACCGTTCCGCTGGCCAAGATCGAAAAGGATTTCGAGGCGGCCAATCCCGGCATCGATGTCCTGCGCGAAGCCGGCGGCAGCACCAAGATGGCCCGCATGATTTCCGAACTGGGCAAGCCCGCCGACATCATGGCCTCGGCCGACTTCAAGGTGATTGACAAAACCCTGATTCCGGGACATGCGGATTGGAACATCCGTTTTGCCACCAACCAGCTTGTTCTGTGCTATACGGACAAGAGCCGCGATGCCGACAAAATCAATGCCGACAACTGGTACGAAATCCTGGCCAAGAAAGGGGTGGTCTGGGGGCATTCGGATCCAAACCTGGATCCCTGCGGGTACCGCAGCCTGATGGTCCTTCAACTGGCCGAGAAATTCTACAACCAGCCCGGATTGTACGACCGGCTGATCGCCAACCGGCCCGAAAAAAATGTGCGGCCCAAATCCGTCGAACTGGTTTCGCTGCTCAAGACCGGCAACATGGATTACGCCTGGGAATACCTCAGTGTGGCCGTGCAGCATGAATTGAAGTACGTCAAACTGGACGATCATATCAATCTGGGCAACTACAAATACGACAAGTTCTATGCGCAGGCCCAGGTGAAGGTCACCGGAAAGAAGCCCGGCACCTGGATCACCCGCACTGGTCAATCCTGCACCTATGGCATCACCCAGGTCAAGAACGCCCCCAATCCCAGCGGCGCGACCCGTTTTCTGGAGTACATGCTTTCCGCCGACGGCGGGCTGAAAGTACTTAAGGAGATGGGTCAGCCGCCATTCGTCCCCTGCCGGGTACCCTCCCAGGCCGTCAAGGATGCCCTCCCCGGCAACCTCGGCAAACTGGTGGAGGTCCGTGAGTAATACGGTTCAAAGCACAGCCATGACTGGAAGCCGGCCCCGTCGCCAACGGGGCCGGGACCCGTTTTTATGGCTGGCAGTGGCCAGCAGCGCCGTCATCGTGGCCTTCATCCTGGTTCCCCTGGTGGAGATGATGACGCAGCCCACCCTGGCCTCCCTTAAAGAAACCCTGATGGACCGGGATGTCTTCCGGTCCATCAGGCTCAGCATCGTCACATCCGGTTCGGCGGCCCTCATCGCCCTGGTGTTCGGCACGCCATTGGCCTACCTGCTGGCCCGTCGCAGTTTTCCAGGTAAGAAGATCCTGGAAAGCGTGATCGACCTGCCCATCATGATTCCCCACCCGGTGGTGGGCATCGCCCTTTTAAGCATCGCCGGCCGGAACCATCCCATCGGGCGGATGATGCAGGCGGTGGGCATCGAGGTCATGGGTACGGTTACCGGACTGATTACCGTTTTGACCTTTGTGGGATTGCCCTTTTACATCAACACGGTAAAAGCAGGGTTCGAGGAGATCTCGCCGCGGCTGGAGCATGTCTCCCGCAGCCTGGGCGCCTCGGCCGGTGCAACTTTCTTTCGGGTTACGCTTCCTCTGGCATGGCGGCACATGGTTGTCGGGGCCATCATGTGTACGGCCCGAGCGGTCAGCGAGTTCGGTGCCGTTGTGATCGTGGCCTACCATCCCATGGTGGCGCCGGTGATGATCTACGAACGCTTTACTGCTTACGGCCTCAAGTACTCCCAGCCAGTGGCCGTGTGGTTGATCCTGGTCTGCCTGGTTCTTTTTCTGATGCTGAGAATTTTTTCGTTGAAATCCAAGGCGGCGTCATGATCCGGATTGAACAACTCAGCGTCCGCCTGCCCAACTTCTCTTTGGGACCCGTGGATCTCTGCGTTGAAGAGGGAGAATTTTTCTGCCTGCTGGGCCCCACCGGATCTGGGAAAACCCTCATTCTGGAATCGGTGGTCGGTCTCGTCAGAATTTCCCACGGGCGGATTCTGGTCTCGGAACGGGACGTTACCGGGCTGCCCCCGGAACGCCGCGGTGTGGGCATCGTTTACCAGGATTGCGCCCTGTTCCCTCACCTGAGTGTCGAGAAAAACATCCATTACGGCCTGCGCTACCATAACGGCGCCAATTCGGACGGTCATGCCCGCTGCCGCGATCTCGTCGAGCGCCTGGGGCTGACCCATCTTTTGAACCGATCCGTGACAACCCTCAGCGGCGGCGAGAAGCAGCGGGTCGCGTTGGCGCGGGCGTTGGCTACGGCCCCCTCGGTCCTTTTGCTGGACGAACCCCTGGCGGCCCTGGATCCCTGTTTCCGGGAAGAGATTCGGGAGCTTTTCCGCAGTCTGCACAGCGAAACCGGGATCACCGTGCTGATGGTCACCCACGACTTCACCGATGCCCACACCCTTGCCCAGCGGGTGGCCATTCTTCACGACGGTCATATTGAACAGACCGGCAGCGCTGAAACAGTTTTCAGGAAGCCGGCTACAACATTTGTCGCCGATTTCGTGGGTATGCAGAACGTCCTCCCAGTCCATATGGAAAGCGGTATTCTGATCGTCAATGGCCTGAACCTGGCCATGCCGGCAGAAAACGGGAAACATCGCTTTGCCGCCGTCCGGCCGGAACATGTTCATATCCAACCGAAAAATCCCGATACTGGAGAAGAAGGCATCCCCGGCCGGATTCGTTCCATCGTCAACCAGGGCCTGTTTGCCGAACTGGCCGTCGAGGCCTGTGGCGTGACCGTCAAAGCGGTTATGCTGACCAGTTCCCTGGTGATGATGGGATTCCACCAGGGAGATCGGGTCCTTCTGCTCATCGATCCGGAAGACGTTCATCTGATATGAAAACGGTTGTGCGCCACTAAAAACCTCAATAATTCTTCTGTAAGGAACAGTCCAAAGAGACAATGAATAACGCTAAAGCACGACAAATGAAAAGAAAACCATGCCATTTCCGGTGGTCCGGAACATAATTTTTTTTCAATGGTTGAATAGGATTTTACTCTACCCTCATTGAAAGAACGGTTTTTATGGCAATAGGATCGACTCAAATTATAGCTCTCTTGACAACAGGTGCAGGTGTTGGTTTCGCTTCCGGATTATTGGGCGTCGGCGGATGCTTTATTATGGTGCCCGTTCAGTTTTGGGCGCTTACATCGATTGGCGTTGACCCCACTATCGCGATCAGAATCGCTTTTGGAACAAACCTCGCGGTCGTCTTCCCCACGGCGATTAGCGGAGCCATCGGACACAACCGGAAAAAGGCGGTTTTGTGGAAAGTCGGCATTGTCCTTGGTTTATCCGGGCTGGTAGGCGCCTTCATAGGAGGAATTTTTGCTGCACGCCTCCCAGGCAGCCTTCTTAAGATCGGATTCGGTTTGGCCATTTTGGCTGGCGCTATCCGGATGTTGACGGCAAAGCCTCCCAGGATGGAAAAAGAACTCGTAGAGAATAACTTGATATACATCCTATGGGGGCTTCCGCTGGGAATCGTATCGGGTATCATCGGCATCGGTGGTGGCGTTTTAATGATACCCGTTATGGTGCTTGCCTTGAGGTTTAAAATGCACCAGGCCGTCGGAACGTCAACCGCGTTGATGATATTTGCATCGGCGGGCGGTATTCTGTCTTATCTTTTCAATGGGATAAATGTTGCTGGGTTGCCGCCGTATTCCATTGGCTATGTAAACTTTTTACAGTGGATTTTATTGGCCGGAACAAGCGTTCCCCTGGCACAAGTAGGCGCCAGAGCGGCCCACAAACTGCCGGCTAAACAGCTGAAGTATATTTTCATAGTGGTAATGATTTACATGGGGTTAAAAATGATCGGCGTTTTTTCCTGGTTGAATCTTCCGATATAATTCAGCGTTTTCATTTTGCGTATAAAGCCGCATTAACTTGGCTGGCCAAGGCGGTATCTTTTTGCTTTGCAGTTTTAGCCAGCTGTTTATTCGGCGCGTTCGATAGCGATATGTGTATATCGGAGTCTGAATTGATTATAAGAGAAGAAACCACAGCCGATATTGAGACGATCACCGATGTCACGATCGCGGCATTCAAAGACCATCCGATCAGCAGGCAGACCGAACAATTCATCGTTCATGCGTCTCGGCCTCGGACTTGTCGACACCGGCATAGCTGACGATAGCCACCGGGTCGCCGGCCTGAACCAGACGGGCCGCGGCGCCGTTTAGGCAGATCTGCCCGCGGGTTCCGGAAATCACATAGGTTGAAAAACGGGCGCCGGTATTGCAATTGTAAATATCGACCTTACGAATTCAGCAGCAACGCCAAAAAGAGTCCTTCAAGCATCAATTGCGGCCGGATCACATCCAGCAACCCGGAGGACTCGAACAGTCCGGCAAATTCACCGGTGCCGATCACCAGCGGCTGTTGGCCGCCGAAAACCTCGGTGCGGATTCGGCCGATGATTTCCCGTGCCATTCCAATCTGGCCGTAATACAGCCCCGATTGCATACTTTCAGCCGTAGAGCGGCCGATAACGTGGTCCACGCCAGCGATTTCAACGCTGGACAGTTTGGCGGCCCGGGTGACCAGGGCTTCGAGCGAAGTCCGCACCCCGGGAAGAATCACGCCGCCGAAAAAGGTTTTGTCCGCACCGATAGCGCAAAACGTGGTGGCCGTGCCAAACCCGGCCACCACCAGATCCCGGTCGGGAAATTGATGAACCGCGGCAATGGCATTGATGATCCGGTCGGCGCCTACGTCCTGGGGGTTGCGGTAACGGATCTTCAGCCCGGTGCGCACACCGGCCCGGACGATAAAAGGCTCCACGTCAAAATACTTCCGGCAGGCGCTGCTCAGGGCATAGGTTGCCTCCGGCAGCACCGAACTCAAGGCCACCTGCCCGATCCGATTGGGCTCAATCTCGTTTGACAAAAGAACGCCGCGTAAGAAAAGTCCGAATTCGTCTGCCGAAATCCGGGCGTGAGAAGTTCTCCGGAAATCGAATTGAAGGGCCTGGCCGTCGAACACCCCTCCGACGACATGGGTGTTGCCGATGTGAAGGCACAGGATCATTGCCCGTCTCCATAGCCAAGGGGCAGGTTGTCGATCAGCCGCACACCGCCGCAATGAATCGCCGCGCAGCGGCGGCCGTTGAAATCCTGCACATAATCCACTTCAAAACCGTCCGCTTCGAGCAGCCTGGCGACCTCTTCGACGGGTGCCGGCGTGGCCAACAGCCGGGGAAATGCAGCGGCCTTGCGGCGGTGGCCCTGGGACAAATTAAAATTTCGCGAACTTAACGCCAGATTGTCGGTCTCGCGAACCGTGGGACAGGCCACAATCGTCACGGGCATGAAAAAAGCATCCACCATCCCCTTGACCAACTGGAGCTGCTGCCAGTCCTTTTCGCCAAAATATGCCCTCTTGGGCCGGGCCAGATGAAACAGCTTCATGACCACACTGAGAACACCGTCAAAGTGCCCCGGACGATGCGCACCGCACAAAAGACGGCTGACCTCATCCTCGGTGACCCGGTAGCGGTAATCGTCCGGATAAAGGTCGCCATATTCGGGTGAGAATATGGCATCCACCCCTTCGGCCTCGCAAAGCCGGCAATCCGCGTCGAATGTGTTCGGATAATTCTCCAGGTCGCTTTGATCGTTGAATTGGGTGGGGTTGACAAACAGGCTGATGGTGCAAATGTCGTTTTCCCGCCGGCAGCGTTGAATCAGGGATCGATGTCCGGCATGGAGGGCTCCCATGGTGGGAACCAACCCCACCTGCTTTTGGGGGTCAATCGAATCACGCCATACTTGCCAGGCACGGATACTGGTCAGGATCTCCATTATTTACCTCCCTGGTTGGTATAAACCAATCCGGTTTTTTGGCTGTCAACACAAACAGTCAATGGATAATGTTCAAAAATGGACGAGGCCGGGTGCGCAAGAGTGTTGGAATGGGAGCGCACAAAAATGGAAAATCGGCGGGAGGTTTACGGCAGAAGTGTAAAAAAGTTGCGGTACTTGTCTCATGGATCAAGTCCTTTTCTCAACGGTAAAGGGGTTAACGGCAAGTCTTTCTTTTCGAAAGCACCGGTCGCCGTCCGGTATGCGGATCAGCGCCGAAGCGATCGCCCATGGCAAGCGTGTTTAGCTCAGTAGTTCGGATGCAAGTATACTCGGTGGCACATTGCTCACCGGTAAGAACGAACCCAAAGAAAAACGTTGCCCTGATCGGCAGATCTGGCACACCAAAGCACAGCCTTCTCATTTTTGTCAAGAGCGATGTCCAAAGCAATCGCTTTTAAGAACCGTATCGTTGCCCTGGCATCATGCTGGGGCGAATAATGAATATTTAAGATCCGACCAGCCGACCCTCATGCCCCATGTCCCCCGGCAATGTCGCACACATGAAATAATTGTTTTACATTAAAAAATTATTGACAAACAGTCATTATATATTTTATCCGAACATATACAGCCCGTTTGATTTCCAACCTTTTCTATCGGAGGTCACTTTGGACAATTTATCAAAGATCAAAAAACTCAGTAAAGGATTCTACCTGCTCCTTTCAGTCATTCTGTTTCTGGTGCCGCTGTATTATGTTCTCTATTGGCTGCTGATCAACCATCTACCGGAAACGCTGATCACCGTAAATACGATTTCCGCGCCACTGATTTCCAACAACCTACCGATACAGCTTCAGTTTGCAGGATTTTTCGTGAGCTTGCTCCCGCTCTCCGCCCTGACATACGGCCTGGTTAATATTCGTAAAATCTTCTCTTTTTATAAAATAGGCATAATTTTTTCCTTCGAACACGTCAGCCTCTTCAAGAAGACTGCCAAAGCGCTCCTATTGTGGGTCGTTCTTTCAATCGTCTACGAATCCGCTAAAAGTGTCCTTTTCACAATAGGCAACCCACCTGGCAGTCGTGTCATCAACGTGGGGCTCGGTTCGTCGGAAATCACTACGCTCATAGTGGGTGGAATCGTATTTTTAATCGCGTGGGTGATGGATGAAGGACGTGCCCTGACCGAAGAAAACGAACTTACCGTATAGCCGGAGTCATTATGTCGATCATTGTAAAATTAGATGTGGTCCTGGCAATGCGAAAAATGAAATCGATGGAACTCGCAAAATTGATCGGGATCACGGAACAGAATTTGTCGATCTTAAAGACGGGGAAAGCAAAGGCGATCCGTCTGTCCACACTTGATGCAATATGCAACCATCTTGATTGCCAACCGGGAGATATTCTGGAATATAAAAAATAAACGGAAGGAGAGAAAATGAAGGCAGTCAAGCAATACCTGATCCAGCCGGTTCTCAAGTTCTTGATTCGGAAAAACCTTGTTGCGGAACCGAAAGTCGTCGATCTCGAAGAGAGGCAATGCATTGGCTATAAAATTACCACGACGTTCAAGGACAATCAAAAAAAAAGGGATATCCCTCCTTTTTATCACGAGGTATACGACAACGATAAGCTAGGCGCCCTGAGACAGGACAACGACGATAACATGTACTGCATTTTCGATATCCACGAAAATGGCCGGGATTTTGACTACTATGTAACGGTGGAAAATAAAAAAGGCATCAGCGACGAGAACCATGCGCATGTCACCTTGCCCCGAGGCAAGTATGTTCAGGTAGAATTCATGAAGCGGAACCACGGCGCTGCGGCCCTGATCGTCGGTTACACCAAGAAAATCTGGATCGAAATCAATGGCTATAAGGAGCGCAATTGCCCGATCTTCATTTTGTACGACGAAAGGTTCCACAATAACTACCGGAAATATGGATGCGAGGGAGACAATTACCTTGGCGACCCCTTGGCCGTATTGCATATTCCGGTGGAATAATGCTGGGCGACTTCTCTATTTTCCGTATACTTTTTGCCTGGCCTGTGTTGTGTCGATGGCAGGCCGTCAGCAGCTGACGATCACCTTCCCGGTGTCCGAAGATTCATAGCCTGGAAGATTGTCGATCTCCTCCCGAAAGGCTCTGGACTGCAAAATATCCAAGAAGACTTTTACCGCCTGATGTTCCATCAGGTCTCCGGGAATCACGAGATCGCAGCGTACGACCGAGATGTGGACAAAGTCCAGGCCGTATGCCGCAGCGATCACGCGCAATCCCAACGCGGCATCGGCGGTCCCATGCAAAACACGCAGGGCACCTTCGCTGTGGCTGGCGACCTGATCGTCAAAGCCCCGAACCGCTTCCGGCGGGATACCCTCCCGGGCCAGACAATCATTTAACAGCGACCGCAGGGCGGCGCCCGGTTCCCGGTTGACCAGCCTTACATCCTCGCGGGCCAGGTCCGCTGCGCCGCGGATGTTCCGCGGATTGCCGCCGGCGACCATCAGGCCCTCCTCGAATGTGGAAAACCCGATGACAACCCCGTTGAAGTCGCCCAGGATACGGCGGGCAAACGAAACGTTCGCCTCGGTTTTACCCGTGTTGTGCATATGGGTGCCAGCAATGTGGCTGTGGCCATGGGAAAGGGCTTCCAGGGCGCGCTGGCTGGAAGCAAAGCGGCACAAAAGGTCGGCCTGTCCGCGTGACCGGGCGACATGCCCGCCGAGGATTTCAAAGGCGGGGTCGCAGCCCATCAGCAGGATTTTTTTTTCGAGGGCCGCTTGGGGCTGCAGCCAGCGGAAGCGGCCTTCCTGCTTAAGGAGGAGGCCGTCGGCGGGCAGCATGTATTCGCGGAATTCATTGTTGCCGGTCAGGGGGAAGCCGATCAGTTTTCCACGGACCCTGGCCAGGGCCAGCCGGGTATCGCTCTCCGGAGACGCTTGGCCGATGAGGGTTATCGGGGGAGCTTCGGGCGGTTCGTCCAGGGAAAAAATGTCCTCGACGCGGCATTCCAGGATGGCGGCCAGACGCAGGCCAATGGCGGTGTTGGGCAGGTAACGGCCCGACTCGATATCGTAGATCGCCTGCCGCTGGATCCCGATGCGCTCGGCCAACTGGGTCTGGGTCAGCCCTTTGGCAAGACGCAGGGCTTTCAAGTGGCTGATGATGCGGTGGGCGGCGTTTTTTGTCATGGATTCCCCTGAATCGGCTGGCGAATCGTTGTGATGTCTGCTGTTGACGTCAAAAACCATATCGAATCACAGCCGTGAATGCAACCAGCCCCCGCAAATACACCGGAAAGGACAAGATATTTTGGTAATCAATGCGTCGATGTTCGAAAACGGTCCCATGGCCGGAACGGAAACGGAAGGTCCGCTGCAAACGACATTTTTGAAGATTTGTTTAACACTTTTGAAACCTGTGTCGTCCTCATCCGGCTGAAATTTTTTCGAATGAATTTTATATCTGTTTATAAATAAGACGTTTAGAGAAATATGTTCGCCTTGGCACCTTCTATGCTCCGATATAAGTGTTGACGGCAAAAACAGTCATAATATATCAAAAGGTACGTTGTAAACGTCATTTTTATGATGGCAGACCGTATACGCCGTCGAGCCGGAGAGTTTTTGCCATTAAAACCCGGAGCGACTCTGAAAATCCAATTTTACGGAGGAAAACGATGCTGAAACAGACGATGAGACAGATGGTTGCAATCAAGCTTATGGTGGTGGGGATGATGGCAGCGCTCCTGATTTTAATTACGGCGGGAGCCGGCACCGCCCTGGCCGCTGCCGATACGGTTATGGTGTTTGCCGCTGCATCGACGACCAATGCGGTGACCGAGATCGGCGAGATCTTCATCAAGCAGAATCCGGAGCGCTTCGTACCTTCTTTCGCCTCCTCTTCCACCCTGGCCAAACAGATCGAAAACGGTGCGCCGGCGGACGTTTACATTTCGGCCAACAAAAAGTGGATGGACTACCTCGAACAGAAGCAGATGATCGAGCCCGGCACCCGGTTCGATCTATTGAGCAATCGCATTGTGCTCATCGTCCCGGCCGACAGCTCCGTAGGCGAAGTCGTGATCGGACCGGGCGTTGACCTGCTGCCGCTCATCGGTGACGGCCGCCTGTCCATGGGTGATCCCGACCATGTTCCGGCCGGTATATACGGCAAAAAGGCCTTCGAAAGTTTAGGGGTCTGGAAGACCATCGAAAGCCATGTGGCCCGTTCCAAGGATGTTCGCGCCGCACTGGCGCTGGTGGAGCGGGGGGAAGCCCCGCTTGGCCAGGTGTATGCCACGGATGCCGCCATTTCGGACAAGGTGCGGGTGGCGGGCGTCTTTCCTGAAAGCAGTCATCCGCCGATTGTCTATCCCGTGGCCATCGTCGCCGGGAAGCGATCCCCGGCAGCGGATCGTTTCGTGAAGCTGCTGCAATCCCCGGAAGCCAAGGCGGTATTCGAAAAATACGGTTTCTCGGTGCGCTGATGCCGGGATGGACGCTTTCGCCCGTTGAAATCGACGCGCTTATGCTGAGCCTGTGGGTGTCCTTCTGGGCCGTGGCCGGCAGTCTGCCCTTTGGTGTTCTATTGGCCTGGCTGCTGGCCCGTTTCGAATTTCCGGGAAAAGCGCTTCTCGACGGGCTGATTCATCTGCCCCTGGTGCTTCCGCCCGTGGTGATCGGCTATCTTCTTCTGGTGGGCTTCGGACGGCGGGGACTGTTTGGCGCCTGGCTTCATGATCTGACCGGGATTACTTTGGCCTTCAACTGGAAGGGGGCCGCAGTGGCGGCCGCCGTCATGGCCTTTCCCCTGATGGTGCGCGCCGTTCGGCTGTCCATCGAAAGCGTGGACCGGGGCATCGAGTCCGCCGCACGGACGTTGGGCGCCGGCCCTGTGAGGGTTTTCTTCACGGTGACGCTGCCCCTGGTCACGCCGGGGATACTGACCGGCCTGATTCTGGCCTTCGCCCGCAGCCTGGGGGAATTCGGGGCCACGATTACCTTCGTTTCCAACATCAAGGGGGAAACCCAGACCCTGCCCCTGGCCCTTTACACCCTGACCCAGATGCCCGGCGGGGAGGTCGGGGCCATGCGCCTTTGCTGCATCTCCATCGTCATCGCCATGGTGGCCCTGGTGGCCTCGGAAGGCCTGGCCCGCCGGTTTGCCGCCTACATTAAAGGATAACTCATGCTGGACATGCACGTCATCAGGCAGCAGGGCGATTTTCGGGTCGACGTGGCCTTTTCTTCCCCGAACGGCGTCGTCACCGCCCTGTTCGGACGCTCGGGCGCCGGCAAGACATCGGTGGTCAATATGGTGGCCGGCTTGGTGCGTCCAGACCAGGGGCATATCGTCGTCAACGGCCGGACGCTGTTCGATGCTGCCAAAGGCTGCCACATTCCCCCTGAGAAACGGCGTATGGGTTACATCTTCCAGGATGGCCGCCTGTTTCCCCATTTATCGGTGAAAGCCAATCTGACCTACGGCATGCGCCTGACCCCGCCCGCCGATCGCTATGTCGCCCTGGACGACGTGGTGGACCTGCTGGGCATCGGCCACCTGCTCCATCGGCGTCCGGCCAAGCTCTCGGGCGGAGAGAAACAGCGGGTCGCCATCGGCCGGGCATTGCTGACGAGTCCTTCCCTGCTGCTCATGGATGAGCCCCTGGCCTCTCTGGACGGCATCCGCAAGGCCGAAGTGCTGCCCTTTTTGTCGCGGCTGTGCGAAGAACTGTCGACGCCCATCCTGTATGTCAGCCACTCAATGGAAGAAGTGCTCAAGCTGGCGGACACGCTGGTACTGCTGGATCAGGGCCGGGTGGCCGCCGCCGGGCCTATCGGGGATCTCATGAATCGGCCCGACCTGCAGCAGTTGACCGGAGCCGCCGAATGTTATCCCGGACCGGTTCATGAAACTGAGCCAATCTAAATATGAATTATCCCATGGCGGGGAGACGTTTTGTGCCCAAGGAGCGTAGGCGCGGCTTCCAGCCGCAATACGATTGGACTTCATCTGGCAGGTATGAAGTTCCCATTCCGGAGAATGAGAACCAGGCATCGGGCGTTATCCTTCGAGGACTTCCTTCATTTTTGCGGACAGCTCCGCTATTCGATAGGGCTTCTGGATAAACCGTTTCAGGCCCAGTGCGGCGGCCTTTTGCCGATCATGATCCGCCATGAATCCCGATGACAACAGAACTTTTACACCGGGATCGATCTTTCTGATGCGCTCGAAGACTTCCAGGCCCGACATTCGCGGCATGGACAGATCCAAAAGCACCCCCTGGATGCGGTCGTGTTCACGTCGATAGATCTCCACGCCTGTTTCACCGTCCTGGGCGCAGAAGACCTCATAGCCGCACGCTTCGAGCATGCCGCGGGCAATATGAAGCAGGGCTGTTTCATCATCGACAGCGAGAATTCCGGCGCTACCGACGACGATGCTCGGGGCGCTGGATTCTTCTATCCGGTCTGCCGCTTATTTCTCCATGGCGGGAAGAAAAACATTGAAGGTCGAGCCTTTGCCCGGTTCGGAATCGACTTCGATGAATCCCCGGTGCTGGGTGACGATGCCGTAGGCCATGGCCAGCCCCAGTCCGGTTCCTTCCTGCTGGCCCTTGGTAGAGAAGAATGGATCGAAAATCTGAAGCCGCGTTTCCTCGTCCATACCCACACCGTTGTCGCATACGCGGATGAGGACGCAGGTCCCGCCGGGACGGGCATCGGGATGCAGGAGGCGGAACGCATCGTCGCAGCTCAGCCTTTCGGTGGAAACGGTGAGAACCCCGCCCGGCGTTTCATTCTCGGAACGCATGATGGTCATGGCATGGGAGGCGTTAACGCAGAGATTGAGAAGGGCCTGTTCGATCTGAACCGGATCGGCAAGAACGATAAGGGGCTCTTTTGCCGTGCGGAATTCCAGTCCCACCGATTTGGGGAAGCTGTTCTGACATAACTTTCGAATATGATTCAACGACAGGTTGACGTCAACGGGCGCCAGCTTCAACTCGCTTTTGCGGGAAAGGGTGAGAAGTTGCCGGGTCATGTCAGCCGCACGGCCGGCGGCCTCAAGGGCAGTCTCCAGGTGCTTTTCCAGCGAGTCGTTGGCCGGATTATTTTCTTTTTTAAGGCGCAGCTCGATCAGGTTCAGACTGCCGATGATGCCGGCAAGCATGTTGTTGAAATCGTGGGCGATTCCGCCGGTCAGGGTGCCCACCGCCTCCATTTTCTGGGCCTGCAGCAGTTGTCGCTGCATGCGTTCTTTTTCCTTTTCCGCGGTTTTGCGGTCGGTAACATCCTGCCCCAGGACGAGCGTGGCCGGCCCGTCGTCGAGCATGACAAAAGCAATGTTGACTTCACAGTCGAAGCTTTTCCCATCCGCCCGGATGCCCAGGATTTCATCGGCCAGGGGGGCATCTCCGACCTGTTGCTGGTTTTTTGCCATTTTGAGAACCCGCGGTTTCTCTTCCGGTACGATATAGTCGAATATCGAAGCGCCAATTACAGCTTCCCTTGAAGCCTCACCCACCATTTGACTGAACGCCTGGTTGGCAAAAAGAATGATTCCTTCTCGATGCAGAAAAACTGGAATGGGGGTGGATTCGAAAAGCGTCCTGAAATTGTCCTCGCTTTTTTCCAGGTCCCGGTTTACCCGTTCGTATTGCTTGTTGGCGGCGAGCAGCGCCTCATTCGCGGCGGCCAGTTCCCGCTCGTTTTTGCGGGATATGGCGATGGATTTTTCAAGCTGGCTGACGATAAATCGCAGCAGCGCCCCGATGGCCAGCATGATCAACGCGGCAATGAAGACACGGTTTAAAAAGGTTGACGCTTCGGATCGAGGTGCAGCGATTACGCCCTTCCAATGCAGGCCGGCGATCGTTATATAGGAGAGCATCGCAGCGGCGATGATGATGTACTGCATCGTCCTGCCGTAAAGTTGCATGGCAAGGACGATGGAAAGAACGTAAATCAGCATGGCCGGCGCCCCGATTCCACCGACAAAATTTCCGTAGACCGCGATCAGAAAGAACACCGTTACCGGAAAGAGGCGCATTTTCTGCCAATATCCCCGGAATGTGAAAAACAAGGTGATGGAGGAGAGCAGGGCGAGCAAGGCAATAATCAGCAGGGTGTCCAGCAGGATGATTTTGCGCAGGTAGGCAAACAGTGCGATGAGGGTAGAACCCGCGGTGAACAGGGACAAGATGATCAGGTTGATCCGCAGCGCATATTCCACCCGGGCATTGTCGGGGTTCGTGTCGTGGGTACGCGTCAGGTCAGCCAGAAACTCTTTCATTCTTCGGCCCCAAGAAGATTCAAGGCGCTTCGGCAGTACATCTCCACGCCGTCGATCAGAATGTCCTCATTGAAACCGAAACGCGGATTGTGGATGCCGGCATAGGCGTCGCTGCCGGCGCCCAGGCAGAAGAAGCACCCCGGAGCCTTTTCCAGGAAATAGGCCATGTCCTCGCCGCCAAGGGTTTTCTCGGGCACCACCACCTTTTCGGCACCCACCACGTCGGCAGCGATGCGCTCCATGCGCGCGGCCATCTCCGCATCGTTGACGGTGGGGGGATAGCCCGTCTCGAATTGGGTTTCGTAGCCTGCCCCCATGGAATCGCACACCCCTTTAACGATCATTTCGATGGTTTCGGGCCAGTGCTTCCAGGTGGTCCTGTCGAAGGTTCTGGCCGTGCCGGACAAAAAGGCGCGTTCGGGGATGACGTTGAAGGCGGTGCCCGATTGGAACTGGCCCACGCTGATGACCGAAGGGCTCAGCGGATCGATTTTACGGCTGACGATGCGCTGCAGGGCATTGACTACCTGGCAGCCGATTTCCAAAGCATCCACGCAAAGATGCGGCATGGCGCCGTGACCGCCTTTGCCCTTGATGGTGATGTCGAAGCGAAACATGGAGGCCAGCAGGGCGCCGGCCCGGATGCCGATGGTGCCTTCAGGAATCGTCGGCCAGATGTGGCAGCCCAGGGCGTAATCCACGTGGGGATCTTCCATGACCCCGGCTTTGATCATCGGTTTTGCCCCGCCCGGCCCTTCTTCGGCCGGCTGAAAAACGAACTTGATGCGGCCATCGATCCGGTCTCTGATCGCATTCATGGCCGTGGCGGTCACCAGGGCCATGGCCACATGGCCGTCGTGGCCGCAGGCGTGCATCACACCGGGACGCTCGGAAGAAAAGGGCAGGCCGGTCTCTTCGGCGATGGGCAGGGCATCCATGTCGGCCCGGATGAGCAGGCAGGGCCCGGGGCGGCCAGAATCCAGCAGCCCGACCACGCCGGTACGGGCGATGTTCGTGGTCACGTCCAGACCTTCCCGCCCCAGGTAGTCGGCTACATAGGCGCTGGTTTTTTCTTCCGCGTAGGCCAGTTCAGGGATGCGGTGCAGGTCCCGGCGCACGGCGACCACCCGGTCTTTGTAATCTTGGAGCTTCGTTTTGATGTCCATGCGTTTTTCCCGATTAACGGTCGATGGCCTTGTTGTGCTGTCGTATCTACGGATAGTAACATTACGTGAAAAATAAGCTGCAGGCAAGCACGGCGAAGATGATTCCGGCCGCATCGGCGGTCAGGGCTGCGGCCATGGCATGGCGGATGCGTCGCACCTGGACCGCGCCGAAGTAGACGGCCATGACGTAGAAGGTGGTTTCGGTGGAGCCTTGCAGGGTGGATACCAGCACCCCGGTGTAGCTGTCCGGACCGATGGTCGGGTCGTTGATGATGGAGGCCAGGATGCCGTAGGCGCCTGATCCGCTCAACGGGCGCATCAGGGCCATGGGCAGGGCCTCGGCCGGCAGACCGAATCGCCCGGTGATCGGTGCCAGGGCGCCGACCAGCAGATCCAGGGCCCCGCTGGCCCGCAGCATGGCCACGGCGACCAGAATGGCTACCAGATAAGGGATGATGCGCAGGGCCACCTGAAATCCCTCCTTGGCCCCGTCCACAAAAACCTCGTAAACGGGCACCCGCCGGAGGGCGCCGAAAACCAGAAATCCCGCCATCAGCAGGGGTAAAATCCAGGGGGAAAGGGATTTGCCGAAGAGAACCGTCACGGGGATCAGCGCGGCCAGGGCAACCAGCGCCAGAATGCTCACCCAAAGGGGGTAGCTGTCCTGCGCCGCTTCCAGAGAAGAAGTTTCCTCTGGTTGCGATTTTTTCGCCGGCTTGTCATTTTCGACTTCCGTGGTCGGGGAGATCGGCGCAAAACGCCGATAGCCTTTGGCCGCCAGAATGGCCACGGTGGTCGAGCCGATGGTGGCCAGCAGGGTGGTGGGCAGGATGATGGCCGGTTCGGCGCTGCCCGCCGCGGCCCGCAAGGCGATCACCCCGGTGGGCAGCAGGGTCACGCTGGAGGTGTTGACGGCCAGAAACAGGGCCATGGCATCGGTGGCGGTGCCCGGCTGACGGTTGAGGCGATCCAGTTCCTGCATGGCCCGGATGCCGAAGGGCGTGGCGGCATTGCCCAGCCCCAGAGCGTTGGCCGACAGGTTGAGAATCATGGCGCCCATGGCCGGATGGTCGGCGGGAACATCGGGAAAGAGGCGTATCATCAGCGGACGGATCAGGCGTGCCAGGATGGTGAGCATGCCCCCGGCCTCGGCCACCTTCATCAATCCCATAAAGAGGGTCATCACTCCCACCAGTCCGATGGCCAGTTCCACGGCGCCGCCGGCCGATTCGACCATGGCGGAAGAGAGGGCTTCCATGGGGGCAGGGGCCTCGCCTGCCGGCTGGAACACGATCTGTTTCCAGCCGGCAAAGAGGACTGCCGCCAGGACGATGATCAGAAAAATGCGGTTCACGCGTCCGCGTCCGCCTTTCCAGTGTCATCGAGCGGCTTGAGCAGGATGCGGGCATCGACGATGCTCAGTCCCTGGTGGTGGACGATGACCGGATTGAGATCCATTTCCTGGATCTGGGGATAGGCCTCGATGATGTCCGAGCAGGTCAGCAGCAGGTTGACCAGAGCCTTTTTGTCGTAGGGCTTGTCTCCACGCACGCCGTCCAGGATGGGATAGGACTTGGTATCCTTGATCATCATCAAGGCCGACCGGCGGGTAATGGGAAGGACGCGGAAGCTGACATCCTTTAAAATTTCCACCAGGACGCCGCCCAGTCCGTACATGATTACGGGACCGAACTGGTCGTCGATTTTGGTGCCGATGATAACTTCGGCGCCTTTTTCCACCATGGGGGACACCAGAACTCCCTCGATGGTTGCATCGGCTTTATATGCTTTGGCGTTTTTGACGATCTCCCGGAAGGCTTTTCGCACCCGCTCCTTTCCCGAAAGGTTGAGCATAACGCCGTTGGCATCGCTTTTGTGCAGGATGTCCGGCGAAGCAATCTTCAGGGCCACCTTCCCGCCCATCTCCATGGCCGCTTGGGCCGCCGCTTCCGCCGTGGTGACCAGCTTGTCCCGGGTAACCCTGGCCCCATGCAGACTAAGCAATTTCTTGGCTTCGGCTTCCAGCAGCGCCGTTCGCCCTTCCGCGTAGACGCTGTCGATGATCTTGGTTGCTTCGGGTTTGGCCTTGGCGCCCCAGTCGAAAACGAAGCTGGAGACGGCGTGGTAGCTTTTCAGATAGCGGCCGTACTGGGCCAGAACACCGATGCATTTGCAGGCCACATCCAGACTGCCGTAAACCGGTACTCCGTAGTAGCGCAGCAGGTCCAGGCTGTGGGGCTTTTCCGAGTTGTAGAGACTGTGCACCACGATCGCTTTCTTTTTGGATGCCACCATTTTGCCCATCTGGTGGGCGGCATCCTCTTCCATCAGGGCCAGGCTTTCGGCAAAGCGGATGCCGTAGCCGCCGAACAAGCCCACGATAAGCAGCCCGCCGACGTTGACATCGTTCAGAACGATGTTGGCGCATTCGGCGAAGACGCGCGGGTTGTCGTCGGTCCCGCCGGCCACATCGATGGGATTTCTCACCGCAGCACCCTCGGGAAGAATGGCACGCAGCTTGGCTTTGGTTTTTTCCTGCAGCTCGGGAATCTGCACGCCCAGATCGGTGAGCGCGTCGGCAGCGATGGTGGCATGACCGCCCCCATCGGCCAGGATGGCGATACTGTTGTTTTTAATGGGGGGTAGGCTGGACAAGGTCTCGGCAGCAGGGAAGAGTTCGTCCGAATTCTCGATGACGACGATGCCGGCCCGTTCAAAAGCGCCTTTGGCTACACGGGACATGCCGGCAAGTGCTCCGGTATGGGAGCCGGCCGACTTCTTTCCGGTAGCCGAACGGCCGCTTTTCAGCAGAACGATCGGCTTTTTCTCGGTGGTCCTGTAAGCTTGCTGCAAAAATTTGCGCCCTTCGCGCATGCCTTCCACATACATCAAGATGGCCTTGGTGTCGGGGTCTCCGGAGAAAAATTCCAGGTACTCGTGAAAACGGATATCCGCTTCGTTGCCCACGCCCACGTAATAGGTGAAGCCCTTGCGGCTCTTCAGCTTGGCCTCGGTGATCAGGGTCAGGGCCATGTTGCCGCTCTGGGTCAAAAGAGCGATATTGCCTTTGGGCGAATCCTTGAGGCCCACCAGGTTGAGATTGTCCTTGAGGTTGATCATCCCGGATGTATTGGGCCCGATCAGGCGGATGTGGTGCTGTCCCGCTACCTCCAGTACATCGTTTTCCAGGGCTTTCCCCCGGGCGCCGGTTTCACCGAAACCCGTGGCCAGAATCACGGCACCCTTGACTCCTTTCTTGCCGCAGTCTTCCAGGATCGACGGGACGGTCCGGGCCGGCGTGGCCACCAGAGCCACGTCAACTTCACCCGGGATTTGCGATACCGCGGGATAGCAGGGCAGGCCCAAAATACTCTTTTCCTTGGGATTGACCGGGTAGATCGAGCCTTCGTAACGTTCGTCCAGAAGGGTCCGGATGGTCTGATAGCCGCGCTTGGTGGGTACCTTCGAGGCACCGATTACCGCAACGGAGCGGGCGTTGAGGACGTGTTCGAGGGTCATAGTTTACTCCTTTTATTTTTTCCGGTCTTCAAATTCCTGCAGCGATTCCTGTCTTTCCTTGGTCGAGACGCAGGCCAGGCAGGCCTCCACTTCAAAGTCCATCAGCGCTTCCAGGCTGACTTCACCCAGGGCCATGTTGAGGCCCTTCTTGATCATCTTCAGGGAGAAACCTGAATTGGCCGCAATTTTGTTGGCCATTTCCATTACCGTTTCCATCAGGCTGTCCAATGGAACGGCCCGGTTGACCAGCCCGATACGCTGGGCTTCCACGCCGTCGATGTACTCGCCGGTAAAGAGCAACTCGCGGGCCTTGCCCGGACCTACCAGATCCTGAACCAACCGAAATGCGCCGCCGGTGACCGACGAGGTGACCTTGGCCTCGGGACTGCCGATTTTGGCATCTTCGGCGGCGATGCGGATGTCGCAGGCCAGGGCCAGTTCGTATCCGGATCCGATGGCATAGCCGTTAACGGCGGCGATAGTGGGCTTTTCAAAGCGAATGATGGCCCGGGAGGCTTCCTGGAGCGCAACCAGATAGTCCCGGTAGTCTTCGATGGAGCGGGTCTTGGATTCCTTGAGGTCGGCGCCGGTGGAAAAGGCGCGTCCTTCGCCGGTGAGCACTACCACCTTGATCCGGGCATCCTCGCGGGCGTCGTCCAGGCAGGCCTGCATATCCAGCCAGAGGCGCTTGTTCATGGCATTGAGGACCTTGGGCCGGTTGAGCCGGATGACGGCCACCCCGTCCTGTTTGTCGTAGATAATACATTCGAGATCCATCGTTTCTCCCGTTGATGTGAATTGTGATCAGGTGCAGATACTTGTACTATCTGTACCCAAAGTGTCTACCCATAAACAGCAAATGCCAAAGCCCGGTGGTCAAATGTCAGTCGGATGGTTCCACTCGATCCATGGGGGATCGGAGGAGATTGCATCTGTCATTTGAGCGCTGGCATTTGGCATTTTGATCGGGCACCTTCATACTATCCGGTTCTCACCCGTGCCGGCCGCATCCGCCGACCATTGGCGGAAGACGCAACACTTGGGCCTCCCTTTGCGCAAATTTATCCATGGGTCAAGAAAAAAGTTCCCAAGTATCCCCATTTATACACCGCTTCTTCATCATATCAAACTGAAGTCCTGGGACAAATTCGATCGCCAGGCCCAGGAAAAGTTGTACAACCACCCCCGGCTTTCTACAGGATCTGTTCAACCAGGGCGCGTTCTCCTTCGATCCCCAGTTCAGTACAGCCAAACTGGGCTACGATTTCGCCGAACACCGGAACCTCTCGGAATTGGGGCGGTTTATTGTAAAGGAGCATAAAGATACTATTGTCGAAGTTGCTGGGAGGTCGAAGTAAAAAATTCGGAAATACACTTCTCTGGAAAGTTGTCTGGTTCCCATGCTCTGCATGGGAACCCATAGCCTGATAACCCGTCAAATGGTGCTCCCATGCGGAGCATGGGAGCAAGGGGAGCAAGTGGCTTGAGTTTTACGGATAAACGTATTCGGAAATTTAATGGGGGTGGAAGTAGACTCGCGACCGCGTCGAGGGTTGAGAAGGGCGCGGGTTGCGCCGCCCATATTTATAAACCGAGGTAGGCTTCCCTGATTTCGTCGGAAGCTTTCACCGTTTCCGGGGTTCCATGCGCCTTGATGGTTCCCTCGTGCATGACATAGACATAGTCGGCAGCCTTCAGAGAAGCGTCGGCATTTTGTTCCACCAGGAGAATGGTCAGGCCGATCTCGTCTTTCATTTTGCGAATGGTTTCGAACATCAGCTCTACCAGCAAGGGGGCCAACCCCTGGCTGGGCTCGTCCAGCATGATCAGCTTGGGTTTGGTCATTAAAGACCGACCGATGGTAACCATCTGCTGTTCTCCGCCGCTGAGCGAACCGGCCATCTGGGCCCGCCGCTCCGATAGCCGGGGAAACAGTTCATAGACCTTGGCCAGGGAGTCTTGACGATGCGCCTCGGCCCGTTTCAGGTAGGCTCCCATGTGCAGGTTTTCTTCCACGGTCATATTGGGAAACAGGTGCTTGCCTTCCGGCACCAGCGCCAATCCGAAATCCACTTTTTTATGCGTCGGCTCCCGCGTAATGTCCTGCTCCTCATAGATGACCGATCCGTTCCAGGGCGAAACGGAGCCGAAAATCGTTCCCAGCAGGGTGCTTTTGCCGGCACCGTTGGGGCCGAGAAGCGAGGTGATGGTGCCGGCTTTGACTTCCAGGCTGGGCTTCCAGAGAACCTGCATGGGACCGTAACCGGATTCGATATCGTTGACCTGCAGCATGCTTATTTGCCTCCCGCGCCACCGAGATAAACTTCGACCACCCTGGGATCGTTCAAGGCTTCCTGGGTCGGGGCGTCCACCAATTTTGCTCCCTGATGGAGAACGATTACTTTTTCCGCCATACCGAGAACGGCCCGCATGATGTGTTCGACCATGGCCACCAGGGCGATATTCTCTTCTCCGGCGATTTGCTTCAAGAAAGCCACCATTTGATCGATGTCGCTGGGGTGCATGCCGGCCATGGCCTCGTCCATGAGCAGAATTTTCGGCTTCATGGCCAAGGCCCGGCCGATTTCCAGCATCTTTTTCTCGATGGGCGTCAGCGTCCCGGCGGCTTTGTCCCGATGGGCCGTAAGATCCAATCTTTCGATGAGCTGATCGGCAACTTCCATGGAGGCGTCCACACTGAGTTCTTTGCCCATTCTGCCGAACATGGCACCTACGGCGATGTTCTCCCGGACCGTTTCCGAACTGAACGGCCGCGGAATCTGGAAGGTCCGGCCGATGCCCAAAGGCGCCCGCTTGAATGGGGGCATCCGGGTAATGTCGGAGCCTTCGAAAAGAATATGCCCCTCCTCAGGAAAAAATACGCCGCTGATCAGATTAAAAAGGGTGGTTTTGCCCGAGCCGTTGGGACCGACGATGCCGACGAACTGGCCGGTGTCGATCTCCAGGCTCACGCCGTTGACGGCCACCAGGCCGCCGAAGCGTTTGGTTACGTTGTCGAGTTGAAGCAGGGTCATTTGATCGCCACCTACGCTAAATGATGTAACGGCCCACGGCCGTGTTTCTTGTCTTTGCCTTCAGCATGCCGATCACGCCTTCCGGAAACACGACAATGATGACGATGATGATCGGCGCGAAAATCAGCAGTTGAAACCCGGGAATGAAGATCGACAGATAGTATTTGGACATGCCATAAATAAGGCCGCCGACCATCGGGCCCAGCAGGGTTCCCGCCCCGCCGAGAAGTACGATGATGATCGCTTCGATGGTGTAATGAATTTCGAACACTTCGGGCGGAAATACATAGGGCGTTTTCAAGGCCCACGAAGAGGCCCCCACCAGTCCGGCAAAGCAGGAGCTGGTAATAAAGGCGATGATTTTGAACTTGGTCACGTTGATGCCCATCACCTTGGCCGCGTCCTCGTCTTCTCTCAACGCGGTCAGGGCATAGCCGATCTTGCTGCGCATATAGATCAGGGTCACCATGGCCGCCAACACCGCAATCACCAGAACGATTACATCGGCCCAGAAGGTCGCCAGCGCGCTGGCCGCCTCCCGGCCCAGGATCTGATTGAGCTGGGCCATGAAGATGATGCCTTCCGAGCCGTTCCAGATGCGGGCCCCTTCGATCAGAAAACGGAATCCCTCGTTGACTCCGATCGTTGCAATGGCGAAATACGCTCCGCGCAGGCGCAGTGCCACGGCGCCGACGGCAATGGAAAGCAGGGTCGACATGAGCATGGCCAGGGCAAATCCGATTACGATGATGCCGACGCCGAGATTCTCCAGGTGGGCCAGCCGGCTGATGGCCAGCGCCATGCCGTAGGTGCCCACCCCCATAAACGCCACATAGCCGAAATCGACATAGCCGGTCATGCCTAGAAAGATGTTGAACGCCTGGCCCAGGGCGCAATAGAACAGGAGCATGGCCACCAGCTGCCACATCCCCGACACATTTCGTCCGACCAGAAACAGGGCGGCGTAAAGCACCAGAACGGGAAGCATCGGATAGTATTTGATCAGTTTGGTTTTCATTTTCGTGCCAGCAGTCCGGTAGGTCGGATCAGTAAAATGATCAGAAGAATGACGAAAGAGAGAAACCGCGTCAGGGCAAAGGGCTCCACGCCCGGCAGCAAGGCAAACAGGGTATAGGAGCCGTTTTCGATCAGACCGAAGACCAGCCCTCCGAAAAATGCGCCGTAAGGCGACGAGAGCCCCCCGAGCACGGCGATGACAAAGGCTTTGAGGGTGTACCCGCCTCCCATGTAGGGATTGATGCCGACCGGAATGAACATGGTCAGCAATACGCCGCTGGCAACGGTCAGACCGATTCCCAGGGCAAAACTCCAGGCGTAGGCGGCGCCGACGTTGACCCCGCACACCCGCGCTCCTTCACTGTCTTCGACCACGCTGCGCATGGCCGATCCGGCCCGGGTGCGATTGAACCACAGGTACAGCAGCACGGCGATGGCCACACTGCCCAGACAGGCCAGCAGCTTGGACACCGGAAGAACCGTAATCCCCAGATCGATTTTGCCCACCGCCCAGTTGTAGCCCCGAAATTCCGACCCGAACATGAGTTTGATCACTTCCTGCAGCAGCACGCCGATGGAAAAGGTCGCCAGCAGCGTGGCCAGTTCGGGGGCCTTGATCAGCCGTTGGATGACGGTATAGTAAAAAAGGAGGCCCAGCCCGAGGCCGATGGCGAAGGCCACCGGGATGGCGAGGACCGGGTTGATCCCCAGGGCGGAAAACAGCCAGAAGGCAATGAAGGCGCCGACCATGACAAAAGCGCCGTGGCCGACGTTGACAACCTTGAGAACGCCGAAGATCAGACTGAGGCCCATGGTGGCCATTCCGTAGACGGCTCCCAGGATAAGCCCCTGGAACAGATTCCCGGCAAGTTGTTCGAATATCATGCGCGACTCGCTCTCGATAGATGGGTTGAACGTCGGCGCCCGGGGCCGAAATCGCCGCCGAGGTTGCCGCGGCGGTTCGATATCCGCCGCGACCCCAATTGGTTATCGGAACAGCGGTTCTTCAGGGAATGGCAACCTTGCCCTTGGCTTTTTCGGCAAATGTGGGCATCGGATAGCAGACCGTGCCGGTCTGGGCTTCTTCGGGCCATACGATGATCCGCTCGGCTTTTTGCCATTGGACGTCCACCATGGTGTGGCCGACCTGCATACCGTTTTCGTCGACATCCCACCCGCCGTAAAACGACATGAATTCCAGATCGCCCAGGGCCTTGCGAACCTTGGCCGAATCGACGGAACCGGCCTTTTCGACGGCCAGGACATAGGCCAGTACCTGTGCCCCGGCTTCGGCCGCGTGATAGTCGGGAACCATCTCTTTACCGGCCGCTTTCTTGAAAAGCGCGACGAATTCGTCCTGGTCGGGGCCGATCCATGGCAATCCGACCTTCTTGGCCTCGGATGCGGCATATTTGACGCCGTATTCCCAATGGGAGGGACCCATCACCCCTTCGGCCATGCTCTCCAGGGCTTCGTAAAAAGCGGGCAGGGTCGCTGCCGCGATCAGCGACAACGCGTTGGTGTCTATGTCCAGGTCAGCCATCTGACGGTTGAACAACTGACCGTCTTCGAAGTGTCCGCCGCCGAGAACGAAGTCGGGTCTGGTCGCCTTCATGGCCGAAAGCAGGGGGGTCAGGTCGGTCACGCCTTTGGGGTAAGTCCTTTTGAAAACGACCTGGAAGCCAAGTTCCCTGGCATGGGCCTCGGCGCCTTCCATGACCATTTTGGCGAACTCGGAATCCTCGTAGGCCAGGGCTACCTTTTTGGCCTTGGGGTCGATTTTATGAATCATGTCGAGGGTTCCGCGGTGATAGCTGGAGGCCGGGCCGATGGTCTGAACGATGTATCGGAATCCCTGCTGGAAAATTTCGTTGTTGGCGCCGCCGTGGTCCATGTAGAGCATGCTTCGGGCTTCGGTGACGGGGGCTCCCCGAAGCGTCAGGCCGGAACTGTAAGGCGCAAAGACGACATCGACCTTGTCGACCGTTGCCAGGCGGCCGATCAGGCTGGTGACCGACTCCTTGTTCGATTCGCAGTCGTAATAGGTGTACTTCAGCGGAATCTTTTTCCCTTTCAGACTGACGCCTCCGTACGTGTTGTTGACCCAGTCTACGCATGCCTTGATCCCGGCCACGGCCTGCTCTCCGGCTTTGGCGTATTTCCCGGAAAGGCAGGCCGGATGCCCGATATCGATCGAATCGGCGGCGTCCACCGTGGGGATACCGAGGCCAGCAACAATAAGAAAAAATCCCAGTGCGATCCGTGCAACTCTTTTCATCGTATACCTCCCCTCCAACGGAAGGCGAGCCTTCCGTCAATCTGTGAGTTTTGCCTGCGCAAAAACCGATCCCTTTTCGCCGGCTTTTGCCGGCCGGGGCATGCCTTGCGGAAGCAAAGAAGATGAAAGCCACACAAAAAACTGCGCTTTCGTTAGATTGTTGTAATGAGATTATGCTCATATAGCACCTGATGGTACGGGTGTCAACTCGATAATCAGAATATGAATTTGCATCAATTTATAGGGTAAATTTCCCATGGAATATGGTTCTCCATTTGTTGAACACGTGCATAATCCGAGGCAACCTCCAGATGGGGATTTACAGGCTGCCGAACCGGTGGTTATCCTGCAGGCGCCGAAAACGAAGTTGTTGCGGGAAGAAGGCTGGTGCTTTACATGAAAAATGGGTAATGAAGGTGAAAAAATGGTGTACGGCTACCTTTTGATAGCGGCATACAGGAAAGGCCACCATGATTCCATGGCAATTGATCGATACGACAACGATACCCGGAAGCACGCAACGGTTGCGGCTGTTGCAACGGGGTGACGAATTTTCGATACGGGGGGATACCTTCGAATTGATGAACAGCCGGCAGCATGGGTCGGAGGACGCCCTTGCCCGTCTGGCCTGCGGCTGCCTGAGCGGCCGGTCGAAGACGTCAATGCTGATCGGCGGCCTGGGTATGGGATTCACCCTGGCGGCCGCCCTGAAAGAACTCGGAGCGGACAGCCGGGTCGCGGTCGCGGAACTGGTGCCGGCGGTGATACAATGGAACCGCGGTCCGCTGGCGGAACTGGCGGGAAATCCACTGTCGGATAAGCGGGTCACGGTTCATGAGACCGATATTGCCGGGATGTTGAAATCGGCTGCGGCGGTCTATGATGCCATTGTATTTGACGTGGACAACGGGCCCAATGGCCTCACACGCCAGGAAAACGACTGGCTGTACGGCCCGGATGGACTGAAGGCGGCGTATACGGCGCTTCGTTCCGGCGGTGTGCTGGCTGTCTGGTCGGCGTCACCGGACAGCGTATTTCCCATGCGCCTGCGCCGTGCGGGCTTTTCAGTGGAAGAAGTTCTCGCGCCGGCGCGAAGAAGCAGAAAAGGCAGTCGTCATACCATCTGGCTGGCTATCCGTGATTGAGAAGTCAGTCGTGAGCGTATCCAATAGGAATTGTATGATAAAGCTGGGTGCAGTGCCGGGCAGTCTCGCCTGATTGAAATGATGAATTTGCACTAATTCATTAAACTTCCCATATGGCCTAATGTTCTGATTAACTGACTGACATAGCTCATTTCGTTGTCATACCAGGATACAACTCTGACCTCATAGATATTGGTTCCACAACGCTGCGCAAGCGTTTGCGTGGAATCAAAAAGCGAGCCGTAGCTCATGCCAATTGTATCGCTTGACACCAGCTCCTCGTCAGAATATCCAAAGGATTCATCGGAAGCCTTTTTCATCGCATCATTGATTCCCTCAACACTTACAGAGTCGGTCACATCCTTTAATGTAGCATCGAGAATGGTGATGGAACCGGAAGGAACGGGTACGCGTTGCGCCGATCCGATCAGCTTTCCGTCAAGTTCCGGAATAACAAGGCCGATCGCTTTCGCAGCACCGGTTGAATTGGGCACAATGTTGATTGCACCGGCTCTTGCACGACGAAAATCGCCTTTGCGGTGCGGTCCATCAATAATCATCTGGTCTCCCGTATATGCATGAATCGTGGTCATAAAGCCTGTTCTCAACTCACGATAACCATTCAACGCCTTTGCCATGGGAGCAAGGCAATTGGTTGTGCAGGATGCACCAGAGACAATGCGATCGTCATTGTTCAGTGTTTGATGATTTACGCCATAAACAATGGTTGGAAGGTCACTGCCTGCAGGAGCTGAAATGAGAACCTTCTTTGCTCCTGCGTCAATATGCGCCTGGCTCTTGTCCTTCGAGCAGAAAAAACCGGTACATTCCAAAACAATGTCCACCCCAAGACTGCCCCAAGGAAGATTCTTCGGTTCCGCGTCTTTGTAAACGCTGATTTTCTTGTCGTCAATGATAAGAGAATTCTCGTCACAATCAACAGTATGCCCTGAAAAACGACCCTGTACGCTGTCATACTTCAGAAGATGAGCAAGCAACTTCGGGTTTGTTAAGTCGTTAATTGCCACAACTTCAAAACGATCATCTCCAAAAATTTTTCGAAATGAAAGTCTTCCAATCCTTCCAAAACCGTTAATTGCAATTTTAAGCATGATGTTTCCTCCAATTTGATAAAAAAAACCGATTGTCGAAGACCGGGACTTTATACCGCCGCGAGAGGCGGGGTAGTAATCCCGATGCATCGTTACAAGTTTTCGATTTGGGCTTGCGGATACTGCGCAGACCTTGGTCAGAAAGGCAGGCCCAAAATGAAAATCTATAAAAATGCTAATGAGTTAATGCCTATAAGTCAAGGGATTTATTCTGCGCTATTTAAATGGTTTAAAAACCTTTTGATGAATAGCCGGCAGCATGTGTCGGAGGATGCCCTTGCCCATCTGGCTGGCAGTTCGTGATCAAACCGGTATGAACGGTAAATGGTGGATGGTGATACGGTTAAACCACAACGACAAGCCGGAAGCTTGTCTGTTAATTGCCGCATTTGCTTCTGGTTGGAATCCCCGCGTTTGACAGATGCCTGTAGATGAAGAGAACACTGAGTTCCGACAAGTGGCTGGCTCAATTGATGTCGCCATTTATAAAAGGCACAAACATCTCTGAACCAAATACTTTTAGCATTGATGGATCATGACGCCTTTCTGGTTTGACCAAGTGCGCAGGAATTGATATCGCGGGTTCTGTGATCTATTCACGCACCATGATTTTTTAATGAAGGAGAGAATCTGCCATGTGGAAGCCTTCCGTGTGCACAAAAGACTGTCCGGATACCTGCGGACTTCTGTCCAAAGTGGAGGACGGCCGGATAACCAAGGTGAAGGGCGATCCAGACCATCCATTCACCCGGGGTTTCATCTGTAAAAAAGCCGGTTATTTCCCTCAGCATGTCCATAATGAAAAGCGGATTCTCACGCCCCTGATACGTAGCGGCCCGAAGGGGACGGGCCGGTTTGAGCCCATCGCGTGGGATGAGGCATTGGATCGGGTAGCGGCCAAGATCAAGGAGGTCTCTGCTGAATACGGCCCCGAGGCCATTCTGCCATATTTCTATGCCGGTCACATGGGCATGATCCAGCGTTACGCCGGCCACGCCTTTTTTCACAAGCTGGGGGCCAGCCGACTTTTAGCGACCATATGTGGGCCTGCGGCCACCGCCGGGTATGAGGCCACCCTGGGCTCCGGCCCCAGCACAGACCTTGAATCCGTGGTGGATTCGGATTTCATCATCATCTGGGGCAACAACAGCCTGACCACCAACGTGCATGCCTGGCCCTTTTACAGAAAGGCCCGTAAAAATGGGGCCCGGCTGGTGGTGATAGATCCTTATCGGACGCGTACTGCCAAGGAAGCAGACATTCACCTCATGCCCATGCCGGGAACCGACGCTGCTCTGGCCCTGGGCATGATGCAGGTATTAATCGGCGAGAATCTCATCGATCGCGATTACATCGCCGACAATACGTTGAGTTTTGATGAACTGGCCCGGCGGGCCGCCGAATATCCACCGGAAATCGCCTCAACGATCTGCGGTGTTCCGGCCAGTGATATCCGGGAACTGGCTGTGGCCTATGGTAAGGCCCGGGCACCTTTCATCCGCACCGGCTGGGGGCCGGCCAGGCAGCTGCGCGGGGCCATGGCCATGCGCACCATTGCCTGTCTGCCCGCCCTGGTGGGGGCATTTAAAAAACCCGGCGCGGGCATCACCCGCTTATTGGGGGGCGGTCCCTCGAACCTCACCCGCTTGACCCGGCCGGATTTGTGTCCCGAGGGCACCCGGGTGGTAAACATGGTGGAACTGGGAGACGCCCTCACCAGACTAAAGGCCCCGCCCATAAAGCTGCTCTACAACTTCATGAGCAATCCGGCTGCGGTCGCTCCCCAATCGGCCCTCGTGTACGAAGGGCTGAAGCGGGATGATCTGTTTCTAGTGGTTCATGAACTCTTTATGACCGATACGGCTTTATTCGCAGACATCATCCTTCCCGGTGCCAGTTTCTTTGAGATGACCGACATATACAGGGCCTATGGCCACAACTATCTGCGTCTGGCCCGGCCTGTCATCCCCCCGGTAGGCCAAAGCCGGGCGAACCTGGCCATTTTCCAGCAATTGGCCGGACGTATGGGCTTTGAGGAAGAAGTCTTCAGCCTGGGCGAGGAAGATTTCATCAAGGACTTTTTGCGGGAAGAACACCCCAGCCTGAAAGGGTTTGATCACGAAGCCTTTTGGCAGGAAAAGGCGGTGCGCTTGAACATTCCGGCCAACCCCTATGCCGACGGCTTCAATACCCCTTCGGGCAAAGTTGAATTCTTTTCTCAAACCTGGCTGGACAAGGGCCTGGATCCTTTACCGTGCGGCCAGGTCTGGCGGGACCCGGAGGGCGGAAACAAATACAAGCTTGAACTGATAACTCCACCCCATCATCTGTTCTTAAACTCGGCCTTTAACGAGATCTCTGAGATCAGGAAAATGGCTGGACGTGCCAAGGTGCTCATCAACCTCAAAACGCCCGGGAGCGGGACATCAGCCAGGGCGACCTGGTGAGAGTATACAATGGCCGGGGCGAGTGCAGCCTGTATGCAGAAGTAACACCGGACACCCAGCCAGGCTTGCTGGTGGCCGAAGGTCTTCACTGGCCCGGGTTCGCGCCCGGAGGGAAGGGGGCAAACCAACTCACCAGCCAGCGACTTACCGACCAGGGTGAAACCTGCGCTTTCCACTGCAACCTGGTGGAGGTGGAGCCAGTATAGTGGTTTGTTGATTGTCGGACCAAGCTGGTTTTCCCTTTGAAAAATTGCATAATCCAGCAAAGCGGTCCATCTATTTACAACCCCGATTTTCCATTGATTTTTGTTCAGTAAAACCAGGAGTTTTTCGAATTCAGAATTATAGTAAAATCGAAACGAATGTCATTGTTTCATTCAACCATCTGTTGGCATTTGGTCTCACGGGTAAAGAGCAGCAGCAGGAAAGAAATACCAATCCAGGCAAGCATAATCGAAAAACCGCTTCTATAGGCGGCTGCATCGTATATACGCACGCCATTTGAAAAATTTCCGGTCCACATGTTGTCCAACACCAAACCCACGGCCGGCTGCAAGATCATGGGGCCCGTCATGACACCCATGTTGATGACCCCGGCAACCGTTCCCGAGAGGCGAATCGGCACCGATTCTTTGACGAACGCAAAACTGATAATCATGCTCCCCGACGCGAAACCGGTGACCACCAGGATGGAAACCAATACGCCTAAGGGGAGTTGCTCAATCAGAGTAACCACCATCCACCCGATAAGCGCAACCCCGCATCCTGCTATGTAGAGTCGTTTTCTGTTTTGCAATCGATCGGAAAGCCATCCGAAAAAAGGGCTGCCCAACGCCCAGGCAACCAATAGGGAAGAGGTCAGCGAGGCTGAGAATACCGGCGACAGTCCATACACCGTAGTCAGAAACGGCACCCCCCACAAACCCGAAAAAGTGAGAACACAACCGACCAGACCTCCAGGAATCACAAAAAGGAGCCATGTATTCCGGTAGGCAAACACCTCTATAAGTCCTGTCATGATGCGGGGGGGGTGACTTCGGATCAGCGCCTGAAGTCGTGTTCGGGAAATCCTGGAAACCTTTTTCGTGGGGATAGTCTCTGACAAAAACCCAGGTGCCGATGCCAACAAGCATTGTGGCAGCAGCAGAAGAGAGGATGACGTTGCGCCATCCGAAACTGTCAACCAATATGCGCATCGGGGTGCCGGCAAAGACGGCTCCGATGATCCCGAAAAAAAGAGCTAATCCTGAGATCAGGGCGAAACGGTTCGGCGAAAACCAACAAGTAGCCACTTTTAGCAGTGCCACAAAAGCAACCGCAACGGCCCCGCCGATTAGAAATCTGCCCGCCCAAGCCAAGCTGATTTCGGATGCCAATCCGAACATCACAGCTCCAATGGATGCTATCATTGCACC
The DNA here is from genome assembly GCF_963668215.1 of uncultured Desulfosarcina sp. Classification (NCBI taxonomy): domain Bacteria; kingdom Pseudomonadati; phylum Thermodesulfobacteriota; class Desulfobacteria; order Desulfobacterales; family Desulfosarcinaceae; genus Desulfosarcina; species uncultured Desulfosarcina sp. The sequence continues at coordinate 2,949,564 of NZ_OY764190.1, forward strand.
CAAGGTAAGCAATCGGCGAGGTCCCCAACGGTCTGCCAGAATACCGGTTGGTATCTGCATCGCCACATAACTGTAAAAATAAAATGCAGAAAGGTTGCCTAACGCTGAAGCGTTGATTTGAAAATCCTGCATCAACTCTGCGGTGATCACCGCTGGCGCTACCCGGTGGAAGAAACCTAAAAAGATAAAAAAATGCGCCAAAGCTCCAAACAAACAATCCTACAGCCATGGTTGGCGTTGCTTTGGATCGGTTGGTTTTCATTCTATATTATCCCGTCAGTGATCTATAATGGTGCCCCCTAAGGCTTTTTGATACAATCTCTGCCTGATGGTCGGACCAATATGGATGCATAAATGGTGTGGGAATATGAACGACGGTTGAAGGCTTTCCCCTTTAACCGCTGTTTCATACTGCCCGGGGGCGGAAAAAGGTCGTCCCATCAAACGCAGATATGTGAACTCTAATTCAACACCCAATCGGACTTGCCATTACATCTACAACGAAGAGCCGGTGCACCATCATTGCAGATCCAGCGCGAGAAGACGAATGCTGAGAATTTATATAGGCTTCAGTCTTCCCCTTCCCTCTCGAATGAAATCGTCAGTGCATAAGCCCCTTCCTCGAAACGGCTGCGGATGGGGAAACCGCTTTTTTCGAATACCTTGAGCATGGCATGGTTGGTGGCCAGAACGTCGGCCGTCATGCCGCGTGCGCCGCGCTGGCGGGCCAGGCGGGCCAGCATCCGGAACAGGTAGGTGGCGATCCCCAGGCCCTGGTAGTCCGCATCTACGACAAAGGCCACATCCACATAGGGCTTGTCCTTGTGACGGGCGAAACGGGCCTCGGCGATGATGCGTCCCTGTCCCGGCGGTCCCACCAATCCCACCACGGAGAGAACATCCCGGTAGTCCACATTGACGTAGGACTGCATCTTGGCATGGGGCATGGTCTTGATGGGGGTGAAATATCGGTAGTAGATGGCCTCGTCCGAGAAGCGGTAGAAAAGGCGCCGCATCTCCTCTTCATCGGAAGGCTTGAGGGCCCGGAAGCGAACCGTGGTATTGTTTTTAAAGGTGTGGCGCTCCGAGATCTCGGATGGATAGAGATGGGCGCTCTCGGCCAGAAAGATCTGGTCCGGGTAGAGGATCTTTTCCGCCTTGGCCGCTTTTACCAGCCCGGGCCGGTCGTCGGGATGAGCGATTTCGATCAGCGCCTGGGCCCGTTCCCGCAGGGTCCGCCCGGACAGGGAGGCGATGCCGTATTCGGTGGCGATCATGTCCACCGAGTCGGGCATGTTGAGCTGGTTGGGCATCTCTTCGATGGAGATGCGGATATTGCCCTGCCCTTCGCGGTTGCGGCTGGGCAGGGCGAAAATGGTAAAGCCGCCCCGGGAGACTTCAGCCCCGTTGAAAAAATCCATGGCCTGGCCCGGACCGGAGGTGACCTGGCCTTTGCCGGCATGCATGGCGATTTGCCCGGAGAGATCCACCTTGCGGGCCGGGAAAATAGCCACGAAGCGGGAATTTTTGCCAATCTCCATGGGATTGATAACGTTTTCGATGCTCTGGAATTCCACCAGCGGATTGCGGTCCAGCCAGCGCATCAGTTCCCGCGAGCCCATGGCATAGCAGGTCAGCGACTTGCCGCGGAAGGTCGATTTGCGGCGATTGGTGACCGCGCCGCTTTTGATCAGGGTCATGGCGGCGTCGGTGACAAAGGGTGAGTGAATGCCCAGGTCCTTTTTGCCGGTGAGGTGGCGGGGCAGGGCCTCGAACAGGGGGCCGAAACTGAACCCCAGGCAGCTGCCGTCCTCGATCACCGAGGCGACATTGGCGGCCACGCGGTCGAAGACGTCATCCACCGGCCAGGACGGCAGGAGCGGGACTGGATGGTCGCTTTCCACCAGCAGGTCGAACTCCTCCACCGAAACGAAGGTGTCCCCGTAGGTGCGGGGAACTTCCGGGTTGATTTCGCCGATGACCAGCGGGGCCTGCTCCATGACCCTGCGCCCCACATCCACGGCGATGCCCAGAGAGCAGAGGCCGTTTTCGTCCGGGGGCGTGATCTGGATCATGGCCGCATCCAACGGCAGTTGGTGGTTTTTGATCAGCCCGGGAATGGCGGAAAAGCGGCTGGGAATCAGGTCTACCCGTCCGGTGGTGATGGCTTCATTGGCCACCCAGCCGGAGAAAAAGGTCTTCAGGCGGTATTTGTTGGACCGCAGCTCTTCCAGGGAGACGGCATCCCCGAAGCTGACCAGTTGAATCAGGGTGAGGTCCTGCAGGTTCAACGCGTCGGAAGCCATGAGACGTTTGACCAGGGTGCGAGGCTCGGCTGCGCCGGTGCCCAGGAAAATATTCATGCCCGGCTCGATGTGAGACAGGGCCTGGTCCGGTGTGACGGTTTTTGTTTCAGGCATGGCGGCTCCAAGAAATTGCAGGGTTCGAGGGTTCAAGGGTCCAAGTTTCATGTAAGAAATCAATCGACGCCAAGGCCGACGGGTGATATGGACAATCCCTTGACATCAATATCGGATACCCAAAGGAACATTGCCATGAAAACTGATTTCGACCGGGAGATCAACCGCAAAAATACGCAATCCGCCAAATGGGGCGTTATTCAGGACCCGGACAACCCGTCCATCTGGCATACCACCGACGACTATTTTGGTGAGGACCGAATCCTGCCCCTGTGGGTGGCGGACATGGATTTTCCTGCTCCCCGGCCGGTGGTGGATGCCCTGGTAGAGCGGGCACAGCACGGCATATACGGCTATACCCTGCGAACGGACAGCTACAACCAGGCGGTGGTGGACTGGATGCAGCGGCGTCATGGCTGGGCCGTCGATCCCGCCTGGATCGTCTCCACGCCGGGGGTGGTGCCGGCGATCAATTTTCTCATTCAAACCTTTACCCGACCGGGGGAGAAGATCCTGGTGCAAAGGCCGGTCTACTATCCCTTTTTCAGCGCCATCGAAGACAACGGCGGAGAGATCGTCTCCAGCAGCCTGGTGCTGGCAAACGGCCGCTACGAGATCGATTTTGACGATTTCGAACGCAAGGCGTCCGACCCGGCGGTGACCCTGTTTATCCTCTGCAGCCCGCACAATCCGGTGGGGCGCGTCTGGACCCGGGAAGAACTGGCCCGGATGGGCGAGATCTGCCTGAAGAACAACGTCTTCGTCGTCGCCGATGAAATCCACGCCGATCTGATCCATCGGGGCGTTGCTTTCACGCCCTTTGCATCCGTCAGCGAGGAGTTTTCAGACAACTCGGTCGTCTGCACGGCGCCCAGCAAGACCTTCAACCTGGCCGGACTGCATACCTCCAACATCATCATTTCCAACGACCGCCTGCGACAGCGCTTCCAACAGACGCTGAACCGCTGCGGGATCGGCAAATGGGCCAACCCCTTCGGCGTGGTGGCTTGCGAAACGGCCTATAGGGAGGGAGAGCCGTGGCTGGACGAAGTGATGACCTATATCGGGGACAACCTGGATTTCTTGCAGGATTTTATCGACCGGAATATTCCCGGTATCCGGGTCGTCCGCCCGGAAGGCACCTACCTGGTATGGCTGGACTGCCGAGGTCTGGGGCTGGACAAATGGGCTCTCAAGCGCTTCATGATGGAAAAGGTCCGCATTTTTCCGGACGAAGGGTTTATCTTCGGCCCCGAGGGCGAAGGTTTCGAGCGCATCAACATCGCCTGTCCGCGATCGATTCTCCAAGAGGCCCTGGAGCGCATCCAGCGGGAAGTGGAAGCGTTGTAGTCGATTCGGTTTTGAGTTCAGGGTTCAACGGAGACGTCAGCGGTTGAACAGGACAAACCCCGCCACAATCAGCGCCATACCCGCCAGATGGAACAATTTCAATGTTTCGCCCAGGAAAACGATGGCCAGGATGGCCGCAAAAACGGGAATCAGATTGATGAACAGCCCGGTGCGGTTGGCCCCGATGACGGCCACGCCGCGGTTCCAGCAGAAATAGGCCACGATGGAGGGGAAAAGGGCCACGTAGGCGATGCTTCCGGCCACGCCGGGCGTCAGGGCGAAGCACCCGACGACCGACATTTCCCAGAGGTAGAGCGGCAGCAGGCCGACAGCCCCCAGCCCGAAGGTGTAGACCAGAACACTCAAAGGGTGAATCTTCGGCCGTTTGAGCAGCAGGACCGAGTAGAGGGCGTACAGGATCACGGCAACGATCATCAACAGATCTCCCGTGACCAGCGCCATGTCGATCAGGGCCTGCCAGCTGCCTTTGAGCACCACCACCGTGGCGCCCAGAACACAAAACGCCACCCCGGCGGCCTGAAGCCAGGAAACCCGTTCACCGAAAAAGACCATGGATATCAAGATGATGACCGCCGGCATGGTAGTCTGAATCAGGGCGCCGTTGATGGCCGTGGTGGTGTGCATGGCCATGTAAAGCAAGGTGTTGAAGCCGGTAATGCCGAACAGCGCCAGCAGCACCATGACTTTCCACCCGGTCAGGGCGGCTTTCCAGTCTTTTTTCACCGTTGGCCAGGTGAAAGCCAGGAGAATCAAAAAGGCTGCCGTCCAGCGCCAGAACGCCAGCGCCACCGGCGGAATCATCGCCGTCACGCCCTTGGCCACAACGATGTTGCCTGCCCAGCACAGGGGCGCCACGGCGACCAGGAAAAAAGCGGGAAGGGTGGATGTCTGACGCGTTTGCATAGCGATGGCCTGCATGGGGTTTTGGGAGCTGCCTTTAATCGGCGCCGATTCGGTTTCACGGACAGGAACTTTGGTTTTGTACCGGAACGCCATGCGGTTTGCAACCTGCCTGCTGCGGTGGCGGCGTTTTGACGATACCATCGTCAAATGGAAATTCTAGTCCGTTGACACCGCCTTCGGATTACGTCATAACTTCCTGACCAGCCATCCAAATAAAAGAAAAATCGCCAAACAAGGGAGGCCTCACCATGAAGCAGGGCAAATGCCCCAAATGCGGGTCGACGAACATTTATTCAGCCGTGGATCTTCCCCTGAAGAGCGGCCCTTTCGGCAGCAATTCCATTCCCGTCAGCCTCACGGCCATGGCCGCTCTGGACAATTACGTGTGCGTGGACTGCGGCCTGGTGGAAAGCTATGTGGCCGACGAGTACATGCTGAAAAAGATCGCCAAGAAATGGAAAGCAGTCAACGAGACGGCGGACGAAGAAGCATAACTAAAGATGACGGACTCGTAAAAAGACCGATATCGGCGTTACGCTTCATCCTTCGTCAGTGCGGAGTACGTTTTGGTACGCCTCCCTCCTCAGGATTCGCAAGCCTTGATCTCGGCCTTTTTACGAGTCCTCCCGAAGTGCGTTTTTTTTGTGAGTTCATTAAGGACAGTAGACGATGCCCTTTCCCTTTTCCAGCAGCCGCATCCGCGGCATTCGCCATTTCGGCCTGATTACACGGATACTCATCAAGCACGGTATGGGAGAAGTTGCCGACCGGCTGAAAGGTCGAACCGGCGCCAAGATCAAGTCCGGTCTGCCCGATCCCGTGCGCGTCCGCCGTACCCTGGAGGAGTTGGGTCCCAGTTTCATCAAGCTGGGCCAGCTCATGAGCACCCGCGCCGACCTGTTCCCGCCGGAGTACATTCACGAACTCGCCAAACTGCAGGACCAGGTGCCGCCGGTGCCCTTCGAGGAGATCCGCCGCCTGGTTGAAATGGAGCTGGACCAGCCGCTGGACCGCCTTTTCGAAAGCATCGACGACAAGGCCATGGCTGCCGCTTCGGTGGCCCAGGTGCACAGCGCCCGCTTGAAAAGCGGCGAACAGGTGGCCGTGAAGGTGATCCGGCCAGGCATCGAGAAACGCATCCGCAAGGACATCCAGGTGATGTACTATTTTGCCGCCCGCTTCGAGCGCAATTTCGATCTGGGGCGCATCGTGGGGGCCGTCAACCTGGTCAAGGAGTTCGAGCGCACCATCTTCCGCGAATTGGACATGCTCATCGAAGCCGGCAACATCGAACGCTTCACCCGCAGTTTCGCAGAAGTCGATGAGATCTGCATCCCCAAGGTGTACTGGGATTTCACCTCGAAATCGGTGCTGGTCATGGAGCATGTCGAGGGGATCAAGATGGACCGGGTGGACGAGATCCGCCGCCAGGGCATCGATCCGCAAGAGGTGGCCATGATCGGCCTGCGCTCTTTCTCCCGCCAGCTCATGGCCGCCGGCATCTTTCACGCCGACCCCCACCCGGGCAACACCATCGTCATGCCGGACGGCCGGGTGGGGCTGGTGGACTTCGGCATCGTGGGATACCTGGACGAAGAGACCATGATGCAGATCGCCCACCTGTTCCTGGGATTCGCCGAGCACGACTACGACATGGTCATGGAGGCGTTCGAGGCCGCCGGCCTGATCGATCCCCGGACGATGGACATGAAGAGTTTCCGGGTGGACCTGAAGGATATGGCCGAACCGTTCTACGGCCGTTCCCTGAAAACCATCTCGGTCAAAGATGTCTACGACCAGGTCATGCGCCTGGTGTTCAAGTACCGCATCCGCCTGCCGCGCAATTTGCTGCTGCTGTTCAAGACCTTTATCCAGACCGAGGCCCTGGGTAAAATTCTCGGTTCGGAGGCCAGCTTGCTGGAAGTAACCCGGCCCTATGCCAGGAAATTGTTGCAGCGGGGATACGAGGCCCACAAGGTGTTCAAGAACATGGGCCGGGACATGAAGCTGTTCAGCGGCTACCTGCGCCAGATGCCCCACCTGGCCCACGGTCTTTTCAAACGTCTGGCCACCGAGACCCCCAGCATCGAGCTGAATCACACCGGATTGGACGATACCTCTAAAAAGATCGAGCACGGCATCAACCGTTTAACCCTGGGGCTGGTGGTGGCCGCCTCTCTCATCGCCGCCTCCCTGATTCTCAACTCCACCCGCAAAGTTTTGCTTTTCGAGGTCGATTTCTTCGGCGTGCAGACCTTTTCGGTGACGGATCTTTTGGGCTTTACCGGCTATATCATCGCCACTTTCCTGGGCCTCTGGCTGGTTTTTTCGATTATCCGTTCCGGGAAATTATAGCAGGAAGCGTGTTCAAAAGGGGCTGACCATGATGCACCGCAAAAAAATCCTGATTGTCGATCCGTCGCCCAATTGTCTCCGCCAACTGAAGGAAGCCATCGAAACCTACGAAACCCTCGTGGACGTTTCCGATGCGCCCGATGCCAAGCGGGCCAGGGAGGTCCTGAGAAAACACCTGCCCGACATCGCCTTCATCGAAGTCGATATGCCTTTGGATGACGGCCTGGCCCTGATCCGCTCCATCCGCAGGCTGGCGCCGGACAGCCGGATTGTCGTGCTGACCGGCAATGTCTCGGAGGATTGCCGAATCCAATCCCGGGAGCATGGCGCCAACGACCATTTTTACAAGGAAGCGGTTACCGGCATCCGGCTGGTCGATTTTATCCACGAGATCATCCGGCGGTGAGAACGCCTTTGCCAGGCTCGCCTGCCGACTACGGTCAAGATGGCGGGGTGCTCCCCGGGACATGGGCGATCGGCGTGCAGCGGGATTCGGTCAAAGAGCGGATAACCTGTTTCTGGTAGAGCGTCAACGCTTCGAAGCGCACGCCGATCCCCTTGGGATCCCGCCGAACCACCGTTCCTTTAATGCCGCAGGTTTTTTCCAAAATGGGAGAGGATAGGGAAATAATCAGCCGCTGCCCTACCTTGAGGAACTGTTCAGTCTCGATATACACCCCGCCTTCGCTGATATCCCGCATATTGCACTGATAGGTCCAATCGCTGATGTCGTAGTCCACGCCCACCAGACAGTCGTAGCGGTCGAATTTTCTCTGGTTGGGACGCTGGCTCTGTTTTTCGTCCAGGATGCGGCCGCTTTCCAGCAGCAGGTTCATCAGCGGTAAATCGAATTCCTTTTTGATTTCGCAGGGCGCGTAGTCGATATCGATCAGTACGTTTTCCCAGGTGAGAATGTGCAGGGCGGCGGCCTTGCCTTCGAGCAGCCCCATTTTAGCGGCGACGGGCTTGCCGCCGATTAAATAGATGGTGCCCAGTTTTCCCTTGGCCGTGATTTGTAATGTACAGGCGCGCCGCTCCAGTTCGATCATCTGAAGAAAAGAGGAGAGGCTGATGCCCCTTACCTGCCCGCCGTAGTCGATCTGCAGTTCGGTGAAAATCCGTTTGGTGAGCATGCTGATGTCCAGGGCCTGATCAAAGTGAATGACCGAAGGTATCTGCCGCAATTTGGTGCGGAACATGGACGATGCGTTGTTGGTCATCACGATGGCGCGGGTTTCCGGATAGTCGGCTACCAATATGGACAAAAGCTCAAAGGTATCCATTTCGGGGAGGTGCATGCCGGTGATCAGAATGTGGATCTCGTGAGCAGCGAGGGTATCCATGGCCGTCTGAATGTTGGCCGCAGACAGAGCCTGGAGAAACGTACTCTGGCTTTTCAAAAGCCCCACAATCGTATGCAGTGTGACGGGATCATTGTCGACAATCAGGATGTTTTTCATCGGTTGCCTGGTCTATCGTTTCGGTGTCAGGGTGAAGGATATGGTTCCCGGATAGGGGAACCGGTCCGTTTTTCGAAGGCCGAGATCTTCCAAATCCTGATAAAAAAAGCATTTTTCCGCTGAAAAAACAAATAGTTTTTCGAAGTCGGCAAAGACCGCGTCATATCCCAGGGGAGCCAGCACGGCCGCTACCGGTGCGAAGACGCCCATGGCTTGCCAGCGGTCCCTGACGAGGGTGTGGGCTTCCATCTGGCTGAATTTACCAGGATTTTCGATGTAGCGCAGCCACGGCTGATAGTCGGCAAAGGCCAGGATGCTTTGTCTCTCGATCTCCCCGACGCCCATAAAACTCGCGGCCCCCAGGCTTTCTATGTTCAGTTCGGTGCCGAAGCGACCGTGCAGTGCTTCGATGAGATCGGTCAGCAGGACGTTGAAGACGGGGATGGGCATGGCCGGTTGGCCGGCAGGGGATTCGATTCGGAGAAAAAGCCACGAATGGACGATGAAAGCGGAACCTTCAGCCCGGCGCCGTTGGCTCAGGCGCAGGGTGGCCCGATACGGCCCCTTGCTGGTCGAAATGTCATGTTCGATCAGGGTCCCGTAATCAAAGGTCTTTTCGATCACCGGCAGGGCGAGCGGGGCCGCCTGGGCGACCGGTGGGCATGGCAATGGCAGAAGGGCCATTGCGGGCGCCAGCAGAATGAAGAGGACGGCCTGCCATCGCATACGGGATCGTGCCGGGACGGCCCTCCGGGACGAGAACGTTGCGCCCCGGAGGAGATCCGTCCGCGTCTTTCCCGGCAGGCGGCTTTCGAATGAGGCTTTCAAACCGCTATTCGCCTTGGCTGACGACAAATCCGCTGGGTCCGATACCGGTGGCCGAGGATGTGCCCGCAATCTTGGCCAGGTAGACATTGCCCAGTTTTTCGATATGGTTGTTGATGCTGTCGAAATAGTTGAAGTGGGCCTGCTCTTCGTCGATGATTTGCTCGAAAAGTTTCATGCTGACGCTGTCCCCGTTTTCGCGGCATACCAGCAAAAACTGGTTGTAAACGTCGATGGTGGTATCTTCCAAATCGGCATCGAAGGGATAGACCTTTTCCACTTCCTGGCCTCGGGTAACTTTCTGATCCGGTTCCGAGACGGGTTCTCCGCCCAGTTCCTTGATTCGCTCGGCAAAGGCTTCCGCGTGGCGCATTTCGTCGATGGCGATGAGCTTCATCTTGCCGGCCAGTTCTCCGTAGTCCATGTCGTCCAGGTTGTAATGCTGGTTCATGTACTGGGAGATGGCCGTGAGTTCCATGGCGCGGGCCTTGTTGAGCGCTTCGATTACTTTTGCCTTTTTCTTTTCTCTCGATGCTTGAGCCATTTAATTCTCCTTGTTTGAAATGAGTTAAAAGATCGTCCCGAATTTTAAAGGATTTCGGGCATGATTTCATAGTGGTCAAAGGGCGGCATGATGCAGGCGCCGGCAAAGCGCGAACGGGCCAGGGCCAACATTTTCTTCGCATTGGCGACGCCCTCGGCCAGAGGGTTGGCCGCTTCATGCATGCGTTTTCGCAGGGCTTCGGGCACGGCGATGCCGGCCACCTTGGTGTGCAGAAATTCGGCATGGCGCGGGGTGCGCAGCGGGAGAATGCCCATGATGATCGGAATTCCCAGGTCCCGCGTGGCGGTCGCGATTTCGTCGGCGCCGGTTTCGTCGTATACCGGCTGGGTGACGGCAAACTGGGCGCCAACATCCACTTTGCGCTTGAGGTGACCCACCGCCCGTTCCAACCCATCGGTTTCCGGGTGGCGGTCGAAGACCACGCCGGTGTGCATGCCGGCTTCGCGGGCCATACCCACCAGTTTGTAGACATCGGCATCCCGGACGGTAGAGGTGTGGTCCCGATCCTTGAACGCCACAAAATCTCCCGTGGCGGCCAGCACCGTATCGATGCCCAGGGCCCTGGCGCCCCACAGCTCACCCTGCAGGCCGAGGCGGTTGTGGTCCCGGGTGGTCAGGTGCAAAATGGCCGGCTTGCCCGTGCGCTGCCGGATCAGGGTGCACAGGGCCATGGCGCTCATGCGGGGTTTGGCCACCGGGTTGGTGGCGACGCTGAAGCCGTAAAAGGGCAGTTCCGCCAGCGGCTGCAGGGCGTCCAGAACCTTGGCCGGGTCCGGCCCGTCCGGCGGCACGACTTCGATGGTGACGACAAAGGGTTCCGTGTTCATGTTTATTTCCAGGTCGCCCGGCGGCTTGCCGGTTGCCTATTCCGATGAGAGGATAGCGCTGCCACGGTACGGCGGCTCTAAAGGAATCCGCAAAGTGAACGTGGTGCCTACCTCGACGGATGTGAAAAAGTCGATCTTGCCTTTCAAATATTTCTCACCGAACAGCTTCATGGAGTAAGTGCCCAAACCCCTCCCCGAATCGGCTTTGGTACTCACGTTGCGTTGAAAGATACGATCGACGACGCTTTTGTCAATCGCCTGATGGTTCCATACGGAAAATGAGAGCGAACGGTCATCGGAATCGACCCAAACCTTGACGGTTCTTCCCCTGTCCGTTGCCTCCAGCGCATTGACGATCATGTTGGTCAGCACCCGGGTCAAAAGGAAAAAATCCGATTTGAAGCGGACTTGCAGATTTTGATCGGAAAAATCGATGGCTCGCTGCCCGGCGGCTGGGTGAGACGAAAAAGTGGTCTTGAGTTCCGTGAAGGTCTCTTCAACGGTAATCGGGGCGAGTACTATCTGGTAGTCTTTTTCCATTGTCTGGGTGAGATGCTTTTGCATCTGCACCTCCCTGGCAAGGCGCAATGCGAGGCGGTGAATACGCTGAATTTCCCGGCTGTTTTCGTGCGTTGCCCGATGTATCAGCATTTCACTGCTAACCAGCAAGCTTTGGATAATGTTGCTGATATCATGAAAAAAAATCCTTCCCAGGGCTTCCCATTGCTGTCGGTGGCTGATGTCCTGAATAAAAAGCAGAACCATGCGGTATCCCTGCATCATTAATGGGCAGGCCCGAACCCGAAGAAAAAGGTCGCTTCGGATTCCGTTGGGAGCGACCTCGATGGCGCAGGTTCGCTCCACGGCCTCGTCCTGGGCCATACACGATACGATGGCGATCGCAGCCCCGCAGGTCCGGCAATAGTGGGACGTGCCGCAGCCGCCTTCGTTGGCATCGCGGTGAATGCAGCCGATAGCTTCTCCCGGACGAAGACCCAGGGCCGAGTCGGCGTTGTCGATGCCCAGCATGGAAAGAAACGCATCGTTCACGGCCAGGATCTGACGATGCTCGTTGAGCACCGCCACCAAGCCGCTGACGGTATTCAACAGGCCATCGATTACCGGATTGGCAACAGCGGAATCGATATCCTGCTGGAGCATTTCTCTGGTAAGCCGCTCGGCTGGTGCGAAATATGTTTGCATCTCCTTATTTTCCCATGATCATCAAAAGCGGGATGAAAACCAGACCGGCCAGCGCCAGATACAGGCCGTTTAAAATCCGCTGATATTTGTAGCGGGATGCCTGATCTTTTTCCTCGATGGTCAGTTTCTTAAATCTCCGGTAGTCGTCCAGCCATCCGGTCATCAGGTCCACGGGATATCCCTTGTCCTTGAGAATCATTTTGATCTGCTGGAAGGAGTGCAATGCGAAAACAAATGCGCCGATCAATCCAAAGTGCAGCCAACTCATAAAAGCCGTCTCCTTGAAGATAGATGTTGCACGCGTTCGAATGCCGTCTCCGCGGGGGGCATCGCCACTATAGTCAACGGCCGCGGAAACCGGTTTGCCCTTCGGGTGGTATGGATGACGAGTGTTTTAAAGCCATCGTTATTTTAGCACAAATTGCTGCGCCGGGCTACTGTTCAGTTTTGCCTGCGCGGCTTGACCCGGGAGGTGGGGGACGCTGTCATGGGGTCGTCCGGCCAGGGGTGCTTGGGATAGCGCCCTTTGAGTTCCTTTTTCACCTCGGGGTAGCCGTTCTGCCAGAAACCGGCCAGGTCCCGGGTAACCTGCACGGGGCGGTTTGCCGGTGAAAGCAGGTGCAGGGTCAACGGCACCCGGCCGCCGGCGATGGCGGGTGTGGTTTCGAGACCGAACATCTCCTGCACGCGTACTGCCAGGATCGGTTCCTGTCCGCCGTAGTCGATGGGACGTCGTGATCCGCTGGGTACGGTCATATGGGTGGGCGCCAGTTCCTCCAGCCGACGCTGCCGCTTCCAGTCGAGATGGCTGAGCAATGCGTCGGAAAGCGTTTTTGGGGACAGATCGCTCAATCGCCGCATATCGGTAAGAAAAGGAGCCAGCCACACCTCCAGGTTCTCGGTCAAGGCGATGGCGCCCACATCCGGCCAGGGGCCGTCCGGCGCGTCGATGCGGGCCAGCATCGTCACCCGGGCCTGCCAGGTCCGCAGCCTTCGCGTCCAGGGCAGGCAATCGATGCCCGCTGAGCGGATGCCGGCAAGCATGGTGTTCATCACTTCGCAGGCGGGCGGATCCTGAAGAATTTCAGTTGCGACAGCGACGGCTCCCAAAACCTGTTCGCGTACGGCGGATACGGCCTGTCGACGTGAATCCCAGGAGACGGTCTCGCGCCATCGGACGCGGTGGGCAAACTGGTCGAGCAGATCCTCCTTCTCGGCGGCGGCAGCCAGAAAGATACGGGCTTCCTGCCGGTTGCCGTCCAATTGCGGCGCCACCAGAAACACACTGGCACTCAGTGGCTCGGACGGATCGAGAAAGGCGCCGCGCCCGCTGGTGAGAAGAAACCGCCCCGGGCTGCCGGGTCGTTGGCGGGCGATGCGGTCGGGATAGGCCCAGGCCAGCAGCCGGCCCGATTCGATTCTCTCTTCGGATCGATCCTTCACGCCCAGCCGGTGTTGAAGGACCGCGGAGACCTTGAGAATGCGTCTTACGGCGGCAGGGTCAACGTTGCCGTCGTGAACGCGAAATTGTTTTTTCTCACGGAATGCCCCGAGAGCCTCCAGGCGCAGCTTCAGGTCTGCATCCCGCCAGCGGCCGGTAAAATGGATGGGGTCGCGTTCGCTCAAAATGGCGGCGATGTCGCAGGCCGTCTGTCCCATCCGGGCGTCCATTGCCGACAGGACCATGTGGGCCAGGCGTGGATGCAGGGGCAGTGCGGCCATGCGGCGACCGTGGGCGGTAATTTTGCCGTCGGCGTCCAGTGCTTCCAGATCGGCCAGCAACTGCCTGGCATGGGCGAAGGCAATTGACGGTGGTGGGGCCAGCCAATTCAAGACCGCGGAGTCGTCCACGCCCCAGACGGCCAGTTCCAGGGCCAGGGCGGTCAGATCGGCATCCAGAATTTCCGGCCGGTTGTGGGCCGCCAGGGCAGGGGTATCCGCTTCCCGCCAGAGACGGTAGCAGATGCCAGGCCCCAGGCGCCCGGCCCGTCCCCGACGCTGATCGGCCGACGCCCGGGAGACCGGCAGGGTGACCAGCCGGGTCATTCCGCTGCCCGGATCGAAGCGCGGCGTCCGCTGCTGACCGCCGTCCACCACGACCCGGATGCCCTCGATGGTCAGGCTGGTTTCGGCAATGGAGGTTGCCAGAACGATTTTGTGCCGTCCCTCCGGCGGCGGCATGATGGCGGCATCCTGGCGATCCCGCGGCAAGGTGCCGTACAGCGGGGCGATGGTCCAATCGCCGGGCAGGTCCGCAGCCTTCAGCAGCCGGACCGTGCGACGAATTTCGGCGGCACCGGGCAGAAAGGCGAGGATATTGCCTTCGCCGGCGTGCACCGATTGCCGGATCACCCCGGCCATGGCCTGCTCCGGTGATCGGGCCGCCGGCCGCACAATATAGCGGGTCTCCACGGGAAACATGCGTCCGTCGCAGCGGATCACAGGCGCGTTGCCCAGCAGGTCGGCCACCGGGGCCGGGTCCAGGGTGGCCGACATCACCAGCAGCCGCAGATCTTCGTTGAGGACGCCCTGTACATCCCGACACAGGGCCAGCCCCAGATCGGCGTCCAGGCTGCGTTCGTGGAACTCGTCGAAGATAACCAGCCCCACGTCCGTCAGGGCCGGGTCGCGTTGCAGCATGCGGGTGAGCACGCCTTCGGTGACCACCTCGACGCGGGTTTGCGGTCCGATGCGGCTCTCCATGCGCACCCGGTAGCCAACTGTCTGGCCCACTTTCTGCCCCAGGATCGCCGCCATGTAACGGGCGGCGGCGCGGGCTGCCAGTCGCCGCGGCGCCAGAAGAAGGATGCGGCGGCCGGCCAGCCACGATTCCTCCAAAAGAGCCAGGGGGACGACCGTGGTCTTGCCGGCGCCGGGCGGCGCCACAAGTACGGTGCATGCAGCGTTCTCGAGGGTTTTTTTCAGATCGCCGAGAATTTCGTGGATGGGAAGCCGTTCGGCAGGGGATGTGCGTTTTCGGGTCTGCATCGTGCCATGGGTATAGCACAGAAAAAGGCGGTGTGCATCTTCCGGAAAAAAAGAACTGGGTGGCGTGGATTCGATTGAGGGGCTAATTTTCTATGAAAGAAGGGTTCGTTTTCCGGTCCAGGGTTTCCCGCACCATCGTCAACAGGCTGCCGATCTCGTAGGGTTTGCTCACAACCCCCTGGGCCAGTTCGTCGAGGATGGCTTTGGCTTCGCCTTTCGGCGCAT
Source organism: uncultured Desulfosarcina sp. (assembly GCF_963668215.1). Lineage (NCBI taxonomy): Bacteria > Pseudomonadati > Thermodesulfobacteriota > Desulfobacteria > Desulfobacterales > Desulfosarcinaceae > Desulfosarcina > uncultured Desulfosarcina sp. The sequence continues at coordinate 2,964,706 of NZ_OY764190.1, forward strand.
CGCCGCTGGTGATCAGAACCGGGACGACGGCACTTGCTTCCCTGAGCTTTTCCAGGCAGCGTTTGCCCCCCATGCCGGGCATATTCAGGTCGAGAAGAATCAGGTCGATTTTATCGCCGAGTTCCCGGTATCGGCGAAGCCCCGATTCCCCGTCTTCGGCCTCGGTGACCCGGTAACCGAATCGCTTCAGGATTTCCCGCCCCACCTGGCGCACGGCCTGATCGTCATCAACAAGCAGAATCGACTCGTTGCCTTGCGGATATTGGGTCACCTTACCCGACGGTTTTTCCGCTGCACCTTCCTCTGCCGCGGCTGGAAAGTAAATCCTGAAGGCGGTGCCTTTTCCGGGCTCACTCTGGCAGTCGATGATTCCTTTATGGTTTTTGACGATCCCGTAAACCATGGCCAGCCCGAGTCCGGTCCCCCGGCCGGTTTCGCGGGTCGTAAAAAAAGGCTCGAAGATATGCTCCCGGGTTTCGGCGTCCATGCCGATGCCGGTATCCGTGACGGAAAGCATGGCATAGGTGCCGGGTACCATGCTGACATGCTTGCGGCAATAATCGTCATCCAGGTCCACATTGCTTGTTTCGATGGTCAATGTCCCGCCGTCCGGCATGGCATGGCCGGCATTGATGCCGAGATTCATCACGACCTGTTCGAACTGGACCCGATCGGCCTTGATCGCGAAAAGGTCCTTTGCCAGCCGGGTCTCTATCCGGATCATGCGGGGAAGGGTGCGCTCCAGGAGTTTGATGACGTTGAGAAGTTCCGCATTCAGGTCAAGGGCCTCCAGGCGGCTTTCGATTTCGCGGCTGAAGGTCAGCAACTGCCGGGTGAGTTCGCTGGCGTGGTTGCAGGTATTGTTGATGATGGTCAGCATCTCTTTTTGACGGCTCGAACGTTCTTCGTCCATCAGCAGCAGTTGGGCATAGCCGGAAATGGCTTGCAGATTGTTATTGAAGTCATGGGCGATGCCTCCCGCCAGGGTGCCGACGGCATCCATCTTCTGTGCTTGCTGGAGTCGCGATTCCATGGCCTTTAACTCGGTGATATCGCGGCCTTCGGCGATCAGCATCGTGGCCTGGCCGGAGTCGTCCATTACCGGTTTCAGCGTGAAGTCGATAGAACGCAGCTGATTGTCGGCGCGAATATGGATGACCTCCATGCGTTTGAATTGCCCTCGGCCAGCAGCGGCAATGGCATCTTTCAGCTTATCGCGGATCTCCCCGACGTCCTGCCAGAAGGGCGTTTCCCAGAATTTCTGGCCGACAATGAGCTCTTTTTTGACGCCGATGAAATCGAGGGCCGTCTGATTGACGGATCGAACCCTACCCTCCGGCGAAAGCACACCAATGAACTGGTAGGTCTGGTTGAACACGGCTTCGAACAGGGCCTCGCTTCTTCTCAGCGCTTTTTCCGTGGCCCGATGTTCGGTGATATCGAGGCCCGATCCGACGATGAATTCGACTTCGCCGTCGGTGCCGGTGGTGACGGCATTAGACCATTGGATCAGACGCTGCTGGCCATCTTTGGTGACCCAGCGATTGGCATGCCGGTGGCCCTGTCTTTTCCGGACGAGTTCGTCAAGCTTGATTCGCATCTTCTCTTTTTCGGAGTCGGGGATCAGTTCGTCGAACAGATTCTGCCCCTCGATTTCATGGGCGGCATAACCGCTGCACTTCTGGCAGGCCCGGTTGAAAAGGACGATGCGGCCGTCGGGGGCGATGACGATGACCAATGCGTCCACCGTCGAGAGAATCAACTCGTTGAAGTCGTTGGCTTTCTGCAAGGAATCGGCCGTTGCGCGATGCTTATCGATTTCCGCCGCAAGATTGCCATGATACGATTGCAAGCGCTCCAGAAAGGCGTTGAAGGCGCGCTCCAACCGGCCCACCTCGTCCTCGGATCCCGGCGCGACCCGCACCGCCAGGTCGCCCTGCTCCCCCTTAGCGATAATCGTCAACAGGCGGCGCAGCCGCCGGGTGATGGAGTCGCTGACGAACAGCGTCAACAGGGCGCTCAATAGGACCGAGATCAAGATGAAAGCGATGGCGATATTCCAAGCGCTGTGAATGGGCGCGTAGATTTCGTCCATATAGCCCGACGAACCCACGATCCAATCCAGTTCCTCGATATACCCGAAAAAGGCCAGTTTCTCCCGGGATTGCAGATCGCCCGGGTTTTTCCACCAGTAGGTTATCTGGCCAACTCGCTGATCGACCATTTTTTCGAAGAACGCGGTGTCTTCGGCCGGCAATCGGTAGAAATTCTTCCCTTCCAGCTCGGGATGGATGATGATGTCTCCTTTGCGGTCGGCAACGAAGACATAGCCGCTGTAGCCGAATTTCAACTCCCTGACGCTGCTGCGGATCTCTTCCATGGGGAGAATCTGCCGGAATTCGTCCCGGTAGGAGGTGACGGAGATGATCCAGTCGTAGGGCTCGAAATAGGTCATATACAGGGCCTTGGGCCGGGGAGCCGTCTCGCCGGGATTCTGCCAGACATATTCGAGATAGCCGGTTTTTAAACAGGTTTGCTTGCGAATGAATTCATGTTCGGTCAGATCGTCGCCTTCCACTCCGGGGTTGGGATGAACGGCGATCACGCCCCTGCTGTCCAGGCAGTAGATATAACCGGTACTGCCGATGGTCTGACCCAGAAGAAGGGTCCGGATGCGGCTGCGGGCCTGCGCTTCCGTCAGTTGACCCTCCAGATGTTGTTGATGGATCAGGCGGGCGATTTCCAGATTGTGCTCGGCAACGGCGCGCAGATAGTTGGCAATCGAAGCATCTGTAGCGGTTTCCACCAGGTTGACGATGGCGCGGGTGGCATTGTGCAAATCGTTCTCGATACTGATTTTAATGGCCTTTTCCGAGAAAATCAGGGCGCCCAGGCCGCCGCTGGTAAAAAGGATCGTCGCAAGACTCAGGTAAACCAGGAGCAGTTTGGTGCGCAGACCCATGTCGGCGAGCTTTTTAAATGGCTGCACTGGTTATCTCCTTTTTGTAAATGGAAACGGCCTCTTCGTCTATTATTGACCGGTTCGGAGATAACTTTATCTTTCTTCAGCGAATGGCGCCCTTTTTTGGATGGAATTCAAGCAGGATTCAGAAGCAATAGCGGCCAACGCCCGATTCAGAGGATGTCGCGCAAAAACCGGCCCGTGTAGCTTTCGTCCACCGCAGCCACCGTTTCGGGCGTTCCCTGGGCCACCACCCGGCCGCCGCCCTTGCCCCCTTCGGGCCCCAGGTCGATGATCCAGTCGGCGGTTTTGATCACGTCCAGGTTGTGCTCGATGACGACCACGGTGTTGCCGCTGTCCACCAGACGATGAAGGACGGCCAGGAGCATTTCGATGTCCTGGAAATGCAGGCCGGTGGTGGGTTCGTCGAGGATGTAGAGGGTGCGGCCCGTGGCCCGCTTGGCCAGTTCCCGGGCCAGCTTGATGCGCTGGGCTTCGCCGCCGGAAAGGGTGGTGGCGGCCTGGCCCAGTTTGATATAGGAGAGGCCGACGTCCATGAGGGTGTCCAGGATGCGTCGGATGGGCGGGTGGTTTTTAAACAGGTCCCGGGCCTGCATGACCGACAGGTCCAGCACGTCGGCGATGGAGTGGTCCTTGTACCTGATTTCCAGGGTGGCGTCGTTGAAACGCCGGCCCCGGCAGGTTTCGCAGGGCACGTAAACGTCGGCCAGGAAGTGCATCTCCACCTTGATGTAGCCGTCGCCGCTGCAGGCCTCGCAGCGGCCGCCTTTGACGTTGAAGGAGTAGCGCCCTTTCTTGTAGCCGCGCATTCTGGACTCGGGCAACTGGGCGAAGAAGTCGCGGATATGGTCGAACACCTTGGTATAGGTGGCCGGGTTGCTGCGGGGAGTGCGACCGATGGCTTTCTGGTCGATGTTGATGACCTTGTCCAGGTGCTGGAGTCCATCAATCGTTTTGTGGCGGCCCGTTTCGAGCAGGGCGTGGTGCAGCTTGCCGGCCAGGGCCGGGTAGAGGATCTGGTTGATCAGGGTGGATTTGCCGGCGCCGGAGACGCCGGTGACGCCCACCAGAAGGCCCAGCGGAATGTCCACCGTCAAATAGTCGAGGTTGTTCTCAGCGGCGTCGACGATGGTAATTTGCCGTTTCCCTGCTTTTCGCCGGGCGGCCGGGGTTGCGATCTCCTCGCGGCCGCTGAGGTAGCGGCCCGTAATGGAGGCCTTGCGGCGCATGATCTGTTTGGGCGTCCCCTGGGCCACGATTTCGCCCCCCAGGTGGCCGGCGCCGGGGCCGAAGTCCACGATCCAGTCTGCCGCCGCCATGGTTTCGCGGTCGTGCTCCACCACGATGAGGGTGTTGCCGATGTCCCGCAGATGGCCCAGGGTGTTGAGAAGTTTGATGTTGTCCCGCTGGTGCAGGCCGATGGATGGCTCGTCCAGGATGTACAGCACGCCGGTGAGTTCCGAGCCCACCTGGGAGGCCAGGCGGATGCGCTGGGACTCGCCCCCGGAGAGGGTCGGGCCCTTGCGACTCAGCGAGAGGTAGTCCAGGCCCACGTTGACGAGAAAGCCAAGCCGGCCGGTGATCTCCTTGAGCAGTTCTTCGGCGATGATTTTGCGATTGCCGGAAAGCTTCAGGCCGGTGAGAAAGTCCCGGGCCTCCCGGATAGTCATTTCGGTGACGTCGATGATGGATTGTCCGCCGATCTTCACGGCCAGAACTTCCGGCTTCAGGCGCCTCCCGCCGCAGGTGGCGCAGGGACGGGTGGAGAGAAACCGGCCGTAGTACTTCTTGGCGTTTTCCGATTCGGTCTGCTTGTAGCGGCGCATGAGGGTGTTGAGCAGGCCCTCGAAAGTAGTGGTATAGGAACCCTGGATTTTCTCCGCATTCCAGGTTACCGTCAGTTCCCGTCTTCCGGCACCGTAGAGGATCAGATCCTTCTGGCGTTTGGGCAGACCCTGCCAGGGGGTATCGAGATCCACGCCCCATTGCTCTTCCATGGCCCGCAGTTGTTCGGCCGTCCAGGAGCCGTTCAGCCGGCCCTTGCCGGTAAAGTGGCCCTGCCAGGGGATCACGGCTCCCTGCCGGATGGTCAGGTTGGGATCGGCGATCACCTTGTCCGCGTCCATGGCCAGGCGGGAGCCGATGCCGTTGCAGTCCGGGCACATCCCCAGTGGGGAGTTGAAGGAGAAAAGGGGCGGGGCCAGCTCCGGGTAGGCAATGCCGCAGCAGGAGCGGGCTTCGCTCATGGCGATGTCGCCTGCGTCCATGCGGTGGACGATGATGCGGCCCTGCCCCAGCTTCAGGGCGGTTTCCACCGAATCGGTCAGCCGCTTGCGGAAGGCAGCATCCGGGGCGATTTTCAACCGGTCGATCACGGCCTCGATGGTGTGCTTCTTGTAGCGGGCCAAGGTCTGGACGGCTTCGATGTCCTGAACCACGCCGTCTACCCGCACCCGGGCGTAGCCCTGCTGCTGCAATCGGGCGACGACCTCGCGATGCTCTCCTTTGCGGTTGTCGATGACCGGCGCGAGAATCAGGATTTTAGCCCCTGCGGGCATCTCCAGGATACGTTCCACCATGCTCTGGGCATCGCCCTTGCCCACGGGGTTGCCGCAGTTGACGCAGGTCTGCCGGCCGATGCGGGCAAACAGCACCCGCAGGTAGTCGTAGATTTCGGTGATGGTGCCCACGGTGGAGCGGGGGTTCTTGCTGGCCGATTTCTGCTCGATGGAGATGGTCGGCGACAGGCCCCGGATGGTGTCGTAGCGCGGCTTTTCCATCTGGCCGATGAACTGGCGGGCGTAGGCGGAGAGGGACTCCACGTAGCGCCGCTGCCCCTCGGCGAAAATGGTGTCGAAGGCCAGGCTGGACTTGCCCGAACCGGAGACCCCGGTAAAGACGATGAGCTTTTTCTTGGGCAGGCTGACGTCGATGTGCTTGAGGTTGTGCTCCCGGGCCCCCCGAACTTCGATGCGGTCCAGTTCGATGACGTTGCGTTTGCCGCGGATTTTCTTGCCAGTCGCCGTGGCGGTTCCGTTGGGATGGTGTTTCATCCGATCTTTACCCTATGCGCTCGACGGTGGACGATAGCGCCCACCGGTATATGTCCGATTGAAAAACCGGTTGCCACAAAGGCCACCGGTTATGATAAAAATGGTTTTCGATCAATCTTGGTGAAAACAATAAGTACAGATCATCCTTTTGTCCACGCGGACCCATTCCCATGCCACGAGGAGATGCCGATGACCCGGACTGCGAACGGATCGGTTTACGACGAAACCTACCGAAACTATTTGGAACAGCTTCGAACCAGAAAATTTGCCGGCAAGGAAGACGTTTTAGGCGTCGCCGTGGAAGGCGAAACGGTGGTGGTGCCATATTTCGCGGCACCCGTTCGATTGACCGCCGGCGGGTTGAAAGACGATGCCGGGCGTCGGCCCGATTTTTCCGACTGCGTGGTGGTGTGCCGCTACCTGCTCATGTGCCCGCCATTCGAGCCGAAGCAGAAAGATTGGTCGGCCTACCGCGATTTCCCCGATGCCGGCCCGCTGACGGTTTTCTGGTCTGATGCCGTGGAGAAGCCGCTGGCCAGGACATTCGCCGGCAGGGTCGATGCGCTGCGAAAGGCCTGTGACGCGCTGGGCGGCGTCGATCCGGAGATGGGCATCGCCTGCGACCTGTCCCGGCGTTTCTCGCCGCTGCCCAAAGTACCCCTGCTGCTGGTGTTCAACGACGCCGAGGACGGCTTTCCGGCCGCCGCCTCGGTGCTGTTCGAAAAGCGAGCCTCAACCTACCTGGATGCCGAGAGTCAGGCCATTTTGGGCCATGCCCTGTCCAGACGGCTGATCGCCGCTTCGGAAAGATGAATAAAGGGAACGGCGCTCCAGTTTTGCCTGACGATTGAAGAAAAAGCGAACGCAACATCTCTCCCCTCGATTAAAATGCCTATTCGTATTCAATGGCCAGTGCTTCCCTGGTGATCGCATCCAGGCCTTTCCTTCCGTATTCATTGTGAAAAAAATACAGACAAAAAATTAACTTTTTTTACTATCGACCGATAGTAATAACATCTTCGGCATCTACGCGTAAAAAGGCATACCAAACAAATAGTTGTCATTGCTATTAAAGGAGGCACCAATGATTTCATCCGTCAGGTTTCCGATTTTGATAGTACTTTCCGTTATGCTACTGGCTTGCAGCTACGAGCAGCAATACATCCGCCATGACCAGATTCAGGCGCGCGCCCGTTACGTGGCGGTGTTGCCCATGGTGAACTTGTCGTCCTATCCCCACGCCGGCCGCATCGTCGGCGACATTTTGACCACCGAACTGTATGCCCAGTCCGGGTTTCACCTCATGGAGCAGTCCCTGGTCATCAGCCGGCTTCGGCAAAACGCCCTGGAGATCGACGATGCGCTGGATAAAACCGAGGTTCTGGATGCGGCCAGGGAATTGGGCGTCGACACCGTGATCTACGGTTCGGTCAGCGAATACCGCTACAAACGGGGGCTGAACGAAGACCCGGTGGTGGGCGTCAACCTGCGCATGATCGATGCAAAAAGCAAGAAGGTGTTGTGGGCGGGAAGTAAATCGAAAACCGGAGGATGCTTCTGGTTTTGCGAAGACTCGCTCAACCGCCTGGCCCAGGAGGTCTGCAATGACCTCGTGGCCGAGATGGTTGCCCAATAGACGATAACAATTGGCGGTCAGGCCGACGGGAGACGGACGGTGAAACAGTCTCGATGCGTGGTTCTTTTTGCCTTATGGATCGCCGCGGCGGTTTTGCTGCCGGTGGCGGCAGGGGCCGATGATTCGCGGCCGGTTGTCGACAACTGGCTGTGCTACTACGGCGATGTGTTCGGCCCGGAAATTTACACCCGTTTCGACCTAGTGGTCCTGGACAGCCGCCATCACCCGCCGCTGCCCGAAACCGACGATCACCCGCCGATCCTCGGCTACCTGTCGGTGGGCGAGGTGGACGGCAAGGGGCCCTATTGGGAAAAAGTTCGCCAGGCGGACTTCCTGGTGAAGGAAAATCAAGCCTGGAATTCCTGGATCGTTGACGTCCGGGATCACGCCTGGCAGCGCCTGCTGCTGGAAGATGCCATCCCGGAAATTTTCGAAAAAGGCTTCGACGGTCTTTTCCTGGATACCTTCGATTCCAGCCTGTACCTTCTCGATCTGCCCGACGGCGAACGCTATCGGGGAGTCGAGAAAGCGCTGCTCGCCATCATCATCGCTATCAAATCCACCTATCCGGATAAATGGATTGTCGTGAACCGGGGCCTTGCGATCCTGCCGGACATCGCCCCCTGGATCGATTTCGTCGTTTATGAAGACCTTTACAGCTATTACGACCATCAGACCCGGAGATACGAAAAAGTTTCCGCTACATCCCGCGAAGAACTCATGCCGTTTATCGAAAAGGGCCTTGCCGCCAATCCGGACCTGGGCCTGCTCAGTATTGACTATGCCTCCGTCGATCAGCCTGAACTAGCCATGGAAGCGATCCGTTTCGCCAGAAAGAAGGGGTTCATTCCATATGTCAGCAACGTCGAACTGGATCAGATTTTTTTGTATACCCTTAATCGCTAGTCTGTTTTGGATTGCAGGACAGTCCTGCCATGCCACAGATGCGGATGCAACCGGCCTGACCCCGGTCTCACGCAAAATTCTGGCCCTTTATGACGCCAATGTGGAGTCGACCGGCAAGAACACCCAAATTGCCGAGAACTGCCAGACAATTCTTAACTATCTGGGTCTGGTGGTGGATTACCGGGATGTCAACCAACCCTTCCCCGGTCCCGGGGAAATGGCCACCTACCGGGGCATTCTAACCTGGTTCGAATCCGAAGAGATTCAGTCCCCCGGGATCTATCTGACATGGCTCGACCAACAGCTTCGCGGAGGCCAAAAGCTGGTGGTACTCGGATTTCCGGGCATCCGCGAGGAGAACCTGACGCCCGAACTGAAGCCATTGGCGGCGAACCTTTATGCACACCTGGGGCTTGCCCACGGCGGGGACGACACCCACCAGCGGGCCCTGTTGCGGTATGCGAAAATGGATTCCGACATGCTGGCATTCGAACGGGATTATCCACCGATCCCCCTGGTCTATGACGGCTTTTTTCCCATCGACGATCGGGTGTCGGTGCACCTGAGCCTTTCCCGGACCGACCGCAGCGATGCGGACAGCGCCGTGGTCTGCACCGGCCCCGGCGGCGGCATGGCCTGGGGGCCTTATGCGCTGTGGCAGGAAGGCCCTCCGAGCTATCGCCGGCAATGGTATATCGATCCTTTTGCCTTTTTCAGCCAAGCCTTCGATCTTGCCGTCCTGCCCAGACCCGACCCGACGACGCTGAACGGTAGACGCATCGCCTTTTCCCACGTCGACGGCGACGCTTTTTCCGGCTTCACCCAGGTGGTGAAAAATGCCATCTGCGCCGACGTGATTCGCGAGCGCATCCTCAAGCGCTACTCCTTTCCGGTCACCGTATCGGTGATCGTCGGCGAGATCGATCCTGGGGCCAAGGGCAATGAGGAACTGGTTGCCAAGGCGCGGGAGATCTTCGCCCTGCCCAACGTCGAGCCGGCCTCCCATTCGTATTCCCACCCGTTTTACTGGGATCCGGATTTCGACAATACCCGGGCCAACTATCCCAGCCAATACGGCATGAAGATCCCCGGCTACGAATTCGACCCTGCCATGGAGATTGATTACAGCGTTCGCTACATCAGCGAGAATCTTGTGCCGCCGGAAAAGCCCTGCCGGGTCTTCCTGTGGTCCGGCAACTGCGAACCCCTGGCCGAGCACATCGAGCGCTGCGACAATCTCGGGATCTTCAACATGAACGGCGGGGACACGCTTTTCGATGCGGTCAGCAACTCCTATGCGGCCGTGGCACCTTTATACGGCGATGTCGGCGGGTGCTTTCAGTATTTCACCGGCCAGGTTAACGAAAACATCCTGACCAATTTATGGACGGGGCCGTTTTACGGCTTCCGGAAAGTCATCACCACCATGGATCGCACCGGTTCGCCACGGCGCATCAAGCCCATCGACATTTATTTCCATTTTTACTCCGGCGAGTATCCGACCTCCCTGAAAGCCCTGGAATCGGTCTACGACTGGGTCCTGACCCAGCCCATCGCCCCCATGTTCACCTCGGACTATATCCGGATCGTCAAGAGCTGGCAGGAATGCCGATTGACCGGCGACCCGGCGGGACGCCAATGGACGGTGGAGAACTACGGCGACTGCCTGACCCTGCGATTCGACGCCGCAGCTACGATCCCGGATCTTGAAAACTGCGAAAACGTCCTCGGCTATCTCGACGATCCCCACGGCCTGTTCGTTCATCTGGCGCCGGAAAAAGAAAAGGCGCGCATTGCCCTGGCCCCGAAAGGCCAGCCGGCGCCCGCCGCAGGCTTGCGCCCCTATCTGCGCCAGGCCGACGGATGGGTCGGCGACTTCCGCTTCACCGCGGACGGCATCCGATTTTCCTTCAAAGGCTTTGGATCGGGGATCGTCGAACTGGCCGGGATGACGCCGGGCAGCCGCTGGCAATTTGTGGGCGACAGGGCGAAGGCCTCAAAAACGATCCCTGAAGTCGATGCACGGGGCATTTTGGTTTTATCGAATCTCACGACCGGAATTGTGGAGATCGGACGCCGTTGAATATTAAACCCTGGCAAATCCTTTGTTTTCTGGCCGTCATCATCGGGACGTCGATCCTGGTTTTCCCCGGCCGGAAAGAGATGCTGCCCCGCTTTATCGAAAACGGCGACTACGGCAGCGCCCGGGCCATACTCGAAAAGATGTTGGCCGACTCACCGCTGGACACGTTTGCCAACAACGAGGCCGTGCGCCTGGATCTCTTGGAGGGCCATCCCGACAGGGCCATCGACCGGCTGGAATCCCTGGACCAGCGATCGTCGCTGACAGCAGACCAATGGGAGCGGCTGGCGGTGCTTTACGAATGGGGGCGCCGGCCGCAAAAGGCCCTGGGCGCCTGGGAGCGGCTGCTGGGAAAAGAGCCCGGCAACCGGGCCGCCTTGATCAGGTTGATCGGATACTATCGCTACCGAGGGGATTTTGACGGAGAAAGCCGCGCCATCGTCCGTCTCATCCGCCTGGAAGGGGCCGACGGCAAGTGGCGGGAAAATGGGAAACGGCTTGCCGACCTGATCGCGGCCCAGCTCAATCAGCTCAACGTGCCCGACGCACCGGAGCCGGTCGAGCCGTTGACAGCCATGCTGGCCAGCGGCCTTTACCAGCTTTACGAAAGAGGAATGGATCGACCGGCCGACGGCGATCCATCCGCGTCAACTGAGATCTACCGCTGCCTGGAGCAGTTCGTCTGGACCGGGCACCCGGCTCTCGGCCGGGCCTTTGCCCAGCGTGCCGATCGTGCGTGGCAAACGGGGATCGAGCAGGCGCTGCGCCTGGTGGAAGTGTTGGGCTGGAGCCGGATGGATCGAGAGGCGCTGGATCTTCTCGGGCAACTGCGTGAAAAAGCCCCGGAGGATCAGCGGGTGCTGATGGCCATGGCCCGAATCGCGGACCGGATGGCCGATCCGGCGGCCGGCATCGCCTTGTATGAAGAACTGATCCGCCTGGATCCGGCCGAGCCCGTTTTCCGGCAGCGGCTGGCGGCGCTGGCCCTGCAAACCGGACAGACGGCAACACTGTTCGACGACTACGAAAGGCGGTATGCGGCCACTGCCAACCCGAGGCTGATTCACGAAATGCTGGAACTGGCCCTGCCATCGGGAGACCCGGACCTTCAGATGCGCGCGTTGCGTTTTGTCGAGCAGGCCGGCGCGGACGACCCGCGATCCCTGAAACTGCGCGCCAATCTTTATCTGTCCCTGGACCAGCCCGAAAACGCTTATCCGCTGCTCAAGCTTCTGGCCACCGGACCCGGAGCAACGGCGGCGGATCTCGAATCCATGCTCCGGGTGGCCGGCTACACTGACCGCCCGGCCATCATGGTCGACGCCCTGGCTTCGCTGGAGCAGGCGCATCCGGACGACCCGGCCCTGCTCGATCGCATCGCCGGCGGCTGGTTGAGCGCCGATCACCCGCGGGAAGCCTACCGCACCATGCGGCGCCTGACCGCGCTGACCGGCAACCGGCCCGGCAATATCCGCCGGACCCTGGACATGGCCTGGCACACCGGCGACCCGGATCTGATCGGCCAAGCGGCTGCCTGGGCTATGGAACTGGCGCCCGACGAGCCGTTCGTTTCCGACGGCACCATCCGCCTCTACCTTTCCATCGGCCAGCCCGAAAAAGCCTATGCGATAAAGGCCGCTCAGGTCCGCCGGCAGCGGGCCGTCTCGCAGGTTCCGTCGCTTCTGGCCCTGGCCGAATCCACGGGGCGGCTGGAGCTGATGGCCGATGCCATCGGCATCGGGCTGACGCTGGCGCCGCAGAACCCCGATCTGCTGCGCCGCATGGCCCGGTTTGAACTGGCCCGGTCCAAGGAGCCCGAAGCCATCGCCGCTTTCGAGCGTTATCTCCGCCTGAAACCCGGCGACCAGGAGGCGCGCCTGCAGCTGGCCCAGCTTTACGAATGGCAGAACCAACCCGAAAAGGCCCTGGACCTCTACCGCCGGATCGTTCGTGACGACCCGCGCAACAAGGCGGCCGCCGATGCGCTGGCCCGGCTGACGAACCCGCCCGCCGTAGGCCGACAAACTCTGGCCCTGCTCAAAAAGCGGGTCGATGACGATCCGCAAAACGCCGCGCTGGCCCTGGCTGCCGGACGGGCCCTGGTAGCCGAGGGACAACTCAAGGAGGGCGGCATCTATCTGCAGCGGGCTGCCGATCTGGCCCCGGAAGACCCGGCCATCTGGCTCGAGCTGGCCGATGTATACGAATGGACCGGCCAGACCGACCGGTTGATCGACGTTCTCGACCGCCTGGCCGCCAGCGGCAGCCTGGATCGCCGCCGCACCCTTCTGCTCGCCGATGCCTACCTGGCCCGCCGGCACTGGTCCCGGGCCGCGGCGCTGTTGCAGCCCCTTACGAAGCAGGCTGCGATTCCCCACCGGGAAGGGCTCATGCTTCTCGAAGCCTATTCGCGTACCGACCGCCATAAAGAGGCCGAAGACCTCATCCTGCGGCTGAAGGCGGAAAACGCAAGTGATCCGGTTTTTCTGGCTGATCTGGGCCAGCAGGCCCAATGGGGCCGGCGCCTGGATCTGGCTCTCGATATCTTCGAAGCGGTTCTCCGGCAAGATCCGGAGAACCTCAAGGCCCTGAAGGGCAGCGGGCAGGTTTACGCCTGGACCGGCAGGCCCGAATCGGCCATCCGATTCCTGAAAACCTACAACCGGCTTTTCCCGGAGGACCATGAAACCCGGTACCTTTTGGGCGAGGTTTATCTGGCCGTGCATCGCGACGCCGAGGCCCAAAAAGAGTTTCGCGCGGCCAAGCGCCTGATCGAAGCCGCCAAAGCCGAAAACGGGACCGCCGCCGGGCCGACCGTTCGGAAAGGGACATGGCCATGAAGGCACTTCCAGAATTTAGGCGACAAAGACAACGCTGGCTGGCAGGCTGCCTGGCATTGCTGGTCTTAACCCTGGGCGCACCTGTAGGGGCCGTGGGGGGCTTTGCTTCGGGCACTGAAGATCCGGCGTCGATCCTGGATTTCGACGAACGACAGGCCACCCTGATCGAGGCCCGCATCGCCAGCCATGCCGGCAAGGTGGCCGAAGCCATGGTTCTATACCGCAAGCTGCGGAAAAGCTTTCCCGATGACGTCAACATCCGCGTCGAGTATTGCACCTTCCTGCTGGATCACCGCCAGTACGCGCTGGCCCGGGACGAGTTGACCAAGCTTTTCCGCGACGATCCGACCAACCCGCAGGCCCAGCGCCTGCAGGCCAGGCTTTACTGGGAGTTGGCCCAATACGGATGGTCGTCCGCACTTTACGGCCGCATCGTGGAATACGACCCCAACGACGCCGTCGCCTGGTCCGATTATGCCGGCGCCCGCCTGAACAATACCCAGTGGGCCGAGGCCCTGGCCAACTACAGCCGGGTGCTGGAATTGGACCCGGACAACCGCGAGGTGCGACGCGTCGTTTACGAGATTCACAAGCAATACGGACCCAGGCTGGATGTGGGTTTCGACCGCTATGACCAGACGGACGAGGATACGACCACCGACACCTGGTCCCTGGACTGGAGCAGCTACGTTTCCGAGGCCACGCGGCTGTCGGCGAAGGTTCGCCGCATCGAACTTTCCGGCCAGGAACAGCCCGTTGTCGGCTCCCTGAACGAGGAAATCAACGACGGGTTGCTGGTGTTGACGCACCGCTTCGACCGGCGCTGGTCGGCGACGGCCGGTATCGGCGGATACAATGGCGCTTCGAGCGACACCAGTTTCCTGGTCGGCGGGGGCGTTACCCCGCTGCCGGAGCTTGCCATCCATGCCGACTACCAGAAAAACCGCCCCTGGACCGACCCGGCGCAGGCCGTCCGGCACGATGGCGCCTTCGACCGGTTGCAACTGACCCTCGACTGGAGCGACGGCAAACGAACCGGTCTGCTGATTCGGGGAGAGGATTGGCGCTACCGCCTGGACGAGGCAGATCCGTACGGCCGCGAGCGAACCGTTCTGGGAATCCTCTCTTTGCGCCTGTTCCCGGACCCGGAAATCGTGGTGGGGTACTCCTATTATCGGTCCTGGTTCGATTACGAAAGGGACGATTACCGGCCCTTGGTTCTCGTGGAAGACCAGGCCTGGCATGGCGTCTTCGGCTCCTTTCTCCATCGCCCCTGGGACGACTGGACCTGGGGGGTGTCCGGCGGGTGGCGCTACGACCATATCCGCAATCTGGACGGCTGGTACATCCAGCCCAATTTCAACGTATTTCTGGCCAATCGACTGGAGCTGTTCGGCATGTACGAATATTCCAGCGAATCCACGGGGGCCGTGGGGGGCGAAAGCCAGCGGTTTCAGATTACGGCCCGCGTTTATTATTAGTCGGCTTAAAAAGATGGAAGTGTAAAATGAATGCTACACCTCAATCCGTTCAATCCATTTCACCAACCACGCAAAGCGACCCGACGCCGGCCCTGCTGAGGCTGCCCAAGTCAGAGATCACCGGCGTCGTTCTGGGGATGGCGGTGCTGCTGGCCGTCAATTTTCTGTGGTTTTCCCATAATCCGGGGTTTGAAAATGTCTGCCCCCATCCCTTCTGGCTGCTGGTGCTGCCCATGGCCGCCCGGCATGGGTTCCGGGCCGGCGCCGGCGCCGGTCTTCTATCCGGCCTGGTCCTTCTGGGCCTGCGCAAGCTGGGGCATCCGGAGGCTTCATGGCAGACCCTGCTGGCGTTATCCGGCCTGATCCAGCCGCTTTTGTTCGTTGCCGGCGGGATCCTGGTGGGCGAAATCCGGGAGGCCCAGAAAACGCGTTACGAAGACCTGGCCGCCGAACATCGGCAATTAACCGAAAACCACGAGGATCTCGTTCAACGGTACGAGGCCCTGAGCCGCGCCAAGCAGGAACTGGACACGCATATCATCTCCCAAGAGCATTCCCTGACCACGATCTATGAAGCGGCCAAGGGGCTCAAATCCTTGAAAGAGGAGGAGATCTTCCCGGCGGTGGTGGAAATATTGGTCACCTTTCTGTCGGCCGAATCCTGCGCCGTGTACCTGCTGGTCGAAGGCCAACTGGTGCTGACCGCCAGCCGGGAGCCCGAAGGCGATTTTGTCCGGAAAAAGGAAATGTCCGTGGGTGAAGGCATGGTGGCGGAGTCGATCGTCACCCGCCGGACCGTATCCTTGAACGCCCTCACGCCATCGGCGGATTTCGCCAAGCTGGCCGACGACGGCATCGTGATCTGCGTGCCCCTGTTCACCAGCGACAATCAGGTGCTGGGCGTGCTCACCATCGAGCGCCTGCCCTTTCTCAAATTCAACCCCCAGGCCGTCAGACTGGCCTCCATCGTCGGGGAATGGTGCGGTTCGGCCATCGAAAATGCCCGTACCTACAAGGATACGCGGGATAAGAATATTTCCGATGATGTTACCGGCGCATACACCTACACGTATTTTATCAAAAGGCTGCAAGAGGAGTTCTCGCGGGCCCGGCGCTACGGCCAGGAATTGAGCCTGATCGTATTCAATATCGACGACTTCAAGGCCATCGAGGGCGGATTCCAGAAGGATATTCTCACCGTGCTCAGCCTGATCTTCAAAAACCGGCTGCGCGGCATCGATCTGTATTTTCACGACCGGGAGGAATCGCGTTATTTCATCGTTCTGCCCAGCACGCCGTTGGATGGCGCCAAGGTGGCCAGCCGGAAGATATTCAGCGAGATCCTGGCATTCAAGTTCCGTCCGTTCGGGGACAACCGGACCATGTCCATCCAAACCGGAATCGCCACCTTGAAAGAGAGGATGAAACGCCCCGAGGATCTCATCGAAGAGGCCGTTCATGCAATCAAACAAATTCAATAACGGAACCCCGCGCGGGGAATCCCTGCGTACGGTCCTTGCCTGGACGGGCGCCGTGCTGCTCGATGGTGTTGCCGTTTGCCTGGTCGTCAGCATCGCGTCCGGCGCCGGCCGATGGGTGTGGATTGCTGCGACGGCCTGCCATTTCGGGGCCGCCGGGGTTCTTCTGGCCTTTGGATTCAGCCGGCGGGAAGCCGCGACCAGGGATCGATACCGCGCGCGGTTGTACGGTTTTCTGGTGCTGTTTTTGCCTGTCATGGGGCTTGTCGGCAGCCTGATTCTGCAACTGGCATGCGAACGGTGGATCTGCGCCCACGGATTGGTGGAGGATTTCCAGGAAGAAACCGCCCATCGGGTGATCGAGCCCCCGCGCCTGGACCTTCAAAAGGATCTTACGACCTATTTCGACGAAGAGCTGGCCGTCCAGCCGGCCATGGACATCCTGGCGGGCTTCGACGACGACCTGAAACGCGGGGCCATCGATACCCTGCGGCGCATCGGCACGCCCGAGGCGGTCACGGTGTTAAAGAAATGTCTCTCCGACAAGAGTACCGAAGTGCGCCATAATGCCCACACCGCCCTGACCCGGTTGGACGAGACGTTTGTCGCCGCCATCAAAACCGCGAAGAAGCGGCTGGATACCGGCGTTTCCGAGACAGCCGGCCGGCTGCGCTATGCCAAAAAGTGCCTCGACTATGCCAAAAGCGGCCTGCTGGACGAGTCCACCCGCCGCCATTACCTGTTGATGGCCCGGGATTCGTTTTTGGCGGTCCGGGGTGCCGATATGGCGGCGGAAACGGAGCGGATCCTGAATCTGGGCCACCTGGAAATCCAACTGGGCGGATTCGACCAGGCTGTGGCCCACTTTCAATCCGTACTGGACAAAGATCCCGGAAACGTCAAGGCCATGATCGGCCTGGCCGAAGCGCACTACACCCATGGCGACGGCAAGGGCCTGCAAACCGTCGCCCATAGGATGCAAAGCGCCCGTACCACCAGCGCGGAGTCGGCCAGCGACGGCATCCTGCTGCACTTCTGGGCAACTTCTCCAAAAGGAACCTGAACCATGCCGCCAACCGAGCCATACGATGTCTGCCTGATTCTGGAAGGGACCTACCCCTACGTGTCCGGCGGTGTCAGCACCTGGGTGCATAACCTGATCCGGGCCCTGCCGGAGATCCGTTTCTGCGCGGTATCCATTTTTCCGACCCCCAAGGAGACCGCGGAAATCAAATACGAGCTGCCGGACAATTTCCACCTGGAACACATTGCCTACATTCACGAATACAACCTGGAGTCCGAAGGCAACAAAAAGCGCCGGGAGCGCCGCCGGATCGTGGATACGATCGTCGATTTTCATCAGCACATCGGCGAAGGCGAAGGCGACCGCTTCGGGGCGGTCGTGGACCTGTTTCAGCATCTCGGGAAAAGCGGCCTGACCATTCGCGACCTGGTCCACGGCAAGGAGGCCTGGTCTTTTCTGGTGGATCAGTACCAGGGCAACCAGAACACGGTTTCGTTTATCGACTACTTCTGGACTTACCGCTTCACCCATCTGCCTCTGTTCAACCTGCTGCGCGCACCGATTCCGCGCGCCAGGGTGTACCACACCATCTCCACGGGATTCGCGGGCATGCTCGCCGCCATGGCCAAGCATATCTACCGGCGCCCCATGCTGCTCACGGAGCACGGCATCTATACCAAGGAGCGCAAGATCGAGATCGCCCAGGCCGAATGGATCTACGTGGCCGACGGCGAACGGGTGCGGGTGCAAAAGGATGTGAATGCCTTTCAAAAGCTGTGGATCAATATGTTCGAAGGACTGGGGCGTATGGCCTACAACATGGCCGACCGCATCTTCACCCTTTACACGGGCAACCGCAAACTGGAAATCGCCGAGGGCGCCGATCCTCACAAAATCGATATCATCCCCAACGGCATCGACGTCGAGCGCTTTAAAGACCTGAAGCCGGAGGTGTTCGACGAGACCGAGAAAACCAAAAAAGCGTTCACGGTGGCCTTCGTGGGCCGGGTGGTGGCCATCAAGGACGTCAAGACTTTTGTAAGGGCCTGCAAAATCGCCTCCCTGCAGATGCCTGGCCTGATATTCCTGGTCCTGGGGCCGACGGACGAAGACCCGGACTACTACCGGGAATGCAAGGACATGGTGCAGCTTCTGCGCCTGGAGGAACGCCTCTCCTTCACCGGCCGCATCGACGTCATGGAATACTACCGCAAAATCGATCTGCTGGTCCTGACCAGCATCAGCGAGGCACAGCCCCTGGTGATCCTGGAGGCCAATTGCGCGGGCATTCCCGTGGTGGCCTCCGACGTGGGATCGTGCCGGGAGTTGATCGAAGGCCGCACCCACAACGACCGCTTGATCGGCCCCTCCGGCATCGTCACCCCGGTGGCCGACCCGGCCGGCACGGCCAAGGGCATCGTCAGCATCCTGTCCGACCCCGACCAGAGGATGCAAATGGCCGCGGCCGGCCGTCGGCGGGTGAGAAAATATTACCGGGAGAAAGATCTGAACCGGAAATATTACAACATCTATAAACACTACATGCAGCAAGAGGATCGATAATGGCCGGCATCGGTTTCGAACTTAAAAGAATTCTCAACCGTCAGACGTTTCTCGCCGACATGACGGCCTATCTGTACGCGGCCATGGTGTCGTCGGGTCCCTGGCTCATGTCCATCATCTGCCTGGCGGTCTTAGGGGTTTACCACAGTACGAAGCTGGGCGGGCTGAACCATGACCTGTTCCGCACAACGGTGGTTTATACCTATGCCTTCTCCCTGATCATGGTGGGGATCGTTCAGATGATCGCTACGCGCTACATGGCCGATCGGATGTATGAGAAAAAGACCGACCTGATCCTGCCCACCCTATACACCTGCGCCCTGATGGTGCTGGTGGCCGGCACCGCGTTTTCGGTCTGCGGCTATTTTTTCTGCAAGGTTACCCTGCTGCACAAATTCCTCGGCGTGTTGCTGTTTCTGGTGACCAGCCTCATCTGGCTGTGCATGATTTTCCTGTCGGCCATCAAGGATTACAACGGGATCGTCAACGCGTTCGCCTTAGGGGCGGTGATCAGCATCGCCGCGGCGATATGCCTGGGCCGGCCCATGGGCACGGAAGGGTATCTGGCCGGCTATCTGCTGGGTCAGTGGGTGACCCTGTTCTGGATCATGGCCAAGGTGTGCGTGGAATTTCCACCCCGCATGGCCTGGAACCCGGATTTCATGAAATACTTCAAACAGTATTGGGACCTGGTGGGGATCGGTTTTTTGTTCAACCTGGGCATCTGGATCGACAAGATCATGTTCTGGCTGGCGCCGGACGCCAGGGTGATCGTACCCCTTTTCACCACCCACGACATCTACGAGGGTCCGGTATTTTTCGCCTACCTGACGATCGTGCCGGCCATGGCCATTTTTTTGCTTAAAATCGAGACGGCCTTTTATCAGCACTACCGCCAGTACTATGCCAAGGTTGTCGGCAAGCGCTCGCTGACCGATATCCTGGCCGAGAAGGCCACCATGGTCAACGCGCTCAAAAGCAGCCTGCGGGATGTCTTCGTCATCCAGGGTACGGTCTCCGTCCTGTGCATCGTTTTTGCGCCCTGGATGATTAAATGGATCAACCTTTCGAGCGTGCAGATTCCGCTTTTTCAAATCTTGCTGATCGGATCGTTTTTGCAGGTCCTGCTTTTAATCAATGTGATCATTCTTTTTTATTTCGATCTGCGGCGGCAGGTGCTCATAGTCAGTATTGTTTTCGTGGCCGGCAACGCGGGGCTCAGCGTGCTGAGCATTTGGCTGGGGCTGCCCTTTTATGGCTACGGGTATACCTATGGCTGCCTGATCGCCCTGATGGTGGCCTTTCACCAGTTGAATGCCAATGTCGAAGACCTGGAATACCTCACCTTCGCCCTGCAGCCGGTGACCGCCTGATTCAGCATTTAAAGCGCTCCATCCACGTTCTCCTGGTTGCATGATCGGAATTTTTAGTTTAAACTTGTTCGCAGCTTGTTCAATTCGTTGCAAGACAATAAGTTCTTTCTATTAATTTAGCCAGTTATGGCCATCCTTCCTCCTCCCCCGTTGATCATTCTTATGATGGCCTGCAATGCACTATCTTAGAGACATTTCATTAAAAACACACCAAGTGCCGCAAGTATTATCCTCGTTCAAGATATTATGACAGAAAATGAAAGGAGACAGCAATGAAAGCATCATCCACAAGAACGCTTTTCCTACTGTGTCTGACGCTTGCCGTTGGGCTGGCATTGACGGCCATACCGGCAACCGCGGCAAATGAAAAGCCCAACATCCTGGTTATCTGGGGCGATGACATCGGCACCTGGAACATCAGCCACAACAACCGCGGCATGATGGGCTACCGGACGCCCAACATCGACCGCATTGCCAACGAGGGCGTGGCCTTTACCGATTACTACGGGCAGCAGTCCTGCACCGCCGGACGGGCTGCGTTTCTCGGCGGCAATGTGCCCGTTCGGACCGGCATGACCAAGGTCGGCATGCCCGCCGCCCCGGAAGGCTGGCAGAAATCGGACGTAACCATCGCAACTGTACTCAAGAGTCAGGGATACGCAACCGGGCAGTTCGGCAAAAACCATCAGGGCGACCGCGATGAGCATTTGCCGACGATGCACGGCTTCGACGAGTTTTACGGCAACCTTTACCATCTGAATGCCGAGGAGGAGCCGGAGAATCGCGACTATCCCGGAGACAAAGTGCTGGCCAACGGCAAAACGTTCCGCGAGCAGTTCGGTCCGCGCGGCGTGCTCAAGTGCAAGGCCGACGGCAAGGGCGGCCAGACCATCGAGGACACCGGTCCATTGACGAAAAAGCGCATGGAGACCGTTGACGAGGAAACCCTCTTCGCCGCGAAGGCCTTCATCAAGCGCCAGCACGAGGCCGGCAAGCCGTTCTTCTGCTGGTGGAACGCCACCCGCATGCACTTTCGAACACACGTGAAGAAGGCCCATACCGGGATCAGCGGTCCCAGCGGCGACGAGTATCACGACGGCATGGTCGAGCACGACGCCATGGTGGGCGAGTTGCTTGCACTCCTGGACGAGCTGGGCATCGCGGACAACACCATCGTTCAGTACTCCACCGACAACGGCCCGCACTACAACACCTGGCCCGACGCCGGCACAACGCCGTTCCGGGGCGAGAAAAACTCCAACTGGGAAGGCGCCTACCGCGTCCCGTGCTTCGTCCGCTGGCCGGGACATTTCCTCGCCGGCGAGACGCTCAACGGCATCGTCGCCCACGAGGACTGGCTGCCCACCTTTGCCACGGTTGCCGGAGCACCAGACATCAAGGACCAACTGGCCAAGGGCGTGAAACTCAACGGCCGCAAGTACAAGAACTACATCGACGGCTACAACATGCTCGATTACCTCAGCGGCAAGTCCAAGGCGTCGCCCCGCAAGGAGTTCATCTACGTGGACGACGGCGGCAGCGTGGCGGCCATCCGCTACGAAGACTGGAAGGCGGTCTATCTCGAAAACCGCGCCAAACAGCTTCAAATCTGGCTGGAGCCCTTCGTGAACCTGCGCACGCCGCTGCTTTTCAACCTGCGGCGCGACCCGTTCGAAAGGGCGCAACACAACTCCAACACCTATTACGACTGGTATATCGACCATGCCTTCGTTCTCGGGCCGATGCAGGTCGTGGCCAGCAGGTTCCTCGTGACGCTGAAGGATTATCCGCCCAGCCAGGCACCGGGCGACTGGAGCCTGTCGTCCCTGGAGAAGAAAATCAAAAACATGACCATGAGTGGCCTCTAGTTCCACGATCTCCACAGGGCGCTCCACACGGGGCGCCTTTTCTCATTCATGTTATGAAAAGAAGGACAAGCCATGAAAAAACGCATTTCCTGGTTGCTGAGTGTTCTCTTAATCGCCATGTCCGCCGCTTTCGCCCAGGCGGCCGATCCATTACCTTCCTGGAACGACATGGCCTCCAAAAAGGCCATCGTCGCCTTTGTGGAAAAGGTAACGACGCCGGGTTCCCCCGATTATGTAAGACCCGCCGAGCGCATCGCCACCTTCGACAACGAAGGCACCCTGTGGTCGGAGCAGCCCATGTATTTTCAGCTTTTCTTTGCCATCGACAGGGTCAAGGCACTCGCTCCGCAGCATCCCGAATGGAAGACCCGGGAACCCTTTGCCTCCGTGCTCAAGGGCGACCTGAAGACCGCGCTTAAAGGCGGTGAAAAAGCGTTGGCCCAAATCTTCATGGCCACCCATGCGGGCATGACCACAACGGAGTTCGAAAATATCGTGAAGGATTGGGTCGCCCGGGCGAGACATCCCAAAACCAACCGGCTGTATACCGGGATGGTCTACCAGCCCATGCTCGAATTGCTCGCCTATCTGCGCTCAAAATTTTTCAAGACGTATATCGTCTCGGGCGGCGGCATCGAATTCATGCGGCCCTGGACGGAAGCGGTCTATGGCATCCCGCCGGAGCAGGTGGTCGGCAGCAGCATCAAGACAAAATTCGAGATGCGCGACGGCAAGCCCGTGCTCGTACGATTGGCGGAACTCGACTTCATCGATGACAAGGAAGGCAAACCCGTGGGCATCAACGCGCACATCGGCCGCCGGCCCATCGCCGCCTTCGGCAACTCCGACGGCGACCTGCAAATGCTCCAGTGGACCATGGCCGGCCAAGGCGCCCGGTTCGCCCTTCTGGTCCACCACACGGATGGCGAACGCGAGTGGGCCTACGACCGCGACTCGCACATCGGTTGCCTGGACAAAGCCCTTGACGAAGCCAATGCAAAGGGCTGGACCGTGGTGGATATGAAAAACGATTGGAAGCGGATTTATCCGGATCAGTGAAATAAGCGGTTAGACATTAGCTGAAATCTAAAGCGGGAGGCCCGCATACTTTTTCGCCAAAATGCATTTTTAGGAAAAGTGGATGAAATCACAAAATCCAAAAAACAAATTTCAAATAAATCTCAATATTCAAATTACAAGCACCAATACCGCAATCTTATACCAAGTTTGGAAATTGGATGTTGGGATTTGGAATTTATTTGGAGTTTGGTGCTTGTGATTTGTTATTTGACAATAAAATCGGCAGCGCCTTCATTGAATTTCTTGCTTTTTTTACATGAACTGATGAATAAAGCACGAATAGCTTAATCGCCAACCAATCAATGGAGAACACCCTTGCCGCAGCAGGCTTCCAATTCCATTGTGCCAACGTCCGGGCATTCAAAAACCGGGCGCCGGCACAGCCGTTTCCTGCTGAGGAATCTGGTCCTTCATTTCAGGCCGACGACCGTCCCGCGAGAAACCCTGCGGTTTTCTCTCACCTGGGGCCTGGGCGGCATGGCCGCCACCCTGATTGTGCTCCTGATGGGAAGCGGCCTGCTTCTCAAGTTTGCCTACGAGCCGACCCCGGTTGCCGCCCATGCCTCGGTCCAGGCCCTGATCACCGGCACGCCTTACGGCAAGCTGATTCGCAACCTGCACCACTGGTGCGCCCACCTTGTGGTGGCCGTGATGCTCCTGCACATGCTGCGGGTGTTTTGTACCGGCGCCTTTCACCGGCCGCGCCAATTCAACTGGGTTGTCGGTCTTGGCCTGATGACGGTTGTGCTGGGTTCCAATTTTACCGGCTACCTCCTGCCCTGGGACCAGCTCGCCTACTGGGCCGTGACCGTCTCCACCGGGATGCTGGAATACGTTCCCCTTGTTGGCGCCTATCTGCGGGAGACGATCCTCAGCGACGGCGAGCTCGGCCCCCGGACCCTGCAACTCTTTTATGCCCTGCATACCGCCGTACTGCCGGTGGTTTTGATGGCCCTGATGGCCTATCACTTCTGGCGCATCCGCAAAGCCAGGGGAATTGTGGTTCCCCGGCCAATCGATGCGGCCGTTGAGCAAAATCCGGTTCGCGTGCCGGTGGTTCCGGATCTCCTGCTGCGTGAAACCACCACGGCCCTGGTTCTCATTGCGGCCGTGCTGCTGCTCGCAACTCTCGTGGACGCTCCTCTGGGCGAGCCTGGCAATCCCGGCCTGAGTCCTAACCCGACCCGGGCGCCCTGGTACTTTGCCGGCTTGCAGGAGCTTCTTTTGCATTTTCATCCGGTGTTAGCGGTTTTTGTCATCCCGCTCGTCGTAGGCTTTGGACTGCTGGCCATTCCTTATTTAAAATACGAAACGGATACAGGGGGGATCTGGTTTGCCTCCCGCAAGGGCCGCAAGACAGCCGGCGTGGCGGGCATCACGGCTTTTATCGCCATGCCGCTTTTGATCCTGGCGGACACCTGGCTTGCCGGTGCCGGATCATCTTCGAGCGTGCTTGCAAATGGGTGGTTGCCAGCCCTGGCGGTGCTGCTTGTCATCGGCGGGTATTACGCAGTAATAAAAATAAGATTTCACGCCACGAAAAACGAAACGGTTCAATCGGTTTTTATTTTGCTGGCGACATCCTATGCCATCCTGACGATCACCGGCGTGTGGTTCAGGGGCGAAGGGATGGCCCTGACGATTCCCTGGTGAGTCGCCTTTAAGAGAATGCTTTTGGACGGCGTTATCGGTCGTCGCAGTATTAACAACATACGGCTTCCTCCCTCTGGCCTTGCCAAAAACATTCTCTTAAAGGCGACAGAAAAAACGAGGTATGTTTGGAAGAACCTGGAAATAACAAAACGGCCGCGCCCCGCAGGCGATTCCTCTCCTTTCTCTGGGCGGGGTTGGGCTTGGCGGCCCTGGCGGAGCTTTTCTGGATGGTGACATCCTTTCTGCGCCCCAACCATGGGACCAGAAAGAATGAGAATGCGGAATCCGTAATTCACGCCGGAACTGTGGAAACCTTTGCCCCCGGAACGGTGACCGCGTTTCCCCGGGGGCGGTTTTACCTGGCCAGGCTGGCCGACGGCGGATTCCTGGCGCTTTCGCGGCGATGCCCCCATCTGGGATGCACGCTTCCCTGGGTCGAGGAGGAGAAGAAGTTTGTGTGCCCCTGCCACGCCTCGGCCTTTGACATCCATGGCGATGTCCTGCGTTCGCCGGCCCCCCATGCCATGGACCTGCATCCGGTCGTCATCGAAAACAATGTGGTACGGGTGGATACGGCCCGAGTCATCAAAAGGGACCGGTTTAAAAAAGACCAGGTCGTCTATCCGAAGAAGGCTTGAATTCAGACGATGCCCAAAGACCCCAACACCACCTGGAAGATCGCCGGCATCATCGCCACCCTGGTTATCGTCCTGATCCTGCCGATCTATCATCTCAAGAACCGACCATCGCCGTCCATGCCCGAGGGAGAAGACCACGCGCAGACCGCCCGATTCGTGGGCAGCGAGGCCTGCCGGGATTGCCATAAAACCGAATACGACAAATGGTCCGGTTCCCACCACCGGTGGGCCATGGCACCCGCCGACGAGCATAGCGTCCTGGGTGATTTCAATGATGCCGAATTCACATATTTTGGCCAGACTTCCCGGTTCTACCGCCGCGACGGCAAGTATTACGTGCACACCCGGGGGGCCGACGGCAAGCCCGGCGAGTTCCGGATCACCCATACCTTTGGCTGGTACCCGCTGCAACAATACCTGATCCCCTTTCCCGGCGGGCGCCTGCAATGCCTGCCCATCGCCTGGGACGCTGCCAAAAAGCGCTGGTATCACCTGTACCCGGATGCGCCGCTGGCCCCCGACGACTGGCTCTACTGGACCAACAACGGACAGAATTGGAACGGCATGTGCGCCGAGTGCCACTCCACGGACCTGAAAAAGGGCTACGACTACCAGGCGGACACCTATGCCACCACCTGGTCGGAGATCAGCGTGGGCTGCGAGGCCTGCCATGGGCCGGGCGCGGACCATGTGGCCTGGGCCAAGCTGCCGGAAATGGGCCGCCCGGCGGTACAGAACCACGCCCTGGCCGTAACAACCCAAGATCTCACCGCGGGAGAACAGATCGATTTGTGCGCGCCCTGCCACTCCCGGCGCATGTCCCTGGATGACAACATCCACCATCATGCCGATTTTCTGGACTACGGCATCCCACAGCTTCTGGACGAAGGGTATTATTTTGCCGACGGACAGATTCTGGATGAAGTCTATGTGTACGGCTCGTTCATGCAGAGCAAGATGTACGCCCGCGACGTTCGCTGCAGCGACTGCCACGACGTGCACAGCATCCGGCGCATCAAGGACGGCAACGACCTGTGCCTGCAATGCCATCGGGCAGCCATCTACGACCGGAAAGGGCACCATTTCCACAAGACCAAAGGCGAGGACGGCGAGCCGATTAAATCCGCAAAGGGAGACGTGCTTTTCGAGGTGGGCTCCGGTGCCCAGTGCGAAGCCTGCCACATGCCCGGCCGCAACTACATGGGCATCGATTACCGCCCTGACCACAGCTTCCGCCTGCCGCGTCCGGACCTGACCTTGAGCATGGGCGTTCCCAACGCCTGCGACCGCTGCCACGTGGACAAGCCCACCCAATGGTCGATGGACGCCATGGCCAAATGGTATGGCCAAACCCGGCGGCCCCATTACGGCGAAATTCTCGATGCCGGCCGCCGGCGCCGCCCGGAAGCCCTGGATGCGCTGGTCTCCCTGGCCGGGGACCGGCTCTACCCGACCATTGTCCGGGCCACGGCCTTGTCCGAACTGGCAGGCTATGGCGGCGACAAGGTGTTTTCCCAATTCGCGGCGGTGCTGAACGACGAGGACTCACTGGTTCGGCAGACCGCCGTGCGCCGGCTCCCCCAGGGCGACCCCGGTCATCGTCTGAAACTGCTGTCGCCCATGCTCTACGATCCGGTCCGGGCGGTGCGCATCGAAGCGGCCGCTGCCATGGCGGCCATTCCCAAAGAAAAAATGCCGCCGGATACCCGCCGGCAATTCGAAAAAGCCCTGGCCGAATACCTCCGGGCCATGGAGCGAACCGCCGATTTCGCTACCTCCCGCCACAACCTGGGCAATTTGTACGTCAACCTCGGCGATTCATCCCGGGCGGAGCAGCACTACCTCAAGGCCGTCGCCATCGACAGGGAGTTTTATCCGGCCAAGGTCAACCTGGCCATGCTCTACAATCGCCAGGGCAGAAACGACGCTGCCGAACGATTGCTCCGGGAGGTCGTCACCGATCACCCCGATTTTTACGAAATCAAATACTCACTGGGTCTGTTGTTGGCCGAGGAAAACCGCTTGGAGGAATCGGTGGTATTTTTGGGCGATGCGGCCGCCGGTCTGCCGCAGCGCTCGCGGATCAGTTACAACCTGGGGCTTCTTCTCCAGCAGATCAAACGGGACGATGAAGCCGAAAGCGCCCTTACCCGTGCCCTGAGTGTGGAACCGGGCAACCCGGACTACCTCTATGCGCTGGCGGTCTTTTATATGCAGCGCGGACAGTGGGACCGGGCCCGGTCCATGGCCGAGCGCCTTCAGGCCGCCCACCCGGAGATAGTCGCCGGCCGCGAGATGCTAACCATCATCGAGAAAAAAGGACATTGAAATGAATTTTCCAAAATGGTAATATAAAAATAACCAAGTGGGAACTTATAAAAGGTGGGGAATTATGTTTGGATCATCGATTGGCATCAAGCTGCAAAACACCTCGGAAGTCATCGTGCAGATACAAAAAGGACTACCGATTTCAGCGTTTACGCGTCTGAAAAAGAACCTGGATGTATCCGACAAAGAGCTATCGAAGGTCTTGAGAATCCCGGTCAGCACACTCGCCAGGCGCAAGAAGGGCAAACGCTTTATGTTCGAAGAGTCCGAGCGGATTTTTCGAATCGCCCGGCTTTTCGATAAGGCCGTCAATGTGTTCGGAGAAGAAGAATTGGCCCGAAAGTGGCTCAAGGAACCTGCCTGGGCCTTGGGCGATGTAGCGCCTGTCGAATATGCCAGGACCGAGTTGGGCGCCCATGAAGTGGAAAGCCTGTTAGGGCGTATTGAGGATGGGGTGTTCACTTGATCACCGCCTGGCGAATTGTATCCGCCAAACGAGTTGAGACTGCTTTTTCAGGTGAGGGAGCACGCGTCAACGGCGGCCGCTGGAACAAAAAGGGTTTTGCCGTGGTATATACATCGAGCAGTATTTCCCTTGCCTCCATGGAACTCCTTGTCAACCTGCCGGCACCCTCTCTGTTGAATCAATACGCCACGATTGCCGTCCGATTTGACGAAAAACTGATGGAGGAATTGGATAAGCTTCCGGATGATTGGGACAGTCGCCCGCCATCGTCAGCCACAAAAACCATCGGCGACCAATGGATATCGGAAAAACGCAGCACCGTTTTTAAGGTGCCCAGCGTTGTCGTTCCGGCCGAATTCAATTATTTACTCAATCCAGGGCATCCGGATTGGAGGTTGGTTGAAATTGGGAAACCGGAAGTTTATCGGTTTGATCCAAGGCTTGCGCGAAAATAAATCGGACGCCAGCCGGTGAGCATCGGGGCAGGCGTGCGTTACCGGGCCGACAGCCCGGACCGCAGTGCGGAGGGATTGCTTGGGCGCATAGTGATGACATTTCTTTCTGTGAAGCGGGTATTCAAAAGGTAATCCTGAGTCCTGCGTTAAGCCGGCAGCCATAGGTATCCGTGCTGTCGAAGGCGTGTTCGTAACGGGCGTCGCCATAAACATATATGGCCGGGGTCACCTTGCCGATGATACCGGCGCCGGCCTCCCAGCTTGTACGGCTGTATTCTTCCTCCAGGTCGGTGCTGTCGATTTCAACGGAAGCGGGGTCGATGAAATGGTATACGATGTTGCCGATGCCATAGACCTGCAGCCCGTCGTCTTTTTTGTATGCCTCACCATGGAAGATGCGAATGCCCGCACGGCCGACCAGTGCCTGGGAGTCGTAGCCGGAAACACCGGAGGCAGCGTCCGAGAAATCCTCATAGGTCGTGTACAGGTAGCTCAACTGCCCCTGGGGCTCGAGCTGCCACCCCAGCCATTGGACCACGGGCTTTCCCGCCTCGGCCGACACTGCAAAGCGCCAGCCGTGCTGGGTGGCGTCGTCGCCGTAGCAGTCGTGGTAGCGGTTATCCAGCCACGATACCTGCCCGACTGCATCGAAATAGCCGCCGGCATCGCCCGTGCGGGTCCAGATGCCGCCCAGGGCGTAGCTGTACCCGTCCAGATTCCCGGTCTTTTCGCTCAGGCCGGCTGCAGGGCGTTTGCGGTCCTCGAAGTCCGCGTCGGTATAGGCGAAATCGAAGGTCAGCGCAAAACGGTCGGCGACGCCGTCTTTTTCCCACGCCATCAATTCCTGGCCGATCTGCATGCCCGCAAAAGAGGCCTCGAAGTCGAATCGGGTTTCCCCTTCGGCGCTCTGGTACGCATAGTATGGGCGCAACCATGTTCTACGCCCGGCCCGGTCCACCTCGAACTGGCCGCCGATGCGCTGATGGAAGGTGGAAAGCTGCAACAGCCCCTGCAGGTTGTTGACCTGCTGGCCGCCGACGTAGTTGGCGACCCCGGGGCGGTAAATCACCACATTGCTCCCTGCTGAGCCAGGTACGGTGTAGTTGCTGACCAGGTACCAGTTCTGGCCGCCGGTGACCGCACCGCCCTGCTGTAAAATATACTCATAGACGCCGGCCTGAACCGCTGAAGCCAGGGTGAAGCTGCCGGCAGCCGAAGTGCCGTCCACCTGGATCACCTCGATGCCGTCGATTGTCTGTCCTCCGGGGCTTCCCGTTGCGGCGCGCACGACCAGCCCGGTGGTTCCGGTGGTGTCCCCGGTCACGTGGAGCGTGTCCGTGGCGGAACTGTCGTCGTTTAAATAGGTTTCCAGGGAGATCTGCGACCCGGCCACCCCGATAAGGTTCCCGTTTATCGTCAGGGTGTTGCCCAGGTTCTGCCAGTAGATGGTGCCGGCGTTGGTCACATTGCCGAAGATGTCGCCGCCCATGGCGTGGTACAATGTGGAGGAGGCGTCGATGTCCACCTCGGCGGTGAGGTCCAGTGCCGCCGGTCCGGTATACAGGCTGGCGCCGTTTTGCAGGAAAAGGCCGGTGCCGGCGGAGCCGTCTCCGGCTTCGAGGAAACCGTCGGTCAAAGTCACCGAGGCGTTGTCCACTTCGACGATTTCCCAGTTGAGCATGTTGGCGCCCGACCCGCTGGCGGTGATGCCGTTAAAGGCCAGGGTGTCGGTAAAGCCGTCTCCGGTGGCCATGTCATCCCCGCCATCGAAGACCTGGGTGCCGTCCCATTGGGCGTTGCTGCTGACAACCGCGGTATCGGAGCCGTCCCCGCCTGAGAAGTTGCCGGAAAGCGTTCCCCCGCTCCAGTTGAAGGTGTCGTCGTATACGTCGGTGGTGACGGTGCCGGTCACTGAACCGCCGGTGAGATTGATCGTGGCCGGGGCGCCGGAGGCTATGATTGCCGCATCGCTTGAAGAGCCGGACAGGTTCTGTACCGCGCCGTCCACGGTGATGGTGATCTCGTGGTTGGCATCAGCGAGTGCGTAAATCCCCGCGCTGCTGCCGGAGACAGAGCTTGTGCTTCCAACGGTTATGTCAACATTGCCGGAATAACCCAGATAATTTTTGTTATAGCCGAGTGCCTTGATTCCCGCGCCGGAATTACCGACAACATCGCCGCTGGTGGTGATAAAGATGCCGGTGGTTCCTCCATAATAGCCATACGCATAGATACCGTTTTTGCCGCCGGAAACATTATTTGCCGAAATGGTGATGGGGGAGCCCGTGTAATTCACACGGGCAGTTATTCCATTGCCCGTGGTTCCGCGGACCGTGCCGCTGGTGGTAATCTCGATCCCGTTTGTGGTGTATCCCTCGTGGTAGACAAATATTCCGTCTGTCCCGCCATAGACATTATGCGCCGAGATATAAGTTAAATCGGCATCGTTGTTTAAACTTTTAGCATAAATCCCGGCGCCACTTCCTCCGGTTACGGTGCCTGTGGCAATAATGGTGATAACGTCGTTAGCATTTGCATTAGAAGAAGCAGAGTGCGCGACAATACCGTTATCGGTGCCGGAAACATCGCCATATGCCGTAATTGTAACATCGCCTCTATTGGAGGCATAAATCCCATCACCGTTTAAACCGGTGACATTGCCGGAGGTGGTGATGGAAAGAATAGCGCTACTACTGCTTGCATGCGCCCAAATTCCGTTGTCATGTCCGGTAATGGATGCGTTGTTGGCGTCGGTAAAGCTTAGCGCTCCTGCCGCTGTAAGATTAAGTCCGTCAGCGCCAGGCGTGTTGCTGGTGTTATGCCCGAAGCCGGGATCTGTTGTCACCGTCAAGGTACTGTTATTAAGCGATATCTCCGTGTCAGCTCCCGTACCGCTGGCCGCGCCGGTACAGACCCACTTTGTACCGACATATGAACAGGAGCCGGCAAACACCCGTTTGTAATACCCGCTCATCAGCCCGGCCGCCAGGACACCGACACGAAGCAGCGGCAGCAATACATTTTTCCTGATATTCTTTTTCATAACCATACCTCCATTTAGCGGTGTTATCCGTTCCGCAATGGTTTATGGGTAATCAGATTGATACTGTCGGGTGTGCCGGGGCTGACCGTCATCGGACACGTAAAGCCGGGGATCACGCATACATCGAAGAGTTCGGCCACGGCCCCGTCGATCCGGAACCAGTCGACGCAGCAGCGCTTTTCCAGATCGATCACCTGGACGCCGCACCACGGCTCGGAGTCGGTTTCCTCCAGTCGGCTGTCCAGTGCCAGCCCTTCAAAACGCTTGTAGCGCGGTTTGGAGAGCCCGACAAAGGCAAGGTTGTTGTAAAAGGATAGACCGCGCAGGAAGCCGGGGCAGAAAACAACCGGCTCGAAATGTCCCGTTTCCTCTCCGTCCGCGGCAGGGGTGACAATCCCCAGTTCGCCCGTTCCGGCGTTGAGTATCCACAGCCTGCCGTTGTGTATTCGCGGCGAATGGGGCATGGATAACCCTGTGCATACGATTTTCCCCGCCCGCACATCGATGACAATGCCGCCGGCGGCGCGCCGGTCGCGCCAGCCGTCGATGGTATCCGAACGGCTGACCGCGGTTACATAGGCGGGCCGGCCGTCTTCCATGGCAAGGCCGTTGAGATGGCAGCGGTCCTCATCTACCAAAGCCGAGATGAAATCCGGCTTCCAGATCATCTCGAAACTGTGTTTCGGCGAAAGGGTTGCCAGGCAGTTGTACCGGGTGTTGACGAAGATAATCCTGCCATCCGCATCCGCCGCGACGTCATGGGCGTCCAGCCTGCCGGTAAAATGAACGGTGCGCGGCATGTAGCACAGGTCGAAGGCATTGTTGATCTTTTCGTCGGGTTGCAGGATATTGGCGAATTCCATCACCTGAAAGCCCGTGGTCAGCAGCAGTCCGCCATTGTTGTCATGGGCCAGTCCCATGGGTTTTTGCATGGCGCTCTGGTGCAGGTGCGGCCTGCCATTGGGAAGGTTGCCCAGCATATACAGATAGCCGGACTGGTAGGAAGAAAAGGCGAGAGATATATTCAAGCGGGTAAGCAGGGAGGTGATTCCGCCTGACAGGGAATATTCAACGGCCGGCTCCTGCTGTTTCTCTTCGGCTTCTTCCGAAGAGGCCGGCTGCGGGGCAACTTGGTTTTCGGTGTTGTCAAGATCCATAGCAGCTCGTGTACACTCCTTTGCAAGAGGTTGGTGGGTTTAACGCTTAAGACCAAGCAGGCGGTATCGTGCAACGGCGGCAGGAATGTCTATCGGAAGAGAAGTGTCAGCGCTGGTTGTTTGGAATAAGCGCTTCAGGAGGTGGTAACAGCCGGAATCGGGCAACCGGATCAGCGTTTGCAGGAACTGAACAAAATGAAAAACGATCGGACCCAGTGAAACCGCCGGGGACATCGAAAAGGAGCAAAGCCAAATGTCCCTGGCTCTTTTATCGGCAAATTTCTTTGTGGCTTTAGGGGGATAGCCGCAAGCGTCATATGGGAACTGCGGTTGATGGTGACGCTGCTTTTCCCGAAATGACCGTTCAAGGACGGTTCCAACGCGCTCCACCACTGGGGCTCGGGCGCGTCAACAGTCTTCTTCGATTACTCCTCGAAGGCGGCAATGGCCTCTTCGGACGTCTTGTGGATGCCCACCAATCGTTCAAAGGCCATCAGGCGGAAGAGGGCGGCCAGCTTGTCCGACAAACCGCAGATCTTCAATTCCCCATTTCTCCCACCCAGCCGTTTGACACAATTGAGAAAAATCCCGAATCCGGTGCTGTCGATGAACTCCACCCGAGAAAGGTCAATAACCAGTTGAACCGTATTGGGCAAGATCGGTTCAATTTCATCCCATAGGGCCGGAACATTGTTTACTTCAAGGGTGGGCTGGAGAATGGTAATGACGGTGATCCGATCTTTTTTTGAAATTTCCAGAGGCATGAATCGTCTCCTGTCAAAGGCGCTTTAGACGGGTTTGTCAAACAGGTTTTTAACCAAGCGGATACATTTTTCGCCGGGACATTGGGTCCGGTATTCAACCTCATCCATGCATAAATTGACCAGGTGGATGCCGAAATGAGCGGTCTGTGATCCATCCAACCGCGGTTCGGGAACCGTTTCCGGATCGAATGCCCGGCCGTCGTAGACGATCAAGAATTCGATGCGATCCCCGAAGGTCAAACCCTCGATGCGAATCACGGAATTGCCATTTTTTTCGATTGCATGAAGAACGACATTGGTCACGGTTTCATGAACGGCCAGTTCCACCTGCCAGAGATCTTGAACGCGTCTTTTCGCGGGCACATTTTTTTTGCAGAAATTGTCTACGAAACGACGCACTTCGGCCGCCCGATCAACCGACCCTTCGATCTCGATCGCCCGATGGACCGCCGGGGATTCTTCCGTACTCGTATAACACACCGATCCACCGGTATACGTGAGCGCCAACAGGGTCATGTCGTCCACAGACGCCTTGGGGCCATTCCACTCCCGCAGCGCGCGTTCCAGGGTCCGCATACTGGTCGCCAGGCTTTGCCGGGTGGTTTTGGCCAGCAGCCGGATCAACTGTTCCTGGCCAAATTCCACATCCCGGGCATTCATGCACCCGGTAATGCCGTCCGAGTAAAGAACCAGCCGATCCCCCGGCTCGAGCTGCAGTTCGTAGCTGGTATACTCCGCATCGGGCAAAATGCCGACGGGGAATCCGCTCTGCCCGACGACCCGGGCCTGTCCGTTGACAGGCACCAGCACCGGATGGGGGTGGCCGGCCTGACACAGCTGCACCGTACCGGTCGCGCAGTCGATAACGCCGTATATCATGGTAAAGTAGCGGCCGAAATTCTCGCTGCTTTGGAATTTATTGTTGAGGCTGCGGACCACTTCCTCCGGCGGTACCAGCTGGTAGTAGGGCGGATACGACTGGGACCGTTTCAGCAGGTCGGTCTGGTGGCTGTCCGGGACCAGCAGTTTGCCGATCATCACGGACAGCATTGCCGCCGGGATGCCGTGTCCGGAGACATCCAAGAGGTAGAAGCCCAGGTGGCCCTCGTCCAGGGCGAAAAAGTTAAAGATGTCGCCGGCCACGTGGGAGCAGGGTTCGAACATCCAGTGAAAACGGATCCCGGCATGCACAATGTTCTTCTGGGGGATCAGACTTTTTTGAACCCGCGCGGCCGCTTCGAGGTCCTTCTGGATAATGCCGTAGGCATGCTGCATGCGATCCCTGGATTCCTGGAGCTTTCGATTCCGCTCTTCAAGCCGGTGCTCCAACGCCAGGATCCGCTCGCCGGCACGAATGCAGGCGCCGAGCACCTCGCGGTTGACCGGCTTGACCAGAAATTCGTCGGCGCCGGCATCCATGCCAAGGATCAGGTCCTGCTTTTCGGCCTTGGAAGTAATGATAATCGTATAAATATAACGTCCGAAAGGGGCCTGGCGGATCTTGTTGCACAATTCGATGCCGTCCATGCGCGGCATGATCCAGTCGGTAACCACCAGGGAGATCTCCTGGGAAACGATGATCTCCCAGGCTTCCTGGCCATCGGCGCAGGTGATTACCTCGTATCCCAACGCCACCAAATGGTGCGAGATAAGCTCACAATTGATGAGATCGTCATCGACAACCAGAATCCGCATCTGGGCCGAAATCCTTCCGGCTGATTGTTCTTAATAGGAATTTCTACCTAGTGTCCATCCGGCAACATAACTTGCCGGTATCAATAAAAAAAGCGCATTTTGTAGTGGCTTATCTCTTCTCGTTGTAGTATATTGAAAGTCGCCAAACAACCAATATAACTACAAAATAAAGAAAAGGGCCAAACACAAAATGCGCGAAAAACATCAAAAACAAATGCCGCTTATCGATCCCCCAACCGGTCATCCCAGAGAAAAAGAGTTGGAAGCGATCAGCATCGTGCTGGATAGCATTCCTACCATTTGCGACCATGTACTGCAAGACCTCAACAAAGGCAAAATCCTCAAGAGTCGAACCGGGGCTCGCGGCATGACAGCCGAACAGGTTCTGCGCGCTGCGGTGGTAATGCGGCTTTACAGTTTCACCTATGAAGATCTGGCCTTTCATATTTCTGACTCCAGAGCCTTGAGACGATTTTGCCGAATCGGTATTGCCGACAAGGGATTTAAAAAGTCGGCCCTGAACACCAATATCAAAATGATATCTCCGCAAACCTGGGAGTTCATATCTCGTGATCTTTTGGCCTATGCCAAGGACGAAAAAATCGAAAAAGGCAGAAAGGCGCGGGTCGATTGTACGGTGGTCGAGTCCAACATTCATCCGCCTCTTGATTCCGTCCAACTGTACGATGCGGTTCGCGTCATTGCCCGCTTGTTGATCAAAGTCCGAGACGAATTCGGGATCAAGGTTGTTTTTACCGACCATCAGCGCCGTGCCAAAAAAAGAATGATCGGCGTCCAGTACGCCAAAGGGGACAAACAGCGTACGCCCCTTTACAAAGACCTGCTCAAGGTTACACGTAAAACCATCGGCTATGCCATCCAGACCGAAAAAGCATTGGCACGACATTGCAGCGCAGACCCTTTGTTGCTGGGTTTGTTCAGTGAGATCAAACATTATGGAGACCTGGCCCGAAAGGTATACGACCAAACCTTTCGCCGTGTCGTTCAAGGTGAAAGCGTGCCGGCCGACCAGAAGGTGTTTTCTCTTTTCGAAGACCATACGGACATCATTATCAAGGACCGCCGAGACACTTACTACGGTCATAAAATCTGTATGACAGGCGGTGCCTCGAATCTGATCCTGGATTGTGTCATCCTTGAAGGCAACCCCGCCGATAGCGAACTGGTTGAAACGATGCTCGATCGTCAACATCAGATCTACGGCCGCTATCCGCTGAAGGCCGCTTTGGACGGCGGTTTCGCATCCAAAGACAATCTCGTCAAAGCCAAAGAGCGTAAAATCAAGGATGTGTGCTTTTCCAAGAAACGCGGCCTGAAAGAAGCCGATATGTGCCGCAGTGATTACGTTTACAAAAAGCTCCGACAGTTTCGTGCCGGGATCGAATCCGGTATATCCTGGCTCAAGCGCAGCTTCGGTCTGACGCGCTGCACTTGGAAAGGATTTCGTTCGTTCAAAAGCTATGTGTTGTCATCAGTGGTTGCCGCCAATTTGCTTACGATTGCGCGAAAGAAACTGGCGGCCGTTTAGGCCTATAATTTCTTTTGCGACGCAGGAACTTGATGGATCGGTGCGCGAAAAAGGAGCCTAATATAGTCATATGATCATAAAACGAGAGGGCTATTGTCAGAAGTACTTCGCCAAAAAGCAGTGCCCAATTTTTTGATCAGCGAAAACGGCTTAAATTCATTATTTATGGACAGACACTACCTATTTTCGGGCACCTTCCTTCTGTTTGTCAAGCTTCTAATCCTTTCTTCCTTCCCGAATAAGTCGGCCTTTACTTCGTTTCAAGGCTTGAGCGTATCCGATAGAAAATCGACGAATCGCCGCCACGATTTTTTGTCCGCGGTTTCGTGATACCGCTCTTGGCCGAAAACCGTAAAGGCATGCTGCGCCCCACCGTAGGTGGTCATCTCATGATTCACACCCGCCGATTCGAGCTGAACGGCCAGATCAGCAAACTGCTCCATGGGAATCGCCGTATCCGCCGTGCCGTGCAGAATCAGGAATTTTCCCCGGGCCTTTGAATAATCCTGCCCCTCGGGGGTTTTCAGCCCGCCGTGGAAAGTGACGAAGCCCTTCAAATCGGCACCGGAACGGGCCCACTCCAGCACCGCGGCGCCGCCGAAACAATAGCCCACAGCAACGGCGTTTTCCACGTTGGCTCCCTTCTTCCTGGCCGTTTCCAGGGCGCCGTTCATCAGCGCCCGCATTTTTTGTCTGTTTTTATACAGCTCGCCGGTATGCTGCCGTTTGTCTACGACCTCCGTCGGCCTCACGCCGGCA
Organism: uncultured Desulfosarcina sp.; assembly: GCF_963668215.1. NCBI lineage: Bacteria > Pseudomonadati > Thermodesulfobacteriota > Desulfobacteria > Desulfobacterales > Desulfosarcinaceae > Desulfosarcina > uncultured Desulfosarcina sp. The sequence continues at coordinate 3,002,581 of NZ_OY764190.1, forward strand.
CCGAACAGATCCAGGGCGAAAACGGCATACCCCAGATCGGCCAGCATGTTGGCCCGGATGACTTCATAATCCGTCAGTCCGTCCCAGTCATGAATCAGCAGTACCAAGGGAGCCTGTTCAAAGGGGGAAATATAATAGCCTTCATAGGCTTGCCCGTCGACCTGATAGGTTACCGGCGCCCCGGTGGCCCCATAGGCGGCGGTGGAAAACGATACGAGTAGAAATATGATGATGAATTTTCGCATGGCGAACACTCCTTTTTGTGAATTTTCTCTATTTTAAGAGAAAAGCGAAACGCCTATTTTAGTTAGTGCCCATCCAGAAATGGCCAATTTGCCCGATATCTTTGTTGCGCGAAAAATTTTATCCTCGGAATATCAACTATATACCTCCGGTAAAATTTTTCGTGCGCCTCGATCTCGACCAAATTTTCCTATTTCTGGATGAACACTAGTTAAGTTAATGCACGATGGTGATGAAGTCGAATGGTCGAGGCTGATTATGGATTGAAGGGTGGTCAGGAATCTTGTTGCAGAATGCAAAAAATAAAGTGACCCATCCAGAATAGTATGGTATTTGGTTTTCATGGATTTTAGCTTTTAATTTTATGTGGTTGCGGCAATCGTCAAAATCCGTGACCAATTATCCCATATTTTTATGCAGACTCTGTATAATACTGCTATATTAAACAAAAAGCAGAACTTTTTATTGCGTACCGGCAATTCTTTTCATTTTCTATGGTTGTTTTTCTATGTAAATACGAGGTGTTGAGTGGTTTCTTAGCAATTGTGACCCGGAAATTTTAGCTGTTTGCATTTCAAATCCGATAAAGTTGTTTTATATCAATGTGTTTCGGTTAATAGTAGAATTTTCGATCATAAAACCGCTTGTCTGAGGTATGAAAAAGCGGAACTCTGTATAATCTATAAGTTTAATTTTAAAAACTCAAGGTGGTGCAAAATCTAAAAAGGTCTCTGTGATAAAGGTAGCTGAAAAATGAAAATAGATATTCATGTACATACCAAAAAAATTAAATCAGGTGATGCAGATACACGAGAAATTGAGCCAACAAAATTTTGCGACATAATACAAAACACTGATGTTAAAATTTGTGCCATAACAAATCATAACCATTTTGATAGAAGCCAATACGAATCGATCGTAGAATTAAGCGAAAATTCTTTTCAAGTTTGGCCTGGCGTTGAGTTGGACGTAATTGAAAACGGAAAGCGGGGGCATTTAATAGTAATCGTCAACCCTATTAATGCAATGGACCTTTCTATTCTTTTAAAAAAAATAACATCAAACACATCTCCTGATTCCTTTTCAATTAATTTAGCAGAAGTTCCAAAGTTGTTTAATCCCTTCGACCCAGTATACATACCTCATTATCTCAGCAAAAAACCGAGTATTACAGATAAAGAAATTGAAATACTCGAAAAGGGTGTCGTTAACAAAAAACGCATTCTCAAAGAGGCAACCAATTCTATATCTGCCGGTATATTTGTAAGTCATGGTCACAAATCTATCTATGGATCAGATGTTCAGGACTGGGGAGAATACATTAATCTTTCTAAGGATTTGCCAGAGCTTCGGCTTCCTGTTGAAAGCTATGAACAATTTTGCCTTTTATTGGATAGAGATGATTCTACAATAAGAACTATTTTAGATAAAAAAAATAATGAAGTGATAACGCTACGCCCTTTCAAAGAAGATAAAGACCCGATCACAATTGAAGTGTATGATGATATAAATGTTCTTTTCGGTTCGAAAGGCACTGGAAAAACAGAAATTCTCAAAGCTTTGTCCGAACACTATAATAACAACGGTTATAAAACAACTGTTTATGAGTCAAATGAAGTAAGTCTTGATACCAGGTATGATATCAAAGGAAAAAACTATCGGCTTGATAAAGATGCGCTCGATATTGATTTATGCGTAGATGAAATATCATTTATTAAAAATGCTACTGAGTCTACGGTCACAAGTCTGAAAAAATATTTTGAACATTTTTCGAGTTCTGAGACAAACAAAATCTCGAGAAAAATAAAAGTCAAAAATTATATTCCGATTGATAAAGAAGGATATGTTAAGCGCTTTGACGAAATTAAGGATTTTAAGAAAAAGCTATCTACTTTTATAAAATTGATAGAATCGAATGAACTTTATGCAGAAATCATAGAAGATGAGCTTTTTAACGAGTTGATTACAATATTAAAACGCGTAGAAAAAAAAGTTCATATAAGTTTTGAAAATGAGTTCGTTAACAGTAATAGTATCAGGCTTTTTAATCACTTGATCGAAATCTTTGTAGCAGAAATATCGAGAAAGACCGGGCAACCTGAAAAGCCCATCAAAACCGGGTTTATAGATTATGCAAGAAATCGAATTGAAATAGAGATTGCATTAAAAAAAGTCATTAAAGCCCTGAACCATAATATCGACCCTAAAATTGAATATGTTGGTGACTTAGGGGTAAAAGGGAAACTATTTTTTAAAACTTTGCTATCCATTCAAAATGGGACCATTACTGATGGAGAATTTAAACCTGTTAAGAATGTAAACAAAAGCCCCCAAAAGTTTTTTGCAAAAAAAATTAAAGAAATTTTAAAAGAAGTTTATACTGATGAGTTGTTTAAAAAAATTAGCGAACTCAATAGTATTGAAAATATAAATACAATCTCATCCATAGAAGATCTATTGCAATTTAAAAGATTTTTTGAAGTGAATTATCAACGTTATAAACCCTCAAATGGTGAATCAGCAATGATTCTTCTTCGACAAGAATTAAATGAAAATAAGGACATATACCTTATTGATGAGCCTGAAAAAAGCCTTGGGAATGATTACATTAATGATTTTATAGTTCCACTCCTAAAAGAGCATGCATATAGAGGAAAACGAGTTATAATTGCCACACATGACGCCAATATCGCGGTTAGAACATTACCTTATAATTCGATATACCGTGCTCATGCCATTGACTGTTATCATACATATATGGGGAATCCTTTTTCCAACAATTTGGTCTGTAAGTCTGATGGTATAGAAAAGATAGATTGGAAAGAAACAAGCATGAGAACCCTTGAAGGTGGAAGGGATGCTTTTGGAGAAAGGGGAAAAATATATGCTGAGTCATAAAGCTACAATACAAAGAGGAGAAGATAAAGTTAGTTTGGCTTTATCAATTGGAGAAAGCAATCTTCTTATTTGCCTTACTGATGACAACCCAATAGAGGTTAAAAGCGTTTTTAATAAATTGATATTAGAATTGAAGAAAGGCAAATTTAATTTTGCGTTATCTGATGAAAAGCAAGATTTATACTATCACATCTGCAATGAATATATAAATCAATTAAATGCTGAGATTGCTGATGTTTATAGTCAGTTGAAAAAAAATAACCTTATTGAGAATCCAGCAGAAAAATGAATTTAACAACGGCGCTGCAGCCGACCCGGGGGTATAGCGGTTTTTTGAAAGCTCTTGGCTTTCGGAAAAACTTGGCCTTTACAAACTGTTCGGTTGAATGCCCCGGCCAGCTGAGCTCTACGTTATACTTCTTAAAAAATTATGGAATATATTGAACATCCAAAGCTCAAAGCATTGAAAGCTGGAAATGAAGTTTGGGAAGAATGGAACGATTGTAAAATCCTCCAAAGACATTTTTGTAAAAGCCAAAAGTCAAAGGACGAGTTGGAAGTGGCAGATGCAGCTGTGTTTCTTGCTCGTGACAAACATAATAAAAGTCAATGGCATTTCGCGCATGTGTGGTTGGCAGATAAGGAGGAGGTAAGCGACGGTGAAGCTGAAGAAATTGGAGAGGTTATGAGTTCTTTTGCCACAATTATTCATTTTTGTCCGTACTGTGGTGTAGATCTAAATACGGAAAAAGATGAAGTATAACCTATCACTGGACGGGACCGCGAGTAACTTCACAGCCTTCTTCAAGTACCGTGGAGCGTCCCGGCAGTTCAATCGTTGGGTGTAAAACCTCAAAGCAAAATACACAGACTCAAAAAGGCAATTAAAATGAATGATTGGTTTACAATAGATCAAATCAATAAAGATACATATATTGTTAGTGAATATCGACATTGGGAAGAAACTCATTGCTACCTTTTAAATGGTATTGAGTGCAGTTTATTAATTGATTCAGGACTTGGAATTTGTAATATCTATAATGAGATCATTAAACTGACAGACAAACCTATAATCGCTGTAGCCACTCATATTCATTGGGATCATATTGGTGGACATAAGTATTTCCCAACTTTTTATGCTCATGGAGCAGAACTCAACTGGCTTCAAGGGGAATTCCCTTTAACGATTGAACAAATCAAAGAGATGGTTGTCGATCGTTGTGATTTGCCAGATGGGTACAATGTAGAAGAATATGATTTTTTTCAAGGGACTCCCAAAAAGCTACTCAAGAACAACGAGATGATTGATATAGGAGGTCGTAGTATTCAAATATTACATACTCCCGGTCATTCGCCAGGGCATATGTGTTTCTGGGAGAAGGATAATGGTTTTCTTTTCACAGGGGATTTGGTTTATAAAGATACGTTATTTGCCTATTTCCCATCAACCGATCCCGAGGCCTATCTCAAATCTTTGGAGCAGATAGCATCATTGCCAGTTGAACATGTATTTCCTGCACACCATAGCCTTGATATTCAGCCAGAAATATTATCCCGAATGCGTAATGCCTTCCAGGAATTAAAAAATAAAGGCAAATTGTGTCATGGAAGCGGAGTATTTAATTACGATGATTGGGCTGTATGGTTGTAATACAACAATAATACAGCACCCAACAAAACGCTACAGGCCGACCCGGAGAGCTATCGGTCTTTTTGAAAGGTCTTGGTTTTCGAAAAGAATTTAATTTTGGGGAAGTTTTCGGTTCTCGCTCCGGGCGGCTGAGCTCCCCGTTAGAAAACACAACCCAGGAAAAAGTATTGACAATAATTTTTTATTCCTCTTTGATCTACTTTCAATTTAGAAACGGAGGAAATAAAATGTATCATCCAAGATTTAATGGAAATCATTATGAAATGGGCCGTAAAATGGGGAATATATTTAGGCAAAACAACGTTAAGTTCCCAATAAAACTGGATACATTTCAAGTAAAGCATGGAAGAGAATGTGGAAAATTGCTTGAAAAACACTTCCCCGAAGCAGTAGACGAAATTCAAGGTATCACAGACACAATTGAATATGACAATGAAGTATTTACATCTTGGATGATGTGTATGGGAAGTTGTCTTGATATCAATAACGGGAATTGCGTTGAAATTAGAGGCTGTACGGCGTTTAGTTTTACGCAAAAAGGTCAAGTTTATCATGCCCGAGACAACGATCTGCCACCATTTTTAAAGAAAATAAGTAAAAGTGTTTATTACAGACCACAAAACGGAAATAGTTTTATTCTTAATACATCATCGTTTATCAATGGCGAGGAGGGAATAAATAATTATGGCTTAGTGGTTGCTATGACGTATGTCCTTCCCATATTGGATGAAATTGAACCTGGAATCAATTCAGTCTTTTTAGTACGGTATATTCTTGAAAAATGTAAAACTGTTGATGAAGGTATTTGTGCCTTAAAAGAACTTCCTATCGCTTCAAGTTGTAATATAATATTAACAGACAAAGAAGGGAAAATGGTTGTTGTGGAATGCCATCCACATAAAATTAATATCCGAAATAATGAAAGAAACGGAGCTGGAGAAAGTTTTATTATTACAGTAAACCATTTTACATCAAAAGATATGTGGAAACATGATGCAAGTGATCGCAATGTCTATCTTTCTGAAAATCGTTATCAAACTGTTTATAATGCACTAATGAGCATGAATTGCAACGATGGGGTTGAGTTTGCAAAAAATATATTAAGAGGGAATTATGGTTTTATTTGTCAATACGATAAACAATTAAATTTTGATACAATTTGGTCTTCTGTGTTTGATATTTCAAATAGAAAACTATACAGAGCTGAAGGAAACCCATCTAGGGTAAAGTACAAGGAAGATGCTCGTTTTAATAATTTTTTCTAACAAAACGTTGCAGACCGACCCGGAGAGCTAGCGGCTTTTTGAAAGACCTTGGTTTTCGAAAGGAATTTAATTTTAGGGAAGTCTTCGGTTATAGTCTCCGGGCGGCTGAGCTCCCCGTTGTGCTAAAAAAAATAAAATCAATCCTTACGGAGAAGGAGCAAGATATGCCCAATGTGACTGCTAATGGAATCCAAATCGAATATGGCACCTTCGGTGAAAGTTCATTCCCCGCTTTATTGTTAATTATGGGGGGCGGGAGCCAGATGATTTATTGGGAACCCGAGTTCTGCGAATTATTGGCGAATGAAGGGTATTTTGTGATTCGGTTCGACAACAGAGACATCGGACTGTCAACAAAATTTGAAGAAGCAGGCATTCCCGACATGATAGCGGCAATGAAAGGTGAACCTATAATTCCTCCATATACTCTTGAGGATATGGCAGATGACGTTGTTGGTTTGCTAGACGCCTTGAGTATTGACAAGGCACATATTTGTGGTGCTTCGATAGGTGGCATGATAGCCCAAGTCTTATCATACCGGCATCCTGAACGTGTTCTTAGCTTAACCTCTATCATGTCTAGTACAGGAAACCCTGAACTTCCACAAATAAAGCCAGAAATTTTAGCTGAGGTATATAAACCAACTCCAGGCGAACGTGAAGCTTATATTGAACATAACGTGAATATGTGGCGTAAACTCTGGAGCCCTGGATTTCCATTTGAAGAACAGCGATTACGGTCTGTCATGGGCGAGAGCTATGACCGTTCGTACTATCCACAAGGCATGGCCCGGCAAAGCGCAGCAGTTCTTGCTCATGGTTATCAAAGGGCATCAATTGCATCTATAAAAAGCCCCACGCTCGTAATTCATGGGGACAAGGATCCATTTATGTCAATAGAGGGTGGTAAGGAAACGGCGGAACTGATACCTAATGCAAAATTATTGATAATTGAGGGTATGGGGCATGACATGCCTAAAGGGGCTTGGCCAACAATAATTGATGCTATACTCAATCATATACGACAGGCTAGTAAAAAATAAACATGAAAGCACAACAATTTCATTCAGCGGATGGCGTGAAAGTCGGCGGCGCTGACGCGGCAAGTGCTGGTGGCGCCACCGCTGATGAATGGCGTTAAGTGTGTTTTAGAATAACCTTTCACGTGAAAGAGAGAAACAATGAAACGGATCGCGCTTTTTAATCATAAAGGGGGGGTAAGCAAAACGACATCTGTCTATCACCTTGGGTGGATGCTAACAACATTAGGTACAGTGTCAGATTCGTCGCGTATTTTACCAAATGAGCTTGTCGGACAATCTTTTCTCTCAATAGTACTTAAAAAGCCTTCTGATGGAAGGGGTCGTAAATACAAAGTTTGGGCAGAATTTTATGACCGTATTTTTACAGGATAACCACCGCCTACACACTCGACCGGGCGGGTCTTGGCAGTTTTTTTGGATAGCTTGTTCTTGCTTTTATTTCAAATCTTTCTGAACCACTTTCCCGGCTATCCGCCCGGCCGGTGAAGCAAGCATCAATAATACAAAGTGAGATAGATGATGAGTTATTCAAAAACAGAAATTCATGAAATACTTTTTAAGATATTTATGAAGCATAAAAGGCGCTATAAAAATCCTCCAAAATCAAAAGATCTTGCATGTATGTGGTCAATAACAAATCCTCCAGACATTATTGAAGACACACCTCCATTTAATGACATTGAGAAGGCTTTCAATATTGCAATTGATGAAGATGACTGCTTAGAGCTATATGACATGGATCTTGATGAAGCTACTGATCGAATAGCTAATATGATTCAAAATCAATGCTAACATTAGCCTGTAGCGGATCGCGGCAAAAAAGCGGCCGCTCCCGCTAAGGCCCACGTTATGTGCTTATAAAACGATTCGCTATTTTCAAAAGGTTTTCTGCAAATGACGTTAGATTTTATATTTCTGTATTCAGTGACGGTATTCATAGCCTCTATCATTCCTGGCCCAAGCATGCTGCTGGCCCTTACTCATGGGATGCAATATGGAGCTAAAAAAACAATCGCATCTGCCTTGGGTAATGTTGCCGTTACCTTAATACAAGCATCGATCTCCATCGCAGGTTTGGGTACCATCTTGGTTGCGTCAGAAACTGTCTTTTACCTCATCAAATGGGCAGGGGCAATCTACCTCATTTACATTGGCTTCTGCCTTTTCTTGTCGTCTAATTCACTATTGCCGAAGCTTGACTATGACCAGCCTGAACAATTCAATACACTGAGAAAAATGTTTCTCCAAGCTGCTTTGGTAACTGCTGGAAATCCTAAAGCCATTGTATTTTTTACAGCGATATTTCCACAATTCATAGATCCCAATTCGGCATATTTATTTCAGTCTATAATTCTATTGGGACTAGGAGCTGTAATAGCATTCGGTTGCTTTATGATTTACGCCATAAGTGGTCAGAAAGTAGTTTTGCTGTTTTCAAAAGCTATTGTCGGGAAGCACCTAAACAAAGTTATTGGCGGTACTTTTATAGGGGTTGGAATAGGACTGGCTACGAGTAATAAATGAAATTTGGGCGCATAAGCTACCACCTGAAGCCATACACCGGCCAAGCCCCTGATCCCTACCATCGGTGATTGGGTGGATGTCTTTGGAAAGACAGACGACCATACCCTGCCATTTCGTGCAACGATTCCAGGATCGGCGCTGCCGCGCGATCATGACGTTTTGGGCAGCAGTTCGTTCTTCTCAAGCTCCTTCATGACCGCCTCCACAACCTGGCCGATGGCCTTGCCAGTGGTTTCCGGGTTGGTCAGCTGCGACTCACCCGCCCACAGCAGGGATTCGGTTTTTGTGTCGTACAAACAGGTCTCTAATGTAAATTTTACCTTCTCGCTCGTGATAACGGGCCAACGCACATACCCCCATGAATAGTTGTAATAGCCGTAGTAGTTTCGGTAAACTTCAGGTTCACCGCGGCTGAATACCTCGTTCTCATCAAAGCCGACCAGGCGGGTAATCAGGACGCTGTCATTCTCATACCTGTTGATAACCTCGACAATCGCCGATTTTTCCAGTTGCGTCCCTTTCTGGACGGGAAGCACTTCGGTGCTGATAATCGCTTCGACACCTTTGGCTGCAAGCCACTCCTTGAAATGGTTTTCAAAGATCGACCTGACTTTCTGGTCGTCAACGACGACAATTACCAGCGTATCACCGATGGGCTTGCCTTTCGCCACTTCCTCCATGTGGGTGGGGGTCATTTGGAAGCGTGAGCCCCCGCAGGCCATCAGAAAACATCCGAGAGTTGCCACAAGCAGCGTTGTTCTCATCTTTTTCATTGTTTTATGAAATCCTTTATATGAGTTTTTTCGCTTAACGAAACGATACTGAGCGCTATAGTTGGCCCTCGATGGGCAGCAGCCGAAAGAAAAAATCAGCGATGCGCTGCCAAAAGCTCCGCGCCGGCTGAATGGATGTTGTGCCCGAACTGGATTCCCACCGGAGCGCGTTGTCATTATTCAAATAAACCCGCCAGGCGTTGTCGGGGGCCAGGAGCGTTTCGAATTCCATGGCCAACTGACCGCATAAACCGGGGGAATCAATATATAGGCCGTTTTCGGTATTGATATCAAGGGCGCGTGGATCCAGGTTCAGAGAGCCCACAAAGCAGCGCTTCCCGTCGGCGACGATGGCCTTTGTATGCAGGGAAATAAACGACGCCTCAATGGGTTCGACATTGCTGGTGTCCTGAATTTTTGGGGAAGGATCGTGCCTGAATTCATAGAGGTTGGCTCCGGTGGCGAGGATAGACCGGCGGTATTTTTTATAGTGGCTGTGGGCTGCGGTATGGTTGTTGGACCCCATGGACCCGGTCAGTATGTTGACCTCGACACCCCGGGCTGCTGTTTGCGCCAACTCTTCCAGGGACCCTTTCATCGGGATCAGGTAGGGGGTCACGAAAATCAGCTCGGATTGACTGGGGTCGGCGATGTGGTCAAGCATATCGATCAGTCTCAGCTGTTCGCCGTCCACCACGACCGGATCGTCCTGAATAAAGTGCGCCTCTCCAATGGCCATGTTCCGGGGAAGCTGCTCGAGGGCATCGATGGAACCGGATGACGGCTCAAGGTAGGTGGCCAATCGATCTCTTTGGGTTGCCAAATAATCGCTTACCCGGCTGCGCAGAGCGGCCAGATCGTCGATGGTGGCTTTGTCGGACATGGCGCTGCCGGGATAGGCCAGCTCGGCATTCCAATACTCGTCGAAGGCATGGGAAATTTCCTCGACAACCGAACCGGCGACCAGCACATCGAGATCGCGGAAATTGTATGTATCGCTGAGACCGAAATACGCGTCGCCGATATTGCGCCCGCCGACGATGGCCATGCGATTGTCGACGACAAACAGCTTGTTGTGCATGCGGCGGTTCAGTTCTTTGAAATAGAGTATGAATTCACCGATGCCCCCCAGGGTGCTGTCGCGAACCCGACCGGGATTGTAAATCTTGATGTCGAAATTGGGATGCCGCGTGATCGCAGCGATGTTGCGGTCTTTGGCAGCAAACACGAAATCGTCCACCAGCATGCGCACGCGCACGCCGCGATCCGCAGCCTGCAGCAATCGCTCGAACAACATCAATCCGGTGGCATCGTTTTGCCAGATGAAATACTGCACATCGATGGATTCGACCGCCTGATCGACCAGGGTCAGGCGCCATTCGTAGGCGGCTTGATTGTCGGACAACGCCAGAAAGCCGGAGGCAGGCGGCGCATGAAGCGACGAAAACCGTTGGGCGGTCCTGGCGATAACACCGCTTGCCGCCGGTTTTTCTGCATAGACCGCGGGTGACGATGGTGGCGGAACCGTCAGGGTTGAACACCCGTGGAGGAAGGGAACCAGCCATACGAAAAGCGCCAGCGCGCCGATCTGGAGGAACCAAGGCCTTGACTTATTGTCATGTAGAAAAATCATGCTATTATAAAATCCCTCGGATGAAGACCATACAAGCATTTTTTCACTTTGCGGCATGAAACCAGGGAGCCGAAGTGAGCAACCAATGTTGATCCTCCACTGCTCACAGGTTCACAGCAGGATTGTTTATTTGGTAAACTAAACTAAAATCATAGCGTGAGTCAAACACCAGCGTTCGGGAAGATAGCTTATGGATGTAGTGGTGCACTATCCAATCAGAAAGCGATGCTTGCGGTACTTTTCAAGGCGGCCGTATCGTCCCTCATGGATCTGGCCATGGATCCGCACTATGTCGGCGGCCGTATCGGTGTGCTGGCGGTATTGCATACCTGGACAAGAGCGATGCTGTACCACCCGCATCTGCACTGCATCGTGCCTGCAGGCGGCCTCGATCCCGAAAAGGACCGCTGGACGCCATCAAGGGATAAATACCTGGTGCCGGTAAGGGCGTTGTCGAGCCTGTTCCGGACCCGATTCATGACGCTGGCGAAGAAACGGTTGCCGGAAATCGGGTTGCCCAAGTCCGTCTGGGACAAAAATTGGGTTGTGAACGCCAAGCCTGCTGTTCAGGGTGCCGACAGGGTTCCGGATTATCTGGGGCGCTATGTTCATCGAGTCGCAATCACCAATGCCAGGATTCTGGACAGTACCGAAGACCGCATCCGCATTCGCTATCTGGACCGCCGCAAAGGTCAACATCGATGCGCGTCACTGCAACCGGACGAGTTCATCCGCCGTTTTTTGCAGCATGTTTTGCCCAGAGGGTTCCACAAGGTTCGCAGCTACGGGTTGTTGTCTCCGCGCTATCGAGCAAATTTGAAACAGCTGCAGCAGGAGTTCGGCGAACCGGAGGTCAATGAGGAAAAATCGCTGGATGCAGATATACCGCAACCATTCATCCCCCCGGACTTTGGAATCTGCCCAGTCTGCCCAGCATGTAAAAAGGGTCTCCTGAAGCCTCTGTATTGGGTCCCACCGCGGAAAAGGGCACCACCGCAGTGGATATGACTATTCTCGTTTATCCGGTCTCGCAAAGCTATTTTCAAGCTACATGGAAAAGTACGTCCAGGCATGCGCTTTGATTGTGATATCTGGCAGATACACCTTCCAAAAAAAGACGATCATCCTCTCTGACTTGGGGTTTAAGGCTTGATTTGATCGGTAAATCAGACCATAATGCCCCCGAACCAACAGAAAAACCCCTTTAAAAATCCAAATGTTGTCGATCCAGAACCGGTTCAGTTCAACAAAACTTTTTGCGTCGGCTGCGCGCCGCAAAAACTCTTAATCGTTAGCTGCTTGGATTAACGAAACAAAATGGAAAAAGAACTCCAAGAATATCTAAATCATTTTATTCATTCAGATGAACCCGCTCATTTTCGTCCTCATGAAACTGAAGACATTTTAGTGTCTGATATACCAGAAGATGTTGAAATTGAAATTTGTGAACTTGATGCTAAAGGTATTCGTCATATCGAGCTTGAGGGCACATTCAAAAAACAGAACGACAAATTGTATCTTAATATGGCGCATGATTGGTATCGTAAATGGTGGACAGCCCCATTAGGTATGGCACACCATATGGATCTTATAAAACGCCTTGTCGAGTTTAGACAAAAAGAAGAAAATAATATCGAAAGAATTGAATTCGATGATGAAGGTGATTGGTGCCATTTATATTATTCTATTGTCATCCCTGATGAAACTAAAACTCTATATCAAGCATATGATTTCGGTCTCGATTTTTCAATTTGGAAAGATAGGATACTTCATAGTGTTCAGAATAGAATAGGTTCAATTGTAAACGAAATTGCAAATGAATACTCTTCTTTTAAATCTCTCGAATTTCCTGAACTAATTGAACGTGTTGGGAATGAAAAGAATCCGAACATTAAGGGTAGATTGCTTGAAGAACTGATGTGCAAATTTTTTAGCTTTGTCAAAGGATTTGAAGTTATTGAAAGATTGAAAACAGAGACTGAAGAAATTGATTTGGTGATTTTGAACAAATCAGCGGCACCAATATGGCAAAAAGAATCGTCGCTTATTTTAGTAGAGTGTAAAAACTGGTCAGGTAAATGTGGAAAAAATGAATTGGTCGTTTTTAAGGAAAAAATATGCAATCGCAAGGGTCGGGCAAAAATTGGTTTTTTCATTTCTTGGAATGGGTTTGCCGAAACATTTACAAAAGAAGATTTAAGAAGTTCTCAAGGTGATATTTTGATTATTCCAGTTACAGGAAAAAATGTTATTGAAGCGCTATCAAATATAATAGAAGAACATCTGGAAAAATGGTGGATTGGCGCTACATCAACTTAAAATCAGCTAACATTTTGCTGCACGGGAGCGCAAAAATCGCGCGCCCAGTGAGCATAGCGTTCCCAATAATAATCGCAATGCTGCAAAAGATATGAAAGAGCATGGCTTGAATATCTAATATTTGCTGGAAAAAGAATCGCTCACGTTTTGAAAAACCAAAATTATAGAAGGCTGCACTTTGGAATACGACAAAAATAATGACCAAATCCGTTTTATGCACGACGCAATTGATTTTTCAGGTAAGGACATCCTGGAAATCGGCTGTGGAAACGGTAGTATTTCCACTTGCCTGGCCAAAGGTTCCGGCTCCTATATTGCCATCGACCCTGACCCGGTCTGCATTGAACAGGCAAAACAGCTGGACACTGAAATCATTTTCCAAACCGGCACAGGCCAGGCCCTGAATTTCCCGGACAATCGCTTTGGCCTGGTCCTGTTCACCCTTTCCCTTCACCACCAGGACAGCGCACCTGCCCTGGAAGAGGCCTTCCGGGTCCTGAAACCCGGCAGTCACGTCCTGGTGGTGGAACCCAATGCCAGAGCAGCGTTCGAACTGTTTTTCAATTTGTTCGGCGATGAAACACAGGCCCTGGAGGCAGCTGAGACTGCAATCAGAAACAGTCGATTCACATTAAAGAATGAGGATCAATTCCAGGTAACTGCATCCTTTGAAAATATCCGGGACCTGTGTGAATATGACTTTGGCCGGGAATTGCCCGACCCTGCTGATAACCAGAAAATTTTAGATCTCCTTTGCCGCGTGAAAAACTGGGTCTCGCCTGCCCATATCCCGCATGTCCCCATTGATCTGGTTGACGAACTCAGGCTGTTTCTCCTTGAAAAACCTTTATCCTGAATTCTGTTTGCACTATTCGTTTGCCATTGATCTAAAGGGGCAATAGGTATTTAAGGATAAGGATAAACAAGGTACAATACAAAGTCCAAGGCACACAACGTGTGAAATCCTGATAAGGGAGGAGCCATGACAAAATACAATCAGATGAGACTGTATACAGTTTTCATTTGGTGTTTTGTCATATGGACATATGGCGTTGCCATCACTGAAGCGCAGCAACCAGGTGAGGAATCCACCATCCTGAAAATCGGCACGATGGACCTTCCTCCCTACGGGTGGGAAGATTCGCAGCATGAAAAACACGGAATTATCTATGAACTGAATCAGGAAATCGGTATCCGGTCAGGGTTCTCATTTACCAACAAAATTCTGCCGCATAACAGAATGTACCAGATGCTGAAGAATGGAAAAATTGATCTGATCTCGTCTCAGGCTCACCAGGCTGCCCTGGATGCCGGAGACAAACTGGCCGTACAGTTTACTATTAATGTGATTGTCGCTACCCAAAAAGGATCTGGAATTCAGAAAATTGAGGATCTCAAGGGGCAGAAATTAATCTATCATCATTCTGCCTCTTATCCGCAGCTGGATGGATTGCCACCGAAAGAGATCATTCGGGTGCAACATTACCAGCAGATTCTCAAAATGTTGTACAGCCGCCCATATAACGGAGGTGTATTTTCCGAGCCTGCTTATTATTACTGGATGCAGGAGATAGGGTTCACTCCCACCGATTTTGGTAAAGTTATCATGATTGAGTGCAACAAAGAACAATGGATATTTGTGAGAAAAGAACTCCCTCAGAAAGTCCGGATAATTCTTAAACAAATTGTTGAAGATATGTACAAGGAAAATCTGTATGAGGCGCTGCTAAAGAAATATGGGAAGAAATAAATTGTATGACGTTACCCAAAATATCATTATAAAAAGAGGAAAAATAGCCTGGCGTTCGAGCAGGCCACTTTCCGTCTTTTGCAATTTCCGACTTCTAAGGAAGTAACATCTGCATAGGCGCAGTTTTTCGTTGGAGCGGCTTCCAGCCGCGATGATTTTAGAACAGATCGCGGCTGGAAGCCGCTCCAACGAAGCCACCACCTTTCTTTCGGGTGTGTGGCCACAGGTGGCCTGAAAAAGCTTTTTGTGAGCCAATCAAATTTTGCCAGATTATAGATTGATTCAGAGTTCCCCCAACAAATTGGGAAGCGCCTCGAACTTTAATCGGTAATAGAACAAAGAGCGCCAGCGTTTTCGGATACCGCCTGCTCGAGTCCGTCAAGGCCGAGAATGCCTCCGGGAACCAAGGGTAGCATGGCAAGGCGCTGGATGGAAAAGTTCTCGGCGATGTCATCCGCCGTTTCTTCCGGTCCCACTTTGTTGACCACGATCCGGGAAATGGAAATATCGATGTCGGCCAGGCGCCTTTCGATGCGCCGGGCTTCGGAAAGGCTGAGCCGGTCGTTGTTCAGCACCAGGTTCACATGGGTGCTTGAGGACATGAAGCGTGATTTGAGGCGGGTATGGCTTGCGATCAGTTCGTCCAGTTTTGTCCGGACCCGGTCGGTCTCGAACTCGCAGGCGCCCATTTTGATTTTGGAGATGATTTCTTTTTTCTTGCAGATGGCGCTGCGCAGCTTCAGCAATTCGTCGAGCCACACCAGACTAATGGAAGGCAGGGAGAAGAACCGCAGGGAGAGGGCCGTGGGGGCCATATCGAAGATAATGGCGTCCTGGCCGCCGGCGGCCTGCATGATGTCTTCAAAGGCCAGCAGCAGGGCATATTCTTCCAGTCCCGGCGCGTATTGTAAAACGTTGAAATGGTCCTGCAGGTTGAAGGCGCTCTGGTAGGCGTAGGTGCGTTTAAGGTGGTTGCGCGTCTCCTTCAGATAACGGTGTATCCAGTATTCGGTGTCGATCTCCCGGACTTCGAGGTTCGGGGCCACTGGCCGGGATTTGCCGGAAAAGCGCATCCCGAAAATATCGCACTGGTTGTGGGCCGGGTCCATGGATACGAGCAGGGTGCGCCGCCCCGTGGCCGCCAGGTGAACGGCGGTCAGGGCCGATGTGGTGGACTTGCCCACACCGCCCTTGCCGATAAAAAAATGGATGGGAATCTCGGACATGGCAGTCAATCGATATCCAGTACGGAGAAGAGTTCACCCAGCGGATCATGGGCTGTGGTCACTTTGGCCAGCATCACGGCGAATTCATGCTCCATTTCGGGCATCAGGTCCATGGTGATCTGGATGGGCGGCGAGGGAATGCCGACGAAAACCCCCAGCACCAGGAGCGCGAAGATGTTTTCCAACTCTTCGACCTCGTATTCGACGGTTTCCACGGCCTTGCCCCGGGCGACTTCGTCCATGGTCCCCCAGATTCGCCGGAGCCGGCTGCACAAGGCGGTCAGAAAGTGCGGTGCCATGGGCATCATTGCACCCGGAACACCCGGCGGTCGAACGCCAGCCGTTTTTCCGACGGATAGTGGTAGTACAGGGCATAGAGCATGGCCAGCAGCGCACCGCCCAGATAGAAAGCCGGTGCGGCCAGGGCGTATACGGCCAGGGCCAGATAGGGCGTCGCCATGACCACGATCAAAATAGCGCGTTGGAAACGATAAAATTCGGCTTCCGATGTCTGCCTGCGCAGGTGCATGCGGTGGGCGAAGGCCGTGCGGACCATGATCGGGGCGGCTGCGGCCGTGGCCACCGCCAGGATGAACAATACGGGCACCCAGCCGGCCATTGCTTTCGCTTCGAAGGGATCGATGCCCAGCGACCGCAACAGCAGCACGCAGCCGAAGCCGACCAGCGCCGGTGCCAGCATGAGAATAAACCGTTTTTGAAGTGTGGTCTTCATTTTTGCTCCTGATGGATGTCCGTCCTTTTTAAATCGACGGATCTGTTTGGGGCGACCCACCTCCTCCATTGACGATTGCCAGCGCCTGGGATGCCCCGTCCGTTTCGGGGATGATCATGCCGGAAACGGACGGGGCGCTGGGGGGAGGACCCAGACTACGCTTGATCAGACGGATGTCACCTCGCTGGCACCGTCCATGGCGATATCGTCGGTGGAGAAGAACTTCACCACTCCCTCGACGACGATCCAGGCTGCAATGATAATGATGACAAGATTAATTGTCTGCAAAAGCAGGTTGTGCTGGGTGCCGAACTTGAACTGGTTCATCACGGCCGCCCAGAGGGTCATCACGGACATGAAGACGGCCGGGATTCCGGCAACCAACCACTTCAACCCGCCTTTGGTTTTCAGGTACAGGGTGATGACGATCAGAGCCAGGGCCGCCAGGGTCTGGTTGACCGCACCGAACAGGGGCCAGAGCTTCAGGGCGCCCTTGCCGCCGGCGCCGGTGGCAAAGGCCAGGATGCAGGCGGTACCCACGGCGATGAAGGTGGCCACATACTTGCCGGTCAGGTATTCCATCCTGAGGCTGGTGAACAACTCCGAGAGGACGTAGCGCTGGATCCGGGTGGCGGTGTCCAGGGTGGTGCCGGCGAAAGAGGCCACGAAGACCGCCATGATGGCCAGGGTGAACTGTTTGGGAATGCCTAAGGTGTTGATCATATTGGCCGCGCCGTCCACGAAGGCGCTGATCTTGGACCCCAGACCGGCTGCGGCGGCCCAGGACGAGTAGTGGGTGGTCCAGGCGGCGACGCCGGTCAGGGTTTCACCGGCCTTGGTGGTGTAGCCCAGGCCGATGCCCGCGGCCACGGCAACGATCACCAGGGTGGCCAGGGCCCCTTCCATGAGCATGGACCCGTAGCCGACGAACAGCGAATCGTCTTCGCTGCGGACCTGTTTGGCCGAGGTGCCCGAAGAGACCAGCGAATGGAACCCGGAAATGGCGCCGCAGGCGATGGTAATGAACAGGAACGGCCACATGGGCGGGGCCTGGGCCGGCTGGGCCTGGACCGCCGGTGCCACGATCTCCAATCCTCCGAAAAAGGCGGCCGCCAGCACCCCCAGGATCAGCAGCACCATGGCGATGACCAACTGATGGGAGTTGATGAAATCCCGCGGCTGGAGCAGGGCGGTGACCGGCAGGACCGAGGCGAAGAAGGCGTAGATCATCAGGATGATGGTCCAGACACCGGTAGCCGGAATGCCGGCGATGGCGGGCATTTTCATGGGCATATAAGGCCCGATGAAGACGGCCAGGTACATGAGCACGATGGCCCAGATGGAGAGCCCCATGACGCCTTTGCCTTTTTTATACACCAGATACCCGAGCACCATGGCGATGGGCACTTCCACCCAAACGGCCAGCACCGACTGGGGATACATGGCGAAGATAATGGCGATCACCAGCCCGAAGACGGCAATGACGATCCACAGCTCCAGAAAGACGATCAGGAAGAAGAGAAAGCGGGTGCGGCTGTTGATGTACTTGGCGGTGTAGTCCGAAATGGATTTGCCCTGGTTGCGCATGGAGATGATCAGGGCGCCGAAATCGTGGACCGCCCCCATGACGATGCTTCCGATAAAAACCCATAACAGGGCCGGTACCCATCCCCAGATGATGGCGATGGCCGGGCCGACGATGGGGCCTGTTCCGGCGATGGAAGTAAAATGGTGGCCGAAAATCACCTCCTTTTTGGTCGGCACGTAATCGACGCCGTCTTCCATGCTGACCGACGGGGCTTGGGATTCGCCCGAAAGGGCGAAGATCCTCCTGCCGACGTACCGGCCGTAAAGATTGTACATGACGATGTATCCGGCAAATGCCAGAACAACGATGATCAATGCATCCATGCTGCCTCCTTTCGATTGGTTGAAACTGGGTTATTTGCTTCTCCCGTTCATCAAACGGGTTAAAGACGTTTCGATGTCCTGCATCTGAAACGGTTTGGCGATATAGTCGTCCACCCCGGCCGCAGCGGATCTTTCCGCCAGCGTTCGATCGCCATGGGCGGTAATCAGGATTTTGAGGGAAGCGGTGTGGGAACGCCGGATACGGTCGAAGAAGGCCAGTCCGTCCATCCCAGGCAGCCGGTAATCGGCGATAATAATGTCGTATTGTTTTTCCCGGAGCGCATCGATGCCGGCTTCGGCACTTTCCACGGCCTTGAAGAAGCACCCCTCGCTGTCGAAAAAGGCTCCCATGGAATCGCGGATCCATTCATCGTCGTCGACCAGGAGAATTTTTTTTGTTCGCAACCGGGTGAGCAGATCCATTGTCGGTACGATCCATCAAAGGCCAATTTGCCCAATATCTGTATTGTTCCTGAAATGAAGGTTGTGAATATCGACCCTGCAACTTGGCAGAGCAGCATCCATGCCAGGCATTAAAGAAAATAAAATTTAAGAATTACAAATTGTTATGTATGCAAGGAAAATGATCGGACCGATGAAGTAGAAGATCTTAGAAACGGGGTTCGAAATTTTTCGAAACCGTTTGTTTACAGGGCTCAAGCTTTTCGAACACCTTGCTCCCATGCCCTGCATGGGAGCATTCTTACTCATGCGGTAGGTATGGGTTCCCATGCAGAGCATGGGAACCAGACAATGGCGGTGGTGTCTGCACGGGGCGATTTATCGTGGGAGCGGCGTCCCCGCCGCGATGATTTTTGGACGAATCGCGGCTGGAAGCCGCTCCCGCGGTTCCACCCCTGTGGCCATGGGGGTGGTCTGAAAAGCTTTTTACGAGTTCGTCAGGAATCGCCGGAGAGAATTTTTTTGCGGCGGTAGCGGAAGGTGTGGTGGTTGAGGCCCAGCAGGCCCGCCGCACGGCTTTCATTGCCGCCGGCCATCTGCATTGCCGCTTCCATATAATATTTTTCCATGGACCGGGTAAGGGCGGTCAGGTCGAGGCCGTCCGGCGGGAGCGGGGGAAAGTCCATGGCGCCGGAGGGCGCCGGTTCGGAGGCGGCCTCCAATCCGAGATCGGCGGGTGACAGGATCGGGCCTGCTGCGGTCAGCGCCCCCCGTTCGATGACATTTTTCAACTCCCGCACGTTCCCCGTCCAGTTGTGGCTCAGCAGGGCCTTTTCCGCCGCGGGAGAGAATCCGGTGATGGCCTTGGCGAACTTCTCGCCGAATTCGACCATAAAATGGCGCGCCAGGGGAAGGATGTCGTCCATACGGGCGTTGAGGGAAGGAATTTTCACCTTCACCACCCCCAGGCGGAAGTAGAGATCCTTGCGGAATTCTCCCTTTTCTATCATGGCGTCCAGATCCTGGTTGGTGGCCGAGATCACCCGGGTATGCAGCGTCTGGAGACGGACGCCCCCCACATGGTAGTACTCCCCCTGTTCGAGAAATCGCAGCAGCTTGGCCTGGGCCCGGGGACTGAGATCGCCGACTTCATCCAGAAAGAGGGTTCCGCCGGCGGCCATTTCCACGAGGCCGCGTTTGCCGGCGGCTATGGCGCCGCTGAAGGCGCCTTTTTCGTAGCCGAACAGTTCGCTTTCCAGCAGATCTTTGGGGATGGTGGCGCAGTTGACGGTAACGAACGGCCCTTTGAAATTGGGGCTCCGGTAATGAATGGTGCTGGCGACCAGTTCCTTGCCGGTGCCGGTGTCGCCCTGAATCAGGATGGGCGTGTCCGGGCTTTGGGCCACTTGGCTGACAAAGGCCATGACATCCTGAATGACTTCACTCCGGGCGATAAAGCAGGGGATATGGGCCTGCAGGAACTGCTGCTGGAGCGACCGGACCTCTTTTTGAAGCCGGACGCTTTCCAGTGCGTTGCGGATGGTCGCTTCCAGGCCGGCCATTTGCAGCGGTTTGACCACATAATCGTGGGCGCCCAGTCTCATGGCCCGGACAACGGTATCGATCTCCTCGAAGGCGGTGATCATGACCACCCTCAGACCGGGATGCCGTTTGTGGATCTCCTCTATGGCCTGCAAGCCGTCCATGCCCGGCAGCCCGATGTCCAGCAGCACCAGGTCCGGCAGGCTCGCCTGCATGGCCGCCAGGGCCGTTTCCGCCGACGGGAAGGTTTCGATGCAATAGGTATCGGCAAAGGCCGTTGCAATGCTGTCCCGAATGAGTTCTTCATCGTCGACGACATGGATGGCGAAAGGTCTCATTTTGAAAGCGGTTCTCCGGGAAGCGGCAGGTCGATGGTGAACTGCGCGCCGCCGTCTTTTCCGGCCGGATCGGCGGTCAGCCGGCCGCCGTGATCCGCGACGATGCGCTGGCTCAGGCTCAGGCCGATGCCGGTGCTGCCGTTTTTGGTGGTGTAAAACGGGTCGAAGATGGCCGATTGCATCGCCTGCGCAAAGCCCGGCCCCGAATCCGAAACGACGATCCGCACGCTGTCCGGCGCCAACAGCGAGGCGATCCGGATCGTTTTGTTCGTTTGGCTGTTTTTCAGGGCTTCGGCGGCATTGATGATCAGGTTGAGGACCACTTCCTCGATGAGGGTGGGGTCAAGCAGACATTGCGGCAGGTTTTCGGCGGTTTCGATCTCGAGGCGAATACCGCTTTTCCTGAGCGACACCCGGGATAGGTCGATGGCTTCGCGGACGGGCCGGTTGGGATCGCAGGGAATCAGGCGGGGGGACCCCGGCTTGGAGAAATCCATGACCCGTTTGATCACCGATTCGATTTTGCGGGAGGCCGAGCGCAGCTTCTCCAGAATGTCGGCCACCTTTTCGTCCGGTCCGTGGCGATGATAGCGTTTTTCCAGGGTATCGAGGTAAATGTTGATGCCGGACAGGGGGTTGCGGATTTCATGGGCGATCCCCGCGGCCACCCGCCCCAGAGAGGACATCTTGTCGTGGATGCGCAGCAGGTGCTCCATTTCCTTGGCCGGCGTGATGTCCATCATGTTGACCAGCAGGGCCTGCCGGCCCCGGTAGCGCGTCGTTACCGCGCGGCAGTGAACCCATTTGACCCCTGAACCGGACGGATTTTCTCCGGGGAGATAGAACCTGAAATCGATGTCGCAGGGCAGCTGCGATCCCGATACGACCCGACGATAGTACGCCTCGACCTTGTCCGCATCCTCCGGATGGATGCTGTCGCGGTCCAGCAGCTTGTTGAACCGCGGCAGGGGACCGAGCAGCCGCTCCTGTTCCGGGTTCTGGTAGACCACTTCGTCGTCCTGCACGATGGAGATGCCGGTCAGCGAGCCTTCCACCAGGGAACGGAAACGGTCCTCGCTTTCCTGAAAGGCGGTTTCGGTCCGGTGGCGCGCCGCCACCCGCCCCAGGATTTCGGCGACCAGGGCGAGCAGGCGGCGTTCTTCATCCAGAAAAAGGGGCTGTTCGGCGGGGCATTGGTTTTCCAGATACCCCATCTCCACGATGCCGATCGGCTTCCCTCCGACGGTGATCGCTTCGGAGAGCATCCAGGGGGTTTGCCGGAAAGGGTCGCTGGTGCACCGGATGGTGCCCAGGCGGATGGCGGCGCAGGCGCTCTCGGGAAAACGAAGGGTTTGCGGCAATTCGGCGGCGGCATGTTCGAGCAGGGTTGGCAGCGATACCTGTTCCTGGCTGGCCAGGTTGGAGATGGAAAAGAGGCAGTTGAGTCCCCTGTTCGGGCGTTGCGGTCGATGGGTAGACATCAAAGGGTCCCTTTGTTGGGATGAACCGGCGGCCGATGGAAATACCGATCCTGCAATTTTTGCTATCTTGTCGTCCGAGGGATGTCAATGACCAATTGGGCCGCGCTTTTCTCCTTGATTCTTCGGTAAAGTCCGCTTACCATTCATAAAGTAGGAATACCCGACCTGTTTGCGGCACGCTTTTCGCTGGAATTCTGTTTCGGATTGCATGGCGCACCACCTTCGTTTCACCGCTTCCGACAACCGCTGTTTTCCCAAAACGCCGACTGCTGCATCTTTGCGGCAGGCAAGAAAGGGCTGAACATGACCATCCGCACCAAAATCGTAGCCACTATCGGGCCGGCTTCCAACTCCCGTGACATGCTGGAAAAGCTGGTTTCCGCGGGAATGAATGTGGCCCGGCTCAATTTCTCCCATGGCAATTACGAAACCCATAGCGAAGCGATTCGCAATATTCGCTCCATTGCCCGCACGCTCAATCGGCCGGTGGGCATTCTGCTGGACCTCCAGGGCCCCAAGATTCGGGTGGGCAAACTGAAAGACGGAGCCCCGGTGCGCCTGAAGCGCAACGCGGATTTTGCCATCACGACCCAACCCATTGCGGGAACCGACCAGATGGTGTCGACCACCTACGCGAACCTGCCCGCCGATGTCCAGCCCGAAGACAGCATTCTGCTGGACGACGGCCTGATTCGGCTCAGGGTGTCGTCCATAGACGGTGACACGGTGGTCTGCAAGGTGCGAAACGGCGGCTGGCTGAAGGAGCATAAGGGCATCAACCTGCCCGGCGTGAAGGTTTCGGCGCCATCGCTGACAGCCAAGGACATCCGGGACGTGAATTTCGGCATCCAGAACGGTGTGGATTTTTTTGCGCTTTCCTTTGTCCGGACGGCCGAAGATCTGGAAGCGATCAAAGCCATCATGAGAAAACAGGGGGTGGCGATCCCGGTGATCGCCAAGATCGAAAAACCCGAGGCCGTCGAAAACCTGGACGCGATTCTGGATGTGGCCGACGGCATCATGGTTGCCCGGGGGGACCTGGGCGTGGAGATGCAGCCGGAACTGGTGCCGATTATCCAGAAAAAGATCATTTCCGCGGCCATCCGCAGGAACAGGCCGGTGATCACCGCCACTCAGATGCTGGAAACCATGAGCGTCAATCCCATTCCCACCCGGGCCGAAGCCTCCGATGTGGCCAATGCGATTTTCGACGGGACCGACGCGGTGATGCTCTCCGGCGAGACCGCTTCCGGGAAATACCCGCTCAAAGCCGTCCAGATGATGGTCAAGATCGCCGAGCAGGCCGAAACCTCTCCGTTTCTCAAGGTGAATCTGCACCATGATACGGATCAGGCGGATCCGGTTACCCATGCTGTGGCCCAGAGCGCCGTAAATATCCTCCATGAGGTGAATGCCCGCTGCATCATCGCCTTTTCCGTTTCCGGCTCCACCTCCAAACAGATATCCAAGCAGCGTCCGTCCAAACCGGTGTACGCATTTACTTCCAAGCTGAGCACCTACAATCGTCTGACCCTTTTGTGGGGGATTACGCCGATGTTCATTGCCGACATCGAGGACGCCGTCCGGCTGGTGGAATCCAGCGAGAGCCTGCTCATCGGCAAAAGCTGCGTCCAGAAAGACGATCTTGTCGTTCTGGTGATCGGGATGGGGCTCAAATCCGGGTCCACCAATATTATTAAACTGCATCGGGTGGGACATCACGATTGACGATTTTGCAGGAAATGCCCATGGCCGCATGAATCGTGGGAGCGGCGTCCCCGCCGCGATTTTCCCGGAAATCATCGCGGCGAGGACGCCGCTCCTACGGCTACCGTTCCACTGAATACCCTTTGGGCGGTCATGCGGCGTTGAAGCGCTCGAGGATCTTTTTTTTCAGGCGCTGAAACCAATTCGTCTCGCCGGCCGATTCGTCTTCGGGGAGAATGCAGGCCCGTTGGAGAAAGTCCCCGAATTCCGGATTGATTTTGCCAAAGGCCACAATTCTGTCGATGGAGAGCAGATCGTCCAGCGTCGGCATCGGCATTTTGATATCCGACGCCCGCCGAATGGTTTCCATGGTGATGGAAAGGGCATAGATCGTGATATTCTCGGCCAACGCCCCGGTCCCGGCGGGGCGGTCGTTTTGCAGCACTTCGTGGATGCAGGCCACCAGCAGCGGGTCTCCCGTATCCAGCGTTTCGGTGCACTGATCCACGGCAAAGTTGCGGTCCAGAAAGTCGTCGCAGTGTTTCTGGAGGATTTTCAGCCAGTATTCGCTCAAATTTTGCGGCAGGATGGCCCTGGGGCCGCGGGACAGCACTTCATTGGAAAACTTGGGCAGCATGCACAACGCTCCTTGTTTTTGAATTTTCGCTCATCCTTACCATACCCGGTGCGCTTCCCGAAACGGTAATTTTCCCTCCTATCACTTGCCGGTGCATTGACAGGCGAACGGTCAACTGGTAAGACCTCTTACCAGCAGGGTTCGTTGGGCTATTCCCGCCGCATGGAAACCGGTGAGTCGGCCGGGCCGCTGCGCAGCATCCGGATGTTCATATCGGGGAGATTGCCATGGGAGATCAAAAGGGGCCGCAACCCAAATGGATCGAAGCCGCGCCACCGGAAGGGTCCTTCCGTTCGATTTTCAAATGGGGCGATCCGCACGCCTACAAACATCCCAATGCAAGGCTGTACCGTCTGCTCAAGGAGGCCTTCAGCCTGAACGACGATCACTTTCAAGCGCCCATCGACGACGGTTGCCGGCCGGTGGCTTTCGACCGGCCGGCCAAGGCGGTTTCTCCTGAGCAGGTAACGGCCATCGGCCGGATCGTCGGCGACGAAAATGTTTCCGCGAAAAGCTACGACCGGTTGAAATATGCCACGGGAAAGACGCTGGAAGAGTCCCTGCGACTGCGGCAGGGCGAGGTCCAGGCAATTTCCGATCTGGTGGTCCACCCCCGCCACAAAGAAGATGTCCGCCGCCTGGTGGCCTACTGCGACCGGGAGCGCATACCGGTTGTCGTATACGGGGGCGGAAGTTCGGTCAATTTCGGCCTGCGGCCCGCCAAGGGGGGGATCACCCTGGTGATGGGGACCCATATGAACCGGGTGGTGCGGTTGAACGAAACCAACCAGACGGCCACCGTGCAGGCGGGAATCCTGGGGCCGGATTACGAAGCGGCGTTGAACGACGCCCCGCAGCGCTTTCAGGCCCGCCACCGGTATACCTGCGGCCACTTCCCGCAATCCTTCGAATACTCGACGGTGGGGGGCTGGGTGGTCACCCTGGGCTCCGGGCAGATGTCATCCTACTATGGCGATGCCGGCGACCTGGTGATCAGCCAGGAGGTCGTCACACCGGCCGGAGACATCAAGACCCTCGATTATCCGGCAACGGCCAACGGCCCTTCGGTCAACCGCATGCTGATCGGCAGCGAAGGCTGCTTCGGCGTGCTGGTGGAAGTCACCCTGAAGATTTTCCGCTATCTGCCGAAGAACCGGCGTTATTTCAGTTTCATCTTTCCTTCCTGGGAAAAGGCGGTGGATGCGGGGCGTGAAATATCACAGGGCCAGTTCGGCATGCCGGCTGTCTTTCGCATCTCCGACGAGGAAGAGACCCACATCGGGCTGAAGCTTTACGGCATCGACGGTTCGCCGCTGGACCGGTTCATGCGCCTGCGGGGATATCCGCCCAACAAGCGCTGCCTGATGATCGCCACGGCCGAGGGGGAAAAGCGGTTCGCCCGCCATGTGAAGCGCTGCGCCAAGGCCGTCTGCCGGCGTTTCAACGGGCTCTATCTTTCCGGTTATCCCACCCGGAAGTGGGAGCCGGGACGTTTCAAGGATCCTTATTTACGGGAAGATCTCAACGATTACGGGATCCTGATCGACACCCTGGATACCGCTGTAACCTGGGATCGGATTCACCAACTGCACCAGGGGGTGCGGGCTGTGATCAAATCAAGGCCGGCGACCATCTGCATGACCCATGCATCCCATTTCTATCCCCAGGGAACCAACCTTTACTTTATCTTCATCACCCGGGCCGGGGACATCGACGACTACACCGCCTTTCAGGATGAGATCCTGGACGCCTTTCAACGCTTCGGGGGTTCTCCCACCCATCACCACGGGATCGGCAAGCTTTTCAGCCCCTGGATGAATACTCACCTGGGCGAGGCCCAGATGGCCGTCCTCAGGGCGCTCAAACGCCACTTCGATCCCAACAACATCATGAATCCCGGCGGGCAATTGGGGCTGGATCTGGAAGGCCGCCATTGGCGGGAGATCCGTTGAGAGGCTACAGCCTGTTTTTCATCGGCGATACGGCCCGCAGTGATTAGAATTTGGGGTCAAAAACTTCGAAGTAGTTGGACGGACGCACGCAGGCCGGGCATTTTTCCGGAGCCTCGCTGCCCTCGTGAATATAACCGCAGTTGATGCATCGCCAGGTACAGCTGGATTCCCGGCGGAAGGCGCGATTCGTGGCCACGTTTTCGGCCAGTTCCCGAAACGTCTCTTCATGCCACACCTCAGCCACCGATATGGCGTCCCAGACGTCGGCCGCCCGAACCAGGCCTTCCTCCCTTGCGACCTTGGCGAATCCAGGATACAGGTCGCTGTGGACATATTGCTCCAGGTCCGCGGCTGCCACCAGGTTGGCCTCTGTATCCTTGACCACGCCGGTCAGGAAACTGGCGGTCACTTCCAGTTCCCCGCCGTTGAAAAATTTAAAAAAGCGCAAGGCATGTTCGCATTCCTGGCCGGCCGTTTCCCTGAAAATGCCGGCTACCTGGATATAGCCGTCCCTGGCTGCCTGGTCGGCAAAAAAGGTGTAGCGGGTGGTTGCCTGGGACTCGAAGGCGTAAGATATCAACAAATTTTTAGCAGTACGGCTTTCCCTGAACGCCACCATACGAAACCCTCCTGCAGTTGGCGATACATGATCCGGATATCGCGGATTTCAATTTCTTGATTGGAAGACCAATAATAGGAGCGGCAAACCGCCCCGATACGGAGAGGATGCCGCTCATTCAATCCACCCCATCGTTGCAGCGTTGGGGTCCAGTCTGCTGAAAAGGGTCGAAACGGCGGTCAGTCTTCGATAATCGTGATGGCATCCGCGCCACATTCGGCGGCCGCCTGGCGAACGACATCCTCATATTTTTCCGGAATTACATCGAATTTGACGATAGACATGAGTTGCTCCTCGTCATATTCAAATACTTCCGGGCAAAGGTTGTTGCAATTTCTGTCTCCCATGCATTGGCTGTCGATTTTGGCTTTCATCTTTCCCCCCTTGGTTTGGTTGTGGTTTCTCTTCCCGCAAACTAAGCCAAGATACACAGTCGTTTGCGTCTTCGATTTTTTCTGTTTTTTCGGCGGGTGCTAATTTTTCAGCCGGCAAGGATCTATAAAATCTTATATCTTACGGCCAGTTGCTCATCTTCGCTGATCTTTTTCCCCAACCGGATCAGGCCCTCGCCTTCCAGCTGGATGGCATCCCGGCGCAGGAAAATGGGTTCATCCGCATTCATTTTCAGGAAGGTGCCGTTGGTGCTCTGGTCGATCAGCAAAAAGCGGTTGCGCTGCAGTTCAATGCGGGCGTGCATGCGGCTGACCAGGGGGTCGTCAATGATCAAGTGGTTGGCGGCACCCCGGCCCATGGTGAAGATCGGTCGTTCGTGGTCTACCAGGATGCGGTGCTGGAGATATCGGATTTGGAGGAAATCCTTTTTTGAGGTCAGCGATGCGATCATCTCTTCGGTGAAGGAGCTGGACATGGTCATCTGTTCGGGCTGGCCCCAGACCAGTTCATGGATTTCCATGATGTCGTCCATCCCCCGAACCCGGGTCCGGTCGACGATCCGCGCCATTCGCCTCAGATCCGACTTCATCTGCTCAAGGGTTTCTTTGTTGGTGATGATCTGATCGCTTTTGGCCAGCTCGACCATACGCGAACCCACATTGGCCGCGTCTCCGAAGACGTCCTGCGACTCGCAGATCGCATCCCCGTGATGGAATCCGATCCGCAGATGGATGTTGGCCTGAATCATCTTCGAATCGAAAGCGATTTCTTCATGCATCTGCCTGGCGGTTTCGGCGGCGGCGTCGGGCGTCGGGAAGGTTCCCATGACCGCATCCCCGAGGGTTTTGATGAATGTGCCGTCGTTTGCCAGGATCAGGCGCTTTAAATGGGAGAGGCATTCGGCAATCAGTTCCCGGGCTTTCGACCCCCCGAAGGTATCGTACAGACGGGTGCTGCCCGCGATGTCGGCAAAGAGAACAGTCAATTGCTGGGTAGGAAAAGTCGCCATGTCCGAAGCACCCGTCGTGCCTGTGAAGGTTGATTGGTAACAATCAGTCGCACATTCTCACGGTGGTGCCGGGTTGTCAAGATACCGGTGTGGATCGATGTCGGTCAATCCATCGAAGCAAAGGGGCTTTTTGTGCCTGCCGGACCGGTTTTGCCCGCGCGCAAGAATTGAACTTTCTTTGACCCACCGCGTACCTTTTTCTGCACGGACCGAAATGCGGTCTGCCTTCCCGATGGGTGTTCCGGCAAAGACGCATTGCAAAATAAAACTATTCAAAAACAGTTGGTTAAGATTTTCATGCGGTATCAATGCGTTTTTTGGTATCGGTTTTGCTGATGCTCATAAACAAGAGAGTTTTTACCGACTGCTCGATAACGGCAAACCACCCGAAAGGGTGGGACGCAAAGCCACTGGCCTAAATCTTCTCCGGCCGGGAAGACAGGGCAGCAGGGCCACCGAAGGCAACCGGTTGCATCCTCCGCGGATTCACCGATTGTCGAATTCAACGAACCACGGAGGATTGAAGTATGTTAGAACGGTTTTCCAATCCGTTGTCTACTTTTGTATGTTTGGTACTTTTTTTCAGTATTGTCCTATTGACGGCCAATAGCGGTTTTTCCGCGGATACCTACACCGTGCCCCAGACCGCTGAAGTGACTTTGGCCTGGGATCCCAACGACCCGACCCCCGAAGGGTACCGCATTTTCCAGCGTATCGAAGGGGAGTCCTACGATTACAGCGAACCCTGCTGGACCGGCTCCGATACCCAGGGCACGGTTTACAACCTGGCGTCGGACACCACCTATTATTTCGTCGTGCGGGCCTATGACGGTGATCTGGAAAGCGCCGACTCGGAAGAAGTGTCCTATCAGACGCCGGTGTCCGAAACAACGACCTATACCATCACGGCCACGGCCGGCGACAACGGAGGCATCTCGCCCAGCGGCAGTTTGGCGGTTGCCGAGAATGCCGACCAGGCCTTCACCATCACTCCCGATAGCGGGTATTCCATCGCGGATGTCCTGGTCGACGGCGTGTCCCAGGGCGCCATCGCGTCCTACACGTTCAGCCAGGTTGCCGCCGATCATACGATCACGGTAGAATTCGCCGTGGATACCTACTGGATTTCCGCTTCCGCCGGCGATCACGGCGATATCGATCCCGTGGGCGACACCGAAGTGGCTCGGGGCGGCAGCCAGACCTTCACGATCACTCCCGACGACGGCTATAGTGTGGCCAGCGTCGTGGTTGACGGCGTCGACCAGGGACTGCTCACTTCCTATACCTTCGAGGGCATCGACGCCGATCATACGATCACGGCCAATTTTTCCGCTAACACCTATGCGATTACCGCCTCCGCGGGCGCCAACGGCAGTGTGTCTCCAGCCGGCATTACCAGCGTCGAGCATGGCGGCAGCGCAACCGTTACGATCACCCCGGACAGCGGCTACGCCGTTGCAGACGTTCTGGTGGACAGCGTCTCTCAGGGCGCCATCGAATCCTATACATTCAGCAATGTCGCCGACGACCACAGCCTGCAGGCATCATTCACCGCCAACGCCATCACGGTCAGCGCCACGGCCGGAGAGGGTGGCACCATCACGCCTTCCGGCACCATTGCGGTCGATCGGGGCGACAGCCTGACATTCAGCATTGCGGCCGACGACGAATACGAGATCGAGGATCTGCTTGTCGATGGCGTCTCCCAGGGGGCGCTGAGCAGCTATACCCTGGAAGCCATCACCGCCGACTGTAGCGTGACAGCCGTTTTCAGCCCGGTGAACCAGGCCCCTGTCGCGGATGCCGGCCCCGACCAGAAAGTGGACGAGGGCCAAGTGGTTACCCTTAACGGGCTCAACTCCACCGATGCCGACGACGGCATTGCCGAATTCCACTGGAATCAGATTCAGGGCGACGAGGTTGTACTGAGCGGCGCGGATGAGGGTCAAGCCAGTTTCACCGCTCCCGACGTGGACGAATCCGGGGTGGCCCTGGTGTTCGAACTGCATGTGACGGATTATGCCGGCGAGACGACCGTGGACACCTGCATCGTCAACGTGACCTGGGTCAACGAGCCGCCGACAGCCGATGCCGGCCAGGCCCAGACCGTGAATGAAGGCGATGTCGTCACCCTTTCCGGCACCGGTTCCACGGATCCGGACGACGGAATCGTCCAATACCAGTGGCAGCAGACCCAGGGGCCCGCAGTGACCCTGTCCGGGAGCGCGTCCGATGTTGCCACCTTTACCGCTCCGGACATCGATGCCGAAGGCGCTTCGCTGGCCTTCCAGCTTACGGTGACTGACGCCGGCGGGCTTCAGGATACCGCTTCCTGCCTGGTGACGGTCGCCTGGGTCAACGCACCGCCCGAGGCGGACGCCGGAGAAAATCAGCAGGTCAGTGCAGGGGATGAGATCACCCTGGATGGAACCGGGTCGAAGGATCCCGACGGGGATACAGATCTGTCCTACCGCTGGAGCCAAACCGAAGGGACCCCGGTGGAACTGTCCGATGCCACCGCCGCCCAGCCGAGTTTCGTGGCCCCCGAGAGCGAAGAAGAGGACCAAACCCTGACCTTCCAACTGACTGTTACGGACAGTCAGGGCCTGAAGGATCTGGATACCTGTCAGGTCGTTGTGACGGGGTCTACGACAAAGGAAGCGGACACCACGGCGCCCGTTCTGACCGTCACCTCTCCATACAGTGACTCGGTGACCACCAGCTGGTTTTATATCAGTATGGCCGGAATCGCGTCGGATGACACGGGGGTGGTTCAGGTCGCCTGGAAAAACAACCGCGGAGGCAGCGGCGTGGCCACGGGTACGGAACAGTGGACGATTAGCAGGCTTCGCCTGAGTTATGGCACCAACGTCATCACCCTGACCGCCACCGATGCGGCCGGCAATGCGACATCGGTAACCAGAACCGTGGTCTTCCAGTCCAGATGGTGGTGGTGGTGGTAGAAATGGTACCGCTATGCGGTGAGCTTTAAAAACAACGGCCGGGGAGAAATCCCCGGCCGTTTTATTTGTGGGTCGACATTCAATGGGTTGCGGTAAGAGAAGCTACATCATCTCGATCCCGCAGGCCATGGACACGCCGCCGCCGCCGCACAGGGTAGCCAAACCCAGGGACTTGCCGCGGTTTTTCAGGGCGTACAGCAAAGTCACCATGATGCGGCAACCGGTGGCTCCCACCGGGTGCCCCAGGCCGATGCCCGATCCGTTGACGTTGGTGATTTCCCGGTCCAGTCCTAAATCCCGTTCGCAGCCGATGTACTGGGCGGCGAAGGCTTCGTTCAGTTCCACCAGGTCGAAATCGCTGATGGTCATGTTGTGGCGCGCCAGCAGATTTTCCACGGCCGGCACCGGGGAGAGGCCCATGACCGACGGGTGGCAGGCCCCGCGGCCGGTGGCGACGATGCGCGCCAGGGGCTTTAATCCCAATTCTTTGGCCTTGTCGGCGGACATGATCACCATGGCGGCCGAGCCGTCGTTGATACCCGACGAGTTGCCGGCAGTGACCTTGCCGATTTTGGGAACGAAAGCCGGGGGCAGCTTCTCCAACTGCTCCATGGTCAGGCCGGGGCGAAAATGTTCGTCACGGGCGAAGATCAGCGGATCTTTCTTGCGCCGCGGAATTTCCATGGGGACGATTTCATCGGCAAAGGAGCCGTCGTCGTTGGCCCGCTCGGCGTTGTTCTGGCTTTTCAGGGCGACTTCGTCCATCTCCTGGCGGGAGATGTCCTTGTACTGGGCGATGAATTCGGCCGTCTGGCCCATGATATAGGGTTTGCCCACGAACATGCTCAACGGCGGCTGGGTTTCGTCCACGGGGCCGTCTTCCGGATGGGGGATGATGTGCGAGCCGCAATGCAGGCCATGGATCATGGCGTCCACAAAGACGTGGTCCTGGAGCCGGCAGCCCCAGCGGGCGTTGGGCACCTGGTAGGCCACGCCGCTCATATGCTCCACGCCGCCGGCCAGAATGACGTCGGCCATGCCCGCCTGGATCATGGCCATGCCGGAGAGCACGGCCTCCATGCCGGAGATGCACACCCGGTTGATGGTAACGGCGGTGATCGAATCGGGGATGCCGGCCAGAAGGGCGCATACGCGGGTGACGTTGAGGGCGTCGGCCGGCTCCATGCAGCAGCCGAAGCGTACATCGTCGATGATGGCCGGATCGATGCCGGCGCGTTTGATGGCTTCCTTCATGGTGACGCTGCCGATAACGGCGGCATTGGTATCTCTGAGGGTGCCACCGAAGGCCCCAATGGCCGTCCGGCAGGCGGATACGATAACGACATCTTTCATGTGTTTCTCCTGGTTTTGTTAATGTTGGTCGACAACTACTGATAAACTCGATGATTTATTTTTTTCCCAATAGAATTCAGAATCCAGCAGCCAGAAAAACGGCTACAGTCCTCCGAATCCTCTCTCGCTGATCTGCAGGGCAGCGTCGTCGGCAGCCCGGACCGCGGCAAGCCGTCCCAACGCAACCGGCAGTACGGAACGGATGAAATAACGGGCCGTCTGAATCTGGCCATCATAGAAGGCCGCGTTTTTGTCTTTTTCGAGGATGGCCTGTCTTTCCTCACCCGCTGCATCGCCGACGATCTTGTCCAGCTTGGGGGCTGCGATCACAGCCCGCCAGAGCAGCATCCAGCCCATGATCACGTCGCCCATGGCCATCATGAAAGGATGGGCGGAGGCAAAGGCAGTCTTGAATTCGGGGCTCATGGCCTGCTTTCCGATGGACAAGGCCGTTTCACCTAGCTGGTCAACGGCGGCTTCCAACGCCGTCGCCAGGGGGCTGAGCGCATCCATGGCCTTGGCCTGTTCGACGATGGCCTTGATCTCCCCGAGAAAATCCATGAACACGGCGCCTTTTTTCATGCCCAGCTTGCGGCCCAGCAGATCCATGGCCTGGATGCCGTCGGTGCCTTCGAAGATCGAGGCGATTTTGCAATCCCGGGCCAGCTGCTCGACCGGGTAGTCCATGGTGTACCCGCAGCCGCCGTGTACCTGCATGGCCTCGATGCAGACTTCGAAGCCGCGTCCGGCGCCGTAGGCTTTGATCAGCGGGGTAAGCAGGGCGATGAGATCTTCGTTGCGCGCTCTTTCGCTTTCATCGGCCGAGCATTCGGCCAAATCGAAGCAGCGGGCCACATAGTAGACAAAACTTCTCATCCCCTCCACATGGGCTTTCATCCAGAGCAGCATACGCCGCACATCGGGATGGCGGATAATGGGCACCGAGGGTGCTTCGGCATTTTTGCCGTCGGCCAGATCCCGCCCCTGAATGCGTTCCCTGGCGAAGTTGACCGCGTGCATGAATGCCGCCGTGGCATTGCAAAAGCCCATGAAGCCGACATCCAGGCGGGCCTCGTTCATCATGTGGAACATGATTTTCATGCCGGCGTTTGCTTCTCCCAGCAGCAGGCCGCGGCAGATACCCTTGCTCCCCATGGACATGGAGCAGGTTGCGCTGCCGTGCAGGCCCATCTTCTCTTCCGTGCCCGTGCAGACGATATCGTTGGGTTCGCCGAAGCTGCCGTCCTCGTTGACCCAGATTTTGGGTACGATGAAAATGGAGATGCCCTTGGTGCCGGCCGGCGCACCCTCGATGCGCGCCAGGACCGGGTGGATGATGTTCTCGGTGAGATCGTGCTCGCCGTTGGTAATGTAGATTTTGTTGCCGGTAATGGCGTAGGTGCCGTCGTCCAGGGGCTTGGCCGATGTGATCAGGGCGCCCACGTCGGACCCGGCCTGCGGTTCGGTGAGGTCCATGGTCCCGCCCCACTGGGCCGTGTAGAGTTTTTCCAGAAACAGCTCTTTTTGCTTCTCGGTGCCGAACAGTTCGATCATCTTGCCGGTGCCGTGGCCTTCCATGGCGTAAATCACCATGGCGTAGTTGGCCCCGATAAAGTATTCGCCAGCGGCACGCATGACCATGTGGGGCAGCCCCTGGCCGCCCACGGCTGGATCTTCGGTAAGGGAGGTCCACTCGTTTTCGACCATCAACTGATAGGGCCGCCGGTAGCACTCCGGAACGACGACCTTGCCGTTTTCGAAGCGGACGCCGACCTTGTCTCCCTCGGCATGGGTGGGCAGCACTTCCTTGATGCCGAAGGCCCGGGCTTCAGTCACCACCATGTCCACCATTTTTTTGTTCAGGTCGCGGTGCTTTCGGGTTTTAAACAGTTGCGTGACATCCAGTTGTTCGTAGAGGACAAAGTCGATGTCCCTGCGGTCTGCGATCTGCTGCGCCATGGCTCCATTCTCCCGTGTGATAAAAAATGGTGCCACTGCCGGTTGCGCATCGCGATGAGCAGCCCTGCGGTAAGATTCACAGCGCTGAATCATCTTTGCATGTACGCCTGCGGGCGTGATCTGTCGGCAATCGCCGAACCCACCGAAACGACGGCTGACAGTGGCAAGTGAGGGGTAAGTGGTAATCTGTTAGTATAGGGCCGGAGCCTTGTCAAGCAAGGCAGTGCGTGAATTGCAAGTAATTGTTGAACTTGGTTCAATAGCCAGCGGCAGCCGGTGTGCCGAAAAATTGGAACCATTTAAACCACCCGCTGAGCGGGTGGTGGTGATTTTTGAGAGTTTGAAATGGCAGTCCGGCCGTTTACCGGCTGGCAGGGGGTGTCAATCGCTGGGCCCCACCCAGGGTGAGGGATTTCCGTAAACTACGAACGGTCCCGGGTTGATGGATCCGCCGCCGATGGTCATGTATCCCATACCGATAAAAAGGGTAGGGTTGATTTTGCGCAGTTCGTCGCGCATGCCGTGGACCGGTCCTTTGTTGTAAACGCTGTAGTCCAGCTTGAAGCTCTCTTTGCGGTCGAAAACGGAGGTGCCCAGGGCTGTCTTCATGCGGCGGGTGCGCCAGATGGTGCCGTCTCCTTCCGTCTCCTGGAAGAGGTTGTACCCCTGCCCGTTTTGGGCGGCTTCGGCCGTAAAACCCTTGCCCAGCCAGCGTCCCGGGCCGAAAAAGTGTTGGGTGTAAAAGTCGGCGGCCGGGGCCATGATGCCCACGGCCAGGTTTTTGGCCCGGTATTCGCCCTGAAGATCGGACAGGGTCGGCGGCGTGGCGGCATGAAAAAGCTGCATCACCTCGGATTTCGGTAATCGTTCGATATCCGCCAGGGTGGCCCGCTCAGGCGGAACACCGAGGATTTGCTCCACGGAACGGCCATCCCAGCCACCGATCCCGTTTTGCAGGATGTTGATTCCGGTGACCAACAGATTGAGAACAATCAGGACAGCCAGTACCTGGGCCGCCCGTTTCATCCATGCAAACCCTTTCTTGCGGGGGACGTCGGTCGGGTTTGACGCGTCTGGATCCCTTCCCGTCCAGGTGTCGTTGGCCCGCCACATGCCCAGCACCTGGTTGAGGCGGTCCATGGCAGATATCGGAAGCAGCACCTTGGTCAGGGGCGTGAGAATTTTCACCGGCACGGACGGAACGGCCACCATGGCGCTGTTTTTGCGGATGCCGGCCACGATTTTGGCGGCCACCGCCTCGGGGTCCAGAAGGCGCGTGCCGGCCACCATTTTCGAACCGGCGAACATGCCGGTCCCGACGGTGTTGGGACAGACCACAGTAAAACCGACGTTGCATTTGCGTTTTTTCATCTCCTGGCGAAGGGCATCGGTAAAGCCCACCACGCCGAATTTGCTGGCGCAGTATGCCGAAAGGTTGGGCAGCGCCAGAATGCCGCCGGCCGAGGCGATGTTGACCACATGGCCGCTGTTCTGTGCGACCATATCCGGCAGAAAGGCCTTGCAGGTCCAGAACTGGGCCGTCAGGTTGACGGTCAGGATTTTTTCGATGGTTTCGTCCGGCAGTTCG
This sequence comes from uncultured Desulfosarcina sp., assembly GCF_963668215.1. Taxonomy (NCBI): domain Bacteria; kingdom Pseudomonadati; phylum Thermodesulfobacteriota; class Desulfobacteria; order Desulfobacterales; family Desulfosarcinaceae; genus Desulfosarcina; species uncultured Desulfosarcina sp. Next base: position 3,039,493 of record NZ_OY764190.1, read on the forward strand.
TCCAGCGGCGCGGCCTTTACGATGCCGGCGTTGTTCACCAGGATGGAAACCGGGCCCATTTCATTTTTGATGGTGTGCGCCAGCGCATAGACGGCCTTGCGCTCGGAGATGTCGCAGGTGTAAGGCCGGCAGACGCCCAGGGCGGATAATTCGTCGGCTGTGGCCGAAAGGGCGTCGGCATTGACGTCCACCAGGGCCACCTGGCACCCGGCCTCAAGAAGCAGTCGACTGACACATTTGCCCATCCCCATGGCAGCCCCGGTCACTACAGCCAATTTTGCATTCAGTTTCATCTTACTTTTCCTTTTTCGATTGGGCGTCTTGCGTATCGAGGATTTCTTTCAACTGTCGGGCTGTCCGAATGACTCCCTCGATATCGATATCCGCGTGATTTTCCAGGTTGGACAGGAGCAATGCAAAGGTGTGTTCTTCCACCGCCCGCACGAGATTTTCTCCTTCGGCTGCGATCTGCACGATACGGCTGCGTTTGTCGCCGCGGCTCCGGCGCCGTTGCAACAGGCGGCGCTTTTCCATGCGGTCGATCAATCGGGTGGCCGTACTCACCGGGATTTTCATTTCGGCCGCGATATCGCCCATGGCTGCCGGTCCCTGTCGCCTGAGGAACTGCAAAAGGTAAATCTGCTCATAGGTCAGGCCGAACCGCTCGACCTTCGCGCGTTCGAAGCGATAGATGGCCTGCAGGGCGCCGAATAGGATTTCGTCCAGTTGCTCTCGGGGAATGGATCCCAGCATGGTTTTCCTGTCGATGGCAGGGCAAATCAAGATTGTCGGTCAGGGTTTGAAGAAAACCTGACGGATTTGATTGCAAAATGCAAGTAAATTTTTATTTTCATCAAAAAATGAAACCATATTTTGTTCTGGCCGCCATTCAGCGTTTTGTTTTGTCCACAAGACGAATGGTGTTCATTTATATTAAATGCAGACAGTTATCCGGTATAGGTACGAGCTGTTCCGGCAAGGGCAGCCTAAATTCGTAATTTGAACAAGATTCGAATTTATAATTAACTTCAAATATGGCTTGACAAGGAGGTACGGATCAATTAATGGGTGGATTCAAAGGTTGAACAAGATTCGAATTTATAATTAACTTCAACTTAAGCGCCAGTTGCGACGGTCTCCAAACGGCGATTCGCCGGTTGGGGGGAGGGGAAAGAGACTATGGATTTTGCATTTACCAAAGAGCAGCTCATGTTCAAGAAAGAGGTCATCCGGTTCGCCAAAAAAGAGATCGTCCCCCGGGTACAGGAGCATGACCTCAAAGAGGCTTTCGATTTCGAATCGTTTCGCAAAATGGGGGAATTCGGCCTGTTGGGGCTTCACTTTCCCACGGAGTACGGTGGAGAAGGCGCCGACGTGGTTACGACGGTACTGGCCGGCGAGGCCCTGGGCGAAGCCGGGGTGGACGGCGGTCTGACTCTGGCTTACGGTGCCCATACCTTTTTATGTGCGGACACCCTTTTCCGCAACGGCACCGAGGAGCAGCGCCGCAAGTACATCCCCAAGCTGGCTTCCGGAGAGTGGATCGGCTGTATGGGATTGTCCGAGCCCGATGCCGGTTCCGACGTGGCTTCCATGACCACCACGGCGGAAAAGCGCGGCGACAGCTACGTTCTTAATGGCACCAAAATGTGGATCACCAACGGTCCCATCGCCGACGTGGCCGTGGTCTACGCCAAGACCGACCCGGACCAGGCCCACGCCGGCATCAGCGCCTTCATCGTGGAAAAGGGCACGCCCGGTTTTACACCGGGGCGGCCCCTGATCAAGATGGGGGTGCGCACCTCCCAGACCAGCGAACTGGTGTTCAGCAACTGCGAGATCCCGGCAGAGAACCTGCTGGGAAAAGAGGGCGAAGGCTTTCTCTACGCCATGCAGACCGTGGAGTGGGATCGCAGCGCCCTGTTGGCGCCGTTCGTGGGCGTTACCAATTACATGCTGAAGAAATGCTCCGACTACGCCAAGGGCCGCGTCCAGTTCGGTCGGCCCATCGGCAAGTTCCAGGCCATCAAGCACAAACTGGCCGACATGCGCATTTTCGGCGAGGCGGCCCGCACATTGGTCTACCGCATCGCCTGGTGCAAGGATCAGGGGCGTCCCCTCAACCATCTCGAAGCAGCCATTGCCAAACTGTATATCGGCGATTGGAGCCTGGCGGTAACCAACGATGCCGTCACCCTGCACGGCGGCTACGGCTACACCCACGAGTTCGACGTCGAACGAATCTTCCGGGATACCCGGCTGGCACCCATTGGCGGCGGCACCTCCGAGATCCAGAAAATGATCATTTCGAAATTGATTTAGCCCTGTTTTGTATAAATGAACGCTTTCGGGATTCGGAAATTAAACCTTTCTTCAGTCGGATCGTAGGAGAAAAACATGAATTTTGATTTTACCGATGAAGAGAAAAACTTTTTCTCTGAAGTTACAAAGGCGATGGAAACGGCAGCGGAAAACCGGGATTTCGAATCCGGCGATCTCGATACGGTTCGTGACAATCTGGCCGGGGCACTTACGGCGCTGGCTCCCACAGGTTATTTGAAATTGGGTCTGAACGCAGAAGATGCCCCGGTTTCCGGGACCCTGCCCCTCATGGCGGCCATGGAGCAGTTGTCGGGGATCTCGCCTTCTCTTTTTCTGGCCGTGGAGATGAGTACACGCATGTTCGGCCGGGTGGTGGCGCTTGGCCAAAAGGCCGGCAAAGGCGCGGACATCCTTTCGGCCCTGGCCGCCGGAAAAACCGTGGGCGCCGTGGCCCTGTCCGAAGAGAGCATCAACGTGGAAAACGACCCGCTGGCGACAATGGCTACCCGTGAAGGCGATGCCGTGCGGGTCAGCGGAACCAAAAGTCTGGTGATCAACGGGCCGCTGGCAGACTGGTTTGCCGTCGTCGGCATGCTGGACGAAAAGGCGGCCGTTTTTCTCATCGAAAAAGACGCCCCCGGGCTGACGTTGACCGAACGCCAGCGAACCATGGGCTATGACGGGCTGGCGATCAGCGGCCTGGATCTGGATGGCTGCAAGGTGCCGGCGGATCAGGTCCTCGGCCCTTTTGACGTGGCACCCTTTTTGGAGCAGCTGAAACTCTGGGAGAATCAGATTCTCATCGCGTCCTCGCTGGGCCTCATGCAGGCAAGCTATATAACGGCAAGGGATTATGCCAAACAGCACCGGTCCGGCGGCAAGCCGATCATTGCTTACCAGGAAGTGGGGTTCAAGCTTTCGGAAATGCTGACGCTCTACCAGACCGCCCAGTTGTATGCCTATCGATCTGCCTGGATGGTCGACGACAATCCCAAAGAGGCCGGGTTGCTGACCCTGTGTGCCAAGGTTTTCTGCACCGAGTCGGCGGAGGTCGTAGCCGGCAAGTCGCTCCAGGTTCAGTCCAAGGACGGTTACCTGGCCGGCGGCAAGGCGGAGCGAAGCTACCGTTGCGCCAAATACGGACAGATTGCCGGTGTTTCCACGGAAATCGCCCGGGTCAAGATCGGCGATGCGGCCCTGGGCAGACTTTAGTGCTGCTTGAATGAAACCGTGATCCGGATCCGAAGAAAAGGGTTTGTGTCGGAGCCGGTTTTTCGATAAACAGGCGATGCGACACCGGCAGTACCGGGCAGCGGTTGCCATGGAAACACTGTCGAACTTCAACCCGATTCCGGAGAGGAGATGAAAGCTAAGAAGGCAAAACAGGAGAACGGGGCGCCATTGTCCAAAAGCGCCCTGCGCAGGCAGCGCGAGCGGGAGCAGCGTCTGGAGACCATCCTGGGTGCAGCCCAGTCCTTGTTCGCCGGCGAAGGGTATCACAAGGCCAGCATGGAAAAGATCGCCGATTCGGCCGAAGTATCCGTCGGCACGCTCTACTTCTACTTCAAGAACAAGGAAGACCTGCTGGTTAAACTGCTCAGCCAGATCGGCTTCGATCTGCGCAACATGCTGGGTGCGGCTTTTAAAAGCGCGGACATTTCGATGGAAGGCATTCGCGAGGCCGGGCGGATCTTTTTCGCCGAGTTCTGCCCCCACTATCCGGAAAGCATCGCCATTTTTTTCCGGGAATCGGTGGGGCAGAGCGAACTGGTGGAAGCCCATCGAAAGAAGATTTTCGACAAGCTGATCGATGATGTCCGCCAGGCCCTGATCCGGGTGTGTGACAATCAGGGAGCCCGGTTCCAGAGCGAATTGTCGGCCGAGGTGATGGCCACCAGCATCATGGGCATGTTCGAACGCATCGCCTATCAGTACCTGATCTGGCAGGACCGCTCCGACGACTTGACGGTTATCGGGCAGGATGCCGTGGATTTCATTATCGGCGGTATCGAAAGGCTTTTTCGGTAAAGACTTATGCATCTGAAAGGCGCCCTGCATGTCCACACCACCTGTTCCGACGGCAACCTGTCCATCAAGCAGGTCGTGGCGGCCTATACGGCGCTGGGGTTCGATTTCATCGCCCTGACCGATCACGATTACCTGATGCGCAACGGCTGCTACGATAAGGTGCGGCACCTGAAAACCGATCTGATCGTGTTCACCGGGCTGGAATTGACCGTATTCGAAAAGGGCTACCTGCATGTCAATCGCATCGACGGCGACCGGGAAACGCTGCACATTTTCAACCACCCGGCGGAACTGGACCTCCCCCTGGCCAAGGCGATCGATCGTATCAACGCAGTGGCCGAGCGGCTGCCCATCGATGCGGTGGAAGTCACCACCAAGGGATTTCGAACCCCGGAATACGAGATCGACGCGATTCCTTTTCCCAAAGTGGCCACCGACGATTCCCATACCCGGCAGGGATGCGGGCGGGCCTGGGTGGAAATGGACTGCGCCAGGGATAAAGACAGCATTATCCGGGCGATCAAGAACAACGCATTCTGGAACTGTTATGCCGGCTGACCCATCGTCGTCAGCCGCGTAAGCCGGAAGATCGAGAGCAAAGAAGCCGACTGGATGCCGGTGTCGCAACCCATCCAAGAAAACTTCTCACATAGTTTCGTTTAATCACCAATAGAGAAAAGAAGCGTTAAAGGATTCGATCGGTCAAGCCTTGTCGGCCGACAGCCGGCTTTGAATTTTCGAATCCCAATTTCACAATCCCCTAATGATCAAGGAGGATCGCTGCCATGGCAAGACGAGTTGGCATTTGTGCGGTGGCACAAACCACCTATGAACCGGACAAATGGTACGAACGTTTCCAGGGTATGGCCCTGGAAGTGCTCGAATCGCTCCAGGAGCAGACCGGCGTTGACTTCTCACCCGGCAAGGGCATCGGCATGTCCATCAACGTTTCGGACGACATTTTCGACGCCCGAACCATTTCAGACAACGGTATGACCGATGTCCTCGGCGCCCATTTCGGATGCGAAGAGAAGATCGCCCAGGAAGGCATCCAGGCCCTTTATTACGGCATGGCCGCCATTCAGTCGGGACACGAGGATGTGGTGCTGATCATCGGCCATTGCAAGGAATCTCAGTGTGCCAGCCGCAACATGGTCACCCATGTGGCCTTTGATCCTTTTTACACTAGACCGGTGGGGCTGGATTTCTGCGCTGCCGCCGGGCTGCAGGCCCAGGCCTATGCAGACAAGGCCGGCATCACCGAGGAGCAGTTGGCCGAGGTCGTGGTTCGCTGCCGCGCCAACGCGTTGAAGAACGACCGGCTGCCGACGGCAGCGGCGGTAACGGCCGACCAGGTGCTGGCATCGCCCATGCTGGCCGATCCGATCCGTGAGCTGCACGCCTACCCGGTTTCCGACGGTGCCGTCGGGATGCTGCTGGTGGCCGAAGACCGCGTGAAAGACTTCACCGACACGCCGGTCTGGATCACCGGGGTGGGCAACTGCATGGATTCCTTCTTTTTGGGCGACCGGGACCTGTCTTCCAATTTCGCCCTGAAGCAGGCCGCCAAACGCGCATACGGGCGCGCCGGCATCGACGATCCCAAAACCGCCTTCGACGTGGTGGAGGTATCTGATTTTTACGCTTACCAGCAGCCCATGTGGCTCGAAGGCCTTGGAATCTGCGACGGAGGCACGGGCGGTCTGGCCGCCAGCGCCGGGACCGCGGGCAAAGCGGTAATCAATCCTTCCGGAGGAAGCCTGGCCGGCAGTCCCCTGATTCTGGGCGGACTCGTTCGGGCGGCGGAAGCCTCCCTGCAGCTCATGGGCAAAGCCAATGGGCATCAGGTCAACAATGCCGCTACGGCCCTGGCCCACGGCGTGATGGGGCCGGCGGGACAGTTTCATTCAGTCGTCACCCTGGCACGGGATTAAAGGAGGAAACCATGCAGAAAAACAGAAATGTCGGCATTATCGGCGTCGGACAATCGGTTTACTCCAGTCACCGAGAAGAGGTCAACCAGCCGGAAATGATCCATGAAGCGGTGGCCGAAGCACTGGAAAATGCAGGGATCACCCTGGATGACGTGGACTGCATCGTCCATGGAAACATGGAGCTGTTCGAAATGGTGCATCAGCCGGATCTGTGGCACACCCTGGGCTCCGGCGCCTTCGGCAAAGAGAGCCTGCGGGTGACCACCGGCGGAACCACCGGAGCCACTCTGGTGTGCGCGGCCGATCATCTGGTGGCTTCGGGCCTTCACGATATCGTATTGGCCATCGGGTTCGAAAAGCTTCAGGAAGGCCACACCACCGGCGGAATCACCAACATGGCCGATCCGTTGTGGGGCCGCCAGCTGCAGACCGGTGCCCTCACCGGCATGACCGCGGCCCAGATGATCGATGAATTCGGTGAAGAGCGCGCCAAAAAGGTGGCCATGAAGTACCGTATTCTCATGGACAAACACGCCATGAAAAACGAGAAGGCCCACCGCCGGTTGGGACTCGAGTTTGACCAGGCCGAGGATCTGGCGGTCAATTCTCCCGCCCTGGTGGGTGAACTGCGTATGATTCACATGTGCTCCCAGAGCGACGGCGCCTGCGTCATGATCTTCGCCTGCGAGGAAAAGGCCAAGGCCCTGTGCGACCAGCCCGCATGGATCAAGGACCACGTCACGGCCCACCGCGAAGAGATGTTCTGCATCTTCGGCGATGCCCCGGTGCTCAGCACCCATCGCTTTGCGGCCCAAAAGCTGTTCGAACGCTGCGGCATCACCGACCCCAGAAAGGAGATCGACCTGTTCGAAATGTACGATCCTTCCAGTTGGTGGGGCTCGGACTGGCTGCGCGAATTTCTCCTGTTGGAAGGCGACGAACACCTGAAAATGATTGAAAACGACGAGATCGCCATAGACGGTGCCTTTCCGGTCAACCCCTCCGGCGGCGTCACCGCCTCCAATCCCATCGGTGCCACCGCCATGGTGCGCGTGGCCGAGGCGGCCCTTCAGGTCATGGGCCGGGCCGGCGGCCACCAGGTGCCCAAGACCGTCAACCAGGCACTGGCCTCCGGTTTCGGCGGCACCATGTGGACCGTTCTGACCCTGTTGACGCGGGAAGTGCCCTGGTGAAGACGGAGGTCGGAAGACGGATGATGGACGATGGATGAGAGAAGACGGAAGACAGGAAACCGACTGTCACAGCGGCCTTGGGTCGCGATTAATTAAAGATTACTCATTTGGAGGAACCTTATCATGAACCTGGGCACCTATCTGGATACGGCCGTGGAGCGCTTCACGGACCTTCCCTATCTCCAGTTTTATGACCAGACCGTTACGTATGGCGAATTCGGCAGGCAGGTCAACATCCTGGCCAATGCCTTGAAACGCCAGGGATTCGAAAAAGGCGATTTTATTCATGTGCTCGTGCAGAACAGCCCCCAGACCCTGATGGCCTACTTCGCCATCCAGAAGATCGGCGCCGTTGCCGGACCGGTCAATGGATGGTGGAAGGCCCCCGAGGTGGAGTACCTGCTCAACGACTCCAAGGGCCGTGGGCTGATCATCGAAGACCAGTATCTGCCCATCCTGGACGAGATCAAGGCCAATTGCCCCCACCTGGAGAAGATCATCGAGGTGAGCGACAATCCGCGTCCCGAGCACATCGACCTCGCCGGTTTGCTGGCCGAAGGCGACGACACGCCGGTCGTGTGCGACGGCGACGCCGAGGATACGGCCTACATTTTCTACACCTCCGGCACCACCGGAAACCCCAAAGGCGTGCTGCTGTCCCATAAGAACGTCCTGGCCGACGTGGACGGGATCACCCGGGCGCTCAACCTGGAAGAGAACATGACCGCCTTGATCTTCCTGCCCCTGTTCCACGTCAATGCCATGATTTCGTGCACGTTTGCCCTGGGCATTGGCCTGCAGATCGTTTTGCGCCGTCAGTTTTCCGCCAGCGAATTTTGGGAAGTGGTGGACCGCTACAAGGTCAACTTCTGGTCGGCGGTTCCCGCGGTGTACCAGATCCTGCTTTCGGATCCCACCCGCCAGAAGTACGATCTGAGCAGCCTGCAGTTCGGTATCTGCGGCGCCGCGCCGCTGACCGAAGAGACCATGAAGAATTTTCAGGACACCTTCAACATTCCCATCGTCGAAGGGTACGGGCTCACCGAGGCCACCTGCGTGAGCACCATCAATCCCCGTGACGGGGTGAGAAAAGTGGGCTCCATCGGCGTGCCGCTGCCCGGTCAGGAGGTCAAGATTCTGGGCGAAGACGGCAGTGAGTGCCCCCGCGGCGAGGCCGGCGAAATCTGCATCGGCGGCGACGTGGTCATGAAGGGTTATTTCAACCGGCCCGAAGAGACCACCGAAACCCTTGCCGACGGCTACTTGCACACCGGCGATGTGGGAGTCATGGACGAAGACGGCTATATCTTTATCGTTGACCGCATTAAAGACATGATCATTCGCGGCGGCGAGAACATCTACCCCAAGGAGATCGACAACCTGCTGGCCACCCATCCCATGATCCAGGAAGCGGCCACGGTGGGAGTGCCGGACGAGACCATGGGTGAGGAGGTCAAGGTGTTCGTCATTCCGCTGGACGACGAACTCACCGAAGAAGAGGTGATCGACTTCTGCAAAAAGAACCTGGCCAAGTTCAAGGTTCCCAAATACGTCGAGATCCTGGAGGACGATTTTCCCCGCAGCCCCATCGGCAAGGTGCTCAAAAAAGAGCTGCGCCAGTGGGGACTGACGCCCAGGCCGAAAAAAGCCCAGGGCCCCCAGGTAACCGTGGACGATATCTTCGGCACCATGGAGAGCCGGGTCAATCCCGAGGGGGTGGCCGGCGTCAATGCCAACTACGGTTACATCATCACCGGCTCCGGCGGCGGCGAGTGGACCGTGTGCGTGGCCGACGGCGACGTGAAGGTCAAAGAAGGGCTGCATGATCCGGCGGTAACGACTACCTGCGCGGCCAAGGACTGGATCGCCATCACCTTGGGCAAGCTGGACGGCATGACGGCCTTTTCCTCGGGCAAGCTCAAGGTGGAAGGGGACATGGGCCTGCTGGTCAAGGCGGCCAGCTTCTTCAACAAATACCAGCCTCCGGCAGCGGCTCCCGAAGTGACGGTGGACGATATCTTCGGCACCATGGAGAGCCGGGTCAATCCCGAGGGGGTGGCCGGGGTCACGGCCAACTACGGATATATCATCACCGGTTCGGGCGGCGGCGAGTGGACCGTGTGCGTGGCCGACGGCGACGTGAAGGTCAAGGAAGGGCTGCACGACCCTGCAGTGACGACCACCTGCGCGGCCAAGGACTGGATTGCCATCACCTTGGGCAAGCTGGACGGTATGACGGCCTTTACGTCCGGCAAGTTGAAGGTCGAAGGCGACATGGGCCTTTTGACCCAGGCAACGAAGTTCTTCAAGAAGTACACGCCCCCGCAGGTGGCGCCCGAGGTGACGGTGGACGATATTTTCGGCACCATGGAGAGCCGGGTCAATCCCGAGGGAGTGGCCGGAATCACCGCCAACTACGGATATATCATCACCGGTTCGGGCGGCGGCGAGTGGACCGTGTGCGTGGCCGACGGCGACGTGAAGGTCAAAGAGGGATTGCACGATCCTGCCGTGACCACCACTTGCAGCGCCAAGGACTGGATCGCCATCACGCTGGGCAAGCTGGACGGCATGACGGCCTTTACCTCCGGTCGGCTAAAAGTGGAAGGCGATATGGGCCTTTTGACCCAGGCGACGAAGTTTTTCAAAAAATACACGCCGCCGGGTCCCGCTGCCCAGGAGGAGGAGAAGGAAGAACTGCTGCGGCTCAACCAGATCCTCTCCATTCCCCAGCGTTTTGCCACCGGCCCCGTGATGGGAAAATTTCTCAAGGCCTTCAAAGAGAAGAAAATCCTGGCCAACAAGTGCCCTGAATGCGGACGGCTTCAGCTTCCTCCCCGGGAAGTTTGCGCCGAGTGCAAGGTCCGTGCGGAAGAATGGGTGGAAGTCGGTCCCGGCGGCATTATCGCCACACCGGACATCACCTACTATGCCAGCCCGGATCCGCTCACCGGCGAGAGCCGGGAAACGCCCTATATCTCCGCCCATTTTCTCCTGGACGGCTGCAAGGGGCACGAAACCCTGTGGCACGAACTGGTGGCCGACGACTTTTCCAAGGTCAAGCGCGGAGTGCGGGTGCGCCCGGTATGGAACGAAAAGCGCATCGGGGCCATTACGGATATCAAGTATTTTGAGATTGTCGAGTAAAAAGGAGACAACATGGACGATAAATACGCAGACAGCTTCGTGGTGGAAGGCAAACTGGCCCTTCCCTATCAGTACTTTGCCGGTCTGACGGGCAGCCGCTTCATCACCACCATCAGGGATCAGAAAAAGATCATGGGGCTCAAATGTGAAAGCTGCGGCAAAGTGTTCGTGCCGCCCCGTTCCACCTGCGAGCAATGTTTCGTCGATATTTCCGACAATTGGGTGGATGTGAAAAATACGGGAACGGTGACCGGGTTTACCGTGATCCGCTACAAGGAGCCTCACCAGCCCTTTGACCCGCCTTACATCCAGGCCCTGGTTCAGTTGGACGGCGCCGACACCCCCCTGGTTCACATCGTCAAGGGGATTCCCGTCAGCCAGATGAAAAAAGGGCTGCGGGTCAAGGCGGTGTTCGCCAAAAAGACCACGTCCACCATTATGGACATCGACCATTTCCGGCCGGAGGTGCAGGACTCCGTCAAGATGGGCTACACCTACGATGAACTGGAGATCGGCATGACCGCCTCGTTCACCAAGACCATCACCGAAACGGATGTCTACCTGTTTGCCGGTATTTCGGGGGATTTCAACCCCATGCACATGAACGAGGAGTTCGCCAAGAAGACGCCTTTCGGCACCCGCATTGCCCATGGGGCCCTGCCCCAGTGCCTGTGCGCTCCGGTGCTGGGTATGAAGCTGCCGGGGTTGGGCACCGTGGCCCTGGAGATCACCACCCGCTTCAAGGCCCCCACCTACTTCGGCGATACCATCACCTGCGTGGGCGAGATCATCGAGAAACTGGAAGACCGCAAGTGGGCGCGCATGTCCCTGACCTGGACCAATCAGGATGGGAAGCTGGTGGCTGAAGGAAAAGCTCTCGTTATGCCTCCTCAGTCTTCGTGATTGAGAAAACGAGTAATATAATCCCGGATATTTCCAAAAAAATACCAAATCCCAAATGACAAATAACAAACAAATAACAATATCAAAATTCCAAACCACCGGCTTTGGTGCCGTTTGAAATTTGAGCATTGAAATTTGGAATTTATTTGGGATTTGGTGATTAGAATTTGGTTTTTTCGATCGGCAACTTCTGTGATTTGCCTTTTACCACCATTGTAACGGAGTAATCACCCATGAGCATGGAATATTCAACCAAGGCTTCCTGCCAGCAGTATTTCACCAAGGCCCACGACATGGTGCGCCGCTCGGTCAAGGAATTCATCGATAAGGAGGTTAAACCCTTCATCGACGACTGGGAGGAGGCGGGGAGCTTTCCCAAAGAGATTTACAAGAAGGCCGGGGAGGTGGGCATTCTGGGAATCGGCTATCCCGACGAATGCGGCGGCACCCCCGGCGATATCTTTTTCACCATTGCCGCCAGCGAGGAACTGATGCGTTCGGGCTCCGGCGGCTTCGTGGCCGGCCTGGGTTCGTTGAACATCGCCCTGCCGCCCATTGTCCGGCGGGGCACAGACGAGCAGAAAGAGAAATTCGTCAACCCGGTGCTCGCCGGCGACCGGATTGCCGCCCTGGCCATTACCGAACCCGGCGGCGGTTCGGATGTCTCCAATCTGGCCACTACGGCCGTGCGCGACGGCGACCATTACGTCGTCAACGGCAGCAAGACCTTTATCACCAGCGGTACTCGGGCCGACCAGATTACCTGTGCCGTGCGTACCGGCGATCCCGGCGCCCACGGTATCAGCATGCTGGTGATCGAAGCCGACACGCCGGGCTATTCGGTCTCCTCTCCGCTTAAAAAGACCGGCTGGTGGGCATCGGACACCGCCGAAATCTTTTTCGACGACTGCCGGGTCCCGGTGAGCAACCGGATCGGCGAAGAGAACCAGGGCTTTTACGCCATTATGGAGAATTTTCAGGGCGAGCGGTTGTCGCTGGCCATCATGGCTTACATGACCGCCCAGATGGCTTTGGAAGAGGCCCAGGCCTACGCCAAGGAGCGCAAGGCTTTCGGTAAAACGCTGACCGGATTCCAGGTGAACCGCCACAAGCTGGTGGATATGGCCACCCTGGTGGAAGTGGCCAAAGAGTACACCTGGCGGGTGGCCGCAAAGATCGACGCCGGCATCGACCAGATCAAGGAGGTCTCCATGGCCAAGAATTTCGCCTGCAGCGTCAGCGACCGGGTGACCTTCGACGCGGTGCAGTTGTTCGGCGGATACGGATACATGCGCGGCCATCTGGTGGAGCGGCTTTACCGGGACAACCGCATCCTTTCCATCGGGGGCGGGACGACGGAGATTATGAAGGAGATAATTTCTAAACTTATGTAATTTTGGAATTTTGGGATTGAGGAATTCAGGGATTTTAGGAATTTAGGATTTGGGGACCCTTAGAAATTACAATGCCCAAATAACAAATTCCAAATAAATCCCAATCAAATCTCAATACCCAAACCATGGCAATCTGGTCTTGTTTGTGAGTTTGGATATTGTCATTTGGAATTTATTTGAGATTTGGTGCTTGTTATTTGTAATTTCCGGTTTGTCCGGTATGAAAAATGGGAGCTAAACAACCATGGCATTGGAATTAGCGGAACGACGCGACGTAGATTTCGTATTATATGAACAGCTGGGGTTGGACAAGCTGATCGAGCATGATCGGTTTGCGGAGTTCAACAAAAAGACCCTGGACCTGATCGTCACCGAGGCCCGCACGCTGGCCGTCAAGGAACTCTTGCCCGCCAACGTTCCGGGAGACCGCGAAGGTTGCCTCTTCGAAAATGGCACGGTGAAGGTGCCCGAGGCCTACCGCAGGATTTTCGAACTCTACCGGGAAGGGGAGTGGATTGCCCTGGCCGACGATCCGGAAGTGGGCGGCCAGGGGCTGCCGGTCACCGCTACGTCGGCGGTTCACGAATACTTCAACGGCGCCAACACCGCCTTTTGTATGTATCCGGGGCTCTGCCACGGGGCCGGCAAACTGGTCGAAATTTTCGGCACCGACGAGCAGAAGAAACTGTACCTCGGGAAGATGTATGCCGGCCAGTGGGGCGGCTCCATGCTGCTCACCGAACCCGAGGCCGGCAGCGACGTGGGTAATCTGACCACCTCGGCCAAGAAAAACGATGACGGCACCTATTCCATCACCGGCAGCAAAATCTTCATCACCGGAGGCGAGCAGGACCTGACCGAGAACATCATCCACCCGGTCCTGGCGCGCATTGAAGGGGCGCCGGCCGGAACCAAGGGCATTTCCCTGTTTTTGGTGCCCAAGATCCGGGTCAATGCCGACGGTAGCCTGGGCGAGCCCAACGACGTGGTCTGCACGGGCATCGAGGAGAAGCTGGGCATCCATGGCAGCGCCACCTGTTCGCTCACCTTGGGGGGCAAGGGGCAGTGCATCGGCATCCTGCTGGGCGAGGAGAACAAGGGCATGCGGGCCATGTTCCATATGATGAACGAGGCCCGGCTGGGTGTGGGAATCCAGGGCTTTGCCATGGCCAGCGCCGCTTTTTCATTTGCCCTCAATTACGCCCGGGAGCGCAAACAGGGCAGGAACCTGCTCGAGATGATGAATCCCGATGCGCAGTCGGTGCCCATCATCCAACATCCGGACGTGCGGCGCATGCTCATGTGGATGAAATCCTACGTAGAAGGCATGCGCAGCTTTGTTTACTATGTGGGCAACTGCTTCGACCACGAGGCCATTGCTGCCGACGACGCCGAGCGGGAGCGCTGGCAGGGGCTGATCGAACTGCTCACCCCGGTGGTCAAGGCCTACTGCACGGACAAGGCCTTCGAGGTGTGCACCCAGGCGGTACAGACCTTTGGCGGCTATGGCTACACCATGGAGTATCCCGTGGAGCAGTACCTGAGAGACAGCAAGATCACCAGCATCTATGAAGGCACCAACGGCATCCAGGCCATGGATTTCCTGGGCCGCAAGCTGGGTATGAAAAAGGGCCAGTATTTCATGGCACTGTTGGAAGAGATAAACAAGACCGTGGCAGCGGCCAAGGCTGTTCCTGCACTGGAAGCCATGGCCCTGACCGTGGAAAATGCGGTCAACAAGCTGGGCGAAACAGCCTTTAACCTGGGCACCACCGCCATGAGCCCGAAGGTGATGACGGCCTTCGCCTTTGCCCAGCCGCTGCTGGAGGTGACCGGGGACGTGGTCATGGGCTGGATGCACCTGTGGCGGGCGGTTGCCGCCGTTCCCGGACTGGAAAAGCATGCCGGTAGCCTGGATCCGGCTGCCCGCAAGGAAAAGGCGGAGAAGAACAAACATGCCGCATTTTACGAAGGCAAGCTCCGGGTGGCCGAGTTTTTCATCCACACTTTATTGCCTGCCACCATGGGCAAGATGACGGCTATTTCCGGCGTCTGCGATGCGGCTATGGAGATGCCGGAGCGGTCTTTCGGGAATTAACCGACAAAAGAACTTATTTTGGATTAAGGGATTGAGGGATTGAGGGATTGAGGGATTGAGGGATTCTCCGGCGAGGCGTCGGTTGTTTTTCAATCCCCAATTCCGCAAATCCAAAATTGCTGCTGGACTATCTGTGCGGCAACGCCTCGATGCTGCGCCAGCCGAGAACCTCGCCGTGTTTTCTCGAAAGATTTTTATCTCCACCTTTCGGCAAATTCATACTTCAAGGTTTTGACCCCTTTCCCATTTTACGTTTCAAAGCTTTATGGTATGCTTGCCAAAAAGCAGGCCATTTGAGATTGGAATCCTTAAAATGAATATAGAATTCATTATAACCAATTTGAAGCAATACAAGGCTCAGAATGGCGGGAAATATCCGATCAGACGAATCGGCATTTTTGGCTCCATGGCAAAGCGAACGTCAACGGATCAAAGCGATATCGATATCGTTGTTGAACTGGATCGGCAAGATTTGTTTGATCTGATCGGAATCAAACAGGATCTTGAGAAAAAGTTTAACTGCTCGGTAGATATCGTGAGCTACCGGCAAAAGATGAATCCGTTTTTGAAGCGTCGAATCGACAACGAGGCCATTTATATTTGACAAAATAACGGGCAATCAAGTGCTTTCCAAATATCCCCAAATCGAGTGGAAGAAAGCAATGGGGTTGCGAGACATCATCAGTCACCACTATTTTGATGTGAATGCCGAAGCCATCCACAACGTTTGCAGAGGCAACATTCCCTCCCTGGTAAATACGATCGATCAAATAATCAGGGACATTGAGCAGCAGGGTTGACCACATCAATCCTGACTGGTCGAACTCTCCGGCACCTGAAAGCACGAAGATTATTGGTGATCGCTGGATTGCGTCAGGATCATCCCCAGTGCTTCGGGTGCCCGGCGTAATCGTCCCT
Source organism: uncultured Desulfosarcina sp. (assembly GCF_963668215.1). Taxonomy (NCBI): domain Bacteria; kingdom Pseudomonadati; phylum Thermodesulfobacteriota; class Desulfobacteria; order Desulfobacterales; family Desulfosarcinaceae; genus Desulfosarcina; species uncultured Desulfosarcina sp. The sequence continues at coordinate 3,055,430 of NZ_OY764190.1, forward strand.
GATGAGTGTAATTACCTTCTAAATCCGCAACACTCTGATTTTGCAGCCATAACCATTGGATCATCCCGCCGATTTTGCATCGACCCGCGTCTAATTATCTGAATGGCGGCTACCCTTATGTGAAGGCAGCTTTTAATATTCAAGGAAAACGATCCCTTCTTTTTCGGCAGCAGTCGTCAATTGTTTATCGAAGCTGAGAATTGCAACTTCGGGCAACTCCGATTGAATTGTTTTAACCACCGCCAGATGCCAGAGATCGGCTCCTTTTAAAACATATTGTGAAGACAACTCCCGGACAATGGTTCGATCCGGTTGTGTGTTGATTTTACGGATAATACTGTTTTCAAAAGACTCAACGGCGGATTCATACAGGATATCCTCCAGAACCTTTTCATGATGCATCCTTTTCAAAACCGCATAGGTTTCGGCAATGCCAAGGGTGGAAGTAAAGTGAATTCCCTTTTGCTTTTCAATCCTTATTGCTTTTTCGCTGTGCCTGTCTTCAATAAGGAGCGGCAGGATGGCGGATGCATCCCAATATATGACCATCACCGATCCTCTCTGTCTTCCAGAAGATACTCCTGGGCCGTTTTGTTTCCTTTAATGGGAATCGGCTGTGTAATTTCCGTTCCCTTTTTCTCAGGCTCCAGAATTCCGGAATCTTCAAGTTTCTTTATGCGGTCTTCCAAAGGGATTTCATTGTTTCCTATTGGAACGATTCTTCCGATGGGCCGGCCGCGTTCCGTTATAACTATTTCACAGCCTTGCTTTACCATCCTCAGGTATTTGCTGAGGTGTATCTTGGCCTCCCTGATTCCAATTTGATTCGTCATAACCGCTTCCCCACGTTATCTTTATTTTAAGGCTTCGTCTTGATGTCGATGTGACCATTGTAGTCTCTTGTGGTAATTTTGTCAAATTACGAGCCCATCAAATTTTCTTCGGCAAATTCACATTTCGAAGTGCCCCTTTTTTTCATCACTCTCCCCCAAAGATCGCAAAAAAATCCTATAACTGAGCAAGAAAGTGCAAGCAATTTTCGGAAGGGTAAAAATGCATCCTGTATCTTTTTGTATTTGTGACCCACCATTTCGAGAAAAAGCCACACCCCGAGGAATCGGAGTCGGAAAACCACGGGTTGTACTTTCGACACCCCTGTTAATAGTTTTACGTGCAATTAATTTTTGCCTTTACGGTTTGATAAATACTTCCGGGTCAACCCCCATAGCCTGTAAAAATTCCAGCTGAACAGGCTTTAACGGCCTGACCAGTTGTCTTCGTTTTCCTGATTTCGCTACCAATATGCTTAAGAATTTCGTCGTCATCATGAAAGAGGTCGGTCGCTTGGTCGGGCGATTTTTCCAGCCGCTGATTTCGCCTTTCGTTCTTTCCAGATGTTGACGCATACAGCGCTCCATCAAGCGCCAAATCAGAAGTGCGATTACAAGGATCAAACCAAGCACTTCGATACGTTTCGGCTTTTTCAAAAAGATGGAGTTGACGATTACCGGGTCTTTCAAGAATCCGAAGTTTTGTTCGATACCGCTCTGGTTCTTATACAACTCCAAAAGAGTAACGGCGGACCATTGGACCTGCTCCTTGGTCCCGGACAGGTTGGTTAATAAAACAAAGCATCCGGCCTCAAGACGCAAGGGAGTGATTGCATCCGTATCCTTTTCAATCTTGACATCAAGAAGATATTCGTAACCGATGGGCGTACGTGGTTTTCCTTTGGCGGGTCTTCCCCGGCGATATTTGGCCTTTTCCCTGATTTCATACCGTAGTCTGTGATAGCTGTTTGGGGTGGCTTTACCGATCTTTTCTGCTGCAGCCTCGGCATCGGCCCGGCAATAAAAGGGACCTGCGTTAATCTTTTTGCCGTGGGTTTCCAGATCTTTGCGTTTTTGCTCAAGCAATCGATCAATACGCTTATGGCGACGTTTGTCATGAGCGGAAGAGTGCACAACGATGGCGCGGTAGGTTTCACCATAGAGCTCTACGGTGGTTTCAAATCCACGGTAAATCGCAGCAGGGCGCTTTTTCGTAGCCGGTGTCTGATTGAGTTCGCCAAAATCAATCCAATTCTCGGCGATAACGGCCTCGGAGATGGCACGGCTACACTCCTTGTAGGTGGCTGGCAGCCGGGTCAGGAATTTTACGTTTTTATCTCTCGATTTTTCGAGATTGTCCGGCGTGACAAAAGCCGAGTCCGCTACGTATACGAAGGCTCCCGGTTTAAGCCCGTGCCGGGCCATGTGCTTTGAGACGCCTCCTAAAAGTTCGTTGTTCAACGTTTTATCCGAAGCGTTGCCGTCTTCGGTGGTCCCCAAGATGGGGATGTTCCGATCCACGCACAGCATTGAAACGATAAACTGCTTCAGATCCGGACGCTTGTCCTTGCTGTGACCATAGGTGATTTTAAGTGGTGGATCGACAAAGTCATAATCTCCGAAAACACTGATGGAGGTGGTATCGAAATGTAAACGACGGGGATCGACGTCAAACACGCCAATGGCCTTTTGAGCGATCTGCGAGAACACCTTTTGTGTGCCGGTGTCGAAGATCTTGTCCAGCACACGGCCAATATTGTAGTCACAGAAAAGTCCCGGTTTGACATCGCAACCCAACATCAATTCAGTGTCCTTCTCCTGAAAGAATTCTTCCATCCGGTACAAAGGGGTTCTTCCCGAAAGTGTGTCTAACACCATGGCCAGAATAGCGACTCCCGGTGAGAGTTCCATTTCGCTGTCAACCAGGGTGTCCAGTGTCTCGACCAGCTCAATCTTTTTGGCGAAGTCTTTGATGATCGGCAGATGGCCGACTTCTGAAAATGTCAGATTATCGGGAACCAGATTCTCCATTTTGCCCTCCCTAAGCTCATATTGAACACGTGAGGGCATAACTATCAGATATTATTAACAAAGTCTAGGCATAAACATTTAACGTAATATCAATACGTTAAAGCCTATAACGTTCCAGGCTCATTGGGAAATAAATTCAGTTCGTTTCAAGGAAAAGGGGTGTCGAAAGTATGACGGGTCTTCATTTCCAATTGGAAAAAAGACGGCCGGGCTACCTGAACGTATGGCAATCCGGCTTTTTTATGGGGAAATGTCTCGCGCGAAGAGGGTATCGTCAAGAAAAGAAGTCTCGATATTGCAGGCTTTCTGTAGAAATTTATATATTTATGTCCCCATATTCCATTTGATACGGCCACATCACTACAGGCGTTAACTACTCTTGCTGCGGCTCCTCGGCCACAGTCCCATCGCCTCCCAGGGCCTGATAAAGGGTCATCATATTCTTCAACTGGTTGTAACGGTTTTTGGCCAGCGCAAGATCCGCCGAGCGGCGGGTTTCCTGCTGGTCCAGCCAATCCTGCACGCCGGTCTTGCCCGATGTATAGCGCACCTCCGAAACCCGTTCGGCCTCTTCGGCCAGGGTCAGGGAGCGGCGCAAGGCGTCTTCCTGGATTCTATAATGCTTGCGGGCCGACAGGGCGTCCTCGACTTCCTGCAGGGCCTCGTATAGGGTCTGGCGGAACTCGACAACGGCCTGTTCGTAATCGGCTTCGGCGATGCGGGTATTCAGCTTGGCCTCGTTCCATTGCACGAAGGGCAGGGCCAGCCCCGCCCCCAGGGAAGCCACCGGATTTTGCAGGAAGTTAAACAGCTCGGTGCTGCTGGTGCCCAGGGCCCCGGTCAAGCTCAAGTTAGGATAATAGCTGGCGCGGGTCGAGTTGGCATCGGCCAGGGTGCTACGCAGGCGCATTTCGGCGGCCATGAGGTCCGGCCGGCTGCCCAGGACGGCCGCCGGGAGGCCGGCATCCAGGGCCGGCATGGGCATTTCGATCAGCCGTTTCGGATCGGCCATCAAATGCTCCGGCGCCTGGTCGAACAGCACCGCCAGCGCATTGCGGGCTTCGACCATCTGCTGTTCCAGATCGGCCAGATCGGCCTTCTGGCTCTCCACATTCTGCTCCGCCTGCAACAGGTCCAGTCGGGACACCTCCCCGGCATCGTATTTTACCTTCACCAGATCCAGCGTTCTTTGCGTGTAGGCAATGCCCTCTTTGCTGGTATCGATGGCCTGGTTGAGATAGGCGATCTGCCAGTACAGGCCGGCGGTGGTGCCCACCAGGGACAGCGCGGTGGCGGCCCGATCCTGGGCCGTGGCCCGGGCCTCCCACTCGGCGGCGTCGCGGCTGCTGGCCAGTTTGCCCCACAAGTCCAGCTCCCAACTGAGGCTCGTGGTGGTTCCCGAGCTTTCCGTGCGGTCGCCGTGTTCGAGATCCTTTTTAATGCCACTGCTGGCGCTGACGGACAGGTCCGGGGTGCGGTTGGTGGCTTCCAGGTCGGCGGAAAGGCGCGACTTGCGAACCTTGATGGTGGCCGCGGCCAGATCGTTGTTGGTGGTCAGGGCCAGTTCGATCAGCCGGTCGAGCTGCGGGTCCTCAAACACCTGCCACCACTGCTGCGTTGCCAGGACCTGCTCGCCGGTTTCCGGCTGGATCAGCCATTGGTCCGGCAAGGCAACCTCGGGCTGCTGATATTCCTTGTTGATCATACCGGCGCAACCGGTCAGGGCCGCCAGAAGGCAAATAGATATCATAAGAATAGCGATAGTTTTGTTGTGGATCATTATTCTATACTTTCCATGGCGTTTTATTCCCTTGCCAGGGCCTCGATGGGATCGAGCCGCGCGGCGTTGCGGGCCGGCAAAAAGCCGAACAGCACGCCGATGAAGGTCGAACAGGCAAAGGCCATAACGATCGATAGAATCGAAAACTGCATGGATATGGCGCTGACGAAATACGAAAAAACCGCCCCGACTCCAAAGGAGAGCAGGATGCCGATGGTCCCGCCGATCATGCACACCAGCACGGCCTCGATCAGAAACTGTTGCATGATATCGGTCTGCCGGGCGCCTACCGCCATGCGGATGCCGATCTCCCGGGTGCGTTCGGTCACGGACACCAGCATGATATTCATCACCCCGATGCCGCCGACCACCAGGGAGATCACCGCGATGGACGAGATCAGCAGGGTCAGGGTCGTGGTGGTTTTCTTCACGGTTTTCAAGATGCTGTCGGAGCTGCGGGTGAACACATCCTTGGTGCCGTGGCGGGTGGTCAGCAGATGTTCGACGCCCTGCTGGGCGATCTCGTTGGACATGCCGTCGGCCACGCGTACGGTGATGGAACTGAAGAACTGCTGGCCGGAAATCCGGCTCATGACCGCGGTATACGGCATCCACACATTAAGGTTTTCGTCCTTGAAGGCCGACTCCTTCTCGGCGGCAACCCCGACCACGGAGACCGGCACGTTGCCGGCAAGGATCGTCTGTCCCACCGGGTTTTCATCGTCGGGGAACAGCTTCTTCTTGGTGTTCTGGTCGATCACCGCCACCTGGGACAGGTTCCTGACGTCGCGTGCGAGCAGGGAGCGCCCCTTTTCCATGGTAATGTCCTTGACGCGGAAATAGGCCTCGCCGACCCCCTTGATGGAAGCGCTGGCCACGACATTGCGGTAGCGCAGCTGCTCGCTGGAATTGATGTTGGGCGTCAGGCTGTCCACATACACCTGGGCCTTCAGGGCTTCCAGGTCCGCCGGTACCAGGGTTTCGACCCGTCCCGAGCGGATATCGCCCCATCCCGTGCCGGGATAGATATCGATGGTGTTGGTGCCGATGGAACTGATATCGTCGATCACCTTCTTTTTGGCCCCCAGGCCCACGGCAACCACGCTGATCACCGCCGTGATGCCGATGATGATGCCCAGCATGGTCAAAAAGGTTCGCAAACGGTGGGTGGTCATGGCGACCCAGGCCATTTTGAAGGCCTCCAGGAACAGGCCGAACTGGGTGGCCCAGCGGCTGTGCTTATGTTCCAGGGCGGCCTTGCGATCTTCGGTTTCAACGACATCGGGGGCGTCGGGGTTGGGCTCGTCGGAGATGATTTCCCCGTCCATGATCTTGACGATCCGCTGTGCCTGGCGGGCCACCGTGGCATCGTGGGTGACCAGGATAACGGTGTGCCCGCGGGCATGCAGTTCCCGCAGGATCCCGATCACCTCCATGCCGCTTTTGCTGTCCAGCGCGCCGGTGGGCTCGTCGGCCAGGATCACTTCACCGCCGTTCATCAGGGATCGGGCGATGCTGACCCGCTGCTGCTGGCCGCCGGACAACTGGCTGGGGCGGTGATGGCCCCGTCCCTCCAGCCCCAGACGATGCAGAATCGACGCGGCGCGGTCCGCGCGCACCTTCTTGTTGATGCCGTTGTAAACGGCGGGCATCTCGGTGTTGCCGACGGCGTCCAGGTGGGACAACAGGTGATAGCTCTGGAAAATGAATCCGAAGTGGTCCCGTCGCAAAGCGGCCAGTTCGTCGCTGTCCAGATGACCGGTCTCCTTGCCGTCCACCGTGTAGCTGCCGGCGGTGGGCCGGTCCAGACATCCGAGAATATTCATCAGGGTCGATTTGCCCGATCCGGAGGCGCCCATGATGGCGATCATTTCTCCGGCGTGAATCTTCAGATTCAGCCCTTTGAGAACCTTGACCTGCGTATCGCCCGATGGAAAAGAGCGCTCCAGATCGGTTATTTCAAGCAGTACCCTGCGCATGGTTTTATCCTACTTTCCCGGAGGCGGACCGCCGCCACCGCCCGGTCGCGGTCCCCGGAAACTATTCTTTCGACTGGAAAGATCCTCGGCGGCGGACTGTGAATCGCCGACCACGACCTGCTCGCCTTCCCTCAGTCCATTGAGGACCTGAACGTAGATATTGTCCTTGAAGCCGGTTTCGATCCGCCGGGGCTGGACATGGTCATCCTTGAGCACGCGCACCTCATAGCGGCCGTTGCCCAGGTCGCTGCCCAGAACCGACATGGGAATGGAAAGCGCCTGTCTGACCTCACCAAGGACGATGGAGACCTGGGCGGTCATGAAAATTCGCAGCTTGCCATCGGGATTGTCCACTTCGAACTGGCCGTTGTAATAGGTGGCGGAAGAGCTGATGGTCTTGGCCGAGGTATCCGTATCGGTCACGCTTTCCGGCGCCGGGTCCACCGAGCGCAGCGTACCTTCGTAGCGGGTATCCGGGTCCCCGAGGGTGCTGAAAAAGACCGGCATGCCCGGTTTGACGCGGATGACATCGGCCTCTGAAATCAGGGACTTGACGGTCATGACACTCAGGTCGGCCAGAATCAGGATGGTGGGCGCGGACTGGGTGGACACCAGGGTCTGCCCTTCGTCAGTTTCCACGGCCACGACCGTTCCGTCCATGGGCGCCACGATCTGGGTGTAGGCCAGGTTGGTCTTGGCCGTATCCAGAGCGATCTTGGCCTGGGTGATGCTGGCATCCAGGGCGTCGATATCGGCCCTGGTGCTCTCCAGGTTAGCCTTGGCGCTTTCCAGATCCGCCTTTGCCGAGGCATCCCGGGAGCGCATGGTCTGCTGGCGTTCGTATTCGAGTTCGTACTGTTTCAGCAAGGCTTCTTTGGACCGTTTCTGGGCCCGGACACTTTTCAATTGGGCTTCGGCGTCCTTGAGGTCGTTCTGCTTGACCGACGGGTCGATCACCGCCAGCAACTGCCCCTTTTTGACCTTATCGCCCAAAGCGACCTTGAGCGTTTCGATCTGCCCGGACACCTGGGCGCCCACGTCCACCTTCCGATAGGCATCCAGCACCCCCGTGCAGGAGACGGTCTCCTGAATGTTCCGTTTGACCACCGGCACGGTGACGTAGGCAGGCTTTTCCTCCGTCATCAGCCGAGGATAGGCAAACCAGACGCCCGCCGCGATGATCAGCAACGTGACTGCCATGATCCAATACCGCCGTTTGCTTTTTCGCATATCGATTCTGTCCTGAAAAATTCGTTCTTTTACGGGTACCTGCCGAAAACGTGGACCAGCCTCCGGACGAAGACGCCGCTGGAAACGCGTTTTTCATCCATCGATACCCGCGGTTGGCATGCACCGTTTTTCCACGTTTTAATAAACGCCGGTTAAAGCGTTTTCCTGCGAAATTATTTTTGAGATGGCTTCTATTGAATTGCGGGAGCGTCGGGGGGCCGTCAGTCATTGGAGAGAGAATCGATTCGGCAAGAGCAGTTTGCCGATTAAGAAAGCGCAGAAAATCATCCGCCATGCCGGAAAGGAAAACAATTGGAGCAGGCGTATTCACAAGGTCGTTCGGAAAAAGCGCTACCTTCCCTTGATCTGATCGAAAGGTTTGCCTTCGTCGTTGCCGACCCATTTAACGGCACCGGTCGCCGTATCGATAATGAACAGATCGGGGAAATTGCCCCTGACGACAGCAGTCATCCGGTACCTGCCGATCTGTGGTTTGTCGTCGATGTTGCCGGCACCGGTCAGCAGCAAAAAGGTCAGCGAAATTGCGATGCCCAGCAGGACCAGACCTGATTTTTCAAACACTGATTTCATGATCGCACCTCCCCATTTTTTATACGTTATGGTCAATTGCAGCGCCACTTCCGGAAACGATTTTACGTATGCCTGGATGACGATGCAATGGGAGAACAGCACGATTCGATCAGGCTGTGGATCACCTGCTTTTGCTCCGGGATGATGGACTGAAAACGAACGCCGATGCCTCCGGTATCCTTGCGCACGACCTTTCCGCCGATATCGCAGGAGCGCTCCAGCATGGGAGAATAAAGGGTCAACACCAGTTCCTGCCCCATTTCGACGGGCTGCTCGGTTTCGATATACGCACCGCCCTCGCTAAGATCGCGCATGTAGCACTGGTAACGGGCATCGCCGATGCGGTATTCCACCCCTACCAGACAGTCATAGCGGGTGTGTTGGCGCAGGTTGTTTCGTTGGCTCAAGGTTTCGTCCATGACCCGGCCGCTTTCCAGCAGCAGGGTCATCAGGGGCATGTCGATCTCCGTTTCCAGTTCCCGGGGTTTGTAATCAATGTCGATCCGTACATTCTGCCAGTTGAGAATCTCCAGGGCCGCCGGCCTGCCGGAAAGCTTTTTCACGCTGGCCGCAACGAGTTTGCCGTCTATCAGATAGAGGATTCCTGACTTGGATTTGGCTGTTATCAGCAGGGTGCAGGAGCGCCTTTCAAGCTCGATAACCTGCAGCAGGAAGGAAAGAGACAGGCCCCGGAACTGCCCCCCGTAGTCGATCTGCAGCTCCGTGAAAATCCGTTTGGTGAGCATGCTGAGGTCAAGAATCTGATCGAAGTGGATGACCGAAGGCATCGCCTTGATTTTGTTGCGCAGTTGATCGGTGGCATTGTCGGTGACGAGAATGGTGCAGATTCTGGGATCATCGGAAACCAGCAGGGCCAGTTTGAAAGCATCCGTTTCGGGGATGTGCATGCCGGTAATCAGGATGTGGATGGTCCGCTTGGCCAGAATTTCCAGAGCCGCAGGGATGTCGCTGGCCGGGAATACCTGGATGAAATTGCTATGGTTCTTCAGCAGTCCGGAAAAGATGTGAAGGGTAAAAGGATCGCTGTCGAGAATCAGAATGTTTCGCATGGGATACAGATCCGTCTAAAATGTGTTGGCATCCGGATTTGTTTGCCGTGTAAAATCGTTTAATCCATGGGTATCGTCTCCGTTATCTTGATTCGGCGAATTCTACCTGATGAACGGGTATTTGTCCATATTAACAAAGGATGCAGCATTGGATGCCGATTTCAACCCGGCGCATCACCCGCCGCTTTCGCCTTGACAACCGCGCAAGCGTTGCAATAAACGAATTTTTCACACTATCGTAGCGATTGGATCATCGGGCTGAAGCGTTCCAGCAGCTTTCGATTTCCTGTCCTCGAACAATTAACTTACAAAACGATCATCCCGAAAAGCAGGCCCATGAATCTCGATGCCAACAAGTTGATGTCCATATCGGAGGCGGTTGACCGATTGGTGCCCGACGGCGCCCATATTTCCATCGGCGGATTCACCATCAACCGCAATCCCATGGCGGCGGTCTACGAAATCATCCGCCAGAAAAAACGCCATTTGCATCTGTACGCCCACTCCAACGGGCAGGGGGTCGATGAACTGATCGGGGGCGGATGCGTGGACCGTCTCGAAATCGCATACGGCGGCAACGGCCGCTTCGCCCCCACCTGCATCCGATTTCGCAAGGCGGTGGAGTCCGGCCGGCTGGCGGTGGAGGACTACTCCAATTACCAGATGACCCTGCGGTTCATGGCCGGCGCCATGGGGGTGCCCTTTTTACCCACGCGCAGCTCGTTGGGATCGGATATCGCCAATCGGTGGGGCTTTTCAACAACCCTGCGCCGGGAGGAACCGCGGATGCCCGATCAAAAACTGGTAGTCCTGGACAATCCCTTCGACGGCTGGTGCGATACCGAGAAGGTCGTTCTGGTTCCGGCCATCAATCCCGACGTCACCATCATTCACGTGCAGGCAGCCGACCGGCAGGGAACCGGCCGCATTACCGGGCTGCCCTTTGCCGACGTGGAGCAGGCCAAAGCCGCCAGACATCTTATCGTCACCTGCGAAACGCTGGTCGAAGACGATCTCCTGCGAGGGGCGCCGGAACGCAACCAGATTCCCTTTTTCTGTGTGGATGCCGTGGTGCATCTGCCCATGGGCGCATGGCCGACAGCCTGCTACCGCCATTACGATTACGATCCGGCGCGGCTGCACCAGTACCGCCAGGCGGCACTGGACGATGGGCGCTACGGGGACTACCTGGAAACCGAAATTTTTGCGACGGCCAGCCACGAGGAAATGATCGGCCGCATCGATCCCGGGCAGTTGGAGAAGATCAAGGCGGATGAGCGGACTGGGTATGCGGTGGGGTTGGACCGGCGATAAGTAACGAAAAGGGCATCTATCACCCGATTTCGGCGTTGGACGGCAAATCCGAATCCTCGAAATATTCCATATATTCCTCCGGTTCGAATTCGCCGCCCGCCTTGAACTCGGGCGAGATCTACCCTTTCCGGCCGATTACTGTTAAAGGCCGGACGGATAAAATCGAAATCCATGCGAAAAATGAGAACAAACCCATGACCAAAGAAACCACCTACACCCAACGCGAGATGATGGCCGTAGCCGCCGCCCGTGAGATCCGTGACGGCGACATCGTCTTCTGCGGCACCGGCATTTCCATGCTGGCCGCCATGGCCGCCAAGCATATCAGCGCCCCCAACTCCGTGATTTTTTTCGAGACCGGGGCCATCGACTCCCGGCTGGAGGAGGTGCCCCTGGCCGTGGGCGACTCCCGGGTGATGTTCGCCACCTCGGTCAACGGCGGCTTGGCCGACGCCTTCGCCACCATGCAGAACCGCTTCACCGGACGGAAGGTGGTGGGGATTATGGGTGCGGCCCAGATCGATCCCTACGGCAATCTCAACTCCACCGTCATCGGCGACTACGATTCCCCCAAGGTGCGTTTTTCCGGCAGCGGCGGTGCCTGCGATGTGGCCTCCTTCGTCAACCGGACCATCATTTTCATGCAGCACGCCCGGCGCAAGTTTGTTCCCAAGCTGGACTACCTCACCAGCCCGGGATGGCTCGACGGTCCTGACGGCCGCAAAAAAGCCGGCCTGCCCGACGGTGGACCGGCCTGTGTGATTACCGACATGGCCATCATGGGGTTCGACGAACAGAGTCGCAGGATGGTCTTGCGGGGCTGCTTTGCGGGGGTCACCAAAGAGACGGTGCTGGACAACATGGGCTTTTCCGTGGACACTTCCCGCGCCGAAACCATTCCCCCGCCGTCGGCGGAAGAACTGGCCATCTTAAGGGAAAAATGCGATCCCCAACGTTTGATTCTGGGGTAGCCGCATTCCCGGAATGTAGCGAAGAACGTCAACAATGGTAAACGATTTTCACCCTTCAACCAAATCCCGGGACGGGATGCCGGCAATGGACAAGGAAGCCGTCGACCGGCGGGTGGCCGAACTGTTCCCCGGTCTGGCGGACCGCCGCCGATTCCGAACCCACGTCGATACCACCGATTTTTACAAAGTGGACTACGGCGATGTGCTGGTCCTCGATAGTCGTCCCTACCTGATTTTGAACAACGCCAAGGAAGGGCGCTTCGGCCTGGACGACCAGGAGAAGTTCTGGGTCAAGCGCGCCATTGACCTGGAGAGCGGCCAGCGGAAAATCATCAAGCTGGTTTTTTTCGAAAAGTTTGAAGCCCGTATCGGCGATACGACTTTCGACTGCTTCCGAAGCCCCCGCAAGGAGGCGCGTATTCTTTCAAAGGTGGGCGACCATCCCCATTTCATGCATGGCTATGCCACCGAGGACAGCCAGGGAAACATTATCCGCGTATTGGATTTCATCTACGGAAAGTCGCTTTACGACACCATCGAGGATATGACCTGCAGCCACTCGGAATACTTCCGCGAAATTTTTCCGAAGGTGTTCGCCAATTTTATCACCTGCGTCGAAGCCATCGGGTTTTTGCACCGCCTGGACGAGAAACACGGCGACATCCGGCGGGATCATATCCTTATCGACCGGGAAAGCGGCAACTACCGGTGGATCGATTTCGATTTCAACTACCGCCACCGTGAGAATATCTATGGGTACGATCTTTTCGGTATCGGCAATATCCTCATTTACCTGGTGGGTAAAGGCGATGTGCTGCTGCCGGAGCTTGCCCAAAATTCCCATCCCGCCATGGACAGGATTGCGCCGGAGGACCGGAACATCGTTTTTCATCACCGTCTGGCCAACCTGAAACTCGTCTATCCCTACATCCCGGAAGCCCTCAACCGCATTCTGCTCCATTTTTCAACGGGCGCCAACTGGTACTACGAGCGTGTGGACCAACTGCTGGAGGATCTTTCCAGCGTACGTCTGTGATCGATTCGATCCCTTTCCGTGGGTTTACTAAATCGAAATTGTGATCTAAAATTGAAAAAACAGACAACATGGGAGGTGGAGTATGCATGAGGCCCGGTTCTTCGAAAAGCTGGAAGACAACAAGGTCAAGTGTCACCTCTGCGCCCATGAGTGCACCATCGATCCGGGCAAGCGGGGAATTTGCGCGGTACGCGAAAACCGCGACGGAACACTGTATTCGATAGTTTACGGCCGTCTGATATCCGGGAACCCGGATCCCATCGAGAAAAAGCCGCTGTTCCATTTTCTGCCCGGCACACGCTCCTATTCCATTGCCACCGTGGGATGCAACATGCAGTGCCAACACTGCCAGAACGCCGATATTTCCCAATATCCGGGGTACAATAACGGCAACATCGCCGGCACCAACCTGACGCCGGCCCAGGTCGTTGCCAAGGCTGTCGCCAGCGGTTCGGCCTCCATCGCCTACACCTACACCGAGCCGACGATCTTCGCGGAATTCGCCCGGGACACCGCCGGGCTGGCCCGCGAAAAAGGCCTGCGCAATGTCTTCGTCTCCAACGGATTTATGACCGAGGCCTCGGCGACCGCCATGGCTGCTGTCCTCGATGGGGACAACATCGATCTGAAAAGCTTTTCGGACAGTTTTTACCGCAAGGTCTGCAAGGCCAGGCTCCAACCGGTGCTGGACACCATCACGCGCATGAAGAAACTGGGCGTCTGGGTTGAAGTGACGACCCTGCTCATCCCGGGCCTGAACGATTCCGACGAAGAATTGCGCGACATCGCCCAGTTTCTAAATGCCACGGGGCCGGAGATCCCCTGGCATGTAACCGCTTTTTATCCCACCTACAAGATGCTCGATCGACCGCCCACACCGCTGGCAACCCTTCGCCGTGCCAGGGAAATCGGACTTGCGGCCGGTCTGCGCTACGTCTACACCGGCAACATCCCCGGCGATCCGGGGGAAAACACCTTTTGTCCGGGCTGCGACCGTCTGCTCATCGAGCGTAGCGGGTTTACCATTCGACAGAACCGCATCGTCGATGGCGCCTGTCCCGAATGCGGCGCCCGCATCGATGGCGTCTGGCAGTAAGCCCCAATTTAGGCGCTTTTCATTCCATTGCGTCCGGAACTTCGTACCCAGCGCGTTCCAGGGCTGTTCGGATGGGCGCCGTGGGGCAGGCCGTGAGGCGGAAATAGTAGGTTTTTTGGGCCGAACCCTGGGCGGTCATGCCCACATTGATGATATCGCCGCCTTGGCTCTCGATAATGTCTATGGCCTTTTGCAGCGCCTTGGGTTGCGTGCCGATGCGCACGTCGATGCGCGAACTGGCCGAAAGCATGCCCATCATCTGAATGAATGCGCGCAACAGATCCGTGGCGGTGATCACCCCGATCAGGCGTCCATCCCGAACGACCGGCATGCCCCCGATTTTATGTTTGTAGATTTTCTGGGCGGCGATTTCGATCTCATCGTCCGGGTCAACGGTGATGGGGTTTGGGATCATCAGGTCCTTGAGGGTCAGATTGCCGAGCATGGAGGGTATCAGTGCCTGCCGCAGATCTCCAAGGGTGACAAAGCCTTTGAGCCAATTTTGTTCGCCGACGACAGGCAGATGCCGGATGGAGTTGATTTTCATGATCTCCAAGGCTTCCTCGACGCTGGCCTGATCGGTGACGGTCAGCGGATCGGGAACCATTAACGCACTGATTTTCATCTTTTATTCCTCCTGGAGAAACAATCGTAGATGGTCGGGAAGTCATTTGCACCTGTGTTTCTAGTCTCCAGCAAAAGCGGCGATTTATCAATATTTTTTTGGTCAACCAGGCAGGCCTCCCTGTCGACGAGTACATTCGTTAAAAATGTGTCAACGATCCACGGACCCTCATGAAACCCCGCCGCCGGTTTGGCGTTTTACAGGCCTTGCTTTTAAAAAAGTTCTTTAGTATGCAAGGCGGCTTTTTTTGGAAGAGGTGCAATGAACAACGTATCGACAAATTTGACCCATGGATTCAAAACCGCGTTGGCGGCCGTTCTTGCTTACTACATTACTACGATTTTAGCCCTCGATTTCGGATACTGGGCCGTCATAACCGCCGTAATTGTCATGCAGGTGTATGTGGCCGACTCGGTGGAGATGTGCTTTTATCGCCTTTCCGGGACCCTCATCGGAGCGGCAATGGGTGTCGTCGTACTCCTGGTTATTCCCAAAACAGCTTTTTTCACCGGGGCCGCTTTATTCGTCACCGTAGGTATTTGCAGCTTCCTCACACGGTTTAATACCCGATATCGAATGGCGGGCATCACGGTTGTCATTGTCGTAATGACCGGAATTTGTGTTCAGGATGTTTTTATTTTCGGGTTGTATCGTGTCCTTGAAATCTGCATCGGAATTTTATGTGCGTTTCTTGTTTCGGTTCTGGTTTTGCCGAAACGCAAAGTGGACACGCTGCGCGCAGCGCTTGAAAGGCAGGCGAAGGCATGCGCCGAACGATGTTTGATCCTGGTGGATGCATTCGTCTCGAGGCAACAGAATGTGGAGGAATCCCCTGTCGCCGAACTGGTTAAGGATGTTTGGAAAAATCATGAACTGTTGCAGAAGGCCAGCCGAAATGAATCGCTGATCTACAGCAGAAAATTCAATGAGAACTTTCCCCTTAAAGTTTCGGTCATCAGCCGCTCGGTAGAGCACCTGCGCAATATGGTCCGGGCGCTGAACGCCTTCGATGATGACGGGTATGACATCATCATGGCCGGAGAGTTGAAAAAACTCGCCGAAACGAGCGGCCGTGCCCTTGTCCTATTTGTCAAAAATGAATATTCGACCATCGGGGACGACCTTGAGAAAACCATTTCGGAGCTGGATGACAGGCTTGGCAGTATCCGCAAAGAAGGTCTCGTACGGCGGTTCGATTCCAGGAAGCTTGTGCAGGTCTTTTCGTTTTACAGCAGTCTGCTTTATTTTGCCGACGATATTCTTACCGCAATAACTTCGGTGAACCGTGAACCGTGAACTGTGAATAGTGAACTGTGATCAGTGATCGATGAACTGTGATGGGTAATCGGGGAGTGGGTGAGGGGGCGCAGGCTATCCTTAGATGCATTCAGGAAGGGTTACACCCCCAGATAGCGGGCTTTGAGGCCGTCGTCTGCGGCCAGTTCAGCGGTTGTCCCCCGCCAGACCACCTGCCCGTTTTCCATGATGCAGTGGCGGTCGGCGAGCTTCATCAACGCATCGAGGTTTTTGTCGATCACCAGAATCGCGTGGCCGTTGGCTTTCAGGGTGGCCAGTCCCTGCCAGATTTCCCTGCGGATCAGCGGAGCCAGGCCTTCGGTAGCTTCATCCAGAATGAGCAGCTTGGGATTGGTCATCAGGGCGCGGACCACGGCGAGCATCTGCTGCTCGCCGCCGGAAAGCTGGTTGCCCAAATGATTCAGGCGGTCAGCCAGCCGTGGGAAGAGGGTCAGCACTGTTTCCAGGGTATACGGCGTCGGGGCCTTCAGGCGATTGGCGGCGAAGGCCGCCATGTTCTCCTTTACGGTGAGGTTGGGGAAGATCTGGCGGCCTTCGGGAACCAGGCCGATGCCCAGCCGGGCGATGGCGTAGCTGGGCAGACGGTGGATCTCTTTTTTATCGAAGGCGATGCGGCCCGAGCGGATGGGGGTCAAGCCCATGATGGAGCGTACCGTCGTGCTTTTGCCCATGCCGTTGCGGCCCAGCAGGGTAACCACTTTGCCTTCGCGAATACGAAGATCGACGCCGAACAGCGCCTGGCTTTTACCGTAAAAGGTTTCGATATGTTCTACGCGAAGCATCGGTTGCCTTAATCTCCCAAATAGGCCTGCCTGACTTCCGGATCATTCCGAATGGCCACCGGCGTTCCGCTGGCAATGGCTTTTCCATAGACCAGCACCGTGATGCGGTCGGCCAGTGAGAAAACTGCGCCCATGTCATGTTCCACCAGCAGGATCGTGACCTCGGATTTCAACCGCCGAATCAGTTTGGTCAATTCCACGGCGCCGCCGGGTCCCATGCCGGCATAGGGCTCATCCAGCAGCAGCAGTTTGGGTTGGCCGACGAGGGCCATACCCACCTCCAGCTGCCGTTTTTCGCCGTGGGAGAGGTGCGAGGCCGGTGTCTCCGCCCTCTCTTCCAGGCCCACCCGTTCCAGGGCCGGGCCAATGGCCGGACGAATCACCGGATCGTCGACGGCCTTCCTCCAGAAACGGAAGCTATGTCCGTTGTGGGCCTGAATGGCAAGAGAGAGATTCTCCCTGACGGTGAGGCGCTCGAAAACCGAGGTGATCTGGTAGGATCGCGCCAGCCCCAGCCGCGCCCGCCGATGGACGGGCGTCCGGGTAATTTCCCTTCCGTTGAAGAAAATCTGTCCGCCGTCCGGCAACAGTTCTCCGCAAAGCTGGTTGAGGGCGGTGGTTTTGCCGGCGCCATTGGGGCCGATCAGGGCATGCAGTTCGCCTTCGGCCAGTTCCAAGGAAAAGCCGTCGCTGGCCGCAACGGCACCGAAGTGTTTGACCAGCGAATTGACGGTGAGAAGCGATTCAGCCATGGGCGCCGTTTCCTCCTGCGATCCATCCGTAAATACCGCGTTTGGCGAACAGCACCACAAAAACCAGAAATGGCCCCAGATAGACCATCCAGTGTTCGGTGTAGATGGACAGGATCTCTTCGGCCAACAGCAGGGCCACGGCTCCCAGTACCGGCCCGAAAAGGGTTCCCATACCGCCGAGCAGCACCATGACCAGAATTTCTCCGGAGCGGGTCCAGTGCATGAGGCCGGGGCTGACGTATTCGGTCTGGTTGGCAATCAGGGCGCCTGCCAGTCCGGCGCCGGCCCCGGCGATGATGAAACAGACCAGCCGGTATCGGAAGGTGGGAAAGCCCAGCGATTTCATGCGTCGTTCGTTTTCCCGGCACCCCTTGACGACCATCCCGAAGCGGGCCGTGGCCAGTCGAAAGGAAAGAAAGAGAAAAATGGCCAGGGCCGCCAGGCACAGGTAATAAAACTGGACGTCGCTTGCCAGATCGAGGCCGGGAAAGGTGTTGCGCGAAAAGAGGCTGATGCCGTCATCGCCCCCGTAGGCTTCCAGGGAAACAAAGAAGTAGTAAAGCATCTGGGCAAAGGCCAGGGTGATCATGATAAAATGCATGCCGGTGGTGCGCAGGCTCAGGGCGCCCACCACCATAGCCGCGGCGGCGGACAGCGCCACGGCGGCCGGCCAGACCACCAGACCGTTTTCGCTGCCGCTGATGATAATCGGCCAGGTGAGAACAGGGAGGTTCTCCAGGCTATGAAAGGAGGAAATACAGACCACATAGGCGCCGATGCCGAAAAAAGCGGCGTGCCCCAAACTCACCATGCCGCCCAACCCCAGCATCAGGTCGAGGCTGACCGCGGCCAGGGCATAGATCAAAATGCGGCTGAAAAGGGTAATCAGATAAGCTTCGTCGATCATTTGCGCGACGGGCGGAAGCGCCAGGAGCAGCAGGGCAGCTGCGGCTACGATCAGGGTCTTGCGATTCGGAAAGCGGGACGGAAAGGTTTTCATGCGTATTTTATCAACGTATACTGGGCAGCAGTCCTTTCGGACGCCACACCAGAATCGCCGCCATGAGAATATAGACCGACATGGATGCCAGCGAAGCCGCCACGCCGTCGGCATAGGCGGCGCTGAAAATCGTTCTCAAGAGCATCGGGAGAAAAGCGCGGCCAAGGGTGTCCACCAGCCCTACCAGCAGGGCGCCGACCAGAGCGCCGCGGATAGATCCGATGCCGCCGATGACGATCACGACGAAGGTCAGGATCAAAACGCTTTCGCCCATCCCGGCTTCCACCGCGAGGATGGGACCGGCCATGACGCCCGCCAGGCCGGCCAGAAGGGTTCCCAGGCCGAAAACCAGGGTGTAGAGCAGGCGGATGTTCACGCCCAGGGCTGCGGCCATTTCCCGGTTGCTGGCCCCGGCACGGATCTGCATGCCCAGACGGGTGCGGGTGAACAGCAGGTAGAGCAGTACGCCAACGATGATGCCCACGACGATGACGGCGATGCGGTAGCTGGGGTAGGGGACGCCGTGGATGATTTCGACGCTTCCCGCCAGCCACGAAGGCACATCCATAAACAGCGGCTGACGTCCCCAGACGATGCGCGTCAGTTCGTTGAAGAACATGATCAGACCGAAGGTGGCCAAAACCTGATCGAGGTGCTCTTTCTTGTAGAGACGGCGCAGCACCAGGAGCTCGACCAGCATGCCCGCCAGGGCCGAAGCCGGTAGGGCGGCCATCAGGCCCAGCAGGAACGAGCCGGTGCGTGCGGCGACGGTCGCGCCGACATAGGCCCCAATCATGTAAAAGGAACCATGGGCCAGGTTGATCACCTGCATGATACCGAAGACCAGGGTCAGACCGGCGGACATGAGAAATAGCATGATGCCGAGCTGGAGGCCGTTGAGGAGTTGTTCGATGAAAAGGAGCACTATTTCATCTTACACTGTTCGACGTAAACATTGCTATGATCCTTGAACACCGCCTTGACCGTCCGGTTGGTGTAGGTACCGTCGGCGGCCTTGACCACTTCGCGGATATAGATGTCCTGGATTGGGTGCTGGTTGGCGGAAAAAGCGAATTTTCCCCGGACAGTGTCGAAGTCGGCCTTGCGGACGGCCTCACGCAGGGCATCCAGATCACTCACATTGCCGTCCACCTGTTTCAGGGCGCTGCCCAGCAGACGGGCGGCATCATACCCCTGGCTGGCGTAAAGCGTAGGGGTGCGGCCGTAGGTTTGCCTGAAGGCGGCCACAAACTGCCGGTTGGCCGGATTGTCCAGATCGTGGGACCACTGGGAGCCGTTCTTGACGCCCAGGGCTGCGTCTTTGACCGCCTGCAGCAGGCGCTCGTCAAAGGAAAAAGCCGGTCCGAATACCGGGATGGTCTGGTTCAGGCCCGCCTGGGCGTATTGCTTGAGGAAGTTGATGCCCATGCCGCCCGGCAAAAAGAAGTAGACGGCATCGGGACCGGCGGCGCGCAGGGCGGCAATCTCCGCGGCGTAGTCCGACTGGCCCAGCTTGGTGTAGACCTCGCCGGTTATCGCCCCTTGGTAGTAGCGCTTGAATCCGTTCAGATGGTCCTTGCCGGCCGGATAGTTAGGGGCCAGCAGGTAGACCTTCTTGAACCCGGAGTCGTTCACATACTTGCCCACCACCTCGTCTATGTTGTCATTCTGGTAGGCCACGTTGAAGTAGTTTTTGTGGCAGCCCTTGCCGGCCAGCAGCGATGGCCCGGCATTGGCACTGACATAGATCACATCCTGCTGCACCACTTTGGGAACCACGGCGATGGCCACATTGGAAAAAACGATACCGGTGAGAATTTTCACCTTGTCGCGTTTGATGAAACGGTCGGCGATCTGTTTCGCTTTTTCCGGCTTGCGGCCGTCGTCATCCACGAGAAGTTCCACCGGGATGCCGCCCAACTTGCCGCCTTCCTGGTCGATGGCCAGTTGGAAGCCGTCCCGAATTTCCTCGCCCAGATAGCCGGCTTTGGTGGACAACGTGGTAATCATGCCGATTTTAACCAACTCCAGCGCCAGGGCCGGAGCCGTCAGCATCAAAATCATCATCCCCGCAATCAGCAGTCGTTTCATTGCCTTTCCCCCTTGTTTCAGATCGGATTCTCATGTATCGCGCATCGTTTTTGAACCGCGACTTTCTATCGAAACGTTACTATATATAGAAACAAGAGGGGATATGCAAGCACAAATTTGTCCACGAGGAAAAATCGGCCGGCGGTCCTTTTGAAAAGTGCTACCAGCAAAAAGTAATTCCCGCCTTGGCGGCCGTATTTCCATCATGGAAGGAAGAGGACACCCCGGCATTGAGCATCACGTTTTCGTTGATGATGTGAAAGTAGCCTAAAGCAGCGGCTGTCGCCTCCTTGTAGATCCCGGCGCCGATGGCCACCTGATTCCGGCCGGTGGCGCGGGGATTGGGGTGCAGACCGGAAAAGGCGGCAGCCATGGCTCCGATTTCGTCCATACGGTTGTCCAGGTCGGCCACATCCTGCTCCAGGTTGGTCACCCGTGCCTCCATAGCGCTCGTATCCAGACAATCGATGGATGCTTAAACGTGGGAGAAGACGATCAGGGGGGTTCGGCTTATTTCCCGGAAGTGCTGCGGGCAGGGTAAAGCCGATTGGTTATGCACCCCGCCGGCTGCTGTCAGCCGGCTACCGGATTTTTGGACCAGGCGATGAAGCGGATGCCCAGCTTTTTTAATTCGCGGAACGACATTCCCTTGCGGATGCCGGCGAATACCGGGTCCGGGGCGACGACCTGACAGCCGGCCAGCACATCCGCGCCATGGGAAAAAAGGACGGGCGACATCGGTGTGGTGGGGCCGATGACAATGGTATAGGCTTGTGTGGATTTTTCCAGGTAGGTCGCCATGGCGCGGGTAATCAGGGTGGTGCCCGTCAGGCCGAGCACCTTGCAGCGGCCCAAGATATCGTCCCACTGCTCCGGCGGTGTTCCCCCGCCAACCTTTTTGAGTTCGAACAGGTGCAGCGCTTTGACCTGGCCGCGGAGCCAGCCGGTAAAGGGAAAGTCGCCCACCAGCACGGTTTCCTCATTTTTGCCTTTCTCGGCCATGATGCGCGAGGCTTCGATATTCGGCTGGTTTTGGGGCGGAATCATGCCTGCATTCAGGGCTGCCGCCCCCAGGCTGATGGAAAAGGCACCGGGTTCTTTCAGTTCTTCGGCCGCCTCGCACAAAGGCTTGCCGATCAGATCGTCGACCATGCTGCGTTCTTCAACCGTCGGCACGGCACCCAGCGTGGAGGCCAGGCCTACGCAGGCAGACCCATTGTCCTCGGCCCGGACGCCGATGAAATGGGAACCCACGGCAATATCCGAAATGATCGCCGAGGGATTGTCCATGGAAAGAAGAAGACCGTCAATCAGTTTGCTTTCGCTTCCTTCGGCACATCGTTCCACAGGAGATGCAACGTGGCCGTTGTGGCTGCATTGGCAGGGCATGAGGCGTATCCTGGAAAAGATTGGGGGATTGTCCGATGAATGCTGTCCCAACCGCCGGCCTGGCAGACAAAACGCCTGCGATTGGATGGCATGCGTGGTTGAGAAGAGCGCCATCAGGTTCTGTGCCTTGCAAATCAAGCGGAATTGTCCGATATTGTCAAGTACGAACTTGTGCATATTGGAAATCGCCAACAACTGCTGAAAGTAATCCAAAAGTTAAACAATGCTTGAAATCAACAACCAGCTGTCCCTTCCGGACGAAGAAATCGAGATGATTGCCATCCGTGCCCAGGGTGCCGGCGGACAGAATGTGAACAAGGTGGCTTCGGCGGTGCACCTGCGGTTCGACATCCGGTCTTCCTCCCTGCCGGAAACCGTCAAGGCAAGGTTGATGTGCATTTCGGATCGGCGCATTTCGAAAAGCGGCGTCATCGTGATCAAGGCCCAGGAACACCGGACATTCGAGAAAAACCGCGAGGCGGCCCGGCAGCGCCTGGCGGAGTTGATCGGAAATGCAACGGTCAAACTCAAAAAGCGCAGGCCCACGCGTCCCACCCGCAGTGCGGTACGGCGGCGGATGGACAGCAAGACGCACCGGGGCAGGGTGAAGGTGCTGCGGCGCAAAGTGACCTCATAAGGATGATATGAAACGCTTCGAAGAGAATAATTCGCGACTGGTCTACTCCACCGAACACGGCCGCACATGTCCTGTATGCAAAAAGAATCTCGACCGCTGCACCTGCGGCAAGAAAAGCCCGCAGCCGTCCGACGACGGCATCGTAAGGGTTAGCCGGGCCACCAAGGGCCGCAAAGGCAAAGGCGTGTCCGTAATCACCGGCATTCCGGAGAATGACGGCCAGTTGAAGCAGATCGCCAAAACCCTCAAACAGAAATGCGGCAGCGGAGGGACGGTAAAAAACGGCACCATCGAGATCCAGGGCGACCACCGGGATCTGCTGGTAAGTGAACTGAAAACGATGGGATATACGGTTCGTCGCTCGGGAGGATGACGCCCCAGAGGACGGAAGCCGGAGAAAACAAACGGTACCAAGAGCGAAAATCGATAAAATGAGCAAAGAAGACAACGATTCGATAACATACTTTCAAGCCATCATTTTCGATCTGGATGGCACCCTGCTCAATACCCTGGACGACATTGCCGATTCGGTGAACCGAATGCTGGCGGAAGAGGGTTTGCCGACGCATACCGTCGATGCCTATCGTTTTTTTATCGGCAATGGCTGGCGGATGCTCGTTACCCGTGCCCTGCCTGAAGACGAGCGCTCGGATGAACGGATCGACGCCTGCGTGGAACGATCACGGGAAATTTACCACGAAAACTGGAACCGCAAGACCCGGGTTTACGAGGGTATTGCCGATCTGATGGACCGATTGCAGGAAAGAGGCCTTCCTCTGGCAGTATTGTCCAACAAACCCCATGATTTCGCCCTGCGATACGCCGGGGCATACCTGGGCCAGTGGAAATTCGAAGCGATCCTGGGATACAGCGACCGCTTTCCCCCCAAACCGGATCCGACCGCAGCGCTGGAGATTGCTGGAAGGATTGACGTTGCGCCAGAGAACTTTCTTTTTGTGGGCGACAGCGCCGTGGACATGCAAACGGCCCATGCTGCCGGCATGCATGCCGTGGGCACCGCGTGGGGATTCAGGGGTGCCGGGGAACTGCGGGACAACGGATGCCGCACGCTGGTCCGGCATCCGTTGGAAATTCTGCCGCTGCTGGATTTATCTCACCGGCCCGATCCTTGACGACTTCGCAGGAAGACCGATTTTCTAGTCGATGGGATATCCGGCCTTTTCCCAGGCTTTCCAACCGCCGGCCATGGATTTCACGTTTTTATAGCCCATGCGGCAAAGGGTGCAGGAAGAGAGACAGGATCGTCCGCCGGTTTTACAGTACATAACAATGTTCTGGTTCTTGTCGGGAACCTGTTTGTCGATTTTGAACTCCAGGAGGCCCCGGGGAATATTTACGGCTCCGGGGACGTGGCCCATTTTATATTCCTTGGGTTCCCGACAGTCGATGAACAGGTATTCCCCCCCATCGAGGATTTCCTTGGCCTCGGATACCGTAATTTCACAGACGTTCTTTTTGGCCTCCTGTACCAGATCGTCGGCTGTCATGTCCGTTTTCTGGGTAGTCGCGCACCCACCGACGACCAATCCCAACGCAAGAATCAGAGCAATGGCCAGGTGTGTCAATCGTTTCATCGTCTTCCCTCCTTTTTTAGCGATCCGTTCAAATGGTGGGCGAATGGGCCCCTTTCAGTGCCTTTTCAGTAACTATCACCCCTCGTACAACATCGAGACTACTCGGCAACTTTCGCTGGCACCTGATCTTCAGCCACGATCACGGTTCGGTTGGCATTGAGATATTTGGGAATCACGTCCTTTTCCAACAGGAACAGGCTTGCCTTGCCATGACAGGCGTTGCAAGATGCGTTTTGAGGCGTTTTGCGTTGAATGTTGTGTGGCGTGGTCATTTTCCAGGTGGGCAGCGCATCGAACTTCGCAAGCCCATTATCCACGTAGAACTTGAACGAATCCTGGTCCACCGGAACATGCCGCAAGGTAACGTACTTTTCCGGCCGCCGCTGGGATTTAAGCGGGTTCAGGCCGATTTTGAAATCCATCGTCGATGCCTCGGTCTTAAAATATTTCAAGCCCTGCTTATCTTTCCCGAAGTGGCAGGCGGTGCAGTTTTTATAGGGCATGGCGTGGCAGACCTGGCAACTGACCCGATCCTTGTGCTGCTGGTGCTGTTCTTTATTTTCTGCGTCCGCGGCATAGATCGTTTCGTGGCAATCGAGACACTTGGGTGCGTTTTCCACCTCGTAGCGGTTGGCGTAATCCTTTCCGTCGCCGTGCATCTCATCGGCCGTATGGCACTTATTGCATTTGAAATACTTTCCCTTGTGCACGTCCGGTGGAATGCCCTTGTTCTTGCCCATATACTCTTTTTCGATGCGGCTGCCATGGCAGGCCGTGCATACGGTATGCATGGGCGGTCTTCTCTGAAAAAGATGACTTTCCAGCAACCCGCCTTCCACGGCCTCCGGCCGGCTTACATGACATTGTCCGCAGCTGCTGTGGCAGGAGGTGCAATGGGCTTCGCGGGCTGCATCTACTTTTTCAAACACGGCCGAATCCCCGCTGGCGCGTGCACCGATAATTTTTTTGAACGGGGCGAGGCTGACGTGCAGGCTGCTCTGATAATGCTCGGCGATGTCTTCATGGCAGGACCCGCAGGTTTCCGTGGGATCCGGATAGGATGGGTCCTTGACAACGCCGACATGCGCCTTTTTCCAGTCCGGCTCGCTCGGGTCGCCGCCGTGGCACTCCTCGCAGCCCATTTCTCCGTGGTTTTCGTCTTCGGCGAACTCACTGTCGACATAAATCTTTTCGTGCGGCGCCAACGGCGTCACTGCACCGCCTCAGCCTTCCCCCTTGGTCTCCTTGGAGGCTCCGGGTTTGCTCGTTGCCAGCTTGGATATCTCGCGCGTTATTTCGATCAGTTTCCGCGGATTGGTGTGACAGGTAAAGCAGTGGTTCTCGTCTTCGGCGGCCTGAACGAAGATCGGCTGAGAAAAGAAGAGCAGGCAGGCGGCGATCACCACCCCGCTGACCATGGAAAATTGAATGCTTTTCATCTCCTCACTCCTGCGTATGGGTGCTATTGTGGTTTGAAGATCCATGGACCCCTGGCCCATGAAATTTTTCCCGGGATAGTTCTCCGGTCAGATACGCTTTCAGAACGGACTCGATTTCTCCTGTGATATTGCTGATCAGTTCGATTTTTTTGCCGACAACCAATTTTTCCATAACTTCGCTGATGCCGCTGCAGATGACGACATCCACACCGGATTTATGAAGAATCGTCAACCGCTCGTTCAAAGAGAGTGCATCGAGGTAGAATTCCTTTCTGTCGACTTCCCGGTCTTTTTCGATATCCACCAGAAGGACCCGGGTACAGGAATCGAAAACGGGCGAAACTTTCATCCTGAATATGGGAATGGCGACTCGGGTCACAATGATCACGGGCTCACGGTTAGGCGTTCAAGCATAATCGCCGGACGATAGGGGCGATGACAAAACCGAGTGTTCGATGGGCAAACAGACAATGCTAGCGGCGGTCGATCACCAAAAACTTCGAGAAAGACGTGTGGACATAAAGCTTTATAATTGATCTAAGCAGAACTCGTACCAATAAAAAGAAGACAACTAAAAAAAGGCTAACCTTCTGGATATTCGTAGAAAATTGCTATAGGGGAATTGCAGGTGCAGATGTTTCACCCGGCCAATGGGAACCAGACGCATCTTTTTCAGGCCGATGCCGCTGCAAAACGTTCCTAGAAACGAAGCCGTAGCGTTTTGAGCGATTGACATATAGTGAAAAGGACGATTAAAATAGCATCCAATATCCTTTCCTTGCGTCATTATGCGTGTGAATTGTCATTCTCTTCCGCCCTGAGTCGACCCGAGATATGCTTAGGGCCCAGCAGCAGCTGCTGAGGTACACGCCATGAACTATCCTAAAAAACAAATCCAGGCGCACCATCAGATTATTTTGGACAGTATCGCCGACGGCGTTTTTACGGTGGATAAGGAGATGAACATTACCTCTTTCAACCGCGCCGCGGAAGATATCACGGGGTTTTCCAGAAAAGACGCAATCGGGCTGCCCTGTTATGCTGTATTGCGGGCCAATGTTTGCGAAGAGAGCTGCCTGTTGCGACAGACGATCGATACGGAGCAACCTGTGATCAACTTTCCGGTGTACATCCTGCGGGCAGATAAAAAACTGATTCCCATCAGCGTGACCACCGCCTTGCTCAAGGACGCCGCCGGGCGGGTTGTGGGGGGCGTGGAAACTTTCAGGGACCTGACGGCCGTAGACAAATTGCGGAAAGTGATCCGCAAGCAGCATTCTTTCGAAGACATCGTCAGCAAGAACGCCACGATGCTCGATCTTTTCGCCATTTTACCCCAGGTGGCGGAAAGCAACTGCAGCGTGCTGATCGAAGGGGACAGCGGGACAGGCAAAGAGCTTTTCGCCAGGGCGATTCATAATAACAGTACCCGGCGAAATGGCCCCTTTGTGGCCGTCAATTGCGGCGCCCTGCCGGACAGCCTGTGCGAGTCCGAACTCTTCGGATACAAGGCCGGTGCCTTTACGGACGCCAAAAAAGATAAGCCCGGCCGCTTTGCCCTGGCCGAAAACGGTACTCTCTTTCTGGATGAAATCGGGGATGTTTCCCCCGCCGTCCAGAGTCGTCTTCTCCGCGTTCTCGAAGAGAAGGTCTATGAGCCGCTGGGGGCCACGGAAACATATGCGAGCAATGCCCGGGTCATCACGGCGACCAACCGGGACCTGCAGCAGCTGGTCCGGGAAGGAAAATTCAGGGACGATCTCTATTTCCGGATTGACATCGTCAAGCTTTCCCTGCCGTCCCTTTCAAAAAGAAAAGAAGACATCCCACTGCTGTTGGACCATTTTATCGACCAGTTCAACCACCTGACCGGGAAAAAGATCATGGGCATCTCCCGCAAAGCGGTGGCTGCGTTGATGCTCTACGACTGGCCGGGAAACGTGCGCGAGCTTGAAAATGCCATCGAGCACGCCTTCGTGCTTTGTCTGGAGGGGATGATTCGCCTGCACCATCTGCCGGCAAGGGTTGTTCCTCAAGGGGGGCTGCCGTCGGAATCCAGGGGGTTGAGTTTACGGGACGCCGAAAAACGGACCATTTTGAAAGCGCTGGAAAGAAATCAGTGGAAAAAAATGGCCACGGCCCGTGAACTGGAGATCGACAAAAATACCCTGCGTCGGAAAATCAAACGCCTCGGAATTATCGAACCCCAAGTCTGATCGAGCATGGACCTGGCAAAATGCATCCCTTTCGGATTTTTACCCGATGGAAAGGGGGTGCCATCTAAAGCTTTTCTGGAATGCCGCCACGTTACGGGTGCGTATTGGCACCCACCACAAAAAGCCCTTCGTTGGTGGATTTAACTTCCACCTGTCCTTTACGGACCATGTCGGATAGAAGCTTTACAACCTCATAACTTCTTGCGCTGAACGCGTGCGTAAGCTGTTTGACCGAATGAGGCCGGCTGGCCACCATGGACAAGATTAGATCCTGCGTGGCCCGGGCACCCTGTTCTTTAGCGATTTTCATACGTCTGCCCCCTTGTTTTGATCGCCATGATGTATAAAAATCAAAAAATGACGGCAATTCATAAAATGACAAAGCAACGAGCGTGCCATCGGCCAGGCGATTTGCCCGGATGGCCGGTATCCCTGTATCGGCGTACAACGCTGGCTTTTTTTAAAACGCGATTCGGTGGAATTTTGGCGGGTTGTAGTGCAATTTGCACGAATCGGCTTTTTGCATGGTTACTTTTTTTTACTGCGGCCGTCCGTTTCCGGGGGCAGGATGTGCAAGGCTCTGATTTTTCGATACAGGGTGCTGGGGTCGATCCCCAGATCCCGGGCGGCGGCCTTGCGATTGCCGCCGTGGCGGCGCAATGTCTCGGTAATCATCACCCTTTCCATGGCCCCGAGGCTCATGTTGTTCAACGATTTCGTATCCGCAGCAGCGGGCCGCAGCTCCGGGGGAAGGTGATGCAGCTCGATGGTCATTCCCCGGCAAAGCACAAAGGCCTGCTCGATGATATTCTCCAGTTCGCGGACATTGCCCGGGTAGGGATGCTCCATGAGACGGGCCATGACCTCCGCCGATACGCTGGTGATGTTTTTTTCCTGCAGGCGGTTATATTTTTCCAGCAGGTGCTCGATCAGCAAAGGGATGTCCTCGCGGCGGTTGCGCAGGTCCGGCAGCTTTAATTGAATCACGCGAATGCGATAGTATAGATCGCCGCGAAAGACCCCTTTTTGAACCAGATCGGAAAGGGATTTGTTGGTGGCGGCCACGACACGCACATCGATGGAAACCGGCTGTTCGGCGCCCAACGGTTCGATCAGGCCGTCCTGCAATACCCGCAACAGGCGGATTTGCATGGCCGGGGAGATGTCGCCGATCTCGTCGAGAAAGATGGTGCCCTTGTGGGCCAGGGTGAACCGGCCCGCTTTGTCGCGACGGGCATCGGTGAAGGCTCCGGCTTTGTGGCCGAACAGTTCGCTTTCCAGCAGAGTGTCCGGCAGGGCCGCGCAATTGACCGGAACGAAGCGGTGCTTTTTACGCGGTGACAGGTTGTGGATGGCGCGGGCAAACAGCTCCTTGCCGGTTCCGCTGGCCCCTTCGATCAGCACATTGCTGCTGCTTTTGGAAATCTGGGGCAGAATGTCGAACAGCCGCTGCATTTCCGGGCTGCGGCCGATGATATCCTCGAATGTATAGCTGCTGTGGAGCTGTTTCTGGAGCTGCTGGATCTGGCTGAGATCCTGGAAGGTTTCCACACCGCCGATGATCTCTCCGTCGTCGTTTTTGAGAATCGCCGTGGAAACACGAATGGGCACCCGCTGGCCCTGATGATTGATGATGAACGCGTTGGCATTCACTACGGGTTGGCCGGTTTGAAACGTCTGTTTCAGGGCGCAGTTGTCCTGACAGATATTTGCCTGGAAAATTTCTCGGCAGGGTCGTTTAAGGGCCTCCTGGCGGGGAACGCCGGTGGCTTTTTCGGCGGCACGATTGAAAGCCGTGATGCGCCAGTCCAGATCGATGGTGAAGACACCTTCATTGATCGAATCGAGAATGACATCGCGGGCATCTTTTGTTTGAAGAACCATGCGACCATCCCGGCATTCGGGTTCAATCGTGCAATATGCATAAGAACATTTAATTGAAAATGGCATATTGCACGATTACAGTCAAGTCTCCATCTGGAGGGAATCTTGAATCGCATGAAAAAGTAAACGGGGGCCTGCTTCGATGAATCGAAAAACGACGGCCATGGCGACCTCCTCTGTTTTTCAGAGGCCGCCATGGCCGTCATTCTTGTGGGCTTTATCCCTCTGGGAGGATATGGCTTAATTTTTGGATTTAGAACTCAGCTCCGGAAAATCCCAGTAAAAGTACTCATTGGCCTGGGGACCTTCGCCCTTTTCCTTCCGGGCGATTTCATTTTCTCTCAGCTCGATGCGCCGAATTTTGCCGCTGATGGTCTTGGGCACCTCGGTGACGAATTCGATGATTCTGGGGATCTTGAACTTGGCCAGAATATTGATGGTGTGTTTGAAAAGCTCGAGGGCCAGTTCCTTGGACGGCTCGAATCCTTTGTTGAGAATCACATAGGCCTTGACCAGCTGGTGGCGTTTGGGATCGGGGGCGCCGATGACCGCCGCTTCGGCCACGGAGGGATGCTCTACCAGGGCGCTTTCGACCTCGAAGGGTCCAACACGATAGTCGGACGATTTGATTACGTCATCGGCGCGGCCCACGAACCACCAGTAGCCGTCGGCGTCAAAGGAGGCGCGGTCACCGGTATAGTAGTAGTTGCCGACGAAGACGCTTTTCATTTTCTCCGGGCTGCCGATGTACTCGGTGAACAGGCCCAGGGCCCGCCAGCGGTCCAGCCGCACGCAGATATGGCCGGGTTCGTCGGGGGTGGTAACCTCATTGCCCTCGTCATCCACCAGAACGACGTCATACATGTAGGAGGGGTACCCGAAAGAACCGCTGCGCATTTTGCCAGCCATCCAGGGCGGGTTGCCGATCATGGCCGTGGATTCGGTCTGGCCGTAAAAATCCCGGATTTCCGTTCCGGTGTACTTCTTCCACTGGGTGATCACCTCGGGGTTCAGCGGTTCGCCGGCACTGATGGACTGGCGCAGGGCGGACAGGTCGAAGCGATCCATATCCAGGTTGATGAACATGCGCCAGGCCGTCGGCGGGGCACAGAAGGTGGTGACTTTGCAGTCGGCGACGGTCTTGAGATACTGATTGCCGTCGAGGACCGTGAAATTGAAAGCGGTGGCCGTGGCACCGACATTGAGGGGACCGAAAAAGCTGCTCCAGGCCCATTTGGCCCAGCCCGGCGCGCTCAGGTTGTGATGGATGTCATCCGGGCGGATGCCGGCCATGACCGCGGTGGAAAGGTGCCCGATGGGATAGGACGCGGCGGTGTGGCCGACCTTTTTGGGCAGGCCGGTCGTTCCTGAGGTAAAGAAGCAGAACAGCAGGTCGTTGGGTTTGGTTTTGGCGGCTTCGGCATCCCCGGACTCTTTGTCCAGTTCGCTGTAGCTGGTCCAGCCCGCTTTTTCGCCGAGTACGAGCTTGATTTTGGGTTTGACGCCGGTGGCTTCGATGGCTTCGTCCATCATGTCGGTGAAGGCCACGTCGGACACGATAATATCCGGGGGATAGCTTTCGAAGCGGTACTGTAATTCCCGCATGGTCATGGTCGTGGCCGTCGGTACGATCACCAGGCCGCCCTTGACGCAGGCATAGGTCGCAAACCAGGTCTCCGGAACGATGGGAACCATCATGTACATGTTGTCCCCTTTTTGGACGCCGGCGTTGCGGAGCGCGTTCAGGCACTGATTGCTTTTGGCGGCAAATTCGTTAAAGGTGTACCTTTTTTTCTCTTCGGTGGCGATATCCGCCCAGATCAGGGCCGTGTTGTCGCCGCGTTCCTTGACGTGGAGACCTTCGAAAATTTCATCCGCCCAGTTGAAGTACTCGGGGAGTTCCATGGCGTTGAGTTTTTCGAAAAACGCCTTGGCGGCCTCCTTCTTTTCGTCATTGTCCGCCATCATGTTCAGATCCATGACTTCCTTGTACAATGTCTCGATGCCCATTGTTCGCTCCTTACCGTTTTTGAAGGTTGATAATCGGATAATCGTTGCTGTTCAAAAGGCCTCTCCACCTTAAAAACCGTTGTATTGGAACAGGCAAAAAACGGCAATCGGCGAATGGACGAAATTTATGTGGTGAATAGCCCTCGGCGAAAGTAGGTGATGCACCTACATCGGGTCGGGCGATCCCCCAGACGGCCGTTGGCTGCCGCTGCCGAAGAGCGACTTTTTACATGTTCATCAGGGTCTGTAAATGAAAAAACGGCGCGTGGTTGGAGGTGAAAAAGGGCGGGTCGTTGTTCAAAATGGCCTGGATGGCCGGCTGCTTTTTGAAGGCCTTGGATAAGAAGGGCCGCACCCGGCTGCGGTCCCAACCCTTGGGATGCACGAACTCCCGGTACAGGGAAAGATCGCCCGCATAAAAATCAGCCGTTTCCAACGTGTCGGCTTCACTGCCGTGGGCCGGCAGATTGAAGATGGCCAGATTGAGAAAATCGATGCACTCGGCATGGTCGCGCGTAAACGCCAGGGTCCTGCGGGCCGCGGCCTCATCCTCCGCCGGTGTGCCGAACAGCAGGTAGACGTAAGTGGCAATGCCCGCCCGGTGAAGGGCGCTCAGCGCCCTAGATGCCATGGCGATATCAATCCCTTTGGAAAGGGCATCCAAGACCGCCTGGTCGCCGGATTCCACCCCCAGTTTGAGCATCACGCAGCCCGAAGTTCTCAGCCCCTTGACGAATTTCGGGTCGGTGAGGTGGCGGGTGATCCTGGCAAACCCGTACCAGGCAACCCCCGGTGGATGGTCGATCAGGTGCGCCATGAATTTGGGGGAAAGGGCGTTGTCCAGAAAGTGGATCAGGCCGGCACCGGTCCGGTCCGTCAATCGTCCAAGATCGCTGCCGATAACAGCGGGCGCTTCGGTGAGGTAAACGCTATTCTCGGCGGTTTCCGGACAGAATGCGCATTTTTTCCAGTAGCAGCCCCGCGAGGTGCTGTATGGCAGTACCCGCACGGGTGCAAGGTACCGGTCCGGATCGAAGGGGGAAAAATCGTAGCCGGTAACCGAGGGCTCGGGCGCGCTTTTTCCCGTGCACCGTTCGATCAGCCGATTCTCTCCCGGTCCGCAGATCATGTCGTCGATCAGACCGCCGAACGGACTTTCAAACCCCGGTATAT
This sequence comes from uncultured Desulfosarcina sp., assembly GCF_963668215.1. Lineage (NCBI taxonomy): Bacteria > Pseudomonadati > Thermodesulfobacteriota > Desulfobacteria > Desulfobacterales > Desulfosarcinaceae > Desulfosarcina > uncultured Desulfosarcina sp. Next base: position 3,088,268 of record NZ_OY764190.1, read on the forward strand.
TCATCCAGGAGTTGACCAAGCCGCCACCGCATATGATGGCCGTTTCGGAAAGGTGTTTGCGGATATAGCCGATCATGGCAAAGGCGCACAGGGCCTGGCTCATGAAATTGATCGAAAAACCGACGATTTCCGGTTCCTGCTGGGAAAAAAGAGCGGCCAGGGATCGAGAAAAAAGCGGGTAAAATAGATTGGATCTAAATTGTTCGGCGGCCCGTATCAGATCGGCGCTGCGCACCGGCGAAAGCGATTGGGAAGAGAAATTGGCAAGAGAGGCCGCAACACCGTCGGGTTGGCCGGCCATGTGCAGGATGCGGTTGAGGTCCATGACCGCCCGTTTGTAGCGGTCCCGGTTGTGGTATAGATCAAGGGTTTGCAGGGCGGTCAGATTTTCCTGGCGGTGGGCCAGGGCACGGCGGGTCCAGGTGTCGTTGGCTGTCAACGGCTGCTCAATCAGACCCAGAAGACAATCCAGGCTGGCATCGTAGACCCGGCAGCCGACGCCGTGGGCGCGAAGGGCGCCGGCCAGCTTGGCGATCCCCGCCGGCGGCTCGCAGGGTTTGGTGATGGGCGGGGAGATGAGAAGGATTGATTTGGGTGTCATGCCTCAAGCTCATCCAACCGCTTCTGAAACTTCTTCTCCAGCCTCTGGCGCTGCTCGTCCATCTCCTCCATTTCGGCAAAGCGCGTCTCGATGATGTCCTGGAAGGAGCGGATCTGCTGGGAAAGCGAAGCAATGCGCTGGCCGTCACCCTCCTGGGACGCATCGACCATTTCCCGGTTGGCCTGGTCCAGCAGGTTCTCGTTTTTTTCGATTTCCCGCTCCGCCTTGGCGATGGCATCTTCCATGGGTTTGAGAACCTTGGATTTTTCGGTGATGATTTCCGAACGCAGCCGCCGCAGTTCCTTTTTGTTGTAGCGGGGCGGCGCCGGCGTCGTCTCCGGTTCCACACCGTCCTGCCGCCGGGTCATGACCGCGGCATCTCCCCAGCCGCCTTTTTCCAGAAAGTCCTGGTAGCCGCCATCGAACATACGGGCGCCGGCATCGTCGAAAACGATCAATCGGTCGGCCAGGGCATGGAGAAACATCTCGTTATGGGTGACCATGATCACCGCGCCGTCGAAATTGTCGATGGCCGCCAGCAGGGCGTCGCAGGCGTCCATGTCCAGGTGGTTGGTGGGCTCGTCCAGCATCAACAGGTTCACCGGGGTGACCAGCAGTTGCCCCAGCATCACCCGGCTTTTCTCGCCGCCGGAAAGAACGCCGATTTTTTTCAAGGCGCTGTCGCCTTCGAACATCATGGCGCCGCAGATGTTGCGAGCCTTCTGGCGGTCCACATCCGGCTGGGCGTAGAGGATTTCTTCTTCAACGGTGCGGCTGTCCACCAGGGTCTGGATGTTGGTCTGTTCGAATACGCCGGCTACGACCTGCGGATTAACCGTAATCTTGCCCGCCGCCGGCTTGAGCGTTCCGGCCAGGACCTTGAGCAGGGTGGTTTTGCCTTTGCCGTTTTTGCCCACGACGCAGATGCGCTCTCCGGCCAGGATGGAAAATCCAAGGTCCTGGAACAGGGGCCGGTTGGCTCCCCAGGCAAAGGAGAGGCTTTCGGCGGTAAGCACCTGCTTGGCCTTGAAGGGTTTGGTGCGGAAGGAGAATTCCAGCCCCTTGAGTTCCTCCAGCTTGTCTTTTTTCTCCATTTTGGCCAGGGTTTTGACGCGGGACTGGACCATGTTGGCCAGCCGCGCCTTGGCCCTGAAGCGGGAGATGAACAGGCGGATCTCCTTTGCCTTGCGTTCGTCGTTCAGGCGGGTTTTTTCGTAGATTTCCTCATCCTGGGCGATCTGCTCGTAATATTTTTCCGTGTTGCCTGGGATTTTGCGGGCCTTTTTGCGATGGATGCCCACGGTGTGGGTGACGAGTTTGTCCATGAACCCGCGGTCGTGGGTGATCAGCATCAGTTCGTGAGGCCAGCTCAACAGGAAATTCTCGATCCAGCGGATGGAGGTGATGTCCAGGTAGTTGGTGGGCTCGTCTAAAAGCAGCAGGTCCGGCTCCGAGACCAGCACCTTGGCCATATTGAGCCGCACCTGGAAACCCCCGGAAAAATCGTGGGGATCGCGAACCATGTCGCCGTCGGAAAACCCCAGACCGGCAAGGATTTTTTCCACCTTCCAGTGGTGGTCCTTTTCGGCGGCCGTCAGCCCTTTCATGCCTTCGGCCAGAACCGTCTTTTCGGTGAACCGGATGTGCTGGCGCACGTAGCCGATGCGGTAGCCTTTGGGCATGTTGATGGTACCGTCGTCGTAGCCCTCTTCGCCGACGATGATCTGAAACAGGGTAGACTTGCCGTGGCCGTTGCGGCCCACCAGACCCACCCGCTCCTTGGAATTGATCTTAAAGCTGACGCCGTCGAACAGTTCGCGGCCGCCGAAGCTTTTGCTTAGGTTGTCGATGCTTATCATATCTATTTCCATTGAAAGTGCCGGCTTGCAAACGGCATCTTTCGTCCAAGGCCAGCGTTCTTTGCTACGTCTGCGGTTTCAACCTCTCTGCGGCCTCGACGCAGGGCAGGGCAACCGCATTTGAATTTATCACCCCTCACCCCGGCCCTCTCCCCTCAAGGGTAGAGGGAGCGCTTGCCGGCAATTTTGGAATATCGGTGACCCCCCGAACCTCCCTGTTTTTTACCGCGTAGCTTCATCCAAACGTCCCCTCGCCCCTTTGGGGAGAGGGACAGGGTGAGGGGGAAAGGAGAACGCCTTGTTACGATCAAAAGCGGATGAAGGTATAAAGGAAGGCGGTAAGGGTGTCAATCGCGGGAAAAAGCTTTAACTGCCGACGAACCCACAAACGACCCAGCCAACCCATTGCGTTGAAAAGCATGAGGCTGAAAGGCAGGGTCTTTTCTGCCAGTGGAGGAAGGTAGCACAGTCGAATCAGATGGTTGTAAAGGGTGTCCATGTCCGGAGCATCGAGTCGCACTCTGGCACCGGTGCGTTCGAATCCCCATCGGTCGGCCATTTTGGCGGCGGCTTTGGCCCCATCCCGGATGGTGATGTCGGCATGGAAGGGGCCTTGCGGTCGGTAGGGTTTCGTTGTTCTGTTGGACAACGCTTTTACAGTGGACCGGGCCAGGCCCCTACGCCAGCGGTCGGCATCCAGGGCTTCCGGCGGTACGCTCTTGTCGATGGGAAAGGTATGGATACCGGGGATGCGCTGCCGGGCCTGGGCGCAGGCAACCGGGCAGCCGGAAAAGAAAAGTGTCGGAATGCCAAAAGAGGCCAGGGCAGCGGCGAACAGTTCCACCTCGGCCAGCGGGCGGTCGTTGACTTTCAGGGATGCCAGCCGTGAAGTCAGGGTGTGGGCTATAAATCCGCCTGTGCCGGCGGCCGCATGCATGCCGAGCATCATGACGCCGTCGGCGTGGCCGGGATCGCCCAGGCCCGGTACGGGCCCCTGGCGATAACCGCAGACAATCGCGGCCCGCCGGTCGATCATCTCGGGCAGAAGATTGTAGGCGGTGCGGTGAAAATCCTTGACCGTTACCCGCCTGACGCCGGCATCGAAAAGCGCCTTGACCACCGCATCCACATCGCGGGACATGGCGGCGCATGCTTTGGCCCAAGGCCGCGTGAGAAATGACGAGGCCCGGTAACTGCCGCAGCCGCTGCTGCCTTCAATATCGGCTATGATTAATATGTGGCGATAGGCAGGCGCGTTCATATAAACACCCGAGTATTGATTAATGGTTTACAATAGTGGTTATGACCGGCATTGCGTGATCAACCGTAACACGCACGCTACCATATCCGCCATTGAAACGGAATCGCCGGGTTTGTTATGGCTATCACAGGAATCGATGGGGCGTGAAAGGTGGGTTGGTCTCAATTTGCCGGTAGACTATCCCGGATTGTGATTTGGTATCGGTACCTATGGTGGTATTAGGAATGAAAACTTAACCCCTTGAAGGTGGTTAGATCAGGGGAGTTAGAACCTAAGTGCTGGGAGGTTAGGAAACTGTTGGAATCAAATAGACGAATTAAACCCGATATCATAGCTCTTTGAAAAATTCCGTAAATAATATGCAATGATTCGCAGTGGCACAGCCGCCATTGACTCCAATTGTCTGCTATGCTTAAGATTTGAGACCGGGATAGCCATTTTCAACCCACTTTGCAAATCCAAGATCTACGGCTATCCATTCGACCTTTCTATACCGATGCTGAAGGCGTGCAACAGTTGCACTAGCTTCTGGCGATATAATTACCGCACGGGGATGACTCGTCACGTTTAGTGTCTCGAGGAGTTCTGAGTAAGATGCTTCGTCATGCTCTGAAAACGCATATCCAATAGCGACGACCTGGCCGTGTTTCGCGATTAAGTCCTTAGCTTTGCAGGCTACACTTCGCACGAACTCAGCCTTCAGGCCAACGGCTTTATCTGGAATTGGCGCCACTATGCGGTCCGACATTTTAGGACTGTACGCCAGTCAGGCCATGAACCTTTCGAATGGGGAAAATAGATAGCCAAGTGAGAGAGGATCAAACGCGAAACGTGAGTTATCAAATCGTTTCATCCACTGTACACCGTTCCTATCGGGTACACCGAAAGTGAATTTGTAAGAGTATACCAGATATGTGCCGTGTAGGTGGAGAACCAATGAACTCGAGTCCTTCACCTTGGCTGTTGCAGTCGTGATCCCTGAATCAACAGCTACCTCGACCCCATACCCATCGTGCGGGGACCATCTACCAGCTTTGAAAAGGGCAAACTCAACGAATGAATCGTAATTGTAAGTTGCGAAGGAACTGGATTGGAAATCGGCGAAGAATTGAGAGTATGGGTTTTGAAGCATAGGCCTGCCGACAAGAGCTGGAGCAAGATAGTAGTCTGCCTTTGTCAACTCATTGCACAGCCGTTCTATTGGATCGTTGTTTCCGTTTTCAATAGCGTCGCCGAGACGATTCTCAACCTCGGCAACCTGTACTACTTGCGTTTCATCAGGGAAGCAGATGCGAGGGAGATCACGCACGAGAGGATAGGTGCAATTAAACTGGTACTTTCCGATGTAGATCGATTCGGCATTTATCGGGCCAACAATCTTCCCGGCATCAACTCCGAATCCTGCGCCGAGGATGAAAAAAGGGGATGGTCGATTGCTCATATGTCCACCTTCCTGGGGGGTGTGATTCATAAGAACAAGTGAACTATATTCAAGAAAGATTGTGCATGAAAATGCGGAATGAATTCATCTTACATCCATTTTTATATAATGGTCAATGATGCCAGGAAAAATTGATTCGGTAGTTACCCAGGGAGTTTACGATTGATATTCAGCCCTCTTTTTTTCCAAGATCGAATCATGCTCAGAGATAGCTTTTGCAAGCTTTGTCTTGGCCTGTTTGCCAAGCTTTTTAACTCCTCTAATCAGATAATTGATTTGGGTGTCGATCTCTTTGCTGTTCATACAAAAAGGGGTCCGGTTGCATTGAACCAACTTAAAAGCAACTGTCGGCCTCAATATTATGTCGGACATTCTGGGTTTGTTTACATCAATCTCAAATTTACATTCCATACGAGCCTCCTTTTGTGTTTTAGCCCATCATTTCACGGATTGCTGAGTTTCGCTACAAATCCAGAAAAAAACTTTAGTACTGGTATAAAGAGTTTTGCCGGAGTTTTAGCAACGACTCAAACTCTGGAAAATTAAACTGTGGAGTTTTTTATCTACCAAGGGTACGTATTCATAAATGAGTGGCGGATTTTATGGTTTGTAATGGATAATTGAAATTTCCAGATGCTTTTCATCTGCGGGATAGTTTCAACGTATTTGTCGGGCTGACCGGCGATAGAGCAATGTAACGCAACTGCAGGATCGATGTGTCCAGATAGCTTAACGCTTGATTTGAAGTGGCGCGGAATATTGAGACAGGTGTATAAGCAATGGATCAAGAATATCGAAAGGAAAGATCCATGGCAAAACATCGTATCCGTCGTAGCGCAGAATTCAAGGCGAAGGTCGCCCTTGCTGCATTGTCCGAGGCAAAGACCCTGGCCGAACTATCCAGTGAGTATGGCGTTCATCAGACACAAATCACTCGCTGGAAACAGGAACTGGTCGCCAATGCACCGGATTTGTTTGGTAAGGCTAAGAAAAAGGCGCTCAACCACGAAGCCGAGGTTAACGAACTTCACCGCCAGATCGGCAAGCTCAAGGTTGAAAACGATTTTTTGTCCAATCTGCCCGGTCTGAACTCGACCGGGCGCAGAAACAGAAGGTGATTGCAACCGGTCACCCGGATGTTTCTGTAAAGCGGCGCTGCCAATTATTGGGTATATCCCGTGCAAGTTATTATCGTGGCCCCTCTATGGGACTGCGGCAAGGGGACCGGGAACTGATGCGTCGGATCGATAGACTCTACACGGATCATCCCTGGATGGGCAGTCGTTCCCTGGCCGATCATTTAACGAGTCCTGATCGACCGATAGGACGCGGGCGTGTCAGACGCCTGATGCGTATCATGGGCATCGAATCCCTGGCACCCAAGCCGGGTACCAGCAGGCGTCAACCCAGGCATCCGGTCTATCCCTATCTGCTGCGAAGGATGACCATTGATCGCCCCAACCAGGTGTGGGCCACCGATATTACGTATATTCACATGGCCCGCGGTCATATGTATCTAATCGCAATCATGGACTGGGCTACCCGGAAAGTCCTCTCCTGGCGGTTATCCAATACCCTTGACACACAGTTTTGCGTGGAGGCCCTCAAAGCAGCGCTACTCAAATATGGCGCTCCGGAAATCTTCAACAGCGACCAGGGTTGCCAGTTCACGAGCGAGGCCTTTACCTCCGTGCTGAAAGCCTGGAAAGTTAAGATCAGCATGGATGGCAAGGGACGGTTCAAAGACAACATCTTTATCGAGCGCCTCTGGCGCACCCTGAAATATGAAAGAATATACCTCAGGGATTACGAAACCGGTGTTGAACTATCCCGGGATCTGACCATCTGGTTCGACTGGTATAATGAAAACCGGAAGCATTCGTCTCTTGACAAACTGACCCCAAATGAGGCTTATGCTCAAGGACTTCAAAATCAAAACCAGGCCGCCTGAAGCCGACAACAATCATGATTTCGTCTCATTGCTTATCTCACCCTTCAGGCTGTCTCTCCTTTCAAGGCCATTTAAATTTGAGCGATAAATCGGGCCATAATGCCCACCGTTCGATAGATCCCCCCCCCTAAATATCCAGATAGTGTTGAACCGGAACGGTTCGGTCAAAAATCTATATATTCCGCACATTGGATGCCTTCTACAATTGTGGCGGGAAGAAAGGATCAGAAATGAAAGCCATTTTCAGAGCGACCTTCCTTTTCGTTTTTCTTTCTCTTTTTGTATCTGTATCGACAGCAATGGCTGCCGGGTTTACGGCGCAACTGATCAAGACCCAACAGGGCAAAACGGAGACGGAAGCATTTTATTTTCTTGGCCCCTGCTATCGGATGGAAGGGCAGGAGGGGGAGAAGCCCATCGTCGTAATCGTGGATTCGGGGAAAAAGATCCATCGTGTTCTGGATATGAACGAGAAGGTGTTTTTTGAGATCGCTTCGGACGATTTCAACGTCCTTTCCATGGATCCTTTTGCCATGGCCGATTACATGATCGCCAAATACGCGCATCGAACGGAGGGAAGCGAGCGCGTCAACGGTGTGGACTGCGACAAGCAGGTGGTCACGGTTCAGGAAACGAAGGTTCTGACGCGCTGGTTTTCGACGGAGATGAATTTTCCCGTAAAAATTGTCATGCACCAGGGGAATCAGGAATCTGTTGCCGAGCTTAAGAATATTGCCAGGGCCGATCTTGAGGCGAATCTGTTTTCGCCCCCGAAGGATTTCAAGCAGGTAGAAGAGCCGGGGGCGGCGGCGAAGCGCAAACTCGAAGCGATCAAAAAACAAGAAGAGGCATATGCCGGTATTACTTCGGCGAAACAGGCTCAGGTGCCCTGTTATGTCAAAATTGCTGCCGGTGGAGAACTTCGCGTGCCGGTGGATAAAAACCGATCCGCCGAGGTGGAAGCGATCAACCAGCTCAAATCGGAATCCGTGGTCAGCGTGTTTCCCTATTTGAATGGGAAAAAGGTCGAAAGCATCGGGGTTTCTCCCTGGACGCTCAATGGGTGGTCCGCTCATCGGGACAGGGAATTCAACAAGGATTTCTGGAAAGGCAAAAATGCGTTTACCGTCGATGAGGTACGCGTGGTCGTCGAAAAGGGCTTGATCTACGCGAAGGTTACGCAAAAAGGTCCGGACCGGAAGGATTTTTATAATTACGGCCGGTTGCAGAACGGAACCAACACGGACCCGAAACGCTCGTTGACGATAAACATTACCGGAGACAATCCCTTTGGGGAAAAGACGACCGGAAGATTCTGGCTTGAATCCGAATCCGGCGGCAGTTCCGATAAAATACCGTTTGCGGTGAAGAACGGAGAGACGGCGTCATTCAGCTACCCGGCCGATCGTAGGACGAAAGGCATTCAGATAACCATCCCCGCCGGCGAAGGTCGAGCCAAAATCGACGTGCTGCAACCCGCAATATCGGGTGGAAAAGCCGCAATGCCAGTAGCCCAGTCCAAAACCGGGGCAGCCGCGGCACCGGCGGTAGCGGCGTCGGCCGGTAAAGCCGCCGGCGCCGACTATACGCCGCCAGCCGTGATGTTTATTCTGGACGCCTCGGGTTCCATGTGGGGCCAGATCCAGGGCCGATCCAAGATCGAAATCGCCAAGGAGGTGATGAACCGGTTGGTGGACGGCCTGCCCGACCGGCTCGATGTGGGGCTTTCGGCCTACGGCCATCGCCGAAAAGGGGATTGCAGGGATATCGAAACCCTGATTCCGCCGGGGCCCCTGGACCGGGCGGGGCTCAAGCGGCAGGTGAACGCCATCAGCCCCAAGGGCAAGACCCCCCTGGGCGAGGCGGTGCGTCTGGCGGCCCGTGAACTGCGTTATACGGAGAAGCGGGCCACGGTGGTGCTGGTGAGCGACGGCCTGGAAACCTGCGATGCCGATCCATGCGCCCTGGCCGCCGAACTGGCTGCCACCGGGGTGGAATTCACCGTCCACGTGGTGGGCTTCGCCATCACCAAAGAGGAGCAGGCGCGGCTGCGCTGCCTGGCGGACAAGACTGGCGGCCTCTTTTTGGCCGCCGAAGACGCCGATTCGCTGCACAAGGCCCTGCAGCAGACGATGGAAAAGGTGCAGCAGCCGCCCCCGCCGGTGGTGGTCGATCCTGGTACGGCCACGCTAACGGGACCGGGTTCGGTCGCCGTGGGAGAAGCCTTCCAGGTGGCCTGGAAAGGGCCGGACAGCCGGGGCGACACCATTGCCGTGGCCCGGGTGGACCCGACCGGTAAGACCCGCAAACGGTTCGACAACACCTATACCCGCAGCGGCAACCCGGTGCGCCTGACCGCACCGGGAGAATCGGGCAACTACGAGCTGCACTACATCCACGGGGTGACCGGACGGGTCATCGGCAAAACCAACCTCAACGTCACCCCGGTGGCCGCTTCGGTAACCGCACCGGCTGCGGTGGAGGCCGGTAAAGCGTTCGATGTGGCCTGGGAAGGGCCGGCCTACACCGGGGATTTCATTTCCCTGGCCCGGTCGGACCAGCGCCCCGGAACCGGGGAAGCGATGATGTATACCCGGGAAGGCAACCCCGTGCACCTTACAGCTCCCGGGATCGAGGGAACATACGAGGTCCGCTACATCCTGGGGCAGGGGGAGCAGCTCCTGGCCAAGACCGTTATCGAGGTCAAGGCAGCCGGTGCCTCCCTGAATGCACCTTCCGAGGTCACCGCCGGAAATCGCTTCGAGGTGGCCTGGAAGGGGCCGGGCAACGAAAGCGATTTTATCTGCCTGTCGCGGCCCGACCAGCGCCCCGGAGGCTATGAAAAAATGACCTACGCCAGGGAAGGCAACCCGGCGGTGCTGAAGGCCCCCGGCGAGGCGGGCACCTACGAGGTCCGTTACATTCTGGGGCAGGGTGAGCAGCTTCTGGCCAAAGCTGCGATCGAGGTCAAGGCAGCCGGTGCTTCCCTGACCGCTCCGCCCGAGGTCACCGCCGGAGATCGTATCGAAGTGGCCTGGCAAGGGCCGGGCAACGAAAGCGATTTCATCTGCCTGTCGCGGCCCGACCAGCGCCCCGGGAGCTACGAAAAAATGATGTACGCCAGGGAAGGCAACCCGGCGGTGCTGAAGGCCCCCGGCGAGGCGGGCACCTACGAGGTCCGTTACATTCTGGGGCAGGGTGAGCAGCTTCTGGCCAAAGCTGCGATCGAGGTCAAGGCAGCCGGTGCTTCCCTGACCGCTCCGCCCGAGGTCACCGCCGGAGATCGTATCGAAGTGGCCTGGCAAGGGCCGGGCAACGAAAGCGATTTCATCTGCCTGTCGCGGCCCGACCAGCGCCCCGGGAGCTACGAAAAAATGATGTACGCCAGGGAAGGCAACCCGGCGGTGCTGAAGGCCCCCGGCGAGGCGGGCACCTACGAGGTCCGCTACATCCTGGCAGCGGGTGAAACGCTTCTGGCCAAGACTCCCATCGTGGTGAACGCGGCTACCGCCAGCATTACGGCGCCGGCATCGGCCGCCAGGGAAAGCCAGGTCCAGGTCCGGTGGGAGGGGCCGGGACATTCGTCGGATTTGATCACCCTCGCCCGTCCCGATCAGCGCTCGGGAAGCTACGTGACCGTGGTCCGGGTGGAAGACGGCAACCCGGCCCTATTGAAGACGCCGGCCGAGGCGGGCACCTACGAGATCCGGTACATCATGGCAGAGGGGGAGACGATGCTGGCCAAAACGTCCATCACCATCCAGTGATGACGGTTCCCGCGGATTGAAGCATCCGCCGGAGGCCCGGGGAGGATCGGGGCGCTTATTGGTGTCTGCGGGTCAGCGTACGAAGCCGGAGGACATGGCGTACTCGGAAAGAACCGGCGGCTTCATTCCGAAGCAGTAGCGGTTCCGTCGGGATTCGAGGTCGCGAATGAGCGCCTGTTTGAATCCATCCGGACCGTATTGGGACATCAGACGGTCGCGATACTCGCCGATGTCGACGGTTTCCAGGCGCATGCGCAGGGTTTTGAAAGGCCGGGGAAGTCTCCGCTGGCCGGGAATCTGGACATGGTGCAGGCCGGCGCTGTAGGTCAGCAGCATGCGCCCTGCGGGGATGCTTTGCAAAATGTCGGCGATGCCTCCCCGAACGGTCATGGGCCGGCCGTTCTTGTCCAGCCCGTTGGACCGCATCATGCGCCCCTCGGGCATGATGATTACCATGGAATCGGGCTGGACTGTTGTCAGCACCTGATCCCAGGTGTGGTCGTGTTTGCGGGTGACGGCGACCACATTTTTAGCCACCATGCGGAAAAAGAAGCCCATCAGTGGACGGCCGGTGGCTTTGTCGGCCACGGGCATGAGTCCCTTAAAAGCGATGCGCCGGATAAAGTCGTTGGGAAACCCGCCTACGAAAAGAGGTTCGTAGAGGCTGGTATGGTTGAGAAAGGCCACCAGCCTCAGGTTTCGCCAAGGTTCGGCCGGCGATGGATGCACCCATTGGATATCGAACCGGTAGAAGACTCGGCTGATTCGCTTAATGCCCCGCAGCATGGTATAGACGCATTGTTCCCGCATGATATCCCTTCCGACGAGCCACTCTGAAGATATTTTTACAGGAGAGATTAACGTTCCATAACGCATAACCTGTTGAAAGTGTATAGGGAATCGATATCTTTACAAAAGTTTTACAATGTTTGCGGGACCATGATATGTAAATATTGATCAAAATTGAAAATCAACCTGACACCGAAAACCGGTACCTGTCCATGATCGACCTCACCTGCAATAAAAGCCTGCTGAATCGTATTCGTACAAACCTGGACCGCTTTGCGAATCGCACCAAAGCCAGCAGAGGCCTAAAAGAGGCTGCGGTGGCCATCGCAATTGTCGATACCCGGAAAGCGCCGCATCTTCACGATACCGAAACCCGGGAATCGGAGAGGGGACAGGCGGCCATCATACTCACACGCAGATCGCCGAACCTGAAAGATCATGCCGGTCAGTGGGCGCTGCCGGGCGGCCGTGTGGAACCCGGGGAACATCCGGAAGAGACTGTGTTGAGAGAGCTTGAAGAGGAGGTCGGGCTGCGGCTCGATGCAGATCGGATTGTCGGGTGCCTGGATGACTATGGCACGCGGTCGGGTTTTCTCATTACGCCGGTGGTTGTCTGGGCGGGTGCGGACGTTTCTTTGACGGCCAATGCCGATGAGGTTGCATCCATTCATCGAATTCCCCTGACCGAACTGATGCGCGAGGATGCTCCGATGCTCGAAAACATTCCCGAAAGCGAACATCCGGTTCTGTTTATGCCCATTGGAAAGGATGTTGTGGCCGCGCCGACCGCGGCAATGATTTACCAGTTTCGGGAGGTCGCCCTTTGTGGAAACGACACCCGCGTCGATCATTACGAACAGCCTCGCTTCGCCTGGAAATGATCAATGGCCGCGGCTGTCGCAAAAAGACGCGTTCAAAGGAGCACGGGATGCCCTTCAAACGGAGCGCGGTTTTGCCATCCCAGCGCAATATCTTTTTTTCGGTGCAATATTTATCACTCAGCGATTATCACGCGTTTATCTCATGGGGACTTCCTTATCATTTATGTAAAAAGCAAATATCTATTAGAAATAAAAGAATAAAATGCTTGAGAGAATCAGACGCTAACCCCGATTACACGTCCCTTTGAAAGAGGAATCCAACCGTTTCGACTGGAACCATTTTTGCTTTTCCAATTCTAGTTATCCACCGTGGTACCATCCGAATCCATTTTGTTTTCATCAACGTGTCACGAATTTTATTGGAGACCTTCGCCGCATGAAACAACAACACGATTATCTCAGGCTGTTGCTTGACGTCACCAAGTCCCTCACCGCCGAGCTGAACATGGATAACGTCCTGCATCTGATCGCCTCCCGCGTTCCTGAAGCGGTTCAAGTGGATGCCGCGACCATTCGCCTGCTGGACCCGACCGGGAAGAAGTTGGTTTTAAAAGCCGCCTCCGGTCTGAGCGATGCGTATTTAGAAAGAGGCCCCATCGACGCAGAGGAGAGTGTGCTTTCGGCCCTGAAAGGAACGCCGATTGCCATCGTTGACGCCGATAGTGACCCCCGAATTCAATATCCCGAGGCGGCCCGCAAGGAGGGGATTAAAAGCATTCTGGTGGCTCCCATTCCCATTCGGGGGAAAATCAACGGGGTGTTGCGGCTGCTGACGCGCACCCGGCGCGAATTCGAGCCATTGGAGATCGAATTTGCAGCCGCCCTGGCCGAACAGTGCGGCATCGCCATTGAAAATGCGCGCATTTACGACGAACAGAAACGCCAGCTGAACTATTTCAAGGGCGTCTGCGAAATCAGCAAAACCATCGCCGAGACCCGGCAATTGGACGATATTTTTACTTTCATCGTTACCAAACTGCCCGAGGTGATGGATTTGAAGGCCTGCACCCTGCGCCTGTTCGAATCTTCAAAGGGGCAGCTGGAACTGAAGGCGGCGTATGGGCTGAGCCAGGCCTATCTCGAACGCGGGCCCATTGACGACGAACTGGCAACCTATTTCATCTTGAATGGCGAACCGGTAATGATCCTGGATGCGACGACCGACGTCCATACGCAGTATCACCAGGAAGCGGCCAACGAGGGGGTGGGCAGCATCCTGGCCGTACCGCTTTCAATCCGCGGCGAAATTATCGGCGTATTGCGCCTGCTCACGGCGGAACAGCGTCATTTCTCCGAAAGTGAAATCAATTTTGCCATGACGGTCGCCGAACAAGGTGGGGTGGCCATCCAAAACGCCATCGATTATCAAAAAATGGAAAGCCTTTTGAAAGACTGCAATTCCTGAGAATCGAAATAGGGTGCCCTTTGCCCGAACTTAACGGAGAGGCTTGATCCCTGCTGAGAGTACAAAAGCCCCGAAGTGAGTGGATCGATTCGGGGCTTTTCCTTAGTGCCCATCCAGAAATGGTTAATTTGCCCGATATCTTTGTTGCGCGAAAAATTTACTCCTCGAAATATCGACTATCTGAAGTTTCCCCGTTTTGGGTGGCGGCAAGATGGTTGAGAATTCTCGCGACGTGTAAATATTGCTAATGATTACAGGCGGTTAATAGAATGGCGGCTCCTTGTAACCCATTGATATCATTGGACATATTCGGCTGATTTTTTAATGATAAGCGTAAATATGTATAAAATACGGGAAGTTATGATTGAATGCGAGGGCCGGTTGTGGTATGCTTCTTCTACCACGAAAAAAAACACCAAAACCGGGAGCCTCGCATGTTCATCCTACACGACATTCTCGAAAAACTCAAAAACGAATTCCCGCAGTCTCGAAAAGGTCAAGAGTGCGGAATCTGGTTCACCTATACGATCATGGCGATCATCGTGCCTTTCGCCTCGTCCAGGACATCGTGCATCCTCCGGTGTCTCAGATCCCTGTTCGGCTTTACCGGGATACGGCGAAAACGATTCTACACGTTCATGGCATCTCCAAAGATACCATGGAAACGATTGTGGCAGACGCTGTGGAAAATGATTCCCCAACCACTGACCGGCGGGCGGCTGTTGCTGGCACTGGATGACTATGTCAACCCCAAAACGGGCAAGAAAATCTTCGGATGCGAAAAGATATTCGATCATGCTGCCAAACAGAATCAGTCGAAATATCCGTGGGCACAGAATGTCGTTACCGTGGGACTGCTGAAGATCGTCAAGGGACGATGGGCGTGCCTGCCCTTGAGCTACCGCTTCTATCACCTGAAAAAGAGCATTGCCCGCATGCATCGCCAAGGCGGGCCGAAATTGGCGTTTACCAGCAAGATGGCCATGGCTGTCGACATGATCACAGATGTTGCCGGGGTCTTTGGTCGAAAGCGGATCATCGTCACCACCGATTCCTGGTTCGGTAACAATGGCTTGTGGAAGCCGCTGCATGATCGACTGGGAATATGGATTGACATGATTTCCCGGCTCAGATCGAACAGCAATCTGTTCGATCTGCCCGGTCCGCATGTCAGCAGTCGGGTGGGGCGGCCCCGAAAATACGGCCGGAAATTGGGCAATGCGGCGTCGATGGCTGCGTATTACAGATCTCTGGCACAGGAATACACCGTCAATTTGTATGGCCGCGACAGGACCATCTTGGCCTATGAGCGTGTGGTCATGCTCAAAACGATGCGCTGTGCCGTCAAAGTGGTTTGGGTTTATCGACAAACCCAGTGGGTGGCTTTTTTCTCAACCGACATGTCCCTGTCCGTTCGACAGATCGTTGAGTATTATGGTGCCCGCTGGAAAATCGAAGCCCTGTTCAAAGAACTGAAACGCGACATCGGCAGTGCCGAAACGCAAACCCGTCATCCGCAGGCGGTCGGCAACCACCTGCACTTTTGCATGTTGGCGACCACCGTCGCCTGGATCTATGCAAGTCGGGCCGAGAAGACACCAACCCGTCGGCATGCAGTTGATGGCCGGAGCCATTTTGCCTTCTCGGACGTTCGCCGATCGATAGCCAAAGCCGCCATGGACGATAATTTTCGTAGGCTTTTCCCTGGCCCACGTATATCCGTCATAAATTCACTGGTGGACGTACTGCTGCACATGGCGGCGTGATGCTTTATAGGAAACTTTAGATCGACTATATGTCTGTGGGTAAATTTTTCGTGCGCCTCGATCTCAACCAAATTTACCGATTTCTGGACGGGCACTATTTTTTAAAAATGAAAATAGTTTCGCTTCAACCGGCCGGTTGCCGGTCGCCATGCTTCTCCCACTCCTGCACTTCTCCCTCCTCCACATCTTCCCAGCCGGTGATCATGGCTTTGACATGGGCGGTGACGGTGTGGCCGGTGGTGGTCATATAAACGTGCACGATGATAAAGCACAGGATGGCAAAGGCCCCGGCCGTATGGACGAAGGCGATGACATCCAGGGTAAGCCAGTCCAGCCCCCAGGACCTCCAGGAATTGTAGCCCCAGTATAAGAATCCCGACAGCATTTGAATGGGCAGGAGAAATGCCGCCAGGGAAAGGTAAACGATGCGCTGGAGGGGGTTGTGCTTGGCCTCCTTGCGTTTGGGTACCGGATGGCTTTCACCCCGAAAGATGCCGTAGCTGTAATACAGGATCACCTGAAACATCTTTTTGGTGGTGGGGATGTACTGCTTCCACTCACCGGTGGTGAATACCCAGAACACAAAGAAAGCAAAGGCGATCAGCCAGCTCAGGCCCACGAAATTGTGGACATTGACGGCTTCATCGAATCCCAGGAAGGGAAAGGTGCCGTGCACCTCGAAGCCGGTGACCAGCAGCACGAAGATCAGGGCCATCTGCAGCCAGTGCCAGAAGCGCTCGTAGCGGGTGTACAGGTACATGTTGATCATTTTCTTGGCGGACATGTCTACTTGCCCTCCTTTCGCCCGTTGGTGAACATGCGGGTCAGGCCGTGGATTCCGACGCCCAGCAGGTGGCCCAGCACCAGAATCCATCCAATTGAATCCAGCAAGGTGAACTTGTCCCGCCCCGGCATGTAAAAGCCGGCCAGACTGGCCAGACGGCTTTCGGTACGGGTGTGGCATTCGTTGCAGGCGACCACGTTCTCTTTGGGGGCCACCATGTGGGTAATGGGAAAAACATAGGTGGTGTCCACGAAGTCGAATTCGCCGGAAAAGGGGATGCCCAGGGCCTCCTGGCCCTTGGTCAGGGCATGATTCCAATCCAGGGTGGTCCAGTAGCCGTCGGGACCGGAGAGCATGGGGCCGAGCAATGTCTTGTGGACTTTGTCGTAGGGCTGCTTTCCGCGATGAACCTTGAAGGGAAAGATCCGGGCGTTCTCGTCATCCCGGCTGCCCACCGGATGGCTCACGCGGACGACCTGGCTGGGATCGATGGCATCGCGGGCCGTGGTACTGCTGATGGAACCGTTGTACCAGAAGTATTCCGGTTTGACATTCTTGTCCCATTTGAACTGACCCTTGATGGACATGTAGTCGTGTTTGCCGAATTCGTCCTCGGTTTTGTATGGCTTGCCGTCCTTGAGTTTTCCGGCCTGGGACCAGTCCCAGGACATCTTGGTGGGATTCACCCGGGCGAATTTCGGGATGTGGCAGCTCTGGCAGGCCACCTTGTCCGTATGGTCGTTGGCCTTGGAGTCGGCTTTGTGCGGGGTGCTGCTGTGACAGGACTCACAGGTGATCTTGGTGGTCAGGTCGTCCTCGATCAGGCTCTTGCGGTCCGTGGCCGCCGGTTTCGTATAGACCCGGCCGGCGATGTTGTGCAGCTTGGTTGTGTGACAGCGGGTGCAGGTGAAGTTCTGTCCGTCGCTGCCCATGTGGACATCCAGAGCCTTGTTGGGCTTGGTCAGCGAGGTGTCCAGATCGCCGTGCTTGACCCCGTCGCCGCCGCCGCCCTTGAAGTGGCAGGAACCGCAGTTCTGACGCTCGGGCCGAACCACCGCCTGAACCGCTGCCTGGATATTGGCACGGATTTCGTTGGCGATCTCCTGCTCTTCAGGATCGTCGGAGCCGTCGAACGCTTCAAAATCTTCGAAGGATTCTTCCCAGTTGATCGATTTCTGGCCATGACAGTTGAGGCAGTTGACCGCTTCGGTTTTTTTCCCCCATCCCGGGTGGCAGCTCAGGCAGCCCTTGTCCTGCATCCTGTCGGCCGAGATGCAGAAGTTGTTGACGGAATCGCCGCCCTTGCCATGTACACTGCCGTCTTCGGTGGTGTAGGCCTGCCAGGTCCAGTGAATGGTCTGGTGGAACTGGTCTGCGGCTTCCGTGTGGCAGGAGATGCACGCCCGGGTCACTTCCGGACCGGACCTGAAGTCCTTTTGCAGCGCCTTAAGGCGGGAGTGATCGGTGGTAATCCAAAGCTGTTTGCCTTTGGTGGCCTGGTCTGCCATGGTGCGGCCCGGTGCCCGTTCTTCTTCTTCCGTCGCACCGAAGGCGGCGGACATCCATATCGACGCGAGGAAGAACAAAAGCAGGGTGCACCAGATGGTGGATCGGCGCCCTCTGGTTGACTTCATCGTTTCCCCCTATGGGTTACCAATTGATTTTGTGTCATTTTTTGCGTATCGGCTACATGGGCAGTTTTTTCAGGGTGAAGGAACCATTTTTTTTAATGGTCATCTCACCGTCAACGTAGAACACGTTTTTCAACTCCGGCCGGACGTCCTGGACCATATAGAACGCTTCGCCGCTGCGGGCGCCGGTGCCGCAGATAAAGACGACGGGTTTGTCTGCGGGAAGCGTCTTGATTTTCTCTTCCAGATTGTCGATGGGGATGTTCACCGCGGTTTTCAGACTTCCCTTCTTATACTCATCCGCATCGCGCACATCCACCAGCAGAATCGCTTCAGGAGAGTCGTTGACCAACCGCTTGAATTCAGCGTGATCGATGCTGCCCTCTTCCTCGCCGGCCTTGATGGATCCAGCGGAAGCCGTGGCCGCGGAGGCCTTGCCGGCATAGGCCACCCAGGCCGGATAGCCTTCGGCGAAAACCTTGACGTTGGTGTAGCCCATGGCGATGGCCCTGGCGGCACTCTTGTGGCTCAGTTTGCAGTGCAGCCCGCCGCAGTAGAAGACCACCAGTTTGCTCTTTTCTGCGGGCAACTGATCTTTCAGATCGTCAAACTGCATGTCAGGGATGCTGATGGCCGTCGGAATGTGGCCTTTGTCAAACTTCTTGCGCTTGGGACGCGAGTCCACCAGCACCATGTCGGCGCCTTTGTCGATCTGCTCCTTGACCCATTCGGCCGACACTGCCGGATAGTTGGATTTGTCCGAGATCCATTGAGGATAGCCTTCGGCAAAAACCTTGACGTTGGTGTAGCCCAACTTTTCCGCCTTTGTGGCAGACTTGTGGCTGAGCTTGCACTTCAATCCGCCGCAGTAGAAGATCAGCAGGGCGTCCTTGTTGGCCGGCAGCTTGTCGGTCATTTTGTCGAACTGGCTGTCGGGGATGCTGACGGCCATGGGGATGTGTCCCTTGATGTATTTGGGTTTGTAGGGACGGGCATCGATGAGCATAACGTCTTGTGACAAGGGGATGGAAACGTGCTGTTTCACGAAAGCCATATCCACGATGTCGTGAAAGGGGGTAAAGGCTGGCTCGGCGGACGCTTGCGCCGGCGCAGTCGTTTCCCGGGTTGTGGCGCAGCCGGTGAGGGCGGCAGTGAGAAAAAGCAGGCAGAATGCCATAATCGTCATTCGTCGAAACATGATGCGCTCCTTGGTAAACCGTTTGCGGGCCGTCCGGTCCAGACCGGACGGCCCAATTGGGTTGGCAGGCGCAAAGCGCCTATTTGCACTTGGCCGGAGTGGGAGAATCCGCAGCATGATCGTGCAGATAGGTGTAAATGTCGGTCAGATCGTTTTCGGAAAGGGCCTCCCATTCCGATTTGCATCCGAAGTCCCCGAAATCCTTTTTCTCGAAGACCCGCGTCCATTGGGCCTGGGTTTTGGCATCCGGGCTGATGGGCGGTTTGGGCGAATTCACTTCCCCTCGCTCCATGCAGGCCTTGTACACCTTGCGGTAGGTATATTTGCCTTTGCGTTTGTTGCCTTTATCCAGGGCCAGGGCGACGCCGACCGAAGAAAAGAGAAAGATGCTTGCAGTGATGAGAAAGATTGCTTTTTTGAACATGTTGCCTCCTTTGAAGATAAAAATAACGATATATCCGTTCACTTGAATTGCGGTTTAAAACACCAGATAACGGTCCGACTGGGCCAGCATTTCGGCATTTTTGGCCTGGGTGGCAAAATCCTTGAATCCTACGCCCGGCACCTCGTCTTCCCTGCCGTGCAGGCCATTGGCCCTGAAACTGACATCGCAAACGGCAAGCTTCGCCTTGCCCACCAGTTCCTTGAATTGCGGCTGCATGCTCAGGCGAACGCCGCTGCCGGTGAAAAATACGCTGACCGATTTGCCTTTCTCGTGGGCGGCCTTGGCCAGGTTGACCACGTGATGCAGATGCTTGTCCGTGCTGACCAGGATTCCCAAAGACTGCGTCATGGTCTTGCCTCCTATTTCTGGATGGGCATGTAAGCGATCACCACCAGCAGATCACTTTGTCGTTTTCGAATATCTTGTCGACCAGCGTCGGCCAGTCGACCAGTCCGTCATAAAGACCCACCACGGACGCCGTGTTGTCCGTGGACATCTCGGCGGTAAATTTCTCCACCGTCTCGTCGGGTTCTGATCTGAGGATGTGTAGTACTTTCATACTGTTGTTCCTTGTTTGGGGCGGTTCGGGTCAAAAGGGGATGACCACATCGGCGGTGCTGACCATTTTCGCGACATCGGCCAGGGTGACATGCTTGAACCCATACTTCTCCACGTTGGCCGAGTTGTTGGAAAACCGTTCACCTTCCATTTCGTCGATGAACTCCATGTTGTCCCGGTAGGCCTCGTCCATATGGGCGATTTCGTGATGCAGGACGAACATCTGGACTTCGGTGTCTTCCAGTAAAAGTCCCAGGCTGGTTCGCAGGCCTTCGTACTGTTGTTCGAGGTCCCGGATCAAAACGGCTGCCTTTTTCATGGATGACCTCCCGGACTAATTTTTCATGATGTAGTAGCGGGTGCGCCCCATTTCACCGTCGATCATGCCTAAAAAGGTGTTGCCGTTTTTGGCGCCGAAATCGACGTTTTCCTTAAAACCTGCTTTCTAATACCGGAAGGTGAGGCTGATGTAGCCGTCCATGACTTTGTCGACGACCGGATTGAACGCGTCGAGAGAACTCAGTTCGCTGATTTTCATGGGCTCGCCCATGGGGCTGCCGCTACCGGTGTATTCGTAGTCATAGTAGCGTACGCCGATGGTGGCGAAGAAGTTGTCGTTGACGATGGGCTGGTGCCAGTAGCCCTCGTAAACATGGCCACGGACGGCCAGTTTGCTGGCCACCACCGAGTCCTCGGCGCCACTGAAATTGAACCAGTACCTGGAACCGTAATTGTACTCGAGGCCGAACCGGGCATCCCAGGGCATGGCAAAAATCGCGCCGAGGTAAATCATATAGCCGTCGCGGTCTTCCAGTTCGCCATTGGAGTTGAGAAGCCCTTGACCCATAAATTTATAAAAGGGGTTTTCCGAGGTCCTGGACGGGCTGGTGTGGCTCCACGAACCGGCGACGAACAGGTCGATGTCCTTGTCGAAGCGTTCGATCAGCTTGGTCCGCAAAAGCAGGGAGGCTGCATCCCAGTCACCGATTTCGGTGTACGGTTCCAAACGGGTGATGTATCCGCCTTCGTTCTGGCTGAATGTAAAGGTGCCATCTCCATTGTCGCTGACAATAAAGGGCATGACGGACAATCCGGTGAAGCCGTCGGTGATATCCCAGGCATGGGCATAGTTGAGCACGACGCTGGTCGAGTCGTTGTCGAAGAGGGTGGCGATGAAACCGCCGAAGTGAACATCGTCCACAGCGGGCTGCCGGGCGTTCAGGGCATACGAGTTGCCCCAGTCGCCCTCGAATCCCTGCCCGTAACAGATTTTGAACGCTGCACCAGGGATACCGGTAACCTCTTCCAACCCCAGGTTGTAGGACGCGCCGTCAAACTGCCAGTTGATGATGGTGGCCAATGGGGAGCCGCCCTCGAGGCTGTAGTTCATGTATTCCATGGGGGGGCCGTCCGTCCCCGGGCGCCGGCCCACGGAGAAATTGGTGGGCACCCGGCCCCAGTCCTTTTTGTAATTGAAATAGGCCCGTTCCAGTCGGATGGTATCCCCGTGGGGAAGACTGGAGATGTTGCCGTCCAGGGTGACGTCGTTCAGGCTGCCCTGGTTGAACTTTACGCCGCTGCTGTCCCCGAACACTTTATACGCGGCCAGACGGCCGTCGAAGTTCAGCTGGTCGTTGACCTTGGCCTTCATGGTGAGCCGGAATTTGTTGGTGAGGATGATATCGTTGGTTGCATCGTATTTGTCGGGAACCATCACTCCCGGAGGCATCGTGGCCAAAATTCCGGGCAGATCCGCCGGAGAAAGGGTCTGGCCGATTAGCCCGCTGGTAAGCATCCTGGGTGCCGCCTGGATATCGCTGTAGGACAACGTATCGCCCCGGGAGCGGAACTCTATGCCAAAGGCGACCTTGTCCGTGGCCGCATGCAATTCGGCCTTGTCAAGGCGATTGTTCATCTCCTCGACTTCTTCCTCCTTGGACTCGTTTTTCTTTTCCATTTCAGCGAGTTTTTCCTGCACCGCCTGCATTTCCCTGGCCATTTGCTCGATCTGCTGCTTCAACTGCTGGACCTCGTCCTGGGCTGAAACGGGGTTGGAGACAGCAAAGCACAGCAGGCATGCCAGTCCGATAATGCCGGCCGTTCTGATCGCTCCTCTGGCTGCGTTCATTTCTCCTCCTTAAGGGACTGTTAACCAAAAGATCATTTATGGGGTGATGTTGCCATTTCAGCAAAGGGCATGCCAGGAAGGGGATGGCCGGGGATACATCCATTAATCTATTGAGATAAAATGAAAAATCTTTTTTTCTAAGGAGGCTTGCGCAAACGGAAAAAACCTTTTATGTTAACGCATGTTAACTTTGCAGATTAACATGTTGCTGCAGTTGCGTTAACACTTAACGGGGGGTTAAATGGATATCGCCAAATACTGGAAGACCATTGTCGACACGCTGCAGGACGGCCTGATGGTGGTGGATCCGAGCGGGAACATCATTGCCGCCAACCCGGCTGCCGAGCGGGTAACCGGCTATACGGCCGAGGAACTGGTCGGAAAATCCTGCCGGATATTGAATTGTACCGGATGCAAAATCATTGGAAAAGGTGCCGGCAAACAGTGGTGCGGGCTCTTCAACCGGGGGGCCATCAGGGAGAAAAAATGTCTGATTACCAACAAGGACCGTCACTCGGTGCATATCATCAAAAGCGCATCCGTACTGCGCAATGAAGATGGCGATATTATCGGCGCCGTTGAAACCCTGACGGACATTACCGAAAAGATCCGCCAGCAGCAGGAGATCAGCACGCTGCGGAAAACCTTTTCCCTGGACGAAGGCTTTCACGGCATTCTGGGCAAATCGCCGGTGATGCTGAATCTTTTCGAGATGATCGAAAACGTGGCCCAGTCCGATACGCCGGTGATGATCCAGGGTGAAAGCGGATGCGGCAAGGAACTGGTGGCCCGTGCAATCCACCGGGCCAGCGGGCGCAGCGACAAGCCATACGTCAAGGTCAATTGTGCGGCCCTGAACGAAAACCTGCTGGAAAGCGAATTGTTCGGCCATGTCAAGGGCGCCTATACCGGTGCGGATCGTGCGCGTGTCGGCCGGTTCGAGTCCGCCCACGAGGGCACCATTTTTCTGGACGAGGTCGGCGACATCCCTCCCTCCGTCCAGGTCAAGCTGCTGCGGGTCCTCGAGGAACGAAAGATCGAGCGGGTGGGCGACAACCGCTCTGTTCCCGTTGACGTCCGGGTGATCACCGCCACCCACAAGAATCTGGAAGAGCTGATCGAACAGGGCCTTTTCCGGGAAGACCTTTATTTTCGGATCAATGTCTTTCCCCTGTTCTGTCCGCCGCTTTCCCGGCGTCGGGAGGACATTCCGCTGATTGCCCAGAGTTTTATCCGTCGTAACGCGGTGAGCAGCGGCAAGAAAATCCTCGGCCTGACCCCGGAGGCCCTGGAGGCCTTGACCGAGTATGACTGGCCCGGCAATGTCCGGGAGCTTCGCAATGCCATCGAGTATGCTTTCGTTCTATGCCAGAGCGGCGGGATCGGCGTGCAGCACCTGCCGCACAAGATCGCCGGCGGGGGCGTGGCCCGTCAGGCGGCCTGTGAAATGGACCCGGATTGCGCAAAGGAGCGGGATGCGTTGATTGCAGTGCTTCGCAATGCCGGTGGAAACCAGTCCGAGGCGGCCCGGATGCTCGGTGTCAGTCGGGTGACCATATGGAAACGGATGAAGCGTTTGGGTATCGATATGAAAAAGGACGTGGGCTGACGATCACGTTTCGACGGGGGGGCTTGGAGAGGCACCGTCGATATCGATGATACGGGTCACCCCGTCGTGGGCTTTGGTGCGGTAGGTGGCCACATTGGTGAGCTTCGCGGTTATCTTGCCCATGCGATCCACCTGCGTTTTGATCTTGTTGGCATAGCCGGCCATGGGATCACCCGTATCGGCTCTCATGATCATGAGTTCGGTCAGTCCGCTGATGGTCTGAATGGGTTGGTTCAGTTCATGGCACACGGCGCCGGCCATTTCGACGACGCCCTGTAGGCGCTCTTTTTCGGCCCGCTCTTTTTCGGCGCGCTTGCTTTCGGTGATCGTATCGCGAAGCTGCCGAACCAGCATCGATTTTTCGATATGGACCCGCAGTCTTGCCAGCAGTTCTTCCTGAAAAAAGGGTTTGACCAGATAATCCGTGGCCCCGGCCTGGAAGACCTTCAGCAGTTCCCGCTGGTCGGCGACGGAAGTGAGAAAGATTATGGGTACATTGTCCATGTGCAAGTCGTTGCGGATCGTGTGGCATAAAGTAATGCCGTCCATTTCGGGCATTACCAGGTCGGTGATGATGATATCGATTCTTTCCTTTTCGCGCTTGATGATGTCCAGTGCCTGACATCCGTTTTCAGCTTCGATTGCCATCCAGCCTTCACGGGAGATGTTCTGCATCAATATGTCACGCGCAAGGGCACTGTCATCCACCACCAGGGCGGTCATGCCCTCTTCGTTTTTAGGAGGCGAGAGAATGCGTTCGACGGTTGCCAGGACCTCTTCTTTATGAAACGGTTTGGCGATGAAGTCCGCCGCACCGGCCTCGAAGCCCTGACGCCGGCTTTCGACATTGTCGTTGGCCGTGACGAAAACGATATGGGGCCGCTTTTCCTTTGTCAGCGACACGCCGTTTTCGTGATAATCGCTCAGGATCTTCCGGCATGCGCTGAACCCGTCCATTTTGGGCATGTCGACATCCAGCGTGATCAAATCGGGAGGGGAGTCGGAGAGCGCCATGGTGAGCGCTTCGATGCCGTTTTTGGCTTCGAGGACCGAATAACCGACCGGTTCCAGAATCTTTTTGATCACGTTGCGCATGGTCGTACTGTCATCGACGACTAAGATGGTTCCAAAAGATGTTGGCATCCGGGTATCCTCATGTGCGGTTATTGGCGTTGTTTGCCTGTGCCCGGGTTTGACGAAGTCGTCCAGAAATCGATTTTTTGCGGGTCCACGAAGTTTGCATCGGGCGGTTAAATTGGTATCGGCCACCAATGGCCTGGACTTGAGCCTTGACATTTATACCACCATGTGGGACCCGTAGTGAAATCAGATTTCCAATTGTCCTAAACACATTTCCTGTACGCGGTTTACGAGGGAAGATGAAAGCCGCCACTTTCAGCAAGTTCCGGAAGAAACTCAACAAAACCCAGAAACAGATGGCGCAGCTTCTGGGAACATCCATCAAGGCCATTCACAGCTATGAACAGGGGTGGCGGACCATTCCGGCCCATGTCGAGCGGCAGCTCTATTTTCTCCTGGCCTGCAAGCTGCCGGGGAAAAACAATGGCGCCTGCTGGGAAAAGCGAAGCTGTCTTCCGGAGCAGCGGGAGCAATGCCCGGCCTGGGAATTCGCTACCGGGGATTTATGCTGGTTCATCAACGGTACCATTTGCAATGGCCATGTCCAAGGATCGTGGCAAGAGAAGATGGAACTTTGCCGCACCTGCACCATTTTTACATCGGTGCTGAAAAAAATCGAACGCTTGTAAACCGGTCCGGATGGTTCCGCTGCATGACCTCATGACAGGCTCAAAAATACCACAATGTGGCATTTTTTTTCTTGACAGCCGGTCGGACCGGTTTTATTGTTCTGGTAACACCCCATATGTATTACTCAATCCCTCTACCCCTGGCGGCCCTGCATACCACCCCACAATATGCAGGGCCGCTCCTCTTTTTAATCATTGTTTTTCCGATGTTCACGTTGTGAGACGCCCGCTTTTTTGTTAAGAGAGCCGTCATTGATAACAATGCCAATACCGTTTTAAGCGGAAATGGCCTGCAAGGAAGGTCGATGCGATGAAATCGTTCGAAATGCTTTTTGCCGAACTCAAAGACAAGGCGGCGCGAAAAGACCCTGATTCGGGAACGGTACGACAACTGGAAAAAGGGGTTCATGCCATTGGCAAAAAAGTGATCGAAGAGGCCTGCGAGGTATGGATGGCCGCCGAGCACGAAGGCCGTGAACGCACGGCCGAGGAAATTTCCCAACTGCTTTACCACCTGCAGGTGATGATGATTGCTTGCGAGCTTGATCTGGAGGATGTCTATCGCTACCTTTGACGGCTTCATAGAAAACCCGATATCGGCGTTACGCTCACCCCTCGTCGGTGCGGAGTACGTTTTTGTACGCCTCCCTCCTCGGGGTTCGCAAGCCTTGATCTCGGGCTTTCTATGAAGCCGTCTTACCGGTTGGAGCGCTGAAATCTAGTATTTATGGCTGTTCCTGATAATGTTTCAGGTTTAATATTTGCCTAACAAAGCTTCTATAATTACAGCAAATTCAATAACGCTGAACCAAGGAATTCCTCGATATGCTAAAAATCGCCATACCCAATAAAGGCTCCCTTTCCGAGGATGCCGTGCAGTTGATCCGGGAAGCCGGGTACAACTGCCGGCGCTACAGCCGCGAACTGATCGTCATGGACAGTCTCAACCAGGTGGAATTCGTCTTTTTGCGGCCCCGGGACATTGCCATCTATGTCAGCAAAGGAATTCTGGACATGGGGGTCACCGGTCGAGACCTGGCCCTGGACAGCCAATCGGATGTGGTTGAACTGCTGCCCCTGGGATTTGGACGATCCAGCTTTGCTTACGCCGTGCCCGCCGACTCGGATTTGACTCCCGATGGTTTTAACGGACTGCGCATTGCCACCAGCTACCCTCAACTGGTGATCGAGGATCTTAAGCAAAGGGGAATCGATGCGGAGATCATCCGCCTAGACGGGGCCGTGGAGATTTCCATCCGCCTGGGGGTGGCCGATGCCATCGCCGATGTGGTCCAGACCGGACGAACCCTGGTTGCGGCCGGACTGAAAGTGGTCGGGGAGCCGCTGCTGCAAAGCGAGGCCGTACTGGTTGCCCGGACCCGCGATATCGAGCGCCAGGAGGCCGTGCATACGTTTCTGGAACGGATTCGCGGTATCGTCGTGGCCCGGGAGTATGTCATGGTCGAGTACGACATCCCCGCATCCATGCTGGAAATGGCCTGTGTCATCACCCCGGGCATCGAATCTCCCACGGTTTCGCCCTTGAGCAAAGAAGGCTGGGTGGCCGTCAAATCCATGTCCCGGCAGCGGGATGTCAACCAGATCATGGACAGTTTGAGTAAGATCGGCGCCAAGGGCATCATTGTCACCGATATCCGTACCTGCCGGATCTAAGCCTTTCAGCACAATCTCCACCATTTCCCCACAAGATTCGAACACCGTGTCAACCCGCGGCAGGCGGTCAAACGACCAATCCCTTTTTTGCCGGTTGACCCGCCTTGCCGTTGTGCCCGTCGTTGCAAAATCGAAATCGATCCTTAGAATTACCACAATGTGGTAACTGTGATCCGCGAGTGGTAACAATTCCATGTGTCCATCTTCAATCCTCTTCGGATGCCAAGAGGGCTGTATGAGAATCGTTTATAAGACGATGGTTTGGGTGATGCTGATGTTCACAGCCGGCCTGATGGCGGGCGGTGTGTGGGCACAGGCATCGTCCGGGCAGTCCATTTCCCCCAGCGAGTTCAAGAAGTTGCTCGATGCGCGAAGCGATGACTCCGATACGGTTTTGCTGGATATAAGAACGCCAAGGGAATTCAAGAGCGGACATATCCGGGGGGCGCAGTTGCTGGATTACTATTCAAGCGATTTCGTTGAGCGGCTCAAGCGTCTGGATCGGGAGAAGACCTATCTGGTTTATTGCCGCAGCGGCAATCGAAGCGGAAAAAGCCTTAAGATTTTCAAGCAGCTGGGTTTCCGGCAGGTCTATCACCTTGACACCGGCATTCTTGGTTGGCTGAAGGAAAAGTATCCATTGGAAAATTAACCCTGACCGGCGGAGCCAATCGATTTTTTTTGACCCCTTCGCAAGAAAGAAAATGGTGGCAACATGACCCTTGAAATGGAATATCAAAAGATGCAGCGGATGCGGGGAGACGCCTACCGCCCCCGGACCCGCCATCTCGACGTGCAGGGACAGCCGGTGTATACCAACCGCCTGTTTCTCCAATCCAGCCCCTACCTGCTCCAGCACGCCCACAACCCGGTGGACTGGCACCCCTGGGGGGACGAGGCCTTCGATACCGCCCGACGCCTGGACCGGCCGGTTCTGTTATCCGTAGGCTACGCCACCTGTCACTGGTGCCATGTGATGGAAGAGGAATCCTTCGAAGACGAGGAGATCGCCGGTTATATCAACGAAAATTATATCCCCGTGAAGGTGGACCGGGAAGAGCGTCCCGATGTGGATGCCATCTACATGAGTGCCGTGCAGGCCATAACCGGCCAGGGCGGCTGGCCCATGACCGTGTGGCTGACGCCGGACCGCCAGCCATTTTACGGGGGAACGTATTTCCCGGCCCGGGACGGCGACCGCGGCGCCGCGGTGGGATTTTTCACTCTGCTGAAAAAAATCCGCGAAAGCTATGATCACCGGCGGGACCTGGTTGTCCGTTCCGCCGGTGAACTTTCCCGGACGATTCGCCAGATGCTGGCGCCGGCCGGCGGCGACCGCCTGCCCATGGAGGCCGTCCTGGAACGCGCCGTCGCCTCCAGCAGGACGCGATTCGATGCCGTTAACGGCGGGGTCGGCGGGGCGCCCAAATTCCCCAGCTCGCTTCCGATCCGGCTGCTGTTGCGCCACCATAAGCGCACCGGCGACGCCAAGAGCCTGGAGATGGCGGTCCTGACCCTGGAAAAAATGGCGTCCGGCGGCATCAACGACCAGATCGGCGGCGGCTTTCATCGCTATGCCACCGACGCCAAGTGGCTGGTTCCCCACTTCGAAAAGATGCTTTACGACAATGCGCTGCTGGTACCGGCGTACATCGAAGGCTGGCAGGCCACGGGAAATCCCCATCTGCGTCAGGTGGCCGTAAATACCCTCGAGTATGTGGCCCGCGAGATGACGTCCCCGCAGGGGGCCTTTTTCTCCGCCACCGATGCGGACAGCCTGACGCCGGCCGGCCACCGGGAGGAAGGCTATTATTTTACCTGGACCCCGGCGGAACTCGACGACGTCCTGGGCAGCAAAGATGCCCGGGTGGCTGCCGCCGTTTACGGTGTTCGCGTCGAGGGCAACTTCGAGGGCCGCAGCATCCTTTTTTTGCCGCAGGATATTGACGAGACCGCCAAATCGTTGGGCCTGTCCGTCGAAGCGCTGTCCTCCGCCATGGACCGGATCAATGCGAAGCTCTACGCCCATCGCCAGAAGCGCCCGGCGCCCCTGCGCGACGACAAGATCCTGGCCGCCTGGAACGGACTGATGATTTCCGCCTTTGCCCGCGGCGGCATGGCCCTGGAAGATCCGACTCATGTTCAACGGGCCGGGCGGGCTGCGGATTTCATCTGGGATCGAATGGTTGCAGACCGTCGGCTCGGACGAAGCTACAAGGACAACGCCGTTTCCGGAAATGGGTTCCTCGAAGACTACGCTTTTATGATTGCCGCGCTGCTGGACCTGTTCGAAGCCACCGCAGAACCGCTTTGGCTGGATCGGGCCGTCGCGCTGGACCGCAGCCTTGCCGAGCGGTTCGCCGATCCCGAAAACGGTGGGTTTTTCATGACCGCCGACGACCATGAGGTCCTGATCGCGCGGGAAAAGCCGATTCTCGACGGCGCACTGCCCTCGGGAAACGCCATCGCCATGATGAATCTGCTTCGTTTGCACGGATTGACCCTGGTGCCCGCCTATATGGAACGGGCGGAAAAGGGATTGCGCACGTTTTCGACATCCGTCGAAGCCAATCCGGGGGCTTTCGGCGAGATGCTCATGGCGCTGGAATACTACCTGCACCCGCCCTGCCAGGCGATCGTCGTGACGCCGGCAGACAAGGATTCCAACCGGTTCGTGCATCGGCTGCAGACCGCCTTTCTGCCGGGCAGCCTGGTAATGGCCGTGAGCGAAGACCAGGCTGCCGGCTTGGCCCGCCAGGCGCCTTTTTTCAAAGGCAAGACCGCGGTCGAAGGCAAGGTCACGGCCTATGTGTGCCGCAACGGAGCCTGCCGGCTGCCGGCCACCAGCGAAGAGGAGATGGTGGCGCAGCTTTAAATACCCCAACGATAATCATTTCAATTGAAAGAGAAGGGGCAAAATCATGAGTGAAACAAACGATGGTCCGGAAACGTTCGAATCCTTCAAGAAGTCTTTTTTTTACGGCAGCCGTTCGGACCTGAGTTTCAAGTTCCTGTCCCATCTCTCCGACGGCCAGGCCGCCGATTTTTTCCAGGGGCTGCTGTCCAAGCTTGTGGATGCTTACGACGACGGGAACGCAGCACCGATTTACGAGCATGTCCGCCAGGGCCAGGTGCTCTCCTATGCCCAGGAGGCCCGGGCCGTTTACGAAACGGGGCCTTTTACCCCCATGGAAAAGCCCCTGTCCCGATCCCGTCTCATGCTGCTCACATCCAGCGGTCATTTTGTGCAGGGTGACGACCCCGAGCCGTTGGGGATCGAGAACATGACCCAGACCCAGGCGGAGCAGAACATCATGTCCTTTTTAAAGGCGCCGCCCACCTTAAGCACCATTGCGGCGGACACCGCGATGGATCGACTGGTGGTGCGCCACGGCGGCTACGACGTGCGCGGCGCCCGTAAGGATCACAATGTTAGCTTTCCCCTGCAGCGGTTGCGGGAATTGGCCGCCGAGGGGCTTTTCGCCGAGCTTTCCGACCCGGCCTTTTCCTTTGTCGGAGCCTGCTCCCAGACCCGCCTGAATAAGATCACCGGGCCCGAATGGGTCCGGCGATTCAAGGCGCAGCAGGTCGATGCTGCCCTGCTGGTGCCCGTCTGACCGGTCTGTCACGTGTCCGTGGGACACGTTGCGCGCCTGATGGAGGCGGCGGGAATCCCCACTGTCGTCGTTGCCGTGGCTGCCTTTGAACAGCCGTTGAAGAAGATGGCACTTGCCCGCATCCTGCTGACACCTTTTCTGATGGGCCGCCCCGTGGGCCCGGTCGGCGATGCCGAAACCCAGAAACAGGTTCTCCGGACTGCATTAGGCCTGCTTGAATCGGCCAAACAGCCGACGACGGCCATTTTCCGGCAACCCTGACCCGGGCTGACGCTTTTCCAACGGTCCCTTAAAATAAAAAAAGCTATTGATAGCTTGCCCGCCTGCCGATATACCTTGGCGTAACCAATTATTAATAGTCATCATTTTCTTTATATTGGACAAGGGACCTTTCACGACCATGCCAACGGACGATTTAAAGAAAAGCGACAAGCGACCCAACCTTTCCCGGCGGACCCTGCATCGTGACCTGATCGTGAGCATCCTTGTGGTGGTGACGGTTGTCTTTTTCTCGGTGGCCGTTGTGGCCTACGGCTATCTGACGCACAAAGCCCAGGTTAAAAGCCGTGAAACCATGGCCGAGTTCAGCGAATATCTGCACGACTCTCTGGAGCTTCCCATCTGGAACATCGACGAAGAAGGGATCGACAAGATCTGCAACTCGTTTTTCGAAAACGCGTTGGTGGCGAGGATGAAGGTAACCGACCACGAAGGAACGGTGTTTTTCGAGAAAGAGCGCAGCAAAACCGCATCCATCATGGCTTCGCGGACTTCCATCATGCACGGCGAAATGGTGGTCGGCTATCTCGAGCTTGCGCTGAATCCTCAATTCTTTGTAGAACAGCAGCGTCATTTCATGTGGCTCAGTATTGCCGGACTGATTGCCGCCCTGCTGGTGCTGGTGGTTACCTTGCGCATTGTGCTGAAAGTGTTTCTGATTTCTCCCTTGAACCAGTTGATCCAGCGCACCGATCAGATTGCCCGGGGGGAATACGATTTTGTCGAACTGGAGGCGCCTCAGGTGGAGATCCGCACCATCGTTTCGCGGTTCAATACCATGGCCGATCGCATCCAGCGCCGTGAGCGATCCTTAAAAAAAGTCAATCTGCGTCTGGAGATGGAAATCGAAAAACACCGCGATGCGCAGGCGGCCCTGATAAATTCCCAGGAGGAGTTGCATTCGATCATCCGCTCCACCCCGGACATCATCTTTCGGCTGGACACCGTGGGCCGGTTTACCTTTGTCAGCGATGCCATCCGGCGATACGGTCTGGCCCCCGAAGAACTGCTCGGCCGATCTATGCTGGACTTCGTGCATCCGGATGACGCGGATGTCGCCAGAAACCGAATCGATCAGCGACAGAGCGGAAGCAGCCTCAACCGGTTGGCCATCCGCGCCTTTGGTCAAACCTGTCTGGCGAACAAGGAAAGCGGACGGATGTCCGAGCAGGATCCCGTATTTTTAATCGATGCGGAAGGCCTTTATGTGTCCGGTGGCGAGGGGATCAAAGCGTTTGTGGGTACCCAGGGGATTGCCAGGGACATTACCGAGCAGCGGCAGATGGAGTCCGCCCGCCTGGAAAGTGAAGACCGCCTCCTGCTGGCCCTGGACGTCAGCGGCGCCGGTATCTGGCAGCTGGACCTGAAAGCGGGTTCCATTATCGTGGATGACCGGATCTACAACCTTTTGGGATACGAAGCGGCCGACCTCACCCATGGACTGCGATTGATGCGCGACAAAACCGATCCGGGAACATGGGACACCATAAAAAGAAAGTTTGATCGCCACGTGGCCGGCATGGCACCGATGTTCGATTACGAGTTCAGCCTCCAGGCCAGAGACGGGCAATGGAAGTGGTTTCACACCAAGGCCAAAGTGGTGCGGTTCGACAAGGACGGCCAGCCGGAGACCATGGTGGGGATCATTCTCGACACCAGCGACAAAAAAGAAGCTGAAGAGGAAAGAGAGCGTCTGGAACTGAAGCTGCAGCAGGCCCAGAAAATGGAGGCCATCGGTACCCTGGCCGGCGGCATCGCCCATGACTTCAACAATATTCTGGGCGCGATCCTGGGATATGCCCAACTCACCCAGATGCAAACGGCGGGCAACGGCCGCGTGCAGGGGTATGTGGACAACATCTTCAAGGCCAGCGAGCGGGCCAAAGGTCTGGTGGAGCAGATCCTCACCTTCACCCGCCAGGGCAAGTCCCAGAAAATTCCCTCCGATATCTCCGTTGTGCTCAAAGAGGTGGTGAAACTGCTGCGCGCCACCATTCCCAGTACCATAGAGATTGTCCAGAACATTCCCTCCAATTTAGGCACTGTAATGGCGGACCAGACCCAGATTCATCAGGTGCTGATGAACCTTTGCACCAACGCGGCCCACGCCATGGAGACCCGGGGGGGAACGCTGACCGTCACCCTGAAGATCCATGCCGTGGCGTCCGGCACCCCGTCCACCGAGGTCGATCTGGCTCCCGGCCGCTATCTGAAGCTTTCGGTCGGCGATACCGGGACCGGTATGGAAAAAGCGGTGATCGATCGTATCTTCGACCCTTACTACACGACCAAATCCCTGGGCGAGGGCACGGGCATGGGCCTGGCAACCGTGCATGGGATCGTCAACGACCATGGCGGCCGGATATTCGTCGAGAGTCATCCCGGCGAAGGTTCGGTCTTTTCCGTTTTCTTTCCGGTCCTTGAAAACCCGGCGGCATCGACTCCCCGTCGGGAGATGGAATACCCCGGGGGAAACGAACGCATCCTGTTCGTCGATGACGAGGAACTTCTTGTCGAGGTTGGTGTAGAGATGCTCAAAGATCTCGGATACGACGCCGTGGGTGTAACCCGATCGGACGAGGCCTATGAAATGTTCCTGGAACGACCGGATGGGTTCGATCTGGTGATCACGGACATGACCATGCCCGGCATGACCGGAGATCAGATGGCAATCAAGATGATGCAACACCGGCCCGAGATCCCCATCATCATCTGCACCGGTTTCAGCAAGCGCATGTCCGCAATCCAGGCCGCATCCACGGGGATCCGCGCGTTTTTAATGAAGCCGGTCACCGTCGAGGAGCTTTCCCGGACCATCCGCAAGGTGCTCGATGGCGCCGAAACCGTTATGCCGGAAGTTCAGGAAGCCGAGGGATAGCAAGGAGTTCGCTTTTTCATTTTTTCAGGGCCGCTTTCAGGGCGTCCAGAAATTTGTGGTTGGCCTTGTGAAGGGGCAGGTCGGTAAGTGTGCCGAAAGATATCCAGCGGTGGCGCCGGGCACTTGCCAGCCGCACCCGCCCGGCCGCATACCGGCACAAAAAGACCTCCCCGGTGATTTTGAAGTGGGTATAGGCATGTCGAATCCGCGTCAGCCGACGCTCCACGAGAACGGTCAGCCCGGTTTCCGCCTTCAGTTTGCTTTCAACACCCGCCGTTGCTGTTGACCCGCTGTCTACGGGCACGGCCGGAAATTCCCATAATCCGCCCAGAAATCCCTCCAACCGACGCTGCACCACCAGCATTTTCCCCTTTTTCAGGATCACGGCGATGGCCAGTCGGCGATGGGGAACCGTTTTTGATGGGTCGCGTTTTGGATAGCAGGCCGTTCGGCCGTTTTGGCGTGCCCCGCACTGTTCGGCCAGCGGACAGCCGCCGCAGTCGGGATTTTTCGGCCGGCAGACCAGTGCCCCCAGTTCCATGATCGCCTGGTTGTAATCCGCCGGCTGTTTCGGGCAGATCAATTCCCCGGCCGGCTCCAGGAAAATTTTGTGGGATCCGCTGCGGTTCACGGGAAAATCGATTTCCAGCAATCTGGCCAGCACCCGTTTGACATTGCCGTCCACCACAGGAAGCGACTGATTAAAAGCGATGCTCAGAACGGCGGCGGCGATATATTCCCCCACTCCGGACAGGGATCGAAAAGCGGCCGGATCGTCGGGTACGGCGCCATTGAAGCGGGCCACCACGATCCCGGCGGCACGGTGCAGATTGCGGGCCCGGGAATAGTAGCCCAGCCCTTCCCAAAGCTTGAGCACTTCCTGAAGATCGGCCCGGGCCAGCAGGCTCACGGTAGGAAAACGCTTCATAAATCGAAGATAATAGGCAATGGCCGTGTCCACCCGGGTCTGCTGAAGCATTACTTCGGACACCCAGATGGCATAGGGATCCGATGTCTCCCGCCAGGGCAGGCGGCGTCGGTGAGCGGCGTACCAGGATAGCAGTCGTCGGCGAAGGGTTTGTGTGTCCATCAAAGGTCAACCGTATTGTCAGGGTAAAAGCCAGGGCGCGGATGGTTCACAGATATCGGACTTTTCAGGGCGCCGTCAACATCGGGGTCAAGTATCGGGCAAAGATGACGATATAACACTTGTACCTTTACTTGCCTCGATACAATTCCATTTCAGGCCGCATCGGCCCAGTGCGCAGGGCATCGGTCATCGTGTCCATCGGCTGTTGCCTTCGGAAAGGATGGAGGATCACCCATGACGGGGATAAACGCCACCGATTATATTGAAGAACTGCGTTTCGATATCCGTGAAAAGGATATGATCAAAGCCAAGCTGGTCCTGTCGAAAATCGGGGACGTGGAGGAGCCGGTTCGCAAGATGGCCCTTTTCGAACTGAACCGGGCCGAGGACAGCTTTGCCATTCCCCTGATCGTCAACCTGATCGCCGAACAACGGGACCTGGCCCACTTCTACCCCCAACTGAAAGAAATCCTGTACGCCAAATCGCTCTACCAGCCGAAAATGCTGCTTTCCATGCTCACCCGCGAAAACAAGCGCGAGAATCGGATCGTACTGGTGGAGGTGGCCGGGGAGATCCGTCTCGAAGGCGCCGCTTCCCAGCTTATGGGCATCCTCAACGAAGACGAGGACGAGACGATCATCAAGGCGGTGATCGGGACATTGGGGACGATCGGCGAGACAGGGGCCACCACCGCCATATCGGAATATCTCTATTCGGGCAGCCTGGAGTTGACCATCGCCGCGATCTACGCCTTGGGAAGGTTGGCCACCCCCACGGCCTTTCAGCGGCTGGCGGAAAAGCTGGGGGCCGATCCGGATCTGGACATCATGATTCTGGACGTTTTCGCCACCGATCAGAGTCCCGAAGCCATCGAACGGCTCAACGAGGGCCTTTCTTCCCACTTCGCCCATCTGCGCAACGCCGCCAAACAGCGCCTGCGGGACATGGGCGGCAAAGCGGTTCCCGTACTGATCGACAATCTGCACCACGACGATCCGGATCTTCTCATCCACACCCTCAACGTGCTTGGCGAAACCGGGGACGAGAGCGCCATCGTGCCCATTCGCAAACTGCTGCACAACGAGCCCAAAGACGCCAATGTCCGTTTCGCCGCTTACGAGGCCCTGGGACTGCTGCCGGTTGAAAAGGGTGCGTTCGCCCTGGCCCAGGGACTGGCCGACCCGGTGGAAAACGTCCGTGCGGCTGCGGCCGCGGCCATCGACCGCAACTACAGCACCATGCTGGCGGCCGGGTTGAAAAACATGGTGCGGGCCGGCGAGGAAGAAACCCGGCAACTCGTCGAGACCGTGCTCAACGCCAGCTGCGAAACGATTTTCCTGGATCTTTTCGAAGAGGAGGTCTTCCGGGTCAATGCGGTGGATTTTCTCTGCAACCGGGCCCATCCCGATATCCGCACGCATTTTGCCGACCTGATGGAGAAAAACGGGCTTGGCAATCTGGCGGCCCCGGGCGGCGGCGAGGCCCAAAGCGATGCCGCGCCGTCTTTGAAAGTGTTTGCCGTGGACGATTCCAAGATGATTCTCAACATTTACCGGGGCATCCTGCACAAGCTGGGCTGCGAATCGACCCTGTTCGAGTTCCCCGCCGAGGCGCTGTCGGCGGTCAAAGACAATCCTCCCGACTTCATCTTTACCGACCTTAACATGCCCCATATCAACGGCATCGAACTGATCCGGGGAGTGCGTTCGCAGTTCGACAAAGATACCCTGCCGATCGTCATGGTCACGACCCAGAACGAAACCCAGGACAACCAGGCCGCTTACGATGCCGGCGTCAATGCCATTTTGCACAAGCCGTTTACCGCCGAGGATCTCGGCAAGGTTTTAAAGGAGTTGGGGAAGATGGCATGAAAAAGGGCCATGCAGCGGCCCTTTTCTTTTTTTAGATAATCCACACAGCCAGTTGATTGGCCAGTCTGAGCACCTGGTCGCTGACCCGGCCGATGAAAAATTCGTCGATGAAGGTGATCAGCCCACGGCGGCCAAGCACCACGCTTCCGAAATCATTTTCCTCGGCCTGCCGAACGATGTGGGTCGCTCTGTCCCGGTCCACGGTGTGAATTCTCAAGGAGAGGTGCTCCGGGGGAATTCCTTCCGCCAAGAGGCGGGTGCGGGCTTCCTCCAACTGCTCGCCGATCTTCTCTTTTCCGATTACGATGCGACTGGTGCAATTGTCTATCTTGAAATAGGGGTCCTCGCCGGGCCAGAACTTTTTGTCACTTTTTATCATGCTGTAAAGCTGAAGATGGTTGTCCGACATGCCCACCAGGGCGCCGACGCAGACCACGC
Source organism: uncultured Desulfosarcina sp. (assembly GCF_963668215.1). NCBI lineage: Bacteria > Pseudomonadati > Thermodesulfobacteriota > Desulfobacteria > Desulfobacterales > Desulfosarcinaceae > Desulfosarcina > uncultured Desulfosarcina sp. The sequence goes on from NZ_OY764190.1 coordinate 3,125,959, forward strand.
CCTTCATGGCCCCGTGGGTGCCGTCGAAAGCCACCAGGAGATGTTTGGCTTCGGGGTTGCCGCCCACCACCACGATGGGAATATGCTTGATCTTGGTCACCAATTTCATGGCTGTGCTTTTAACCAGCCAGTCTTTGAAACGGCTCCACCCGGTACGCCCGACGACAATAGCATGGTAGCCCTCATAGCTTTCCTTGACAATGTCCTGGGTGACGCCCAGGTTTTTAGACGGTGTTTTAACCGTTATTGCGGAATCGGAAAATCCTTTTTGCCGGAAGTACGCCCGTGCGCTGTCCATTACGCTGGCGATGTCCTGCTTTTGTTCGGTGGCCCATTTCTTCAGGCCGGTCACCCGGCTTTTGTAGTGGGGATAGGCATCCAGGTCGGAAAAGAGTTCGAACAATTGGGCCTGTACGTGAAACAGGACGATTTGGGTACGGTTCGGTGGGAATACGCCGGCTGCGTAGCGGATGGCCCGCAAGGACTGTTCGCTGCCGTCCACTGCCACGAGAATTTTATGCAAGGGAGTACTTTCCTGCACGCATGACCTCCTGATCGAAAGGGTTGACAAGGGTTTATACCGGGATGGTCGATCCATTTATACTAACAATACTATCGTTTCGCCGGCTACCCGTCAATATCGTAAACCGGTTCAGCGGATTTTACCTGTGATGAGACTAAATCGTTTCCGAACAATGAAACTGAATTTTGGATCTTGACATTCCGGAAGGAAACATTCATAATTTTCCGGTTACTTGGAATCGGATTCGTTATGGAAAAGATTTCCCCTGGGAAATCTTTTTGTATTTGGGACGGTTAAAATGAAGGTCACAAAAAAAATGAAATTCATGGTGTCGTCATGGGGTTGAAAATCAAGGGATTTGACGGCAACGGCACTTTCGTCCATGGTGTCCATCCGCCGGGCTATAAGAGTCTGGCCCAGGATGCACCCATCCGGGTGATGCCCACGCCGGATCTGGTGGTACTTTCCCTTCATCAGAATATCGGAGGGCCGTGTGAACCGCTGGTCAAACCGCGTCAGAATGTGGGTTGGGGCGAGTTGATCGGCAAGGCCACCTCATTCGTTTCCACGACGTTGCACGCGTCGGTTCCCGGTGTGGTCCAGCGCCCCATGCGCGCCACCCTGGCCAATGGCCGGCATATGGACACGCTGCCCATCAAAACCGATGGCGAGCTGCCGGAAGGCCAGGCGTTGTGGGACGAAATTTTTGGAGGCGACTGGCCGACCAATGGCCTGGAGGCCTACGATCCGGTTCAGATCAGCCACGATATCAGTGATGCCGGCCTGGTGGGACTGGGGGGCGCGGCTTTTCCCACCCACGTGAAAATTTCCCCCAACGACAAAAAACCGGTGCACACACTGATCGTCAACGGCTGCGAATGCGAGCCCTATCTTACGTCCGACTACCGGCTGATGCTGGAAGCTCCGGCTCCCATCATTACCGGTGCCCTGCTGGCGGCGCGCAGCGTAGGCGCCGAGCGCATCGTCATCGGCATCGAGGACAACAAGATGCCGGCGGTGGAAGCCATGAAGAAAGCGGCCGACGGCACCGGCATCCAGGTGGCGGTGTTGAAAACCAAATATCCCCAGGGCAGTGAGAAGCATTTGATCTACGCGGTGCTCAAGCGCAAGGTTCCTCTGGGGGGGCTGCCCGCGGACGTGGGTGTGGCTATCAGCAATGTGGCCACCATGGCGGCCGTGGCCCGGGCCGTGATTCACAAAAAACCGTTGACCCATCGAGTGATCAGCGTTACCGGCGGCGGCATCGCCAACCCTTCCAACGTATTGGCTCCCATCGGGGTTTCCTTCGGCGCCCTCATCGAGTTCTGCGGCGGCCTGACGCCTGATGCCGCCCGTCTTGTGGCCGGTGGCCCCATGATGGGTTTTGCCTTTTCCAATCCCGATACGCCGGTTACCAAGGGTGCCGGCGGCCTTACCGTGATGACAAAAGAAGAGGTCAAAGCCGGCGAAGAGAGCGCCTGTGTGCGCTGCGGCAAGTGCGTGGACGCCTGCCCCATGAATCTGGTGCCGACCAAGATCGCACTGGCATCCCGGCATCAGGACATCGCCTTGTCCCGGCGTTACAACATCATGGCCTGCTTCGAATGCGGCTCCTGTGCATACACCTGCCCGGCCCACATTCCGTTGGTCCAGCTGATTCGGGCCGGCAAGGCCCAGGTCGTGGCTGCAGACCGGGGTTAAGGGAGGGAAAATGAAGAAAGAAACGAATATGCAGGAAACAACCTCCCCCGACACCGACTCGAACGAACCGGCGACGCCGGTGATCCACGTATCCCCCTCTCCCCATCTGGTCCAGACGGCATCCAGCACCCGGCGGATGATGGTGGATGTGCTGATCGCCCTGGCGCCGGTGGTGGCCATGTCCATTTTCGTTTTCCGGGGATACGCCCTTTTTCAGTTGGCCGTATGCATTGCCGGAGCTCTGGCGGCGGAACTGCTTTTCGTCAGGATGCGCGGCCGTGGGGCGACCTTGAAAGATTGCTCGGCCATCGTTACCGGCGTGATTCTGGCCATGTCCCTGCCCGGTACGGCGCCCTGGTACGTGGGCGCGATAGCCGCCTTCGTGGCCATCGGCATCGGAAAGGTCCTTTTCGGTGGCTTGGGCATGAACCTGTTCAATCCGGCCATGGTGGGCCGGGCGTTCGTCATGATCTCTTTCGCTGGTGCCCTGGCCGCATCGGGATTCGAGGACGTGCAGAGCGCCGTGGACGCCATTTCCCAGGCCACCCCCATGAATGCCTACAAAATGAACGGCGTTGTCACCCCGCTGGCCGCGCTTTTCTGGGGGACCACCAATGGCAGCCTGGGGGAAACCAGCGCCCTGGCCTGCATCCTGGGTGGGCTATACCTGATCGTCCGGAGGACGGCTTCCTGGGAAATCCCGGCGGGATTGCTGCTGGCGGTGGCGGTGATCGGCGGCCTGGCGGATCTGATGGGACCCGCCGATGGCTGGACGGTGCTGCACCACATCCTGGGCGGAGCCGTGCTTTTCGGGGCCTTTTTCATCGCCACGGACCCGGTGACCAGCCCCCTGACGCCCAAAGGCAAGTTTGTCTTCGGATTGGGAACCGGTTTTTTGATCATGGTTCTGCGGCTTTTTTCCGGATATCCGGAAGGCGTGATGTTCGCCGTACTGTTTATGAACGCACTGACGCCGCTGATTAATAGATGGAGTATTCCCACGCCGTTTGGCGGCAATTAATGCGTGTCCATCCATAAGGAAGATCAAAGAAATTGGACGTCGTTGGAGCGGCTTCCAGCCGCGATCATATATTGTCTTGGTTTTGAGCGGGTCAAGGATTGCTTATGAACACTGAGAAGAAAACGTTTGCCGAGAAGCTGAGAGCCAGCAGTCTCGTACAGGCTTGGCTGGTGCTGCTGCTGGCGGTCAGTTTCGGAGTCTCCCTGGCCGGCGTGCAACTGGCGCTGGGGCCGATCATCGAGACCAATAAAGTCAATGAAACCCTGGAAAAGGTTCCCGAACTGGTGCTGGGAAAGGAGCTGTCCGAAAAAATGACGGCCCAGAACCAGAGCCTGGAGATTGCCGCGCACCGGGTGGCCGTAACCAAGGCAGGACAGGCGAAAACCTACAGCGTCTATGAGGCGCGCTATGCCGGTGAACTGCGCGGCTGGGTGGTCAAGACCAAGGGACAGGGATATGCCGATGCCATCGAACTGCTGGTGGGGCTCTCCCCGGATCTGAAATCCCTGACCGGCCTGTTCGTTCTCGATCAGAAGGAGACGCCCGGGCTGGGCAACAAGATCGTCACCATGGATTGGCGCGGCCAGTTCATCGGCGCACCGACCAGCCGATCCCTGGTGGTGGTTAAAAGCGGAGCCAAGCAGCCAGGCGAGATCGATGCCGTTACCGGCGCCACCATTTCCTCCAACAGCGTCACCGCCATGATCAATACGGCCATCGGCGATTTGCGCAAGCCGTTGACCGAAATGGAGAAAGGGAAGGACAACAATGGCTGACCAACCCACTGCCACCGAGCGTTTCATCAACGGGATCCTTCCGGAGAACCCCGTCTATCGGCAGCTTCTGGGCATGTGCCCCACCCTGGCGGTAACCAACGGCCTGCAGGCCGCCGTGACTATGGCCGCGGCTGTCGGATTTGTGCTTCTGTGTGCCAACGTCATCACCAGTCTGATTCGCAACCTGCTCAAGCCGCACCTGCGTATCGTGGTTTTCACCCTGACCATCGCCACCTTCGTGACCATTGCCGACCGTTTCCTGGCTGCCTACCTCTATCAGATGAGCAAAACCCTTGGGCCTTATATCCCACTGATCATCGTCAACTGCATCATCATCTGCCGCTGCGAGGTTTGCGCCTCCAAACAGTCGCCCTTCACAGCGGCTGCGGACGCCATTGGGCAGAGCCTGGGTTTCGGCCTGGCCCTTTGCAGCATTGCCGCCATCCGCGAGATTCTGGGGACCGGAGGCATGTTCGGAATCCGGCTGTTGCCGACGGTCTGGCCGGACTGGGTGATCATGGTCCTGCCGCCCGGTGCCTTTCTCACTTTCGGTCTACTGTTGGGACTGGTGAACTGGATTGCTGATACAAGGAAAGCATAGGACAAATAATCCATGAGTTATCTTATCGATATCCTGCTTATCGCTCTGGGCGCGGCATTGATCAACAACTTCGTGCTCCATTATTTCGTGGGCATCTGCCCGTTCATCGGTGTTTCCCGCCGTGTGAGCATGGCCTTCGGCATGGGCGCGGCGGTGACTTTCGTCATCACCATTGCCGCTTTCATTTCCTGGACGATCACCACCTTCGTACTGATGCCCGGCGCACCGCTGACCCGCTGGATCGCCGGTTTGTTCATGCCAGCCGAGGCCGCCGCCGGCGTAGACCTGACGATCTTATGCTATATCGTCTATATCTTCGCCATCAGTTCTTCGGTGCAGTTCGTAGAAATGTACGTGCGCCGGTTCTTTCCCACGCTGTACAAGGCTTTCGGCGTTTTTCTGCCCCTGATCACCACCAACTGCGCCATCCTGTTCGCCTGCCTGACCATCATGGCCAACGTAGTTGGGGTGGATAATCCGGCCGACCGCTGGGATCTGGGGCAGTCCCTGACCCTGGCCTTTTTCGGCGGCGTCGGTTTCACCATTGCCATTGTCATCATGGCCGGTATTCGGGAAGAGTTGGAGTTGTGCGACGTGCCGGCGCCATTTCGCGGTGCGGCCATCACCCTGGTTGTCGGCGGCATACTGGCCATGGCCTTCATGGGCTTCACCGGTGTCGATTCGGGTCTCAGGGATGCCCTGACCCGCAAACCGGCGGCAACGGAGCAGCAGTCCCTTATGCAGACCGCGGACCCGGTCGAGGATCTTGTTCAACGAATCGCGGAGGAATCATGTCCTGGGTAATCGTCGGCCTGGCCGCAGGCACTATGCTGGCCATGGCCCTGGTACTTTCGTTCGTTCTGGGATGGGCCAATCGGGCCTTTCATGTGGAAGTGGATCCGCGGGTGGATGCCGCTATTGACGCGCTGCCCGGCGCCAATTGCGGCGGATGCGGATACGTGGGCTGCGGAGAATACGCCGAAGCCATCGTTTTGGACAATGCGCCCGTCAACAAATGCACCGTGGGCGGCGAAAGCGTCATGGAGGCGCTGGCGGCGGTCATGGGAGTGGAAGCAACGGCCAGTTATCCCTGGCGGCCGGTGGTGCACTGCGGTGCTCATGCCGACGACCGGCTGGGACGCACCGAGTACCATGGGGAGCAGCGCTGCGCGACGGCCAACCTGGTAACCGACATTCAGGGATGTATTTACGGATGCCTCGGGTTCGGCGATTGTACGCGGGCCTGTAATTTCGACGCCATCCACGTGATCGACGGCCTGGCCCGGGTGGACTACGAAAAGTGCGTCGGCTGCGGAGCCTGCGCCAAGGCCTGCCCGCGCAACATCATCACCCTGGCGCCTTTCAAAAAGGAGCGCATATTGGTGGTGGAGTGCTCCAACCTGGATACGGGCAAGGATGTCAAGTCCGTTTGCAAGGTGGGTTGCATCGGCTGCAAGGCGTGCGAGCGGGCGTCCGGCGGGGTACTCTGCATGACGAACAACCTGTCGACCATCGACTACAGCACCTACGATCCGGACGATATGGACGCATGTCTGCTGGCTGTCGAGAAGTGCCCCCGAAACCGTCTGGTTTTCGTGGGCAAACCTTCCGCAGAAGACATCGCCGCCGTGGCCGACGAAGAACTGCCCGAAGTGGTCAAGCCGGATTTCAAGACCACGGTGGACGATACGGAGTGGCGCGGGTAGTTTTTCACCGGCCTTTAGAAGAAGCGATATGCGAAAGCCCCTTGCCGGTTGCGGCAAGGGGCTTTTTGAATGTCAGGCGCTATTTTTTTTCTATGCTATGAATGGAATTTTGTCTAAACCAATCCCTGGTCGAGCATGGCGTTGACAACCTTGACAAAGCCGGCAATATTGGCGCCGATGAAATAGTTGCCCGGATCTCCGTATTCTGCCGATGCATCCAGGCATGTTTGATGGATGCTTTTCATGATGATTTGAAGGCGTTCATCCACTTCTTCGCGGGTCCAGTTGAGCCGCATGCTGTTTTGGGCCATTTCGAGACCGGAAACCGCTACCCCGCCGGCATTGGCCGCTTTTCCCGGCGCATAAAGCAGCTGCTGATCCAAAAAACGATCGATCGCTTCAGGAGTGCAAGGCATATTGGCCCCCTCGCATACCAACTTGACGCCGTTGCGGATCAGATTGTCGGCATCCTTGCCGTTGATTTCGTTTTGCGTGGCACTGGGGAATGCGCAATCGGCCGGACGATCCCATAACGGGTTGTGGTCCAGCGTGGAATCCGCTTCGGTATACTCCGCAGCGGAGTATTTGTCGATATACTCCTGGATTCTTCCTCTTCTCAAGTTTTTGAGACGTTTGACGTAATCCAGTTTGTCGCGATCAATACCCTCCTCATCATAGATGAAGCCGGAAGAGTCCGAGAGGGTCACTACTTTGCCGCCCATATCGAGCAACTTTTCAACTGTGTATTGGGCGACGTTGCCGGAGCCGGAAACCAGGCAGGTCTTGCCTTTGAGATTCTCCTCTTTGGTGGCCAGCATTTCGGCGGCGAAGTAGACGGAGCCATAACCGGTTGCTTCGGGGCGGACCAGGCTGCCTCCCCATCCCAGGCTCTTACCGGTGAGAACCCCGGTGAATTCGTTGCGCAGTTTTTTATACATGCCGAAAAGAAAGCCGATTTCTCGAGCCCCTACGCCAATGTCTCCAGCCGGGATGTCGGTGTTGGGACCGATGTGGCGGAACAGTTCCGCCATGAAGCTCTGGCAGAAACGCATGACCTCGTTATCCGATTTCCCTTTGGGATCGAAATCGGAGCCGCCTTTGCCGCCGCCCATGGACAGGGTCGTCAGGGCATTTTTAAACACCTGTTCGAAGGCCAAAAATTTGAGAATACTAAGGTTGACGGAAGGATGAAAACGAAGACCGCCCTTGTAAGGCCCGATGGCGCTGTTCATTTCGATTCGAAAGCCTCGATTGACATGGGCCATGCCCTGGTCGTCCATCCAAGGGACCCTGAACATGATGACACGTTCGGGTTCCGTGATCCTTTCCAGGATCGCACTGTGACGGTACTCGGGATTGCGGTCCAGAACCGGCTTCACCGATTCGATGACTTCGTGAACGGCCTGGTGGAATTCTTTTTCGACAGGATCTCTGGCTTCAATCGTTTTCAGGATGTCCGGCATATTCCCCTCCTTTTAAAAAATAGTGAATGGTTAAGGCATTTCGTTAACATTCCAGCATCGATATGGCATACAAATCGGCAAAGCAGCCGCGCGGTTATAATAGTTGCCGGTGTTTGCCGTTATCCGAATCGTGGCCGCCGACCGCCCCATGGGAAAATTCGTATTGGGGATCAAGCGGGTTTCACCATGACGCATTGGGATGACCGTCCATCAATTTTTATTACAATGGGATGCTCCAGTCGGACATGGCGAATATAGGACATTTCCTGGACCACCGGAAGATGGTCGAGCCAACTCCACTCCAGATAATCATCCGAGCCCTCGTTAACCGTGACGTAAAAAACCCCCTGTGAAGTAATATTTTGAAAAAAATGAGATCCTTGGGAAGGGTCTGCCTTGAGATTGGCATCTCTCGATTCGATGATCGCACCTGCCCCTGAAATGTGATGCCACTGAACCGGAATGCCTAGCCAGCGGTCGGAGGACCCCCAGCGGCCGGGACCGGCAAGCAGGTAACGGCGATTGTCATTGACCAGGGACGTATTCACCAGGCCGATTTCATCCACCATCTCTGTTGTCGCTTCTTTTTTGAATGCATCCGGTTTGACATAGACGATATCGGCGATTTCTTCATTTTTCCCATTGCCCAATGCCTGCGAGGAGGTGCAGAAGGCGTTACAAATATCTTCGGGATTGATTCGGACTTCAAAACGACCCTCACCGGCAACCATGGGACGAATCTGGAGAAGATGAAACGCTTCTTGTCGGCTCCTTTTCGATCCAAGGGTGACGGAAAACTCGATTTCTACGGGGCACCCCATTCCTCTTCTGCCCAGTTCCAGGATTTCAGCTAGCACTTCCGGAAGAGGAAAAGAACCGTACTTGAGGACTTGGGCAAAGGTAAGAACCTTTACGCCCTGGACGGTGCTGGTGTCGCGAATCCGATGTTCGTCGGGTACATAGGTGCTGGACAGGGATAGAACCGGGGCCTCCTGCAGAGCATCTTCCAGCCTACGGCGTTCGAGGTTGCCGTTGGTTGCAAAGTCCAACTTTTCCGGATAGTTCTTGATTTTCAACGCGTAGAAGCGGTGCTGAGAATTTTTGAGAATGTCATCGATGACCGAAAACTGAGGTAGAATGGAAGGATAGCGGGGGGAAAATCGGACGGTTTTCTCACCCTCGACCACCGTTTTACCCAAACCCAAAGCAATGTGCGTGATGCCTTCATCCGGCTTCATCGGTGGAATCGGATAAAAGTTGTGAGATTGGGCGACCCCGGAGATTGCCGGATAAAAAAAATCGCCATAGGATCGGCCGGCAAGCTCTTGAACAATCACCGCCATGGCTTCTTCCTGGGGGGCGTTCCCGGTCGCTTTGGAAAAGGCGCGCGGTCCCTCGTAGAAAGTCGACGCATATACCAGCTTTACGGCGGTTACCAGATGGTCGAGCCGGCGGTTGAGGGATCGGTGATTGTTGGGGATCATGTAGGTTTCATACAGACCGGCATAAGGCTGAAACTGGGCGTCTTCCAGCAGGCTCGACGAACGGACCGAAAGAGGATAGTCGACCTGGTCCAGGAACGCCTTCAGGTCTTCAACCAGCCAGTCGGGCAGGTCAGCTTTGAGAAAGAGATGCTTTATGACATCATCGGGAAGCGTTTGTCCGGAAAGCCTCCTGAGATTGTTGTGCGCAATGAAGGCCTCGAATCCGTCCGTACTGATTACGAGCGTTTGGGGTATCCGGATGTCGATGCCGGGAAATTTTTCATAAATGCTCATGTCCTGTTGCAGCAGGGCCGACAAGAAAGCCAGGCCCCGTGCCTTGCCACCCAGGGAGCCATGGCCGATTTTCACGAAGTCCATTATCCTGGCATCGAAACTCTTTTTGCTGAACTGGGCCACAACGCCCTTCTGTTGCCATTTGCGCATTTCTTTGATGCCGGCGATAATATAGCCTCGCAGGGATTCCGTGTCCTGAAAATCCCGGGCGTGGACCTCTCTGAATCGGGATGCCAGGGCGACTTCAGATCGCCCCATGATCCAATTCGAAAAATGGTTCCTGCGGGCATGATGCCACAACGACGCCTCCGGTATTTCCGGCAGCAGGGCTTGCAGTGATCGCAGATCAGAGGCCCGGGCAATTTCCTTTCCGTCGGGCATGCGGAAAACGAAGTCCCCGAAACCCAAATGATCCATAAAAAAATCATGGAGTTCGGAAAGCAGGTCGGGCGCATTTTTATCGAGAAAAATTGCCGGGATGCGTGCGGCCCGCGCACGGTTGACCGACTCAGCGCTGAGAAGCAGCATCGGAAGGTCCGGTATCTCTTTTTTGAGTTTGGAGAGAAGCAAAAATCCTGCGTCTTCAGTTAACCGGCCGTTTTTGGGAATCCGTGTGTCTGAGATAACACCCAAAAGATATTCCTGGTAGCGGGTGCAAAGCGCCAAGGCATCCTCGTACGTGTTCGCTAAAAGAATTTTGGGCCGTGATCGCATCCGCAACAGTCGATGTTCTTCATTCAACCCGACGCCGAGGACTGCCTGGGTCTGTTTTACAATTTCTCTGTAGATCAGGGGTAAAAACGAGGAATAATAAACGGGGGAGTCCTCAACCAGGACCAATACCCGAACTTTGGCGTTTATGGTGTCATTGGAGACATTCAGATGGTCCTCGGTGTTTTTTACCAGTGCCAGAAGCAGATCCGAGTTCCCCGACCAGATAAAGACCTTGTCAATGCCACTGCAATCCCGATTTTCGGGCAGCGGAAACACTCCCCGAGGGCTATGGCTCAGCAGGATCACGGGAAGGTCCGGTGCGGTTGCCTTGATCTGGAGTGAGAAGGAAAAGGCATCCATTTCATCTAAATGCGGGGTGGTGATGACCAGATCGATGGTTTTGTTTTTAAGAACTGCCAGGGCATCCCGAGCCGAAGCGGTCCGGGTCACCCGTGGTGGGTGGCTTAAATTCAATCCGCTGTATTCGTTTATAATTCTCGATGCAAGACTGCCGTCCTCTTCCATGATGAAGGCATCGTAAGGGCTCGACACCAATAGGATTTCCTGAACCTTGAACGGCATCATTTCGTGGAACATCTTGAAATGGGAGCAAAATTCTTTGGCCGGGGCATTTTGCAGTCCAGTCATCTCCGCCTGGTTCCTTTTATCCAATGGCTGACAGCCGGTTCAGGTCTGTAAGGTTTGGAAAGCAACGACGTCTGAATATATAACTGAAACTGAAAAATAAATCAAAAAATGAGATAAACTAAAAAAAAAGGGGCGGTGGAAACCGCCCCTCGTATTCATTTTTGCTGCATCCCTGGGGGGATGATCATGCATCAATAATTTTCAACGCTTCTTCCCGATAGGCGTTCATGACATAGGGAATCCCCGTCACGGAGGCACACTCTTCCGTCAACGAAAAGATATCGTTTCGGGTGATGTATTCCACTTTCCAGTTTCTGGAGCCGGCCATGATCTGCTGCAGGCCGACCTTAATTTTATCCACCGCACTGAAAATTCCCACGGCGCCGAGGGGCAGCGAAGTGACGTCGGAGCCGTATTTTTCTTTGAGCACCTCATAATTCATGAAGATCTCTTCCTTGGTCGTGCCGAATTTGGATACCGTCGACGGGAGTCCGCCCTGTTCCCCTCGCAGCCATTTCTCGGTGTTTTTGCCGACCATGCCCGGAATCATCAGCGCACGCCCCATGCAGACAGCTTTGCAATAGGGGGCGCCCAGGGCCAGGGCCTTAAAAACATGATCTTCCGACGAAAAACCGCCTGCAAAGGCGATATCCGGGACCGGTCTGCCCTTTTGGGCCAGGCGGTCACACAATTCATAGGCCATGGAATGCAGGTAGATGGATGGAACACCCCATTCGCACATCATTCTCCAGGGGCTCATCCCCGTTCCTCCCGGGGCTCCGTCAATGGTGAGCAGATCGATTTTAGCGTCGCTCGACCAGCGGATGGCCATGGCCAACTCTCGCATGGGATAGGCTCCGGTTTTCAACGTGATGCGTTTGGCACCGAGTTTGCGAAGTCGATCCACCTCGGCCATGAAGCCCTCCTGATCGATGAATCCCAATCGGGAGTGGCGCTCGAACTGCTTCAGTGGTCCGGCCTTGAAGGCAGCCTGGAAAGCCGGGACCTCCGGATCCGGAGTGACGATGTAGCCGCGCTTTTTCAGCTCGATGGCCCTTTCCAGAGAGTTGACCTTGATTTCTCCGCCGATGCATTTGGCACCCTGGCCCCATTTCAGCTCGATGGTTTCGACGCCCAGCTTTTCGATGACATACTCCGCCACTCCGTTGCGGGTGTCTTCCACGTTCATCTGTACCAGGATGTCTCCGTAGCCTTCATGGAAGCGTCGATATTCTTTGACCCGGCGGTCCATTTCCGGCGATTTGGCGACTTTCCCCTTGCTGTTGAATTCGAGTTGGGGATCGATGCCGCAGACGTTCTCGCCGCATACCAGGGTAATGCCGCTGATGGCCGCACCGATGGCGAAATGCTCCCAGTTTTTGCGTGCGATATCCGTGCTGCCCAAGGCTCCTGTGAAAATTGGCACTTTCATCTTGACCTTGCTGTCGACGCCAAAGGCGGTTTCGGTATCCACGTTGGGGAAGGTGGCTTCATCGGGGTTGGGATTGATGCCATTGGCACCCATTGCGTAGCCGTTGATATTCAGATGGGAGTAGTCGATCGGGTAATCCTTGTCCGCACCTGCGGTGATGCTGCCGAAGGGTTGCGGATAGAGCAGTTCCCGCCCCCTGAATGTCGCTCTGAACAGATCGCAGTTGCCTTTGCAGCCATCCACGCATCGGCTGCACAGGCCGGACTGCGGGGCGACGTCACGGGAACGGTTTTTGGTTTCGAGGGCTTCGTTTGCATTGGGTCTTTGAAGATTCATGATTTCTTTCCTTACCTGTTTAGACGTTGAACCGCTATGCCACTCGTGCGAGCCGACCGGCAATGCTGCCACAAAAAAAGGCGGCCTTCCTCTCAGAGGAAGGTCGCCTCGCCAAAACCCAAAAAGGCGTCTTCCCCGATTCGGGGCAATTCACGGACGCCTTTGTCGTTTCTGTTTGTTTTACACGCCGTTGTGTAAAAATAAGGTTCGCTGAATTCAGCTACAGTTATCAGCGCGCTGGGTTAATGTCAATGAGAAAGTTAAGTAAAACTTACGTAGGATCTTTTTTCAGGGCGTGGGGAATGCTGGAGTAATATCCCAAATCTTCGGACAGCAAAATAGCTTCGGCGACTGCTCGCATGGATTTGCGGCTGTCCATGCTTCTCTTCTGTATCCAACGAAATGCACTGTTGACATCCAACCCTCTACGGCGAACCAGAATCTCTTTGGCCCTTTCAATGAGTTTTCGTGATTCCAGCTCCTCCTGGATAACCTGGGCTTTGAGCATGAGTTCCGTATTCATGATGGCCAGCGCGGCCTGATTGGCCACAGCGGTCAAGAGGTTGATTTCGGTCCTGGAAAAAGTGTGTGGGGTGGCCGTGAAACAGTTGAGCACCCCGATGATCCGCTCGTCTTTCAATTGGAGGGGGACGCCCACCATGGAAACCAGTTTCAGTTTGCGGGCCATCTCCTTTTCCTTGAACCGTTTGCTGCGGAGTACGTTTTTGATGGTAATGGGCCGTTTGTGGGTCACCACATATCCGACGACACCTTCATTTAAATTCAAAGAGCGGTCTTTGACATATTCCGGGTCGATGGATTGTGTGGCTTTCAGCTTTATTTGAGGGGGCTTTTCGTTTTTATCGACGAGCCACAGGGAACAGATCTCGACTTCGGTGACCTTGGCGGTGACCATGACGATGAGTTTGAGCAGATCTTCTAGAAACAGGTCCGATGTGATGGCCCGACTGATATCCGTCAATGCCTTGATGTAGCCGTCGTAGGTGTTCTGGTCGCTTTTTTCCATGTCCGGATGGTACAATGGAGAAGTTGACATTTCAATGCTTTGTTTGGCAACGCAACCGGGCCGGCGGGTTTTTTATTGACAATTAGCAAAACTGAAATAAAATCAAAAAAATAATTTCAGCGAATACGATTTGTAGCTCTGACGAGGAGGTTCCATGTGCCGGTTGCTCGCCATCACGAGTCGCGACCCTGTTTCTCCGGAAAAGGCCATTGCCGGTCTTGCCGCTATGCGGGAGGGCTATGACGGATCGGGTGTCGGCATGCTTTTGCGGGACATCGGCGGCCCGTTCGCCAACATGAAAAATATTCCGGTGCTGTCGGGGATCTTTTCTTCGGCGGGACTCAAGCGGTTGGACCGTTTCATGATGGCCAAAGGGTTCACCACCAAGTACAAGATCACCTTCAAGACCAATGGCCGCCGACCGGCCGGCGTACCCAAGCGGGATGTCTACCTGGTGCGGGCCTACGACTATCCCACGGAATGGGAAGAAACCCCGGAAAGCGAATTGCTGCGTCGCCTGATGCCGATCCGACTGGAATTGAAAGAGATGGGCGAAGCGGAAAAAGACATGGCCGTTTTTTCATTCTGGCCGGATACGATCATGATCAAGGAGGTCGGCGATCCAGTGGCGGTGGCCGACTATCTCCAACTGGACCGCAAGGACCTGACGGCGCGTCTGATACTGCTGCAGGGCCGGCAGAACACCAATCACGAAATCGACCTTTACGCCTGTCACCCCTTTTTTCTGGAGGGGTATTCAACCATGACCAACGGAGAGAATACCGCCTTTATCCAGAATCGAGAGTTTCTCCTTTCCAGGAAGTTTGCGGGATACCGGGGGTATGTATCCGATTCGGAAGTGTTCACCCATAGCCTTCACTATTTTGTCGAGTACCTGGGGCTGGATCTGGCCTGCTACAAGCACGGCATTACGCCGTTGACCGATGAAGCCCTCCGAGGCCATCCGGACGCCGTTTTTCTCACCCAACTGAAATACGCTTGCAGGAACCTGATTATCGACGGCCCCAATTGCGTGATCGGCTGCCTGCCGGACATGACGCTTTTTATGGTCCAGGATCGCAAAAAGCTGCGACCCGGTGTCATCGGCGGCGACAATGGCACCTTCGTTTTTGCCTCAGAAATGTGCGGCCTCGACGCCGTCATCCCCCAGCGGGACAAAGCCCGCGATATCCAACCCATGCATCTGGACACCGCCATCGTTCGCCCGGACCGCAGTGCAGTGGAGCTGGTCCGGCAGACGGATGCTGTATTGGCAAACTAGATGCAAAGAGTAAAGGGCCTGCCTTTCAAGGTTTTAAAAAAACCTCAGCGCTCTCCGCGCCTCTGCGGTGAATAAAAAATTTCCGGTCAGGTGTTTAATCCCAATTCCTCGGCATTGACGATGCTGGGGATCGCCCGCGGCGGATGTTCGCCAAGAAAAGGCTCGATGTCCGGCTTTCCCCACAACGGATCGCCGCGCAGCAGTCCGGCCACGTTGCAGGCCGCCAGGATGGCCATGCCTTCGCGGGTCCAGCGGGTGGCCGAGGCGATGTGTGGAACGACGATTACATTGTCCAATTCGGCCAGACCGGGGGCCATGGCCGGTTCATGTTCGAAGACGTCCAGGCCGACGCGAAAATCGGGGTGGTTCCGGCAATGATCCACAAGGGCGGCTTCATCGATGACCGGACCGCGGCTGGTATTGATCAAGATGGCGTCGGTCTTCATCAGACCAAGGGTGTGGGCGTTAATAAGATGATGCGTACTGTCATCCAAAACGGTGTGGATGCTCACGCAGTCCGCCGCTTTCAGCAGGGCTTCCAGATCTGCATCCCGACGGCAGGTAACCGGCCGCAATCCCCAGGTGTCGCGGAATTTGCTGAATTCGGAAACAAAATTCTCCAATTCTGGGTTGGCGTCCAAATCATAATAGACCACCGACATGCCATGCCCCTGAATCATCATGCGGGCATAGGCGGCGCCGATTCTGCCGGCCCCGATGATGCCCAGCGTCTTGCCGTTGAGCAGGCTGCCCAGGAAAAGATCGGGGAGCCAACCGGTGTAGCGGCCCGCCCGCATGAAGCGTTCAGCCTCGCCCAAGCGCCGGGCTGCTGCAAACGTGAGCGCGACAGCCATTTCCGCCGTGGTTTCGGTCAACACGCCCGGCGTGTTGCCCACCGGAATGCCCGCACGGGTAGCTGCCGCCAGGTCGACGTTGTTGTAGCCTACGGCGTAGTTGCTGTAGGCGGTGCCGCCGGCGGCCTTGAGCGCCGTGAAAAGCGCTTCCCCCCAGGATTCGGTAAGCTGGCCGATGGCCCCATGGCAGCGGTTGACCATGGCGGCGCGAATGGTTTCGACATCCAATACCGACTTCTCCTGACAAACATCCACCCGGCAATCGGCGGCGGTGAGAATATCGATCCAGCGGCTGCCGGGCAGCGTTTTGGTAACGATGACACGGTATTTACCTTTGGGGTTCAAGACGTTCCAGGAAGCGTTGCCCATAGTTTCTCCTGTGGTTCAGGAATACTGGGGTGGGGTTGTTGGGCTGCAAAAGCTCATAGCTGATTGCTCATAGGCTGTGGTGTTCTCTGTTTTCCGTTCACTGTTCACAGATCACCGTTCACATCCATCACCCATATCACCAAAAAGGTATTGTAAAACCGTACAGGCCGCCACGGCAGCAGTTTGTGCCCGCAGGATGCGCGGTCCCATTCCGCAGATAAGAAAACCGTGTTCTCTGGCCATCTGGACCTCGTCTTCGGAAAAACCGCCTTCCGGCCCCACCACGGCCAGGATCGACCGGGGATAGGGCAGGGCTTGTTCGGGCAGCTTCACCGCCAACGGTTCCCCTTCCCAGAAGAAAATTTTGAGATCGAAGCTATCCGACGCCTTGAGAACATCCGTCAGGGAATCGGCAGGTTCGATAGTCGGAATGCGGGCGCGGCGGCACTGCTTGACAGCCTCAAGCGCTTTTTTCTGCCATCGATCCAGCCGTTTTTCCAGGCCCTTGGCTTTGGGGCGCGAGACCGAACGGGCCGCGTAAAACGGCTGTAAGCAATGGATGCCCAACTCCGTCAGAGGACGGATCAGGTCATCCATTTTGTTTTCCTTCAAAAATCCCAGGGCCAGGGTAACGCGGACAGGAGATTCGGTAGTCAGTGTGTAGGTTTCGACAATGGAAAGCCGCACCTGGTCCGGGTTTGCCGATACGATTTGCGCTCGATAGCCGCTGCCCGTGCCGTCGAAGAGTTCGACTTCATCACCGGCGGATAGGCGCAGCACCCGGCAGATGTGGCCGGCCTCGGAACCGGTGATCTCCGGGCAGGCCGTATCCACAATCTCCGGTGGGATGAAAAAACGCCTCAAGGATGTATGGATATCGTTTTGCGAAGGCATGTTTGCATGTGTTCCTTAAAGATGTTTGCCTGTCAAGGTGATTATGGTTTTCTTGACAAAAGATCGTCACGATGTATATGTATGATGTATGTATGAAAGGAGACAGGATATGACTCGAACCCAAATCTACCTTACGGAAAAACAGCGTGCAGAATTGGCTATGATCGCAAAGCAATTTGGGAAAAAACAAAGTGAAATCATCCGTGAAGCGATTGATCACTTCATCGATCAGACCGGGCAAAGCAGGAAGGAAGCGGCTTTGAGGGAAGCAGCCGGAATCTGGAAAGATCGAAAAGACCTTCCCGATTTCAGGGCGATACGATCCGAATGGGACAGGTAGTGGGGATGCAGGATTCAATACTCGTAGACACCGATGTAATGATCGATTTTTTACGCGGCTATAACAAGGCCGTTGCGTTTATTGAGAATTTTTCTTCTCGAATCATTCTTTCATCCATTGTCGTCGCCGAATTGTACGCTGGCGTGAAGGGCGGCCAGGAACTCGCAGTCCTTGAAAATTTTCTATCCCTTTTTCGTATTGTTCCTGTAACGGTCGGGATTGCCAAAAAAGGTGGACTTTATAAACGCGATTTTGGCAAATCGCATGGCGTTGGACTTGCGGACGCGATCCTGGCCGCGACAGCCGACATGGAGAAAGCTAGATTAAAAACGCTGAATGTAAAGCATTACCCAATGATCAAGGGCTTGCAACCCGCCTATAGAAAGTAACGGCCCTTTTCATGCTGATTTACGCTGCCGCCGACCTTCACGGGCGTCCGGAACGCCTCGCTGCCGTTGAATCCCATGTTGCCGCCCACCAACCGGACCTGCTGGTTCTGGCCGGCGACCTTTCCCGCCGCATGCGGCCCGATGAAGTGGCCGGGTCGTTTAACCGCCTTTCGCTGTCCACTTTCTTCATTCGAGGAAACAGCGACAGCCGGTGGATTGAGGCCTCCCTTGGCCAGACCACTCAATTGCAAAATCTGCATGCCACGCGCAAGATCGTCAACGAAGTCGGTTTCGTGGGCGTCGGCGGGACCATTCCGCTGCCGTTTCACTCCCGCCTGGGCCTTGCCGAAAGCGCTCTCGTGGCCCGGATTTCTGATTTGCTACAACCCGGCGACGTGCTTGTGGCCCATCCGCCGCCCTACGGTGTTCGGGATCGGGTGCTGGGCCGGTTCCATGCCGGAAGCCGGGCCATAAGGCGGTTGGTGGAGCGCCGTGCGCCCGCACTGGTGGTTTGCGGCCATATCCATGAACAATTCGGCATCGAAACCCTCGGGAAGACCGTTGTGGTCAATTGTGCCATGGGCCGTACCTGTGGCGGGGTTTTGATCCGTTATGACGGCGAATCGGTGCCGGAGTGTGCCATCCTGCCGTGAATTGCGGGTGACGTGGATGGGATTAGATGATTAACCGGAACCCGGAAAACATTCATATTCCCGAACAATCCGTAGGGGTGGACCTGTGTGTCCGCCCTCATGTCGCCAGCAAAATCCATTCGGATATCAATCCAAACGTATGCCCAATGAATATATCCGTGGTGTTAAACAAAACGCCTGGGCGCCATTTCCAGGGAAATTGTGGCAACGTAATTATTGGGAACGCATTGTGCGCAATCATGATGAATTACAGAAAATCAGAGAATATATCGTCAATAATCCGCGAAATTGGTCAAATGACGCATTGAACGGCGGGTTTGGCTAAAACGATCTCAGTGCATCGGGTTCAAGACAAGGTCAAAATCCAGAAATGAAATGCAGTCCTGGCGCTAAGCACTTCACGGTACCTCAGCCAAAACTTTGATTATTTCTCTCCCGAACGCCTTCACCTGCCAGTTACGGATGCCTTCGATTTCAACTAGTTGCTTGGTGTTGGAGGGCTTTTTAACGGCAATGGCGGTCATTAAAGCCTTGTTGAACAAAAGGGCGGGATCCAGTTCCAGCTTCGCGGCCACGCGGTCGCGCCAGGCTTTGATGGCTTTGATGCGATCAGGGACCTTGGGAGAAACGGTCGGCCGCCGCTTGCGCGGATAGACCGGCAGCTTGTTTGCCGGAACCGCCTTGGCTTTTTTCACAATTTCGGCGATGGTCTTGCCGTAAATGCGGATCTGTTTTGCGCTCAGGCAGCCGGTGCGTTCCAGGGCCTCGGGTGTGTCCGCCATTTCGGTGGCGATGGTCAGCAGCGATTTGTTGGAAAAGACCTTGAACAGGGGGCGGTCCTTTTTCATAGCCAGTTTCCGGCGGTACTGCAACAGTTCCTCCAGGATCGCCAGGTTGCGCCGCGGCAGGCGGCCGGCGCCGCGAAAGCGCAGAAACAGCGGCTCCTCTCCGTTTTCCACCGGTCGAACACCGGACAGCAGGGCGCACTCCTCCTGGACCCATTCCAGACGGTTTTTGGCCTCCAGCTCTTCCATGAGCATGTGGGCCAGGGGAATCAGGTGGACGGCGTCGGACGCGGCGTATTCGATCATGCCGTCGGGCAGGGGGCGCTGGGACCAGTCCTTTTTCTGGTAACGCTTGTCCAGGGCGATGCCGAATCTCCGGTTGACCACCGCACCCAGACTGGTTTCCTGCTCTCCTAAGAACATGCTGGCCAGTTGGGTATCGAACAGATTGTCGATCTCGATGGAAAAATCCCGGTACAGGGAGCGGACATCGTAATCCGATCCGTGCAGCACTTTGCAGACGTTTTTGTTTTTGAATATCGGCGCCAGCGACGACAGGTCGTTGACTTCCAGAGGATCGATGACCACATTTTCGCCATTGCCGGCCATTTGCAGCAGACACACCTTTTCCTTGTAATGGAACATGGAATCGGCTTCCAGGTCGACGCCGAGCATCTTTTCCCGGCGAATGCGATGGGCGAATGCTTTCAGTTCGGCTGGTGTCTGGATCAGTTGGAAGGATGGCTCGTCAACAGGGTTCATTTTTTTTGCTTGACCCGCAGGGGGTTTTTCCTTAAAACTCGTAAGTTGTTTTTTTATCAATAAATTGTTGGCTGAATCTCAGCCGGTTCCACGCACAACCGTCACAGGAAGGCGAACAGAAAAATGATACATATCACACTTCCCGATGGAAGTCGAAAACCCTTTGAAGAACAACCCACAGGATTGACCGTTGCCAAGAGCATCTCGGAAGGACTCGCCCGCGAATGCGTGGCCATGGAAGTTGACGGTCAGCTGGTGGATTTGAATCGCACCATCGAAAACGATGCAGCGGTACGCCTGATTACCACCCGTGATCCGGAAGCCCTTGAAATCATGCGCCACAGCGCCGCCCACGTCATGGCCCAGGCGGTGATGCATGTGTATCCCGACGCCAAGCTCACCATTGGCCCGGTGGTGGAGGATGGCTTTTACTACGATATCGATATGCAGCCGCTCTCCGAAGAGGCTTTCCCCGAGATCGAGGCCGAGATGAAGCGCATCGTCAAGGCCAAGATTCCGGTGGAGCGCCACGAGGTTTCCAAGGCCGAGGCCCTGGAATTCTACAAGAACGAACCCTATAAAACCGAGATGATCTCCGAGTTGGCCGACGGCACCATTTCGTTTTATGAACAGGGCGATTTCACCGACCTGTGCCGGGGGCCGCACGTACCGCACACCGGTTTCGTGCGTGCGTTCAAGTTGATGCGGGTGTCCGGTGCCTACTGGCGGGCCGACCAGTCCAAGGCCCAGCTTCAGCGGATTTACGGCACCGCCTTTTTCGACAAGAAGCAGCTCAAGGACTATCTCCAATTTCTCGAAGAGGCCAAAAAACGCAACCACCGCAAGATCGGCACGGCCATGGATCTGTTCAGCTTCCATGACGATGCGCCGGGGATGGCCTTTTTCCACCCCAAGGGGATGGCGGTCTGGAATGCGTTGCTGGATTTCTGGCGCGAGGCCCATCGCGAGGCCGGGTATGTGGAAACCAAGACGCCCATTATCTTAAAGCGCGCCTTGTGGGAGAAAAGCGGCCATTGGGAAAACTACCGCGAGAACATGTACACCACCGAGGTGGACGACGAGGCCTACGCCATCAAGCCGATGAATTGCCCGGGCGGCATGCTTTTATTCGGCACCCGTCCCCATTCCTATCGCGAACTGCCCCTGCGGGTGGCGGAGATCGGGCTGGTGCACCGCCACGAGATGTCCGGTGTGCTCAACGGCCTTTTCCGGGTGCGTTCCTTTCACCAGGACGATGCCCATCTTTACATGATGGCCGATCAGATCCAGTCGGAAATACTCGATCTTTTAAGACTAGAAGAGAAAATCTACAGCCAGTTCGGCCTCGACTTCCATCTGGAGCTTTCCACCCGGCCGGAAAAATCCATCGGCTCCGATGAGCAGTGGGAAATCGCTACCGAAGGATTGCGCGCCGCCCTGGACGCCTATGGCAAGGACTATCTCATCAACGAGGGCGATGGCGCGTTTTACGGGCCCAAGATCGACCTGCACATCAAGGACGCCCTGGGCCGCACCTGGCAGTGCGGAACCATTCAACTGGACATGAGCCTGCCCGAGCGCTTCGATCTGACCTATGTGGGCAAGGACAACGAGAAGCACCGGCCCATCATGCTGCACCGCACGGTGTTTGGCTCCATCGAACGGTTCCTGGGGGTTCTCATCGAGCATTTTGCCGGCAAGTTTCCCCTCTGGCTGGCTCCGGTTCAGGCGGTGCTGCTGCCCATCAACGACGATCTGATTCCCTTTGCCGAAGAAATGGCCGGCGCCATGATTCAGGCCGGGCTGCGGGTCGAGGTGGATGACCGTACCGAAAGCCTCAACCGCAAGGTTCGCGAAGCCCAACTGGCCAAGACCCCGCTGATTCTCACCTGTGGGGGCAAGGAGAAGGAGGCCGGCACGGTTTCCGTGCGCACCCTGGACGGCAGTGTGCATTTCGGCATCCCCATGGAGCGGTTTATGGAGCAGGTGACCGCCCATGTGGCCCAGCGACGGTTGGAGCTGGACCTGTTTGATAATTAGGTCCATGTCCGGACGCCATAATAAATTCATTCTCTGGCTGCCGGTGATCGCCCTCTGTCTGGCGATTTTCCTGCAGTCCTGCTTTCCTTCGCCCGACATGGGGCCTTCCTTTCCGTTGAAGGACAAGGTGCTGCATCTGGCTGCCTACGGCCTGCTGGCGGTGCTTTTCGTCCGGGCCTGCCGCTGGACCTGGCCCAGTCGGCTCTCCGGACTGCAACTGATGCTGCTGGGAATCGGCTTTGCCACCTTGTACGGCTTGGGCGATGAATATCATCAATCCCTGGTGGCGGCGCGCCAGGCCGAAGTCATGGATGTCGTGGCCGATTTTGCCGGCAGTATCCTGGGATCGGCGGTCTATCTGAGGATGCCGGCCGGGCATTCCCGGATTGACAAAACAGTCGATATTTTATAGTAAAAATTGTTCGCATGCCCTCAATCCAAGCGAATGCCAAACCACGTCAATTGGACCTTTTCCAAAGGAGTGCCTGACCTATGGACCAGACAAACTTGATGGTGATCAACGGAAACGAACTTTCCTTCGAGCCGGGAGAGACCATCCTTGAGGTGGCGCGACGGGCGGATATTGATATTCCGACCCTGTGCCATTTGAAGGGAGCCACGCCCACCGGCGCCTGCCGGATCTGCGTGGTGGAAGTCGAAGGCGCCGAAAACCTGGTGACGGCCTGTTCCACTCCGGCGGCCGCCAACATGGTGGTGCGCACCGAGTCGGCCAGGGTGGTGGCCTCGCGCAAGGAGACGCTGCGCCTGATGCTCTCTTCGGGCAACCACAACTGCGCCGTGCGCGGCCGCGATGACGGAGACTGGACCCAGTTCCAACTCGGGGTGGAGAAGGATGACGGCAGCGATGCCCTCTGCCCGGTGTGGGGGGATTGCCGGCTCCAGGATCTGGCCTACCGCTATCAGGTCACCGGTGAAGATTTTAAAGGCACCCCGGCCAAGTATCCCATCGAGATGGTCAACCCGTTTATCGTCCGGGATTTTTCCCGCTGCATTCTTTGCGGGCGCTGCGTCCAGGCCTGCAACGAGGTGCAGGTCAACAATGCCATCCGCTTCGGTTACAGCGGCGCAAAAGCCAAGATCATCGCCGCCAACGACCGGCCCCTGAAGGATTCCGACTGCGTCTTCTGCGGCGAATGCGTGCAGGCATGCCCGGTGGGCGCCCTGGTGGAAAAGGATGTGCGCTATCATGTGCGGCCCTGGGAAACCGAGAAAGTCCGCACGACCTGCAGCTACTGCGGCGTGGGCTGCCAGATGGTCCTGCACACGAAGGACAACCGGGTGGTTAAGGTGACCGGTGCGGACGAAGCCCCCAATCACGGCAGCCTTTGCGTCAAGGGGCGCTTCGGCTTCGATTTCGTCGGCAGCGACCAGCGGCTCACCGATCCGTTGATCAAGGAAGACGGCCACTTTCGCAAGGCGACCTGGGAAGAAGCCATCGATCTGGTGGCCGGCAAGTTCAAGGAGATCCGGGACACCCAAGGCGGGGACAGCCTGGCCGTGCTTACCAGCGCCCGGATCACCAACGAGGAGAACTATATCGCCCACAAATTCACCCGGGCGTTGCTCAAGACGAACAATATCGATCATTGCGCCCGGCTCTGACATAGCTCCACCGTGGCCGGTCTGGCCGCAGCTTTCGGAAGTGGCGCCATGACGAACACCATCGCCGATATCGAGGAGGCCGACGTCATCCTCGTTACCGGTTCCAATACCACCGAAAACCATCCCGTACTGAGCACCTTCGTCAAACGGGCCGTTACCCGCCGGGGAGCCAAGCTCATCGTGGTCGATCCCAGGCGCATCAAGCTGACAGAATTCGCCGAAACCTGGATCCGGCCCAACCTGGGCACCGATGTGGCCTGGATTAATGGCATGATGAATGTGATCATCAACGAGGACCTCCACGACAAGGCCTTTATCGAAGAACGCACCGAGAAGTTCGAGGAAATGAAGGCCGTGGTCGAGAAGTACACCCCGGAGTATGTAGCGTCGATAACCGGAATCCCGGCCCAGCAGCTCATCGATGCTGCCCGCTTGTATGCCAAGGCCCCGGCGGGCAGCATTCTCTACTGCATGGGTATCACCCAGCACACCACGGGGGTGGACAACGTCAAGTCCTGCTGCAACCTGGCCATGCTCTGCGGCAACATGGGTATCCGCGGCGGCGGCGTCAATCCGCTGCGCGGGCAGAACAACGTTCAGGGCGCTTGCGACATGGGTGGTCTGCCCAATGTGCTTACCGGCTATCAGACGGTGGACAACCTGGACGCCATCGGGAAAATGGAGCGGACCTGGAACGTCACCGGCCTGCCCACCAAACCGGGGCTCAAGGTTACGGAAATGCTTCCCAAGGCCCACGAGGGCGAACTCAAGGCCATGTATATCATTGGTGAGAATCCGATGGTTTCCGATCCAGATTTGAACCACGCCGAGGCCTGCCTTAAAAATTTGGATTTTCTCGTGGTGCAGGACATTTTTCTCACCGAGACGGCCCAAATGGCTGACGTTGTTCTGCCCTCCAAATGCTTTGCGGAGAAGGACGGCACCTTCTCCAACACGGAGCGGCGGGTGCAGCGTGTGAGAAAAGCCGTTGATCCGCCGGGGCTGGCCAAGGACGACTGGAAAATTACCTGCGAGATCGCCACGCGCATGGGCTACGCCATGGCCTACAAGGACAGCGAAGCGATTTTTCGCGAACTGGCCGGCGTGACGCCTTCCTACGCGGGAATCAGCTATGACCGTATCGAAAACGAGGGGCTGCATTGGCCCTGTCCCACCCCGGAGCATCCCGGCACCCCGATTTTGCATGGGGCCCAGTTCACCCGCGGCAAGGGCCTGTTTCACGCTATCGACTGGATCGCACCCGCGGAACTCACCGATGAGACTTACCCGTTGTACCTGACCACAGGGCGGGTGATCTACCACTACCACACCGGCACCATGACCATGAAGACCGAGGGGCTCAACGAACGCTCGCCGGAATCCTTCGTGGAAATCGCCCACGGCGACGCCCAGGGAATGGGTATCGAGGAAGGCGAACGGGTGACCATCACCTCACGGCGGGGAGAAATCCAGGCCCGGGTTCGCATTTCTAACAAGGCCGTGGACGGCACCGTTTTCATTCCCTTCCACTTTGCTCAGGCGGCGGCCAACAGGCTGACCCACGCCGCTTTGGACCCCGTCTGCGGTATTCCGGAATTCAAGGTCTGCGCCGTTAAGGTGTCCAAGGCAGCTTAGATCCACACTGCATTTCTGGCGATATGAAAAGAAACGGCCGGCTCCCATAGGGGGCCGGCCGTTTGGTTTTGCATTATGGCAGTACTGTCGATCTTCGTCGTTCATCGTAGGGGCACGGTGCGCCGTGCCCCTACCACCGATGTTTTCCGTAGAACTATTTTCCGCTGAGTGTGGCTTCCATCTCCATGAGAATCCGGGAGAAGTCGGAGCCCATATTGGATGCCGTGGTGGCAAAGCAGATGCGCTCTTTCTCGACGCCGATGGCCTCGAGTTTTTCCTGGGCACAGGCCGCACGCCAGCTTGCGTACAGGCTGCCTTTCTCGGATTTGCAGTTGCCGTTGTGGCAGGCCATGACCACGACGCCGTCGGCACCTTCGGCCAAAGCGCGCATGACGTAGTCGATGTCCACCTTGCCCGCACAGGGCACGGCCACGGTTTTCAGGCCCTTGGGAAGCGGCATGCCGAAGTCGGCCGCCATTCGGGCGGCTTCCAGGCCGCTGTTCTGGCAGCAGAAGGCCACGATGGTCGGGCCGTCTGATTTTTCCGTTGCCGACCGGGTAACCGTTTCGATCATATCGGCATCGTTGAACTCCCCGATCTGGATGGCGTCCATGGGGCATTCCGAGGCGCAGATGCCGCAGCCCTGGCAGGCAACCTTGGAGATCACCGGCTTGTTGTCCGCAGTCCAGTAAATGGCCCCATGGGGGCAGCAACGGAAGCAGGTCAGACAGAAGGTGCATTTGCCGGTGTCCAGCACGGCCTTGTTGGCCGGCACGGTGATGGTGCCGTCACCCAAAAAGTCGCGCACCCGCAAGGCGGCATTTTCTGCATCCATGATGGCGCCGTATCGTTTTTTCACCCGGCGGCTGCCGCCCACCACGTAAATCCCCTCGCGGTTGGTGTCTACCGGATAGCGGTGGACGTTGTCGGTCTGCAGAAAACCCATGGACCCCGTATCGATTTTCAGCATTTCCGCCAGGGCGGCGTTGACCTCATCAGCACCGATGGCCTCTTCGACCACGATGATGTCGGGCGAAAGCGCCACGCTGCGCTGGAGAACTGGATCCTCGTAGGTGATAGACAAACCGCCCTCCTGGGATACCGCGGGCATCTCGGTGAGCTTGACATACATGGCGCCCTTGTCCCGACATTCCAGGTAGAGGCGCTCCAGTCCGTCTTCGGCCACTTTCAGGTCGCCGGAAAAGACATAGGCGCTGGTATCGTCCAGGCTCTCCATGGCCAGTACGCTCTTGAGCACCCGCTCCAGGACCAGGGGGTGGCCGTCCTGGGCCAGCCCCAGCATGAAAGCCACGGTCTTGCCGGCAAAAGCGGCCGGGCTATCGGCCAGTTTCGCCTCCAGCTGACTCTGGCTGAGGACCGTGTCGGTCAGTTCCAGCCCGTAGGCTTCGTTCATCGGGCAGGCCACCAGTTCCGATGCCACCACGATGGCTCCAATGGATTTTTCGACGATGTCGTCATTGCCGGACAGCCAGACCTTGAAGTCGCCGGGAACTCCGGCGGCGCCGTCCATGCGGGTGCCGGAGAGCACTTCGATGCGGTCCGAGCCGTCGACGGTCTTGCGTAATTCTTCAAAGGCTGCCTGCTCGACACCATCGAGATCGACGATGGAAGCGGCTGCTTCGGCCCCTTCGTCAATGAGCACCACCTTGTATCCGTTGGCGGCGATTTCCGAGGCGGCCTTCATGCCGGTCATGCCGGCGCCCACCACCAGGACGTCGGTGGCCAGGTTGATGGTTTCCATTTGTGTCTGTTGTGTCATGAGGCCCTCCCCAGATATTTCATCACTTCGCCGGCAGACTGACCTGCGTGGACGATGGATTCGGCTATGGTTTTCGGTCCCGATGCGGTGCCGGCCACGAAGATGCCCTCCTGGCCCGTCAGGGCCCGGTTCAACTTGTCGGCACAGGCAAAAAAGCCGTCGTCGTTGAGCGGCGCTCCCACGGTTTCGGAAAGAGATGCGTTGTCGGCACCGGGCATGATGCCCACGGAGAGCACCACCAGATCGAAGATGTCCTCCACCGCTTCGCTGTTGCCTTCAGTTGCCATGAAACGGGTGCGGATGCGGTCGTCGTCGGTCTTGTACATGTCCACGGGAATGTTGCGGACAAATTTCATTTCGTCTTTGCACTGCTGGTAGAAGACGGGGAAATCGTTGCCCGTGTTCTGGATATCCATATAAAAGATGGTGATGTCCAGCTCGGGGTCCTTGTATTTCATGGACTGGGCCGTTCTCAGGGCATAGGGGCAGCAGACCTGGCTGCACCAAAGGTTGCCGAGACGTTCGTCGCGGCTGCCCACGCACTGGATGAAGGCGACTTTCTTGGGCGGCTTGCCGTCCGAGGGGCGCAGCACCGTGCCGTTGGCCCGCTTGCCGCTCTCCAGATCCATGCCGCTGACGACGTTTTCCAGTTCCGCATAGCGATAGGTGGATTTGATTTTAGGGTCGAAGGGGGTAAATCCAGTGGATACCACCACGGCGTCTACTTCCAGGCTGTCTAAACTGCCGGTGGTTTCCGGGTTGAGGCTGCCGTCGTCCAGATAGAATTTGGCATTGTTCAACGAATAGCCTTTGACTGCGGCGCAGCCGGTGGGGTTGGCCGTATACCCGCCTTCGCAGGCC
Organism: uncultured Desulfosarcina sp.; assembly: GCF_963668215.1. Lineage (NCBI taxonomy): Bacteria > Pseudomonadati > Thermodesulfobacteriota > Desulfobacteria > Desulfobacterales > Desulfosarcinaceae > Desulfosarcina > uncultured Desulfosarcina sp. The sequence continues at coordinate 3,153,952 of NZ_OY764190.1, forward strand.
TTGGCGTCCCTGGCGGCATCCGATTTTTTCAGGCTGACTTTAAAGTTGCCGTTTTTGTTTATTCCGGCCACCTCTGTGGCCAGATAGACGCTGATGGCCGGTTCGTTGACCACGTTTTTCAGCATGCTTTCCACGGCGCAGGCCCCGCACTGGCGGCATTCGTCCGTGGCCTTGCAGGCATATTGGATGGCGTTGCCGCCCAGGAAATCGGCCTTTTCCACCAGCGCGACCTGCGCGCCGGCGCCCGCCAATTCCCAGGCTGCCGTCAGACCGGCGATCCCGCCCCCAATGACCATGACTTTTTTAGATTGAGTACTCACTTGAAAACTCCTTTGGTGATCCTTGGTTGACTTTGGATGGTCGGTGCTGATTATACCTCGGGTCTGGGCAGGACTTTTGCCCGTTCAGCAATCTCCGGCACCTTGTGCTCCCATTCGATGGCCATGAGATGAACGCCGGCGACGCCTTTCATCTCCTTGAACTCTTCGATCTGCTCGCAGGCGATCTTGATGCCCTCGTCGGCCACTTTTTTCTTGTCCACCCCCTGCAGGCGCTTGATGATCTCGTTGGGGACGTCCATGCCGGGCACCTTGAGCTGCATGTAGCGCGCCATACCGACGCTCTTCATGGGGGTGACCCCGGCCAGGATGTAGACCTTTTCGGTGAGTCCCATGTCCACGGCCTCTTTGACCCACTTGCGCATGCGGTCCATGTTGTAGATGCACTGGGTCTGGATGAAATCCACCCCGGCCTTGACTTTCTTGGCCAGGCGCTGGACCCGCCATTCGTAGGGTTCGGCAAAGGGGTTGGCCGCGCCGCCGATGAAAATTTGGGGCGGCCCGTCAATGTCCGCTCCCCCCAGGAACTTGGCTTCGTCGCGCATCTTTTTGACCGTACCGATGAGTTGGGTGGAGTCGATGTCGAACACGCCCTTGGCCTGGGGATGATCGCCGAACTGCTGGTGATCGCCGGACAGGCAGAGCAGGTTGCGAATTCCCAGGGCCGAGGCGCCCAGGATGTCGGCCTGCATGGCCAGCCGGTTGCGGTCCCGGCAGACCATCTGGTAGTTGGGTTCCAGCCCCTCTTGGATGGCGATCAGCGAGGCGGCCCAGCTGGACATTCTCACCATGGCGGTCTGGTTATCGGTAATATTGACGGCATCCACATTGCCGACCAGGTGTTTGGCTTTTTCGCGAACCGCCTCCACGTTGGATCCGCGGGGCGGTCCCAACTCTCCGGTGAAGGCAAAATGACCGGCACGCAGTATCTTTTCCAAATTGCTTCCTGATTTCATATGGGAATCCCTCTATTGATTTGTTCCGTTTTTAGTTTGGGGTTGCCGGTCACTCGGCTATTTGATGCCGAAGGCGGCCAGGCGTTCCTTGTAACCCGGCTGAATGATGGTTCGGGGGGTCTGGTTCCGCCAGTCGGTGGGCGGGCAGATTTCGATGATGTTTTCCAGCCGGCCCTGCTTGGCCAACCGTTCGTGGATGCGATGCCAGGCGCAAGGCTGATCGGTGTTGATTTCGCAGCTGCCCTTGTTGGTCCCGCCGCAGGGACCGTTGAACAGGCCTTTGGCGCACATGGTGACCGGGCAGATGCCGGCGGTCATGCCCAACACGCAGGTGCCGCACGCCCGGCATTTCTCTTCGTACCACCCCACTTCTCGGTTGACGCCGATGAAACTCGTGTTGACGCCGGGAAACACAGGGATTTCGGGGAAGCGTTCGGCGATGAACTGGATGCCGGCACCGCAAGCCATGGAGATGATGGCGTCGTATTCGTCCACGATGCCGTCCAGTTCTTCCAGAAATTCCATGTCGCACTGCCGCTCGACGGTGGCGGCGCCGGTTTCGATGGGGTTGCCTTCCATGCGGCGCGCGATTTTCAGTTCGGAGTTGAGAACTCCAACCTCCTTTTCGCCGCCTGCCAGGCAAACTGCCACGCAGGTGCCGCACCCCACGGTCAGGACCTTATTATAGTCCTTGACCATGGCTCCGACCTCTTCCAAGGGCTTTCGTTCCGCAACAATCATTAGACAATCCTCCTGTTTCTCATGGCATGGGGAGTTGCCATGAATGATGATAATGCCTCACGCATGATTATGATAAGGGGGGCATGAAACACAGATATGCGCCAAGCTGGGAAAATAACCTGAGCGAAGCGATTCTGTCAATATAAAGGATTCGTTTTTTAGCTATCGGCGGTAAATCGACGTAAAATGAATGTAGGCTCATTCAGGTTGCGAAATAGACCGAATAAAATCGGAAGCCGTTTCAACCGGGTGCTTGTAACGGGTAATTATCCCAATTTTTATAGTTAGATAGGCGGCGATCAGCTTGGGACCGCTTTTTCGGATTTTTTCATGTTAAGGCTTGACAGCGGGTTTTTTTCTTTGATAAATGAATGAATATTCATTCAGAAAGATTCGTTTCCGGGAGGTTTGCCATCGTCGCGAAAAAGAAAAATATGGCCAAATACCAGCGCATTCTCGATGCCGCCATATCGGTATTTGCCGAACAGGGGTTTTTTCAGTCGACGATCGCCCAGATTGCAAAAGAGGCGGGTGTGGCCGATGGCACCATCTACCTCTACTTTAAAAACAAAGATGATATCCTGATTCAGTTCTACCAGTACAAAACCCGTCAGATCTTCGAGCGTTTCCGGGAGGCCGTCAGCAAGCCGGCAAGCGCCGAAGAAAAATTGAGATGCCTGATCCGGGTCCACCTCCAGGAGTTTCAGGAAGACCGTAATATGGCCATTGTGTATCAGGCCGAAACCCACCAGAACCGAACCCTGGGAACCGAACTCATCAAAGAGATGTCTAAAATGTACCGGGATCTTATCTCCGAGATTGTCGAACTCGGTCAGGAAGAGGGTTCCATTCGAAGAGACCTGTACATGGGGTTGGTCAAACGTTTCATCAACGGGGCCGTGGATGAAGTGATCAACTCCTGGATCCACTCGGGCGGCAAATACGATCTGGTAACCATGGCCGATCCCCTGGTGGATTTGTTTATCATGGGGATTGGCGTGAACCGTCAATAGCAGTCGATAAATCGCACAAACAACCGGATTTCGCCGCAGTATTTCCTTTTTTCGGCGGATCCACCAGTCAACAAGGAGATGACAGACCATGGCACAGGTAATCGCTGACAGGAGAGATGTTGATTTCGTGCTTCATGAGCAGCTGAACGTCGGGGCGTTCAGCGAACATGAAAAGTACGCGGAGTTCAACAAGAAAACCGTCGATTTGATCATCAGTGAAGCCCGAAATCTGGCGGTTAAGGAGATCCTGCCGACCTTAAAGGAGGGGGACGAGCAGGGGTGCGTTTTCGAGGGCGGCAAGGTCACCGTACCGGAGAGCTTCAAGCGTGCATACGACCTGTTCGTCGAAGGGGAATGGCTGGCCATGCCGGAGGATCCCGAATACGGCGGGCAGGGGATGCCCCGTACCGTGGCGCTGGCTGCCGGCGACTATTTTAACGGCGCCAATTACGGGTTCATGATGTATCCGGGGCTGACCCACGGAGCCGCTTTGCTGGTGGAAGCCTTCGGCACCGAGAAACAGAAAAAATTGTTTCTCAAGAACATGTTCACCGGCAAATGGACCGGCACCATGCTGCTCACCGAGCCCGAGGCCGGCAGCGACGTGGGCAACTTGAGCACCACCGCCGTGAAGAACGACGACGGCACCTACTCCATCACCGGCAACAAGATTTTTATCTCCGCCGGCGAACACGACATGGTCGAGAATATCGTCCACCCGGTGCTGGCCCGCATCGAAGGCGCCCCCAAGGGCACCAAGGGGATTTCTCTCTTTCTGGTCCCCAAATACCGGGTCAACGACGACGGCAGCCTTGGCGAGTTCAACGACGTTGTCTGCACAGGCATCGAGCATAAAATGGGCATCAACGGCAACGCCACCTGCTCCTTGACCCTGGGCGGTAAGGGCCAGTGCATCGGCACCCTGCTGGGCGAGGAGAACAAAGGCATGCGGGCCATGTTCCTGATGATGAACGAGGCCCGCCTGCTGGTGGGTATGCAGGGTTTCTGCTGCGCCAGCGCCTCCTACCTGAACGCCGTCAACTACGCCCGGGAGCGTATCCAGGGCAAGAACCTGCTGCAGATGATGGATCCCGATGCACCCGGCGTGCCGATCATTCAACATCCGGACGTCCGGCGCATGCTCATTTCCATGAAGTCTTACGTCGAAGGCATGCGCAGCCTGCTCTACTATGCCGGCTACCTGACCGATAAAATCGCCATTTCCGACGACGACGGGGAAAAAGCGCGCCTTCAGGGCATGCTCGATCTGCTGATCCCCATCTGCAAGGGCTACGTCACCGACAAGGCCTTCGAAGTATGCAGCACGGGCGTACAGGTGTACGGCGGATATGGCTTCACCAAAGAGTATCCCCAGGAGCAGCTGCTGCGGGACTGCCGCATCACCATGATCTATGAAGGCACCAACGGCATTCAGGCCATGGACCTTCTGGGCCGCAAATTGGGCATGAACAAAGGCAAACCCATCATGGACCTGATGGGCGAGATCCAGAAAACGCTCGCCCGGGCCAAGGAAATCGAGGCCCTGCAGGATTACGCCGCCAGACTGGAAAAAGCCCTCAACCGGCTGGGCGAGGTCGCCATGCATCTGGGGGCCACGGCCATGTCTCCCAAGGTGATGAGCGCTTTTGCCTTCGCCCATCCGTTTATGGACGCCTCCGGCGACGTGGTCATGGCCTGGATGCTTCTGTGGCGCGCCGTTATCGCTGCCGAGAAGTTGGAGAAGGCCAAAAAGAAAGACAAGCCGTTCTATGAAGGCCAGATGAAGAGCGCCGAGTACTTCACTCAGGCGGTGCTTCCCGTTACCATGGGCAAGATGGACGCCATCATGGCCACCAGCGGCGCGGCTGTGGAGATCGGTGAGGATTCTTTCGGCGGGAAATAGATTTTTCTATCTACCGAAATCCGAGAACGACAAAAATAAAGCGGGGATTGCATGCGAATGCAATCCCCGTTCGTTTTCCCGACTGAAAAAAGCGAAGAGGGCTGCATGTACATGCAGCCCTCTTTTTTCTGGCGTGTTCGCAGGGCACGGCGCGCCGTGCCCCGACGTTATGGTAATTATTTTTTCTGCTGTTCCATGGCGCGCAGGTCCTTTTTCAGCACCTTGCCCACATTGGTCTTGGGCAGTTCATCGCGAAATTCGATTTCCGTGGGCCATTTGTATTTGGCCAGTTTGTCCTGGCAGTATTTCATCATTTCTTCGGCGGTTGCCGTCTGGCCTTCCTTGAGAACGATGAACACCTTGACCGCCTCGCCGCGCTTGGGATGAGGAACGCCGATGGCCGTAGCTTCCATCACTTTGGGGTGTTCGAAATAGATTTCCTCGATATCCCGGGGGTATACGTTGTATCCGCCGGAAATAATCATGTCCTTCTTGCGGTCCACAATGTAAAAGTAGCCGTCTTCGTCCATCTTGGCGATGTCGCCGGTGTGCAGCCATCCGTCGGTGATGGTTTCCGCCGTGGCGTCGGGGCGCTTCCAGTAGCCTTTCATCACCTGGGGGCCTTTTACCAGAAGCTCGCCGGTTTCGCCCACGGGAACGTCGGTGATGCCGTCGTCGAGACTGACGATGCGGGCCAGGGTGTCGGGAATGGGAAGGCCCACGCTGCCTACCTTGCGTTGGCCTTTAAACGGGTTGATATGGGTGACCGGCGTGGATTCGGTCATACCGAAACCCTCTACGATAATCGCCCCGGTCTTTTTCTCGAAGGCGTTGATCACTTCCAGCGGCAGCGGCGCGCTGCCGGAAAAGCAGCCCTTGATGGAGGTCAGATCCGTCTTGCCGATCTCGGGATGTTCGAGCATGCCGATGTACATGGTGGGTACCAGCGGGGCAAACGTGGGCTTGAATTTGCCGATGGCTTCCAGAAGCTGCGGCGGCTGCGGTTTGGGAACCAGAATGTTGCCCCAGCCTTTGTAGATGGCAAGGTTCATGGCCGTGGAAAGCCCGAAGACGTGAAAAAAGGGCAGCGCGCCGAGCATGATTTCGTCGCTGCCGAAAGCGGGGAACCAGGCGGTTACATGCTGCACCTGCTTGCTCAGGTTGGCATGGGTGAGCATGACGCCTTTGGAGACGCCGGTGGTTCCGCCGGTGTATTGATACATGGCCACATCGTCGAAGTTCAGCGTCGCCTGGGGCGGTTCGGGGGCGTATTGCGCCATGAGCGCCTTCCAGCGATACACATCGTCGGCGGCTTTAACGTCGGCAGCCAGCCCCTTTTTTTTGCCCACCAGCGGAAAGAGCAGGCTTTTGGGGAAGGGCAGATAATCGCCGATACTGGTGATGACGATCTGTTTGATCCCGGTTTTGGATCGCAGGTCGATCATACGGTTTCCCAAAAGGTCCAGGGTGATCAGCACTTTGGATCCGGAGTCGTTGAACTGGTGCTCCAGTTCGCGGTCGGAATAAAGCGGATTGTTCATAACGGCGATGGCGCCGATACGCATAATGGCATAATAGGCCGCCACGCAGGGGATGACATTGGGCAGCAGGATGGCGACGCTGTCTCCCTGCTTGACCCCGAAGTCGTTCAGGCAGTTGGCGAACCGGTCGACCATTTCGTCGAGGGCGGCATAGGTTAGCCGATACCCCTGAAATGTCAGCGCCATTTTATCCGGAAAGGCTTTAGCCGACCGTCTCAGGCAGTCCGGCAGACAGATGGTTTCGTATTGAACGTTTTCGGGGACTCCGGTTTCATAGTTGGTCAGCCACGGTTTGGATAGATACGGGTTGTCTGCGGTCACCTGAACCTCCTTTTTGCTTGTTTTTCTGATGCAATCAGTATAACTGAAACCCCTTATGCGATATAAAGCTGTTCAACAGCTGAATCAATTTTCAGTATTTATTGAAAAGAACCTCTTTTGTCAAGAAATTCTTAGGGTTATTTGTTTTTTTAGCGGGTTGTGGACCGGTCGGGCAACATCCTGTAATCAAGGGGTAAAAGAGTTGCGAACCTCCCGATATCCTTGCAGGGGCAGGGCGTCCCGGTCAAAAATTTTTCTTGACAGGTGGAGCCTCAGTGGGTAGAAACTGAATGAGTCCTCATTCATTTTTAAGTCGTCCCATGGAAAACCGATCTATTCAAGACCGAAGGGAGAACAAGGGAAGAACATGGAAAACGCGTTAATCGCTCCGGCTAAGTATTTTTTTCTTTTCATCCCCACCGTCGTGTTCTCGATTCTGATTCCTCTGGCGGGGGTCGTTGTGTTTACCTATATTATGGCTATCCGAATGGCTCCGCTGGTCAAGGCGGCGCCGGACAGCCGCTTCGACCGCCTCCCGCAGCGGTTATACAGCGTGCTGAAAATCTGGCTGGCCCAGTACCGCCAGCCGCGCTATATGGTGGCCGGTGTGGTGCATATCGTCATCTTCGCCGGTTTTTTGATTTTGAGCATCCGTTCCTGCTCGTTGGTAATCATCGGCGTCTTCCCGGATTTCGTCATGCCCGGTTTCGATGGGGTGATCGGCCATATCTATAACTTCCTGAAAGATTACGCCGCCACCGCAGTACTGGTCGCCTGCGCCATCGCCGCCTGGCGACGGGGCGTGGTCAAACCGGCCCGCTACGCCGTGCCGGCCAAGTACGGGCATGACCACACGGCCGAGGCCCTGTTTGTTCTGGGGCTGATTTCCACCCTGATGATTTCCGAAAGCCTGTTCGAAGCCAGCAGCGTGGCGGCCAACACCCAGGCGGGACTGCACGCCGAATTCCTGGCGCCCCTCAGTCTGGCCTGGCTGTTCAAAACGGCCCTTATTTCGGCATCTACGGACACGCTCCAGGCCATTCATATCGTGGCTTACTACATTCACGATCTGACCTTTTTCTTTTTCCTCTGCTTTTTGCCCCTGGGCAAACATTTCCATGTGATCACCTCCATTTTCAATGTGTTCTTCATGCGCCTGGCGCGCGGCAACATCAAGCCGGTGAAATACGGCATCAAGGATGACGACCTGGACGACCTGGAGTCCTTCGGCGTCAAGAAACTGGAAGATTTCACCTGGAAGCACATGCTCGATTTTTATTCCTGCGCCGACTGCGGTCGCTGCTCGGACAACTGCCCGGCCAACGCCGTGGGACGCCCCCTGTCGCCGCGCTTCATCTCCATTAAGGGGCGGGATCTGATGTTCAAGAACTATCCCATCTATCCTTACGGCGCACCGTTCAAGAAAAGCGAAAACCTCATTGGCACCATCTACGAGGAGGACGAGATCTGGTCCTGTACCACCTGCGGTGCCTGCGAGCAGGAGTGCCCCCTGGGTATTGAGTACATCGACAAGATCGTCGATATGCGCCGCGGCATGGTGGATGAGGGCATGGTCCCCCAGAGCCTGCAAAAGCCTTTGAAGGCGTTGGAAAAACGCGGCAACCCCTGGGGCAAAATGGAGAAGAAGCGGGCGGAATGGACCAAGGAACTGCCCGAAGACGTCAAGGTCAAGGATCTGGCCACGGAGAAGGCCGAGGCTCTTTACTTCGTGGACAGCATTACTTCCTACGACGACCGTATGCAGGCGATCGGCCAGGCCACCGCCACCATTTTGTCCAGGGCTGGTTCCGATTTCGGTATCCTGGGCAAGCTGGAGAAGGACAGCGGCAACGAGATCCGGCGTTTTGGCGAAGAGATGCTCTTTCAGACCATGAAGGAGATGAACACCGAAGCCATCGTTGAAAGCGGCGTCAAGCACATCATCACCGCCGATCCCCACGCCTACAACGTCCTGAAAAACGACTACAAAGGGCTGCCGCCGGTGGAGCACATCAGCCAGTTCATTGCCCGCAATGTCAAAAGCGGCGCCATTCGGATGAAAAGCGCCAACGGCGACGGGAAAGTATACACCTATCACGATCCTTGCTATCTGGGCCGGCATAACGATGTCTACGACGACCCCCGGGAGGTGCTGGACGCCATCGGCGGTTTGAAGCGCGTGGAAATGGAGCGCAGCCGCGACCGTTCCTTCTGCTGTGGCGGCGGCGGTCTGATGCTCTTCTACGAACCGGAAGAAGAGCAGCGCATGGGGGTCCTGCGCGTGGAGATGGCGGCCAAGGCCGGGGCCAATGTGATCGTGACGGCATGCCCATTCTGCCTGGTCAACATGGAAGACGCCATCAAGGTGGCCGGTCTGGAAGGCCAGATGGAGGCCATCGACCTGGCCGAACTGGTCGTCCAGCATATGGAATAGCAATGATTAACGTTGAAGTTTCAAGTTAGAATCCATAATTGAAACAGGGAGGGTACTATGGAGATTTTGGTATGTGTCAAACGGGTTCCTGATACCGCTGAGAACGAGATCGAAGTCAACGGCGACGGCAGCGATATCGAACGCGACGACCTGGTTTACTCGGTCAACGAGTGGGACAACTACGCGGTGGAAGAGGCCATCCAGATCCGCGACAATGTCGGCGGCAGCGTAACGGTTGTGACCGTGGGCGACGACGAGTCCGAAGAGGTGCTGCGCCGCGAGATGGCCATGGGCGCGGACAACGGGCTTCTGCTGACCGACGACGCCTTCGAAGGCTCTGACGGCAAAGGGATTGCCACGCTGCTCAAAGCGGCCGTAGAAAAGGGCAAGTACGACCTGATTCTCACCGGTGCCCAGGCCGACGACGGTGCCGGTGAAGTGGGCGGCATGCTGGCCGCCATGTTGGACTACCCCTACGCCTCGCTGGTCAACAAGATCGAGATGGACGGGGACAAGCTCAAGGTGGGCCGCGAGATCGAGGGCGGCAACCAGGAGATGAACAGCATCGAAATGCCTTGCGTGCTTTCGATCCAGACCGGCATCAACGAACCGCGCTACGTGGGCATCCGCGGCATCCGCAAGGTGGCCTCGGTGGAGATCCCCGAGATGGGCGCCGGTGACCTGGGCGTGGACGCAGCCAGCGTGGGCGCCGACGGCGCCAAGGTAAAACGCCTGGATTACTTCGTGCCCGAACTGGGCGAGGGCGCCGAGATGCTGGAAGGCAGCACCGAAGAAATCGTTGCCAAGCTGATTGAACTCTTGAAGGCCAAAGGAGGGTTGAAATAATGGCGGATATCTATGCATACATTACACATAAGGGCGGTGCGGCCGACGATTCGTCCCTGGAACTGGTGAATGCGGCCAAGAAAATCGATGCCGGCGCAGCCGTGACGGCCATCGTGACCGGATCGGGCGCCGATTGCGACAAGGTGGCCGACGAAGTGGCTGCCACCTATCCCAAGGTGTTCAAATACAGCAACGATGCGCTGGCCTACCCCAACGCCGAAGTGGTGCGCAAACTGCTGGTCAATGTGCTGCCGGCCGATGCCATCATCCTGATTCCCCATGACACCTTCGGCATGGACCTGGGCCCCGGCCTGTCCATCAAGCTGGATTCGGCTTTCGTCTCTGACGTGGTCGACATCGAAGGCGCCGACGGCGGCAGCCTGAAAGCGATCCGCCAGGAATACAGCGGCATGGTCAGCACTCACGTGAGCGCAGACATCTCTGCCGGTGCGGTGATCAACATCCGTCCCGGCGCCTTCGCCCCGGACGAGAGCAAATCCGCCGGCGGCAGCGTGGAAGACAAATCCGGCGATGCGGGCGACCTTTCCGCCAAGCGCACCTTCCTGGAAATCGTGGAAGCCGAAGTGGGCGACGTGGACATCACCAAGGAAGACGTGCTGGTTTCCGTGGGCCGCGGCATCGAAGACGAAGAGAACATCGAGATTGCCCAGGATCTGGCCAAGGCCATGGGCGCGGTGGTCTCCTGCTCGCGTCCCATCGTGGATGCCAAGTGGCTGGAAAAATCCCGCCAGGTGGGTACCAGCGGCCAGACGGTCAAACCCAAGGTGTACATGGCCTGCGGTATTTCCGGCAGCTTCCAGCACATGGGCGGGATCAAGGGATCTCCGTTCATCGTGGCCATCAACAAGAACGTCAAGGCCCCCATCTTCCAGGTGGCCGATGTGGGCATCGAAGCCGACATCCTCGAATTCCTGCCTGAACTGACCGAGGCCATCGAAGAACTGTAATTCGACTGGCGCTTTATCAACCCGGCGTTCCCTGTATATGATGCAGGGGCGCCGGTTTTTTATCCCCGTTATTTCTGCCGTTGTCTTTCCAACTGATATTTTCTGGAATACTTCGTTAATGCGGCCGCATCGGGCCGTCGTTTTCAGGCATCCCATGGACAGCGGCAGAAGCCGAGCCACCCACGGTTCAGGGCCCGCGTTGTACTTGACATAAAAGGGTCCTTGGCATACATCCATGCTTCATCAGATTTCGGCGCCGGTCCATTGTTGCCGGCGGCTGCAATACAACAGGAACGCATCGATGAAGGTGACCGGAGGTATAGCGGATCCATTCATGCACAGGTTCGTCCGTCTGGCGATTGCCGGGCTGGTATTCTGTTATGCCGTCATTGCCCCGCTGCCTGGCTATACCGAAGAAGGGGAAAAACAGGTTGCGCACCTTTATTTTGCCGATGCCAAGAAGCCTTTTCTTGTCGGCGAAGAGCGGGTGCTGATCGACTCCGGCGACCCGGCTGTTTACGCAAGGCAGATTGTCCAGGAGTTGATCAATGGCCCCGCCGGTGGAAAATGGGCCACCATTCCACGGGGTACCCGGCTGCGATCTTTCTTTTTGCTGGAAGATGGGACGGCGGTGGTGGATTTTTCCAATCATTTCCGAAAAAATCATCCCGGCAGTTGCCGTTTGGAACAATTGACCCTATTTTCTGTGGTCAATTCACTGGTCCTCAATGTACCGGCAATTGACCGGGTAAAAATATTGATTGACGGCGCCGAGACTGAAACGCTGGCAGGCCACGTTGCGCTCGAATTTCCTTTAACTGCGGATATGTTGCTGACAAGATGAAAAAAAAAGACACAATCGACAATATACGAAATATTGGCATTATCGCCCATATCGATGCCGGCAAGACGACGGTTACCGAGCGGATCCTGTATTATACCGGGCGCAGCCATAAAATCGGCGAAGTTCACGACGGCGAAGCGGTGATGGACTGGATGGTTGACGAACAGGAGCGGGGGATCACCATCACCTCCGCGGTCACGACCTGCCAGTGGAACGGCAAGGACATTCAGATCATCGACACGCCGGGGCACGTGGACTTCACCATCGAGGTGGAGCGCAGCCTGCGCGTGCTGGATGGTGCCGTGGGCGTTTTTTGTGCCGTGGGCGGTGTGGAACCGCAATCGGAGACGGTCTGGCGCCAGGCCGACCGCTACAAGGTTCCCAAAATCGCTTTCGTCAACAAACTGGATCGGATAGGTGCCGATTTTTTCAACACCGTTGAGATGATGCGCGAACGGCTCAAAGCCAAACCGCTGATTCTTCAGATCCCGGTGGGCGTCGAAGACGGATTTTCCGGTGTCATCGATCTTGTCCGCATGCAGCAGATTCAATGGGACGACGATACCCTGGGGGCCAGCTACAGCACCGGGGAGATCGATGCCGATCTGCAAGACGATGCCAGGATGCATCGCGAGCAATTGTTGGAAACTTTGGCCGAGTTGGACGACGACATTATGGAGGCCTATCTGGCAGAGGCGCCCATCGAAACGGAAACCCTCCTGACGGCCATCCGCAAGGCGACCATCGGTTTGCAACTGGTTCCGGTTTTGTGCGGCAGCGCACTCAAAAACAAGGGGATCCAACCCCTGCTGGACGCCATCGTCCGTTTTCTTCCCAGCCCCGCCGATGTGACTGCCACCCAGGGCGTTCATCCGGATACCGGCGAAATGATTGCGTGCCTCCCCGACGAAAAGGCCCCCCTGGCCGCACTGATCTTCAAGGTTTCGATGATCGAAGGCCGCAAACTTTCCTATGTGCGCGTGTACAGCGGCAAGCTCAATGCCGGCACCGACGTTTACAATTCCAGCCGCAAACTAAAGGAAAAGCTGTCCCGAATTCTCAAAATGCATGCCAACAAGCGCGAGCGGGTGGACACGGTGGGGCCCGGCGCCATTGTGGGTGTCGTGGGACTGAAGACCTCCTCCACGGGGGAATCCCTTTGCCAGCCGGACCATCCCGTGCTGCTGGAGACCATGGACTTTTACGAACCGGTGATATCCGTTGCCGTGGAACCCAAAACCCACAGCGACCAGGAAAAGCTCCAGCAGGTGCTGGAAAAATTCATGGCCGAAGATCCCACCTTGCGGGTCCGTGAGGACGAAGACACCGGCCAGACCATTTTATCGGGCATGGGAGAACTGCACCTGGAGGTGATTACCAGCCGTATGCAGCGGGAGTTCAACACCCAGGTCAATGTCGGCAAGCCTCAGGTCGTTTATCGGGAAGCCATCGAATCCGCAGCCGATGGAAATGCCGTTTTCGACAAGGAAGTCGCTGGGCACCGCCATTACGCAGAGGTATCGCTGCGGTTGGAACCGCTGCCGCGCGGTGAAGGCAACCGCTTCGAATCCCGCCTCGACGAAACGGCGCTGACGCCGGAAATGACCAAGGCCGTGGAAAAAGGGGTGCTGGAATCCCTGGAAAGCGGAAGCCTCATGGGGTATCCGGTGGTGGATGTCAAGGCGGTGCTGACCGCTGCCGGTGCCAAGGAGTCCAACGGCACCGAGCTGGCCTTTACCGTTGCCGCCTCCATGGCCGTACGCGAAGCGCTGGCCGGAGGAGGGGCATTTTTGCTGGATCCCATCATGGCCGTGGAAGTGATCGTTCCCGAAGATTTCATGGGGGAAGTGATCGGGGATTTGAACGCCCGGGGCGGCAAGATCGAGGCTATCGAACCCAAGGCGGGCGTTCAGACGATCAAAGTCACCGTGCCTTTGGCCAAGATGTTCGGCTATTCCACCAGCCTGCGTTCGGCCACCCAGGGCCGGGGGACTTTTTCCATGCAGTTCTCGCACTTCGACCGCAGTTAAATGGACGGCTTCGTAAGAAAGCCGATATCGGCGTTACGCTTCATCCCTCGTCACTGCGGAGTATTTTAGATACGCCTCATTCCTCGGGACTCGCAAGCCTTGATCTCGGCCTTCTTACGAAGCCGTCTGAAATTCTTGCGAAATTATCAATTTTGATGAGCAATCTTGTCACCCGGGTCCGGGTTTCTTATCTTTATCCGGGTGTTTCAGCGCTTTAAGTTGTTGTTCCACCATTTGCCTTTGAGATTCGTCGGTGGCCAGTTTCATGGCCCGCTTCAGGTGAAAATCGGCGTTTTTCATGTCTTCCTTTTGCTGATAAAAGCGTCCCAGGTTATAGTGGGCGCCGAACATGTCGCCGAGGCGGCCGTTGGTTTCTCCCAGATAATAGTAGGCCTGGGTCTGGTCCGGGTGAAAATGCACCAGGTCTTCGAAGGTGTCCCTGGCTTCTGCGAGGCGACCCAGTTCCATCAGGGTGCGGCCCAGGTACAACCGACCTTTGGGATCTTGGGCGGAACTTCCGGCAGACAGCGTCTGGAGCGCTTTTTCGTAGTGGCCGCCATGGAAATAGATCTGACCCAGGTCCTGGAGCATGTGGGTGGCCAGGGCGTTGCTTTCTATGGCCCGTTTCATGTGTTCGGCCGCCTGGTCCCATTTGTCCACCCGTGTTAGAGCCAACGCGTATCCATAGTGAGCCATCCAGTCGTCCGGCGAAGACGCCAGCTCCGATTCGAATCGTTTCAGAGCCGGTTCCTTGTCCCCGTAAAGGGCTATGAGACGCGTGTGAGCCAGGCTGAATCCGCCGGTCTCGGGCCGCACCGTTGTTTTTTCGCGATTCTGGTGCAGCCAGTTGTCGATGTAGCTCAGGCGTTCTTCCGACCCCGGGTGGGTAGTCAGGTAGGAGGGGACTTGCGCGGAACCGTACCACTGTTTACTGCGAATTTTTTCCAGTGATGTCAGCAGGCCTTCACCGGAGTATCCCGCCTTGGTCAAAAAATCCAGACCCAACTGGTCTGCCTGCCGTTCGTCCTGTCGGCTGTAGGCTAGCGCAGCCGTCTGGCCGGCGGCCATGGATCCGACGGTTACGGCGCTGGCGGCCTCGGCCGCCCCGCCGGCCCCCAGCAACACACCGGCTACCATGCCGGCCAGCGTGGCCATGCCGATCTTTTTCTGGCTTTCAATCCGCTGGGAAATGTGGCGGCAGACCACATGAGCGATTTCGTGGCCGAGGATACCGGCCAGTTCCTCTTCGGATTCAAGGGCCGCGAACAGTCCACTGTTGAAAAAGATGTTGCCCGCCGGGGTGGCAAAGGCGTTGTATGTATCTTCTTTAAGGACGTGAAACTGATACTCGTAGGGTTGGGGCGGCATAGCGGACAGAATACGCTGCCCCACCTTGTTGACATAATCGACGATGACAGGGTCCTTGATCAGCGGATAGTGCGCCTTGACCACCTCCATGAATTCTTTGGCCAGTTCGCGTTCCTCCTGGATGGTAATGCTCTTTACCTCGGGAACCGCAACCAGACCCGCTGAAAAGAAAAAGGCCGTGAGCGTGAAAACAAATATAATTTTATTTTTTATCGGCATGTTACAATCGGTCTCCTAGGGCTGAAAAGCGGCCCCGGTTTTCTTTTTTCTCATAGGATGGCACATTCTAATCCACTTTTCAAACAGCATGTTTTATGCTAAAGCTGAGCGCCATGGCACAAATCATATGCATTGCCAATCAGAAGGGCGGCGTGGGAAAGACGACCACGGCTGTCAACCTTTCCGCAGCGCTGGCCGTTTCCGAAAAACGGACGCTTCTGGTGGACTGCGACCCCCAGGCCAACGCTACCACCGGGGTGGGGTTGGACAAATCCATTTTGTCCCGAACCCTTTATCACGGGTTGATTGGCGAAGCCGATGCCGGTGCCGTCATCGTCGACAGCCAGATCGAATCCCTCAAGGTCATGCCATCCCGGGTGGAACTGATCGGATTCGACATCGAGATGATGGACCGTCCCCGGCGGGAGCATGCCTTGCAGCGCCTGCTGGCTGCGGTGAAAGCGGATTTCGAATACATTGTTATCGACTGTCCTCCCTCATTGAGCCTGCTCACGGTAAACGCCATGACCGCGGCCGATTCGCTGCTGATTCCCCTGCAATGCGAATTCTACGCCCTGGAGGGACTCAGCCAGCTGGTGAAGACGTTCCAGCGCATCAAGAGCGGATTGAATCCAGGCCTGACCATTGCCGGTATTTTACTGACCATGTTCGACCGTCGGACCAACCTCAGCCACCAGGTGGCCGAGGACGCGGAAAGCCATTTCAAGAACTTGGTTTTCAAAACGACCATTCCCCGCAACGTCCGCCTGGGGGAGGCGCCCAGTTTCGGGCAGCCCATTTTGCTTTATGATGCCATGTCTCCCGGGGCGGTCAGCTATTTTTCCCTGGCCAAGGAGATCATGGCCACCAATCGTGCCGGTCACGCCTGACCGGGCGGCACGTGCACCGATCGGCTGGACGCCTGCCCGCGATGACGGTCAGGTCGCAACGATTCCAGGATACCGCATGCCAGAAAAGCAAAAACCATCCAGCGCCGCCACCGGCGCCAAGAAGAAACGAAAGATGGCCCTGGGCAGGGGGCTTGACGCCCTGATTCCTGACCTGGGTGCCGTACAGGCCATTTCCGGCGAAGCTCCCACCAGCCGGAAAGATTTCTTTTTTTGCGCCATCGACCTGATTCGGCCCAATCGCTATCAGCCGAGGCGCCAGTTTTCGTCCGATGAACTGGAGGAACTGGCCGATTCGATCCGCAGCCAGGGAGTGCTCCAGCCCTTGCTGGTCCGTCCCGACGACGTGGGCTACGAACTGGTCGCCGGCGAGCGGCGGCTGCGGGCAGCCACTCTTGCCGGCTTAAGCCAGGTCCCTGTTCTGGTCAAGGAGATTTCCGATGCCAAGATGCTGGAAATCTCCATTGTGGAGAACATCCAGCGGGAAAATCTCAATCCCATGGAGGAGGCCGAGGCCTACCATCGGCTGATCAGCGAATTCGATCTGACTCAGGACCAGGCGGCCGAGCGTGTGGGTAAAAGCCGCAGTGCCGTGGCCAACTTCCTGCGGTTGAGGCAGCTTCCCGACCCGATCAAAAGCAGCATTATGGAAGGCGTTTTGAGCATGGGGCATGCCCGGGCTCTGCTGGGCGCCGATACACCGGCCAAGCAGCAGGCCGCCTTTCGGGAGGTGGTGGCCAAGAAACTGTCGGTGCGCGAGACCGAGGCCCTGATCAAGCGCATCAACAAACAGAAGAAGCCTGCCGCCACTCCGGAGATGACGCCGGAACAGAACTACTTCAACGATATTTCCGAGGACCTGTCCCGCCATTTCGGCACCCGGGTGCGCATTCAGCGCAAAGGCAAGAAGGGGCGCCTGGAAATCGATTTTTTCAGCGACGACGATCTGGATCGGCTGTTGACCCTTCTGCGGGGGTGAAATCTTGCATGGCCATACACATCATCATCGACGGCTACAACCTCATCCGCCAGTCCCCGGATCTGGCCCGGTTGGACCGGCAGGATCTGCAACTGGGGCGCGAGGCGCTCGTCGATATGCTGGCGGCCTATAAGAAACTCAAGCCCCATAAAATTACCGTGGTGTTCGACGGTGCGGACCAGCCCTCCCTTTACGGGTCCCGGGACCGTGTCAAGGGCATCGCCATTCGCTATTCCCAGGGAGGGGAGAGTGCCGACGACCTGATCCGGCGCATGGCCCGCAAAGAACAATCCAAAGCGCTGGTGGTGAGCAGCGACAGGGAAGTCATGGCCGCCGCCGAATCGGCCGGGGCCACGGTGATGGACTCTCCTTCCTTCGAAAGCAAGGTCGCCATGGCCAGCTACATGGCACTGAAGGGAGACGGTGAAACCGTCGAGTCCAGGGGATGGGAGCCCACCACGCGCAAGAAGGGGCCGCACCGGCGGCTGCCCAAACGCAAGCGCAGGGCAAAGGCCCGCATGGAGAAGCTTTAGCCGGTAGGACGATTTGTCTGGAGAGTGAATTTTGACGATTAGGTTATCCTTATGACGCAAAGATCTGAACGTAAATCGGTCTGCGTAATCGACGGCCAGGGCGGCGGCATCGGCAGCACCATTATCAGAAGAATCAAGGAGCACTTCGGCGAGTCGGTCGAGATCATCGCCCTGGGAACCAATGCCATCGCCACGGCCCAGATGCTCAAAGCCAGGGCCAACCGGGGGGCCTCCGGCGAAAATGCCATCGTCTGCACCGTGGCCCGAGTGGATGTGGTGGTCGGCACCCTTTGCATCATGCTGGCCCACGCCATGATGGGCGAAGTGACCCCCAAAATGGCTGAAGCCGTTTCCGGCTGCAAGGCGGCCAAACTGATTTTGCCCATTTCTCAGGAGAACGTGGATCTTATCGGTGTGTCCCAGGATCCGTTGCCCCATCTGGTCGAAACACTGATCGTGGATCACCTGAAACCGCTGCTGGATGCGGCCTCATAATCGGAAAGGATGATCTTTATGTGCGAAGCCAATGCTTACCTGCTCACCGATGCGGGAGAGACGCTGGTGATGGAAGCCGTCGATGACGTTCTTCCCGAAGGGGATGGCCTTAAGCTGGTCAACATTTTCGGAGAACAGAAGTTTCTGCGGGCGGCCATTCACTCCCTTTCCCTGGTGGATCACAAAGTGTTTCTCAAGGAACTGGGATCCTGAACGCAACATCGGGTTGTAGATGAAGATCGAAATCGCCAAAACCGCCGGTTTTTGCATGGGAGTACGGCGGGCTGTGGAAATGGCGTTGGATGCGCCGGGTCAACATGCGGCACCGATCTACACTTACGGCCCCCTGATTCACAACCCCCAGGTGCTGGACCTGTTCGCGGGCAAGGGCATCCATGTCCTGAAAGAGATTCCCCGGCAGGGGCGCGGCACCGTAATCGTCCGTGCCCACGGAGTGCCTCCCGAGGACAAACGACAGCTGGAAAAGGCCGGATTCCGGGTGGTGGATGCCACCTGCCCGCGGGTCATCCGGGTGCAGACCATCATCCGGGTGCATGCCCGCAAGGGATTCTCCGCCATTATCGTCGGGGACAGGGACCACCCTGAAGTCGTCGGGCTGATGGGATATGCCGGATCTTCCGGGCATGTGGTCAGCTCCATGGAAGAGCTTTGTGCCCTGCCGATTTTCGATCAGGCCATCATCGTGGCCCAGACGACCCAGAATACGCAGCTGTACGAACAGGTAAAAACCTGGGCCAGAGAAAACCACCCGCACTATAAAACCTTCGATACTATCTGCGATTCCACCGAAAAACGCCAGGCGGAAGTCAAACGGCTGGCCGGGCGCGTGGATGCCGTTGTCGTCGTGGGCGGCAAGCAGAGCGGCAATACCCAGCGGCTGTTCCAGATTGCCACCGAAAGCGGCAAGCCGGCCTATCACGTGGAGACCGAGGACGAACTACAGCCGCAGTTGCTGGACCGCGTCAACCGGGTTGGCATCACCGCCGGCGCATCGACGCCCAACTGGATCATCAAACGGGTGTTTCGGCGGCTGGAGCGGCTCGCGGCCAAGAAAGAAACCGGTCTTTTCAGCATTTTCTACCGCCTGATTCAAACCCTGCTGTTGACCAACGGATATGTGGCCCTGGGCGCCGGATGCCTCTGTCTGACCTGTATCGAACTGCTGGGTGTGCCGGTGAACGCGGCGCCGCTGGCCGTTGCCATGCTCTATGTACTTTCCATGCACCTGCTCAATCACCTGACCGGCACCGCCGAGGACCGGTACAACGATCCGGAACGGGCCCGCTTTTATGAAAATTACCGCCTGCTGCTTTCCCTGCTATCCATGACCGCCGGGGGGTTGGGAATCCTGGCGGCGGCGAAAATGGGCACTTCCGCCTTCGTGATCCTTTCGGTGATGAGTCTTTTGGGCCTTTCCTACAACCTGTATATCCTGCCGGACCTTCCGGGTTGGAAATATCGGCGCATCAAGGACATCCCCGGTTCGAAGACGGTTTTGATCGCCGCTGCCTGGGGGGTGGTGGCCGTGCTGCTTCCCGGTGTCGCTGCCAAAGGCTTTTTAACCGCCTCCATTGTGGTGGTGTTTATCTGGGCCACCGCACTGGTGTTCGCCCGGACCGCATTTTTCGACTTGCTGGACGTTCAGGGGGACCGTATCATGGGCAAAGAAACCCTGCCCATTTTACTGGGCAGCGGTCGGACCCTCGTTCTGCTGAAAGGAATTCTGACCGGATGCATGCTTCTGCCCGCGGCTGCGTCGGCCGTCGGTCTGTTTTCCAGCCTCGGCTTTGCCCTCGTGTTGTGCCCGTGGGCCATGCTGATCCTGGTGGGGGCTTATGAGAGTGGACGCATGCTTCCAGGGATGCGCCTGGAGTTTCTGGTGGAGAGCTTGTTTTTGCTGGCGGGGGGGATTACGCTGTTGTGGACCCTGATGGGGTAGTGTACATCCAGGAAGGGCATCTTATAGCCCAGGCCGGCGTTCTCGCGCGGTCGAAATCCTCAACGTAGCGCTGCTACGCCTGCGGTTTCAACCTTGCTGCGGCCTTGTCCTGAGCCATAAGCTACCCTTCCTGAATGCACACGATTTGGCTTGATTTTTAAACAACTGTTTGGAAAAGGGGTTACAGGACCCAAGGACTGGAAACGGTCTGCCATGGACAAGACCAACCCTGAACTCGAGCTGGCCGATGAATTCGTTAACGATACCGGCTGCCACGTTTTTCTCACCGGCAAGGCCGGAACCGGCAAGACGACGTTTCTCCATAACCTGAGAAAAAAAAGCCCCAAGCGTCTGGTGGTTGCGGCGCCCACCGGCGTAGCCGCCATCAACGCCGGCGGGGTGACCCTGCACTCCTTTTTCCAGCTTCCCTTCGGGCCTTTCGTGCCGGGCGGCGAAGCCAATCGCTCCCAGTATCGATATAGCAAGGCGAAGCTTGGGATTATCAAGAGCCTCGATCTGCTGGTGATCGACGAGATCAGCATGGTCCGGGCCGATCTGCTGGACGGCGTCGACAGCGTGCTGCGCCGCTACCGCCGCAGCGAACAGCCTTTCGGAGGCGTCCAGCTTTTGATGATCGGCGATCTTTTCCAGCTTCCGCCGGTGGTCAGGGAACAGGACTGGCAGCTGTTGCAACCGCACTACGCGTCCCCCTATTTTTTCAGCAGCCGCGCCCTGGCTCGGACCGACATGGTGACCATTGAGCTTAAGCATATCTATCGCCAGGCGGACAACCGTTTCATCGATCTGCTCAACCGGGTCAGAAACAATCGGGTCGATCCTGGCGCCCTGCAAAAACTCAACGACAGCTGCATCCCCGACTTCGTCCCCGCCGAAAAAGCGGGTTATATTACCCTGAGTACCCACAACCGCAAGGCGGACGCGATCAACGATTCGAAACTCAAGGCCCTGTCGCCGTCGAGCCATCGCTTCGATGCGCGGATCGAAGGAGACTTCCCCGAAGCGATCTATCCCACGGCCGCCACTCTGCGGCTGAAACCGGGTGCCCAGGTGATGTTCGTGCGCAACGATCTTTCGCCGGAAAGACGCTACTTCAACGGCAAAATCGGAACGATTACCGAAATCGACGGCAGCGAGATCCGCGTCCGATGCCCCGAGGACGCGGATGAGATCCTGGTCGAGCCGGCCACCTGGGAGAACATCGAGTATACCCTTAACCGCAAAACGATGGAGATCGAGGAAAGCGTCATCGGCACCTTTCAACAGATCCCCCTGCGGCTGGCCTGGGCCATTACCATCCACAAGAGCCAGGGCCTGACTTTCGACAATGCGATCATCGACGCCCAGGCCGCCTTCGCTTTCGGACAGGTGTATGTGGCCCTGAGCCGCTGCCGGACACTGGACGGCATGGTGCTTTCCCGACCGCTTGCGGCCTCGGCCGTCAAAACCGACCCGGTCATCGTCCGTTTCAGCCAGGAGGCGCTGAGAAATCCCCCTTCCCGGGAAAAACTGGAGAAGGCCAGGATTCAACACCAGCAGCGGCTGCTGCTGGAATGCTTCGACTTCGGAGCCTTGCGCGGGCTATTGCGACGAACGGCGGGGCTGATTATGGGCAATGCCAAGGTGGTACAGGCGTCCGGCGTGGCCGATATTCCAGCCATGCAGCGGGCCATCGAGGAAGAAATTTGTGCCGTCGGGGACAGTTTCCAGCGCCAGTTGCAGGGCCTCTTCCCGGCATCCACCTTGCCGGCGGCCGATGACGCCGTGCTGGAGCGGATTGCCAAGGCATCGGTCTATTTCGAAGAGAAGATCGATTCCGGCCCCGGCCGGCAGATCGCCGACCTGCAGGTGGATACGGACAACCAGGCCCTGAAAAAGAAGATCAACAACGCCCTTAAACTTCTCAAGGAAACGCTGGCGGTCAAGCTGGCCGCCGTCAGGTCCTGCCGCCGGGGATTCTCTCCTGCGGATTATTTTCGGGCCGTTTCCCAGGCCGCCGTCGATGCCGGCCAGAAAAAAGAGACCCCCAAGGCATCCACCTATACCGAGGCCGACATCGCCCATCCGGATCTGTTCCAGACCTTAAGGGCGTGGCGCAGCCGCACGGCCGAAGCCGAGGGTGTTCCCGCTTTCCGGGTCCTGCACCAGAAGACTTTGATCCAGATCGCCGTCCATCTGCCAGATTCCCTGGCGGCGTTGCAGCGGATCAAGGGGATGGGCAAACGACTGACGGAGCGCTATGGCGAACTGCTGGTCGCCATGGTCGCTGAATACCGCCGGGAGAAGGAAATCGAGACGGTGATTTTGCCCGAGCCTGCCGCCCCGGTAAAAACCAAACCCAAAAAACCAAAAGCGCCGCGGGCCGACACCAAAAAGGCCAGCCTGGAACTGTTCGAGAAAGGGTTGACCCTGGCACAGATTGCCGAAGAAAGGGGACTGGTTCTTGCCACCATCGAGGGCCACATGGCCCACTGGGTGGAAACGGGCCGGGTGCCCGTCGATGCCATGGTCTCTGCCGAAAAGCGGCAGGTCATCGAACGAGAATTGACCCGCCTGCACGACAAACCCTTCAGCGCCATTAAGCAGGCCTTGGGCGACGAATTTTCCTACGGAGAAATCAGGATGGTTCACGCCGATCTGAAACGGCAGGCAACGTCCGACGAACCCTTGTAGGGGCGACCGGCCGGTCGCCCTTAGGAAAACCGTTTGTACGGAAATGGCATGACCGGCGCCTTGCTGACTTACGATTGTACCGTGAATCAGCCAGACTGCACTTTCATATTGATGCTTGAATTCAAGGCCGCATCGGACTATAAATAGACCATTAAAAGACCACATTGGCCCGAAAAAGGATTCAATCATGAATTTTAAAAAAGATATCAAACCAATCAGTTTTTTTAAGTCACATGCGGCCGAAGTCATCAAAAATTTGAATGAAACCCATGGAACGATGATCATCACTCAGCACGGTGAAGCAAAAGCGATCATTCAAGACATTACCGAGTATGAACGAATTCAAGAGGCCTTGGCATTGTTGAAAATGGCTGCCGAAGGCCAAAAGGACTTCAAGGAAGGAAATACGATCTCTGCCGCTGAGATGATCGACGAACTCAGAGCCCTCACTGTAGAAGATGCCGAGAAATGAAATTCACGGTTGAATTTACTGCCGGGGATAGAAAAGACCTGTTAAAGATTCACAGGTATATTGTCAAAAGCGGTCACCCCTTTACGGCCAAGCAGTTGGTTGAAGAGATTTCCAAAGCATGTGAATCATTATCGGATAATCCGGAACGCGGCCATATCCCAATTGAACTTGAGGGGCTGACCCACTTTGTTTGCCGTCAAATTGTAATAAAAAACTACCGAATCATTTATCAAATTTTCGGGGAAAGTGTAGTCATTTTTGGAGTCATCGACGGTCGCCGGAATTTCCGTGAAGCGATGCAGCAAAGACAGATGCTTTAGCGGATTTATTCGCGATTCCGTCTTCCGACTTCAGCACTTCGGACTTCTGACATCCGTCTTCTGACCTCAGTCCTCAGTCCTCGGCCCTCTGATCTCCGCTTTCCATCTCATCCTCGATCACCGGAGAACGCATGATCAGGCCGATGGCCTCGCGGGCCGTGGCGGCTGCCTCGGGGAAGACGTCCGTCAGGTTGGCGGTGTGGCGCAGGTTGTCGGCGGTGCGCATCATCAGCATGGCCAGGTTCCCTTCGGGCATGCCGTAGTCCTTGGCCACGTGCTCCCAGGGATAGCCAGCGGCCCAGGCATGGGTCATGGCGGCGGGCCGCAGGTAGAGATCCCGCACATCGAAGCCGCGGGATTTCATGTGGCGGGCAAAGCCGGTCAGCTTCTTGTGGATGCGGCCGACGGTCTTTTTCAACCGGTTGGGCACCAGGCGCCCTTCCAGGTGGTCGTCGGTCTCTTTCTCGTTGACGAAGCAGGCGAATACGCCGGCCATCCGGGCGGCATCGTCAGCCGGCAGCAGGCCCTGGCGCAGGCATTCGGCCACCAGCAGGGGCTGGTCCACCCGAAGCTGCGAGGCCCAGATACCGTCGCCGGTGAGCCGGTCCTCCGCGTCCACGAAACCGGTCTCCTTGAGAAAATCCAGGTGACGCAGAAAGTCCTCCCAAAGAACCTCGTGAACGCCGGCCATGCGGTTTTTCTCGGGGCTGTCCGTGGCCTTTGCGATTAGCAGCCAGGTGGCGAAGGAGCGTTTGAGCAGTTCCTCGATCTGTCCCGGGGTGTGGGAGAGCAGGAGGTTGAGGACCATGGAGAAGTTGATGCGGATGCGGCTGTGGACCTTGCCCGGGCGCGACGAAAGCAGGCGGGCCACAAGGTGCAGGTCCATGTAGCGGCCGGGCACCGCCAGGGCGAACCCGATCTTGTCCATGCCGCGGCGGCCGGCCCGGCCGGTCATCTGCTGCAATTGGGTGGCGTCCAGGGACGCGAATTCGGTGCCGTTGAAACGGTCCGAATTAAAGAACACCACCGTGCGGGCCGGAAAATTGACCCCGGCGGCCACGGTCGAGGTGGCAAAAACGGCGGTGAGCAGCCCCTCGCTCATCAGGTTTTCGACCACGACTTTCCAGCCGGGCAGGTGGCCGCTGTGGTGGGAGGCCACCCCGGCCTGCTCCAGGTGAATGCGCTGACGGTGTTGGGCCAGGTGGGGAGAATTCTCGGTGAGTTCGGCGATGCGGTCGAAAATGGCAGCCTTGCGGTCTACCGGCAGCGGCACGGCCCCGTGGCAGAATTTCAGAGCCGAATCGCAGTCGCTGCGGGATTTGAGAAAGAAGATGGCCGGCAGCAGATCATAGGTTTTGAGCACTCGGAGAATATCGCCGAAGGGCGGCAGACCCCGGCGGCGCATGGGTTCGGAAGATTTTTTTTCTCCGGCGAGAGCGGCCACCTTGCGGTACAGTTTCCTGCCGCCTTTTTCTCCCTTGACCGTCAGGGGCATCAGAGTGCCTGAGGGGTGCAGAACCAGCGGATAGAGCGGCACGGGCCGGCGGGTTTCGGCCACCACTTGGCAGGGACGGCTGCGGATGGTTGTCAGCCAGTCGGCGATGGCGCCGGCGTTGCCCACCGTGGCGGAAAGCATGAGCAACGGGATGCGTGCGGGCAGGTAGATCAGGGTCTCCTCCCACACCACGCCGCGTTCTTCGTCCCCCAGGAAATGGGCCTCGTCGATCACCACCAGGTCGGTGTTCATCGAAACGCCCTGGTGCATGGCGTCGTAAAGCTGATTGCGCAGAATTTCAGTGGTGCCGACGATAATGGGCGCGTCGGGGCTCTCTTTGCGGTCGCCGGTGAGGATGCCCACATTCTCCGGGCCGAAAATTTCGGCAAATTCGATCAGCTTGGCATTGGTCAGGGCCTTGAGGGGCGAAGCGTACCAGGCCCTGCCGCCCTCCTCGAAGGTCCGTCGAATGGTTTGGACGGCAATCCAGGTTTTACCTGCGCCGGTGGGGGCGGTGACCAGGCAGTCCGATTCGGCCATGGCGGCGATGGCATCGGTCTGGAACCGGTCCGGTTTGAAAGGCCGGTTCCGCGGAACGCCGATGCCGGAAAAAACGGATTCGAGTTTCGGGTCGGCGCCGGGAGCCATTTTCAGCCGGTGGCTCGACCCTTTGCCTTGGTGCGGTTTTCGCGAGGGATACCGGCGGCGTCGACGCGGGGCGCTCCCGGGAGGTCGGCTCATCGGTTCAAGAGACCAGCCGGTCGATGATGTCGGCCACCACCTGCTTGGCCGTGGCCTCGGTGTCGTAAGGGGCGGCACCGGAAAGATCCGCCTCGATGAGGGAATTATCGTAGGGCATGAACCCCAGAAACTCGAAATCGGGCAAGTGGGTGCGCAAAAATTCTTCGTCCTTGGGTCCCCGGATCTTGTTGCCCACGATGGCAATGTTTTTCAGGAAGATTTCCGATGCCAGGCGCCGGATGTGCTCGGCGGTATCGATGCTGCGGCGGCCGGGTTCGACCACCACGATCAGCTTGTCCACTGCCTGGGCCGTGGCCCGCCCGAGATGTTCGATGCCGGCCTCCATGTCCATGATAACCACCTCGTTGCGGCCCAGCACTACATGGGTTACCAGGGCCTTGAGCAGGGTGGATTCCGGACACAGACAGCCGCCGCCGCCCTTTTTTACGCTGCCCAGGCGCATGAGCTTGATGTTGCCCAGTTTGACGGACAGGGTATCCGGGATATCGTCCACTTTGGGATTGAGCTTGAAAAATCCGCCGATGGTACCGGGCTGTGCGCCGGTGCGCTCGAAGATCATCTCTTTCATTTCGGCGATGGGTTTGACGCTGTCGCCATCGGTGATACCCAGGGCCGCCGCCAGGTTGGCGTCCGGATCGGCATCGATGGCCAGAACGGTTTTGCCGCGGTCGCTCAGGGTCCTTGCCAGAAGAGAGGAAAATGTCGTTTTGCCTACGCCACCTTTTCCGCTGACTGCCAGTTTCATAGGATTGTCCTTGGTGTTTGATCGTTTAAAAGCAATGCGTCTAATATAACCCGAATTCCGCAATTTACAAGCCGACGATTTCGGATACGGGTTTTCCTGGTGCCGATTGCGCTTTAATCGTCTTGACCCCGGGAGTCATCGCGGCTATTTCTGGACGGATACAACCTAATGCAGATGTTTCGTCTTTTAAGAAGAACTACTGGAATAGAAAACGGGGACAATGAACGAATCTTCCCAACATCGCCCGGCCATCCTGGCGCCGGCGGGCAACCGGGCCGCCTTTCTGGCGGCATTGGCCGCCGGGGCCGATGCCATCTATTGCGGCCTGAAAAGCATGTCGGCGCGTATGGAGGCCAAAAATTTCTCCCTGGAGGAATTGGCCCAACTGGTGGCCCTGGCCCATGATCGCAAGGTGAAGGTCTACGTTACGGTCAATGCCCTGCTCAAACCCGACGAACTGGACCGGGTCGGTCAGATGATCGACGTCCTTGCCCGTCAGGTACGCCCCGACGCCCTGATCGTCCAGGATCTGGGGGTGGTGGCCCTGGCCCGCCAGGTCGGGTTTGCCGGCGAAATCCATCTCTCCACCCTGGCCAATGTCAGCTTCCCCGCAGCCCTGGGTTTAATCGCTCGAACCCTGCCGGTGGCCTGCGTGGTGGTGCCGCGGGAACTGTCCATCGACGAGATCAAGGCCATGGGAAAGGCCTGCCCCAAAAACTTGGAACTGGAAACTTTCCTCCACGGCGCCTTGTGCTACGGGGTGTCCGGCCGCTGCTACTGGAGCAGTTACATGGGGGGCAGGAGCAGCCTGCGTGGACGCTGCGTGCAGCCCTGCCGCCGGTATTATCGCCAGGAGGGCCGGACCGCGCGCAGTTTCTCCTGCCAGGATTATTCCGTGGATGTGCTGGTCAAAATCCTGGGGCAGATCAAGAAGGTGCGGTCCTGGAAGATCGAGGGACGCAAAAAGGGCCCGCACTACGTCTACTATACGGTCAGCGGCTATCAACTGCTGCGCGACCGGGGGCAGGACAACCAGGCCAAACGCGATGCCCTGGACCTTCTGGCACAGAGCCTGGGGCGGGAGACCACCCACTATAATTTTCTTCCCCAGCGGCCCCAGCGGCCCATCGACACCCGGCGGCAGACCGCCTCCGGCCAGTTTCTGGGAAAGGTACAGGGGCCGGCCAACAATCCCTGGGTGGTGGTGCGCCAGCCGCTGCTGCCCGGCGATGTGCTGCGGGTGGGCTACGAAGACGAAACCGGCCATGCCATCTGCCGGGTCACCCGGAACGTGCCCAAGAAAGGACGCTACCCGTTGAACCTGGGCGGGCGCAAAACGCCGCGGCCGGGAGCGCCGGTCTTTCTTACCGACCGCCGGGAAAAGGCCCTGGAGAAGAAGCTTGCCGATGTGGAGGCAACAGCGCCGCCACAGCCGGTCATCGCTCCATTGACGTTTCAGGCCACGTTGCCCCGTCCGGTCGGAAAGCCGCACCGCAGCATCGAGATAAGGGTGCAACGGACGCTCTCCCGTTCATCGGGACGCGGTACTGCCGGCGTCTGGCTTTCGGAAGCCACCCTGGAGAACATCGGCAAATCCAATGCCGGCAGCCTGTGGATCTGGCTGCCGCCGGTGATCTGGCCGGACGACGAGGAACGGGTGGTCGGCCTGCTGGGCCAAAGCCTGCGTCAGGGGGGGCGTCAGTTCGTGCTCAACGCCCCCTGGCAGTTGGCCCTGTTCAACCGGCCCGAGGGGTTGGACCTGTGGGCCGGCCCCTTCTGCAACGCGGCCAATGCCCTCTGTCTGGAGACGTTCAAGGAGATGGGATTTGCCGGCTCCTTCGTCAGTCCGGAACTGGGCGAGTCCGACATTACCACCCTGTGCCGTCAGAGCCCGCTGCCATTGGGGATCGTGCTTTCCGGCAACTGGCCCCTGTGCATTTCCCGGACGATAGCCGAGGATACCCGGCTGCGGGTGCCCTTCGACAGCCCCCGGGGCGAACAGGCCTGGGTGGAGCGCCACGGCCCGGATTACTGGGTCTACCCCAACTGGCGGCTGGATATTACCGAGAAGCGCACGCTGCTGGAACGGGCCGGCATGCGGATGTTTGCCCACCTGGACGAACCGATCCCCCATGGGGTGACCGTCAAGAAACGACCGGGGTTATGGAACTGGGAGATCGGGCTCAAGTAGTACCCATCCGGTTTGATTTTTAAACGCGTTACCGGAGGCCTGGGAATATCGATGCCCCGCCGTAGACGGCGGCGTATCGATCCGTGGCGCTGACAACAAAAAAGGCTCGTTGCCCGGCCTGGATGGCAAAGGGCGGCAGGTCGATACGATGGCCGATGCCGCTGCCCTTGAAGTGGACGGCCAAATGGTGAACCCCGGGCTCCAGGCGCAGGCGCAGCAGGGTGTTCCTGGCTGGCAGGGTCTGCCAGGAGCGGGTATCGGCCTGTTCCATGGCCATGAGGATCAGCCGGGTCATAAAGCTGGCGAAAGGATCGTCTTCTTTATCTACTTGCTGGGCGATGGCCTCTTTGGCAAATACCCTGGCGGCTTCTTTGGCGATGATCGTTTTGGCCCTTCTGGCGAGCGATATGCGGGCCACCCGGTTCAAGTCCGTGCCCACTGTTGTGGCCGAAAGGCGACGGTCACCCGCGTCAACAGCGACAAAATCGGAGACGGTGCTCCGGTTTTCGTACCGGGGCCAGGAGATCCGGATGCCCGGGGGCAGCACGATATCCCCCGAAACCTTCACGGGGCCGTTGCCGGTGCCGACAAACAGAATCACTTCACCTTCATCGGGCTCCCGGTATATCGAAGCCTGGCTGTTGTCCGGCTCGATACCGGAAAGCCGCCCCATTCGAATCAGCTCCTCACGAACGGATTCCGGATCGGGCATGGACCTGGCCATCCTTTCGTAAACAATATAGGCGTCGTTGTATTCATATAGCAGTTCATAGCACAAGCCGATCAAAGCAAGGCTGAAATACGCTTCGGACAGGGCCTCCGGATAGGCGTCGATTATTTTCAGGGCCTGCTTGGCCTCCACCAGGGCATCCTCGTATCGATTGATCATCAGGTAATCGATCATCAGATAGGTGTGAACCCACAAGCGTTCGCAGTACTCGCCCTTGTATTCGGTCATCCAGTCGTTGACCAGAATCGATGCCGTCTGCTGGCTGACGCTGAGACGATCCTGTTTTTCCATCAGGGCCGATGCCTGCCGCAATTCCGCAATACTTTCTGAAAACCGTCCGGCACGATGCAGCAGCATTCCTTTTTCCATGAAGAGCAGAAGGGCGGACAGGCCAGCAGGATGCTCATCTTCGAGCGATTGAACGGCAGCGTTCGGGTCGCCGTCGATGAAAAAAGCATCGCGTGCGTGCTTGAGCGGGCCGCCGGCACAACCGCCGGTCATAAATAGGAAAAAGGCCAGAACTGCCAGACGAAATGAGAAGCCGGCTCGGGACATGCGGGACTCCGCCGTGACGCAACGTCGCTCGACGCTAAAAATTGCAGGATGGTCTATCGACCGCCATGAATCACCTTGTCGGTGTGGGAAAAACCCATTGGGCTACCACCCGATGATGGGTTTGGAGGCCTCCCGGACCAGTTCCACACTGTCCGCCCATTCGATGAGGCTGGTTTCGATGCTGGTGAGTTCCAGATTGAGGCTGTAATAGATGTAAGACTTCTTTTTCAGACGGATTTGTTTGGGTGCTTCTTTTTCGATGGAGCGCAGTGTGCCGGTCAGCATGTATTTCGCTCCCACCTGCCTTGCAAGCGCGATGCGGGTTTCCGGTGCCACCGCACCGCCCATCTGGTAGTCGGTTTCCGCCAGGATATTTTGCCGCTGCGATTTATTGACGAAACGGGCCTTTCCGGTCTGCAGGATCTCCTTGCGGATTTCGTCCGTGATGCCGCTGGTGTCGATGTGTTCGGATGTCCGGTTGGCAATGCCGTATACGATGATGATCGGGCGGTCCGAAGTCGAGCCAAGGGGCGGTTGGGTTCGCAGCGATTCCACCAGATCGTGGACGATTTTTTTCTTGTCCGAGAAGGTGTACGTGGCATCGTAGGCCAGCTGTTCTTCGGGCGATACGGTCCGTGTTGTCGCCGTACAACCCGCCATGCAAAGAATCACGGTCAGGATCCCCAGCAACGAAAAAAGACGTTTGTTTGGCTTTTTCATGATCGGTGCACCTCTTTTGGTGAAGGGAAGGCGATTTGTCTTTGGGATTGACGATAGCAAAACTTTCCCGACAAATGAACCCGAAAATCAGTACATCCGTTTTCCCATTGAAAATTCGAAGGCCAATGTTGATGGTCTCGTAAAAAGTACCAAACTCGTCATGCCGGACTTGATCCGGCATCCAGAACACATTGAAATAACTGGATTCCGGCCTGCGCCGGAATGACGAAAATATGATAATTTTGACTTTTTACGAGTTCATCAATGTAGATGAGATGAAATGCGCAGTGCTCATGCCGACCCCGAAAATCCGCTGTATTCGTCGCCGTCTTCGCTCATGGACACCCCGTAAATGTCCTCGCCATTGAAAGAAAAGACGATATGCGAGGGGTCGATGGTGCCGTCGGCGGTTTCGTTCTGCCGGATGGTGAAGCCCAGGGTGGCCGTGCCGGTATCGGAGTCGTAGAGCACATAGTCCGGATAGTAATTGAGGGTGATTTCGGTGGACGGGATTTCATCGCCGTAGTTGTACGTTTCGGCGATGTTGTCGCTTTCGGCCCGGGTGATGCTCCAGTTGTAGATACTCTCCACCGACGAGGCATCCATGGATTTGGTGAACTGGAATGTCATGGTCATGCTGAGTTCGGCCCCGGCGTTTTCCAGGTACGAATCGATGTTCGACAAAAGATATCCGGAGGTTGCCTGGTACGGGAAGGTGCTGCTTGCATAGGCAAAGTCGATTTCGGGGTTCTCGGTCTGGTCGATATACTCTTCTAACGTGTCCGCCAGATCCTCATCCAGATCCTCCAACTCTTCCAGAACATCCCTGGCGGCGTCGAAGTCTCCCAAATCGCAATAGGCATAGCCGATTTCCGCCATGGCATCGTAAAACTCGTCATCGATTTCCAGGGCCTCCTGGAAGTACTTGATGGCCTCGTCGTACTCTTCCATCAGCGAGTATGTTTTGCCCAGCCCGTAATAACCGGCGGTGCTGTCGGGATCGGCTTTTACCACCTGTTCGAACTGGTATTCGGCTTCTTCGTAGTCTTCGATCTTCAACAGCGCTTCGCCGTAGGAATAGCGGTTTTCCGAGCTGTCGTCGATGTCGACCGCCTTGCGGTATTGCGCGACCGCTTCGTCGTAGCGCTCCTCGGAGTAATAAAGCTGCCCCAGGGCCGTGCGAAAATCGGCATTGGTGGGATCGTTCGCGATGGCGGTTTCATAGGTCTCGATGGCCTTGTCGACCTCATCGAGTTCGATGTAGGTCTGGGCAAGATACTTGACGGTATCGGCGTTGTTATCCGAATCCGGATAGATGGCGATGGCGGCCGCGAACGACCTGGCGGCCTCTTCATAGTCGCCGTTGGTGTACTGGGTAATGCCGGCATCCAGGAACGTATTGGAAAGCTCTTCGAGCTTGGTGTCCTCGCTGGCCAGGATGGAAAAAATATCCGTGGCATCCCTTTCGCTCAATATCGTTGTCGCGGTGCCCCAGGAGAGTGAGTCCCCCAGTACGCTCTCTATGCCCATTTTTTGGTTCCTTCTAAAAACGGCTTCTATTTTTTTCCTTGTCACGGTGCCGGAAAACCGCTTAACAACGCTATCGACGGTTTATATGTTCGGCTTTATTGGACTTTTGTCACAAATGGGTAACAGTTTGTAACATCAAAAGGGTGCCGGGGTTCGGCAAACAAGCATAGCTTTTTCAGGATGGAAAGCTTGAACACAGGGATCGAGATTATCGGGGCGGAATCCATGGGGGTGCGAAGCCTCTGCTGCCGGGTGACCCTGCCGGATCGGCGCATCGTCATCGATCCGGGAGTGGCCTTGGGATATCGGCGCAGCGGCCTGCTGCCCCATCCGTTTCAGGTCGCGGTCGGGCGCGACGTGCGCGAGAAGATTCTACAGGCGCTGCGCGACGCCACCGATGTGGTGTTCAGCCATTTCCACGGGGACCACGTGCCGCTTATGGAGGCGAATCCCTACCAGTTGGCCGTTCGGGAGCTCCCGGAGACTTTTAGCCGATTACGCTGCTGGAGCAAATCCGGCGACGGTTTGTCCGCCGGAATGCAAAAACGCTTCGACGATCTGGCGGATCTGCTGGGGGACCGGATGGAGGTTGCCGAAGGGCGGTCGGAAGGAGCTTTGACCTTTTCCCGGTCCGTTCCCCACGGTGCGGCCGGCGGACATATGGGCACCGTCATGATGACCCGCATTGACATGGGGTGCAGCATATTCGTGCACGCTTCCGACATTCAACTGCTGGATGGTCCGACGGTGGATCGGGTGATCGACTGGCGACGTCCATTGATGTGGTGATCCTCGACCACCACCTGATGCGCAGCGAAGAAGGCGCCCTCTGGCTGGATGCACTTTCCGCATCCGCAGGCAGAAAGGTCTATTGCGCCGCGGATTTCATGAAGTTTCCGCGGCAATTGCTGGAGGCGCAACGGGCGGATTTGTATCGCCAAATGCCGGTTCCGGCGGGATGGCACGATGCCTATGCCCATCAGTTGGAATAAAAAACGGTTGCCTTGAAATCGCAGGAAGCTAAAACTATCATGATGGAAAAGACGATATTTGCTGCATGGAGAAGATGATCCGATGACGGCCTATGGATTTACATTAGGATCCCATAAGTATCGATTTCGGGATTTAAAAGACCTGATGGCCAAAGCCAGCCTGTTGAAATCCGGAGATTGTCTGGCGGGCATCGCTGCTGCCACCGAGGAAGAGCGCATGGCCGCCAGATTCGCCCTGGCGGAACTGCCCTTGAAAACGTTTCTGACGGAGGCCTTGGTTCCCTATGGAGACGATGAGGTCACGCGCCTGATCATGGATCGCCATGATCCGCTGGCGTTCGATCCCATCGCGGCGATGACCGTCGGCGATTTCCGCGATTGGCTGCTGGCCTATGAAACCGACACCCAGACGCTGCGCTCCGTGGCCCCGGGCATTACGCCCGAAATGGCGGCGGCGGTCTCCAAACTGATGCGCAATCAGGATCTTATCCTGGTGGCCAGCAAGATTGAAGTCGTTACCCGCTTTCGAACCACCATCGGGCGGAAAGGGTGCCTGTCCACCCGCCTGCAGCCCAACCACCCCACCGACGATCCCCGGGGCATTGCGGTTTCCATTCTGGATGGGCTGCTCAATGGCGCGGGAGATGCCGTTATCGGCATCAACCCGGTCTCCGATGATATTTCGGCCGCCACGCAATTGCTGCAACTGCTGGATGAACTGCGGCAGCGCCACGAAATCCCGGTGCAGTCCTGCGTGCTGACGCACATTACCAATACCCTGGCGATGATGGCGAAAAACCGGCCTGTGGATCTGGTGTTCCAGTCCATTGCCGGCACCGAAGCCGCCAATACCAATTTCGGGATTAACCTTAATCTGCTGAAAGAAGCGCATGATGCCGCCCTCGCTTTGCAGAGAGGCAGCGTGGGACAAAACGTGATGTATTTCGAGACCGGTCAGGGAAGTGCCTTGTCCGCCGACGCGCATCACGGCGTCGACCAGCAGACGCTGGAGGCTCGCGCCTATGCCGTGGCCCGACAGTACGATCCCCTGCTGGTGAATACGGTGGTGGGGTTCATCGGGCCCGAATATCTCTATGACGGCAAGCAGATCATCCGTGCCGGGCTGGAGGATCACTTCTGCGGTAAACTGCTGGGCCTGCCCATGGGCTGCGACATCTGCTATACCAACCATGCGGAGGCGGATCAGAACGATATGGATACCCTGCTGACCCTGCTGGGCGCAGCCGGGGTCAACTTCATCATGGGGGTTCCCGGGGCCGATGATGTGATGCTGAATTACCAGAGCACCTCCTTCCACGATGCCAACTATCTGCGCCAGCTCATGGGGTTGCGCTGTGCGCCCGAATTTGAATCCTGGCTGCAGAAGATGGGCCTCTATGATGAGAAACGCCGGCTCATGTTGGATAAGAATGCCATGCCGCTGCTCGACTACCTGCAGGAAATTGAATCTTGATGAAACCATCCAACGCGCTTGACAGGCTGAAGCAGCTCCATGAATTGACCCCCGCCCGAATCGGACTGGCCCGGGCGGGATCGAGTATTTCCACCCGGGAGGTGCTGAAATTCGACCTTGACCACGCCCGTGCCCGGGATGCCGTGCACCTGCCCTTTGATTCCGCGACTATCGAGGAAGCGCTGCAGGTCCGTGAACTGCCTGTTGTGCAGGTCCACAGCGCCGCAGCGGATCGGTCTGTTTATTTGCAGCGGCCGGATCTGGGGCGCCAACTGGATGAGGATTCCAGAAGATTGCTGGAACCGTTTCGTCCTCCGGATGGCCAGGATTTCGACCTTGGCGTGGTCATTGCCGACGGGCTGTCCGCCCGTGCCATTCATACCAACGCCATCCCTTTGTTGGATCAATTCCGTTCATTAGCGATTGTCCACGACTTGCGCTGGAGCCCGGTGGTGATCGCATCCCAGGCCCGGGTGGCCATCGCCGATGAGATTGGTGAAATTCTAAACATGCGGGTCAGCATCATTTTGATCGGCGAGCGGCCGGGGCTCAGTGCAGCGGACAGCATGGGCATTTACCTTACCTTTGCGCCCCGCAAAGGCCGCACCGACGCAGAGCGCAACTGCATCTCCAATATTCGTCCGGGAGGCCTGGGATATCAGGACGCCGCGCTCAAACTGGAAAGCCTGATTCACGAGGCCTTCAGGCGCCGGCTATCTGGTGTGTTTTTGAAAGATTTGACCATTACCCATCAGCAATCTTGAATCTGATCGAAATGGTTATACGCCTATCAACGTAACTTCGATCAGCCGTTTTCGGGAGCGGTTGTCATGGTTGATGGCAACCACCTGCTGCCACGTTCCCAATTTCAATCGACCTTTCCTGATCGGCAGGGCAATCGAAGGCCCCAGCAAGGCGGCTTGCACATGGCTGTGGCCTTTGCCGTCATGCCAGGCCAATTCATGGGCATAGGCAATGTCCTTTGGCGCAATCCTGTTGATCGCGTCTTTCAGATCCTGAACCACCCCGGGTTCATATTCAATCGTAGTTAAGCTGCCCGTGCTGCCTACCACACAGGCATTGGCGGTTCCGTTTTCAATCCCGGAGCGTCCGATGATGCGGTTCAGATCGTCGGTGATGTCCTTGATGTCGATTCCCGTTCTCAGATCGACTTCGATGGTGGCAAAGTGAAAAATGGTGGAGGGCATTTCAAGCTCCTTCAAACATTGACAGGTTTGTAAAAAGATTTTTCAGGGCAACCATGGAACCACACACCCGAAATAAAGTTGTGGCTTCGGAGCGGCTTCCAGCCGCGATGATTGCGAACCGAATCGCGGCTGGACGCCGCTCCTTGAAAAACTGCGCCCGAGTAGCTGCCACTTCCTTAGAAGTCAACCATGGCCATTGGTGCAATTACCGCCAGGTAGGGGCGAAAAATTTTTCGCCCTTACGACATCAGATTAAGGCGAAATTTAATCTGGTGGCAAACCATACCATCCCGGCATTCAGTTCGGCAAATCGCTGTCGGTTCAATCGATAAAAACAGTTGCATTGCAAAGTAGAGGCTCTCCATTATACAAACACCATTCAAGGAGGGTTCGATCCATGCGCAAAGCTCGTTTACCCGAGAGACCAATTAGAAAAGTGCCGATGGCGGCCGTCAATCATGACAACCGCGCCCGACGGCAAACCATCGGGGTGACCCTGCTCGGGGGGTAAACGTCCGATGATTTCTATCGATCCTCCCACTTCCAGCGGAATTCATTACCGGCCGGCCATTCCCGTCACCCTGGCCCTGATCGCCGGCATCCTTCTGGGCGAGGGATTGCCGGGCTTTTCCCCCGTATTTCTGTGCATGCTGGTTGCCGCCGCAGCGGCGGGCATTATCGCCCTGCGGCGCAATCGGTCCGCCTGCGGGTCGCCCCTGCTGGCAATCCTGGCTGCCGGCTACCTCTCCATGGTGCCGTGGGCTTCCCCGGATTTCGGACCGGACCACATCGTCCACTATCTGGACAGCGGCCGCTGGCAGATTCAAGGACGCGTGCTCGAACCGCCCGTTTTCCGTCTCGGCCGCACCCGTACGGTGCTGGATGTCGAAGCCCTTTCCCGTCAAGGCCAATCCCAACCGGTGCACGGGCAGATTCGCCTGACCGTCATGGGCGAAACCGAGCTGGCCCTGGGCGACCGGGTGGCGTTAGACGCCAACATCCGTCCGCTGCGCAATTTCAACAATCCGGGGGGATTCGATTACCGCCGCTACATGGCCTTCAAGGGAATCCACGGAAGTGTCTGGGTTCGGGCCGAGAAACTTCGCATTGTCGGCACCCGCCCGTTGCCGGCCGCCACACGGATCGTTCATGGCCTGCGCGGCAAGCTCGGTCGCCTGATCGATGCGGCCGGCGGGCCCGACGACAAGGAAGCGCAAGCCGTGCTCAAGGCCCTGGTTTACGGCGACCGGTCGGGTATCAGCAGCGAATTGCGCGAACGCTTCAACCGGGCCGGCGTCGGTCACCTGCTGGCCATCTCCGGTCTGCACGTGGGCATCGTGGCGACGGTAGCCTATCGCTGCCTGGTCTGTCTTTTTTCCTTCTGCACCCCGCTGCTGTGGCGGGGGTGGACCCGCCAGTGGGCCGCCGCAGCGACCCTTTTCATCGTTCTGGCATACGGGATCCTGGCCGGTATGTCGCCGTCCACCCAGCGCGCCGTGATCATGGTCGCCGTTTTTCTGGTCGCCCTGATCCTCGGTCGCACCCATGACATCCTCAACACGCTTGCCGTGGCGGCCCTGGCAATCCTGGTTCTTTCTCCGACGGCCCTGTTTTCGATCTCTTTCCAGCTTTCCTTTACCGCCGTGCTGGCCATTGTGATTGGCCTTCAAAGATTCGATTTTTCCGAGGGCGCCGAATTCTCCTACGGCCGCAGGATCGGAAAAAAAGTGGCTGGGTTCGTTCTGGTTTCCGCGTTGGCTATCGCCGGCACCGCGCCGGTGGTTCTACATTATTTTAACCAGACTTCTCTGGTGGGCCTGGCAGCCAATCTGCTGTTGGTCCCCCTGGTGGGTTTTGTGGCGGTGCCCCTGGGCCTTACTTCCACCGTTGTCGCCCTTGTGTTCGAAACGGCGGCCATACCGGCCTTCGGGTTGTGCATCCAGATTCTTCGACTGGCCATGGAAATTGTGGACAGTTTTTCGGGGCTCTCTTTTGCCGCCGCGAAAACCGTAACGCCGTCCCTGTTGGAGATGGCGATCTACTACCTGGCCGGCTGGTCTCTGTTGAACCTGGGAAAAGCGCGTTTTGCACCGTGGGTACTGGCTGCGGCGCTGATCACAGCTGCCGGGGACGGAATCTACTGGTCCCATCAGCGCTTCTGGCACCGGGACCTCAAGGTGACGGCCATCGATGTCGGCCAGGGAGGCGCCACGCTCATGGAACTGCCCGGCGGAACCGAGATCCTATACGACGGCGGCGGGTTTTCGGACAACAACCTGTTCGATATGGGTCGGCAGGTGGTTGCCCCGCTTTTGTGGCGCCGCAAGATTGCCACGGTAGACACGCTGATTCTCTCCCACCCCGATGCCGACCATCTCAACGGGCTGATATTTATCGCCAGGCATTTCAACGTACGGGAGTTGTGGTTCAATGGGGACGCCAACACTACTTGGGGATTCAAGACGCTGATGGCCGTCTGCCGCGAGAAAAAAATTTCAGTGCGGCGAATGGATGCCGACAGCCTTCCGGTGACGATTGGGGCCGTCATCCTGACGGTTTTCAATCCACCGGCCGGTTTCGTAGACGCTTTATCCGCAACCGACCAACAGGACCGCAACGACGGTTCACTCGTGATCAAAGCCGCTTTCGGACAGACAGCGTTTCTTTCCACCGGGGATATCACGGCCGAAGCCGAATTCAACATGCTGCGGCGAACGGATGGAAACCTGGCCAGCACGGTGCTGTTCGCCCCTCACCACGGCTCCAAAAGTTCAAGTACGCCAGGCCTGATTCAGGCGGTACATCCGCAAACGGTGGTAATCAGCGCCGGGGCCGGCAACCGTTTCGGCTTTCCTCATCCCGAAGTGACCGACCGCTACCGGGCCGCCGGCTGCCGAGTTTATTGTACCGGCCGCCATGGCGCAATTTCCATGCAATCGGATGGCAGACGCGTTTCCGTCAGACCCTTTCGAACGATTCCGTGAAGGCTTTTCAAGGTTTGATTTGACAGCACATTATGAGCATACTATAAAAACAATATAGCATATCCATCGCCGATTATCACGATTGCACCATTCATTGCCGGGTTCATTCCTCAGAAATGAGGCCGCCATGTATATCCGACAAACGGATCTGTTTTGGGGCCTGAGCCAGAACGCCGTAAACCGTGTTATGGGCATTGCCCAGCGGGAGGCGTTTGCTGAAGGGGACGTTCTGTTCGGCAGCAGGGATGCGGCCCGATATCTGTTTATCCTTGCCCGGGGCGAGGTCAGCATCTCCATGGGCGACTCGAAAACGCATGTCTGTACCGTTAATCAGATCGGAGAGGCCTTCGGCTGGGGAAGCCTGATCGAGCGACAAACCTATGGCTGTCGCGCCGTATGCACCACGCCCGGCGTTGTTCTCAAACTGGATCGCGATCGACTGCTGAAGCTGCTGGACAGCGACATGGAAAGCGGCTATCTGTTTTTCAAGCAATTGTCCCGGTCCCTTGGCGAACGGATGATAAAGGCCTATCGCCGGGTGGCCGGCGACCAATGATCCATTCCGGAGGACATCATGTCAAACCCTGAGATTCAAAAGACTCTTCAGGCATGCGAGTTCTTGAAAAACATTACCCCTGAACATCTTACCACCATTTCGGAATTCGGCAGTCTCGAAGCGTACAAAGCAGGGGACTACATTTTTCAGCAGGGCGATTTTGGCGAAGACCTTTATATCATCGTCGACGGCTACGTGTTTTTGGAGCGCGCCATGGATATCGGCAAGCATAAGGGTTCGGTAGTGATCGATGCCCTGGGAAAAGGCCGAACGTTAGGGTGCTGGTCGACGCTGCTTGGTGAGCCCCATGTTCTCATGTCCTCGGCAAACTGTCAGAAAGATTCGACCGTGGTTCGCCTAAAGGGAAGCCTGTTGAGAAAGTGCATGGAGGAGGATACCCCATTCGGTTTCTTCATGCTCGAGCAACTCTGTTTTCTCTTGCGTGAGCGGATTCAGGCTGCTTATGGTGCTATGGATAAAATTTAACGCGTGCCCGTCCAGAAATGGCCAATTTGCCCGATATCTGCGTTATACG
The DNA here is from genome assembly GCF_963668215.1 of uncultured Desulfosarcina sp. Classification (NCBI taxonomy): domain Bacteria; kingdom Pseudomonadati; phylum Thermodesulfobacteriota; class Desulfobacteria; order Desulfobacterales; family Desulfosarcinaceae; genus Desulfosarcina; species uncultured Desulfosarcina sp. Next base: position 3,194,309 of record NZ_OY764190.1, read on the forward strand.
AAAAATTTTATCCTCGGAATATCATCTATCTGAAGTTTCCCCGTTTTGGGTGGCGGCAAGATGGTTGAGAATTCTCGCGACGTGTAAATATTGTTAATGATTACAGGCGGTTAATAGAATGGCGGCTCCTTGTAACCCATTGATATCATTGGACATATTCGGCTGATTTTTTAATGATAAGCGTAAATATGTATAAAATACGGGAAGTTATGATTGAATGCGAGGGCCGGTTGTGGTATGCTTCTTCTACCACGAAAAAAAACACCAAAACCGGGAGCCTCGCATGTTCATCCTACACGACATTCTCGAAAAACTCAAAAACGAATTCCCGCAGTCTCGAAAAGGTCAAGAGTGCGGAATCTGGTTCACCTATACGATCATGGCGATCATCGTGCCTTTCGCCTCGTCCAGGACATCGTGCATCCTCCGGTGTCTCAGATCCCTGTTCGGCTTTACCGGGATACGGCGAAAACGATTCTACACGTTCATGGCATCTCCAAAGATACCATGGAAACGATTGTGGCAGACGCTGTGGAAAATGATTCCCCAACCACTGACCGGCGGGCGGCTGTTGCTGGCACTGGATGACTATGTCAACCCCAAAACGGGCAAGAAAATCTTCGGATGCGAAAAGATATTCGATCATGCTGCCAAACAGAATCAGTCGAAATATCCGTGGGCACAGAATGTCGTTACCGTGGGACTGCTGAAGATCGTCAAGGGACGATGGGCGTGCCTGCCCTTGAGCTACCGCTTCTATCACCTGAAAAAGAGCATTGCCCGCATGCATCGCCAAGGCGGGCCGAAATTGGCGTTTACCAGCAAGATGGCCATGGCTGTCGACATGATCACAGATGTTGCCGGGGTCTTTGGTCGAAAGCGGATCATCGTCACCACCGATTCCTGGTTCGGTAACAATGGCTTGTGGAAGCCGCTGCATGATCGACTGGGAATATGGATTGACATGATTTCCCGGCTCAGATCGAACAGCAATCTGTTCGATCTGCCCGGTCCGCATGTCAGCAGTCGGGTGGGGCGGCCCCGAAAATACGGCCGGAAATTGGGCAATGCGGCGTCGATGGCTGCGTATTACAGATCTCTGGCACAGGAATACACCGTCAATTTGTATGGCCGCGACAGGACCATCTTGGCCTATGAGCGTGTGGTCATGCTCAAAACGATGCGCTGTGCCGTCAAAGTGGTTTGGGTTTATCGACAAACCCAGTGGGTGGCTTTTTTCTCAACCGACATGTCCCTGTCCGTTCGACAGATCGTTGAGTATTATGGTGCCCGCTGGAAAATCGAAGCCCTGTTCAAAGAACTGAAACGCGACATCGGCAGTGCCGAAACGCAAACCCGTCATCCGCAGGCGGTCGGCAACCACCTGCACTTTTGCATGTTGGCGACCACCGTCGCCTGGATCTATGCAAGTCGGGCCGAGAAGACACCAACCCGTCGGCATGCAGTTGATGGCCGGAGCCATTTTGCCTTCTCGGACGTTCGCCGATCGATAGCCAAAGCCGCCATGGACGATAATTTTCGTAGGCTTTTCCCTGGCCCACGTATATCCGTCATAAATTCACTGGTGGACGTACTGCTGCACATGGCGGCGTGATGCTTTATAGGAAACTTTAGATCGACTATATGTCTGTGGGTAAATTTTTCGAAAGCCTTGATCTCGACCAAATTGACCGATTTCTGGACGGACACTAAAAACTTTGTAAAAAAGCCGCTTCATTAAAAATGACGACAAACCATACGCTTACAGATGAAGATCGGGCCAATCTTCAATCCCTCCAGGCGCAAATCGAAACCTCGCCCGGCGGCCGCGGTCAGCTCATTCCCCTGCTGCAAAAAGCCCAGAAAACCCTGAGCTACCTGCCCGACGAGGCGCTTGCCCTGGTGGCCGACCATCTAAAGATCACCCGCTCCGAAGTATACGGGGTGGCTTCTTTTTACAACCAGTTTCGCTTCAACCCGCCGGGGCGCAACCCGGTGAAGGTATGCATGGGAACGGCCTGCCATGTGCGCGGCGGAGAGATTATCCTGGAGAATTTCGAACGCAAGCTGGAGATCAAGGAGGGCGAAACCACCGAAGACCGGGAGTTCAGCATCGAGCGCGTGGCCTGCGTGGGCTGCTGCGCCCTGGCTCCGGTGGCCCTTGTGGGAGAGACTCTTCATGGCCACATGGCTCCCAGCAAGGTGGAGGGACTGGTGCTGCGGGTTCGGGTGGAGAAAGAAAAGGCCGAAAGGGAGGCTGCCAAGTTGTGACCGTTCTCCAAAAGAGCCGATATCGGCGTTACGCTTCGCCCCTCGTCAGTGCGGAGTACGTTTTGTACGCCTCCCTCCTCGGGGCTCGCAAGCCTTGATCTCGGCTCTTTTGAGAAACGGTCTAAAAAAACGAGTATTGCTGATCAATGATGACTACAGAAACCACTGACAAAATCCAAGCCGCCTATCAAGCCCTGGCCGAGGAGGCCCGGCTTCAAAAGGAGCAGTTCGATCAGAGTCCACTGCCCAAAATTCACATCGGCATGGCGACCTGCGGGATCGCTTCCGGTGCGCTGGAAACCAAGTCGGCTTTCGAGGAGGCCCTGAAGGAACGTGGCGTAGAGGCCCTGGTTCACACGGTGGGCTGTGTGGGCCACTGCTATGCCGAACCGGTGGTGGTGATCGACCACCCCGATTCGGGCTTTCCGCCGATTCTCTACCCGGAAGTGACCCCGGGCAAGGCCAAGATGTTGACCAAGCTGTTCTTGCAGGAATACGACCCGCGCTTCGAGCATGTCATGGGCGCCACCGTAGAAAACGAGACGATCCCCTCGGTGCATGAATTTTCCCGTTTCAACCGGGAAAAGCGGGTAATCATGGAACGCTGCGGCCGCATCGACCCAGAACAAATTCATGAGTATCTTGCCGATGGCGGCTATGGTGCCCTGGCCCGGGCCCTCGGCGAGACACCGGACGCGATCATCGATCGGATCGAGGCGTCCGGGCTGCGCGGCCGTGGCGGCGCCGGCTTCCCCACCGGGATGAAATGGAAAATCGCGCGAGCGGCTGCGGGCAGCGAAAAGACGATCATCTGCAACGCCGATGAAGGCGATCCCGGGGCCTATATGGACCGCACCCTGCTGGAGAGCAATCCCCACCAGGTGATCGAAGGCATGATCATCGCCGCCATTGCCGTGGGAGCGAAAAACGGCTTGTTTTACGTGCGGGCCGAGTACCCGCTGGCAGTCAGGATTCTCGAATCCGCCGTTGAACAGGCCCGTGCAAAAGGCCTGCTGGGAACCGATATTCTGGGAAGCGGGTTCGATTTCGACATCGACCTGTTCCAGGGGTCCGGGGCTTTCGTCTGCGGGGAAGAGACGGCCCTGATCCGCAGCGTGGAAGGCTACCGCGGCATGCCGCGACCCCGCCCGCCCTATCCGGTACAGCGCGGACTGTACAACCGGCCAACGGTGATCAACAACGTCAAAACGCTGGCTACCGTACCGCCCATTGTGGAAAAGGGTGCCGAATGGTTCCGCGGCATCGGTACGCCCGAAAGTCCGGGGACAGCGGTTTTCTCTGTGGTGGGCAATGTGACCCACCCGGGTCTGGTGGAGATTCCCATGGGGGTCACCCTGCGGGAACTGATTTTCGACATCTGCGGCGGGATCCCCGACAAAAAGGAGTTCAAGGCGGTGCAGATCGGCGGGCCGTCGGGAGGCTGCCTGTCTGCCGATTTCCTGGACACGCCGGTGGACTTCGACGCCCTGACCAAAGCAGGGGCCATGATGGGATCGGGCGGCATGGTGGTGATGGACGAAGATGCCTGCATGGTGGATGTCGCCCGCTATTTTCTCGATTTCACGGCCAAGGAGTCCTGCGGCAAATGCACCTTCTGCCGCATCGGCACCCGGCACCAGCTCGACATCCTGCGCCGCATTACCCGCGGCGAAGGGCGCGAGGGCGACATCGAACAACTGGAGATCCTGAGCCGGGCCGTGAAACAGGGATCGCTGTGCGGTCTGGGCAAGACGGCGCCCAATCCGGTGCTCACCTCCCTGGCCTATTTCCGGGACGAATACGAGGCCCACATCGCCGAGGGACGCTGTCCGGCGTGCAGCTGCCGGACCCTGACCGCCTTTTACATCGATCTGGACAAATGTGCCCGGGGCTGCGATGCCTGCGTGGGGTGCTGCCCGGTGGAGGCGGTCTTCACCACCAGCACGCGCAAGAAGGGCATCGACCAGGAACTCTGCGTCAAATGCGGGGAATGCATGGTGGCCTGCCCGCCGGATTACGACGCCGTGGTGAAGGTCTCGCCGGCGCACCTGGCTCCGATCATCGAGCGGCCGCCGGAAAAGAACAAAACGGAAAGCTGAAACACGGATGACAGACGCATCGACAACGACAATTACCCTGACCGTTGACGACCGGACCATCCAGGCTCCGGCGGGCAGCAGCGTACTGGCCGCCTGCCTGGCCGCCGACATCTATATCCCTCACCTGTGCTGGATGGAGAGCGACACACCGGACGAGGCCCCGGCTTCCTGCCGCCTCTGCTTCGTGGAAATCGAGGGCTTCAAGGAGCCCGTAACCGCCTGCTCGGTCGTCGTGGAAAACGGCATGACGATGCGCACGGATACCGAAGCGGTCCGCGATCTCCAGAAAACGGCACTGAAGCTGCTGTTTTCCGTGCATCGGGTGGATTGCAAAAACTGTCCGGCCAACAAAGCCTGCGCCCTTCAGGGGATCGCTAAATTTCTCAAAGCCGGTCTGACATGCAAACCATTCGAAAGGACGCTCAAAGAGCCGGAAGTGGATTCCCGACATCCGGTTTTCGATTACTACCCCAACCGATGTGTGCTTTGCGGCATTTGCGTCCGGGTTTGCGGGCGTCGAAACGGGCAGTCACAGTTGAGTCTCGCCGGCCGGGGATTCGATACGGTAGTCGGGTATTTTGGATCCGATGCGGCGTCCGCCGAAGATTGCCGCAACTGCAAAGCTTGCCTTGAGGCATGTCCTACCGGCGCCCTGGTAGAGAAGACAACCGATGGAGGATAGTTAGTCCATGGCCAGAATCCTCGTGATCGATGACGACGATACCGTACGCCTGTCCGTAAAACTGGCCCTTGAAGACGCCGATCATATCGTCGAGGATGCCGCCGATGGTGAGAAGGGTGTGGCCCTGTTTCGAGAAAACCCGGCCGACCTGGTGGTCACCGATATTTTCATGCCGGAAAAAGAGGGGCTGGAAACCATCGACGAGATCAAACGCCTGCGTCCCGAGACGAAAATCATCGCCATTTCCGGTGGCGGTCGCATGGATCCGGAGGACTACCTGTCCATCGCCGAAAGCGTGGGGGCCGATCATTCCCTGCTCAAGCCGTTTGACATCGAAAAGCTGGCAGAGGTGGTCGAAGACTTGCTGAAGGGGTGATAAAAAGGGGAATGATTCCGGCAGGTAAAGGCGCCGACATGCCGACCCTCATCCATTCAGCCTGGAGTCGGCGGTTGTAAGCGTTCACAGGGCACCGCATCTGCTTTGTTCCCAGGCACTTGAAGTATGACCAATACGTCGGCGTGCCCGGCGCCTCACATCTGCGGCACCCTGTAAACGCTTACTGATCAGGCAGTTGCGGCACATTGAGCATTTCAACCCTGTAAACGGGTACCGGCGGTTTTCTCCGTTTGGCAGGATTTTTTATCGCCGGTTTTTTCCAGATGATTGAAAAATCGATCGACGTCCAGAAACCCTTCGGGTGAGATGGGAAACGACGCCATGGTTTCGATCATGGCGTTTCGAATTTTGGTGAACTCTCCTTCCAGTTCGACGTAGGGCTTGGCCCGGTCGTCTTCCAGAAGCCTCATCAGCGCCCCGATGCGGGTCATCAGCGAAAAGAATTTGGAGCCCATGTTGTCGAATTCATGGGCAATGGCCACCCCGAAACGATTCACCGCGTTGTCTGCGAAATGCACGGTCTGAATGCGCCCGGTTTCTTCGTCCACGATCTCCAGCCCCTCGCCCGGCGTATGTTTCAGGGGCATCTGATTGAGCGCGGCCGCGTTGCCGACCTTCAGGGCGTAAAGCAGTTCGTCGGGTTCGACCGGCATGTTCCATTGGACCATGAAAACGGCTCCTGGTTCGTTCTCGCAAGCTTGCCCTGCAGGGGATGTGCGGGTCTGCATTGCGGTGGGCATCGCCTGTGATCAGTCAGAAAATGATATTCCACTCACCTTACCCTGTGTCGATTCGCCATGCAATAGGCAATCGGTCAGCCAACGATGACGCGGTTGCGGCCCTGGTTTTTGGCCTGGTAGAGAAGCTGATCGGTGTGGTTGATGGTGGCTTCCAGCGTTGAACCGAGCGTAGCCGTGAGCCCGATGGATACAGTGAAACGGACGCAGGTGCCTTCAACGGATAGTGGGGTCGATTCGATGGTGGCCCGCAGCGCTTCGAAGCGTTCGCGACCATGGCTCGAGGGCATGTCGGGCGCCAGAATGCAGAACTCTTCGCCGCCCATGCGGGCCACCACGTCCGAGGATCGAAAATGGTCCATCATCATGGATGATAGCCACCGAAGCACCTCATCCCCCACCGCATGCCCGAACCGGTCGTTGATCGCTTTGAATTTGTCGATATCGATCATGGCAACGACGAGATCTTTATCTTCGCGTTGCGCATTGCCGAACAGTTTTTTTCCCAGCTCGAACAGATACCTGCGATTGTAGAGGCCGGTGAGATGGTCTTTGATGGCGGCGTTGCGGATGGATTCGATGTACTCCAGCATCTGGACGTTCTGGTTGATGCGCAGGTAGAATTCTTCGTTGGTGAAGGGTTTGACGATGAAATCGTTGGCGCCCTTTTTTAAAAAGCGGGCGGTCATCGCCGGACCGCCTTTGGCGGAAATGCCGATGATGGCCATTTTATCCATGGAGATGGTTTCACGGATACGGGAAACCAACTCGAATCCGTCCATTTCCGGCATGAAGTAATCGGATATCACGACCCGGATATCCGGGTGCTCCTTGAGCGTTTCCAGCGCCTTTTTACCGTTTTCCGCTTCCAGGATGACAAAACGATGCCGCTCCAGAAGCCGTTTGATCGACAGGCGGGAAAGTTTGTCATCGTCGACGATCAGCACTTTGACACAGCGGTTGGCTTCCAAGCGCCGAAGGGTTTGCGTCAACTGATCGAGGCTGTTGGGGCCCTCTTTAATAATGTAGTCGACGATGTCGCGGGAGGTGAATTCCTTCCGGACGGTTTCGCTGAATTGACCGGTCAAAACGATTACCGGGATGTTTTTTTTCAGGGCGATGCCAACGACTTCCCCCTGGGGCGCGTCCGGCAGCACCAGGTCGAGGACCGCGGCGAAGAGCCGATCGCCATGCTGCTCGAAAAAATCGCAGGCTTCCGCAAAGGAGGTGGCCAGGTGCGGTTTGCAGCCCAGATCCGCCTCGATTTTTGCGGAGATGGCATGCCCAAACATTCTGCTGTCTTCGACCACTAGGATTTTTTTCAATGATGCATTCATCGAGCAGGCCTTTCACGATGATTACTGCCATAGTTCTTCGGCCTTTGGAAAGAATTCTTTAGGGCCGATGGCAGTAAGGGCCGCGGAAAAAATGTCTTATTCCATCCGCCATACTGGACAAGACATATTTTTTGCAGCCCTGACCCGAAACTTTTTTTTGGGAAAATACGAAACTGTGGACAGGCCAGCATTCGTGCCCGGGCAATTGTCGGACGACTCGACCCCAACCCGATTTGCTCATTCCTGGACGGCCGCCGGAAAAAAATAGTATACTTAAAAACAGCGGCTATCGAACAGCCAATGAAATCTCGACTTTCAGTGGAGGATGGTGTGAAGAAAATTCTTGTTTGTTTCGCGGCAGGCTGCCTGGGAGCCTTGGCCTACAGCCTGGTGGCATGGCAGGCCAGGGCCTTGGGGATAACCCGCTGGGCAGGCGTTCTCATGGCGCCTTCCCTGAAAGCCGGATGGCTCTATCCGAAAATTGTCCAGGGCGGTTTATGGGGGCTCCTGTTCGTACTGCCTTTCCTGAAATCGCGGTTTTTTCTGAAGGGGACTCTCCTCAGCCTTCTGCCAACGGCATTTGAATTGCTCTATGTCTTTCCGCACAAGACCGGTTCCGGGCTTTTCGGCGTGGGCCTGGGCATCTGGACCCCCGCCTTTGTTCTGCTCTACAATTGGCTTTGGGGTGTCGTGACGGCGATGACCATCCGGTTTTCGAAATAATCGGGGCGCCGCCGCCCGTTGCAGACCAATTTCAATCTCTGGGTGGCCGCATGATTTCGAAGCGTTCGTCCAGATCCCTGAGAATGTTGACCAGTCCGCCGTAATGGATGGTTTCAAACGGCTGCATGGCATTGCCGAAGAAACCCTGTCGGCGGATTTCCAGCGCCTTGGCCGCCAGCCGGGAGCGCACATGATCCCACAGGGGATGGTCGAAAACGTCTATCGGCGGCGTCAGGCGACCGTTGCGCAGCCCGAAGGCGGCACAGGAAACCACCGGTGGTCCGTCGAAATAGGATACCTTGGTGCTCAATGGCACCGGCATGAGCGGACCGTTGTGGCAGCCGCGCATGAATCCACCCACAAAGGGACCGATCGAGAAGGGTGCGACGACCTCTCCGGAGGACGGAAAGGAGTCCTGCACGCGTACGATGGCCACCGGGTCGTCCTTGCCCAGGATCTTGCCGGCGATGTTGGACATGCGAATGGTGCTTGCGGCCAGGGCCTGTTCGCCGGTGCCCCGCGATTCGATGCGACGGATGGCGTAGCGGTTCTGTTCTCTCAGCAGCGCCGCCAGGTTGTACAGATCTTCGGGCGCGTCCAGAACGATTTCCCGGTCATATTCCTTGTAGAGCACATCCATGACGGTCAGCCGGAACCCTTTGCGCATGCGCGGGGAGAGCATAAGGCCGGGGCAGTGCATGGGGTCGGTGAAAGCCAGGTAAAAGGGCAGGTTGAAGGCGCCGGGCACCGCCTTGTCCACGGCGAAAACCAGAAAGGTTTCGTTGGGGCGCTCTTCGAATTCCATTTCCGCCATGGCCGGTCCCAACCCTTTGACGGCACCGGTTACCCCCGCGTCGCGGATATCCTGCCCCACCCCGTAAAGCCCCTGTTCTTCGGCCGCGGCCGCGCCCTCTTCGAAACCGTTCCAGAGGTGTTTGCGGATTTCAGGGCTCTCTTTTCCCGCTTCATGGGTGCACAAGATGGTGATGTCGTCACCGGTAAAGTCGACCCAGCAGTCGATGAGCAGATCGTCCGTTTTCTCTTTGATGGAATCCCGGACGGCGGAGACGATCTTTTCGCTGGGCTGCAGGTGCCCGCCCACTGCGCCGAGGTCCACCCGTACGGCAGTCAGGGTTGTTTTCATGGGGTTCCTCCTTTATCGTTGTCAATACAGAAACATGGGTTTGCCCTGGATATTGCGGACGTGCGGGCGATAATTATCGGCATCGTAGAGTTCGGCCACGTCTACCCGTTTGGCGCCCGCGCTGACGACCGACAGATCCACGGCCGTGTATTGTCCCTTGGCCACGGCGACCATTTTCCCGAAGGTTTGCCGGCGGATCAGATCCACCGCTGCGGTGGCATAGTTGAAGGCGACCATCAGATCCAGGGAGTCCGGTGACCCGCTGCGCATGAGATAGAGCAGGGGCTGGAAGATGATTCCGATGCCCGTCCGCTTCTTGATCATCTCGGCCGTAACGGCCCCGATGCCGCCCAGTTTCCGGTGGCCGAAGGCGTCCGCCTCGCCGGAGAGGGCCATTTCTCCCCCTTCCAAGACCGCACCCTCGCTGATGGTCATCATCGCGTAGCGGCTGGGATTGTTTTCCCGGTCCGCCACGAGAAATCGGCACAGGGTGTCGATGTTGTACGGAACCTCCGATATGATGCAGCGCTCCACACCGGCCAGGTAGCCGGACACCAGCGACGTTTCGCCGCAGTAGCGGCCGAACAGTTCCACCACGGCGATGCGCTCGTGGGAGCCACTCGAGGTGCGCAGGGCATGGATAAAGTTTACGCTGCGGGTAATGGCCGTTGAAAACCCGATGCAGTAATCCGTACCCGTCACGTCGTTGTCCATGGTTTTGGGAATGGCGATGACGGGAAAGCCCTCCTGATGCAGACGCAGGGCGAAGGAAAGCGTGTCGTCACCGCCGATGGCGACCAGGGCGTCGATTCCAAGGTGGGACAAATTGTCCAGAACATGGGCGGTGCAGTCCTCTTTTTCCTCCGACGACCGGAAACCGCTTCTCAGAAAATCCGGTGCGTCCTTATATTTCAGAGCGGCTGGGTTGGTTCGCGAGGTGTGCAGGATCGTACCGCCCGAACGGTCGATGGTCCGGACCCGGGCAGGATCGAGGAGAATGACGTTGGCTTCCCACGAGGTGGGATCTTCGCTGTTCAATGCCACCAGCCCATCCCAACCGCGGTAGATGCCCAGAACCGCCATGCCTTCCCGGTGGGCGCCGACGACCAGTTGCTTGATGCAGGGGTTGAGTCCCGGAACGTCTCCACCTCCGGTCAGGATGCCGATTGTGATTTTAGATGTCGGGGTCATTTTTTGCCTCCTTCCCTTTTTGGGGTGACGAAGGATTCTATTTTTTGCCAAACCAGACGGCGAACGCTTCGCGTTTGAAGGAAGATGTGCAGGCAACAGAAAAAACAGCAGGTAAGCGAATGGTATCGAAAAAGGAAAAAGCAATCCCTGTGCCATTTCCCGTGGCGGCCCTCTAAGGATAATCACTTGGAATGAATAGATATCATAAGAGAGTGGCGCGATTGTCGATTCGGAGGAAAGGATTGCTTGTTGTTCCTTTTTACAGAGTGAAAACGATGTTGACAGATCGCTTTGGATTTTAGAGCGGGTTAAGCGGCAAACAGGAACGATTCCATTTTCTGTTAGAATTCCGTTAGCGCCTAAAGATCGTTATCGAAAAAACCGAAAATCTGGTACCAGTGACTGCGCTTTTCATAAATGAGTTGAAAGCTGAATGTTGACCCCATCGTTGCGAAGGCGGTCACTGCGCAATGAAGGGGCTGTTCGCACGGAGTCGGAGATGATAGACCTGAAAAGCATTTACTGGCAGAAGTGTCTGTCGCAGGTGGATTACGCATTTCAACCGCTGGTGAATATTCACAGCGGCGTCTGTTTCGGCTACGAAGCCCTGATCCGCAACGTCGAAGCCGCCGGTTTCCAATCCATCGCCGCATTTTTCGATCAGGCCCACCGGGAAAGGCTGCTGCCCATGGTTCATCGCAGCCTGTTCCAGAAGGCGGCCGAAACGTTTTCCCGCATCCCATGGCATAGACACGTCAGCCTGTTCTTCAATCTGGACAACCGCCTGTTTTGTTCCGACGATTATGAACCGGCAGCCGTTGCCGAGGCGCTGGGACCCGGCGCGTTCGCCCGCGGCAAACTGGCATTCGAGATTTCGGAGCAGCACGATATCGATCAACCCGTGGAACTGACCGACAGGCTCAAAACGTTCCGGAAAAACGGGATTCGCATCGCCGTGGACGACTTCGGCGTCGGTTTTTCCGGCCTGCGCCTGCTTTACTACTCCCGTCCGGATTATATTAAAATCGACCGGTTTTTTATCCAGCATATTGCCCAGGATGCCGAAAAACGGATGCTGGCGGCAAGCATTGTCTCCATCGCCCATCAGATGGGCAGCGTGGTTATCGCCGAGGGCGTAGAGACCAAACAGGAGTATTACGAATGCCGCAAAATCGGCTGCGATATGGTCCAGGGCTACCTTGTCCAGAAGCCGCAGTTGGAAACATCCCGCCTGTACAAGGATTATACCGAGATTCGCGGGCTGTGCGAGAAGGACAGGCGCAACGGCCCGCGCAAAGACATCTCCCTGATCGAGGCCGAGATCGAGTATATCCAGCCGATTCCCTACGAAGCGCCGGTGACCGACATCCTGGATACCTTCAAAAAATATCCGACCCGGACGTTTTTCCCCATCGTCACGTCGGTCAACGAACCGGTGGGCATCATCCGGGAAGCTTCCATCAAGGAATTCATCTACTCCCGTTTTGGCCGTTTCGTACTGGAAAACCTGTCTTTCAGCAAAAAGGTCGACGACCTGATCACCCGCGTGCCCTGCGTAGATATCCGCATGCCCTTGGAGCATATCATGGATATTTTTTCGGGAGACAACCGGTTGGAGGGCGTCCTGATGACCAACAACCAGAATTACGTCGGTTTTCTAAGCGCCCAGTCGATGCTGAAAATTCTCAACGAGAAAAAACTGGCCCTGGCCAGGGACCAAAACCCGCTGTCCAAGCTGCCGGGCAACAACTGCATCTTCGAATATGTTTCCCAGGCATTGCGGGACATCGAAAGCGTCTATGCCTTGGTCTATTTCGACTTCGACAATTTCAAGGCCTACAACGACACCTACGGCTTCCGTCAGGGCGACCGGGTGATTCTCCTTTTCTCCGAACTGCTGAAATCCCACACCCTTTCCCGGGACCGCTTTGTGGGCCATGTGGGTGGGGACGACTTCTTCATGGGCATCAAGGGCGTTTTCCTGGGCGAGGTGGAAGAAGAGGTGCGCACCATTGCCTGGCAGTTCCGGACCAATGTGGAAAGCTTCTATCAGAAGGAGGCGGTCGACCAGGGATGCATTCAGGCCCGAAACCGTGAGGGTGCAATCCAGCGCTTTCCGTTGATGACCGTCAGCAGCGTGATCCTGGAGCTTCCCGAGCAGATGCACCGGATCTGTTCGCCCGAAGAGATCGGAACGCTGATCGCCAAAATGAAAAAAACGGCCAAGCAGTCGCCGGAAAAACTGGCCGTGGACAGTCTGGCGCATTTCAAGGCCAACCTCACCGACAATCCTAACGCCATTAGCATGGAAGCCAGCCCGCACCTGAACTGAAAACCCATTTCCGCTGTTAACCGGATTACTACTGTTCTTGGACGGTTGGGAAAGCCGCCGAGCTTTTTTCCCCAAGGTCTCGATCATTTTTCGTGTTTCGTGAGCGAACTGTTTGCTTCGAATGTGGCGATGGTTTATGATTGGCGTATCTGCCTACGGTGATGGCCTTAATCAAAACAATAGGAGGCTGAAATACTGCTCAATAGGCGCCAATTGGAAAAATTTAATATTATTCTCCCGGAAAATATCAAAAAAATCTCTATATTGAATTGAGTTCAAAGACGACGCCATCAGCCACCGCGTTTCACTATTTGATGCCGGCGTACATGAACGACTGGACGAACTGCCGCTGGAAGAGAAGAAATGCGATCAGCAGGGGAGCAACGGAGATCAGTGTGGCGGCGGATATGATGGACCAGTTGACGCCCGATTCCGGGGCTCCGAAGATTCCCAACCCCACAGTCAAGGGGCGGGTTTCCACCGAATTGGTGACAATCAGCGGCCAGAGAAAATTGTTCCAATGGTGGCTGATGGATACCAGCCCGTAGGCCAGGTACGTGGGGCGTGCCAGCGGCACGTACACGCGCCACAACACCCCGAGCGTACCGCACCCCTCCAGGCGTGCGGCTTCCTCCAACTCCTTTGGCGTCGATTTAAAGGCCTGCCTGAGAAGAAAGATACCGAAGGCGCTGGCCATATACGGCAGCCCGATGCCGAGAATGGTATCCACCAGATGGAACCGGGCTAGTGTGCCATAGTTTTCCACAATGAGAATTTCCGGCGTGATCATCAACTGGACCAGCACCAGGGCGAAGGCGACCTGATAGCCGCGAAACCGATAGCGTGCGAACGCGTAAGCGGCCAGGGTGCAGAGCACCAACTGGGCGGCGAGAATGGTGGTTACCAGGATAAAGGTGTTCAGGGCGTAGCGGGGAAAGGGCGCCTGGGAGAGGGCTTCACGGAAGTTGGCCAGGGTCAGTGGGGCCAGTAGATCGAAATTGACGGCGTATTCTCCGGGATGAAAGGCGGCCCAGAATGCATACACCAGAGGAGAAATCCAGAGCAGTGCCAGCAGCCATGCGGCTCCGGTTTCGAGCGATGCGGTAAACACCCGGGAAAAGTTGCGGGATTCATTCATCGATAGTGCACCCGTTTGTCCAGGATAAAGAATTGCAGCAGGGCCATGATCCCCAGCAGGACGAGCAGGACAACCGTGAGTGCGGCGGCGAAATTGGTTTCGAAATAGGAAAAGGCCGTTTCGAAAATATAGTAAAGCAGAAGATTGCTGGCGTTGTCTGGTCCCCCCTTGGTCAGCACGAAGAGATGATCCACCAGTTTGAAGGAGTTGAGCACCGCGTTGATGAGAACGAAAAGCGTAGTGGGCATGAGCAGGGGAAACATCACCCGGCGAAAGTAGTACCAGCGTCCGGCCCCTTCAAGCTGTGAGGCCTCCTTGAGTTCCGGCGGGATGTTCTGCATGGCCGCCAGGTAGAAAATCATGAAAAAGCCGGCCTCTTTCCAGATGGTCATCACCATGATGGCCGGAAGCACCGTGGCCGGATCACCCAGCCAGTTATGCCCGGAAAAGCCCAGCGAGGAAGCAATTTGATCGATCAGGCCGATATCCGGGGTGTAAAAGAACAGCCAGATGTTGGCTACGGCGATCATCGGCAGGATCGTTGGCGTGAAATAGGCCATGCGAACCATCGCCCGGCCCGGAATGGACCGGTTGACCAGCAAGGCCATGACAATGGCCAGGGCGATGGACGTGGGGATGGTGCCCAGTGCGAACCAGGCATTGTTGGCCAGGACTTTCCAGAAGATCGGATCGTCCAGCATGCGTTCATAGTTGAAGGCTCCTACGAACCGGGCCGGCCGGATGGCCGTGGCCTTCGAGAACACACTGTCGATCACCGTCGCCACCGTGGGATAGTGGGTGAAGGCGATCAACAGAATCGCGGCGGGCATGAGCAGCAGCCAGCCCTGGACATGTCTGGATAACCGGGTTTTCATTGATTTTTCATGTGGTAAAGCGCAGCAGCGGGCGTCACCGGATGCCCGCTGCTGCGCCGATGGAATCAACGATATTGTTTCAGCAACCGGTCGGCCTGTTGCTGGGCTTCCTTCAGGGCCGCTTCGGGCGTCTTCGATTCGGTCAATGCCGCCTGGATGGCATCATCCAGCAGCTTGCGCACCCGGCCGGTCTGATAGGTGGAAAGCTCCGCCGTGGCGTATTGGAGCTGGTCCCGGGCCACCGCCGCATAGGGGAACCCCTTGACATATTGCTTCAGGGCATCGGTTTCGTAGGCCGCCGGGCTGACGCCCATGTAGCCGGTTTCCATGGACCACTCGGCGGAACGCTGCGGGCTGGTCATGAATTTGATCAGCCGCATGGCAGCCTTGCGTTCTTCCGGCGTCGTCTTCTTGAAAATATAGAAGTTGCCGCCGCCGGTGGGTGTCCCGCGACGCTTGCTGGCCGGCAGCATGGCGACACCGAAGTCGAACGCGGCGTTCTTTTTCACGGCCGTCAGATTGCCGGTGGAGTGCCACATAATTGCGGTTTTGCCTTCGAGAAAATTCTGCCGCAGGGTACCCCATTCGATGGTCCCCTTGGGCATGACCCCGTACTTGCTTCCCAGATCCTTCCAGAACTGCAGGGCGCCGATCACCGCGGGATCGTCGTAATAGGTGGTGTTGCCGTCTCCGTTCATCAGCACCTGGCCGTTTTGCATGGAAAGCGCGCCAAACATCCAGTAAGGATAGCCGGTGGAGGGAATCATCACGCCCCACTGGGAGCCGTCGGGTTTGGTGAGCTTTTTGCCCATGGCCGCCATTTCGTCCCAGGTGGCCGGCGGCTTGTCCGGATCCAACCCGGCCGCCTTAAAGGCATCCTTGTTGTAGTACATCACGATCGTGGAGCGCTGGAACGGAATGCCCCAGGTCTTGCCGGCCGTGCGGCCGTTTTCCATGAGGGTGGGATAAAACGAATCCAGCCAGGCCTTCTCTTCGGCGGTTTCCACCACGTCGTCGAAGGCGACGATGGCATCCTGCTCGATCAGTTCGTAGATATCGATGGAAAACATTACCGACAGTTGGGCCGGTTGTCCGCTCTTCAACGCCGCCAGCGCCTTGATACGGGCATCGTTGTAGTTGCCGGCATAGATCGCCTTGACGGTGATATCCGGATTCTCTTTCATAAAATCGGCGACAAACCCATCGACGATCTTGGTCAGCGGCCCGCCGACGGCCACGGGGTAATACATGGTCAGCTCCGTGGCCATGCCGGTCGTGACGGCAGCCATGAAAAACATCGTCGCCATTATCGCAATACCGAAAAATTTCCATTTTTTACGCATGATACGCCTCCTTGCTTTTGTTGGGGGGTAGGGTTTTAACCGGCTAAGGGAAACTTCATCTGACTGTTGTTTCGTATCCTGTGAACAGGTTAATCGTCGATGCGAACTTCATCGACGCCAAAACGGTGGATGGCCTCTGCGGACCAACGGATATGAATCGCTTCCTCGGGACGATAGCCCCTGCGCCCATCGATTCGGGCGAACAAGGTCTGGCCGTTATGGGTCATGCGCAGCACCGTTTCTGCTCCTAAATAATCAACAGAAGAGATGCTCACGGGAAGACCGCTCGGTCCCACCTGCACATCTTCGGGACGCACGCCGATGAATCCCTCATCCAGGCCATCGGCCGCCGGGGCGCCGTCGCAAGCTTCGGCCAACGCGCCACGTTCCTCGATCAGCGCGACGTTCAGCAGGTTCATCGGGGGCGACCCCAGAAATTGGGCGGCAAAGGTCGTGCGCGGCCGTTCGTAGAGTTCGTGGGGCGGCCCCGTCTGCTCGACCCGGCCCTGTTTGAGCAGCACCACCTGGTCGGCCATGGTCATCGCTTCCACCTGGTCGTGGGTGACATATATCATGGTCAATCCGAGCTTTTGCTGCAGCGTACGGATTTCGTCGCGCATTTCCGCCCTGAGTTTGGCATCCAGGTTGGAGAGCGGTTCGTCCATCAGGCAGACCCGTCGCCGGGATACAATGGAACGGGCCAGAGCCACGCGCTGGCGCTGTCCTCCGGAAAGCTGGGCCGGCTTGCGATCCAGCAGGTCGGCCAATCCCACCATGCGTGCGGCCTTATCCAACCTGGCATTTCGCTCGGTCGGAGAAATGCCCCTGACCTTCAACCCGAACAGAATGTTCTCGCGGACATTGAGATGGGGAAACAGGGCATAGGACTGAAACACCATGGACACACCGCGTGCTGCCGGGTCCATGCGGGTCACCTCTTTGCCTCCGATGAAAATGGAACCGGAGGTGATTTTCTCCAGGCCGGCGATCAGCCGCAATATCGTTGATTTCCCGCAGCCGGAGGGCCCCAGCAATACGGTCAGGCTGCCTTCGGGAACCGTCAGCGACACCTTGTCTACGGCCGTGACAGCGCCCCATTGCTTGACCAGTTCCCGGATGTCGATGCTGCTCATGGCGTTGGATCTCTCTTGCAAAGGATCAGTTGCGCGTCGGATCGGCGGATCAAGTCGAGGATGGGTTCCGGAGGCATGCGGTCGCAAAAGATCTTGGCGGCTTCGTCAATCCTTCCTCCCCGCACATGGGCGGCCCGGCCGAACTTGCTGTAATCGAGCACCAGATAGGCCTGGCGGCTGTTTTCACGAATGATCTGCCGCGCCCGCACTTCCTCATCGTAAAAGTCGAGGAGCGTTCCATCCTCGTCGACCCCGGCGACCCCATAGATGCCGATATCCACCTTATACGCTTGGAAAAGCGCTTCCATCCCGTTGCCCATCACATCCCGGTCTTCGTTGCGCAACCGGCCGCCGGCAACGGTGACTTCAAAGGTCGGATTGCTGCAGGCCAGCATGGCGATGTTGAGGTTGTTGGTGAAGATTCTCAAATGGGTGTGCGCCAAAAGCGCCTTGGAAACGATCTCGGGGGTGGTGCCGATGCTGAAGGCAACGGATACGCCGTTGGGGACATGCCGGGCCACCTCTGTTGCGATGGTTTGCTTGGCGTTGTGATTCAGAATCTGACGCCAGGCGTAGGCCATGTTGCCAGGCATGTTCATTTGCTGAACGCCGCCGTGCACGCGTCGGGCGATCCCCCGTTCGCACAGCAGATTCAGATCACGGCGAATGGTCTGCGTGGTGACCTGGAATTGCCGCGCAAGATCCTCTACGCTGATAAAATCCGCTTGACGGATCAAATCGGCAATGTGCGCCTGTCGCTCGGATAGTGGCATGGATCGAATAAATTTATCATTCAGTGGAAAATAATGTTCATATGAACGTGAAAACCAATATTAAGACGATTTCTCAATAGAAATCAAACTAATTATCGTTCGTTTGGCTTTCGTTACGGCATTGTTAGGATTCAATTAGCGTTCAAATGAAAATACTTTCTGCTGGGACAGTGAGGATTTCCGGGGGCGAATGTATTGAAGGCCGGCCCCCGTTGCCTTACCCGTGGGGACGAAAATAATAGGGTTGCGAGCGTTTCGGTATCCTGTGCCGGTCTTATTAACGCTTCATGGAATTGACGACATCCCCCACCGCATCGATCAGGCGGTGCATGTCCTCGGCGTGAACGTCGCCGATATTGCCGATACGGAAGGTCTCGCGGTCGGTTACCTTGCCCGGATAAATGACAAATCCCCGGGATTTCAAGTCTTCGTAAAATTTTTGGAACTGCCAATCCTCCGATCGGGGATAGAGAAACGCCGTGATGATGGGGGACTGCCATTGTGCGGGCAGCAGGGGCTGGAAACCGAGCCGCTGCATCCCCTCAACCAGAATGCGGTGGTTTTCCCTATAGCGGGCATGGCGGGTCTCGATGCCGCCTTCGGCCGCCAACTCACCCAGGGCCTGGGCAAACGCGCGCACCACGTGGGTGGGAGAGGTGAACCGCCATTTGCCGCCGTGATCTTCCATGGTCCGCCACTGATCGTAGAGGTCCAGGCTGAGGGACCGGGCCTGGCCGCGAGTTTGTTCCAATACCGTTTGGCGGGCGATGACAAATCCGAAACCCGGCACGCCCTGGATGCATTTGTTGGCGCTGCTGATCAGGTAGTCCGCACCCACGGCTTCCATATCCACCAGGATGCCGCCGAAACTGCTCATGGCGTCCACGATAAAGCACTTCCCGGAGGTCTTGACAATGCGGCCGATTTTTTCCACAGGGTTGAGCATGCCGGTGGTGGTTTCGCAGTGCACCACGGCCACATGGGTGATGGCCGCATCGGATTGCAGGCACGCCTCGATCCGATCCAGGTCCGGTGGCGTGCACTCGTCGCCGTTGATAAATTCGTGGTCGATGCCCTGGCGCCGGGCGATCTCGGCAATCCGACATCCATAAGCGCCGTTGGCGATGACCAGCAGCCTGCCGTCCGGTGGAACGGCCGTCGTGAGGGTCGCTTCCACGCAAAAGGTCCCGCTGCCCTGCATCAGGACACTGGTGAAGGTTTCGCCGTCGCCGGCCAGGCGGACGAGATCTTCTCGAATCTGCTGGACGATAGCGTTGTAGTCGCTGTCCCAGGTGCACCAGTCCCGGTACATGGCGGCTTTTACGGTTTTGGTGGTGCTCAGGGGGCCGGGGGTGAGCAAAAGGTACGGGTTGTCGGGCAACAGTTCAGGGTTCATGGCTTCTCATTGACTCGGTTAAGTTTTGAAAGGCGTTCTCGATGATGTCCAAAGCGAGATCCAGATCGGCCTCGTCGATGGTCAACGGCGGCGTCAGGGTGAGAAAACTGCCGTGGGATGTCTTGAAGCTGAGGCCTTTTTCCAGGCAGGCATACAGGATGCGCTCGGCCGAATTCACAGCCGGGGTTTTCTCTTCCCGGTTTTCGACCAGATCCAGACCAAAAAGCAGGCCTCGCCCGCGCACATCGCCGATAAGATCGAACCGCTTTTTAAAGGTCGACAGCCACCGGACGGCATGGCGTCCCAACCGGGCCGACCGTTCCACCAGGCCTTCCGATTGGATGACGTCGATGGTGGCCAGGGCCGCGGCGCAGGCCACCGGATTCTTCTCATGGGTGTAATGGCCCAGGGCCTTGTCCGGGGCCAGGTCCAAGTCAGCACGCGCCACCATGGCCGCCAAGGGAAAGACGCCTCCGCCCAGACCCTTGCCCAGAACGAGAATGTCCGGCACGACGGCGTCATGTTCGAAGGCGAACATTTTGCCCGTTCTCCCCAGACAGACGGCCGTTTCATCGAAAATCAGCAGGGCGCCGTGGCGATCGCAGGCCTCGCGGACCCGCCGCCAGTACCCCGGCGGCGGCGGATTGATGGCCGTGCAGCGGATGGGTTCGGCGATGACCGCCGCCACGTCGCCCTCTTTTTCCAGGACATACTCGATGTAGCGGGCGCATTTGAGGCCGCAGGTTTCACAGCCGTTACCGGAATCCCACAGGCAGCGGTATGGATCGGCCGGCGGCACATGCTCGCAACCGGGCAGCAGGGGGCCGATACCTTGCCTGAACAGGGACTCTCCGCCTACGGAAATGGCATCCAGGGATGCGCCGTGAAAGGCATCCCACATGGAGATGGTCTTGAATCGTCCGGTCACCGTGCGGGCCAGTTTGAGGGCCATGCCCACCGCACTGGTGCCGCCGGGGGCCAGCAAGACCTTGCCCAGGGGGTCGGGGGTGAGGACCGCCAACGCCTCGGCCAGTTCGATGGCCGGGATGTTGGTGTAGCGGCGGGGACAGAACGGCATGCGCTCCAACTGCACGCGGATTGCCGCCAGAATCCGGGGATGGGCATAGCCGATTTGATGGGCGCTGTTGCCGTGAAAGTCGAGGATCGCCCGTCCCTGAAGATCCTTCAGGCGAGACCCGCGGCTTTCTGTCAGCACATTCAGGCATGGCGTGGACAGGCTCTGGCGGATGAATCCCTGCTTGTCCCGTTCCAGCCAGTGACGGGTTTCATCGTCGATGTGTTGCGACTGCCATTGCCGGCGGTACAAAGAGAGGTTGCTGTCCCCCTCGCTTAGCATGGCTGCTCGCCGTTTTCCAACCGCCGGGCGATATCGTCGACCACGTTCAGGCAGTCCCAGATGCCTTTGACTACATAATGGGCCCCGGCATCCTTATAGCGGGCTTCGATGGCCGCAAGCCGTCGGTTCAGTTCTTCTTCGGGCAGGGCGGCCACCTGATCCTCGGGCAGTCCCAACTCGTTTCCCGACTGGGTCAGGCCGACGGACCACATGCCGGCATTGCGCCCCTCTTCGATATCGCTGACGGTGTCGCCGATCTTGATCATGGCGGCGAAAGGGCAGGTCTGAAGCTGGATGGCGTTCTGGTAGCACATCCAGGGAAACGGCCGGCCGGCGGGAACATCCGATGAACAGACGGAGCAGTCGGGGCGGTATCCCATCCTGGCGGCCTCCGGTACAAGCACTTCCATCATGGGGGCCGTGTAGCCGGTACAGGAGCCGATTTTAATCTTGCGGGTGCGCATGGCCTCGACAAAGGGCAGCAGTCCCGTGATGGGTTCGGCATGGTCGGCAATGGCGGCGACCATCATGGGTTCGGTTTCATCATAAAGTTTTTCCACATCGCGATTATCGGGCAATTGGCCGTATTTTTCCTGCCACTGCCCGGCGATGTTGGGCAGCTTGCACATGCTGCGGATATGCTCTTTCTTTTCGAGGCCCATGAACTGCCTGGCCTCGGCAGTCGTTACGGTAATGTCGAAGGCTGCGAACACCTTCACAAATACGTCGGCCGGTCCCATGCAGCCGTAGTCGACGGCGGTGCCGGCCCAATCGAGAACCACGGCCTGTACCGGGCCGGTGTAAGGGCGATTGAGAATGGATGCGGACATGATAACCCTTTCCTTTCAAGCAAACGTTCGGTTAGCGGCTGGCCCAGGCCTGGCTGCGGTTTCTCAACTTGCGGGTCAGCAGGCCGTAGCCGATACGGACCGCCAGGTTGGTCAGCAGAATCAGAATGGACATGGCGCAGGCGGGGGCCACATCGCCGGCGTCATCCATATTGGCAACGGCCACGGATGCCAGGGGAAGATCCGCCGAGTAGAGAAAGATAACCGCCGACACGGTAGCCATGGAGTTGACGAAGTAGTACATGCCGATCTCGAGGATGGCAGGAATGCAGACGGGCACCGTCACCCTTGCAAAGGTTTTGGTGAAGGGAACCCCCATGGATTCGCTCACCGTCTCGAATTCGCGGTCGAGCTGTTTGAGGGCGGTGGTCGCGGTGAGAAAACTGACCGAGAAGAAGTGCACGATGTTGCTGATCACCAGGATGGCCATGGAGGCATAGACGAAATTGAATGGGTTGGGGATAAACAGGCCACCAATCCGCCAGCCCAGGGCATTGAAAAAGAAGATGTAGGCCAGGCCGATGACCAGACCGGGAAGGGCCAGCGGAAGAATCGAGAGAAAATAGGCGGTCTGGCGAAGGCTGTTCATCTGCCGCGTTTTCTCGATCAGATAGGCCGCACAGAAGGTGATGGCCGTACCGAAGACGGCAGAATAAAGGCTCATGCGGATGCTGTTGAGAAAAGCGGCATATCCGCCGCCTCCCGTTCCCGTGAAATTGTAGTGCCAGAATCCCAGGGACAGTTTGTAGGGCCATACGTTTATCAGGGAAGCATAGGCCGCCGTGAGATAAAAGCCGATAATCAAAAAGACGATCAGCCCGCAGAAGCCCAGATACAGCCGGTCCCGAAGCGGATGCGGCTGGGGTACCAGGGGTACCGATTTGGCGGCGATCATGGCCACCTGTTTTCTCTGTACGATGCGATCGACGATGAAGGCGATCACGGTGGGGATCAGCAGAACGACACTGACCACGGCTCCCATGGTGAAGTTCTGCTGGCCGATTACCTGCTTGTAGATGTCCGTTGCCAGGATGTTGAAGTTGCCGCCGACCACCTTGGGGGCCCCGAAATCGGTGAACGCCAGGATGAAGCAGACAAACACGGCACTGAGCAGTCCATAGCGGACGCCCGGCAGGGTCACCGTCAAGAAGGTGCGTATCCTTCCGGCCCCTAAAGATTCGGCGGCCTCGTATAGCCGGGCATCGGTCATGGTCAGGGCGATGGATAGAATCAGCACCGCCTGGGGAAAGGTGAACAGCACCTCGGAGATGATGATACCCACCGGGCCGTACAGGCCGATGTCGATGCCGGGCAGGGCGCCGAAAAAACCGCGGGTGATCAACCCCTTGCGGCCGAAAAGATACACCAGGGCGATGCCGTTGAGCAGGGTCGGGGCGAACAGGGGCATCATCGATAGCGCTTTGAAAAACCCTTTGCCTGCAATGGTGGTCCGCGTCAGGGCATAGGCGAATAAAAAGCCGAGGGTGACGGAAATAACTGTCGTAACGGTGGATACGAACAGGCTGTTGTAAAGCGAGTAAAAAAGCGCCGGCGTGCTGAAATAGGTGACGTAGTTGGCCAGGCCGACAAACTGGCCATCGGCGTTATTGAAGCTTTTCGACAGCAGTTGAAACAGCGGCAAAAGAACGACGACAGCCAACCAGACGCAAATAAGAAGGATCAGCAGTCGCTTGATCCACAGCTCCCGGTCCAGTGCGGACCAGATGGACAGCGGCGGCAGGGTGTCAGCAGTGGTTGCGGATGTGGGCATGGTGTTTTTATCTGTCTGTTTCGTTTGATTTCGGTCTTTTCTCGTCCTTCTTCCCTCGTCCCTCATCCATCGGTCACGGCCCCTCCATATACACCCGCAAACGATCGACAGGCAGATGGACGGAAAGCGGCTTTTCCGGGACGATATCCAACCGCCGGACGGTCTCCGCGGGCACATCCGCAGTGATGGTGGCCGCCTTTTCAAGCGTGGCGGGCCATGTCAGGTCGATGCGAAAAAGGGAGCCGCGGTATTCCATGCCGGCCACGCGGGTTTCCAGAAGGTTGGCCGCCGTGGGATCATGCCGCAGCATGACATCTTCGGGCCGGATGGCGATGGTTACCCGACTTCCGGCCGGCAGCCGGCTGGTGCCGTTCTCGCCGGTGACCGAAAGGCGTGTCTGGCCGATGCCGTAGACGCCGCTGTCGATTTTCTCGGCCCCTTCGATGAAATTCATGGCTCCGATGAAATTGGCTACGAAAGGGGTAGCCGGTTTGTCGTACACCTGGTTCGGACTGCCGTCCTGGACCAGACGGCCCCGGTCGATCACCAGGATGCGGTCGGCCATGGTCAGGGCCTCTTCCTGGTCGTGGGTGACCATGATGGTGGTAATTCCCAGGCGCTGCTGAAGTTGCCGGATTTCGCTGCGCAGTTTGATTCTGACCTTGGCGTCCAGGGCGGAAAGGGGTTCGTCCAGTAAAAGCAGATCCGGAGAGACGGCGATGGCGCGGGCCAGGGCCACGCGCTGCTGCTGACCGCCGGAGAGTTTGGCGGGATGCTTGCGCCCCATGCCCCGCAACCCCACAAGATCCAGCAGTTCGTCGACCTGCTGACGGATATCTTGGCGGGATTGCCCCTGACTTCTCAAACCGTAGGCGATGTTTTCTCGGGCCGTGAGATTGGGAAACAGGGCGTAGGATTGAAAGACGATGCCGACATTGCGTCTGGATACCGGCAGTGCGGAGACATCCCGGTTTTCGATGAAGACCTTGCCCCGGGTCTGTTTCTCCAGCCCGGCCACCACCCGCAGCAAGGTGGTCTTGCCGCAGCCGCTGGGTCCGAGAATAGAGAGAAACTCGCCGCGGCGGGCCTCGAAAGAGACATCGGCCAAGGCCGTGAAGCTTCCGAAGTTCTTGGAGACATCTTTCACCGTCAGGTAAACCGGGTTTGCATTCATGGCAGTTCGCTTCTGATTGGAGGTTTCTGGTTGGCTGTTGTCAACCGGACAGGGGCGCGGTGCGCAGCGCCCCTGCCGGGTCAATGCATGAAACGCTTGTAATGGGTTAATACGTCTCAACGCTATTTTGCATCGCTTTTGCCGTCGTACCGCTTGGTCCACTCTGCCAGGATGCGCATCCGGTTTTTTGCGGCCCAGTTGAAATCGTTGGCGATCAACTGGCTTTCGGGATCGGCGGGGAAGCCGTCGGGAATGGCAACGCCGGTGGCATAGGCGGTTACTGGATAAACCTGGGCATAGGCTTTCATCACCGGTTCGCCGATGGCCCAGTCCAGAAAGGTTTTGGCGGCGGGCTTGATGCTGGCTTTTTTGATCAGACAGTTGGCTTCCACATCCCAGCCGGACCCTTCCTCGGGAAAGACCGTCAGAACCGGTTCTCCCTTTTGCTTCTGCATGAATCCGCGGTAGGCGAAAGAGATGCCGATGGCCACTTCACCGGCCCCGGCCAGCTTGCAGGGTTTGGAGCCGGAGTGGGTGTAGCGGGCGATGTTCTCATGCAGTTTGTCCAGGTAGGCCCATCCTTTTTCTTCTCCCATGGTTTGCAGGATGGCGGATACGGTCAAAAAGCCGGTGCCCGAAGAGGCCGGATTGGGCATGGCCAGCTGGCCGTGGTAGACCGGATCGAGCAGGTCGTCCAAGGATTTGGGGATCGGCAGATCGAGCGCCTTGCACTCGATGGTATTGACGCAAAATCCGGTCATCCAGGCCTTGATGCCAACCCAGTGGGGCGGGTTGTTGGTGTCGCGCATTTTCGGACGAACCTTTTCCAGCCCCTTGGGCGCGTAAGGTTCAACCATGCCAGCCTGGTCGCAGAGCATCAGACTGGTGGCGGCGGTGCCCCACACCACGTCGGCCTGGGGATTGTCTTTTTCGGCCAGCAGTTTGGCGGTGACGATGCCGGTGGAATCGCGCACGATTTTAACCTCGATATCCGGGTGGGCTTTTTTGAAAAGATCCAGGTAAATGGGAATTTCGTCATCTTCCAGGGCCGTGTAAACGAGAAGCTCTTCGGCGAATGCACTACCAATGCCTGCCAGAACGACAAACAGAAGCAGCGTGCTCAGAATGATTCCAGCTTTCAGGGGCGTTTTTTTCATCACAGTTCTCCTTAAGAATATTGGGTGGTTGAAACTTCATGGGGTAAGCGGACCTGCCGTGCGGCAGGCCGGCGAAGATAATCTTTCCACGGGTTGTGGGAACGCATTGGCCGCCGTTTTCGAAAAACGGCGGCTGCGGTCAGACTTGATCTCCCTGACGACATCGAAAAACGCCTGAATCGGGCGCAGATGTTCGTATTCCGGCAGGCAGACCACAAATTGACGGGCGGACAGATCCAGGCCCGTTATCCGAACTCCGGTCAGTCTCGGGTCGTGGACATACTCATCCTCCAGGGCGATGCCGAAACCAATGCCGGCCGCCACCGCTTCCTTCATGGCCTCCCACGAATCCAGTTCCATCACGACCTGCGGATGGATGTCCCGGCGGTTCAACCGCTGGTTGAATATCTGTCGGGTCATGGAACCGGCGTGGCGGGCCACCATCTGCCGGCCTTTCAATTCCGCAACCTCGATGGACGGACGCCGGGCCCAGGGGTGATCCGTGGAGACAAACAAAACAATAGATTGATCGCTGTACGTGAGGTTGACCAACCGATCGTCGGGCACAACGCCGGTAATTTCGGCCAGGTCCAGGCGGCAGGCGATGACATCTTCGACAAGATTGACCGAATCGCCGATTTTGGCCTTGACCTGAATGCCGGGATACCTCTCCATGAACACGGCCAACAGCTCCATGACCAGGTAATGGCAGCTCAATCCGATGGTCAGACGACCGTTGCGCAGTTCACCGGCGGAAGTAAGGGATTCCTCAAAATCGTCGATCAGTCCCAATATTTTTCTGGCTTTAAGCACCAATTCCTTGCCCAGGGTGCTGAATTCGAGGTGCCGCCCGCATCGCCAGAACAGTTTGACCCCGTGCTGTTCCTGGAGTTTGCGAAGTTGAATGGATACCGCCGGCTGGGTGAGACCGAGCCGGTCGGCCGCACCCGAAAAAGAGCCGGTCTGTTCCAATGCATCCAGCGCTTTGAGCTGGTTCAAGTTCACCGAAAAATACTTCCGTTTTAAGAATTATGATGGAAGGTCGATAATGATATCAGAAGAGAAACTACCGTTGGTGGATTGTAAGTTGATTAGGAAACGGTTAGAATTCGATTAACGAAATTTAGTTTAAGCTAGGGAAGGCTTAATTGGATTTATAGTTTATTTGTCTAACCGTGTGACCACCGTTATCGGCGATCCCGGCGGTCCGCTGGGCCCCTCGAAGCGCTGGAAGATTCCCCGGGGCAGGGCGAACCAGTAATCGCTTTTCCAGAAAGGGGCCAGCATGCCGGTGGCCCGCAGGCGGATGTGTTGCAATCTTTTCGGGTTTTCTTCGGACGTTGCGGTTTCGATTTCTTTTTTGACGGCCTTGATTTTATGCGGGGTCAGGGTGTCGGGTCGGATGGTCCAGAAAACGCGCTCCGAATCGTCGGAGGCGATCAGTCCACGAAGGGAGAGAGAGGTGGCCTGATACCAGGGAGCGTCGTCGATGTCTAATGTTTTATCCAGCGGCTCACCCTTGAACGTGCCCTCGATCACAATGGTGTCGCCCTTTCGTTGGGCAACAAAGTCGTTTCCGGCGGCGGCATCGGTGACCTGCCAGCATAAGGTCCGGTAGCTGCGGCCTGTCGTGGTCACATGGCGCTCCGTGGCGGTAGTGTAAGTGAGGACCAGGGTGTCGCCCCGGCTCAGGTGCCAGGAGGCATCTTTGGAAGACGCGCCGGTCGCTTCCCGGTAGTGGTGAATTTCTTCATCGGTCATGGGCGTGGCGGGTGCCGCTGTGGCAACCGGCGCCAGTGCGCAAGCAGCCAGCAGGATCAACGCCCATGCACGTATTACGGGGTTGGAAAGGTTTCTCGGCAAATTCATGCGCCGCCCGTATCATATTTGCATCGGCTTTAGAAGTCTTTCGGCTCCCTTTGCCGGGAGCTAACAAAATTCTAACATTTGGTTCATATAATTAATAATTTACAGTTATGAAAAGGAAAGATCGAAAAGGCCAACCCCAACCGGGAATCGATGCCATGAGTGAAACGGTAACCGCATTGACAGACAAATGGGATGAGGAGGACATCGGCAGCGATGTGGGCCGGGACAAGCCCGGTCGGTTCATCAACCGCGAACTGTCCTGGCTCGAGTTCAATCGGCGGGTGTACGAAGAGGCCATGAACCCGTCGCATCCGCTGCTCGAACGGCTGCGTTTCCTGTCCATATCGGCCAGCAATCTGGATGAGTTTTTCATGGTCCGTGTGGCCGGCCTCAAGGGCCAGGTGGCTTCCCGCGTCAGGGGGGTCAACCCGGACAAGCTGACACCGGCCCAGCAGCTGCGGGCCATCGCCGAAAAGGTGACGGAACTGGCGGCGGAACAGCACGACTGCTTCGAAGAGCTGCTGGTGGAAATGAGTAAAAAAGGCATCCGGGTGTTGGACCCCGAGCAGCTTAGCGCATACGAAAAGAAGTGGCTGGCCACCCAGTTCCGGAGGAACATTTTTCCCATACTGAGCCCCATTGCCGTGGACCCGGCGCACCCGTTTCCCTTTATCCCCAATCTGGGCTTCGGTCTCGTTCTGGAACTCGAAAGCGATGCCCAGGAAGAGAACCTGGTGGCCCTGGTCATTCTGCCGGCCCAATTGGATCGTTTCATCCGCCTGCCGGGGAGGGGAATTCGCTTCATCGCCCTGGAAAAAGTCGTGCTGATGTTTCTGGACCTGCTGTTCCCGTCGTTCAAGTTGATTTCAAACGGTATCTTCCGCGTCATCCGGGACAGTGAAATGGAGATCGACGAGGAGGCCGAAGACCTGGTGCGCACCTTTGAGAGCGCCCTGAAGCGAAGGCGGCGGGGCAGCGTGGTCCGCCTCACGGTGGACGACGCCATTTCGGACGATCTGCTCTATTTTATTCAGGCGCAGCTGGATGTCCCCAAGCATGACGTTTTCTGTTTCAAGGGCATGATCGGGCTCGCGGATATCGCCGAACTGGTGGTCGACGAACGGCCCGACCTGCTTTTCCCACACTACGAAGCGCGGTTTCCCGAACGCATCCGGGACTACGGCGGGGACTGCCTGGCGGCTATCCAGGCCAAGGACATCCTGGTTCATCATCCCTACGAGAGCTTCGACGTGGTCGTCCAGTTTCTGCGGCAGGCCAGCAAGGACAAGAATGTGGTGGCCATCCGCCAGACCCTCTACCGCACCAGCGAGGATTCGCCCATTGTCAATGCACTGGTGGAGGCGGCCGAGGCCGGCAAAAGCGTCACCGCCATGGTGGAACTCAAGGCCCGTTTCGACGAGGAGGCCAACATCGGCATCGCCAGGAAGCTGGAGCGCAGCGGCGCCCAGGTGGTCTTCGGGTTCATGGAACTCAAAACCCACGCCAAACTCTCTCTGGTGGTGAGAAGAGAGGGCGACATGCTCAAGTCCTATGCCCATCTGGGAACCGGAAACTACCACCCCGTGACGGCCAGGATTTACACGGATCTTTCCTATTTCACCTGCGATCCGGATATCTGTGACGATGTGTTGCAGATCTTCAATTTCATGACGGGCTACGCCAAGCCGCCCAACCTGAAAAAAGTGGTGATCTCGCCGCTGAACCTGCGCGCCTTTCTGATGGCACGAATCGAAGACGAGATCGCGCATGCTGTGGCCGGCCGGCCGGCGGGCATCTGGGTGAAGGTCAACTCGCTGGTCGATTCGGAAATTATCGACGCCCTGTACAGGGCCTCCCAGGCCGGGGTGATCGTCAAAATCGTGGCCCGGGGCATCTGCAATTTGCGGCCCCAGGTACCCGGCCTGTCCGACAACATCGAGGTTAAATCCATTGTGGGCCGATTCCTGGAGCATTCCCGCATCGCCTGTTTCGGCAACGGCCAGGAACTGCCGTCGCCCCAGGCCAAGGTGTACATCTCTTCGGCCGACTGGATGCCGCGCAACATTGACCGGCGCATCGAATCGCTGGTGGTCATCGACAACCCCACGGTGCATCGGCAGGTGCTGGATCAGATCATGGTGGCCAATTTGCGAGACAACGAACAGAGCTGGATCCTCCAGCCGGACGGCAGATATCGACGCTGTTCAACCGAGCCGGAACCCTTCAACGCCCATCAGTTCTTCATGACCAACCCCAGCCTTTCCGGCCGGGGGTCGGCCCTTGATGCCGGTCGCGCTAAACGCAAAAAGAAGTCCAAGGCCAAGAAATGAAAACCCTGCTTCTTGTGCGACATGCCAAATCCAGTTGGAAAGATGCCCGGCTGAGCGATCATCAACGCCCCTTGAACAAACGCGGCAAGAAAGCCGCTCCGGAAATGGCCCGGCGGTTGAAACGATTGGGCCTGCAGCCCGATGTCATCGTCAGCAGCGACGCCCGCCGCGCTATGGACACGGCGGCCGCCATGGCCAAAGGACTGGATCTGCCAAAAGAGGTTATCCGTCCGATGCCCGAACTGTATGGTGCCGCATCAAAGGAGATTCTAGAAATTGTCCTTCGGTTCGACGACGGCTGGCAGCAGGCGATGGTGGTGGGACACAACCCCGGTTTTACCGAACTGGCCAACCGGTTCTATCCCGATTTCATTGCCAATGTTCCCACCGCAGGCGTGGTTGAACTGCGATTCGATGCACCGTCCTGGCGACAGATCCGCCGGGACAACCTGGAATTCAGCCGGTTCGATTTTCCGAATAACAAGGAAACGGGCTGAAGCGCCGGTAGTTGAAAAACGTTCCATTGATCGCAGGGATATCGATGATTAGTATTCGTAAGTTGCCGCTATAAGCACTTTGCTGAACGATACTCGCAGCAAACGCCTTTCGGTTGCCCGCAGCCGCAAGAAAGCGAGGCCCTATGGATAAGAAACTGAAAACAAAATCCCTGTGCAAATGGAAAAAGGAAGATGTCAAAAAGAACGGCGAAGAACTGATTGATCTTCTGAGCCATTCCAAGTATTTTTGTGAAAAATGCCTGCGTTCTTCCCGGTTGAAAGGCACTTTGTGCAAACCGGACAAACTGGACCGCATGGTTGGATGAGGCCACGCGGCCTTTTCTGTTGATCGGCGTCACCAACCCTTTCGCCCTTGTGCTTAAAGGGCGTCTATCTTCCAATGAAAGGATTTTCCATGCCCACATCTTTGCTTAAAGTAAAAGGAATCGGCCCGGCTTCCGCCGAACAGCTGGCGGCAGCCGGCGTTGCCACCGCTGAACAACTGTCCGCGGCCGCCATCGAACAACTGACGGCCATTCCCGGTTTTGGCGCTATCCGCGCCAAGCAGATCATCGACCATGCCCGCCAGTTGACCGCAGCGGGGGCAACCGAGGCGCCCGCTACCCAGTCGGCCGTGGGCAAAAAGGCAAAACCCGCCAAAAAGAAAGTCGTCAAAAAGAAAGCGAAGAAGACCAGGGAGAAAAAATCCGAGCCCAAAAAGGCGAAGGGCAAGAAAGATAAAAAGGATAAGAAGGGCAAGAAGAAAGAAGAGAAAGGCAAAAAAAGCAAATCGAAAAAGAAAGCCAAAAAGAAGTAAGTTGTAAAAAAACAGGGTCAAATGTTACATCCGCATCCGAGATTTTATTCCAGCGATGTGAAGATGTGGTGATAGACGTCCGATATGTAAACGACGCCGACCGGTTTATTGTTTTCCAGGATAGGCAGACGCCGGTATTTATTTTTAATCATTTTGTCTAATATCACTATGATGTGGTCATCAACAGAAGCGCCCATTACGTTTTGGCTCATCAATTGATTTACTTTCTGGCCCTTTAGCGCAGCTACCAGTCCTTTCAATTGACCGGTCCACGTGAAAGCATCCGCTTCAGCACCGAAATTATAATTCAGAAAGTCAGGCCTCAGGTGATAAAGAATATCATACATGCTGATAACGCCGGCCAGCTGGCCATAATCGTCCAGGGCAATGAGACTGATATTTTTATGGCCCGTCTTTCTCACCTTTCCGTTTAGAATCATATCGATGGCATCTTCGATGGGTGCATTTTCATGGATTGTTTCAAAATCGGTCGACATCACGTCTTTTGCATAAATGGTCATGAAATGGACCTCTCATTTAAATTGAAATCCGCACAGAAGGGCATTGATTTCAAGGCGACCTAATCGTAGGAATAGACCCTGTATTCGGTCGGCACCCCTAAAACGGAATCGATCTTTCCTTCGATCTCTTTTCGTTCCGGCTTGGCAAACCAGCGCTCCCAATCTTCGATTGATTTCCAGGTGCTGATCACCAGGTATTCATACGGGTCTGAAATGTTGCGCATGGTTTCCCCTGAGATATACCCGGGCTGTCGAAATGCCAACTCTCTGGCATCTTCCAGCAGGGGCACCAATTGGGGTAACAGATCAGCTTCCATGCCGCCAAACAAGCGGGGCATTTTTCGAACCATGAGCACGCGTATAGTCATTTTTTCACTCCGATAGTCCTGATTGTCGAGATTAACGAAAGGTTGTCGATTCGCATAGCAAAAATGGGCGCGCTCAGACCACTAAATTTTTCAAGGTAAGGAGCACGCCGGCCGCTACAGCCGATCCGATCACACCGGCAACGTTGGGCCCCATGGCAGACATCAGCAGCATATTCTCGGGATCTTCTTCAATTCCTACTTTCTGGCTGACCCGTGCTGCCATGGGCACCGCCGATACACCGGCGGAGCCAATCAACGGGTTGATCTTGTTACTCGAAAACTGGTTCATGAGCTTGACCATAAGTATTCCGGATGCCGTTCCGATACTGAAGGCAATGATCCCCAGCAGTAGAATTCCAATCGTTTCCAAACGAATGAAGTTCTCTGCGGACAACCGCGAGCCCACACCCAGACCAAGGAAAATCGTGACGATATTGATCAGGGCGTTTTGCGTTGTTTTGGACAGGCGGTCGACCACGCCGCATTCGCGCATCAAGTTGCCAAACATGAAAAAGCCGATCAGCGGTGCGGCCGAGGGCAGCAGCAGGATGCACAACCCAAGGACGATCAGTGGGAAAACGATTTTTTCAACTTTTCCCACGTAGCGCAGTTGGTCCATGCGTATTTTGCGCTCGGCCGGCGTGGTGAGGGCGCGCATGATCGGTGGCTGAATGATGGGAACCAGGGCCATGTAAGAGTAGGCTGCCACGGCGATAGCGCCCAAAAGGTCGGGAGAGAGCTGGCTGGCCAGAAAGATCGCCGTGGGACCGTCAGCGCCGCCGATGATACCGATGGATGCCGCATCGAAAAGATCGAAATGAATTCCGGGGACGATCTCCGTCAAAATCAACGCACCGATGAGTGTGCTGAAAATGCCGAACTGGGCGGCGGCACCCAGAAGGGCGGTTTTGGGGTTGGCGATCATGGGGCCGAAATCGGTCATGGCGCCGACGCCCATGAACACGATCAGGGGGAAGACGCCGGTCGTGATGCCGATTTTATAGATGTAGTAGATAATTCCCCCTGGTTCGGTGATGCCCGCTAGGGGGATATTGGCCAGCAAACATCCAAAACCCATCGGGACCAGCAGCAAGGGCTCAAATCCTTTGCGGATGGCCAGAAACAGCATCAGTAATCCCACGCCGATCATCAACAGGCTGCCGATCCCTTGGCTCCATTGGCCATAAGCCGGGTTAAGGAAGCCATACAGCCCGGTTGATCTGGCAAATTCGGAGATCATGGTTCCCATGGGGGGCAACTCTTGATGCACGGGTGCCGCTTGCGCCGTTTGACCGCCTGCAATGGCTGAGACGGGGATCACCAGCAGAAAGGCAGCCATTACAAGACGGACGGCCCAATTGTTTTTGTACATGCTATCTCTCCCGAACAGGTGTACTAAGCAATGGTCGCAACCAGTTGGTTCGGTTTGACGACGTCGTCTTTTTCCACCTCGATGGACGCCACATTCCCATCGCAAGGAGCTACCACCGGCGTCTCCATTTTCATGGCCTCCAGCAACACCAGCGTGTCGCCACGGCTTACGTGATCACCGACGGCCACATAAATTTCACTCACAATCCCCTGCAGTTTGACCTTGACTTCAACCGCGTTGTCCGGTTTTGCGGCTGGCGTCGGTGACACTGTTCTAACTTCTCCGGTCGTTGACTCCACCGTGACTTGGTAAACCTTACCCTCCACGGTCACCGTGTAGTCGGCCGGTTCGTTGGCGGCCGCTGGCGCCGTGGCTGACGCCTGCTTCTGTGCCGGCTCCTCGCTCTCGGCGCCGATCTTGCGGACATTGATGGGCTTTTTGCCTTTCAAAAAATCCAGCCCCTTGTTGCCGCCCGGCGTCGCCAATGCGCCTACGATAAAGATATTTTCGTCCGTGAGAGGCAGACCTTCTTTTTCAAGGATTTGCCTGGCTTTTGGAATGCCGGGTTCGAGTACATCCAGGGGATCGCCCTTGAACACCGGTTTGCCGATCTGTTCTTCGGCAAGCCGGACGATTTCCGGGTCCGGTGCAACGGGTGTGCGACCGAAGTAGCCCAACACCATTTTGCCATAGCCGTCGGTTATTTTTTTCCATGCGCCCTGGGTGACGTTGGCATAGGCCTGTTGAAAGTAAAATTGCGAGACGGGGGTCACCGAGGTGCCAAACCCGCCACGGGCTACGCATTCGGACATGGCTTCGATAACGTCCGGGTAGAGATCAAGCGTCCCGGTATCCCGCATCATCATGGTGTTCGCCGTCAGTGCGCCGCCCGGCATGGGCGATAGAATGACTTCAGATGATACCTTCTGGGATTCGGGGGGAAAGAAATAGTCTTGCAGGCAATCCTGGAGCACACGGTTAGCAGCCATGATTTTAGAAACATCGATATCCAGGGTGTAATCCGTGTCTTTCAGTGCGTGCCACAGCGACAGCATGTCCGGCTGGCAGGTCCCTCCGGAAAGGGGGGAACGGGCCAGGTCTACGCCGTCGCAACCGGCCTCGATAGCCGCCTTATATTGAGTGATGCCAACGCCGGCGGTCTCATGTGTATGGGCCCATATGATCGTGTCGTCACCGACAATTGCACGCGCGGCTTTGATCGTATCATAGAACTTTTTGGGGTTGGATGTCCCTGACGCATCCTTGAAACAGATGGAATCGAAGGGCAGCCCCGAATCCAGGATTTCCCTGAGTGTTTTGATGTAAAACTGCGCATCATGCGCCCCCGAGCATCCCGGTGGAAGCTCCATCATGCTGATTACCACCTGGTGGTGCAGCCCGGCATTGGTGATGCATTGACCCGAATAAATAAGGTTGCGAATATCATTCAGCGCATCGAAATTACGGATGTGGGTCATGCCGTGTTTCTTAAACATCCTGGCATGCAGGTCGATCATATCTTTTGGTTGTGCCGAAAGCGCAACCACATTAATTCCCCTGGCCAGGGTCTGAAGATGAGTTTCCGGCCCGGCGGCCGCGCGAAAGCGGTCCATCATGTCAAAGGCCGACTCTCCGCAATACATAAACAGCGCTTGAAAACGAGCGCCGCCGCCGGCTTCCATGTGCTCAATCCCAGCATGAACGCCCGCTTCAACGGCAGGAATGAAATCATCGGTCAACGCACGGGCGCCGAATACCGACTGAAATCCATCACGCAGTGAGGTGTCCATAAAACGGATTTTTTTCATAATAACTCACTATCTCCCCGGAATATCATAAATGAAAAGTCGAACGGTTTTACCTGGCCAGCATGGTACGGGAACGATGCGCGGCGATTGCCGCACTGATCACAGCAACCAGCACAGCGTCGTCCGTTTTTACAACCGGCCGTCTCTTTTTTTTCAATGCAGCGGCTTCAATTTCAAAGAGTTCTCTGGCGCTTATTGCCGACAGGAAGCGGAAGGAAAGTTTGACGGCCAGAACCAGAATGATCAGAAATAAGAAAACTACCGTCATCCCCAAAAGCGTCAGTTTGACTCCGGCAAGAATCATCGTTCATCCTCGATATGCACCCCCAATACAGCCCTCAAGGCAATCTTGGGATGATTGCAATCTCAGTATAATTGATGTGTTACGATATATTGTACGCCGAAGGATCAACCTGTCGAGATAGGCTGAGCCAATCGATCCGAAACGTTCTGATTCAGTCGAACAAATCTTTTTGCACATGCCAGCGAGATGAAGTTGCTCCCGCTGGCTCGCCGGACTGTAGCCTGCACTTTTGCCGCTCCCATCCAGCATGGGATTCTTTCATCATTGCTGAAGGGGGCGCCAAATTCGCATGGCATTGGGATCAATTTTGCGCAGTACACTTTTCAGCAAAATTGCAAGGACTTGGAACAAGGAAGGAGGAACGGTTAACGATTCCCAATGGTTTTAAATAGACTGGATTGGATGTGTTGGTCAAGTGATGATCGGCATTAACCATGTTTCGCCGAATTGTTAGCTGGATAGACGGCCGGCAACCGGTGATTGCCGGATGCAATTTAAATCTTAACAAGTGCGTCCGGGATCGCCCATGGCCCGTTTGGTACTTTTTCAGGGCTGCGGCCGATTGAGAAAGGCCGGCAGCTTCAAAATCAGATCTCCGAGGTCGGCATGCTTGACCCGCCGGGCGGCCTCGTGGTAGTCGAACCAGACCCGCCGGCGTACGGATCCTTCGGGCCAGACCTCCAGTTGCCGGTTGACCGCCATGACAAAAACGTCAACCCGACACCTCCCGCCCCATTTCTCGAATTCATAGGCGCCGATAGCCGGTGTCAGCAGGCGGCCTTTGATGCCTGCCTCCTCATAGGCTTCGTTCACCACGGTTTCGGTGGCGCTGTAGCCGGGGTCGATCAATCCCTTGGGGATGGTGAGATTTTTGCCGCTGCTGGTGGAAATCAGAAGCACCTCGATGGCGTCATCCAAGATGCGATAGGGGATCGCGCCGGCCTGGTCGAACAGCTCCATCATGCCGCTCAACTCCCGGGAATGCCGTGGACCGCCAGGTGTTTGTTTTTGTAGCGCCTGTCCTCGGTCACGTCGCGGCCGAACCAGTCCGGTGGTACAAAATCCCGCGCCGCGTCTACGGAGGCGAACTCTACTTCCACCAGCAGCAACCCCTCCAGGTTTCCGTTGAAACAGTCCAGTTCGGCGGTATGGCCGCCTACCGGCAAGGTGTAGCGGGTTTTGCTTACCCGGCGTCCGTCGGTGTAAGGCCAGAGCCGGTTGAACTGATCCGGCGACAACTCGATTTCGATCTCCGTTCTGGAAAGCCCCTCGCCCATTTTGACGGTTTGATAATAGGCCTTCTGTTTCTGCCGGACCCGCAGTTCGATGCCTCCGGCAGCGTCGATGACGTACCCCTGGCGGATGGTCTTGCCGGTGAGATTTTCAAAGTCCGGCGGCAGGCGGTCGACGAGAAATTTGCGTTCGATTTCAGTTCCCATGGTTTGTTTCCTATTTCAGCCGGGTTTTAACATCCCGCCAAAGATTGGCAAAGGCCCTGGCGCCAGTGCAGCCCGGGCGATAGTGGACCAGGGGCGCACGATGAAAGCCCATCTGCTCCACCTCGGCATTGTAAGGGATAAAGGCATTCATCAGGTTGACCCCGTTGGCCATCATTTCCCGGACCATGTCGCGGTGCATGCGTTTGCGGGGTTCCACCATGGAAAGGAAAGGATGCAGCTTGCCCTCATCCAGGCCGCTTTCTTTGAAAAAGGAGAACAGTTTCTGGTAGGTCAGCATGGAGAGGGTGGTTGGAATCATGGGAAGCAGAATGATGTCCGCCGCCTCGAAGATATTCTCGCTCACCAGGGTGATGTTGGGCGGGCAGTCCAAAAAGATATACGTATACTCCCCATCGAATCGGGACAGCAGGCGTTTCAATCGCCGGCGCGAATGGGAAAATCCGTTCAGCTCAATGTCCAGGTTGCGGTAAGAGAGATCGGCCGGAAGCAGATCCAGTCCCGGAAAATCGGTGCCGCGAATGGCCTTGTCGATGCGTTTGCCCCCTTTCAGGAATCTGAGGCTGTTGTGCTTTGGCTTGGGCTGAATGCGAAAATAGAAGGTGGACGCTCCCTGGGGGTCCAGGTCGCACAGCAGGGTCGGCTTTCGTGCCTCGGTGGCAGCCAGATAGGCCAGGTTGACGCAGGCGGCTGTTTTGCCGACACCGCCCTTGATGCTGTAGAGGGCTATGGTTTTCACGATGGTTTCCTGTCAGGCAAATAGCGTTTTGAAGCGTTTACGGTTTTCCATGTCATCGAAGCCGGTGAACACGCTTAAAAATTGGGAACGGACCTGCTGGTGTTCGATTTTCAACCGGGTGATCAGGCCGCCGATGGCCGCCGCCAGAAGGATTTCCTGGGGCGACTTGGGGGCTACCCCCTGAAGATAGTCGGTGAGAAATTCCTGCTGAACGGAAAGGTCGTTGAAGTCGCCCAAATTCTCCTGAAGCTGTTTGAGCTGCTTGATCAGGATCTTCATCTGATCCTCGGGAAACAGGGACGTGAAAAATTCGAGCAGATAGCGCAGCTTCTTGCAGTCGATGCGCAGGCGATGCAGTTCTTCATCCGGAGTTGCGGCCGTAATCTTGCGGCCTTTTTTGACGATCCGCCGATAGCGTTTGTCGATCGCTTCCCTGGCCATCTCGCCGATGGGGCGGTTGGCGGCGGGTGCTTCGGATTCGGCCGGGCGATCCGATCGGACGAATGCATCCAGAACCTTCATGTCCGAGGCAAATTCAGCAGTTGCCATGCGTTTGACCATACGGGTTTTTGCATAGCGTCGCCTTTGTTGAAGGGCGCTGAAAAGCCGGGCAACGCCAGGCTTGAGGTCGTCGGGAACCATCTTTGTGTATGCGTCTTTTTTCAGCAGGTAGACGTCCAGGTCCCGAAGGTTTCCTGTAGCGGCGCCCATATCCTTCAATCGGGTTGTCAGGTCGGCCGTCGTGCGGGCATCCAGCACGCCTTTCATCTGGCCGAGCAGGGAGCGGGCCCGCCGCACGGACACGCGAAAGTCGTGTAAAAATTCGCTGTCGATATCCTCGCGTACGCCGGGCAGATTCTGGTGCATCACCGCGACCAGTTGCTGCATGATGCACCGGACGGCTTCGGCGGCAGGCATCTCGGGTTTAAGTGCGATATCGACTTTGGAACTGTAGGCTCCGGGAGAAAATCCATTTTTCTCCAGCAAGGTCAACACCGCCGACTGACGGGCCGGCTCCAGCCCCATTTCCCGCAGACAGGCCAACACCAGTTTCGTATCCTTGGCATAGCCGCGCACCGGCTCGATCCGGCAGTGTTCGATGGCCGCCTCTCCGGTGTCGAGGCGATAGGTCTCTATCGCCAGACGGGCAACGATTTTTTCATCGTTGTTGAGCAGCTCATGCCGGATGCACTGGCACTCGACCCTGCCCAGGGGCATCAGGGCCCGCATCTCCATGACCGGCTCGAGCGCTTTGGACAGCTCCGATTCGGGAAAATCCCAGGCGAAAGTAGGTCGTTTTCCGGATTTGAATGCCAAGGTGTCCACGTACCGACCGGTGTGGATGTCGATGGTCCGATACGCATCCGCGGACCTGATCATCAGCCAGCCCTTTGTGAACAGACGCCAGTCAAAGGTATCCAGGACTTCGAACGAATCAGCGGATGACGTTTCGCGGATGCCGAAAAAACGATCCGCCAACTTATTGACCAGGGCATCGCGTGCGTTTGAATCGGGAAAGGTATGCCTGTGATCGGTCATGATCGTTCCTTTCGCGAGCGGCCTGCGTCGGATGTGGACCGGTTTTTCGTGGATCGTGTTTGGCGCTTCCCGGATGCCGACGTCGGGGATTTTTCTCCGTTCCTGTCCATGCGGCTCGTCCGCGATCGAATGTATTCGCGGTACATGATGCGCACCAGCCCGTCGGCCAGACCGATTTGCGGCACGGAGATGCTGTGGATGCCGCCCCATTTCATCACGGACAGATAGACTTTCATGGCCGGCATGATAACGTCGGCGCGGTCGGGCTTCAGCCCGAGTTTGGTGATGCGGTCATCGAAGGAGAAAAAATTCAGGTTGGTGCGGACTTTTTTCATTTTGGCCAGGGTAATGGTTTTATCGTCCGTGCATTTGGCCAGCTTGATGATCTTGTTGATGTTGCCGCCGCTGCCGATGGCGTCGATGCTGGAAAAAGAGCGTGTATGGCGCTGAATCCACGATTTCAGCTCTTTCCAATGATCCTTTTTTACCAGGTCCTCCATCAGTCGAATGGTGCCGATTTCAAAGGATCGGGAAACCGTTTTGCCGCTGGAATGGATGGTGATTTCCGTGCTGCCGCCGCCGACGTCGATAAACAGCCAGGCGCGGCCTTCGGCCAGATGGGTCCAGGGGTTGTTGGCAAAGATGATTCGGGCCTCTTCCTTGCCGCTGATAATTTGGATATCCACCCCGGTCTGTTCCCTGATCCGGTTTTTAATCTTGGCTCCATTGCTGGACTCGCGCATGGCCGATGTGGCGCAGGCCCGAAAATCCAAAGGGCGATAGGCGGCCACCAGGGCTTTGAAACCCTGAATGGTGTTGAGCAGTCGATTGGCGTTGTCCTTTGAGATTCTTTTGTTGATGAAGGCGTCCTTGCCCATGCGGATGGGCATGCGGATCAGGGAGATTTTCCGGAAATAGGGGCCGTTTTGCGTTTCGAACACCTCGGAAAGCAGCAGGCGGACGGCGTTGGAGCCGATGTCGATGGCGGCGAAGCGGTTGCTGGTCAACATGCGAACCAAACCCTTTCGATTACAATGCTGAAGAAGCGATGCGGTGAAAAACAAAGCACATATGGAAGGGTGCGGGCAATAGAAAAATATGGACCTCCGCCGGGAATTGAACATTGCGGCAGGTCAAGCGAACAATTCCCGGCGGATTCGGAATGGCGATACGGCGGCGTTGGGCTGCTGGACTCAGTGCATGGACGGCATGGCGCGATCCACCGGCTGTTCGGTCAACAGGTCCAGATGCACGTTTTGGGCAGCGCCCCAGTGCTGCATATACAGTTGATAGGCTTTGTCCCGGGGGCGCCGGGGGGTAACCGTGTATCGCAGATAGCCGATCAGGCGCTTCAACTGGCGCGAATAGGCCTGGAAATCCGCTTTTTGTTCGGACCGATACGCCATGCGGTCGGCCCGGTTGGCCTCTTCAACGGCCCGGGAAAGCGCTTCCCAGGGGGTTTTGTTTTTAACTGTTTCCACAAATTCGTCGATTCTGCAATTTTCGGAAATCATACGAACTCCTTTGCACATGACCGCCATATTTATTTGGACTGGCAAAACGAATATTGAAACGATTTTTAGCCAGCTCTAGGTGCGGTTAATAGTTTGGTATCGGAATCTATCTGCAAAATGTTAGGAAAATGTTAGGAAAATCATTTTCCAAAAGCGAAAATTCCATTTTTGACACAACACGTTAATTTAATTGCGTTTTCACAGAAACTAAATATCTTCAAAAAAACAAATGGTTATGTTCTGTCTGGAAGGTGCTGCCGCGAATGCCGGCGGTCTGGAGGGGTGTAAAATTTTGAAATTCCAAAAACCGCCATTTGCTAATCATTTGCTAACATAAGCATGAAAAGATGGCCAAAATATTGAGCGATAATAGTTGATGACTTGAATTTCGGAGCCTTTTCAGACACATGGATTTCCATTTCCCCATTGCCGGCCTAATTGCTGGATTGATTGTCCTTCTCGGATCGGTTGCCTTTCTCAAATTCTTCGATTACCTGGCCGCCCAGAGCGTCAAACGGCTGCTCGAAATGGCGGGCGGCGGCAAGAATGGATAGATGCCAATCGATTTCCGATTGAATCGTTGTAGCATCCACAAATCCCGACACCACATTTTGCCCGGTTTTCCAGTCGCATGACGAGCCGTCCCCTTCCTTTCTGATCGTACCTTTGGCCGCATTTTCTGCCTGAGCCGCCGGGGTGCATGTAGTGGCGACCGGCCGGCCACCCTTACTATGACATCTTCCTTGACTGGTTGTATTGTGTGTGATGTGCTGAATTATTGGATTATTCTATTTGAAAAAATCTACATGCGATCACCCTGTTTCAAATTGTCCGCGGAAGGCGTCTATGCTATGAAATCGATCCCGGCGATATTTTTTGAAAATAGAAAAGGGGGGCAGCGCACGCAATGGAACGGATGACATCAAAAGTGACGCGATGGATTGAGCAGGAAAACAAAGACCCGAGAAGTGCCCGGTGGCAGGCCGCTCTGGAAGAGATCATGGCCCTTTTCATTCCGCGGCTGGAAAAGGGGAAGTTAACGCCTGTCAGTGCTCTGGAAGAGCAGGACCTCCCGATATTCAAGTCCGTCCTGGCCCGTGTAGACTTAAGTCCGGGATTGTGGGCCGCCTTTCTGCCCCCTCCTGCAGCCGCTTTGATTCTTCCCCCCGCCGATGCCATGGAAGAATTGGTAAGAATCGACAAGGATAAGCCGTCCTATAAAATCATTATCCAAAGGCCCGGCAAGGAAAGCCGTATCCTGTGCGCAGAAATTTCCGAATACGCACACCGGATGGGCATCGATATTTTCCAGGATGGCGCCTTGCTGGGCAGTTTCAACTACGAGACGTATAAAATCTGCATCGAGGAGATCACAAAGGCGGTCCGCGCCCATGCCTGGGAAAAGGGTAACTGGTCCAGGGAAGACACCATTGCTTACACCATGAACTGGTTTAAAAAGGTATTGTATCTCGAACGGGCCGACGTAAGCGTGGAGGAAAAACGTTCGTTCTTCCATTCTCCCACCCTGATCCGGACGGACCGTGTGGATGCGTTGTTCCGCCTTCTGACGGCAATCGTCACCCTTCGTTTTCAGGCCGATCCGGAAAAATACACAGCTTCCCTGCCCGGAAAAAGCGGAAACAGGGAAGACCGGATGGCCGCTTGCGGTTCCCTTGCGGAATCTTGCCTTCTGGACCTGCTGAACATCGTCCGTTCCCTGGATCTGCTTGATTTCAAAGAATTCACCAACCAGGAAGAGAAACAATTCAAGACCGAATTCACCCGATCTGTCCGGAAGCTTTCTTCGGATCTCGATAAGATGGATTCGTAGTCCCGGCTGTTTTTTTGTAAGCGTTCACAGGGTACCGCATCTTCTTTGTTCCCGGGCACTTGAAGTATGACCAATACGTCGGCGTGCCCGGCGCCTCACATCTGCGGCACCCTGTAAACGCTTACCGATCAGGAAGTTGCGGAACATTGGGCATTTCAACCCGGGAACGGGTACGTTTTTTTCAAGAACGATTCTAATGCCGGCAATCGGATAATTGCTAACCGGTTTCCACCGATAAGCTTTGCGGAAGGCCCGCCACATTTTTCCGCACACCATTTTTCAAACTGGAATACAACCTGCCCGTTATTTGCCCGCAATGACAGGGCTACTGCTTCCTGGTTGAGGCGTGACGCGTTCTGCCGCTTTTTCCTTATTCAAAGGCCTGCCGTAGACCAACCCGCCTACCAGGGCAGTAAAGGGCGCTACGGTGACCAAACCAAAGCTGCCCACGATGGTGTTCATCACCTCTGCCGCTACGTAATGTAGATTGAAGATATTGACCAGCGGGACTCCCTGGGCCATGAACAGCATCATCATGGTGATGTATCCGCCTGAATAGGCCAAAAGCAGGGTCGTGGTCATGGTGCCGATCACCGACCGCCCAACTGCCATGCCGGAAGCGATCAATTCCCTCCGGGTGGCGTCCGGTTTTTTCTGGCTGATTTCGTGCAATGATGCGGCGATGTCCATGGACAGGTCCATGACCGCGCCGGACGCGGCGATGAAAATGCCGGCCAGGAAGATCCTCGTCAGGTTCAGGTGGTAGTAGCCGGAATAGAGCAAGGTCTCGGCGAACGGCCGCACCGCCCCATGAATCTTGAATCCCCTGGAGAAGAGCAGCGCCAGCGCACAGGTCAGGCAGAGGCCGAGAAAAGCGCCCAAAAAGGTCACCAGCCCCTTGCGGGTCAGGCCGCCCACCAGAAAGGCGATTGCGGCGGTCAGGCCGGCGACCACGGCGAGAGAGACCCAGATCGGATCGTAGCCTTTGAGAAATACCGGTACCATGACTTTCCAGAGCATCAACGCCGAGAACAAAAAGGAGAGCAAGGCTTTGAAACCGGTCCAGCCGCCAACGGCGGCAAGCACCAGGGCGAACAGGCCGAGAAGAATAAATTCGATGTGGATGCGATAGTGGCCGCGGCTGAAGGCCGGGCCGATTTTGCCGTCCCTGACGGCGAATTCAAGCAGGATCGTGTGCCCCGGTGCGTAGATTTCGTCCAACTCCATTTTGCCCTTGAGATGATTGTCACAGATGGTTTTCTGGCCTTTGAACGATCCCCCTAAAATTTCGACGGTCATTCGCTGGGTACCGACTCGGATGATTCCGGTCTGCTGAACATCGCTGTTGTCCACCGTGAGCACCCGTGCGCGTTCGTAGTGGGAGGTTAGCGGCCGACGGTTTTCGAACCCGGTGGGCATCAGGAGCAATATGATACAGAGCAAAGCAAAAAACATTACGACCATAAAGTCGGCGTTGTAAACAAGTCGCCTGGACAAGGGCATAATCGGTTCCTGTTCGAATTTTTCGGTGGAAAAGGAAAAGGGGACACCCTGTAAGGGCGTCCCCCTGATTAACTATTTTGTGATATTTACGTCTAATCGAGATTTACACCCATGGCCTGGGCGATCTTCAGAGCGACGTCGGTGTTGTCATAAAAACCGTCGAACAACTCGGAGTTCTCGCCTTTGGCCAGTACCATCACAGGAACGCCGGTATGGGAGTAGGAGGTGAAGTCAATGCCGGCCCTGTTGTTGAGAACGTGGGTAAGGGTTACGGTC
Source organism: uncultured Desulfosarcina sp. (assembly GCF_963668215.1). Classification (NCBI taxonomy): domain Bacteria; kingdom Pseudomonadati; phylum Thermodesulfobacteriota; class Desulfobacteria; order Desulfobacterales; family Desulfosarcinaceae; genus Desulfosarcina; species uncultured Desulfosarcina sp. The sequence continues at coordinate 3,238,932 of NZ_OY764190.1, forward strand.
AGAGCTTCGTAACCGCCATAAAGCAGGCCGTCTTCCTCGGAGCCGGTGATGGCTGTTCCCGCCACGGTACGGTCAAATGCATCTTCAAGCTGGGAAATCTGATAATCGGTCAGATCGTCATCGGTATTGGAAGACAGACCGGCGCCGTCAAGACCGAAGTTATCGTAAATGATCTGCCACATGGCGGTGTCAATATCTTCCGGTAAAACTTCGTCACCCGCCATATAAGTGGACAGGACCGTGTTGTTGAAAAATTCGAAAGACATGGTCTGTTTTTGCAGAATTTCAAAGAACGTATCGTAGGCGGTACCCGCCCAGCCAATGGTCATACCACCGCACTCGTGGTCGCCGGTAACAACGATCAGGGTCTCATTGGGATGTTGGTTGTAAAACGCGACAGCCTTGGCAATGGCGTCATCGAAAGCGATGGTGTCATCGATGGCGGCGCGGGCGTCATTAGCGTGGCAGGCCCAGTCGATCTTGCCGCCTTCAACCATCATGAAAAAACCGTTCTTATTGTCCAGGATGCGGATGGCGTTTTCGGTGAAATCGGCCAGGGACATGCCGTTTACGTAACCGCGGTCCATTTCATAACGCAGGGCGCCAACATGGGTGCCTTCGAGAGTGTCACCCTGGGCTGCGTCAAAAGCGATAACCCTGGCGCCGTTTTCAACGGCCTCGAGATCCGAAAGGTTGGTGGTGATGGTGAATCCGTTTTCAACAGCAGCCTCTTCAACGGAAATGTTGGCTTCTTTGTTCCAGAACCCACCGCCAAAGAAATCGAAATTCGAGTTGACCAGATCTTCGGCAATCTCCTGGTAGTTGTTGCGGGACGTGTTATGGGAGTAAAAAACGGCAGGAGTGGCATGGTTGATGGTAACAGACGTCAGGATGCCTACTTTCATGCCTCTTGCTTTGGCTTTTTCTGCAAGTGTGGCAATGGAGTTGCCGTCAGGAGTCTGGGAGATTACACCTACAGTGGTTTTCTGACCACAGGCCAGGGCCGTTCCGGCAGCCGCGGAGTCGGTGATCAGGCGGTTGTCGGCAAACGTGGTGGACATGCCTTGCACCGGAAAAAGACTCATGTTCAGAAGCTGGGCTTTTTCACTGCCGGCAGTGGCATCATCTTCAACGAGGGCGGCCAGATAGGCTTCGGCGGCATGAACCTGTACATTGGCCATGCCGTCACCGATGAAGTAGAATACGTATTTGGGCAAGTTGCCGGAATGCGTGTTACCGTGATGGGACTTGCCGTGATGGAACTTGCCGTAGGAATAACCATGACCGTTATTTCCCTTTGCCACGGAGCCGGCGAAAGCGACGCTCACGCAAAGGGTGCACGCAAGCGCACCGATGAGAACGAACCGTCCTTTTCTTACGAATTTTGCCACGTTCATTTTCTTCCTCCTTAATGATTCTAATAATTTTGAAATAAAAGTGCTAACAACGTTATCCCGATACCGTCACGCCAACCATTTACCTCCTTGATTCCCTGGTTAAAATTGAAAGTTGATTGCGGGCCGGTTGTTCTGCGCCAAGAAAGTCGGCGAAGATTACAAAATATATTTATCGCCGAGTCTCCTGGTCCCCGGAAGGAATGGCGGGTCAGCGAGGTTCTCAGAATAACTTGTCTTATATTTGAATTCCGAATTACTCATTGAACGTTGAGGTATCTGTGCAATTGCTATAATGGGGGGCAAAAGAAATCAAATTAGAATTCTGTTAAATGAAATCGATCTCAGACGGCACGCATGAACTGAATCATGGACAGAAAAGGCAGAGCCCGCATGGGGCCCTGCCTTTGGTTGGACATACGGGAAAGCCGCTGCTATTTCCAGAAAAAATAGCGATGATGCCCACGGCTGCAATGGGGCCGGCGTTTTTCCACATCGATTTTGTAAACGGTCGTGGTGCCGCTGACCTCGTTGGCAACGGCCAGCAGATTGTCGCCGGTGGGGCTTTTACAAGCCGGAATGAAGACCAGCCCTTCGGGGGCCAGATCGCCGGCATCTTCGATATCTTCGGCGTCGAAATCGCGGTTGTTGATGTACTGGACGAATTCGGGGCTTTGGGCATCGGTGATGTCGTACACCATGATGCCGCCGACCCGCTCCAGGCCGAGGAACAGGTAGGTCCGGCCGTCGATCTCGCCCAAGGTCAGCCCCTCGGGTTCGGGACCCTTGTTGTCGCTGCGGTCGTCGAAGGAGTCGTTCTCATCGTTGGTGCTGTTGAAGTCGAAGGGCAGGGCCGCGGCGGTGAGTTGCTCCAGCTGGTCACCGCTGTCGAAAACCAGGCGCAGGCCCCTTTTCGTGGGGGTGAAGATGCTGAACGAACGTGCGCCGTAAGCGTATAACTCTTCATACGTTCCGTCGCCGTCCAGGTCCCCCAAGGTCGTGGTGACTTTCAATTTTCCCAGCCTGGTTTTGTGCTGGATCGATTCGGCATCGGGGTCGGCATCGGGGAATGCTTCAGGGTTCAAATCCAGGTCGCCCACTTCCGCTTCTTCCACAAAGGCGTCATACTCGCGGGCATCGCCCTCATTGGCCGTCACCAGGTACTGACCGCCCTTGTTGCCATAGGCCGCAATGGCATCCGGCAGGAACATGCCGAACAGGTTGTCATAATTGGCAATGTTGATGGCGTCGTCCTTGTTGGAAGCGTCGATCCCGTTGCCGGCCATGCCGTGATCCTTGACGCCCAGGGGCAGCACGTCCGTGATGCGTCCGCTGCGCAGGTTCAAGACGGCCACGGCATTGTTCTCCTGGAGGGTCACCCAGGCCTGGGAAGAGTCCTCGGCCACGGCAATGTACTCCGGCTCCAGGTCCTGGGCCACGGTGGCATTGGGGCCGAAGATGCGCACGCCGTCGGCCACCAGCTTGTCCTTGCATTTGTTGAATTTCTCGAAACCGGCGGTCTTGACCCTGGCCCGGCGAATGCCGCGGGAGATGTCGATGATCGAAACCGAACCCTCGGGGTCTATGGTGTAGTCGCTGCTGGGCTCGCCTTCATTGGCCACCAGGACTTTGCGGCCGTCAGGGGTGAAGGTCAGCATATCCGGCAGGGCGCCGACCGTGACCTGGTTGAGAAAATGGCCGTTGGTATCGAAGAAAACGACCGTGCCGGGATACTGCTTGACCTCCGCTTGAACGGCCACGGCCACGATGCCGTTATTTACGGCCACGCTGTTGACGCCGCCCCCGTATGGCGACAGGTCGATGGTGAATACTTGCGCCGGATTGGCAGGATCGGCAATGTTCAGCGCATCCACGGTGTCCTGTTCGGCGTTGGAGACAAACAGGCGCTTGGTTGCCGGATCGAAGGCCACGATCTCGGCGCTGCTCTCGCCAAATAAGCCGCTGGCATAGGTGCCCAGCACGCTCAGCGCAACCTTGGGATCGAGGGGGATCAGGGCGCGGTTGTCCGTGGGGGCCAGGTCGGTCCACAGGGTATAGAGCATCTGCCCCAGGTATTGGGTGGTGGCATTTGTATCACTCAGAAACCCCAGGATCAGGGCCTGGGTTCCGTCGTCCGGCTGTTCGTCGCCGGCGTAGTGGGCGGCGAAGGCGTCGGCCACATAGGGCGCCAGGTAGTCGGCTGTCGCGGCATTCAGACCGTATTGATTTTCCAGCGAGTATTGGGCGATACCCAGCAGGCCATCGTATAAATAACCCCGGGCGTACTCGGGAAAGCTCACCCCGCCGGTGTCGTAGTCGATCTCGGTGATGTAGCGGGTTTCCACCTGGGCGGCATTCTTGCCGTGCAGGGTGACGATGCGATAGGGGCAGGGCGCGGTCACCAGCGAGCCGGTTTCGATGTCGTACAAGACAGCGTCATCCGTGCTGCCGGTGGTCATGGTGATGTCGTTGGCGTGGTAGTGCCCACTGAAGTCCAGCTTCAGGCCGGCGTCGGCCAGGGCCGCGGAAACGGTTGCAAAGTTATCGATGACATATTCGGAGAACGAATCGCTCTGGCCGATGTAATGCTCCGCCAGTCCGTGATGCTGGAAAGCGATCACCTGCTTGCCGTCCGTTTTGGCCGCCCCGATTTGGGCCACGGCCCAGTCAAGGGTCTCGTCGGAAAAGGCGCCCCCGGTTTCCGGGGAGCCGTTGGCGATGTTGTCGGCGTACTTGCAGGAATCCAGGGAAAGCAGAACGATCCCCGGCACCGGCTCGACGGCATAGCTCAGAGAATTCGGATCGTAAGATAGAGCCTCGCCATAGCCAAAGGCTCCGTAAATGGAAGCGAACGCCTCGGGAGACACATTGTCCACCGCGGTGGCCGTATCCCCATCATAGGAATAGGCATGGGGGTTGTTGATGTCGTGGTTGCCCGGGCACACGAACACCGGGATGCCGGCCGCTTCGATTTCCGCCAGGTAGGCGGCGAATTCCAGGTGGCTGCTCAAAGCACCGTCCTTGGTCAGGTCGCCGGGGACGATGACGAAATCAAGGGGCTTTTCGGCGTGGGCGGCGAGGATCTGCTCGACCACGGCCTGCACCAGGGCCTCGCTTTCCCGGATCAGCTTGCGGTCTCCGGCCAGATACGCTTCAAAGGCTTCGCCTTCGGTGCCTAATGCGTTGTCGTAGTAGTGCGGATCGGCGAAAACCGCGAAGCGGGTGGCGGCCAGGGCTTTGGCCGCGGACCCGCCGAACAGCAACACAGCCACAAGTAAGGTGAATATCAATCGTTTGTACATGTTTTTCCTCCTCATCGATTGGGTCGATAAAAGTAAAGTTTGATGGGTTATTCTCGAGTCGGTTGAATGGCATTTAGACCGATAACGATATTTCGAGTGAATGTGTCAGACGTTTGTTTGTTTTTTATTAGGTGGCTGCCTTCAAGGTTTGTATAATCTTTTTTTCTCATAGTTCATTAATCCCTCGACCGGTAACCTTGACACAATGGCGCCGAACCCGTACACCGGGTACGAACTTCACAGCGAGGTATTGAATTTCATGACCGATTCCGCAATCGAATTTCACAGAAATGCCATGGCCCGCATGCCCTCGGTCGATGATTCTCATCCGGGGGTGGCGTTTTATGTGGAGGGCCGGCCGAGCCAGCAATTTTGTACCTGCCAGCAAACCGGAAAACGGAAAAACAAAAAGAACCGGACCTGCGACCATCTGAAAGCCCTGTTCAAGGCCGTTGAAAAAAATTCATCCGGGAAGGGCGGCCTGGATCTGGAAGCGCGCTTCAAGGCCAGCGTCTGGCATGAACTGGCAACGGTATTGAACCGGGGCGACGAACTGACGCCCCGCAGCGTGAAAACCCGATTCGTCGAAAAAGACGGCCGCATCCGGTTAAACGTAACGACGTCCGAAGGCAATCTGGTCATCACCTATCTCTCGACCGACGAAGACCGCAACCGTTTCGCCGACCGGTTGGGCGCGTTTTCCGTCGATGAAGACGAATCGGTGCCGGACCGCGCGGAAATTCTCGGACGGCTGGCGCTGCTGACCATGACGGAAGCCGAGCGGCATCTGCATGACCTGAAAATGAAATCCCGGCGCCAAGCCATGGAAGAGAGCTTGTGGTTCCGGCTGGCCTACCATTGTTTCATGGAATTCGGGGAAAACGGATGCCGCTTCCAGCCATCGGTGGACGAAACCACCGGCGCCTTTGTCGTTACCTGCAAAAATGCAAAAGAGGACGTCGTTTTTCACGCCAGCATCGCCCGAAACCGGGTGCGCCCTCTTTTGGAATGTTTTTCCGAGTATCTTCCCAACCAGCACGACTTGCCCATTCACCCCATTCCCTTAAAGAGCCTTTTCCGGGTCAGCCGCAAGACCGAGACCGACCTGGATGTCTACCCGGTTATCCAGGTGCTTCAAGCGGAAGGGGAAGACCGGTTTTTTTCGCGGGAAAAGCTGGAACGCTTCATTTATGGGGACCTGGTGTATATTCCGGAACTGAAAATTCTGGCGGAACTCGAAAAGCCGGGGAGCAACCGGAAATTCGTCGCCCCTAAACGAATGACCTTCAAGCGATATCAGATTCCCAATTTTCTCGAATCGGTCGGCGACGAACTGGACGAAGGCGGTTTTGTCATCGATCCCGACGTCAAGGGGCTCCAACTGCTGAAACGATGGCACTCTACAACCCTGACGCCGTCGGCCATCGACCGGGACTGGTGCTGGCTCTCGATTGTCTATGGGTTCGGCGACGAATCCGTTTCGCTGTCCCGAATTTTGAAAGCCAGAAAGGAGGGCAGCCGATACATCGGCACCCCCGGCGGATGGGTGGATACCCAGTCCCCGGAGGTGGCGGCCCTGGCCGAACTGGCCGGCGCCCTGCCCGAAGACCGTTTCGAGCCGGAAGGGGAGGCGGTCCGATTGAGCCGGCAGGAGTTGTTTCGATTTTCCGCCCTGGAAGAAAACGAACCAGTGGTGGCCGGCTCGGATGAAAGCGCCGGACAGTTGACGCGCATCCTGACGCTGGAGCCCGCTGCCCTGCCGCCGGAACCCGGCCTGACCTCCACGTTGCGCGACTACCAGCATATCGGGCACCGCTGGCTCTGGTGGTTGTGGGAAAACCGTTTCGGCGGCCTGCTGTGCGACGACATGGGCCTGGGCAAGACTCATCAGGTCATGGCCCTGATGGCCTCCATTTGTCGCAGCGAGGAGAATGAAAAGCCGTTTCTGGTGGTCTGCCCCACCACCGTAGTGAGCCACTGGGCCATAAAACTCGCCCAGCATGCGCCGGAGCTGAAGACCGCCGTCTACTACGGCAAGGACCGGGATCTGTCTTCAGCCTTGGAGGACGCCCATGTGCTGATCACTTCCTATGGACTGCTTCTCCGGGACCGGGATGCGCTGGCGGCGATTTCCTTTTCCGTTGTGGCTTTCGACGAGATACAGCAGATTAAAAATGCCACTACCCAGACCTATGCCGCGGCCAAGGCCCTGGATGCCGGCATCAAGATCGGTCTGTCCGGCACGCCTATCGAAAATGCCATAACCGAACTCAAGGCCCTGATGGACATCGTCGTTCCCGGCTATCTGGGGTCGGACCGCGAGTTCGACCGGCACTTTGGCGCCGATGCGGGGGCGGACGGTGCGGCCTCGGGAAATCGCAGCCGGCTGAGACGCCTGATCTACCCGTTTACCCTGCGGCGGCTGAAGGAAAGCGTACTGGACGAACTGCCCGAGAAAATCGAGGACATCCGCTACTGCGAACTTACCGACTACCAGGTCAAGCTTTACCGCGACGCCATCGATTCGCGGGCCAGGGGGATCGTGGCGTCCCTGCAAGACGAAAACGAATCGATTCCCTACATCCATATTTTTGCTCTGCTCACTCTGCTCAAGCAGATCTGCAATCATCCCGCGCTGGTGGAGAAAATGTCGCCGGCAAAAGACACGCCCGCTTCGGGCAAATGGGAGCTGTTCCGGGAACTGCTGGCCGAGAGCCTGGATTCAGGGCAGAAGGTGGTCGTCTACAGCCAGTTTGCCGAAATGGTGCGCATCATTGCCGACGATCTGACGCAAAACGGGATCGGTCATGTGATGCTCACCGGGGCCAGTCGGAACCGGGGCCAGTTGATCGAAACCTTCAACACCGATCCCGAATGCCGCGTCTTCGTGGGCAGCCTGAAAGCCGGCGGAACGGGGATCGACCTGGTGGCCGGCTCCGTAGTGATCCATTACGACCGCTGGTGGAATGCGGCCCGGGAGGATCAGGCCACCGACCGGGTTCACCGCATCGGACAGCGGCGGGGGGTGCAGGTTTTCAAGCTGGTCACCATGGGAACCCTGGAGGAGAAGATATCGGGCATCATCGAGAAGAAGCGCAAGTTGATGGCCGACATCGTGCGCGAGGACGATCCCGGACTGCTCAAGTCCTTCGACCGGCAGGAGCTGCTTCGGTTTCTGGAATAACCGGTCCGGTTTTCAACTTGTTGACATCGTGCCACCGCCTGGTCTTGGCGGAGAAGACGAGTCCCAGCAATAAAAGCGCAGTCGCGAACAGGCTGAAGGGACCGGATGCGCCCACGGCGATGGCGATGGGATAGGAATCCGAAGCCAACGGATCGGTGCCCGCCTCCGCTTCCTCACCGTCGGAGTAGCCGTCGTCGTCCGAATCTTCGTCCAGGGGATCGGTGCCGTTGGCGGCCTCATCGCCGTCGCTCATGCCGTCGTCGTCGCTGTCGCTATCATCGGGGTAGGTCTCTGCCTGATATTCCGCTAAATCCGTCAATCCATCGGCATCGTAATCCCCACTGCCGTCCCGTGAAATACTGGCGAAGTAGTTGATCTCCCACCCGGCGGGCATTCCGTCGTCGTCGATGTCGGTGGCATAGAGGTCGGGACGGGGTTTGGTAATTCCGGCAGCATCATACGTAATGGACGCGCCATAATCCGACAGCCGCGCCTTGACCTGGGTCGGCGTGAGAAAGTCGCTGCCCGCTTCCTTGACGGCACTTTGTATTACGGCGGCGATGCCGGCGGCATAGGGGCAGGCGGCCGAGGTCCCGGCAAAACTGGTCACGAATCCGCCGCCAACAGCTGTGGTCGCCGTTTTGTAGGACGGTGCGAACAGGTCGAGCGACTCGGAAACATTGGAAAAGGGTGCCACCTGATCGGCAACCGGTGTTATATCCTTTGCCGCATAGCCGGTCGTGCAACTGGAATTGGTGGAAAGGTTGTCGGCGCAGGATTCCGAAGATACACACCATGTAACATTGGCTGTGAAATCCGTATCGTACACGGCCGCCACGGAAACGACATTCGAAATACACGCCGGCCAGGCAATTTGGCCGCAGTAGCCATCATTTCCGGAAGACGCGAAGAGGGTAATCCCGGCGCGGACCGCTGCGGCCGCTGCCATTGTCATGGCCATCGATGCATTGTCGCACGACCCGCTGAAGCCGTCCCCTCCGAAACTGGTGCTGATGATCATGATGGGGTTGGCCGGGTCGTCATCCTGGTGGGTGACGCACCACTGCCAGGCGGCAATCATGTCGGAGGTGGAGGCGCTGCCGGTGGAGCCGGTGGTAATTTTAACAGCGTATAGTTTTGCATCGGGAGCCACCCCGCCGATGTAGTTTCCGCTGGCGTTGGCATCCCCGGCGGCGATGCCGGCGCAACTGGTTCCATGTCCATTGGTGTCCATGGGATAGGCGTCATCGTCTCCGAAATCGGTGCCGCCGATGACTTTGTCATTGGGAAAGTCCATAGCGTCGTCACTGGCTCCCAGACAGAAATGGGTATAATCGATCCCCGTATCGCAAATGGCGATGGCTATGCCGCTGCCGCCATAGACGCTGCGTACTTCCGTGGCCTGCATGAGCGGGATACCCTGGGCCGTGTGAGCGTGCAGGATCAGGTCCGGCTCGACATGCTCGACATCCTCACGATCCAGAAGCGCTTTCAGTCCGGATGTGGACACGGTGGCGGCAACGGCCGGGATGTAGTCGAACTCGCGTTTAACCCGCACGTCCGCCGATCTGATGCCATCGTTTTCGATTTCCTTGACGAATCCGTCGCGGGCGGTACGAATCCTATCCCTGACCGCCTCTCGCCGCGGGTCGGTATCCAGCGGTTCGCTGCCCGATAAGGATTCCGGATGTCGATAGTGGACGATGACCTTGGCGGTGGCGTCCGCTTCCTTGAAAGCCTGACGGATGGGTTCCGGATTGGAGATTTTGGAATGATTCAGGATGGTGTCAAGCGTTCCGGCAAATACGGGGCCGGCGGCCAGGCAGCGCAATACGGCCCAAAGCAGTGCCAACAACAAGGCTCCGTAAATCAGGCGGAAGGCGAAACAGGATTTGCGATTGATGGTGAGCATTGGAACCAGTTCTCCGCGGAAAGGGTTTTACAGAGCCTTAAAAAGTTACCAGACATGTCATTCATGCAGGCAGAATTCCATAGGGAACGTAGGGGTGAAAAATTTTTCGCCCCTTCCTCGCGGGAATAACATCAATGTACAAAGTATAACTTCTTCTTTCACTCCCATGCTCCGCGTGGGAGCATCAATCGGGTTGTTGAACAGTTATGGGTTTCCATACAAGAGAGTCAGAACCAGGCATATCTACTAAATGAAGGAGGTGGATTCGGAGCGGTGTCCCCGCCGCGATTGGTTCGAAAACCATCGAGGCGGGGCACCGCGTCCATAACTGCCCCTATCTTATTGAATGGGGCAGTCATGGTTGGTTTGCATGGATTATGACTGCTGACGCCTGATCCAAACAGCGCCTGCCAGCAACAGGGATGCGATGGTAGCCAGCATGCCGAAAACATCCATGGCCGGCACCGACGGTATGGACGCGCCCGCTGACGTGTTGAAGGTCCAGGTTTCGGATTCTACGCTCTCGATGCCGTCATCCACAACGACGTACCAACTGTATTCTGTGTTGGCGCTCAGGCCCGGCCAAGCCACGCTGGCACTGTCACCCGAGGCAACACCTGTCGCGGAACCGATCAGGGTGCCGGATTCGTCATAAAAATAGACATCCAGCGTCTGGCTGCTGTCCGCATCGCTGACGGTCACACTCAACGTGGCTTGGGTTGTACCAGGGTCGGATGAACTGCTGTCCACTGAAGGCGATGTATTTGTCGTGGTAAACGACCAGGTGGCCGAGGTGGATGATTCCGTCCCGTCATTGACAACCGCGTACCAGCCGCAGGTAGTCGCATCGTCCAGGCCGGTCCAGGCCACCGATGCGGTCTGGCCGGAGGCCACGTTTTCCACGCAGCCGATTTCTGTGCCGTTTTCAGCGTAAAAGCACACATCCACCGCATCGTTGTCACTGTCATTAACGGCCACGCTAAGCCAGACATTTTCGCCGGTTCCGATCGTGCCGTCGGCGATACTGTCGGCCGGGGTCACGCTGGCTGCGGTGTTCGACCCGGAAACGTAGCGCACCGAGGCGTCGGCCTTGATCGGCGCATCCTCCACATTGCCGTCCGCGTCGGTTGCCACGGAATAGAATTCGTAATAGCCGTACCCGCTCGGATAGCTGAAGCTGATCGACCAGGCATCGGAGGAATCGGAGTCCGTTCCGATGGACGTCCAGGCGCCCCAGGTCACACCAACCGCGGAATAGCGGTAATAGAATGCCACACTTACCGGTTCGACATCTTCCTCGCTGCCGTCTTCGACTTCGTAGGAGACTTCGAGTGAAGGTGCGTAAGATCCGCTGGAGTACTCTTTGGCATCGAAGTTATAGGTGGTGGTAGTGCTGGCATCTTCGGTTGCAGGCTTGACAACGAACGAGATGATATCGTCCCCGGACGTCACTTCGTTTTGGACATAGGTGTTCACGCTCCACTTATACCATTGAGCATTTCCTTGAGTGAGCGTCACGGTGTCATCGGCGGTGGACTCGAAGGAGGGCTGGGTGTCCCAGGTAATGGAACCCTCATCCCAGGAATTGTCCGAGCTTCCGTGGGCCGAGGCATCCATATCGGCACCCTGGCCGGAGGTCCACCATTGATACATGCTCAAGGTAGCAGAGGTTACGGTGGCGCCGGTCGGCACCTTGCCGTCCAGATCGAACTTCACCCAGATACGTTCGTTGCCATATGAGCTGCTGGCGGAACTCTGTAGATACATGTTCGTGTAGGAGCCCTTGTTGGAACTGGAAGAACCTTCAACAACATAGCTGTCGTCCGTGGCCGTCACAACCACCGTGCCATTGCCGGAGGCGCCTACGTCGGAAGCTGTGGCCGTCAGCGTGATCGAGGAATCGGTCATCGTAGTCGAACTGATGGCGTCTACCGCGCTGGTTGCCGGATAGCTCGTGACCCCCTGATCCGAGGCGAGAACTGCCGTATGGCAACGGAACCGGCAACTGGTATATTCCTCTGTTGTCTGTACGCCGGTCAGTTCCAAAACGTCGCCAACCTCGCCAGGCAGGGTCTTGGTGTCATAGGCGTCGGCCTGGTAGATGGTCTGGGTTTCGCCGTCGGAATCTACCACCGTGTTATCGCCGGTTTTTTGCACATAAAGTTTCACGTAATGGTTTTCGTGCCATTCGTCCCAGAAGGCGGCGAAGTTGGGCATGTACTCGGGCAGGGCCAGGCTTTCGTCGTGGCCGACGACATTGATCTCGACGCCGTCCGAAACGATGCCTTCCTCGCTGACAAACTCCGGCACGCCCTGGTAGAATCCGCCCTCGCCCCAAATTTCAATGATGTCTCCATTCTGGTACTTGCCGTCCAGAAAACCCAGATGGCCGCGGTAGAGCATGGTTTCCGAGAACTGGTGTTCCTTATTGATGGAGCCATCGGAATTGACCAATTCGCTCAGGCCGTATTTGCCCCGGCGCAGAAGGGTTTCGTCGGTGGCAGACAGCAGGCGGATGAAGCCGTCTTCGTGGTAAGGCTGGTTTTCGGAATCGGCGACGAACAGCACTACGGCTCTGAAGCCGCCGGCCAGTTCCGTATCCAGATCGTAGCGGTCTTCGATGCCGTTCGGATACATGGGGCTTGCTTCGGTGTACTGCGCCGTGTAGTCGATTACCGACTGACGGATGGAATAGCCCGTGTATACCGGATCGGAAAAGGAGATGTCTCCCTCGTGCTCCACCATGTAGTCACTGATGATTACGTTGTAGGTGGTGGAGAGACCGATGTCCGATCCGTTATAGGTGATCTTGGTGATGGTGCCATCTTCGGCTGTTACCTTCCAGCCGTCGGATATGGAAGTTCCGCAGTAATCGGCTTGGATGAAATCCCAGATCTGCTGGCCGGTCATCTGCACCTGGACCATCTCGTCATCCTGCCAGGGGTAGGCCTCGTATATCTCGGTATAGGTGATCGCGCCCTTGGGAACGTCCCGGCGGATGCTGCCGCCCGTCTGGATGGCCAGATCGGCGGTAATACTGTTTGCGTTCAGTTTCCAGGCCATGGCGTCGGTGATCCAGGCGCCCACCGCGTTGGTGGCGTTCCAGGGGTATTCGCTCACCGTCCACCATTTGTCTTTGTCCAGTAGCAGGTCGGTGGCCGAATAGCCGATGACCTGATCGAGTTGGTAGGTTGGCGAAGCAGCATTGTATTCAGCGATGAGCGTATCGATCACGTTGGTTACGGCGGCGTTGGGGGTGATTTCGGAGCAGCGAATGGCGTGTTTGGTGGCGTCAACGTATTTGCCATCCCCGGTCACTTCAAGCTCGCCGATATATTGCAGGTAGGAGGCCGCCTCCACCAGGGTGGTTTTGTAGTTGAGCTGGGCCGGCTGCCAGGCTTTCTCGTCCCAGGTGTGCCAGTGCCCCGAAACGACCACTTCAGGTGGGTCGACACCGCCCGAATCCTCGATCAGGGCGTCGCTGCCCGATACGATGCGGCTGTGGCCGATGTGAGACAAAAGGACCACCACGTCGCAGCCTTCGGTGGTGCGAAGCGTTTCTACATAATCCTTAATATTAATGGTGCCGTCATCGTCATCGTCCCACACCGCCGTGACCACGTCGAGAAGGCCCTCGGTTTCCTCGCCAAGGTAGGAGGATTCGTCGGTGGTGTACCCCAGGATGCCTACCTTGACCCCGTTGTTCAGGGTAACGACCGTATAGGGATCGAAGTACGGCGTCGTGGTGCCTTCTTCACAGATGTTCATGGAAATGATCGGGAAGCTGGCAGCCTTCATGTTGGCGATGTAGCTTTCAAAGCGTACATCGTGGTTGCCGACCACCATGGCGTCGATGCCGCGGCCGTTCTCACTCAGGGCCTTCAATTGCGCATCCAACGCATTGAAGAAATCCAGGGCTCCGCCATTGCCGCGCAGGTCGCCCAGGGGGCTGCCTTCGGAAACGTCGCCGGCGTCAAGGATCAGGGAATTGGGGTTGGCCGCTTTCAACTCCAACATCTTGGTGGCAAGATAGGCCGCACCACCCGCCTTTTCCAGAACCGGGAAATCGTCCTGTCCCGGGAAATCGAAGTCGTGGGGTACCAGACGCGAATGGGCGTCGTTCACATGGAAAATTTTGAAGTTGTTGGTCTGGGGCCATTCTCCCGTATATTCGATACGCAGACGGGGGGCGATGGAGGAGGAGTACTCCTTGCCGTCAAACCCGTAGCTGCTGGCGCTGCTCTGGTCTTCCGTGGCGGCCTTGACCACCAGGGTGACTACATCGTCCCCGCTGTTCCCGCTGTATTCGGCTTGCACATGACTGGTGACATCCCAGGTGAACCAGCGGTCCTCGTCGCCGGCCGTCAGGGTCTGGCTGTCCAGAGGCGTGGATGTAAAGGAGGGTTGGTCATCCCAGGTGATGCCGGCTTCCGTCCAGGTATCGTCACTGGAGGCATGAGCCGTGGCCTCGATGGTGGTCGGGCCGTCGGCCTTCCAGCAATAAAGGAGCAGCTTGGCCGAGGTGATGGTGGCGCCTTCGGGAAGTTCTCCCGAAAGGTCGAACTTGACCCAGATGCGTTCGTCTTCATAACTGGTGCCGCTGCCCACATACATATAATTGGTGCTGCCGTAATTGGTGGATGAATTCCCCTCTACGACCTGGGCATCGGCGGACGAGCCCACGTCCACCGAGCCGGCAAGGGCATAATTTGAAAAAGTGAATAGAAACAGAATTGAAAAGAGCAAGAACAAATGGAAACGGCGCATGGATTCACCTCAGGGAGTAGAAATCGTTGATCGTATTAGCATTTGCCCCCATCACCCCGGCCCTCTCCCCTCGATGGGAGAGGGAGTGTTGAGATGGGAGTTGTATCCAAATGGTGAAATTTTGAGGAAAGCAATGATCTCACCTTGAATGAATGAAGGTAGTATATTCGTTCCCTCGCCCCCCGGGGGAGAGGGACAGGGTGAGGGGATGAATTGCTGTCTTCGAAAAAAAAGGGCCGGCGGAAGCGGACGGCCGCCGGCCCATCGGGTAAGGAGGATAAGACGATGCCCCGATTATGCGTTTCTTCTGCGAATGCCGATCAGGCCAAGCAGACCGGATCCCAGCAGCCAGACTGCGGCGGGGACGGGAACCGGAGAGTATGTGCCTTCGATATAGACGTCATCCAATTGAACGCCTTCATAGCTACCGTTTGTGTGGACGGTAAGAATAAATTGAGCCCAGGTTGCATCGTCTGACAGAACCACATCGTAAAAAATGTAGCTATAGCCATTGGCGGTGGTAAGATCATTTAGTTCATCGCCATCGGCTTCAAACAACGTATATGTCCCGACGTCGGTAACAACGGTCATGGATACGTAATCAGCCGCTTCATAACCTGTGTTGTAGGACGAAAGGTACGTCTTGAGATAGGCACTTACAGTCACATCGACATAATCGGTCAAGTCAACAGTGTCCAACCGCAGTTGGATCTCGTCATCCACATCCTCAGCTTCATAGGAACCGCTACCGTTGTTGTTGTAGTAGTTGACGACACCAATGTAGTCACCCGAACTTTCGTCAGAACCCAACGGCCCACTGCCGCTGGTCAAGTAAGTGGTGAATCCGAGTTCATCACCGGTACTGGTCCAGTTGACGATGGTTCCGGTCTGGTTGGGAAGGGCTTCGCCAACGGTTCCGATTTGCGTATACCTGCTACCATAAGAAGTGCCCGAACTCACCGGGTTTTCAAACCCGGTATAGCCGATAACATCCGCCTGGGCAGTGGAAACCACGCCAACCACTAAAAAGGCAGCCAACAAAGATACGATCCGTTTCATTTTCAAACTCCTTTCGTAATTAAATAGTGTTGGGAAAAATAAAAAAGCCCGAAACAAGAGAGCATTGTCTGCTCTTGTTTCGGGCTTCCTGATGCCAATGCGGTCAGCGAAGGACCCTTATTTCATTCCTTCGGCAACCCGGCGGTCTTTTAAGTATTTTTTAAGACCCGTGGCTTTCCGTCCCCCGGTCACCCGAGGTTTGGCTTTGTCGTTTCTATCTGAAGTACCCGCGCTTTGTTAGGTTTTTATAAGTGGTTTGTTAAATTTTCGCTGACCATGAAAAGCTCGTTAAAGATCGTTTTTCGGACGGCTTCGTAAAAAGCCCGAGATCAAGGCTTGCGAATCCCGAGGAATGAGGCGTACATAAACGTACTCCGCAGTGACGAGGGATGAAGCGTAACGCCGATATCGGGTTTTTTACGATGTCGTCTATTTTACTGATTATCCGGCCGCAGCTACCTTGTTAGCATTAAGCGTCCCGAACATTTTCCAGGTCTCGTCGAAAGCGGACTCGAAAGACCGGTTTCGCATGTATTTGCGCGCTTCCAGGCCCATGGCCGAGCGGCGCTCGTGATCGGAGACCAGCAAGCGCATGGAGTCGAGAATCGCCTGTTCGCTGTCCGCTTCTGCAATCAGGCCGGTTTTACCGGGCAGGATGTTCTCCATGGGGCCGCCCTGATCGGTAACGATCACCGGAATGCCCGAGGCCTGGGCTTCCAGAACGACGTTGCCGAAGGTGTCCGTAGTGCTGGGGAAAACAAAAAGATCGCTGGAAGCGTAAGCCTCGGCCAGATCCTCGCCTTCCAGGCGGCCCGTGAAAATACAGGGCAGATCGGCCATTTCCGCCTGCATCTCCTCCAGGTAGGGGCCTTCTCCAACAATGGTTAGCACCACATTCCGGCTGTCCTGAAGCAGCCTTCGATAGGCCTGGGCCAGC
Organism: uncultured Desulfosarcina sp.; assembly: GCF_963668215.1. Classification (NCBI taxonomy): domain Bacteria; kingdom Pseudomonadati; phylum Thermodesulfobacteriota; class Desulfobacteria; order Desulfobacterales; family Desulfosarcinaceae; genus Desulfosarcina; species uncultured Desulfosarcina sp. The sequence goes on from NZ_OY764190.1 coordinate 3,255,487, forward strand.
AGGTGGAGGTTTTTCTCCTTGGAAACCCGTCCCACATAGAGCAGTTTGACCTGCTGCTCACTGCAGTTCCACTTCTTGAAAAAGCCGTTGCGTTTGGACGGATTGAAACGCTGCGTATCGATGCCGCGGGGGTAGAGCTTGATTTTGTCGGCGCTGATGCCCTTGTCCACCAACTCGTCCTTGGTGCTCTGGGACGGCGCGTAGATCAGATCCAACTGATCATAATACCAGAGGACGAATTTCCAGGCTATTTCTTCCATAAAGGAACTGCCTGTGAGAATCTGTACATACTGGGGAATGGCCGTATGGTAGGTTCCCGAGATCGGCACCCGCAGGAACCGGGCCACGGCCAGGGCCGCCAATCCGATGGGGCCCGGCGTGGCCGTATGGATGTGGTTGAACCCTTCCCGGTGGCAGTAGTCGAGCATTTCCAGCAGCGGTGGGTAGAAAATCCTCTGTTGTTCGTATTCCGGCAGGTCATACGTGCCGATGGGTGCGAAATTCTTGACCCCTTTCTGCGGCGGCCGGTTTTCGTCGTCGCAGGTAATCAGGGTGTAGTGGTGATTGGCGGCGGTGGCCTGGTGCACCTGCTGCTGAAGGGTCAGGGCTACGCCGTTGATTTCATAAAAGGTATCCGTGAAGTGGGCCACATGGGTGTCGTCGGCAAGGTTGGTATCGCCAAGCTTCTTCTGGACACCGAACTCCTCACGGATTCGGATGCCTAAATCGCGGCCCATGGTGAACTGGGAAAACGCCACGAAGTAGGGTGCCAGCAAGGTATACAGGCCGCCTGCCGAGCCGATGGATTGGAAAATATTGAACACATTGGCGCCGGAGAGGTGGTCCAGCAGGTGGTTGCCGAAATGGACCGTAACGCGGTTGGAAAGCGTATTGACAAAAGAGAACCATTGCTCCTCGGGTGACTGCTCATTGTCCTTTCCGGGAGCCGCCAGATGGGGGTTCTCTTCGATCAGTTTCTGGGTTTCATGGCGCAAGAGCGTGGCCAGGGAATCCGACAGGGGGTGCTTGACCCGTTTGCGCTTATGGGCGCGGAAGAAGAAATAGACCCGTGAGAGCATGCCGGGATGGGTTTCGTCCTCCATGGTCAAGGACCGGTCCAAAAAGCGGACCAGCGGATCCTTGCCGGCATAGCGCCCGAGATTGAATTTATGACGGAAGAACTGCCAGGCGATGCCGTAGAGGTTGTGGGCCATGGTCTGGGGGGAGGGCGCATCGGCGTGAACGACAGCCGACTCGGCCCGCATGGCGGCAAGGGAGACCGAGGTTTTGTGGTCTCCGATGAATTCGGTGTAGGTCTTGGCGATATTCAGGGAACTGTGGTCGTCCGACCCTCCGAAAAGGCGTTTCTGATGAGGATTCTCAAATGCCGGCGTAGTGCCGTGTTTGTCGGCCAGGCGCTCGATGTCTTCGGGAGTGAGGCTGTTGAGAACGGTTTTAATCGTCAGGTTCTCACGACTGTTGCGGGCGCCGTTCAATTCGAAGTTCCGGAAAAGCAGGAGCAGTTGTTCGAAGTGCTCCAGCGTCATCCGGTCGTTGACCGCATACAGAGGGTGGGCGATGATGTTGAAGATGTTTTCCTGGCGAAAATAGGCCGTAAGATCGTAGATGCTGGGACGCAGTTTCTGGATCTCCTCATGCTGGGCCTCGGTGATGTCCAGGGCCAGCACATGCAGCTTGCAGCCGTCTTCGGGGAAATAGCTGGTTACTTCCTCGCTGACGAAGGTCCCCGGCAGATGGGCAATTTCCAGGGCCCCGCCGATGCTGTTGTGATCGGTGATGGTCACATGGGTCATGCCCCGCCGTTTTGCAATGTCATACAATTGCAGCGGTTCGGTGAAACTTTCGGGGGTGCCGATTTTCTTCAGTATCCACTGAGATGGCCGTTTGGAATGCTTGGAATGTACATGGAGATCGATCCGCATCGCGTTTCCTTTCTTTTCGTCGTTCCCCGGTTGCGTACTGCTCTTATCTCATCAGACGATCTGATCGATTTCTTTTCTTCCGGCCAGGCCGGATTTTGTTGGCCGCCTTATGCCCATCGATTTATTAAAGTAAGATTAAGGGAAAGATAGATTATGGTTAAAATGGTTTAAGCGGCGGGGCGGATGACCGATGGCGTTCATACCTTTCCTAATACAGCGGCCATTGTTTCCCTGGTGTTAGCAATACATTCGTTTTCGGTTACGACTTTTTTAACCAATTTCTAACCCACCGGTAACATACAGCTAATTCATTGATTTTAATGTGCGATCAACAAAGACTGCCGGTTTTCCAGAACAGAACCGGAAACAAATGCCGGTCGCAATGCTCAAAAGGAGGTTCCATCGCTCCACGGGGAAACGATTATGTACGACCAAGCCATCAACATCATTGTACTGCTTACCTCCATTGCCTGTATTGTAACGAGTGTTCTCTTTACCTTTTTTTGATTCCGATTCTTCGAAGCGAAGGGAGAACACGAAAGGTGATATGGTAGATATCGCATATCGAACGGAACCGCTCCGGAAGCGTGCCGACAGCACGCCCCACCCCGCATTAGCCGCTAATTTATTCAGAACGATTCATATGCTCGGCATCGAAACCGCTACCGCGGACGGTTTGGCGCGCACCCTGCCGTTTACTCCCGCCGATACCACGGCAGGCGCAGAGAACGAATACCAGACAGCCGTATCCGGCGGCCGCAGCCAGGTAGATCTGGCACATGAAATCGAGGAGTCCGGATTTTTCAGGAATCTTAAAAAAAGGACCCTGCGCGGGGATGCGCCCCGTTCCAGTTTGACGGCCCTGGAGCGCTTTCTGGATGGCAACGAGGAGGACGTGTGGGAAAACAGCTGGGTTCGGTTGCCCGTGGAGACCCTCACCCCTTTTGCGCGGTCGATCCTGGAAGTCGATCTGCGATCCGACAAAGGCTGCGACGACAGTCCGCGGCGCGGCGATGCCTGCCGGTTTCATATTCACGAAAACGGGCAGGAGATCCTGCGTATTCCCATCAGTTATCTGCTCAAACTGGCGCTGGCCGATGCCGTCGGGGAGGCGTGCCCGCATCCGACCATACAGGCGGCCGGCCGCAGCGCCATGGACCATTTTCTCTCGGACAACACCTCTCCGGAGACCTTCTCCTTTCATCCGGTCGGCATGTCTCCGGAAATGGGCGTGGGGCATGCCATTGCCAGTGAGACGGCCCTGCGTTTTCTGCTTTCCCAACTCCTCATCCAGTACGCCAACCGGCAGTTCGGCCTGACGGACAGCGGGCAGAAAGCCGAACTCTATTTTGCCCCGCATCCGCCAATCCGGCAAAAGCGCCTGAACAACCTGATTTCGGACAGCTTCTACCGCACACTGTTTATGAGCCCCTGCCTTTCCGGCTGGAATGACGGGGAGGCCAAGCACCGGTATATGCACCTGTGCCACGAAGTGCTTTCACGCAGCCAGCTCAACGCGGTCCGCAAACTGCGCGAAGCGGGCATCGTGGCCAACAATCTGGTGGTGCTGCCCAATACCTCCAATATCTCGTTGGCCAACAACGGCACCCACATCAGTTTGGGCAGCCGCAAGCTTACCCGGATGATGAAAGACCCCGGTTCGGGTTTCGGCCCCCGGGAGGAGAAGCACTACGGCGACCTGGTCATCAAAATTGTAGAGCATTTTTTGCCGCTTTTCGTGGGCACCTATTCGGCGGCGCCGTACCGGATCGACTTCATGGAATTTCATCCGGAGCGGGTGCTGGGTTTTCTGCCCCACGAGCTGGATTTCACCCATCTGCGGATGTTCTGGCGGCGGTGGAAGAAAAAGGCCAGCCTGAAGATTCTGGGCCGCAGCATCACCCCCTTCGGGCCGGAATGGCTGGACCGCAGCCTGGCCCGCTGTTTTCGGCTCAAGGGCGACCATGTCCCGGATTTCAGGCTCATCGATTATCTGGTAGCCCTGATGGCCACCGACGAGAGTCCCGCACTGGACGGCTGTTTGGGAAATGACTTGCGCCTGAAACAGGACCTGGGAGACATGGGCGTGTTCGATCCCTGTATGCCGCTTTACATGCTATACCGGGCCCGCTGTTTCGCAACCATGGGCTTCACCGGCTTCGAAGGGCGGCATTACAGCCTTTTCGAAAACCTGACGCGCGACATGGGCCATGCCGCCAACCTGCAGATGCTGGTGACGGCCCTGGCGTACAAATACATTTTTACCGGACAGGTTTCCCACGGCGACATTCCCGATTCGCCCTTTGTCGAAAGCGAACGCCGGCAGATTTTCTTCGGCGCAGCCGTGGGGATCCCGACCTTTTATGTCCGTTCGGATACCCGGAACCGATTTCTGGCCCGCATGGTCAAACGTACGCCCAACACCCGCTCCAGCCGTCGATACGGCGGCTATACCCGCGTACGTGCCGTGGATTTCAAAAAGAGCCTGGTCGCCATATTGAGAGAAGATGCCCCGGAACTGGTCGAGATGAATGGTTTGGAACAGACCCTGGATGACCTGGTCCTGCGTATCGAACAGCCGTTCCACCACGCGGCGGCCGATCGACTGACCCGCCGCATCTGTGACCGGGCCGGCGTCAAATCATCCACCGATCTCAGAGCAGACGAATTCAATGCAGTGGCGGAGACTTTTTACCGCAAGCAGTTGAAAAAGGAACAGCTGGAAGCGTCCCTGGATGTGTGGTGCGATCAGGTCGGCCGCCTGGACGGTCTTTCCGCCTGGCGCAGCGGCACATACAACCAGGCCCTGTTTTCCATTCTCAAAGGCAGGGATGCCGCATCTTTTGTCAATGCACTCCGTTCCGCTCTTTTATCCGAGGAGTTGTCGGTTTCCGCCATTTCCCGGTTGATTCACCTGCTGCTGCTGACGTTGACCCATATGAAAGCGCAGGGGACAGCCGCCTGCCCGGAGGGCTGACATCCGTGACCCATTTTCCAGCCCAGCATCAGTATATCGATCGGGACTCCTCCCGGGTGGTAACAGAGCGGTTGATCGCCGATTTTCTGATCAACCGGCTCTATGCGCGTTCGCGGGAAGATTCTTCTCTGCTTTTCAAGGCGGCGACATCCCTGCGCATGTCGGCTGTTCTCGGTTTTCTCAATTTCGACCTGCCCCTGCCCGGACGGCAGCAGGCGATTCGCAACCGGATTCGGGCCATGAGCATCGACGTCGACGAATGCGTGGAGAATCCGGACAACCTGAATACGCCGCGCAAGCTGTTCGAACGCCAGATCCGATACCGACAATGCCGGCCCATGCCCGCGGCGGCCGACCGAATCGTATCACCGGCCGACGCCAGGATGATCGCAGGCTCCTTCGACCGGCACAGCAGCCTGTTTCTCAAGGAGAAGTTTTTCTCTTTTCCCGAGCTGATCGGCGGGGACAAGCCGCAGTGGCTCCAGACCTTCGATGGCGGCGATTTCGCCATTTTCAGGTTGACGCCCGACAAATACCATTACAACCATCTGCCCGTATCCGGACGGGTAGCGGATATTTATGAAATTTCAGGCAGTTGCCACTCATGCAACCCCGGCGCGGTGGTTTCTCAAGTGACCCCATTTTCCAAGAATCGGCGGGTTGTCACCATCATCGATACGGATGTCCCCGGCGGTACGGGGGTTGGGGTGGTCGCCATGATAGAGGTCGTGGCCATGATGATCGGCGACATCGTGCAGTGCTACAGCACCCATGGTTATGACGACCCCCTGGACATCGGCACCGGCATGTTTTTGGAAAGAGGCTGCCCCAAGAGCCTTTATCGGCCGGGGAGCAGCGTCGACGTGCTGATTTTCCAGCCCCACCGTGTGGTGTTCTCCGATGACATTCTGGCCAATATGCAGCGGCAGGACGTGACCAGCCGGTTTACGCTGCATTTCCGGGCGCCTTTGGTGGAGACGGATGTCAAGGTGAGGTCGGAAGTGGGGAGGAAAGCTGATAGCTCAAAGCTCAAAGCTCAAAGCTGAAAGAGAAAAGCCTCGATCCTTTGAAGCCCGGAATCCTCGAACCCTCAACATAGGAAGCTATCCCATGCACAATTGGCTGTTTGTTCTCTTCATGGCTCTCCTTCTTGTCCCTCTTTTCATCTGGGGATTTTCCACCCTTCCCCGGGAGCGCTGGCAGATCATTTGTTCCGTTCCCGTCAGGAAAATGGCCGATGGTTCCTGGCAGGGCCAGAATCTGACCTACTACGGCCTGTTCAACGCCCTGGCATTATGCACGGCCGTATCTCTGGTGCTGATTCTTACCGGTGCCGCTGGCGTGCCTGTTCCGGTTTTCGTTGCCATCACCTGCGCGATTCTGGGGATCTGCCTGCCGGCATCGAGTTTTATCGCCCGTTGGGTGGAGAAAAAGCCCAGCACCTTCAGTGTGGGAGCGGCTTCGTTTTTGGGCATCGTTCTGGGCCCCTGGCTGGTGGTGCCGCTGGAAATGATCGCCCGGCGTTTCACCGGGACCGGGTTCGATCCCATGGCGATGCTGTCGGCGATGATGGTGGCCTATGCTTTGGGAGAAGGGATCGGCAGGCTGGCCTGTATCAGTTTCGGGTGCTGCTACGGTAAACCCATGGACCAGATGCCACAAGCGGTTCAGCGCTATTTCTCGTGGGCGGCGTTCACCTATACCGGCTGCACAAAGAAGATCGCCTACGCCCATCACTTGGAAGGACACAAGATTTTCGCAGTTCCGGCCGTTACGGCGGTATTGTACAGCGCCAGTGCGTTGGCCGGTACCCTGCTTTACCTTTCCGGCAACTATGCATGGGCCTTTTTTCTTTGCCTGTTCGTTACCCAAATTTGGCGCTTTTTCTCCGAATTTCTGCGGGCCGACTATCGCGGGGACCGCAAGATCAGCGTTTACCAGATCATGAGCCTGGCGACCGTTCCCTACGGTCTGTTGCTTCCGTTTCTCTTTCCGGCCGCAGGTCATGCCGGGGACATTGCGGCAGGGCTTCAGCAGTTCTGGAATCCCGCGACGATCCTTTTCCTCCAGATGATCGGGATCATCATGTTCCTGAGAACCGGCCGGAGCCAGGTGACCGGATCGGGGGTGTCATTTTTTGTGAATGAAGATCGGATCTGAACGGTCGCGAGCATCGATATCCATGGCCCAACAACCCCTGTCGAAATACGTCCGCCGAATATACGAGCGCTTCATCAAGCTGAAGGAGGCGCCGCGGGAAATTGCCCTCGGATTCGCCTTGGGCCTCATGATCGGCATGACCCCTTTTCTCGGTATCCATTTCGTCACCAGCATCGCGCTGGCGTCCTTGCTAAGGTGGAGCAAAATCTCGGCCATGGTGGGCGTGAACATTACCAATGTGTTTACGGCGCCGCTGATCTATCCGGTCAACTACTGGGTAGGGGCAAAGTTGGTGGGAGTTTCCAATGGAGTCCGGTGGCCTGCGGCCTTCACTGCGCAAGAGATGATCAACCTGGTGAAACAGTCTCCTATGGTCTTGGTCGACCTGTGCGCCGGAGGCATGATTCTCGGGATTCCGCTGGCCTTTGCCGGATATGTGGTGGTGCTGCGGGCGGTCCGGTTGTACCGCAGGCGATGTGTACCGACATTTTAGTGGGTCAGAATTTTGCTGATAAACAGGGCGGCGCGGTCGGTCTTCGGATTGTCGAAAAAATCATGGGGATCGCCGGTTTCCACCAGGCTGCCCTCGTCCATGAAGATCACCCGGTGGGCCACCTGGCGGGCAAAACCCATTTCGTGGGTCACCACGCACATGGTCATGCCTTCGCTGGTCAATTTGACCATGACGTCCAATACCTCGCCGATCATTTCGGGATCTAGGGCGCTGGTGGGTTCGTCGAAAAGCATGATTTTAGGGGCCATGGCCAGCCCACGGGCAATGGCCACGCGCTGCTGCTGGCCGCCGGACAACTGGCTGGGATAGGAATCGGCCTTGTCGGCCAGGCCCACGCGGGCCAGTTTCTCGCGGCCCAGTTCTTCGGCCGCAGCGCGCTTCAGCTTTCGAACGTTGATTGGCGCCAGGGTGACATTTTGCAGGGCGGTCATGTGGGGGTAGAGGTGGAACTGCTGAAAGACGAACCCGATTTCGGCACGCAGCTTGGTCAGATTGGTGCTATGATCGTGCAGCGGGGTGCCGTCCACGAACAGCTCCCCTTTCTGGAACTTCTCCAGACGGTTGATGCAGCGGATCAGGGTGGATTTTCCCGAGCCGCTGGGGCCGCAGATCACCACCACTTCTCCGGCGGCGACCTGTAAATCGATATCCTTGAGGACTTGCAGCTTGCCGAACCACTTGTTGACGCCTTTGAATTGAATCATAACATCACTTTCTGGGTGGCCATCTTCTCCTCGAGTCGGTTGGAAAGCCGGATCAGCGGGTAGGAGATGACAAAATAGAGAATGCCCACCAGCGAAAAGACCATCAGCCCTTCAGGGATGCGCACCACGGTGACCCAACCCACGCGGGTCAACTCTACCACGCCGATCACCGATACCACCGACGAGTCCTTGATCAGCAGCACATACTGACCCACTAGCGGCGGCAGGATGGTCTGCATGCTCTGGGGAACGATAACATGGCGCAGTTGCTGGAACACGGTGAGGCCCGACGAGGCGGCCGCTTCCCACTGCCCTTTGGGCACGGCCTTGATTCCTCCGGCTACGATCTCGCAGATGAACGCCGTGCCTAAGTTCGTCAACGCGAGAATTGCGGCAGGAAAGGCATCCAGTTGAATGCCCCATTCCGGCAGGATGAAAAAAACGATGAAAATCTGAACCACGAAGGGCGTGCCCCGGATCAAGGCCACGTAGATGCCGATCAGTCCCACCAGGACCTTGTTGTTCGAGGTCCGGAGGATGCCCAGCACAAGACCGAAAATGGTTCCCAGCACCAGGCTGATGCCAGACACCGCCACGGTCATCCAGAGCCCTTTGAGAAAAAAGGGGAGGATCTCGATCAGCCGATGGAAGTAAAAGAGCATCATATTCAGTAGGCCTCCCTGAAGATGAGCTTTCTCTGCGACCAGTCGGCCAGGGGTTTGAGCACGAAGTAGATACAAAGATAAAAGAAGGCCACCGTAAAAAAGGCCTCGGTGGGCATGAACCGCTCGGAGGTGAGGGTCTGCCCGCAGCGCGTCAGCTCCATGACCGAAATCAAGGAGAGCAGGGCGGTGTCCTTGACCAAGACGATGGCCTGTCCCAGAAGGGGCGGTACGGTGACACCAAGGGCCTGGGGCAGAATGATAAAGCGCATGCGTTGAAAGTAATTGAGGCCGGAGGATACGCCCGCTTCGATCTGACCGTTGGGCACCGAGGTGATGCCTGCCCGCACGATTTCGGCGATGTAGGCACCGCTGTTGAGCATCAGGGCCAGGATGCCCGTCTGGATCTCCGGTACCCGTAATCCTAAGGTCGGCAGGCCAAAATAGAAAAAGTAGATCTGGACCAGAAGTGGCGTGGAACGGATGGATTCGATATAGATGATGGCCAGGCCGCGCACCAGCCGCCAGGGAGAAAGTCGGCAGGCGCAGGCAATGATGCCGGCAATCAGGGCCAGGAAGATCGAGACGATGGAGATCAGAAAGGTGTTGCGCAGCCCCTCCAGAAAGAACGGCATATACTCCCAGATGATGCGGAAATTGAAGCCTTCAAGCATCGGTGGTCCGATCGTTGATTAGCGATTCAATGGGGCGCAAAACGCGTAAAGCGGGTGTTCGCAGGAGCGGCTTCCAGCCGCGAGCACAATGGATTGATCGCGGCTGGAAGCCGCTCCTGCTTTAGGCCTGACCTATCGGCGAATATTTCTTTCTAATGATCCTTTTTCCAGTCGGTGGATTCCATCCAGTACTGGATATTCTTGTCGTAGCTGCCGTCGTTGCGGGCAAATTTGAAGTAGAGGTTGATCCATTGCCACAGGTTCACCGACTCGTGACGTACGGCAAAGGCCAACGGATCCTTGCCCTGCCCCAGGCGATCGGGAAGAACCCTTACGGAGTTGGGCGGAAAATCCGGGAGAACGGTCAGCACGGCCAGGTCGTCATTGACGCCGGCATCCACATGGCCGGCCAGCAGGGCCTGGACGATCATGCGGCCGCCGCCCTTGTAAGTTTTGATCTTGGCTTTGGGTAGGTATTTTTTGGCGATGGTCTCTCCGGTGGAGCCCAGGAGCACGCCCACGGTCACGTCCGGGTTGTTGGCATCTTCCGGCTTCTGGAAAGAGGCGCCGGTGGTGGTGAAAACACAGGGCTGGACATAGTACCACGGATCGCAGAACGTAATCTTGAGATGGCGCTTGAGGGTGGGGGTCATATCCGCAGCCAGGATATCGGCCTTGCCGGAGAGCAGTGCGGGGATCAGGCCGTCCCAGTCGAAATCCAGGATCTTGAGCTTGACGCCCATGCGGTCGGCCATATCCTGGGCAAAATCCACCATGGAGCCGGCAGGTTTGCCATCCTTGTCAACGAAAGCATAGGGCGCCGCACCGGACTGCACAGCCACCCGCAGTTCGCCGCGTTTGACGATGTCGGTAAGGGTACTGATTCCTTCTTCGACAACTTTTTCTTCCGTGGCTTTCATTTCTTCTGTAGCCTTGGATAGATTTGAGACTTTCAAATAAGCTACACCTGCCAAGATTATTGCGATTACAGCGATAATTGTAATGATGCCGTTTTTCATCAACTCCTCCTTTTTGTTTTAATGGCTTTGTGGATACTCTTTCATTTAGAGTCTTTTCACATCAGTACTTTGAGGGTTGGTCCTGTTTCTCTCAGGGTTTCTATGTTTGTCATTCCGGACGAAGCGCAGCGAAGATCCGGAATCCAGGAAAGATTCATGGGATGCCTGGATTCCCGCTTTCGCGGGAATGACACCAGAAAATATCCCGAGTTGAGTTTTAATGATAGGCGCATTTCGAAATTCCCATAGGGCGGGCATTATGGTGCGGCATTTTGAGATGCATAGTGAGTTTTAGTCCAGCATTGTTTCCTCTTCCTGCACATCGATTCCACGGTCGCGCAGGGCTTCGGTGAATGCCGGGTAGGGAATATGTTTCATGGGCGACAGTACGCCCCTATCCCGGATTTCGCCGGCGGCAATCATCCGGGCCACGATGCTGGCCGGGCAGCTGACGCCCCTGGCCATGGCCATGATGCCGGTTTCCAGGTCCCGTTCGATGAGCAGCCGACTGACCAGGCGGACCCGCTGACCGCCCTTGAGGCCTTCGAAAACATTGAGCATAGCCACCAGGTCCTTTTCGTTGCGCTTGTACTGCAACTGGGGACCAAGCAGTTTGTTCATCATCTGGTAGGGCGAGACTTCGCAGGGAAGGCCGGGTACCGGGTCTTCACTCAAAAAGCCCAGCTTTTTCAAAGGATGCCACAGGGCGCTCCATCCGGGCCAGCGCAGTGAGTAGCGGCCGGTTTCCCGAATAGTTGCGGTGACTCCCAGGGCATCGGTGAAAAATACGGCATCCCCGTTGGGGATGACTTCCAGAGCGCCCAGTCCCGGGAAATCGATCTGGCGGATATACCGGGGATCGTGCTGATCGGCTCCGGGAATGTCGACGACCTTGCCTTGGTCGATTATGCGGCTGTCCCGTTTGGTGGAGGCCAGCACCCCCTCGAGGACCCAGGAAATTTTATAGTTGAAAGGATTGTCGCAGGCGGAGCGTTCAGGAAATCCGCCGCAATAGGAGTTGATTAGGTGAAGCTCGTCGAAGCGGCGGCCGGCTTCGCCGTAAACCACCAGGTCGATACCCGGATCAAGGCCGCATTCGGGCATAATGGCCACGCCCGCGTTTCGGGCCGCCTCGTCCAGATGGGCGACGGGGTAGGCGTAATTGGAATTGACAACACTGACGCCGGTCCGGACGGCGGACTGGCAGACCGTTTCCACGAATTGCCTGGGGAGCAGGTCGATGGCCACATCCGCCTGCCGGAAAAGACGGTCCAGATCTTCCGGGTTGTTGGCATCCAGAGATTCAGTTCGGATTTTGGCCATGTCGACGAAGGCCGAAATTTCATCCAGGGCCTCGAAGTTGGCGTCGGCACAGATGACCTCTTGCACATCCGGCCCTTTGGCCAGATCGAAAACGGCGGCCCTGCCCTGAATTCCGCAGCCGCCCAATACCAGTACGCGCATGGGCAATATACTCCTGTTTTTGGGGGAAAGCGAATCGCCGTGCTTAGCTCGGCAGTCCATTTCAGAAATGATCGTTCAAACTAACCGTTTCGTTAAAACCCTGTCAACGCTTTTTAAATCCACTATCGTTAATCAGGGAACCGGTTCAACCCGAATGAACACCTGCCGTTGTTTAACCGTCCGGCCCGATCGGCCGTGGGTAAGGCCGGTATCGGTGCCCTGGGCGGTGGTCAGGATGCCGCCGATTTCGATCCATTCGTTCAGGTTTCCCTGGACCCGGGTCCGGATCTGCTGAGTTTGCACCTCCCCGGAAAGATCGCCTGTGGGCCGATCCTGGTGGGTTTCAATTTCCAGGGTCACCCGCTGTCCCGAAACCTGCGGGGTAACCTGCATGCCGGTAAACATTTCCCGGTAGCCCACCACTTCATGATGGCGAACGCCACCGTGAACGGGGCTGCCCAGTATCACCGGTGCGGACAGCCCGACATAGACCGTAGCGGTGGCTCCCTCCTCGACGAGGACCCGCTGTAAATCGGTGCTGCGCTGCGACGAACGGCTGCTTTGGGCATCCACAGCGACCGTGTCCGGCGGCTGATCGCTGCGTCCGCCCGTTCCGATTTTTACATGGTCGCCGATGGCAACGCTTCCGGATACGGATAGGCGGCTCAGGGTATCCAGGGCATTTTCGCCCTGAATCAGGGTGATGGCCAGTTGGCGCGAGGCCCGGTCCAGGTGGTCGATGACTTCCCGGATGCGGATCAGATTTTCCGGGGAAGTGGTCAGGAAAAGGCGGAAGCCATCGCCGCTGAGGGTATTGCCGGGTTCGAGCAGCGGTGCGATAATCGGGATGACCTCGTCCGCCGGGCGGTGTTCGAGTTCGATTACGGCCAGCCGATTGTTAGCCGCCAAAGCTAGGACGGACGCCAGCAGACAGAAAATTGTCGTGCCGATCAAAATGAGGCGTTTCGTTGAACGGACATGCATGGTCAAACCCCTTGTCTTCGCTGCCTGAAAAGGACCCCGTTCTTATTCTTAAATGATCGGGCCGGTCGGAGGTGATGCCATAAGGGTTGTTTAGCCTATTTTATGACCGGCACGCAAGATTTCCGCCGGCCGGTTCACCAGGCCGGTATAACCGTCGCCGTGACAATAGTTTTACCTGAATTTGCCCTTTGGTCCTTGTGATTTGGCCATCGATGCTTTAGTTTCCATGAACCAAAAAATTTAGGAGCACCTGGATCATGCCCAGTTCAATCATAATTTCCACGGGAAGCCATCTTCCATCGGAAACGGTTCCCAACCGCCATTTTCTCGGGAATACGTTTTATACACCGGATGGCGCACTCATTGAAAAACCCAATCCGCAGATCGTCGAGACCCTGCACAACATTACCGGCATCAGCGAGCGGCGATATGTTCGCGATGAACAGACCACCACCGACATCGCTTTTATGGCGGCCGAAAACGCCCTTGAATGCATGGATCGCGAGAGCCTGGACTACATTATCGTGGCCCAGAATTTCGGGGATGTACAGGCCGGCAATCTGCGAACGGACATGGTGCCGACCATCGCATCGCGGGTCAAACATCGGCTCAAGATCGAAAATCCCTACACCGTGGCTTACGACATCCCCTTTGGTTGCCCCGGATGGGTTCAGGGAATGATTATGGCCGACTATTATATCCGTTCCGGAGACGCACGGCGGGCCATGGTGATCGGTGCCGAGATCCTATCGCGCGTGTCGGATCCCCACGACGTGGACTGCATGATTTTCGCAGACGGCGCCGGGGCGACCGTTGTGGAAGCCGGCGATACGGATGGGGGCATTCTCGCCCACGTGACGCGCACGGATGCCCTGGACAATGCCTGGATGCTGCGGTTGGGACGCTCTTACAGCCCGGATCATCGCGGAGACGAGCTGTATATCAAGATGGACGGCCACGACATTTACAAATATGCGCTGAAGACGGTTCCGCTGGTGGTCAAGCAGGCCCTGGACAAGGCCGGGCTGGACATCGGCGATGTCAAAAAAATTCTGATGCACCAGGCCAACGCCAAGATGGATGACGCCATCCTGGCCCGCCTGTTCAAGCTTTACGGCGTTTCCCACGTTCCGGAGGATGTCATGCCCATGATCATCCACTGGGCCGGCAACAGCTCGGTGGCCACCATTCCCACCGTGCTGGACCTGCTGATGCGAGAGGAACTGGAGGGGCACCGGGTTGTCTCCGGGGATGTCATCGTATTCACTTCGGTCGGTGCGGGCATGAACATCAACGCCATGGTCTATCGCCTGCCCTAAATCTCCAATGCCGCCATAAAACCGCCGTGGATGGCGTCGTTCAACTTGCCGGGGGCCACGGCATCGCCGATTACAGTGTGGGGGATGTCCGCTTCGGCCAGAAGGTCGGACAGATGGCGCTCGGACTTGGAGCCCGACGCCAGGATAATGGTGTCGAAGCGCTCCGAATGTTGGCAATCCTCCTTTTCCCAGATCATCTCTCCCTTGTCGATGGAAAGGACCCTGGCGCCGGTTCGGATCGTGACCGCGTAGCCGTCGAGCCGGTCCATGAGAATCCAGCGGGTGGACTTGCCCACATCCTTGCCGGCTTTGTCCAGCATTTCAAATACGGTGACGCTTGAGGTGCCGGCGAACATCAGTTCCTTGATCCGTTCGGGCGGCATGGCGTCGTAGGCCATGAGAAAATGAACCACTTCCGGTGTCAGGGTTCCCCGGGCCGCCACGAAAAGGGCGGTTTCCAGTCCTACGGCGCCGCCGCCGACGATGGCCACCCGTTTACCCAGCATGGGATTTTCCTTGAGGACCTGCCAGGCGTCGAGCACATTGGCACCATCGGCTCCGGGTATGGGCGGGATCAGGGCCCTAGCCCCTTCGGCTACGATGACGTGGTCGGGGGCATGGCTGCGGATCAATTCCAGGTCCACCGTGGTGTCCAGGTGCAAAGGGATGTTGTGCCGCTGGACCATGGCCCGATAATAGCGGATGAATTCAAACAGTTCGTGTTTGTGGGGCGGCGCACCGGCGATCCACAACTGACCGCCCAGGTCACGGTCTTTTTCGAAGATTTCCACCCGATGGCCCCGGCTGGCGGCGGTGACGGCCGCTTCCAGTCCGGCAGCCCCGGCGCCGATCACCATGATCTTTTTGGGTGAATCGGTTGCGACAAGGGACCGGGCAGCTTCGAACCCGGCCTGGGGGTTGCCCACACAGTACACCGGCCGGCCGCTGAAGATTTCGTCCGTGCAGCCCTGGGAACAGGCTACGCAGGGACGGATCTCGGCGGCCCTGCCTTCCATCGCCTTTTGGGGCCAGTAGGGGTCGGCGATGAGCACCCGACCCAGGTTGACCATGTCCGCATACCCGTCGCGCAGGATGCGCTCCGCGTCGTCCGGCGTTGCAATGCGGTTGGAGGCCATCACCGGCACATTGACGGCGTTTTTGATGTTGCGGGCCAGAAAGGCGTAGGCGGTGCGGGGCAGTTCCATAGGCAACTGAGGCACCCGCGACTCATGCCATCCGCCGGTGACATTGATCGCATCCACACCGGCGGCTTCATAGGCCGCCGCGATTTTCGGGGTTTCCTGATCGGTATTGCTGCCCGGCACGAAATCGTTGCCGGCCATGCGGATGGTCAGGGGGACGTCCGGTCCGACGGCTGCTCTCACCTTGCCGATGAGTTCTACGGGAAAGCGCAGTCGGTTTTCGAAGCTGCCGCCGTATTGGTCGGTACGCTGGTTTTTCAGCGGCGAGAGGAACTGGGTGACGAGATAGCCGGCGCTTCCGATGATTTCCACCCCGTCGAATCCGGCGGCCACGGCCCGGCGGGCGGCATCGGCAAAGGCCTCCTGAACCTGCTGGATGTCATCGATGGTCATCTCCCGCGGTGTGGCCTTGCTGTATCTGGAATAGACGGCCGAGGGAGCAATCGGGTCCTTGCCGTCGATGAGAAATGGATGAGAATAGGCGCCGGCGTGAAAGAGCTGGACCCAGGCCCGGGCGCCTTCAGCCTTGATGATGCCGGTGACCGTGGCAAAGTCGTCGATGACCGCATCATCGGCAATGGACAGGGCCAGCAGGCCCGAACCGAGAAAATCCACGCCCACGGGCCCCACGGTGACGATGCCGGCACCACCTTTCGCCCGTTCGCGGAAGAAATCGGTGTAGCGCTGGTTGAGCTTGCTGTCGTAGGAATAGAGCAACCCCAGGGACGGATAGGCGATGCGGTTTCGGATCTCCAGTTGATTGATGGTGATGGGACTGAACAGGTAGCGATACATTAGCACTCCTTCTCTAATTGAACCTGAAGTTTCCCCGTTTTGGGTGGCGGCAAGATGGTTGAGAATTCTCGCGACGTGTAAATATTGTTAATGATTACAGGCGGTTAATAGAATGGCGGCTCCTTGTAACCCATTGATATCATTGGACATATTCGGCTGATTTTTTAATGATAAGCGTAAATATGTATAAAATACGGGAAGTTATGATTGAATGCGAGGGCCGGTTGTGGTATGCTTCTTCTACCACGAAAAAAAACACCAAAACCGGGAGCCTCGCATGTTCATCCTACACGACATTCTCGAAAAACTCAAAAACGAATTCCCGCAGTCTCGAAAAGGTCAAGAGTGCGGAATCTGGTTCACCTATACGATCATGGCGATCATCGTGCCTTTCGCCTCGTCCAGGACATCGTGCATCCTCCGGTGTCTCAGATCCCTGTTCGGCTTTACCGGGATACGGCGAAAACGATTCTACACGTTCATGGCATCTCCAAAGATACCATGGAAACGATTGTGGCAGACGCTGTGGAAAATGATTCCCCAACCACTGACCGGCGGGCGGCTGTTGCTGGCACTGGATGACTATGTCAACCCCAAAACGGGCAAGAAAATCTTCGGATGCGAAAAGATATTCGATCATGCTGCCAAACAGAATCAGTCGAAATATCCGTGGGCACAGAATGTCGTTACCGTGGGACTGCTGAAGATCGTCAAGGGACGATGGGCGTGCCTGCCCTTGAGCTACCGCTTCTATCACCTGAAAAAGAGCATTGCCCGCATGCATCGCCAAGGCGGGCCGAAATTGGCGTTTACCAGCAAGATGGCCATGGCTGTCGACATGATCACAGATGTTGCCGGGGTCTTTGGTCGAAAGCGGATCATCGTCACCACCGATTCCTGGTTCGGTAACAATGGCTTGTGGAAGCCGCTGCATGATCGACTGGGAATATGGATTGACATGATTTCCCGGCTCAGATCGAACAGCAATCTGTTCGATCTGCCCGGTCCGCATGTCAGCAGTCGGGTGGGGCGGCCCCGAAAATACGGCCGGAAATTGGGCAATGCGGCGTCGATGGCTGCGTATTACAGATCTCTGGCACAGGAATACACCGTCAATTTGTATGGCCGCGACAGGACCATCTTGGCCTATGAGCGTGTGGTCATGCTCAAAACGATGCGCTGTGCCGTCAAAGTGGTTTGGGTTTATCGACAAACCCAGTGGGTGGCTTTTTTCTCAACCGACATGTCCCTGTCCGCTCGACAGATCGTTGAGTATTATGGTGCCCGCTGGAAAATCGAAGCCCTGTTCAAAGAACTGAAACGCGACATCGGCAGTGCCGAAACGCAAACCCGTCATCCGCAGGCGGTCGGCAACCACCTGCACTTTTGCATGTTGGCGACCACCGTCGCCTGGATCTATGCAAGTCGGGCCGAGAAGACACCAACCCGTCGGCATGCAGTTGATGGCCGGAGCCATTTTGCCTTCTCGGACGTTCGCCGATCGATAGCCAAAGCCGCCATGGACGATAATTTTCGTAGGCTTTTCCCTGGCCCACGTATATCCGTCATAAATTCACTGGTGGACGTACTGCTGCACATGGCGGCGTGATGCTTTATAGGAAACTTTAGTAATTGAACGAACAGCATGTCAGACAATCTTCACCGCTTTCCCAGAGCATGACGACACCGGATGTCAAGGCGCCGCAGGTGACGATGCAGGGCCGTTTGCCGGCCAGTTCGACGGTTTGCCCTGCGATGAGAGAGGCGAAGCGAATCTGGTTGTCGATCCGACAAATCATCTCCGGCGTATGACTGTGCCCCCGCAGCAGCAGCCCGTCGGGATTTTCCTTGAAATATTTCTCTGCGTCCCGCTTTCCGACGGTTCCGATCATGGCCGACAAGCCCAATCGCTTTACGAAGGGTCGCGAGTGGACGAAGGTGGCCCGGCCAACCGTGAGCGACAGGGGCAGATCCTCCAGAAACGAGAGTGTTTCGGGCCGGATGCCTGTATTTTTTCTCCCCCTGGCATCGGCCGTCAGGGTGTGGTCGTTGTTGCCTTTGACGGCGGCAATGCCGAGCGCTTTCACCCGGTCCACGCAGGCGTCGGCGGTGTCGAAGCAGTTGGAGTCGCAGATGTCTCCCAGATGGACCAGCGTCGTGCAGTCACTCTGTTTTAAAAAAACGGCGCCCTTATCGATGGATTCGGGATCGCCGTGGCTGTCGGCCATGATGCCGATTTTGTGGTGGAACGATAGAGACATGCTCGGTTTTTATTCCCTTTCACCACGGGTCCCCCGGGAAGGAGGATTAGGGTCAATGTTGTTGACTTAAGAACGCTAACAGAATTGGCTCCCTTTGGAGCTGGAATGTATACCGACTACTGACCGGTTTTCATGGTTACTTGCTCGGTTGCCGACTGGCGCTCCCTCGCCCCTTGAGGGGAGAGGGCCGGGATGAGGGGTGATAAAATCCGGCGTTATTCGATACAAATAAGGTCGTTATCGATTATGCCCCTCATCCTGTCCTTCTCCCCCGTGGGGAGAAGGGACGTACATTGGTTGCTTCATCAATTGAATGATTCTTTGAGCGGTTTCCGACCGACCCCCATCATTTCTTAAGTCAACAACATTAAGGGTCAGGGTGAGGGGGAATCGGATTCGATCCTTTTCAGTATTCTTTCCAATACTGCCTCGGTTGCCGCCAGTACTTCATGATTCCAGAATCGAATGACTCTGAAACCTTGCGATTGCAAGTAGGCGGTGCGGACCGCGTCTTTTTCTCTATTGGTTGCGTGTTGCCCTCCATCTATTTCAATGATCAATTTTTGATCGACGCAAACAAAATCGCAGATATACGGGCCGACAGGATGCTGCCTTCGAAATTTAAGACCAACCAGCGACCGCCCACGTAGCTGCTGCCATAGGCACTGTTCGGCATCTGTTTGGTTTTTTCGCAGCCGTCTGGCATTGCTGAGCATTACTTTTTTATTTGGAATTGCTGGAGATTGTTGGTTATTTTCTTTTTCCATTTGGCCCCCTCACCCCGGCCCTCTCCCCCGATGGGGGCGAGGGAGACGTGGGATGCGGCTGCGTATTCATTAAATGGTTGTTCGAAGCGATTTCGATGCGGTTTTCGTTCTCTCGCTTCTTTGGAAAGAGAACCAGGGCCAGGGAGGTTCAAACCACACCCTCTTGTCGAAGTTGCTGGATTTCCTGCTGACCATATCCCAATTCTCCCAAAACCCGGTCGGTATGCTCCCCGAAGGCCGGCGGCGCCGAATCGATCCGACCCGGCGTTTCGCCAAGCTTTACCGGAATGCCCAGGGCAGCAGCTCCTCCTTCCATTTCGCGGATCATTTCCCGTTGGGCGAACAGCGGATCGCCCAAGGCTTCGGCCACGGTCCGGACAGGGGAGACGCAGACATCCAGGCCCTCGAATTCCCGCTCCCACTGGTCCAGCGATTTGCTCTTGAATGTCGATCGCAGGAACGCGACGATCTCTTCCCGACGGGCTTCATCGTATTGCAGCGGACCGTATTCCGGCTTGCCGATGCAATCGCACAGGTTCTGCCAGAAACGGTTTTCGACGGTCCCGACGGCCAGATAGCGGCCGTCGGCCGTAGCGTAAGTGTTGTAGCAGGCGTAGCGATGGGCGAGAAAGGTGTCGCCCCGGGTTTGCTCGGTGCCGAACAGGGCCTGGAAAAACTGCACCGCGGGCAGCAGGCCGAGCATGCCGTCGGTCATGGAGATGTCGATGTGCTGGCCATGGCCGGTGCGCTCCCGGTGGAAAAGGGCCATGAGAATTCCCAGGGCGCCGTTCATGCCGCCGCCCACCAGGTCCGCGACCTGGATGCCCGGAATGGCAGGAGGCCGGTTTTTTTCTCCCATCAGGTCCAACAGGCCCGCGTGGCTCAGGTAGTTCACGTCATGGCCGGCCGCATGCTTCATGGAACCGGTCTGCCCGTAGCCGGTAATGGAGCAGTAGACGATTTCGGGATTCGTCCGGCAAACGGATGCGTAGTCCACGCCCAGGCGCTTGACCACCCCCGGCCGGAAGCCCTGCACGACAACGTCCGCGTTTTTAACCAATTTGAAAAAGATCTCGCGGCCGGTGTCGGATTTCAGGTTCAGGGTCATGTGCCGTTTGTTGCGGTAGACGGGAGCAACGAACTCCCCGCTTTCCCGATAGCGCGGATCCTCCACGGCGATGACCCGGGCGCCGTGGTCGGCGAGAAGCATGGTGCAGTAGGGACCCGGCAAGAGCCGGGACAGGTCGATGACGGTGATGCCGGATAAGGCGCCGGATGGATTCATGGTCTATAACCCCATAAATTTGGCAGCAATCCCCTTCATGATCTCGTTGGTGCCGGCGAAAATGGACATGACCCGAACGTCCCGCCAGGCCCGCACCAGGGGGCAGGATTCCGCGGCGGCCAGGTCGCCGAGAATACTCAGGGCGCGGTCGGCCGTGCGGTTGGCCAGATCCGTGGTCCAGAACTTGGCCATGGACGTCTCCACCACGATATTTTTTTTCTCGATGTGGTCGGCCACCAGCTTGTCTACGAAGGTGCGGCCAATCTTCACGTCGGCGGCCATCTCCACCAGTTCGAACTGTACGGCCTGGGATTTGGAAAGGGGACGTCCGTTGCGATTGTGGCTGCGGCAAAAATCCATGGTCCACTCCAGCATGCGTTCGGCGCCGCAGACCGCTCCCACGGCACAGGTCAGGCGCTCCTGCTGGAGTTTTTCCATGAGCATGAGAAATCCCATGCCCTTTTCTCCCAGGCGGTTGCCCACGGGAATGCGGCAATTGCTGAAAAACAGCTCGGCGGTGTCCTGGCTGTGCCAGCCCATTTTCTCCAGTTTGCGGCCCCGGGTGAAACCCGGCGTGCCGTCCTCGATCACGTACAGGGAGAGTGCTTCGTACTTGTTTTCCACGTGCGGGTTTCTGGCGGCCAGCACCACCAGGTCGCAGTTGATGCCGTTGGAGATGAAGGTTTTGGCGCCGTTGATGGTCACCATATCGCCTTGCTCCACTGCCGTGGTTCGCATGCCGGCCAGGTCGCTGCCGGCGTCCGGTTCGGTCATGGCCACGGCCGTGATGCATTCGCCGGAGACGCAGCCGGGAAGGTATTTCTCCTTGACGGCCTCGCTGCCGTACGATTCGATGTAGGGTACCACCACGTCGCTGTGCAGGGCCGCGGCCAGTCCGGTCTGGACGGTGCGGGATATCTCTTCGGCCACGATCACCGAATAGCGGAAATCACCCCCGATGCCGCCGTATTTCGGATCCACGGCCGGGCAGAGAAATCCGCCGCCGCCCATCTGGCGCCAGACCGATTTGGGAACGATGCCCTCCGCCTCCCATTGGTCGACATGGGGGATGACATGGGTTTCGCAGAAGCTGCGCAGCCGCTGTCTGAAGTCTTCGTGTTGCGGTGTGTAGGTGAGAATGTCCATAATCCTCAATCTCCATACTTGCCGATGATCGAGATGCTGCAGATGTTCTGGAACGGAAATCCGCCCAGGTTGTGGGTCAGCCCGAACCGGGGATTGTCGATCTGGCGTTCGCAGGCCCGGCCCAGCAGCTGCAGGTACATTTCGTAGAGCATACGCAGGCCCGAGGCACCGATGGGGTGGCCGAAGCACTTCAGCCCGCCGTCCACCTGGCAGGGGACACCGCCGTCCCGGTCGTAAAAGCCATCCATGATGTCCTGGACCGCTTTGCCCCTGGCCGAGATATGCAGATCTTCGTAAGTGACCAGTTCGGTGATGGAGAAGCAGTCGTGAACTTCCATCATGCTGATTTCCTTGCGCGGATCGGTGATGCCGGCCTCGGCGTAGGCCTTGCGGCTGCACTGGGTGGTGGTCATGAAGTGATCGCCGTCCCAGTCGTTGTAGCCGACCTCTTCTCCGGAACTCAGCGCCAGCTGAAGGGCCTTGACGGAGATGAGGTCTTTCTTGCCCAGGCTTCTGGCGATTTCCGGGGTGGTGACGATGGCGCAGGCCGAGCCGTCGCTGACCCCGCAGCAATCGAAAAGACCCAGCGGATGGGCGATGATGGGCGCGGCCATGACCTGCTCTTCGGAAACCTTTTTTCTCAGGTGGGCCTTGGGATTGAGCAGGCCGTTGTCGTGGCTCTTGACGGAAACATGGGCCATGGCCCGTTTCAGGTCCGCGTCCTTGATGCGGTATTTGGCGGCATAGGCGCTGGCCAGCTGGGCAAAGGAGCCCGGGGCCGTCAGGTTGGGCCACCACTGCCAGGTGAGGGTGCCTGCCGACGAACCGAAGTTGGGCAGTCCGCCGTAGCCGGTGTCCTTGAGCTTTTCCACGCCCAGGGCCAGGCAGATGTCGTAGGCCCCCGAGGCCACACCGTAGACGGCGCCCCGGAAGGCTTCCGTCCCCGTGGCGCAGTAGTTTTCCACCCGGGTGACGGGGATCATGGGCAGCCGCAGGGTGGTGGACAGGGGCATGGCGGTCTTGCCCACGTTGATCTCCTCCAGGCAGGTGCCGAACCAGGCGGCCTCGATTTGATTTTTCTCGATGCCCGCATCGGCCAGGCACTCCTCGAAGGCCTCCACCATCAGTTCTTCGGCCCCCATGTCCCAGCGCTCGCCGAAATGGGTGCAGCCCATGCCGATGATTGCCACTTTGTCCTTGATTCCGGTTGCCATGGTTCCTCCTTTATGGGGAAGGGGCGGTCGCGGCCCCTGCTGCGTTGGGGTTAGGCGAGCTTGAACAGCCGTTCGATCAGTTGGGACTTCATGATATCACCCTCGATCGCCAGTTTTCCCGATGTATACGCCTGCATAGCGGGAAGCTGGCCGGTGATGAGCCGGACAAAATCGGCGTCACCGATTTTCAGGGTGCAGGTGGCCTTGTCCGCTTTCCCGGCCGTCACCGTGCAGGTCTGGTCCTTGACGGTAACGAACCAGTCGCCACCCCCTGGCCCGCCAATGCAGTACTGAAACACCACATCGACGCCGGCAGCGGCATCCGCGACAAAGGCGTCGGGCATTTTCTCGAAAATGGCCGCCACGGTCAATTCCGCCTCCGACGGCGATTCGGCTGGAGCCGCTTCGGCTGATGCCGCCGATGAAGGCGTCATCAGATCCATCAGGGCGGTGGTAAGGTCGGAAAGTTCCTTGGCCCCTTCCATGACATTGATCTGGTCCCACTGGGCATGAATCTGTTCTACGGTGGGCGGCTGGTCTTTGCTGCCGATGATGGCGCCGGGGCCGGTCATAACGGCGGCACGGTTGGCGTAGCCCATGCCGGTGTTGAAAATAGCGCCGGTCTCACCGCAGCGGTCGCTGCACAGATAGACCACCAGGGGCGCCACCAGTTCCGGTTTCATCTTCGCGAACATCTCCGGCGGCAGGATGTCCTCGGTAAGCCGGGAGGCCGCCAGAGGGGCCACCGTGTTGACCTTGATGTCGTATTTGGCGCCTTCCAGCTTGAGGGTGTTCATCAGGCCCACCAGGGCCATTTTGGCGGCCGAGTAGTTGGTCTGTCCGAAATTGCCGTACAGGCCCGCCGCCGATGTTGTCATGACGATGCGCCCGTACCCCTTTTCCTTCATGGCGGCAAAAGCCGGCCGGGTGACATGGCAGGCGCCGTTTAGATGCACGGCCATGACGGCATCCCAATTTTCCGGCTCCATCTTGGTAAAGCTCTTGTCGCGCAGGATGCCGGCATTGTTGATGACGATGTCCACGCTGCCGAAGGTGTCGACCGCGGTTCGGACGATATTTTCCCCGCCCTCGACCGTGGCTACATTGTCGTAGTTGGTCACGGCCTGGCCGCCGGCCGCCTGGATTTCCTTCACCACGAGGTCCGCCGGAGAGGCGGAGCCGTCGCCGGAACCGTCCCGGGCGCCGCCGAAGTCGTTGACCACTACGCAGGCGCCGCGCCTGGCCAGTTCCAGGGCGTAGACCCTTCCCAGGCCGCCCCCGGCTCCGGTCACCACGGCCACCTGGCCGTCGAAACGGATGCGGTTCATCAGTTCAGCGGCGCCGGGAACCGGCGTGGCTTTCCAGAAGTAGTTGACGAAGCCGCGCTCCTTGTCCTCGGTTCGCTTGCGAAAAACCATGCGCATGGGCAGGCCGACTTTCAGGTCTTCCATGGTGCAGTCGGTGAAATCGGCCATCATGCGGCCGCCGCCCTCGAACTGGATCATGCCGTAGCAATGGGGCGGATCCACGGATACGGCCAGAAGATCCGCCGTGAAGGTTTTGATAGCGGCCGGCCGGTCGGCGAATTCGTAGTCCACCTGGCTGTGCATGGCACCGCAGGATGGATTGACGCAGACCTCCGTTTTGGGGAACTGGGGCGTGTCGCAGGCTTCACAGCGGCCGCCGACAAGCCCCAGCAGCATGTGCCGTTTGCGCCACAGGGCGGTCATGGCCGTCTGGGTGGGGGCTTCGGCGCGGATACCCATTTCGGTCTGGATCAGATTCCGGAATTTCAGGAACTTCGGGTAATTGTCGATGGTCAGCTTGTTGGCCAGGGAACCGTCGACACCGTCGCGGGCCGGCAGTTCGGCGATGGCATCCGTCACCCGGAAATACAGGGCATTGCATCCCTGTCCGAATCCGGCGACCAGAATGCGGTCTCCGGGATTGGCCGTTTCCAGGGCCTGGCAGAGCATGAGCAGGCTGTGGGCCGTGCCGGTCTCCCCGCAGACCTCGTGCAGGTTGTCGGCCACCTTGTCTTTGTCGGCCCCCAGTAGCCGGGCGATCTTGCGGTGCTCGGCCTTGAAGAAACAGGGGAACACCAGCCGGTCCACATCTTCCATGGTGATGTTCAGCTTGGCCATCAGTCCCTGGACCGCTTCGGGGATGATTTTGGCGTAGCCCTCGTCCCGGGCCCAGCGCTCCTCCCACATGTAGTCGTAGGTTTTGCCCGACGCCCGGTAATGGTCCACGAAATCGTGGGACACCGAATGGCTGCCCAGAAACTCGGCGACGACGTTGTCCGATCCCACACACAGGGCGGCGGCACCGTCCCCGAACCACATTTCGTAGAAATAGGCCGCTTTGGTTTCCCGGCGGTCGGCGGCGGCCACCAGAACCTGTTTGCGGTCGCCGGCCTTCACGGCATCCAGGGCGCTGATCAATGCGCTGGTGCCAGCCTTCTGGGAAGCGGTGAAATCGGCGGTCAGGATTTCGCTTTTCAGGTTCAGGGCCGTGGCCGCAATGCCGGCATTCTGGCGGTCGGCAAAGGGCAGGGTCGTTGAGGCCAGATAAAGGCCGTCAATGCAGGATTTATCGATTCCCGTGAGGCAGTCGCGTGATGCGGTCACGGCCATGGTGAGGCTGTCCTCGTCCCAGTTGCACATGGAACGTTCACCCTGGGCCACCATGACGGTAGCCGGAGCGAACCAGCCCATGCTTTGAAAAATGGCCATGCGCTCGAGACGCAGGCGGGGGATGTAGGCGCCGAAGGAGGTAATGCCTATAATTTCAGCCATATCAACTCCTCTCTCGATTCAGCCGGAACAGCTTCTCGATCAGTTGGGATTTCATGATATCCCCCTCGATTTTCAGTTTTCCCGACGTGTAGGCTTGCATGGGGGGCAACTGGCCGTTCATCATGCGCAGAAAATCCTTGCCGCCGATTTTCAGGGTGCAGGTCGGGCTGTCGTGAACACCGGCGGCAACGTTGCAGCTGCCATCCTTGACGATGCAGTGCCAGTCGCCACCATCGTCGCCGGAAATATTGTACTGGAAGACTACGTCCACCCCTTTTGCGGCTTCGGGCACGAAAGCGCCGGGCATGGCCTCGAACACGGCCGCCGCCGATGCAAACCCCTTTGCGGCATCGGCCGTGGCGTTTGCTGCCGGCGCCTGGAAGGCTGCCAGGGCGTCTCCGACCTGGGCGTTTAGATCGCCGTACTCCTTGCCGCCGGAAAGATCCGAGATGGCGTTAATGTTTTCCATGACCGTCTCGGGCATGGGGTCCACACCGTCTTTGACCAACACCCGGCCGGGGCCGGTCACCACGGCGGCCCGGTTGAAGAATCCCATGCCGGCATTGTAGATGTTGCCGCTGACCGGGCAGCGGTCCGAACACAGGTAGATCACCAGCGGGGCGACATATTCGGGCTTGGAGCGGGCGAACAGGTCCGGCGGCATGACATCCTCGGTGAGGCGGGAGGCGGCGATGGGGGCCACGGTGTTCACCTTGATGCCGTACTTGGCGCCCTCCAGCTTGAGGGTGTTCATCAGGCCCACCAGCCCCATCTTGGCCGCCGCGTAGTTGCTCTGTCCGAAGTTGCCGTACAGGCCCGCCGCAGAGGTGGTCATCACGATGCGTCCGTAGCCGTTTGCCTTCATCGCGATAAAGGCCGGTCGGGTGACGTTGTAGGCGCCTTTCAGGTGGACATCCAGAACTGCCTGCCAGTTGTCGGGTTCCATTTTGACGAAGCTCTTGTCCCGCAGGATGCCGGCGTTGTTGATCAGGATATCCACCGAACCGAAGGTATCCTGGGCGGTTTTAACGATGTTGGCCCCGCCTTCGGCCGTGGCCACGTTGTCGTAGTTGGCCACCGCCTGGCCGCCGGACTCCTGGATTTCCGCCACCACCCGGTCCGCAGGGGATGCGGACCCGGCGCCGGCGCCGTCGCGGGCCCCGCCGAGATCATTGACCACCACGTTGGCGCCTCGCCGTGCCAGTTCCAGGGCATAGGCCCGGCCCAGGCCGGCCCCGGCACCGGTAACGATGGCCGTTCGGCCGTCGAAACGGATCTCGTCCTTGGGGATATCACCGTACTCGAATTCGCCGTTGTCGATAACGATTTCGCCGCTTTCCGCGTTGACCGTGCGCCACACAGCCTGGCCGTCACCGGTTTGCCAGATCAGGGTGCGGATGGGGACGCCCGGGTACAGGGTTTTGGAAAAGCGGCAGGCCATGCGTCGCACCTGTTCGGGACGCCCCGGAACCAGGGAGGCGATCAGGGCGCGGCAGGCAAAACCGTGGGTACACAGGCCGTGCATGATGGGCTTTTCGAATCCGGCCATCCTGGCGAATTCCGGGTCCACGTGCAGGTGGAAAACATCCCCGGAAAGGCGGTAGATCAGGGGCTGGTTCAAGGATGGCGCGGCCTCGACCGTAAAATCGGGCTCCCGGTCGGGAAACGCCACCGGTTCTTTTTTGCGGTCCTTGCCGCCGAAGCCGCCATCCAGGCGGCCGAAAAGGGTGACGACGCTGGTGAAAAGCTTTTTGCCGCTGGAGTGGACCGTCTCGCTATCATAGACGACCAAAGCACCCTTGTCTTTGCCCTTGTCGTAGTAGTCCACGATTTTGCCGGTGGTGGTCAGGGTGCCCTCGGAGGGGATGGGGTTATGGAAAATCAATTCCTGCTCCCCGTGGAGAATGCCCGCCAGGTTGACCCCCGAGGCGATGGCCGCCTGGGACAGAAAGTCGAAGATTGTAGCAATGGAAAAGCTGGGGATCACCTTCAGATCTTTTTCGTAGCAGTAGTCCAGTTCGGAAAATCCCGCCCCGACCCCTAAAGCGTAAAGGACCGCATCTTTCCAGGTGTAGTCCTTTTTCATGGGGCCGATGGGTTTTCCGATGGCATCCATGTTGAGCGCCATGCTGTTCCTCCCTTTTTTCCGGATGTCAGAGAAAATCGACTGCTGGTTTGCCGCCGTTCAACGATCAATCGGCAAGCACTATATGAATTCGCTTCAGATCAAGCCGGCAGATACCCGTTTTGCGGCACTGTTGGCCAATGGTATCAATCGCTTTCGGGTGTTGCCGGTGCCGCGGTTTTCGTGCTGACGGTAAACGCCGGAATCAGCAGGTCTTTCAACGTTTCTTTAACAACGTCCAGATATTCGGATTGCTCCACTTCCAAAATGGGCCGAAAGAAGCTTTCCCCGGAGATGAAGTTCAGCACGGCGTTCCACAGGATCATGATGCGCGCTTTGGCCCGGGGGCTGACGTGCTCCCTGTCGTCGGCCAGCCGCATGGCAATGGCGATGTTGGCGATGTGCCCGGCCACCTTTTCGTCCAAACTGACTTCGGTTTTCGAATTGCTGAAATAGCCCAGCAGCAGCAGGTTGGAGATTTCGGGGGATT
The DNA here is from genome assembly GCF_963668215.1 of uncultured Desulfosarcina sp. Taxonomy (NCBI): domain Bacteria; kingdom Pseudomonadati; phylum Thermodesulfobacteriota; class Desulfobacteria; order Desulfobacterales; family Desulfosarcinaceae; genus Desulfosarcina; species uncultured Desulfosarcina sp. The sequence continues at coordinate 3,283,990 of NZ_OY764190.1, forward strand.
CGTGCAGATAGTCGCACATGACCTCGATGGCAATGTCCAGGCGATCGGCCAGGCTCTTGCCTCTGGACCGGCGTTCGATGACGGCGAACTGTTCTTCGATGCCTTCGTTCAGGTCGGTGATCACCGCCTCGTACAGATCGGCCTTTTCCCCCCAGTGGTAATAGAGGGTGGAAATATCGATGCCGACCTTTTTGGCGATCATGCGGGTCGTCGTCCCCTGAAAGCCGTATTCGCCGAACAGCTTTCTGGCGGCGGTTAGAATCCGCGCCTTGTTGGAGTCCGGATTCTTTCTGGCTTTTTCAAGGGTAGAGGGCATCGATGGCCGTTTATTGATAAAAATGCTATGAATTAAGTGGGTTGTTAATGGCAATCAATGATTTCCAAATAATTGTTTCCATCATTTGATGGATATATTAGCCGTTGACTGTACCGAATGTCAAGGTCAATTTCCAGGCCACCTTGTAAAAATTAGAGAAACCGTCTTGCGAATTCAAAGAAATAACGCTATCGCGGTTAACGCAAGCAGAGGTTGGCAATGGCCGCAAACAATCGGCAAAACAGATATCGATTTTTATGGTGTCCTCAACGCTTTACTTTTTTGTCAGTGGACTTATAATGCATCCACCAAAAATCGATATAAGGAGTGCTTCATGATCGAAGATATCGAAGTCCCCAAGAAACTGATGGGTTCCTTCAAACGCTTGGTCCGGCGGATTCCGGTGGATTTGAAAAAAGACGAGGAACTGATCCGGACCGTTGTGGCCTACCTGGAACTGGGGGGCGAGAAGTTGGCTCGCCAGGCCGTTGAGACCGCCAAACAGACCTTGGACCTGGAAGTGGCCCAGCGCAGGAAAAAAGCACGGGAAGAAGCCCTCATACGGGCTGCCGAAGCGCGGCAGGCCGCTGCGGAGGAGGGCTCTGACGGGGATGACGGCGACTTCGATGACGACGATGATGACGATGACGACGATGACGACAAAGATTATTGATCCCTTTTGACGGATCGGGGCTGTCGGACAATTCCGATACGCCTGTCTATCTTGCCGATATCCGAAATGGGTCCGTGGTCCGGACTCCGTGAAGCGCCTCCGCCGTGAGTGAGATACCTTTTTCACAGGCGACCAACAGTTTTTAACGGTCCCGTATTCCATCCAGGTTCCCCATGACGCCTCTTTTCCACAATCTCGACCGGGAGGAGGCCCATATCTACAGCCTCGTCCTCAAATCGGCCGACATCGGCAACCGGGTGGTGGCCGCCGGGGGAGGCTACCGCATCGATGTCCCCGAGCCCTTTCTCGATGCGGCCAGGGATGCCGTCGAGCGGTATCGGGAGGAAAATCCACCCTCTGAAGAGCAGGATATTTTTGCCCGCGGTCCTGTCATACGCAAAAATCTATCCGGCGTCTTTGTGGCCGTTTTGCTGCTCAGCATCCATCTGGCTGTGATGTCCAGTTCCGCTCCCGAGGACTATGTGGACGTATTCGGCGCTCAGGCCCGGCGCATTCAATCCGGCGAAATCTATCGGTGCGTCACGGCCTTGCTGCTGCATGCCGATGATGCCCATCTTGCCGGCAACATGGTTGCCGCGGCGCTTTTTGGCGGTGCCGTCTGCGCCGTCACCGGCAGCGGCGTCGGGTGGCTGATGATTCTGTTTTGCGGCGTGGCCGGCAATTTCATCAACGCCATGATAGTTCCCCCCGGTCATCTTTCCATCGGTGCCTCCACGGCCGTTTTTGGCGCCGTCGGGATTCTTTGCACCCTGCAGGCGGTGCGGTCTGTGTTATTCGGCAGAGGCTGGAAAAAGGCTGTGGCGGCCATAGGGGCCGGCATGGCTTTGCTGGCTTTTCTGGGTTCCAGTGCCAGGAGCGATTTAGGCGCCCATCTTTTCGGTTTTGTCTGCGGTCTGCCGATGGGAGGGCTTTGCCAACTGTGGATCGAGGACCGGGTGGGAAAAAAAGGGCAGATTCTGTGCGGCGTCCTGGCGGCGACCATACTGATCGTCGCCTGGCTCAAGGGCGTCTGGTCGTCCTGACCGTTGGGACGGTTAGGGCCGCCGTCCGCCGCTACAGTGGGTAAGGTGTAAGGCTTTCGTAGCCGGTTTCGGTCACTACCAGGGTCTGTTCGAACTGGGCAGAGAGGGAACCGTCCTTGGTCACCGCCGTCCAACCGTCGTCGAGAACGACGAGTTCCTTTTTGCCGAGATTGATCATCGGCTCGATGGTGAACACCATGCCCGGCATCAGTTTAACGCCGGTTCCCGGCCTGCCGTAGTGAGGAATCTGCGGTGCTTCGTGGAAATCCAGGCCCACACCGTGGCCAACGAATTCGCGGACGACCGAGCAGCCCTGCCGTTCTGCGTAGGACTGGATGGCGTAGCCGATATCGCCCACCGAGTTGCCCGGCTTAACGGTTTCCATGCCGATGGCCAGACTCCGGCGGGTGACCTCGACGAGCTTGCGGGCATCGGGACCGGGTGTGCCGACGAAAAACATCTGGCTCGCATCGGCATAATAGCCTTCCAGGATAGAGGTGATATCCACATTGACGATGTCGCCATCCTCGAGTACCCGGCTGCCGGGAATGCCGTGACAGATCACCTCGTTGATGCTCACGCACACGCTTTTGGGAAACCCCCGGTAATTCAACGGAGCGGGGACGGCACCATGGCGGATGGTGAAATCGTGAACTAGGGTGTTAAGGTCTTCGGTAACCGTACCCGGGCGGATATGGCCGGCCACCAGATCTAGGGTTTCGATGACCAGGCGCCCGGCCCTGCGGATTCCCTGGATCTGCTCGGGTGTCTTGATGCGGATGCGGTGCCTTTTTGCGTATTGCAGGTCATCGGGTGGGGGGGATGCGGGTTTGTTGAGGCAGCACTGCTTGTATTTTTTGCCACTTCCGCAGGGGCAGGGGGCATTCCGGCTGATTTTTCCCGGTTCGGCTTTCTTTTTTTTCACCAACGTGGTCCTTTGTAATTGTGTTGCTTTTAAAGAAATATCAAGTTTGAAAATGTATCGGAAGTGGTGTTGAACTGTCAAACTTTAAAAAAAATGGCGGCCGATTTGGCCGCCATTTTTCAAGGAAGAGGAGCGGAAAGGAGTTTGGCGCACTGGTTTTTTGGCGCTTACAAATATTATCGGTTGCGCCTCTGCCAGTCTTTAGCTTTTTTTTCTGCCAGGGTCGTTTGTCCTGTTTGAGAACCGGCATCGTATATGATATGAACCGCCGAGATTTGGCCTTTTCAGTATCGGGCCTGTTAGAAATTCGTTACCTAATCCATTGCTGGAGGCACATAATGACCAACACGGACAACGATTGGGATCGCCGGATATTGTGCAGCGACGGCAACTGCATCGGTGTTGTCGGTCCCGACGGGCGCTGCAAGGTTTGCGGTCTGGCTTATGAGGGCGAATTGCCGGCGCCTGCAGAGGACGTCTCAGAGGCCGAGGCCGGAGATGCGATCGATGATGTTTCGCCCGAAGCGTCGACGGCCGGTGAACAAGCACCGGACGCCGAAGATCCTGCGGCCGAGGTTGAAAAGGACACCGGCGATGAATGGGAGGATCGAACCCTGTGTGTCGACGGCAATTGCATCGGCATCGTCGGCTCCGACGGCCGCTGCAAGGTCTGTGGAAAACCCCATCCCGGAAAACAGCCATGACCTGCCAATCCGAAACCGATCCCGTTCTGGTCGACGCATTGAAGACCATCTCCGATTTTATTCAACAGGTGACCGGCGTCGCCCCGACCCCGGCTGAGATGGCCGACGCATTGACCCGCTATTTTGTGTTGAATGAAATCAAGGAGCATATTGTGATGCTGCGGGGCGGGGAGGGGGACGGTTAAAAGCCGAAATCGCAAAGATGAAAATTTTGAACGCTGACTGATGGGCGCGGGCTAGGGTTCCCAGCGGTTGCCCCCTTTATGCTTCAGGTCGATGTACTGCACTGTTCCCCGTTCGCTGATAAACATGGTGAGCAGCCAACTCACAAGGCTGATGAAAAGGGAGCCCAGCAGGGCGCTTCCGAAGCCATCCACATCGAACCCGCCGATAACGCCGGATGCCATCATTAAAAGGATAGCGTTGATGGCAAAGGTGAACAACCCTAAAGTGAGAATGTTCAAAGGGAGGGTGAGAATAAACAGGATCGGACGGAAAAAGGCGTTCAGGATGCCCAGAACCGCGGCAGCCATAACGGCCGCGGGCAATCCGGATACGCGAATGCCATCAACCATGTATGCGGCCATGAAAATGGCGAACGACAAAAACAGCCACCTGACGGCGATTCCTTTCACGGTAGGTCTTTCTTGCGAAAATTGGGTCTGAGCGAAGCAACGGGGATCAATTGATTTTGTCGCGCAATTTGCCGGAGCATTTAAATGTAACCACCCGGCGCTCGGATAGCATCATCTCGTCTCCCGTGGCCGGGTTTCTGCCTTTGCGTTTCTTCTTTTCCTTCACACAGAACTTTCCGAACCCGCTGACCAAAACGTTTTCTCCCGATGACAGGGAATCTTTTATGATTTCGAGCAGGGTCTCGACGGTTTCGGTCGCTTTGATTTTGGTGAGTCCGGTCTGATCCTGGATATTTTCCACGATCTGCGCTTTTGTCAGGCTCATGCTGCTTGCCCCCTCCGCATAGTTTGTATGGCAATTCCGACCTGAATCGCCCGGCGCTGCACCCAACAACGACCGTAGAATCGCTTCAGACCGTACCGATACGGCTAACCATCTAAATTGTAAGTGATAAACACGACCATCACGTTTAACTTGATGTCAGGAGTTGGTCCATTTGTCAAGAAAATATAGAAAATTAAGTACTTGTGACGATATTGCCGGAAAGGCGGCAGAGGTCGGATATTTTTTAACTATATGAAATAACGGTGAATATTGGCTTTTTAAAATGAAGCCGGGCGGTGCACCGTCGGCGTTTCGCCCGGCGTTTGGGACTAGACGATGACCTCAACCCCCAGCGGATACCGGGACATGGCTTCGCAGCCCGAGGGCGTCAGGACAATGGGATTTTCGTAGCGGAAACCGATCTCCTCTTCAGGACAGGCATACTGCATGGCGCAGATCAGGACTTCATTTTCCCGATAGACGTGGTCCGGATTGGTCCAGTAGGGAAAGGGGCCGTCATTTAAGCCGATGCGCCACTCGTCTCCCATCAGTCCGATGCCGTGCTCGAAGCCGGGAACCATGTAGTCGGCAAACTCGCGCGACTCGGCAAAGTCCATCATTTCTTCGGCCAGTTGGGACGGGGTGATTCCCGGACGGTAGGTTTTAAGGGTCAGCTTGACGATGTCGATGAAATTGTTGGCATGCCACCACTGACGGTCCGTTGCGCTACCGATGAAATAGTTGTGGCTGTGATCGCCCAACCCCAGTTTGAACATGGCGTGAATGTCCACCATCAGCGGTTCGCCGGGGGCGATGCGTTTGCGGGTGGCCGGCGTGCAGGCGCCTCCCATGTAACCGGTGCGATACCCGCTGGCGATTTCGTTGCCGCCGGTAAAGGACCATTCCCATTCGCTGCCCGCCTTGCGCATGGCATAGCCTGCCAGACCGGCGATTTCCGTTTCGGTCATGTCCTTGTAGCCACCATTGGAAAGGGCCTCGAAAACCGCCTGGTGACCCACATCGACGATGCGCGAGGCTTCGCGAAACCGGTTGATGGTGTCGGTATCTTTGATCAGGGCCAACCGGTCGACAATGGTGTGGGCGTTGACCAGTTCGACGTCGGACAGGGCGGCTTGGAACTGCTGGTATTCATAGTGGGTGAGGTTGCCCTCGGGCAGGTAATTGGACATGCCGCTTTCAATGCCCACACGGCCGTTGCCGCCTTTCAGATGCTCCAGGATGCAGTCGGATATCTGTTCGATCTGGTCCTGTCCGCCCATGGGGGCAAATCCCAAAACATGGTCTTCATCCAGCCAGGAATCGTCGGCCACCCGGGCGGCGTCGATAACGAAGGTGAAGGCCGTGGGCAGCCCCCGGGCCGGGATCACCACGAAACTGCGCCAGGGGCAGAAAGCGTCCAGGGTCCAGGAAAGGGTCCGCAGGCGCGAGCCTAAGTAGACGTCGATGTTTTCATTGGCCATGGCCTCCTGGATGGCCTGGATGCGTCCGGGAAAATCGATATAGTAGGGATCGTTGTTCGGATTCATGGGCAACCTCCTTATCAATAGGATGCAGGGATGGTGGCGAGGACCTTGTTGAGCCGGTCGGCGATGGAGGCCAGCTTGAGGGCCTTGACCATGTTGCCTTTCAGCTTGAGCTTGCCGGTCATCAGCGCCCGCTGGGAACCGAGTTCCGCTCTTGATATGCGGGCGAAGGTGTCGTAGGCGCCGGTAATCCGGAATTCCGCTTCCGGCGGTTCGCCTTCCCCGACGGAAAGGGTCTCCAGACGGCCGTCACGGAATCCGAAAAAGAGATAGCGGTCCTTGCCGTCCGGGCATTTGGTGTAGATGTTGGACATGGACGAAGTGATGCGCTTCATTTTTTCCGGTTCCAGTTCCGCCTTGAGCCGCTTTTCGGCTTCGTCACGCCATTCGCCGCTCAGATAGACTAGTTGGTCTGCCATGGCCGCCTCCTTGTTGGTGCTTGTTAACTGCAGCAAATTAAACCTCGAGCTATGCCCGATCGACCCGAAGAGGTTCGGACCGATCCGGCGAGGCATTTAATCGGTAATTTTTTATGAACGTCGAACATTGAACATCGAACGTCCAACGTCGAATGCGGAAATCGCTTCGCTTCGTCGTTCAATAAAAAAGGTTCCCGGTCATTTTTATCGTCTGTAAAGCAGGGTTTTAAAAACATCGAAAACGACAGGATGCCTTATTCTGAATTCGACGTTGGACGTTCGATGTTCGACGTTCATTTATGTGTCTTCAGCCACCAGCAGGCCGTGGGTCATCAGTTCCAGGGCCTGTTCGAACATTTGCTCCAGGCGTTTTTCCTCGTTGCGGATGTATGCCCGGATGATCATCATTTTATAGATGCCGAAAACGGTTTCCGCCGCCATGTCTATATCCACCGTTCGAAAACGCCCGAGCCGGATGCCCCGCTTCAACAGGGTCTTGATCATCTCCATGGAAGCGGCGTTGATTTTCGCATAGGGATCGTTGCCGGGGAACATGGGAAAAATATCCGGGTCAGCCGCCAGTACCTGCCTGAGATCGGGATCGGTGGCCAGGTATGTCACCGCACTGCGGCACATCACCAGGAATTGATTTTCCACCTCGGATTCTTCGGCGATGGCGCGGCGGACGTTGGCCTGCCAGCGTAACAGGGCCCAGGAAACTGTTTTTTCGTAAAGATCCCGCTTGTTTTTCGCATAGCGGTAGAGATTGCCCTTGGTCATGTTCAACCGGTCGGCGATGTCCTCAACGGTTGTTTTCCTGAACCCGTAGCGGGCGAAAATCTCCAGGGCGGCGGCAAAAATGATGTCGTTTTCGATTTTCGGCTTCATAGTTATTATAATGAACAAATAATTTATTTGTTCATTTATTTGAGTTGCGGATAGAAGTCAAGCAGCCATTGATTGTAAAATAAAATTTTCCGTCCTACGATCATGTAACCATTATCCATTTCTCCCGTTATATGTTTACTGTGGATACTTACGACTGTTTCTACCGAGAAAACAAAGATCGCGTTTACGCCTATCTGCTGCGGATAACCAGGGACGTTCAACTCGCCGGGGATCTGACCCAGGAGAGCTTTGCCCGCTGCCTCTCCAGCTACGGGCGCAATGGCAGCAACCGTGCCCTTTTGTACACCATCGCCCGCAATGCAGCCCTGGATGCGGTCCGCAAGCGGCGCGAGGAGGCCTTGGACGACAACGAAGAGATCGCTTCGGCGGCCAATCCGGAGTGTCAGTTGATGGAAAAGGAGGCCTTCGGGCGAATGCTCGAGGCCATCGGAAAGCTTAATCCGGTAGATCGCGAGTTGATCTCCTTGCTGGCCACCGAAGCCTTTTCTTATCGGGAGATCGGCAAGCTGCTCAAGATCAGTGAGACCAATGTGAAAGTGCGCGTTCACCGGGCGCGGCTGAGGCTGAAGGCGCTTCTTGATGCCCATTGAGTGCGAGGGATTCCCGTCTTCTCGGCGTTCACGATAGAAACAACGTCATTTGGCAAAACGATTACCATGGTGCTAAACGATTTGGAGACGAATGATGGACTATCTTTCCAGCATGTATATCGACAACGAGATGAACTTGGACGAAAAACGGCAGTTCGTGGAAAAGGTCCGCTCGGACCGATCCTTTTACGTTCAGACCCTGGAACTGCTGAAACAGGAACAGGAACTGCGGAAAATGCCTGCAATGCCGGCAATGGCAGCGGCAACCCCATGGCGGCCGCCGTTTCGGGCCGTTTTGGTCCGTCTGCTCAAACCTTTAGGGGTTGCCGCCGCCGGCTTCACCGCCGCCGTGCTCCTGCTTTTCAGCGGATTGCAGAATCCCTCGCCAACGGTCTGCCGCAATCGTTTCGTCCTATACGAACCATCGGCTCAGCAGGTGGAACTGGCCGGATCGTTTACCGGCTGGCAGCGGTTGTCAATGCTGCCTGTCGGTAATAGCGGTTACTGGGAACTCAACTTGCCAATACCTTCCGGAGAATACCGTTTCGCTTATATCCTGGACGGTGACCGGCAGATGGCAGATCCCACCCTGTCGACAAGCGAGAAAGACGATTTCGGCGGTGTGAATTCAATCCTGACCGTGGAGGACCGGGTATGATCCGCATGCTGCCGATCATTTTGACTCTGGTTGTGACTTCAGGGTGTACCGCCCACTATTATCAGGTCCAGGGTGACACGTTGTCGATGGTTCTGGATGAACCGGGGGCGCACGAGGTAATCTTTGCCTGCAGCCTTGACGGTTTCCAGCCTCATCGAGCCCGCAACGAGGATGGACGATGGGTGGTTACCGTGCCCGGCAATAATGCTTTCCGCTACTACTATATACTGGACGGATCGCTTTACCTGCCCCCCTGCGAACTGAAAGAAAATGATGATTTCGGATCTCAGAACTGTATTTATAATCCACCACTGTAACCTTACCCGGACTCAATCGTTACACAATTAAAGTATCACCGCTTTCGTTAAGGAGGGGTTATGAAAAAGATTTGGCTTGTCGTATTGATGCTGGGTTTATTTGCTGCAACGGTTTTGGCCGATGAACCTGTTCCCTTGTCCCAGCAGGCCATGCAAAGCGTGCAGCAGCAAAGCCAGGAAATGAGTGCCGTCGGTATTCCAGAAGCCCAGGCGCAGAAGATGTTGAACCAGATGGTACAGAACCGGTTCCAGGACCGGAACCGGCTCCGCGCCCAACAGATTGTGATGAGTGCCGCTAAGATGGGGCTTCCCACCGAACCGGTAATGAGCAAGGCCATGGAGGGGATGGCCAAACAGGTCAAAGAGCAGCAGGTCATCCGGGCCATGGAAACCGTACGCAGCCGATATGCATACGCCAACCGACTTGCAAAAACGCTTTCCGACGACAAAGCAAACATCGACATGCTGACACACAGCATCGCGGACAGCATGGCGGCAGGGATGAAGTCCAGGGACATGGATGCGATGATCAGTCAATTGCAGACCCAAAGCCGCCAGCAGACGGCAACCCGCAACCAGGCGGAAATGGACCAACTGGCCATTCAGACCGTTCAGACCATTCGTACAATGGCACGCATGGGATATGATTCTTCGAAGGTTGCCAGCGCCGTCGGGCAGGCGCTTCGAAATCAATACACCCACCAGGAGATGAAACAGTTGCGCGCCAGGATCGCCAAACAGACTCATCAGGACCTGGGTCGGCTTGTGGCCACGCAACATGCCGGTTCTATCGGGAAAGGATCTAACGACGGCAGTGCAGGCGGCAGCGGAGCAGGTGGTGGTTCTGGCAGCGGGTCCGGCGGTTCTGGTGGCGGCGGCAGCGGTGGAGGCGGCAGTGGCGGTGGCGGTGGTTCCGGCGGTGGCGGTGCCGGAGGGCCAGGGGGTGCCAAATAATCTGATCATTTGTCATCCCATCGATTTGAGTGATCGTCATCATCTTTTTCAAACCACGAACAGCAAAATAACACAGGAGCGCTTCCTCGCCGCTCCTGTTGCATTTAACCTGCACTCAATCAACTCCTCAACAACCAACCTACCATTTATATGGCTTGCCCTGCATTCATCGGATGGACTGGCAGGTAAGAATCAAGGGTTTTTTCAAAGACGAGCCATCTTTATTCCTCATAAAAAGTCCCTCTTTCGATTGCAAATTGATCGAATACCCATTAATTACAGGGAAACGCCATATCGATGGTTTTGGCTGATGCAAACAACATTTGAGAAAGACCCAAGTCAATGAATCCTGAAAACGGAATCGCCATCGCGGTAACGGGGCTGGCCAAACGCTTCGACGATGTTGCGGCGGTTGCAGGTGTGGATTTTGAAGTGCGGTCGGGTGAACTTTTCGGTTTTCTCGGTCCCAATGGTGCCGGCAAGACCACGACGATCAATATGCTCACCGGGCTGGCCCGCCCGGATGCCGGTTCCATCCGGATCGGCGGCATCGACTGTTCCGGCAATCCGCGAGCCGCACAGCATCTGGTGGGCGTCGTTCCCGATGAGAGCAACCTTTATCCGGAGTTGACCGGGTACGAAAATTTGTGTTTCTGTGCCGCGCTGTACGGCCTGGCGAAACGCGAACGCGAGGAGCGGGCCCGCGGTCTGCTGGAGGATTTCGGCCTGACCCGGGCGGCCGACCGCAAGTTCGCCGGATACTCCAAAGGCATGAAGCGCAAACTCACCATCGCCGCCGGGATCATTCACCGGCCGGATATTCTTTTTCTGGACGAACCGACCACCGGCATCGACGTGGCCAGCGCCAGGCAGCTTCGGCAGCTGGTTTCCGATCTACACCGCAAAGGCACCACCATTTTTTTGACCACCCACTACATCGAGGAGGCCGAGCGGCTTTGCGACCGCATCGCCTTTATCGTGGAGGGCCGCATCGTTCGCATCGCGACGGTGGCGGATCTGATCCAGCCGCTGCAGGCCAAGCAGAACCTGCAGCTGGCCTGCGCGAATCCTGTGGACCGTATCCCGGCAGAGATTGGCAGCCGCTTTCCCGATTTCGAATTCTCCCTTACAAAAAAAGGCTGCATTCGGGTGGCGTCGGACGGCCCCATCGGCGTGGGGCCGCTGGTGCGTTTTCTGGAGGACAGTGGCAACGTCGTCACCGAAGCCCGGCGGCTGCGGCCCTCCCTGGAAGATGTCTTCATGCAGATCACCGGCCTGGAAGCCGACGTCATGCGCAAAGAGAAGGAGAAAGGGGGCAAGCGAAAATGAAGCCCTGGATCGCTTTCTGGAATATCCTGGCCAAGGACATGCGAACCTATTACCTGAAACCGCCCAACATCAGCTGGGGGATCATCTTCCCCCTGGCGTGGACGGGAATGTTTTTCATCAAAACCGGAAGCGGGCTGGAACGGATCGCCACGATCCTGCCCGGAGTGGTGGCGGTATCCATTCTTTTCGGCACCACCTCCATGCTGGCCGTAACGGTCACCTTCGAGAAGAAAAACCGTTCCTTCGAACGCCTGCTGCTGGCACCCATTCCCCTGGAAATTCTCATGCTGGCCAAGACCAGCGGTGCCATCATCATGGGATCGCTCAACGCTTTCGTGCCCATCGCCATGGCGCTTTTTCTCACCGATCTTTCCAGCGTTTTCTGGGGTGCCTTTATCCCTGCCGTCCTGATGATCGCGGTGGCTTCCACTTTTCTGGGCCTTTTCATCGCCGTTGCGGTCAGCGAGGTGTTCGAGGCCCAGACGTTTTCCAACTTTTTCCGGTTCCCCATGATTTTTCTGTGCGGACTCTTTTTCCCCATCGAACGGCTGCCCATGCTGCTCAAACCCCTGGCCTATGTTTTCCCTTTGACCTACGGGGTCGATGTCCTTCACGGGGCCGTGCACGGGCAACATCTCATGCCTTTTGCCCTGGATCTGGTGATTCTCGGCGGATTTTGTGTGGGATTGTTTGCGCTGAGTTTGTATAATATCAAGAAGCGCTGGATTAAATAGTGCCTATCCAGAAATGGCCAATTTGCCCGATATCGGCGTTATACGAAAAATTTTTTTCTCAGAATATAGCCAATATGCCTCAAAAAAAATTTTTCGAAAGCCTTGATCTCGACCAAATTTGCCGATTTCTGGACAAACACTGATCAGCGCCCGAATCAGATGTCATAATGGCGCAGAGCTGCTGCCAGCCGTGCTTTTCGAGCCCGGTCGGCGACGGTTAACACCGGTTTGTCCCGCTCCCACCGCCGGGCGGTTTCAGCATCGGCACCGGACAACAGCGGATCGACTGCTGCAATTAAGGCATCGAATTGTCGAAAAAGGCCGCCGGCGGCGATATGGGTGGCCGGTGACATGGGATCCTGACAAGCCAGGGCGCACACCGCGACGATGAGCAGGCTCACCTGTTCGACAATCTCCGCCGACCAGCCGAAGCGCCGGGAAATTCCCAGAAGATGCCCCAGAACTGCCCCGATCACATGCAGATCCTCTATGGTGCGAAAGGGTTTGATCATGCCGGTATAGCCGTCCCCTTCCATCACCTGCTCCGACGGGACAAAGACATCCTTGAAAAGAACGGTGCCGTGGGTAATTTCGGGAATGAAGGGCAGGGCAGGCATAGCAGAAACCGTCAGACCGGCAGCATCGCGGCCCACCTGGACCATGCGAATCTGGTTTCGACCTTCCTCTACGCCGATGGAGGCCGCCACGAACAGCCGTTCGGCTTGGATGCCGCCGGTGATGAAGTGTTTTTCTCCGTTTAGCCGGTACCCACGGGCGATGGGCACAAGACAGGTTTGAATGTCCCGCGGATGGTTGCCGCCGGCTTCGGTGATGGCCATCGCGCAGATGGTTGTCGCCGGCAGACCGGGAAACAGGCAGCGAATCGCCTCCTGGTAAGCGGTAAAAAAGGCCCAGGCCAGTCGGTCACACTGCAAGCCTCCCCATACACAGCGCTCGATGGGTTGTGCCCAGTCCCGACCTGCAGTTTCCCATACATCTTGCCAGACGTCAAAGTCGTCCATGGGCCGGGCGATTTCTCCCAACGGACAGGTCAGCAGGGCATGCAGTAAAGGAACCGAGGTCATGGTATGACCATGTAACATTGTTTTACCCTGCTCCCTCACAGCACCAATTCCTGGATGAAGGCGGAAAGCTGGTTCAGATTCCTACACGGCCGCACCTCGTTGCAGATGGGGCGGTAGGTTCGCATTTCACTGTCCCCGGTATACCAGAACTGTTCCGTTTCGGGGTTGAGCCAGATCAGCCGGCGGCAGCGGTCGCGGATTTCCTCCAAAATTCGGCTTTCGGGGTTGGCGTAATTGGAGCGGCCGTCGCCGATCACGATAAAAGTCGTTTTCTTGGTGACTGCGTCCATATGGCGGCTGCGGAACTGGCGCAGGGTCAACCCGTAGTCCGTGGATGCCCCGTAATTGATCCCCGCTTCGGTGAGAATTTTCCCGATGGCGGTTTCCACGCCATGGTCATCGAAAAAGCGGGTGACCTCGGCCACCTCGGCCACGAAAACGAAACTTCGCACACGTTCGAAGCATTCCTGCAGGGAGTAGAGGATGTTGAGCATGAATTTGGCCGAGGACCACACCGAGCCCGAGATGTCGCACAGCACCACGATGCGTGCCTTGCGCGGCGGCTTGTGCCTGAAAACGATTTCGACGGGAACCCCCTGGTAGCGGGCCGCCCGGCGCAGGGTCTTTTTCACGTCCAACCCTCCCCGGTTGCGGGTCGCATAGCGAAGCGCCGCCGTATCCTTGAGCTTGCGAACCAGCTGATCGATGGCTTCGCGCAACCGGATGGTTTCGGACGGGGACAGGGCGTTGAAGGAAAGGCTGCCCAGCGCTGTATCGGCTTCATGTGCGTCTCTGCGGACGTTGTCCGCCTCGGGGGCCTCTTCCCGGGTCAGCAGGGTGCGGACGACGGCGATGCGATGCTTGAGGTGCCGTTCGATCTGTCGGCGGATTTCCCAGTGAAGGGCGTCTCGGTGGTTTTCCAGATAGCGGTCCACCAGTTCGGCGGCACGGTCCAGGGCGCGAAGGATGGGAAAGCGGCGCACCAGGGCGCCCAGGTTGCTTCCCGGACCCTGTCTGCGGCTGTTGCCTTCGCTCTGGACTTCCTGGAGAAGCTGTAAATAAGCCGCGGGCTCGCCGGTGATGAATTCGGATATGGCCGATAGTTCCTGCTGATCTTTGGCGGCTGCCTGAAGCGCCTCACGGACGGCCTTCACGGGAACTGCCAGCGAAACGGCGTCAGCCGCCGTCGCATGCACCTGCAATTCATGGAAAAAGAGATGATAGAGGTGGTCGAAGCGGTGCTGTTCCCGACGGCTCTTGGCAAAATTGGCCCGCAGTACAGCGTTGAACTGCCGTTCGTCCAGGACATCGATCAGGCGGATCTGGGAGAGGCAATCCTTGACCTCGGCGGTGGAGATGCGCAGATCCGAGGCACGGGCACAGGAGACAAACTGCAATATTACATTTTCCATGGCAAATAGCCGTCGGACGAGCAACACAGCAGGTATATGATACGGAGGTCGGATGACGGATGTCGGAGGTTCGAATTCCACCTTCTGACTTCCGACCTCAGTCCTCCGACCTCAGTCGTCACCTGAAATTGACTACCTGCCGGACCTGCTCGCGGACCTGGCGGGCGTCCTCCCGGTGTTTGCAGATCACATTGAGCGTATCGGCAACGATTTCCGGAGATAGCGTGTCCACTTGCAGGGCGATCAGGGCCCTGGCCCAGTCCAGGGTTTCGGAAATGCTGGGCCTCTTTTTAAGATCGAGTTCACGAATGCGGGCCATGGCGTCAACCATCTGTCCGGCCAGCCCTTCGGCAATGCCGGGCACTTTTTTCCGCACAATGGCCAGTTCGGTATCCCGGTCGGGATAGTCGATATACAGATGGATGCAGCGGCGCTTGAGGGCGTCGCTCATATCGCGGTAGCTGTTGGAGGTTAGGACTACAAAGGGAATATGGGCCGCCGTGACGGTGCCCAGCTCGGGGATGGTGACCTGGTAATCGCTGAGAATTTCCAGCAGGAAAGCTTCGAACTCGGGATCGGATTTGTCTACCTCATCCACCAGCAGGACCACCGGTGCGGTGGACCGGATCGCCCGCAAAAGGGGCCGGGGCAGCATGAAGCGTTCGGAGAAGAAGGCATCCTCCTGGCCGGCGATGCGTTCCACGGCCTCGGTCAGACTGCCGGCGCGATCGACCACGTCGGCGACCTTGTCTTTCACCATCTGGGTGTAGAGCAGTTGCTTGGCGTATTCCCATTCGTACAGGGCTTTGGCTTCGTCCAGCCCTTCATAGCATTGCAGGCGGATCATTTCCCGGCCCAGGCTGCGTGAAACCGCCTTGGCCAGTTCGGTTTTACCCACCCCGGCGGGGCCTTCCACCAGGACGGGCTTTCGGGTGCTGGCGGCCAGAAAGATGACCGTTGCGATTTCACGGGTGCAGATATAGCCCGCCGCTTCCAGCAGGGTTCGGGAGTTTTGGACGCTGTCGAATCGCATATTCATAATCTCTTGCAAATTCATGGTAATGGACGTTGCTTAAATTATCCAATGTTTACAATGGAAATTTCACCGGATCAAACAAAAACTGAAAGGCAGACCGGGCCGAGTGCCCGGTGAAAAACGGGTCGGCCACCGACGATCACGGCGAGGCCGGCGGACGCCGGCGGACTTTGTAGATGACGTCAATGCGGTTTTTGAGGCCATCTTCCAACTTCAGGGAGGAGGGTTGCAGCACCAGGCTGACCGAAACGGTGCCGCCGGTGGTGATGTTGTCCAGGGGGATTTTTTCCGTGTAAATGGTATGGATATCCTTGAGCATCTGGCTGCCGCCCACCACCTTGACCGTGTCGGGGACCAGGCGGGCGTCTTCCAGAATCAGGTTGTCGGCCAGTTTCCCGGTCCAGTCGGGCTGGATGGGGAGGGCTTTTTGAACCGGCCGATCCAGGTTGACCTCCAGCATTTGGGGATCGACCTGTTTGAGCTGGATACCGGGCGGCAGGGCGATGCTCTCCCGGGCAATGGGGATCTGGTTTGACCCGGCAACGGCATTGGCCAGATCCAGCTTGATCTTCACCTGATCGGGCCGAATGGATTTGATCAGACTCCCCGAACCGCTGAGCTGCAGGTTGACGCTGCTGGCCGAGGCGGAAAAGATTTCCAGGCCGGGATCCCGGTTCATGAACTCCACGGGAACTTTCAAGGTCGCCAGGGCTTCCAGTCCCCGGGCGAAACTGAACCAGATGCCGGTGATGCCCACCAGACAGATCATGGCGGCGATTCCCAACTCCACCGCCTGTTTTTTCAGCCCGCTGGCTGCGGTTGCCTCGCCGGCATGTTCCTGGAGCACATGGCGCAGTTCGATGTTGTTGTCGATGTTGATGGCGGCGTCATCCTTGAATACCATTACTCGTCCGCGCTCTTCGGAAACCACAATGACCAGGGCGTCGGATTGCTCGGCCAGGCCGATGGCGGCGCGATGGCGGGTGCCGAAGTAGGAAGGCAGGTCGGTTCGCTTGGACAATGGCAAAATGGCGGCCACCTCCACGATTCGATCTCCCTGAATAATCGCGGCGCCGTCGTGCACCGGGTTGCCATGCCAGAAAACGCTCAGCAGCATTTCACGGGAGAGCGCGCCTTTCCAGGGAATACCACTCTGGATCACGGTTTCGATGCCTTTTTTCAGGGGCAGAACGATCAGTGCGCCCAGCTTGCGGCGGGCCAGTTCGTAGACGCCCTCGACGATAATGTCCACCGGCGTCTGGATCTGGCGCTGGGGGATGCCCCAGAAAAAAGACTTGAAGTTGCGGGTTTGCAGGACGCTGGCAATCTCGTTGCGGAAAACGATGATGATGATCAGCGCGGCTGCGGCGATGATGCCCTGAATGGCCCAGCTGGTGACGATCAGCCCCATGTAAACCGCCGTGCGCTCCAGAATCCAGAGCATGGCAATGGCCATGATCATGCGGATAACGTTGGTCCCCCGGAACAGCACATAGAGCCTGAAGAGGATATAGCTGTTCAGCAGGATATCGACGACATCCTGCCAGCGAAGACCGGTGGTCAATTGCGTCAACAGTTCCATGGGATCAATCGGCTATGCTGAATCGCAAGGTGCGCATAAGTTTGTCATCGGCATCGGTAATCTCCACCCGCCAGGGCCCCTTGTCGGAGTCCCTGAGCTGCACGCTGGTGAACGAAGACCAGCGGGGAGGATTGATGGTCAGCCGTTTTACCGTGACCAGGCTGTCCCGGCGATACCATTTGTGGTGAATATAGGTTTTCTCGGGCACCGGATCGAATTCCGTGTAGCAGGAGACCCGCCCCCGTTCGATGGAAAAGACCACGGCCGTGTTCACCGGCGCATATTCTTCGATGGTCTCGCACATGACCGCTTTCGATAAAATCGGTTTCGCGGTTGCGGACAGATCATGGCTCCATAAAGTCAAGGAAATGGCCAGCAGGCCGGCCGCCAGGCAGAACCGGGTGAATTTTTTAATCGAGGGTCGCATGAGGACCACAGTAGCGAAATCCCTTTTTTTTGCAAGAGAAAATCGCGGTATGGGGAGGGATGACGGAAAGAGGCACATCCCGGCAAGGCTGCCGGGAATTACAGACGTTTACGGCTGCGAAACAGTTCGGCCAGCGACCGTTGAATCATGATCTGTTCGATCGCCTGCTTTTCCCGGATCTTATCCAGCATGTCCTTGTCCAGCAGCCACCCGAACCCCAGTTCGTCGAAGTAAACGATTTCTTTTTTATTGCCCATGATCGATGCTCCTTTTTATTCCGAATTCAGCTGATCGACTCGTCTGCAACACCGCAAAACCGCTGTGCTCAGTCTTTTTCGCTTGTTGATTCTGATATCGACGCTTTCGGGATTTCCTTTAGCGGGGATTTCTCCAAAGTCGAAGAGAAACCTTTAAACAAAGGCATTCCTGTTTTTTTCGAAGTCGTCAGGATGGGGAAGGCGGCATGGCCCGGGCCGTGATAACCGGCAGGATCGCGCGAACCACGGTTTCGATATCCGCGTCGGCCTGCCCGTAGCGGACGTCGTCGACATCCAGGTAAAGCCATTTTTTATGCGGGTAGATATCGGTGTCCGGGTCGATGAAGACGGCGCGGTAAACGTTTTTGCCCAAAAGGACAACGGTGAAGTCGGCCGTCGGGCAGAGCTGGCCGATGACCCGGTCGGCGTTTTCCGGATAGATGGTCACGGGACGCTCCGGCGTGAAAAAAAACAGGCGCGGGGCCGTTGCCGACAGGCCCTGCAGCTGATTCAGTTCCCTGTTTATTGCGGTCCGGATGGTTTTCAGCACCTGAACATAGTCGCCTGAGGGGCTCTCGGCCTCTTCGGAGACGGGGATCATCGCCGGCACAAGGGCCACGGTGACCGGTTGGTCTTCCGCCCCGTTCAGGGACCGGTCCGAGAGTTGATCGTAGGAGGCTTTCAGATCGGCGGCGAGGGTGAAGGCGTCCTGTCGGGCCACGCCGATTTTGCGCAAGGTACTGACGATGAACGGGTGCTGCATATAGCGCAGAAAAGCCGGTTCGGACCGGAAAACATCCTTGAGAAATCGGAACTCTTCCGCAGTCAGCCCCATGGCGGTCAGCTCTTCACCGGCGGCATCCCGACTGTCCGGCGCAAAGAGGCCCAGATGACGAATCATTGCGGCAATGCTCACCGTTTCGCCGCGGTGGCGCTTTTGCAGCAGCAGCAGACGAATGGCCATGAGTTCCGCACACGGATAGAGGCTTTGATGGTCGAGGGTTCCCTTGAACAGGTTCAGGCGGGGATCGTAGTCGTACAGCACCTGTGAAAGACCGAGAATGTTGGTGTCCAGCACCATCAGTTCCGCACGCAGGGGCACCGGCCCATGCATGCGTCTGGATACCATGGTAAAATCCAGGGGCAAATCGAGGCCGCGGGTCGACCAGGCCTGTCGTTTTTGCGGGGCGCCGGCCGCCCCCATGACCACCTGGATCAGGTAGGCCATGATTTCCCCGGCGATCTGTTCGTTCTCCGTGAAAACCAATTCCGACATCGGCGGGGTGAGAGCCGGGGAAAAGGGCCGCTTGATCGGTGAACAGGCGCCCAGAAAGATCACGATGGCTGCCAGGGCCAATGCCGGCCGTCTGCCAGATAGAAAATTCATCGGCCGGAAGTTTCCTTGAGCAGCACCACCGCCAGCGAGCGCCTGCCGTCACATTTGAGGATCAACGGTTGCGGCAGGCGTACGTGGTTGATGTACGCACCGGATTCCGCCACGGGCAGGGTCTTGAGAACGGCCCAGCGAATCTCGCCGCTTTCGCCTTCGGTGACGGTCAGGTAGGGAATGCCGTTGCCGGTGATATTCTGGAAAAAATGGGAGCCGTGGGAGGGATCGGCTTTCAGGGCCTCGTTGCGGATTTCGATCATGCCGCCTACGCCATCGATGTCGCGCCATTTGACCGGGATGCCCAGCCAGCGGTCGAAGGACCCCCACCGTCCGGGCCCCATCAGCAGGTAGGGGCGCTTTTCCATTTTCAGGCGTTGATTGACCGCGGCAATGGCCCGGGCAATGTCCTCCGTCTTGCCGGGGTCGAAGGTGTCGGGCCGTACAAAGACGATGTCGGCCATGGTCTGAATGCGGCCGTGGCCCATGGCCTCTTTGGAGAAGCACAGGGCCTGGGCGATATCTTCGGCGCCGATCTCCACATCGTGCATGTCCTGGCCGGCGGACATGGGCCGCATCTGGAGAATATTGAAAGTTCCTTTGTTGTCTCCATCGCCGGTGAGGTCCACGGAGAATTCGAATTCGGCCGCGCATCCCATCCCCTCGTGGCCGATGTCCAGCAGATCCTTGAGCAGTCCCGGCAGCGGGAAGCGGTCGTACTTGAGCACCGGGGCGAAAGTGAGAATCCGCATTCCGGGCATCTGGACGCTGTCCCGGATGCGATGTTCCTCGGGAATGTAGGTGCCGGCCAGCCGCTTGAGCGGTTCTTCGTTTTCGGCGTCTTCCACATGCCGGAGTTCCACGTTGACCCCCCGGTCGAAGAAAAGGGCGTCGGGCAGGTTTTCCATGGCCAGAGCCCAGAAGCGGCGCTGGGCATTGGCCAGGATGTCGTCGATCTTGGAAAATTGGGGCAGCGATTTGGGGTAGGCCGGAGAAAACCGCAGGTACGATTCCCCTTCCGGAATGCCGCGGCCTAATCCCATGACGATACGGGCCACGCCGTCTTCGGCTTTCAGGGGGGCCACGGGATAGAAATTGTGGGACTGGGCGATTCCGGAAATGTCGGGATAGAAAAAGGCGCCGTGTCGGCTGCCCACCAGCTGCTGGACGATCACGGCCATCTGGTCCCGGCGGATGCGGTAGGCGGTGTTGTTCAAAAAGGTCCGCGGACCCTCGAACCAGGTGGAGGCGTAAACCAGCTTGACGGCGTTGTTCAACTGGTTGCAGCGGACGGCAAAGTCGGGATGGTTGTTGGGCACCATGAAGGTTTTATAAAGCCCGGTGAACGGGTGGTTGTGGACATCCTCCAGCAGGCCCGAACTGCGGATGGAAAGGGGCTGACGAACGGCCTGCAGGTAGAGGCATAACTGCTCTTCCAGCCAGGGAGGCATTTCACCCTGGAGAAAGGCAGCGGCAATCTCGTCGTCCGTACAGGCTGCCGTGGCGGAAAAATCCAGCCCGTTGTGGGAGATGAAGGCGTCGAAGCCTTCCGTGGTGATGACCAGGGTTTTGGGGACCTGGATGGTCACCTGCGGGTAGCGTTCCTGCAAATGGGGCGAGTTGCGCAGCAGGTTGGTCACAAAGGCCAGTCCGCGGGCCTTGCCGCCCAAAGAGCCATTGCCGATCTTGACGAAATCGGAGATGTCGGGATCGTAGTCCTTGGAATTGAAGTGCACCACCACACCCTTTTGGCGCCATTTTCTCAGGGCATGGATATGGGCGACGATAAACTCGCGGATCTCTTCCGATCCGGAAAAATCGGCGGCCCGGGCTTTTCTCAGATGGGAGGCCAGGGCGATCTCACTGCGCGCCATGATCCAGTTGGAGAAACGGTTGCGGGTGGCGTGATAGAGCAAAGATTCGTCGGGAATCTTCGGCAGGATCGCTTCCAGTTCCCTGAGATTGGCGGCCCGTGCGATTTCGCTGCCGTCGGGCCGTCTGAAAATGAAATCGCCGAACCCGAGAGAACCCAGAAAGAACTGGTGGATTTCGCCCAGCAGATCGTCGCTGTTTTTGTCCAGGAAGGCTGCCGGTATCCGGGCGGCCAGATCCTTGTTATGCGGTTCGTTGCTGATCAGCAGAAGGGGCAGGTCCGGAATGGCCCGGCGGACTTCGGAAAGGAACTCGAATCCGGCGTCGGCGGTAACCTTGCCGCCCTTGGGATAGCGGGTGTCCGAGATGATACCGAACAGATAGTCCCCGTACCGGCGATACAGGTCCATGGCCTGCTCGTAATTTTCGGCCACGAGAATTTTGGGGCGGGCGCGCATCTTGAGCAGACGGTGCTCCTGGTTCAGGCTTTCTTCCAACACTTCCTGGGTCTGGTTGACGACCTCTTTATAGATCAGGGGAAGAAAATAGGAGGTGTACAGGGGCGAATCTTCCACCAGGATCAGCACCCGCACCATGGCCTTGCGGGTGTCGGCGGCTACGTTGAGCCGGTCTTCCATGCTTTTGACGATAGCCAGCAGCAGATCGGAATCGCCCGACCAGATAAAGATCCGGTCGATGCCGCTCAGATCCTTGCCCTCCGGCGGCGGATCGATGCCTTTGAGGCTGTGGGCCAGAAGCACGACCGGCAGCTCGGGAAAGCCCTTTTTGATCTGCGCGCCCAGGTCGAAGGCATCCATGTCGTTGAGATGCGGCATGGCAATCACCAGATGGAATGCCTTTTTGGCCAGCATCTCCATGGCCCGGGCCGCCGTTGCCGCCCGGGTGATGCGCGGCGGGCGGCTCAGATTCAGGCCCCGGTACTCGTTGATGATCTTGGACGCCAGGCTGCCGTCTTCCTCCAGGATGTAAGCGTCGTAAGGGCTGGCAACCAGGAGGATCTCGAACACCTTGTTTGACATCAGCTCGTGGAATACTTTAAAGTGAGCGTCGAAATCCCCATGTTGAAAGAATGCCGGCAGATTGGCGTTGGCGCTGTTTTTGGCCATGCGAGTCGTCCGTCTCGAAAGAAGGGTTGGGAGCCATCGGCTGATTTTGGGAGAATACGGTCGGAGGCCTCTTTTTTCAAGTCCAAATCGGAAATGCCCGTTTGCGGGGAGCGCCTTTGCCATGAAAAAACCGAACAAGGCCGTCTGGGGCTGGGCCCTGTATGACTGGGCCAATTCCGCTTTTGCCACCACCGTGATGTCCGGATTTTTCCCGGTATTTTTCAAACAGTTCTGGAGTTCCGGCGTGGACGTCAACCTGAGCACGGCCCGCCTGGGCTTGGGCAATGCCATCGCCGGCCTGCTGGTGGCGCTGGCCGCCCCGGTTCTGGGCGCCGTGGCCGACCAGGGATCGGCCCGCAAGCGGTTTCTGGCCTTTTTCGCCTACCTGGGCGTGCTGACCACCGCCGCGCTCTTTTTTGTGGGCCAGGGGCAGTGGACCTTCGCCCTGGCCGTTTACATTCTCGGCGTCATCGGTTTTTCCGGCGCCAATGTATTTTACGACGCCCTGCTGCCGGAGGTGGCCCGGGAAGACGAGGTCGATATTATATCCGGATTCGGATTCTCCATGGGCTATCTGGGCGGGGGGCTGCTCTTTCTGGTCAACGTGCTGATGGTGGTGATGCCCCAGCGCTTCGGATTGGCCGACGCGGGCCAGGCCGTGCGCATCGGCTTTCTGAGCGTGGCCCTGTGGTGGGGGTTTTTTACGATTTTCGTCCTTCTCTGGGTACCCGAACCGACCCGGCCATCGGGAGCTCAATCCCTGAAAAGAAGCTGGCGGGACGGTTTTGTTCAACTCAGGCACACCTTTACACGCATCCGGCACATGAAAACGGTGCTGCTGTTTCTGTGCGCCTATTGGCTTTACATCGACGGGGTGGACACCATCATCCGCATGGCCGTGGATTACGGCATGAGCCTGGGATTTGCGGCCAATGACCTGCTTCTGGCCCTGCTGATCACCCAGTTCGTCGGCTTCCCCGCGGCCCTTGCCTTCGGCCGGCTGGGGCAAAAGATCGGAGCGCGCAAGGGGATCTATATCGCCATCGCCGTCTACGTGGCGGTCACCTTCTGGGGCATCGCCATGACGCGCAAAGAGGAATTTTACGTGCTGGCCATCGTCATCGGCCTGGTCCAGGGGGGCATCCAGGCCCTTTCCCGGTCCTACTACGCACGCCTGATTCCTGCGGACAAGCCGGCCGAATTTTTCGGCTTTTACAACATGCTGGGAAAATTCGCCGCCATTATCGGGCCGATGCTGATCGGCGGCGTGGGGCTGCTCATGCGCCGGGTGCTGATGCCGCAGTCTCCAAGCGCCGAGGAGATGGCCCATGTGGGCGCCCTGGCGGCCCGCTGGAGTATGGCCTCGGTGTTGATCCTTTTTGCCGCCGGGGCGATTCTGCTGCACTTTGTCGATGAGGAGAAGGGCAAGGCCCGGGCGGCTATGCTTTAAATCCGAAAAACGGCTTTTTGTGAGTTTCCGGCCAATATTGCGACATCGTTCTGTCCTGTGCGAATGTTAAATGTTTATTGGCCTCATCCGACCAATAGTATCCGTATTTTCGATCATATTGGCCCGATGAGGCCAATAAAACCGAAACGTCTGCAAATTGGGCGCAATATAATACGACTTTGGGTCGTCTATACTATGTTGGGCTCGATAACCTTACAGAGGATAAGTTTTAAGATGGGCGATCATTATGTTCCTCAATATTACCTGAAAGGTTTTTCTACTAAAGTTTCCTATAAAGCATCACGCCGCCATGTGCAGCAGTACGTCCACCAGTGAATTTATGACGGATATACGTGGGCCAGGGAAAAGCCTACGAAAATTATCGTCCATGGCGGCTTTGGCTATCGATCGGCGAACGTCCGAGAAGGCAAAATGGCTCCGGCCATCAACTGCATGCCGACGGGTTGGTGTCTTCTCGGCCCGACTTGCATAGATCCAGGCGACGGTGGTCGCCAACATGCAAAAGTGCAGGTGGTTGCCGACCGCCTGCGGATGACGGGTTTGCGTTTCGGCACTGCCGATGTCGCGTTTCAGTTCTTTGAACAGGGCTTCGATTTTCCAGCGGGCACCATAATACTCAACGATCTGTCGAACGGACAGGGACATGTCGGTTGAGAAAAAAGCCACCCACTGGGTTTGTCGATAAACCCAAACCACTTTGACGGCACAGCGCATCGTTTTGAGCATGACCACACGCTCATAGGCCAAGATGGTCCTGTCGCGGCCATACAAATTGACGGTGTATTCCTGTGCCAGAGATCTGTAATACGCAGCCATCGACGCCGCATTGCCCAATTTCCGGCCGTATTTTCGGGGCCGCCCCACCCGACTGCTGACATGCGGACCGGGCAGATCGAACAGATTGCTGTTCGATCTGAGCCGGGAAATCATGTCAATCCATATTCCCAGTCGATCATGCAGCGGCTTCCACAAGCCATTGTTACCGAACCAGGAATCGGTGGTGACGATGATCCGCTTTCGACCAAAGACCCCGGCAACATCTGTGATCATGTCGACAGCCATGGCCATCTTGCTGGTAAACGCCAATTTCGGCCCGCCTTGGCGATGCATGCGGGCAATGCTCTTTTTCAGGTGATAGAAGCGGTAGCTCAAGGGCAGGCACGCCCATCGTCCCTTGACGATCTTCAGCAGTCCCACGGTAACGACATTCTGTGCCCACGGATATTTCGACTGATTCTGTTTGGCAGCATGATCGAATATCTTTTCGCATCCGAAGATTTTCTTGCCCGTTTTGGGGTTGACATAGTCATCCAGTGCCAGCAACAGCCGCCCGCCGGTCAGTGGTTGGGGAATCATTTTCCACAGCGTCTGCCACAATCGTTTCCATGGTATCTTTGGAGATGCCATGAACGTGTAGAATCGTTTTCGCCGTATCCCGGTAAAGCCGAACAGGGATCTGAGACACCGGAGGATGCACGATGTCCTGGACGAGGCGAAAGGCACGATGATCGCCATGATCGTATAGGTGAACCAGATTCCGCACTCTTGACCTTTTCGAGACTGCGGGAATTCGTTTTTGAGTTTTTCGAGAATGTCGTGTAGGATGAACATGCGAGGCTCCCGGTTTTGGTGTTTTTTTTCGTGGTAGAAGAAGCATACCACAACCGGCCCTCGCATTCAATCATAACTTCCCGTATTTTATACATATTTACGCTTATCATTAAAAAATCAGCCGAATATGTCCAATGATATCAATGGGTTACAAGGAGCCGCCATTCTATTAACCGCCTGTAATCATTAACAATATTTACACGTCGCGAGAATTCTCAACCATCTTGCCGCCACCCAAAACGGGGAAACTTCAGTCAATTGTTTTGCCTTAACCAAACATAGAGGGCAGGAAAATGGCGAATCAAAAATGCGTATCTATAACTGTCAGGAAAGGTTTTTCTAAAGATAATGGGAAAAACATTTGGGTTTATGACAAACATGAAAATCGTGAGTTTGCAACTCAAGTTAAATCCGTAGGTAATATTACCAATTTTTATTCTGCCGATGTGGAACAATATCTTGCTGATATAATCGAAGGCCCTGCAAATACGGTCATTGAAAGGATACGGAATCAAGAACAAATATCGGACAGTGAGAAGGAAATACTCTCTGAATATATGGCGGTAATGTTCAAAAGAGTTCCGAGGGGTCTGGAAAGACTGAATGAAATGGCCCCATCAATCTGCACGGATCTTCATAATAAGATCAGCAAAGATTTGCTGCAAATTGCAAAAGAGGAGCCCGATAAGGTCCATGTTGTAAATAATCGTTTAGCTGAAATCGAAAAGATCCTCGAAAAATACGCAAAGAACCCTCCAAAGGAAATTTGGCTCGAAAACATACCTCCTGGACGGTCACCTCAAATGGTGGCCGCTTTGGTTGGAATGAAATGGAGATTTTTAGTAATTGAGAATTCAATGAATTTTCTGACATCCGATAACCCATTCTTTCATTTTACAAGCATTGGAGTTGGAAATCCGGAATCTGAAGCGTGTTTTCCTATTTCAAACAAGATCCTTCTGTGGGCAACTTGGAGAAACGATTTGCCTCTCGGTTATATAACTGCAACTAAACAAGGTATTAAAGAAATGAATCGACGTGCCGCCAGCAATGCAACACGATTTATTTTTAACATTGAATTCGAATCATGGATATTACCTTTTATCAAAAAGAAACAATGGAAACTACATTTATTTAAATAGGGTAAGCCCAACAAACCTGTTCACACAGACCGGAAGGGGCTGGCCACCACAGCATCTGCTAAGTCTGGTTTTATTCAATTCCTTTGCCATTTACACCACCTGGGTTCCCCTTCTGTCAGGTGACAGGTACGTTCGACAAAAGAAGATAGACCCAGTTACAGATTCAAGGAGGACTTATACACATGTCAAAGAGCAAAAGAAGCAAGAATGATTGTGATCATCCAATTGGTTGTGGATGTGCCCCGACCCTGTTTGTAAACATGATGGAGGATGCCGGAAGGGAACTGTCCCGTAGACAGTTTATCAGGGGTGTGGGTGTAGCAGGCGGTATGCTCGCCTTCGGCAGCCTTTTGCCTTCATGTTCGGACTCCAAACCCCTGAAGGAAGGTGCGAATGCGGATGTTATCTATCACGGTGGGCCTATCCTCACCATGGTCAAAGACGGGGACCGGGCTGAAGCACTGGCCGTGCAGAACGGCAAGATCCTGGCTGTTGGAACCATGACAGAAATTATGACATCCAAAGGATCTGACACAAAGGTTATTGACCTTGGGGGTAAAACCCTTATGCCTGGATTTTTTGACCCCCATTCCCATCTTGTTATGCAGTCTGCGAAATTTTCCACTGCCAACCTAGACCCTAAACCCATTGGTGAGGCAGGCTCCATAGCGGATATTCAGCATATCCTTAAAGAAAGAATAGAAGAAAAAAAGAAAAAGCCTGGTGAATGGGTCATCGGGTGGGGTTATGATGATACAGGTATAGAAGAACAGCGGCACCCAAACCGGGATGACCTGGATGCAGTCTCAACAGAGCACCCCATACTGCTGATGCACATCTCCGGCCACCTGATGACAGGAAACAGCAGGATGATTGAAGAGCTGGGTCTTACAGCTGATTCCAAAGACCCTGATGGAGGGGTTATCCAGCGCAGGCCCGGCAGTAGAGAACCAAACGGGGTTCTTGAAGAAAACGCCATGTACCTGGTTTTAGCAAAACTGCCAATGCCCACTCCTGAACAGGCCATGGAAATGATTGAAGAGGGACTTCAATTTTACGCAGAGGCAGGAATCACAACTGCCCAGGATTGTGCCACCTTTAAGGGAACATGGCAGCTCCTTGCAGCTATGGAGCAAAAGGGTCAATTGCCCATAGATGTTATTACCTGGCCCATGTACAAGGGTATTGATGATGAATCCTTTGACTATATTGTTAAAAATCGCAATTCCAGGGGACGGTTGCGGCTTGGCGGGGTCAAGCTGACGGTTGACGGTTCTATTCAGGGATATACCGCGTTTCTTTCTAAGCCTTACCATGTTCAGCCTGACAATGCTCATCCTATCCCGGACAAGTGTGACAGCGAGCAGGCAGAACGCATCTTCATCAGCCCCGAAAACGAAACATATAATCCTGATCTCCCGTTATCAGCAGATGAAGGTCATCGCGGCTATGCCAGTATGACCCAGGATCAGATTGATAAATGGGTCAAGCGCTGTGATGAAAATGGAATACAGCTTCAAGTGCACACCAATGGTGATGGTGCTACGGATATGCTGATAAAGGCGGTGGAAAAGGTACGGGCAGATAAACCCCGGCCTGATCTGCGGACAACCATCATTCATGCACAGACAATGCGAGAGGATCAGCTCGACTTTTCAGCAAAGCACGGACTTACTCCCTCCTTTTTCCCCATCCATGTCTATTTCTGGGGAGACCGGCATCGGGACCTGTTTATCGGACCTGAACGGGCAGCAATGATGAACCCTTCCCGTTCGGCCCTGGACAGGAATCTTAAAGTCACATTGCACCACGATGCCCCTATCGCCGGCATAGAGATGCTCAAGGTTGCCTGGGCAGCCGTGAACAGGGTAACAACCAGCGGTAAACTGCTTGGCCCGGAGGAGCGTATAACACCATTCGAGGCATTGCGTGCTATAACCGCTGATGCTGCGTGGCAGAATTTTGAGGAAGACCGCAAAGGTACTCTTGAAAAGGGCAAGCTGGCGGATTTGGTGGTTCTGTCCGATGATCCATTGGGAGTAGATCCGATAGCGATCAAGAACATTCGCGTTGTGCAAACCATCAAAGAGGGTGAAACCGTTTATCTGGCAAAGACCTGATTGTGCGATAAACTATCCTGTCTCGCGTATCTATGCCAAGATCGGCAATAGATATCGAACAGCTGCGTTCAGACCGACTCGCTTTGCTCGCGGCTGACGCAAGGCGTAATGCCTTCTAAAAAACAGTTGCTCGCACATAAAATTGAATGTTATTTTGTACAAAATTAATACCAAAAGAGGTGCAAAATGCATAAGCTCAAAATCGATCAAGACATCAGGTCAATGTCGGAAGTCAGAAATGCCATGGCCTCATACATCAAACAGGTCCATGAAACCAAACGTCCAGTTATAATTACGCAGCATGGTAAAGGTGTCGCTGTACTTTTGGGGGCAAATGAGTTTGAAGCCATGCAAGAAAAAATTGACCTTCTTTCAGATGTCCAAACTTCTCTCAACCAACTGGCGAAAGGAGAAGGAATTTCCCACCAGAAGGCAAAAGCCAAATTATTGAAGCGAGTCCCTAAATGAAAATAGTGTGGTCTCCCCTTGCTCTTGAAAGGGCTTCAGAAATAGTTGATTACATTTCGCAGGATAAACCTTTAGCAGCAGACCATTGGATTCATACAATGTTTTCAAAGGTTGACCCGCTTCGAACGAATCCGGAAATTGGACGGATTGTCCCTGAAATTAATGAACGTCAGTTTAGGGAGTTAATTTACGGAAATTATCGAATCATCTATCACATCGGGATGAAACAAATTTCTATACTTACTATTCGACATGGAAAACAGATATTGCCAATAGATGAAATCAAGACCTAACGAATAACGAAACTATCCGATATAAGTTCGAAAACCGGTAATATAGACGGCGGTTGAAGGTTTTTTTCCTTAACCGCCGTTTTCATTCGGGGCACGGGCAGCAGCGACCGGAGGGCGCACCAATATAACCATCAGAAAAGAGCACCAGAATTTTTGCAACCCTTTTTTCGACCATTTTTTGAGACAACACTCCCCTGTGCCGATTTTAACCGGTTTTTTTAAGAACCAAGAACCGGGATGACGATTTTTCAGTTGACTTCTCCAGTTCAGCAAAACAGGTGGTTAACCCCGCCCACGGATGTCCGATTGTGGCAAACTGGTATGACGAGATCTCCATTATTTCTGGGATCAGAGCACCTTGGAGCCATTAATTTTCGGACGGAACGGGTAAGCACTCTTTTCTGAGCCGTCAGACGATTTCTTGGAACATGAATCACCTGCGGCAAGTTGTGAAAGCCATCCCGCTGCCAAAGCTGAGACATCATCTTGCTTTGCCATCATCTCCAGCACCCGTCCGTGATTAGATTTTTAACTTTATCCCATAGATCTCCTGAACGATATATCGCCATTGCCCCAACGGTTGGTCCTTGGCAAAGGCCACCTTGAGTGCGTTGGCCTTGCTCCATTTGTCCCGCACGTAGGGCCACATTGCCAGGTAATAATCAGCACGCCGATCAGGTTTGATTTGAGTACTTCTCATTTCAGGCGGTAAGTAAACTTGGGATGTCCGCATCATGCACATGGTGATACGTACAAAGCGACGGGCTATCCCGAAGTCAGCATGCTGGCCGTCAGCTTCACGGCGACTGAAGTCGTCCTGCAAATCTTTGGGGCCATAACGACCAATATGGAATGCGGACTGCACGACGAAGTCTTTCAGAATATGGTTGCTTCGTTTACTGACATGGCCCGTTTTCGAAGGCCCCTGCTTGCCACCAGTTTGTTTCACTTTGGGTACGATGCCGGCATATGATGCCAGTTGATCCGTTGATCGTTGTGCCAAAGGATCGCCGATCTCGCCGGTAACACCAGCAGCCAGAACAATGCCGATACCTTTGATACTGGTTATAAAGGCACCCTGGGTCTTGGCCAACAGTTGGGCCATTTCATTCGCCAGTTGCTGAGCTCCCTCAAACAGACAGCGGTAATGATTTACGTGGCTGGTCAAGGAGATTTGAAGTGTGGTGGTATATTCGTCTGGCGTGGTAAGTACCTGAGATGCGTATTCCTGAAGTTTGGCTGCTACCGCTTCAGCTTTTTTTGTTCCCCGCTTTTCCAAGTTTCGGATCAATGCCCCCCGTTGGCGGCGACGGATCTGCGGTGCGCTGAAACGCTCCTGCATCAGGTATAGCGAGCTGTTTGAAAAAGGAAGGACCCCACTTTTTCTTTCATTCAGAAAACCGGGAAAGAGTCGGTCGACAATCGTATGGATCCTGTTACGGACTTCGGTTTTCATCTTGACCAGCTTCTTTCGGTGGCGAACTAGGGTTCGTAGATTGCGATACACGCCAGTCTGTGCCGGGCAACAATTGGCCCGGCGGTTGAGCAGCATGGTGGCAATGCCCATCAGGTCCAGCCGATCCGTGCTGGCCTGTAAATTCTCACGCTGCTTCTTTGCATCATGGGCATTCACGTTGGCAACCAGCCACCCTTTTGCCCGAATTGTGTTGGCGAAATTCTCAGCATACGAGTTGACATCTTCGCCACCGAAAAAGACATGGTCAGACTGAATATGGCGATTACGGCAAGAACGGTTTACCTGGTCGAGAAGGTACTTCACGCCGTCAGGGGAATTCTTAACCGAAAAAGGTTTGCGGAGGACCTCGCCGTTTCCATTACAGAACATAACCAGATGATCCTTTTTGGCGTAATCGATGGGCACACACATCAGCTTTGATGCATTGCCTGCATTTTCGAATAGCGCCAGCAGTTCTTGACTTCGATCCGAATAGATGCTTGTCTTTTTCATGGTGAGGCTCCTTTCGTGTATGTGTTTCAGCTGTCTGGCGACAGACTGATAAACCACCTTACCACCGGATCACTCCGGATGGCTCTTTACACAAGGGAGCTTCACTTCTTTACTTTTAAAAATGGACAATGGTAGGGAACAAAATTTTCAACGGCGGCCCGAGTTACAGAGCAGCCCAGGCTCCCCGAGCTTTACCCTGCGGGCTCGCTCGCCTGCCCTCCATCTGTCACTCGGAAACGTACCAGATGGGATATATGATAAAATCAACCCCCTTTTATAGGGTAATATCGCCTTTTTTGGCACCAAAATAGGCGATATAGAGGTATTTCAGTGGCTGTTTCAATTCGCGCGCGCGAGTACAACCGAGGGACAGGATGCGGAGAAACCGCACATCCGGGACTGTGCAGGGGGTACTGGGTAGCTGGCGTTCCCACCTTTTTTGATTTGACAAGAGCAATCATGTAATAATATTGTAATTACAATAGCCAAATTGGAGACTATGATGACAACACTAATTAGAATTGGAAACTCTCAAGGCGTACGAATTCCAAAAGCAATTATCGAACAAGCGCAGCTTGATGATAAAGAGCTGGAATTTAAAGTGCTTGACGAAGGTTTGTTAATTAAGCCAGCGAGAAAGCCCAGACAGGGTTGGCAAAAACAATTTGAAAAAACAATTAAAAATGAACAGGGTGATGAACTGGATCAAGAGTGGCTGGATGCTCCTCTGGTTGAAGATGAGGATTGGGAATGGTGAATCGATCAATCCGCAGATTCGACATATGGTTGGTACAGCTGGATCCGACAAAAGGTTTCGAAATAAAAAAGAAAAGGCCTTGTATCGTTATTTCACCTGATGAAATGTCCCCATTAAAAACAGCTATTGTCGCTCCCATGACTTCAAGAGGCTTCAAGTTTCCAACAAGAATTCCGTGTACATTCCAGGGGAAAAAAGGATTGATATTGTTGGATCAGATAAGAGCCGTCGATAAATCAAGACTAGTAAAAAAGTTGGGCGTGATTTCAAAAGCCACTCAAATCAAAGTTTGTGATTGCTTACAAGAACTTTTTGCCTGCTGATCGAAATCGATATAATCATGGAACCAGTAAAATACGACCATTTCAAACGAATATGACTGGTAAAAAGCGCAATCTCGAAACGAAGGTCAACGACCCGGAGATATTTACATACCGCAAAGCGCCCGATGCAGCAGCTTGGCGCACAAGATAAAAAGCATGACACTGAAAATGGTACGAATGGTTTTGTCTTTGAGACGACTGCTCATGATCCTTGCTCCGGCCTGGCCACCGGCAAAGGAAGCCAAGGCCGCCGGCAGGATAAAACCCCAGTTGACCTGGCCCATGGAAGCATAGCCCAGAAAACCGGTCAACGAGGAAAAACAGACAATGAAGGTGGAGGATGCCGCTGCGATTTTTGTCGGTGTCTTGAGAACATAGATCAGGAGCGGCACAATAAACACCCCCCCGCCGATGCCCAGAAACCCTCCCAACAGACCGATGCAGGCCCCGATCACAACTCCTCCCACGATTTTTCGAAAAGGCGGTATGGCCGTCGCAGCGGTTTGAGCGTCGGGTGTTATCAGCATGCGTCCGCCGGACAGCGCCAGTACCGCTGCCATGACGATCAAAAAATATTTAAGGTCGACGCGTGCATTGATGTACGAGCCGACGGGTGCGGCCAGGCTGGAGGAAGCGATCAGCGGCACGGCAAGGGCGAAGTCCACCATTTTTTTGCGCGAATAGGTATAGGCTGCCGAGGCTGCGGCGATAAGGTTCAGAAAAAGCGATGCCGAGGCCGCATCGACCTTGGTAAACCCGAGAAGGACGAACAGGGGGGAGAAAATCAGACCGCCGCCCAGGCCCACCATGGTCAGGATCAGCGAGATCAGGAAAACAGCGGTGAGAAGCAGGAACGAAACCGACATGCTTTCAACTGGTGCTTTCTGGCGGCGAATCGGATATCCGCCAGCAGATGGTCTGGTTCGATCGGCCGTCCGATGTCATCGCCTGGAGCTGCTCTGCGATGCGGCTCATCGCTTCGGGTTCGACCCTGTAATGGGTCCAGTATCCGCGTTTTTCTCCTTTTACCAGTCCCGCTTCCCGCAATACCCGCAGATGCTGCGAAACGGCCGGTTTGGATATGCCGAGGTGCCGAGCCAAAGCCCCGACGCACAAATCACCGTTTATGAACATCTGGATGATTTTCAGGCGGTTTTCATCCGCCAGGGCTTTTAATTGCCGGATGAGTGACATGGCTATCCATATAAGTGATCGGTTAAATAATTAATAAAGTGCCGACTTAAATTTGTCAATGCAAAGAAGTGGAATAGGTCATGAGTCGAAAAATAGAGGCGTTTTTGCACCCAATCGATGCGACCCGGAAAAATGCAAAGAAAATAGCTTCTCATGCAAAACTAACTTGACGCTAACATATTACTAACAATTGGCGACTAATTTGCGCCGTCAAGAAAACGTTGGGATTTATGCAGGTTAACACGAATCTAACCGAATCCTAACACAAACCTAACAAAAGGCGCTTAGCCTGAGCCAAACTCAAACGGAGGAAAACTACCCATGAAGAAGCTGTTTACCATTTTTGCAATTGTCTCTTTTATGATGTGCGCGTCTGCCGCCATGGCGGGCAACCTGGTCATCAAAGGCTCCACCACCGTACTGCCCATCTCCCAGTTGGCTGTCGAAGCCTACATGAAAGCCCACCCGGATGTGAACATCTCCCTTTCCGGCGGCGGTTCCAGCAACGGCATCAAGGCCATCATCGACGGTTCCACGGACATCGCCAACGCGTCCCGTTTTATCAAGGACAAGGAGGTCGCCCTGGCCAACGAAAAAGGGGTTTATCCGGTTCCCTTCGCCGTCGCCTACGACTCCATCATTCCGGTGGTTCATCCCAGCAACAACCTTACCGGGATCACCACGGACCAGCTGAAAGACATCTATATGGGCAAGATCACCAATTTTAAAGAGATCGGCGGACCGGACCTGAAGATCGTCGTCTGCAGCCGCGACACCTCCTCCGGTACCTATGAAACCTGGGAAGGTAAAGTCATGAAAAAAGAGCGCGTGACCCCCGGCGCCCAGGTCATGGCTTCCAACGGTGCCGTTGTCCAGGCAATTTCCAACAACAAGCACGCCATCGGCTACGTCGGAATCGGATACCTGAACGACTCGATCAAACCCCTGACGGTCAACGGCGTGACGGGCAGCAAGGAAACCACCCTGAACGGTACGTTCCCCATCAGCCGCCCCCTGTTCATGTTCACCAACGGCTGGCCCAAAGGCGATACGCTCAACTTCGTCAACTACATGCTCCATCCGGACAAGGGACAGAAACACGTGGAAAAAAGCGGATACGTACCACTGTACTAATAACTTCATAGGCTTCATCAGGCGCTCCTTATAAAACAGTCCGCCGGAACGCAATCCGGCGGGCTGTTTCACCATTGGCGCCCCGAATGTGAAAAGGGATATCGCTTTTACGGATTTTCCAAAAATTCGGCAACAGACAACATTTACAGGAACAACCCATGGCCAACCGCCGACAAAACACTGAAAAGTCCATGCAGGCGATGTTTTTCATCATCGCCACGGCCTCCATTTCCATCCTTTTCCTGATCATGCTCTTCCTGTTCAAGGAGGGGCTGCCCATATTCAAAACGGTTTCGGTAACGGATTTCATCTTCGGCAAGTACTGGTACCCCACATCGGATCCGGCCGACTTCGGTATTTTCCCGTTGATCGTTGCATCGCTCCTGGTGACCGGCGTGTCCGGGATGATCTCCATACCCCTGGGCGTGATGACGGCCGTCTACCTCTCCGAGATCGCCGCTCCCAAGGTGGGTGAAATCGTCAAGCCGATCGTGGAACTGCTGGCGGCGCTGCCCTCGGTGGTCATCGGCTTTTTCGGAATGGTGCTGGTCGCCCCGTTCCTCCAGCGGGTTTTCGGCATCCCCACGGGGCTGAACCTGTTCAATGCCTCCCTGATGCTGGCGTTCATGTCGATTCCCACGATCTGCAGTATTTCCGAAGACGCCATTCACAGCGTGCCCGTGGCCTTGAGAGAGGCCTCCGTGGCCCTAGGCGCCACCCAACTGCAGACCATCGTGCGAGTGGTGGTGCCGGCCTCCATTTCCGGCATCAGTACGGCGGTGATCCTGGGGTTGTCGCGGGCCGTCGGTGAAACCATGGTGGTGTTGATGGTGGCCGGCGGCGCGGCCATGCTGCCGCAGTCGATTTTTGATCCGGTGCGGCCCATGCCGGCCAGCATCGCGGCCGAGATGGCTGAAGCGCCGGTGGGCGGCGAGCACTATTACGCCCTGTTCGCCACCGGCATCGTGCTGTTTCTTTTTACGCTGCTGTTCAATATCGTTGCCGACTTCGTCGCCCACCGCTACCGGCAGGTGGGGGAGGCGTCCTTGTAATGTCGTCGCTGTTCGTAACCCAAACCTCGGATAAGCCTCGACCGGCGAAAGTTCCTGCCGGATTCGATGCAAATGAAAGAACCATGGCAAACAACGATCATAAGATGTTGGAAGGAAACCCCGCCTACGACCGGCGGCGAAAGCTGATACAGAACATCTTTTTCATTCTGTTTCGTGCGGCGGCGGCCGCTAACGGCATCGCTCTGCTGGTGATTGTCTACTTCATGGTGGTCAACGGATGGCGGGCCATCAGCTGGGAGTTCCTCACCCAGCCGCCCATGGAGTCCATGACCAAGGGCGGCATTCTGCCCTGCATCGTGGGCACCTTCTGCCTGAGCTTCGGGGCCATCATCGTGGCGCTGCCCATCGGCATTGCTTCGGCCATCTACCTGAACGAATACGCACGTCCGGGGAAGATGGTGCGCCTGATTCGCCTGGGCATCAACAACCTGGCCGGCGTGCCTTCGGTGGTGTTCGGCCTGTTCGGCCTGGCCTTTTTCGTGGTCATTCTTAACATGGGGGTCAGCATCGCCGCCGGTGCGCTGACCCTGGGGGCCATGTCCCTGCCCGTGATTATCGGATCCACCGAAGAGGCCCTAAAATCGGTTCCCGATACCTATCGTGAGGCCTCTTTAGGACTGGGCGCCACCAAGTGGCAGACCATCTGGCGGGTTGTCCTGCCATCGGCCCTGCCGGGGATTCTCACCGGCGCGATCCTGGGAATCAGCCGGGCGGCCGGCGAAACGGCACCGATCATGTTTACCGGAGCCGTCTTTTTCACGCCCAAACTGCCGACCTCCATATTCAACGAGGTCATGGCGCTGCCCTACCACATCTACGTGCTCGCCACGGCCGGAACGGAGATCGAAAAGACACGGCACCTGCAATACGGCACCGCCATCGTGCTGATCGCCCTGGTTTTGGGTATGAACCTGCTGGCCATCTTCTGGCGCGCGCGCCTGAGAAAACGATTGCAATAAGATCCGTTGGCCGGTTTTGTCGATGCGCCTGGGCGAGATGACTGCCACGCAACCGATGGAACCGGTTCAACCCGAAATGGAATAAACCCATTACGTCTACCCTGGAATGAAAACCATGAATACGCCTGCTCAACAGGAAAGCCAAACCCAACCGGAATACAAGATGTCGTCCAAGAACCTCGATTTTTACTACGGGGATTTCAAGGCGCTGCAAGATATAAACATGTACTTCAAGCCCCAGGAGGTGACGGCCCTGATCGGCCCCTCCGGCTGTGGTAAAAGTACCTTTTTGCGGTGTCTGAACCGCATGAACGACCTGATCCCCATCAGCCGTGTGGACGGTGAAATCACTCTGGACGGCGATGACATCTATGCGCCCGACGTGGATGTGGTCATGCTGCGCCGCAAGGTTGGCATGGTATTTCAGAAGCCCAACCCGTTTCCCAAATCGATTTTCGACAATGTGGCCTACGGGCTGTGGGTCAACGGCATCAAGGACAAGACCTTTGTCCAGGAACGGGTCGAAGAGAGTCTGAAACAGGCGGCCATCTGGGACGAAGTCAAAGACCGCCTGCAGGATACGGCCCTGGGGCTTTCCGGCGGCCAGCAGCAGCGCCTGTGCATCGCCCGCGCCCTGGCCGTCAAGCCGGAAGTGGTGCTCATGGACGAGCCGGCTTCGGCCCTGGACCCTATCGCCACCCAGAAGATCGAAGAGTTGATTCACCAACTCAAGGAAACCTACACGATTATTATCGTGACCCACAACATGCAGCAGGCCGCGCGGGTGTCGGACGTCACGGCGTTTTTTTACATCGGCAAGCTGATCGAGGTCGGCGATACGGACACGATTTTCACCCGGCCGAAGAAAAAGCAGACCGAGGACTACATTACCGGTCGCTTCGGCTAATCCATTGTGCTTGCCCCATGGATGGGGTATTTGTTTGTCGCCGGATGGAAACGGTAGCATGGCCGCCATCCAACCCCAAAAAGTGCATCCCCGACTATCGGAAAAGGAAACCGAACGTGAAACACTTTCAACGAGAACTGGACAAAGTAAAGAAAATGATTCTCTCGCTGGGCGCCCTGGTCGAACAGCGAGTCAACCAGATCCGGCAGGCGATAGAAGACCGGGACGTGGAACTGGCGAAAAAGATCATGCACCTCGATCACGAGATCGACGACATGGAGGTGGAGATCGAAGAGGAGTGCCTGAAAATTATCGCCCTGCACCAGCCGGTGGCGGCGGACCTGCGTTTTCTGGTGGCCGTGATCAAGATCAACAACGACCTGGAGCGCATCGGCGACCAGGTGGTCAACATTGCCCAGCGGGTGGTCCGCATCGCCAAACGCCCCGTGGCTCCGTTCAACTTCGACTACTCGGAAATGGCTGCCAAGGCCGAGGCCATGCTGCGCATGAGCCTGGACAGCCTGGTCAATCAGGACCTGGATGCGGCCATCAAGGTGCTTCACCTGGATGACGAGGTAGACAAATTCAAGGATGAGGCCTATGATCGCATCAAGCAGGCCATGGCCGACGGCATTACCGACGATATCGGTTACATGATCAATCTGCTGCTGATCTCCCGGCATATCGAGCGGCTGGCCGACCACGCCACCAACATCGCCGAAGAGGTGGCCTATATGATCGAAGGGGAAATCGTCCGCCACGGCAGGCTGGAATAGACCCGATAATACAAAAGGCCGCAGGCCGGAGAACCGGATCCTACAAAGGCTGAACGAACAATGAGCAAAGAGAAGATATTGGTTGTAGACGACGAAGAGGACATCCTCGAACTGGTCCGCTACAATCTGGTGCGGGAAGGGTACGTCGTGCTGTGTGCACTGTCCGGCGAGGATGCGCTTCGGAAGGCCGTGGCCGAATCGTTGGATCTGATCGTTCTCGACCTGATGCTTCCGGGCATCGACGGGCTGGAGGTGGCCCGGCGGCTCAAGCAGAACTCCGACACGAAGGATACACCCATCGTTATGCTCACCGCCAAGGGAGAGGAGGCGGACGTCGTTTCCGGGTTGGAACTGGGCGCCGACGACTATGTGACCAAGCCTTTTTCGCCCCGCATCCTGATTGCACGCATCAAGGCGGTCCTGCGCCGTCGCAGCGGGGAAGCCGATCTGGAAAACGAGGTGCTCAACGTTCGCGAGCTTTCGATCCATCCGGGGCGGCGGCATGTGGCCGCCGCCGGCAAGCCGCTGGACTTGACCTATACGGAGTTCCAGGTCCTCTATTTTCTCGCCCGCCGGCCGGGCTGGGTTTTCACCCGGTCCCAGATCGTGGATGCGGTGCGCGGCGACGATTATCCGGTGACCGACCGCAGTGTGGATGTCCAGATCGTCGGGCTGAGAAAAAAACTGGGACCCCTTGGAAAATATATCGAAACCGTGCGGGGCGTGGGCTACCGCTTCATAGAAACATGAAAAAGAAAAAACACCTGATTTACCAACTTTTTCCTTCCTACCTGATCATCACCTTATTATCCCTGTTTGCCGTAAGTTGGTACATGGTGAGTTTCACGCGCCAGTTCTACCTGGATCGCACCCAGGTGGACCTCAGGCTCAACGGCCGGATGCTGGAGAAGCAGACCATCCGCTTGATCGATCCATTGAACGAGGCAGCCATCGACCGGTTGTGCAAGGATACCGCCGGGCATATCGCCACACGGATCACGGTCATCCTTCCCGACGGCCGCGTGGTGGGCGATTCCGAGGAGATGCCGGCGCAGATGGCCAGCCATCTGGACCGCGAGGAGATCCGGGATGCCTTCCAGGGCCGCGAGGGGGTGCGCATCCGCCACAGCGACACCCTGAAGATGGACATGATGTACGTCGCCTTGCCGTTGATGGCGAATGGCAAGCTGGTCGGTGTGATGCGGACGTCGCTTCCCGTTACCGCCATCGACGAGCGCATCGGCACCTTGAGGACGCGGATCGCCATCGGCGTCCTGCTGGTGGCGCTGTTGGCTTCCGGGATCAGCTGGTATGTCTCCAGGCGCATCAGCAGGCCCATCGAGCACATGCGCGACGGTGCCAGGCGGTTTGCCCAGGGAGAGCTTCACCATCGTCTGCCCCTTCCGGCCACCTACGAGTTTTCCGGTCTGGCCGAATCTCTCAACCAGATGGCCGAGCAGCTTCAGCAGCGTATGGAGGAGATCACCAGCCAGCGCAAAAATACCGAAGCCGTCCTTTCCAGCATGCGGGAAGGGGTGATCGCAACGGATTTGGAGCAGCGGGTGATCAGCATGAACTCGGCCGCTGCGGCCATGTTCGCCACTTCTCTGGAAACGCTTCAGGGACGCAGCATCCTGGAGGTCATCCGCAACCACGAGTTCCGGGAAATCATGGACCGCAGCTTGACCAACGGGGAGAGTATCGAATCGGACATTCTCCATCACAGCAACGGTCGGGAAAGAACCTTGAACGTGCAATGCACGCCTCTGGTCGATGAGCGGCATGCGCGTATGGGCGGTCTGGTCGTGATCAGCGACGTTACCCAACTGCGCCGGCTGGAGAACATGCGCCGGGATTTCGCGGCCTCCGTTTCCCACGAAATCAAAACGCCCCTGACCGCCATCAAGGGTTTCGTGGAAACCCTGAACACCGGCGATCTGGACGATCGTGAAGAAACCCGCCGGTTTCTGGAGATCATAGACAAGCACGTCAACCGTCTGGCTACCATCATCGAAGACCTGATGCAGCTTTCGCGCATTGAACAGGACGACGAATTTCAGCAGATCGGTCTGGAACCTGCCCGCATCAAAGACGTGCTCAAGGCGGCCATCGGATTTTGTGCCGAAAGCATCCAAAACAAATCCGTCGACGTCCAACTCTCCTGCGAAGAGGACCTCAGCGGTACAATCGATGCCACCCTTCTGGAGCAGGCGGCGGTCAACCTGCTGGACAATGCGGTCAAGTACAGCCCTGAAAACAGCCCCGTCCGTATCGAGGCGCTGACGGCGGACAATGAAATCCAGATCCGCTTCACGGACCAGGGCATGGGCATCGCCAAAAAACACCTGCCCCGTCTGTTCGAGCGCTTTTACCGGGTGGACAAGGCGCGCAGCCGTAAACTCGGCGGAACGGGTTTGGGGCTGGCCATTGTCAAGCACATCGCCCAGGCCCACGGCGGCAGGATTACCGTGGAGAGCGAACTGGGCCAGGGCAGCACCTTCACTTTGCATCTGCCGGTCTGATCCTTTTTCCGTGTATTCAAAAAGGGCATGCTGAAATCCTATGCATGCCCTTGTTTTTCCCCACCATTTTGATGTAGATTCCCCGGCAGCTTTTCCCCGTCTTCATTGAACGCGTGACCGATATAAGGAATGCCGCCATGCTACCCATCGATTCGATGCCACCGCGCATTGTTATGGCCAACACCCCGACGCCCCTTCAACGGATGGAGCGACTCAGCCGACAGACCGGGGTCGAGATTTTTTTCAAACGCGATGATTATACCGGCAGCGAGCTGTCCGGCAACAAGATCCGCAAGCTTGAATTTCTCATGGCCGACGCCCGGGCGAAAGGGGCCGACACGGTGCTTTCCTGCGGCGGTGCCCAGTCCAACCATTGCCGGGCCGTGGCCCTGGCCGCGGTCCGGGCCGGGATATCTTCACTGTTGCTGCTGCGAACCGGCGATCCCGGCCATCCTCCCGCGGCCGAAGGCAACATCCTGCTGGATGCCCTGGCCGGCGCCGAAATCGTCTGGATTACCCCGGATCAATACCGGGAGCGGGATCGAATCTTCGCGCGCGAAGCCGACCGCTTGAAAGACCGTGGACGCAACCCGTACATCATCTCCGAAGGCGGGTCCACGGCCCTGGGTGCCTGGGGATACGTGTGCGCCATGGCCGAGCTGGTCGAAAACCTGAAGCGCATCGACGGCGGTGAGGTCAAGCCTACGACCGTGATCTGTGCGACCGGGTCCGGCGGCACCTTGGCCGGGCTGGCCCTGGGCGCGCGTCTATTCGATTTTCCCATGCAGGTGGCGGGGGTCAACGTCTGTGATGACCGGGACTATTTCCTAAAGATCATCGACGGCATCTGCGAAGAATTCGACCGCACCTGGCCGATGCAAAAGGCCTCCGGCCCGCCGGCCTACGAGATTGTGGACGGGTATGTGGGCCGGGGATACGCGCTATCGCGGCCCGAGGAGCTGGCCGCCATCCGCGATCTGGCGAGGCTGGAAGGGGTGGTCCTGGACCCGGTGTACACCGGCAAGGCCTATTTCGGCATGCTGGCCGAACTGGCCAAAGACCGGAAGCGGTTCGGCGAACGCATCGTTTTCATTCACACGGGCGGTCTTTTCGGGCTGTTTCCTATCGCGGAGCAGTTTGCCGAACTGATATAAGGCCGCGGAAATCCGTTGCGGCGCGGTCAACCGGCGATCAGGCGTGGATCCAATGGGCTATCCGCCGGAAGCGGGATTGGCCGGCCCGGCAGATTCAGCAGGCGGGGGTTGACCCACCTGAAAGGGGACATTGGCCGTGCCTACGTGGCCGTCCGTGTCCAAAACATACACATACAGGCGATATTCACCCGACATTGCCGGTGCCGTCAGGTTCAGGTTGCCGAGGTCCCCGGCGATCGCTGACCCCAGCGTCTCGGGCAGCGGTTCGAATGATCCGCCCGTTCCCAGGATGGTGGGTTCCATCATCAACTCCCAGACGAAACGCAGGCCGTCGTTTTCCGGATCGACGGCATCGACCCGGGCGATAAACTGCTGGCCCGGCGTCAGGATGACATTGCTGCCGGCGGGCTGATCGTCGATGGTCATGCCCGCGACTTCCGGCGCGCGGTTGGCCGGCCAGTCGCCCGACCAGCTGTAGTGCATGGCATCCACGGTGGCGCAGGCGGCCGCGGGGCGGTCCAGTCCGGGCAGCTGTTCGATGAACATGCTGTACCAGGTTGGCGTGCGCTCCTGTTTCTGGCCCCACAGGAACACGTAGGAACCGATGCAGCGGTCGCTGTTGGCCAGGATGTCGCGGGCATAGCGCTGGAGATGGAAATCCACTTTCTGCTGGCTGGTCGGTTCGATGGGACGGCCCCAGACGGTCCGTTCGGCCTCCCAATGGCCGTCTACGCCCCATTCGGTAACCAGGTACGGTCCGGCAAAGGCCGACGCGTCGATCATGGCGCGCACGTTGGCGAGGTCTCCGTAGGCATTGACGCCCAGTGCATCCAGATGCGGGGCATGGGCGGCGATCCGGTCGGCGGTATCGGTGTCGAAGGAGATCACCGTGATCACCGGGTGGTGGGGGTCCTGGGCCTTGATCCGGCTGGCCAGTTCGTCGACGAATTGCCAGGCCTCCGGTGTCCCGGCGCCTTCGAGATTGATCTCGTTGCCCAGCGCCCACATCAGCAGTGCGGGGTGGTGCTTATGGCGGTCGAGGAGTCGCTGGATTTCATCGGTCAGGCGCTGGCGGTAGGTCGTATCCAGGTAATCCGAAGCCTGGTGGGACAGCCAGACGCCCAGCGTTACGGTCATTCCCATGCCATGAGCCCGATCCAGAATGTCTGCGGCATCGTTGGCGCCCCAGGTACGCAGCGAATTGGCGCCGGCCAGAGCCGCTGTTTCCAGATGCCGCCGTCCGCCGACGCCTTTGATAAAATAGGGCTGGCCGTCGCGATAGAGACGGTAACCATCCGCTGCCTTCCGGATGGAAACGGCAACCGGGCCGGCGACGGTGGTTTGGACATCGACGACCGGCCGAAAGGGCGCTTCGATGGTTGTGGTATCCGATGCTGCGCAGAGGCAATGCCAACCGCATGACCAGAAAACGGTCATGCCCATCAGAAACGTCCGAAGCCGGTTTTTAAGCAGAAAATGCCGAATCGTCATAAACCACCGTTGTCAAAGATTGGCGATGCCCCGCCGGCCGGAAAGGCCGGATATCGGTCCGCGCCATGACCATTATCGACTCCGCTGCAACCAAACTTGAGCGGCTTGCAGTGTGCGGCATGGCCTGTTGCTGTCGCCCGGTCGGGTCCTGCCTGAAGCCGGCGAAGCATCTTTTTGTTGACCCGGTCGTATTCTTTCGTATAACCGGCACAGGCTGTCCGATAACTGCCGATCCACAAAACCAACTGCCCTGACGGGCCCAAGCGGTGGAGAACATCCCCAATGAAAGTGTCCAGTGTTCTCATTGCCCTGGCGATAGCGATTCTGGCTGTCAGCATGTGGGCGCTGGCCAATCGCCCGGAGGCCGAGCCCTCCTGGCCGGAACGCATCCAGGGGTTTTCGTTCTCTCCGTTTCAGGAGGGCCAGAGCCCTCTCGAGAAGATTTATCCCACCGCCGATCAGATCGACGCCGATCTGTCCCTGCTTCAGAGCAAGACGTATGCCATTCGAACGTATACGGTGGAGGACCGGTTGTTCGAGATTCCCGAGATGGCCAAACGGCATGACATCAACGTGGCCTTCGGGGTCTGGATCGATCGCAATTGGGAGCGAAACCGGACCGATATGGAAATCTTTTTGAAAACGGCGGCCAGAAGCACCAACATCGTGCGGGCCGTTGTCGGCAATGAAGTGCTCCTGCGCGGCGAACTCACTCCCGAGGAACTCGCCGTTTATCTGGAGTGGGCCCGAAAGGAGCTGGATATCCCCGTCAGTACGGCGGAACCCTGGCATGTGTGGGTCGAGCACCACGAACTGGCAGACCATGTGGATTACCTGG
The DNA here is from genome assembly GCF_963668215.1 of uncultured Desulfosarcina sp. Classification (NCBI taxonomy): domain Bacteria; kingdom Pseudomonadati; phylum Thermodesulfobacteriota; class Desulfobacteria; order Desulfobacterales; family Desulfosarcinaceae; genus Desulfosarcina; species uncultured Desulfosarcina sp. The sequence continues at coordinate 3,328,452 of NZ_OY764190.1, forward strand.
CCGTTCACATGCTGCCCTACTGGGAAGGGGTCCACATCGACCTGGCGGTGGACTATGTTGTCGAGAAAATCGAACTGCTCAAATCGCTATTTCCGGAAAAACCCATCGTGATCGCCGAGGTGGGCTGGCCCAGCAACGGACGCACCCGGCAATCGGCGGTTGCCACACCGGCCAACCAGGCGACCTTTTTAAGGCGCTTTCTGGACCGGGCCGAGAAGGAAAAATACATCTATTACGTCATGGAGGCCTTCGACCAACCCTGGAAGCACAACACCGAAGGCGCGGTGGGGGCCTACTGGGGCGTCTACGATGTGAAGCGTCAGGAAAAGTTTCCCTTCACCCTGCCCATCGTGCCCATCGCCAACTGGGCGGTGCTGGCAGGATTGTCGGTGGTCATCGCCCTGATCACCTTCGCCATTCTGCTGATCGACAGCCAGACCCTGGGCAACCGGGGGCGCGGGTTCCTGGCCGTGCTGGCTTTCGCCGTCGCTTCCGTGATGGTGTGGGTGGTTTACGATTACCTCCATCAGTACCTGACCTTGAGGACCGTCGTCGTGGGGATGGTGATGATCAGCGGCATGATCGGGGTCATCGTGGTGCTGCTCACCGAGGCCCACGAATGGGCCGAGGCCCGCTGGATCATCCGGCTGCGCCGGCCCTTTCAGCCGGTGGCCCTGGCGGACAGCGAGCTGCCCATGGTCTCCGTGCATGTGGCCGCCTACAACGAACCGCCGGCCATGGTCATGGAAACCCTCGATGCACTGGCGGCACTGGACTATCCCCGGTTTGAGGTCGTGGTGGTGGACAACAACACCAAGGACCGGCACGTATGGGAACCGGTCGAGGCGCATTGCCGCCGGCTGGGAGGGCATTTTCGCTTTTTTCACGAAGACCCGCTGGCCGGCTTCAAGGCCGGGGCCCTGAACTTCGCCCTGAAGCACACCGATCCGGCGGCTGAAATCATCGCTGTGATCGACAGCGACTATACCGTGGCGCCCAATTGGCTGCGGGATCTCGTGCCGCAGTTCAAGGATGCCGGAACCGGCATCGTCCAGGCCCCCCAGGACTACCGGGACGGGGCCGAGAATGCGTTCAAGGCCATGTGCTATGCCGAATACCGGGGATTCTTTTTTATCGGCATGGTGACCCGCAACGAACGCAACGCCATCATCCAGCACGGGACCATGACGCTGATCCGCCGCGAGGTGCTGGAAGCCGTTGGCGGCTGGGGCGAATGGTGCATCACGGAGGATGCCGAACTGGGATTGCGGATTTTCGAGCAGGGCTACGAAGCCGCCTATGTCTCCCAGTCCTATGGCCTCGGATTGATGCCCGATACATTCGGCGACTACAAGAAGCAGCGCTACCGCTGGGCTTATGGCGCCATGCAGATTCTGCGTCGGCACTGGTCGAAACTGACGGGCCGGCATCGGAGCCGTTTGCGGTCCGGCCAACGCTACCACTTTGTCGCCGGCTGGCTGCCCTGGCTGGCAGACGGGGCCAACCTGATGTTCAACATCGCGGCGCTGCTCTGGTCACTGGGGATGATCATCGACCCCCTGCATGTGGATCCGCCCCTGGTGGTTTTCTCGATTCTGCCCCTGGCCCTGTTTGCCTTCAAGATCGGCAAGCTGGTCTATCTTTACCGCACCCGTGTGGATGCCACCTTAGGCCAGACCCTGGCCGCTTCGCTGGCCGGACTGGCCCTGACCCACACAATCGCCAAAGCCGTCATATCGGGCCTGATCACCCGCAACAAGCCGTTTTTCAGGACGCCCAAAATGGCGGGCGCGTCGGCGCTGGTCAAGGCGTTGGCGGTCTCTCTGGAGGAAATCTTTCTTCTGGCCGCCATGCTGGGCGCCGCGGCAGCCATCCGGAAGATACACTCCATGGACACCCTGGACATGAAACTGTGGGTGATTGTACTATTGGTGCAGGCCATGCCCTATGCCGCCACGCTGTTGATGGCGCTGATCAGCGGGTTTCCGTGGCTTCCGGCCCTGCTCGGGGGCCGGCGGCACCGTCGGGCAGCATAAGGAGGAGACCCAAGAAAACGAAGATTGGCGGCGACACGATCCTCACCCCATGTTCATGGAGGATTGGATGCCGCCCGGAACAGAAGAAGATATCTTGACAACCTGCCATGCAAGGAGAAGAAATGAAACCGACGACCAAAATCGGCATCATCATCTGTGACCGCTATCGCCGTTGTGCCGGCGGCAAGTGCCTGCGGTCCATGCGAAACAGGGAAGGCGCGTTCAGTATTTACAAAGATACCGAACCGGAGCTGGTCGGCTACACCACCTGTGAGGGGTGTCCCGGCGGCAACATCGAATATGCCGGCGAAGAGATGGTGAAAAACGGTGCCACCGTGATTCACCTGGCCACCGGCATGGTGGTGGGCTATCCGCCCTGCCCGTATATCGACACGTTCAAAAATTTTCTCGAAAAGCGTTACAATGTAAACGTAGTCATCGGCACCCACCCGATTCCCCGGAAATATCTGGACATGCACACCCATCTGGGCACATGGACCGATGCGGCCTGGCAGCCGCGAATCGCTCCGACCATGGCCGACGAGGTGACCCGGGCCAGTTATGACTGAGTTCCCCCCATAGTTGCATAAAAACATGGGAAAATCATTGTACCTGCATGAAAACATGAACAAATCAGAACAACAGCTATGCATATTAGGAATGTACCCAATGGGATTTGCTGGAAAAACAATGATTTTCTCATGTTTTTACCCTTGGGGTTTCCGATATCCGTAACCTTTATTTCTCATGATCCAGGAGGCATTCGATGAAACCGAAAACACAGGAAAATGTCCACAAAGCGTTTATCGGAGAGGCCAAGGCCTATTTCCGGCTGCTGGCCTATGCCGAGCGGGCAAAGGAAGAAGATGTTCCCCAGATCGCGCTGCTGTTCAAGGCCATCGCCGAGGCGGAGCGGGTGCATGCCACCCGGCATTTGAACCTGGTCAAGGACCTGGTTGTCAAGGACACCGACACGAACCTGGAGAAGTCCTTCCAGCGGGAAAAGTCCATCAGCGAAAACGAGTACCCCGATTTCCTCAAAGATGCGGAAGAAGAGGGCGAGACCGCCGCCGCAACGGTTTTCAGCCACGCCCGGGACGCCGAAGGGTACCACGCCAAATTGTACGAGCGGGCGATCATGAATGTGATCAAGGACGAGGTCAAGGAGTACTACGTCTGCCAGGTGTGCGGGTACGTCACCGACAAGCGGATTCCCAAAAAATGTCCGGTGTGCGGAGCACCTCCGGAAAAGTTCAAGACCGTCGATGGCTGATCGTTGTTTAACGCCGGTCCAACGGCCTCGGGCCGGTGAAAGAAGGGATGCCAGCATGATTGAGTCAAGCGACCGCCGCCGGGGGCACGTGTTTCCCCGGCGATTGGATCCGCCCCTGCCCCTGGCGGTCAAGTCGGACGGGGTATGGATCGAGGATAAGGTAGGCAAGCGCTACCTGGACGCCAGCGGCGGGGCGGTGGTCGCAAACGTCGGCCACGGACGGGAAGAGATCGCCCGGGCGGTCTACGACCAGATTCTGGCCTACGACTACATCCATCCCACCATGTTCACGACGCCGGCGGTGGAAGAGCTGGCTGAAGTCCTGGCCTCCCATGCGCCTGCGGGCATCGACCGGTTCTATTTTCTTTCCGGAGGCGGTGAGGCCGTGGAGGCCGCCATCAAGCTGGCCCGCCAGATCCATCTGGCCAACGGCCGCCACGAAAAGTTCCGCTTGGTCGCCCGCTGGAAATCCTACCACGGCCTGACCCTGGGAGCGCTGTCCGCCATGGGCCGCACGGCTTTCCGGACGCCCTTTGCCCCCATGCTGGCAGACGCCGTCCATATCCCGCCGCCCTATTGCCTGCGCTGTTCCTACGGGCTGACCTTTCCCGATTGCCGCCTGCGCTGCGCTTTGGCCCTGGAAGAGACCATCGTGAACCTGGGGCCCGAAACGGTGTCCGCCTTTCTGGCCGAAACTGTCAGCGGCGGGACCCTTGCCGCCTGCCCGCCGCCGCCGGGCTACCTGGAGACGATCCGCGGAATTTGCGACCGCTACGACGTACTATTGATCCTGGACGAGGTGCTGTGCGGCATGGGCCGCACCGGGCGCTGGTTCGCCTGTCAGCATGATGGCGTGGTGCCGGATCTGGTCACCCTCGGCAAAGGGCTTGCCGGGGGCGCGGTGCCCCTTTCCGCCCTGGGCCTAAAAGGATGCCATTTCGATGCGGTCTGTGCCGACGGCGGGAGTTTCAATCACGGGGGCACCTTTTCCCATCATCCCGTGGCCGCTGCTGCCGGCCTGGCGACCGCCCGTATCCTGGAGCGTGAGCATTTGGTTGAACGGGTGGCCGAAATGGGCAGCCGCCTGGGAAAGACGCTGGTCGAACGGCTCGGGGACCTTCCCTGGGTGGCCGACATCCGGGGGATCGGTTTTTTGTGGGGGATCGAACTGGTCAAAAACAGGCAGACCCTTGCGCCGTTCCCGCGAAACGAACGGGTGACGGAAAGGGTCTGGCAGGCGCTTTTCGACAGCGGCATCGTTGTTTACCGATCCACGGGCTTGGCCGGCATCGACGGAGACGCCCTCATTCTGGCCCCGCCTTTTGTCCTGGATGCGTCCGAATTCAACCGTGTGGCCGATGCGGCGAGGGCCGCCATCCAAGCCACCTTGGCTTGACGACACACCGGGCAGGCAACCGATTTGTAAAACTTTTGTCACGCCACCTGCCTATTCTTGCCACATGGCCCGCTTTCCCTTATCTGAAGACCACCTTTTCGTTTGTATACCTGCAATGTTTCGATACGTGGAAGGAAGGTCATGGTTCGATCGATACTGGACGGGATTCGCGGCGTTTTATCCCTGCTCGTTTACGGCATCAATACCGTAACCTGTTGTACGCCTCTGTTCATCATAGCCCTGGTCAAGGTGGTGCTGCCGTTCAAGCCGGTCCAGAACACCTGTCGGCGGATGCTGACCGCCATCGCCACCACCTGGATCGCGGTAAACAACCTCAACCAGAAAGTGTTCAACGGCATCCGCTGGGATGTGCAGGGAATCGAAAACCTCGATCCCAAAGGCTGGTACATGGTGGTGGCCAACCACCAGACCTGGGTGGATATCCTGGTGCTCCAGAACGTGTTCCACCGCAAGATTCCCTTCCTGAAATTTTTCCTCAAAAAGGAACTGTTCTGGTTTCCGGTAATGGGGCAGGCTTGGTGGGCGCTTGATTTTCCTTTCATGAAACGCTATTCACAGCAATTTTTGAAAAAACATCCCCACCTGATCGGCAAGGACCTGGAGATCACCAAGCGGGCCTGCGAGAAATTCCGCAACATCCCCGTTTCGATCATGAATTTCGTGGAAGGAACCCGGTTCACCCGGGAAAAACACTCCCGCCAGAAATCCCCGTATATGCACCTGCTGCGCACCAAGGCCGGCGGCATGGCCTTCGTACTGGCGGCCATGGGCGACAAGCTGCAGCACATCGTGGATGTGACCATCGCCTATCCGCAAGGGGCCGGCTCCTTCTGGGATTTTGTCTGCGGGCGGGTCAAGGATATCAAGGTCCGCGTAAAAACCCTGCCCATCGAAAGCGAGATGCTGGGAGACTATCTTCAGGACCCGCAGTTCAAGCGGGACTTCCAGGACTGGCTCAACCGGCTCTGGCATCAGAAAGACGAAGATCTGGCCCGTATGCTGGGCTGACGCCCGCCTAATTCAGGCCTCGGGCACCTCCATTTCTTTTTCAATCTGTCTGAAAAGATCAATCCAGCTTCGGGCTTCCGCCTTGCCGATTTTTTTGACCAGGGTGCAGATGGGAAGAAGTATCTCCGCTTCCATGCATTCGATGCGTTGGGTAGCATCCGGTGCGATGCTTATGATGCATTTGCGGCGGTTGTTGCGGTCTCTTTCCCGTACCAACAGTTTCCTGGCCACAAGGCCATCCACCGCACCGGAGGCATATGCCTGAGAAACCTTAAGGCATTTTGCAATTTCAGATAGGGATGCGGATCCGCGCTGTTTCACCACATGACAAATGTGAAGGTCGACGGAAGAAACGTCGTCGATTTCCATCACCGATTGGTTCTGCCTGCAAAGCCCCATAATTACCCGGCTGGTCAGCAAAAGGCCCTTGGCGATGTCGGTAATCTCTTCCTGGTTCGTTGCTTCAAACATAATGATGACCCCATTTCCCATGCCGGGGAAGTCACGAAACCGGTATCAGTCGCATTCGGTTGCGCGGGTCATTGATCGCTGAACTGTTCACGCTGCCCGATTTTTATGATTTCATGCGTTTCAAGTTCGAGATATTCCTTCAGCTCCTGGATGGCATAGTGGGTCAGCTTTTTTACGCCCTGAAGCGTCTGCGGGGTAAGCAGATTGAACTTGCGGGCAACCTCCGCGGCCGCGGACTCGAGGTCTTCCAGCGGAACCACCCGATCGGCAATGCGGTTGTCCATTGCCTCCCGGGCTGTAATCAGCTGGTTCAGCAGCATCAGGGTTTTAGCCCTGCTCGCACCCAACGTTTTACACAGGAAGAACGGCGCACCCCCCTTGGGAAGCATACCGATCTCCTGATAGACATTGTGGAAAACGGTATCGGCGGCAACGATACGATAATCGCAGGCCATCGAGATGTTCATGAACAGGGACAGCACATCGCCGCTGCAGATATGAACGATCATTTTATTCATGGTGGCGATGTCCAGGATGGTCTGGTCGACGATGTTGCAAAAGCGATGCAGGTCATAGCGGTCCATGGTGTTGGAAAACCCGAGATGCCCCAGGTTGCGCTCGGGGCACTCGAAGAGAAAAAAACGCATGTATTCGTCGCTGCCCGATTCGTGAAAGGCGGAGTGGATCACGAGGGTTTTGATGGTTTTGTCCGAACGGATGTGTTCGAAATAATCGTGCAGAAAATTGCGGCGATCGAAGCTGAGCGCATTGTGAAAAAAGTTCCCCGAGAATTTCAGCCAAAGGGAATCTTCACGAAATTCAGACATGAAAAAATCGGGATAGGAGACTATCAGATCGTTGGTTGGCATGGATCACCTCTTTTATGAAGCGGGGTTCGGGCCCTGTTCGATGGCCGGCCCCTGGCCGATGGCGCGCTCCAACGCGGCCAGGGCATCCAGGTAGCCATACAGCGCCTGGTAGTAGTTGGTTTCGGCCTGGGTCAGGTCGGTGCGCGCATCGAGAACTTCGGTGGATGTGGCCGCTTCCCGGCGGTAGCCCAACCGGGTGATGCGCAGGTTCTCCTCGGCCTGGGAAAACGCCACCTTGGCGGTTTGGATGTTGTTCTCTGCCACGCCGAGATCCAAATAGGCGCGCTTGATTTCAAGCCGTACGAGATCTTCGGTATTGCGGATGCGTGCGTCATAAGCCTTTTTCGCCGATTTCGCCTGGCTGACCCGGGAGCGTGTTTTATTGGCGTCGAAAAGGGTCCATGTGGCCTGAAGGGAAAAAGATGCGTTGTGGTCGTTGCCGTAATCGTTGTCGTTTGCAGCCGGCGAATCGCCGTCCTGCCAGTAGGCGCCGACGGCGGCCACCTCCGGGTAATAGGCGCTTTTTTCCAGTTTAATCGTGTTTTCGAGCGTCTCCCGCGCCAGGGCCATGGCCTGAAGCTGCGGCCGGTTTTTGAGGCCCCTTTCGATCAGGGATCCGAGATCGCAATCCGCGCAGGCAACGTCATCGATGGCTTCGATACGGGTGCCGGCGTTAATATCCGTGGCAAGCCAGCGGTTCAGATCGGCGCGGGCGGCGTCCACATCGGCGCGGGATCGCTCCCGGGACTGAATGGCATCGGCCAGGGCCACGTTGGCCCTCAGCAGATCGTTGCGCCGGATGATGCCGTGATCGAAGAAAAGCTGGGCGTCCTTCTCATGCGAAGTCAGCGTCTCGATGGCTTCGTCGGCCACGACCAGGAGTTTCTGGTTCAGCAGTAGACGGTAATAGGCGCTTTTTACCCCCCTGACGATGTCAAGCTCGGTCTGTGCTTTCTCCTTCTCCTTGATGGCGAGGTTCAGCTTGGCGATTTCATAGCGCGATGAGATTGCATGGCCGGTGAACAGCGGCTGAACCAGGGTCAATCCCCAATGGTACTGGTTGTCGTGCGCGATCTGGCTCCTGGCACCTTGCCCGCCGGGAATCATATAGGGATCGTCCGCCAGGGCGGTGAAGGCGTAGTCCGCCGAAAGTGTTGGGAAAAATTCAGCCTTGGCGCTTTGCCTGGCGTATTCGGCGCCTTTCTCGTTTTCCGTCGATTCGCCAAGCGCCGGGTTGTTTTCGATGGCCATTTGAATCGCCCGGGACAGGCTGAGTGCGGGCTCCTCGGCGCGGGCGGCCGTGGAAACGGCCCCGACAACGAGAAGTCCGATAACGATGAAGATAAAAAGACGGTCTGTTTTCATACGTTTTTCCTTTTACCCGCCGTAAATTGCATGAATTCGCGATTGACGACAATTTTTCTATCCGGTCAATGGCTTGCCGGTATCAGGAGCTCCGCCGGTCGCACCGTTTTGCGGTTTTTCCGTTTACGGGGCTGCAAAACCTTCCAGTACAGCACCGGCATCACCAGAAGGGTCAGGGCCATGCCGAAAACCAGACCCACGGCCAGCACCGCGCCCAGCGGCCCCCAGAGCGGCGAGCCGCTGATTATCATGGGCACGACCCCCATGGCGGCGGCCATGGCCGTGAGAAAAACCGGGCGCATGCGCCGTTTGCCGGCATCCATGGCCACGGAGCGTAAATCCCGCGATTCGTCAGCAGCAGCCAGTTTGTCCGCGTATTCCACCAGGATGATGCCGTTTCTGACCACCAGTCCGGAAAGACTGATCACGCCCAGGAATCCGGTGAAGCTGAAGGGATAGCCGGTGATATAGAGCCCCATGAAGCCGCCGAACCAGCTCATGGGAATGCCGGCCATGATGATCAGTGCCTTGCGGATGCCCTTGAACTGGAAGAGCAGCACCATGAAGATCAACACCAGGCTGGTCAGAAGCGAAAGCGACTGTTGGCCCATGACCGTCTTCTGGTCTTCCAGCTCCCCGCCATAACTGATGGTCACTCCCTTGGGAAGTTCCATGGCGGCGATCTTGGGCATTATTTCGGCCAGGATGTCGTTGGGCATACGTCCCAACTGGGCCTCGCTGCGCACGGTCATTGTTCGCACGCCGTTTCGACGGCGAATCTTGCCCATCTGCCATTCGGGCGTAAGGGTTGCCAATTGGCGCAACGGCACCTTGGCCCCGGTGACCGGGGAGATCAGGTAGGTGTTGTCGACATCGTCGAACGTGCCGCGAAGTTGCTTGTCCAGACGCAGGAGAATCTTCACGGGATTGTCGCCCTCCCACAGGGTGGAGACCTGCCATCCCTTGAAACCGCCGCCCAGTATCCGGGCGATGTCCCGGTTGGAAAAGCCGAGGCGGTTGGCCACCTCGTCATTAACCTTGACCCGCAGGCCGTAATAGTCCTGCTGAAAGGTGGTGCGGACGAAGTTGGTGCCCTCGGTATTTTTGAGCAGCGTGGTAATATCCGCGCCGATGTGCCGGATGGCGTCCAGATCGTCGCCCGTGACACGGATTTCTATGGGGGCGTCCACGGGCGGTCCCTGCGAGAGCTGTTTGATCAGGATCTCGCCGTTGGGGAGAAAATGGTGCAAGCCCGGGATCATTTCCTTGACCAGATCTTCGGTATCCCGGGCCGAACCGCTGTTGATCAGGATCTGGGCATAGTTGATATCCGAAAACTGGGGTGAGTAGGTCATGTAGAACCGGGGCGATGCCGTTCCGATAAAACTGGTGACATCGACAATGCGATCGTCCTTGGCAAGAAGTGCCTCGATTTTCTTGACCGCCCGGTCCGTGGCTTCGAGCTTGGTGCCCTTGTCCATGTAGATTTCCAGACAAAACTGGTCGCGCTCCGTGTTGGGAAACATTCTCACGGGAATATTCCCGGCTACCAGCACGGTGCCGATAAACGAAAGGACGCCCAGAAGAATGGTGAGAATCGGCCGCTTGAAGGCCCCGGTCAGGATGACATCATATCCTTTTTGCACCAGATCGAGAAGGGAAGGGCGTTTTTTGCTTTCCTGCTTGGAATGCAGGCCGGTCTTGATGAATACGTGGCAGAGGAGCGGAATGAGAAAAAGCGCTACCACCATGGATACCAAAAGGGCCACCAGGACCGCGATGGGCAGGGTACGCAGAAACTCCTGGCTGTTGCCCGTCAAGATCAGGTTGAGCGGCATGAAGGCGCAGATGATGGCCAGCGTGGCGGAAAAGACCGGCACGAAGAGATCCGTGACACTTCTCACGGCGGCATTCCAGGTCGAACTGCCCTGGTCAAGACGTTCCACGTAGTCATCGACGATGACGATGGCGTTGTCCACCACCATGCCCAGTACCACGATCAGGCCGGCCAAGGTCATTTGCTGGAGATTGATATGAAAATAATCGAGGAAACCGAAGGTGATCATGATGGTCACGGGGATGGTCAGGGCCGCCACCACGGCAACCCGCAGGGGCAGCAAAAATATGGTGACCAGGATCACCGCCGCGATGGCAATGCCAAATTCCTTCATGAAATGGTTGATGTTCCTGTCCACGACTTTGGGCTGATCAATGGTTTTCTGTACGGTGACATCGGTGGGAATCCGCTGTTTTGCGATTTCCAGACGTTGATCGACCTTCCGGCCGAACTCCACGATATTGAAGCCGTTTTGCATCTCCACGGAGATTATCAGCGTTTTCTGCCCGTTTAGACGAATGAACGAATCCGGCTCGGCAAAGCGGCGTTTGACCCGGGCCACATCCTTGAGGCGCACAATATGGTCCTTGGGCGAGATATCGACGATCTGATTGCGAATCTGATCCACGGAATTATACAGGTGGCTGATGTGGATCGGCATCTTGGCCGTATCGGATTTGATCTCGCCGGCATAGGTGATGGTGTTCATGGATTGCAGGGCCCCGGCCACCTGTTCCTGGGTCACCCCGTATTGGGCCAGCTCGCCGGAATCGGTGGTGACGTAGATCTGTTCGTCTTGCATGCCGTAGCGTTTGATCTTGGAGACCTCTGGCAGGGGGCGCAGCTCGTCCTCGATAATTTCCACGAAATCCTTGAGCTGTATGTAGCTGTGGCGGGATGACGAAACGGCGATCAAAATAGCCACGGTGTCGCCGAAATCGCTGTTGATGATGGGGCCGATGACGCCGGGCGGTAATTCCGATTTCAGTTCGATCAGGTCGTGGCGCGCCTTGGACCAGAATTTGTCCTTGTTCGTCAGCCATTCCTGCAACTCCACCTGGATGATCATTTCCCCATCCTTGGTGGTCGATTCGGTCTCGTCCTTCTTAACCTCCTCGTAACGGAAAAGAAGGTTTTCGACCTTTTTGGTGACCTGCTCCTCCATCTCCAGGGCCGTGGCGCCGGGGTAGAGCATGATGACCAATCCCTGCCGGATGGTCATCTTGGGGTCTTCCCGGCGTGGCATGTGCAGCAGGGAGTGAATGCCGGCCAGAACGAAAATCAGGGTCAGCAATAAGGTGATCTGCCGGTGTTTGAGGGCAGCTTCGAAAAATTTCATGATTTGCACTCTTCGGTTGGGTTGAATCGTTTACCGCCTGGTCAACAACAAAGGCGATCCTTGATGTCCTCGGGGGTGATGCGTATCGCCTGCCGGCCTCATTCGGTTACGTCCGGGGCTGTGGCGTCCATGAGCGTAATGGGGCACCCATCCACAAGCTTGTGCTGGCCGGCAACGATCACAGCGTCCTCGGCAGTCAGCCCGCTTTTGATTTCGATCTCCTTGCGGATTGCCGTGCCGGGTTCCACGCGTTTGCGCTGGGCCAGTTTTTGCTTGGAATCGGCCACGAAGACATAGGTGAGGTTGTCGGCGTCGCGCACTATAGCGCTGCCCGGAACGGTGAGCATGTCCACGGCCCTGTCGGTCACGATGCCAGCCCGGACGATCATACCCGGTCGCAGCAGGTAATCCGGGTTGGCCAGTTCGATTTTGACGTCATAGGTCCGGCTGCGGGCATCGGCCACCGGCGCGATCATCGTGACCTTGCCGGTAAAGGTCTGCCCGTCAAGGGCCGCAATTTGGACGCCGGCCTGCTGGCCCAGGGTCACCTGATCGACTTCCGATTCGGGAACCGACACGCGGGCGTAAATCACGTCGGACTTAACGATGGTAAAGGCAACGATCTGGGGCGAAACCATTTGTCCGATCTCGATGCCCTTGACACCGATCGTACCGGGGATGGGCGCCTTCAGGGTCGTATCGGAAAGGGCCTTGCGGGCAATGTTGCGCGTGGCCCGGGCCTTGTACAGGCCGGTTTTTAATTCGATGAAATTCTTTTCCGCGAAGGCCCCTTCCTTGTAAAGGGGTTCGTATCTTTCGTAATTGTCCTGGGCCAGGGACAGCGCAGCCTCGGCGATGGCGAGGTTGTTGCGGTAATCGTCGGCTTCCAGGGTGGCCAGCAAATCTCCTTTTATTACCTGGCTGCCTTCGTCCACCAGAAGGCGGTCGACCTTGCCCGACACCAGAAAACCGAGCGGCGATGTCTGGTCGGCTTCGAGCGTTCCGCTGACCGCTATCGTCCGGTTGGTCGAAATCCTAGTGACCGGCTTGACCATCACGGGGACCGTTTCGGGTAGCGTTGTAAGGGTTGCCTCCGATTTTTCGGTTTTGCAGCCCGCCAGGTTGAAAATCAGGAGCACGGCGATAACCAGCCAGCCGGCCCGGGCCTGCCTTGAACGATTTGTCATTGTTTTTCTCCAGACTGAGTTGAACGATTTTTACGGGTTGTATGGAACATGAAAGGGTGTCATTTGCCGCTTTGTCGGGGACGCGCACCGCCCGTCTTCCTCGATCCAGATCGAATGGTCCACCAAGGCCATGGGACGCAGGATGTCAGCCAGTTCGATGCCAAGTGTCGTTTTTCCGGACGGCGGCTTTTCGGTTTCGTGGTGCAGGTGGATGGACCAATCGCCATCGACGAACCGCCCCCTGTAAATGACCACCCGCACAGGCGTTCCGGTATCAGCCGAAACACTTTCGCGGATGTCTTGAAAAAGGCGCTCCAACATGGATGGTGCCGCGGTCGCGCCGATGCGGGCATTGATGATTTCAATCCACCGCAATGGGGTCTCGCTTTCCCGGTATTTTCGGTCAGGATGCACAGTCATCTTTCTTAAGTGTCCGCATGAACTGCCCGAAGTGGGGTTGCAGGGATGAAAACAGGGAATTATCCTTATTTTTCAGCATCACTTCGCCGAAGAGCTTCAAACCGAGGCCAAAGGCCGCGGCGGTGCCCGGGTCGAAGTCTCCCCGCCCTTGCAGACGCTCGACCACTTGGAGGATGTCGTCGTGATTCTCGACCTCGAATTGGAAGTTTTTCGCGTTTGTCGAATCGCCGTTGTCCGCAACCGTCATGGATTCCACGGTGATTCGGTATTTATGTTGTGCCATTGTCTTGTTTTCCTTTCGATGATTGGCTTGCTGTTCAATGAATTGCTGACAATAGATTATCAAAAGACGTGCCAAATTAAATTTATATAAATATCAATACGTTATGATTTAGCTTGTTTGGATATTCGATATTTCGTGCTTAATAATGTGAAATATGATACTTTACCTAAAAAATATGAAATATCGAATTTAAGGTGGAATCCATGACCGATGACATGACGTTTTTCCATCAGGCCACAATGAAGATTTGCGGCAGCCTGGATATCGACAAGGTAGTGCGGGAATGTGCCGGCTACCTTGGCACCTATATCCCCCTGGAGGGTGTCATGATGAGCACCTATGAGCCGGAAAAGGGGGCGATTCAGATTCTCGCGTTGGCCACGGCCATCGAAACGGCGCCATGGGACAAACCGATTTACCTCCCTTCCGAGGTCCAATCGATCCCACTGAACCTCCAGCAGGGGGCTTGTCTGTCCCGCCAATCGGAAGCGCATCCCATCGCCCATGAGATCGGCCAGGCATTGGGCGTCGCCCCCTTTTCCCAAATTGTGCTGCATCTTGAGATGGACGAAAAGAAACTGGGTGTGGTGCTGATTTTTTCGACGGAAGAGGATGCATTTGCCGACGAACATGTGCGACTGATGGGGTTGCTCCACGATCCCTTTGCCGTAGCCATGGCCAATGTCCTCCGGCACCGGGAACTTCTGCGGCTCAAAGACCTTTTGGCCGATGACAACCGCTATTTCCAGCAGGAGCTGCGCTATCTTTCCGGCGACGAGATCGTCGGCGCCCGGTATGGGTTGAAAAATGTCATGGAGATGGTCCGCCAGGTGGCGCCGCTTAACAGCCATGTCATGCTCACCGGGGAGACCGGCGTGGGCAAGGAGGTCATCGCCAATGCTATCCACTACACCTCACCTCGCCGGGACGGTCCGCTGGTCAAGGTCAATTGCGGCGCCTTTGCCGAGAACCTGCTTGACAGCGAGCTTTTCGGCCACGAAAAGGGCGCCTTTACCGGCGCTATCCGCGCTAAACGGGGGCGTTTCGAACGTGCTCACGGTGGCACCCTTTTTCTGGATGAAGTCGGCGAGTTGCCCGCCGCGGCCCAGGTGCGGCTCCTGCGGGTGCTTCAGGACGGGATCATCGAGCGGGTCGGCGGGACGGAGCCCATTCAGGTGGATGTGCGCATCGTCGCGGCCACGCACCGCGACCTGGCCGAGATGGTCAAAGACGGCCGGTTCCGGGAAGATCTGTGGTTCCGCCTGAATGTTTTTCCCATTCCCATCCCGCCCTTGCGCCAGCGCCGGTCCGACATCCCGGCCCTGGTCCACCATTTCATCGAACGCAAGCTGAGGGCGTTCAATCTTGCCGAGCACCCGGTGCTGGCACCAGGCGCCATGGAGCGCCTTACCGCCTATGCGTGGCCGGGAAACGTGCGGGAACTGGAAAACATGGTGGAGCGGGCCCTGATCCGTCATCAGAGCCAGGGCGAAAACCGCCCTTTACGCTTCGATGACCTGACCGAGGATCGATCGTCTGTCGGCACCCAGGCGGTTGCGGTCGCAACCGCCGATCGTCCGCTCACTCTCGACGAGGCCATGCGCCGGCACATCGAGGCCGTCCTTCGGTCGACCAACGGCCAGATTCAGGGGGAAAACGGCGCCGCCGCCATTCTGGGCATCCATCCCAGCACCCTTCGAAGCCGCATGAACAAGTTAGGCGTGATCTACGGGCGTGCAACGAAGCATTGAATCAGGAAACCCGTGCCATGGAGAAGCCAATCCCCACAAGATTCATAACGGCAAAGGCCACAAATCCTGTATGCATGGTCTGAAGGAATCCCGGGATGGTGGCCGCGCTCACTTCGGCATCTCCCATGAACATCCCTAAAAGAACCGTAATGATGGTCATGGCGGTCAGCATCCCGACACTGCGCATGGTGGCCACCAGGCTGGATGCGATGCCGTAGTGTCGAGGCTCCACGGACCCCATGATGGTGGCCATGTTGGGGCTTGCAAAGGCCGCGAACCCGATGCCCATCACAACCATGACCAGAATAACATGGGGAACCTGGGAGTCCTGCCCGATAAATGCAGCGATTCCTAAACCCAACGCACAGGTTGCCATACCCAGGGTGGCCATTTTGGAAGGAGAGCGTCTGTCTGCCAGGATGCCGGCCACTGGTGACAAAACCGCCTGAATCAAGGGCTGAACAATGAGCAGCAGCCCCGTGGCCTGGGGAGACAGCCCCTTGACCACCTGCAAGTATAATGAAAAGAAAAAGGTCAGCCCGAAAGACGCCGCATAATTGATCCAGGTGGCAATATTGCTGAAAGCCAGGGTCCGGTTGCCCAGAAGCAGGCGCATGTCCAGAATGGGCGAGCGGTGATTGAATTCGAAAACGGCAAAACCGATCAAGCCGGCCATTCCCGTTGCCATCGAGACGAGCGCCCAGGTCCCTTCCTTTAAATGGGAAATCCCCACAATCAGGCAGAACAGGGAAATCATGTAGATGACGCTGCCGATGCCGTCAAAGGCTTTGCCTTCGGCCCCCTTCCATTCGCCTTTGAGGCGGATTGCCGCCAGGGACAACGCGCAAAGGGCAATGGGCACGGCCACGAAAAAGATCCACTGCCATCCCAGGTAGGTGATCATCAGTCCTGCCAGGGTGGGGCCGGCGGACAACCCGAGATAAACGCAGGCGACAATCACCCCCATGGCCCTGCCCCGCGTCTTTTGGGGAAACACGGCGGACAAAATCGCAATGGATGTGGATATGTTGCAGGAAGACCCGATCCCCTGCAAAAACCGGAAGGCGATAAACGTTTCGATGGTCGGGGCAAAGGGCAGCATGGCCGTGGCAATGGTAAATAGGGCCACGCCGGCAATAAATATTTTTTTCCTTCCGACAATGTCGGCCAGGCGGCCCATGGGCAGAAGAAAAAGCGTTACGGCAAGAATGTAGACCATTTCGACAAGCCCTAAAGAAAAGGCGCTGGCGCCATAAAAACGGCCGATGGTGGGAAGGGCCACCCCTACGGCGGACATCATGAAGGGCGCCAGAAACTGGACGGCCGATACGACGAACAGCGTGGCTGCCGGAGAGGTCCGAGCCGGGTCTGTGTTATTTGCGTTGTTCATGTTTTCTTCTCTTTGCACTGGCGATCATCCGATCCATGAGTTCGATGAGGACCCGGCGCTCTTCTACGGTCATGTCCACGTCGAAATTGTTTTCGGCATTTTTCAGGGCGTCAAAAAAGGCGCCGGCGATTTTCTTTGCGGCAGGTGTGGCCGAAACCAGATTTTGCCTGCGGTTTTCAGGATTCACCACCCTGGCCGCCAACCCCTTTTTCACCAGAAGTTCGACTGTCCGGGCGGTTGCGGCCGGATCGATGGCCATGGCGGCGGATATCTCGTCCTGGGTCACGGGAATATCCCTGTGAAGGATTTCGGCCAGACACGATACCTGGCCGGCGCTGAGCCCCAGGGGTTTCAATTGATTGTTCAGAAAAAACGTATTCAGCCGGGACAGCATTCCGAAACGGTATCCGAGCGATGCGGCACGATTCTGGTTCATTGCGTCTCCATTGTTGATGTATCAATTGTTGACAAGTCAACATAAGAGGCGGTTCTGAAAAGTCAAGGTTGATGTTGTCTTCATCTTCGGCTTTGCCTTCGAAACTTCCTTAAAATCTTGACAACACAGAACTCCACCCATTAGGTTAACTTCCTTCACCGGCATGTAAATTGCCGGCTGACGGTCCCACCCAACCCCGAAAGGAGATGCACCATGGTCGAATTCAACTACTCGGAACTGCTGCCTTTGGGCAAAGACGATACCCCCTACCGGCTGCTTACCACCGAGCATGTCTCTACGGCCCGATTCGAGGGGCAGACCGTCCTCAAGGTTGCACCCGAGGGGCTGGAAATGCTGGCCCAAGCTGCTTTCAGGGATGTCTCCCACCTGCTGCGCCCCGCTCATCTGGCTAAAGTCAGAGCCATCCTCGACGATCCGGAAAGCTCCGAAAACGACCGCTACGTGGCCCTGGAAATGCTCAAGAACGCCGTCATTTCCGCCGAGATGGAATTCCCCATGTGTCAGGACACCGGCACGGGCATCGTCATGGGCAAGAAGGGACAGCAGGTGTGGACCGGCGGCGGGGACGAGAAGGCCCTTGCCAGGGGCGTGTTCAATGCGTACACCCAGAACAACCTGCGCTATTCCCAGAATGCGCCGCTCTCCATGTACGAGGAGAAGAACACCGGCTGCAACCTGCCGGCCCAGGTGGAGATCTACGCCACGGAAGGGGACGCCTACAAATTTCTCTTCATCGCGAAAGGCGGCGGATCGGCCAACAAGACCTACCTGTTCCAGGAGACCAAGGCTGTTCTCAATCCGGGCACCCTGGTCGATTTTCTCACCGCCAAGATGAAAACCCTGGGCACGGCGGCCTGCCCCCCCTACCACCTGGCTTTTGTCATCGGCGGGACCTCGGCGGAATACAATCTGAAAACGGTGAAACTGGCTTCGGCCGCCTACCTGGACACTCTGCCCACCGGCGGCAGCGAGAGCGGCCACGGGTTCAGGGATCTCGAACTGGAAAAAGAGCTGCTGGAACGTGCCCGCGGATTGGGTCTGGGCGCCCAGTTTGGAGGACGGCACTTCTGCCTCGACGTGCGTGTCGTGCGTCTGCCGCGCCATGGGGCTTCGTGTCCCATCGGCATGGGCGTCAGTTGCAGCGCGGACCGCAACATCAAGGCCAAGATTACGGCCGAGGGCATCTTTCTGGAACAACTGGAAACCGATCCGGCCAAGTACCTGCCCGAACCTGCCGGGGAAGCAAATGACGCCGTGGCCATCGATCTGAACCGGCCCATGGACGATATCCGGGCCATTCTCACCCAGTATCCGGTAGCCACCCGCCTGAAGCTCTCCGGCAAGATCATCGTGGGCCGCGACATCGCTCACGCCAAACTCAAAGAGCGTCTGGACAGCGGCCAGGGCCTGCCCCAGTACCTGAAGGATCATATCATTTACTACGCCGGACCGGCCAAAACCCCAAAAGGGTATGCCTCGGGTTCCTTCGGCCCGACAACGGCCGGCCGCATGGATTCCTACGTGCCGATCTTCCAGGCCGAAGGAGCCTCCATGGTCATGCTGGCCAAGGGCAACCGCAGCCAGGTCGTAACCGATGCATGCAAAAAATTCGGCGGGTTTTACCTGGGCTCCATCGGAGGGCCGGCCGCCCGTCTGGGCAAGGAGTGCATCACCTCGGTGGAGGTGCTGGAGTACCCCGAGCTGGGTATGGAGGCCATCTACATGATCACGGTCAAGGATTTTCCGGCCTTCATTCTGGTGGATGACAAGGGAAACGACTTTTTCCAGGGATTGCTGTAAAAAACGACGTTTACACGGTCAGCAACCGAGAAATTGCTTGACAGTTGGCAGGAGTTCCCGGAAGTAATACTAGTATGGATAGACTCGTAAAAAGCCGCATTTCCGACGGGCTCGTAAAAAGGTCGAGATCAAGGCTTGCGAATCCTGAGGAATGAGGCGTACTTTGGCGTACGCCGCAGTGACGAAGGATACGCGTAACGCCGATATCGGCTTTTTTACGAGTCCGTCAATATGGAGCATTCAATAGGGATGCGCGTTGGCGCTCCCTATTTTTCTTTTACCCCAAAATCAAGTCAGGAAAGCACAATGGAAGGTCTGGATGCATTGTTCAACCCGGAGTCCGTGGCCGTAGTCGGCGCCTCGAGCACTCCGGGGAAAGTCGGGCACGATATTTTTGTTAACATTCTAAAGGGCGGATACAAAGGCACGCTTTACCCGGTCAACCCGAGAGCAAAATCCATCGCCAGCGTTCGCGCCTATGCGGATATTCAGGACATCCCGGATTCCATCGAACTGGCCATCATCATCCTGCCCCCGCGGTTGGCGGAGCCCGCCATCAAGCAGGCCATCGAAAAAGGCGTCAAGGCCATCGTCATCGTTTCGGCGGGTTTCAAGGAAGTCGGCGGCGAGGGGCTGGAGATCGAAAAGCGCATCGTGGCCATGTGCCGCGAAGCCGGCGTACGGGTGGTCGGACCCAACTGCCTGGGGGTCATCAACCCCAATGCCGATGTGCGGCTCAACGCCAGTTTTTCCAGCCGGATGCCAAAGGCCGGCAACATCTCCTTCATTTCCCAAAGCGGCGCCTTGTGCACCGCGGTGCTGGATTTCGCGGCGGACAAGGAATTCGGATTCTCCAAGTTCGTTTCCATCGGCAACAAGGCCGACGTGGACGAACTCGACCTGCTGCGCTATTTCCACGCCGATCCGGAAACCGAAGTGATCATGCTCTATATCGAAGAACTGCAGCGCGGTCCGGAATTCATCCAGGCCGTCAAGGAGATTACCGGGGGCGATCGGCCCACGCCGGTTCTGGCCATCAAATCCGGGCGTACCAGCGCCGGCGCCAAGGCCGCTGCCTCGCATACGGGATCTCTGGCCGGCAGCGAAGCGGTGTACGATGCCCTTTTCACCCAAAGCGGCATCATCCGGGTGGAGTCCATCAACGAACTGTTCGATTTCGGGACCGCCTTTGCCTATAAAAACGAGAGCGCCCTGGGAAAAATGCGGCGCAAGGTGCCTTTGGGCAACCGGCTGGCCATCGTCACCAACGCCGGCGGACCGGGGATCGTGGCCACGGACATGACCATCACCTCCGGTCTGGAACTGGCCACGTTCAGCGAGGAAACCGTCGATGTCCTGAAAAGCCATCTGCCGGAGACCGCCAACTTCAACAACCCGGTGGACGTTATCGGCGACGCGGCCCAGGACCGCTATGAAAACGCCCTCTGGGCCGTTATCCGGGACGAAGGCGTGGACGGCGCGCTGGTGATTCTGACTCCCCAGAGCATGACCAACGCCATCGGGACGGCCGAGGCCATCGTCCGCATTGCCCAACGTTCGCATAAACCGATTTTGTGCTGCTTCATGGGGATCATCGACGTTTCCGCCGGCGTGAAATACCTTCAGGAACACGGGGTGCCGGTGTATCGTTTCCCGGAAAGCGCGGCCAAGACCTTCGGCGCCTTGTACCGCTATTCCCGGTGGCTCAACCGGCAGCAGCTGGCGCCGTTTCCCGTAAAACACGATAAAGAGAAGGCCAGGGCGATCATTGCCGAGGCCGTCGAAAAAGGCCAGACCTACATGGGCGAGATCGGCGGCACGGAACTGCTCAAGTGCTATGGCTTCAATGTGCTGCCCACGGTGCTGGCCGACAGCGCGGAGCAGGCCGGTACTGCGGCTGAGGAGATGGGCTATCCGGTGGTCATGAAGATCGTTTCGCCCCAGATCATTCACAAATCCGATGCCGGCGGCGTTATGGTCGGGCTGAACAGCCGCGAGGAGGCGGTCGAAGCCTTTACCACCATCGTCGACAATGCCAGAAAATACAGCCCGGATGCCGAGATCACCGGCGTGCTGGTGCAGAAACTGGCGCCCCAGGGCAAGGAAGTGATCCTGGGAATGAGCCGCTACCCCATTTTCGGGCCGTTGATCATGTTCGGCTTCGGCGGGGTTTTCGTGGAGGTTTTCAAGGATGTGGCCTTCCGCCTGGCGCCGCTGACGCGCAACGGGGCCCGCAACATGGTGCGCAGCATCAGGGCCAACAAACTGCTCAGCGGCTACCGCGGCGCCCCAAAGGCCGACATCGCCACCATCGAGCGCATGCTGGTGAATCTTTCCGATCTGGTCCTGGACCATCCGGAGATCAAGGAACTGGACATCAATCCGCTGCTTGTCCACCCTGAAGGCGAGGGGGTCACTGTTGCCGATTGCCGGTTGATCTTGGAAGAGAAATAGCCGATAATTCGACTGGCTGGCGGTCTACCCGGCTTGGATCTCTTTCGACAGCGGCGCAGCGAAAAAGCACCCATCTCAATCAACAGGAGGCAGCCCCATGAAACGGTCGATCTACTGGGCCGACACCTATGTGGAGAAGCAGCGGACGGCACAGGAGGCCATTTCCATGATCCGCCCCGGCAAGCGGGTATTCATCGGCAGCGCCAGCGGGGAGCCCCAGGCGCTGGTAAAGGCGCTGAGTACGGCTGCCATCAATATCAGCGGGTTGGAGGTCGTCCGGCTCATGAGCCGGGAGACCACCTCCCTGTCCGAAATTGCCGATAAAACGCGGGACCACAGCCTCAATATCCGCACCATCTATCTGGGTTCGGCGGACACCGAGGGGATCGCCCGTTACATGCGTTTTATCACGCCCATCAACATGTCCGAGGTCCCCAGCCTGTTTCTCTCGCGCAAGTTGCCGATTCACGTGGCCCTGGTCCAGGTTTCGCCGCCGGACGATTTCGGCTGGATGAGCCTCGGGGTGTCCGTGGACGTCACCCTGGCCGCGGCCCAGAGCGCCGACCTGGTGATCGCCCAGGTAAATCCGAGAATGCCGCGTACCATGGGGCAGAGCTTTATCCACGTAAACAGCGTCCATGTGCTGGTGGAGCAGGAAGAGCCCATTCTTTCGGTCAACCTGCGCCAGCGGTCCGGACCGGCCGAGTGGATTGGAAAGCACATCGCCCGTTTCGTGGATGACGGCTCCACCATCCAGATCGGCCTGGACGCCGCTTCCCAGGCCACGGTCAAAGCTCTGGCGGACAAGAACGACCTGGGGTTTCACTCCCAGTACATTACCGACGATGTCATGCACCTGTATGCCTCCGGGGTGATCACCAACCGCAAGAAAGGGCTCAACGAAGGAAAGCTGGTGGCTTCCTGCGCCATCGGCAGCCAGAACCTCTACGAATTCCTGCATGACAACCCGGCGGTGGATTTCAGGCCTTCGGATTATGTCAACGATCCGTATATCATCGGCCAGCACAACCGCATGATATCCCTGAACGTGGCCCACACCATCGACCTGACCGGTCAGATGGCCGCCGAGGCGAGCGAGCACACCTTTTTCGCCGGGGTTTCCGGCATTCCCGACTTTGTCCGCGGGGCCAAACGCTCCAAGGGGGGCAAGGCCATTTTAATGCTCTACGCCACCTCCCGGGACGGCAAACGCAGCAACATCGTTCCTTTTCTCAACGGCCCTTCCGTGGTGGTGCCCCGCGGAGACGTCCACTACGTGGTCACCGAATACGGCGCCGTCAATCTTTTCGGCAAAAGCCTCCAGGAGCGGGTGCTGGCCCTGATCGGCATCGCCCATCCGGACCACCGCGAGTGGCTTTTCGACGCCGCCAAAGAGGCCAAACTGATCGGCAGCGAGCGGCGGTTGGGGGAGGCGACCCGGGGCGTCTACCCGATTCACCTGGAAGAAACCATCGAGCGCGACGGGGAGCAGATCACCATCCGGCCCTCCAAGCCCGTGGACGAACGTCGAATCCAGGAGCATTACTACAGCCTGGACAAAAAGGATGTTCAACTGCGCTTTTTCCACGACAAGATCAGCTTCGACCGCAGCGACGTGGAAACCCGTTCCCAGATCGACTACATCAAAGATCTCACCCTGGTGGCCGTGGTGGGCGAGTTCGGTTTCGGCAAGGTGGTGGGCGTCGGCGAATACCTGCTGCTTGTGGACAGCAATATCGCCGAAGTGGCGTTCTCCATCTCCAAGGAATACCAGGGCAAGGGGCTGGGCAAGCTGTTCATCCGCAAGCTGGCCCGGGCCGCCAGGGATAACGGCATTTCGGGGCTGGTGGCCTACACCTCGCCCCAGAACAGAGCCATGATCGCCCTGTTCAAGACCTTGCCCTACAAGGTGAAGACCAGTTTTGACGGCGAATCGCTGATGCTCAAATGCCGATTCGACGAAATGGCCGACACCGTTAAGTAGAAAAACAAGCCATTTTAAACCTTGTCAAGTGGCTTTCATTATGTTTTATTTAATCCCTTTGCCGTAAGAAAATTCAGCAAAACCGTCTTGATTCTGGATGCCACGCAGCCTTCCTGTTCGCCAAGGCGCACTGGTTTTTCGCGGCAGCTTTCCCAATGCTGGGCTGCTGCGGATTCGATGTTATATTTCAACCCGTTAAAAGGAGCAGTTATGGCAAAAAAAATGAAAACCATCGACGGGAACACTGCGGCAGCCCACGTGGCTTATGCCATGAGCGAGGTGGCCGCCATCTACCCCATCACCCCCTCGTCCCCCATCGGAGAGATCTGCGATGAGTGGGCGGCCAATGGCCGCAAGAACGCCTTCGGACAGACCCTGATGGTCCGGCAGCTGCAGAGCGAAGCCGGTGCCGCCGCCGCTGTCCACGGCTCTTTGGCCGCCGGCGCCCTGACGTCCACCTACACGGCTTCCCAGGGCCTTTTGCTGATGATTCCGAACATGTACAAAATGTCCGGCGAACTGCTGCCTGGCGTCCTGCACGTTACCGCCCGGGCCGTCGCCGCGCACGCGCTCTCCATCTTCGGCGACCATCAGGACGTCATGGCCGTTCGACAGACCGGCTTTGCGCTGCTGGGTTCGGCCTCGGTTCAGGAAGTCATGGACTTAGGGCTGGTGGCGCACCTGGCCGCCATCGAATCCAGCGTGCCCTTTCTGCATTTTTTCGACGGGTTCCGGACCTCCCACGAAATCCAGAAAATCGAATTGATCGATTACCAGGACATGGCCAGGCTGATCAACATGGAGGCCCTGGAAAGCTTCCGGGCCCGGGCGGTCAACCCGGAATCCCCCGAGCTGCGCGGCACCGCCCAGAATCCGGACATCTACTTCCAGGGGCGCGAGGCCGTCAATCTGTATTACAATGAAACCGCCGACATCGTAGCCGCCTACATGAAAAAGGTGTCCGCCCTCACCGGCCGCAAGTACAACCTGTTCGATTATGTGGGCGATCCCAACGCCGACCGGGTAATCATCTCCATGGGCTCCTCCTGCGAGACCATCGAAGAGGTGGTGGACCACCTCAACGCCCAGGGCGAATCCGTCGGCCTGGTCAAAGTGCGCCTCTATCGGCCCTTCTCGGCCCGCCACCTGCTGGCGGCCATTCCGGCCACCGCGGCCCGCATCACGGTGCTCGACCGTACCAAGGAGCCGGGCGCTCTGGGCGATCCGCTCTATCAGGACGTGTGCACGGCCTTCATGGAACGCGGCGACATGCCCACCATCGTCAACGGCCGCTACGGCCTGGGATCCAAGGAGTTCAACCCCTCCATGGTCAAGGCCGTGTTCGACAACATGAACGGCATGGCACCCAAGAACCATTTTACGGTGGGCATCGAAGACGACGTCACCCACACCAGCCTGGAGGTGGAAACCGGTTTCGACGTGGCGCCGGAAGGAACGGTTCAGTGCAAGTTCTGGGGGCTGGGGGCCGACGGAACGGTGGGCGCCAACAAGAGCGCCATCAAGATCATCGGCGACAATACCGACATGTATGCCCAGGCCTACTTCGCCTACGACTCCAAGAAGTCCGGCGGCGTGACCATCTCTCACCTGCGTTTCGGCAAGACGCCCATCAAGTCCACCTACCTGATCGACAGCGCCGATTACATCGCCTGCCACAATCCGGCCTACGTCAATATCTACGACGTGCTGGAAGGCATCAAAAAAGGGGGCACCTTCATGCTCAACAGCCCCTGGAGCGTGGAAGAGATGGAAGAGAAGCTGCCGGCCGACATGCGCCGCACCATCGCCACCAAAAAGCTCAAGTTCTATACCATCGATGCGGTCAAGATTGCCGGTGACGTCGGCCTTGGCGGGCGCATCAACATGATCATGCAGACGGCCTTCTTCAAGGCGGCCAACGTGATTCCCGTCGAGGAAGCCATCGCCTACCTGAAGGATCAGATCGCACAGATGTTCAAGAAAAAGGGCGACAAGATCATCAACATGAATCACGCCGCCGTGGACAAGACCCTCGATCATCTGGTTGAAGTCAAGGTCCCGGCCAGTTGGGCGGAGGCCGGCAGCACGGCTGCCGCGGCCGCCGACGAACCCGAGTGGGTCACCGAGGTGATGCGGCCCATGCTGGCCCAGCAGGGCGACAAGCTGCCGGTGAGTTCTTTTTCTCCCGACGGGATCTTCCCCGTGGGCACCACCCAGTACGAGAAACGCGGTGTGGCCATCAACGTGCCCGAATGGGTGATGGACAACTGCATCCAGTGCAACCAGTGCGCCATGGTATGCCCCCACGCGGCCATCCGGCCGGTACTGGTGACCGACGAGGAACTGGAAGCGGCACCGGAGGGTTTCGAGGCCAAAAAAGCGCTGGGCAAGGAACTCAAGGAGTACAAATTCCGCGTTCAGGTCTTCACCGAAGATTGCCTGGGATGCGGCAACTGCGCCGACATCTGCCCGGCCAAAAAGCCGGCCCTGGTCATGAAACCGCTGGCCACCCAGATCGAGGCCCAGGTACCCAACCAGCGCTACGCCTCCAGCCTGCCGGTGCGTGAGGGGTTGGTCAAGCGCGACACGGTCAAAGGCAGCCAGTTCTACCAGCCCCTGCTGGAGTTCTCCGGCGCCTGCGCCGGGTGCGGCGAAACCCCCTACGCCAAACTGCTCACCCAGCTTTTCGGCGAACGCATGGTCATCGGCAACGCCACGGGCTGCTCCTCCATCTGGGGCGGCAGCGCACCTTCCATTCCATACTGCGTCAACAGTGAAGGCTGCGGCCCCACCTGGGGCAACTCCCTGTTCGAAGATCCGGCCGAGTTCACCTACGGCATGCTTCTCGGGTCCCTGCAGCAGCGCCGTCAACTGGCGGAGCTGGTTGCCCAGGCCTTGGAAACGGACATCGACGACAATCTCAAGGAGGCCATGCAGGGCTGGCTGGACAACATGAAGAATCCGGAAGGCGCCAAACGGTACGGCGACCAGATCCGGGAAATGCTCTTCGCCTACGAAGGAGAACCCCTGCTGGATAAAATCGACAGCCTGAGCGCGCATTTCATCAAACGTTCCTACTGGATTTTCGTGGGCGACGGATCGGCCTACGACATCTCCTTTGGCGGCATCGACCACGTCCTGGCCAGCGGAGAAGACATCAACGTCATGGTTTTCGACACCGAGGTCTACTCCAACACCGGCGGGCAGAGTTCCAAGGCCACGCCGACGGGCTCCATCGCCAAGTTTGCCGCCTCCGGCAAGAAGACCGCCAAGAAGGATATGGGCGGCATGGCCATGACCTACGGGTACGTTTATGTAGCCAACGTGGGGATGGGGGCCAACAAACAGCAGTTGGTCAAGGCCTTTACCGAAGCGGAGGGCTACGATGGGCCGTCGCTGATCATGGCCTACGCGCCGTGCATCAACCACGGCATCAAGAAGGGCATGGGCAAGAGCCAGGAGGAAACCAACCTGGCCGTCAAGAGCGGCTACTGGCCGTTGTATCGCTACAACCCCATGCTGGTGAAAGAGGGCAAGAATCCCTTTGTGCTGGATTCCAAGGAGCCGGACGGCAGCCTGCAGGAATTTCTGGGCGGTGAAGTGCGCTATGCGGCCCTGCAGAAACTCTTCCCCGAAGAGGCCCAGCGGCTGCACACCCGGCTGGAAGCGGAATTCGCCGATCGTTATGCCAAGTTCAAGAAGATGGCCGAGGCCGAGTTCGTGGCCGCCAAGCCGTCGGGGGAACTGGCCGCGGCGGGCGACGACAGCGACAGCTGCACCCTGGCCGGTACCGCCGAGCACGCCGGGCGTGCCGGTGCTGATGATGCCTGCGACGATGGGCGTTCCGGCAACTAAGCGCCGGTTCGAATATTAAACAAAAAAAGGGCCGTGTCACCCGGTTGGGTGGCCGGCCCTTTTCCTTTTTTTTCTTTCGAAAAAATATTTTATTCCCCTTGACAGCGCTTTTCTTTACATTACTATTTTCTCAAAAATGGTTTGATAATTTTTCCTGAAAACTCAAAAAAGGAGGAAATCGCCATGTTTGCAAGAAGACTGTTCGATTTTCCGTCAATGGGGTGGCAGTATCCGTTTGCCGAACTGGAGCGCATGTCCCGCCAGATGGATCGGTTGAAGGACGGTCTGATCGGCAGACCGGGGCTGGGTTGGCGGCCGGCCAGGGTGTTTCCGGCAGTTAACCTGACCGAGGACAAGGACAAATACTACGTGCGCGCCGAGCTGCCCGGCATCAAGGCCGACGCTTTGGAGATTCAGATCACCGGAAGGAATTTGAGCCTTTCGGGTCACCGGACCATTGCCTCGGAAGGCGAAAACATCCGGTACCACCGGCGGGAGCGCGAGGCCGGCAAGTTTTCCCGGATCATCGGCCTGCCCGGCGACATCGATGCCCAGAAAGTGGAGGCCCGGTTGGTCAACGGGATGCTGACGGTCACCATCGCCAAGGCGGAAGCGGCCAAACCGAGACAGATCTCGGTCAGCTAACCACTTTTACAGGAAGGGAGGGATGACAAATGACGGATTCCAGAGAGCTTCAGGTAAAGGGCAAACAGGAAGTGGCCAGCTCTGCCGAGCAGACGCGACCCGGCATCCTTTTCACGCCGGATGTGGATATCTTCGAAGACGAGCGGCAGATCACGCTGCTGGCGGACATGCCCGGCGTGGGGCCGGACGATATCACGATCGATCTGAACGAAAACGTGCTGAGCATCTCCGGCGAGATCAAGCCATTCGAGGGCGGCGAAGAGTCGGATGTGCTCATTGAGTTCGAAATCGGTCGCTATTTCCGGCAGTTCACCCTGTCGGAGGTGATCGATCAGGGCAAGATCGAAGCCAAACATGAAAACGGGGTCTTACGTCTGAGCCTGCCCAAGGCGGAAAAGGCGATTCCTCGGCAGATTACGGTCACGGCTGCATAATCTTTATGGAGTAGAATTTTAATAGCCATAAGCATTGTCAGCCTTGTTTCGATAAAGTCCCATCGACCGATTCAAATCTTTTAAGCAGGAGAGGCCAACCGCCAGATGTTGGGGTTGGCCTCTTTGTTTTCAATGTTTCGCATTATATGGATAGTGCAACTTTGCAAATTATTGTGCTTTGGGTATTGGGTATCTTTAACTGAGTCGAAACGGATGGCGCTTGGGATAGAATCGTCTATCCTGCAATATTAAGTAAAAAGCGTTTGCCACAAGATTTTTTATATGATCGCCTTTCCTTGGCGGTTTACTTGAGTCCAAATATATAGCAGTAAACACAAGGTCCGCCATCAATGCTGTATGTCGCGTCTATCTCACGAATCAGTTACAATCGATACCAGCCACCTAATTGAATAAGTGAAAGCTAATTTTTGCATTGCATTGGTATTGTTATCTGTTTCAGAAAGACCGAAACTCATGAATAGGGTAATTAGTCAAAAGATGAGCCTATGGCTTAAAAATATGCCATGACACCCGTAATCTGGTATACTGGCTCATCCCTGATGCCCATTAGCCGCAATCACCTCGAAGACCTCTTGGGTGGCATTGCCGCTCCGCAATATTTACATTGAAAATTATCACTTTTCTTATCAGATGAGCAGTGAGGGTTTTTCCAAAGGTTACGGCAGAAACAGGCTGCGGGAACCGGGAAAGGTGCACTAATGTTGCGGTTCAGTAGCGCAGATTGCCGATTTGTAAGCTCTCCTGGAGGGCTTTTCCTGCCGCCTTGCTTTTGAAAAAAGGGTTGAACCCCATGGCGCATCAATACTTTCGCCTGCGAATGATGTTGATCAGCAGCCAGATGCCGAGCAGTCCGGAAAACAGGTACCCGATCACGCCTAGAGCCGGGAAACCGAACAAAAGCGGTCTGACACCGGTGGTGATGATCATCGAAGATCCGACGATCATAGCCGCGATGATGATGCCAAAAGTCACACGGCTAGCGACGTTTTCGAGGGTATGGATAAGGCCCTTGAGGTTTTCGTGCCGGAATCCCAGTGTCAGTTCATTGCGGTCGGCCTTGCCCAGCAGGCTCTCCAAGCGACTCGGAATATCCTTTTGCAAACTGAACAACTGGGCCACGGTGAAGCGCAGGCGCCGCAACACCGATTCGGGTGTGTACCGCTGGTTCGCCAGCTTTGAAATTTGCGCCTTAGCCTCGGAGACCACATCCAGTTCGGGATAGATTAGCCGGGCTGTGCCTTCGGCGGCAACCAACGCCTTGGTCATGATCACCAGGTCCGGGGGCAGCCGGAGGTGATAGGTCCGTAAAAGATCCGTGATCGCCATGAGCAACTGCCCGATGTTCATGTCCTGGATGGGAACCGCGTAGTGAAGGTCCAGGATATCCAGCAGGTCCCTCTCCATGCCTCTTTGGTCGATGGCCGCTTCGGCACGGCCGATACGCAAAAGGGTGTGAACCATGGCTTCGCCGTCTTTTTCCAAAACCGCTTGCAATAACCCGATGAGCTGGTGGCGGTCGCGTTCCGACAGCCTTCCCGTCATTCCCCAATCGATCAAGCACATGCGACCAACTTGGTTGATCAGAATATTTCCGGGGTGCGGATCGGCATGAAAAAAGCCGTGTTTGAGGATTTGGTCGATGGCGGCACCAAGGCCCTGCCTTGCCAGCAATTCGGGATCGGCGATGGATTCGCGCTTGAAATCTTTCAGTTTCGTGCCCTGGATGAATTCCATCACCAGCAGGTGCTCTGAGCAATACGCTTCATAAACCTCTGGAATATAGACATCGGCTGCTTCGCCCGCATATATGCGTGCAATTTTCATGTGTCGTGCTTCACTTCTAAAATCGAGCTCACGGAGCAGGGTTTTTTTAATTAAGCGAACGAGATTTGGAAGGTCGAAACTGTTGAGTTCTTCGACGCGCTCGTGAAGTTGTTCCGCCAGGATCGCCAGAATGTCGAGGTCGGTTCGCATCTTGGTCCGAATACCCGGACGCTGGACTTTGACCGATGCGATACGCCCATCCGCCGCCAAAACGCCGCGATGGACTTGGGAGATGGAAGCCGCCGCCACCGGCGTCACATCAAAAACGCTGAACGTCTCCTTGATCGGTTTTCCGGTGCTTTGTTCAATCACTTCGCTGATCTGCGACATGTCCACGGGCGCAACATCATCCTGTAGTTTGCCGAGTTCATCGATTAACGGCGGCGGCACCAGATCCGGCCGCAGACTCGCCATCTGCCCGAACTTGACAAAAGTCGGTCCCAGTTCTTCGCAGGCGCATCGGATTCTTTCAAAGGTGTTCAGCGGCTGGTCGATGGGACTTTTTTTCCGCATGAACTTGGTCCCCGGAATGTTGAGACGATCAACCAGATCGTCAAATCCGTATCTGAGAAGGACCATGATGATATCTTTGAAACGACCCAAACTCGTTAATGTCTTCCAGTCCATCCAGCTTTCCTTTTCATGACTTTCTCCCCTTTTTGTTTTCGATTCCCATGATGGCAAACTTCACGTCCGGCACAAGCGATGCAGCCACACTGAGAGACCTGATTCCGGTTTTCAACAACTTCAGGATAACATCGACCCGGCCCGCCAACTCGCCGCAGATTGAAACGGGCGTGGTGCCGGATTCCCTGACCACCAACTCGATGAGGTGCAGTATCGCCGGATGGTCGTCGATGAAATATTTTGCAACCAACGGATTTTCCCGACCGGCGGCCATAGTATACTGCGTTAGATCATTCGTGCCGATGCTGAAAAAATCAACATGCGTCCTTAGAGAAGCGATTGACAATGCCGCGGCTGGTGTTTCAATCATCGCACCGATACGGGGAAGCTTGCGAATGCCCATTTCAGCGGCAAATTTTCGCAACCTTGAGACAACATGCGTCACGTCGCTCTCGACCGTGACCATCGGTATCAGAATACCGAGCCCGAACTCCTGCGACACCTCCAATACCGCCCTCAACTGTGCCTCCAACAGCTCGGGATACTCACGCAACACACGCACGCCCCGCCGTCCCAAAAAAGGATCGGGTTCCGGCGGAAGATGAAGGTAAACTGGATTCTTGTCGGCACCGATGTCGAGCAGACGAACATCGATATGCCTTCCGCGTGCCGGCTCGAGGCTGTTTCGAAGAAACGTCGCGAAGGTTTTGTCTGAAGGTAAATGTTTGGTCGAAAGAAAAAAGGGCTCGGTTCGGAACAGCCCGATCCCATCCGCTCCGCATTGCATCCCCAGTTCGACATCCTCACGACTGCGGACGTTGGCCATGACCGAGACCTCGATTCCATCCACGGTTGCCGTTCGTTCGACGGTGTTGACACATACCATCGTCATCCTGCGTTTGCATACTTCATCAAATGCTTTGTTGTGCTTTTGCAAGGCCTGGCGGCTTGGATGGATCACCACTGCCCCCGTGGTCCCATCGACAAGCACAACGTCACCTTTGTGGACCGTTTCCAACAGATCGGGGATTCCCCCCACACAGGGGATGCCGAGTTCACGGGCAAGAAGGGCAGCATGGGCTGCGGGACCCGCAAACTCAGCGAGAACACCTACGGTGGATGAACGCGAGAGAAACACCGTGTCCGACGGCAGCAGCCGACGGGCGACGAGCACCGTATTGGCCGGCAGGTGCTCGAGGCTGTGCGCATGAATGCCTGCCAATGACAGCAACAGCCGGCGCGAAAGGTCGTCGATATCATCCCCCCGTTCGCGAAGCACTTCATTGTCCAGGTCTCTGAATCGTCGCGCCAGCAATCGGAATACCGTTCTGACCACTTGCTCGGCATTGATCATCTTTGTTTCCAACGTCCGATTCATTTCATTGATCACATGAGAATCTTGCAGGATCGCCTTTTGCGCGCGGAAGATGTCCGCCGATTGCTTGCCTAGCTTGCCCTCGATTTGCTCGGCATCGATTGTCAGGCATTTGCTTACATCGTCGATCGCTTTTTTAATTCTTTTTTTCTCATCGTCGAGCTGGCTATCGTGGATCAGATAGAGTTCGGAATCCCTTAACAGCACATCTTTATAAACAAAGGCCTTCCCTTGGGCCATCCCCGGGGAAACGCCCTTTCCAATCAGTTTCAACATTTTCCTTCTTTTCTGGTTATTTTCCATCGATCGAACGCCTAAGGTATGCTTGCAAAAAGCTTTTCCAGGCCAATCTTGGCCACACATCCGTACAAAAGAAACACGTTTTACGGCTTACGGGTGAATGCGGCAACATATGGGAAAAGCTTTTTATTTAAAGTTCTTATAAAATGTTTTGGACAACGAGTTCCTTAGAAGTGGAAACGCTTTTCGTATGCCGTGCCCAATTGCGGTTGGTTTTTCAGGCACAATTCAAAGATTTCATGATTCGACCGCCCGCATACTGTTCAGCAGCGCATCCACGGCGACGGTTGCAATGCCGGAATTGATGTCGGACATGGCGTAGGGAATAACCAGCTCACGATTATGAATGATTGCACCGCAGGAATAAACGACATTGGGAACATATCCTTCGCGCTCTTTCTCATGCGGCGATAGCAGCGGCGTGTCCAGGCGAGCGATTATTTTCGCTGGATTCTCAAGATCAAGCAAGATGGCGCCAATGCAATATTGACGCATGGGCCCGACCCCATGGGTGAGGACGATCCAACCTTGATCCGTCTCCAGGGGCGATCCGCAGTTGCCGATCTGGATGAATTCCCATGGATATTCAGGCTCCTGAATAATTTTAGATGCTTGCCAAAAATGGATATTATCCGAAAACATGATATGATTGTTTTCACCATCCTGGCGGGAGAGCATGGCATAGCGGCCCCCAACTTTTCGCGGGAAAAGCGCCATACCCTTATTTTTGATCGCTTTCCCGTTGAGGGTGACAATGTTGAATTTGATGAAATCCTTGGTTTCGATCAGTTGCGGCAGGATGGTATGTCCATTATAGGCGGTATAGGTCGCATAATAAATTGCTTCTTGCCGGTCATCTATAAATTGAACGAAGCGGGCGTCTTCAATACCTCGGCTTTCGTTTTTTGAGACCGGAAAGATCACCCGTTCGGATATGCGGTGATCGGGGTGAAACCCCACCTCATAATTGGAATTGGCAAGCCACCACATCACCTCGAAGGCTCTGTTTTGACGATCCTTTGGAAATAGTGGTTTCACTCGAAGTTTGCCAATTTTTTCGATTAGCTCATTATACGTAAAATCATCTGGCATCTGATCAAGAATATGGGCGGTTATCTCATTACCAACCCTCATCTCGTTCAATTTGCGCTGGAAAGGATCGCGTTTGTAAACCGGATTTAATTGGAGGTCGGGTGTTTCTACGTAATCGCTGATCGGGTCGAAGCGAAACCGGTTGTATCGATCAAGGACGCCGCTGCGAAAAACGATGGACGAAATATGCCCTTCACCGGTTGCCCGGAGACTCATGACAAAACGCAGGCTGCCATTCTTCAAATGGCTCTGATCCGGATGGGGAACAATGGATGGGTTGAAAAGGGCCGCCGATTCAATGGAGTACTCCTTTGTAAAAAATGCCCCGATGAGTGTTTTCTGAACATCGCTGAGCTCGGTATCCGGCGGCAGATGATCCTTCACCGCATCCAGGTGCCGTTCAAAAACATACCCGATGTCTTCGTGCCGTCCGGCAAAGTCAACCATGATCTGTGCCATCAGCGCTTCGGCCGCCGAATTCGGCAGGTTAACAATACGCTGAATAATTTTTTTGATCCGGGACCGCTCATCGGGCAGATGAAGCCGGGTGATCACCCGTGACGTATCACCGACGATCTTGATCGCTTTTCTTTTCACTTTCAGCCGTTGAATCTTGCTTGCTTGCATACCACCGCATCCTTCAAAGGGATAAGCTACATTGCCGGACGAGAATCCGAAAGGCAGCGGTCGACCAGGTCCTCGATCACGGCCGTTCCGACACACATGACCGTATCCGCGCCGCCCCAATAAATTTTTACCGTACCATCGGCTTCCGGAACCGCACCGCAGGTAAAGACCACATTGGGAACATAGCCGGTCACCTCCCAGGGGTCTTCGGGTTGCAGAATCCACCTATCGGAAACACCGCTGATGGTCGCCGGGTCGTCAAGGTCATGCAGGGCCGCACCAAGCCGGTACACCGTCCCGGCCATGGTCTTGAAAACCCCGTGGTAAATATGCAGCCAGCCTTTGTCGGTTTTGAAAGGTGGCGCGCCTGGCCCGATTTTCATTTCATCCCAGTGGTAGGTCAAGGGCTTCAGGATCACCCGGGAATCACCCCAATGAACCAGATCCGGAGAATAGGAAATCCAGATCGACCAGGGTGAGATTTCCGAGTGCGGCCGGTCCAGACGCACATAGCGACCTCCGAACTTCTCTGGGAAAATGACAACGTTGCGCAGGTCGGCCTGGGTGATCAGCGCCACCCGTTCCACTTTTTCGAAATCGCTGGTACGCGCCAGGGCAATCCTTACGCCATGACGGGAATAAGCGCTGTAGGTCAGGAGGTATTCGTTTTCCACCGGGGAAATCCTCAGATCTTCAACGCCGAAGGCTTCATATTCGGCGAAAACCGGGTCTGTCGACGGTGTCAAAAAGGGCTCAGGATGAACCGTGAAAGTATACCCATCCTCACTATCGGCCCTGCCGATGATCGAGCGACCGTTCGACAGATGAGACCTGAACAGCATGATGTAGCGGCCGTCGTGTTTGACGATGCCCGCATTGTGAACGGTCACAACCGGATAGGGAACATCTTTTCTGGTCAGGATGGGATTTTTTTTAAACCTTGTTATTATGGGAAAAGGCGTTTTCATATCCTCTCTATTGAATACCAATACGTTACGCTTTAACCAGCTTCAATGTGCCGTTTCCCAACAACTCCTGGAACTGGCCGAGCATCCTCTGTTCATGATCATCGATGATGCCATCCCTGTTCGCTATCTTCATAATTTCTTCATACTCGCTGTTGGTGATGACACAGTCTGCAATCGCCTTTTCAATCACCTCTTTCAATTCTAATCCCGATTTAGTTAGTTTCATTTTTTTTCTCCTTTTCAGTGTGATGAATCATTTCATAGACATTTATGTATTCAG
Source organism: uncultured Desulfosarcina sp. (assembly GCF_963668215.1). Lineage (NCBI taxonomy): Bacteria > Pseudomonadati > Thermodesulfobacteriota > Desulfobacteria > Desulfobacterales > Desulfosarcinaceae > Desulfosarcina > uncultured Desulfosarcina sp. Next base: position 3,363,841 of record NZ_OY764190.1, read on the forward strand.
CGACCATGCGGTCGACCGTGAAATGCCTTTCGACATGGCCCCGACAATAATCGCGATCAACCTCCTGGATTCGTGCAACGGCTTCAACGGCCTCGTCCACGTTGCCCACTAAAAAGCCATTTTTACCGTTTTCGATAAGTTCAGCCATGCTACCTCTGTCGAAAGCTATCACGGGTGTACCACAGGCCATGGATTCGATAACAGACAGCCCGAAGGGTTCATCAAACTGGATGGGGTGCAAAAGCGCCATAGCTTTGCCGAGCAACAGGCTGCGTTCAGCAGGGCCGACACTGCCGATATAAGACACTTTGTCGTTGTCTATATGAGGGGCGACATATTGATCGTAGTAAGCCTGATCCTGGATAATGCCGGCCAATATCAATTTTTTTCCGCAGGCCTTGGCGATTTCAATAGCCTGCCGGGTCCCTTTGTCGTTATGGATACGCCCGAAAAAAAGCAGGATGTCATGTGGGGCTGGTTGAAAGTCAAACGGACTCATATCAATGCCGTGGTGAATCGTTTTGATATAATCGAGATCCGGCGACCGGTCGGCATCGCTGATGGAAACATAGAACACGCTGCCGTTGTATTTTTTGTAAACCGGCAGGATGCCGGGTGATGAAAATCCATGGATGGTGGTCACGACCGGTGTAGCGGTCAGCCCGCTGTAGGTCAACGGCAGGAAATCGAATTGGTTGTGGATGATGTCGTAGGTCTCGGCATCTTCGAAGAGTTCTGAAATATGCAGGCACTCCCAGACTTTGGGGATGAGTGCATGGTCTTCTTCATAGCCCCGTGGGCAAACGGCATGCAGCCTGCCGATGGTTTGAGAATCCGCGGTTGCAAATAAGGTCACGTCAAGACCTCGCGACACCAGCCCCTCGGTCAACAGTGACGTCACGTTCTCCCACGGTCCGTAGTGGCGGGGAGGCGTGCGCCAGGCAATGGGTGAAAGCATGGCAATATGCATGATGGATCCTTGTTATTCGATTTTCTGCGATGCCCACTGATTGAGCGTCTCTTCGGCATAGAGGTTTTGCAGGGTCATCAGCGACAGCAGCCATGCAAGGGAGGATTCGGCGCCTTGATTCTGGTTGATGCCGTCGGCCATCAGTCCATCCCGACAGCCACCGGTCTTGGGGTCATAGAGCGGCATGTTCAGGTCATTATGTCCGAGAAACCAGTTAAAGCACATGACCGCATTCTCGAACCAGGTCTGGTCACGGGTAACGTTAAACGCTTCGATACAGGCTTCGACCATGGCGTTGGCCTCGACGGGTTGCTGGTCGAAACGGGCCCTGGAACCGCCTTTTTCATACCATCCGTTGCTGCCGATGGGCACGAAGTGCTTGTTCTCGTTCTGGATGGCGAGTAGCCATTTCAGGACCCTGAGACCCATATCGACCATATCGTCGCGTTGCATCCCCTGACCGGAGAGCAGCAGGGCATGAGGCAGTTTTCCGTTGGCATAGTTCAGGGCGTTTTCAAGCCAGGGCCAATCGTCGGTTGCCTGGTTGCTAAACTGATCGAAAAGCCGGTCGGCGAGAACACTGCGAATTCTGCGTACATCGCTGTCGCCGGAGAATTTATTCAGATAGGCGTGTATGCCCACCAGGCAGAAAGCGATTGCGCGGGGCGAATGAAAGGTCTCGGCAGCCGGCAGGGCCTTGTTGAAAAGGGTTGTGCTCATCGCCAGATATCCGGGATCGTCGAGGAAAGCTATGGCTTTACCGATGCACCAGAGCGCTCTGCCATGGGCGTCCTCGGACCCGACCCCCTCCATCCACTGCCGTGAATAGGTCATGAAATTGCGAAAACGACCGTTTTTTTCATTGTAGGCATATAGAAGGAATCCGAGATAATGACCGCTGAGAGAATCGAGCCCCAAGCCGTTGGTCGGCAGGTATTTTTGACCCATGGCGGCAACCAGTAGCGCCCTGGCGTTATCATCGGTGCAGTAGCCGTGGGCACGATCGGGGATGGTATGATTGGCATGTTGCAGGATGCCGGTATCATCGGTAAAGGCCTTCAGGTGATCGAGATTGATCTCCGGCAGTTCAAAATTCGTGATGGCTTTGATATTTTCAACATAGGAATACCGGGGGCGGGGGTGATGGGTACGGTTTTGCCGGACCTCATTGAAAACCTGGAGGTATTTTCGGGATACTTCCCTCCATATTGCTTCACGGCTGAAGGTATAGGCTTTCTTGCGCATGGCGTGCCGCTCAACGTCGTTGTCCAGCAGGTCGATGATTTGTTCGGCGATGGCGTCCGGATTGCTGAAGGGTACGATTCGGCCACGACCGTCGGCAAGCATCTCGGTGGCGTACCAGTAGGGCGTCGAAACGATGGCCTTGCCCGTGCCCATGGCGTAGGCAAGGGTCCCGGAAGTGATCTGGGCTTCTTCGAGATAAGGGGTAACGTAAATATCGGCAATGCCTAAAAATTCACACAACTCCTTGAGTTCCACGAACCGGTTTTGGAAAATGACCTGCTCGCCGATATCGAGTTTGCGCACGAGCTGCTGCAGCATGATCCGATAGGCATCTCCTTGTGATTTGAGGATATGCGGGTGCGTTGCCCCCAGGATAATATAGGCCACATCCGGGTGCTTGTTGACGATCGCCGGCATCGCATGCAGCACATTTTCGATGCCTTTGTTCGGGGAAAGCAATCCGAAGGTGAGTAGCACTTTCTTACCTTCCACCCCAAACTTGTCCTTATAGAAGCTTGAATCGATAAACGGCGTATCCGGAATGCCGTGATGGATGAAGACGATTTTCTCTTCGGGTACCGCGTAAATATCCTCGAGGAAGTCGGAGGCCTTCCGGCTCATGACGACCAGTTTATCGGACAGATCGGACAGTTTGGACATGACGGCACGATATTCCGGCGCGGGATCATTCAATACCGTGTGCAGGGTCGTCACCACCGGCATGCGCAGATCACCCAGCAGTTTCAGCAGATGACTGCCGGCCGGCCCACCGAAAATACCGTATTCGTGCTGCACGCAGACGATATCCGTCTGATTGATATTGAGAAATTGAGACGCGGTGCGGTAATCGCTCAACTTGTTCTGATTGATCTCGAAGCGTACGTTGTCCGGGTAAGGGTATCCCTCGGGTTTGTCGTTCATGACCGCCGCCCAGCAGCTGATATCCGGTGCTTCCGCCGACAGCGCCTCAACCAGGTCCGTGGTGAAGGTGGCGATGCCGCATTGGCGGGGCAAATAATTGCCGACGACGGCAACCGAGTTGATTCCCGCGTAATACTTGATAACCGATGTCATTACAGTCACCTTTTTATGTTTCGTTGTCGCTTGTCGCTCAGCTTGCTGTTGAATTTTGGAAGGCTTGCATAGCGAAGATCTACGCCACGGCACATTCATGCATTGCATCGCAGACTAACTCAAAGACATCCACGATTCTGAGCACACCTACGATTTCTTGTGCGTCATGGTCGGATGTCACCAGCAGGCTGTGGTGACGTCCGACAATCAGTCGGTGAATGGCTTCATCCAGGGTGGTGCTTGCATTGACGAACTCGCCCATTCCGGGCGTATACATGATGTCTTTAACCTTCAGGTGAATCGCTTTTTCGCAAAGGTTCTCGAGGGCTTTTTCCCACAGGTGATATTGCTCCAGGGTCGATTTAGCAAAGCCATCACTTAGACCGAGGCGATGCATGGATCCATGATTCATGGAACTTTTCATTTCTTTGTAGTTGGGTTCGAGAGCCGCGATCAGATCATGCTGGCTCAACTTGCCCACAAAATGATTGTCGCCGTTGAACACCAGAATCGCCCGGTGCCGGTAACGATCCTGGCCAAAAGCGGCCTGGGCTTTCCTTAATGAATCGACGGCATATAGCAGCGTAGCCGATTGGGGAACTGTCGCATACTCTGAAAGCGGTACCATCAGGTCTTTCACTTGGTAAGATCGCATTTAACGCCTCCGTCTAAACTCTTTTGATCAAGCGCACGCCATACAAAAAAATAATTGCGCCTGTAGTTGCAACGAGCAGACTTCCGATCAGGCTGCTTCCGGCAAAAAGGCCTGCTTTTTCAAAAATAAGCCCGCCGATCAACGAACCAACCATGCCGGCAATGATGTCGACAGTCGCCCCAAAGTCTTTGCCCTTCATAAATTGCCTGGCAAGCGACCCGGCAATCAGGCCAATCAAAATCATCCAAAAAAATTCCATGTTTTTCTCCTTGCAAGGGGAATGGTGGATCAGCCTCACCCTTCCCATTTAATCGAACCAATTTCATTTCTTAAGGGAGGTTTTCCAATATGCCGCTACGTCAATCCTTTTTGAGTAAATTCGGCGCAACGGCATGACTGTGACCGCGCTGTTTCCCTCGGGCTTCATAAACAGCTTCCATCCCTTCCGATTGATGAATGGTATAAATATTTATCCCATGCGGTTCGATCAGCAGGCTCTTCGTTCCCAGAAAAACGCCGAACATATCGGAACCCAGGTATTGATCCAAATCCCTTCGCGTATGCCACTCTTGAAGAAGATTAAGGAGGCATTTATCTTCCATATTGCAAAAGAGAGAATAGCTTATACAGCCCTTCTCCTTTTCCATTGGCTCAATCATCGAGAGAATTGTTTGCACCAGTTCTTTCTGTTTTTCAGGAATCACCTGCATGATAATTCTGACGACGATCATTATGGCCACCTCCAGGAAATGCCTTCCATCCTAATCATTCGATGATTTCAAGCCGAGAACGCTTCTTTGTTTTGGAAGAAACCGCGTTGACGATTGTGCGCAACGCACTTGCGGTTCGTCCTTTTTTGCCGATTATCGGCATCCGCCGACATTATACTCAAGGTTCATGCCGTCTTTTGCATGTTCGGTGAATCAACTTCAATGGTCTGATTTAATAAGGAAAGATGATGGGAGAGATAAAGGTATTGGGAAAAATGCGGTATAATCGGTCGGCCATATATGACCATTGATCATATGCGACCAATAATTATGGTTTCTGGATATCGAGTTTTCGCATGCGTGCGCGCAAGGTGCTTCGGTCTAATCCAAGTATCTCGGCAGCACTGTTTTTACCGCTTACCTTCCAGTGTGCCCGCTCAAGCACCTGAAGAATATATTCGCGCTCCACATCTGCAAGGGTCCGATTCGCCTCTGCTACCATTTTGCCCGCTTTTTGCAGTTCGTCAACCAAGTGCAGCTTGGGACCCGACGAATTGATCACGGCTCGCTCAAGGACGTTTTCAAGTTCGCGAATATTGCCAGGCCAGTGGTAGTTGCGCAACGTGTCCATCACATTGACTGGAACCAGATTGATCGACTTTCCGAGTCTTTTGGATATTTTTTCGATAAAATAATTGACCAGCAACGGAATGTCTTCCCTGCGCTCCCTGAGCGGCGGCATGGTGATCGGGAAAATATTCAGCCGGTACCAGAGATCCTCACGGAAGGTCCCTTTTCGAACCTCAGCTTCCAGATTTCGGTTGGTGGCGGCAATGATGCGCACATCGACTTTTGTGGTGTTGGAACTGCCCAGGCGTTCAAATTCTCCGGTCTCGATGACCTGGAGCAGTTTGGGCTGCAACTCCAAAGGCAGCTCGCCGATCTCATCCAGGAACAGGGTGGTGCCGTTGGCAATCTCGAACCGCCCCAACCGTTTGGAATGCGCATCGGTGAAGGCGCCTTTCTCATGGCCGAATAGTTCGCTTTCAATGAGATTCGAAGGCAGGGCGGCACAATTCATTTTAACCAGGGCCCGGTCCTTTCGACCGCTCAAGCCATGAATCGCCCGCGCCACCAGTTCTTTGCCGGTTCCGGTTTCTCCGAGAACCAATACATTGGTATCCGTGGAGGCAATTTGCTCGACCTTGTAGAACACATATTTGATTTCGTTGCTTCGGCCGATAATGTTCTCATGGTTGAATTCCAGCTTGATTTCTTCCTGCAGGTAGGCTCTCTCGGCCTCGAGCAGATCTTTGAGTTTTCTGATTTCAGCGGTTCGTTCCTCAACCAGGTCCTCAAGGTGTCGTTTATAATATTCGCGTTCGGTCACATCTTCGATGGCCAACAGAATCATATCGGTCTGGTTGCCCGCGCCATAGATCCGTCTGGCATTTAGATGCATGATTTTGGGACCGATGGTTTCAAAGGTATGTTCCACCTCAAAATCATGAAAAGAGGTATTCTGAGGAAGAATGTCTTCCAGCAGTTTCCTGAGCCGGGGAATGTCCCACTGCCGGTTGCCCAGGTCATAGATCAGCACGCCTTCGGTCTCGGCGGGCTTGACATTGAATGTCCGATAAAATGTATGATTGGCCGTTACGACTTTCAGATCGGAATCAAGCACGATCAGGGGCTCACGGATCGACCCCAGAATCCTGTTGTGAATTTCCAGAAAGGTTTTTTTCATCGCTGATCTATGCTGTCAGTTGACTTGATGGTTAGCTTTTTATCAGGCAGTTGCTGGCTATTGGGTATCAATTCAATTATTTTAGTATAGTTTTCTTGTGAGCGCAACCGGGCATGGACACCCCGAAGACGGGCATCCATGGAACCTAAAGCTATTTTAACTTGTAAATACAGATACTTTTCCCCTATATCGCGTTTGGTTTCGTTCCGTGGCAACGATTCCGTGTTGGGAGCCAGGTTTCTGAAACAAGATCGCCAGAACAGGTTTGCAGCTTCTCGTTTTGAAGCACCTTGACAAGGTGGCTCGGCATACGTATTTTTTTGTATTATCACTTCTTACGACATCTTTCTTTTCTATTTTTCAACGTGCATCGATTGCGATATTGACCTGAATCGGGTTCCACGCCAGTGAAGCACATTGCATCCCTTCATATGGGTGCGTTTAAACGATATTTTAACGCCAGGGCGCAGGCTCTTTGATCCAGCCGAGATTTCCAGACAGAACAAATCTCGGTGTGAGGTTGGCTGCTTTGGGGAAACATTATTAGAAAGGAAAAATGGAACCATGAAACTCAGACCATTACAGGATCGTATTTTAGTTCAACGCGTCAAAGAATATGGAGAATAGGACAAGATGGCTAAGATAATAAAGTATGACATGAAAGCCCGCGAAGCGATGCTCAACGGTGTCAAGGCGCTTGCCGATGCAGTGGTTGTCACCCTGGGCCCCAAGGGCAGAAACGTAGTCATTGACAAATCTTGGGGATCCCCGACGGTCACCAAAGACGGCGTCACCGTAGCCAAGGAGATCGAACTGGAAGACCGATTTGAAAACATGGGCGCCCAGATGGTCAGGGAAGTCGCCAGCAAAACAAGTGACACGGCCGGTGATGGTACAACCACGGCCACGCTTTTGGCCAGAGCGATTTACGAACAGGGACAAAAGATGGTGGCTGCCGGCAATGATCCCATGGCCATTAAACGGGGAATTGATGCCGCGGTTGAAGTCGTTGTCAAAGAACTGCATAAGTTGAGCAAGCCCACCCAGGATCAGCGCGACATTGCGCAGGTTGGCACCATTTCGGCGAACAATGATGAAACCATCGGCAACATCATTGCCGAAGCCATGAACAAGGTTGGTAAAGAAGGGGTCATCACCGTTGAAGAAGCCAAAGGTATGGAAACAACCCTTGAAGTTGTTGAGGGCATGCAGTTTGATCGAGGATACCTGTCTCCCTATTTTGTGACCGATGGAGAAAAAATGGTTGCCGCTTTGGAAGATGCCTTCATTCTGATCAATGAGAAAAAAGTCAGTCACATGAAAGATCTTTTGCCTATTCTTGAGCAGGTCGCCAAAATGGGCCGGCCTTTATTGATCATTGCAGAAGATGTGGACGGGGAGGCCCTGGCCACCCTGGTGGTCAACAAATTGAGAGGCACACTGCAGGTCGCTGCGGTCAAGGCGCCGGGTTTCGGCGACAGACGAAAAGCCATGCTGGAAGACATTGCCGTTTTAACCGGTGGTCAGGTGGTCTCCGAGGATTTAGGGACCAAATTGGAAAATTTAGCGGTTGCCGACCTCGGCAAGGCCAAACGGATCAACATCGATAAAGACAACACCACCATCGTCGACGGCGCAGGTTCGCGCTCGGTCATCGAGGGCCGGGTGAAGCAGATACGTGCCCAGATCGAAGAAACCACCTCCGACTATGATCGGGAAAAACTGCAGGAGCGTCTGGCCAAACTGATCGGTGGTGTGGCCGTGATCAATGTCGGTGCGGCAACCGAAACCGAAATGAAAGAAAAAAAAGCCCGCGTTGAAGATGCGCTCAACGCCACCCGTGCAGCTGTGGAAGAAGGGATCGTACCGGGCGGAGGTGTCGCGCTGGTTCGCTGTCTGGCCGTGCTGGAGAAAATAAAAATCAAAGCAGATCAAAAGCTGGGGGTGAAAGTCATCATGCGCGCCATGGAGGAGCCCCTTCGTCAGATTGCTAAAAATGCCGGTGCCGAAGGTTCTGTCGTGATCGATAAAGTCAAAAACGGCGAGGGCGCTTTTGGTTACAATGCCCAAACGGACACCTATGAGGATCTGATGAAAGCCGGCATAATGGATCCGACCAAAGTGGTCCGGTTTGCCCTGCAAAATGCAGCCAGTGTGGCTTCATTGATGCTGACCACCCAGGCCATGATTGCAGAAAAACCCGAAGAAAAAAAGCAGATGCATCCGGGGACTCAAGGAATGGGCGGCGGCATGGGTGGGATGATGTAACCTCAGGCATTCCATGGTTTTCATGGTGGACCTGAAAGGCTGAAATGCAGACTTGAGCTGACAGTTCCCGATGTTGTGGTTGTCACTTCAAGACCATACCAACACCATTCAGTTGGATGTCGAGAGTATAACCCTCTCCTATAATGACATCACCCGAATCATATTCGTCATGCCGGCGACCCAGACAGGGTTGCCGGCAGTGATGACAGCTGTGTCCCCTTCAATCAAATCGCCTGTTTCAACCGCCTTTTTGGATACCTTTTCGATCAGATCATCCGTATCCCGATGGTTCAAAATCATGCGGGGGTATATCCCACGGAAAAGAGAGAGTTGCCTCAAGGTGGGCTGGCTGGGCGTAAAGGCAATAATCGGTTGCTTGGGCCTGAATCTGGAGATGTGTATGGCTGTCCGGCCGGACCGTGTCGGCGCTAAAATCGCAGCCGCATCCAGGTGGTCCGCCAAAACGCAGGCCGCATAGGTCACCGCGTCCGAAATCTCTTTTTCCGGCACCATTTTCAGGTACCGATCATGGGGATAGGTTTTTTCCGCTTCGGCAACGATGCGAATCATATAGTGAAGCGCTTGAACCGGATAATTCCCTGTCGCGGTTTCTTCCGAAAGCATAACGGCATCCGTTCCGTCCAAAACGGCGTTGGCGACATCCGAGGCCTCGGCTCGGGTTGGTCGTGGCGCGTCTACCATGGATCGCAGCATCTGGGTAGCCGTAATAACCGGTTTTCCCAAAGCGTTGGCTTTTTGAATCAGTCGTTTTTGGATGCCGGGCACTTCTTCCAAAGGTATCTCCACCCCCAAGTCACCTCGGGCCACCATGATTGCGTCCGCAGCATCCAGGATGTCGTCGTAATGATCGATGGCCTCATGCTTTTCAATTTTGGCGATGACCGGTGTCTGCTTGTTCTCCCGGCGGATGATTTCTTTTATGTCCTGAATGTCTGCTGCCGTCCTGACAAATGAAAGCGCGACATAATCCACATCAAGACCCAGGCCAAAATGCAGATCGTCACGGTCTTTGTCCGTCATGGAAGGCATGAGAATACTTCCGGTCGGCAAATTTATCCCTTTGTGAGACGTAAGCACCCCGCCCGTAATGATCTCACAGTGGATTTCAGCCCCGCTTACCGCGCCAACCCTGAGTTCCAAAAAACCATCCGCGAGCAATATTCGATCCCCGTTCTTTACTTGTTCGTTTAAAAGCGGATAAGAAACCGATATGCGCTGTTGCGAACCCGAAACGGTCTGCGAGGTAAGAATAATATGACGTCCCGGTTCCAATCGAATCCCTGGATCAGGGATAACCCCCACCCGGATTTTTGGTCCTCCGAGATCCTGTAATATCGCAACCGGTTTGGCCAGCTCTTCGGCGATTTTCCTGATGACATGGATTTTTTTCTCATGGTCAACGTGTGTACCGTGAGAAAAATTCAAGCGGGCAACACGCATGCCGCCTGCAATCAATTCTCTAATGACCTCAGGCGTGTCACTGGCGGGTCCGATGGTACAGACAATCTTGGTTTTTGGCAGGGCGATGGCCACAATAGCGCTCCTGTTGTTTCAATGCTTTACAGGCGTTGACATCCAATAATCATTCCCGGATCACCCTGGACACATCGATTCCTTTGCCGGCAGCATACGGTGTTTCCGAAAGAATGCGGGTGGTGTCTTCCGCAAGCAACTGTTCAACGACGATGAAACGGTCCAGTGCAGGATTTAATGTGACGGTATAAATCATCTATGATTCCTTCAATAATTCCTGGGCAATTAATCAATGCTTTTTCTGAATGGAATCTCTAATTTGATTAATTTTGTCCTTGGTCTTATTGGCCCTGAGATTCATTCGGCTAAATGTTTCCATGCCCTTCCCATAAACGATTTCTTGAAATCGACGACTCTGATCACCTATTCGTTTCATGCTTTTCATAGCCGCACTTTTAATCTTGTCCATTCATGTTTTATCGATATTTCCTCGTTTTTTTTCAAGTAAATATTTAAATGGGCTTGCGGTATATCGGTGGTTCGCGCAAACGGGTTTTGGTTTTTGATCAAATTGTCTTTCTTCATTTTTTTCTTTTTCCAATTTCCATTTCTCTTTTTATCAATCATTGGTTTTCATGCGAATGCTCAACATTTGATGGATAGCCATCCATGGCCTCTGCAGGATATCCGGATGCAATGGGCGGCGAATGAAGGGTCAGGCCGCATACCAAAGCACGAGGAAGTAATGACATGCGGTACCGGTGATGACAAATAGATGCCAGACCAGATGGCCATAGGGTATTCGCGAATCGGTTGCAAAAAATACCACGCCGACGGTGTAGGACAAACCGCCCGCAATCAATAAGAAAAGTCCCGCAGTCGGCATGCGGGAAAGCAGCGGTTCTACCGTTATCACGGCCAGCCACCCCATCACCAGATAAAGGGCCGTCGATAAAATGGGATGTGAGGCCTTATAGATGGTTTTCAGCGTTATTCCGGCGACAGCCAACCCCCAAACCAATCCGAAGAGCGTCCAGCCCACTGCGCCTCGAAGGATGCCAAGGGTTAACGGGGTATACGTGCCCGCAATAAGAAAAAAGATCGCGGAATGCTCGACGATTCGAAAACAGCGCTTGACCTTGCCAACGGGCCATGCATGGTAGAGCGTGGAGGCGAGGTAAAGAAGGACCATGGATGCGGCGAAGACAATCGTGCCGACAATGAATCCGGCATCCCCATGGCGCACCGCATGAATGATGAGAAATGGCGTTCCGATGAGCGCGCCGAGCAGCCCTATGCCGTGACTGATACTGTTGGCGATCTCTTCGCCTTGGGACGGCATCTGCTTAAGATCTGAAAGAATCGATTCCACGTCACTTCACGCTCCCTTCATCGCATTCCGTGCCGGCTCGGCTTCGAGAGACGGCGTTACCCGGCAATGTTTCCGAATCGGTTCCCCCTTCGAAATGAATGATCAGCTGATTGCCCCCGGCATCCAGGTCTCTTTTTGCCTCAAACCCCAGTTTTTTTCCCAGCGCGAGCATGTTCCGATTCTCTTGTAATACGATGCCGTGAACCGTTTTGAATCCCTACTTCTCGGCTATCGAGAGGCATTTTTCCAACAGATTGCCCCCGATGCCCTTGCCTTGCCAGGCATCACCCACGATAACGGCGAATTCACCCGTCCTGCCATCCGCATCACCGATGATTCGGGCAACCCCCAGTATGTTGTCGGTTGGCGATTCTTCATCGATGGCCACCAGCGCGATCTCCCGGTCGTAATCGATCTGGGTGAACCGCGCCAGTATTTCGGGATTCAATTCCTTTAACGCCCCGAAGAAACGATAGTAAATCGTCGTGGGCGAAAGCGTCTTGAAAAAGGCTGTGAAAAGGGGTGCGTCCTCGGGCTTGACCGGTCGGATAAAAATGCGGCGCTCGTCGACGCTGACCATATGGGACTCATCCTCCTCCGGATACGGGCCGATCACCAGGTGCAGCGATGATGGCAACGCAAGCGGTGAAACGAGGATGCGGGCATCTACTGTGACGGGCTTGCCATCCTTGATCAGAACGGGATTCATGTCCAGTTCGGCGATGTCGGGAAAATCGATCAGCAGCTGCGAGAGCCGGATGATCATCTCTTCTATCCGCTGCATGTCGGCGGCGGGGCGGTTGCGATACCCTTTCAGTAGAGAATAGGCCTTGGTCTCCTGCATGAGCCGTTTAGCCAGCAATCGGTTCATGGGGGGAAGCCCCAGGAGCGGTCTTTCAACTCGAGGTTCCTGACATATTCGACCATATACAGAAACGCCCGGACCGCCCGCTCCGGCGTGTCATAGGTCGGGATTCCCGCGGCATTCAACACGTCGACGGCAGGGGCGATGCGTTTGCCGCCCATCCAGCAGGCAAATATCGGAAACCGGCGTCCCTGGATCGCGGCGGCCAGCGTCTCGGCTACGGAAAGGGGGTCGGTCAGGGACTGGGGCGCAAGGATGACCAGCACGCCGTCGAGTTTTTTCGAGTTGAAGCAGATCGCCAGGGCGCGGCTGAACCGTTCCGCGGAGGCGTCACCGAGGATGTCGATGGGGTTGCTTCGGCTCCAGAAGTCCGGCAGGAAGGCATCGAAGGCCTGCAATGTTACATCGTCAAGGGGCGCGGACTCCTGGCCGTGCATGGTTTGGTATTTGGGATTGACCGGCAGCACCGTTCCGGAAAACCCGCCGTCAACCAGATTTCTCATCAACGCGTTGCCGATGGTGCCCGTTTTTTTGCTGGCGCCCACCACGGCAACCTGCCGCGGTTTAAAGATGCGGTTCAGATTGTATTGGGCCATCCCAGTCGTCCTTGCTATAAAGATGATATTGGTTTCTTCCGGCCTGTTTGGCTTGATACATGGCGCTGTCGGCGTTCTTCAAAATGGTGTCTACATTCTCGCCATGATCGGGATAGATGGAGATACCGATGCTGCTGGTGATGATTAATGTGTGCCCCTCAAGGACAACTGCCTTCCGGAAAGTATTGATAATCTTCCGGGCAACCTTCATAGCTGTCTGGACGTCTTTTTGTTCAGGAAGCACAAGGACGAATTCATCACCACCGAAGCGGGCAACGGTGTCTTCTTTCCGGAGGACTCCTGTAAGTTTTTCCGCAACCACCTGCAACAGCATATCCCCGATGTGGTGGCCGTGGGTATCATTGATCTCTTTAAACTTGTCGAGATCCAGCATCATTAGGGCCACCTTTTTCCGATTTCTATCGGATTGGCCTTTGGCCATTTTCAAACGATCGTTGAGAAGCATTCTGTTCGGCAGGTTCGTCAGCGAGTCATGATAGGCAAGTCGCTTGATCTCCTGTTCCATTTCCCTCCGAATCGTGATGTCCTCGATAGCCAGAAGGATGGTCTGCGCCTTTCCCATACCCCGTTCAATCTGCCGGGCATTCAGAAGCATGATGCGTCTTCCGATGGTGGCAAAATCGTGTTCAACCTCATAGTTGTCAAAAAATGCCTTTTGGGGAAGGATGGTTTCCAGCAGTTCCCGCAGCTTGGGGATATCCCATTGCTTGTTGCCCAGTTCATAAATCCGCTGCCCCACGGTCTCCTCGGGCTTCACCTTGAAGACATCATAGAATGAGCGGCTGACCGAGACCACCCTTAGATCTTGATCCAGGACGATTAAGGGTTCACGCACGGTGTCGATGATGCTCTCGGCGTATTCCAGGGATTTTGTCTCAATTTTTTCCCCGCCCATTCCATGTCTCCTGGTTCGACTTATCGTTGCCAATGATTTCAGAGGACCGAATCATGATTTTTGTTTCGGCAGTAACAGTTCTGGCCGCCCTTTTTGTTGTTTTTCAAGCTTGTCGTTGGCTTTCCGCCGCTTTTTGTCATTGCTTTGTTTTTGGCTTTTATGCTTGTCTTTTTTACCACCCTTGTCTCCCATTACCGTGCTCCTTCTTCGAAGTTGTTTTTCAGGTTATACCGGAACAAACGCCTGCCATCTGATGGTGTCACCCGTTTCCATTTCCATCGGAGGCTATGGCGACCGGTCATGATGATCACGTTGGCGTCCTGCATCTACCGTTTGATCCTATGGGTCAGATGGTATCCATTCATATCTGGCATTTCCAGATCCGTCACGATCAGAACGTAGGGGCCGGTGGCCAGCATTCGCACCACTTCAGGTTGTTTCTGGGCGGTGTCCACGCCCTGGAATCCGAGCATCGTAAGCATACGGGCCACGAATTTAAGAATCATATGGTCATCGTCGACCACTAAGCTGCGCAGATGGTTTCCGCTTTGTTTGGCTGAGTTCAGAGGTGAAGATGTCATGGAGTTCCCTTTTGACTATTTCTGGACAGACAATAGTTATCTGCATTCCTGGGATGTCCGGCTGCATTGGACATCTTTGAGTCGTTCGGTATACCGAGCCCAAAACCCTTTTTTGGTTTTGGCGTCCGCTTTATCGAATTTGTTCTGACAATCTTTGGAGCAAAAATAGTGTGTCCCTTTTTCATCATCACTGCGAAACCGACATTCGTCAATATGGACGCTTTTGCCGCAAACCGGATCTATCGTTTGTTGACTTTCATTCATGATAATCCTCCATTGATTGATAGTTTGAATAGCTTATTACCTGCACCCTAATCTTCCAGCGCATGTTCAATGCCGCTGGAATAAAACTTCTCAATATATTGCTTGACCATCCGGCGCGCGGAGAAACCAGATGCAGCGCTTTTCATGGTTTCCTTCATCAGTCGGACCCATTTTATGGGGATGCCGTTATCCGACGCCTTGTAATAAATCGGTATGATCTGATTTTCCAGAAGGTAGTAGATCTTTTCGGCATCATGGCCATCCGGATTTTCGGCCATTGCATCATGGTCCACGGCCCAGCCATTTTTACCGTTAAACCCTTCCTCCCACCAGCCGTCCAGTACACTTAAATGGGGGACACCGTTCAGGGCCGCCTTCATGCCGCTCGTCCCGCAGGCTTCGAAAGGAGGTAAGGGGTTGTTCAGCCATACGTCCACCCCGTGCACCAGGTACTGAGCCAATTGTTCGCCGTAATCCTCCACAAAGGCGATTCGGCCCCCTAATTGCGGATCGCGTGCCAGGTTGATCAGGTCCTGCAGCAGCCGCTTGCCGGGGTCGTCAGCCGGATGGGCCTTGCCCGCGAAGATAATCTGTATGGGACGCCAGCGGTCCTTAACGTATTTTTTGAGACGATCCAGATCCTGGAAGATCAGCAGCGCTCTTTTGTATGTGGCGAACCGGCGGGCAAAACCGAGCGTCAGCACCGAAGGATCGAGGAAGGCGCCTCCGGCAAGTATGACCGAGGTACTGCCTCCGCCCTCAGCCCAACGCAGGCGGGTGCGCTCCCGAATCGCATCGATCAGTTTTACCTTGAGCCAGTGGTGCGTTTGCCACAACTCGGTGTCGGGGACGTTGTCGAGACGCTGCCAGATAGCCGCATCATCATGCTTGTCCAGCCAGCCGGTTCCGAGGTACGTGTCCAGCAGCAGCTTTATTTTCGGTTCGATCCAGGTGGGCACGTGGACACCGTTGGTAACGTAATCGATGGGGACCTGGTCTTCAGGCAGGTCGGGCCAGAGGCTTCGCCACATCTTCCGGGAGACCTCGGCGTGCCGTTTGCTCACCGCGTTCCGACAGCCGGATAATCGCAACGCAAAAGCGGTCATGTTGAATCCGGCATCCGATTTTTCCGGATGAATGCCCAATTGGAAAAAGGCATCGCGATCGAGACCCAGGTCAGGCCAGTAGGAATGAAAATACTTTTCGATCAGCTGAAAGGGAAACACATCGTGACCCGCGGGGACGGGCGTGTGCGTCGTGAAGATCGTGGCCTCGATATTTTTTTCGCGGGCCGCGCTAAAATCCTTGCCCGTTGATACCGTTGCCCGGAACCGTTCCAGCAGGGCGAAGGCGGCATGGCCTTCGTTCAAGTGCAGGAGGTAATGATCGATGCCCAACTCCTTGAGCACCGCAGCGCCGCCTAAACCCAAGACGATCTCTTGGCGCAGGCGCTGCTCCAAATCACCGATGTAGAGCCGGGCGGTAATGCCTCGGTTCCATGGATCGTTAATTTCGATATCCGTGTCCAACAAATAGAGGGCAACACGTCCGACGGCGACTTTCCACACCGCGACATGGATGGGCGGATCGGTCAACGGCACCTTGACGATGCGCTGGCGTCCATCCTTGTCCATCACCTTCGAAATAGGAGCGGCTTCGCGGTTGATGGGCTCGATGACATTCTCCTGCCAGCCGTCATCCCTGATCTGTTGTCGAAAATAGCCTTCCGGGTACATGAACCCCACCGCTACCAGCGGGATACACAAATCACTGCATTCCTTGATGAAGTCTCCCGCCAGAAAGCCCAGTCCGCCGGCATAAAAGGGTAAGGAGCGATGCAGGCCGTATTCGGCGGAAAAGTAGGCCACGGCATACTTGTGGTCCGGCGAAAACGGCCCGAGCAGATGGCACGCTTTTGGTTGCATATATTCTTGAAACACACCCATGACATTATCGTATCTGGCAAGGTAGTCGGCATCGGTGCCGGCCTTTTCCAGAAGCTCGCGGGGAAGCTCCCTGAGCATCTTGTCCGGGTTGTGGCCGCTTTCCTTCCAGGCCTGCCGGTCGAGGGTCTTGAAGAGCATGCGCGCGCCCGGATTCCAGCTCCACCAGAGGTTTTCCGCCAGCTCCACCAAGCCGGTTAGGCGTTCCGGCAGATGGGGAAACAGGCGTTGTGCGGTATAGTTGTTTTTCATCAGCTATATCCTCCCAGGCTTTAGTGGCACCATCGCCGGCCTTGATGTCGGGCGGTTATGATTCCAGATTCCTTTTCTTCCAGGCAAACGCTCACTCAGGGAACATCAGAGAGTTCCTTCTGGGTTACAGAGCTTTGTCATGCATGGGGGCAGTTTTTATTCTCCTGAAGCTGCCATGCAGTAACCATCCTAAGATAACTCCGACTGACAAAATCAGGAACATCAACAATGCTCTGGACATCGATAACGTCCAGAATAAAAATGGCAACTCTACAGGCATGACATTTGAAAAATGACCCATCGACCTATAAACGTTTCAGGGAAAATCCACTGATGGCGCTGGCCACTGGTTCCAGCTTGTCATAGGGGTTCTGACCGTCTGCCAGACCGCCAAGGTAGTAAACCCACCCCCCTGATTGGACTGCCGTCCGTTCGATGCCGTTTCTGCCGAGTTCGTCCCAGTCGAAAGCGGCAATAAAGTTTTCGATATCAAGGTTTTTGAGAATGGCCGCCGCGTTGGGCGTGAGATAGGAACCCAATGTCGACACCACCACCAGTTTGTCCTGGCCGTGGAGCAGATTGTAAAAGGAAAAATAATCAAATAGGCCCTCCACCAGGATGATCGTCCGGTAATGCCGGATATACCTGGCGGCCTTTTCAATGCCGTAAAGCCAGCTTTTGGCGGATAGGGGGACTTCCCTGGCCTGGTGCTTGAGCCAGCGAACGCCCCTATCACCCGGGTGCCTGCCCACCATTCCGATCACACCGGCATCTGCGTCATAAATTGGAAACACCATCCGACCGGCGAAGAAATCACCGTAATTTCTTGAAAACAGGTTTTTGCAGTTGAAATCGATCTGCCGGCAATAGTACCCGTATTCCTTGACGGTCGCATCATTCAAAAATCTGAATAGTCCGCGATTTGAGAATGCAGCGAAGGCATCAGCATCCTTGTCGAAGTTTGGCGAGCAACTGTCTATCAGTGCCCTGCCATGGTGTTGTTCATCGCTGTATGGCGGCGAGTAGCCGATGTTGAACTTGTCGATGGTCTCTTTCCCGACGCCCCGGTAGGCAAGATACTCCCAAACGGTCCTGAACCGGTCTTCATTAGCGATAAACAGGTCATGGTAAAAATCGGCGGCATTTTCCAGGGCGGCAACCCTCTTTTCATCGGCTTGCTTCGATTCGACAAAACCAACCGGTTCATCGGGTTCCGGTGTTTCGCCAGGCTCGGGAATGCAGGGGCTGCGTGCATCACTGAATGTGAAATCCGCAACACCCAGATGCTCGGCCCAAACCTGCTGCGCCTGTCTGAACGGATATTTGTTCCGCAGCATGATCAGGTCGGTAATGTCCCAATCTCCCTTACACGCGCCAAAACAATGGAATCGGACCTCATTTTCTTTATTGACATACACCATGAAATTCTCTTGGGTGTCAGCGTGGAACGGGCAAGGGGCATTATACCGGTGTTTTTTGATGCGCTTGAAACGAATATCAAACAGCGCTTCAACATAGGGTATAACGGCATCCATGGTCGCTGCCGATTTTATGTTCAGGTAGGTTTCCATCTCGTATCCCGATTCAGCATCATGTCGTTTATTTTTGCTTTGCCTGACCTGGTTTTATCCCCGGGGCATACCCGGCGATTCCGATCATGAATCGCACCACGCCATAGCTTAGCCAATTCACCAGACGCAGTTTTGTTGATTTCGTTCTCCAGCCGTTCTCAAGGATCCGGCGCGCATCCGTTTTGATTGCCTGTTCCAGGCTATGTTTTAATTCCAGAGCAAAACTTCCGTCATCAACGACAATATTTGCCTCCATAGACAGCAGCAGGCTGAAAGGGTCGAGGTTTGAAGATCCCACCGTGGCCCAATGCTCATCGACCACAGCGACTTTGGCGTGCATCATGCTTTTGCAATATTCATGGATCTCGATCCCAGCATCGAGAAAACTGCCATAGAGTGCATGGGAGGCATAATGCAGCAAGGGGTGATCCCTCCTTCCCTGCAACAGCAAAACCACCCGGACTCCCCGCCCGGCCGCATCCAAAAGCGCATGTCGGAAATTCAATCCTGGCAAAAAGTAGGCACTGGCAATAACAATTTCGTATCGCGCCTGTTCGATCGCCTGCACATAGGCATTTTCGATATCGCGGCGGTGGCGGATGTTGTTGCGTACCAGAAAAGCCGAGCGCATCGAACCCTTGGGTTCAATTGAAGACTCCTGTCTGTCATTGTCCTCATCCCAGCCAGGAGACAAGCGAGTCCAAGCCACCCGGGACCACACCCGACGGGCGGAATCATGAATTTCTTTCACCAGCGGCCCGTTCACCCTTACCGCGTAGTCAAAGCGCGTCGATGTCTGACGATGAATGTCCATATGATCGATGATATTCATGCCGCCGACAAAAGCGATCGTCCTGTCCACGACCACGATCTTTCGATGCAAGCGACGCAACCGTCGCCGCCGCAGCGTCCAGGGCGAAGTCTTGGGCCGGAACTTCAGCACCCATACGCCGGCCGCCTCAAGAAAATCGACCATGGTTTCCGGCAAACTGAACGAGCCGAATCCATCAATCAGCAGGTGGGTTTTTACACCCCGTAAGGCCGCCCGCCTGAGGGCTTCGGCAATGCGTCGCCCGGTCGTGTCATCTTCGAAGATATAGGTTTCCAGATAGATTTCATGTGTTGCCAGGTCTAACGCTGCTTCGAGTGCCGGGAAATAGGCCTTGCCGTTTTGAAACAGGGTGATCTGGTTGTTCGGCATCATAAGGGTCACAGCAGCGTTATCTCTTTTCTCAACTCTCTGTTTGCGTAAGCCAGCCGCTTCGATGAAACCGGCATTCAAATAACAACTATCTATGGTACCCGTCTGGGAAAAGCGATTGCTCTTCCCAGATTCAGTCGGAGGTCGGAACCTCCGCCCTTTATGCCACGTTAACTTCGATGGCTTTCGGTTTGGCCTCCTCCGTCTTAAGAATCTGTAGGTTCAGGATGCCATTGTTGTCGTTACAGGTTTTGCGGCCGACAGCATCTGCCTGAGTTCATCACCCTGTACACTTTCATTCAGCGAAAGGAGGCGGGCCAGATCATCTAGAACAGGTCGCCGCGCCGAGAGGATTTTTCGCACACGCTGATGCGCCTCATCGACAAACCGGGAAACCTCGTCATCGATCTGGGCGGCTTTGGCTTCACTGTACTGTTTAGCAGAAGAAAAATTATCCGGAAGAAACATCGCCTGGCGCGGTCGCTCGTAGCTCACCAGCCCCAGGCGGTCGCTCATGCCATATTCCGCGACCATGGATCGGGCAATGTCCGTCGCCCGCTGCAGGTCGTTCTGGGCCCCGGTGGAAATTTCGTCGAAAACGAGTTCCTCGGCCACGCGACCGCCCAGGAGCACGGCCAACCGGTCCAGCAGCTCCGCGCGGGTCATCAGGTAGCGGTCCTCGGTGGGCTGCTGCTGGGTGTAGCCCAGCGCTGCAATCCCGCGGGGGATGATCGAGATTTTATGCACGGGGTCGGCGTGCTCGACGGACTCGGCTACAATTGCATGTCCGGACTCATGGAAAGCGACAATTTCCTTCTCCTTGGGATTCATCACCCGGTTTTTCTTCTGAAGACCCGCCACCACCCGGTCGATGGCCTCGTCGAAATCCGTCAACTCAACCGTTTCCTTATCGTTGCGGGCGGCCAGCAACGCGGCTTCATTGATGATATTGGCCAGGTCGGCCCCCACAAACCCGGGCGTGCGGCCGGCGATCAGACGCAGGTCGACTTCGGAGCCCAGGACCACATTCCGGGAGTGAATTTTCAAGATGGCTTCCCGTCCATTGATGTCCGGCCGGTCCACCAGCACCTGCCGGTCGAATCGGCCCGGCCGCAGCAACGCCGGATCGAGAATTTCCGGCCGGTTGGTCGCGGCCATGATGATGACCCCCTTATTGGTTTCGAACCCGTCCATCTCCACCAGAAGTTGGTTAAGCGTCTGCTCGCGTTCGTCATGTCCGCCCATCACATTCATGCCCCGCGCCTTGCCCAAGGCATCAAGCTCGTCAATGAAGATGATACAGGGCGCTTGCGCCGCGGCCTGGGAGAAAAGATCGCGAACGCGGGCCGCACCCACACCGACAAACATCTCCACAAACTCGGACCCGCTGATGCTGAAAAAAGGCACTTTGGCTTCCCCGGCCACCGCCCTTGCCAGAAGGGTTTTGCCGGTTCCCGGCGGGCCGACCAGAAGCACCCCTTTGGGTATCCTTCCCCCCAGTTTCTTGGATTTTTCCGGGGTGCTTAGAAATTCGACCACCTCCTGCAGCTCTTCTTTGGCTTCGTCGATGCCGGCGGCATCTTCGAACGTGACCTTGGTCTCGCTCTCGGCGAAAATCTTGGCTTTGCTCTTGCTGAAAGACATCACCCCCATGCCCGGCCCCATTTTTTTCATTGTAAATCGCCAGATCAGGTAAAAAAGGCCCAAAGGGAGAACCCAGGAGAGAAGACTGCCTAAAAATTTGTTCTCGTATTGACCGGAATAACTGATGCTGCGCTCGTCCAGTTCCTTCACCAGACCGGGGTCGTCGATCCGAATGGTCTTGAAGGTTTGGTTTGATGATCCTGCCAGCGTTCCGGTGATGTTCTCCGGTCCAATGATCAATTTATCAACGGTTCCGTCGGCGATGGCTTTTTTGAACTTGCTGTACGGGATCGTTTCCACTTTTTCAGAAAACAAGAAAGGCTGCAGATAAGAAAAAAAGAGTACGGCCATCAGGAGATACCAGATGTTGAAACGCCTTTTCGGCGGCAACGTGTTGTTATTTTTCGGATGATCACCGAAACCAAAGAGACCTCGTAGCTTTTCCTTCAGATTAGCGATGGGGTCTTTGTCTCCATTGGATGCCACCTTCATTTTCCTCATTTCCCTGTAATCATTTAAGATACTTAACCAATTCTCCCATGGCCTTGGCAATCTCCTGGATCGCCTCATGCATGCCCTCGGCGCCGTGATCGAATGCGGAGGTTCCTTTCTTCTCGATCTTGGCCTGAACCTCGGATTTGATCCTTTTCAAATGCTGAGCGTGTTTTTCAACCTGCAAGCGATGCTCCTCTTCCAGGTCTTTGATGGCATCAGCATCAATCCGTTTGACCAATTCATCGGCCTCGGCCATTAATTGCTTGATATCGTTGGATTCTAAGTATTCTGACATGATATGTCCTTTCGACGGCTTTTTGCCCGACCCGACATGAAATTCGGCAAAAATCAATTTGCCGGCGGACACGCTATCCGCATCTTTTTTTCACAGTCGGACTCATTTTTTCAACCGCAGTTCAATCCCAGCTGCACAGGCTCGAGCGACGCCAGAACTTGCCTCTTTCTGCCCGGGCATCTTGTCCCAACCGCCCTTTTCAACCAATTCATATCTTTTCCAGCTGTCGATCTTCTCAAATTCCAAAAGATTGTCGGCATTACCGGAATCTGCCATGAATTGGGCCACGCAGATCGCCGTCCGGTTTTCCAGAATCGCGTTTTCGGTCATCTCTTTAGTAGCCGATGCGGTAGACCAGCCACCCCATCCGAAACCGATGATCATCGCTATGGCGGCTCCAATCACAAGCCCCCAGCTTCCATACTTCATTTTACTTTGCGTTTCCTGTTTCATGAATAATACCTCTCTTGTCTATTTGTTGGATTTTCCCCGGTAACATCTCGTCTCCCCGGGAGTGGATCAAATCAACCCCAACTATGGGGTCAACGGATCGGCATTCATCGGTCCCACCCTTTTTCGGGGCTCGCCTGTTTGATATAATGATAGAAATCACTATCAGTGGTGAGAATCAAAACGGAGTTCATATTGGTTTTCTCCTTGTAGCTTTCGAGGGTGCGCAAGAAAGCATAAAATTCTGGGTCCTTGTTGTATGCCTGGCCATAAATGTGCGTGGCGTCCGCGTCGGCCTGGCCCTGGACCTCCTGGACGCGACGGTAAGCGGTGGAACGGATCTGGCGCAGCTCTTTCTCCATTGTACCGAGAATCTCGGCGCTGCGCCCCTCGCCTTCGGAGCGGAACTGCGCTGCGATGCGTTTGCGCTCGGAAATCATGCGCTCGTATACCTTTTCGCGGACACTTTCCACGTAATCCAGGCGCTTGATGCGCACATCCACCAGTTCGATGCCGTATTGCGGGATAATCTTCCGCGCTTCCGTCAGTATCGTTCGGGTGATCTCCTCCCTGCCGCGGGCAATCTCCCTTTTAAGCTCCTCTTCGCGTTCCTTTGGCACCTCCTTCAGGGCCTCGTCCTCGGGAACCTCCCACGATGCGCTTCTTACAAGTTCAACGAGTTCGCTGCTCGACACCTGGTCGCGCACCACCGAATCGAGAATATCGTTCAGGCGCGACTGGGCACCCTCTTCGCTGGCCACATTCTCCAGAAATTTTTTCGCGTCGGCGATCCGCCATCGGGCCGTGGTGTCCACCCAGATGAACTCGCGCCCCTTGGTGGGAACCTGGTTGGGATCGCCGTCCCATACAAGCAGACGCTTTTCGAATCGCCGGACCTCCTGCACAAAAGGCAGTTTCATATGCAGTCCCGCCTCGGTCACCGGATCCCCCACCGGCCGGCCAAACTGGACGACAATGGCCTGAAGACCCTCTTCCAATGTATATAGACCCCCATAGAGCACGATAACGATCACCACGGCTATCGCGGTGATTACTGCTTTCAAGGTGAACTTCATGGTTGACTCCCTTGCGTTGAAGGTTGCGCGTCGGACGCCAGTGGCAACCACGGCACCATCGCCTTCTGGTCCTGGTCCACGATATAAAGTCCTTTCATGTCCGACAGGAAACCGGTCATGGCCTCCAGATACAGTCGCCGGCGCGTAACCTTCGGCGCCTGTTCGTATTGTCCTAAAATGGCCTCAAAACGGGTGGCTTCTCCTTGGGCCCGGTTGACGCGTTCCAGCGCGTAACCTTCGGCCTCGCTGATGCGTTGTGTGGCCACCCCTCGGGCTTTGGGGATTTCCCGGTTGGCCTGTTCCTGGGCTCTATTAATCGTTCGCTCTCTGTCCTGGCGCGACTCGTTGACTTCATTAAAGGCCGGTTTTACGGTATCCGGCGGAGTCACATCCTGAAGTTCCACGGTAACCAGACGCACGCCGGACTTATAGGTTGTCAGGATTTTCTGGATTTCGGTTTTGGCTTCACTGGCCACCGCCACCCGTCCGGTGGTCAATACATCGCTGCCCAGACGGTTGCCGACCGCGCGGCGCATGACCGCCTCGGTAGTGTCGCGGATGGTTTTCGATGTGTCGCGGACCTGAAACAGGTAGTGGATCGGGTCTTCGATGCGGTACTGGACGATCCACTGAACATCGATAACGTTCAAATCTCCGGTGAGCATCAGCGACTCGTCCTTGTGGGTGCCGCTCGTATCATAGCGGGTCTTTTCACCGGGAATGGTGGAAACCGAGACCGTTCGAAAGCCGAACTCTTCTTTGAGCACGCGAGCCGTGGGCAGCAGACGGACCTTTTCGATGCCATAGGGCAATTTGAAATGCAGCCCCGGACCGGCCGTGCGCATGACCTTGCCGAAACGCTGTACAATCCCCGTCTCCTCCGGTTGGACGGTGAACCATGCGGTCCATAAGACCACCACCACCAAACCGGCGACAAGAATGAAGACAGGACCGCCTTTGAATCTTTTAAACTGCTGTAGAATTTTATTCAGCACGTCATCCAACGTCTCTTTGGATCCCCCTGGGGGTTGATTCTGTTCTGTCATAACCTGCCTCCTAATTAATGAGCCGATCAGCTTCATCGATGCTTGTTTGTTCAGGGCGAATACCCTTCAGGCGATATGGATTCTTGCTCGCCTTGCTTAAAGGATATGCAACTCGCATATCCTCCGGTAATGGTAGCCGTAGATGGTAAAGGTAACCGCTAACGGCAGCAACTTGGGCCTTCGTGCCAGGGTCCAGATCAACAGATACCAGTATTGAAATCGCTCTTTGCCCAATACGCCCAGTCGCAGGCAGGCACGAAAAAACGCCAGGAATCGCTGCCAATCGATGGGAACGGTGGCCGCCGGCGCATTGAGTTCTCTTAAAACGGATCTGACCCGCTGGTAGTATTTGCGGGGTGAATAGATCTGCCGCATGATCCCACGGTACCCATCGATCAGGTGATCCAGCCCCATAGCCGGGAAAATGTTGGTCCGACCGTCCACATTATCCCCGGAAAAATCGGTGCATAACGGAATGGGGGTCTGGTGAATATCAGGGTAGCCGTCCGCACGGTATATTTTTTTCGGGCAGCCATTTTTCAAATCCGCAATAAAAGCCGGCAGGGTGATCTCGGCTTCGTCCAAAACCATTTGATCCACCTGTTGAAACGCGTCCGGTTCGGCGGTGAAAAGCGGTCCGCCGGCAACGACCGTCAACCCGTTGTTTCGGCAATGCGCGATGATATCGACAGCCGATTTGCGCTGGACCGCCATGGCACTGATAAATACCATATCGGCCCATTCAAGATCGTCATCGGAAAGATCTTCCACGTTCAGATCCACAAGGCGTAAAGACCATGAGCGCGGCAGGGGGGCTGCGACCGTGAGCAATCCAAACGGCGGAAATGCCGCTTTTTTGCCGATGAACCGCAACGCATAGGAAAAAGACCAAAACGTATCGGGAAAAGCTGGGTAAATCAGGAGAATGTTCATATGACAAAAACCTTTCATTATCCATGGCGGAAAACAGGATTATGCGGTGTTTCCCTATTTTGCTTCAGCTTCCAGATTTATCTTTTTCATTCGAATAATATGTTCAATCATCTTTTGCTCGAACATTCCCTTGGCCTCAGAAATATGCTTCTGGAAACTCAGTGCGATGGCGGTATCCGGATTCCTTTTGACCAACTCGGCTTTCAGATAAAGCTCTTTCTCGTATATCGTCTGTCTCAGATCTTCAGTCGCCTTAATGAAAGATTCCTGCTCGCTATTCAGCTTTTTGACGGTCTCATCGCCTAAATGATCATAGTACCCTGGATACTTGTTGTTGCCCCCCGGCATTCCCGTCTCATGAAAGCCATATCTCATCATATCCCGGCCGTATTTTATGATTTCATCAGGATCTTGTCCCATGGTCCCGTAAGATCCATATCCTTTTCGATAACTGCTGGATTCCCAATCTCCGCTAATGGCAATCGAGGACAACATAAAAACCATCGCCACCGTCAGTATGATCCATATCCTACTCGATAGGTGGTTTCTCATTTCTCTTTCTCCTTGATAATGGTTGACAAGATCAAACCAACAACAACCGATTGTATCTATTCGGACGGAATTGGCACGAGGGTATCGGTGGGAAGACCTCGGCAATCATTATGCCACCGTTCTCTGCGTCTTTACTGTACAATCTTTGTGCCAGGAAGAGACAAGGATCGCTACTATCCCCATCATATTGATTTGATACATTTATTTTGGCGCTTAACTTAAGTTGCAAATCAATCATCAGGCTGTGGTAAGGGTCACATTTAACCGATGGTCACATATGACCATTGTGGTATATCGACCTTGTATATGGTTGGTCAGTGGTCTACCATCAGTAAAGATTTTCTTGACTTTTGATTCGCAATTTACGCACCCTTAAATTGCAATGAGATTGGATAGAGAGTTCGGAAACAGAATTCCCTAACCGCCGCCTCGGCAGAAAGGAGCGAGCACATGTTCAAGCGTATTCTTTGCCCAATCGACTTGAAAGACCGGTCCGACATGGCTGTCAAAAAAGCCATACAGATTGCGCACCAGTTCGGTTCGGAAATCACGTTGCTCAATGTCCACGAAGAGTTCATGGATAAGGAAGAAAGGGAGATGCTGCGCGTAAGTGTCACCAAGATGAAGGAAAAATACAGCCACATCGCCTCCGAATCCAAGGAAGAAATGAAGGCTATCATCCACCAATTACACGCTGATGATATTAAAGTGGATTACCTGTTGCACAGCGGCAAGCCAGAGCATGCCATCGTTGAAGTTGCTACGGAACTTGGACCGGACCTGATCGTCATGTGTACCGACGGCAGAAACAGCCTCAAGGATTTCGTTGTCGGCACCATCACTCAGCATGTTATCAATGCGTCCCCCTGCCCTGTGCTGGTTATCCCCAACCGAAAGTAAGAAACGAAATGCCCATATCGAGACCGAATCGAAATCAGAATCAAACCCAAAGTTTATGGTTTGGAAGAATGGAACGCACGCTAAGTCCTTTAGACTTCCATATATCATTAAATGTTACTGGATGGACTGAAGGTTCCAAGTTTCATGAAGTTCAAAATCTATGCAGAAACGGAAATCAGCGACGCCCGGTTACGTCGACATACTAGTCCCATGGCCCCCAATTGCCACTGGATTTAAAAAGTTTAAGCGCTTGAAGAATCGTATATTCTTTAACACCGGTGATCGTGTCGTTAAGATAGTAGTCTTTCTTTAATAGTAGTCGTTTATGTCCGTCGCTGATGTCGTATACAAAGTCAAACTCTTCGAGCCAGGCATGATTTACAGGTTTATCTTGATCTAAAGAGGCCAGATTCCCATGCACGAGGCGATGCTTTCCGAAGAAATCCTTGATTCGAAGCTGTTGTATGAGTTCTGCTGCAGCTTTAAAGCAATTGTACGGTATATCTCGTTTTCGGTAATCCGCGTTCAAGTTTGAAGACAATAGTGTTGCCACATTTTCATGTTTCAGAAGTTTGGTCTTGAGTGTCAAGCGTTCAGTCTCTTTTTAAAGGTTTTTTAACTTAATATCATAGGGTTGTAAATTGGATTCGTGTCCGAGAGCGGCATTTCACCTCGTTGATGGGAGCCGGTAAAATTATCTGGGAGAGGAATTGTATCGGCAATAAGAGAGGCAGACGGAGTATATTACTTCGGCGAGGGATAATCCTCAAGATGATTGGGGTTGACCATCAAATGATCGATATGTGTGCCTTTGCATTGACAACTGCTGCAGTCCAGATAAAGATTTTGACTCGCTGCCTCGCCCAGACATTGATCGTAAAAGGGGCATAGATAATTGCGAAGAAAATCAGCAGTATTTATGCCTTTTTTATGAACCGAGAACACCGGTGATCTCTCCATCTTATCGATCCTCGAGGATTCCTACTGATTGATATCATCCCTGATAGATTCCCAGATTTTGTTGACTTCTTCGCGCCAGCCATTCACAAACGCATCGTTGTGGACCCATTTGAATCTCTTTGACTCTTTGGGACATATCTTTTCCAGTGAAGTAAAATAAATACTATACATGAGAGAAAAATAGTTGGCATCATGTTTGGCGTTGGGACGCCTAACAGCATCCTTGAGTTCCTGATACGATGCCTTGCGAACCCATCTTTCCGCAATCCGCTTCCCCGTTTGATAAGCTTCTTCAATACCTTCAGATTGGCGATCCTGCATTTCAGATTTCTTTAATTCGATCGCCGCTTTTTCTGCCTTGAATTTTTCTATCACATTTTTCATGTGTTACTCCTATGCTGCAGCATATCATCCTTAAACCACCGAGATTCGTGTTTATTCGGAAATACCGTTTAAACATAGGCATGTAGGTCAACTATAGGATCGCTAACCACCAATATACTGCTTGGACGTGTGGATGATTGATCGGTGTGAAGCCGATGACATCCCCCCGGACTACGAGGGGATGCCGGATCGGGTTATATCTATCGTCTATGCGGCTGTGACATTTTTCGCTGAAGGGCCCTTCGGTCCCTGCTCAACTTCAAAGGTTACGCGCTCACCCTCGCTGAGGGATTTGAAGCCGGTCGCATTTATCGCTGAATGATGGACAAATACGTCTGAACCATCTTCCTGCTCAATAAATCCAAATCCCTTGCGATCGTTGAACCACTTAACTGTTCCATTGGCCATGATAACATCCTCCTTTCTTACAATATTTTCAATGTCGCTAACTGGAGGGTGCCATTTTGGCAAACGGTTTTTACCTGCAGAGAGGAACTGTCCTGAAGTGAAAATAAACATAGACAGGACTTGATTGAATACTTCAATAGTAACCTGTTTTCTCCACAATGCAAGTTAAATATTCGTTTATAATATGGATATTATCCCTAAAAAAGCATTTAAAACATACAAATCCGAATAGTTAGGATGCATATTGCGCAAGCTGCATCGTGCAAATTAGTCTGGGAAGTAATTTGTTAATAAAGCTATCAATGCAACAAGGTGCGGTCAAGTTACCTACTGAGAATTATATCCATCTATAATTTTATCAAATATTTTATCTATACCGAATCCTTTTTCCCTTATTGTGATATATAGCTGCCGAAAGGATTGCAGTGCTTCATCTGAACATATCTCATTTGTATTGTATTCTATTGCTGTTCCATTCTTTACTAATGAGTTAATATCTTGACGACTCAAAATTTCAAATTCTCTTACATCATTAACATAAGAATCACCTTTTCCTGTCAAAAAATATAACAGATATCTATTTTCACCTTCGTAATCACAAATTTTCATACACCAAGCATATTTTTCATCGTATAAAAAATACCAAACACCATCATGATGAATGACTGTTGAAATTTTTTTAGAGTTAGAAATCATCACATTGGTTACCGTTACTATTTTACTCATATAGTCCTCCGGAAATTTCGTCTAGTACAAAAAGAAGCTACGATCAGTAGAATGTTTTTAGCAGATTGGAAAAACTCTAAATGACTTACAAACCACAGTGGTTTTGAGTTTTATTGCGAAGCTGGGGCGCAATTCCCCATAGCTTGCGACGATCAAATTGATTGGTCATGTGTTGATACTCTCTCTGCTTGCGTCGGGCAAATAATTGAATTGAACACACCGGCATGGCTCTGATAAAGACAAATATAACCATCCTATGTGCATTAAGCCAATTTTTAATTTAGTAGCTGTAGCTTGCCGAGAACGAGCCAATTAGATTTGTATGTGATCTAAAGGGAAAATCGGTCTTGGTACATTGCAATAGGGCAATCGGTTGTAGCGTGGGGTGCAAAGTGCGCCACTGTCACAAACAATCACTTGTCCTGCAATCGGCTCGAACTCAGCACGGAAGTGTTGCATCGATTTTAGCGCGACGACACGCTTGTTCTGTGGATCGATATCAAACGCTTTAAATTGCTGTAAATCTAGCATTTGGCGGGCAATGGTTACCACCAATATTTCAATATCGTCGACGCGTAGAACAGCACTGGGGCCGAAACTGCCCCTAAGCCCATGAATTATTGAACCGTCACCGGCGAAATACCCATCACTGATAGAAACGAGTTCACCCTCCACATTGAGTGGCCCACCACCGAAGCTTGGATCGGTTTTACCGCCCAGCGTAATGTGAATCCGTTCACAAATATCAGCAGTATGCAAAGCCTTCGCTGCCGCGCCATCCACCATGGGACCAAAACAGGAATTCGTCACACCCGCCTCGAGCAATGCACGCAATAGCTCGGTTGAGTCACCATAGCCACCGGCACCGGGATTATCCGCATAGTCAGCAATTACCAGCGGTCCTTCATTAGCCACATATGTAGCTGCAATATCTGCGGCCTCTTCAACGCTGAGATAGTCGTTCAGCACCTCAAAGCGTCTGTTCCAGATGTCATCAGCAACCGTTTCGGCGAAAGCAGTGTGTGCGGAAAAATCGCCTTGGCCTGTGACCAACACGGTTGGGCCAATCCTCTTAACATCTGCACTTGCGAAACCGGCATTAATGCTCACGGCGAATACGTCCGCCTTCTCCTCGTATGCCCGCGCTGATGCTATGCGCTCGATCATCGGGCCGATGTCGGTGCGGCCGCCATTGACTTCTTCCAGCATAGGTCGACTTACGAGGATCGTGCGCGGTTGAATCTCACCGGCCATCGTCCTGTGTAAAATTTCACCGGCATGGCGACCTGTGTCGCGCATATCGATATGAGGATAGGTTTTAAACGACACAATGATATCAGCGAGCGCACACATCTTATTGCTGACATTTGCATGTGGATCAAGCGTGATGGCAATTGGCATCTTTTCGCCCACCACGTTGCGGATGCGTGAAAGAAACTCTCCTTCTCCATCTTCACAAAAATCAAGGTCCATGGCACCATGCAATCCGAAAAGAAGTCCGTCAAAGGAGTGCTGTTTGATGACGGAAATGATAGGATCGCAAAGCCAATTAAATGTTTTTCGCGTAACCCTACCACTTGGGCCCGCGGCTGCACTGAGCACATGGCTGATGTTCCAGCCATGCACCCGACCGGCATCGAGGAAGCCAGCAAGTTCGGTATTTGCTTGGCCACGCTCAGCGATGGCCTCGGCGCCCATCAGGACATAACGGTTTCTAAATGACTGTTCATCCGTTTCCTGGAGACTAAAGGAATTGGTTTCATGGGACATTTCGGCAGTCAGGACTTTGAACGGCATTATACAATTCCTTAATATTTTGAAATAATCGATTTGGTTGACGTAAAAAAGGATTCACCTATCATATCTCACAGATAAAACCTTCAAAAAACGTTCAAATAAATTAAGACGGCGTCTGTTTCTGCGATCGTCAACCAGTACGAGGGCATTCTGAATAATTTTGCACTTGCTTTTTCTTGAAATATAGATACAATATTTGTAACTGCCAAAAAGGAAGGTTCAATATTTGTCTGTCAACCTGGAATGAAATTGATAAGTGGAGTATCGTTTGCCAAGAGTGACAATAACACGTGATACGTTCCTTGAAGACAATCAGGGGCGAAGGTTTTTAGATGTTGTGAACGATCCGGATCAACCTTTTGACGCAGTACTGGAGTTTTTTAATGATGCCAACAGGCAACGCCGGATGGAAGAGTCTGAGATTCACCACGACAGGCCGCCTTTGTCTGGTGTCGTCCGGGAGCTTGAATCTCATCCAGCCATCGATCGGTGTTTGGCAGATACACACACTCAAAGGAGCAAACGCTTACGACAGGCTGTTGGTGTGGTCATTCGAATGATCATGCAGGCTAGGGGCTGGCGGAAGACTGGCCGGAAAGGGTCTCTGGGGGTCAGGAGCACCAAAAATGGATTGGCCCCCAATCACAATACGGGCGGACTCGCATTCTGGTTCATCCGTGCCGAGCGCTACGAGCGTGCTGAGGGGATGCCGTTTATATCAGTTCGTGAGCGATGCCAGAAACTATAGCCCATCGGGCATGGCAGTCGCAAAGCGTATGGTGAGTGCAAATTCATAAGGAATTACGAATATAACCGAACAGCACCGTATCGTGGACAAAACGCAAGACCGACCAATAAAGGTGGCGCTATCAGACAAGTAGCAAAAAGCTCACATGATGGGCGATCCAAATAAATCAAAATCGTTCTTCTGACCGATACCTTCCTTGCATCGCTGCATGAGCGGGTCGCCAGTTATTTTCAATTTTTCAATACTATTTACAATTATGACCCAGTGGAAGCCTGAAAAAATGGTGGCTGCTTGAAACCCATTTGTACATATTGGGTGTGTCGGATGGCAACCCGGATCAAGATGAACGACTTGTTCTGAACACAGCTGGCCTCAATGGGAATGATGCGTATGCGAAATTTTTCGCGTAGAATTGCCACCTTGCACTCAGAAAAACTTCTATGAATTTTGGGAATATAAAAAGGAGTATCGATAATGGCGATCTTAAATGAAACGGCCATAGTTTACTGTGAAAATCAATTTGGATTAGTTGACGGGAAAACGGCTTCCGGGCTAGTTAGGCACTCTGAAACATATACCGTTGTCGGAGTAATTGATAGTTCTTTAGCCGGAAAGGATGCCGGGGAAGAATTAGGGGGGAAAAAAAATGGTATCCCTATTTTTGCCAATTTAAAGGATGCCTTGAGTAAGCTTTCTATAGTCCCAGATTGTTACATATATGGGAAAGCTCCTTTAGAAGCATCTATATCAATGGAAGAAAGAAATTTGATCTTAGAGGCAATGGAAAACGGAATGAATATCATTAGCGGTTTGCATCAGTTCTTTTCTGAAGATCGAGAGTTTGTTAATACGGCGGCCCGCAACGCAGTCGGTATAAAAGACATCAGAAAGCCGCCGCAATTACAAGATCTGCATGTATTCACGGGGAAAAGATCGGAAGTAACTGCTCCTGTGGTCGCCGTATTAGGTACCGATTGTGCCTGCGGAAAAAGGACAACCGCGGTTGAACTCAACAAGGCCTTGAATAGTCTCGGAATAAATTCGGTATTGGTTGCGACAGGCCAAAGCGGCTTAATGCAGGGGGCAATGTATGGCCTAGCAATCGATGCGCTTGTTTCCCAGTTTGTGGTCGGTGAAATAGAAAATGCCGTTGTTCAAGCATTTAAAATCGAAAAACCCGATATCATTTTAGTGGAGGGGCAGAGTGCCGTCAGCCATCCCGCCTTTATGGGCTCTCTCGGTATATTGAAAGGCAGCAACCCCGATGGCGTTATCCTCCAACATCCACCAGCTAGGAAAACAAGGTGTGATTTTCCCAATTTGAAGATGCCTACTGTTGAGAGTGAAATTAAACTGATTGAAGCGATTTCTCAAGCTAAAGTTATGGCTATCACATTAAACCATGAGGACCTTTCAGACAAGGAAGTAACGGACATCATGGCAATTTATGAAAAAAAGTTCAAATTGGCGGCAACAGATGTACTAAGCCATGGATGTCAAAAACTTGTTCAAGCCTTAAGCCATCATTTTATAGAACTGAGACAAACAATCAAACAAAAGAGAAGTATAAAAACCCCTGCAATGGCAGCGTAAGAGTTGTAACCATTAGAAATAAAATATGAAAATATTCTTGCCCAGAATTGAAATATCACTGCCACAAATACGGGATAATGCCCGGATGCTATCCGAACTTTATGGGAAAAAAGGTATTTCCATAATGGGAGTTTCCAAAGCAGTGCTTGGAGAACCTTCTATTGTCAAGGCCATGATTCAAGGTGGTGCCAGATTTATTGCCGACTCTCGCATTGAAAACATTGAAAAGATGAAAGCGGCAGGGATTACAACTCAATTTGTACTATTGCGGACACCGTTAAGTCAGGCCGAATCCGTGGTTCGAAGTGCAGACATTAGCTTAAATACTGAGATTGAGACACTTAAAAAGCTATCCTATTATGCAAAAGCAGGTAACAAAAAACATCAGGTAATTGTGATGGTTGAACTGGGCGATTTACGAGAAGGCGTACTTCCTCTCGATTTGTCTGAGTTTATCCGGCAGGCTAATTCTTTATCCCATATAAAAATCGTTGGTATTGGATGTAATTTGGCTTGTTACGGAGGAGTGAAACCTGATGATAAAAACATGCATGAGCTATCTGAACTTTTTGATATTATAGAAAAAAAATTTCATCTTGGTTTAACAATTATTTCGGGTGGTAACTCGGCAAATTATGAGTGGTATAGATCTACCAAAGATGTAGGAAGAATTAACAATTTTCGACTGGGTGAATCAATCCTTTTAGGCCTTGAAACGGTGAACCGAAAAACAATCCCAGGATTGCACACAGGTGCTTTTAAGCTCGTTGCCGAAGTTATCGAGTCCAAGAAAAAGCCATCTATTCCATTTGGAGAGATCGGTCAAGATGCTTTTGGAAATATCCCAGTTTTCCAAGATAAGGGAATTCACCATCGGGTGATCATTGCGCTGGGAAAACAGGACATCTTGGCATCCAGCTTAAAATCGAATAACAGTTTAGAAATATTGGGTTCCAGCAGTGATCATATCATTCTTAATAGCAAAAACAACAACTTAAAGGTCGGGGATGAGGTCAATTTTACTCTGGATTACGGCGGCCTTCTCGCAGCAATGACATCCCCTTTCATAAAAAAGCAATTTATTATTAGAAATGACCACGCGTCGGCTGAATATCCCTACCGAAAAGCGGCCCAGGGAATTTCTACTTATATAGCAAATTAGAACTATGCTATTGTTCGACTAAAATTTTCGAAGCGAGATAGTAGGTGGCTATGGCCAACAAATTAATTTCATGGAATAATTTGTGCCACCACGAGCGGTGTACATCAAAAAATGCAGGCCTGGTTTGTGCAGTGTTCTTTTGCGTGAGTGAATGGACGCTGTTTCCTGACCGATAATCAGATGGAGAGAGTCACTATGGAGATGTGCGTTCTTTGCGAGGAGCTATCAAATAAAGTCAATACTGGTAGACCACATGAAAATCTAATAAAAGTGGATGACCCACGCATTTATAAAGGGGTAACTCCTGGCGGATTCAGGGAACAAGATTACCTGTGCCTAACATGTAAATCAAAGTTCACTCACAGTACGAATAAGAACGATATGAGATGGACATTATGGAGGGAGTAATTGGCGAGATTCAAGTATGATGCTGTGCTTTCGGCAAAGAAAAGAATAAACCTTTATCACTCCCGCGAGCATCAAATCCATGGAAGTGCCCCCATAATAAGCCCAAAAAAAGGTTGGGAAATGAACTTTTGGCAGGTATGGTAAGCAGACACAATTTAGATGATAAGTTCTGAAAGCGCACTATTATGGCAGCGTTAAAGTTGGCCTTGCCATTTTCTATCAATTTAAACGGATAGCCGATTCAAAATGGATAATTCTACCAATCCAGACATAAGAGAATTAGGAAAATCCATCCGGGCACTGTTTGCTGCGATTTTAACTCGTGCCCTCAAAGATATTTTTAAGCCTACCTATAGTGACCAGGAAATATACAAAAGCCAAGCCTTGTATTGGTTGACAGTAAACGATTTTGATTCCTTCACAAGCTTTATAAATATTTGTAGTTATTTAGATATTGATGTGGATAATATTCGCCACATCGTTAATGCTGAAATAAAAAGATTAGAGCGTGGCTTTCCTCAGAATATCAAATTCAATCTGGGCTATTACAAATTGCAATTCGAACACATTAGTCCGCATATGATGTGAGGCGGAAAACCATATTTGATTCGGTGCAAGATAGATCACAAAAATTGAATCTATCTGTTCCTATCAAAATTCCATAATACTTGCCAATCTCTTGATTTCAAGGCGACCATCACCCATCCCGCATCTTGTGGTCGGCCATTTTGGACGGATGTACAGATTACAAAAACAAAGCTGTCCTGCGCCTAAAAAATCGAATTCGGAAGATTTGTACAGGAAATTTGTGGTTTTTCAGAAGGCTTAAAACTCGCGATTTGTTGCCAGTATCTATATTCGCGGGTGTGCCTGATCATCCCAATATATTGTGGTCGGTTTAGTCCAAATTAAAAACGGCAGAATGCTTATTCGAATTTCGACGTTCAAGGGTATGGGGTTGAGCCCCCTCCGGATGAGGCTTCATCAAACCACCCACTAAGCCGGTGGTCGGTGATCGTAGCGTCGTCGGTCGTTGTCAGGGATTTATGGGGTAATCGTATTAGTTTGGCCTCATCCAAGACGTTGCGGACCATCGCGGCGATTTTGGAATTGACGACGGGCTTCATCAGAAAGCCTTTGATCCCGATGGCGGCAGCTTTCTTCCGGTTGATTCTTTCACTGAACCCGGTGCATATAATAACCGGTATATCCGGCCGGATATCGATCAATTCCTTCGCCAGTTGGTCGCCTGTCATATGCGGCATGGTCATGTCCGAGATCACCAGGTCAAAGGCTTCCGGATCGGATCTGAAGGCATCCAGGGCGTCGGGGCTGGCGATAAAGGAGGTTACATGGTAACCGAGCCGCTCCAGTTGCTGTTTTTCAAGCCGCACGATCACTTCCTCATCGTCAACCAGCAGAATCCGCTCGTTGCCCGTCATGTCCATTTCAACGGGATTAACTTTAACCGTCTCAACGGCTTCTTCGATCAATGGTAAATACACATTGAAGGTCGTCCCTTTTCCCAACTCGCTGTATACTTTGATATCGCCATCATGCTCTCTGATGATGCCGTATACCAGGGATAGCCCGAGGCCGGTTCCCTTTCCCTTCTCTTTTGTAGTAAAATAGGGCTCGAAGATCTTATCCATGATTTCCGGATCAATACCGCAGCCCGTATCGGAAATTGAAAGCAGGGCGTACCGGCCCGGCTTCAGCAGGCTGCTGATAACGTCACCACTTTCTATTCCGACTTCTTTGAGTTCAACGGCTATTTTTCCGCCGGCAGGTTCTACGGCGTGATAGGCATTGGTGATCAGGTTCATGGCAATCTGGTGGATCTGGATGGCGTCCGCCATTGCCAACCCACAGTCATCTTTAACATTCCAGTCAATTTCGATATCGGAAGGAATCGACGATCTGCACAGATGGAGCACCTCCTTAAATATCTTCTGGAGGCGGACGGGCACCATTTCATGGGCTGATTGACGGCTGAATGTCAAAATCTGTTTGACGAGGTCTTTTGATCTCAAGGTCGCGCGAAGGATTTCATCCACATATTTCTGCAACGGGCTGCCCTCCGGCAGGTCCACCTTGAGCAGTTCGGCATATCCCAGCAGAGGCGTCAAGATATTGTTGAAATCATGGGCGATCCCGCCGGCCAGCGTGCCGATGGACTCCATTTTCTGCGCCTGGCGGAGCTGATCTTCAAGTTTTATTTTATCGCTGATATTCTCATAAATTACAAATTGATCTCCTGAGCGCAGTGTCACCGGTTTAAAGTTGATGGTTTTTGTTGAACCGTCATGGCATGTGACAATATAGGTTCTCGGACGGGATTCACCGACACCATAATTCTGTTTGTCCGCGATCCAGGAATCAATGACCATGCTGCGGTATTTTTCATCCGGAAAAGCCTTCTTAAACCAATCGCTGCCGGTAGGAATCTGCTCCATGGAGTACCCGAACATTTCGACAAACCTTGGATTCAGATATTTATAATGGCCGTTTGGATCGATCAGAGACAGCCCCATTGGAGATTTCTCGACGAGAACCTGAAATCTTTCTTTGGCTTCTTTCAACGCCTGTTCGGCATGGATGCGCTCCGTTAAATCGAGGCCCAGGCAAGTGACATCCAGAATTTTTCCATGTGCATTCTTTGTAAGAACATTTGACCAGCAAATATGACGAAGCCCCCCGGACCTTGTAAGAATCTCGTTTTCATAGGTTAAGAATTCAAGAGAATTCTCCTGACTCATGGTTTGGTCAAATAAGGATCGGGTCTCTTCACGGATGGCTTCGGGAATGAATATGTCAAACCAATCCTGCCCGACGATCTCCTCTTCCTTCCAGCCGGTCAGTTTTTGAAAATGCGCGTTGGCAAATATTATTTTTGCATCCGAATCTAAGGAAATGCTGATTTGAGGGGTGTTGACGAGAATGTTTCGCCATTTCTGTTCGGACCGCAGCAATGAAATTTCCGCCTGTTTCCGTTCGTCTATGTTTCGGGTGCTGCCTTGCAGGCCAATAACATTACCATTTTCATCCATTAGCGCCCTTACGGACACATCCACCCAAATCGTGCTGCCATCTTTCCGGTACATTTCCAATTCTACGGTTCGGTCCGCCCATCGCTCTTCCGCAGGCTTGTTGTTTTCTTCCTGGAAAATATCTCGAACGAATGACATGCTTTCGGGCGTCAATGTCTGCTCCAGGGTGATTTGGTTGGCCTCCGATGGTGTATACCCCCGAAGCTTTTCAACCGAAGGACTGTGGTAAAGAAATTTGCCGTCAAGGCGCATCATCCATATCGTGTCAGTCGCGTTTTCTGTAAGTAGCCGGTAATGCTTTTCACTCCTGCGAATCGTTTCCTCTGCTATCTTCTGTTGGGTGATATCCCGCCAGATACAATGGTAAACTTGTTGATCTTCAACGTTAATTACCTGGGCTGTAACTTGAACATTGATGATCTTCCCCTGTTTTGTCCGTTGCAGCGTTTCAAAGTCATCGAAACCATTTTCGAAGACCTCCTGAATATGCGCCCGTGTCTCTTCGGTCTTTTCCTTTGCTTCGAGGTCAGGCAGGCTTAGCCGGGCGAATTCGTCACGGGTATAGCCCAGTTGTTTGCATACCTGATCATTGAACTCGATCGGTCGTAACGTTTTAGGATCAAGGATAACGGTACCATACAAACTATTATCGAAGAAGGCTCGATAATAATTCTTCGTCTTCTCCAGAACGTTCACTCTTGTTTCGAGATGACGAATTCTTTCTTCCAAATCTTTTTGCAGTGGTGTTCCGGCCATAATCACCGCCTTTGTTTTGACAGTGCTTATTTTTCACGCATAAATGGCGCCTTTCTAAACCCATTTGATAATTACTGCTACTGTCAGCTTTACGGCATCTATTGACCGGCAGCGATTCGACGGGGCGCAAATCAACAAAAATCAGGCAGCGATTGATTGACTTGGCAAGTCAGGTTGTAAGGCAAATACAAAATACGGGGGTATCGATCAGACTGGCTCATCTGTAATATGTCAGTTTAGCTTTCGAATCGCATTTTTGTCAAATGTTTGGATGGATCTATCACGGGTCAGCGAAAAAAAATCACGGCAAGGCGGAGTCACCATGGCTATCCCATAAAAACGAAGCCACCGATTCCTGCGATAGCTTATTGTTTGCATTCTGTGGTCCGCCGGATCGACAATCGCCTGCTCCAAGTTTGAATGGGTCGGATGGGGTTTAAATCCTACCATCGAATTTTGCCTCCTATCCCCAAGGTCTTTTGCCGGAAACGAATCCGTTGACAGACAGCGACCAAAGCCGATAGATGGGAAGAAGATATAATTTACAAAGGACCGCATGTAACCATGAATGCCAACCAACTCAAAAACCTGCTTGAAAATGTAAAAAAGGGCGACCTTACCGTCGACCGTGCCCTGGAAACGTTGAAGGACCTGCCCTATGCGGATATGGGCTATGCAATGGTGGACCATCATCGCTCCCTGCGCAGCGGCTATCCCGAGACCATTTTCAGCGAGGGAAAAACCGTGGAGCAGGTAGTCGGCATCGCCCGACGGCTGCTGGAAAAAAGTGCCAATATCATGGCCACCCGGGCGGACCGTAAGGTCTATGAGGCCCTGCAGGCCATCGGCGAGCCGGTGGAATATCACGCGGCGGCGCGCATCGCGGTGATCAACCGCCAGCCGGTCCCGCCGACCCGGACCACGATCCTGGTGATGTGCGCCGGCACGTCGGATATCCCCGTGGCCGAAGAGGCCGCCGTCACCGCCGAGGTGATGGGCAACCGGGTAGAGCGGCTTGCCGACGTAGGGGTTGCCGGCATTCATCGCCTGCTGGCCAAACGGGAGAAAATTCAGTCGGCCAGCGTGCTGGTGGTCGTGGCCGGCATGGACGGCGCCCTGCCCAGCGTG
Organism: uncultured Desulfosarcina sp.; assembly: GCF_963668215.1. Lineage (NCBI taxonomy): Bacteria > Pseudomonadati > Thermodesulfobacteriota > Desulfobacteria > Desulfobacterales > Desulfosarcinaceae > Desulfosarcina > uncultured Desulfosarcina sp. The sequence goes on from NZ_OY764190.1 coordinate 3,404,076, forward strand.
ACGGCCGGCCTGACCGACAAGCCGGTGATCGCCGTACCCACCAGCATCGGCTATGGCGCCAGTTTCGGCGGCCTAGCGGCCCTGTTGACCATGCTCAACTCCTGCGCCAACGGTGTCACCGTCGTCAATATCGACAACGGCTACGGTGCCGGCTACGCGGCATCGCTGATCAACCACATGGCCGACCACGCCGCCGGGACGTCGCGAAACCATCCCCTATAACGTTTTTTTCGGTGGGAAACCCTAATAAGAAGCCTCTCAGACGGAACCGCCAACATGACCTATAATTTCGATCCGGACAGATGGTATGACAACGAGCTGGCGGCCCTGGAACGGATGGCCAAGACCGGTCAGCTGAACAAGGCCGAGTTCGAAAAGCAAAAAGATCGGCTCATGGCGCGCTATGACGATATGATTGCCCGCCTGGACGGTACCTACCGAATTGACAAGCCCTGAATCCCCAGCCAGAGAAAACCGCTCCACCGTTTCTTCCAGCTAACTCTATTTTAACAAGGGTAGGTTAAGCTGCCGGCCGTGCAGATTCGATTCCCATTCATCCTCATCGCCCTGTTGCTGTTTACAGCCGCGGTTTGTTTCACCGGCAGCGATCCCATTTTCAGCAAAGAATTTTTAAACCGCATCCGGGACCGGTATGGCGACCGAACCATGACGCGCGTGATGGAATGGGAGAAGTTGATGAGCGTTTTCTCCGATCAAGCCGAACGGATCAAACTGGAGCGGGTCAACGAATTCTTCAACCAGATGGCCAATGTCGCGGATTCGGCCAATTGGGGGCAGCGGGACTATTGGGCCACGCCGGTGGAACTGCTGGCCGTGGCCGGGGGCGACTGCGAAGATTTTGCCATCGCCAAATATTTCAGCCTGAAGATGATGGCCGTTCCCGAAGACCGGTTGCGCCTGACCTATGTGCGGGCCTACGCCGGAGGAGCGTCGCTCACCATCGTACCGCACCTGGTGCTGGTTTATTACCCCGATCCTGAAGCGGAGCCCCTGGTGCTGGATAATCTGATTCCCGAAATCAAACCGGCGTCGGCCCGCAGCGACCTGGTGCCGACATACAGCTTCAATGCCAACGGGCTGTGGCAAGCCCGGGAACGCGACCGGGGCGCGCGGATCGGTGGACCCGATCATATTTATAAGTGGCAGGACCTGCTGAAACGGATGGAAAATTGACGACTTCGTAGAAAAGGAGTTCGCATGTCTATTTCCCGTGCACTGATGCTGCTGCTGTCGGGCATGTTGTTCATCGTTCTGGCCGGTACCTTCAGAACGGAGATCGGCAGCAGCCGCCGTTTTTTAGAGGCCCAACTGGCAACCCATGCCCAGGATACGGCGACATTTCTCGGCCTGGCACTCTCCTCCACCGCTTCTCCGGATGAGCGCACGGCAGCGGAATCCATGATCGACGCCATCTTCGATCGCGGCTATTACCGGCAGATCCGGATGGTGGACATGCAAGGCAAGATCCTTGTCCAGCGCAGCCTGAAGCTGAGCATCAAAGACGTACCCGCCTGGTTTGTCGAAGCCCTGACGCTGGATCCGCCCGCCGGAGACGCCCTGGTCATGTCCGGTTGGCGACAGGCGGGAAAGGTCGAGGTGCAGTGCCATCCCGGGTTCGCCTATGCGCAGCTGTGGGAGAATTTCAAAGGCGTTCTGCTCTGGATGGGGGCGGCCTACGTGATCGGCACCATGGCCCTGGCGTTGCTGCTGCGATTTCTTCTTAACCAACTGCTGGCTTTGGAGAAGATGGCCGTTGGCATCGAAAGACGCGAATTTCCCGTGCTGGAGCCCCTGCCGAAAAGTCGGGAATTGCGACAGGTAGCCGCCGCCATGAACCGGATGTCGCGCACGCTGAAGACCAGTTTCGAAGAGCAGACGCGGTTTATCGAGACCCTGCGAGACAGCGCCTACCGCGACCCCGTCACCCGCCTGGCCAACCGCACGGCCTTCGAGTCCCGGCTGCGCCATCTGCTTCGCACACCAGACGCGTTTCCCAAGGGGGCCCTGTATTTGATTCACGTCGAGAATTTTCAGGCATTCAACCACAAACATGGCCACATGGCCGGAGACCAGACCCTGCGACGCATGGCCAGTTTGATCGAGACCCAATGCCAGCGCTATGGGCAGGAGTATGCCCTGGCCCGGTTGACCGGCGCCCAGTTCGGCATCCTGTCGAACCTGTGGGACAAGGAGTCCCAGGAGGCACTGGCCGATCGCATCCTCGCAGAAATGGCCGGCTTGTATGAGAAGATCGGCCATGACGAGCCCTTTGTCGTCCGTTGCGGCATTGGCGTGTATACCGGCAAGGAATCCAGGGCGCAGTTGCTGGCCCTGGCCGACCATGCCCAGCGTTCTGCCAGCCGGGGGGGAGCTGTCGCATGGAAGCGGATGACGTCGATCCACGGAGCCCGGTCCAAGGAGCATGGGGCCGATGCCCTGCGCGGTATGCTGAGACGCAGACTGGAAAAAGGCGACATCGAAGTGGAATGGTCGCCGGTATTGGCAACATCGGATTTGGCGGTACTTCACCGGGAAGCGCTGGTTCGAATCGTCGATGACACCGGGAACCGGCTGCCCGCCGGTCAGTTCCTCTCCCTGGCCGAAGAAATGGGCGTGGTCCCCGCCATTGACCGGCTGGTCGTAGAACGGGTCATGGCCCAGATGACAAAACCCGCTGCCGGCAGCGTAGCGGTCAACCTGTCGACAACCTCGTTGACCGATCCGGATTTCATGGAATGGCTGTGCCGTATCCTGAAAGAACGGCCCGATGCGATGGGCGAACTGTTTTTCGAGTGCCGGGAATTCGATTTTATCAACAATCTGCCGGATCTGGAGGAACCGATCAAACAGCTATGGGCGGCGGGCGGATGCTTCGGGCTGGATCACTTTGGTCTGGGACCGCGTTCCTTTGGTTATCTGGTCCATCATCGGCTGGCCTATCTGAAAATGGACGGAAGCTACCTGGTCAACGTGGCCGATAACCCGGAAAACCGGTTTTTCATCCGTTCTACGGCGAATATCGCCCACGAACTGGGCATCCGGTTAATTGCAACCTGCGTGGAGGATGCCGATACACGCGAACTCCTCAATCTCCTGGGGTTCGATGGCGTGCAGGGGGACGGCTTCCGTGCCTCGGCACTGAAGCCGGTGGTGTGACCCAACCTGTATTTTGTGTCAGGGGGGCGTAGCGGCTTCCAGCCGCGATAAGAGAAGACGAATCGCGGCTGGAAGCCGCTCCCACGTATCCTGTAACCTCATGCAAACATGGGGATTAGAGATGAGATAGCCGGATGCGGTTACTCCACAGCCAGAGGTGTCAGCAGGGGCGCCACGTTCACCTGTTTTTCGATAAGGCCGTGCTTGAGGGCGAAATCGGCAAAGGCCTGCCACCGATCGGGATCGCACACCTGCCCCTTGGCATAATAGGGCCGCGTCAGGTCGAAGGCGGCCGTTTCGACCTTGCGGTCGGCATCGGGAACGGCCTGAAAATAGGCTGCCAGGGCAGCCTCGGGCGATGCCTCGATCACCTCGATTCCCCGGGCCACCGCTTTCACGAAAGCCGCTATCCGTTTTTTCTCACGGGCAAGGGTCTCGGCGCCGCAGATAAAGACCAGTTCGTCGTAGTCGGGGATGCCCCATTTCTCCAGCTCGAAGAATCCCGCCTCCAGGCCCTCGGCGGCCATGGTCACCGTCTCGTAGGTCTTGAACGGCCCCATGACCGCGTCCACCCGTCCGGCACTCAAGGCCGGTACGATGGAGAATCCCACGTTGACCAGGCGGTAGTTTTCGATGCCGTTGACCTTGGCGAAGGCATCCATGAGAACATCCATCAGGCCGGGAACCGTGTATCCGATGGTTTTGCCGTTCAAGTCGGCCGGTTTCGTGAAACCGCCGGATTTGAGATAGAGCAGGGTGGTCAACGGATGCTCGATCAGCCGGCCCACGACGCGTACGTCGATTCCGCTGGCCGCGGCCATCACCGTCTGGGGTTCGTAGGAGACGGCCAGATCGACCTTTCCGGCGGCGGCCAGTTTCAGGGCGTCGGCCGTATCCGACGGGCTGAGAATTTCAACAGCCAACCCCTGCTCGTCAAAAAAGCCCTTCTCCCGGGCCACATAAATGGGCAGGTGGTCCACATTGGGAAACCAGTCCAGCATGAGGGTCAAAGGCGTTTCGGCCCAAAGCGGACTGTTCCAGGCCAGACCGGTGCAGAGAATCAGGGCGAACAGAATGCGTTTCATTGAATCGTTTCTCCTATAGATGGTTGATCGGATGGGGCTTTCCATGACAGATACCGGTGTTCCAGCCAGCCCACCACGTGCCAGAGCGCCAGCCCCATCAGGGACAGCCAGAGTATGGCGGCAAAGACCCAGTCGGTTTTCAAACGGGCATTGGACTGGATCATGAGATATCCCAAACCCTGCTGGGCGCCGACCCACTCGCCGATGATCGCTCCGATGGTGGCTACCGACACCCCCACCCGCAGCCCGGAAAAGAAATAGGGCAGGGCCCAGGGCCAGTAGAGCCGCCAAAGGGTCTGCCGGAAACTGGCACCCATCAGACGAAAAAGGACGCGATAGGCGTGATCGCAGCTTTTTAATCCTTCCAGCAGGCTGACCGTGATGGGAAAAAAGATGATCACGGCCGCCATCAGCACCTTGCTGGCCATGCCGTAGCCCAGCCAGACGACCAGCAAGGGAGCCAGGGCAAAAACCGGGATGGCCTGGGAAGCCACCAGGAATGGGGCCAGGGCTTTTTCCAGGGAGGGCCGGGCGAACATGATCACAGCCAGCGGAACGGCCACGGCCAGCGCCAGGGCAATGCCCGCGACAATTTCCATCAGGGTGACGCCTGCGTGGGGCAGCAGTTGGGGCGCGTGAATCACCGACACCTTGAGAATTTGGCTGGGCGCGGGCAGGATGAAAGCGGGCAAGCCGCTGATCCGGCTGCCGACTTCCCAGAGGCAGAACAGCACCGTCAAAATGCAGATCGGTACAAGCCATGACGATTTCATGAGGCTCTTTTCTCCTGCAGCATGGCCAGCACCCGGTTTTTGATGGCCAGGAGAGCAGGGTCTTCCATGCGCCGCGGTTTGGGATGCTCCAGGGCCATGCGGGCCGCGACCTGCATGGGAGGTGGCGTCAGTACGAGCAATTCGTCGGCCAGCAGCAGCGCCTCATCGATATCGTGGGTGACCATGAGAATGGTTTTGTTGAAATCGGTCTGCAGCAGGCCCAGCATCTCCTGCAGGCTGCGGCGGGTAATGGCGTCAAGGGCGGATAGGGGCTCGTCCAGCAATACGATCTCACGGCCGAACATCAGGGTGCGGGCCAACGCACAGCGCTGGCGCATGCCGCCGGATACCATGGACGGCAGGTGGTTCTCGAAACCGGCCAGTCCCAGCCGGTCGAAAAGGCTTAGGATGCGCCGGCCGGATTTCTTTATCGGTTCCCCGGCAATGTCGGCCGGCAACCGGGCGTTGTCGGCCAGCCCCAGCCAGGGGAGCAGCAGGTCGGACTGCTGCATGTAGGCCGCCAGGCGATTGAGGTCGGGCACCGCCTTTTGACGCCATCGGATCCGCCCGGTCTCCATGGGCACCACCCCCATGAGCAGATCGAACAGCGTGCTCTTCCCGCAGCCCGAAGGGCCGATCAAGACGGTGAACCCGTTTTCCGGCACGGTCAGACTGACGTCCGAGACCACCCGAAGGCCGTTGAAATGCTTGGTCACATTTTCGATGATCAACAAACGACACCCCACCGGAGTGCTGAATGAACCGGGGCGGCTGGGAGGAAGAAAGAAGTTATACAGTTGACTTCCCTACGCCGGCATGACCCGGATCAGGTTATAGGGGTCGAGGCTTTCAGCCTCCTCTCAGCCGATTCGACCGGCTCCCCCAGCAAAGAAGGATTATCCATTATCACCGCTTGCAACCGGTGTCAAACGAACAAAGATACTTCAGCAGGGCAATCGCATGTAGATTTTATGATAATGGAAACGCCATATTTCCCCCTCACCCTGTCCCTCTCCCTCCGGGGGAGAGGGAACGTTTTCCGGTTGCTACAAAGCCAACCCGGCTGCTTTCGAGGTTTCAGGAAAGCACTCCCTCGCCCCTTGAGGGGAGAGGGCCGGGGTGAGGGGTGCATAAATCATCCTTTCAGGGTTACTTGCGATTGCCCTGGATACTTCAGTATTGAGACCGGTCGGCCTTGCGGCAAAGGGCCGCCACCTTTTCGACGTAGGCCTGGATGTCGCACTTGCGCTCGAGGCCCGAGGCAGCCATGTAGCGCACCTTGCCGAAAATATCCCGCTGGAACCAGGCGCGGTCGTGCAGCCCGAAAACCCAGCCTACGCCGGCAAAGGAATTGGGGTCGCGGCCGTCGATGAAGTACCGGTTGTTGAGGAAAAGCAGCGTGTCGTAGGCCTCCTGGGGCGATGGGGACCACTCCAGGACTTTTTTGCCCCAGTACATGCGCATGTAATTGTGCATGAATCCGGTGGCGCGCATCTCGGCCATGGCGGCATTCCAGTAGGGATCGTGGGTCCGGCCCGCCTCCAGGGTCTGCCGGTCGTAGGCAATCGGGCGTATGTCCGTGGCATGTTCGGCCAGGCTTTTCCGGGCCCAGGCGGGCAGGCAGGTGTATTGGTCGTAGTCCGGTGTATAATGGACGAAATTGACGGCCAGCTCCCGGCGCACGATCAACTCTTCCAGGTAGGCGTCCCGGTCCTCCTGGGCACCGGTGGATGCATCGCGGATGGCCAGGGCCAGGGCCACCGGCGAGATCTGGCCGAAGTGCAGGTAGAGGCTCATATGGGAGATGTCGTCGGTCTGGGGCTGGTTGCGGTTGCGCGTGTAGCGGGCCAGACGACGGGAGATGAAATCCTGCAGACGCTTGCGGGCTTCTTCGGGGCCTCCTTTGAAGAAAACCGAGGCGGCAGGCACGGAATGGTCGAGATCGAGCCCCTCTATAATGCCGTCGATGTCGGCCAGGTCCAGCCCCGGCCATGAATTTTCATCCGATGGGTGTTCGGGACGGTAGCGGGGGCAGGGGGCCAGAAAGCGTTCCAGGCGGCGGTGAATCTTGGGCCGGATGGTCCGGGCCGCATACTCGGCCTTGGGCGAGGTGACGGCCACCGGCACGACCACATCCCCTTCAACAGCAAGGGCGCCGCAGTGGCAGGACTGCGAAACGGCCCGGCGCCAGGTTCGCTGATGGCGCGTGTAGCCCACATCGCAGACCAGCAGCGCTGCTTTTTTCAGCAGGGGGGTGAGCGCCGCTTGGGGATCGTCGCCTTTGATCACCTGCATGCCGATTCGACGGCGGGCCAGCTGCTCACGGGTTTGTGCAAGACCTTCCAGCATGAAGCGGTAGTGCCGCAGATTGGCTTCCGGATAGCGGTCGGTGAGGATGAAAATGACGCGTACCGGCAGATTCAGGCGGTTGGCATGGAAAATGGCGGTTTCCAGGGCCGGGTTGTCGTAAACCCGCTGGGACTGCTGCATCCAGTACAGCACCCAGCCGCCTTTTTGGATGGGTCGGTCATTGAGCGCGGCAATGCGCTCGGGATCGATGTGCATGACTTCCAGGACTCCTTTGCCGACCCATGGATTCAGAATAGTGGAAACAGCTTTTCCAGGATATAGCCGACTCCCAAAAGAACATGGGTGAGCAGAATAAACGTTACGTTGTCCGCCATGGCTGGAATCAGTCTGCCCCTGTCGCGATATTCCTTTGATCCCCGCATGGCTTTAACGGCCCATGGCAGGCCAAGCAGTGCAATCAGGCAATATACCGGCATGACCACCCTGCCGAGTACAAAGGTTGCCAGCACACAGGCGATAATCCAGCCATACACCGCCATGGTGGCGATGCTGAATAACCTGGCCGCGGCATCCATGCCGAACAGGACCGGGGTGGTTTTCCGGCCGCCCTTCCTGTCGGCCTCGACATCCGGAAATTCGTTGAGCAGGAGCAGGTTGTGCACCAGGATGCCGCTGGGAACCGAGGCAATCAGGACCACCCAGTCATACCTGCCGGCCTGGACAAAATAAAAGCCCAGGATCGGCAGGATGCCCAACCCCAGCCCCGGCGACCATTCGGGCCAGGGCGTTTTCAGAATCACCGGCGTGTAGAGGACCAGGCACAGGGCGGCTGCAACGATAAGCGGCAGCAACAGCCAGCCCTTTATGGCGATAAAAAAGATGCCGATCAGCAGGGCAACCACGAAGGTGACCGTTCCCACCCAGAGGGTCTGGTTCAACGGGAGTTTACCCTCGGGCACGAGCCCGCTGCCACCGCTGAAGGGGGTCCGCTCGACGTTCAGGTCGATGCCGCTTTTGTAATCGAAATAATCGTTGATGGCGTTGACGCTGCCATGGGTCAGCATCAGGCCGAAGCCGGCCAGCAGGGCGTACCCGAAATTGACGGGGCCATAGTACCAGGCGATTGCAGTCCCGAGAAAGGCAAGCACGACCGAAAGCGTAAGGAACTGGGGCCTCGTTTCCATGATCCACAGCAGCAGATTCTTCATAACCGTCTCCTCGATAAAGGAAACTGTGTATCAGATTCGTCTGCGATTGGACAGCCCCATGCAACACCCCAAACGATTCCCGGATTGCATTTCATCCCCAGAGTCTTTTCTTCAATAATAAAATTATAGGTGGATAAAGTTTTATAAAATTAAAATAATATGCTTGACAAGTTTATTAAAATTAAAATAGAACCCTTTCCAAGGGAGGAAAGTATCCATGAATATCGATCATTGTCCGCTTTGTGGCGGCAGCATGAAAGTGCAGAAACTCAAATGCCTCCAATGCGAGATCAGTATCGAGGGTGAATTTTTCACGTCTCCGATTCTTTCGCTTTCGGAAGACGAACAGCTTTTTATCGAACTTTTCGTGCTCAACAGCGGCAGCCTGAAAAAAATGGCAGACATCATGCAAGTCACCTATCCGACCATTCGTTCCCGGCTGAACGCCATTATCCGGAAGATGAAGCAGGTTTCCGGCGATCAGGATACCTATAAGCAAAAAATACTTCAGAAAGTGGAAGAGGGGAAGCTCAGTCCCGAAAGTGCGGCCAATATCATTCGAAATCTGTAAACCATGGGGAATCGCTATGAAAGCGTTCGATCATATTGAAAAAATGCGGGAGCAGGGGATTCTGAGCACGGAGCAGGCCCGGATGCTCAGCGACTCCGTAAAGGAATCCAATCAGCGAAAGACCGGACGACAACCCGCTGAACCGAAAAACACCCAGAAACCTTCAACAAAAGGATTTCTGATTGTGTCCGGCTTTCTCCTTCTCTTCATCTTTGCCGTTTTAGTATTCAGCACCGGGAATAAGCCTCTGTTTTTCCTGTTGCTATTGGTGCTCATCACATTCGGGTGCCTGGCGGTGGTACTGCTTGTCATGTTCAATACCCTGGCCTGGAAAAAAGAAGGGATTGCGCGAACCCTCGCGCTGATGGTCAATGAAATGGATCGAAAGGATTCCCTGGTCCCCCAGATCTGGGAATGCATCGGCAAATTTTCGACACATGAGTCCGGCATCCACGAAAAAGTGACGCTTGAGCGCTCCCAATCGGCCGGGAAATCCGCCGGTGGTGATCGGGAATCGGATCGCTCCTCATCTGCCATTGAAGCCCTGGTAGAAGATTATCCCGAAATCAAATCCGATCGGAATTTTCAGCAGTTGTTCGATCAACTGGTGGAGACCGAAAATCGGATTACCGCCATCACGAAATGGCATAACCACAATGCGGGCAATTACAACGGACTGCTTGAAACCTTCCCGTTTTCCGCTGTCGCCCTGATTTTTTCTTTTGACAAGGCAACCTATTGTTAAAACCAAGGAGTCAACGATGAATACCAAGATTACCCTGTTGCTGGCGGCATCGTTTATCGCAATCGTTGCGATTTTCGGCGTGGCACTCATACTGGTTCACAACGGCATCGTGGATGCGGACAAACGCGTGGAGGAGGCCGAGGCTCAGATCGGCGCCGTTTGTCAGCGGCGTCTGGACCTGATGCCGAATCTGATTGAAACCGTCAAGGCATATGCGGCCCACGAAAAGAGTGTCCTGACGGCGGTAACCGAGGCCCGGGCCCATGCCCAGAACACGTTGGACCGACTTGCCAAAGATGGATATACCCCTGAGACCATGAAGGCCCTTGAGACCTCCCAGGCCCAGGTGACCTCGTCCATCCGAGGCATCTTTGCACTTGTGGAAAACTACCCCGACCTGAAAGCCTCCACCAATTTCTTAGCCTTGCAGGACCAGTTCGAAGGAACGGAAAATCGGATTTCCGTTGCCAGACAGCGGTTTAACAGTGCGGTTCGTTCTTACAATTCAAAAATTGAAAAATTTCCCGGAGTCCTCATCGCTCCCATTTTCGGCTACCAGGAAGCCGAGTATTTCGAAGCTAAAGAAGAGGCCTATGAACCGGTCAAAGCGAAATTTTAGCGCATCGATAAAAATGCGAATCTTTATTGTTGTGGTGTTGGCAGGGCTGCTCGCCTGTTCAGGGGAGCACCCGTTCGACCTTGAAAAGATCATCAAACAACGACCGGATGACGACAGACGGATTTTCGATTATGTGGGACTCATGCAGGACGTCACCGAGTCCACTGATTTGTACCTGAGCACCATCCGTGATCGCTACCATATTGAAATCCTCATCGCCGCCGTGCCGTCACTGCAAGAGAAATACTCGGTGAACCAGGCCGCAGCAAAACTCTTTAGCAATTGGGATATCGGGAGAGACAATCAGGGCCGGGGAATTCTTCTGCTGCTGGTGGACGACACCAAAGAGGTCAAGCTGGAGGTCGGTCTGGAACTGGAAGATGTCTTCACGGATATGTTTACGGGATATATCGAAGACCTGCAATTGCAGCCGCGTTTTGCCGCCGGAGAATTGGAAATCGGCCTGATTGCCGTGATGGAGGAACTGGAAGCCCGCTCCCAGGTCAAATACCGGGGAGGGTATACGCCGGCGGACATCGATCGGCTGGATACCGAATACCTGTCCCAGGGAGCCGGTGCGCGTCGGGATCTGGACGAGGACTTCCAGCAGGTTCAATTTTCGGGAGCCGTCAACAACGATTACCCTGCCGGACAAACGCCCGATGAGGCTTGGAAAACCATGATCCGGCGCTGGCAGGAAAAGGTGCGCGATCCCTATGTCGGCGTGATCACACCCCTGGCCCGGCTCACTTACCGCGACTTTACCAACATGCCGGACTCCCGTTTTGAAAAAGAGTTCCGGACCTACGCCAACAAATCTTATGAAATCCGTCGTGAAGGCGATTACGCGGTGGTCTGGTTCGGCAGGAAAAAAGGATGGGACAATTCCCCCTTTCTTTTGTGCCGGACTTCCGAGGGATGGCAATTCGATCTGGTCCATCAGCGCCGTTTCATCCGCATGGGACCGGCCCCGGAATGGGGGGTGGAGTTTTCCGAACATCCGCATATGGGGCTTTTAATGGATGCTTTTCAGTATAAGGGGCAGGACATCCCGCTGGAAGGAGACGATCTTTACACCATCGGACGGGATGTTGAACTGGCCAACCGGATTCTGAAAAAGGAGGCCTCGTACCAGGCCAATCCGGAGGACTTCGATGCGCTCATTACCCTGGGAAGGCTGTACACCATCGTATCCATGAGCCGCAAGGGCATCGCCCTGCTGAAAAAAGCCCGGGCTGAAAATCCCGACGATCCCCGGCCGTATAAATATCTCGCCATCGCCCACGTCAATGCGCATTACCAGTACGATACGGCCCTGAACATGCTTGAGGAATATCTGAAACGCGCCCCCGGCGATGCATTCGGCTACAACTTCATGGGCTACATTTGCTATCGAAAAAAAGAATACAAAGAGGCGGCAGATGCTTTCGAACGGGCCCTCGCCTTAAAACCGGACAATTGCTATGCACATTTCTATTTGGCCTACACGTATGCATGGCTTTATAGCGAGTCTCTCAAGCTCGATCCGCGTCGAGACACATACAAAAACCGCTTTTACCACCATCGGGACCGGACACGAACCTACCAGGACAGCCACCCCTTGAGGGTGATGAATCTCAACCAGTGGCTGGATGCAAAGAAATAGGAGATACCCCATTTCGTATTCAAAGCGAAACGTATGAAGAAATTTCTCATCGCGACATTTTTCGCATTCCTTGTTTTGCAAAGTGCGCCTGTCAGGATCTGCTGGGCCCTGCCGGATCATCGGCCGTCCGACAAGCGCTGGTGCTTTGACTACACACGGTCACTGCCGTCCGACCTCGTCGATAGCGTGAACGATGAGGGATACAGCATCCAAAAGCATTTCGATGTGGATTTCGTCGTGCTGATCGTTCCCTCCCTGAACGGTAGAGAAATCGTTTCGAGAACGGCCGAGTTGTTCACCCAGTGGGAAATCGGCAAACGCACAAAGGGGAAAAAGGGCATCCTGATCCTGATCGCTGAAAAGGAGCGGCAGATTAAAATTGAGGTCGGGTACGATCTGGAAGGCATATATCCGGATATCTATATCGGGCAGGTGGAAAGAGAATTTCTGAAGGAATTCCTGGAGCAGGCGGACTGGGATCGAGGCCTGCTGGCAACACTGGAAAATTTTCTGGAACGACTGTATCGAAAAGATTTGGTCAATGAAGTGCGCGATGCGGCGTCGCCGGAATATGATCAACCGTATTATTCCCAAGGGGCCGGTGCGAGCATAACCTTTACCTTCGGCGGGGAAGCAAACAAGTCGATACCGGAAACATCACCGGAGCGAAAGCGGTATTTCGGACCGCAGGCCACGCCCCGTGAAGCATTTGAACGCTACATGGAAACCCTGGCCCTGAATAATAAAGACAAAACCCTGGATATTTATTCGGACCAGTCAAAAGTTTTCTACCGGCATTGGCGAACCAGTTCCGGCCAGCGGCGTGCCGAGTACGAAGCCTCCCGGGGAAAGCAATATGTGGTTCGGCAGCAAGGCAAATATGCCGTTGTCATGGCGCCGTTCAACACCTCCATCGATGCATTTATCTGCCAATGCCCCTATTTTTTTGTACGTTCCGACAGCGGCTGGCATATCGATATCAACACCATGTCCCGCACATTGATGATGGGCGGCCCCACCTGGCATCTCATCAGCATGGCCCACCCGTATATGTTTGCCTTCAAGGACTATCTGTTGAAAATGAACCGGTATTATCCCAAGCAGGGTCAACAGGCGTTTCTTGGAATTACCTATCCGCTATTTTATAAGGGAAGCGGTCCCTTTCAAATCAGCCCGGAATGGGACAGCCCTGCAAAAGAGGCCGGCATCCAGGACAAGGATATTTTGATATCGATCGATGGGACGACAATTACCGAGCCATATCAGGATTGGGAAATGATGAAACGGTTCCAAGCCGGGGACCGTATCGATGTCATCGTCAGGAGAAACGGCAGGCAGAAAAAAATCCCGGTAACGCTGGCACCGCTCAAGTCCTATCTGGATGAATTCCCCTATGTGAGGAAACATGGAGACCCCTGGACCGGATTCTATTTTGCCTATTCACAACCTTACGAAAGAGAAATTGAAGACGTTCAGCTTTCCGTAATCGACGTCGTTGCCGGAAGCCCTGCGCAAGAGGCCGGATTTCAACCCGGGGACCTGATCTATGCAGTGCCCGGTTCCCGGGATCGACACGTGGGGTTTTACGATTACAAGAGAATGTTAAAACGAATGCACCCCGGTCAGAAAACCCGCCTGAAGGTTTTGCGGAACCTGAAAAAACGTTTGGAACTGGAAATCGAGATCGGCAGATATGCCGAAGGAAGATCCGGCATATAAAGAATCCTCAATGGGTCATCATCGGATATGCCGGTAACTCATTGATCTTTTTTTGCGCGATAATCCAAAATTATCGAGTTTTCCACATCAGCTGCCGCATCTCTAATGCCACAACACCAATTTTGATGCTCCGCCACGATTAAGATTGTTAAATACGGAGACGGGTGCTTTTTCAATGACGCTTGACAAAGATTAAAAGGGTTCTATTATTTTCTATATTTCGTTAATTGGCGAATTGAGGGGTATAATATGCTTTCATTCATGAATGTCACCAAAGCCCTGTCCGACGAAAACAGAATCAGAATTCTGCTGGCGCTGCACGCTCACGATGAATTGTGCGTCTGCAACATCAACGAACTGCTTGAACTGGCGCCCTCGACGGTTTCCAAGCATTTGTTTCTGCTAAAAAATGCACGCCTGGTCAAGGCGCGTAAAGATGGGCGCTGGATGCATTATCGCCTGAATCGCGGGCCGGATGCGCCGGAAATCGTGACGCAAGCCCTGGATTGGATCGTTCGCTCCGTTTCGGATGAGCCGGAGATCAAGGCGGATCGGGAAAAACTGGCGCGAATTCTGTCGGTACCTTTGGAGACCGCTTGCTGCCAGTGATTCCTGAAAGCCAAATCCTTTTGGAGCAAATAGAGGAATGCAATCATGGCTGATTCACAAACCAAAAAACTCTCTTTCCTCGATCGATTTCTGACCCTCTGGATTTTTCTGGCGATGTTTGCCGGGGTCATCGGAGGATATCTTTTCCCCGGCGTCCGGGACGTGATCGACTACTTTCAGGTGGGAACCACAAACATCCCCATTGCCGTCGGGTTGATCCTGATGATGTACCCGCCGCTGGCCAAGGTGAAATACGAACAGCTGCCGCGGGTATTCCGCAACTTCAAGGTGCTTTTCCTCTCCCTGGTCCAGAACTGGGTCATCGGCCCGGTGCTGATGTTCCTATTGGCCATCGCCTTTCTCTCTGGAAACCATGAGTACATGGTCGGCCTGATCCTGATCGGGTTCGCCCGCTGCATTGCCATGGTAATCGTCTGGAATGACCTGGCTGCCGGAGACCGCGAGTATTGCGCCGGGCTGGTGGCATTCAACTCGATTTTCCAGGTGCTTTTCTTCTCGGTGTACGCCTACGTATTCATCACGGTCCTGCCGCATTGGTTTGGCATGCAGGGGATGGTGGTCAATATCTCCATCGGTCAGATTGCCGAGAGCGTCTTTATTTATCTGGGCATCCCGTTCATCGGCGGGATGGCTTCCCGCTTCATCGGTTTAAAACTCAAAGGCGCCCAGTGGTACGAACAAACGTTTATTCCCAGGATCAGCCCGATCACCCTGATTGCGCTGCTCTTCACCATTCTGGTGATGTTTTCCCTCAAAGGGGAACACATCGTCCAGCTTCCGTTGGATGTGTTTCGCATCGCCATTCCCCTTTGCATCTATTTCGTGGCGATGTTTTTTGTTTCTTTTTACTGAAGTTTCGCAGTTAAAATTCGGACATTTTAGAGGGATAATAATCTGAAAATATTAAGAAAATAATTGAAAAGCGGCTCTGAATTTAGTATATTAGACATCGCCAAACACCTAATATCACTAAAGAAAGAACCGCTATGAATCACCCTAATACATTTTCCCTCTCCTTGCAAAAACAATCTGATTCGGGCCGGATCATTGACGACCATGAACTCAATCGTGCGTTCACCGAACTCAAGTTCCGCTCATTGGCCCGACAAAGCAACATCACCAAAAAAAGAGGCTATGAAACACTCTCGCTCATATTTGTTTTCGTACTACTGCCTTTTCTCAAACGAAGCCTCAGCAGTTTCTGTAATGGCGGCTATCTACAAAATTACGTCCAGGCCCATAAAGACACGTTCTATCGGTTCTTGAACAATGAACGTTTCAACTGGCGCAAACTGGTCCAATTGCTGGCATCAAAGATTATTGCCATGAGTAAAGAGGTTCCCTTTAAAGAAAAAGTGTTGATCGCCGATGACTCCATCTGCCCCAAATCGGGCAAAGAGATCGAATTGGTCAGCTATCATTTCGATCACAAAGTCAGGCGCTCCATTCTTGGCAACCAGTATCTGCAATTGGGCTTTCATGACGGGTTGCATTTTTTTCCGATCGACGGTGCCTTTCATACATCCAGTCACCGGCCCAACACCGATATGCGGGATATCGACAAGCGTACCAACGGATGGAAACGACGCAAAGAAGCCCTGAGTAAAAAAACCGACGTTCTGGTTCAGATGCTCGACAGGGCCTGGAAGTCGGGCATCGATGCCAGCTTCGTCTTGTTCGACAGCTGGTTTGCCCACGACGATATCATCCATCGCATCGTCGATGTCGGTTATGGCGTCATCTGCCGATTAAAGCGCAACCGGGTCAAATACGGTTATCAAGGTGGCGCATACACACTCAAACAACTATGGCAACAGGTCGCCAAGAAACAGACCATCTGGATCAAGGATCGCACGATCAAGGGCGCATGCCTCGACGTCACGTTGAAAAAGACCGGCTCGGTTCGAGTACTGTTCGTTTCCGATGGTCGCAAACAGTGGCAGGTCCTGCTTTGCACCGATACCGACCTGGAACCGTCCAGGATTCTTGACTATTACGCCCGTCGCTGGGCCATCGAAGTATACTTTAAAGATGCCAAGCAGATGCTTTACATGGGAAAAGAGCAAAGCAATACGTTTGACGCCTTGATCGCCAGCCAGAGCCTGGTAATGATCCGGTATCTGATATTGGTCTACATCCAGATAAAACACGGGCTGAACATCTGCGTTGGCCCGCTGTTTCGGCAAACGTCAGACGATCAGTCATTATGGATGTTCAGTCGTGCCGTCTGGGGCCGTGTCAAAGAACTGATTTTCAAGTCAAGTGATATACTTTCGCACCGTATCGAACCTGATTTGCTTTTTCATTTTATTGATATCATAGAAGATCTCATCGCTGAACAAAGTCGATGCGTTACTGCGAAACTTTAGTTTTTATCTGTCAATGAAGGTGGGCGCCACCTATGAACAGTCTACCACGTTGAGCTTTACGGCGGCCTCCAACAATTTCGAACTGGCCATTGCCGTTGCCGTTGCCGTGTTCGGCATTGATTCCGGCCAGGCCTTTGCCGCGGTAATCGGCCCCCTGGTCGAGGTGCCGGTGCTGATCGGCCTGGTAAATGTAGCGTTCTGGTTCAAACGGAGGTATTTCCCCCATGCGGTCAACACGGTGACCGGCGTCTGCCATGTTCGCCACAAACCTGCCGGATTGGAAGAGTGCTCCTGATTTTGTTTTGCTTTATTTTTGCGTACCCAAACGAAGGGACAGAGAAGTATGCAGCCCTATACGGTGTTTCCCGAAAAGCCGATCATCGATAACGGACCCATGGCCCGCACTTTTCTAAGCATGGGCATTGACGATTTCCATCATGCCTGCCGCTACGTGCATGAATTGCCTTACGGCTATAACTCCGACCGGGAAGATCCGATGATCCTGTTTACGGAGAAGATGGGCAGCTGCACGACCAAGCATGCGGTCATTGCCACGCTGGCCGCCGAGTTGGGAATCGTCATCAACAAACACATTGGCATCTATGCCATGACCGAAACACTCGTGACCGGGACAAAGCCCATCCTGGACCGGTACAATCTTCCGTACCTGCCCATGGTGCACTGTTTCCTCGTTTTCGAAGACCAACGGGTGGACCTTTCCGAGGGCAATCAGAATGGGAAGAACGGTCCGATCGACGATTTTCTCTATGTGGAAAAAGTCACGGCCAACATATCCGGCAAGGATGAGTACCTGCTGTATCGAAAAGCCCTCAATGCGCATATCCTGCCGCGTCCGGAATTTGACGGCATAGCCATCAAGACCATTCTCAAGGCCCGGGAAGAGGGGCTCGCCCTTTTGAAAGCGAATATCCAAAAATAGGTGAGATCCGCCATGAAAAATGAAAATGCCGAGAAAAATGAAAATGCGGATACGCTGCGTCAAATGGTAAGAGGTCGATATACCCAAGTGGTGACAGGAACGGGCTGTGGGTGCACGCCCCACGCTGCCGGCGGGTGTTGCGGGTCGAATTTCGACAGCATCGAGCAGGTGAACCGGATCATGGGCTATTCCGACAAGGAACTGGGCAGCGTTGTCGAAGGCGCCAATCTCGGTTTGGGCTGCGGCAACCCGACCGCCATCGGTGAACTCCAGCCCGGTGATGTCGTGCTGGATTTAGGCAGTGGGGCAGGGTTCGATTGCTTTCTTGCTGCGCAAAAGGTCGGTGAAAAGGGATGCGTGATTGGTGTGGACATGACACCCGAGATGCTATCGAAAGCCAGAGGCAACGCGGCGAAGATGGGCATTACCAATGTCGAATTTCGATTGGGGGAGATCGAGCACTTGCCTGTTGCCGATAACAGCGTGGATATCATAATTTCCAACTGCGTGATCAACCTTTCACCCGAAAAGCAGCAGGTCTTTCGAGATGCTTGCCGTGTGTTGAAACCGGGGGGCCGTCTATTTGTTTCCGATGTGGTCGCGACAGCCGAAATGCCGGATTCCATGCGCGAACAGGCGGCACTGATAACCGGGTGCATTGCCGGTGCAGAACATACGGATCGACTCCGATACTTTTTGGAAGAAGCAGGATTCGAGAATGTAACAATCGAACTCAAGGCCCACAGCGATGAATTGGTGAGCGGTTGGTTTCCTGGAAGCGGGGCCGAAAAATATGTTTCGTCGGCAGATATTCGTGCCGTAAAGCCAATATCAATTACCTCGTCAACCAGGTCCAGGCCGGTTCCTTTATACAACGGCTTCGTGGTGTAAATATCTTGAACACGCGCCCACATCCTGCGCCATACCGGACTACACTTTTTTCCGCTCGTCCTTATTTCCCTTCTTTGTAAAACAAATGTAACAGTTTATTTTAATATTGTATTCTTCCCTTTCTCCTTGGTTATAATCCCCTCCGAGATGAACTTCCCGCAGGTCAACATATTCGTCAAGCACCTGAATGACCGTTATGAAAAGTTCCAATCACCGATAGGGGGAAACCGTGTACCGGCTGAAAAATATTCTGTTGGTCTATCCTGAAATTCCCAAAAACACCTACTGGAGTTTCGAGTACTCGCTGCGATTTATCGACCGGTCCGCCGCCCTGCCGCCGTTGGGCCTCATTACCATTGCCGCGCTGCTGCCCAAGCGGTTTGATTTGAAGCTGGTCGACATGAACATCGAACCGCTGAAGCAAAGCGACCTCGAATGGGCCGACGCGGTCTTTGTATCGGCCATGATCATCCAGAAAGACTCCCTTGCGGACATTGTCCGGATGTGCCGGAAGGCAGGTGCGCCGGTTGTGGCCGGCGGACCCTATCCCACCGCCAGTCACGAAGAAATCGAAGGGGTGGACCATTTCGTACTCGGCGAAGCGGAGGCCGTTTTGCCCGATTTTCTGGCCGACTTCGAAAATGGGATTGCCGGCAGCGTCTACCGGGCCAGGCAAAAACCCGACATCACCCACTCGGTCGTGCCGCGCTTCGATCTGCTGAAGATGAATCGATACGGTTCCATGGCGATCCAGTACTCCCGGGGCTGCCCGTTCAACTGCGAGTTCTGCGACATCTGGATCATGTACGGCAACAAGCCGCGGCTCAAATCCGCCGAAAGTATGGTTCGGGAAATCGATACCCTATACCGCCTGGGCTGGCGAGGCTCCATTTTCATTGTGGATGACAACTTCATCGGCAATAAAACCAGAGTGAAAAGAGAACTGTTGCCGGCCATTAAAAAGTGGGAAGAGGAAAATCGGTTCGTGTTCAATTTTTACACGGAAGCCAGCATTAACATGGCCGCCGACCCGGAATTGATGGAAGGCATGAATGCCGTCGGCTTCGATCAGGTGTTCGTCGGGATCGAAACGCCATCGAAAGAGGGTCTTTCCGAAACCGGCAAAAGTCAGAATCTGAAATGCGACCTGCTCGAAGCGGTCCGCACGATCCAGCGGCACGGAATGGAAGTGACGGCAGGATTTATTCTGGGGTTTGACAGCGATACCGAGGACATCTTCGACCGGCAGATCGACTTTATCCAGTCCGCCGGCATTCCCAAGGCCATGGTGGGTGTACTGACCGCGCTTCCCGGAACGAAGCTTTATCGGAGGCTGGAAAAAGACGGCCGGATCATCGCCGGCAATCTTACAGGCAGCAACACCCACACCATGTGTACCAATGTGGTTACGACCATGCCACCGGCCAAACTGAGACAGGGCTATAAAAAGGTGCTGGGCACCCTGTACGATTCCAACTTAAAGAATTATTTTGCCCGCTGCGAAACACTGCTGGCGAGGTTGAAGGGTACCGACTGCCGGAGGCGGCAATTGCGTCTGTATGAAATCCGGGCGCTGCTCAAATCCCTTGCGATCCAGCCTTTTACCCCCTATGGCTGGCAGTACCTCAAATTCGTGGCCCGCAACCTGATGCGGCGGCCCGGCCTGTTTTCCGAGGCGATCACCCATGCCGTGATGGGGCACCATTTTTATATCATCACACGGGAAACCCTTAAAGTGGATGCCGTTTCGTCCACCCTGGACGATATCTACGAAAAAACCTGCGCTGCCATCGTCCGCCTGGCCGATCCGGTAAAAGTCTCTTCCGTTTTGCAGCGCCAAAAGCTGTCCGAAGGGTGGGCGATTTGCATGGCCGGCTTTGAAAAGGCGAAAACCGTCATCGACCATGTTCACAAAGATTTTCGAGCGGATGTTGTCCGCCAGTATTACGAAATGGTTGCCCGGACCCGGGCGCTGTTCGAAGACGCCGAGCAGCAGCTTCATATAAGGGACAAACCCGCCTGATTGTCCATTTATACAACGCAGCGATTGGGTACCGATGCGTCTAATCAGTGTTGTACTTCCATTGAGGGACGATTTTGTCGATGGTGACATCCCCGTAAACCACAGCTTTGCCGCCGTTCTCCACGGCAAAGGCTTTGGCATTTTCGAGCAGTGCGAATGGAAAGGCCTCGTGCCCCATGGGGCCGAAGACCCTGGACGAGCCGATAACATAAAAGGCGGTAAGGCCGCTGATCCACATCCCTGAAGTTCGATCAACCACCCAGACGAGAAGCGGCGTTATCGGGGCATCAATATAAGCGGTTTGTCTTCCCAGAAAGGCAAACAGGCACTGGGTGGAACAAAAGTGCAGGGTCTTTCCGTCTTTTGTTTGAATCTGGCATTTTCCGTAAGAGTAGTGGGCCGGGACCATTTTGCAGACCACACAACTGTCTTCCTGTTTTGGCTCGACGATTTTGCCTTCCTCGATCCGGCGTTTGTTGATCATCTGGTTTTCCTGGGCCACACTCACTTTTGCGGTGAGCAGCGCCCTGGAATAATCGACCACCGTGCCCCCGCAGGTTTTCGCAAAGGCATCGGCTTCGTGCCTGGCGGCAAAGACGATTTTGGAAACCGGGCTCATGGTTCCGGCTGCGGCCGATCCCATGACGATAAACGCCTTTTCGGACGGGATGGACTTCTCCGGCTGGTGATAGAGTGTGAGCATGACCCGCTGCGGGTCCTGTCCGGATTTGAGGGCCCAGTCGGCCAGGCAATGAAAGGAGCAGGCCTGGGACACCCCCATGACGGGAGAAAACGTGATCCATGTTCGGGCCCACATGGGACGGCTCATGCCGCAAACCGGGCATTGACCCGGGTACCGGCTGTCCGGCGGCATGATGGGATGCTGCACCTTGCAATCATCGGCGTTGGCGATGGCGGGGAGCAGCGACGGCGAAACCGTCGAGAAGGCCAGAAACTTCAGGAAACTGCGGCGAGGAATGGATTTCATAAGTCACTCCTTTCCGATTAGGCATAGCACTGACCAGGATTCAATGCAATTGATCGCGTAAAAACGAGAACAGGCGCCGGTTCATTCCCGGACGATGGCCTTGATGCGTTCATAAATATCGGTGGGGCTGGTCTGGCTGCGGCTGGCGATTTCCTTCAGCGTCAGTTCTCCTGAGGTCTCGATCCCCCTGCCTGCCAGTCCCTGAATCACTTTGGCCAGGTCCAGGCCATGGCGGGTGCAAAATTGATCGAGGGTCAGGTTGCCGGTACCCGGCTGGGGATCTTCGGGAAGCAGGCTCGCACTCTTTCCGGGAGAGGGGAGAACAATGGCCGCCGTTTTAAAGATTTCGTAAATCTGCTGGGGGGATCGATTGTATTGATCGGCGATCGCCTGCAGGCTCATGTCTGCATTGGCCGCCGGGTATCCGGCCGCTTCCAGCATCTGCATGCTTTTATCGAGGTCCAGGTTCATCTTTTTGGCGAAAATCTGCAAAGAGGACAGTTCGGCGTGGCCGTAAGGCGGCTCCCCGTATTTTGCCGTTCCGTTGTCCTTGACCTGGCCATTCAGGTCGATCACCCAACTGAACGGAGGCATCGAAAAATAAGTGCCCACGATGCAGGCAATCGTAATCAGGGCCGCAACGTTGAATTCAGGCGTGAATACCGTCAACTGCTTGGCCTTGTTTTTCAGGTATGCGACCAGCGGTTTCCAGTTGTAGTAGATGTGGAGAAGCAGGGATATAAGAAAAAGAAAACCCAGGTTGATATGGATGTCGCCCCAGTCCGTCTTGGTCAGCCCCCACAGCTTCCAGTTTGCCCAATAGGCCACCCGGCCATGGGGGACGATAAACAAAATGATGCTGGTAAGGAGCATCAAGACAAACGACAGCGCTGCGGTCAATGAAGTTGCTTTTCGAATGTTCATGCTTTTTCCTTTTCCTCCAAACCGGAAGGTGTTCCGATTCCGTCTGCGTTCCATCAAAGCGATTCGCCGGGTCGGGATGGCGTCCGGCATCATAATAATGCGGTCTTTCCGGCATGTCCATATCGACCCGGATTATAGAACGAACGCAGCTGAAAACGTTACATCTCCGTGATGTGCAGATATAGACCCATAGATCTATATCTTGACACCCCGTCCGGATGGGGATATATTCCGGAATATATATTATCGGTTTTTGCCGAAAGGAGAACCAATGGATACTGCAAAATTATTTGTCAACGGAAAGAGCCAGGCGGTACGCCTGCCCAAAGCATACCGGTTTGAAGGGAATGAGGTGTTCGTAAAAAAAGTTCCTGAGGGCGTGCTGCTTTTGCCTAAAGATTCAACAGTATGGGATGCCTGGGAAAGAAATTTGTTCAAATATGACTCGCCTTTCATGCAAGAGCGAAATCAGCCCAATCAACAACAAAAACGGGAAGGTTTAGATGAGATATTTGATTGATACAAATATTTGCATATATATTATGAACAACCATCCCCCGGAAATCATACAGAAATGCCGTGAAATAGGTGTCGGGAATATTGGTATTTCATCTATAACCACCTCCGAACTGCAGTATGGAGCGAACAAAAGCAAACAGGTAAAAAAGAATTTAAAGCGGCTGGAGGAGTTTCTCAATCCTTTTGCAATAATTCCTTATGACGAAATGGCATTTTTGGCTTATGGTGTAATTCGCGCAGATCTAGAAATGAAAGGCAACATAATTGGCCCTCTCGATATGCTTATTGCAGCCCATGCATTGAGTCAAAATTTAATTTTGGTAACAAATAACTTTAAAGAATTCAAAAGAGTTAAGGCGTTAAAGGTTGAGAACTGGGTAGACCGACAATAATAAAAATACCTCACCCAAGACCTTTTAGCGGACTCGCTGCCGCTTGCCGGTGAACCGAACATCACCAATCAAAGGAAAGGGTATCTCCGGCACACAACTTTTCGATGCCGAACGCGTTGTGAAATTCGGCCAGGGCGGGTAGGGCGGTACAATGCATGGGATACAAATGGTCCACGGTGTTCTCTTTGAAATAGTCGATGGTTTTTCGCAGCTGGGTTGAATCCCCCAGCAGGTGAAATCCCCCGAGAACCGCATGGACATGGTGTTGACCGGTGACGTGTCGGGCATGTTCGACGATATTGCAGATGCCGGCATGGGAGCATCCGGTAACGATCACCAGACCCTTTCCGGTTTCGATGGCAAGGGCGCTGTCATCCATGAGAAAATCCTCGTGTCGCTGCTCCCCTTCCATATGGAAAAATGGGGTTTGCCGCGCTTCGAAGTCATTCAACCTGGGGATCTCCCCCAGGAAATAAGTATTGTCGTCAATCCGGTAGGGTTCTTTCGACAGAATCAGGTTGAAGCGCCGGTCAAGCTCCTGCCGGGTGAAGGCCATTCCGTTATACGCACCGCTGGCTTTTCGCCGATCCACAAAGATCCCGGGATGGGCCAGAAGACTCTTTTTCTCTCGCGTCGCCAATGCCCCAAGCCCATCGGTGTGGTCCCAGTGGCCGTGGCTCAGCACGATCCAATCCGCCGTACCCGGATCGATATCCAGCAGGGAGGCGTTGTGCATGAACACATCCGAGGCGCCGGTATCGAACAGAATCCGTTTTTCCGCTTCGATGAAAACGGAGAATCCATGCTGGCCCAGAAATTTTTTGTCCAGGAATCCCATTTTCGCCTGGTCTTCGCACAAAATGGAAATGGTGATATCTTGTGTCATGATTCCTCCTTATGGAATTGTTTGCCCGATTATACCGCATGCTGCCTGCGTTTTTCCAGGCGATGGCTTAAGAGGGTGCCTGCCGAGCAGACGATCAGGTAGACCAGACCGGCAAAAAGGTAAAGCTCCACCGAGCGCGCCTCGCGTGCATCCACCAGGTTGACGCGCCGCAAAAAATCCCTCAGCCCGATGACATAGGCCAGGGAGGTGTCCTGGAAGATGATCACCGCCTGGGTCACCAGGGACGGCACCATGTTTCTCAGTGCCTGGGGCAGGATCACGTAGCGGGCGCTCTGCCAGGTCGTCAGCCCGCTGGAGAGCGCCGCCTGGGCCTGGCCATCCGGGATGGATTGAATCCCGGCCCGGACGATTTCCGCAAAGTACGAGGCCTCGTAAACGATAAAGGAAACGGCTGCGGCCCAGAAGGCATTCAGTTTGTTGCCCGTAAGCACGGGAAACAGAAAATAGATCCAGAAAATAACCAGGATCAGGGGAAGCCCGCGCATGAAATGGACGTACAGCGAGGCCGGATAGTAGAACCAGGCAACCCGCGAAAGACGCCCTGCGGCCAGCAGCAGGCCTAGCAGCAGACCGCCGCAAAGGGCGATCAGGGCCAGCTGGACCGTCACCACAAGGCCTGCGGCCATGAAGGCCGCGTTGTCGATAATGACCGCCAGATCCATTGCCTATTGCTCCCTGACGATCATGCCGGGGATGGCGGTCTGCTTTTCGACCAGCGCCATGAAAAATGCCACGCAGATGGCGATGGCGAGATAAACCAGGCTGGCCCCTGTGGTGGTCTCCAGGCCGTGCCAGGTAAAGGAGTCGATGTAGTAGGCGGTGTGGGTGATTTCCATCACGCCGATGGTCATGGTCAGGGCCGAATTTTTAAAGCAGGTCAGAAATTCGGTGGTAAAGGGTGGCAGGATGATCCGGCATGCATAGGGCAGGATCACATAGCGGTAGGTCTGATAGGTGTTCAGGCCCGTGGAGTAGGCGGCCTGGTACTGGTCCCGCGGGATGGCCGCGAGGCCGGAACGGAACTGCTCGGCGACCCGGGACGCCGTGTAGATGCCCAGGGCCGCCGTGCCCGCCCAGAAGGAATAATCGGGTACGTTGTCGTAAAGCCACGTTTGGGCGGGTCCCGGCAGCAGCAGCGGAGCGGCGTAATACCAGAAGAAAAGCTGCACCAGCAGCGGGGTGTTGCGAAAGAGCTGGACGTAGGCGAAGCCGACAAATCGCAGCCATGGCGACCGGGAAACCCGGAGAAGGGCTACCAGCAGCCCCATGGCCACGGCAATGACCCAGGCCATGGCGGACAGTTTCAGGGTGGTAAGGGTCCCGTCCAGAAACATCCGGCCGTATGGCGCGCGCCAGAGAACCGTCCAGTCAAACGTATATTCCAATAAACCCAAAGGGACCCCACCAAAAAACCGGAATTTCCATTTGTTCGAGTGCAGTTTTTCGTGGGAGCGGCTTCCGGTCGCGATGATTAATGACCATATCGCGGTTGGAAGCCGTTCCCACAAATCCACAGCCTTCTTTCGGGTGTATGGCTACGGGTGGATTTTAAAAGCCTTTTACGAAACCGTCAAAGATGATGGGTTCGCAAAAAGTCCCAGACTCGTCATGCCGGACTTGATCCGGCATCCAGAAAGGATTGAAATGAATGGATAGCGCTAAAGCTTCACTACGTGCGCCGGCCTTCGCCGGAATGACGAAAAAATGAAATTGGTTACTTTTTACGAATCCATTTTCGTTAATCCGGATAACTCAAGGCCTTGAGCAGTGTTTTGTATTCGTCGCTCATGGGCAGGGGCACAACACCCTCCGGCCCGAACCACTTCATGTAGATCTCTTCGAACTTGCCGCTTTTGATGGTTTGAATCAGCGTTTCGTTGACGAAATCCCGCCATTCACCCTGGTTCTCCGGAAGAATGATGCCGTAGGGCTCGTAGGTCAGATACCGACCGACGATTTTCCAGTCCTCGGGATTGCGGGCTTTGGCCTTCATGCCTGCCAGAATGCTGGCATCCGTGAAATAGGCGTGGATTTTGCCCTGTTGAAGAGCCAGAAAGCCCTTGTTGTGCTCTTCGAAAAGCACCTTCTGGCACGCCGGCTGAATCAACCCGGAGGCGACGGCCCGGTCGATGCCTTTGATATTGGCGGTCGAGCCGCTGCCCATTCCGACGCGTTTGCCGGCCAGATCCGGAAAGTCTTTGATGGGACTGTCTTTGGGGACGATAATCCGGGTGCCGGTGAGAAAATAGGGCAGGCTGAAATCGACTACCTTTTCCCGGGCCAGGGTAATGGTCGTCGAACCGATACCGATATCGACAGTTCCGTTAACCACCAGGGGGATGCGGGTTTTGGGATTGATGGGCTGCCTCACCAGTTCGATCTCCTTGCCGAAGTGGGCACTCAGTGCGTTGACGATTTCCTGCCCCAGATCCACGCCGAAGCCGACCCATTGGCCGTTTTCGTCCATGAAACCGAAGGGAACGGAGCCTTCCCGAAACCCCATGTTGACCTTGCCGGTCTTTTCGATCCGGTCGAGAATCCCTTCGCTTTGGGCCGGCGCTGCCACCACCAGCGACATCAGCAGACAAACCACTCCCAGCATCAGTGAAATGTTCTTCTTGCCAATGACACGCGATCCTTTTTTCATAGTACTCCCTTTCTTTGTTTGACCCGAACCGGGCGTTTGAATGTTGCAGATGCCGGACCCTGATTCCTTCCTATTTTTCTTTTGAGTATAAACCCACTTTCATGAAAAACTGGACAAGTCCAATTCATAATTTGAATGTATTCAGAGGGTGGCATTCCCCTTCTCAATAGCCGCCGGAAGGGGCAGCAGCAGGAAGGTCCGGCCGAAACCACTTGACTTGAAAGGAGGGGGCGGGTAAAAGATCGACTAAGGAAGCAGGCGTCACGAAGGCGCTGCGTTAGACACAGACAATCGAATTTTTTCAAGGCCACGAAGGCATCGGCAGGAATGAACCCGGCGCCGGACACGTGGCCTTTTTTATTTTTGGACCTAAAGCAGGCATTTCGCCTTTTCAGGTCGGATCAAGATCGGTTAAACCAGTGAAAGCACCAGAGAGAAAACGGGTTTGTGTAATCGACGGTCAGGGGGGCGGCATCGGTTCGACAGTGATCAAGTATCTCAAAACGGCCCATGGTGAATCGATCGAGCTGATCGCTCTGGGAACCAATGCCATTGCCGCGTCTCAGATGCTGCGGGCCGGAGCCAACCGTTGCGCGTCGGGGGAAAATGCCATCTGCCACACCGCGGAGTTGGTGGAATGCATCATCGGTCCGGTCTCCATCACCTGGGCCAATGCCATGCTTGGCGAGGTGACGCCCCGCATGGCCGAGGCGGTGACGTCCAGCCAGGCGGTCAAGCTGCTGCTGCCCCTGTTTCAGGAAAATGCCGAGATCGTCGGGGTCGTGTCCGAACCGCTGCCTCACCTGGTGCAGGAACTGGTGGAAAAACGTTTGAAGGAGGTACTCGATCATGTGTGAAGCCAACGCCTATATGGTAAAAAACGGGGAAGAAACCCTGCTGATGGAATCCGTCGATCTGGTGGAGCCCGAACCGGACGGGACTTTCCGTCTGGTGGGTATTTTCGGAGACCAGATTAACGTCAAAGGGAAGATCAAACGGATGAATCTGGTGGACCATCGGATTTTGTTCGAGGAATAAGGCGTACCCACCGTAGTTTGCCCATTATCAATAGGCGTGCGCCTGATATTTGATCTTCATATACGATCTCCAATGCCGTGTTGTAAGATTGAGCATGCCCATATCCCGTTTGCCTATCCGCAATGGTTCCTCGAAGTATCCTCTCTTTTTCCGGATAACCGGCCCAGAAAACGATGGCGCACGGCATATCCGGGGGTAGCGCTGCATTGAGATCCTTAAACAGCTCTTTGTGTAACGATAACGGTGAGTAGAAAATCATGGCCGAGGGATACTTACTGAGATTCTTGAAAATTTCTTGCTGCTTGCCCTCCTCGCGCATCAGTGTTGCCGGTGTGGTCTGAATGACAAAGTAGTTGTCGTGGGCGGGCATGGCGCTCCTCTTAAGAGCCGCTCTGTTCGACACACCCTGATCCAATGGATTCGTTCGGCAAGGATCAAATCAGATGAACGCCCACCGGATCAATGCGCAGATATCCAGGAGAGCAGATCGGTATGCAAGCTCGGATAGTGTGCGACCAGCAGCAACCCGACGGCCATCAGGCCCACAACGGCCAATCGTATCCGACTATCGCTTTTTTCGAGTCTTGTAACATCCAGCAGCGCAAAACCGGCCGCCAAAAACTGGATCGAGAGAACCAGACGCAGGCCGTTCATCTCTCCCAACCAGGGAATCAGTGCAAACCCGGCGACAAAAGAACCGAGCAACCCGCCCACGGTATTCAGGGCATATGCTGTTCCTACGGATCGTCCCGTATCGGCGAGCGTCCGGATGCAAAGACGATTGACCAGCGGAAAGGCAGCGCCCAGCAAAAGGGTCGGCACCAGCATCAGGACGAACGACACGGTGGATTGAGCCGGAACAAGATGGAGAAAATAACCTGGAAATGCATGATCCAATCCGGCAAAAACAAATTGACCGTTTCCCAAGATCTGGCTGACGCCAAGGGCTGTTATGAAGGCGGCTGCTTGGGTGCCGGCCAGCCAGAGGAGTGGATGGCGGGCGTGATCAGCCAGGCGAGCGAAGAGAAGACTGCCCACGGCGAGACCGACGATAAAGGCGGCCACCACAAGGGTGAAACAATAGCTGGTGGAGCCGTAGACAGGTCCGAGCAAGCGCGTCCAAAAGACTTCGTAGGCCATGGCGCAAAACCCGGACACGGCGAATAGCGAAATGCCCCAGCGCATTTTTATACGACCAGCATTATCGAGCATCCCCGTATTCGGGCACGGCCTTTCAGATGCCCGCGATTCTGCCAACCGGCGGCCGTCAACGGCTGCAAAGCGAGAAACCACAATACAGGACAGACCGATCAGGCCGTTGAGGCAGGCAAACATCCCAAGGGTGGTCGATACCCCAAGGGTTTCGATCAGCAAAAATCCACACAGGATCACCCCTAAAGCCGCACCCGCGGTGTTGAGCCCATACAGCAGGCCGGTTCGGGCACCGACGTGATCCAACCGCAGAACATAAAAGCGGCACAGCACCGGCAGCGTGGCCCCCATGAGCCCGGCGGGCACCGCCAGAATGAGAACGCTACTCAAAAAGGCGGCCATCCGATAGGTTAGGAAGCAGGGCGGCAGCATGTTGTAAATCGTCTGGTAGAGTGGGTCAGCGGCCTGGATCAGGAAGGGTACGGCCACGGCGTAAACCCCGATGCCGATTTCAAGCAGGCCGTAAAGAGACAGGAGCGCACTGCGCCCGGCGAGCCGGTCCACAAGCCGTCCGGCCAGATAGCTGCCCAGGGCCATTCCGGCCATGAACACGCACAGCACTGTGGCCACGGCAAAGGGCGCGCCGCCGATGAGCGTTTCGATCAACCGGACCCAGATGACTTCGTAGACCAGACTGGCCATTCCGGATAGGAAGAAACAACCGGCGACGAAAAGAGATAGCATTTTTTCGTCGCCGGAGGGGGAGGAGGTATGGTTGGTTCGCCGGATCAATTTTTAAGAAACCGTCGGAAATGCGGTTTTATACGCGTTCATCAACTTTCGGTGCCCGTTGGCGGCCCTGCGGCGTTTACCGCACGCCGCGCTTTCCAGCCGTAAAAAAGACCGCACAAACCGAAAATGATCGACAGGCCGGCAATCGTTTTCATCGGGCGACTCGTTGCGCCGGTGGATACCGGGGTTACGGATTGGCTTTTCGGTCGATCTTCGCCTTGGGCGTGGACTTCGAAATCGAGGGCCAGGCGGTGTCCCATACCGTCGCTGACCGCTGCCTGCCAGGTTCCCGGTTTGTCCGGAAAAATCATGAAACGGCCGTTGCGGTCGGTCCGGCCCGTCTGAAAGACGATCTCCGCCTGGGGCGCTTTGATTTCAACGGCCGCATAGCTCATCAGTTCGCCGTCGTCATACATGGCCGTGATGCAATAGCCCTCGACCGTTTCGACGGTTCCCTCAACGCCATGACATAGACCCTCGGAGATGGTCCCCATCGCAAGCACCAGCCCGGTGAGAAATATGAGAATAGGTTTCATTTCGTCGTTTTCCTTTCAATTGCCTCATTTGCCGAAAGCGCACGGTTTTTCGATCGATGCAGGTGATCGAAAAAGACATAGGCCAAGGCCCCCAATCCGATGGTGCCGAATCCGTAAAGGGCGGTAACCGGTCGGCTTTTGATGGAGAAAAAGATGATCCATAAATTGCCGAGAATAAATAAAAGCGGTGTCAGCGGGTAGGCGAATGTCCGGTAGGCATCCCCGACGGGGGAAGAGAACCCGCGAATTCGCATTAACCCGATGACGGTGAGCATGGCAAACAGGGAGAGTGTGAAGCCGATGTACAGCAAGAGGGTTTCGAAGGAGGCCGAGACCACCATTACCATGGCAATGGCGGCCTGCAGCGTAATGGATGCGGCCGGGGTTTGACGATTTTTGTCCAGTTTGCCGAACAGATCGAAAAAGATGCGATCCTTTGACATGGCATAGTAAATTCTTGGTCCGGTCAGGATCATGGCGCTCAGGACGGACAAAAGCCCCAAGGCGACCGCGCCGCTGAAAAAGCGGCTGATTTTCAGGCCGAAAAGTGATGCCGCCGATTTGGCGCCGATTTCCAGAACGCCCTGCATGGCTTCGGGCGGCAGGGCATACAGGTAAACCAGGTTGAGCAGCAGATACAAGACCACCACGACGACGGTACCGGTGAGAAGGGATAGCGGGATATTTTTTTGCGGAGCGGTGATTTCGCCCCCCAGATAAGCGGATGCATTCCACCCGCTATAGGCGAAAGAGACGAAAATCAGGGCAACGGCGAATTTTTCTGCCGACCAGGGAATCGATGCCGTGGCGGAAAAATGGTCTCTGGAGCCATCTCCCAGCAGGAACCCGGCGCCGATGAACACAATGACCAGCGCGATCTTGAACAAGGTCAGTCCGTTCTGCACCCGGCTGCCGATGCGCAGGCTGTAGTAATGGAGAAGGGAGAGGAGTCCAATTACGCCGACGGCGGTCAAGGTCAGGGGCGACAGGACCGCCACCCGAATGCCGAAGGGCGACAAGGCGATGCCTTTTGCCGCGGGAATGGAAAACGCCTGGAACAGGTATGTTGCGAAAGCCGCTGCCGCAGCGGCGATAGGAGCGGAAAAGCCGACGATCAGGGATATCCAGCCGGAGAGGAATCCCACTGGTTTGCCCAGGCTCTCCTTTAAAAAGACATACTCGCCGCCGGCCCGGGGGAACCGAGCCCCCAGTTCTCCATAGCAAAGCGCACCGCAGAGGGCGAACAAACCGCCGCACAGCCAGCACAGGAGTAAGGCCTTGGGATCGCCGAGTTCGGCCATGATAAAACCGGAGGTCGTAAAAATGCCGGTGCCGACCATATTGGCGATCACCAGGGCCGTTGCCGAAAACGGCCCTAATTCTCTTTTCACTCTTACCTCTCCTCAGAAACCTGCTTAGTGTCATCCAGAAATAGGAAAATTTGGTCGAGATCGAGGCGCACGAAAAATTTTACCGCAGGTGCCCGAAGGAAATGCCCTTGGGGTGCATATAGTTAATATTCCGAGGATAAAATTTTTCGTGCAACAAAGATATCGGGCAAATTGGCCATTTCTGGATAGGCACTACTTAACTTCGAAGGTAAACGCCACATTATGCATAAACTCGTCACAAACCGCCGTGTCCGAATAAGGGCAGCGATGGGAGAGCACGATCATCCAGTAGCCGGACTTTTCCAGTTTAAGATCGGCCTGCCCCCCGGCGTCGGTTACGGTTTCCACGGGAAAATGCATGTGGTGGCCGTGCCCCTTTTGCCCTTTGGCTTCATGTTTATGCGGGGCAGTGTCCGCGGCTTCGAATCCGGCATAGGTGGCTTTGACCTTCACATCGGGAAGGGGTTTCCCGTCAAACAGCAACTTGACGGATAGCGCGTCCCCCGGTTTCATCCGTTGGAAATTGGTCAGCGGAACGATTTCCAGGGGTTGGCCGGCCGTTTGGCTGAGATTTTTATCGCTGCCGCCGGCGATGAGGATGGTTTTACCCTGGATATGATAGTTGGTGCACTTGACGGCATCGGGAATCGTCGTCTTGTTGCCCCGTTCACGGCCTTTCGGAGTTTTCGTGAAAAAACCCGGTTTAATCCGGGCGGTGACAAGGTAGGCTCCAGGTTTGTCGATTTTCAGCCGATACAGCCCGGTCGAGACTTTGGATAGATCGACAGCCATGCCATCGGGATCGATCGCCCGAACCGCTTCCACCCGACCTTCTTTGATTTCCTCATCAACCCGGTTAGCCGGAAACTTGTGACCCCAGCCGATACCGATATCGACGGTCGTCCCGACCTCGGGGAACTGGTTGGAAGGATTCAACCAAATGTTGTGGGCGTAAGCCGCAGGGCAGATGGCGACTATCAGGACGGCGGTCAACAATAGAATGTAACGATGAGCATCTTTCTTCATTTTATTTCTCCGTATGATGCTAAAGGCGTGGTAAGAACGGTAAAAAAGGCAGTTGGCAGGTACTTCTCCAACCGCCTTTGAGTTGTATGGAGGTGGCATCCGTTCGAAACCGGTTTTTTTGTTGAAGCGGCTTCCACGAATCCATCCCGTCCCTTCGGATATGGAGTCGAACATAGCCTGGAAACGATTTCTACGAAACCATCAAAACTGTCATTGCGATACCAATTTGACCATTCCGCGCTGCGGCTGGCCCTCAAGACAACGGCCGAAGAAAATCATCCCCAGCCAGTTCTCATTTTCGGCCTTGATCTTTTCCAATATCGTATCCAGGTTTCCCCTGATCACCTTCTCTTTTTCCGGAAAGCCCGCATTGTAGACAACCGCCGCGGGAAGGTCGTTGGGATAGTATTTTTTAAGACTTTCAATCAATGTGTCCGCATGGTTGAGCGCCATGTAGAAAGCCATCGTTATCGGATACTTGGAAAGATCCTTCAAAATGGCTTCATCCTGTTCCGGCCGTCCGAAAAGAAACATCGGTGCGGTAAGCATGACAAACCGGGTATCATAGGCGGGAATCGACGATTTTTTTAACGCAGCCATGGATGCCTGAAAGCAGCCTAATCCCGGGATGATTTCGAATTCATCTTCATCGAGCCCCTCGATCACCCGGTGAGAAGGGCCGAATACGCAGGGATCACCGCTGTCCAGAATCGCGACAATCTTTCCTTGGGCCACTTCTTCCCTGATCCTCGCGGCCGTCTCGTCCCAGAAGTTGATCCTTTCCTCAACATAAAGCTTTTTTTCCTCGGGCCCCAGTTTCTCCTGATCCCGCCAACTATATTTAAATTTGCCCCGCCAGGGACTGCCGAGTATGGTTTTCCCTTCCAGATATTCGGAAAAACGATCCGATACGTTATCGGAGCAAAAGATGATGTCCGCTTTTTTTATGGTTTCGATGGCTTTTAGCGTGGCATGTTCCGGCCCCGACGGTCCCGTGCCGATGACGTAGCATTTCCCTTTAGCCTGGCCGGCGGCATGTACATCGTCAATCACGGCAAGCGATAAAAGCATAAAAATGCAGGTCGTCAGGATACACAAATGCCCCCATCCGATTGCTTTGTTTTGATTTTTCATTGTCTGGTACGCCTTAATAAAAAAACCTCCGGGGGAGCCCGCCCGACAGGCAGGTCCCCCAAAGGTTTCAGATTAATATTTGAGTGTCATTCCGATGCCGCAGTTGGTGCCGGGCATGTCGTAACCATAGTGCAACTGGTAATCCTGGTCGGTGACATTGTTGACATATCCCTTCAAGACCAACTCGCATTGATGCGGCAGTTTAAAGGTGTGTTCAGCGCCGACACTTATAACAATTACATCCTCCATGGTTTCGTGAACTTTGTTGTATCTCTCGCCGATGTACTTGGCGTTGAGTTCAACCACTCCGTTTTCCCAGAGTTTGTAGTCCAGCCCTAAAACCACCTTGTTGCGAGGCTGGCTTTGGAGCAGATAATGGGTTTGTTCGGTATCCATGGGATGGTTTTCGGCATTCCAGTCCTGGTAGGTGTAGGCCAGATAGCCGCTCAGATCCTGCCTGAAACTTCTCGACAGTTCCAACTCCACCCCGTAGACGATCATATCGATGTTGTAGACAAGGGCCGAGACATCAGCGCTGATATAATTGTGCTGCTGATAATCACTGATATCCGAGTAGTAGAATGCACCCCTGAATTTCGTGTCTTTCCAGAGCTTCTTGATCCCTCCTATTTCGTACGTCCATGATGTTTCGGTTTTAAAATCGGGATTTGCCGCTGCATAATCTTCGTTGGACCCAGCCCGGGCCCATCTCCAGAGATCTCAAATTCAAGGCATTCGCATTTCGCGGCTGACTGAGGCATACAGGGACAAACCGTCGTTCCAGTTGTAATCCAGCCGCGCTTTGGGACACCATTCTCTTTCCACCCGTCGGGTCGCTTGAGAGGAATTTGCGAATTCGTAGGAATCGCTTTCGAATTGATACCAGCGGGTGCCGAAGGTCAGGGCTATGTCCGGGGTGATGTCCCAGACATCCTGGACGTAAAGGGCTGTAATGGAGTAATAGTCCTTATTGTCCGGCGTACCCTGATCGCGATAATCGCCGCCAAGGGAAAAATAATGGCTGCCAAGGACATTTATATTTAAATAATCCAGGGCAACACCACGCGTATACTCTTCCTTGTAGTTTGAGCTGTCCGATCCGTTAGCATTATGCCGGTATCGATCCCGTTTGGACAACTGCTGGTAAACCTGGCTTCGTATCTCGCCGATGGGCAGCGGTTGCTCGAAAAGAAGACTCTGGTCGTTAACGGTCTTTTCCCATTGATTCTTACCGCCGTCATAGCACGTCCCCTCGTAATCGTGGCTGAAGGTGTCAACATCACCGGCACGAACGACGGGATAGTCCGGATCGTAATTGGAATTCGGATCGTCGGGGTCATTGATGACCGCATATCCGGTGACGGTATCCACGTGATCGATTCCGTAGGTGATCGATCCTTCCGTCGGCAGAAAGAGCGTAAGGCGGCCGTTGACGTTGTCCGTATCGTAGTCGTTGCCCCGCAAATACCCGTCGCCTTCCCTGTGAGCGGCAGCTATCGAATAGCCGATCGTGTTATCGATGCCGCCACTGGTGCTGGCGCTGTAGCTTTGGGCTCCGTAGGCACCGAAGTTGGTCTGCACCGACCCATGGGGTCTGGCTTCATCGGTCTTCTCGCCTTTTCTGGTGATCAGGTTGACCGCGCCGCCCATCGAAAAGGGGAACAGGAGTGAGTGGCTTCCGCGAACGACTTCCACGGTCTCAATGATGTCAAGAGGGAGGGTCGTCCAGTCCATTTTAAAATAGCCATTGCTCCCGTGGAGCCTGATGGGACGGCCATCCATGAACACCTGGTACCGCGACTGGTCCATGCCGCGGATATAGACCCCTTCATTTTGCGCCGGGGTAACGGATGAGGAGAGGACGCTGATGCCCAGTGCTTCGCTCAGGATGTCCTGGACCGTTTCCACCTTGCCGGCCTTTTTAAATTCGTCCACATTGATGATCGTCGCATGCGGCGTCACGACCATGGATTCATCCTTGAGTGGATGATCCCTTACAATAACCTTGTCTAACCGATAGATCTTCTCTTCCTCGCCGTAATCCGTCTCCTGGGCGAAGACGGAAGTCGAGATGGAAAAGAGCATGAAAAGCCCCATCCATCCTGCGAGGACGAACCGAATAAATTTCATGTTCGCTATCCTTTTCACAATAACTGTCCGATTCAACAATTAGAAACTGGCCTCGGGAAAAACGGCGGGATGCCTGAAAAGCACACGTTGACGCGAACACGGCGTGGTAGTATGGTGGTTTTCGAAGCTCCCCTCAACCCGAGGGACTTCACCGGGGAAGGTAGCGTCATAACTCTAAGCGGAGTCAGCTGCCTTCCCCATCGTTATTGGGCCAACGGTTTTGGCCTGATTCATTCACCTCCTTTCCTGGTTTTCAAAAAAGCGGATTGTCGCACAAATAAAAAACCACGAAAACAGAAACCCATCCATGGGTAAACGCCTTCGTGGCTCGTATTGCGGACAGCAGCTTTTTTGATGCAATGTTTGGCAGCTTCTGCCGCCAGCGTGTTAGTATATGCTCGTAGCTTGTAACACCCCGAGTATAATCCGTCAAGAGAGAAAAACCGTTCGACCAGGGCAATCGCAATGGAAAATAACCGGCCCAACCAAGGCAATCCTGCGTTATTGGAATTTTTTTCCGTCAGAACCGACACCTCGCTCTCATGCTTCGCGTGGGAGCACCGATTGGAGTTTTAGCCGGATAAGGGTTCCCTCGCAGGAGCGTGGCAACCAGGTAAGGTGAGGTTTCCAGAGAGCATCCTTTTTAATATACATTTCGTACATCATGATAACGCATAACGAGATATTTCGCTTTTTCCCATCCGACAGACAGCATTCATACGGGATTTCCATGAACTCCGGTTCGTAGACGAAATAGATTGATAAAAAATAAATGGTATAGTAAGAATCGCATTTCAGACTACTCACCGTATCGCACTGGAAAATAGAATAACCAAACCGCATCATTCCGGACTCGACAAGCCTGATCTGACAATTTTCTTTGCTGTCCAGATGCCTCCGGCGGTTGTCCGGGTTCAGGATTGCACCAGCAAGATCATCCACGACACCATAGAAGATGGAGCCATTTGGGGGAGCCTTTAATTTACCGCGGCATTCCGACAGGCCAACGGCACATTCGGGCCCGTAGCGCATTAAAAGCTGTGGGACTGAACGGTTGGGAGGGGCACACGCCGGCGAAGCTTTCCGGCGGTCAGCAGCAACGTGTGGCCATTGCCCGATCCCTGGTGACGGATCCGAAGGTCATTCTGGCCGACGAGCCTACGGGCAACCTCGATTCGGCACGCAGTCGAGAAATTATGGGGCTGCTCAAAGACCTGAACCGTGAACGGGGCATCTATAATTATCAAGGTCACCCATAAATCGGAGATGGCCGACCTATGCCGGCCGCCGGATTTATTTGCCATCCGTGATGAGATTTCAGGCTTTGCGGCAGTTGCGCCGGGCGCCAATTCCAGCACCCAGGCCATTTATCGGGGCACCAACTGGTCCACGTCCATCACCGGCAGCACCGATGCCTTCCTGAAGGTTCGCAATTGGCAGCTGGATACCGGGCGGGTTTCTTCCGACCAGGAACTGCGCTCCGGCGCAGCGGTCTGCATCATCGGTGCAATCGTGCGTAAGGAACTCTTCGGCGGCCAGGATCCGACCGGCGAAGCAATTCGTTTAAAAACACTTTCGTTCAAGGTGGTCGGAGTGCTTGGCGCCAAAGGCCAGTCCAGTTTCGGTTCCGACCAGGACGACTTCATTCTCATCCCCCTGCATACTTTCCAGCGCCGGATTTCAGGCAACCGGGAGGTCGGTACCATTTACCTTTCCGCACTGGACGGAGTGCCCACAGAGAGAGTCAAGGCCGATGTGGAAAGGCTGATGCGTCAACGGGGTCACATCACGGGTGACCAAGCGGATGATT
Organism: uncultured Desulfosarcina sp.; assembly: GCF_963668215.1. NCBI lineage: Bacteria > Pseudomonadati > Thermodesulfobacteriota > Desulfobacteria > Desulfobacterales > Desulfosarcinaceae > Desulfosarcina > uncultured Desulfosarcina sp. Next base: position 3,442,167 of record NZ_OY764190.1, read on the forward strand.
TTTTTGTACGCGACATGTAGGAACTCATGAGCACCCTTACCGGAACCACCAAGGTCCTGACGGCGCTCTTGGGGGCAGTGGCAGCCGTAAGTCTGCTGGTGGGGGGATCGGCATCATGAATATCATGCTGGTCTCGGTAACCGAACGCACCCGCGAGATCGGCATTCGTCTGGCTATCGGTGCCCTGGCCCGTGACGTATTGATGCAGTTTCTCGTCGAAGCCGTGGTGCTTTCCTCCTTCGGCGGCCTGGCGGGGGTTTTGCTGGGATTGACGGCGCCGCCATCGGGGCTTATGTGTTGGAGGTGCCATTCATTCTGAATACCGGCATCATCATTATCGCTTTTCTTTTCTCAGCCGCAGTGGGGGTCTTATTCGGCTTTTTCCCAGCCCGCCAGGCCGCCCGACTGGATCCTATCGAAGCCTTGCGGCATGAGTGATATCTTTAGAAGCCGTCATCCTTGATATCGGCGCCGGTCGAACGATTACCGTCAGGTCAGTTCAAATACGATGGTCAATTCCAGGGGCAGGTCTCCTTTGAACAGATTGCCGGGTGGCCGGGGAAATGGGGTGGCTCGCTATACGGCATCCAAATGGCAAAGTTTCAACTCAGTAAGGGTGCCTCTATAAGCGAGATCCCTGGAGGTATCGGCTTGACCGGAGTAATGTATTTAAAATCCAAAAGGTGATAAAATGCATTCATGGTAAAAAACGGTGAGGAAGCCCTGCTGATGGAATCGGTCGACCTGGTGGAGCCCGAACCGGACGGCACGTTTCGCTTGGTGGGGATCTTCGGTGACCAGATCACCGTCAAGGGGAAGCTCAAGCGGATGAATCTGGTGGATCATCGGATTTTGTTTGAGGAATAGCCCGAGCCACCGGGATGCTGAATCGGATCGCAACGTCTCGTCAGGGGCGGAGCCCACTGAAGCAATTATCCGTGGACCAGATCAGCCGGGCTGTACGAAGAGAAATGCTGTGTTTCAATGGATACTTCTCAGGAGTTCAAAGGTGGTATGGTTTCTTTTTCGGGCCATTTTTGAACGTTTTTCGTGTCAAAACGCATTTCACGGTTGTCGGATGCCTGCTGATGAAAAAGATTGACTTCTCTGTAAATTATAACTAAGTACTCTATCTAAAAAAAGCGGCAGAAGTCGCCAAATTGTTAAAGACAATTTGAACCCAGTATGGCGGCTATTTTTTCAAGATTATAGCCCTTACAAACAGAGATCTTAAGATAAAGCCATGAAGGTTTTCCATCCTGCAACAGGGGGGGAGATTTTATGGCTTTTTTATTGCGTAGCATCGGGTTTGCTGCCCCTGCCTCTTGCGGCAATAAAGCGATTCAATCTTTCGATGATATTCTTTGACGACAGCAAGTTGGATTACTGCGGGTTGACGCGGACCGTTCCTTAAAATAGTAGGCAAACCAGTTGTATGGGCGTAGTATCAGTTCATTATTGCAGGAACATAATCGTTGTGTGCGATAAAAAGGGCTACGAATATTTACGCATTTGAAAAGTGTTTGTATTTACGCGAACCTTTTTTTTAACGGCTTGAAAAGCAGTCCATGAACAACTCCATCACTGGCGCGACTGCAATACGTCAGTCCGAGAAAAAACAGAAAGGAGGAAACGCTACATCGGCAATCTAAAAACTGTTTGGTGAAATATGAGGAAAGGGAAAGGCGGCTCGATCCCGGCCAAGGTTCCAGACCGCCCTTCCCGGGAAGCCCCCATGATTGAGGGAAGCTTCTGGTATTTTTATATCCCAGCGGCATACCCCTGTCAAATATTTCCGTCCCGGTCTTCCCACGCCCACCTTTTCCAAGAAGATCGCCTTTGCAAAAGCATATTAAGGGTGCAGGTACAGGTCATGCCATGCAGAAACACCCCAATCAGCACCCAAACAATGCTCCAACGCTGTCGATCATTCCTGGCAAGGCCCATTTTTTGTTGAGCTACACATGCACATGCAGAAAGGAGACACACCATGTTTTTGAGGAAAATTGCTGTTTTTTTACTCGTCGGAATGATTTGCCCGGGGTGGGTTGCGGCAGAATCTTCGGATACATCCGTTACGCGCCTGGACGAGATCGTTGTAACTGGAACACGCACAGAGCACACCCTCAAGGATGTGCCGGTGGAGACAGTAGTGGTGACCCGTGAGGATATCGAGCGCTCCACTGCACAGACCGTCACCGATATTCTCAAGACCATTCCGGGCTTTTCCACCGCTGTTGTCGACGACCTGTTTGGATCCTGGACGGCCATGGCGCGCATGCGGGGCCTTAATTTCAACAACGGCTACGGACTGGTGCTCATTGATGGCCAGCGGATCCACGGTACCGGCCAGAGCGGTGCCCATGGCGAATATGCCGTGGGTTTGAACCAGATTCCGGTTTCCATGATCGACCGCATAGAGGTAGTCAAGGGGCCTGGCTCAGTGCTCTACGGCAGTGACGCAATGGTCGGCGTAATCAACATCATCACCCGCAATAGCCCTGCCCAGGACAGCGGTGGTGCCGGTGTCGCCTATGGTTGGTACGACGTTAAGGAACGCGTCAATAACGGCGTGACGACTAAGCCTACAGATGAAGACCGGAACCAGTCCGAAGCATATGTATATTATGGCGGGCGCATCTCTGAGCAAACCGGCTACCTGATTCACTACACCCACGAATACTCGGAAAGCAATTATATCAACCCCGGCGATAACAACCGAGACTCGGTCATGGCCAAATTCGACACTCGTTTGTCGGACCAGGTCGATTTCTGGGGCAAGGGGGAACTGAGCAAATTCGACGGAGTGGGATATGGCGCAACAAGTACATTTGTCGAAAACTGTTACCGCCTGTCGGCCGGTATGACCTGGAAGCCTTCGACCGACCATATCGTCAACCTGAAAGGCTACCACTACGTGGATGATTTCGATAACGAAAGCAGCACCTCTCATCCTCATGGCAATATCAACTACGATCAGATCGAGGTGCAGTACACGACAAACCTCACTGCCAACCAACTGGTTACCGCCGGTGCCGAATTCCAGCGCCAGACTATCGACTACGTCATCGACAACACTGGCAGCGCCCGAACAACGGTATTGGAGGACGTGGATACAATAAGCGTGTATCTCCAGGACGAGTTGACCCTGTTCGAGGATCTGGTGGTCGTGCCCGGTGTTCGCTATGATAATCACTCCACGTTCGGTGATTCGTTCAACCCCAAAATCAGCCTCATGTATCGTCTGCTCGATGCCACCACCTTTCGTGGGTCCGTGGGCAAGTCCTTCAAATCCCCAACCATTCGCCAATTGTACTATGACGTGCCGTATTACCACTCGCCCTTCTATATGAAATCCAACCCGGACCTGGATCCCGAGACATCTATCGGCTACCAGTTTGGTGTCGAGCAGTGGTTTTACGACGGTAGGATCGTCCTCAATGCCACGTATTACCGCAACGATGTGAAGGACATGGTGGTTACCGACGTTTCCGGCGAAACATACAACGGGGCCGAATTGTACGTGTATCGCAACGTGGAGGAGGCCATGACTCAAGGCATCGAATGCTCGGCTCGTATGCAGTTTAGCCCGAGCTTTTTGGTTCAGGCATCTTATGCTTATTCCGACACGGAGAACAAGGAAACCGGCATGGAACTGACGCTGGTTCCTGAGCATGAATTCAACCTGATGCCGTCCTATGATTATGACCCGCTCGGTGTCGGCATTAGCGCGACGTTGTCCTGGCTTTCAAAGCAGTACACCGACTCCGCCAATACTACTGAACTCGACAGTTACATGGTCGTCGATGCCAAGGTATACAAAAAACTGGGCAGTAACGCAAAATTGAGTTTTGAGGCTGACAATCTGTTCGATTCGGACAAGGGTGATAAGACCTATTATTTCTATCGGACGGGACGAACCTTTACCTTGAAGTTGGATTTCGCTTTCTAGCGGCTAAAGGCAGCGCAGCTTAGACATCCACCCAATTACTCAAATGCAACGATGGAGTCCCGGATATACAGGGCGACGCCAGGTAACGGCCGCGATCCTTTACCTGGCGCTTGCCCTTGCCTCTACATGGCCTCTGGTCGGTTCATGCCGGTCCTGCCTGCCTTTGGGTACGGAACCGGCGGCCACCGTGCCACTGTTCAACGTGTGGACTGTCTGGTGGAATGCAGACCGTGCAGCGGCGGGCTACCAAGGGTATTGGGACGCACCCATATTTCATCCGGTTCGTCGGGCCTTCGCCTTTTCCGAGCCGATGCCGCTGTCGGTAGCCGCCGCCCCGATCATTTGGACCACCGGAAATCGTATCCTGGCCTACAACTGCCTGCTGTTCGGTGCCCTGTTTTTAAACGGATGGATCACCTACCATTTGCTGAGATGCATGCATTACAATTGGCTGGTGGCCCTGATCGGCGGTGCGATGATGGAGTTGCAGCCTCTGGTTCACTCCTGGTTGGGGGTTCTGGAACTGGTCCCGCTTTTCGGTGTCATCGGGGCGCTGTTGGCCTTGTACCGCTTCGGCCGTCAGCCAACCGTAACTGCTGCTTTGTCGCTGGGAGCGGCGCTGGCATGCACCTACCTGATGTGTGCCTATTACGGTCTGATGCTGTTTGTTTTGTTGGCAGTTTGCGGCCCTTGGCTGGTGTGGCGCCGTGTAGGCCAGCGTCGAATGTGGACGGCTCTACTGCCAGGGATGTTAGTCGGTGGGATACTCTGTTTGCCGGTCGTTTGGGGCCAGTATGCAGCGATTGGAGAAAAGACGTTTCAAAGGCCCGAAGCATACCTGACACAGCTTTCGGCCACCGTTACTGACTACGGCGTAGCTCCGTGGCGTCCAGCAGTCAAAATCGGATCGCTTGCGGATAGAGACAGTTACTATGGCTTCAGATTGTGCCCGGGAATGATCAAGCTGATCCTTGCGGCTGCCGGGCTCCTCTGGGGACTGTCATCGCGGCGCCGACGGGACTGGTCCTTTTTCTGTCTGGCCTTGCTGGGTGTCGCCTTCTTGTTATCCATGGGTCCTAGAGTCCAGCTTTGTGAGTGGAAACCGTATATGCAGTTGGTCGATAGTGTGCCGGGTTTTGCCCAAGTGCGAAATGTTTTCCGGGCGGCAGTTTTTGTGCAGGTGGCTGTGGTCCTGATGGCCGTCATGGCTTTGCAGGCTGGTGTGGCTCTTACCCGTCGCATACGGCTTGTCCATTGGCGCCGGGGATTGCGGGGGATTGTTTTTGCGGTTGGCATTCTCGCAGTTGTCGAAATACTGCCACCCACCCAGCCGTTGTATGCTGTGCCGTTGCTCGACCGTAATAGCGGTTGGATCGAGTGGTTGCGCAAACAGACACCTGCCGAAAGCGTCGTGGTTTGTGTGCCACTGCCGTTCATGCCTGATGTGGCATCATACGAACAAGAGGCGCTTTGGATGTACTGGGGGATGTTCCACTGTCGTCGGATGGTCAATGGTTATTCCGGCTTCTTCCCTCCATCATTTACTTCTTTGAAAATGCAAATGGCCGACTTTCCAAAATCGGCGACCGTTGATCGTTTGGCAGCCATCGGCGTGAACTATTGTGTCGTCAAAAGTGATACCTACTTGGGGCAGTTAACCCGAAAACGCTACGGGTCCGACCAACGTCTGATCCATGTATTTCAAGACCGCTCGGCACAAATTGACATTTACCGTCTGATGCGGCCATGAATCTCTCGTTGGAATGCAGCCAACGGTGTCAGCCATTGATCGTGTCCCACATTCCAATTCTGCTCGGCGGGTTGTCGATATTATCGAAATGTTGTTCGCTAACGGATTATTAACAACTAATGGAGGTCCCAAAATGAAATGTGTTAAAAGTGCTTTAACGGTGGCTTTGGTTCTGGGTTGTTGTCTGGTTGTCTCCTCAAGTGTATCAGCCCATTCGCTTTGGTTGAATGTTACGGACTACTCCCCTGAAATTTTTACTCATCCCAAATATGCGCCTACACCCAGAGCGAAAACCGTGGTATATTTTGGTTGGGGGCACCACTATCCGGTGGCCGATTTTTTAGGTGATAAATATCTCGGGGAATGCTTTGTCGTTCAACCGGATGGCAGCAAGGATAAATTAACACCCGGCAACAGCGGCTTCAGGGCAACAGAGCTTACCATGAAAAGTGAAGGGGCAAGAATTGTTGCCGCCGCACTCAACCCCGGATTCTACGGTGAAGTAGAAGGAAAAAAAGATTTCTTCAAACTCCATTACGAACAATATGCCAAAGCCGTAATCAGTGTTGGTAAGGTTCCCGATGATGCGTTTTCGAAACCGGTGGGCCACAAGTTCGAAATCGTTCCACTCACCAATCCCGATGACCTCCAATTAGGCGATTGGTTCAAATTCAAGGTTCTGTTAGACGGCAAACCGGCCGAGCGTGCAGACATTACCGCTTGCTCGCTTTTTTCCTTCACCAACGAGTCTTTCGTAGGTCATACAGACAATAAGGGGGAGGCAAAGATTCGGGTTCTTCAACATTACGGCCCATGGATTGTTATGGCCCAAATGAAGCAGTCGCCCGCCGGGGAATTGAAAAAGAAGTGCCAGGAACTCTCTTATACGGCAACGATTACCTTTGCCGTGCCATAATACATGTGTAGAACCAATACCTTTTGGAAAATCGGTAGCATAAAGAAACAATTCGATTTTTCAATTTAATGTCGACTTCGCAGGAAGTCCTCCGGAAATAGGGGGGGCTTCCTGTTAAATTTCTGAGACTCATTCTTTCTTCATTCATCAACGGAAATCAATTGCGATTAGATAAACTCGAAACATTGATGGGGCGAGCCATGTATAAATTGACGCGCTTTGAGAAGTATCGAAATTTCGTAAAAGTTGCTGTCTTTTTTTTCTGCCTTATAGCTTCTATGTCGACCTTTTCATCGGACTGCTTTTCTCACGCTGTATTTCTTAGCGCTCATGTGGAAGGCGATATGATTTTCGTGGAAGGTGGTTTCAGTGATGGTACTTATTGCAAAAATGCAAAGATAACGGTTCTCGATCCTGAAGGCAATAAGCTTCTGGAAGGGAAAACCAATGAAGAAGGTACCTTCTCTTTTTCGCCACCCCAAAAGATCGATTTGAAGGTGGTTCTTGATGCCGGAATGGGACATCGGGACGAATATACAATACCGGCCGGTGAACTGCCGGCCGTACTCAATGCGACAGTCGCCTCAACGGAAACGGCCCCTATTCCTGACACAAATCCCAATGTTCAAATGCCTTCCGAAGAGATCGAAGCGGTTGTTGATAAAGTCATTCAAGAGAGGCTGCGACCCCTAACCCAAATTGTTGCCAAATTGGAGCGCAACAGAAGGGTTTCAGTGGGTGAGGTTTTCGGCGGCATCGGGTATATCATCGGTCTTATGGGAATCGCGATGTATTTCAAATCCCGGAAAGGTAGGGAAAATTGAAACAGTTTTAAATTCTTGGCAAAGGAAGATCTGACGAACCTCTCATGGTTGACCCCATAGTCGTTTACAGAAAACCAAGCTCCATTTCTCCGGAAGCTGTAGATAACTGTCGTTTTCTGTATGTGTATGCGTATTTTGGCACATGCTCACACTTTGTTTTGTTTAACAAGACCGATTCAGCACTTTCTTGTTAGGTGTCTTCTCAGCGGAGCTTGGATGAAAGATCAGAAAAGAATCCTAGTAACAGGGGGCGCGGGTTTCATCGGCTCCCACCTGTGCGCCCGATTGATCCATGACGGCAATGACGTCCTCTGTGCCGACAATCTTTATACCGGGCGCAAAAGAAATATTGTCGCGTTGCTGAAAAACCCGAATTTCGAATTTCTGCGCCATGACATCACCTTCCCGCTGTATATCGAAGTGGACGAGATTTACAACCTCGCCTGCCCGGCCTCGCCAGTGCATTACCAGAATGATCCGGTCCAAACGACCAAGGTCAATGTCCACGGGGCGATCAATATGCTCGGCCTTGCTAAACGGGTAAAAGCAAAAATATTTCAGGCGTCGACCTCGGAAATCTATGGAGATCCGGCGGTGCATCCACAAACCGAGAACTATACCGGTAATGTAAATTGCATCGGCAAACGGTCGTGTTATGACGAAGGCAAACGCTGCGCTGAAACACTTTTCTTCGATTACCGCCGCCAACACGAACTATGCATAAAGGTTGCCCGCATATTCAACACTTACGGTCCCAATATGCACTTCAACGACGGCAGGGTCGTATCCAATTTTATCACGCAAGCGCTTTAGAAAAAACCCATCACGATTTTCGGTGACGGCTCTCAAACGCGTTCTTTCTGCTACATAGACGATATGATCGAAGCGATAACGCGTCTCATGGCGACGCCGAACGATTGCACCGGCCCCATGAATCTCGGCAATCCGGTTGAACTGACGATCATTGAACTGGCTGAAAAAATCGTTGAATTGACCGGAACCCGGGCTGAAATCGTGTTTCGTCCACTGCCGATGGACGACCCCAGAAAACGGTGTCCGGATATCTCTTTTGCCCGACAAGCGTTGGGCTGGCAACCCGTCACCGGCATTGAGGACGGGTTGAAAAAAACGATTCATTATTTCGACAAACTGTTGTCCCACAGCACTTGACTACCGGGAATTTTTTGCCAACCGTGGTTAGCTGCCATCCCGGTCCTGTATCCGAACGCCTCGCCATCCAAGCGGTATTGCGGCAATAAGGAGTTGGTCGTAGTGATACAAACCTGCGTAAAAATAGATCAGGGAACGCCAGCCAAGCTTTCCGTCATCATTCCCTGCTACAATGAAGAAGCCACACTGCGTCGATGCATAAAACGGGTACTGGAAATCCAGGATGCCTTGCTGTCTTTGGAGATCATCATTGTGGATGACGCCTCGCGGGACAACAGCCTGAGCATCGCCCGGGACCTCGCCGAACCCCATAAGGAAATTGTCGTCGAAAGGCACCGCGTCAATAGAGGCAAAGGCGCCGCCCTGAGAACCGGATTTAAAAAGGCCACCGGTGACTTCGTGGCCGTGCAGGATGCAGACCTGGAATACGATCCCATGGAATTGAAAACACTTTTGACACCGTTGTTGGACAACCGGGCCGATGTGGTTATCGGGTCCCGTTTTCTCGCATCTGGCGCCCATCGCGTCCTCTATTTCTGGCACTCGGTCGGGAACCGTTTTCTCACGTTGATGTCCAACATGTTTACCGACCTGAACCTGACGGACATGGAAAGCTGCTACAAGGTGTTCCGCCGGGAAATCATTCAAAGCATCGACCTGAAGGAAAACCGTTTCGGTTTTGAGCCGGAAGTCGTTGCCAAGGTGGCACAAATGCGATTCCGCATCTACGAAATCGGCATTTCGTATTCCGGCAGGACGTATGAAGAGGGTAAAAAGATCGGCGCCAGGGACGGATTTCGGGCGCTGTACTGCATCTTGAAGTACAATGCCCATAAAGCGCCGCTGCCCATGCAGTTTCTTATTTATCTGTTCATCGGCGGTGTTGCGGCTATATCCAATCTATTTTTATTCCTGTCCCTATACAAAACCGGCATCCAAGCCTCGATCAGCGCCCCAATTGCCTTTATGGTCGCCGCTGTGGTCAATTATGCGCTTTGCGTTCTCATTTTATTCAAGCATCAGGTCAGGTGGAAGGCGCCGCTGGAAATGCTCGCCTATACCGGTGTGGTAGGCGCTGTCGCTTGTGTGGATTTGATGGTGGTAAAATATCTTCTGCATATCGGTTCCCCACCGGTGATTGCCAAGCTTGCCGCCACAGGCATGGCACTGATCCTCAATTTTCTGGGAAGGCGATTTATCGTTTTCCCGGAAAAGCCCAGCGGACCCTGGCAACCTCAAAATCGATGAATGATGTGAGATCGACCTGCCGAAGACAATGTTGGCACAAGATTACCGTCAGGTCAGTTCAAATACGATGGTCAGTTCTAGGGGTAGATCCCCTTTGAACAGATTGATAGGCGGTCGTGGAAACGGGGCGGCCCGCTGAACCGCATCCAGGGCGGCCACGTTGAGGGCCTTGTTTCGGGCTGATTTGGTGATTGTCAGATCACGGACGTTGCCGTCGGTCAGCAGCACGAAACGGATGGTGACCCGTCCCTCGATGCTTCTGGCTTTGGCCGCTTCCGGATAGCGTTTCCGGCTTTCGATTTTCAGGCGCACCATGTCCAGGTAGCTGGCGGCGGTCATGAATTCGCCGGCCGCTTCATGGGTCTGGGGGCCGGGAACCCAGTCGGACGAATCCACACCCGGCATTTGGGGGACATCCGGTGCGCTGATGGCTTCCATGAGGGAATCGGGTAAATTGCTGTCAACGGGGGCCATGGCCAGGGGCTTGATGCGCGGTACGGGTTTCGGCACCACATTGATCTTTTTTACCTGGTCCTTGGGATCGGGGGGCTTGGGGCGCATGCGCGGGCGCGGGATATCCCTTGCCGTCGGGCGGTCAACGTTTTGAAGGGACATCTCGATGAACGTCAACATATTCGAGCGGTAGATCCCCGAGATATGAAAGAAGATAACGGTGTGGACCGCTAACGAGATGAGGATCAACCCCCGTAGAAGCCAATTGGCCGAAGGCGACCGATCCGTTGTCATTATGAAAGCCTGCGGTTGCATGGTGCCTATAATTCCTTTTCCGTGGCCAGGCATAGTCTTGCGGCACCGGCGGCTTTGGCAATGTCCATCACCTTGACCGCTTTGTTGAGCATCACCGACCGATCAGCCCGCACCACGACCAGTTCGTTTTCCCGGACGCCGATCTTCTCCTTGAGACGATCGAACAGCCGGGCCATGGAAACCTCCTCTTCATTGATATAGGCGCGCCCCTGGGCATCCACAAAAACCGTGATCACTTCCTCGGTCTGGGGCGCCGCCGCCTTGGCCTGGGGCAGCTTGATCTTGATGCCCTCGTCCACCATGAAGTTGGTGGTGAGCAGAAAATAGATCAATAGCATGAAGACAATGTCGATAAGTGACGTCATGGGCATCTGCACCGAATAACGTTCTTTGCGTTTGCCATGGACGAGCATGTCCCCATTTCCTTTCTAATTATGTGCGTGGGTGTGCGTATGCGGTTGTGCCTGGCCACTGTGACTATGGCCGTGAATCCGAAATCCGATGGATTTGAGAAATACCACCGTGCCGTCCTGGAGCTGGGCTTCATAACGGTCCACCCGCGCAACCAGATAGCTGTGAGCCACCATGGTGGGCAGTGCCACGGCCAGCCCCAGGGCCGTAGTCAGCATGGCTTCCCAGATGCCGCCAGCCAGCACCGACGCATTCACCTTGCCGCCCATTTCCTGGATCACCATAAAGGCTTTGATCATACCCATCACTGTGCCCAGCAGACCCAGCAGGGGAGTGATGTTGCCGATGGTGGCCAACGCCTGGAGGTAGCGGGAAAGATCCCGGGTTTCCGCCTCGGTTGCATGGACCAGAACCGTCTCCAGGGTTTCGCGATCCTGATCCTTGACTTCCATGGCCTGGGTAAGGATGCGACCCATGGGTGATTTATCCCGGCTGGCCACCTTATAGGCCTGGTCATCTTCTCCCTTTTGCAGATGCTTGGAAATGCTGGCAACCAGACCGTTCCCGCGTACTTTTACCCGGCTCAACCGGATGAGGCGCTCCAGGAAAAGGGCCAGGGCGATCACCGAACAGAGCAGAATCGGCCCCACCAGAACGCCCCCCTTGGCAAGAAAATCGAACATGATACAAACTCCTGATTAATAATAGGTTAATAGGCTGTAGGCTATAGGTTATGGGCTGTAGGCGGTAGGCTGAAGGATTGGTGGAATACTGTTTCCCCCTCAACAGCTTACCAGCTAAAAAGCTAAACAGCTAATTCTCACTTGCGGCTTCCTCGACATCCGCTACCCCGTCATAATTGATATCCTTGGATCGCTTGACCAGGGCTTCGGCCTCGTCATATTCTTCCCAAAGATCCGGCTTCCCGTCGCCGTTGGTGTCTTCGGCTACGCTCACCAGCCGGTTTTCCGCATATTCGAAACAGACGTCGGGACGTCCGTCCCCGTCACGGTCCTTTTCCGCCCGGACGGCAGATTCGTTGGCGTCATAAATCCAGACCATGGCAAAGCGGCCCTTTTCATCCGGCTGCTCCTCGCTGCGAACGATTTTGCCCTGTTCGCTGTATATTTCCTTGAGATCAAAGCGGCCGTCGCCGGTTTCGTCCACCAATTTCTCCCTGAGCGTTTCTTCCCGGTAGCAGTAGCGTCCCTCGGGCTTTCCATCGAGATCCGCATCCACCTCCATCACCATGGACCAGGGCGCCCGGTCGAACCACTGGGTTGTTTCGAACCGGCCGTCAAAATCGCGGTCCTGGATCAGGCGCTTGCGTTCGGCATTCTGGTAGTATACTTTCAGATCCACCTTCCCATCGCCGTTGCCGTCCCGTTCGGTGCGGACCAGGACCTGCTCGGAAAAATACTCCCAGACATCCGGTTGGCCCGAAAAATCCGTATCGCTTTCCACCCTGATCTTTTCACCCTTTGTGTTGAAGAAGATCGTCACATCGCCTTTGCCGTCCTTGTTTTCGTCCTGGGTCTGAGTGGCGATCCGTCCGTCTTTGAAAAAGGTGCGGGTTTCCAGAAAGCCGTCGCCGTCTCCGTCCGCGATCACCTTGTCCGGGACGCCTTTTTTATAATGCCGGATCCGGTCGATGCGGCCTGTATAGCGGGTATCCTCCTCCATCTTCAGGGGTTGGCCGTCCTTGTCGTACCAGACGAAGACATCGATACTGTCGTCAAAATTGGTGTCTTTCTCCTCCTTTGCGGGAGTTCCTTTATGGTAGGTGGTGGTGATGTCGAACCGGCCGTCGTAATTGGTATCGCGCTTCTGAAGGGCCGGCAGCGCATCCGCGAAATGGAGGACGATATCGGGTGTGCCGTCACTGTTGTCATCCTTTTCCTGTCGGGATATCTCGCCGTCCAGGTAGTGGCGCACCGTTTCGAAGCTGCCGTCGGCGTCCAGATCGTGGCGGCTGGTCAGGGACTGGCCTTTTTCATCGAAATGCACGATCCGTTCAACGCGGCCGTCTCCATCCCCGTCGCTTTTCAGTTCCACAGGCAGGTCGTTGCGGTAGGTCTGCCAGTTGTTCACCCGGTCGTCGCCATCGGTATCGCGGGTTGAGCGTGCGAGCTTGCCTTCGATGAATTCGTAGCAGGTGTCGAAGCGGCCGTCGGCGGTAGTATCCCGCTGCATGGTCAAGGGCCGCTCCTGGTCATCGAACCGGATGACCAGTTCCAGCTTGCCGTTTTCCGTGGAATAACGCTCGTAGCGCACCCGCTTTTCCGCTTCGAAAAAGTTATGCGAATCGACGGTTCCATCGAAGTCCCGGTCGCTTTCTATCCGAATTAGCTTACCGTCCTGGTAGAATTGAAATTTATCGAAGATTTCGTCGGCGTTGCTGTCGATTTCCAGGCGGACGAGATTTCCCTTCTTGTCCACGTGGGCCACCTGATCGATTTTTCCGTCTTCGTCCGTATCTCTTTCAATGGCCTTTGCCAGGATGGACGCGGGGGAAAACCAGGAGGCAAGCAAAAACAGAATCGCCGAAGCGATGATAAGGACTGTCCGATTGTGAAATTTCATGATCTCAGAAAATAAAAAAGCCAGGGGGCGACGGGCTTCTGCACGCGGGCCTTCCTGGCTTTGGTTCTTTAGGAAATTATAGGCTTTTTAAACAGTTGGCATCTTCGTAATGCCGGTGTGCCTTTGCAAGGCACGATTGGCTGTCTTATAGAAGAGTACCGGAAATTTGTCAATACTTTTGGCTTGCCAAAAACAGATTTTGTGAATTGGTGGTCATGTTTTGTGAGAGAAAACCGGACTTACGATCCGCAGCAGCTGCCGGCGCTGCCGCAGCTCTGGCAGCCCCCACCCAGTTCAAGATTGGATGAGATTTTAAATCCCAGGTCTGCATAGTCGATCTGGACAGGCTTCGCCTGATCCAGGAGCGACCGGTCCATGATGAACTGGAAATCTCCAGCCTTGTGAACGGCATCCGAACTTTTTATCTCATCCAAGGCCATGGCCAGTTGCTGGCCGCCGCAGCCCTGGGTGAGAAAGATTCGAATGGGCTTGACATCCATGGTTGCAAAATATTCGCTTACCGCCTCGATGGCGGATTCGGTTACCTGGATCATTTTGGTCTATTCCTTTCGTAGAGCTGGTTGATTCTAATATTTTAACAATTTTGAAGAAGCTGCATGCTTGAAAGGTTTCGTAAGAAGGTCGAGATCTCCCGCTAAACACCAGACGGGACAAGAAGGCTTGCGAGTTTCGAGAATACCGCTATCGCGGGTGCCGAAGGCAGTGTACATGCAAGTACTCCGCAGCGACGAGGGACGAAGCGTAACGCCGATATCGGCCTTCTTACGAAACCGTGCTTATTTATTGCCCAACAGCCCACTGAACACAACCCGCAAATCCTGATCGCTCAGCGGCGGAATCCAGTCTTCCTCCGGTTCCTGAGGATTTCCCAAACAGGGTTGTTCGGACGGTGTTTCGTCCGGAGCCGAGCGGCTGATCGTTCGGCTGCGTTCAGCGATCAATTCCAAGGGCAGGCCCGCACGATTGTTATCGACCCAGCGGTCGCATTCGTCGTGGGTGCCGACAAAAAGCAGGTAGAGATCGTCGCCTTGTTTAATCGTGATCAGGCGATATCCGGCCCCAAGATCGTATTTGCGGGCCCCCCGGATGCGGGCCTCGCCGTTGCGGGTGAACGCCGCCACCTCCTCCGGGGGCAACTGGCCACGTTTGGCCTCGGTGATAATGGCTTCCACCCGATCGGCGACCAAGTTCCTTCGTCCGTCGCCTTTTCTCAGCACGGTTAGTATCTTTTCCAATTTCGGGTCCAGATGGATACGTTCGATCATGGTATGGTTTATCCCTGTTCAGTGGTCGTACCCGAGACCACGGGCTCCGGTCTCAAGGCACGAATCGTTTCTCTCATCTCCCATCAGCTAACGGGAAATACGCTAAGCCTTGATGAAACCGCGAAAAGTTTAAATTCTCATCTTTTCGTCATTCCGGCGTAGGCTGGAATCCAGTCATTCCAATGAGTTCTGGATGCCGGGTCAAGTCCGGCATGACGGGAGCGGCATTTTTTTACGAGTTTATCAAGCCTCGATATCGCCAAAGACGTAAACAAACAGTTTCGGCCGGAGGGTGCTGTCGGTCTTGAGCGTGACCTGACCGCGGTATTGGCCTGGCGTGGTCTGGCGATTGTCAATGCTAAGAAGATACTTTCCCTCGTGTTCATCTAACTGCACAATTACATAGGCGTGCGTTATGATTTCACCTTCGAGCACCTCAGCGAAGGTATACTCGTTTGCCACCACGACGGCCCTGGGGGCATTGGCCGGACTTTGACCGAAGGGTCGATCCCCGGCCACTGCCCCGGTGATGCCGATTGCCGCGACAAACAATGCTATCGTGAAAAAGATATCACGTTGCTTTTTCACATCCACCTCATCAATAGGCGATCAAAAGATCCCCCTGAAACGCTGGCAGATCTGTTATTTCCCGGCAAACGGATCGGGCGTTCCCGGTTCGCCGGGTAGCCATACTTCGGCCAGATCCGCCCCCAGATAGACCCGCTCGGTTTCGGCAAGCGCGCCCAAGGACAAGGCCAACAGGGTCCACAGATGAATGGTTGTATAGCCGCCATGAAAATGTTCTTCGAGATCGTGAATCTGGGCGTGGCAGTTATGGCAAGGCGTCACCACGTATTTGGCTCCGGTGGCCATGATTTGATCGAATTTGATCTTGCCATATTGATGGCGGGCCTCGGTGTATCCGGATTGCAGGTAGCCGCCGCCGCCGCCGCAGCAGAAATTGTTGGACCGGTTGGGCGTCATGTCGACGAAGTTTTCCTCGCCCACACAGGTTTTGACCACGAAACGCAGGTCTTCGGCCAGAGGATCGCCGAAGCTTTTGCGCACTTGCTGGCAGGGGTCCTGACAGGTGAATTTGATTTTCAGATCCTTGTTCCAGTCACTGCTGGGTTTGAGCTTGCCTTCACGAATCCAACGGGCATAGTAGGGAACGATGGGGGCGATTTCCAGGTCGGTTTCTATCTTGTGGCGCTGGACGCCCATCCAGACCGAATAGGTCGAATGCCCGCACTCGGTATTGAGGTAAACCTTGCTTCCCAGTGATTCCGCTTTTCGGATCGATTTCTCGGTAATCAATTTCCAGTTTTCATCATCGGCCAGGAACATGCAGTAATTTTCGCCGCCCCAGCCGGTGCTGCCATAGGTCCAATCCACCCCTGCCAGATGCAGGATTTTCCACAGCGGAGCCATCTCCTCGGGCTCGGTAACCGGCTCCCGCGAGTTCTGACTGAGGAAAAACTCGGCACCCTCCTTGTCCATGGGGGCCTGGAGGTTTTCCCATCCCGGCTGATCGTTCTGGATTTCTTCGCACACATCCTCCACCACGAAAATGAAGTCGTCGGGGGGCGATCCCATGGCGCTGCAACTGTCGTTGCGAAGGGCCATATCACAGGAGCCCAGAATACCCTTGGGCCGCTCCTCGCGGGGCCAGAGCTGGCGCGCCTCGTAAACCAGGGCCGGGATGTTGATCGCCATGGGGCAGACATAAACGCAGCGCTGGCACAAAGAGCACATCCAGACCCAGGGGTGGCCGGTGATCTCATCATCCAACCCCAAAGCGGCCATGCGCAGGAATTTGCGTGGATCCATGCCTTCCAACCCGGTGGCCGGACATCCCGAGGCGCAGGCGCCGCAGGTAAGACAAAGGTTGAGATTGCCGCCTTCGGGAAGAATCTCCTTGACCTTCTGCATGAACGTATTTTTGCGGTTGTTGTTGATTTTTATGACTTCGGTCTCACTCATGTTCTCTCCTCTCGCACATCCTGTGAACGGTAAAAGATGCTGTTACGGTTTTCGATTCCTGTGGTTGGTGATGCTCCCCGCTTGTCGTTGGTCGGGCAACGATGCATACCCGCCGTAAACGATTCCATGGGGATTGGTTAAGATTCAGGGGCCGCTAGCAGGCTCATAGAAGCTTGACAAACAGAAATGCGGCTTTTCAGTCTTATCCAGTGCATACCGGCCCGGGCAGCAAGCCTGGGCGACGTCATGTAAAACCGAAAAACCGAAACATGGAAGAAACCTTTAACGAGAGGGTTTTTAAACATTTATCCCATCTCTCAATGGGGGAAAAAAGTCAAATTTATTATGTCGATGCGGCCATGGAGTCGTATAGATATTATCTGTTTGACTAATTGCGCATTGATATTGTCAATTTGATGATCGCATGGGGCGATTCCGCTGAATACGCTTTAAAGTCAAATTTTGGACGGCTTCGTAAAAAGTTCGAGATCAAGGCTTGCGAATCCCGAGGAAGGAGGTGTACCTGAACGTACTCCGCACTGACGAGGGATGAAGCGTAACGAAGATATCGGGCTTTTTACGAAGTCGTGCACCTTATACCCAAAACAATCAGGAGACATAACATGACCGAAGACTACCGCTCGATGTGGACCGATCTGGGACTCGATCTGGATGCTCACGACGCATTGCTGGGCGTTTTGGGCCAAGCCTATCAGGACATTTACCTGGCGCAGAAACAACGCCCCGAAGGCATGGGCTATTTCGACTTCGTCATGAGCGAGGTCCACGGGTTGCGCATCAAGGAGTTGGTGGACGAGAAGGCGGCCGGCCGCAAGATCGTCGGCAGCTACTGCGTTTTCGTCCCCGAGGAGATCGTCCTGGCGGCCAACGCCACCCTGGTCGGCTTATGCTCCGGCGCCGATTTCGCCATCGAGGACGTGGAAAAACTGCTGCCTCGCAACACCTGCGCCCTGATCAAATCCTCTTTCGGCTTCAAGCTCGGCAAGGTTTGTCCCTACCTGGAAAGCGCGGACATGATCGTCGGCGAGAACACCTGCGACGGAAAGAAGAAAGCCTACGAGTCTTTGGCCGGTCTGGTCGAGAACCTTTACGTGATGGACCTGCCCCAGGTAAAATCGGAAAACGGAAAAGCCCTGCTCAAGGCCGAGTACCTGCGTTTCAAGGCGGCCGTCGAGAAGCTCACCGGCGTTACGATCACCGCCGAGCGTTTAAAAGAAGCGATCCAGATGGTCAACGCCAAACGTGCGGCCCTCCATCGACTGTCCGCGCTGCGCAAGGCTGATCCGGCGCCGATTTCCGGTCTGGACGGCCTTTTAATAAACCAGGTTTTCTTTTACGACAATCCGGCTCGGTTCACCGATTCGGTCAATAAAATCTGCGATGAACTGGAAAAGCGAATTGCAGCCGAACAGGGCGTCTTCCCGAAAAAGACTCCTCGGATTCTTGTTTCCGGCTGTCCCCAGGCTGTCCCCAACTGGAAGCTGCCCATGATCGTCGAAACCGCCGGCGCGGTGATCGTCGGCGAGGAGTCCTGCGTGGGCGAACGCGGCACCCGCAACCTGACCGACGCCTCGGGGCAGACTGTCGAAGAGATGCTCGATGCCATCGTCGACCGGTATTTCAAGGTGGACTGCGCCATTTTCACCCCCAATCCGGATCGCCTCGATCATATTCAGCAAATGGTCACCGATTATAAAGCCGACGGCGTGATTCATTACGGCCTGCAATTCTGCCAGCCTTATCTGATGGAGTCCATCCCGGTGGAAAAAGCGCTGGAGGACCAGCAGATTCCCTGCCTGCGCCTGGAAACCGACTACAGCATGGAGGATGTGGGGCAGTTGAAGACGCGGGTTGAGGCTTTTGTGGAACAACTTAGGTAGAGCCTGTTTGAAAACCCCGTCTAAGACCCGCTAACGGCGTTGGGAAACGACTCAAAATGCTCACATACTACGTGTATGCTCCGCTTTCGAGTCGTTTCCCGCCTTGTTATCGGGCCTGATCCAGGATTTTCAAACAGGCTCTTGACTATATTGAGGGAATTCTAATGGGCGGACGTTTTGCAGGCATCGACATCGGATCACGTACCATTGAACTGGTGGTGGTCGATGAGAAGGGCGAAGTGATCGACAGCGTTCAGGCCGATACCGGATTCGACCCCATGGCCGAAGCCAAGAAGATGATCGAAGACGTGGCCTTTGACCGCATCGTGGCCACCGGCTACGGCCGCAACCTGTTTGAGATTTCCTTCAATGCGGCCACGGTCACGGAGATCAAAGCCCACGCCCGCGGTGCCCGGGCGATGTTTCCCGACATCCAGGCGGTGATCGATATCGGCGGGCAGGACAGCAAGGCCATCGCTCTTTTCGAAAACGGCAACGTGAAAAAATTCGAGATGAACGACCGCTGCGCCGCCGGCACCGGAAAATTTCTGGAGATCATGGCCAGGACCCTGGGTTTTACGATCAAGGAGTTCGGGCAGGCGGCCCTTAACGCCCAAAACGGGCTGAGTATTTCCAGCATGTGCACGGTTTTCGCCGAATCCGAAGTCACCTCCCTGATTGCCAAAGGCGAAAATCCGCGAGAAATCGCCAAAGGACTGCATACCAGCGTCATCCGCCGGGTGGCCGGCATGGTCAACCGGGTTTCGTCCGATGGCGATATTGCCTTTACCGGCGGTGTGGCCAAGAACCCGTGCATGTGCGCACTGCTGGAAGCCAAGTTGGGCCGCAAGATCCGTATTCCCGATGACCCCCAGCAAATCGGCGCTTTGGGGGCGGCGCTGCTGGCCGCGCATGAGGATTGAGGGGGAGTGTTTCAGGACGACATAAAGGTTTTCGATGTTGCATTCATGACGCTTTTAAAAAAGCTTACAACATAAGATCCAAACGAGAAGAATAGATGGAGAAGATCAAAAAATCAGTATCGACGCTTTGCAGGCAGTGCGATATGCATTGCGGAGTTACCGTGCAGTTCAGAAACGGTCGGCCGGAAAAAGTAACCGGATTGAAGGCCAACCCATTCAGCCGTGGATTTATCTGCGCCAAGGGGAAGGCGGTGCTCGATTGGGTCACCCATCCCCAGCGCATTCTGACCCCCTTGAAGCGCCAGGCTGATGGTTCATTCAAAGAGATTGCCTACAAGGATGCATTGAATGAAATCGCGGACCGCATGCTGGCAATCAAGAGGCGGTACGGCGCCGAGGCTATGGGAATCTGGATCGGTGAAGCCCTTGGGTTTCTGCACCAGCCGCAATATGCCCGTCGTTTTATCCAGGCGTTTGGCTCTCCCAACTATTTCTCGGCAGATTCGGTGTGCTTCAGCTCCGTTTTCATTGCCTACCACCTGGTGAAAGGCTATTGGGGCTCCTTTCCGGATTTTGAAAATGCAAGGGCAATGCTCCTGTGGGGAATAAACCCCATGGTATCCTACCCGCCGTTCATGCGCGCCATCGAAAGAGCCAAAAAAAGAGGTTCGAAACTTATCGTCATCGACCCGATAAAATCCGAAACTGCCAAACGGGCGGATCTTTTTATCCAAATCCGTCCGGGAACCGACGGTGCCCTGGCATGGGGGCTGGCCAATTATCTGATCGAACATGATTGGTACGATCATGAATTCGTCCACGAGTACGCAATCGGCTTCAATGCTTTTTCTGCATACGCCCGAAAATTCAGCCCGGAAGTTGTCGCCGATACGTGCGGCGTTTCAGAAGAGATCCTATCTAAGGTTGCCGGTTTGATGGCAGAAGCAAAGCCCGCTGTTTCGCAACTTACCGGAATATCGTTGGAGCACCACGTAAATGGTGTGAATACGATAAGAGCCATTGCTTCGCTTTCCGGTCTTTGCGGTGCTGAGGATGTCAAGGGTGGAGAGCTCTGGCCAAAGGAGATTAAAACCAACAATCTGTGTGTCCACGATCAAACCGCCTCCTTTGGACAAAGACCGACCGGCGCTGACCGGTACCCCCTGCTGTACGGGTTGTGTGGGCAATGCCACTCGCTGACAGCCATGGACAGCATGCTGGGAGAAGGTGAGTGCCCAATGCGGGGACTTATTATGTCCGGGGCCAATCCGGTGCTGACCAATCCAAATTCGAAAAAGGTCGCAAAAGCGCTGGGGAGTCTCGATCTTATGGTTTCCAGAGAGTTGTTCCACACCCAAACGTCACGTCTGGCCCATTATATTCTTCCAAACGCATCATTTCTCGAACGCTCGGAGCTGTATTGCTATGCAAGCCAGCAGCGCGTTGCGATTAGCAACAAGGTATTCGATATCCCCGGAGTGACGGATGATTATACCTTCTGGCGCGACATGGCAGGAATCCTGGACCTCGGGGATGACTGTTTCCCCTGGAAAGACCAGGATGCAGTAAATCGTTTCATCCTCGAACCCAGTGGCATCGGTCTGGATGAACTGAAAAATATGCCGGAGGGGTGGGTGTACGATTCGTTCGAATACAAAAAATATCGTCACCAATCCTTTCCGACGCCCTCGGGTAAATACGAATTTGCCTGTCGGGGCCTGTCGTATCCAGGCGTTCCTGAACTTCCGGAATACCATAACCCTCCTTATCTCGCCCGCTCCGATTCCGATTACCCGTTTATCCTTATCACCGGCGGGAGGAAAAAGCATTTTTTCAACTCCAGGTATCTCAATGTCTCACGGCTGAGGAAAAAAATTTCAGGGCCGCACATGGAGATATCCCCCACGGATGCTGATCGATTAAAAGTGGGAAACGGTAATTGGGTCAATGTAGCTTCCCGCATCGGTTCAATTAAAATCCAGGTTAAGGTTCTGGAAGAAGGAAAAATCCTTCCGGGATTCGTTCAAATTACTCATGGATGGGATGCGGCGAATGTAAACCTGCTCGTCGATGATCGGGAACTTGACCCAATAAGCGGATTTCCCAATATGAAGTCGATTCCTGTCAAGATTGAAACCCTTTGAGCAAAGCTGTTTGCGGTTTTGTTAAGTGAATAGCAAGATGGACAACAGACCAGTCAAGATTTCGTGCAGCAGTCTCTGGAAAATTTATGGCCCGCACGAACACCTCTTCTTCGAAGATATAAAAAATGACGGCACCACCGATAGAATCGGCGAGCATGTTCAGGCGGTAAAGGATGTCTCGTTCGATGTCTTCGACGGAGAATTGTTCGTAATCATGGGGCTGTCGGGAAGCGGCAAATCGACTTTGGCAAGATGCATCAATGGGCTGGTGAGGCCTACCCGTGGAAAGGTGGCAGTCGACGGACTCGATCTTTCCACCATGGATGACAAGCAGCTTGTTCAGGTAAGACGTAAAAAAGTGTCGATGGTTTTTCAGCATTTTTCTTTGTTTCCTCATAAAACCGTGCTCGAAAATGTGGTTTTCGGCCTTGAGGTAAGAGGGGAGATGAAACGAGCATACAGGGAAAGAGGAATGGAAATGCTGAATCGGGTCGGTCTTTGTGGATGGGAGCACAGCTATCCCAAGGAATTGAGCGGTGGAATGCAGCAGCGTGTAGGTCTTGCCCGTGCCCTGGCGCCGGACCCTGAAGTTCTGGTTATGGATGAACCCTTCAGTGCCCTTGATCCATTGATTCGGCGCCAGATGCATGAAGAGTTCATCCGGATCATGTCGACGACCAAAAAGACCATTGTCTTTATCACCCACGACCTCAATGAAGCGGTAAAGCTAGGCTCAAGAATCGCCATTATGAAAGATGGTGAGATCAAACAGATCGGCACACCGGAAGAGATTGTCTGCGCCCCGTGTGACGGTTATGTCGAATCGTTCGTGAGAGATTTAAACAGGGAAAACTTCATTCCTGTGGGAAAGATCATGAAGAAACCGGAAATGACCATAAGCGAGTCCCAGTGTGTTGAGGAGATGCTCGATTCGATGCGTGAGGGGGGAAAGAAACAGGCATTCCTCATTGATGGAGACGGCCGTTTGCTTGGAAGGCTTGATGTAGAGGAACTGGGTGCGATTCCGAAAAAGAAAGGACCTCATCTGAATCGAGGCAGCGTTAAAAGTGCACCGAAAATTTCCCCGGACCAACCCATCGGATCCCTTATCCCGCTGGTTGCCGAATACGATTGCACCATTGCGGTTGTCGATGAAAACGACAAATTAATCGGGGAGGTTACAAGAACACAGTTGTTGAAAACAATTCAATGGAATCCGAATTGACATGGCACGATTCAAAAATACGAGTACGCATGGTGGCAATAAGATTTTCGATAAGGGAGAAGTATGCTTCCGGCGACGGCTCGCCGGAGAATCCAGGTGGGTGTCGGCAGTCGGTGCGATATTGCTGTTATCCTGGATGTTTAATGATTTAAGAGATTTTTCCCTCAAAATTCCCGTTGGCGATCTGGTGGACATCGCGGTTGACTGGATGGTTGTCAACCTGGCCCCCGTTTTTGAATTGATAAAGATTGTGACGGCGTTTTTTCTCAACAGCTTTGAACAATTTCTGCTTTGGCTTCCCTGGTGGGCCGTATTGATGCTTTCGTCTTTGATTTCCTTGAGACTTTCCGGAAGAAAGGCAGCGATGACCTGCGGTTTTGGCCTGGCATTAATTTTCCTGCTCGGATTGTGGGATCTGAGTATGGCAACGCTGGCCCTTACCGCAACCGCCGTGCTCCTTTCGAACCTTATTGGTATCCCTTTAGGCATTATGGCCGCTAAAAGTAACCGGATCGAGAAAATTTTAAGACCGGTGATGGATCTCATGCAAACCATGCCGGCATTTGTCTATCTCATCCCTGCGCTGATGTTTTTTGGTATCGGACGGGTTCCCGGCGTAATGGCCTGCGTCGTATACGGTCTGCCGCCTGCCGTGCGTCTCACCAATCTTGGAATCCGGCAGGTTCCAGCTGATATCGTGGAGGCTGCCAGGTCATTTGGAACAACCGAGATGCAACTGCTGGTCAAAATTCAGCTTCCATTGGCCCTGCCTTCCATCATGGCCGGTGTCAACCAGACCATCATGCTGTCATTGGGCATGGTTGTCCTCGCTGCCATGATTGCCGCCGGCGGGTTAGGCAAGGAGGTCCTCCTGGCCTTGGGACAGGTTGAAATCGGACGCGGGTTTGTTGCCGGCATCAGCATTGTTATCCTGGCGATCATCCTTGACCGAATAACCCAGGCAATGACGAGCAAGTGACTCAAAATTGAAAAATTCAAGCGGTACGTATATCAACTGAGCATTAAAAAGGAGAAAAAAGCATGTCCAAGTTCAAGTCGGTAGTTTTCCTGTTGCTGATCATCTCTGTAATTTCGATTGTATTGGTTGCGCCTCCCCTTTGGGCCGCTTCCGCACAAAAAGAAAAAGCTGTTTTCTTCGTTTCTTTCTGGTCCGGAGACTGGCTCCCGACGTATGTTCCCAAAATGCTGCTGGAGGAGAAACTCGGATATGAGGTCAAGGTCGAAAGTCTTTCCGTGCCTGCCGGTTTTACGGCGATTTCCTCAGGGGAAGTTTCCGTGACGGTGATCACCTGGATGCCGAACAATGATCCGCTCGTCAAAAAATATCTCGGCAAAACGATGGTCGACTTGGGGACCATGTATCCCGATTGTTATCAAACCTTGTTCGTCCCGAAATGGGTTTCCGATAAATACGGCATAAAAAAGATATCGGATCTGGACAATCCCGCGTATGCAAAATTGTTCGATATCGATCTGGATAAGAAAGGGGACTGGCTTGGATGCGATCCTGCATGGATATGCGCTAAAATGAATGATGAATGCATTTTGGCGTACGGCTTGGAGAAACTCTTCGTTCAGATGATGGGTGAGGAGCATATGCTGACTGCAGTGATCAAGGGGAGGATGAAATCGAATAAACCCGTGCTGGTATCCCAGTTCTACCCGCACATCATGTTCCTTGATTACCCGATAGGCGAGAGTGTGGTGGCATTGGAAGATGACCTGAATTATTGGCCGAAGCCGCATGTCGAGAAATTCGCAAACAAAACATGGGTGGAAAAAAATCCAAAAGCGGCTGAATTGGTCAGACAGGTCAACATGACGACAGGCGACATCATGTGGTCGATGGACTACCTAAAGAAGAATGGGGATTCCCCCGAAGTGATCGAGCGAATGACACGGGAGTGGATGAAAGCGCATCAAGAAGAAGTCAATACGTGGTTGAAGGCCGTCGAATAGTCGAGACGAAGAACATTTTAAAGCCCTGCACTGCCATGGCGGTGCAGGGCAAACAACTAAAATTTTCTATTTAAAATCAGTATATTTCAGAACTTTTTCCCAGTGTTTTTGTCCTGACTTGAGGGCTGAGGAATCAAGCCGCTGACTTGGCCGGCTTGGGTAAAAGCGGCCATTGTAGCGGCCCCGTTACTTCGTTTTCTCAATAGGAAAGCCGGCCTCGGTCCATCCTTTGATGCCGCCGGGGCAGCGGTAGGCATGCTTGTACCCGAGCGTTTTTGCCCACATGGCGCCATTATGGGAGCGGGTGCACTTCGTGAATCCACAGTAAAAGACGACCACGCGGTCCTTATCGGGCCCCAGCGTCTTGATGAAGGCGGCCTTTTGCGCGTCGCTCATTTCCGTCATCTCGGGGATGGGCAATTCGAAGGAAACCGCCCCCGGGAAATGGCCTTTATCATAGCCGGCCTTGGGACTGGCACAAACGATCAGCACGTTCTTTTTCTGATCCATCCACTGTTTCAGTTCGTCCGTGCGAACAATGCCATAACCGGCTTTCTGCGTATCCCTGACCAGGTCGACCGCGATTTTTTCCGTCTGCACCTCATTGATTCCTGTACAGAAGCCGTCAACGACGAAAACAAACTGAAATGCAAAAAGCGCACAGGCCAATACCGACAACAAGATTCTTCTTCCGTTCATGATTGCTCCTTCCGTATTAGAGAAAATCGCTTATCCAGAGTGCTCAAGTTGAAGTCGATGGTTTCGTAAAAAGCTTTTCAGGCCACCCATGGCCAAACACTCGAAAGAAAGGGGTGGAGACGTGGGAGCGGCTTCCAGCCGCGATTCGTCCGAAAATCATCACGGCGGGGACGCCGCTCATACGAAAAACCACTTCCGTGCCGACACCGCTTCCTTAGAAGTATCAAACGCTATGAAATCTTAACCAATACCTTTTCCATGGCCTTAGGAAGCTGACC
The DNA here is from genome assembly GCF_963668215.1 of uncultured Desulfosarcina sp. Lineage (NCBI taxonomy): Bacteria > Pseudomonadati > Thermodesulfobacteriota > Desulfobacteria > Desulfobacterales > Desulfosarcinaceae > Desulfosarcina > uncultured Desulfosarcina sp. The sequence goes on from NZ_OY764190.1 coordinate 3,468,208, forward strand.
GATCAGATCTGTGACCTGGCTGGCCGGGGTCAAGTTGGCCAATGCGCCGGCCTCGCGGTTGATCCTTGCCGCTGCGATGACTGCTTCGGACAGCGAGAGGCCGTTGGAACCGATCAATGCGGCGGCCAGCCCGGTCAGGGTGTCGCCGGTACCGCCCATGGCTTCCATGGCGTCTACGGACGGTCCGTCAACGCTTTCCAGAATACCCGAACGATCGGCCAGATGGTCGATTTCTCCCTTGACCAGCAGATGGCGGGCCGCATTGTTGTGCGAATAGGCCCGCTGAATCAGATCGGGAACCTTGTTTTCGTCGTGCAGGATGAACCCGCGGGTGTAAAAAGGGTGGGGGGCCGCTTCATCGGCCAGAAAGGCCAACTCGCCTGCATCCGGCGTGAAGAGATCATATTCAGCCGCGCTGCCGCTCATCTTGGCGGCGTACATGAACCCGGCGTCGGCGATCAGCAGGGGCCGCCGGGGCATTTCCTCCATGGCAAAGAGGACTCGATTGTGCCAGTCCACATCCGGTTGGAGGTAGTGGAAGGTCAGGCTCTCCAGATCGTATCCGTCCAGATCGTGGACCAACTTTTCGTAAAGCCGCCGGCTGCCTTTGCCCAGTCCGATGTCCCCGACGAGAAAAGCGGTAACCTTTCCGTTGCCGAGCACCTCCAGCGCCCTGATCGTTGCCGCCAGCAGGGCCGGCGTGCCGCGGTTGACGGGTACGGTGTGCCCGCCGATGTGCAGGTCCTGTCCGGAGAGAGAGACGTTGCCCACGGTGAGGGGAAAATCCTCGAACGGTACGGTTCCGACTATGGCGCGCATCGAACCCGGGTCTCCTCGAACGCCAGTTCCAGGGCATAGCCGCACAGGGTGTGGCCGATCTCGCGGGGCCGGGGCGCTTCATCGATGGTTTTGCCAACCATCTTGCGGGCCAGATAGGGCACATCCGGACAGCCGCCGCCGGAAACATTGACGATTTTGCGATTCTTTTTTTCCACGACGATCTTCATGTTGGCCGCGCGTACCATGAGGTATTCGCCGAAGTCCTTGACCTGATAGATGCCGACCGGTTCGAGCAATGGACCGGTAACCGGCACCACCGACAGGGGCGGGAGCCGGTTTTTATCGAGCAGCCGCAGGATATTCAGTTCTTCGATCAGGGGGAAGGTGATCACCAGATCGCAACCCGAGTGGATCTCCGGCGGCGGCCCCATCACCTGGATGGTCCAGCCTTCCTGTTTGAGCAGGTTTTCCGCCTGGATGACCTCGCTGGTGTTTTCGAACACCAGAAAGCCCCGGTCTTCCTGACTGGCCGCCGCCGGTTTCGTCTTCTTCGGGTTACTTCTTAGAAAATTGAAAAATCCCACGCTATCCCTTGGTGATGGAAATTTGGTAGCCATCTCCGTCCGGCTCTACGCCGGTAACGGTGCATCCCTGACTTTGGGCGGCCCGGGACACGTTCTCCTTTGAGGTGTCCGTGTCCACCAGGACGACGATCTCATTTTCACTGCCTTTTTTAATTTCGTCAAGAGTCAGCAACACCGGTTGCGGGCACGACAAACCGCGTGCATCGATGGTTGTACTCATGATTATACCCTCCTACGCCTTTTTCCGCATTGTTAAGCCAATAAACAGGCATACGGCCAGTCCGACAACCACGGCGGCGATGCCATGGGGGCCAACACCCTTGGGGGAACTGGCCAACCCGAAATTGTGGGCGAACCCGGCTCCGACAATCATTCCCATTACAAAGACAGCGGAATCGCCGTCGCCTTCACCGGCGAGAAACAACTGCCGTCCGGGGCAGCCGCCGGCCAGGGCGAAGGCCAGACCGGCCAGGGCCATCCCGGCGAAGTTCCAGACGTGCATGGTGTGGGCCACGGGTTGACCGGCAAAGCCGGGATGGAACTGCCCCAGGGCCAGGTTGGTCAGGAAAGCGAAGACTACCAGGCTGATGAATCCGGTCAGCAGGTGAATCTGGCCGAACAATACCAGATCCCGGATGGCGCCCATGGTGCAGAACCGGCTGCGTTGGGCCATGAATCCGATGCCCAATCCCACGATCAGGGCAATGACGAGCGGGGCGTGCATGGCTCCGGGACCCTTGAGACTGTAAAAAAGCACGCCGCTTTTATCCTGGCCCTCGACCTGGGGGTAAATCAGCATGAGAATCAGAAATCCCAGCATGATCAGCGGCAGCATCCAGCCCACCGTGGTGTGCGTGCTCTGGGTACGGCCCAGGTTGTAGCCGTTTTTAAGAAAGAGCGTTCCAATCCAGATGCCGAAGGTCAGGCCCAGCAATCCTAAAATAGCGTTGCCGTCGCCGCCGGCCAGCCGCAACACCGCCCGCCACGGGCAGCCCAGAAAAACCAGTGCCCCGATCATGGCAAAAGCGCCCAGAACGAAGCGGACGATAGGCGCCGAACCGACCCGGGGTCGGAATTCCTTGAACAGATAGGCGGCGATCATCGAACCGATGACGAACCCGATGATTTCCGGACGGATGTATTGCACCACGCCGGCCCGGTGCAGACCTAAAGCACCGGCAATGTCACGTTCGAAACAGGCCACACAGATGCCCATGTTTCCGGGATTGCCCATCTTTTGCAATAAAGCGGCTAGAATGCCGATAATCGCGCCTACGCTGATGATACCCCAGCGGCTGGCAAAAAAATTTTTCATGCGCTTACGTCCTCCTTTCCCTGGCTGGTTATGGTATATTTCTGGTAAATGAGCATTTACCCATCACACAGGAATGCATCGAAGTCCAATTGATAATTTAGATAAATCGCCTGTCATGGATTGACCCAGTCAATGGGTCGGAAAATGGTGTATATGGACGGCCGGGGGTACGAACTTCTTTGGGTAATTCATGAAACAGAAGAGCCGTACGGTTGCTCATTTTATAAGAAATCTGCTGCCATATCCGGCGGCGCTTAAAAATGGCTTCGCCTTAACCATTTAACAATACTATCGATTTGGAGATTGCCAGCCTTTGGAATGTCGCTTGCATTAAGATATTGCGTTTGCCTATCAGCGGGTATTCGTGCGATACTAACTATACTATGGATATGCTAATGAATGTTGATTCTATAAAAGGTTGGAACATTCATGGTGAACGCGTGCGAAAGTGACATTCAGAAAAAGAAACGGAAACCTGCTTCGACAGAGGAGATCTTGCAGGCGGCCCTGGCCGAACGTGCCCGGTTCCTGGAAAGACGGCCCCATATGAAGGTTTATCAAAAAGAGATCGACAAACTGCTCGACAAGTCCGGCAGCCACCAGGGGCGCCTGGCGGTGCTGGGAACGTTGATGCAGGGTAAGCTGCTTGAAATTCAAAAGGAATTGTTCAATCTGAATACAATCATTCAAATGAGCATAAGCTAAAAGGCTTGACGCTGTTTTTTCTACCGCCTATATTTTTTGATCGATAAACGCGTCGGCCGAAGCCGAGCAATTCAGTAAAAAGACTACCGACCGTTGGTGTCAGTTCATATATCTTAACGAGCCATGAAGGCGAAGCAATCCGGTAACGGACGCGCGCTTTCATGGCGTTTTTGTTTTGGAAGAATTTATGCAGGAACGATCGCCGATCAAGGGGAATGCAGATGGGCCGCTCGACTGCGGGGAGTCCATGCTGCCTTCAGCGAATTCGCCCACTGGGGCGGTTACCGAATCCTTTTTGGCGTTGGTCCGTAAAAAATGGTTCATCATGGTGGGCCTGCTGGTTGCGATGACCGCTGTGGCCATCGTGGCCGTGACTCACGGAGCCTATGAAATCGGCCTGGATCGTGTTTTGAAAGCGTTCTCAGGGGCGGCTTTCGGACCCGCCGATGTTGTAATCTGGAAAATCCGGCTTCCCCGGATTGTTTCGGCCGTGGTCGTCGGGGGAGGGCTTTCGCTGTCAGGTCTTGCCATCCAGTCGCTGCTTAAAAACCCGCTGGGTGCGCCTTCCACCCTGGGTATCAGTCACGGGGCCGCCTTCGGGGCTTCCGCTGCAATTGTGTTCCTGGACGCGCAGATCTTTCTCGTCACCGCTTTCGCTTTTGCCGGCGCCATGTGCTCGACGGTGGTTATCATGGTGTTGGCCGGATTCCGACGCCTCTCGCCGGAAGCGATCATTCTCGCTGGCGTGGCCCTTACCTCCCTGTTCATGTCGGGTACCGTCCTGGTCCAATATCTCGCTTCGGACACGCAGCTTGCCATGGTGGTTTTCTGGACCTTTGGTGATGTGGCCCGTGCCAATTGGCTCGAGATTGGCACGCTGACCGCCGTGGTTGCCATTGTTACGATTTTCCTGGTGCTGCAACGTTGGGATCTCAATGCCATCGCCGCCGGTGAAGAGACTGCCAGAGGATTGGGGGTGAATGTTGTCCGGCTGCGATCGATCGGCATGCTGGCCACAGCGTTGATGGCAGCCCTGGCTACGGCCTTCCACGGAGTGATTGCCTTCGTCGGGCTCATCGCGCCACACATCGCCAGACGCCTGGTGGGAGCCGACCATGGCATGCTGATTCCCTTTTCTTTTATCATCGGTGCATTGCTTTTGCTTGGTGCCGATACGCTGGGCAGGATCCTCATCGCTTCGGGAGCCCTGCCGGTGGGCATTATTACCTCTTTCATGGGGGCGCCCATGTTTCTTTACCTGCTGGTACGGAGCTACCGATGATTTTTTCGGTCAACAAGATCCGCTTTTCTTACAATAGCCATCCGGTTTTGGATAATGTTTCTTTCGATTTAAAAGAAGGCAGCGTACTGGCTGTCCTGGGCGTCAACGGTGCGGGCAAGTCGACCCTGCTCAAATGTCTCAACCGGATTCTAACCCCCCAGTCCGGATCGGTCTTTCTTGGTAAAGAGGACCTTCATCGGTTGCCCCAGAATACCATTGCCCGCAAAATGGGGTATGTTCCCCAAAGACACAACCCGTCGCAGCTTACCGTGTACGAGTCCATTTTAATGGGGCGTCGGCCGCATATGGGTTGGACCGTGAGCAAAGCGGACTACGCGGTTGTTGAGCAGACCCTGCAACGGATGGGGCTTTCAGAACTGGCCCTTCGCCCGGTCAGCGATTTGAGTGGGGGGGAAGCGCAGAAGGTGATGATCGCCCGTGCGCTGGCTCAAGAGCCCAGGATTTTGCTTCTGGACGAACCTACCAGCAACCTCGATCTGAAAAATCAGATCGAGGTTATGGGCCTGATCCGCAGCGTGATCGAAAGTCAGGGAATCATCGTCATCGTTGCCATTCATGACCTGAATTTGGCGCTACGTTTCGCCGACCGTTTTCTTTTTATCCGTGATCACCGTGTCCATGGCATTGCCGATCACGATACGCTGGATACTGCCATGATCGAGCAGGTATATGGACTTCGGGTGTCGATGCAGGAGGTTTCCGGACATCGGGTGGTGGTGCCGGTGTGAGAGTTGACGGACGATGGACGATGGATGAGGGGCGATGACTCTGTTGGTTGTTTAAATGGGTTGCATTGGTTCGATTGGTTGGAAAGGACATTGAAATTTTTCGAAACAGGAGATTAAAGTGAGTGACACCAAACAGACATTTCCGGATATGATCCTGCGACCGGTGGGTGTGGTGCATAGCGAGATCAAGAAGCCCATGCTGGCGGCCGGCGAATCCGGCCTGTCGCTGGAATTACGCATGGAAAAGGTCAAGGCCCATCATCGCGAAGTGGAAGAATGCATTTGCAAGTTGGTCATCGATCCTGAGTGGGAGGAACTTCTCGATGGCATCGACGGCTTTTCGCATGTACTGGTGCTTTACTGGCCGCACCTGATCGACCCGGCCCGGCGCAAGCTGAGAAAAGTGCATCCCATGGGGCGCAAGGATATACCCATGCAGGGCATTTTCGCCACCTGCAGCCCGGCCCGGCCCAATCCGGTACTGGTTTCGGCGGTCCCCTTGGTTGCGAGAAACGGCAACGTGCTTACTGTAAAAGGATTGGAGGCGGTGGACGGCAGCCCGATCATCGACGTAAAACCGTATTCCAAAAGCTACCTGATGGTGGATAAACTGAAAATGCCAGATTGGATGGAGCAGATTCATCGGGAATTGGAGATAGATTGAAGGAGAGGGACATGAATGCCCAACAAATCATGGAAACCGGCGACTGGAAGCGTTGCGCCGACTTTCACGGCCATGTCTGTGGCGGGTTGGCCATCGGCTATAAAGCCGCCACGACCGGTCTGGATTGGCTGAAGGAGAAGCGTGCGCTTGACGAGGAGTTGGTCGCCATCGTGGAAACCGACGCCTGCTGTGTGGACGCCATCCAGGTGCTCACCGGATGTACTTTTGGCAAGGGAAATCTGATTTACAAGGATTACGGCAAGATGGGCTTTACCTTCTTCAACCGCCATACCGGCCAGGGCGTGCGACTAATCATGCGCCCCGATACGTTCCGGGTCAACGAGCGCCAGATCGAGTTGTTCAAAAAGACCCGCGATGGCAGCATTACCGATGCCGAAAGAAGCGAACTGGGCGACCTCGGGGTTCAACGGATGACCGATATCCTGAACATTCGCGCCGAAGAACTTTTTTCCATGACCCCAGTTACCGCCGGCATGCCGGAAAAAGCCCGCATCGACAAATCCACCCCGTGCAGTCGTTGCGGCGAGCCAACCATGCATTCCAAACTGGAAACCGTGGACGGGGCGCTGGTATGCAGGGGCTGTTTGGCCTGATATGGGGAAGAAATAGCTGCATCCATGGACCAAACCGCGGAAATTTTCGAAAAGAACTATCGCCATTACTTAAGGCAGATCGCCAATCTCGACCTGGCATCCATTGCCCCGATTCTTGGGCTGGAAAAGGGGGGAGATCAATTCGTCGTGCCGTTTTTCGGGCATACATATCTGGTTTCCAAGGAGGGCGTTGTTGACGATTCGGGCGAGACGTCTTCCTATGGCGTTTGTGTGATCCTGGCCAAATACCTTCTGCGTTGTCCGGAACAAATCCAGCACGATGAGGGCTGGTGCGCCTTCCGGGATTTTAAGAAGGAGTCCCACTTCACCAATGTCAACTTTTTTACCAGCGATACGGAAAAGGCCATTGTGGGGGCCTTCACGGGCAGGATCGATGCCCTGTTCGAGGCCGGCGAAAAACTCGGGGGCGTTCGCGAGGATGGATTGTTTTCCTACGATCTTGTCATGCGATTCACCGCCCTGCCGCGGATCGATCTGCTGTTGCTGTTCAATGACGGGGACGAGGACTTCCCGGCCTACGGCACCGTTCTCTTTCAGAAGCAGGCCGAGTACTATCTTGACCCCGAAAGCTTGGCCATGACCAGCGCCGCCCTGGCGAGCAGGCTGAAAAATGCGGCGGATCCCCATAACTGATGGCCGTATCTTAGTCGACGCGGCGAATTTAGGGGCGACCGGCCGGTCGCCCCTACCACGACGGCTGACTTGAATCCGCGGCAAGCTCGACAATTGCCTGCCTTAGGTTAAACATCCTTATGGCATCTTGCTGCCTCGAATGAATATCGGTATACTTTTGAATTATGAATCTACAGTCGAAAAAAACATTTGCATCGATCGATTACGAAAAATGCCATCCGAACGGATGCAATCCTGAACAGGGCCTTTGTCCGGCCGTGCCGGCATGCGAACACAAGGTGATCAAGCAACTGGACGGTGCCTTCGAGCAACCGATGGTTTTTCAGGACATGTGCATGGGTTGCTGGGACTGCATCGAGGCCTGTCCATTGGATGCCATCGAAATGAAGCATGTCGGTGCATGAATCCTTTTTTAGGAAAAGCCGATGCACGATGTAAACTATAACCATGAGCACGAACTGAAAAAGCATGACTTTTTAGGCTGCTGCCAGGATTGCCAGCACAGCCTGGAGATCATCAAGCCTCATATCATGGCCTTTGCCGAGCGGATCGGGCGCTATGACGAAGAGGCCTTGAAGGCGCTCGGTCCCGACGACCTTTATCGGCTCTTCCTGCTTCTCGACGACTTGGCCCACATGGACGCCGGCCCGCACCTTGCCGGATTGATTCTGGATGAACCTGATATCCGGTCCGTCCTGCCCGCTATCCGTGCCTATTACAACACCTTTTTCAGCATCCATGAGGTTCACCTGGCCGAAAAGCTGATTGAATCGCCAGCCCCCTGGGAGACGTTGAAATCTTTTCCACTCTATCCCCGCTACGAAGTCCTGGTAAAAAACCAGATTGAACTCACCCGGATCGACAGCGGCAGCCGACTGGTATTCATCGGCTGCGGCCCGGTGCCTTCCAGCCTCATCCTCCTGAACCACCTGGCCGGCGTTCGCTGCGTGGGGCTGGATGTCTCCGAAGACGCCGTCAACTGGTCGCGAAAAGTCGTTCGATGCCTGGGATTGGAGAAGGAAATCGAAATTGTCCGCGGCGACGAAACATTACTCCGGGAGTTTGACTGGGACATGGTCCTGGTCGCGGCCATGGCTGACCCCAAGGCGCGAATTTTTAACAATCTGCGTCTGATCATGCAGGAAAGGGGCAAAACCGACACCCTGGTTTTCTTCCGGACCTACACCGGCATGCGCGCCATCTTGCATGAGCCGGTAACCGAGGAAGAAATCGAGGGCTTTCGCATCGTCAGGACGTTCTACCCCACGGGCAGGGTTAATAACACGATTGTTGCGGCCAAATTAGACGAATAGGCAAAATGATAGATGCCATAAAACAACAACTGCTGAGTATTTTCAAAAATTGCCGTGAACTGACCGAAAGTCGGGTTCTCGATGATGCAGAAGATGTTTTTTTGCCGTATACCAAAGCCTTAAACCAAATGGCCACTCTGGATGTCGACGACCGTCAGGTCGACGCACTGATTGCCGATAGCTCCCTGAAGCCGGCCATCGAGAAAATCTCTCGGCTCAAGCAAATCCACGGGCTGCGCCTGGAAAGACAACGCGCCAGGGCCATTATTGACAGCGACGCCCCCTGGGACATGCTCAAGGGCTTCATCTATTATCCGAACTATCTCGGGCTGGCGGAAATGGAATCCGATGGCGCCGGTCTGAAGGCCGGCGACCGGGTGGTGTTTCTGGGCAGCGGACCGGTGCCGCTGAGCCTGATCGCCCTGGTCAAGCGATGCGGCATCCAGGGCGTCGGGATCGAGAAGGATGCGGTCAATGCCGATCTTTCGCGCAAGGTGTTGGATGCATTGGCGCTCGGCGGAGAGATCGAGATCATCCTGGGCGATCATTTCGTACTGCCGCTCTCTTCACCGTGCAGCCTGATCATGGTGGGGGCCGATGCCGTTCCCAAGGAGGAAATCTTCACGCATCTGGCCGGAACCCTTCCCAATGGGATGAAGCTCTCCTACCGCATTTATGAAAAGGGGCTGCGGCGTCTGTTTGATAGGGATCATGTGGGCGCTCTTCCATCCGGATTGAGGGAATACCGGCGCATTCGTCCGCAGCCGCCGGTTAACAATACATCGGTCTTTGTGATCAAGAGGCTGTCTGAAAAGCCCGTCTAAGGCCCGCTACCGGTGTTGAAAAACGGCTCAAAATGCTCACATACTTCATGTATGCTCCGCTTTCGAGCCGTTTTTCGCCTTGGTATCGGACCCGATCCAGACTTTTCAAACAGCATCTGGGGAAAAGATCATGATCAACGATAAAGACCTGAACGCCAGCACCGCATCCATTCCAACGCCGTTTCTTTTCATCGACGAGAAAACGGTCCGGCGGAACATCTGCAAGGTCCAGGAGTATGCAAACCGGCATGGTTTTGCCGTTCGCCCACATGTCAAGACGCACAAATCCCTCCGCATCGCCCGGATGCAGCTCGATACCGGGGCGGTGGGCGTCGCCGTGGCCAAGGTCGGCGAGGCCGAAATCATGGCCGCCATCGAAAACCTGGATATCCTGGTGGCCTATCCGGCGGTGGGTGCGGCGCGCGTCGAAGCCATAGCCCGGCTGGCAGGGAAAAATCACAATGTCCGCGTAGCTGTCGACAGCGAGTACCTGATCGACGAACTGGCCCATACCGCCGGTGAGCATGGAGCCATCATCGGTATCCTCGTCATGTTCGACGCGGGGCTTCACCGTTGCGGTGTGGCCGATCCCGAACAAATCACCCGTCTCGCCAGCCTTGCAGCCACCCGCAAGGGCCTTCGTTTCGATGGCGTTCAGCTTTATCTGGGACACCTCTACGGCGATGCCGCCGAATCCGCCGAGAGTTTCGAGCAGATCAACCGCTTGTGGGAGCCGGCCCATGAAGCCCTGTGTGCCGCCGGCCTCGAACCGAAAATCGTTTCTTCCGGCTCGACCCCGTCGGTTTTCAACACCCACCTCGTAAAATACGTCAACGAAATCCGGGTCGGCACGGCAGTTTATCAGGATTATTTCAGCCTGAAATTTGGTCATTGCACCCTTGATGAATGCGCGGTCCGCGTGGTGGCCAGCGTTGTCTCGGACGTCTTTCCGGGCCAGGTGATCATCGACGCCGGCGCCAAGGCCCTGTCCGCCAAACAGCTCTTGCGGAACGAGAATCTCGAAATGGGCTTTATCCCCGACTATCCCGAGGCCCGCATTTTCCGTCTCCACGAGGAGCATGGCTGGGTGGACGTCAGCCGATGTAAAACGCCGCCAAAGATCGGGCAGCGCCTGAGCATCGTTCCCGTTGCGGTGAGTCATTGCGTCAATCAATATGATACGTTCTATCTGCTCACCCCAAGCGGGATAGAGAGAGAACCCGTCGATGCCCGGGGATGTTATGTGTAAAGAAGTTGTTTACAGAAACTGCATTTTGTTTTATGAGAGACAAAACCAGCCGTTAGGAAAATGGCTGGATTAAAAATCAACACCCTATTCGAACGAAAATTCAGCGATCCAAATTGAGCCATGAAGGCCTGCCCCCTTGTCAATGGTCGGCCTTCATGGCTCTTTTTTTGTTTGTCGGTATCACAGGAAGCGCATGACACAACATTCCTCGGCATTTAAAAAAAATTATGAGATTTACCTTTCCCGTATCGGCGCCGTCGATTTGCCATCCGTCGCGCCCATACTCGGATTGGTAGCGGCAGGCGACCGTTTCAGGATAGATTTTTTAGGACAGCCCTATTTTGTTTCCCAGGCCGGCATTCAAGATGCGTCCGGAGAAACACCGGATTACATCACCTGCGTCATTCTTGCCAAATATCTCATTTTATGCCCGGATCGAGTGGTTATAGATGAGTCCTGGTGCGCCTTCAGAGACTTCAAGAAGAAGTCCCATTTTTTAAAAGTCAACTATTTTGCCAGCGATACGGAGAACGTTATCGTCGATACCTTTGCCGGAAGAATCGATACGCTGGAACGGTTCTGCGCACAATTGGGCGGCGAAAAAAAGAGTGACGGGTTTTCCTATGATCTGGTGGCACGATTCACGGCATTGCCACGTATCTCGTTGCTGCTGCTGTTCAATGAAGGCGACGACGATTTTGGGGCATACGGCACGGTGCTTTTTCAGAAACAGGCCGAGTACTATCTGGATCCGGAAAGTCTGGCCATGACCAGCGCCCAACTGGTACAGCAGCTAAAAACCTTACGATAGGACGTTGCACGATCAGGATGTGAATGAGAAAAAATGTTTCCGATTAGAAAATCCGATTCATCAATAAGGAGGTATCATGGAATTCGAGGAAAAAGCCAGAATTCGGATGGAACACTGGTTGAAGCATACCGCGGATCACATGGAGGAGTATGCGCAGTTTGCCGCTGAACTCGAAGGTGCCGGCAAAGCCGATAGCGCCCGGCACATACGAGAGATGGCGACGCTGGTCTCAAAGAGTACGGAATGTCTGGATAATGCCCTGACGGCCCTAAACAAGCCATCGTAAAACAAAATGAAAAGCGTAATTGTCACGGGGGGTGCCGGATTTATCGGAAGTGCGTTTGTAGCTAAACTCAACGATGAAGGGGTTGACGACATCCTGATCGTCGATGATCTGGGCACCGGTGCCAAGTGGAAAAATCTTTTAGGGCTGCGATATACCGATTACCTGCACAAAGATGCTTTTTTAAGGAAAATAAATTCCGGGAAAATGGATTTCACGGCCCGGGCAGTGGTCCATATGGGGGCATGCTCACGGACAAGCATGCTCGATATGAACTACCTGATGGAGAACAACTATCGATATACACGGCTGCTGGCCGAGTGGGCGGTTGCCAGAGGGCTCCGCTTTATCTACGCCAGCAGTGCCGCTACATATGGTGACGGCGAGTACGGGTTCTCCGACCGGTTGGATCTGGATATCCTGCGTCCCAAGAACGGTTATGCATATTCCAAGCATCTTTTCGATTGCTACGCCCATCACAGTGGCCTGTCCGGGCAGATCGTCGGTCTTAAATTCTTCAATGTATTTGGACCCAACGAGTATCACAAAAAAGACATGGTGAGCATGGTTTATCGGGCTTTTCGCCAAATCCAGCAAAGCGGTAAGGTTGAATTGTTCAAGTCCTATCGGGATGGTTTTGCCGATGGCGAACAGAAACGCGATTTCGTCTATAGTAAGGATTGCGCCGATATCATGTGGTGGTTTCTCACCAACGAAAATATCAATGGATTGTTCAATTTGGGAACCGGTGAGGCAAGATCATGGAATGAATTGGTCAGGGCTGTTTTTTGGGCCATGGAGCGTCCGCCACGCATTACTTATATCTCCATGCCTGAACCGTTGCGACCGAACTATCAATATTTTACGCAAGCTGATTTGCAGCAGTTACGTCATGTGGGTTGTCCGCTGAATTTTCGATCCCTTGAAGAGGCTGTAAACGATTATGTGACCAACGAGCTAATGAAACGGAACTCGAATCATTCAAGTTTCAACGATAATCGTGAAACTGATAGATTCGGCCTGCCTTAAAAACGTGAGGTATCAGAAGAAAGGGACCCGACCATGGAGCTTAAGAGTGCGCAATTCAAGATGTTTTTGCCGATTCCGGTTACCGTGATTACGACTGTGGATGCCCAAGGCGTGGCAAACGGCGCGCCATACAGTTGCGTGATGCCGGTTTTGGGACCGCTGAATCTCATTTCCATCGCGTCTGCCCTGCCGCGCGATACCCTGAGAAACATCCGCGAAACCAATGAGTTTGTGGTTAACGTAATGGGAAGACCGGCGTTTCGCAAGGCCATGTCCTGCGCCAAGACCTATCCGCCCGATGTGGACGAGATGAAGGCGGTCGGACTCCATACCGTGCCGTCCAAGAAGGTCGCTCCCCCTCGAATCGTGGATGCCGTGGGATGGATCGAAGCCGCCATGGAAAAAGAGGTGGTCGGCGAAAACTACTCGGTCATTATCGGGCGGGTCCTGTGCTCGGAGGTCAACGACCGCTACTGGAACGACGGAAAGCTTACCGAGAATCCATTGGTGTTGCTCGCACCTCATTTCAGAACTCTCGGTGACAGGGTCGCCAAGAGTGAGGAGTTCATCGATCGATCAACCCATAGGGAACCTTCAGCTGGCTAAAGGACTTTTGGAATGAATAAAATTGAGTTAGCCGATCAGTTGCGGCAATCCACCGGTATTACGAAACCAATGGCCCAAAAAGTGGTCAAGATATTTTTTGAGTCGATGACCGATGCCCTGGCCAAAGGGGAACGGGTGGAAATTCGAGGCTTATGCAGTTTTTTTGTCAAGAACTACCCAAGTTATGTCGGCCGGAATCCGAAAACAGGAAAGAAGATTGCCGTTGAACCCAAAAAACTGCCGTTCTTCAAGGTCGGCAAAGGGTTAAAAGAGCTTCTCAATGAAGTCGACAACAAGAATCAGTCGACAAACGGCGCCACCCGTCCGATCGATCCATAGTCGCTCTTCATTTCTTTGTAGATCGGCCGGCCCACCAGTTCGGTATAGATCTCATCGGCTTTTTTCTCCAGATCGATATCCGTGAAGCGATGGGGGTAGAGGATTTTGCCTGCGGCATAGGCGTTGGTCAATGCCGTATCGATGTTGGTGACATACCAGTTGAACGGGTGCAGGACGTAGACCCGCCGCTTCGAAAATGCCGTTAAAGCCTTATAATACGAAGGTCTGCGGGAGACGTCGCCCGAGACGAGGGACAGTCCGCCGCCATCGATGAAGATGAATGAAGGATCGAGCTTCAACAGCATCTCCTTGGCTACGACAACATGGCTGCCCGCGTTGTTCTCGATAGGACCGGCCAGGTTGTCGGCATAGACCCAGTCGAGGGGCGGGTAGTTTCGCTGGGTGCTTTCGATGCCCTGGACATCGCGAAAGCCGATTCCTCCTACGTATGCCCCTGGCCGTTGATCCATGGGGATATCCCCTGTCCGCCGGGAAAGGTCGGCGCGCCAGTTTTCGATCGACCGGATCACCACTTCGGCACGGTCGACCCGATTTAGACAGGCCGCAGCAATCCGCAGCGCATCGTAGACCACTTCATCGAAGGTCGAAAAATCGCCGTAGCTCAAAACGACGACCGGAATGCCGAGCAGTGCCTGGACATCGTCGGCCAGTTCGGCATCCATGTAGGTGACGAAGATTACCTCGGGCGCCAGTTTCAGAATGGTCTCCAGGTCCGGCTTCCGGTTGATGGCCGCGACACCGCCGGGTCCACAGGTCGGCAGTTGGCCAAGTTCCGGGTGGGCCAGCCAGTAGGGCCGGCCGCGGGGAAAGTTCTTTTCCAGGGCTTCGACGCCGACAACCTTCTTCTCCGCCTGGAGATAGACGATCAGCCTCAGTGTTCCGGGGCCGAGGCAAACGATTCGTTGCGGATCGAACGGGGAACTCACTTTCCTTCCGGCCAAATCGGTGTCGGTCGGGGATTGCGCCACGGCATTGACGGTTCCGAAGCCCAACATGATTACAAACAGCCATGCTATCCAACGTCGGATCATTTTGAATTCCTCATTTCAGCAGAAATAAAAAAGGCCACAGTGCCGCGAGGAATCTATCCCCGGGCCTTCGCGACCTTGTTGGTGATTCGATTTTTTTCTACGCTTCCCGGGCCGGATTGTCAACGAACAATACCCGTTGCGGTTGCGCCGTGAAAAGAGTTTGACAATACGGTTTCCAATCGCTAATAGATCATATTCTCAAAAAACCGGTTCGAAAACCAGTCCATCAGTTCAGCGGCAACAATCGATAGTTTCACGACACAAGCCACGAAGGCCTTTAGGTGTTTTCTGCCGGAAAGCACGCCGAACGTGGTTTTTTTCAGTCGCGCATTCGCGCATGTTTTCCGAATTCAAACAGACTACGATGAACGACCAGAAAGAAAAGGCCTACCAGGCCAAAGCGACATTTTTCGATGCCCAGGTCCAGGCCGAATGGGCCGCCAAGGCCTATGGCGCCGGCGAAATGGAGAAACTCGAACGCATTTTCGAGATCACCGGCCCCCTGGCCGGACTGCGGCTGCTCGAACCCGGCTGCGGCACCGGTCGCCTGACCGAGGTGCTGGCCCAACGGGTCGGCCCCCTGGGCCGCGTGGTTGCCATGGACATCAGTCCGCAGATGGTGGCCGCGGCACACCGCCGCCTGGACGGCTGCGACAATGTCGAACTCTACCAGGGCTCCATCGAAGCTCTGGCCGACCGTCTGGGTACGTTCGACCATGTGATCTGCCACCAGGTTTTTCCGCATTTTGCCGACCACAAGGCTGCCTTCGGGATGCTGGCGCGCATGCTCGAACCGGGCGGCCTGCTGGTGATTTCTCATTTCATCTCCATTGCCGAGATCAACGATGTTCACCGCAATGCCGGAACCGCCGTGGCCGCCGACTTGATGCCTCCGGCGGAAACGATGCGGCGGTGGTGTGCCGAACACCGTCTGTGCATCGATACATGGCAGGACGATGACGACGGTTACCTGTTGTGTGCAAAGCCGAACGGTTGACGGCCTCGTAAAAAGCTATTTACAAAAAGGCAGTTTTTATTTAAGAAAAGGCTACTCTGTCATTAAGAAAATGACGGGAACCAAATTCAACGAATCATTCAATTAGCATCATTTCAATTCGAGCCATGAAGGCCAAACCATCGACAAGCGGTCGGCCGGCATGGCTTGCGTCTTTTTAGCTATCCGGTTCTCCCATCATTAAATAAGACACTCGCGCTGAAACGATTCAGGCGTTCAGCACGACCAACCGGTGCCGCTGCCCACAGGACCATTAGGCGGAATCCCGCATATACGCACGCCGGACACCGATTTAACCGAAAGATGAAAGGAAAACCAGATGAAACTGCCGGAAGGGTACGTCGTAATCTATCAGCCCAAGTACAAGGTTCCCAGCGTCTTCGACCTCAACGACCGGGGGACATTCCCGGAGCGTCCTTTTGTGACCGCCGATTGGGGATTTCGAATCCTTGCCAACGATGAACCGCGGGTTTTCTTGCAGGTTGCACTGCTGGTTCACGAGCCCGGAAAGGATCCGCAGACCGGAAAAGCCTACGAATGGAAGGTGGACGAAAAGCGGATCGCCCTGGATAAGAAACTGGTGCCCGATCCGAAGGATGTTGCCAAACAACTGCCAGATGCCGATATCCGTTCGGCCCTGACGGAGCAGTTCAATGAATGGGTGGACAACCTCGACCCCTCGAAAAAGGGCGCAACCCTGAATGCCGGCGAACTGAAAAAAAGACTGGGAGAACTGATCGAGGAAGCCAGAAACCGTATCCGCAAGGAGCTGGTGCGTAAAAACGAGTACTGGGTCCTTTCCACCATTCCTCGCTGGGTTCAGGAGTTCCGGTACGGACTCTACAACCACGTCGGGGATAATCTTTATGAGACGTATCGCAATATCGGCGGCGACGATACGGAAAAAAATCTGATCAAAAAGATCGCACTGTTCAATCGTGTACTTGAAAACTGCAACGAGGAGGAACTGCCCAAGCCTGACGGAAACCGGTGGGTAAACCAGGATGAGATATGGCAGTGCTGGGTCGGTTTTGCCGGTTCCGAAAACGAGGCCCATCGGGTCTGCCGTACCATGCATACCGTTTTCAAGGATTTGCAGGTGTAGGAAAATGATCGTAAATATGGCCCTCAAGCGGATTGCCGATTTTCACGGTCACTTGTGCCCGGACCTCGTTCTCGGCGTCAGGTTGTGCGAGCGTGTCCTGGAACTGGTGCCCTCCGAAGAAAATGGCAACGGTTTGGCGGCCGTCATTGCGGAGAATTGCACCTCCGCACTGGACGCCATCCAGATCATGCTCGGCATCACCTTGGGAAACCAGCGGCTGAAGGTCATGAATTTTGGAAAGCACAACTATACGATCATTCCTAAAAAAGGAGCCTCCGGCTTCCGTTTCGTTTTGAATGTTCAGTCTTTCGATAATGAAGACGCCTACCGGCAATTATCCGCTAAGATGCTGGACAACAAAATATCGACAGATGAGGTGGCCATGCTTCAAACCTGCCTCGACCAGCGGGTGAAATACCTGCTTGGCCTGCCGCGGGAAGCCCTTTTCGCGGTCGAATCGATCGAGAAAGATACATACATACCGGAAATCCCGAGCGTTTACTTGACCTGCTGCCAATGCGGGCAACCAATGCTCGGCAGCCATGCCATCCGGTACCAGGGCAAGGACTACTGTATCTCCTGCATGCAGCGAATGAATCCGGATGGTTCGCGGTATTGTGTGCATTAAGGCAATCGTACCCAAAAACAAAAATCTTGACTTGCCCGGCGGCCCTGAGTATTAGCTGTTGCAACATGCAGTTGGAACTGCAGCTAATCGAGTTGGCCGATCCAAACCATACAATCTGACGCCCCGCTTCGCAGATTTCTGCGAGGCAGCACACGAAAATCAAAGCCACGAAGGTTTCGATTCCCAAAAGGGAAGGCGGCCGCGTGGCTTTTTTGTTTTTCCGCATCGCCCGCCAATATCGGTCCGATCACGACGTATCGAATGGTTCGAAAAATCATAACCGGACAAAATTTCTCAATCATCGGGATTCATGGACAAAATCAAAACATCTATAAAAAACTATTGGGACTGGCGAAGTACGAGTTTTGGCCACGATGCGGACAAGTCGGTGGCCATCGCCGATCAATGGGAATCAATTGTACACCAGGCGGTCAAGGGGGCACCGGGCAAACGCGCCCTGGACATCGGCACCGGCACCGGGCAATTTGCCGTATATCTGGCCCGAGGCGGATTCGACGTTACCGGCATCGATATTTCGGAGGCGATGGTTGTCGAGGCCCGGCGCTATGCGGCAGGTCAGGGGCTGCAAATCGATTTTATGACCGGTGATGCCGAATCATTAGATTTCGCGGACCGGACCTTCGATGTCGTCGTTTCCCGGAATCTGTTGTGGACCCTTCCTTGTCCGCAGCAGGCCCTGCTGGAGTGGCGGCGGGTCCTGAAACCGGGCGGCCGCTTGATGCTTTCCGACGGGTTTTGGGAGAACACCACCTGGCGTCGCGTGCCGCGGCTGGTTTTCAAAATGCTCAAGGGCATGGGACGCAACGGTAGCCGGATTTCACTGCGTTTTTTCTGCACTTATGCGGGTTTGCAGAAACGGCTCCCTTTCTACGAAGGTGTCAGCCTGGATGCCGCCGTTGCCCTTTTGCGATCAGCCCGCTTCAAATCCGTTACCCCTTACGATACGTGCAGGCTGAAGGTGCATCCATATGGGGCTACGTCTTTAAAAAGGGTTTTTCCACCATTTTTTGTTGCGTCGGCAACACGCTGAGCCACCAATCGGCGGCAGTGGGAATAACAGACCCTGCCTATCGAGAGGAATTGCCATGGAATTTTTAGATTTTATCGATGCTGTAAAGGAGACAAACAGATCCGGTTTTCGGACATATTCCTAAAAAAGCTATTTACAGACACACGGTTTTTATTTAAGAAAAGAGCACGCTGTCATTAAGAAAATGACGGGAACCAATTTCACCGAATCACTCAAATAGCATCATTTCAATTCGAGCCATGAAGGCCAAACCATCGACTAACGGTCGGCCGACATGGCTTGCGTCTTCTTTTAGCCATCCGGTCATCCCTGTAGCTGAGAAAAAAAGGTCAAGGAATCGCGCAACGGGCAGAGCGTTTGCCTGAGGCGGACGAACCGGCTGCCCGCCTGCCGAGCGCATTGGCAGGGCATAGGTTTTATGCGCGCACCTCCCTTGGATTCGCCACGTCAATCCGTCATCGTTTGAATGCAGGGCCGGCAGGGGTCCGCTATTCAACGAGCGATTCCGGTTTAGATAACGGTGTTGAGGAGGAGGCAAGTCGCCCTGTGGGATTGTCCCTAGTGGAGTTCGATTTGCAGAGCAGAGCAACCCAGTGGAAAGGAGTCAGTTATGCAGCAGATGGAGAAGGTGATGTATGCGCAAAATGCACCCAGGGGAGTCGACCCGGACACCATTTTCTTTGTCCAGGTCGATGCGACGAAGTGCGAGGCTTGCGGCGAGTGTGAGAATCATTGTTCGACCGGTGCGATTCAGCCCATCAACGAAGCCGGTACCCGGCAGGTGGTCAACCCCGCCGCCTGCATGAACTGCGGTCAATGCCTAATCAACTGCCCTTACGGCGCCATTTATGAAGGCGTCAGTTATGTTGACGAGATTCTTGAGAAGATCAAGGACCCGGAAACCATCGTGGTTTCCATGCCGGCTCCGGCCGTGCGCTATGGGCTGGCCGAGTGCTTCGACGAGCCCACCGGCACTTACGCCGGCGGGCGCATGCATGCGGCCCTCAAGGCCCTGGGATTCGACTACGTCTGGGACAACGAATTCACCGCCGACGTGACCATCATGGAGGAGGGCACCGAACTGATCCAGCGGATCAGCAAACCCGACAAGAAAAAACCCCTGCCGCAGTTTACCTCCTGCTGTCCCGCGTGGATCAAATTCGTGGAGTCCTTTTATCCGGATCTGCTTCCCCACGTTTCCACATGCAAATCCCCCATCGGTATGTTGGGTCCCCTGGCTAAAACCTACGGCGCCGACGTGACCGAGATACAGGCGGCGAAGATCTACACGGTGTCCATTATGCCGTGCATCGCCAAGAAGTACGAGGGGCTGCGCCCGGAGATGGCCGACAGCGGCTTCCGCGATATCGATGCCACCATCAACACGCGGGAGTTGGCCTACATGCTCAAGCGGGCTGGCATCGACTTCAAGGCACTGCCCGACCGTGAACCGGATCCGGCCCTGGGCGTCTCCACCGGTGCGGCGACCATCTTCGGCAACTCCGGCGGCGTCATGGAAGCGGCCTTGCGCCTGGCCTATGAAGTCCTCTCCAAGAAAAAGCTGAAGGATCCCGATATCAAAGTCGTGCGCACCCACAAGGGCATCAATACCGCCGATGTCAAGGTCCCCGGCTTCGGTACGGTCAAGGTGGCCGTAGCCAGCGGCCTGGAAAACGCGGCCAAGCTCTGTGAAGAGGTCAGGGCGGGCAAAGCGGACTACCATTTTATCGAGATCATGGCCTGTCCCGGCGGATGCGTCAACGGCGGTGGACAGCCGCTCGATCCGGATGTGCGCACGGCATCGCTCTTCCGTGACGCCTTTTTTGCCATGAACCAGAGACTGGCCCGGCGCGGCCGAAAGGAGGCTTGAATATGAAGGAGCATTTTCATCTCTCACGGCGGGGGTTTATTAAAATAGCTGGTGTAACCGCCGGATGTGCGTTGGCGGGACTGCCCGTGGCCGGGCCGGCGGCGGCCGATGCCCCGGATTTCGTCCAGAAGCGGCAGAATTCGGTCTACCGGACCGATGAGAAGGTGTACAAGATCCGCAAATCCCAGGACAATCCCATGGTTCAAAAGCTATACGCCCACGAAGGCGGATTCCTCCACGACGGACCGTGCGGTCACATGTCCCACCATCTGCTGCATACGCACTACATTGACCGCAGCGCACGGATCCAGGCGCTCAAGGACAAAGGCTTCGAGTTGAGCCTATAGAGTCCTTAGCGGTGTCCACCCTCCTCTAACTCTCCTTGGCCTGCGGGAAGGATTCGATCTGAACCTTTAGGGACAAGGACCTCCTGGAGCAAAGGGCCGGGGTCGCCCCGTCCAGGCGGATCATCCTGACCTGACGTCCGGTTCGACGGGCGCCGGGCAACCCGAAGGAACGATGGAAATTGTTAAACAGACAGCCCAGAAGATGGAAAAACGAATCGGGGTCATCGGCCTGGTGATCCGGCCGACCGCGTGCAACACGGCCGGCATCCAGGAGGCTCTTCGCGTCCACGAAACCCTGATCATCGGTAAGATGGAGATTCCCAAAGCCGCTCAGGGGCAGACGGTGATGGCCCTGCTTATCGAAGCCACCACCGACGAGGTGGGTGCATTGACCGGAAAGCTGGGCAACCTGCCCGACGTGCGCGTCAAAACCAGTTTGGTGTAATGCGATGAATGGCGACCTGTTGCGAAACGATCATGAATGGATGTGAAAAGATGAAGCGAAAAAGCGGTATTTACAAGCGGAGTGTTGTCTTGCGGCATTTTGTTTGGCTGGTAGTTTTGTTGGCGTCGGGTGTTTTGCCGGCTGCGGCGGACGACGCCGACACGTCGGTGGTCGACCTTGAACCCATCGTGGTGACTGCACGCGGCACGGCCTGCCCGGTTTCTCTGACGCCCGGCGGCGTGGGAGTGGTGGATGAAGAAGAGATCGAGCGCGTGCAGCCGGTGAGTATTACGGACGTCACCGAACGGATTCCAGGCGTGGAGAAGACCTCGGACTCGCCGTGGGGATCGGATATCAACATCCGCGGACTGGGCCGCAACAACGTGATTTTTCTCGTGGACGGCTTCCGCGTTAACACGGCCACGGACATCAACGCCCGTTTCGGCCTGGTCAATCCGGACGACATCGAACGCATCGAAGTACTCAAAGGGCCGTTCAGCGCCCTTTACGGTTCGGGCTCCATGGGCGGTGTGGTGAACGTGATTACCCGCAAAGGTGGCTATTCCGACGACCTTCGGAAAAGCGGCCAGATCAAGATCAGCGGTGCCAGCAATCCGCAAGGCGCGGGGGTCTATGCATTCGGTGCCGGCGAAAGCTCCCGGGGCTGGCTGACAGCCGCCGGCGCATATCGGGACTATGACGATCGCGAAGCCGCCGACCATGATACGATTCACAACAGTGGATTCCGGGACGATTACGCCAAACTTGCCGGTGGGTTTCGCTGGAACGACGCCAACGAAACGACGGTCAATTTCCAGCAGATGGAGGGCCACGAAGTCGGTATTCCCGGTAAAGGACTATCCCTGCCCGAAGGCCCGGATGCGACCTACCCGCGGACCAGCAGGGTATTGTACGCCCTGACCCATGCGTTTGCCCCTGACGCGAGCCGACTGACCGAATCGAAAATCGATTTATATCTTCAGGAAATTCAGCGCCGGGTGCGTCTGGACAATTTTCCTGCGACGATGCCCCTCGAACGCCTCGAACCGGGCGCGGACCATCGCACCCTGGGCCTGAAGTGGACCAACCGGATCGACCTGGGCGCCCACCGATCGACCCTGGGCATCGACCTGTGGCAGTGGGAGGTAGACGGCACCGAGCGTTATCGATATTTTAAAAACGGTCTGACCGGCATCGACAGCAGCCTGGGAGAGGTTTCGCAGCTTGACGGCGGCTGTTTTATGGAAGACGACTGGCGCTTTTCGGAACGGGTCGTTCTCAACATCGGCGGCCGCCTCGATTTTTCGCATGTTAAAAGCGACGACCTGTATAATTGGATCGAGCCGCCCTCCGCCCTTATAACACCGACCCTGAAGCGGGAGGGAGAGACTACGGATGATGTGAGCTGGCAGGGCCACTTGGGTATGACCTGGCAGTTCGCCGACCAATGGTCCGCCACGGCCATCGCCGCTTCCAGCTACCGGCCCCCGGATTTGATGGACCGCTTCAAGTACATCAATCTGGGCAGCGGTGTGGAGCTTTTCGGCAACCCGGATCTGGACCCTGAGCGTTCCAGTTTTTTCGAGACCGGTCTCCACTATGTTTCCGGCAGGCTGCGCTTTTCCGCGTCCGCCTATGCCAACTTTCTCAAGGATCTGATCGCCGAGGCGGCGGTGAGCGATACCGTGCGGCAGATGGAAAATGTCAACCGCGCGGAAATTTTCGGCGGCGAGATGCTTACCGAGTGGCGGATTGCCGACCGATGGTCAGCCCGGGCCGATATCAGCTATACCCACGGGCGCAACAAGACAGAAGACGAACCGTTGTCCTATGTGGCACCGCTAAATGGCCATGTGGCACTTCGTCACGGCAGCATCGCCGACGGAAAATGGTGGGTGGAGGCGGAACTGGCCTGGGCCGCAGAACAGGATCGCGTCCCGGATGATCAGGAGACGGTTCCCGGCTGGCAGACCGTGAATCTGTCCGCGGCATACCGTTTTGATCTCTTCGGTCGGGTCAACACGCTAAACGCCGCGGTGACCAACCTGCTGGACGAAGAGTATCGCAACGCCCTGTCCACTTCGAGGGGCATCCTGCTCGAAGAGCCGGGCATCGGCTTCCAATGCTCGTGGAAAATTGACCTTTGAGAATCCCGCATGTCCGCACGCCGGCTATCGATTCGATCCATGGGGATGCCGCGGCGCATGCGGACAAAACGATGCTGCGGCAAGTGTGTCGCATGCACCGGGCATGATCAAAGAGGTGAATCAATGAAGATATGCATCTGCGGAAAAGGGGGAAGCGGAAAGAGTACCTTGGTCGCCCTGCTGGCGGGCGCGTTTGCCCGCAGCGGGAAAAACGTGATTGTGCTGGATTCGGACGAATCGAACACGAGTCTTTTCTGGCTTCTGGGGCTTGACGAGGCACCGCGTCCCCTGATGGAAATCGTTGGTGGAAAGAAAGCCGTCCAACAGAAAATGCTGGATCGCTTTGCAAAGGGGCAAGAGGAACCGGCGATGTCCATCTGGACATTGACGCATATGGCCAGCAGCGAAATCCCGGAGGCGTTTTTCGTGGCGGGTGAGGCCTGCAAACTTGTGGTTACCGGAAAAATCTATCAGTCCATGGAAGGCTGTGCCTGTCCCATGGGTGCGGTGACCCGGGAATTTCTCAAAATCCTTCAGCTATCCCCAGATGAAGTCGCCCTGATCGACATGGAAGCCGGGATCGAGCATTTCGGGCGCGGAATCGAAGCAAATGTCGACATGGTGATCGCTGTTGCCGAGCCATCTCTCGAGTCCGCCGAACTCGCCAAAAAAGTGATGGATCTGAGCGTATCCTCGGGAGCCGCATTCGGGGGTGTCGTGATCAATAAAATTGCCGATGCCGAACAGCGGGAACATCTCCGTCACCGGTTAAGCCTCCTGTCGCTGCCGGTGATCGGGATTATCGACCACGATGCATCGATTCAGACGGCGGCGCTGGAAGGCAAACCATGCCCGGAGACGGCCGTGGATGAACTTGACCGGATTGCCGCAACGCTGATGATCGATTCCAGGGGTTGAGGCTTAAAAGTACGCAAGGCGGAAAGAGGCGGTGACGCATGCATAGAGAAGAGGCGTTACGGGCGATCAACGAGGATCAACTGGATTATATTCAAAAACCGGTGTCCGTGGACTTCGATACGGCCGGTGGGTTCCCGCTTTCCTTTACCCATTGCGGGGAAAAGCATGTCGTCGGTGAGATCCTGGCGCAATTCAGAACGGCAAAATCCTATCCGATCAACGCATTTCTGGTAAGAACAGCCGGGGATCTGGTTTTTCTGATTTACTTCCAGATCAAAGGATTGAGCAGACACCGGTCCATCCATCAAGGTTCCTGGGTTTTGAGTTTCAGAATCCTGCACGACTATGAACTGATGGCCTTTTACAGGAGGGAACGGAAGATGATTGTCAACATGGCCCTCAAGCGAATTGCCGATTTTCACGGGCACGTTTGCCCGGACCTGGTTCTTGGCTGCAAGCTGTGCGAAGTTGTCCAAAATCTGTTGCCGTTCAACGGGCCAACCAATGGCATCGCGGCCATTATCGCAGAGAATTCCACGTCTGCGCTTGACGCCATTCAAATATTGCTCGGCGCCACTTTGGGCAACCAGCGCCTGAAAATCATGGATTTGGGAAAACACAATTATACCGTCATTCCAAAATCGGAGGCTACCGGCTATCGGGTGAGAATGAAATCTCAGGATTACGATGACGAAGACCTGTATCAGCGATTGTCCGGCAAAATGCTCGGCAATACGATCGTGATGGACGAGGTGGTGAAACTCCAGATCCTTCTTGATGAACGGGTCAAGTATCTGCTGCGGCAACCGCCGGAAGCCCTTTTCGAGATCGAACCGATTCAAAAAGAGGCGCAGCTGGCGGAGGGGCCAAGCGTTTATCTGACCTGTTGCCGGTGCGGCGAGCAGGTCCTTGCCAGTCATGCCATCGAACGCCGAAATGCGGTCTACTGCCTTTCCTGTCTGCAGCGCACGAACGCCGGTTGCCGGAGTTATAGACTGCATTGATGACGGGTGGAGACGGTTGGAAAAAGGTGTGATCATGCCGAAAATCACAATTATCGGCTTGGGCGATGTGCTGGGCGGAGATCATGGCGCCGCCTGCTATGTGCTGGAAGCCGTGGCCGCAAAAACGGATTCGGAAAGCGTTCAATTCGCCTATATGGGTAACGAACCCCGTTTCGCGGGCGGGCTGCTCTACGCGGCCGATCTGGCGATTGTCGTGGGAACGATGAGACTTTCGGGCGTGCCGGGCGGGTTGCACATCTGGAATGGACGGGTTTTTAAGCAGCATGCCGCCTGGATGGCCGAGACGGATCCGGCTCTCCGGCACCTTCTCATTGCGCTGGCCAGGGCTGATCTGGCAGGGGGCTTCCCCGAAAAACTGATCTTTATCTGGATTGAACCCCAGCATACGGAAGGGTATACCATTTCGAAGCCGGTTCGTGGCGCGGTCCGGTTCGCGGCCAGACGCATCTTTCATGAACTGCACCAACTGGGATTGAAGACCGGTGCAGAAGAGTTGCGTTTGTTGAAAACGACCCCGCCAACGATTGAGCTGGAGAATTGATGCCATGGCCACCACAGGGAAACATTGCCAACGGTCGGCCAAGCGCATCGCGGTGGAGGCGGCGGTTCTGTGTCGTCCTTATGCCAGTACCGCCGGCTGTCATGCGGTGGATGGTATCATGAGGAACTTCTCCAGCCAGGGCATCTATATCGAAGCTCACCGCAAATTCGAACCCGGCAGCATTCTCGTTGTTCGGATGATTCGTTTGGGCGATTCATCGAGGAAGATGGTGGCCAGTTATCCGCGGACCATCTGTCTTGGAGAAGTGAAATGGCTTAAGAAAAATTCCGATAGCCAACCGATTCGATATGGTATGGGGATAAGATATCTCGATTGACCGGTTTGTGTAAACTGTATAGCCGTGGCGCGTGATTCATGTTGACTTCGAACGCACATCTCCTCAACCGTCGCAGTTGGCCATACCAGTGGCGGTATCTGCGCGGAAATACGCCCTGGGAGAACGGGCGCACACCCGCTGAGGTCATCGATTTCATCAACACCCATCCCCCCGGCCGAGCACTTGATCTTGGCTGTGGTACCGGAACCCATGCCCTGACGCTTGCCCAGCATGGCTGGGAAGTTACCGGTATCGATTTTGCCGCGCGGGCCATCCGAAAGGCTCGGGCTCGCGCCGTTAAAAGAGCGTTGCCGGTCACTTTCATTCTCGACGATGTAACCCGCCCCGGCTGCCCCGATGGAACCTATGATTTCGCGTTGGATATCGGCTGCCTTTTCTCCCTGAGGAGCGACGAGCGGGCGGCCTATACCGGCAATCTTTCCCGAATGCTCAAAGCCGGCGCCTGGTACCTCCTGTTTGCCTGGCTGCCCAGGTTCGTCGCCGGCAAGCCGCGCGGTATCTCACCGGAAGCGGTGGATTTGCTGTTGGCAGGCAGTTTCAGCCGTTTTCGCATGACCATCGGCGGGGAAAAGGGAAAAGCTTCAGCCTGGTACTGGTACCGACGGCGGTGAGGGTCTCTATGAATTGCCGTTATTGTGAAGATGTGGTCGCAGTCCTTCCAAAACAAGGGTTGGTTCCATCCGACAAGAAAAACAATGGAATGGTCTTTTAACCCGTTTCAGTGAAGAAGGGTTCGTTTTCATTCGGCAGAGCAATAAAGCAACCGGACCGGCAAAATGCCGGTCCGGTTGAATTGTTTGAGGGCTATAGCGCTTTATGACAGAACCACCAGTCGTAGCACTCGTATTCTTTTTCCCTCTCCCGGGCCGTTTTGACGTCAGCCGCCGGGGGGATGATTACGCGTTTGCCGAGGAGTTCGTTTTCGGGCCATCCGGCCGGTATGGCCACGCCGTTGGCATCGGAGGTCTGCATGCCCTTGACGGCCCGCAGGATCTCGTCCATGTTGCGGCCCAATTCCTGGGGGTAGTAGAAGATGGCCCGCACCGTGCCCTTGTCGTCGACGATGAAGACGGCACGCACCGTGTTGGTGCCTTTGCCGGGATGAATCATGCCCAGTTGTCGGGCCACCAGCCCCATGTCGTCGGCGATGATGGGAAACTGAATTTCCACATCCAGATTTTCCTTGATCCAGTCCACCCATTTGATGTGGGAGAAGACCTGATCGATGGAAAGGCCCACCAGCTCGCAATTGAGCGCCTTGAAGTCTTCATACCGTTTCTGGAACGCCACGAACTCGGTCGTGCAAACCGGTGTGTAGTCCGCCGGATGAGAAAACAGCACGAACCATTTTCCTTTGAGGTCTACGGGCAGGTTGAGTTTTCCTTGGGTCGTGGTCGCCTGAACGTTCGGGAATTCGCTGCCAATGAGGGGGAAACCGTTTTCCATTTTGAATCTCCTTTTCTGTGGTTTGCGTGAACGGTTGATTTGCCTCGACTTGCCGGGCCGGAGCCCGGCAGCATTGGAAAAACTATTAAATGATAAAATAGCCTATATAGTAATCAATACGATTTATGGATAAAAAAAATGGGTACAAAGTTACCGGTCCTCGCGGCATGCATCGCAAATTCCTTCCAGATGCACGATTTTATCCAGGATGATAAATTTACCTTTAATCGATTCGGGAAGCGCCAGGGCATCGTAAGCCTCATCCTTGAAATCGTAAATTTTTCCACACTTGACACATCTGAAGTGATGATGCGGCTCAAGATTGGGGTCGAAACTCTTGGGATTTCCTGAACTCTCGACTACTTTTGCCAAGCCGATTTCCTGGAATTTCAACAAGGTACGGTTCACCGTGTCCAAAGAAATATTCTTATAGTACTCACGGACGTTGTTGAATATGGCAGCGGCCGAAGGATGTTCCGAAGAGGCAATCAACTCCTTATAGATTGCCACACGTTGCGGGGTGATGCTCAGCCCATTCTCATGGCAGATATTCTCGAAGTTTTGCAGACTATCGTTGTCCATTTGCGGTCCGGTGTCCTGTCCTCAGGTCATTGGATTTATGAACGATTTTTGTGGTCCGTATAATATCCGTAAAAGTTAAATATACTATATAGTAGCGTATCCTATATGTCAATGGGTTGGATAAGAATAATGGCTGTTTTTTTCAAATTGCTTCTTTCGGATTCGCCAAGATGCCTGATCACGGCAACTTCCTTTGCTTTTACAAGCAGATCTGATAGAAATTGACTATAGAATTTGACCCATATCGGATGGAAAACCGCATGAACGACAATTGCCACCCTTATCCCATTTTGCTGGCCGAAGACGACCTCATTTCGCGGCAGCTATGCAAAAAGATACTCGCCAGGGAGGGGTTTGCTGTGACCACGGTAGCCAACGGCCGCGAAGCCCTCGAACTGTTTCGGCAGCGGTTTTTTCCCATCGTTTTGACCGACTGGCAAATGCCGGAAATGGAAGGGCCGGAGTTATGCCGGGCCATTCGAGAGGAGAACCCGGACCGCTACGTCTTCATCGTCATGCTCACATCGAAAGACTCCAAGGAAAACATTATCAGCGGCCTGGAGGCCGGAGCGGACGACTACATCGCCAAACCGGCCCACCCTGCAGAACTGGTCGCCCGCATCAGGACCGGTATTCGCATCCTGGAACTGGAGCGGTCCCTCAAAGCAGCAGTCGAAGAAATCCACCAGATGTCCGTCACCGATCCACTAACCGGCATTTACAATCGGGGGTACATCAACAAACGGTTGCCCCAGGAAATCCGGAGAGCCCACCGATACGGCCGAGACCTGACGCTGGTGCTGTGTGACATCGACCATTTCAAGAGGGTAAATGATACGTATGGACATCTGGCGGGAGACGCCGTGCTCAAATCGTTTGCCCGGTGCCTGGCCGGCTCCATCCGGCAGCAGGTTGACTGGGTGGGGCGTTACGGAGGCGAAGAGTTTCTGATCGTTCTTCCGGAAACCCATTTAGAAGGAGCCCTGGTGCTGACCGAGCGAATTCGCCGAACGCTCGAATCCACCCCAATCGAGACATCCGGTAAAACGACTGGCATTACCAGCAGTTTTGGTGTGGCCTGTTTTTCTCCGGGCACCCGTAAAGCGGTCATCACCCCTGAAGCTTTGCTTCAGGAAGCCGACAACCTGCTTTACAGGGCCAAGAGCGGGGGGCGCAACCGCGTCGAAGCCGGCCAGTTGATATGTTGATCGCTTCTGTTCCCTCTATTGGGCGGCCGTATAGATATCATTGACCCGGTCCCAATCGATCACCTTGAAAAACGCCTCAATATATTCCGGCCGACGGTTCTGATATTTCAGATAATAGGCATGTTCCCAGACATCGATACCCAGGATCGGCGTTTTGCCCTGACTCACCGGATTATCCTGGTTGGGCGTGGCTACGATTTCAAGATTGCCCCGGTTGAGGGTCAGCCAGGTCCATCCGCTGCCGAACAGCAGGGCGGCAGTATTGGCAAAGGTTTCCTTGAACCCATCGTAGCCGCCGAACTGTTTTGTGATGGCCTCGGCTGCCGGACCGGCGAAGGGAACATCCTTTTTAAGCATCGGCCACCAGAAAGAGTGGTTGAAGTGGCCGCCCCCGTGGTTGCGCACGGCGGTGCGGATGTTCTCTGGAACGGTATTCAGATCCGCCAGAAGTTCTTCGGGATGTTTATCCGCCAGGGCTTCCTCCTGCCCCTTTAAGGCTGCATTGAGTTTATCCACGTAGGTCTGATGGTGTTTTGTATGGTGAATTTCCATGGTGCGGGCATCGAAATAAGGCTCCAGTGCATCGTAGGCATAGGGAAGTTCGGGTAGAATATGTTTCATGGTCAATCCTCCAATCGAAGCATTTTTATGTGGTCATGTTCTCGCTTCCGCTGAACTGTTTCGTTGACAAATAGTAGCGACGCTTTTAGTATAAATCAAATCGATAATATTTATATAAATATAAGTTTTGATTATGTTGACAGCCAGCCAACTGGAATATCTGATCGCCGTGGATCGACACGGCAGCTTTTCAAAAGCGGCCGAAAAATGCTTCGTCACCCAGCCTACCTTGAGTATGCAGATCCAAAAAATGGAGGCGGAACTGGGCGTGAGCCTTTTCGACCGCAGGCGTAAACCGGTGCAGGCCACGCCCTTGGGCCAACTGGTGATCGAGCGGGCGTACCGGGCATTGCAGGAATTCAAGGCCATCGCCGAGGTGGTGCGCGAGCAGCAGGAGACACTTGCCGGAGAACTGCGTCTGGGGATTATCCCCACGTTGGGACCTTATTTGTTGCCTCGGTTCATTCCGGACATGCTGGCCCGGTATGCGGGGGTACGGGTGACGGTCCGTGAGATGTTGGTCGCGGATATTGTCGCGGACCTGCGCCGCGATATGCTGGATGTGGGCATTGCCGCCACACCCTTAGGAGAAAAGGGCATTCTGGAAAGCCCTCTTTTTTATGAGCCCTTCTATGGTTTTGTCTCTGCCGGACATCGGCTGGCGGATCGGACGTCCCTGTCCGCCGGTGATTTCGTCCCGGACGAGATGATTCTGCTGGACAGCGGCCACTGCCTGCATGGTCAGGTTTCTCAGGTGTGTTTGGGTACGCTGGAAACGCGGGATGAAAAGGCAGTCCGGCTGCGGTTCGTAGGCGGAAGCCTCGAGGGGCTGATCCGCATCGTCGAATCCGGTCACGGCGTCACCCTGCTGCCCGAACTGGCGGCCACGACCCTTCCGGAGTCGTCGCGGGGATTGGTACGCCCCCTTCAGTCTCCGGTGCCTGCACGACAGGTGAGCATGATTACCCACGGCGAGGGTATTAAGACCCGCATGCTGGAAGTTCTCCGGCAGTCCATTTTTAGCGGAATTCCCCAGGGACTGAAGAAAAAAAAGAAGGATTGGCGAATTATCGACGCGAAACAGGCCTGAAAGTGGCGGGCATATTCTATAAAGAAGGCGGCCACCCTGGAAAAAGGTCACGGCAACGATTCTACAGTCAATGCATATGACGCTGCCGGCGGCAGATCCTTCTCGTCACCGACAGATCCATGAGAAAATTACTTGACCCATTTCTCAAAACCAGGGAAACTGGAACAATTCCTTTTATAAAAAATGAGGCGCTTTGCACCCATCGTAAAAATGGCAACCCCGCTGGTCAGGATCGCGATATGGTCATCAACCTCAACGGACAGGAGACAGCGCTATGACGACAGCCCCCTGGAAGACCCCTTATTGGCCCGAAGGCGTTCCCCACGAAGTCGACGATTACAACATGCCCCTCTTTCAATTGCTCGACGATGCCGCCCGTGACTACCCCAACCAGGCCTACACCATTTTCAACGACGCGACCCGCAGCTTCGCCCAAGTCAAGGAAACGGCCGACCGGATCGCCAATTTCCTGCACGCCAAAGGGATTCGCAAGGGTGACCGGGTGGCCATCTTCCTGCCGAACCTGCCGCATTATCCGGCCGTCTACTTCGGTATTCTCAAGGCGGGGGCTGTTTGTGTAACCTGCAATCCGCTGTACACGCCCGGCGAACTCAACTACCAGCTTAACGATGCCGGCGCCAAGGCCCTGTTCTGCATGGACCATCCCCAGTTTTACGAAACGGCCGAAAAGGCCATTCGGGATACCTCGGTGGAAACCGTGGTCGTGTGCAACGTCAAATCCTACCTGCCCTGGCTCAAAGGGTTCCTGGGCGGTTTGCTGGGCAAGATCCCCCATGCCGAGCGTCATAACCCCGGACACTTGATGTTCGAAGATGTCGTGGCCGGAGCCGAAGCGATCCCGCCGGAAGTGACCATCGATCCCACGGAAGATCTGGCCCTGATTATTTACACCGGCGGCACCACCGGCCGGCCGAAAGGGGCGGCCCTGACCCATTCCAACTTCGTTTACGACCTCAAAGGGCTGGATACCTGGGCCCGGCTGGTCCATGAAGAAGGTGGGCCTCCCGAGGGCATCCGTAAGGGTGGATACCACTGCTACCTGGGCGTGCTGCCCTGGTATCACAGCTTCGGCATGACCTGCGCCATGCTTTCGGCCTGTGCGTCGGGAAGCCGCCTGGTCTGTGTGCCGGACCCGCGCGCCGGCGACCCGCCGTTTACCGAAGTACTCAAGCTGGTGCAAAAGCACCGACCCACCTTGATGCCGGCGGTGCCCACTATTTTCGTGGCCTTCACCAACCACTCCCTGCTGGATCAATTCGATCTGACGTCGCTGATGGGCTGCTTCTCCGGTGGTGCTCCATTGCCGCCCGAAGTGTGTAAGCGGTTTGAAGAGAAGACCGGCGCCGTCATTTTCGAGGGCTACGGGTTGAGTGAAACGGCCCCGGTGGTCACGGCCAATCCGACCTTCAAGGATACGCGTAAGATCGGGTCAATCGGTTTTCCCCTGCCCGGAACCGTCCTCAAGATTCTGGATACGGAGACCGGGCAAACCGAACTGCCCCAGGGAGAGGACGGCGAGGTCGCTATCTGCGGCCCCCAGGTGATGAAAACCTACTGGAACAAGCCGGAGGAAACGGCGGAGGTGTTCAGGGAGATCGAGGGAAAACGCTTTTTCCTCACCGGCGACATCGGCCACGTGGACGAAAACGGATTCGTGGTGATCACGGACCGCAAAAAGGACATGATTCTGGTAGGCGGCTTCAACGTCTATCCCAGAGAAGTGGAAGATATTCTTTTTACCCATCCCAAGGTGGCCCTGGTCGCCGTCGTGGGTGTCCCGGATGAAAAAAGCGGCGAAACGGTCAAGGCGTTCATCCAGGTCAATCCGGGAGAGACTTGCACCGAAGAAGAGATCATGCAGTTTTGCAAGGAGAACATGGCAGGCTACAAGCGGCCCAGACAGATTGAATTCCGCGATGCGATTCCGGTTTCCACGGTCGGCAAGGTTTTGCGGCGGGTGCTGCGGGACGAAGAGAGCGAGACGGCCTAATTGCAGTAGATTAAACCTCGGGCTCTGCCCGAGCGACCAGAAGCGGTTTGAACCGGTCCGGCGAGACATTTGACCGGCAATTGTTTTAGAACATCGAACATCGAACGTCCAATCTTGAATAAGGAGATCGCTTCGCTCCGTATTCGAAATTCGAAGTTGGGCGTTTGATGTTCGACGTTCATCGATTTAGGTTTTCGCCTCTTTCGAGGGGGCGTCATTAAACCACCCGGAATAACCAAGCGGGTGGTCGGTGATTTTTTTGATGATGGGCAAACCACAAAGGAGCGTACAATGGCCCTGTTGACCATAGATGAGAGCACCTGCAATCGGGACGGGATCTGTGCAGCCGTTTGTCCCACAGGCACCATCGACTTCTCCAAGGGAGAGGTGCCGCGGTTGGTCAACGATGCCCGGGAGTATTGCATCGCCTGTGGGCACTGCGTGGCCGTATGCCCGACGGCCAGCATCTCCCACGAGAAAATGTCGCCCGATCAATGCCCGCCGATTCGGCCGGAACTTCGATTGACGGCCGAGCAGTGCGAACAGTTTCTTCGCAGCCGCAGATCCATCCGGCGCTATAAGGATGAACCGGTCGACCGCAGTAAAATTCAAAAGATCATCGAAATCGCCAGCCATGCCCCGTCGGGGCACAATTCGCAAAGCGCCCAGTGGCGGGTGATCGACAACCGGGACCGGATCGAAATGCTGGCCGCCACGGTAATCGAATGGATGCGCTGGATGATGGACAACCAGCCCGAAGTGGCGGCCGTGCTTCACATGGCAAGGGCGGTCGAGCGCTGGGAAGCCGGTGACGACGTGATCCTGCGCGGCGCCCCGGCATTGGTCGTGGCCCATGCCCCGAAAAATGACTTTGCGGCACCCCCGGCCTGCACCATCGCTTTGGCCTACATGGAACTGGCCGCAGTTCCCATGGGGCTGGGGGCCTGCTGGGCGGGTTATTTCTGGGCGGCATCCCAGGGTTTCCCCGCCATGGTCAAGGCTCTCGACCTTCCATCAGGGCATCGCTGTTACGGAGCACTGATGGTGGGGTATCCTCGCTTTACTTACCAGCGTCTGCCGCTGCGCAGGCAGCCGGTGGTTTCCTGGTGGGATGAAGGTTGAACCGGAATATCCCGTTCATATCATACAGAGGGCAGGTGGGGCAGGGTAAGCTGCTTTTTATGAGTTCATCAAAATTGATAAACTCGTAAAAAGTACCAGATGCGTCATGCCGGACTTGATCCGGCATCCAGAACCCATTGAGATTACTGGATTCCGGCCTACGCCGGAATGACGAAAAGATGAGACTTTCGATTTTTTACGAGACCGTTAACATTGGCGCATCTATGGTAATGAATAAGATGGCAACTTACAGAGAAGGAAGAGTGTGGGTTGGACTTATAAATTCCAGTGACGGATGGAAACATATAAAGGAATACACCGACGATTCATTTATGGAGGAATTAATTTATACCGGTCGTTCGGGCAATACGATTCACATCTCATACCGCGAATTTAAAAAGGATTTCGCTTGACCAGCTTTTTTTTCAGGAACTCCGCTATGATATCGGTCAGTCAAATACAATTGTTTTCAAATAATACCGCATAGAAGTTATCGAAGCCACGAATCAAGTCATAAAATATACTGTTCTTGCGGACTGAGGAAAGATAACGAAGTGGGGTATTAAAGGCTTGACACCGATTCAATTAAAGCTCGCCAGACAGCAATCGTGCTCCGTGGATAATCGCCAGCACATCGATTTGGTTTTGTTTGACGCGGTAGATAATCCGGTAGGGGGTTTCAATCAATTCTCGAATGTCTTGGGCCTGATACTCGGGGACCATGCGCCCCGATAGCGGGCTGTCGCCAATTTGTGATGAACGCCGGGTAATCCTGTCCACCATCCTTTTGGCATAGGTTGGCGAGTTTACGGCAATGTACTCGTAAATGTTAGCCAGGTGCTCAATGGCGTTGTCGGTCCAGTGAACATTCATGTCGGCAGGCCGAACCGTTTGCGCACCTCTTGCACATCGACGGTTCGACCGGCATCGCTGTCTTTTATCCCTGCTTCGATCGCTTGGCGCACATAGATCCGGTGCATCACATCTTCCCAAGTGGCGCTTTCAGGCAGATTGTCCAGGAGCCGATGGGCCTGTTCTTTAACGCTTTGGGGTTGCATGGTTTTATCTCCTATTTAATAGCGTCTGAATTATTATTAAGCATTTACCAGGCACGGTCAATCCCCGTTGCCACAGACCTTTTTTCAGCCCACCAGCACCATTCCCACCAGTGCACCCATGGGGACTTCTTCAGCGGAAGTGTTCCGGGTGATCCAACTCATTTGCCAGCCGGCGGCGTTCATCAGGCGGGAAACGTCGATGCCGTAGCCGGACATGGAGGGGCGGGCCCGGTCCGGGTGGCGGCAGGGAGCGCCGGCCAAAACGCTGCAATCGGGGTGATCGGCGCAGAAGATGCGTTTGCAGGACCCCCCGGCAAAGGCCCGGGCGTTGGAGAAGCCCTTTTCCACGGCCGCCTGTTCGACGGCGGCGACAATTTCGTGCAGGACGCGGTACACGGAAAAGCGCTCTTCGCTTAGAAGGATATCCGTGGGGACATCGATTTTCAGCACAATGGCCCGCTGGTATCGCGTCAGCAGCTTCCGCATTTCAAAAGGGCCGCCGACATGGGGCGGGCAGCCGGCGGACAGGCCGTAAACCGGGCAATCCGGAAGGCGGCAAAGTTCCGCAAAGGCATCGTTGACGACGATGTCCGCGGTGGCAACGGTCGCAGCCCGGCTGGCACCCCATTCGCAGGCCAACCCTTCGAGGCGGGTCAGCCGTTCGCATCGGTTGTTTGCAGCTTCCCGATCACCCATGGCATCATTTCCGATTCCGCTGCTGGCCGGCAGGATCGTCAATCCTTTTCTTTCGCTTCGTAGTAGTCGTCCAGAACTTTTTTCAGGAAGCTGCCTTTGGCTTTGAGCAGTTTGGAACCGCGGGTGATTTTGCAGAGGCTGATTTTGTGTTCGGCGGCAATTTTGCGCTGGGTTTTGCCTTCGTAAAGATCCTTGAGGAGCTGCCAGCGCAGGGTGAGGGTATCGATTTCGCTGGGGGTGAAGATCTCCTTGAAAAGAATCTCCATATCCCTGCGGTCACGGGTGTGGACGAAGATATCGATCAATTCCCGGGTAGTGGCATTCATGGGAAAGGCCTTTAAATGATCGGCGGGATGCCGGTTTCAGCCATTTGGCGGTTATGAAAAAGACTTGATTTCAACCGGCTCTCTCGATTAGGTAAGGACCGGTCGAACCTGTTTCTGCTTGCAAAAACATAGTGAAAAAACAGTGGAAAGGAAAGGAAAAAGTTCATGAAAAAGCGCAGCTCGATACTGATCGCTCTGTTTTTGTCCACCGCCATGATCATTGGCGTTCCCGCGCTTGCATCCGATTCGATTCTGATCGGCATCTCCAAAATCGTGGCCCACCCGGCCCTGGACGCCATCGAAAAAGGCATTCAGGAGGTAGTCAAGGCCGAGCACCCCGATGCGCGCTTCGATCTCCAGAACGCCAACGGTGAAATGTCCACGGCGTCGTCTATTGCCCAGAAGTTCAAGTCCGAGAACGTGACCCTGGCCGTGGGCATTGCCACACCCACGGCGCAGGCCCTGGTCAATGCCCTCAAGGACCGTCCGGTGATTTACAGCGCCGTTACCGATCCGGCCGGGGCCGGATTGGTCGCCTCGACAGACAAAGGCGAAAAGAATGTAACCGGCATCTCCGACATGACGCCGGTCAAAGCCCAGATTGAACTGCTCAACCGCATCAAGCCCATCGAAACACTGGGGCACGTGTACACCAGCAGCGAGGCCAACGCGGTCAGCCTGGCCAACATCGCCCGCGAGGTGTGCCAACAAATGGGCATCAAATTTGTGGAAACCACCGTCTCCAATTCCGCCGAAGTCAAACAGGCCGTTCAGACCATCGCCGGCCGGGTGGACGGTATTTACATCTCCAACGACAACACCGTCGTATCGGCTCTGGCCGCCGTTGCCAGTGTGGCCAAAAAATACAAGATCCCGGTGATGTCGGCCGATCCCAGCAGCGCCCAAACCACCCCCGTATTAGCTGCCTGGGGACATGATTACTACAAGATGGGACGGGCCACCGGACGTCTGGTGAACCGCATTCTCAAGGGGGAAAAGCCGGAAACCATTCCCACGATTTTCATGACGGATGCCTCGGATGTGGACCTGCTGATCAACCTGGATGTGGCCAACGAATTGGGGCTGATGTTCCCGGAAGATGTGATTGAAAAGGCCAATACGATTGTCGAGGATGGGAAATTGATTAAGCAGTAGTGTTCGTTCGGAGACAAAACCACCATGCTTGAAGGAATTTTTGTCGAAGGGCTGATTTACGCCATCATGGCCCTGGGCGTGTTTTTCACCTTCCGCATCCTCGATTTCCCGGACCTGACCGTGGACGGCAGCTTTCCCATGGGTGCCGTGATCATGGCCACCTCCCTGACCGCCGGCCAGAACCCGCTTTTCGGATTGCTGCTGGCTTTCGGCGGCGGCGTGCTGGCCGGATTCGTCACGGCGGCCATCCACAACCGGCTCAAGGTGCCCCACCTTCTGGCCGGCATTCTTACCATGACCATGCTCTACTCGGTCAACATCCGCATCCTGGACAACCGCGCCAACCTCCCTTTGCTGCGGATGGACACGGTTCTCACCCATGTTACCGCTGCCGCCGGGAATCTGATCCCCGCCGATTGGGCCGCGCTGATCTTCTTTATTGTGGTGGTGCTGGCCATCAAGCTGGCTCTGGACCTTTTCTTCCACACCGACATGGGGCTGGTATTCGGCGCCCTGGGCAACAACGAGCAGATGGTCCGGGTTCAGGGGGTCAATCCGGCCACCCTCAAGCTTATCGGCGTGGGATTGTCCAACGGACTGGTGGCGCTTTCCGGCGCATTTGCGGCCCAGTATCAGGGATTCGCCGACGTCAATCTGGGGCAGGGGATCGTGGTGTCGGGCCTGGCTTCGGTGATGCTGGGCGAATTCATCATCAAGTCCAACCGGATCGGTCTGCTTACCCTGCGGGTGATCCTGGGGGCCATCCTGTTCAAGGCCATCATGTACCTGGGCCGCTTCTATGGGTACTATATCAACAT
Organism: uncultured Desulfosarcina sp.; assembly: GCF_963668215.1. Classification (NCBI taxonomy): domain Bacteria; kingdom Pseudomonadati; phylum Thermodesulfobacteriota; class Desulfobacteria; order Desulfobacterales; family Desulfosarcinaceae; genus Desulfosarcina; species uncultured Desulfosarcina sp. The sequence goes on from NZ_OY764190.1 coordinate 3,506,644, forward strand.
GACGCCCAACGATCTCAAGCTGATCTCCGGCATCCTGATTATCGCCTCCCTGGCGGTGACCAATTACCGCCGCATCCGGGGCAAGGGAGGGACGGCCGCATGATTCGCCTGGAAGACCTCCGATGCACCTTTCACGCCGGAACGCCCAACGCCAAGACCGTCATTCGGGATCTCAATCTGACGGTTCAGACCGGCGAATTCGTCACCATCATCGGCAGCAACGGCGCCGGTAAGACTACTCTGTTCAACCTGATTTCAGGCAGCCTGATGCCCACTGCCGGCAAGGTATACATCGGCGATACGGACGTCACGGCCCACCCGGAGCACAAACGGGCGCGCTATCTGGGACGGATTTTTCAGGACCCGCTGGTGGGCACCGCCTCCAACATGACCCTGGAAGACAACATGATGATCACCTGCAAGAAGGGCTTCAAATGGCCGGTGATCAGTCTCAACCGGAAGATGCGGGCCTATTTCTGCGAGCAGTTGATTCACCTGAAAATGGGGCTCGAATCGCGCCTGAAGGAAAATGTCAGCAGCTTGTCCGGCGGTCAGCGCCAGGCCCTGACCCTGCTGATGATGGTGCTGTCCGGACCGGACATCGCCTTGCTGGACGAGCACACCGCGGCCCTGGATCCGCGCAATGCCGCCATCGTCATGGATCTGACCACCCGGTTCGTGGCCGAACACCGCCTGACCACCCTGATGATCACCCACAACATGAACCACGCCATCACTTACGGCAGCCGGTTGTTGATGATGGACGCCGGTGAAATCATCATCGACGTTTCCGGTGAGGAGAAAAAGAAGCTCACCGTGCCCAAGCTGCTGGAGATGTTCGCCGACATCCGTCGACAGGAGTTCGAGAATGACGAGATGCTGCTGGCGGGAGGGCGGAAGTCGGACGACTGAGGACGAAAGGGTGAAGAGGGAAGAGGGACGCCGCTCCAACGAAAAACTGCGCCCGAACAGATGTTATTTTCTTAGAAGTATCGAACTCGTCATACCGGATTTGATCCGGCATCCAGAAAGAAATCGACCGTCAGAACCCCAAATTGGCTATGAAACAGCCGCCGCCACCACCGGAACTGGGGGGCGTGGTCGGCTCGAAAGGCTCTTCGTCGGTGAGGTAATAGATAGCCGCGCCGCCCAATCCTTCGGCCACATAAACGTATTCTCCCACCACATGCACGCCCAGGGCCTCGGCCGTGGTGCCGGTGCTCCAGGCGCTAATTTTTGATGGGTCGGTGGGGTCGGAGACGTCCAGTACCACCAACCCGTTGGTGCCGTCGGCGATGTAGGCATATCCGTTCTGGACAAACACGCCTCTGGCCGTCCCGTCGGTGTTGTAGCTGCCAACGACGGATGGAGATGACTTGTCACTGACATCGATGATCTGCAACCCCTGATCGCCGTCGGCTACATATGCATATCTACCTGAAACATAGACGCCATATGCCGTTCCGCTAGTGTCGTAGCTGCCGCTGATTGCCGGAGATGCCTTGGTACTGGCATCGATGACCCGCAGGCCTGAACTCCCGTCAGCCACATAGGCGTAGTTGCCTGAAACGAAAACCGCCTGGGCCGAAGTCGTACCGCAAGTGCCGACGATTGCAGGACTGGCTTTATCACTGACATCGATGATCTGCAGCCCCTGGTCGCCGTCGGCCACGTAAGCATAATCGCCATCCACAAAGACCCCGTAAGCCTGTCCCGGCGTTTCGACGAAGCCTTCGTAGCCGATATTGCCCGCATAATAGGCGTCGAGAATGCGAAGGCCCTCATCGTCTGCATTCCCGCTGGCACTGCCGCTGACTACGTACAGGTAATCGTCGTCATCCACGTAAAGGTTGATCGCTTCGCAAGGGGATTCATAGGATGCCCCACCGCCGGCCACCCGCTGAATTCCCTGCTCGTGGTCGCATACGTAAACATTGGTGCCGTCGTCGGTGGCTGTACTATAGGCCCCAGTGGCATTGCCATAGGTCTGCTGCAAGGAAGGCGCATCTTTGTCTGCGATACTGATTTCGTGCAACCCGTTGACCTGATCGGCCAGCCAGGCGGTGTTGTTGTAGACGAATAAACCCAGGCAGTAGCCATCTGTGGGCGTGTAGCTGCCCCTCAGTTCAGGATCGGACAAATCGCTGATATCGACGATGTCCAGCCCGCCGGAGATGCTGGCCACGTAGGCATAGCTGACGTCCAGGTGCGCGTCGAAGGCTCCGGCGATGGCCGTGACACTTTCCCATTGAGGATTGGACTTGGAAGAGACATTGATCAGATGCAGCCCGTTGACCTGGTCCACCACGGCGGCCACATTACCTGAAACATGAACACTCACCGCCGACACTAGCAGGCCGGAAAGGGTTTCTTCTCCAATTGTATCCGGGTCGGTTGGGTCGGAGACATCCACGATCTTGAACCGGTTGCCGACGTTGGCGATGTAGGCGTAGTTGCCGCTGGTGAAAACGCTGCCCACCGAGGTTCCGTCGGCAGGCTCGAAGGTACTTTCCACCGATGGCGCTGTCGGTGTGGATACATCCACAATGGATAGACCCGCACTACCCATTGCCGCGAAAATGTAACCATTTAAATTAATCTCTGAATAGCAGATGCAACGGATTTCGGCCCCGAGATCGATGGCACTCTGGGCAACCAGTGAGCTATTCAGGATGGTTAACACGTTGCCCCGGGCCATGTAAACATAGCCCCCACCAACAGTCACAGCTCGGGGAGAACCAAAGGGCCAGCGGTCGCCGTTTGTAAGAACCGGGTCGGCCAGGGCAGTGGATGCAGCCAAGATTGTCGCGATCAGGAGAGCGCAGAAACAGGATGCCAGCTTCATCGGAAATTCCTTTCGTAAGCGCAAGTTCGGCGATACTATAGAAAGCCTGATGAACAATGTAAACAATAAAAAACTGGATTAATCCCACCGTTTCTCACAGTGGCCCTCCATCAAGATAACCGCCCGAAAAGAAACCTTTTACTGAACATTTCATTAATGGTCGTGACAACCCCATGGTCGATATGATAGATGACAAAACTTTTGTTGTTTCCCCGTTGCTTGGAATTTTATCTGGCCGTGCTGGAGAGATTGTTGCTGTTCACCATTTTGCGGAGGATCGAAGTATGCGGATGCTTATTGTTGCGGTATTGATGGTCTTATGTCTGCCGATTGGAACCTGGGCACAAGAGCCCAGTAACGAAGAGCTTCTCAATATGATACGCAATCTGGAGGCCAGGTTCGATGCGGTCCTGGAGCAGACACGCAAGGCCCAGGCCGAAGCGAACCAGGCCAAAGCGGAGGCGGCCGCAGCCAGGGAAGAAGCCGCCAAAGCCAAGGCCGAGCTGGCCCGGCTCAAAGCAAATCCGGCTCCTGAATCGAATGCGGAAGCCATGGCCGATAAATCCCTCGTCCGCTTGCCGGCAACTGGCCCCGGAGCTGTTGTATCTTTCGAAAATGTCTATTTGCGGCCCAGCCGCAGCGGGCTCGATTTTGCTGTCCTTGATGAGGACGAAGTCGGCTCTGATCGCATAGCCGGTAGTTACAAACAGGTCGAGCCCGGCTACAGTTCTGGCTGGAGGGGCAGGATGAGAATCGAAACCGATTCGGGAAGAGATATCGGTTTCGGGGTTGGAAAGGTAAACGGGGGAGACTCTTCATCCGCAGAAGCGGGAACGGGCAGCGATCTATGGGGTACCTGGCTCCATGCCAATTCGATCATCGACGACAACGATGTGACCGACGCCGAGGCGAGCTACGACTGGGAGCAGACTGTTGCCGACATCAGCGTCGGCCAGCGGCTGAACGTCGGGGAGAAGCTATACCTGCGGCTCGAGGCAGGATTGCGCCATGCCAAGGTGAATCAGGAATTCGACATCTCCTACATCCAAGAGGTTAGTTCTACTCTTTACCGCGCAAGCTCGATTGAAAATATAAACAAATTTACCGGATGGGGACCGCGTTTCGGCATCGATTTCGACTGGAAAATGGGCCTTGGCTTCGACCTGTTCGGGTCCCTTGGCGGATCGCTGCTGGTGGGGGATTTCAATGTTTCGTACACGCAGTTTGACAAGGCAGCAGGCTCAGACACTTGGACCGCCCGGGTAGAGGTGGAAGAAAGCTATGACCACCGGCTGATACCGGTTGCCGAGGCACGGGCCGGCATCGGTTACGCGTACAAATTGAAAAACGGCTTACAGATGGGCGCCAAAATCGGCTACGAATGGCAGAACTGGTTCAACATGGTGACCAGCCAGGGGTATATGGACGACGTGGACAGCCAACTTATGGAGACGGACACCACGGACCTCAGTTTTTACGGGTATTTTTTCGAAGGCTTTTTCCAGTTCTAAACGATGCCGCACAACGGGGGGCATCTCGTTCGCCTCCCGTTGTGCCTTTCACCGTCGGGATCGAAACGGCGGATTACAGCGGCAGTTTCAGCAGGCCGGCGGCATTCTGTCCGCAGACCGCATCCATTTCCTTCCGAGTCAAACCGCCTTCACGCATCTCCTTGAAATAGCGGGCCGGTTTAAGCAGCGGATAGTCCGTGCCCAGCAGGACCTTGTCGATGCCCACCAGGTCCCTGGCGTATGGGTAGATGCGGCTTTCGTAGAGAAACGGCGAGGCGGCGGTGTCGTACCAGACATTCTTGAGGGTTTCCTTGACCGCTTTTTTCAGCAGATTGTAAAAAAAGATGCCGCCGCCCCAGTGGGCCAGGACGATGGTGTTGTCCGGGAAGCGCGAAACGGTTTCGTAAATCTGGATCATGGTGTTGGGGGTCTTGCCGGGGTAGAGGTGGCCGACCTCCTCGTTGGTGTGCAGCAGCACCGGCACGTCGCGCTCCCGGCACATGGCCATGATGGGGTCCAGGCTCAGCTGGCATTCGCCGTCGATGCCGCACCCGTAAAAGGCCAGTTCGCCTACGCCGCTGAGCCCGGCGTCCAGGCAGCGCTGCACTTCTTCGGCCGCGTCGGGGTTGAGGCTGTCCACACAGCACATCCCCCGCAGGCGGTCGGGGTGGCGGCTGACCGCATCGATGACGTAATCGTTGTTCAGCCGGCAGGTCTCGGGGTTGCGCCAGGGAAAGCCGAATACCACCGAAAGATCCACCTCCTGCTCGTCCATCATGGCGACGATATTTTCCGCGGACACCAGCTTGGATTTGGGGGATTCGTAAAGCAGTTTGAATTCGGGTTCGCCGTCGAAAAAGTTCTCCCGGTGATCCCTGATTTCAGCGGGAAAGGTGTGTACGTGAAAGTCGATGATCATGGGTCGCTCCTTTAACCGTGTCTTTTTTGCGCCAGCAATCACGTTGGCTTTATCTCGGACAATTTGGTGTTTTTGCCACAAGCGCTCTTATGCTCAATATACGCAGTTGATTTTTAAAAACAAGCCATTGGAATTCCGGCGATCCGATCATCAAGCAGGCGAGGGCGCTCGTCGTTGTTGATGACGATGCCGAATGAGCAGCTTTGCTCTTGGATAAAATCTTTCAGGGCGCGCAGCCGCTTTACGGATACGGTCTGGTTGTACTTGATTTCGAATGGAATCAATCCGAATTCACCTTCGAGTATCAGATCGACTTCAGCGCCCCCGCTGGTTCGATAATAGCTATAATCGAAGCCGGTGCCGGTTGCGTTCAGGCCGCGGATGATTTCCTCGATGACCAGACTTTCCCAGGAGCGGCCCATTACCGGATGGGTGACCAACAAATCCAGATCCGGAATACGCAGCAGGTAGTGAAGCAGTCCGCTGTCACGAAGGTATCCTTTGGGATGCTTGACCGTTCGTTTAAGCAAATTTCGCGTATAGGCCGGGATGGTCCGCCATAAAAACGTTCCGTCAGCGATTTGAAAATAGTCCCGAACCGTGGGTTGGGATACCCCGAGTGATCGCGCCACGTCCGAATAGTTAATTACATTTCCGGAAATACCGGCTAAAATTTGGATGAACTGCCTGAATCTGTTTTCGTTGATGCCGGGAAACAGTTTCGCCACATCCCGGTACAGGTACGTGCCGATATATTGATTCATCCAGGTCGAATGAAAACGGTTGTTCTGCTTCAGCCATGGTTCGGGATAACCGCCCCTGAACCAAAAGTCATGAACATCCCGAATATCGCCAAGAGTCTTGAGTTCATGGACAACATCCTCAATGGGCACACGGTCGGCCAGAAACTGGAATAATGGCGGCGACAATGCCTGCCTTGTTTCGCAAAATGAAAATGGCGCCATTTCGATGATGCCGACACGTCCGGCCAGAGTTTCGGAAATGGAGCGCACCAGATTGGGCGAACTGGAACCGGTGATAACAAATCGGCCGGTGCGTTGCCGATCGCTATCCACGGCAACGCGCAATGCGGGAAACAGTTCCGGAAGCAGTTGGGCTTCGTCAATGGCGATTTTGTCGGGATTTAAGCGCAGAAACAGATCGGGGTCTTGAATAATGTTCTGGAAATCGCTCTGTTTTTCGAGATCGTAAATCCGCCAGTCATCGGAAAGCTGCTGTAGAAGCGTCGTTTTTCCGCACTGCCGGGACCCGATAAGGGCCACACAGGGAAAAAAGGAAAGATAATCCTGAAGCAATTTTTCATAGGCACGTTTCATACCTTGCAATTTAAAACAACGACTTTGAAAATGCAAGGTTAAAAGGACTGTGCCATAACGTTTAAACCATAAGCAGCTGCAATGTTAATCATGGGCCAGATTGTGGTTCCGCAACGTTTGACAGCCCCCGTTCCAGCGTTCTGCGATCTGGACGATTTCCTCTCTCAAAGCCCGGTGCTGGACCCGGCAGGTTTCGGGAACCTCACCGCCGTGAACCAGGCGGCTGGAGTTCTCCACCAGTTGAATCAGTTCGGTGGCAATGACGGCGTTGATCTTGATCAGGTCTTTGAGCATTTTCGCGACTTCGGGGGTGTCTTCGGCCATTGTGGACTCCTGTAACCTTGTTTTTGCATATTGACTATGGGGCTTTTTTTTATACAATACAATCCATGCTTGCAACCGCCAAGAGGAACCCGACGGTTTGCAGCGATACGAAAAAGTGGAAATAGCGGCGCGGATTCCAGCAACGATCACCTCCGTTTCATCATCGTTGGAAGACGCTCCTGCGCAAGACTATTATCAAACATGGAATGTTCCCATAAGCGTTTGCATGTTTCTGATCGCCGGCATACAACCCAAGACCAGGCGGGTAAACGACAATCCGCAGCGTTGCCCGTCCTGCGGCCTGAATCGGGCCTATGCCACCCGGGTCGACCACTATTTGAGCCTGTTTTTTATTCCCCTGTTGCGGGTCAAGCGGGGCGAGACGCTTCTTTTCTGTGAAAACTGCGGACAGCCGGCCAGCGGTTTCCGAACCCCGCCACCTCCGGTGCCGCCGTCCGGGACCGATGCGGTTTGTGTGGCCTGCGGGCAGTCGTTTGACCGTTCGTATAAGTATTGTCCCCACTGCGGCCAGAGAGCCTGATCGTTTTGTTATATAAACAGCATTTTTCAATCGGTATTTTTTAGATCCATCGATATCGAGTGGGGTGAGGCTTCGAGCAACTCCCCGATGAGGTGAATATGCATCGTCATCGAAGATCAATCAACGGATTGAGTCGGCGTGAATTTCTCGCCATGACCGGCATGGCGGCCACCGGTTTGGTCATGGGGTGTGCCACCAACCCGGTTACGGGAAGGTCCCAGTTCATGATCATGAGTGAAGAGCAGGAGATCGCCGTTGATCGGAAAAGCGCGCCCCACCAGTTTTCGTCCGATTACGGCATCGTCCAGGACCGTTCCCTGGAGAACTATATCCAGGCCACCGGCAAACGCATGGCCCCCAATACCCACCGTCCGCAGATGCCTTACAATTTCCACTGCGTCAACGCCAACTACGTCAATGCCTATGCCTTTCCCGGCGGAAGCATCGCCTGTACCCGGGGCATTCTCCTGGATCTGGAAAACGAGGCTGAACTGGGCGCCCTGCTGGGCCACGAGCTGGGCCACGTCAACGCCCGCCACACGGCTGCAATCATGTCCAAAGCCCAGGTGGCCAACATGGCCGTAGGGGGGCTGGCGATTCTCACCAGCGTGGCCGTGGGTTCGACCGCCGGCAACCTGGCCGGGCAACTGGGGCAACTGGGCTCCGGCGCTCTGCTGGCCTCTTACAGCCGCGACAACGAGCGCCAGGCGGACAGCCTGGGTATGGAATACATGGCCCGTTCGGGCTACGGCCCGCAGGGGATGGTCGGGCTCATGGAAATGCTCAACAACATGAACCAGCATAAAACCAGCTCCGTGGAGCTTCTATTCGCCACCCATCCCATGTCTGCGGAGCGCTATCGTACGGCGGTCAAAGAAGCCACCAACGACTACCAGCGATACAACGGGCAGCCCCTTAACCGGGAACGCTTCATGGACAACACCGCCGAGCTGAGAAAAAAGCGGGGTGCCATCAAAAAAATGCAGGACGGGGAGACGGCCATGGGCAAGGAAGCGTACGGCCAGGCCGAAAGCCTGTTCAAGGAGGCCCTGGCGCAAACCCCCGACGATTACGCGGGACTGCTGCTCATGGCCAAGTGTCAGTTGATGCAGAAGAAGAATGCGGAAGCCGAACGCTACGTGGAGCGGGCCAAGCAGGCCTACCCCGAAGAGGCCCAAGGCTACCACATCAGCGGAATTACCAAGATCCGCAACAAGCAGTACGAAGCCGCCTACCAGGATTTCAGTGCTTACGAAAAGCGCCTGCCGGGCAACCCCAATACGATTTTTTTCCAGGGATTGTCGCTGGAGGGCATGGAGCAGGTTGAGCAGTCGGCCCGGGCTTACAATTCCTATCTGCAGCAGGTGCAGCAGGGGAATCAGGCGCAGTATGCGTATAAGCGGCTCAAAGAGTGGGGCTACATCAAATAATGTCCGACGAACCAGAGCGCCATGTGGTGCTGGTGGCCCCGGAAATCCACTGGAACACGGGCAATATCGGCCGTACCTGCCTGGGGGCAGGAGCGCGGCTGCACCTGATTCGACCCCTGGGCTTTTCCCTGGAAAGCCGCCAGGTGAAGCGGGCCGGGCTGGACTACTGGGACCGGGTGGCCCCGGACGTCTGGGACAGCTTCGACGCGTTTTGCCATGCGCTGAATCCGCAGGATGCCGAAGTGGTTCTGCTCACCAAATCCGGTTCCCGGATTTTCTGGGAGATGCCCACATCCCGGCGTATGTTTCTGGTGTTCGGATCCGAAACCGGGGGGCTTCCGGATGAAATCCTCAGCCGCTACCCCGAGGCCCGCTACCGGATTCCCATCAACGGCGAGATCCGTTCATTGAATCTTTCCACGGCGGCCGGCATCGTCTTATACGAAAGCATGCGCAACGGCCGGTGAGAAATACCGGCAATTGAAAGAACATTCAATTTCTCAAACAAAAAGAAGGAGACCAATTATGGCAGTCCCGTTTTCCTCCATCAGCAGACGTCAGTTCCTGCGGTCGTCGATTCTCGCGGCTTGCGCCGTCGGCGCGCCTTTTCTCCTGCAGTGCGGTTCCAAGGGCGGTTCGGCGGTTTTCGTCAAGGAGCCGCTGCCCTATGCGAAAGATGCGCTGGCTCCTACCATCAGCGCCGAAACCATGGGTTTTCATTACGACAAGCACTACGCCGGTTATGTGAAGAACGCCAATCGACTGGTCCTGAAAGGGGCTTTCGGCGGGCAAAGTCCCGAAGAGGTGATCCAGGCCACCGTCGGCGATCCGTCCAAGGCAGCCGTTTTCAACAACGCGGCCCAGGCCTGGAACCACGCCTTTTTCTTCAAGTGTCTGAAGCCGGGCGGCGGCGGGGAACCGGAGGGCGTCCTGGCGGAGATGATCGCCGCCGAATTCGGCAGTTTTGCCAATTTCAAAAATGCGTTTCTCACAGCGGCCGGAGATCGGTTCGGCAGCGGATGGGTCTGGCTGGTGTTAAAGGATGGCAAACTCTCCGTTGTATCGAGCGCCAACGCCGATACGCCCCTGGCCCATGGACTGATTCCGCTGTTTACGGTGGATCTCTGGGAGCACGCCTATTACCTGGATTACCAGAATCGCAGGCTGGATTTTGTCACCGCGGTGCTGGACAACCTGGCCAATTGGGACTTCGCGGCCGCTCAATTGGAATTGGCACTGCCGGCCAAGGAGCCCGCTGCCGAGAACGATTGATGTAAATTTGGAGCGCGCAAACGGCATCCTGCCATTCAGGGTTGGACTCGACTCGGATTCTACCTGCTCGAAAGATAAACACGATATGGATCTAAAAGAAACCGCCGCCGAACTGCTCGGCAAAATCAGAACAACGGCGCCCCTGGTGCATAATATCACCAACTTTGTGGTGATGAATTCTTCGGCCAACATCCTGCTGGCGTTGGGCGCCTCGCCGGTAATGGCCCACAGCCGCAGGGAAGTTAAGGAGATGGCCGCCATGGCCGGCGCCCTGGTGATCAACATCGGAACCCTGGAGGAGAAGTGGGTCGAGGCCATGCTGCTGGCCGCCGAGGCCGCCAACGAAAAGGGCATCCCGGTTATCCTGGACCCGGTGGGCGCCGGCGCTACGGCCTATCGCAGCCGGGTTGCCGAGACCATCCTCCAGAAAACTTCGGTATCCGTAATCCGGGGAAATGCGTCGGAAGTGCTCTCCCTGGCCGTGGCCGATGTGCAGACCAAAGGCGTGGACTCATCCCTGTCGGTCTCCGACGAGATCGTGGCGCCCGCCGTCGCCATCGCCCGTGAACATAACTGCATCGTTTCCATTTCCGGCGAAAAAGATCTGGTCACCGATGGCGACCGGGTACTGCGGGTGGCCAACGGGGTCCCCCTGATGACCCGGGTGACCGGGCTGGGCTGCGGTCTTTCCGCGGTCACCGGCGCTTTCTGCTCCGTGGCCGGAGAGGATCTTTTCAACGCTGTCGCCGCGGCTTTCGGCTTTTACGGGCTGTGCGGAGAATTGGCATATGAAGTCAGCGACCGGCCGGGCAGCTTTTATGTGGCCTTCGTGGATGCCATCCACGCGGCCGGTGCCGGCGACATCCATACCCGTTTGAAAATCGAATCGGGACAGCGGAATCGATAGGGGGCTATTGAGAATGCCTGCATGAAGCTGACAAGGCCTCATTGCATTTTATAGCATTCGGCAGTGCGGATGGCGGCACCCAGATCAAAGGAGAGGCGCTGGTAGTTCTGCGCGTAGCGTTCCCATTGTTGGGATTGCGACTGCCTGGCGGACGCCATTGTCGAAAGGACCCTGTTCAGGGCGCGTTTGAGGCGATTGCATACCGGCAACCGTCGGGCGGCATTCAGGTCGGGCAGTTCGGGCTGCACCTGCCGCAGTCTGGCCATGGCCAGGTAGTAGACCGCCGGTACGCTTTCCGGGGCCAGCTGGTAGAGCGTTTCGGCGGCCTCCACAAGCCGGGCCAGGGTTTTCTCGGCGGCCTCGCCGGATTGCAGTTCCTGAAGGCCTTGCAAGGCTTCGCAGAGATTTTCCTGCAAGCGTTGCCGCTCGGCGGGAGAGGGCCAGGATTGTCTCAGGACCAGCCCCGTGGCCAATGCCTCGGCGGCGCGGCGGTAATGCACGGCGGGTGTTTGGCCGGATTTGGCCAAGCGGAGGCAGGCATCTCCTTTGGTCAGGTGGAGTTGACCGCAGGTATCCGACGCTTGGGTGCAGGCGACGGACTGGCCGGCAATCCATTGGTAGTCGCCCTGATCCGCATGTTTTTCGAATCGATGCAGGTCCACCGACGCACACCCGGTCAGGACCAGGATCGATACGAGGGATAGGGCCATGAGCAGTTTCATTTGTTTTGTTGGCTTTTGGGTCCTGTAGGACCTGCGATGCGGGAAACGTTCAACGCTTACAGCCTCGGTTTTTTCCTTCTCTCCCGATGGATGGAGGACAATTTTTCGCTGACCGCGTCCAGAATGAATTCGCCGGGGGCGATTCCTCTGGATTTACAATATTCTTCGACGCGTTCATACAACGCTCTGGGGATGTCCGCATGCATGCATTCGTCAACGTTCGATTCCGGTTTTTCGCCCATTTGACAACCTTTTCCTAAATGTGCCGATTCAGCCGATTCGTCACATATTCTCGGCCATGGTTACCGTTCGATCGCCAAGCATATTTACGTAGCTGCCCATCTCGTTGTCGTACCAGCCGTAGATAACGGCCTGGGTGACCGGTGCACGAACCACCGTATCCGGAAGGCTGCTTAAAATTTCTTGTGAAAAACCGGGGACGTTGGCCAGGTCCAGACTCAAGTCCGCCGTGCGGGTATGGGTTTCGTGACCCTCGATCACGGCCGCCGCCCGGGGCGTGCCGAGAATATCACCGGAGACATTCTGTTTGCGCGTAAACTGCAGATACCCGTTGGGATCCAGTTCGGCGGTATGCTCGTAAACCTCGTTGATCGCCTCGCGACGGATCGGCTTTTCTATGGGGTTTTCCTGAATGCTCAGCACCAGGATGATCAGGGAGCCGGAGCTGACCGGCACCCGCACCGATTCGGCGATGAATCCGATCTGCTCCATTTCGGGAATCACCAGTCTCAGTGCCTTGGCCGCACCGGTAGACGTGAGAATGATGTTGTTCAAAATCGACCGGTTTTTTCTCAGGTCGGTTTTCCCTGCTTGTGGCAGGCGATCCAGCACCTGCTGGGAACCGGTGGCGGCGTGGATCGTGGCCATGGAAGCCGACAGGATCCGCTTGGCGCCGAAAGCGTTGATCAACGGTTTCATCATATGGGCCAGGCAGGTTGTCGTGCATGAGGCGTTGGAGACGATCCGGTGGCGCCGGGGGTCGTAATCGTTGGCATTGATCCCCATGACCGTGGTTACGGCATCCTCGGGCATGGCGGCGCCTTCCTCCTTGATTTTGAAGGGTGCGGAAACGACCACCTTTTCGGCGCCTGCTTCCAGGTGGCCCCGCACCGATCCCTTGGGATGATCGGCAGGCAGGGTGGGGTCCAGAAACTGGCCGGTGGTGTCGATGACCAGCCGCACTCCATGGGCCTTCCAACCGATTTCCATCGGCGTTCGACTGCTTCGCAGCAATCGAACGGGAATATCGTCGATGATCATGGTTCCCGCGGCTTCATCCACATCGGTGATCACCGGTTCGGAGCGATGGCCATGCAGAAAGGCGTGCAGGGAGCCGTAGGTGGAGTCCCGCTCGAGGTAGTGGGCAATGTCCGCCATACCGGTGCCGGCCTGACGGCCGATGTTGACGACGATTTCATTGAAGTAGCGCCGCCCCACATGGTGCCACAGGGTCAGTTTGCCGATGCGGCCGAGTCCGTTGATGCCGATCTTCATCTGTCCTTCGTTCATTGTCTTGGCTCCCAAGTATGCCTTGGATTCATAGATAGTGCCCATCCAGAAATGGCCAATTCGCTCGATATCTTTGTTGCGCGAAAAATTTTATCCTCGAAATATCAACCATATGTCTGCGGTAAAATTTTTCGTGCGCCTCGATCTCGACCCAATTTTCCTATTTCTGGATGGGCACTATATAGCGTCCATCCAGAAATCAGGTTTCCCGGATTTTCATCATCCCTTGATAAACCGATCCCTGCCGACCGTCAATGCTAATATGGTCGCCCGACCGAATCAGGACATGATTGAAGCGGGCCGTTTTTACTTTCTCGTTGCACTCCAGCGTCCCACATCCCACCACACAGGTTTTCCCCAGGCGGTGGGCCACCACCGAGGCGTGGCTGGTCAATCCACCCCTGCCGGTCAACAGGCCGTCGCTGGCATAAATCTCCTTAATGTCATCGGGGACAGTGTCGCCGCGTACCAGGATCAGGTCGGTTTGCGGTTCCGCTTCCCGCCAGCGGTCGATCTCCGCTAACGTGAATACGGCCCTTCCGGACATGGCGCCGCCGGCGACGCCGACCCCGTGGCCCAGGTAGCGATCGGTTGAATCGTCTTCTACATCGAAAGCCAGCACGGTTTTGCGTTCCCGGATGGACATGTCCCGCGTCTGGAGCAGGTACAAATCGCTCGCCGATTCGCTTTCAAAGGTGAACTCCATCTCCTGGGGGCTCCACCCGTTTTTATAGATCAGCCGGGCGGCCCATTTACGGATGGCCGCATAGATGTCCGGGAAATGGGTTTCCAGGGTGATGTCCGTGTCCCGCAACTCGAGTTCCTGCTGTTTGACCGATATCGGCAGGGTTCGGACCAGGCCGGCCACCACATCTTCTCCCTGGTTTTCCAGGGTGAAGTCGCCCCAGGGGCTCAATGTGTCCCCGGACCAGCGGGGGTTGTGGGTGAAAAAGACACCCGAACCGGCGCTGGGAGAAATGTTGCCAAAAACCATTTGCTGCACGGTGACCGCGGTGCCCCAGTCGTCCGATATCCCCATGATCTTGCGGTAGGTTTTGGCCCGGTGGGACTCCCACGATTCGAAAACCGCGTTGATGGTCATATAAAGCTGATCCAGCGGGTCTTCCAGCACGTTGACGCCTTCGTCCTGGATGCGGGCTTTATAGGCCAGGGCCACCATTTTCATCTGCTCGCCGGTAAACCCTTTTTTAAGAGGGATGCCCAAGCGGGATTTGAATTCGGCGATAATGGCATCGAAATCGTCCCGCTCCAGCCCGTAAGCCATACCGTGGCACTGCAGAAACCGGCGGTAGTTGTCCCAGGCGAACCAGGGGTTGTGCATCTTTTCGGCCAGACCGGCGGCAATCTCCTCGTTCATGCCCACATTCAAAATGGTCTCCATCATCCCGGGCTGAGAAATAGAGGCACCGCTGCGCACCGAGAAGAGCAGCGGGTTGGCCGGGTCGCCGAACCGTTTGCCGGTGGCTTGCTGAACATGAACGATGTGTTTCCGGACCTGCTGCCTGAAGTTTTCTTTCACCGGCTCAAATCCGTCGATCAACTCCCGGCATCGGAAGGCCTCGGTGGTGATGATGAAACCCGGCGGGACCGGCATGCCCAGGTTTTTGAGCTTGAGCAGGTTCAATCCTTTGTTGCCCATGTAGATGATGCCCACAGCGGCGTTGTTGATCTCCTCCAGTCCGGTCATGATCCGCTGCGGGTCGTAGTTGAGCAGCAGGTGGAGTTTTTCTTTCGGCAGTACATTGGATTGATGGAACAAGGTGTTGAGAATGCGCGTCAGAAACAGGTCCAACTGCTGGAGGCCCAACGATGTGGCGATGCGATCCCGGAAAAAGATTTCCGAAACGCGATGCTTGAGCTTTTCGGCGTCCACGGCGTCTTCCCGGGGAAGAAATTTTTCCAGGATTCGGTCCGGTTTCATATGGGTGAGGATTCGGGTCAGGTTCTGGCCGTGGATGTTGTTGAAATAGTCGTTGATGATGTTGTTTACGGCGACGGCGAATCCCTTGAAAATATCCAGGTACTGGGTGAGGGTGAAGCCCCGGACCTCCAGGGCATGGGCCAGAAGGTCCAGCTGGCGTTCGAGTTCCACCGAATTGATCCCGTCCAGGCGCAGGGCCTTGTCGAACAGCGTCAGGCGTTCGTAAATGTCATGAAAGGTGGCCCGGGTGATCAACCCCAGATTGATCTGGTCCACCAGTTCTTCGAACAGCACGTTGATCAGGGATTCGATTCGGAATGTCAGCCCCAGTGCGTCGAACTTGCGTTCGTGGTAGCTGCCGTACATGGATGGGATGTCAATGGTAATGTGTCGTTTTTTATAAATATCCGCCTTGATCTCATAGGTCTCTTCGGAGAGAATGACCGTCTTGAGCCGATCCAGGTAGTCCATCAGTTTGAACAGCCGCTGTTTGAGGCTGGTTTCCTTTAAGGCGGTTTGCAGCATATCCAGCTCGGGAAAGGATTCCCGGTCCAACTGGGCCAGATGATGGTGCAGGGATTTGTGGTCCAGTTGATACTTGTGGTAGAGCAGTTTGTAGAATGCGGCGATCAGGGCTACCCGTTCCGCGTCGATGGGATTGACGTCCGGCGCCTTTGCCAGCAGGGCGCGAAGTTGACCGTCCTCGATTTCCAGCAGTTCATGGGGAATGGAGAAGCCCCGTTCGCTCAAAAACCCGAACAGTGCATTGGCGCCGTCGATGTAGGCGCCTCGGGTTTCGATTTGGGCGTAGATGTTGGGGGGCACGAAAGGTTTGAGGGGGGCCTTGTCGCGCGTTTTCCAGAAATTGAGCACCGCCTCGATGAATCGAATGATGCGGTTGGAACTTTCCACATGGCTTTGCTTGCGAAGGAAATGGATGAGAATATCGCGCCGATGGGTGATTTCGTCCAGTTGTGTCGAGATTTCCCTCAGTTTGCCTTCCGCACCGATATCGTTGAAATAGGAAGGGAAAAGCCGGGTGAGCTGTTTGATCAGATTGAAAACCGGGCCGATGTCACTGTTGAGCAGACGGGTGATGTCCCTGGGAAAAAGGTCCGTGTCCCGGATAAAAATACCGGACAGCGAGAGTTTGATGATGAGGCTGGAGAGCAGTCGCGAGGACCATCTGGGCTTGCACTCGATCAGTTCCAGCCAGGTGCGGATGTTCTGCAGATGGGCCGCATTCATCTGGATCTGCCAGTCGTTGCCCACCCCGCCCAGATTGGGAGTCTGGAAGCCCAGATCCACCACCTGATCGATAAAGTAGTTGACCATGTCGATTTCATCGGTCTGATACACGGCCTGGCCCATGTTGAGGACACAGGTGAGCGTGGTGGCCGGAAACTGTTCTGTCCGGGTTTTCAGAATATTGAATGTTTTCTCGATCAGATCGCCGATATGGCGGTAGCTTTCGTTGTTGATCAACCAGCCTACGGTACGGTTGATATCCCGCAGGGTTTCCTCGTAAATCATGTTCAGGTCCGAAATGCTCATGATGTGAAAGAGGAAGATCACCCGCCATTGGTTTCCCTGCCCGCATTCGGCGCCGGCTTCCTGGAGGATTTGGGGCATCTTGCGGTATTGTTCGACGATGGCGCCAAAATCGGTGAGGTCCAGCAGTTGGTTAAAAACCTCCCGGGTTTCTTTTCCCGGCATGTTTTCGATTTTTTGCAAACGGTCTTTCAGGCCGTGAAGCACTTCATGAGAAATCTCGGAAAAACAGGATCGGGCCCGCTCCGAATCCTTGATGGCCCCGGTGGCCGACTGGAAACTGTCCCATGGATCCTTGAGGCCGCACCAGAAATCGTAGGTGGTATTGAACGCGCGGATCAGCAGATGGTTGAAGGTGGAATAGTCGCCGATATGTCCATCGCCGCGTTCCCCCAGCAGACGGATAATGCGCTTGAGCGGATAGAAGCTTTTGATGAACAGAAAGAAATGGTCCTGCCGGCAGCGATGAATCCAAGCGAACGCGCGGTCGATCATCGGCAGAAAATCGGGGATCCGGTCGCGCGACTCTGTAACGATCTGCTGGAGATACAACAACAGGTTGTCCACGGCATCGGCACGGACGGCATCGTCTACCTTGGCCTCGATGGCTTCGCAGAAGATGCCCACCATGGTTTCGGCCGCGTCCACGCCGCAGGGGTGGGACCGAAAAAGGTGAAAATAGTCCAGGGCGTATCCGCGGGCCTCGCCCACGATAAACTGCCAGTTGCGATAGGGGTGACTCAACTCCTGCAAAAAGGCGTTCACGTTTTCCGTCAGACCGTAATAACGGGACATGACCTCCTGGATGCACGCGTACTTGGAATCGATGGTAACGTCCACATAGGTGTTGGCCAGATTGGCCTCGAGGGCTGTTGATTTGATCATGGGCATGTCGGCACAGCGTCCTTTTTGTTAAGCCATCCAAATGGATCTGATTCAAAATATCAGAGGGACGGCCTCTTTTCAAGCAACTCGATTGCCGGTCGATCCTGTTCGCGGCCGGCGGTCGCGGAACCCGGTCGGCGGACATGCGGCTGCGGACCCGGGCTTTTCGTTTCCCGTTTTTTAAAATTTATGATATTCAGTAAATACGCTCTGGAATCGTTAGGTTCTCCCGTTGCAGGGCGATGGACCGGGCATGGAATTCAATCTTGAGCTGAATGGCACCCACCGGAACCGTAATCTTTCTATCGCAACACAGGTCCTGGCTATGGATGAAAAAGAAATTTTCCTGGACGATGCCGCAGAACAGCTTTTTGCACAGATCGAAGGAATAGAAGAAACCAAAAAAGGGCTCACGGCTGCGGAAATGATGGCCGAAAGTCTGGCTGCGGAGCAGAAGCAGCAGGATGTATGGCGGATTCTGCTCTGTGAAATTGTCCATCATGTTGCCGGTTATTTTCAACGCATCGATCCGGACGCCCGGAAGGCGGAGGAGCGCCAGACCTTTGACCAGCTTTCGGAAACGCTTTGCAAGCTTTCCCAGTTTCCCCAGCACGGCGGACGGGTTCTGATTCGCTACCGGGGGGTTTCCCAGAACAACGACATTCCCGAACGGTTGGACTACGAAATTCTATTCGGCAACATGCTGGTGGACCTGGATCTGGTCCCTTTGATGATCAAACGCCACGGACATCTGCTGTCCCACCTGCTGTCCCAGTTGCTGGATGATTTCAGCATTTTTTCCGAGCGCGGCATCAACAACCTGTGCCTGCACCTTCCGACTGAGGCGACTGAAGCGATGGACCGCCTGCGGCGCAGCCTGCTCATACTCTGCCGCCTGTATCGTGCTCACGCGAGCCAGAGGGATATCGTTCTCGGCCCCGGCAAAGAGAATGTCGTGCCGATGGTGGTCGACGAGAAGGGGGCGGTCAACAGCAATCTTACCCTGGTGGCCGGGGTGAACCGCTTGAGCGGCAAAACCATGCGAAACCTTGTTTCCAAGGTGGATGCCTGGATCCAGAAAAAGGAGGCCTCCGAGGAGGGCTGCCAGTTTACCAGCGTTTACAACGCCATTTTCGGGTTGCCCAAGATCAGCGCCCAGATTTCTCCGCCGCCCATCGAGATCAACAATATGGACTGGCTGATGCGGGAGAGGAGCGAAAAGGAATTCACCCGCGAGAAGGCCAAGGTGGCCCGAATTATCGCCAGCCTGGAGAATTCTCCGGAAAAAGTGGCAAAGGTCATCAAGAGCGTATACGGAGACGACTACCAGAAGATCAACTCCCGCCTGTTGGAAGAACGGCTGGGCCTTTCCTCCCATCTGCTTGAAGCCATCGACAACAAGCCCAAGAGTGAAGATGCCCGCAAGGAGGTGTTGACCAACCTTCAAAAGCGTCTGGATACGGTCCGGGACGATGTTTTCGACAACCTCTATTTTTCCCGTTCGGAAAACGACAAGGTCGGCTCCCGCGGTGTCATCATGGGCGCTGTCCACCGGCAGCTGTACAAGATGGTTTCATTTTTCAAGGGGCGCTCGGTTACCCGCAAAAAAATGACTTCCATGGTTAAAGGCGCCATCCAGTTCGAGGAGCGGGATTACGAAATTTTGTCCCGGGATTTCCGGATTAACATGGATGAGGCCCGGCAGCTGGTCGCCGACCTCAACGCCTGTTTCAACGACAAGGGGCGCTTTCTCAAAGGCGCATTTGCCGGGGCGATTCCAAGGTTTACCCGCTACGAAAAAAAAATATTCGAATTTCTGTGGCGCCACATGAAGGACGTGATCGCTCCGGAAGACCGCAACGCCTTTCTCAATTCACTTCAGTCGCTTACCGCCCAGATGAACCAGCCCAAGCGGGCCTTCAAGATCCTTTTGGAGGATTTCCTCAAAGACCCGGAGGATATTCAGTTCTCGGATGCCAAAGCGCTCATGCTGGCCAACCTGATCCTGCACGATTACGACAAGGCGCTGGCCGACATCGAAATTACCCCCGAGGATATCCTTTTCAGCCGCCAGGGACTCGACCAGGAAGTGGCGCGCTACGCCGCGTGGCGCATGGATCGGGACCAGGAATCCTATTTCGACAAAGTCCGAAGCATTCACCAGGCCCTGTGCGAAGCCCTCGAATTTGGCCGGACGCGCCGGCACGGCCTGAGCGTCAAAGACCTGTTGGGTCTGGAGCGCGAGGTGTATATCTTTTTGGCCATGATCGAAACCACCGTCGGGCGTTCGGTGCTGCGCAGCGCCATCAACGAGTACGGCAGTCCGGAGTCCGACATCTACTTTCTGAAGGAAAGCGACCGCTATATGTCGCACCTGCTGCAGAATTTGCGCATCTCCATTCGCGGCCTGGCCAATATCGGCAGCATCGAGAGCATACCGGCTCTCGAGGCGGTCAAAACCAGGGAGGAAGTGTTTCAGCGCCTCAAGAAAGACAAGGCCCATCGGGACCAGTCGCGGCTGATATCGGAATGGGTGGACGAGGCTGTTAAAATCATCAAATTTCGTTCCTGATTCATTTTTGTAAATCGGGTACTTTTTCTTGACGGCGCCCGCATTTTATCTTCATTTTCCCGACAAACCGTCATCGAAGCCAACCCAATCTGCCGGGGCCAGTGACTGCGCACCGGCATATTTTTTTTGAGCATTAGCCAAAAAGGGCTTGACGTCTTTTGGGCTTATGCTTACTGTGTTTGGGTCATAAACGCAGGCCCGAAAATGCGGTCGATTGCACCGGCTGTTCGAAGGCCGAATTGCCCGGTCTGCGGCAGATTGAGGAGGCTATCCAATGATTATCAGTATCGCCAGTGGAAAAGGTGGAACCGGAAAGACCACCGTGGCGACCAATATTGCCGTTTCCGTAGAAGGGCCGGTTCAACTGCTGGACTGCGATGTGGAAGAACCCAATGCCCATCTCTTTTTGCGGCCCGATATCGAAGATTCCCGGGTCGTCACCACACCGGTTCCGAAAATCGATCTGGACAAGTGTGATCGATGCAGAAAATGTGCGCAGATCTGCCGTTTCAAGGCCATTGCCATCGCTGGTGACCTGGTGCTGACCTTTCCCGAACTGTGCCATAGCTGCGGCGGCTGCATGGCCATCTGTCCCCAAGGAGCCATTACCGAGACGGGGCGTGAACTGGGTGTGGTCGAGACCGGCGCCATGAACGGGGTCAGTTTCGTTCACGGGCGCATGCGGGTAGGGGAAGCCATGTCGCCGCCCCTGATCCGACTTGTCCGAGAGCGGACCTGGGACCGGGGATTGACAATCATTGATGCCCCGCCGGGAACCTCGTGTCCGGTGATTGCCGCCATGAAGAATACCGATTTCGTGCTGCTGGTCACCGAGCCCACCCCCTTTGGCCTGCACGATCTGAAGCTTGCCGTAGAGGCGGTCCGGACGCTGGGCATCCCCATGGGGCTGGTGCTCAACCGGTCCGATCTGGGCGATGACAAGGTGAAAGACTACGCCCGGAGCGAGGGGGTTCCGATCCTTATGGAAATTCCCTTCGACCGGCAGATCGCCGAAAGCTATTCGCGGGGCGAGATGTTTGCCCGGGTGCTTCCCGAATGGCGGACCCGTTTCCGAAAGTTGGTCGAGGAAATTGAAACCCTGGTCGAAAAGGGGGGCGCAACCAAATGAAGGAACTCGTTATCTTGAGCGGCAAAGGGGGCACCGGTAAAACCAGCCTGACGGCGGCCTTTGCCAGCCTGGCCGGCGGCTGCCTGCTGTGCGATGCCGACGTGGACGCCGCCGATCTTCATTTGCTGATGCAGCCCGACATTCGCCGGCAGACCGATTTCATGGGCGGCGGAATCGCCTCCATCGATCCGCAACGTTGCACCCAGTGCGGCACCTGCATCGAGATGTGCCGCTGGTCGGCCATCGGACCGGATTTTGTGGTTGACGAAATCGAATGCGAAGGCTGCGGGGTGTGTGTCGATTTTTGTCCGGAACAGGCCATCGATTTCCCCCCGCAGATCTGCGGGCAGTGGTTTATTTCCGATACCCGTTTCGGGCCCATGGTCCATGCCCGGTTGGGCATTGCCGAGGAGAATTCCGGCAAGCTGGTTACCCTGGTGCGCCAGCAGGCCAGCCAACTGGCCCAGGAGAAAGGCATCGACCTGCTGATTACCGACGGCCCTCCGGGCGTGGGCTGCCCGGTGATCGCCGCCGTCGGAGGCGCCACCAGCGCCCTGATCGTCACCGAACCTACGGTGTCGGGCATTCATGACATGCAGCGGGCCATCGAACTGTGCCGGCATTTCAAGGTGCCGGTGATGGTGTGCATCAACAAATACGATCTGAACCTGGAGAAAAGCAGCGAAATCGAGGGCCTGGCCCGTGAGGGCGATCTGCCCGTCGTCGGCCGGGTTCCCTACGATCCGGTGTTTACCCGGGCCATGGTCCAGGGCAAGACCCTTTTCGAATACGACGGAGAAGGATCTGCCGCCGAGCACTTGCGGTCGGTGTGGAAAACAATTATGAACACAGCGGCCATGGCGGCCGAATAAATGATCGTGCTTGACGGCATGGCCGTCTTCGTAGGCCGATAAACAAAGATAGAAAGGAGTAAACGATACCATGGAAAAAGGAAGAATCGCCGTCCCCTCGATGGAGGCGGGCGGCCTGGACGGTAAACGGTCCGGTCATTTCGGGCACTGCGATGTATTCACCCTCGTCGATGTCAAAGACGGCGCCATTGAGAAGGTTTCCATCCTTCCGAATCAGACCCATGTTCAGGGCGGCTGCATGGTGCCGGTCAACCTGCTGGCAGACAACCAGGTCAATGCCCTGATCGTCGGCGGCATCGGCATGCGCCCGCTGATGGGGTTCCGCCAGGTGGGCATCGATGTGTATCATGATGATCAACGCCCCGATATTCGTCCGGTGGTGGAAGATTTGATTGCCGGAAAGCTGCCCATGATCGCCGACAACCAGGTTTGCGGCGGTGGTGGCGGCGGGCACTGATCCGCTCGGTTGAGCGATTCGCTTTCAGTATACAGAAAGGACAAACCATGAAAATCGCCGTTACATCCACGGGAAAGGATTTGGATTCGCCCATGGATCCCCGGTTCGGGCGGGCGGCCTATATCCTGATTGTCGATCCCGATACGATGGCGTTCGAAGTCGTCGACAATGCCGAGAACGTCAATGCTTTCAAAGGCGCCGGTATTCAGGCGGCTGCAACGATCAGCGACAAGAAGGCCGATGTTCTGCTCACCGGATTTTGCGGGCCCAATGCCTTCAAAACCCTGGAAGCGGCCAACGTCAAGGTGGGTGGGGATGTGAGCGGAACCGTCCGCGAGGCGGTGGCCGCTTATGTCGACGGAAAGGTAGCCCTGGTTTCATCCCCCAACGCCCAGGGGCACTGGTAGCCCCAGGCGTTGCGGTAAACCGCCGAAACAGCCGGAATCTTCGGCCGATAGCGCGTAGACGGATCGCACCTCCCTTTACGTCTGTGAAAACCGGCCGGTTTCCGGTGTGCGGCGCCGGCCGGCCGGCCTCCTTTTTACCTCCAAACCTCCTGTTTGTTTAAGACCGGCCCCGGCGTCGCACCTCCTGCGGCGGCACTTGCTTGTTGGATCTCTCCATAATTTGACGCCCAGCCTTTTTCGCAGTATCGTACGCCTGACTCCAATCGTTCAGACAAACGGAACTGCACCCATGGCCCTGCCCGCGACCCACATTCGTTTTGCCGTCACCCTTGCCGAGCAACTGGGCGTAGCGAACCTTCCGGCCTACCTTTCCGGGACCCTTTACCCGGACAGCCGCTGGCTGACAGGCCTCGAACGCGAGCATACCCACGACCGGCGGTTTCTGGAGCCCGGATTCGCCACGGACGATTTCAGCCTCGGCTGGCACATCCATTGTGTGTGCGATCATATTCAGGGCGGCATCCATGGCGATCTTTTCGACGGCCTTTTGCAACTGTCGCCGGATGAACGCTGGATCCGGGTGTCGGCGGCCAAAGCGGTGCAGGACGCCAACGATGCCGCCAAATGCGAAATCTCCCGTTATCTGCCGCTGCTCACCGATAACCGCACACCCAACGGCGAATCCGGTGAAGGCGTCGGCGCCTACCTGGAACTGGTCAGTCGGGTATACAGCCGCGGCGTCCTGCCGGCATGGTCGGATTATGCGGCCTTGTGGGCCGGTGTGGGTCTGGACCGGCAGCGCATTGCGCGGATTCAAGAAGAGGTGGAACGGATCATGGCGGACGAAATTTCGGTGAACAACCTTTACGACGTGTTCGAACAGATGGTGCATCGTTGGCGCCAGGGGAAATCGGAAGCCAAACAGGCGCATTGGAGGCGGAAATGACGACAACGGCACTGGAAACCGGCAACGACATCCGGGTGGAGAGTTGGTGCGAACTGTGCGAACGGCTCTATGCGAATTCCTGGCAGCAGGGCCTGATGCGGTTTCGCTCCAATTTTGCTTTTCGCGGGCTTTCGGACAAAGCCTATGATCTTCAAACCAGCTTTGCCCGGCGCTGCCGGGATTACACCCACCTGGAATACCACCTGCTGCGCAATTTCAGCAAATACGCCGAGGTGCCCTGGACCGGGGAGAATACCTCGGCCTGGCGCTGGCTCACCGTGGCCCAGCACCACGGCCTGCCCACCCGGCTGCTGGACTGGACCTATTCTCCTTTTGTGGCCGTCCATTTTGCCACCGCCGATACAAGCCGGTTCAACTGCGACGGGGTCATCTGGTACGCCGACTACGTCAAAATCAACCAGATGCTGCCCAGCCCCCTGGCCGACGAACTTGTCCGTCACGGTGCGCATGCCTTTACCCTGGAGATGCTGGAGCATGCCCTGGGCGATATCAAGGCCTTCGATGCCCTGGGCAGCGACCTGGTGCTTTTTTTCGAGCCGCCCTCCATTGATGCGAGAATTGTCAACCAGTTCGCCTTTTTCTCGGTCATGTCCAGTCCCACGGCCCAGTTGGACCGGTGGCTGGCAGGCCACCCGGAACTGTACGGACGGATCGTAATCCCCCGGGATCTCAAGTGGGAGATCCGCGACAAACTGGACCAGGCCAACATCACCGAACGCATTCTCTTTCCGGGGCTCGACGGTCTGGCATCGTGGCTCACCCGGCAGTACACCCCCCGGGCCAACGCTCATAACCCATCGATCCAGCAAAGGAGAAATGAATGATGACCGCTGACGTTTTTAATGCATTGGTGGTGTGCGCCGGAGAAGATGACACCTACCTCCGCCAGATCGAACAGCGCAGCATCGACGACCTGCCCGATGGCGACGTGCTCATCCGGGTGCGCTACTCCTCGTTGAATTACAAAGACGCCCTTTCGGCAATCGGCAACCGGGGGGTCACCCGCAACTTTCCCCATACGCCGGGAATCGACGCGGCGGGAACGGTTGCCCAAAGCCGGGTTCGCGGCTTCAAAGAGGGCGACCCGGTGTTGGTGACCGGCTACGATCTGGGCATGAACACCGCAGGCGGCTTCGGGCAATACGTGCGCGTGCCGGCCGAATGGGTGGTTCCGTTGCCCGAAGGACTCACGCTGAAAGAGAGCATGATTTACGGCACCGCCGGTTTCACCGCCGGCATGGGGATTTCTTTTCTCACCGAACGCGTCGCTCCCAATGCGGGGCCGGTACTGGTTACCGGCGCAACCGGCGGGGTGGGCAGCGTGGCCGTGGCCGTCCTGGCCAAGCTGGGCTACACGGTGGCCGCGGTGACCGGCAAGATTGCGGAGTCGGATTTTCTCGAAGGCATTGGTGCCTCGCAGATTGTAGACCGGGCGGATGCCGTTGACACCAGCGGACGCCCGCTGCTCAAAGGCCGGTGGGCCGGCGCCATCGACACCGTGGGCGGCGAGATTCTGGCCACAACCATCAAAGCTACGCTGCCCTGGGGCACGGTCGCCTGCTGCGGCAACGTGGCATCTCCGGAGTTGCCCCTGACCGTTTTCCCCTTCATCCTGCGCGGCGTCCGCCTGATCGGCATCGACTCCCAGAACTGTCCCATGGATCTGAGGCTGCAGGTATGGCGAAATCTGGCCGGCCCCTGGAAGGTCACCGCCATCGAAGACCTTTCCCGGGAGATTTCCATGGACGACCTCAACGAAAATATCGAATTGATTCTCAAGGGCATGCAAAAGGGAAGGGTGGTGGTCAATCTGGGGTAGACGAAGCCGCGAGGCCCCCATCTGCTTTACTCCTCGCTGTGGGAGCGCAGATTGATCTTCCTCGACTGCATTTGACCAAAATTGCCACCGGGGAGTCTTTGTTTTTAAGATGCCCCGACAATCATCATGAATCAGTCACCCGCGCTGCACACCTTCTCCTCGAAGCGCACAAACGATGGAGAACGGCGAAGTCGGCTGGTGTCCTGGATCAATGCGGCGATGGGTCCGGCATCCTGGTAATCGATGTACCGGCGGCGGCCTCCAATTTCTTTTTGGAACAATTGGGTCAGTTTGGTTTTAGGTTTGCCCACTTGGTCGGGATTTTTTCTCCAGGTTTTTGGAATCCTGCCAACGGGATGTGGATGTTTCCGTTGGCGGATAAACTCTGTCAGGGCACGGTCGTCGGCCACCAGCCAGGCTTCGAGTTCTTCGTGGATGCAAACCAGCGCCACCTTCTCCGGATCCACCCCGGCCTCTTCCATGGCGGCAAATATTTTTTCCCTGTCTTCTTTCAGGCAAGGGGCGGTGTTGCGCCAGGGGGGATGAAGGTCCCAGACGACAATTATTTTTTCGCAGTCTTCCAACAAAAGCCTTGCTGTCTTTCCGCAGTCTTCTATCAACTGTTTTTTGTTATTCAGGGTTCTTGCTGTCAATGGGAATGAAAAGTGTACCAGAAGTGGGAAAATAAAAATGTACCACCCTGGAGCTCATTGATTCTCCGTCTTCCCATCCACGTCGGCCAACCCTGAGGAACCGACCGTGGCGAAATCGTTCTTTGAAAAACTGTGCCCGCGGAGCCGATAGCTGTGCCCCTTGATGTTGACCACCCGGCAGTGATGCAGCAGCCGGTCGAGGATCGCGGTGGCGATGACCTGCTCGCCGAACAACTCTTGCCAGTCCCCGAAGCTCTTGTTGGAGGTGATCAGCGTCGATGATCGCTCGTAGCGATAAGAGACGAACTGAAAGAACAGATACGCCTCCTTCGTGTCGATGGGCAGGTACCCGACTTCATCGACTACCACCAGGGCCGAAGTCAGATATGCCTTGTGCCGGGACTGGGGCTCTTTGAGTTTCCTCATCAGGGTGTCCATGGTGGTGAAGTAGACCTTGAACCCGTGATGGCAGGCCTTGATCGCCAGCGATATGGCCAGATGGGTTTTGCCAACGCCCGGCGGTCCCAGGAAAATCACGTTCTCCTGTTTGCCGATGAAATCCAGATCGAAAAGGGCCATCACCTCCTTTTTGTTCAGCTTGGGGTGAAAGGTAAAATCGTACTCTTCGATGGTCTTGGCCGATGGCAGCCCGGCGGTCTTCATGGCGGTCTGTACGCGCCGTTTTTCCTTGGCGGCGACTTCCTCTTCCAGCAGCTGATCCAGAAAAGACAGATAAGAGTCCTTGTCGGACTCGGCTTTGGCGACCACGGTTTCGAGCATCTCGGCGGCCTGGGTGAGCTTGAGCCGTTTGAGGTTGTCCTGGAGGCGGTCGGCGATCAGTTGATCCATGTGCCACCTCCTTTCGCGATCTGCTCATACACGGACAGCGGACGGTAAAGCACCTGTGGGAACAAACTGGCATTCACCAGTCCCCGGGTGGCCTTGCCTTTGGTGCGACCGTATTTCTTTTTCGCTTTCTGCCGCTGCTTCAAGATCTGGGCGGTGATATTCGCATCGGTAACCCAGCTGCCCTTTTCCTCGGCTTCCCTATGCGTGGCCAGCAGCCGGTCGTCATCGTAGAATCGGATGATACCGTCCTTGACCTTCAGCAGGATCTTTTTGCCGACCACATCCGGCGGCACTTGATACCGGCTGGCGTTATAGGAAATATAGCAGTCCTTGTAGACCCTGCGATACTCTTTTATGGACGTATCGTAGTCGCTGGCAGGGCATGGACTTAAGCTGGATTGTTCCTGCCGCCAGCGCAGGTCCACCAGCTGCCGGTGGGTTCCATGCTTCCTGCGATTGGCTGTTTCGTCAAGCCAGCTGAGAAGATCCCGGTTCGCCTGCTCGATGCCGGTAAAGGCATAACCGCGCCAGAACGACTCGCGAATGTAATCCACCGGGCGTTCCACCTTGCCTTTCACCCAGGGACTGTAGGGCATGCAGGCCAGAGGCTTGAAACCATAGTGCTGGGTAAAGTGCATGAACTCGACATTGAAAACAGTCTGCCCACCTGTGCGGCTGATCACCACATGCTTCATGTTGTCATAGAGCATTTCCATGGGAATCCCGCCCAGGTAGTGAAAGGCGGCAATATGGGCATCCATGAAGGACTGCAGGGTGCAGCGGTCAACGAACATGGCAAACATGGCCCGGGAAAATCCCAGGACCAGGACGAACAGGTAAACGGTAAAACTGCCGCCCTTGAAATCCGCGACCTTGAAGTCGGCCCAGTCCATCTGCCCCTGCAATCCGGGAATCGTCTCGAACCGGATGTAAGCCTGGCGCTTGCGTTTTCGTTTGCGCCTGCGGACATAGATTTTGACGGTATCGTATCCGCCAGCATAGCCTAACTGTTTGAGTCGTTGATAGATCCAGGTGGCACGGTAATCATCCTCTTCGAGGAAATCGTTAATCACCGGGTAGTAGGGAGCCAGGATGCTTTCGCGCCGTTGGGCCTTGTGGTAACCGGGAGTTTGTCCATTCTGAATATATTTTTTAACGGTCTTGCGATGGCGGCCAGTTCGTTTGGTGATCTCCCTTTGCGAAAGGCCTTGTTGATGCAATGCAATAATGTCCATGTACGCCTCCCATGAAATCATGGCGACACCCTCCTTTCAGGAAGGAGTCTACCATGCGGTGCTATTCATGGGTGGTACACTTTTCGTTCCCATTTTTGGTACATTATCGCATTCCCGGCGACATTCTTGCAGCAACGCAAACGCCGCAATCGAGTATTTCGACCAGCCGACGGCATACCATTTCGTCCGGTCCCTTGGGGCCGCATTCGAAGATGAATCCGATCCTGCGGCACACGGTCAATCATCCTCCCGGGCCAGCCGGCCCATGGTGTAAAGGCGTCCGGGGCCGAACTCCGCTGACCATTTTTCCAGTTCCCGATTATCGGCCGGACGCCGAAAACGGGGCTGGCCCGTAGCGTCCCTTTCCACGAACACGATATGCTCCAAAGTCAGCAGGTCCAACAGGTAGGGCGAATGGCTGGTGGCGATCACCTGTCCGCCCTCTTCGGTGACAAAGGAACGGATTTCTTCCATAATCAGGTGAACGGTACGTGGATCCAGGCCGTTTTCAAGTTCTTCGACGATCACCACCGGCGGCGGGTTCGGATGGCGCAGCACGGCCAGCAGCGCCAGTACTCGCATGGTCCCGGCACTGAGCATCCATCCCTGGATTTTTTCCTGCATGTCTTTTTCGGTGAGCTGCAAAAAAACCTTGCGGTCCAGTTCGGAAGTTACATTAGGCTGAAGGCTTTCGACATAGGGAAGCACAAATCGGAGGGTATCGACGATCCCATCGAATGCATAGCGGTCCGCATCTCGGATCTCGAGCAAATATTCGGCCAGGTTGGCGCCGTCCGGGGCGAGTTCCACGTCCCCGCCGGTGCGTTTCCGGGGCACGGGATCCGCCATATTCCCCGGGGCCAACCGGAGAAACTGCCATCCACCCACCATCTCTTTCAGCCTGGGGTCGGCAATCCGGCCTTTTTCGACAAACCGGCTGCTGTCCCGGTAGGCCCCTCCCCGTTCCGAGGTCTCATACGACTCAATCCTCAGCTTATCGAAATTGAGATCCTCGGCATTGACGGAAAGCTTTACCCGGAAAGCGCCGGATGAGATCCGTCCGGAAAAGGAAAACCCCATCGGATCTTTCAGCATCTCGCGGGGCCTATCCATCTCCCGTTTGTGGGCCAGGTTCCAGACATTTTCAAACCCATACCATCGCTGCATGGCCTCGTCGAGCCCCTTCAGTGCGATGTCACGGACCGTTTCCATGGCCTCTACAAGGCTGCTTTTACCCGACCCGTTGTTGCCGATCAGGACCGTCAGCGGTGTCAGCCCGATCTGCCCTGACGACCGGATAGCTTTGAAGCGATGCACATTGATGAATTTTAAATCAAGCGGCCGGCCCATGGCTACCCTCCCGCTGAATATCTTCAAAAAAGTTCAAAGCTGCCACTCGAAACGGTTCCGGTTGTCCACTATCACCAATGATGATGGAATATTCATCTTTGGTTAAACCGTACAAGGCAGCGATTCGTGCGTCAAGTTCTGCCTCAATCGGTATGACACCTAAACCATTTTTGTCGATTAGCTTGCCGACCAATTTTTCGATCTTTTCCTTCAACAAAATTGAGTTGCACCTGACAATTGGAAGTTGCTCCATATACACACTGAAAGACCGAAGATATCCTCCACGAATGCTGTTACTCAACCGGCGATAAAACCATTCAATAAGGGTACTGTTGAGCAAAGCACATAGGTATTTGTTATCCTCTGGAATAAAATAACAGGTGTTGGCACAAAAATATCCTTTATAATCAAAAGCATAACTTTGATGATCATAAATATCTGGATAAAGTATTTTAGGCTTTAAGAAATCCTTCCAATATTTGCACGCCCTTAACTCCCAATAGTATTGGCCCTGATCATACCGGCTTATTAACCTGTCACGATATAATCCAAACCATTTGAAAATAGAAGGGTAGGCCTTTTCAAAGACTATTTCAGCCTCCTTTGCACTTAATCCGGTCCAAGGGTGAGCAACATTCTCGCTTGATTCAATTTTAATAAGATATTGTTCTGAGAAAACAACCCGCCAACGCTTTATATCCCTACCTTTTAAGAAAGGTTTGATAATCTTATCACATGAAGGATCTTCAGCAATAAGGCGATTTCGTATCTTATTATCGATGATGAACGCCTCATTAAGACCTGTAATAATACCTCTATATAATCGATTGGTTATGTGTTGACTTAAAGTTGTTCCGGCAGAGTTTAGCTTTTTCATGATAGCCAGTATTTCAGGGATCTCAAGGCGCCATGCATCGGTTTTAAGTTCTTCTTGTGCCAGAGCAAAACGTTCATTGTTAAAGACGTCGGCAAAAGAACGAATGGGCAATCCCGAGGTCCAATTCATAGCCATCATTTCGCTTCCGATAGGTGGGAAATCTTTTTCTGTGATGATGATGCAAGGATAAGCTATGGAAGTAAATACCGGCGCATCCCCGAAATCGATAACCTGTCGGATTCGGGTAAACCGGGAAAGGTGGCCGCGAAGCTTCTTGCCATATGCGGCTCGAAAATACTTGTTGGAAGTGATGAAGCAAAGAACCCCTCCCAATTTCAACAACTCGAGGGATTGATCGAAAAAATAGACGTAGAGGTCTGCGGTACT
Source organism: uncultured Desulfosarcina sp. (assembly GCF_963668215.1). NCBI lineage: Bacteria > Pseudomonadati > Thermodesulfobacteriota > Desulfobacteria > Desulfobacterales > Desulfosarcinaceae > Desulfosarcina > uncultured Desulfosarcina sp. The sequence continues at coordinate 3,537,934 of NZ_OY764190.1, forward strand.
GGTAAACCTGGGATATTGCGCCTTCAGTTTCGGTTTGAGCTGTTTTATTTTTTCCTGGCGAACGTATGGTGGATTGCCGATGACGATGTCAAATCCATCTTTCTCCCCGAACATCCATTCAGCATCGAAAAACTCTGATGACGCGTTTTGATCGTAAGGATCCCAGCCGGCCACTTTCCGGGCCGACCCGGCTTCCCAACCATCTTCGCAGAGGTGCTTTTCCAACTCCTTTCGAAGCTCCCGGTCCTTATCCCGGTGCTTTGTTTTGGTCTTCCAGGTCTTGGCGTTGAAATGGCGGTGCCGGATTTCTTCCAATTCTTTTTCAATCTCCCGGGTGGCATTTGATTTTAGTTGTTGCTGTCCCTTGAGGCCGATCAGGGTATCGGCTGCCACAAACTTGGTTTCCAGGTTCGGCAGTGGCTTGATCCCCAGGTTGTTTGACGGATCATCGTTTTTGGCTTGGTCCACCATAAGCGAGATGAAAAAACGCATTCGGCTGATCTCAACGGCAATAGGCTGGATGTCCACCCCGAAAATACAGTTTTCGATCAGATAGAGCTTGCGGGTATAATCGGAGGCCTCTCGTTCAAAAGAATCGCTGACCGTTTTCAGCCGCTTTTCCCGCTCGGTCCGGTCTTCGATTCGTAACGCCCCTTCAACCTCTTCCATGGCAATCTTGATCTGGGTCTTTCGCCACTGCTCATTGTCCGGATCGAGTTTTTTCAGGGCGCGGACCACACAATGGAGCACCCCCATGGGAAAAGCGCCCGAACCGCAGGCCGGGTCCAGGATTTTCACCCGGCTCAGGGCCTCGATGATGGCCAGCTTTTCGGTTGCGTTATCGAATGGCTGCCGGCCGGTATCGCCCAACAGGATTTGCAATTGCTTTCGTATGTCCGCAAGCCGGGCCTGAGATTCGTCTTTTTCCGTATTTTCCCGGCTTGTTTTTCTCTCATCCGTCTTGAACACGATTCGTTCCAGATACGCCACCAGCGATTCGACAACCATATAATCAACAATCTCGCGGGGTGTATAAAAGCTGCCGGTCTGTTTTCTGGCCGTGGTTTTTGTTTCCGGATTGTATGCTGCCAGTAAGTTCTCGAACACCTTGCCCAGCAACTCCGGGTCCAAGGCGATATCCTGCTCCAGGGGTGTGTTTTCGTCTATGGTGAACTTGTATGCGTGCAAAAGGGGAATCAGGCCCCGCACCGTGCAAAATTTGGCCTTTTTTTCGCCATATTCCTTGTGAAGATCGACCTCTTTTTCATCACCCCAAAACAGTTCTTCCGGAACCTCCAGCGGGTTTTGGACATGGTCGGAAAATCCGTCAACGCGGATCACCATCGGGTTGCCCTGCCGGGTTTTTCGGGTCGGATCGGGCTTGTCCTGGCACTCGAACAAGCCGCAGTTGAGGAATGGAGACTGGCTCTGCAACCGCATAAACTCATTTGAATCACGGAAAAGGCGTTCATAACGATACAAGTTGGTCACGTTATAGTGATGGCTCCGGTTTCCATTTAATTTTCGAAATTCCCGCTTGCCGACCTCCTGGTTGAATGTGGCAAAAAAGAGGTTCTGAAGAATCGCCTTGTAGTATTTGGAATCATCGCCATTGGGCTTGAGCAGGTTGTAAACTTCCCGCCGATCGAAAAGCTCGCTTGCCACCAGTCCTTTTTCCTTCAGGAACCAGGTGAAAAGGAGCCGAATGACCAAACGGATTACATTCTTGGAATTATGGGCCTGAAGGGCTTCGTTATAGGCTGAATCTGACTTTTCGTTTTTTGGGACCGGCGCACCAGGGAAGACCACGTTTCGACACGCCCAGAGAAACCAGTCGAAAAGCTCCTTGTAGAATTTTTCGCTGAGGACATCGGTGTCGAATACGGCCCGCCACTGGTCGTAGAGAGCCCGGAAAGACCGAACCGCATTACGGCCTTTGCGCTCGATTCGAAGATCGTTCAGGATGCGATGGTGCCCGGCATGGGGCCGGGCCAGGTCAATATTGCGCAGCAGGGAGATGCGCCCCGGCTTTTCCCCTTCGCGCCAGGTCTGTTTGTAGACGCTTCGTTCGCAGGTGGCCAGGGACGCCATGTCCCTTCCATTGCTTCTGTAACGAAAAAGGATAACCACCGGATGATTGGAAAAGGACCGGTTGAAGGCTCGGGTCAGGTCGGCCATGGCGGATCGCGTGGGAGGGAGGCCGCCCTCTCTTTCCGTCAACGCAACGGCAAAAAGAGCCATGCCCTAGTAGTCGGCCAGCCCGGCATCGATAAGGGCATCGGCCATCTCCTTTCCCCCCGCTCCATCGAAGGCCTCTTCACTGACCACACCCGGAAAATAGACCTTTTCGACGGCATGCCGAAAGGATTCCCGGTAATTGTCCTTGAGAAGGTCATTGATGGGAACGGGAAGCTCGGTAATACGTTGGATGGGGAAACGGAGTTCTTTTTCGAACAAATCGATTACGGCGGCGCAAATTTCCGAGGTATTGCAAAGGCGCTCGAGGGCAGAAGGGATGGTCATTGCCGTCTCCGGTAGAATGGATATGGATGGAACATTGGTCTACTCCAGGCTGATAAGCAGCCAGAGAATCAGGTCCACATTCTCCGACTTGAAACGTTCTTCATACGATTTGCTGCCGGCCAAGGTTTTCTGATTCAGTCCCCCCTGTTGGATGCGGGCGATGAGATCCATGGTGGCCGATCCGGCCACCTTTCCCCCTTCTTCGGTTTCGTCCTCCACCCGGGATCGCAGCCAGTTTTTCAGGGCCGCCTGCCAGATGCCCATCTCCAGCGGATTGCCTTCATCGATCCCTTTGGGAACCATCCGTTCATGGTCTTTGTGGCTGGAGAGCAGTTGAAGCACATCCCCCGGGCTTTCCACGACATCCGCCCCATCCCGGTCGATGTAAACCAGGTCGTGGGCCTGGTAGCGATGCTTGCGGTCGCCGGGCTTTCGGGCCGGATAACCGAGCAGGGCCACGATCCCGGCCTTGGAGCAATGCGCGGCATCGCCGACAAAGCCGGTATACACCCCGTTGGGCATTTGGGCGTATCGCTGCTCGTTGCCGGATAGCTCCTCCATGAGGTCCTGGCGGAAGGTCTCCAGGGAAAAACTGTCAAAGCCGATGCGGTCGTCCCCCATTTCGATATCGTCCCAGGTGGTCTGCATCTGCCGCAGCAACTTGGCCTCCTGGGATTGCCGGATATGTTCGTCTTTTAGAATCTCGGCGATATTCTCTGTGAAATCTTTATGCACCTCCGCGCCGATTAACCGCATCTGCGCCATCTTGTCTTCGATGCGCCGCTGGAGCCTCAAGTATTCGTCCAATTCCCGGGTGGGCCAGAAATTGGCGGCAAACACCCGGTTGTTGGGGGAGCCGAGCCGGTCGATCCGACCCATGCGCTGGATGGCCCGGACCGGGTTCCAGTGGATATCGTAATTGACTACGAAATCGCAGTCCTGAAGGTTTTGCCCCTCGCTGAGGCAATCGGTTGCGATGAGGATATCGATGGGGTGATGGAGGATGTCCGGCGTTCGCGGGTCGTGATCGAAGATCCATTCGCGCCAGGCTTCGTATTGATCGGCCAGGGGCATCTCGGGGTCCGGAGATTCGAATTTGGGCCATTCCTTTTCGATGAAAAGCTTGGTGTACGGCACAAACCGTTGGAGGATCGGCTCAAAATCATTCATGGATCGACCCTTGTCCCATACCCGGCTGCCGTTGCCGGCCACCATGGCGATCCGTGGCCAACCCCTCCGTCGCAATTCTTCGTACAGATATATGGCCGTGTCTGCATAAGCGGTAAAGACCAGGATTTTCTTATTGCCACGGTTGGCTCCGGCAGCCTGTTTCTCGCCGATCAGGGTCATAAGTCGGGCAAGTTTGCCGTCCCGGCTTTGCCGCTTCGCCTTGGCGCCCTTTTCCGCTGCAATACGGTTTTCAAACAAGGCAAGGTTGGCCCGGATGCCGTTCAACGCCTTGATGTCCTTGTGCAGGTGATTCTTGAACCGATTCAGGTTGCCGGCGGCATCGATTTCCGAAATAGGGATTGCCCGTTTGCCCAACGTCAAATCATGGAAGAACGCGTCATCCTCACCCATCAGATCGGCAAACAGCGGATCGATCGCCTCACCGTGCACAGCCCCCTTCTGGTAGGCCTTGACCTTGGCCAGGGCCGATTCATGCTGGTCGGCCACCCGCTCCAGTGTCGTTTGAAACGATTTCCAGCTCGATTCCAGACGTTTGACCAACAGGATCTGCATCATGCGGGTCAGGAAAAAATCACGCTGGCGTTCGTCTTCCAGAATACTGACGTCTTCCGTCTCGGCCAGGTAATAGGCCGGCATATAGGCGGCAAAATATTTGGGGAAAGCGCCGAGCAATTCTTCGATGCTTTCGTAGGTGCCGCCCAAGGGGCCATCGAGGAAGATGTTTTGCGGTTTTTCTTTTTGCGGGAAATCCAGCTTTTCGGTGTATCCGGCCACCAGTCTGCGCGTCCGGGCCACCACGAGGGCATCGGTCAACCTGAAAAAATCCCTCGGCAACATCAGGATAAAGGTGGCCAGGTTCCGGTCGTCATCCCTTGCCCACTGGAAGAACGCCTGGTTGGCCCGCCTGAACAGGGCGTCTATATTATTGATCCCCAAGGTGTCGTAAAAACCGTCATGGCTGTCTTTGACCAGCAACTTGAACTGGTTGCGAACGTCGATGAGGGTATTGTTGATGGGGGTGGCGGAAAGCAGCAGGACCTTCACTTCATCGTTGGGTCTTAGAAGTTGTTCCACTAAGAATTTGTACCGCCCTGATCGGCTGTTTCGAAGGTTATGACTCTCATCGATCACCAACAGCTTGGGCCGGTCACTCTGGAAAAAAGCCATCCCCAGTCGATCCTGATGGCTTTCCAGGCGGTCGCCCTGCAAATCCGTATGGTAGCGGATAATGTAGTCGAGGTTGTCCTTTTCGAACCTCGAGTCGTGATGTTGCAGATACTGGCGCCAGTTGTGGTCCAGCCGTTTGGGGCAAAGCAAAACAATATCGTAGCCCTGGGACTGATAGTACTTCATTACGGCCAGGGCGCTCCAGGTTTTCCCGAGCCCGACGGCATCGGCCAGTATCGCCCCGCCGTAGGTCTGCATCATTTTGATGAGGCTGAGCACTCCTTGCCGTTGAAATGCATAAAGGCATTTCCATATCTCGCTGTGCTCCAGCCGGCCCAGGTTGCGGTTGATGGCCGGGTCCTCATGAAAGTCCATCAACGGCCTGCCGAACAATTCGAATAAAGTTTTATAATACAGATCCAAGGGGGTGTATTGAACAAAAATTCGGCTGATCTGATCGATGAGGTACTGCTTGAAATCGACTGGCTTGCCGGCAACGGTCTTTCTAAATTGAGCCTCCCGACGCTCCCAAAGCCGGGAAAACCAGGAACGTATCTCCCTGAAGTCCGAATCCGTTCCCTGCCCGACGGTATTGAGTTCGATGTTATGGGTGGGCTTCAAGCCCAAACCGGCTCCGGTCAGGTTGGAACTGCCCAAGATGAAATAGCTGGAAGGTTTCTCCGGTCCTTTAAAGATCCAGCTTTTGGCGTGGCAAAAATTGGGCTCCAGGGTTTTGGTCAGCACCTTCTCCTGCTTGAGAAACGCGACGGCTTTCTTGGCAGCACTAGATAATGCTAATGCCCCTTCCACGGTAATGTCTTCATTCAACAAATCCAGAGGCCGCTCTTCGTTAATTTCATCGTCCACGATATCGCCTATTATAAATCGGAACCTATCAATGCGGTCATTGATCCGATCAGCCAAATAGGCCAGCGCGCCAACGGTGAAATACCCCGTGACGGCATCGATGGAACCCTCTTGCGTATATTTGGCAATCCACTCGTGGACTTTTTTGTTCTCGTTTCGATTATCGATGATCATGAGCGAAAAGACCGTTTTTTAATAAGCGGAAATGGCGGGATAATTATAGGGTCATGCGTATCCATGCATAAAAAGCCAGATCTTTGTTTAGTCTTTGGGTGTAAAAATGTCAAGAATTAGCGTAAAATCCAAGTATTAGCGGTTTTTTTTAGACCATCTATAGGCGTTGAAACAGAAATTTTTCAACGACGATAAAAATCAGGTTCGGATTTTTATAACACCATTTGACTTGGGCATGGTTGAGCGGTACAACCTGTTGAATGCAGGCGCCGGCGCTTATTACCACATGTCAAGGCAAGAACCGTTTGACAAGCGCTCCGGATCATCATTTAATGAATAACACTACCGTTGCACCCGGCATCTGAACCGCTTTTCAGCCGCTGGCCAAACCGACTATTCCCTTCAACCGAAGAAAATCCGATCCCCCAACGCGTAGCGGTCGACTGGTCCCATTTGGTACCCCCACAGCAAAAGGAGGCCTCCATGAGTGTCAAGATTCTGATCACCCGGACGGTTCCCGGCAACAAAGGGAAGGAAATGCTCAAACTTTTCAAGGAGATGCGATCGCTGGCCACATCCCAGCCCGGATACATCTCCGGGGAAACCCTGAAAAGCAACGATCGCCCCGATGTCTTTCTGGTCATCAGCACCTGGCAAGCGGCGCAGGATTGGGAACAGTGGCTCTTGAGCAAGGAGCGGCAGGCAATCCAGGAGAAAATCGACGCTTTGCTCGGGGGGCATACCCACTACGAGATGTTCCATTACGGCTTAAGGGATTGAGCCTCTAAACGCTGAACAGGCTGAACTTTCCCACCCAGGTATCTTTCCGGAACCGGTCGCAGGCCACGGCGACCCGGTCGATGGCGTAATCGTATTCTCCTGTGAACCGCAGGTTGTCCTATTTCCACCATAACCGGGATTCCAACGGTTGGCATCCCGTCCGGCCGAATATCGGTTTTCGATGGAGAATGCAACTATCGCTTGCCAATCGGGGAAAAACCGATACACTACGAGTTTAATACCAACATACAGAAAGGGCTGAGCGGACATGCGGGAAGGAAGCGAAAACGAATCGTCCAAACCGATGGAATTGCATTTTACCCGAACCAACGGCGCTTTCGACGAATCCATCGATGCGCTGATCGAGGGCGCGGGCGGCATCGCCCATCCGGATATCGTGCGGGAGATCATTCTCGCCGCCCTGAAGGCCGGGCAGGAGAACCGCGGCCGCATGGACCTGAAGCTGATGAACACCTCCATGAAGGAAATGCGCTTCACGGCCAAAGTGTTCGGCCCCTACCGGAAGGCGCGCAAAGTGACGGTGTTCGGCTCGGCACGCATCCGACCGGACGCGCCTTTGTATCGGATGGCCGTGGAACTGGGCAGACAACTGGCCGACGCCGGATTCATGGTGATCACCGGCGGCGGTCCCGGCATCATGCAGGCCGCCAACGAAGGCGCCGGGTCGGAGCATTCCTTTGGCGTCAATATCCGGCTGCCTTTCGAACAGAAACCCAATCCGGTACTGGTGGGCAATCCCCGGCATATTACCTATAAATATTTTTTCAACCGCAAGGTCGCTTTTCTGAAAGAGGCCCATGCGGTGGTCCTTTTCCCGGGCGGCTTCGGCACCATGGACGAGGCCATGGAATCCATCACCCTGCTGCAGACCGGCAAACGCTATCCGCTGCCCCTGATCATGATCGACGAACCCGGGGGCACCTATTGGGAGCGTTTGTGCAAATTTCTGGAAAACGAGCTTTCCAGCCGGGGGTACATATCCGCCGATGATTTCCGCCTGATCGAGAAACTTGACCGCCCGGAGGATGCGGTTGCCCGGATTCGTCATTTCTACTCCCGTTACCATAGCCTGCGCTATGTGGACGACCGGTTGGTGATCCGCATGTCCAGTCCCCTGGCAAGGGAACCGTTCGACGCTTTAAAGTCGGCTTTCCAGGATATTCTGATTCCCGGCGGCGACATCCGGCAGTCCGGCGTCCTGGCAGAAGAGATGAACGAGGTCGAACTGGTCGATCTGCCGCGGCTGGTTGTGGACTTCAACCGGCGGGATTTCGGGCGTCTGCGTCAACTGGTGGATGCCATCAACGAAGGTTGACCCCGCTGCAGCCAATCTAAGGGCAATGCAAGCATCCCATCGACCCATTTTGATCGAATCCCTGCCGATCTAATAAAGAAGGGGAAAGCGTTCACAAAAACGTAACCCTTGCACCGATTCAGACGACTGTGTGTATACGATATGCGATATCAGCAACCGAAATGCGATCCGCCCGGCGCCGAAGTCGATGACGCGGCAGTGATCGACCGGGTGCTGAAAGGCGATACCGATGCCTTTGCGCTGTTGATGAATAAATATGGGGCCATGGTCGTCAATCGCATCAAATACCACGTGCCTGAAGCCGGGTTGGAGGAGACCGTTCAGGATGCGTTCACGAGAGCCTATCGGTCCCTGGGAACTTGCAGGGATCGGAAAAAATTCAAAGCCTGGCTCTCGTCCATAGCGGTAAAGGCGGCCTACGATTATTTGCGCAAACAATACCGTTGCAAGGAAACCGCCGTAAGCAAGTTGAACGCCGATCATCGGGATTGGCTCGAGCATGTCTCCATTCAACAATCCGAAGAGGCGTATCATCGCCGGTTGGCCCGTAGGGAAGCCAGGGAGGTACTGGACTGGGCGTTGTCCCGACTGCCCGTGCAGGACCGCATGGTGCTTGAACTGGTCCACCTTCAGGAGATTCCCGTCAAGGAGGCCGCAGAACTGCTGGGATGGAGCGCCATCAATGTAAAAGTCAGGAGCCACCGTTCGCGAAAAAAACTCAAAGCCATTATGGAAGAGCTGATTGACCGGGAAAAGGAGATGCTATGAGGTGGGACCATGAAGGGCGCAAAAGCGTGGAAGGGGTTCTCCGGGACGTCTATTTGGAAGCCGGCCGGTACCGGTCGAATTCCCTGGATCCCGATTGGAAAACGAACACCCTGAGACGGATTCGCTCCCTGCCCGGTTCTCCCGGACAAATTCCGCTGGGCTGGCTGTTTCAACACTACCTGTGGCGCCTGGCACCGGTGGCCTGCGTTTTGATTCTTTTCATCACCCTGTGGATGGCTCAAAGCGGTTTGAACCCCGACATTGAAATGGCGGCACTGGCCTTGGATAATCCGATCGACTTCGGCCTGTTTGAACCGTTTGGATTATAAGGGGCGGCCTGTTCTTAGCGCGAACCCTTAACGGACACGAATCAAGGATTGACTGATGAACAGATGGAAGGTCGTTGCGGGTATCCTGCTGATTTTCATTCTTGGTGCCCTTAGCGGAGCAATGGGGACCCATGTCTTTTTCAGGCACCGCATCAAACGCTTCATGGACCCCAAGGGACCGCCGCCGCCGATCCTTATTTTACAGGGGCAGATGGATGAACTTGCATTATCCCCGGACCAGCAAAACCGGATCGATGCCTTGTTCGACGATATGCATCGGGAGTTTTCGGACCTGTGGAAAAAATCGCAGCCGATCTTCAAGCAGCTTTTCGATCAATACCTGTTGCGGATCAGGGAGGTGTTGAATCCGGCGCAGCGGGAAAAGCTGGATCGGACGGTGGAAAGAATTGAAAAGCGCATGGAGCGGATGAAGCCGCCGCCCCCACCGCTGCCGCCGCCAGAAAAGAGAGGGGTAAAGAGAGGGGTCTTGTACGATGCGCCACAATTGCAAAAGGAACTCGGTCTGACGGCGGACCAGGCGGAAAAGAGCGCGACAATTTTAAGGGATCTGAAAAAGAAAAGCGATGCCGTTCATCGCCGTTTCGAAGCGGAAATGCTTCCTATCCATGACCGCATGGACGCGGAGCTGAAGCAGATCCGGTCAGAGGCAAAGGCCGGACTGTCCGAAATGATGTCCGAAGAGCAGATGGAACGCCTCAGGATAGAAAATGCCCCGCCCCGCGGCCCTGGCACTCCATCTCCGCAAATTCCGGATTGAAAAAGTTATCAGTTCGGAGCGGTAAAGATATATCCCACGCCCCGGACCGTTTTCAGGTAGATCGGTTCGGTCGGGTCGTCGCCGAGTTTACGGCGGATTCTTGATATGTATACGTCGATGGAACGATCGATGCCGTTGTAATCGGTTTTGTACAGCACTCGATTCAGATCGTCCCGACTGACCACGGTTCCGGTGTGGTTGGCCAGGTGCCAGAGCAGATCGAACTGGGTCGTGGTCAACCGCAGGGGACTGTCTTTCAGGTAGGCCTCACGCCGGGCCGGGTCAACGATCAGGTCGCCGATGGCAACCGGGTCCGTGGAAGGCTGCCCAGCTGCCCGGTTGCGCTTCAGCAGGGCGTTGATCCTGGCAGCCATGATGCGCGGGTGCAGCGGCCTAGCGATGTAGTCGTCGGCACCGGTTTCGAATGCCAGCAGTTCATCCAGGTCGTCGCTCTCCCCGTTCAGAAAAAGAATCGGGCCATCGTATTTTTTCCTGATTTCCCGGCAGACAAAAAATCCGTTCATGCCCGGCATTGTCGCGTCCACAATGACCGTTGCCGGTGAATTTTCACCGATCCAGGATTGCGGATCTTCGCCGGAATCCAGGGTGACTGTTTTGAAGCCGTTGGCTTCCATATGTGTTTCTATCTGTTCGACCAGTGCCAGATCGCAGCTGATCATCAATATGGTACTGCCGGTTGCCATGCATATCCTCCGTCTCCGAATCGAGCACACCGCTATCCTTTATCCGGGTCGATCGCTGTTTTCGGCACTTTTTTCGAACAATCACCGCCCGCTGCGACGTATTGCGTTTACTATTGAGTCGGTACGGTGGACGAAAAGGTTACACGATGAAACTGACGGAAATCGAACTCACGAAAAGATACTATCCGGCCGCATTGGGATCGAATGCCGATGTAAACTTGAGCATCACCCACCCGAAGCTACCATCGATAAGTTTGACATACAGCCATTCGGGGGCGTAGCCATTCACCGTCACCGTTTCACCCTGCCGAAGTTGCCGGACCACCGGAAAGTTCAGGCCGGGACCGGAGCGGACATTGAGCAGTGCGGCGGTGATCGTGACCGTTTCGCCCGCAGTCTGTTGAGACGGCACCACGGGGGAGGTTTTCTTCACAACAACCACCTCCGACGGCTGCTCGACGACCACATATCCTTGCGAAGCCCTGCGGTAATACACATCGTTGTAGAGATAGTAGGTGATGCCTCCCACCAACAGCGCCATGGCGCCTACGGGAAGGCTGAATATCACTGCTCCGACGGGGGCGTGCACGGGAAAGAAGCCGCCCGGCCGCTGCTGGTAGAAAGCGCCGCCGTGAAAATAGTATCTGGAGTTGCCGACATTGACGGTACGATGGTCGGGCGGCATTTTACGGAGAACCTCACCGGAGCCATGGCCGGGTCCTCTTCCGGGCTGCGCGTATGCAACCGTCGCAATGGTTGTGAACGCGAGCAGATAGACGGCCATGGTCAGGGCCAGGCGCTTGAAGATGCAAGGCGTGTTTCCTTTTTTCATGGGATTGTTCCTTTCCGATAAAGGGTTTTCCTTCATATCTAAGTCGTATACCGGAAATTTATGGTTACGCGGATTTGAAAAATAGATGCGGCCATCGGGGATTGTGGGCGGTCGTCGCCACTACGAACGGTTGGATGGGCAGTCGGCGAAAAGGGGCGATACGACCGCCGCCTGGCGCAGGGATGCATGCTCACCCGTGCGGCGGTCGATTCTCGGAAGCCCGGCTTATTGCGTTCCTCCGCCCAATACCGCGTACAGCCTCACCTGATTGGACAGTTTTTCCAGCTTGAGCATCACCAGCTCCTGCTGGGCGGAGAAAAGCGAGCGCTGGGCGTCGAGAACGCTCAGGTAGTCGTCGATGCCCTTGTTGTAGCGCATGTCCGAAAGCCGGTAGGTTTGCGAAGCTGCGTCGACGTAAGATTGCTGGGCGTTAAGGCGGTCGTCGATGGTGCCGGCGACGGCCAGCACGTCGGCAACCTCTCTGAATGCCCCCTGAATGGCCTTTTCATAGTTGGTCAAGGCGATTTGGTTCTCGGCCTTGGCCGCGTCCACTGCCGCCCACAGGCGGGCATCGAAAACCGGCATGGAAAGCTGGGGCGAGAAAAGCCAGGTTCCGGACCCCGACTTGAACAGGCCGGACAGCTCGGCGCTGGCCGTCCCGATGGAGGTGGTCAAAGAGATGTTGGGAAAAAGCGCCGAACGGGCCGCGCCGATATTGGCATTGGTCCCCTTGAGCTGGTTTTCGGCCTGCAGGACGTCAGGCCGAAGCAGCAGCACGTCGGACGAGACGCCGGCTGTAATGGCGCTCGGCGGCTCGACGCCGGCCAGATCGTCGGGCAGCAAATCGTCCGGCAGCGCTTTCAGGCTGCCCACCAGAAGCCGCAGGGCATTGATGTCCTGGGCCACCCGCAGGGTGTAGCGGGCAATATTGCGCTGGGCCACGGCTACCTGGCTTTTTACCCGGTTCAGGTCCAGCTCCGAGGAGAGCCCCACGTCAAACCGCTTTTTGATGAGGTAGTAGGACTTCTTTTGAGCATCGTAGGTGGTGTGCGACAATTGCAGGTTCTCCCGGTCGGCGGCCAGGGACAGGTAGGCGTTGGCTACCGAGGAGACGATCAGGATCTGGGTGCCGCGCCGGGCCTGCTCCGTGGCCAGGAAGGTTTCCAGGGCCTGCTCCCTCAAGCTGCGCAGGCGCCCGAAAAAGTCGATCTCCCAGGAAAAGATGCCCAGACCGACGCTGTATTGCTCTGGATGCGCGACTTCTCCCGTGTAGGACAGGTCTGCCGGGGTGCGGGATTTGCTGGCGTCCGCCGTGGCGTCCACGGAAGGGTAGATCGAAGCCCGTTGAATGCCGTACATGGCCCGGGCCCGCTCCACATTCAGCGCGGCCAGCCGCAGATCGCGGTTGTTTTCAAGCGCCATTTCAATCACCTGTTTCATCCGCTGGTCGGTGAAGAAGTCGCGCCAGGGGATATCGCTGGCAAGCGGTTCATCCAGGGCCACCGGCGCCTTCTCATAGGCCGTCCCGCCGGGCCAGTCTTGCGATACGGGCGCCTCGGGCCGGTTGTATTCCGGCGTAAACGAGCAGCCGGCCAAAAGGAGAAGTATGGCGCTGCCGATAATCATCGATTGCCTTTTCATGAGACGGCCTCTTCCGATTCTTTCTCGTCAATGTGCTTCATGGTTACCCGCTTGCGATGTTTTCCAAGGGCCTTGTAGATCATCACGTAAAAAAGCGGTGCGAACAGGGTCACCAGGACGGTGGAGGTGATCATGCCGCCCAACACTCCGGTTCCGATGGCTCTTTGGGCTCCGGCGCCGGCCCCGCTGGCCAGATACAATGGCAGGACCCCGAACCCGAATGCCAGAGAGGTCATGATGATGGGACGCAGCCGGGTCTTGGCCGCCTCGAGGGTCGCCACGGTCAAGCGGGCACCTTCCTCAACCCGCGCCTTGGCGAACTGGACGATGAGAATGGCGTTTTTGGTGGTCAGCCCCATGGTGGTCAACAGTCCGATCTGGAAATAGACATCGTTGGGCAGGCCCCGCCAGGTGGAGGCGATCACACCGCCGATGGCCCCCAAGGGCAGGGTCATCAGGATCGAGATGGGAATCGGCCAGCTTTCATACAGGGCCGCTAGGCAGAGGAAGATGACGAAGATGGAAAAGGCATAGAGCAGCGGTGCCTGGGAGCCGGCCATGCGTTCCTGGTAGGAAAGCCCGGTCCAGTCGAAGCCGATTCCCTCGGGCAGTTTGGCGGCGATTTCCTCCATGGCGGTCATGGCCTCGCCGGAACTGCGCCCCTCGGCAGGCTCTCCCTGGATGTTCATGGATGGAAAGGCGTTGTAGCGTTCCAGTTGCGGTGAGCCCTGGGTCCAGCTTCCGGTGGCGAAGGAACTGAAGGGCACCATTTTGCCCTCCGTATTGCGCATATAGAGCTTGCTCAAGTCCTCGGGCAGCATGCGATAGGGGGCGTCGGCCTGGATATAAACCCGTTTGACGCGGCCTCCCTGGATAAAATCGTTGACATAGCTGCCGCCGAAAGCCGCTGCGATTGTGTTATGGATGCTGGAAATGGGAACGCCCAGGGCGCCGGCCTTGTTCCAGTCCACGTCAATGATATATTCGGGCACATCCTCCATGCCGTTGGGCCGGACCTTTGTCAGGCGCGGGTCCTGGGCCGCCATGCCCAACAGTTGGTTGCGGGCCGCCATCAATTTGTCGTGACCGATACCGCCGCGGTCCTGAAGCTGAAAGTCAAACCCCAGGGCATTACCGAGCTCGATGACTGCCGGCGGTGGAAAGGCATAGACCATGGCTTCCTTGATCTGCGAAAAGGCGCCCATGGCTCGGCCGGCCACGGCCGTGACTTTCAGGTCCGGCCGCTGGCGAAGGTCCCAGTCACGCAGATGGACAAAACCCAGTCCCATGTTCTGGCCCTGGCCGGCGAAACTGAAGCCGGATATAGTAAAGATCGATTCAACCGCGTCTTTTTCGTTGTTCAGGAAAAACTTCTGGACCTTCTCCATAACCGCATCGGTCTGCTCCAGGGTCGCGTTTCCCGGAAGGATGGCCTGGATCATCAAAATACCCTGATCTTCGTCGGGCAGATAGGCGGTGGGCATTTTTTTAAACAGATAGCCCATGGCAACCACGATCAGTACAAATACAAGCATGTAGCGCAGCTTTTTGGCCAGCACCCGGCCCACGAGTTTTACATACAGGTTCCGAAACCAGTCAAAGGCGCGGTCGAACCACCGGAAAAAGGGGCGCAGGAAAAAAACGGCGCCATCGGCCGGTTGGTGCCCGGCCGGCACCGGTTTGAGCAGGGATGCGCAGAGCACCGGGGTAAGGATCAGGGCCACGACCACCGACAACAGCATGGCGGAGGCGATGGTCAGGGAGAATTGGCGATAGATGATTCCGGTCGATCCCGGGAAAAAGGCCATGGGACCGAAGACGGCCGCCAGCACCAGACCGATACCGATCAGGGCGCTGGTGATCTGGTCCATGGACTTGGCCGTGGCCTCCCGTGGCGGGAGCCCCTCCTCGGCCATGATGCGCTCCACGTTTTCCACCACCACGATGGCGTCGTCCACCAACAGCCCGATGGCCAGCACCATGGCGAACATGGTCAGCATATTGATGGAAAATCCGAACAATCCAAGGATACCGAAGGTCCCCAGAAGGACCACCGGCACGGCGATGGTGGGAATCAGGGTGGCCCGGAAGGTCCCCATAAAGAGATACATGATCACGAAGACCAGGAACACCGCCTCGAACAGGGTCTTGACCACCTCGTCGATGGCCACCTTGGTGAAGGGGGTGGTATCATAGGGATAGACCACCTTCATGCCGGGCGGAAAATACCGGCTCATCTCTTCCATTTTTTTCTTGACGTTATCGGCGGTCTCCAGCGCGTTGGCGCCGGCGGCCTGACGGACGGCCAGAGCCGAGGCGGGCTTGCCGTTGTAATTGCTGACAACGCCGTAGCGCTCGGTGCCCAGCTCCGTGTGTCCGATGTCGCTGATGCGGACCACGGAACCATCCGGATTGGTGCGGATGGGGATGGCGGCGAACTCTTCCGGGGTCTGGAGCAGGTGCTGGACAACGATGGCCGCATTCAGGCGCTGGCCTTCCACGGCCGGTGCTCCGCCGAACTGACCGGCGGAGATCTCCACGTTGTAACTTCTCAATGCCCCGATGACGTCTTCCATGGTCAGACGATAATTGGTCAGTTTGTCGGGGTTTACCCAGACACGCATGGAATACTGGGACCCGAAGGATTCGACCTCGCCCACCCCCGGAACCCGGGAAAGGATTTTCTCCAGGTTGGACTGGGCATAATCACCGAGGTCGTGGTTGTTCATGCTCCCGTCCTCGGAAACCAGGCCCACGATGATCAGGTAGTTGCTGGTCGATTTGCTGACCTCCACCCCCTGGCGCTGAACCACGTCGGGCAGGCTGGCCGTGGCCAGCTGAAGTTTGTTCTGCACCTTGGACCAGGCCAGGTCCGGGTCGGTCCCGGGCGCAAAGGTGAGCTCGATTCGGGAACTACCCGATGAAGAACTGGAACCAGACAGATAAAGCATGTCGGCCAGGCCCGTCATCTTCTGTTCGATGATCTGGGTCACCGTGTTTTCGACGGTCTCCGCCGAGGCGCCGGGGTAGTAAGCCTCGATGGAGATGGAGGGCGGTGCGATGGGCGGATACTGGGATATTGGCAGGTTGTAAATGGCCAAACCGCCGGCGGTCATCATGACGATGGCGATGACCCAGGCAAAGACCGGCCGGTCCAGGAAAAATTTCGATAACATTGGAGGCCTCCCTTACTTCGTTCCGCCGGCCGGCGCGGCATTGCTTGCGGTGAACGGGACGGCCTGTACCGGGGTTCCGGGCCGCAGCATTTTCAGCCCTTCGACAATCACGCGGTCTCCGGGGGCCAGACCCTCGGTAACCAGCCATTGATCGCCAATGGCGCGGTCCACGGTGAGCATGCGCAGCGCCGTTTTACCCTCGGCATCGACGATAAGGGCCTGTGGATTGCCCCGCCGATCCCGCGAGACCCCCTGTTGGGGAACCAGGATGGCGGCCTGGTTTTCGCCTTCCTTGATAACGGCGCGCACGAACATGCCGGGCAGCAGCAAACCGTCCGGGTTGGGGAAAACCACCCGCAGGGTGACCGAACCGGTGCTCTGCTCGACGGAAACATCGCGGAACTTGAGCGACCCCTCGTAGGGGTAGGTGCTGCCGTCTTCCAGGAGCAGCGCCACCTGGTTCTGGCTTTTCCCGCTCTGGTCGAGATGGCCTTCTTTCAGGCGTTTTCTCAGCCGCAGCAGATCGGTGGTGGACTGGGGCACGTCCACATAAATCGGATCCAACTGCTGGATGGAGGTCAGGGCCATGGCCTGATAGGCGGTGACGATGGCCCCTTCGGTGACGTTGGACTTGCCGATGCGCCCGGAAATGGGGGCCGTGATGCGCGTGTAGTTCAGATTGATGCGCGCTGTTTCCACGGAGGCCTGCCAGTACTGAATGTCGGCCTCGGCGTTTTT
This sequence comes from uncultured Desulfosarcina sp., assembly GCF_963668215.1. Classification (NCBI taxonomy): domain Bacteria; kingdom Pseudomonadati; phylum Thermodesulfobacteriota; class Desulfobacteria; order Desulfobacterales; family Desulfosarcinaceae; genus Desulfosarcina; species uncultured Desulfosarcina sp. The sequence goes on from NZ_OY764190.1 coordinate 3,554,938, forward strand.
CAACTCGGCGGCCGCATCATCGTAATCCTGCTGGCTGACTGCATTTTCGGCCAGCAGTTCCTTGTAGCGCTCGACCCGTGATCGAATCGCCGGCAGCGTGGCCTCGGAGCGGCCTAAAGCGGCCTCGGCATTGCCCAGGGCCGCTTTGAAGGTGGCGGGATCGATCTGGTAGAGGATATCGCCGGCTTTTACATCGGCGCCCTCAGTGAACAGCCGTTTCTGGATCAGCCCGTTCACCTGGGGGCGGATTTCGGCGATGCGGTAGGCGGAGGTGCGTCCGGGCAGCTCCGTGGTCAGCATGATCACCTGCGGCTGTATGGTCACCACGGAGACCTGCGGCGCAGGGGCTGCGGCGGCAGGCGCCTGGGCCTGCTGCTGGTTTTCACCCTGGCAGCCGATCATGGCCAGAAGGGCACATGCGTTGATTATTATCCATTTTTTCATAGTCGTGGGTTGTGACGCTTGCATGGGTTTTGTCGTCCCTTTCTTGAGTCGTTTTTCCATCCTGGGTCGGCCGGGAAAAGGCATTTTTTTATTGTTATCGGTAGGTGTAGCAAAAACTATTGACATTATCAAATAATTTTTTTAAAAAAAAATTTGAAATAGCGATTCAACAATTTTATAGCGTTGCGTGCAGACTATCATAAGGGTTGTATTTAGCCATGGCAAAGAGAAAAGACGGCAAGGAGACCCGGCAGAAGCTGCTGGATGTTGCCTGCGAGATATTTGCGGAAAAGGGGTACGGCGGGGCCAAGATTTCAGAGATTTGCCGGCGGGCCGGTGCCAATGTGGCGGCCGTCAACTACTATTTCGGCGGCAAGGCCGACCTGTACGTGGCCGCCTGGAAGCAGGCCATGCAGGAATTCATGGCCACGGTCGTCAAACCGCCTGAAGATGTCCCCCCCGAAGAGCAGCTCGCTTTCTTCATCCATCGCTTTATTGCCAAAGTGCTGCTCCTCGATGGGGAAAAAAGCCATTTCCGGAGGCTGGAGTTGATGGAAATGGCCAATCCCACGGGCCTGATCGACGAAGCCTGGAAAGAGGAAGTAGCTCCCCGAAGAGAGGAATTGCATCGTCTGATCCGTCAGTTCATGGGGCCCGATGTGCCGGAAACCACCGTCAGGCTCTGTGAAATGAGCATCGTCAACCAATGCCGCGGGTATATCCTGCTAAGTAAAAACCGGGCCGACTTCTGGGACAAAGACGAACTTACCGCCGACCTGGTCAATCAAATTGCCGAGTACACCATCCATTTTTCGTTGGCCGGCATCAAGGCCATCCGGGACCGGGTCCGCATAAAGCATTCTCCAACCGGGTGAACTGCCGGACTCCGGCAACGCCGGCCGTCGATCCGCAAAAAATATACGCGTTCACGGGTTGAAACGCTCGGAGGAATTCAACTTTCCGGGTGGTAAGCGTTTGTCGGGTGCCGTAGATGCAAGGCGCCGGGCATGCGGACGTACTCTTTCGTACTTCAAATGTTCGGTAACGCCGCAGATGCGGTGCCCGGTGAACGCTTGCGAAAAAATGATTGCGATAAGTCTTGCCCTCGATCGGGGATATGGCTAAAGTTGACAGCGCCGTAAGAAACCCGATTCTGCGAATTCATCGAAGGCGTCAAAACAAGATTTCCTCCAACCGGCACCAGGAAAGCCGAAGCGCGAAAGCGGTTGGGTCGCATCGTCGGGCGTCCTGATGGATACATATAAAGGTGTGACCTATGTTTAGGAAGAAAACACGCGTGTCGTCCGGGGTCCCCCAACTCGATCGCCAGTTGGGAGGGCTGTTTATCGGGGACAATGTGGTCTGGTACGACAGTGCCGGCAGTCTGGCATCGATTTTCAGCCTCAACTTCATTCAGGAATCCCAGAATCGCAACAAACCGCTGATCTACATCAGCTTCGATCGCTCCCCCAAAAGTTTGCTGGAAGATCTGGGACCCTTGGCCGAGAATCAGCACATGACCATCCTGGACTGCTTTACCCACGGAAAAGGGGACGGCAGCGAGGTGTTCAGCAGATTCTACGAGAAAAACGGCGCTCGATGGCCTTACCAGATCGTGCGTATCAACGCTCCCGAAGATCCCGGCGTGGTTTCGGAGGCCTTCTACAACCTGCACGCCACCATGCAGGGAGACGTGCGTTTCGTTTTCGATTCGCTGACCGGCATGCAGGATCTGTGGGGTGGGGAGGAGGCCATCTTGAAGTTTTACTCCCACGCCTGCCCGCGTCTTTATGAATTGGATACCATCGCCTACTGGATCATGGAAAAGGGCGCCCACTCGGATCGTTTGCGGGCCAACATCAACCACATCGCCCAGGTGGCCGTCGATCTTTCCGTGAGCCGGGGCAAGACGGCTTTGACGATTCTCAAGGCCGACAAGCGCAAGCCCGACGCCCTGAACCGGCCCCTGGTCTACTGGAACGATGGATTGTCCGTAACGTTCGAAAGCGAATCGGGCAAAAGTGTCCATATCGATCTGGGCGGCCGGCTGAAGCAGATCCGCAAGCGCCAGGCCATGGCCCAGAAAGAACTGGCCGCTCTGGTGGGTGTGACGCCCAGCACCATTTCCCAGATCGAAAGCGGCACCATTCACCCCTCCCTGCCGGCGCTGTATAAAATTGCCGAGGTGCTGGGGGTGCCGGTGGCCGCGTTGTTCCAGGATCGACCCGAAGATGCCGTCCGGGTGGTCTTTTCCGGAGAAGGAATCCCCATGAGCCTGGCCGATCTGCCCAAAAGCGATGTAATGGGCTATCGATTGTCGCCGCCCAACTTCGATGCCGATGCCGACCCTTTTATCATCGAGATTCCGGAAGGAAAGAAGCTCGGCTCCCATTTTTTCGTCCACAAGGGCCAGGAAATGGGATATCTTCTCGCAGGAGAACTGGAACTGGAAATCGGCAGCCGGCTGCATCGCGCCCGGCCGGGAGATGTGATCTATCTCACCGGAGAACTGCCTTCCCAGTGGAAAAACACAGGGGAGGGGACGGCCCGGTTGCTGTGGGTGAAGATCAAAAAATAAGGGTTCGAGGGTTCAAGGGGCCGAGGATTCAAGGGTTCAAGAAGAAAAAGGACTCTCCGGATTCTATTAAGATTATAGCCGTAGCCATAGGATACCGAAAAAGTGTATCTTGTAATCTCACTCGGCCCCTCGACCCCTCGAATCCTTGAATCCCTCTATGACGGAGTCTTCCGATGACCGACATCCGCCGTAAAACCGTTTCCGGGCTCAAGGCCGGCGATACCTTCACCCTGAACCGCACCTTTACCGAACAGGACGTTGCGGCATTCACCGCCGTTACCCGGGACCATAACCCCATTCACTTCCATGAAGGCTTCGTAAAAAGCAAGGGATTCGATGCGCGCGTCTGCCATGGGCTTCTCGTCGGGAGCATGATCACCGAAATGGGCGGACAGATCGGATGGCTGGCCTCGGGTATGAGCTTCCGATTCAGGAAGCCGGTTTATCTCAACGACACCGTCACCTGCCGCTTCACGCTGTCCCAGGTGGACGAGAAGAACCGCGCGGAAGCCGAAGCTGTTTTTACCAACCAGCATGGTGAAATCGTTCTTCAGGCCACTCTTTACGGCCTTTTGCCCGACCTGCAGGAAAGAAAGATTCTCCAAGATCTGTTGAAAGATTCGTGAAAACCGTTTTTCGTTTCTCTACCCATTCGTTCTCGGAATTTAAAATGGCACGGTCAGGCCTATTTTTCAGGCCGGACCCATAATCATAATGCGAACCCGGGAGGAAAAGAAATGGCGGCCTACGAAGACGTACGCGATCAATTGGACACCGGCGATATCGTCCTGTTTGCAGGCAAGGGGCTGATCAGCATGGGGCTGCGAATCGGGTCCCTGTGTTCCTGGTCCCATGTGGCCATGGTGGTAAGGGTCAAAGAACCGGACGTGGCCCTGATCTACCAGAGCACGCCGGTCTGCAAGGCCAAGGATTTTATCGACGGCAAGCTTAAAAACGGGGTGCAGATCAACGTCATGAGCGAAGCGGTGCGCGGATACAACGGCAAAGTGGCGGTTCGCCACCTTAGCGTTGAAAGGACCCCTGCGATGCTGGAGGGACTCTCCCGTTTTCGGAAAGAGGTGAAAAACCGCCCCTACGAAGATCATATCATCCAGATGGTCAAGGCCGTGTGGGACGGCCCGCTTGGCGAGGTGGAAGAGGATTTGTCCAGCCTTTTTTGCAGCGAACTGGTCGCCGAGGCCTATCAGCGCATGGGGTTGCTGCCGGCCAGCGAAACCGGCGGCAAGCCGGCCACGGAGTACACCCCCAAAGACTTCTCCACCGAAGGCGGCAGGACCGAACTGCTGTTCGGTGCCGGATTGGGAGAAGAGATCGTCATCCGGGAAGGGTAAGAGAAAAAGCTATTTGTCGTTGTATCCGTGGGCAATGGAGCACAGCGCAGCTTTCCAGTACGCCTCCCGATACTCGATATAGGTCTTGCTGGTGTTGAGGTCGCAGACTTCGAGAAGCGAGAACTGGAAGTTGTTCTGGTAATCGCCGACTTCACGGCTCAGCAACTGGCGCAGGGATTTGACGTCCGCATGGCCGTTGATGGCAAAAGAAACCCATTTGTGCCAGATCGTGTCCCCCCCGGAAGCGCTGCCGACGAAATGTTTGCCGGTATGCGTGTCGGTCACCAGATAGACACCCGAGACATCGCTCAACGCCGCCTTCCATTGCGGCATGTTTTTCCTTACGACGATGCGCAGCAGGGGATAGGGAAGATTGACGGCATTGTAGCCCGGGAAATCGGATACCTGCATCCGTTTTTCACGAATTTCAGAAATCAGCAGCTTGTCGATATATTTGGTGCCGATGAGATGCGATGCGATGAAATCCTTGCGGAACTGGATCACCGCCCGGCCGACAAGGTGATCGAGGCCGGGCATCTCCTTGGTGCCGTATTCGAACCAGTTGTTGTCTTCCTCCTTGCGGTGTTTGACGCCCAGGACCTGATAGATGCCGGCAAACAACCATTTGTCTTCCTGCAGATGGATAAGGGATATGATTTCATCGCATTTGAAATTCTGCTGGTTCTGGCGCTCCTGCCAGGCCTTGAAGCGGCCCTCGAAGAACGCCTCCAGCGGAGAGTCCTCCCTGCCCGACGCACAATGGATTTTATAGCTGTTCAGATAGATTCCGGCGATTTTGAGCAGATCGATGAGCTTGATCATCTTTTGGGCTCCAATCCTTGTCCGAAGGTCCTGTGAGTAGAATCTCCCGGTGCGTTTTAAACGGCGCCACGTTCAATCAACGTTACGTTGCCTATAGATCGGCCGTTCTGTCTACAACATAAGCGCGCCTAAAAATTTTTGCCTTCTACCGTTCGAACTGCACATCCATCTGGTTGAGATCCTCGGGGTCGAAATCCTCGATGCCGCGGGTGCGCTCCAGAAATGCTTCGATGGCCCTGGCTGCACCGGCGTAAGTTTCCATCACGGAATTCAATTTGGCAACCACGGGATCATCTTCTCCCAGTTCCGCTTGCATATCGTCCAACAACCGGCGTCCTTTTTCGAAATGCCGGCGAATGCCATCGAATGCGGCTTTACGGTTTTCGTACCGCTTTTGTTCCTTGTCGATCACCGGCAACAGCCGCCGTACCGAGAACTCGACCAGTGCATCGCGGGGGGCATTGAAGGCCTGTGAGATTTCATCTAGCAGCAAGAGGGAGCTTCGGCTGATCACGTAGGTTTTCTGGACGCGGTTTTCCGTCCGGACCCTTGCGTTTTGGACCTCTTTGGCAATGGCGTTGAGGGACTCGGAGTCCTGGGCCAGATGATCGAACAGGGATTTTTGCTTGATGCCCAACTGGGCGGCAACGATGCTGATGGCCGCGATGCAGCCGGAGGAAAGTTTGAAGGTGGCCCGCACCGACTGGCGTCCCCGCAGCCCCGAACTGGATATGAAGGTCAGTGAAGGGCTTTGCTTTTCATGGTCTTCGTAAGACATTTTCGATCTCCGCATGGTCTGTTTCGCATGTATTACCTTTATCTATCATTTAAAATAATAATGCAATCAAAAAGTTTTTCCACCATGTTGACAAGATTTGATCCAGTCATATTGTTTGGGCATCGGAAATAGGCACCAACGATGTCAATGGCGTTCACAATCCCATCAAAAGGAGGCATGGCAATGATATACAGAACTTTGTTCGGCGATCCCGGGCGACGTTTCAGAACTTCGGCAACGGACCTGGATGAAATGCGCAGGCAGATGGAACGGCTGTTCGATGTGTTCGGCACTCGGCAGACGGGTCGCGGCGGAGCCGGCGTCTATCCGGCGATCAATATCAGCGAGGATAAAGACGCATACACCGTCAGTGCGGAGCTGCCCGGCGTGAAATCCAAGGACCTGGACTTGAACGTTACGGCCAACCAGTTGACCCTGGTCGGAGAGCGCAGGATTTCCGAAGAGGCGGCCGATGCCCGCTACCACCGTCGGGAGCGCGAAGCAGGGCGTTTTTCGCGGGCCGTTGCCCTGCCCGACGACATCGACACGGAGAACGTCAGGGCCCGCTTGGCCGACGGCGTGTTGACCGTGACGATCCCGAAAGCGGAAAAATCCAAACCACGGCAAATTGCGGTTCAATAGAGCCCGAACTTCCGAAAGGAGGATACGATCATGTCGGACAATCAGGAATTGAAAGTAAGAGAAAAACAAGCCTTCGACGCGCCCGCGGAGCAGACCAAACCGGGGCCGGTGTTTACCCCCAGTGTGGATATTTTCGAAACCGAAAAAGCCATTACCTTGCTGGCCGATATGCCCGGCGTAAAAGCCGGCGACCTGATGGTGGATCTTCGGGACGACACGTTGACACTTGCGGGGGAAGTGAGCGAAAGCGTGAAACCAACCGGCGAGAAGGTACTCCAGGAATATCAGACCGGCCGCTATTACCGCCAGTTTTCCCTCTCCGAAGTCATCGACCAGGAGAAAATCGATGCCAAGCTCAGCGACGGGGTGCTGCGGTTGACCCTGCCCAAAGTCGGAAAAGCCACACCGCGGCGGATTGCCGTCCAGGTGGGTTGATCGATCGCTTTTAACGGCCGGCCGTGATCTATTGTTTGATGACGGCCGAAACAGCGAATTTCAAACCCAGCTTCTTGAGCGTCTTTTTCTTGGGTACGCCATCGGCGTCCCAGCCCCTGAGCTTGTAGTATTTGGGCAGCATTTTGCCGATGGGGACCATCGATTTCTTTTTGCTCTCCGGCAGCGGCTCGTCGGTGAAGCGCCTGGGCAGCGTGTCCTCCTGCTTGCTAAAGCCTTCACGCAGGTTGAAAAGGCGTTCCAACGTGTAGCCCCGAGCCCCCACGCGCGTAAAGCGACCGAAGTCCATTTTCATGCCCGTGACCTGCTTGAGGACTTTGCTGTGTGGCAGAAGGGGGAGGTGCAGCCGCATGAAGACCGGCGGGACTTTCAGAAGACCGTCCACGACGGGCCAGGAACGGGTCAGCAGCCAGGTGATGGTTTTGGCCACCCAACGGAAACGGGACAGGGTGAAGGCGATTCCGGGCACAAAAGTCCAGGAGGTGAACAGGCAGTTGCCGCCGGCGCTGATTGCGGCCAGAAGGTCCTGATCCAGGATCACCCATCCGGGCTTGGAACGCAGGTGGAGCGGGTTGAGCGTGACCGGGCCGGTCACCTCCAGGTAGACCAGATAGCCGCCGTCCAGATGGCAGGCCCCGCGGCTGGCCGTGGCGTAGCCCAGGCCGTGCCCCACGCAGGCGCGGGGCTCGTAGGCGGCGATTTCCAATCCTTTGACGTGGGCGGCAAACTCACTTCCACCATATTTCTCCGACAGGAATTTCACTCCTTCTGCCAGATCGCTGCCAACGCCCCGCCGATGGGCGATGTCTTCGAGGACGGCGGAAATGTTTTCCTTGCGGCCGAAACGGATGCCGCTGTCCCACATGCCTTTTTCGTTGAGTTCCATAGCAAAACCGAGCAGGTTGCCCACCGTGATGGTGTCCATGCCCAGAAGATCCAGTTCGTAGTTCCACCGGATGATCGCTTCCAGATCGTCGATCAGCAGGTTGGAGCCCATCAGGCAGAGGATTTCGTATTCGGGCCCCTTGACGTTCCTGCCGTCCAGTTCCACCACCCGGCCGCAGCGGATGGGGCAGGAGACGCAGCCTTCGTTTTTGACCAGGTATTCCTCGGCCAGGCGCTGACCGGAGATCTTGTCCGCATTTTCATAGCTTCCCCGGGAAAAATTCTTGGTGGGCAGGGCGTTGCCGGCGGACAGGGCGGTGAGAAAAACGGCGGTGCCGTAACGCGGGGCAGCCTCGCCGGTGGCCGGGTGGCTTTTGAGCATCCGGGTCCACTTTTTGACGCTTTTGCGGAAACGCTCCTTGTCCCGGATCGGAATTTTACATTTTCCCCGCGCCACGATGCCCTTGAGATTTTTCGACCCCATGACGGCGCCCATGCCTGTGCGGCCGTGGCTGCGTTCCTGGGAGACCACCGTGGCGAACTTGACCTGGTTCTCTCCGGCCGGGCCGATGGCCAGGGTGCCGCCCTTGCCCATGGCAGCCTGGGCCGCCTGGGTGTCCATTCCCCAGATTTTTTTTGCATCCCGGATTTGGACCTGATCCTGATCCACTTCGATAAAGACTGGTTTATCCGCCTTGCCGCGGACGATCATGCCGTCCCATCCGGCCCGCTTCAGGCGAATGCCGAAATTGCCGCCGCTGTTGGAATGGCCCACCGCGCCGGTGAGGGGGCTTTTGGCCGAGATGTCGTAGCGGCTGGTGGACGGCGCCCCCGTGCCGGTGAGGGGCGAGGTCATGATGATCAGGATATTCTCTTCGGAAAGGGGGTTGATACCCGGAGCCAACTCATCCCACATGATCTTGGTGGAGATAAATCGGCCGCCGAGAAAGCGTTCCCGGTCCTCGTCGGAGACCGGATATTCACCGATGGCACCGGTGGTGAGGTTGATATCGAGAACTTTTCCCATGTATCCGTCGAATCGGCTGGTCATGTGGTAGATTTCCCCTTTATGTAGCAGAAGTTGACTTTTTTTAGGGAATTCAATAGGTGAAGTCAAGAAGATTTGAATTGAGTTATAAATTCGAATTATATTCATTCTATGAACTCAATTAAACAAAGGTGTCCGGGATGAAGGTCTCCACGCGCAACCTGGTAAAGCTCCACGGATGGCGAATCGACCGCTTCGTTCACAACTATCTTTATTTCGTTTTTTATCGCCCCTATGTGCGCACGGCCATGGCCATCGTAAGACTCTCTCGCCGTCTGCGCTGGTTCAATCCCCTTGCCGGGGTGGCCCGGATGGCTTTCGACCGCTACCACAGCAAGGTGCTTTCGGCCGGTGACGTTCAAAAGATCCTGCGCCTCGACAAGAACATCCATGCCGTCTCCCAAAAAAACAAACAGGTGGTTCCCTTCCGCTACGCCACCCGCATCATTTTTCAGGAGCCCGAATTCATCGCCGTCATGGACTGCCCCTGCAAGGCGGCTACCGGCACCTGCGAACCGTTGGCCTGCTGCATCGCTGTCGGAAGAAAAACGGCCGGATTCTGGCTGGACCACTGTCAAAAGTACCATGCCCGGCGGATCAGCCAAAAAGAGGCCCTGGCCATCGTTCGGCATTATCGCGGCAAAGGGCACATCACCCAGGCCTTTTTCAAAGTGGCTACCGGCGGCAGCACCGGTGTCATTTGCAACTGCTGCCCCGAATGCTGCGTAAGCCTCCAGGCCACAGCCGCGGCGCAGGCCCTGGATCCCGGTTTGACCATGAACGCCCCGGCCGGCTATCGGGTCGTCCATGATCCGGATCGATGCAGCGGGTGCGGGCGGTGTGTCGAGATCTGTCACTTCCAGGCGGTGCAAGTAATCGACGGCCGGCGCCGGTACAATGCCGCGAAGTGCATGGGATGCGAACTGTGCGTGGAGCACTGCCCCGAATGCGCATTGGCGCTGGAGATCGATCCGGACAAGCCCCTGCCGTTGGATCTGGACCGCTTGCCGTAAATGATGGTATGGTAGCACCCACTGCACGCCAACGGTGTTGATTCGATCCCCCTGATTTTAAACGAATGATCCCACAACGAATGGAGGAACCATGAAGACGCTGTCCTACGGACTGAATGACAAGGTGGCTATGGTTACGGGCGGCAGCCGCGGCATTGGGCTGGACATGGCCAAAACCCTGCTTGCGCAGGGCGCCAAGGTGGCGATCTGCGGCCGCAAACAGGAGGGGCTGGACGCGGCCGTAGCCGAACTGGATGGCGGCGACCGGGTGCTGGCCGTCGCGGCCCACGTTGCCAAGGCGGAGGATGTGGACCGGCTTTTCGAGCAGACCATGGAGCGCTTCGGCCGCATCGACGTGCTGGTGAACAACGTCGGGATGAACCTGATTACCGGCGTGGTGGACGCCGAACCGGCCCTTTTCTCCAAGATCGTGGAATCCAACCTTACCGGGACCTGGCTCTGCTCGCGCAAGGCGGCCCAATTGATGCGCGACCAAAAGGCCGGTAAAATCGTCAGCATCACCTCCATTGCCGCCCGGCGGGCCGCCCCGTTCATGGGAATTTACGGCATCGCCAAGGCGGCCATCGAGATGATGACCAAGACCCTGGCCCAGGAACTGGCGGCCTTCAACATCCAGGTCAACGCCGTGGCGCCGTGCATGGTGCGCACCGGTTTTTCCAAGCCTTTCTGGTCCAACGAAGACATGCTCAAGGAGATCGTCAAAGCCATTCCCATGGGCCGCATTGCCGAGACCGCCGACGTGGTCCACCCGGCCCTGTTTTTGTGTTCGGATGGAGCCGGGTTTGTTACGGGGCAGACGCTGATGGTGGACGGAGGCGCCAGCGCGGTTTAGCCGTTTTTTTTGTTTTCACTCGAGGCAGCGGGAGAGCGCGAGCCCGCTGCCCTGCTACGAATGCTTAACTTATTGAGCGGATGTGTCGATAATAGGGTGAATGGTTCGCCATTCATCGAACCGGTCGCGACCCTGTCGATCAAATCGGGCAGCGCTTATGCCTTTTGCAGGAAAAGTCTTTAAGGATGGCAACCAACAGCAGTCGAGGGAAAAAGCGGTGATAACAAAAGGACTCGTGAAGGATATCCTGACGAAGTGTCCTTTCGGCGTCGTTGTCATCGGAATGGACCGCAAAATCCGCTGGGCCAACGAAGCCGCCTGCACCATGGCGGCCGTGGACGATTCGGCAGCAATCATCGGGCGTCCATGCGCCGAGTTCCTGTGTCCGGAGGGGCAATGCGACTGCCCGGTTCTCGATCATGGCCGGGAGGTCAGCAATGCCGCACGCATCCTGCGCCGCTACGACGGCACTGAGATCCCGATTCTGAAAACGGTGGTTCGAGTCGACCTCGGCGGCGAACCTATTCTTCTGGAAACATTTACCGATATCTCCAAGCAGAAGAAAGCCGAGATCACGCTGGTGAAGACGCTGAACCAGCTTGAAGCCATCCTGGACAGCAGCCTTGTGGGGATCATGGTCCTGGAAAATCGAATTCTAACCAAGGTTAACAGGCCCATGGCCGAGATGCTTGGCTACGAACCGGAAGAGATCATCGGCCGCGGCCCGCAACAGCTGCATCTTTCCGAAGAGAATTTTATCGAATTCGGCGAGAAATATTATTGGCAATTGGCGCATAGAAGAATAGCCAATGTGGAATACCCGCTGCGCCACAAAAAGGGCCATACGGTATGGTGCCAATTCAACGGCAAGGCTATCGCGCCCCCCGATCTGGCCAAAGGCGCGGTCTGGGTGATTGAAGACATCACGGAAAGAAAGCGGGCTGAAGAGGAACTGCAGCGGGCGAAGATTCAGGCGGAGGCGGCCAGCAGGGCCAAAAGCGAATTTTTGGCCAATATGAGCCATGAGATTCGTACGCCGATGAACGGAATTATCGGAATGGCCAGCCTGCTTTTGGGCACCTCGTTAAGCGAAGAGCAGCGGGATTACGCCCAAACCATCCAAAACAGCGCCGATTCTTTGCTGCTGATTATCAATGACATCCTCGATTATTCCAAAATAGAGGCCGGTAAACTCGATTTCGAGAAAATCGATTTCGATTTGCAGGTTACGATGGACGAAATTTCCGATCTCGTTTCCCTCAAAGCCTTTGAAAAAGGCTTGGAATATGTTGTGATGGTCTCGCCGGAGATTCAGCCTTATTTGCGGGGGGACCCGGGGCGATTGCGCCAGGTTTTAATCAATCTGATCAACAATGCGATCAAGTTTACCGTTGCGGGAGAAGTCGCCGTGACGGTGCAGATGGAAAGCGAAAATCAGAAAACGATCACACTGTTTTTTCGTGTGAGGGATACCGGAAGCGGAATTCCGGAAGACAAAATGGATCGCCTGTTCAAGTCCTTTTCCCAGGTGGATGGTTCGACAACGCGCAAATTCGGCGGAACCGGACTCGGTTTGAGTATCTCCAAGAATCTGGCCGAATTGATGGGCGGCCGGATCGGGGTGAAAAGCCGCGAGGGGGAGGGGTCGGAATTCTGGTTTACGGCCGAATTCGAGAAACAGGAAGGCTCCCGTAAAAGAAAACGTGCATTTCCGCAGAAGATTACAGGCAAGCGGGTGTTGATCGTGGACGACAACGAAACGAATCAATACGTGTTGCAGGAGCAATTGAAGGCCTGGGGGTGCAATACCCAAAAAGTATCCAACGGCGCCATGGCAATGGATTGCCTGCATCAGGCAATCAAAGACGACATTCCGTTCGACATTGCTCTTTTGGATATGCACATGCCTGAAATGACCGGCGAACGCCTCGGCAAAGCGATCAAGAAAGACCCATTTGTCAGAAATACGCTGCTGGTAATGATGACGTCTTTAGGCAAGCGCGGGGATGCGAAACGGATGCAGCAGATCGGATTTTCCGCCTACCTGACCAAACCGGTGAAAATGAAGAAACTCTTCGAATGCCTTGTCGCGATCGCCGGGAACGGTAAGGAAAAGGGAACGGATCGCCGGGAAGCGATCATAACGAAATATTCCCTGGCCGAAACGAAAAAACGGGATGTGCGGATACTGTTGGCCGAGGACAACCTGGTCAACCAGAAAGTGGCCGTCAAATTATTGCAAAAGATGGGCTATCATTCCGATGTGGTATCCAATGGCAAGGAGGCGCTGGAAGCGCTGTCGAAAGAAGAATACGATCTCGTATTCATGGATTGCCAGATGCCTGTTATGGACGGTTATGAGGCGAGCAGAAAAATCCGCAACCCCGATTCGTCCGTGCGCGATCACATGGTGCCCGTCATCGCCCTGACCGCAAATGCGATGAAAGGTGATCGGGAGAAATGCCTCCAGGCCGGAATGGACGATTACGTCACCAAACCGATCAACCCAAAGGAACTGGGCGATATCATAGAAAAATGGCTCGAAGGTCACGTTTAGGCGAATCGGGCAAACGGTCTGCAAAGCAGGGTGCCGGCCAACGATGCTCCGAAGCGATCCTTAGCCCTTTGCCGGTTAAAAGACGTTGATAATACTCTTTTTTACGAGGAACCGACGATGTCCCGACAATTAACAGAAAAAGACCTGTCCGTATCGGATCTCTCCCAAATCATTCATGGCATGGCGATTCCCGCCTTCGTCATCGACTACAGACATACCGTTACGCACTGGAACCGGGCCTGCGAGAAATTAACCGGAGTTTCTGCAGCCGATGTGATCGGCTCCCAGGATGCCTGGAAAGCGTTCTACCCCGAAAAACGGCCCGTACTGGCCGATCTCGTCGTGGATTGTTCCATCGAAGATGTGATCGCCAAGCATTATAAAGGCAAATACGAGAAATCCGTATTGGTGGACAACGCCTACGAAGCCCAGGATTTTTTTCCGAATTTGGGAGGGGGAGGCAAGTGGCTCTATTTTACGGCCACCCGGTTGATGGACGCGTCGAAAAAAATCGTGGGGGCGATCGAGACCTTTCAGGATCTGACGAAGCGCAAGGAGGCGGAAAAGTCGCTCCGGGAAAGCGACAGGCTGCATGGCGTCATCGAAATGGCCGGCACGGTGTGCCATGAAATGAATCAACCGCTGATGGTTTTATCCGGCATCTGTGAGTTGCTGGCATTGAAAATTTCCGAAGATGACGCCTTATATCCAACCATCCAGAAGATCGATGCACAGGTTCAGCGGCTGGCGAGCATCAACCATAAATTGATGAATGTCACCCGCTACGAGACCAAACACTACCCGGGTGGCAAAATCATCGATTTGGACAAGGCAACCTCCCAATGACTGATTTCCCTCCTATTCCACCCTGAAAAATTTCTCCTCGAATTCCGGCCGGTCCTTGTAGCGTGCCATGAAAAAACCGGGCAGCTGGTCCATGTTCTCGAACAGCCCCGGATCGGCCTCGATGCCGGCCTGGTGCAGGGCCTTGACGATGTCCGCCGGTTTGGGCGGGCACCCCTTGACGGCGATCATTTCCTTGATGTCAGGATTGTTCTTGTGTTTCTGGTACATGCACTTGCCCAGCAAAAGGGTTTTCTCCATGCCCGGCGTCGGATTCATGCGTTTGCCGGTGAGCACTTCCAGGCGGCCTTCAACCCCTTCCTTCCAGGCAAAACGGATGGCCGTGAGTGTCAATCCGTTCAACTGGCTGCAATAGGTGCACATGGTGTCGTCGTACTTGCGGTAAAAAACCCCCTTGATGCCCTGTTTGGCCAACGCCATGGGTAATTCTCCGGTTTCGTCGCTGGCATAGGCAAAGTCGTAATTATGGCGGCTGGCCAGTTCCTCGATGGATTCGCCCACGACCGTTACATCGGAAAGATCCGTGGGCCGGCCGCGGTTGGCGGCGGCCATGGCCAGGTGAGGCACGTTTTTGGGTTCATAGCCGAGCAGCCGCGCACCGACCATGTCCGCGGAAAGGATGTCCCCGGAGGCCACCAGGATGTCGCTCTTGCGCATGCTGCCGTCGGGCCCCGGGCCGCGCTCAAGGGTATAGATGCCGTCGATCAGGGTGAACACCGGCGGCAGCTTGTCGGCCAGGCGGGCCACCATGAAATCCAGGTTTTTCTCCGGATCGGCGTTGTGGCATTTCTTGCGGGAGGGGATATCGATGGTGCCCTTGAGATTCTTGATGCCCAGGCTCACCATGGTCTGGTTGTGGGCCTTCATGGCCGGCAGATCGACCACCAGGTCGCTGTGCAGGATGTCCGTATTGAAATTCAACGTGATGCCGTCCCCGATGTCGACCTTTTCGAAGGGCCGCTCGAAGACATTGATCGCTTTGACCCCATAGCGCTTTTCCAGGGTCCTGTATCCCAGGGTTTCGTGGGCGTGGGCCGGTGTTTCCGTATCCCGGGGATCCTGGGTGACCGTGCCCTCGCCGATGGTGATGTCGTCCACCCCGCGGTCCTTGAGCAGCCGCACCATGTCCTCCACCACCCGGGAGGTGGTGATGACGCCCCATTTGGGGAAGGGGACGCTCTTGGTCCAGAAGACGATGTTGGGTTTGATAAACACCCGCATGCCGGGCTTCAGGTTGTCCAGGCCCTGGCTTAAGGCCACGGCCTTTTCCACGGATTCGCGGGGTTTTTCATAGCGGACAATGGCAACGGTTGATAATGTCATTATGGCTCCTTATTTTTCTGGGACGGATTCGCAAAAAAACAGGCGCTATCCTATTGGTCATTTGCGGCAAGTACAAGGGGAAATGAACCGATATTCATTTTTCTTGACGATCCTGACGGGACTGGGATAGCTTTATCCCTCCGTGATTTTGGCAAATAAAGGAACTCCCGATGACTGAAATTTACCTGATTCGACACGGCCAGGCCTCCTTCGGGCAGCCGGCCTACGACTGCCTTTCGCCGGTGGGCGAGCGGCAGGCCGAGCTTCTTGGGCGGCATTTCGCCAACAATGGCATCCGCTTCGACTGCATTTATTCCGGTGCGCTGAAACGGCATTTGCAGACGGCCACCATCGCGCTGGGCCAGATGAACGGCTACGATGCAAAAGATATTCGCATCGATGACGGTTTCAACGAGTTCGGCGACTCCGATAAATTGATGAATCGACTTACCGCCGTGATTGAGGAGAACCCCGACCTGTCCGAACAGTTGGCGCAGATTCACACCAACCACGGTGCCATCCGACGAATTTTCGATATCGCCGCCAAGGTCGATGCGATCCCCAGGGACGAAGAAGTCCATCTGCAGCGGGTAAAGGAATTCCGGGACCGCATCGACAGCGCCATCGACAATCTGGTGCAACATGTGGGCGAGAACAAGAAAGTGGCCGTCTTCACCTCCGGCGGCCCCACGGCGGTGGCGCTGCGCAAGACCCTGGACACCTCCCGGGAGCAGACCATCCGCCTGGGATGGGAAGTGCGCAACACCTCCGTTACCGTGCTGCGCTACGATCAGGAACAGTTGTGGCTGGTTCTTTTCAACTGCGTTGCCCATCTGGAGAGCCAGAACGATCCGAGCCTCATTACCTACATCTGAAAACCAGCCCCTTCATTTTTCGAACAGGTACCGGAATCGGGCGTAGCCTTCCTTCTCAAGGGCATCGGCCGGGACGAACCGCAACGATGCCGAGTTGATGCAGTAGCGCAGTCCCGTGGGCTCAGGGCCGTCCGGGAATACGTGACCCAGGTGAGAGTCGGCGTTCTTGCTGCGGACTTCGGTGCGCACCATCAGCCAACTCGTATCCTTTTTCTCGGTCACGTTGTCCGTCTCCAGCGGCCGGGTGAAGCTGGGCCATCCGGTGCCCGAATCGAACTTGTCGGTGGAACTGAACAGCGGCTCGCCGGAAACGACGTCCACGTAGATGCCGGGTGCATGGTTGTCCCAGTATTCGTTTTTGAAGGGCGGCTCGGTGGCGTCCTTCCGGGTCACCCGGTACTGCAGGTCGGTCAGCTTCTTCTTGAGTTCCGCATCGGCGGGAATCGTGTACATCATTTTCTTTTCTTGTCCGCCCATGTCACCGGCGGCGCCCATTTTTTTCTCCTTCAGCATGTCTTCGGTCCAGGATTTTTCCAGGAACCGATCCCTTCCCGATCCGGAGCGGTACCATTTGTAGCGCAGCGGATTTTTCTTGTAGTAATCCTGATGATAATCTTCGGCTTCGTAAAAGGTTCCCAGCGGAAGAATGTCGGTGACGATGGGGCGGTCGAACTGACCGGAGGCTGCCAGCGCCTTTTTGGAGGCTTCGGCGGCGTTGCGTTCAGCTTCGTTGGCGTAAAAGATGACGCTGCGGTACTGGCTGCCGCGGTCCACGAACTGGCCGCCGGCATCGGTGGGGTCCACATGCCGCCAGAAATAGTCCAGCAGCGCTTCGTATGAAATTCGATCCGGGTCGTAGGTGACCTTGATGGCCTCGACGTGGCCGGTACCGCCGGCCGAAACCTGTTTGTAGGAGGGGTCGGTCACCTGGCCGCCGGTGTATCCCGATACGACCGCGATGACGCCGTCCAACTTTTCGAAATCCGATTCGGTGCACCAGAAGCAGCCGCCGGCGAATACGGCGCTGCGGGGTTGTTCAGCCATTTTTTCCATGGGTTTCTCCATATTGTCGTCCGTGCCCATGACCTGCTGATAGCCCAGAAAGACGGCGGTCAGGACCAGCGATAGCAGAATGATAGATTTCATTGGGTACCTCCTTTTTTTGTCTGTCCTCGGACAGAGAGTCGGACACCCGTTTAAAGGATGATTATTGATAAGGTAAAGATTCGGTGAAGATTTTCAAGGTGGGGGATAAACCCAGGAACCACAGAATACACGGCGAGGAGGAAAAAACGTTTAACCACGGAACACACAAAATACACGGAAAAGTTGGTTGTGATGAATTGAGCGATGGGAAGTTGCTCGGGGGCACCGTAGTGATTTGAGCCGGCGTCCAACTATTTTTTCCGTGTATTCCGTGGTTTTAAATCTCAACGATCTCCCGATGCCGGAAACAACTCACCAGATGGTCGTTGACCACCCCGCCGGCCTGGAGGAACGAGTAGCAGATCGTGCTGCCCACGAAACTGAACCCCTGCTTCTTAAGCGCCTTGCTGACCCTGTCCGACAAGCCGGTGTTGGCCGGCACATCCTTTTCGGTAGCCCAGTTGTTGTGGATCACCCGGCCGTCGTTAAAGTCCCAGATGAAGGCATCGAAACTGCCGTGGCGCGCTTGAAGATCCAGGAACGCACGGGCATTGTTCACCGTGGCCCGGATCTTGAGGCGATTGCGGACGATGGCCGGATTGGCCAAGGCCTCGGCGATGGCCGCGTCGGGCATGGCCGCCACCCGCTGCGCGTCGAAATCGTAGAAGACCTTGCCAAAGGCTGCACGCTTGTGCAGGATCGTTTTCCACGACAATCCGGCCTGGAAAGTATCCAGGACGATAAACGCGAACCACTTATGGTCGTCGTGAACCGGAACACCCCATTCTTCGTCATGGTATCGCTGCATCAAAGGGTCGTCCCCGGTCCAGGGGCAACGGATTTTTTCATCGGTGTTCATGGCGCACGACTCCTTTCCGCTTGCGGTGGATCGGTCAATTCCATCTGCTTTAGGGCTATTTGTCGGTCATATCCTTGAAGGTTTTTTTGGCTGAATCGATCGCTTTATCCATTTTTTTCCCCGCTTTTTCCGCAGGGCCTTCCTTTTCGCAGCCGGCGAAGGTGAAACCCAGCAGCGAACACAGGAGGCAACCAACCAAAACCATTTTTAGTGTTTTCATTGCAAACCTCTCTTTTCCGAACACGTGTTGTCTTGCGTTGTGTTTACGGGAAGCCAGAAAACCAGATCGGTCTGGCGGTCGCCGCCCAGCACGAACGGCCGCATGCCGACATGATAAGCGCTTGAATTCCAAAAAATTATTTCCGGGTTGGCGCTTGTTCATAAAATCATTTTTTTACTATATACCACACTCAAGTTCAGGAGAGAATGGCCGAACTAATAATCGATCCCTTAACCCTGTGAGGATAAAAATGATATTCAACGGAGACCTGAGTAAATACCACCCTGCCGACGCCATCATGTTCCTGTCCCAGTTGAATCTCAACGGAGTGCTTTCCATCGCCGAGGACCAGCGCCTGATTACGCTCGGTTTCGACAACGGATTCATTGTCGATGCCTATTCCGCTAAGGGGGACGCAAAGGTTCTTCAGAGCCTGATTTACAGCGGCAAGGTCACTGCGGATCAGGTCAAGCGAATCCGCCGGATTCAGGAGGAAACCGGGCTGTCCATTCGCTCGATTCTCACCCAGCTGGATCTGTTTCCGCTTTCGACCGTCACGGAGAACCTGCTGACCGGGATGAATGAAGTCCTGTTGGAGATGTTTCTACTCGACAAGGGAGGCTTTCATTTCACGGATACGCCGGTGGAGAAAGACGGGGCTGAAACCAAACTGGATGCCTGCACGATGGCGCTTTCCATTGCGGCCCTGTCCGATGAATACCGCGACTGGCTGGCCGGCATCGGCTCGCTGGACCGCGAAATTTCTCTGTCCGAATCGCTTTCGGCATCCCTGTCCACCGAAAAAAAGGTGGTGCTTCGTCTGATCGATGGCTGCCGGACTCTGGGCCAGGTTTTTGAAAAGGCCCCTTTCCATACGGCCACGGTGCTGGAGATCGTCCGTGAACAGATTGAAAAAGAAGTTGTCATCCTTTCGCCGGCGGATGCCGCTGAAATTCAGCTTCAGGGGGCCGCCGGCACCGATCCGCTTTTCGCCGCCTACCGTCAGGCCTTCAAAAAGTTGATGTCCAGCGATGATCCCATGAAGCGCATCGAAACCCTGGTCAACTTTTGCAAAGGTTTGTACGATGTCGTCCTGATCCTGACCGCCAAAGAGGGGCAGGTCGTGCACTGCAAGCAGATGAGATATTCAAAGGAGCGGGGGCTTTTCCAGAAATCCACCGCCGGACAACTGGGCCGGCTGAATCGCGAGCCGGTTTTCGAGGCCGTATACCGGTCGGGGGTCGGTTTTTTTGGAAGCCGTTTTCCCTCCGAGCTGCTGGAGAAGTTCTCCGGTCAGGCCGAATCGGGCGAGTGCGCCCTGATCCCGATGGTTATCAAGGGGCAGGTGGCGGTCTTTCTGTACGTTTTCAGCGCCAAGGGGTTCACGGGGATTTCTCCTCAACAATACCTGGAATTGCTTTCCTGGATGGTGACCCCCAAAAAGACGCTTCCCGGCGGCGAGATGTCGAAGGAAAAGGAGGGCGATCCGGCAGAAGCCAAGGACGAAGTTGCCGCGGCTGGTGGATTCAATGCAAAACAGCTGGTTGCCAGAATTAACGAACTTCCGCCGTTGCCGACCGTGGTGACCCGCGCGATGGACATGCTCTCCGACCCCGAGGTGGATATCAGGGAAGTCGAAAAGGTAATCGGCAACGATCAATCCCTGGTGACCAAGCTGATTAAAATCAGCAATTCGGTCCTTTACGGCGGACTCCAACGGGTCGAATCGTTGAGCCAGGCATTGGCCCGGTTAGGCGCCAAAACCACCAAGAACCTCATTCTTACCGCCTCCATGAAGGCCTATTTCTTCAGGAACAATCCCGGGATGCACACCTGGGGGCAGTCTTTGTGGCAGCATGCCGCCGAATGCGGCATGGCCGCCCGCCGGATCGCCGTTGCCGTCGGTTATGAAGACCCGGAAAAGGCCTTTGTCGGGGGAGTGCTCCACGACATCGGCAAACTGGTGTTGCTGCTGGTGAGCGGGGACACCTATCGCCGGATACAGAGCTTGAAAAAGCGGGAATCCCTGTGCGACCACGAGGCGGAGAAGAAAATCCTGAAAACCGACCATATGGAAATTGGCGAATTGCTCATGGAGAAATGGAACATGCCCGCCTCGGCCAAGGCCTGCGTGAAATTTCACCATCATGTCCAAGGCGCCGAAGCGGACCCGAAGCTGGTCCGGATCATTGCCTACGCCAATCACCTGAGCCATCTTCACGGCACCCCGTTCCAATGGTTCGTTTTCGATCCCGAGGCTGTTTCAAAGACGATGGTCGAAGATCTGGGAATGTCCGCCGATGTTGATGCCAAGCTGGTCGAAGCGGTGATCACTGACTTCCAACAGACCGACCTCCTGGAATAGGTCAGGAGCCGTTGATCACCGTGATCTGATCGTTCAGGGTCCAGAAATCGTATAGATACCCCACGCCAAAAATGCCGCCGGTGAGCAGATAGACGATGCCGGTCAGCCATTTCCCCATGTACATGCGATGAATGCCCAGAAGGCCTAAAAAGGTGAGCAGCACCCAGGCCAGGGTATAATCGACAGGCCCGGCGCGGAACCGGAGGCTGGCCTGCCGCTGAAGTCCGGGAATCAGAAACAGGTCGACCAGCCAGCCGATCCCAAGCAGGCCCAGGGTGAAGAAATAGATGGTCCCGGAGATGGGCTTTCCGAAGTAAAACCGGTGCGAGCCGGTGAATCCGAAAATCCACAGGATGTAGCCCACGGGTGTCAGGTGGGTGGGGTTGCCGTTCATATAAAGCCGCTCCTTTCGTTTACGCATCGGCCTACCCGACGATGCGTGATGATTCATCGATTCTGCAATAAATCTTCCACTTTTTCAATTGAAACAAAATTGTCTTTTAAAAACGAAATAGTTACAAAACTGGCACACTATGTCCGGGTGTGACGACCAGAGAACGTCCGAAAGAATTTCTATCTCACTAATATTAAAAGGTAAATAAAGTTTGAGGGCGTTGGGCCAATTGGCATGTGTCGTGCTGATGTCTCTACCTCAACGAGTCCGGTTTAGCAGAGCGGCGGATGTGGAGAGGAGGTGATAGGACGCAGCCAGACAATGGTCATCCCGTGGTGCAAACCGACTGATCGGCCTAACCCATAAATTTCTTTCAATAGCACAATGAGGAGGAGAAGCAGTGATGAAACACATTCTATTAGTCATGATCCTGGTGGCGTCCCTGGCATTTACCTTTCAGAGCGTATCGGCAGCGGATGTCACCGGTGCCGTCGATCTCAATTCCGCCTATGTATGGCGAGGCATGACTTTCAATGACGGGTTTGTTCTCCAGCCTAGCGTCGACATTGCCAAAGGCGGTTTCGACCTCAACGTCTGGGGCAACTTCGACATGGACGACTATGACGACACGCTGGATTCCGGCGAGTTTTCCGAAGTTGATGTGACCGCTTCCTATGGTTTCAAGTTAGAAATGGTGGATCTCCGGTTCGGCTACATCGAGTATCTGTTTCCCACGACGGATGCCGGCGGTGCGCCGGGGACCCGTGAACTTTTTGCCAGTGCGGGAATGGATCTGCCGATGGGTTTTGCCGTCTCTTTAGATGTGTACCGGGACATCGATGAACTCAAGGAATGGTATTCCTCGTTGGGACTCACCTATTCCTATGCCGTCAACGAGAAGCTCAGCCTCGAGGCGGGCGCTTCCCTGGCTTGGGCCGGAGATGACTATTGTTCGGACGGCAGCGCCGGTTTTTACGACTACAATCTTTCGATTTCGGCCGGGTACGTACTCACTCCGGAATGGAGCTTTTCGGCGTTTATCAAGTATACGAACGCTCTTGACAGCGACAACCTGGCAGACAAAGATGACGGAGGCTCCCTGGATGTGAAAACCTATGGCGGCGTCGGCGTCTCCTACACCTTCTGATAATCCTGTCTACTGTAAGAATTCATGCGTATCCAGTCTGCCGGGTGCGCCGCTCAAAGGGCGCGCCCGGCAGGTCCCTTCCACAAACGGAACCCGTGTTTACACGAACTAATTTTGCATGGGAAAGGCGCTTGCAGCCATCCGATCATGATTCGCGGTCGATCAAAAAACTCTCGATAACAGTCAACGCCTTATCCGTTGTCTCCGGAGAGAGAATTTTTCCGGCCAGTACATGACGCCCCGGGTCCCGGTTGCCCCGGAACAGAACCAGCTTCTTATGCGGGCTGCCAAAGGCCCGGTAGCGGAGAAGGGCCAGAGAGACGTTGATGACCCTGTCCCAGGGGTTGACGAGCATCAGGACCGGCACGGGGACGGATTTCAGGTCCAGCTTCCAGGAGCGGTGCACCAGCTGCATCATCGTGCCGATGGCCCTTATCGGGTAGCGCACGGTCCAGAACCGGGCCTGATCGGGATTATAAACACTGAAACTCCGCCAGCCGCCGAAAAAGCGTTCCAGCAGCCGGAGGGCCGGCGGCCAGAGAAATGCCGCCGCCAGCGGGTTTTTGGGCATGAAGTTCGGAGAAATGAGAATCAGGCTGTCAATCAGCCGTGCCGCCGAGGGCTGAGCCGCCAGCCAGGTGGCCAGGGTGCCTCCGGTGGAAGTCCCCACCAGGATGATTTTCCTGCCCAGCAAACGGCCGACAGCCAGGGCTTCCATAGCGTCGGCCTGCCAGTCCAGGACTGTGGCCGCGGCCATGGCGGCCCCATCCCGGCCGTGGCCGGTAAGGCGGGTGTAGAAGAGATTGGCTTTTAATACTTCGGCCAGGCGGTCGCAAAGGGGCCAGGTTTCCATGCGGCTGGCCGAAAACCCGTGAACATATACGATGGCCAGGTCGCGCTGCCGGCGCCGGCTGCCGTGCCAGACGATCTTTTTCTCGCAGTCCTTCCGTATGCCGGCGACCTGGGACTCTGCAGCGAGCAAATAATTGTCGAGATGGTCGAGTCGATCCGGAATGACGGGCACGGCAGCAGGGCTCCTTTTCCTATAGGTTCGAAGGGTTCCTACCAGAGGACGGCCGTCGGGGTCAACGCCTTCTGGCTTGGCGTCCAAAGCAACCGAATTTCAAGAAATGCCTCTTTATCACCCCTCACCCCGACCCTCTCCCCTCAAGGGGCGAGGGAGAGGCTGCCTGTAGATGCGGAGCATAAATGGTTTCTCAACGCTTACTGTTTTTACCGAGAAGCTTCATCCAAACGTCCCCTCGCTCCAGTGGGGAGAGGGACAGGGTGAGGGGTAATTTCTACTATAATACCCGGTATAAATGTGGTTTTCCTGGTGTGCTGCCTATTTACTTGTCGAAAGCCACCGGCAGCTGCACCGTGTAATTCAGCGGGGCATGGCCGGCAAGAAAAGCAGGCGCCTGGGAAAAGCGGCGATGGGCAAGGGGTACATCGGTGTTTGTGATCCGGGTGCCCGGAAGGGTGAAACCCGAGCCCCATCGGGAAGGGGGCAGAACGGTCACGATATCTTTGGGGTTGCATACATGGTAGATCGGCATCCCGGCCAGCGTTTCGGCAAAAGCCGCGTCGCCGATGCGCGGGGCGCCGAAGGTGTAAACGGCCTGCGGCGGCCGCAGCGAAGCGGCCAGGGTGGCCAGGGCTCCGCCCAGACTGTGGCCGGTGTAAAACAAAGGAACCCGGACCGCCTCCAGAGCCGTTGAGACTTCGTCCCAAAGTTCCATCAGCATGGTCCGAAACCCCCGGTGCACCCTGCCGCCGCGCGGCCAAGGGGCCAGGGCCATGTCCAGGTTGCCCAGCCAGCTGGCCAACCGTCCGATGGTTCCGCGGAACACCAGGGCCGCGTAGGCGCATTCGCCGGTTTCGGCGGTTGTCACCAGCGCTCCCTGAACCGTGGGACCATTGAAAAAGCGCCGCTCGACCAGCCCCACGGCAGCCAGGATATCGTTCCTGGAGGCCTGACCGGGATGGTGAAACCCTTCCGAGGCATCCCTTCGATAGATCAGCCGGGAAAGTTCGGACAGCCACCAGGCTTTGACCGGATTGAATCCATCCGCCCGCACGCGAAATTGCATGGGACGGTGATCCCCGAAGAAATCTTCGGAATCTCCCGGTCGCAGCACGGATTGCCATGTGTGGTCGTAGGCCATGAATTCGCCAAGGTAGATGGTTGATGATCGGGAAATTCGACCCTGTGTCGAATTTGAACCGTATGGATCGGTACTTAAAAAATAATTGGGGGAGAGTGTGTGGTCAACGGTTTTGTTAGAAAAATGTTAGAAAAAAGTTAGGCGCCGGTTAGCGGGGGTGGGGTGGATTTGTGAATGGAACTGGCGTATAAGCAAGAGTGACGAAATCTTAAAAAGCTTTTTCAGGCCACCTGTGGCCACACGCCCAAAAGGAAGTGGTGGAGTCGTGGGAGCGGCTTCCAGCCGCGATTCGGTTTGCAATCATCACGGCTGGAAGCCGTTCTCCCGAAAAACTGTGCCTGAACGGATATCGCTTTTTTAGAAGTCGCCAGGCATGCCATTCCCGCTGATAAAGGCGCATGAAGCGAAGTTTTATCGCTTCCCGTGTGGGCGCAGGGGTAAAAAATTTTCGCCCTTAGACGACCTGCGCGGGGATGACACCAACCCAATTGCGACCCAAGGTGAACGTTAGATGACACTGAATCAAATCCTGTATCTGACCGGCGGTGGTGCCGGTCTGCTTCTTATCGTGACCATCGTGCTGGTGGTGATCCGATCACGCCTGAAATCCGATCTCGCCGCCGCGGCGAAGCTGGCGGAGGTCGAAAAAGCTGCCCTGGAAGAGAAGCTGGCGTCGGTCGCCCGGCAGCTGGAAACGACCAGAACGGAATTGGCGGCGTCCGAGGCGCGGTTGGAGCAGGGCCGGGCAACCCGGGTCCAACTGGAAGCGGAAAAGGGAGCGCTGACCCAGACGGCTGGCCGGGTTCCCGAACTGGAGGCAAGCCTGGAGAAAAGCCACGGCGAGATCGAGCGGCTGGGCGGCGTCAACCTGTCTTTAGAAAAGAAGCTGGCGGAGGTTTCCACCCAACTGGAAGGGGAGCGCCGGCAGGCCGAAGAGAAGATCGCCCTGCTCAACGACGCCCGCGAGCGGCTGACCAACGAGTTCAAGGTGTTGGCGGACCGAATCCTGGAAGAGAAGGGCAAAACCTTTTCCGAACGCAGCAAGGCCCAGATGGACGGGCTGATCGGGCCGCTGCGGGAGCAATTGGGGGACTTTAAAAAGCGGGTGGAGGATGTTTACGACAAGGAGGCCCGTGACCGCGCGGCGCTGGTCAACGAAATCAGCCACCTGAAACGTCTCAACGAACGCATCGGCAAGGATGCCCTCAACCTGACCAATGCCCTCAAGGGAGATGTGAAGACCCTGGGCGGATGGGGAGAGGTGATCCTGGAGAAGATCCTCGAAGCTTCAGGATTGGAGAAAGGCCGGGTCTACGACACCCAGGTGAGCCTGACCGGGGCCGGTGGCGGACGCTACCAGCCGGACGTCATCGTGCGGCTGCCCGAGGGCCGGGATGTGATCGTGGATGCCAAAGTGTCGCTCAAGGATTACGAACGGTATCATTCATCCGAGGATGAAAATGTCCGTTCCGCCGCCATCAAAGCGCATCTGGCCTCGCTGCGCACCCACCTCAAGGGGCTGAGCGAAAAACACTACGAAGACCTGGAAGGCATCCGGACCCTCGATTTCGTGCTGATGTTCGTGCCCATCGAAGCGGCGTTTTTCGCGGCAATCGACCATGACCGCAACTTGATGACCGAGGCCTTCGAGAAAAATGTGATCATGGTTTCGCCGTCCACTCTGCTGGTCACCCTGAGAACCATCCACAACATCTGGCGCTATGCCGACCAGAACGCCAACGCCTTGGAGATTGCCCGCCAAGCCGGCAACCTGTACGATAAATTCATCGGCTTCATCGAAGCGCTGGAAGATGTCGGCCGGCAGCTGGAGCGGGCCCGGCAGGCCCACCGTACGGCAACCGAGCGCCTGCACTCCGGGCGGGGCAACCTCGTCCGGCGGGCCGAACAGCTCAAGGCCCTGGGCGTAAAGGCCAACAAGGCCCTGCCGGAGACTTATGCCGCCGCACTGGAATCGGAGGCTGTGACGAATGAGGTCGAGGAAATCGTCAAGGAAACGGCGAAAACGGATTTTTTAGAATAGTGGAGGCACCATGTTCAAAAAAGAAGACCAACTGACCGAGCGCGAGATGATCGCAGGCGTGAAAATGGGAACCATGGTTCATGGGGAAAAGACCCTCATGGCCCGTTTCACACTGACCGGCGGCAGCGTCATCCCGGCCCACGAGCATCCCCACGAGCAGACCGGCCTTCTGGTCTCCGGCCGCATCGTTCTGACCATCGACGGTGTGGACCATAACGTGGCACCGGGCGATAGCTGGTGTATCGGCTCAGACGTACCCCATGCCGCGAAGGCGTTGGAAGACTCCGTGGCCGTAGAGGTTTTTTCGCCGGTGCGGGAAGACTATCTCGATTAAATCTTCGACGATCTTCAACACCAGAAAAAAGTTATCCGTTCCGGGGCGTGAAATCTTACGAAATGTTTGAAGCAACCGTTTTCGCCCTTCAAAAAAATGCTTGTCCATGAAGCTCACCTTGCTCCCATGTTCCGCGTGGGAGCACCATTGGGCTTCATATGGCAGCTTATGAGGTTCCCACGCGGAGCATGGGAACCAGACAGCGCCATTTACCACAGGCAGATCACCTTCCGGCCATCCCTCATTTCAGCCCGTAATTTTTCCATATGGCGAAGGGCGGCAAGGTCGCGTTCGAAATCCTCCACGGGAAGCTCAAGCCGCTTGGCAAGCTCCTGCTGATCCACGCCGCCGGTTTGTTTCAGGATCTGCAGAATTTTTGCCTGAACCTCGGTTAAATCCGGTCTGGACTCTCCTTTTTCCGAGAAGGATTTGGCGCAGTAGGCAGCCCAGGGATCGCAGGCCTTGGCCGGCGAAAGCACGGTCATGTAACAATCCTCACATATCGTTTGGCCATTGAATTCCCGTTCGTCGTTTTCGGGAATGACCGCTTCACATCGGTCGCATTTCATGGTTCACCTCATTTTTTTAGCGTTCCAATAATTTCAGCAGGGTCTTGACGGCCTTTGCGGCATGCCGGCGGATTTCTGCCGGTGGCGGGGGCTCATTCAAGCCGGTCAGCACGGGCATGCGCAGGGAAAGCAGAACGGCAAGAAAGACATCGACTTCGAATTCGACGTCGTCGATCCTGAACCGTTCCTTGAAAAAACGGTTCAGGCGGTTTTTCGTCCGGCTGGGGCCCATCGCGTAAAAGGTGCGCGTGATCTCCGGTACCCTGAGGCCTTCGGACACCAGCAAGCGGATATTGGCTATATGCGTTTTGGACAAATGCCTTGCGAGGAATCCGATCGCAAAGGCTTCCAGGGCTTCAGCGGTGTTCTCCAGATTCAGCGCCTCCAGAAAGTCACTGTTTGCCTGCAGCCGTTGTGCTTCCAGGGTCGCCTTGAAGAGCGCCTCTTTGGAATCGAAATATCGGTAAACCGTTTGTTTGGTGACGCCGGCTTTCACTGCGATTTTATCCATGCTGGTGCCGATGAAGCCGCTGGATTGAAACAGTGCCTGTGCGGCTTCGAGGATGCTGTCTTGCTTCTGCTTTTTTTTCTGCTCTATTTTTCTCATCCGTGATGTCAATCTTACAGTCAAACGCAAAAAGACGGCTTTGTTGTTGACAAACATACCCGCCAACCCTATTTTGCAAAAACATACTGCACAGTATGATTTTAGTCAAGGAGATCACCATGCACGGCAACAAATTCGATCCCAAAAAATTACAGCGTCTGAATGACCCGGACAGGCTCAAGGATATTCCGCCTGACATCATCCGCGGCAAGCTGAATCTGGATAAGGCGGAGGTGCTGGTCGAAATTGGCGCGGGAACGGCTTTTTTCAGCAAGGTCTTCCTGGAGAAGTTCGCGGCGAGAACCGTTTACGCCTGCGATATGTCCGAAATCATGATTGGTTGGATAAAGGCGCATGTAACGCCAAAACATCCCGGTATCGTTCCCGTAAAGAGCAGCGAATCCGTCATACCGCTGGACGACAGCCTGGCAGACCTGGTGTTTATGATCAACCTGCATCATGAGTTGGAAGATCCTACACGTATGCTCGAAGAAGCGCATCGGCTGCTGAAGGCCGGCGGAAAAATATTCATCGCCGAATGGTTGAAAAAGGAGATGGCGGAGGGGCCGCCCGTGAAGATCCGGTGGCTTTCCCGGGATGTGAAGGCGCAATTGGTACAGGCCGGCTTCGATAATGTCCGTGACGACAATGGTATGGCAAAACATTTTCTGGTTATTGGGGAAAAGGGATGCCGCACACGATAGGATCGCTGAAAAATTTGGTTCGACAGAAAAAAAGCGGTAACACTTGAAAAACGAAACGCCTCATGGTTAAACGCTTCAGTTCTCACTGAGTACGCCGATATTACAGACAGCTTGCAAGCCGAATAGGTGGTTGGCCCTGCAGAGACAAGATGGAGGCATGTGCCGAAAAAACGGGCGTTCTATTTGGTGAACGAATATAGAATCAAGAACCGGTAGACAATGACCGATCTCAGACCCTCGTTGGACACTTCCCGCATCATCCGAAAACTGTTGCTGGCAATAAAAAACAGCAACCTCTATCCCCGGGGACACAACATCCTGACCACCTGTGTCGCGGATTTATACCAGGAACTTCAGGCCTATCTGGAGCAATGCAGCCGCCTGGTGATTGGCGTTGAGAAAAATCGCCTGGTTTCCGACGGAAAAGTTCTCCATGAAGGCGCCAGAAACAAGGAAAACATCGCTTTTCTGCTGCACCGCGATGGTGTTCAATGGCTTTCCTTCGAAGAGGGCCTGGTCGAGGATGAACTCCAACAGTTGCTGGACGTTTTCAACCGTTACCGTGTTCAGGAAGAGTACGACGGCGGAGATATGGTCACCGCGTTGTGGCAGGCCAATTTTTCTCACATCAAACACGGAACCGACGGCCGGCTGTGGAAGGACGAACCCATTCTGGACATTGCCGCCCTGAAGGTATCCGATCCGGATTCGTTCTCAGCGGCCGTGCCAACCGACGAACAGCAGCATGCCGAAAGCCTGGCCGCGGCAGATAAACCCGAAACCCTGTGGCAATTGACGCAACGGGAAAAAGAGCTGACCCGTGACATGATTTCCGAGCAGGAGCATCGCAACGAAAACCAGGATGTATTCGACATTTTGCTGGTCATCCTGCTGGAACAGAACGAGAAAGAAGATTACGCAGCGGTATTGGATCTGGTTCGTGATTGTTTTGAACGCACCCTTGCCCGGGGCGAATTCAAAGAGGCGCTGGTCTTTTTAAAAAAACTGAATATCATCTACCAGAAATACGAGGCGGACAAATTCTGGGCGCAGGCCCACCTCGACGATTTTACGATCCTCATCGCCGGTCAGCATCTTTATGCGGGGCTGCAGGAATTTATGCAGAAAAACAAAAAGGCGGCTCAGGAGCAGCTGCGCACCATCCTGCAACTGGTTTCCCTTTTGCCGCCGCAATGCATCCATTCGCTGGGCAGGCTGCTTCCCGAAATCGATCAACCCCATTTTCGCAAAAGCATCCTGAAGGCCATCGGCGTGCAGGCAACGAAAAACTTCGGTCCGCTGGCATCGCTTGCCGCAAACGAAGACCCGGCCATCGCGGTGCCGGTGATCGGATTGCTGGCCTACATCCGGAAGCCGGAAGCCTTAAAACTGTTAAAGCGCCTGACCCGATCGGAAAAGGAGAGAAGCCGCATTTGTGCTGCAAAGGCAATGATTCGCCACCCGCTTGTAAAAATGGCGGATTTCCGGGACATCCTGGACGATCCGAATCCGGACATTGTCAAACTGGGTCTCAAACACCTTGGCCGGCAAAGGAACAAAGAGGCCGAGCGGCTGATCTCGGACCGACTGCGATCCCGGAAATATTGCAAACAGTACGGCGACTTGCTGCTTGATTTGTATGACGCCCTTGGCCGCTGCGGATCGGAACAATCCGTCATTTTGTTAAAAAAGCGATTGTTCAAGGTCAAGCTGATCCCGAGTTCGATCGAGCTTAAGCATCGGATCGGCGCGGCAGTCGCGCTATTTCGGCTGAACAACCAACCGTCGCGCAGGCTTTTGGCGCAGGCGTCGAAAAGCCTGCGTTTGCGTGTAAGAAAAGCATACAACAAGGCAAGGGAGATGAGCATTGCCCCTTCAGCCCGATAAATCCACAAACGGCGAAGAAACCCGCAAGAAGAGGCTTCTTGGAGAAAGCCTCCTGGTTCTATTCAACAAGCTTCTCCACACGGCAAAAATCCATGAGGAAACCAATGCCTTGTGCGTAAGCGTGTGCCGTCAGTTTAAAAAGGAAGCCGAACCCCTTTTGAGAGAATACGGGGAACTCAGCATCGAGGCCAAGCACAGCCGGCTGTTTATCCAGGGCGAGAAATTGCTGCACCGCCCGGAAACGTCAGCGGTGACGTTCAGCCTCCTCGAGCTTTTCGAAACATTGGATGTCTATGGCTTCTCCATAAATACAAAGATTCTGGCTGCTGAGGAAAAAGAGCTTTACCGGTTTGCACACACGGTCAACGAGGCCCTTTCCGCTTCCGATCCGAAAAAAGAACTGTTGACGGTCATGGAGACCGGTCGGTTCCCCTGGATCCAAACCCTTTTCGAAACTCGGCTCGAGGGGGAAAACGACGGCCAGGACAAAAAAAAAGAAGCGATTCGTGTTTACTCGTATGCGTACAACTCCATCATTGAGGTCGGAAAACAACTCACCGAAGAGAGGAGCTTCGGTACGCGCAAGGCCATGCGCTCCCTCCAGAACCTGGTGGATATCATCCGGGAAGATGTAAGCATCGTGCTGGGTCTCAGCACCATCAAGGATTACGACGATTATACATACACCCACTCCGTGAACGTGAGCATCCTGGCGATGAGTCTGGGAAACACCATCGGCCTGTCCCGTGTTTCATTGATGCTGCTCGGGATGTGTGCCCTGTTCCACGATTTGGGGAAGATCGACGTAAATGTCGATATCCTGAACAAGCCCGGAAAGCTGACCGAAAAGGAATTCAAACATATTCAAAAACATTCGCTGAACAGCGTCCGCAGGATCATTCATCTGGACGCCTTTCGGGATCTCATCAGCCGGCTGATTCTTCCGCCCTTCGAACACCATTTGAAATATGACCTTTCCGGTTATCCGAATGTAAAGTGGTCCCGTCCGATCAGCCTGTTCGGGCGGATCATCGCCATCTGCGATGTCTACGATGCCCTGACCGCCCCGCGTGTCTATCGACCGGTGGCCATCAGTCCGGACCGCGCCCTGGGGATCATGATGGAAAATTCGGGCAAGGATTTCGATCCCACCCTTCTCAAGTGGTTTGTCAACATGGTGGGTATTTACCCGGTAGGCACCCTGTTGAAAATCGATACGGGCGAAATCGCCCTGGTCGCCAAAGGCAACTCCCAGGGAGATGCTCGCCGCCCTTGCGCCCTTTTGCTGAAGCCGGACGGCAGCGGCGGTTTCGTTTCCGGGAAAACCGTCGAGTTGCAGGACAAAGATCCTAGTACAGGTAAATACATTAGAAATATCGTCAGCAGCCATCACGCCGCCGAGCTTGGGCTCCAGCCGGCGCAATACCTCACCTGATTCTACCCTGCTTCACATAAAGGGGACGACCCTAAATAACTAAATAAGTTGTCGCTGTTCCAAGTTCATGCTATCATTCTGTCTATGCCACGTTTAGCCAGATTGGATGCGCCGGGAGTGCTGCATCACGTCATTATCCGCGGAATCGAACGCAAACCCATTTTTCGTAATGTTGCCGACAGGGAGGATTTTATCGAGCGGCTTTCCTCATTGGTGCCGGATACGGATACGCGCTGCTACGCATGGACGCTGATGGGCAACCACGCGCATTTCCTTTTTCGTTCAGGCCCTGACGGACTCGCCAGGTTGATGCAACGGCTGTTGACCGGATATGCGGTCGGTTTTAATCGCCGTCACAAGCGACACGGTCAACTGTTTCAAAACCGCTACAAGTCGATCATCTGCCAGGAAGATGCTTATCTGATGGAATTGGTACGCTAC
Organism: uncultured Desulfosarcina sp.; assembly: GCF_963668215.1. Taxonomy (NCBI): domain Bacteria; kingdom Pseudomonadati; phylum Thermodesulfobacteriota; class Desulfobacteria; order Desulfobacterales; family Desulfosarcinaceae; genus Desulfosarcina; species uncultured Desulfosarcina sp. The sequence continues at coordinate 3,587,742 of NZ_OY764190.1, forward strand.
ATTCACCTCAATCCGTTGCGTGCCGGCATTGTTGATGGAGTCGAAGCGCTGGCCGATTATGCCTACAGCGGCCATCGTACACTTGTGGGGGCAGGGAAGAGCGGTTGGCAAGACGATGCCTATGTGTTGGGATACTTCGGCAAGCGCAAGGCCGCAGCGCGAAAAGCCTATCTTCGCTATGTGGAAGCGGGCATCGGGATGGGACGTCGTCCCGAACTGGTTGGTGGCGGGTTGATTCGCAGTCTTGGCGGGTGGGCTGAAGTCAAAAAGATGCGCACGAGAGGGATGGATCGGATCAAAGGCGATGAGCGGATCCTCGGGGACTCGGAATTCGTAATGTCGGTTCTCGCCCAAGCCAATGAACGGTTGGATCGGCGTTACGAACTTAAAAGCCAGGGATACGATATGACTCGCGTCGCCGCCCGTGTTGCTGAACTCATGGACATCGATCCCGAAGCGCTTTTCCAGAAAGGCCGCCAGAAAAAGCGTGCTGAAGCACGAGGGCTGTTCTGTTACTGGTGTGTTGCTGAACTGGGTATTTCCCAGACCGAATTGTCCCGCAAACTCAAGATGACGGTTTCAGGTGTCGGTTACGCCGTCACCAGAGGCAAAGCGGTTGCCGAAAACAGGAATTATGGTTTGACAGTTAATTAGAAAGTGAGAGACGTCCCCAAAATGTAAAAGGAGCGACGATGAGCAGCTTTCATATTTGTTTCATGGAACAAAATGACATTCAAGAATCGGCGAAGGTGCTCAGCATCGCCATGCTCAACAATCCACACCACATTGGCATCTTTATGGGCAATGGCGAAAAGGAACGTCTGCAAATTGAAAACATGTTTTTTGAACTCTTCAATAACGTGCCCGGCATTGTTTTTCTGGTAAAGGAAAATGATAAAATCACAGGGGCCATGCGGATGAAGTCATGCACCGGAAAAATAGTTGACGAGCCGGAAGGGTGCGAAGACGAAAATGACATTAATTGGAGAAAATCGGTGTGGTTCAGGGAATGGGCGGTGCATGATCCGGTTGAACAGCACTGGCACCTTGGTCCCATCGGCGTGCTGCCATCTCACCAGGGAATGGGGGTGGGCACTGCACTGATGCAGCGTTTTTGCAAAGAGGTGGATCATTGTTCGGCAACGGCATACCTGGAAACGGACCTGGATGAGAATGTCCGTTTTTATGAAAAATTCGGATTTAAATTGGTTGCCGAGTCGGACATATTCAACGTTGCGAATCGATATATGTTGCGAGATCCTCAAATAGAAAAGAACTGATTGTAATCCCCGCCACGCCATTTATCCCCTTGATTTCGTATATGAAATCGTTTAGGGTAAACTCTCAAAAAAGTCCTGCCCTTTTTTCTGTTCGTATTGATGATCCATATTCGTCGGTTTTCGTAATTTTGGGGGTAAATTGAAGCCCACGCTATCGTGTTTTTAGATATTCATTCACTGCTGTCCGGTTAAACTTTTCCAAACATGTCACAACCAATTAAAATAATATGCAATTCTTGCAAACCTGGAGGTGATCGACTTGAAATTCGTTTAGGGATGCCCTCATAGTCTCCTTGACCAGCATCATTCATATGGGAAAGGAGGGTACCAATGTACCAGGGGCAAACCATTTTTTCTCAAGTAATGGGGTTCCTCCCTCAAAATAAATTTCGTCAATGCGTTAAACGTTATCACGGCAATTACCGCGTACGTTCTTTTACATGCTATGACCAACTTCTCTGCATGGCTTTTGCCCAGCTGACCTATCGCGAAAGCCTTCGCGACATAGAATGCTGTTTGCGGGCCATGCAAGATAAGCTTTATCATATGGGCATCCGTGGTAAGGTCGCCCGAAGCACGCTGGCTGATGCGAATGAAAAGAGAGACTGGCGTATCTACAGCGACTTTGCCCTAACCTTGATCCATGAAGCCAGAAAGCTATATATCGATGACGATTTTGGTCTTGAACTTAAAGACACTGTTTACGCCCTGGATGCATCGACAATCGATCTCTGTCTGTCGCTTTTTCCATGGGCTCGATTCCGCAGATCAAAAGGTGCTGTAAAACTTCATACCCTTCTTGATTTGCGAGGGGACATCCCGACATTCATCTGGATCACCGATGGAAAAGTTCATGACGTCAATGTTCTTGATATTCTCGTTCCGGAACCAGGCTCAATCTACCTCATGGATCGGGCCTATCTGGATTTCAAACGACTGTACGAGCTGCATCAATGTTCAGCGATATTCGTAACGCGTACAAAAACAAACACCAAACTGCGAAGGATCTATTCGCATAAAGTCGATAAAACAACATGTGTCCGATGCGATCAGACAGTTGCCCTTACAGGGTTCTACAGCAAAAAGGATTACCCGGAAAAGCTTCGCCGGGTGAAATTCTTTGATGCTGAAAAAGGCAGATCATTTGTTTTTCTTACAAACCAGTTCATGTTGCCGGCCCATACGATTGCAGAGCTTTATCGGTATAGGTGGCGGGTTGAGATTTTTTTCAAATGGATCAAACAGCATCTGCGTATCAAGAGCTTTTACGGCACGTCGCAAAATGCTGTGAAAACTCAAATCTGGATAGCAATATCGACCTATGTTCTGGTCGCCATAATGAAAAAACGGTTGCGGATCGATCTGCCTCTCTACACAATTTTACAGATTTTGAGCATTACCCTGTTTGAGAAAATGCCCATTTTACAGGCCTTCACGGCCGATGACTACAGAAACAAAATTACTAGTGGCCATATGCAACTGAAATTATTTGATAGTTAACCGGACACTACTGATATTCATTAAACGTTTAAATTCTGCCCACAAGACACACACAAATGCCAGTTGGTTTAAAATAGGACGCAGGGGGATTTGATCCATAAATCAATTTTGCACGAAAAGAGCATCAGCAATGGAAAACAACAATAAATTGGCCGTTCTTATAGACGCGGAAAATGCCCAGCCAAGTATTGTCGATGGATTGATGATAGAAATCGCCAATTACGGGACAGCCAACGTGAAGAGGATATATGGCGATTGGACAAGTCCGGAACTCAAAAGTTGGAAAGATGTTTTGTTGCAGCATTCAATTCAACCGATACAACAGTTCGCGTATACAAAAGGAAAAAATGCGACTGATAGCGCAATGATAATTGACGCAATGGATTTGTTGTACACCGGGAAGTTCGATGGATTTTGCCTCGTTTCCAGCGACAGTGATTTTACCAAACTGGCAGCCAGAATCAGAGAATCCGGTCTGCTGGTCTATGGCTTTGGTGAGCAGAAGACACCTTCGCCGTTTGTCGCAGCCTGCGACAAGTTCATTTATACAGAAGTCCTTTGCGCAAAGCATGACGAAGGCAAACCGATAACAAAAAAATCGAGTCGTGAATTAAAACAGGATACTAAACTGGTGACGCTTTTACGCAATGCTGTCCAAGCATCATCAGATGAAAGTGGATGGGCACATCTGGCTCCAGTTGGCAGCAATATCGCAAAACAATCACCTGATTTTGACCCGCGCAACTACGGGTATGGGAAGTTGGGTGAATTGGTCTCTGCTACCAAGCTGTTTGACACAGAAGAAAGACAGATAGGTAATACTAACTCAAAAGCTATTTATGTGCGTGATAAGCGAAAGAAATAAATAACTAAATAAGTTTTCCATGCACCAAGTATATTTTTTCTCCATTTTGTTACTTCTACAAAAAATTAAATAGGACCACGTAACCCTTCCTTTCACTCGGACGGCAATTCCACTGCGCCACATTGCCACCGGTAAAGGCCACGTTGCTAAAAGAAGCGAGGCAGCATGACAAAGAAACGCATTGTCGTGGTGGGAGCAGGTATTGCCGGTCTCACGGCAGCCTATTTTCTTAAGCAGATGGGGCAAAATCCTGTTGTATTGGAGGCATCGGACAGGGTCGGTGGCAGGATGGGCACTGACGTTGTCAACGGCTTTACGATTGATTATGGCGCCCAATTCCTCATGGATAAATTCACGTTGGAGCCCGAGCTGATCGAAAGGCTTGGTCTGAAGCGGAAATTTATCAAAACCAGTCAGCATATCGGGATCGTAAGGGAAGGTAAAATCCGAATATTCTGCGCAGCGCATGCGTTGACCGCTCTGAAAACAGGGCTGCTCAGCCTCTCCGGGTGTCTTCGCTTTGTTTATCGCGGCTACAGGCTTTTGACCAAGACCAAATTTATTCCCCTGACGCAATTCTCCGCATGGTCGGACTACGACGACATGGATGCGGATACCTGGAGCAAACGATACTTTGGAGAGGAAATTACCGATTACGTCATAGAACCGCCCAATGATGTATTTTACTACTATCAATCGCTCAGAGATACATCGAGAGTGGTGCCTATGTTTACGACTTCTTTGCTGTTCTTGAAAAGAGCGAAATACATGACGTTAACCGGAGGCATCAATATTCTGCCTCAACGAATGGCTTCCAAATTGGACGTAAGACTGAATACTCCGGTACTATCGATGTCAATTGATAATACCGGCATAGAACTGAGCACGGACAATGAGCGAATCTTTGCTGATCGGGTCGCACTCGCTACCACGGGATCGGTTTCGAGAAACTTATTCAAAGAACCGTCGGCCATCGAGCGAGAGCTTTTAGACACGCCGTACAGCTCCGCGATTGTTATTGCCCTTGCAGTCAAAGACACATTTGCCATTGCACCTGAAATCGCTGAACTCTATGGCGTCCTTATACCGAAAAAAGAAAGAAGTGCTGTTAACGCAATAGCGAATGGCGATCTGGGAAAAATAGACAAGAGCCGAGTTACTAACGGCAAGTTGTTTATGGCTTTCCTGTCGGGTAAAGCGGGGTCAGAGATGATCGATTGGAACGACAAGGATATCCTTGCCGTTGTCCTGAACGACATGGAAAAGTATCTTCCCGGCATTTCGGCAAATCTGCTCTTTACGAAAATATATCGGTGGAAAGAAGCAGCGGCTATGTCGCCTTTGGGAAGAAGCAAAAATGTCGCCCGCTACAGAAAGAACGTTAATAAGTCAACGAAGGTTTTCCTTGCAGGCGATTATATGGGGTTGCCCTGTACAGAAGGGGCGGCAGAGAGTGGAAAATGGGCTGCGGAGGCCATTGTCCAATTGTCAGAAGGATAGCGGGAAAAACTTTAATTGGTGTCGTCATGAAAAAAGAGTGGAAAGACAGAGATTGGGTTCAATGGTTATCGGAAAAGCTCGAATTCCCCTTTGAGGTGGAAAGAGTGGATGACGATGACGAGTACGTCTTATATGGGAAATCAACTAAAAACGAACCTTTTGGAATAGGTCATGTTTTCAAGGCAATTTCAGTTGAGGATCTGGATGATACATACGGTTTAATCCTCAAATGTAAAGAAGGTCGAAGCATAGGGTATGCTCCCTTACTAGATCTTGAGTTAACAGACAAAGATCACAAGAACAACGAGTACATAGATGAGTTTTTAACTTGGCATGCGGAGACTCAATGTTAGACATCGACCTTGCTCCAAGAGTCAACAACCTGAATGTCGGTGATCATGTTAATTTTTACGGTGAGTACGAGTGGAATTCAAAAGGCGGTGTTGTCCACTGGACCCATCATGATTCCAGCGGCCAACATGAAGGTGGTTGGTTGAATCATGGCGGGAAATTGTACCAATAAACCATCAAGAAAAAATCGATAATCTTAGTCTCATTGGAGTCAAAACCTGTGAATGGAAAGCAAAGAATCCTGACAGCCCTTGAAAACAGAGAACCCGACTGCGTCCCTCTTTATATCCACGGCATCAACGAGGCGCCCATTGTCGGAATCGGCAAGCACCTCACAGACGGCCTTCCCGAACCCCGGGATTTCAGGCTAATGGATGACGAGGAAAAACTCAAGCTGGTCGATACCCTTTTTATGATCCATGAAACCTTTGATATCGACGGCATCACGACGTTTGAGATTGGTCATGAAAGCAGGGTAGATAACCTTCACGTCAAAGATGGCTTTGGTGTGGTCTATAAACTGTCGGATCATGGCATTCCCGTACCTGTCGGGCACCCGGTAACCACCCCGGAAGATTTGGAAGCGTTCGAGCCGCCTGTACCCAAAGTAGAGGATCTTGGACTTCTCTACCTGGCGAAAGAGCGATTCAAAGAACAGAAAGCGACCTTCTGGCTGATGCGGGGGACCTTTGTCCGTTCATGGCGCTTGGCGGGTATGACCAATCTGATGATGAACATGATCGCCAATCCTGATTTTGTTCACGCCGTTGCCCAGATGACCCTGGATTTCAATCTTGCCCAGCTTGATCTGCTGGTGGAGGCGGGCCTCGATGTGCTGGTGGTTGAAGACGATATCGCCACAACGAAGATGCCGCTGATATCACCGAATCATTTTAAAACTTTTGTCAATCAGTATAACCGGCAGATCGTCGAGAAAGCCCATGCAAAGGGACTCAAAGTGGTCCGCCACTCCGACGGCAACCTTTGGCCCATCATGGATATCCTGATTGAAACCGGATATGACGGCATCAATCCCTTAGAGCCCCAGGCAGGCATGCACATGAAAAAGGTGAAAGCGTACTGCGGGGACAAACTGTGTCTGCTGGGCAATATCGACTGCGTGGATCTGCTGCCCTCGGGCACCCCGGAGCAGGTCGAGCAGGCGGTCATTCAAACAATCGAAGACGGCGCCGACGGCGGCGGGTTGATTCTCTGCTCTTCGAATTCATTGCACCCGGGCGTAAATCCCGAGAATTGCATGGCCATGTTCAAAGCCGCAAGAAAACACGGCCGCTATCCACTAAAATAGGCGTTTCGTTTAGGAGCCACCTCCTGATGACCCAATCCCAGTCCTGGAAAGTATTCTGGCTGCTGTTTCTGCTCTACATGTTCGATTACATGGATCGCATGGTTGTGGTGTCCCTGTTCCCCTTTTTAAAACAGGACATGGGAATAACCGATGCCCAGTGCGGCCTTCTGGTATCTGCCGTTTACTGGTCGATTCTGATTGTCTCTTTTCCGGCGTCTGTCCTCGTTGACCGCTGGAGCCGGACCAAAAGCATTTCCATTATGGCCGCGATCTGGAGCATGGCGACGCTGGCCTGTGCATTCACACGGACATTTTCCCATCTCTTTACCGCCAGAGCGGTTATCGGTGTGGGTGAAGCCGGGTACGCCCCGGGCGGGACGGCCATGCTTTCCAATTATTTCCCGCAGGAGAAAAGGGCCCGGATTCTTGGCCTCTGGAATGCGTCCATCCCCCTTGGCAGCGCACTTGGCATTGGTTTGGGCGGCTTTGTCGCCCACCACTTCGGCTGGCGCCACGCATTCGGGTTGGTGGCCCTTCCCGGTCTGGTCCTGGCCATCCTGTTCTATTTTGTCCGCGATTACCCAACCGTGCGGCTCACGAAGAAAGCGCCGTCCGGTGAAGAGAAAAAACTGCGATTCAATGAATTGACAAGGCAGTTTACCCATAACAGAACCCTGGTCTGCAACAATCTGGCTTTTGCCCTGAATGTGTTTGTCACGACCTCTCTTCTGACCTGGCTGCCCACCTATTTTCACCGCTTTGACAACCTGGCCATGGATGAAGCCGGCATGAAGGCCAGTTCCATCATGATTCTCGCCATCATCGGGGCTCCCCTGGGAGGATTTTTATCCGATGCCTGGATGAAAAAGAGAGAAAATGCCCGCCTGCTGTTCCCGGCGGTTTCCTCCGTGGTTACCGGCATCCTGCTTTGGGTCGCCTTTACCTTCCTGCGTGGAAACGCGCAATATGGCGTCCTGTTTCTCATCGGCATCAGTGCAGTGGCGTTTGTTCCCTCCTGTGTCGCTGTGACCCAGGATGTCGTTCACCCGGGGCTACGCGCAATTTCCTTGAGCCTGAATATTATCATTCAGCATCTGTTGGGTTCCAGCCTGGCACCGGTGGTGATCGGCAGGCTTTCGGATGTCTACGGCCTGGACAAGGCCCTGACATTTCTGCCCGGTTTTGCGTTTCTGGCAGGGGTGCTGCTTTTTGCGGGATCGTTCTTCTATAAGGATGATCTTTTCAAATAGCCTTTTCAGAAAACATTCAGCCGCAAAGCGGTTTGAATTCGGTCCCGCCAATCCGGCTTGACCCGCGCTTCATCGGCATATTCCCGCCACCGGGACACCGTGCTTTGAACCTGTTTCACAATGGCCTCGGCGCGTCCCCGTTTCATGGATGCAAAACGGGCGCAGGCGCGAAAATCATCCAGGATGAAATCATCGCGCTTGCCGTTCATCGTCATCTGATGGCTGCCGGTCCAGGCGCCGTCCGGGTTGTAGCTGTAGGTGACATCAAAGGCGGGAGACAGCGACCATCGACCGTTTTTATCCATTAAGAAGGCGATGTTTTTTACATGGTCGTCCTGGTTGCGGGCGATGATGTTGAACGCCATGCGCCGGAACTGTTCTTCCACGGCATCCATGGGCAGCCCCAATTGGCGGATCGCCAGCAGGGCCTGCTCATAGCTGTAGGCGCCCGCCATGTTGAAATCGAAGTGGGCCAGGCCGCACAGGGATTGCATGTACAATTTCTCACCATCGTCGGTCCGGTCAAAACGGCGGGTCATAAAGTGCCGCCTGCCATTTTCCTCAAAAAGCCGGCATTCGGTCATGGTGATGCCGGCATCCCTGGCCATCATCCAGTAAGCATATTCAACGGCGCCATAGCCCTGGGGATCGGCAAGCTCCTTGTCGCGGTTGCCGGCAACCCCGTCGAACTTGAGCAGCCAGTGCCGGAACCCTTCGGGGGCATCCACCTGGCCTGAACGCACCTCATTGGTGGCCGGATTCCAGGCGATGATGGCCTTGGCCCGGGCACCGCCGGCCGAAGTGCCCACTTTCAGGATGTCCGCCAGCGTCTTTTCCTTGTTCCGGTCGTCAAATGAGACCGACAGATGGTTTCGCCGGGATAAAATTTCCGATGCCAGGGCCACCAGCCGATCCACCTCGATAGGCGAAGATCGCCGCTCCCTGGGGCCGATGGCCGGTGCAAACTCCAGGGCGCCGGTCCCGCGCCGCCCCACATAGCAGAGGCGCTCCACGGCGGTGAACGTTTCCGCTGCGCGTCCCTGGGTGGCCAGCCAGGCGTTGATCAGGGCATGGCCGAATTTGTCCGGCAGGGCATCGGCCAGCATGCCCGGCAAGCCGTAAAACGTCCTCGCAGGAAGCTCCGGAAAGGTGTAGACCCGCCGGGACAGCGGCATCATCAGCGGCGCCACCTCGATGCCGCTGTGAACGAAGTCGCCGTCATATTCAAAGGCGGCCACATTGCCGTCTTCCATCTCCGCCACAGCGCCTATGGTTCGGCCCCACAATTTCACCTCGGCATAAGCGCTCACGTTTTCCAGCTCCAGTTGTTATCCGGTGTGCGTTTTTTGCGTTTGGAGGATGCCCGTTTGCGGACCTTGCCTTTGATTTTGACCATCTCCATGGGGCTGGGGCCGGTTTCGGGAAGCCACTGTTCAAACCCCGACACCAGATCCAGTACGCGGCATATGCGAATCAGGTTGGCCGTCTGGGACGAGTAGCCGGCCTCGATGCGCTCTACTGTGCGTTTGGAAACCCCCGCCTCGTGGGCCAGATCCGCCTGGGTCAGTTGCATGTCGATGCGTTGCCGGCTGAGTCTTTTCCCAAGCGCTTCCAGTATGGCCTCGTCCGTCATGATTTTATTAATCTTCATAATCGTAATTTTTGATGAATTATTTCTTATAATTGGTTTTATACGTCATTTATTACGATATATAAAACATTAATATAAATTTTACAAGTCGTAAAATACGGCGATTTAAATTATTTATCACAATTATATCGTAAATTTTGACGAATTGAAAAGCATAAAGTAGCGGTTGTCGAGCTTTCCGCAGAATCGGGGAACAAATTGGGGAGGGTTGAAATTCTCGCCGGCCTCAGCCTTTTGCTGAATCTTATTCTGATATCCGGCTGCCTGAAAAAAAGAGATGATGCCGACGTAATCTCCCGGCCTCATCGGCTGTACTTATTTGCTCCGGGCAACCGCCCGGGAAAAAGCCTCTCGAAGGCCGCTTGGAAGATGATCCGGTTCCAGGCGGCCTTTCCTTTTTCATTATGTGTGCATGTCTCCGGTAGCCATGAAGCGTTCGTGAAAGGCGAACGCCTCACTGAGGATATGCGGCTCGTGCCCGCCCGTGGTTCGAATGGCGCGCTGGTAATAGTCCCACAGAAGATCGCGATAGTCGGGGTGGGCGCACTTCTTGATCACCTGTTCGGCCACCTGGCGCGGGGTCAGCGGGCGGGTGTCGACCAGGCCGTATTCGGTAACCACCACATCCACCGAGTGCTCGCTGTGATCCACATGGGAGACCATGGGCACGATGGCCGAGATTTTTCCTCCCTTGGCCGTGCTGGGCGTGACGATGAAGGACAGGCCCCCGTTGCGGATGAAATCGCCGGAGCCGCCGATGCCGTTCATCATCTGGGACCCATTGACATGGGTGGAATTGACATGGCCGTAAATATCGACCTCGATGGCCGTGTTGATGGCGATCACCCCCAGGCGCCGGATAACTTCCGGTGCGTTGGAGATCTCCACCGGCCTGAGAACGATTTTGTCCCGGTAGCGATACAGTTCGTTGAAGAACCGTTGGCGGGCTTTGTGGGAAAGCGTCATGGCGGAGCCGGAGGCGGCGTGCACTTTTCCGAGGTCGATCAGATCCAGCACAGCGTCCTGCAGGACCTCGGAATAGAGATCGATGGTTTGGAAGAACTTGTTTTCGATGAATCCATTCAGGACCGCGTTGGCCACGTCGCCCACGCCGGACTGCCAGGGCAGGGAAGGGGGCATGCGGTCATGGTCGATTTCATGGGCCACGAAGTCCAGGATGTTTTCGGCGATTTTCTGCGATACGGTATCCGGCTCGTTGAACACCGCGCAACTGTCCTCTTCCCGGCTGTAAAGAATGGCCACCACCTTGTCGGGGTCCATGTCGATGAACGGCTTGCCGATGCGGTCGCTCGCGCGGTAGATGGGAATGGGCATGCGGTAGGGGGGATCCTCGGGAATGAAGATGTCATGGACACCTTCCAGGTCCAGGGGTTCTGCGGATATTTCGATGATGATTTTCTCGGCCTCCCGAACGTAGGTAGGTGTGTTGCCCACGGACATGGTGGGGATCAGGTGCCCTTTTTTCGTGATGGCCACGGCCTCCACGACGGCTACATCGGCCTTGCCCCAGTTCCCGTCACGAACTTGGGCGGAGAGGCGCGAAAGGTGATCGTCCTTGAAGTGAATCTTCCCCTGGTTGATTTTCTGCCGCATGCAGCGATTGCTCATATAGGGCCGCCGCCAGTCGACCAGATCGGCCTCGGCCAGCACGCCGTCCACGGCATCGCCGGTGGATGCGCCGGCGAACAGATTGATTTTGAACTGCTCGCCGGCCTTGTGGCGGCGGACCAGGGCCTGGGGAATCAGTTTGGGGTAGCCGGCGGTGAAGCCGGAAATGAAAACATTGGTTCCATTTTGAATGTGCTGGCACGCCGCGTCCGGATCGGTGACTTTGTCCAGGAGCGATTTAAAGCGAATACGATCTTCCGACATTGGGTTCTCCGTTTTGTTTTTTTTCCTGATTTCGGTCTCTATCCATGCGTTGCAGATATCCCGCGCGCCATGGGATCGAGCAGCACCCGCTCGTCCCCATGGTGCCGGTCCTCAATGTTGGAATTATATACGCTCCTTGGGAATGGCTTTCAATGCCCGTTTGCCCGGGCCGGGAATTTTACTTTTTTTATTCGACGTTGGACGTTCGATGTTCGACGTTCATGGGGGGGCTGGCTCCGTTACCCTATCGATCCAACCACTTTCGCCGTCTGGCGGGCGATTTCCAACCCTTCGTTGGTGGGGATGACATAAATTTTGATCGGACTGCCGGTCGACGATATTTCACCCTGGTGGTCCTCCGGTGTCCGGTTTTTAAGCGGGTCCAGATTCAATCCGAAGGAAGCCAGCCCCTCGCAGCAGGCCGCACGGATAACCGCATCGTTTTCACCGATACCGGCCGTGAAAATCAGGGCGTCCAACCGGCCGAGTTCGAATGCGTAGGCGCCGATATAGTGCCGGCAACGATGGACGAACATATCCAGGGCGAGACGGGCGCTGGCATCGCCGGATTCGGCCGCCTTTTGAATGTCCCGCATGTCGTTCATTCCGCAGAGGCCTTTCAAACCGCTTTCATTCTGCAGCACGTCCTCCAGTTCGTCCACGGACATGTCCAGGCATCTGGCAAGGTACAGCATCACGCCGGGGTCGATGTCGCCGCCCCGGGTTCCCATGACCAGGCCTTGCAGCGGGGTCATACCCATCGAAGTGTTCACGCTGGCACCTTCTTTGATGGCGCAGATGCTGGCGCCGTTTCCCAGATGGGCTGTGATCAGGTTGGCGTCTTCCGGGGAACGTCCCAGGCGCCGGGCCGCTTCCCGGGACACATACTGATGGGAGACGCCGTGGAATCCGTACCGGCGGACGCCCAGTTCTTCGTAGTAGGACCAGGGCAGGGCGTAATGGCGGGCATGGGGCGGCAGGGTATGATGAAAGGCCGTGTCGAAGACCACGACCTGGGGGATCTGGGGAAACAGTTCCCGGGCGATGTTGATGACCATCAGATTGGCCGGATTGTGCAGGGGGGCCAGGGGAATCGTTTTTTCGATGGCGTCCAGCACAGCTGCGTCCACTAAGGTGGGTTCCCGAAAGGCTTCGCCGCCGTGAACCACGCGGTGGCCTACGGCATCGATCTCTTCCGGGCCGGCAATGGCCCCCGTATCGGAGGCGGTGAGTTGACGGACCGCCTGACGGAGAGCTGCGCGATGATCGGTCAGCGGCGTTTCGAATTTAACTTCGTGGATGCGACCTGAAGCCATGTGCGTCCGGTGGAATACCCTGCCGTTGGATTCGCCGATACGCTCCATCAGCCCGCGGGCCATGATTCGTTCGCCATCCATGTCCAACAACTGATACTTCAACGATGAGGAGCCGCAGTTGACAACCAGAATTCTCATTCACTCCGCCTTTGCATGTGGTTTCAATCCGAATTCCCATTTGCGCGCACGCTTTGTTTGCACATATTTAGCTAAAATGCTATAAAAAGCTTTCAACCGGACCCCAGAATCGAAACATCTTGCATCCTCTTTTTACCGTGACACGACCATCGGCGTGAATCCGGTGCCCGGCGGCTTCCAAACGATTTTTCCAGATATAGACTGCCTGTATTGGGCGATGGGCAGGAGTTAATGGTGTTCAACCGCAAACCAAGCAGGAGGTAAATATGGTCAGGAGAAAATGGCGGCTTGTTCTGTATGCGGCTGCGGCAGCATTCGTTTCCGGTATCATGGTCTCATCGCCGGCCTTCGGGGCCGACCAGGAAACCCTGGACCGGCTCGAGAAGATCATCCGGCAGCAGCAAACGCAGATCGAAGCCCAGCAAAAGGCGCTGGAAAAGTTACAGCAGCAGGTGGAGGCTCTCAAAGGCCAGACGGCCAAGGCCACGGTCAAGGCGGCTACGGACAGTCCGGCAGCAGTCAAGACCACCAATCCCAAAGCCAGCATCAAGTTGTACGGCCAGGTGAACAAGGCGGTGCTCTACAGCGACGACGGCCACAACGAGGACCTTTACCTGGTGGACAACGACAATTCCTCAACGCGCATCGGCGTGCTGGGATCCATCACCCCCAACGAGCGCTATGAGATCGGGACCCGGATCGAAGTGGAGTACCAGACCAACCCCAGCAATGCGGTTTGGCAGGAAGACAAACGCATCGACGACACCGATTTCGAGAAGCGCCATCTGGATCTTTGGGTGGATACCTATCGGTTCGGAAAGTTCTCTCTGGGCTGGGGGTCGACGGCCTCGGACAATATCGCTGAGGTGGATCTCTCCGGAACCAGTGTGGTGGGCTATTCCAGTATTGCCAGCATGGCCGGCGGCCAGCGGTTCTACGATTCGAATACGGGGTTGCTGAACGCACCCTCCATCGGCAATGTCTTTGACAACTTGGACGGTCTGAGCCGTGACGAACGCATTCGCTACGACAGCCCCTCGTTCAACGGGTTTACGGGCTCGACCTCCTATGTGGCCGACGGCGGCGGGGATTTCGCCGTGCGCTACAGCGCCCAGGTAGACGCTTTCAAGGTGGCGGCCGGGGCAGCCTACGCCAATCCCGGCAGCACGTCGGACTCGGTAGACGACCAACTGTCCGGATCGGTTTCCGTTCTTCATGACAGCGGGTTCAACGGCACCTTCGCCATGGGTACGTGCGATTACAAGGGCGGCCGCGACGGCGGATTTTTCTACACCAAGTTCGGCTACCGGGGCCGCTGGTGTCCGCTGGGGGTGACATCCCTTTCGACCGACTACGGACGCTTTTCGGATATCGACGCCGATGGGGACGATGCCGACACCATCGGCTTCCAGATGGTTCAGGACATCCAGGAGTGGGGCACCGAAGCCTATCTGGGCTACCGGCTCCACAAGCTGGACAGAAACGGGGCCGATTTCGACAATATCAATTCATTCATGACCGGTATGCGGGTGAAATTCTGATGAACCGCCAATGGATTTTTGCGCTGGCGATTGCGGCCCTGATGGCCGGGTGTGCCGCATCGCCGCAGCCCTTCGAATACCACGACGACAGGGATGAGAAGCCGGGGCCTGGACTTTTCTCGGGTGATCGGGGTGGTTTTGTCATTCAAGGAGAATCCCGGGATGGGGCCGAGGAAAAAAAGATCCCGGAGGCTCCCCTCCCGGAAAAGTAGCCTAAGTACATAAAACATCGCGCTGCGGGTATCCATGGGGTTTTTCGGATATCCACGGCGCGTTTTCTTTTTACGGATCGATTAGTACGTCTTGCGCTTGGAAAATCCCCTACCCAAAACATTGAAGGTGTTTTCCGTAATAATGAAGGCTTCCGGGTCGATGGACAAAACCGCCTCTTCCAGCCGCTTGAGCTGATAGTTGTGAATCACGGTGAGGATGACCTTCTTGATTTTGCCCGTGTAGGCGCCGCTGCCGTCGAGAAAGGTGACGCCCCGATTGAGCCGGGAGTGGATTTCACCGGCAATTTTATCGTTGAGATCGGATATGACGATCACCATCTTGCGCTGGTTGAAAATCGTGAGCACATAATCCATGGTTTGCGAGGAGATGAAGCTCATGAAAAGGGAGTATAGAACCAGATCGGCCTCCAGAAATCCGAAACTGAAGGCAAACAGGATCAGGTTGAAGGCGAAGAAGAACGTCCCTACGCGCACGTTCAATTTCTGATGCAGGATGATCCCCACAATGTCCAGGCCGCCGGCCGATCCCAGCGAATGCAGAATGATGCCGGAACCCGCGCCCATGAGCACGCCGCCGGCCAGAACCGCCAGAATCGGTTCATGGATGGGCAGGGGAAAATTGATCAGATCGATGGCCGCCGAAAGTGCGGCCATGCCGTAAAGGCTATAGAAGAAAAATCGTCGGCTGATGTGAATCCAGCCGATCAGAAAGATGGGGATGTTGAGCAACAGGTACCACAAACCCGGTGACAGCAGTCCGCTGACATAGTAAATAAGCAGGGTCAGGCCCGAAATTCCGCCGGTTATAAAACCGTGGGGGATCGCGATGGATTTCAACCCGATACCGAAAATTGCGGAACCCGCCGAAATTAACAGCAGGTTCCACATTACGGAAGAGATAAACCGGTTTTTCATTGATCGTTTCCTCAATCGTGGCCATCTCTGGATGGCCACTTGAAAGATTTTTCAAAGGCGCCAATTTTAATACCCATGCTACTCAAGTCAAGATGCAGGGATAAATAAATGAGCGGTGAACCGATCCCATCCTCCAGCCGATCTGTAACCACGACGATCGAAGCCGATCTTTGCATCGGCTGCGGGCAGTGTGTGGCGGTCTGCCCCAAAGAGACCATCACAATGGAAGCGGGCAAGGCGGTCGTGACTGGCAGCGAGTCCCTGAACTGCGGGCACTGCGCCGCGGTGTGCCCCACCGAGGCCATCCAGGTGGCGGCCCTGGATCCCGCGCTGGCCAAATTTGCCAACTTTTCCGCAGACAATCGCTGGCTGCCCCATGGCCGCTTCGACACCGCGACGCTGGTCAATCTCATGGGGTCAAGGCGCTCCTGCCGCAACTTTACCGATCAGCCGGTGGATGGGAAGCTTCTGGAGGATCTGGTGAAAATCGGGGTCACCGCACCATCGGGCTCCAACTGTCAGCCATGGACCTTCACGATTCTGCCGGATCGCCGGGCGGTGGCCGCGCTGGCGCAATCGGTCGGCGATTTTTTTCGGAAGACCAACCGGATGGCGGAAAAAGCCTGGCTGCGGTGGGGACTGAAATGGCTGGGCCGTCCGGAACTGGAAGCCTATTATCGGGATCATTATGCCACCATCGAACGGGGGCTGGAACAGTGGGACCGCGGGGAGCGCGATCTGCTGTTTCACGGAGCCCCTGCCGCGATTGTGGTCGCCGCGCAAAAGGACGCCTCCTGTCCGGCCGAAGACGCCCTGCTGGCCACCGGCCACATGCTGCTGGGCGCCCACAGCCTGGGGCTGGGAACCTGCCTGATCGGATTCGTGATCGAGGCCATGCGGCGGGACAAAGCCATTGCCCGGTCCCTGGGCATTCCTGGTTATGAAATTCCCTGCGCCGTGATGGCCGTTGGCTGGCCCGACGAAGTCTATCAACAGGTGGCGGGGCGGAAGCCGGTAATGATTCGGTATGCCTGACCACATTGCATTCGTACGGCAGGGATGGCATAGTGATTCCGGTATGATCCGGTGGTAACACAAAACTGATCTATTGATTCCGGAGGGAACGCCCGTCCCTTCAAACGGGCAACGAAAGGCGGATTTTTGACCCTTACCCATTTGATCGCGTTCGCGGCAGGCCTTCTGCTGCTCTATTACGGCGCCGGCTGGCTGGTCGGGGGGGCTTCCACCCTGGCCCGCAGCGTGGGACTGACGCCCATGGTGATCGGGCTCACCGTGGTGGCCTTCGGCACCTCGACGCCCGAGCTGGTAGTCAGCCTGGTCAGCGCAGTCAAAGGCAAGAGCATGATCGCCCTGGGCAATGTGGTGGGCAGCAACATCTGCAACATCGCCCTGGTGTTAGGGCTCACCGCCGTATTTCAGCCGGTGACTACCAGCCGCGTGGTGATCTCCCGGGACATTCCTTTGATGCTGGTCGTTTCCGCCTACCTGCTGCTGCTTTCCTGCAACTCCACCATCGGCCGGATCGAAGGGGTGACCCTTTTTGCCGGCATTCTGGCCTACACCTGGTTCAATTACAAAGTGGCCCTGCGGGTGGACCGCACCCTGCCGAATAAAGCCGTCCTTGAGGCACGTTTGCCGGCCGGTGGAGGCGGGATGGCGGGCAAACGCTGGGGGCAGTGCCTGATGATCGCCGGCGGGACCGGCGCGGTGGTGTTGGGCGCGGATCTGCTGGTGGACGCGGCGGTCAGCATTATGACCACCCTGGGGGTCGACGAAAAATTTGTCGGTCTGACCGTGGTGGCTTTCGGCACCTCGGTGCCCGAGTTGGCCACCTCGGTTGTGGCCGCCATGAAAAAAGAGATGGACATCTCTCTGGGAAACCTGGTGGGCAGCAACGTGTTCAACCTTCTCAGCGTCGTCGGGGCCACGGCCATGGTGCGGCCCATTGTCATTGACGGCGGATTTTTCGGCAGCGGCCTGGTGGTGGATTATCTGGTGATGATGGCCATCAGCGCCCTGCCCCTGGTGTTGATGAAACAGGACTTGACAATCACCCGCAGAAAAGGTCTGATTCTACTATCCTGTTATGTAGCCTATGTGTTTTTTCTCATTGTTAAGAATTAACGACTTCGTAAAATCTCCGATATCTGCGTTTCGTTTTTCTCCGACCGATTTCTGACGCCCATCCCCCGGCATACCGTTTTTGCGGAGCGCGAGCCGATCACCAGCCAAAGGAGGCGTTTATGGAAACCATACCTGCCGATGACGATGCCTTTTCCACTATCCTGATCGTGGATGACGATGACGACATCCGTGAGATCCTTTCCTGCGGCATTTCCTCTTTCGGCTGCCGCTGTTTTACCGCGGACAGCGCAGAATCGGCATTGAAAATCCTTACATCCCGGCCCATTGAAGTGGTCATCTCCGACGTGCAGATGAAGGGCATGAGCGGCCTGGAACTGTGCCGCCACATCAAGGACAATGAGGAATTCGATGCGGACGTGATTATCATTACCGGCCTGGTGAATAATTTTGCCTACGAAGAGATCATCGGGCAGGGTGCCAGCGATTTTATCGAAAAACCCATTCGCCTGGCCGAAATTGTAGCCCGCTTGAAGCGGGTGCTGATGGAGCGTCAGACGCGTCAAAAACTCAGACGGACGGCCGAAGAACTGCGAAGAAACGGACAGCGTTTCCAGAAAGCCATGGAAGGTTCGGTGCAGGCCATCGCTCTGGCTGTGGAAATGCGCGATCCATACACCGCCGGCCACCAGAGCCGGGTGGCCGACCTGGCCTGCGCCATTGCCCGCCTCATGAATCTTTCCGAAGACAGGATTTACGGCCTGAAAATGGCCAGTGTCATCCACGACCTGGGAAAGCTCACCATCCCCGGAGAAATTCTCTGCAAGCCGGGCCGTCTCAGCGGCCCCGAATACGCCATGATCCAAACCCACGTGCAGTCGGGATATGACATCCTCAAGAAGATCGACTTTCCCTGGCCCCTGGCCAATATCGTCATTCAGCATCACGAGCGGATGGACGGCTCCGGATACCCCCTGGGCCTGTCCGGCGACGAAATTTGTCTGGAAGCCCGAATTCTTTCCGTTGCCGATGTTTTCGAAACCATCGGTTCCCACCGTCCCTACCGGCCTTCCCTGGGGATCCAGAAAGCGATCAACGAACTGGCCGAAAACAGCGGCCGCCTATACGATCCCGATGTGGTCGCGGCCTGCCTCAAACTGGTCAACGAACTGGGCTATCGTCTCGACGGACCCAAGAAGGCGGCCGAGCGCGTTACTACGCAAATGCAGTCGCTTTGATTATGAGATTAGGGGATTTTGGGATTGGGTAATTCAGGAATTGGAGATGAGAAGTTGCGATTTCCGACCTCATCCATCTCCCATCGTCTTTTTTCCCGGAAACAGCAAAATCAAAGGAATCGTGATCAAAGGAATAAACGCCACGCCCCACAATACGTCGGCAACGGAATAGATGTCGGCCAGCTTTCCCACCAGCGGCGCCATGGCACCGCCCAGGCCATAGGCCAGTCCCATCATCAGGCTGGAGACCATGGACCGCCCGCCGGGCGCCAGTTCCTGGGCCAGGGTCACCCCCAGCGGCATTGTGGCCAGTACGAAAAAGCCTGCCACGGCCACCCCGGCATAGATCCACAGACCCGGCAGGAGGAGCATAATCAACAGGGC
Source organism: uncultured Desulfosarcina sp. (assembly GCF_963668215.1). Lineage (NCBI taxonomy): Bacteria > Pseudomonadati > Thermodesulfobacteriota > Desulfobacteria > Desulfobacterales > Desulfosarcinaceae > Desulfosarcina > uncultured Desulfosarcina sp. Next base: position 3,607,209 of record NZ_OY764190.1, read on the forward strand.
CGGCGTCATCAGCAGGTGCGCGGTCAGAAAGACCGGCCGGGCACCGGCCCGGTCTGCCAGGATGCCGGAAAGCAGGCCGCTGACCGTGCCGGACAGGGTGAACAGCGTGATCATGACACCGCCGGAGACCAGCGAATAGCCGCGGCTGACCAGCAGGACGGGCATGAAGGTCATGAAGGACTGGCCGACCACCGCCCGCAGGACCATGACCAGCCAGATGAGAAAGATCGATTTCCACACGGCCCCGAACTGCTTTTTCAGGGTGCCCACCAATCCGGAAGCCGCCATGCCCTCCGTTTGCGGAGAGGGCACCACGATCCACAAGTAGATCAGCGCGGCCAGACCAATGACCATGGTGATCGGCATGGCCCGCAGCCCTTGGGCTGCTACGAAGGCGGTGATGAAAAAGGGTCCGACGGCAAAGGCCAGGGTCCCGCCCGTGTTGAAGATGGACATGGAAAACCCCTTGCGATTGCCGGAGTACAGCGGGATCATCCCGGCCACCGAAGGATGGAAGAGCGACGATCCGACCGATCCCAGTGAGATAACCAGCAGCAGCGGCCAGAAGCCGCCGGCAATGCCGGAAAGGGGGATGAAGACCACAACCATGGCCAGGCCCCCCAGAATAATGGCACGGCCCTGGTGCCGGTCGGCCATGTATCCGGCCACCGGCTGAACGATGAACGAGAGGAACCGGTTGATGCCGGCGATGAGCCCCACTTGGGCCAGGGACAGATTCAGTGTGTCCATGAAGGCGGGGAACAGGGGCGTTGTAAAGGAGCTGTAAAAGTCTCCGGTGAAATGGATCAGGGTCAGGGCGAACAGGATTTTCAGGTTGGGGCTTTGGCTGGGTTTCATGTCAGATCGTTTTTTGTTTCTATACTTTGCAGGGCACGGCGCGCCGTGCCCCTACATGGGCGCCTTGTTTTTTCCGGTACAAATGGCCTGCATGTCGGCCGCCCGATTGGAAAAAATCCAATCCACCCCGCGGGCTGCTTCCCGGTAGAGGCAGCGCCGGGAATCGGCGAAGCCCGTGCCGAACTTCTGCCCGATGCGGTGATGGCGGTCCACCACACCGTTGCCGGCCAGCAGGTAGTGCCCGGACACGCCGGCGTACCCCCTGGCCGCCGCAAGGCGGCTGAAGCGGTCCATGCGGAACCGGGCGATGGGCACAAAGGCTCGTGCCGGAAGAAAATCGAACCGGGCGAACAGCTCCGGCTGCAGGCCCATCAGGTGGAAATCCCTGCCGGGGACCAGATGCGAAAGCGCCCGTTTGAACCGACGGGCCCGATCCGAGGGACCGGACCAGGGCTCGGCCTTGATCTCTATCATCAGGTGCTGTTTGCCCCCGAACCGCTCGACCACTTCGGACAGGGTCGGGATCAGGGGAAAGCGGTCTTTTAGCCGATCGAGGGGGGTACTGGCAAGGGTGATTTTCAAAGGGTACAGACGGCGGGTGTCCGGGTCGTGAAACACTACGGGGAACCGGTCGGCGGTCCAGCGGATATCCATTTCAAGGCCCCAGACACCGGCTTCGGCCGCCGCATCGAAGGCCGCCAGGGTGTTCTCCAGGCGGTTGCGGTTGTCGTGCTCGCCGCGGTGGGAAACGATTTGGCAACGCTGCAGAAGCGCGCCCGGGGGCGCCGGGCGGGGCCACCGCCGGAAGATCGCGCCCGCCAGCCGATGAAAATTATTTTCAAGGCGTTCCGCCGTTCCTGTGGTTGAATGCCGTTTAGAATTCATTGCCTGCCCAAAAAATGCTTTGCCTGCCAAAGGGGTTTGGGGTTATAGAACCCATTTTACTGCCGCCCCGGTGCGTTGCCGGGATCGGCGGACGATCAGGGGCAGGCTATCATATCCCCCGTGAAAAAAACAGCCGTTGGCGCGCGGACACAGGGTAACAGCATTTGCAATCCGGTTTGTTGCTTTGACGTAGCGTAGGGGCGCGGTTCATCCGCGCCCGGTTCGCAAAGGCGGGGATAAACCCCGCCACTACGCTATCGTCGCAGGCATGACCAAGAAAAGCAGAAGATGAATCCAAATGCGGATTCCCTGATGCGGCCCGCAGCCGACGGCAATGCAAAGATGGAGAAGATCGATTTTATGAAAACGGAAAAAGTAGGTCAGCGGATCCGCAAATTCATGGCCGAGAAGGAGCTTTCCCTGGAAGCGCTCGCCGAGCAGACGGGCCTGGAGCCCGGTGTTCTGACAACCATCGTAGAAGATGACGTCTACCCCTCTTTGGGGCCGCTGTTGAAGATCGCCCGGGTCCTGGGTGTGCGGCTGGGCACCTTCCTCGACGACCAGATCGGCAGTGATCCGCTGGTAATCCGGCGGCAGGACCGCAAACAGGAACTGAGCATGCTGCGGGGCAAGGACCGGCCCGTGGCCCTGAAATTCTACTCCCTGGGCAGCGGCAAGAGCGACCGGCACATGGATCCCTTCTACGTGGAACTGCTGCCGGAATCGGAAAAATCCAAGGATCTCTCCAGCCACGAGGGAGAAGAATTCATCGTGGTCTACTCCGGCCGGGTGGAAGTCACCTACGGCACCGAGGTTTACGAACTGGATGCCGGCGACAGCATCTACTACAACTCCATCGTCCCCCACTACGTCAGCTGCAAGGGGGCGCAGCCGGCAGCCATTTACGCCGTGTTGTACATTCCCCGTTAGGAGGTGTTCATGGGCAACGAGTCATTGCAGGCCCTGACCCTGGGGCAGATTCTGGACCGCACCGTGGCCGCCCACGGGGACCGGGATGCGCTGGTTTACGTGGACCGGGACTTCAGGCTGACCTACAGCGAGTTCGCCGAAGTGGTGGACCGGCTGGCCAAGGGCCTCATGGCCATGGGCGTGAAGAAGGGCGAAAAGGTTGCCGTGTGGGCCACCAATATCCCTTACTGGGTGGCGCTGCAGTTTGCCACGGCCAAGATCGGGGCCGTTCTGCTCACGGTCAATACGAATTACAAAACCGCCGAGCTGGCTTATCTACTGGAGCAGTCCGACACCGAAACCCTGTTCATCATCGACGGCTACCAGGATACCGACTACATCCAGACCGTATACGACCTGGTTCCCGAACTGAAGACCGAAGAGCGGGGAAAAATGACCAGCCGACGGTTCCCGCATCTGAAGCGAATCTGCTTCCTGGGGCAGGAAAAACACCGCGGCATGTACAGCCTGCCGGAGATCATGGCCCTGGCGCCGATGACGACTGACGAGCAGTACGCGGCCCGGCAGGATGACCTGGACGTGCACGACGTGGTCAACATGCAGTATACTTCCGGTACCACCGGGTTTCCCAAGGGGGTCATGCTGACCCATTACAACATCGGCAACAACGGCTGGTGGATCGGGGAAAACCAACGCTTGAGCGAAAAGGACCGCATGTGCCTGCCGGTGCCCCTGTTTCACTGCTTCGGGTGCGTGCTGGGGGTGCTGGCTGCCGTGACCCACGGCACCGCCATGGTGATCCTGGAAAAATTCGACCCGGTGCAGGTGATGGCGTCGGTGGAGCAGGAGCGCTGCACGGCCCTGTACGGGGTGCCCACCATGTTCATCGCCGTGCTGGAGCACCGCCTTTTCGACAAGTTCGACTTCTCCTCTTTGCGCACCGGTATCATGGCCGGATCGCCCTGCCCGGTGCCGGTGATGCGCCAGGTGATCGAACGCATGCACATGAATGAAATCACCATCTGCTACGGCCTGACCGAGAATTCTCCGGTGATGACCCAGACCCTGCCCGACGACGATCTGCACCGCCGTACGGAAACCGTCGGGCGGGCCATGCCCCGGATCGAGATCAAGATCGTGGACCCCGAAACCGGTCAGCTGCTGCCGGCCGGACAGCAGGGCGAGGTCTGCTGCCGGGGCTACAGCGTTATGAAAGGCTATTACAAAATGCCCGAGGCCACGCAAAAAGCCATCGATGACGACGGATGGCTGCACTCCGGCGACCTGGGGGTGCTGGACGAAGACGGCTACCTGGCCATCACCGGGCGCCACAAGGACATGATTATCCGCGGCGGCGAGAATATCTACCCCCGGGAGATCGAGGAATTCCTCTTCGGCATGCAGGGCATCATGGATGTCCAGGTGGTGGGCGTACCCAGCAAGAAATACGGCGAGGAGGTGGGCGCCTTCATCATCCGCAAAGAAGGCACGGATATCAACGAAGGCGACGTCAAGGACTTCTGCCGCGGACAGATCGCCCGCTACAAGATCCCCAAGTATGTGGCCTTCGTGGACAGCTTCCCGCTGACCGCCAGCGGCAAGGTGCAGAAGTACAAGCTCCAGGAGCAGTCTGTTGACCTCTTCCCCGCAGCCAATGAGAAATAAAGCCTACCGCATCGACGCCGTCCTTTTCGACCTCGACGGTACCCTGACGCAGCCCGGAGCGCTTGATTTCCCGGCGCTCAAGCGGGACATCGGCTGCCCCCTGGAACTTCCCGTGCTGGAGTTTATGGCCGGGTTGAAAGACGAAGACCGGCGGCGGGAGATCACCCGCCGGCTGGACGCGTTCGAATTGGAAGGGGCTTTGTCGTCGCGGCCCAATGCGGGCGCCCGGCAGCTGATCGGAGCCATCAAGAAAGCCGGGCTGCCGGTCGGAATTCTCACCCGCAACAGCCGGGCCTCGACCCTCAGGGCGTTGGAGAACTTTGACGGTGTAAGCCCATCGGACATTGACGTGATCGTCACCCGGGAAGATCCGGTGAAAATCAAACCCTCCGGACAAGGGGTGCTGCTGGCGGCCCGTAAAATGGAGGTGGACCCTGCTCACGTGCTGGTGGTCGGCGATTTTTCCTTCGATATGGATGCCGGCCGCGACGCCGGCGCGCTGACCGCCTTTTTGGCCAACAAAAGCCCGGTCCCGGACGGCCTGGTCTGCGATTTCGTCATCGATGCCCTGGCTGATCTGGAGCCCATCCTGGCAGAAGGCGTCTGCCTTGCCGCCGGCAAGCTGCCCAACGCCTTTCTCGAAGAGCTGCTGGCCCACTACCGCATCGAAGATCCTTCGGTGATCGTGGGACCGTCAGTGGGAGAGGACACCGCCGCCGTGGACATCGACGGCCAACAGGTGCTGGTGCTCAAATCCGATCCCATTACCTTCGCCACCGAGGCCATCGGACGGTATGCCGTGCTGATCAATGCCAACGACATGGCCACCGCCGGCGTCGACGCCCGCTGGATGCTGGCCACCCTGTTGCTGCCCTGCGGTTTTACCCGGTCCCGGGTGCGGCAGATCTTCGCCGATCTCAACGCGGCCTGCACCGACGAGGGCATTACCCTGTGCGGCGGGCACACGGAGATCACCGATGCGGTCCGCCGGCCGGTGGTGACCGGTATGATGGCCGGGACCATCGCCAGCAAGGACCTGATCCGCAAGGACCGCATGGCCCCCGGCGACCGGCTGCTGGTGACCAAAGGAATTGCCGTGGAAGGCACGGCCATCATTGCCGCCGAGTTTTCGGATCTGCTGCTGGAAAAAGGCATGACTGTCGGGGAGATCGAAAGTTGCCGCCGTCTGGCGGCCATGATCAGCATTCTTCCCGAAGCCCGCATTGCCTGGCATGTTGGCGGCGTTTCCGCCCTTCACGACGTGACCGAAGGCGGGATCGCCACCGCCGTGGCGGAGTTGAGCCAGGCCGGCGGCAGGGGACTGCGCATCCGCAAGGAGGCCGTGCCGGTTTTTGGCGAAACCCGTCGAATGGGGCAGATGCTGGAAATCGATCCGTTAGGGTTGATCGGGTCGGGCAGCCTGCTGATCTGCTGCCGGCCGGACCGGGTGGAGCAGCTGGTTGCCGAACTCACCCGAAGCGGGATCGCCGTTGCCGATATCGGGGAGGTGACCGATGGCCCTCCGGGCGTCGAAGCCTTTGAAAACGGCGCGCCGGCGGTGTGGCCCGCTTTCGCGGTGGATGAGATTACGAGGCTGTTTAACCGTTGATAAGGTCGAGTGACGACTGGGCCGACATTTTTTTTCTCCGGTCGCCGGCAGTTCCGATAATAGCCGGCCGTTCGATTCTTTGCCGTAAGGAGACGGCGACGATCAGAATGAGCATCAGGATGGCCACGACCACGGCAACGGGCCGAAGCCAGACCAGGCACCCGACATCCCAGCCGCCGAAATCAGCGGAGATAAAACATCCCCCGCCGCCCCCGCCGCCTCCCGAACTGCTGCCCACCGTCGAAGAGACCGCTCTCGGGGTCGTGGCGGCCGTCTCGTTGGAGTAGCCGGTCCGTTCCCCGCCGCTTAAGGTGAGCAGCCGGTAGACATAGGTGGTGCCGTCAGCCAGACCGCTGTCGCTGTAAGCCGCTTCATCGACACCGACAATGGCGATGGTTTCGTATTCGCTCCCCGAGTTCGGTCTGCGCTGAATTTCGAATCCCGTGTCCACCGGTTCGGAGGCCGTCCAGTCCAAATCGATCCGGTTGGCCGACGCCTGGGAATCGAGAGTCACGGCTGCCATGGATACCAGGGCGTTGTAAAGGTTGATCCGTCCGCCGGTGGCCGTGTACCCGTTCAGGGCCGCCTTCTGGTCCACCGTGGATTCGATCACCAGGCGAACCTCCGTCGGCGTCAGCGTGGGCTGCCGGGCCATGATCAAGGCCGCTGCACCGGAGGCGTAGGCGGCGGACATGGAGGTGCCGTTATAATATTGATAGGCACTGGTTCCATGGCTGGTGTCGGCGCAGGTGACGGCCAGATTGTCGATGCAGTAGCCGTCGGCCGTGCCGGAGTCGTCGCTGACGAAACGAAAGCGCAGATAAAACGAGCCGCTGCCGTCATAGACCTTCAGGTCGACAACAGCCAACTGCAGGCTGCCGATGTTGCCGGTCACGGCGGTCACGGCGCCATTGTCCAATCCGATCCACAGGGCATCCCAGGTGGAGCCGTCGGTGGAAGCCTCCACATAAAGACGGTCGCCGGTGTCATTGGTGATGCCGGCGATATAAAAATCCAGGCGGGTGCCGGTGCGTCCGGTCAGGTCCATCGGCTCCATTTGGGCCCAGGCGTTCATGCCGTCGCTGTAGTTTGCATCGGGGCTTTCGGTGAGCAGCATGTTGCCGAACAGGTTCTGCTGGCCCCAGTCGCTGCCGGTGCCGCCGAAGGTCCAGGCTCCCAGGTCGCCGAAAGTCTCCGAGACAAGGGTCTGGCGGTCCGGAACGGTGCTGTAGACATTGGTGCCGGGCGCGGCCACGTCTACCTGGCTGTCGCTGTAATTGGTGAACCAGGCCGGATCATCATCGGCATTGGAAGCGGCTACCGAAAGGATGTTGGCGCTGTTATAGCTGGCCGGGTAGGTGGGAACATCTTCGAGGTCGTTGGCGTCGTTGCCGGCGGCGCACACCACCAGGACCCCGGCCGCACCGGCGGCGTCGATGACGTTTTTCAGCCCCTCGCTTTCGCCGGGACCGCCCCAACTCAGGTTGATCACGTCAGCGCCGTTATCCGTGGCGTATTCGATGGCCGCGATGGCATCGGCGGTCGTGCCGTAGTCCGCGGCGGTGATGAAGCGCAGGGGCATGATGCTGACCTGCCAGTTGACTCCGGCAATGCCGGTGGCGTTGTCCCCCACGGCTCCGATGATGCCGGCCACATGGGTGCCGTGGCCGTGGTTGTCGGTAGGATCGTTGGGGTGATTGTCGTCATCGGCGAAATCCCACCCGTTGACATCGTCCACATACCCGTTGCCGTCGTCGTCGACGCCGTTGTCCGCGATTTCACCCGGATTGGTCCAGATGTTGGCCGCCAGATCGGGGTGGGCCGGGTCGATGCCGCTGTCCACCACGGCTACCACGATGTCGGAGCTGCCTGTCTCCAGATCCCAGGCCAACTCGGCATCCATGTCGGCATCGGCGGTTCCGGCGGTACTGTTAACCGTCTGTCCGGTGTTGACCAGCCCCCACTGGCGGCTGAAATTCGTATCGTCGGGAACCGCCTGGAGCCGGTAGCGGTAATTGGGTTCGGCAAAAATTACATCCGGATCCGATTGATAGAGGGCCACGGCCTGGGCGACTGTCATGGCCTCAGGCAGCCGGACCTTGCGGATACCGCTGTTTTTGAACGTCCGCACGTGGTTCATCCGCCACATGGAGCGGTAGTGAAGGGCCTGTTGGACCGCCGTGCTCTCCCGGTATTTCACCAGTACCTCGCCGTCCACGAAGGGGCGCGGATCGGGTGCGCCGGCCGTCGCCATCCGGCCGCCGGCCAGCAGAAGAATCGCCACCATGAATCCCGTTATCGTTCGATTTGCCTGCATATCTCCTCTTTGTCTCCCCTTGCGGAACTGCCGTGCGGATATTCATCCGCAAAGAGCGATGGCGGTGGCGGTCCGGCGGTACTTTTTTTTGGAAATCGATTGTTATGAATGGTTGTTGAGCCGCTCTCAAAAAAAGATATCGGCACCTGATTCCGGGACTTGAGCAGTCCGTTCAAATGGAGATTTTATGATAATGAAAACGCCATATTTCCCCCTCACCCTGTCCCTCTCCCTCCGGGGGAGAGGGGACGTTTGCCGGTTGCGACCAAGCCAACCCGGCTGCTTTCGAGGTTTCAGGAAAGCGCACCCTCGCCCCTTGAGGGGAGAGGGCCGGGGTGAGGGGTGGATAAATCATCCTTTCAGGGTTACTTGCGATTGCCCTGTTCCGGGACGCAACAGCGGTTGACACCCAATATCTTTTCCTGTAAAAATAACTGGTTAATAGGCAGGTGACAGACTTTTCGCAGGTGAACGCACACACCGGGTTACGCTTCGGGACGGAAAAGGAAATCTCATGGGGAACGTACTGGTTATCGACGACGATGCGGCGGTATGCGATGCACTGTCCGAGCTTCTCACCCACATGGGGCATGCCGTGGAAACGGCCATGCGCAGCAATACGGGTATGGAGAAGGCCTCTGCCAGCGCCTATGACGTGATCCTGCTGGACGTAAAAATGCCCGACGGCAGCGGTCTGGATCTACTCCCGAAGCTGAAAGCCCTGGACAATGATCCGGAGGTAATCATCGTTACCGGATACGGCACGGCCAGCGGTGCGGAATTCGCCTTGAAAAACGGCGCCTGGGACTACCTTGAGAAAAAAGCCTCGGTGGAGGAACTGCTGCTTTCCATCAACCGCGCCCTGCAATACCAGAAAGAAAAGCAGGGCAGCCAGCCCCTGGCCCCGGTCAAGCGGGAGCGAATCATCGGCAGCAGCCCCAAGATGCGCCCCTGTTTCGATCTGCTGGCCCAGGCCGCGGCCAGTGAAGTCAATGTGCTGATCACCGGGGAGACCGGAACGGGAAAAGAGCTTTTCGCCCGGGCCATCCACAGCAACAGTCCCCGGGCCGCCCATGGCATCGAACCGGCAGTGCCCCTGAAACGCAACCCCCGCGCGGAGAAGAATTTCGTGGTGGTGGACTGCGCCGCCCTTCCGGAAACCCTTGTGGAAAGCGTCCTCTTCGGCCACGAAAAAGGGGCCTTCACCGGTGCCGACCAGGCCCAACAGGGGCTCGTGGCCCAGGCCGACGGAGGCACGCTGTTTCTGGACGAGGTGGGCGAGCTTCCCCTGGCAGTTCAGAAAAATTTTCTGCGCGTGCTGCAGGAAAGGCGCTATCGTCCCGTGGGATCCAAGCACGAGAAAGAAAGCAATTTCCGGCTGGTGGCGGCCACCCACAGGGATCTGGACCAATTGCAGCAGGATGGGAAGTTTCGCCAGGACCTGCTCTACCGCCTGCGGGCGCTGACCATCGATCTGCCGCCGCTGCGGGAACGCCGGGAAGACATCAAGGAACTGGTCCGTCATCACACCGCAAGACTGTGCCGCAGCTACAAGCTGGATTCCAAAGGCTTCGACCCGGATCTCCTCGAGGCCCTGATGGGCTATGCGTGGCCGGGGAATGTCCGCGAACTGGTCAATACCATCGACAGCATGCTTGCCGTGGCCGGCCAGGACGCCACCCTGTTCCCCAAACACCTGCCCCTTCACATCCGGGTGAAAATTGTCTGCAATGCTTTCAAAGAGAAGGCGCTGACCCGGGAATCTGGTGAAGATTCCCAGGATAGCGCCTCTTTTTCGGACTCTGACTCCCTTGTCAGCTTCAAGGAATACCGCCTGAAGGCGGAAAAAAGCTACCTCGAAAACCTCATGGACGGAACCTGCCGCAACATCGCCCAGGCCTGCAAAATCTCCGGGATTTCGCGCTCCCGCCTGTACGAACTGCTCACCAAACATCAGATCGGCGAAGGCAACGAAGAAGACGAAAACCAGCAGACCGGCTGATCCCTTTCCCTATCCGATTTCCCGGATCTTGTCCGGAAAACCGGACATTCCGGCCGCCGCTACCGTTTCGGGCGTGCGCCCCATCCTGCCTCTAAAGTTCTATAACATCCTGTAAAAATTGCCTAAATATTTCATTTTTCCAATCAGGCACGGTTGTTGCCAAGCTCCTTTTCGTTGTCCCATGTCAAGGAAACGTAAAGGAGAACCGACGAATGCTGCTGCTATATGCAAAGGCCCGGAACGACATCTTTCAAGAGCTGATACGGATTATCGATAACCGAGTATCCGGGGCGTGCCTGGAAAACTACTCGAATCCGGAAGAGCTTTTCCAGCGGCTCCGCAAACCGCGTCTGAACATCGAAATTGCCGTTTTTTCCATCGGCAGCGCGGCGGAACTGGATCGGCTGCTGACCGTCCGGGACCTGCTCACTGATATGAAGCTGGTTCTCGTTCTGCCCGACAAGGACCCTCGAACCCTCTCCAAGGCCCACGCGCTGGCACCCCGTTTCATTACCTTCGACGACGCCGGTGTCGCCCCATTGGTATCGGTGGTGGAAAAGATGATGGGATGCTATATCGACCGTCTCACCTGCCGGCAACCCCATCTGGAAGCCGCCCACCTCTAAGATGCGTCCCCTGGAGAAAACATACCTGAGGAAAGTCTGCCGGCTCCGGGCCCTGCTGGCGATCCTGATCGTTTTGATCGCCGTTCCCGGCCTGGCCAATCTGCGCACGACCCCGGAATGGTTCGATTCCAACGGGACAGGAAGCCAGCCGGACTGGCATTACCGGGTTCCCATCGTCGTCTCCTCCACCATCGCGACCGACAGCACCATCGTGGTCGATGTCGACTTCGACGCCCTGCTGTCCGATCTGGGCATTTCGGGCACCTTCGATACGAATTCGCCCCGGGTCGTGCGCGGCAACGGCGAACCGGCCGATGTCCAGCAGTTCACCGATGCGGTTTACATGGATGCCACCGATGCCACGGACAACGGCCGCGGCGAGATCCGCTTCATCCATCAGGACAGCGGATCGACAACCTATTATCTCTATTTCGATATTGCCGAGAACGGGACCAAATCCGCCTGGCCGGCGGCGGATACCATCAACGGCAATTTCGAGTTCGCGGAAACCGGAGACCAGGATATCGCCGGATGGAGCGTCGATGCCGACAGCGGCTTCGATGCCGAGGTAAGGCCCTCCGAAAACCCGAGCGTCAATTCGAACACCTCCGGTTTCAATACGGACTACGTTACCACCGACGGCACCCCTTACAGCGGGCAGTATGCATTTTTAATGGGGGCCCGCAGCCAGAACGAACCGAACAGCGCCAGTCCCGCCGTGACGATCTCCAGACAGATCGATGTGCCGGCCTCCGATCCGGGAGAACTCACCCTCCGCTACCGTGTGGAGGGGTGGGACAGCAGCGCCGACGGCTCCGACCAGTACGACTACGTTTGTATCCGTCTGGTCGGATCCAGCACCGTGGAACTGGTGGGGCCGGATGCCGGCAATTACAACCTGCTGCCGTATTCCCCCAATTACGGAGCCACTGAGGTTTCCAGCAGCCGTTCCGGATACGGTCAGTACAATGGCTGGGACACGGACACCAGCGGCAGCCGCCATTATTCGCCGGCACTGACATTGGCTGTGGGAAGCGAGCCCTGGTTCACGGTCAGCACCGATCTTTCGGCCTTCGCCGGGCAGACCGTCACTCTCGAAATCAGCAGCAACCATACATCCCTATATCGTTCCTGGGTGCATGTGGACGACGTGCAGTGGTCGGTGGCGACCGGCACCCTGGGCAGCCCCCGGGCTTTCGGTGCCGATATTATTGCTCCGACGTCCGCTGGTGCCGGTGCCACCCTTTATCTTTCCGCCGAGATGGATGCCCAACCGTCCACGGTGGTGGCGGACATCTTCGACGACAGCGATGCCGTGGTGGTTACCGGCGTCGTGCTATACGATGACGGCACGCATGGAGACGCCGCCGCCGATGATGGCCGGTGGACCAACGACGGCTCGGATACGGCCAGCCCGACCGTGGTCGTGCCCGCCGCAACGGTTCTCGGTGTCCAGTGGAAAACCGTTCTCTATGCCCTGGATGGATCGGGCAGCCTCGTTTCCGCCACCGACGGGCTGGTGCATATTCCGGGGCAGGGAAGCGCCGAAAGCCAGGCCAATTTTTACAATATCGACGAGCAGGCCTTTACCATCGTCGAAGCGGTTGCGGATCTGTCCGCATCGACGAAAAGCGTCGTGGACGTAAACGGCGGGAGCCTCTATCCCGGCGATGTCCTGCGCTATACCATCACCCTGGTCGAAACCGCCGGCGTGGCGGCCACCGCTGTGCGCATTACCGACACGATTCCCGCCAACCTGTCCGATTTTACGGTCGTGAGCATTCCCACCGGGGCTGTCGACGCCTCCACGCCCGACGGCACCGGCGCCAACGGCACCGGCACCCTGGACGTCTCCGGCATCGATGTGGCGGCCTACGGCAGCGAAACCGTGGTTTTCGATGTGACCGTGGACGCTTCCGCGTCTTCGGGAACCGCCATCGACAACACGGCCACGGTCGCCGTTAGCGGCGCCACTGCTGCAAATCCCCAGGCGGCCACGATGACCGTGGCCAGCCCGGCCAGTTCGGGAACCAAACAACTCTACCTGGCCTCGGACACCGATCTTTCCCGAACCGCTCCGTCCACCCAGGAGTACCAGCGGATCAACCGCAATAGCGACAATACCTGGACCCTGACGCCGGCCCTGGATACGGATTTCCAGATCGACGACGGCGAAGATATCTCCGTGACCCTTTTACTGCGAAGCGACGGCTACTGGGGAAACGTAACCCTGGGCCTGGAACTGTCGTCTTCCGGAACCACCACCGGGACCATCGGCACGCTTACCGGCCAGTCCCTTTCTTTGAACGGCACGATTCAAGCGTACACGTTTGCCTTCACCCCCTCGGGCGTCACCACCCTGGAAGCCGGTTCTGCGTTGCAACTGACCGTCAGCAATACCACCTCGGGGGGCGGGTGGAACAACAGCCGGGTGAGAGTTTACACCCTGTCCGGCAGCGACATTTCCCAGGTCGCCATTGCGACGAGCACCGTCATCAACGTGGATGCAGTCGAATTCTATGACGCCGCCTATCCCGACGGCGAAACGGTCGCATCGGCGTCTCCCGGACAGACCGTGTACGTTCGCGCCACCGTCAGCGATCCCTTCGGCAGCTTCGACATCAACGGCGCCGACGTCGAGATCACCGGCCCCTCGACCACCGACAGCTACAACATGACCGAGGTGGAGGACAGCGGGGATGCCACCAAGATTTACGAGTACGCCCTGACCCTGCCGACCATCGGCGGTGACGGCACCTGGACGGCCGTGGTCACCGCAGCGGAAGGCACCGAGGGCACCATCACCCACCAGCAAACGGCGTCCCTGACCGTGGGCGCGCCCCTGCTTACCGTCCTGAAATCCGCCGGCAGCGCCACCGCCGCCCCCGGCAGTCTGATCACCTACACCGTTCAGGTGGTCAACACCGGCACGGGCGAGGCGGTCAACATCGAACTGGACGATGCCATGAGCCCGTACACGGCCCTGCGCATCGCCTATGACGGCAGCGCAACGCTGCCCTTCGACCTGGTCAGCGGACCGACCGGGCTGACGCTGGGAACGCCGGTCTATTCCGACGACGGCGCAACTTACGGCTACGGCCCGCTGGTTTCGGAGGGCGGCGAAGCGCCGGCCGGGTATGACGCCAACGTCTCCCACTGGCGGCTGCCGATCAACGGCAGCCTCGCCGGAAGCGGCGAGGGATTCGTGATGCGCTATCAGGTGATCGTTAAATGAGAACAATGCACTTCAAAATAACACGGAGGAAAGAGAAATGAGAACAAAAGCGTTTTTAATTCTGGCAGCCCTGGCCCTGATGCTTCTGCCCATGGATGCCTGGGCCAAACCCGAGGTCAAGGTGAACATGACCGCGGAAAAAGAGATCTCTGTCGTCGAAAACGGCCAGACCGTCGTCAAACGTGTGGCCGCCGACACGGTGGAAAGCGGGCAGACCCTTTTCTACACCCTGACGGTTACCAACAGCGGTGATGAAAAGGCTGCCAATGTTGTGCTCAACAATCCGGTACCCGAGGGCACGGCCTACGTCGCCGACAGCGCATACGGCGAAGGGTCCAAGATCGTTTTCTCGGCCGACGGCGGCCAAAACTACGATCTGCCGTCCCGCCTGGCGGTTCCGGTGAAGAATGCCGACGTTTCAACTGGAAAGCGTATTGCCGCCCCCGAAGCGTATACCCACATCCGCTGGACCGTCGCGGAGGTGCCGCCGGGCAAAAGCCTGAAACTGGGGTATCGGGCGGTAGTCAAATAATCAGAATGTAAGCCTATCAAAAGGAGAAAAAATGAAAACAAGAACAATAAAGAGAAATGAGTGGCCCCGTGCCGGACCCGAGAAGACAAAGTAACCATTCGCCAAAGCTGCTCCTTACGTGTTCCCCCGAAACCAGTACGTAAGTTAAAAGCGATTTATGAAAAGGAGAAAAAAATGCAAGCAAAGTGGATGAGAAAGAGGAGCCATTCCATAAAATCCCCCCTTAGATGGATTGGCTTGGTAGTGACAGCGGCAGTATGTATCTTTACATTCAACACAACTGCGATGGCGGCATTGGAAGGCAGTGCCGGAAATACAATTATCCGCAACACGGTTACGGTTAACTATGAAGACGGCGGTGGAACCGCCCAGACACCGATTTCCGCAACCATCGACGTCACAGTCAACACGATCGATGTCGCCCCTACAGTTGTATCCTTCAGTCCGTCACCGGGAACCACCGATGGAACCGGGAGTACCGAGACGTATGATGTTGTCATTCGAACGAATTCCAATGGCCCCGCGGTGATCACCCTTGCAGCAACGGATGGTAGTGCGACCAACATCACCTTGGATACAGCCAACCCGCCGAGTCTGGCAAGTGGTGGCACCCTCTTTCTGGGCGCTACGGTTGTCGATCCGACCGACTCAAATGGCACCAGTACCATAGCAGACGGCACCAACATTACCTTGGAGGTTCCCAATGATGGCGGACTGCCTTCCGATACAGCAGCTACCGGCGGCAGTTCCGGTGATGGGGTCATCAACGGGCTGACTGCTGGTGATACCGTCTATCTACACGATGGCACCGATTATTTCGGGCCGTTTACTATTCCTGCCAGCGGCGTTTCCGATCCTGCAACAGGTTCCGGAACGACGGCCCAGCCCGGCAGTCTCACACTGACCAATGATTCCGGCAGTGATATCTCCATTACCATTGCACCCGGTTGGATGATTTTAGAAGCCAAAACAGACACCATGACTGTAACCCAGGGTGTTGTTGCTGTGCCGACAACAGCGGCCTCATGGAACACGACGGTGACGGCGACCATGAATGGTAACGACGGTTCGGGCACGGTCACCACGAATGCGACCGGTGCGGTTTTGACGGTGAGCAAATATGTCCGCAACGTGACTGATCCCAACGGCTCAGGGACAGCCCAGACAATAAGCGTGAGTGGAAGTAGTTATACATTTTTCGAAAGCGGTGTCAGCGGAGATCCCGGTGATACTCTTGAATATGCCCTGGTCATTGAAAACGGTTCGCTTGGCGCTACCCAGGACGTCATTGCCACCGATCCGGTGCCTACATATACAACGCTTTCCACCTTTACCGGTGGATACGGAGGTTCATCCGGAACCGGTTCCGGTTCCGATGTGTTTGCCGTGGTGGATGACGGAAACGATAGCTACCCGATGACCGTGGCTGACACTGATAACGAAAGTGGTACCCTTGGCGCCGCGAATGCTGAGGGGACTGCGGCTGGTAGCACCTTAACGTTTTATCTTGGAGACGGGGGAGAGGACTCGTCGGACACCGGTGGCACTTTGCAAACCGGTGAATCGATTACAGTCGTTTACCGAGTCACCATCGATTGATGCATCTGAAATGAACCTGTAACCGGCGCCGGGATTCGTCCCGGCGCCAAAGCAGTTACCTCATTATGGACAGGTGCGTCATGAGAAAATTTATTTCGATCATTGCCCTCTTTTTTCTGTTTACTTTATGCGTCCACATCGGACGGGCCCTGGCCGATGTGGCGGCCAACACGCAGATTGTTAGCGAGGCCACCCTTACCTTTGACGGCGGTTCGGGTTCCCAGACCGTGACCGCTTCGGTCACCGTCATCGTGTCCCACGTGCCAGGCATCCCCACCATCGATTCCCCGGCCGACGGTACCATCGCCTATGCCGGGGCCGACACCGATCTGGATTTCACCTACACCATCACGGCCAGCGGCAACGGCCCGGACACGTACACGATTGCCAGCAGTGTGACCGGCCAGACCAACACCAGCGGTGCGGACGCCACTGTGGCAGGCAGCACTGTTGACCTTGGTGCAACCATCACGGTCAGCGGCAGTACGAGTACCGTGCTCCAGGTGCCTTCCGACGGTGACGACACGGATGGCGCCGTGAACGGCATTGCGGTGGGAGACACCGTGGTGGTCGATGGCGAAACCAGCACTGTCACGGCTATCAGCGACCCGGCAACGGGTACGGCCACCATCACCTTGTCGACGGCGTTGTCCGCCACACCGGCCGCCGGTGTTTCGGTCCTGGAACAAACGACCGTTACTGTGACCGTAAGTTCCGGAACCGTCGTCACAACGGGCACCAATATCGTGGTAACCGCGCAAACTACGGCATCCAGCAGCGCCGGTTCGAGCGGCGCCGACGAAGTGCAGGCCACATATACCAGCGGCAGTGCGACGCTGACCAAATTTGTGAGAAATGTGACCGACCCCAATGGCACCACCGGCGCCACTTCATTTACGGTAAACAGCGCCACCAACGATTACTACACCGGCGGCGTTACCGGCGTTCCGGGAGACACATTGGAATACCTGCTGCTGGTGGACAATGCCGGCAGCGGAGACGTTACCGATTGCGCCATCGACGATGTGCTGCCCACCGATTTCGTGACCCTGGTGACCGATGCCTACAGCGGTGACGCAGTGATCTATGTGGCTGCCGACGGCACCGAAAGCCCGCTCAGCCAGGATGCGGATACGGATGCAGCGACCCTTTCGGGAACCACGCTCACCGTGAACGTGGGCACCGGCGCCACCAGCACCGCCGGAGGGACGGTCGCCGCGAGCGAAAGCGTTTTCATCGTCTACCAGGTAACCATCAACAATTAACCGGATAACGGCCGTCGATTCATGAACCCTTACCTGCCACCGCGCACACGCCTGCCATTTAAGCGGGCGCTGACAAGCACAGCCGGCTGCATCGCGGGATTTTTTCTCGCGATGCTGCTGACGGTGGCGTTTTTCTGGGGGACGGCGGGGGCCGCTACTTCGTTCACCAACTCAGCTCAGCTTTCCGGTTCCGGCGGCGTGATTTCATCGGCGTCGGTGACCGCCTGGCTGAATGCGCCCACTCCATCAACCATCGTATTCTACCGGTACGCGCCTTCCGTGAGTGGCGCCACTACGGTTACGGTGCCCACGACGTCCAGCAGCAGCACCGGCGGCACGTCCGGCAGCACCCAGTCCATCAACCAGATCTATGCCGTCGGGAGCAGCACGCCCATCGACCTCAGCGTTCCGGTGCCGCTGGTGGAGACGGCTACCTACCACCAGAACGAACCGGTCTTCATCCAGGTGACCGACGGCGATCAGGACCAGGACCCGACAACGGCGGAGACCGTGTGGGTGCTCGTATCGATTACTTCCAGCGGTGAAAGCGAGCTGTTGCTGCTCACGGAATCCGGCCCGAATACCGGCATTTTCATCGGCTATATTCAAAGCTCCGGCTCCGGAACGGCCACCGCCTTCGACGGGGTGCTCAACGTGGCCGCAGAACAGACGGTGACGGCCCAATATGCGGACACCGGCGACAGTACGGATACGGCCACGACGTCGGCCCTGGTGGATCCATACGGCATCGTGTTCGACAGCAGCAGCGGTGATCCCCTGGACGGCGTGGAACTGACCCTGATCGACGTTTCCACCGGCCAGCCGGCCACGGTGTACGGCGACGACGGGATCAGTTCGTTTCCCGCCACGATCACTTCCGGCGGTACGGTTACCGACGGTTCCGGACGGACCTATTCCTTCTCCACCGGAGAATTCCGCTTCCCCTTTGTCGCAGCCGGAACCTACCGCATCGAGATCGACCCGCCCGACGGGTACCAGGCCCCCTCGACCTTGTCCACGGCCGAGCTGCAGGCCCTGCCCGGCGGTCCCTTTTCCATCCTGGAACCGGGATCGCGGGGGGAGGCATTCATCATCAATCCGGATGCGTCGGTGAATCTGGACATCCCCGTGGATCCGCTCGCGGGAACCTTGTGGCTGAGAAAAAACGTCTCGGAAGATACCGCCGCCATCGGCGATTTCTTGCAGTACACCCTGGACCTGGAAAATACCGATACGCAGGCCGCCAATGGCGTGGTGATCGTCGACCGCCTGCCGCTGGGCTTCCGGTACCAGGACGGATCGGCCAGAATGGACGGAGACCGGATCGATGATCCGGCAATTTCGGCCAACGGCCGCACGCTCACTTTCAGCCTGGGCAGCCTGGCCGCCGGAGAGGCTGTCGAGGTGCGCTATGTCGTGGAAGTGGCCGCCGGCGCACAGCTGGGTGAGAATGTCAACACAGCCACAGCCGCCGACGATGCCGGCAACAACTCCAATACAGCCACGGCCACGGTGCAAGTGAAAGAGGATCTGTTCCGCAGCACGAACACCATCGTGGGCCGGGTGATCGCCGACAACTGCGGGGACCTTCCCACCGAGGCGGCCGATGGGGTCGAGGGGGTCCGCATCTATATGGAAGACGGCTCCTTCGTGATCACCGACAAGCAGGGCATGTATCATTTCGAAGGGGTGTCCAGGGGTTCCCATGTGGTGCAGTTGGATGTGGACAGCCTGCCGGACAGCGTCGAGATGTTTGCCTGCGAGAAAAATACCCGCCACGCCGGCACCGCCTGGTCCCAGTTCGTCGATCTGCAGGGCGGCACCCTATGGCGGGCCGATTTCCATGTGATCCGCAAGCTCGGTGTGGATCCGGACACGCCCGTAGCGGGCCGGGACCGCAATCCCGGATGCGGCCAACCGCAAGATTCCGACCCGGCCGCAGCGGCGGAAGAACAAGCGGGCATTTTGGCCCCTGCCGACGGCAGCCGCCTGGTCAATCCGGTCAATGCCGTTCGCGTGCGGTTAGATGCTCGGCTGACGCCTCGATTGCTGCTGGACGGCAAGGAAGTTTCGAACAAACGCATCGGCTTCACCCTGAAGGATCCGGGCAGCAAGTTCTCGCTTTATTCCTATATCGGCGTCGACTTCGGTCCCGCCGGGGAGCATACCCTGGAGATTCAGGGGATCGGACCCTTTGGCAACGCCCGTTTCAAACAGACCTGCCAGGTGATCCGAACCGGTCAGATCGCCGCTATCCGGCTGCTGACGTCGGACGGCAATGTGGCCGACGGCAAAACCCCGGTGACCTTGAACCTGCAACTGCTGGACAGCAAGGGGCAGTCGATCCACGCGCCCGCCGAACTGGAAATCCGGGACGGCAACCTGAAGCCTTGCCGGCCGACCGGCGACGACCTCAGCCGCCAGGCACCGGCAAAAACCGAGACGGTTTCCGTGACGGCCGACGGCCAGGCCCATTTTGCGCCGGTGTCCGCCAGCGGCCGTTACCGGATTTCCCTGGGGTACAACGATGCGGTTGTCGATGCCGAGATATACGTCCAGCCGTTCTTGCGGGAGTGGATCATCGTCGGCCTGGCCGAAGGAACGGCCGGCTACAACACCCTTTCGGGCAACATGGAAAACCTTTCCGACGCCGACGCGGAAGAGAAATTCTACCAGGACGGCCGGGTGGCCTTCTTTGCCAAGGGCAAGGTGCGCGGCAAATGGCTGTTGACGCTGGCCTACGACTCCGAAAAGGACCGCGACGATGCCGACAACGCGCTTTTCCAGACCATCGATCCGGACGCCTACTACACCCTGTACGGCGATGCCACCACCCAGCAGTACGATGCAGCCAGCATCCGCAAGCTATACGTAAAGCTGGAGCGCGAGCAGTTCTACCTGCTTTTCGGCGACTACGAAACCGGTTTGACCGTAACCGAGTTGAGCAAATACAGCCGCAGCCTCAACGGCCTGAAGACCGAGTTTGCCGGCAGGGTCTTCTCCTTCAACGGATTTGCCAGCGAGACCGACCAGGCCTATGTCAAGGACGAGATCCGGGGCGACGGCACCTCGGGGCTCTATCGACTCACCCGCTCCAGCATCCTGATCAACTCGGAAACGGTCACCATCGAAACCCGCGACCGCTACAAGAGCGATGTCATCGTGTCCACCCAAACCCTCACCCGGCACGTGGACTACTCCATCGACTACGATGACGGCACCCTGTTTTTCAAGTCCCCGGTCTACAGTCGGGACGACGATCTCAATCCCGTCTATATCGTCGTGGAATACGAATCCGACGACCAGAGTGACGAAGCCGCCACCTATGGCGGGCGCGGCGCGGCCCGGATGCTCGACGGGCGGGTGGAGGTCGGCGCGACCTATATTCATGAAGGGCCGACGAATGCCGATGGCGATCTCGGTGGTACCGACATCACGGTGAAGGTGGATGAGAAAAACACGCTCAAGGCGGAATTTGCCGCCACCCGGCGCGAGGAAACCGGCGATACCCTGCGCGACGACGCCTGGCTGGCGGAATGGAACCACCACTCGGAGAAGACGAACGCCAGACTGTACGCCCGCGAGCAGGGCGAGGAGTATGGACTGGGCCAGCAGAACGCAAGCGAGACGGGGACCCGCAAGATCGGCGTCGAGGCGGACTATCGCTTCAACCGGAAAGTCACCGTCAGCGCCGACATCTACCGCCGGTACGACCTGGAAACCGACGCCGAACGGGACAAGGGTGAAAGCCGGGCCACCTACGACAACGGCGATTACCGGCTGTACAGCGGATTCCGTCTGGCCGAGGACCGCCTGACGGACGGAACCACGGACCGCTCCAATATGCTGCTGGCCGGCGCGTCCCGTTCGTTCTATGAGAATCGCCTCGGGCTGCGGCTGGACCACGAGCAGCTGCTGAACAGCGGCGACAACAGCAGCGACTATCCCACCCGGACCCTGTTCGGCGCCGATTTCCGCCTCACCAACAATGTCTCCCTGTTTGGCGAGCAGGAACTGACCTGGGGCAGCGACGAGGACACCCAGACCACCCAGGCCGGCGTCCGGGCCACGCCCTGGCGCGGCGGTCAGTTGGGCACCTCAGTGGGCCGGGAGTACAGTGAAGATTCCCGGCGGGTGTTCGCCAATCTGGGCCTCGACCAGACCTGGCAGATCAGCGAGCGCTGGTCCCTGGACGGCGGATTCGAACGCAGCCATACCCTGGACGGCGAGTCGGACACCGATTCGGACGACGACTTCACCGCCCTGAGCCTGGGGGCCGGATACCGGGCCGATGTGTGGTCCTGGACCTCCCGCGCGGAAACCCGTTTTGCCGATGACGAGAATAAGTGGAACCTGGTCAGCGGCTTCATCGTCGAGCCCATGCACGGTTTAGGGCTTTCCGCAGGGTTGCAGCTCAATATCACCGATGCGGAAAGTGGGCAGGACGACACCGAAGGCGACCTGGGGCTGAGCCTGGCCTGGCGGCCTAAAAATACCCGCTGGATCGTGCTGGACCGTCTGGAGTACAAGTTCGACCGAATCGATGGCACGAGCAGCGACTCGGACAGCCGGCGAATCGTCAACAACCTCAACCTCAACTTCAAGCCCGACGATCGGCTGCAGCTATCCGGGCAGTACGGCGCCAAATATGTGCTGGCCACTTTCGACGACGACACCTACACGGGGTTTACCGACCTGGTCGGCCTGGAAGCCCGCTATGATATCACCCGGCACTGGGACATTGGCCTGCGCACCAGCGTGCTGCACTCCTGGAATGCCGGCCAGGTGGACTACAGCGCCGGCGCATCCGTGGGCTATGCCATCGTCAAGAACGCCTGGCTGAGCGTCGGATACAACTTCATCGGATTCGAAGACGAGGATTTCTCCCAGGGCAGCTATACGGCCCAGGGGCCTTTCGTGCAGTTCCGCTTCAAGTTCGATCAGCAGACCGTGCGCGAGATGGTGGACTGGTTCGGGGGCAGGACGCGCTAACGGCAACCGGAATGATCGAAATATTTGCATGGCGCGTTGGCCTTTTTTAACAACCCTTGCATTGTGATGCTGACAATACCACAGTAAAGGGGGCGCCCATTAATGGGCGCCCCCTTTACACGTTACACCCTGCATGTTGACAATTTCCTCGAAAATATGTACTGTTATCCTGTACATAAACGCAGGAGGAAAAGATGGCAATCCAAACGACATACACGCAAGCTCGCGCAAGCCTGGCTTCTTTAATGGATGAGGTCACCAAAAACCGAGAGGTCGTTATTATTCAGCGTCGCGGATGCGAAGATGTCGCGATGATAACCGCCGATGAACTTGCCGGTGTGCTTGAAACCGCGCATCTTCTTCGTTCACCTGAAAATGCAAAGCGGCTTCTAAGGGCACTTGATAGGGTTAAAAAAGGTTCCGGTGTTGCCCAAACTATTGATGGCCTTCGAAACGAGGTCGGTCTTGAGTAAAAGCACCAAAAAACGATCCGGTACTAAAAGACAGAGGGAATCCGTATTCCAGCCGGAATTTAGAGAGGACCTCAAGTACTGGGTGGAAACCGATCGGAAAACAGCACTGCGTATTTTTCAATTGATAGAATCTGTAATGCGTGATCCATTTCAGGGAATCGGTAAGCCTGAACCTTTAAAATTTCTTGGGCCGGGTATTTGGTCTCGTCGAATAACGCAAGAACATCGTCTTGTTTATGTCGTTGGGCATGACAGAATCGATTTTATACAAGCCCGCTACCATTACTAAACCCCATCGATGCATAACAACATGCGGAAATCATTGTTACCGTTTGAAAACATGAATAAATCATAACAACCACCAGGCATTTTCGTAATGCACCCAATGGGATTTGCTGGAAAAACAATGATTGCCTCATGTTGTTCCCCTTGCGGGAAAGCCGGAGCAATCCAGATCCGGCGTTGCCAAGGGATTGCAGTAGATCACTACGGCGGCACCCTTGGTGCCTTGGCTCTGAATCGCTCCGGCTTTTGCAACGTTGGGGTAAACTGAATTTAAAGCGCGGAGCAGACCACGCAGGATGCTTAATTGGTGCGGGTTTAAGTCAAAAACAGGGCTGTTTTTCTGCCTTAAATCAACGATTACAAGGTCTCCTGCTCGTGTTTCATCAGCCCCTTGATGCTCTGGGCGATCAGTTCGAGCCGGCGGATGGTTTCCAGGCGGGTGGTGTTTTTGGAAAGGGTCGGGTCATCGATCCGCCGGCGGTATTGTCCGGCCACCGCGGTCATCAGGTCGGCAATGGAGCGGTCGTCTTCCATGGCAGTTCTCCACAGGCGGTGTATGGGTTGGTTGTTCGCGGGATCGTATACGAAATGGCTGGAATTGAAAAGCCCCTAAAATAGGCGTTTCGCCTTTTTCGAGAACTATACAGCGTCCGATTGCAGGGGCTTGTATTGTACTTTCGACACCCCTGTTAATAGTTTTACGTGCAATTAATTTTTGCCTTTACGGTTTGATAAAGACTTCCGGGTCAACTCCCATAGCCTGTAAAAATTCCAGCTGAACAGGCTTTAATGGCCTGACCAGTTGTCTTCGTTTTCCTGATTTCGCTACCAATATGCTTAAGAATTTCGTCGTCATCATGAAAGAGGTCGGTCGCTTGGTCGGGCGATTTTTCCAGCCGCTGATTTCGCTTTTCGTTCTTTCCAGATGTTGACGCATACAGCGCTCCATCAAGCGCCAAATCAGAAGTGCGATTACAAGGATCAAACCAAGCACTTCGATACGTTTCGGCTTTTTCAAAAAGATGGAGTTGACGATTACCGGGTCTTTCAAAAATCCGAAGTTTTGTTCGATACCGCTCTGGTTCTTATACAACTCCAAAAGAGTAACGGCGGGCCATTGGACCTGCTCCTTGGTCCCGGACAGGTTGGTTAATAAAACAAAGCATCCGGCCTCAAGACGCAAGGGAGTGATTGCATCCGTATCCTTTTCAATCTTGACATCAAGAAGATATTCGTAACCGATGGGCGTACGTGGTTTTCCTTTGGCGGGTCTTCCCCGGCGATATTTGGCCTTTTCCCTGATTTCATACCGTAGTCTGTGATAGCTGTTTGGGGTGGCTTTACCGATCTTTTCTGCTGCAGCCTCGGCATCGGCCCGGCAATAAAAGGGACCTGCGTTAATCTTTTTGCCGTGGGTTTCCAGATCTTTGCGTTTTTGCTCAAGCAATCGATCAATACGCTTATGGCGACGTTTGTCATGAGCGGAAGAGTGCACAACGATGGCGCGGTAGGTTTCACCATAGAGCTCTACGGTGGTTTCAAATCCACGGTAAATCGCAGCAGGGCGTTTTTTCGTAGCCGGTGTCTGATTGAGTTCGCCAAAATCAATCCAATTCTCGGCGATAACGGCCTCGGAGATGGCACGGCTACACTCCTTGTAGGTGGCTGGCAGCCGGGTCAGGAATTTTACGTTTTTATCTCTCGATTTTTCGAGATTGTCCGGCGTGACAAAAGCCGAGTCCGCTACATATACGAAGGCTCCCGGTTTAAGCCCGTGCCGGGCCATGTGCTTTGAGACGCCTCCTAAAAGTTCGTTGTTCAACGTTTTATCCGATGCGTTGCCGTCTTCGGTGGTCCCCAAGATGGGGATGTTCCGATCCACGCACAGCATTGAAACGATAAACTGCTTCAGATCCGGACGCTTGTCCTTGCTGTGACCATAGGTGATTTTAAGTGGTGGATCGACAAAGTCATAATCTCCGAAAACACTGATGGAGGTGGTATCGAAATGTAAACGACGGGGATCGACGTCAAACACGCCAATGGCCTTTTGAGCGATCTGCGAGAACACCTTTTGTGTGCCGGTGTCGAAGATCTTGTCCAGCACACGGCCAATATTGTAGTCACAGAAAAGTTCCGGTTTGACATCGCAACCCAACATCAATTCAGTGTCCTTCTCCTGAAAGAATTCTTCCATCCGGTACAAAGGGGTTCTTCCCGAAAGTGTGTCCAACACCATGGCCAGAATAGCGACTCCCGGTGAGAGTTCCATTTCGCTGTCAACCAGGGTGTCCAGTGTCTCGACCAGCTCAATCTTTTTGGCGAAGTCTTTGATGATCGGCAGATGGCCGACTTCTGAAAATGTCAGATTATCGGGAACCAGATTCTCCATTTTGCCCTCCCTAAGCTCATATTGAACACGTGAGGGCATAACTATCAGATATTATTAACAAAGTCTAGGCATAAACATTTAACGTAATATCAATACGTTAAAGCCTATAACGTTCCAGGCTCATTGGGAAATAAATTCAGTTCGTTTCAAGGAAAAGGGGTGTCGAAAGTATGTTGTATGGATTTTTCCATCTCAAAAGGCGAAACCCTCCGGGATTGCCGATCTCACCGCATCTTCGGCGTTAGCCGCCACGGCGCATAGCCGACTATAGCGCCGCGGCGGCTGCCTTGAATCTGCGGCAAGCTCGACAATCGCCTAATTTAGGGAAGTTTAAGATGTTGCGTCGGAACCGGATGCGGCTTGGCCGGCAACCTTGACGAAAAGTTGCAGGCGATGGGAGGCCAGCGACGAGAAAAAATTTGCATCCGCAGCGGTCTCACGGCCATCTATGCGTGCCTTGACAATGGCGCTTGACGAGACGGCATGGAGGCGGTCGGCAACCCACTGGAGGTCGCGGCCATGGATTTCGACGCCTCTTTCGAGAAGTCTCTCCCCCAACTCCCTGGCTACCATGTTGAACATTTTGACGGTCACCCGCCCCGATGCTGCATCGGCCTGTTTTTCATCGGTGCGTTGAGAAATATCCTTACGAAAGGCCGCGTAGCGCCCGCCCTTGCGCATGGTGGCTCCCAGCAGGCCGGGCATGGCGGCGCTGAGCGCTATTGTACAGCCGTCCCGGATTGTCGCCGCATCGACATCGTCAACGGGCCGGGCATCCAGAAACAGGGTCTGTACACGGTCGTCCAGGTAGGTTCGGGAAAGGCCCAACTGCCCGCATAGAAATTCTCTCAGGGTGCAGCCGGTGACGGCGGGCAGAACCACGCCCTTTTCCAACAGCGAGAAAAAGCGAGGCAGATGCAAGGCCTCGACCTCCAACGCGACTTCGATCATGTCGTCTCCTTTTTTAAGGAGTGGCCTGAAGTCCAACGGCACACGGGGAGATCCGAGTGGATCTCCCCGTGTATGGAATGGCTTGAAATCCTGGCCTGCAACCGTTACCAGTTGAAGACGGTGTCCAGTTCTTCGTCGGTGACGCCGAAGGTGACGTTGTGGGGCGCCAGGGCTTCATTCTTGAAATAGTCGGGCAGCCTGTCGTCTTTGGCGGTGAATCCGGCGGCCTTGTTGAAATCACGCTCGCACTTGAGAATCGACTTGCCCAGGTCGGTTACGTCGTCAGCGGTCATATCCTTGCCGATAAAGGCGCCGACCATGTCCACCATTGCATTGAAGGTATCCGGCTGGTCGAGAATGGCGAAGGCGATGAACAGGCAAAAGCCCGTGGCGTCGATGGCCGCCGTGGCAATCTGAAGGTTGCGGGACAGTTCGACCTGGCCTTCGGGCTTGAGGGCGTCCACGCTGCCGCCGACGCCCAGCAGGTTGGTGGCCACGGCATAGCCGGCGGTGTGGTCGGCACCCATGGTGGTGGTGGCGTAGGTGACGCCGATACCCTGGACCGCACGGGGGTCGTAGGCCGGCATGGACTGGCGCTTGACGACGGGGACCCGCTCTACACCGAACACCTGCCCGGTGACGGCGGCGCCGTTGCCCAGAATTCTCCCCAGCGGTGTGCCGTCGCCCACTTCCTGGAGCAGCTTAATGGCCGCCTGGCTGTCGCCGAAGCTGGCCAGTCCGGCGTCCATGGCCACGCCGATGGTGGCGCCCATTTCGATGGTGTCCAGTCCGAAGTCGTCATCCATACGGTCCAGCAGGGCGATCACATCCAGATCGTCAATGCCGCAGTTGCCGCCATGGGCCCAAACGGTTTCGTACTCGGGCTGTTTGGTGACGAAGTTGCCGTTCTTGTCGTAGAATGTCCCCGAACAGCGGATCACGCATCCCCGGTGGCAACCGTGGGTGGCCGAGCCTTCCCCGCCGCGTTCGTTTTCCAGGGCCGCCTGGGTTTCGCCGGAGATTTTGGAGGCCCCTTCGAACTGGCCGGTCTTGAAATTGTGAGTGGGAAAACCGCCGGCCTCGTTGACCACGTTGGTCAGCACGTTTGTGCCGAACGCCGGAAGCCCCTCGCCGGTGACCGGGTGTTTGCGCAGGCCTTCGGCAAAGGTCTTGTTGGCAGCCTTGAATTTTTCGGGATTGGCCGGCTGACGCATTTTCATGTCTGCGTCGTCCAGAACGATGGCCTTGATGCCCTTGGCTCCCATAACGGCGCCGACGCCGCCGCGGCCGGCGTGGCGGGTGGGGCGCTGTTCCACATCGGTGAAGGCCACGGAAGCGGCCGACATCTTCATTTCACCGGCCTGGCCGATGGTGATGCAGGCCACCTTCTGGCCATATTTGGCGGCCAGCTTTTCAACCGTAGCGTAGTTGCCCAACCCCTTGAGTTCGTCGGCGGGCTCTATGGTTACGCCGTCTTTGTTGATAATGATTTTGTAAAGGCGGTCATCGGCGGGTTTGCCCTCCAGGACGATGGCCGCGTAACCCAGCCGAGCCATCACCTGGGCGCCCTGGCCGCCCGAGTTGGCTTCCTTGATCCCTCCGGTCAACGGGCTTTTGCAGCCAACGCTGATCCGGCCGGAGATGGCCGCGGCCGATCCGCTGAGCAGTCCCGGCGCGATGATCAGTTTGTTGGCGGCTCCCAACGGATGGCAGGTGGGCGGCACCTCTTTGGCCACCATGGTTGAAGTCATTGCGCGGCCTCCTAAGCCGGCGTACGCTCCCAGGCCCTCGGTTTTGGCGGCCGGTCCTCCGGCAGCCCCGACGTCGATTCTCAAGATTTTGTCCATTGCGTCCCTCCTGTGCAAAGTGAAGGTAATGTCAGACCGAACCCGCGGCTTGGCGGTGGTTAATCGCAAAGATGGAGATTTGCGGATCGTCTTCGGATTGGAAAAGATTCCTTGACTGGTCTTCAATCTGTCCCTGCTATATATTGTAATAATTGGTATCTATGGGTAGTGTCAAGGAAAACCAGAAATTACAGCATAACGCCTTCATTCTGCATAATGTTGATTTCAGGCCTTTTTTGTTCGTTTCTTTCCCGTAGATGAAACCAACGGTCATAACGGTGAAAAGAGTAACCGGGAGGGAGACTTAACGATACAGGTACGAAACTCGAATATTGGACCGGATCAGTCTCCTTCCGGATCGATCCGGATTTGCAAGCCGATAATGGTGTCATCGGACTGTTTCAGCCCGCTGACGATCACCCGTTGGTCGATAGTGAAATCACTCATCTCGAGGGTTTCTCCCGATCGTCCCAGCAACTGGGTTTGTTGGCTTTCCATCTGTCCTGTTTCGCGGTAGGTGGTGATCAGGACGGTCTCTTCGGCGATAATCAGGGTCGGCGGCGTATTTTCGGAATGGATTTCCATGATCGTAGCGTTGAAGTCCACCGGAGTGACCTGGTCCGGGTCGATTACAATGGCGGCGTCCGTTATGACCGCATGTTTTTCCCCGGCGAAACCATTTGCGTCAAACCGGGCGGTGACCATAAAAAGAGTGGCGAATATGAGCACCCAGTTGGAAAAAATCTTGATACTGTGCATGATGTTCTCTCCTTCTTTATTTAAAAACCTGGCGCCAGTAAAATCGATGCAGGCCAAGATCTTCATTGGTATCTTCGGCTGAGATGCCGCCCTCCACCCCGACATAGAGCTTCGAACCACTGGAAAGGACCGCGATGGTTGGCGACGATGAAATGGAAGAGCCGATTATGGTGCTGCGGTCCGCCTTGGTGAGTGTGGTGATCTCGTTGCCATCCGAATCGGTATCGGTCGAGTAATTGTTCACCGCCTGTCCGGTTTCGTAATCGACGGCATACAGCCGCGAGACACCGGTGTCTCCGGTGGTGCCGCAGGGATCATCGGCGACCGTGCCATCGGTGTCGGGGGTGTAGGTGGTGAAATATAAAACACCTGCATAGACGATAACCGACGAGATGACTTTCTCGCCTTCGTTTTCCAGTTTGAAAAACCATCCACTGCTGCTTGTCAGCGTTGTCTGCCATTCTTCATCATCGTCGCTGTACGTTTCGTCGGTGACATCCATCAGGTCGTCTTCCGTCAGGGTCTCGAAACTGTCGCTGTCCGCCCAGGTGTTTTTAACCGCATAAATTCGATTGACCACGCCGGTCTCTGTGGGATTGGCCCGGTCGCCGGTGCCGAAAAAGATCATGTCTCCATCGGTTTCAATGGTTGCATCGGGTGAGTAAAAGATTTTGCGCTGGACGCCGTCGCTGCTGGCATTGAACAGCTTGCGCGCGCTCCAGGTGCCGTCTCCCCCCGTATTGCTGTCGGTTAGATCGCTGTCGTCATCTTCGAAGGCCCACATATACCCGCCCAGGTCGCCGGCATAGATCCGGTTTGTGTAGTCGTCGCTGTTGGAATCAAAACCCATTGCGTCGGTGATGCAGTTTTTCATTGCATCGTAATTGGCAGCGTTGAAATTGAATGCGCTGACCGAACCATCGGATACACCGACGGTAAAGACGGCCCTGCCCGACGTATCCTCGCTGGCCGGACTGTCCAGATCCTGATTGGTGTCGTACCCACCGGCCATGAGCAGCACGGTTTCGCTGGTCGTGTCACCGGTTTTGATAACGATTTCGGAGGGCGAGCACCAGGATTGTCCCAATGCCGCATCAGTGCCGTCGGTGGCCGACAGCAGATTCTGTTCGACATCATAGAGGTAGACGGGCTTTTCCGGATCGGTGATGTCGAGGGCGTAATACGTGTAGCCGCCGCGGCGCTCGCCGAAAAACAGGATTTTCTGATCTTCGTATTCAATGACGGTCGGGGCGCCGTCGACAAAATAATCATGGTCGGTGGTGCTGTCCGAAAGCTGCTGCAATCGGCCGAGCTGATCCGGCGGGATGAAGCCCCAGGCCTCGCTGCCGTCACTGTCCCTGAAGGCGTGCATGAGTCCGCCGTTGGTGCCGACGAAGATATAGCTCTCGTCGTCGTATTGCTCGACCACCGGATCGGAGTGCAAAACGTCCCCCATGATCCATTCCTTGTCCGTACCGATGATATCCTCGATGAGATCTTCCCGGTCCGTATCGGAGGAGACTTCCAAAAGGGTCGTGGTCAACTTCTCATTGGACGTTGAAAAGGCATTGCTCGTATCCGTAAGCATCGTGCTTGTGGAGAGATAGGTGAACAGTTGGCGATCCGTATTGTCCAGCAACAGTGCGCCAAGGCCGCCTTCGTCGACAGAGGGTCCGTCGCTGCTGGTGGACCAATAGGAGCGGGCGTTGTCCTTGATGTTGCCGTCGGAATCGGTGGCATCTTCTCCGTCGGCGTCGATGATTTCGCCATCGTCGTCAAGGCCATATTTCTTGACATTGCCAAACCAACGGCCGTCCGACAGGGGTTTGAAGAATCCCACATAGATATAGTTTCCCGCATAGACCTGGTTCATATCGCTTAGCGGCACCGTTGGCGTGGTGTAGATCGCATTGGATGCCTGAATGCTGCTGATGATGGATTCAAAGGCATCCGTCAAACCGGAGATGCTGTTCGCCACATAATATTCGCCACCGCCGTTGGTGGCCGTATCCTGGAGCAGTTCCTGGTCCGTTTGAAAACCGATGGTATAGGTGATGATGTTCTGTTTCTCATAGGAGGTGTCGCCGGTCCCCAGGTCCGGGTTGCAATCGTTTTCATATAGATAGGCGGCCACGTCGTCGAGATAGTCGGAAGAGGCGTCACGGGTGGAATCCCCGGAATTGTTGTCCCGGTCATAGTCGCCGATGGTATCGCCGTTGATATAGGCCCTAGTGGCAAGGTAGCTGTGATTGTCCTGGGTGGGCGCGCCGTCGGTCATGAAAATGATATAGTTTTTCTGACAACGGTACTGCATGGGGCTGGTGTAAGTACTGGAAGACGTCAGAACATCGTCCGAATAGTGATTATAATCGCTGTTGAACCAGCTTTGCATTCCGGCGAAGTATAGTCCGGCTTCGGCCAAAGTCTCGGCCAGAGGCGTATTGCCGCTTGCCGGCAGGTTGTTGACCGCGTCGATCAATTCTTCCCGAAAGGAATCGTTGTCGGTCACCGAATCGATGGCCTTGAGAACCCGCCCGCCGTGTTCGGAACTGTTCCCCGCATTGTAGTTGAAGCGCATCAGGCCGAAGCGGACATTTTCGGTGTTTTGGATAATATTGGAGATGACCTCCTGGGCGACGGCCAGCCGCGTGCTCATTGTCCCGGAGCCCGAGGCGTCATAATTGAGATAATTGCCCATATACAAATCCTTTTGGGACCCTCCGCAGGTACCGTTACCGGCCAGGCGGACATTGGACGCATAACCGTCGCTTTCCAACGCCTCCTTGACGGAGGTGCAGGTTACATCATCGATATCGCGAATATAGACGGTATAACCGGTTCTGCCGTGGCTCCAGCTTTTCTGGTAGACCGCGTCGGCGATGTATGGTCCCGAATAGGTGGAGTCGCCGCTGTAGTATTCCGACGGGACATCCTTTGTAGCCATGCTGCCGGAAGTATCGAATATGATCAGAATGTTGGGCTCGATATCCACACTCCCGGCACCGT
Source organism: uncultured Desulfosarcina sp. (assembly GCF_963668215.1). NCBI lineage: Bacteria > Pseudomonadati > Thermodesulfobacteriota > Desulfobacteria > Desulfobacterales > Desulfosarcinaceae > Desulfosarcina > uncultured Desulfosarcina sp. The sequence continues at coordinate 3,639,437 of NZ_OY764190.1, forward strand.
AGATTTCGGTATCGTCAGCGTAAAGCGTCGATGCCAGGGTAAAGAAAACAAAAGTTGCTAGGATGGTACGAAACATCGGTTTCATGGTGCACCTCTCATCGGCGGTAACGTGCAACTCGCAGGTTACGGGGCCGGTATTCGACAATCATGATTTGTTGAACACTTTCCAGGCCCCGATCTGCACTGCGGTGCCGTCGGATGTTGACGTCGACGTAATGCTGTAGCGTCGGATTTGAAAATATTTGGCGCTGTAACCGGAGCCCGATGGAGGCGATGCCGTATGGGACATGGCCGGTATTTCATCGCCCACATCGCCGTCGAATACCTCGGTCTGGCTGTCTTCGATACAGCGGACTTGAATCGTAGCCACCGGATCGCCATCGTCGACCGTCGTTGCGGCGTCGAATTCATCGCCGGCGACGGTTACCGATTCGGTAAGGAAGTCGTCCGTCAGCCAATCGGTATAATTGACCAGCGCGTCGTTAATGCCGGTTTCGGTACTGTAGAAGGTGTCGACTGCGATTTGCTCGTTCCTCACGATGGACGTTTCATTGTTGGCAATGGTGACTGCCGCGATGCCCGCGATGGTCAGGATGACCAGCACCATCAGACTGACAATGGTAACGATGCCCTCCTCATCGTTCAGGGAGGGGATAAAATAGGATTTCGTCATGGTCGCCTCGCATGGGGAAGGCCCCTTAAACATTTCTGATTCTGACCCGTTCGGACAGTGTCCGCGTGATATAGCCCTTGCGGCCTGCGGGTTCGCGAACGATCATGTTGATGACGACGTTGGCCGGTTCCGACGGATTCCCGGTCAATTCGGTGTCGTCTTCATCTAGATAGGTGAATGTCAGCTTCGTGACATTGTCCAGGAGCACCTGGGCGGTGGTGCCGTCATCATCGATTTTTTGGATGAGCTGGGTGCCGTCCAGATAGTATTTCATGCGTTCATTGTTGCCCGCGGTCACGGCGCCGTCGTAGTCGAGATCCGCGATGAAATCGATGGCGGTCTGCGTCGTTTCCTCAAACCCGCCACCGGCGGTACCCAGAGGATCCAAGCCCGCCATGCGGATATCCGTGACCATCAGTTCCATGGCGGCGCGAATGTTCTGCTGGGCGGTGGCACGGGCCGTTTCCGTGGCGTAAGATCGTGTCATGGCCGAATACACCCCGATGATTGCGGCCAGAACAATGGAACTGATGGCGATGCCAACCAGCTAGTTCAATCAGGGTAAAGCCACGGTTTGAAACAAAGAGATCCGTTGCAACGCGTCGGGTTGTTCGAGCCTTCATAACCCACCTCCCGTCACGACCGATGTGATGGAAACCGATTTTGTGCCGCTGCCCACAAAAGGATAGGTGACCGTCACGGTCACCGTCCTGGCGTAGTCGCTGGCATTGCCGTCCGTATCCAGATACTCGTCCACTGTCCAGGTTCGGGTATAGATCCCGCCGGAATCGCCGTTTTCATCCACCGGGTTGTTGGCATCGGCGGTTGTGGTCGGCAGCGTCGACGGGTTCAGGATACTCGAGGAATCGGAGATATCGCTATTTTTTAATACTTCCATCTGCGCTTGGGCCAGGGTGGTGGCCTGGGTCAAGGTGTTGCCGGTCTTGTTGTTTCGAACCGCCGATGTCTGCATCGCGGCAACCGCCAGAATCCCGATGGACAGGATGCACATTCCGATCATACATTCAATGATGCTGAACCCCCGCGCATTGTTCCATCTGGAAAAAATTAGTGTTGATTTTCTCATTAGGATAATCCAATCGGCGCTAATTCACATCGATGCGCCCGATCCGATTCACGCTGATCGAACGTTGATCGGAGGAATTGTAAATGGAAAGCGATCCCGTCGCCGTGCATAGCCCCTTGCCGTCGAAGTAGGTGCTGCTGCCGGGAAATGTCATGCTCCGGGAGTCGATGGCTACACCGGCGGGAAACGTTCGATCCCTAAGGGTCGCTTCGGAACCATCCTGGTCGCCGTCGTTGATGGTTCCTCCACCGCTTCCATCGTCGAGAAAAATAGAGTAGCCGGTGTCGCTGAACGTAACCACAGCGTTGGCATTGCCGCGGATTGCCGCCTGCTTGGCCAGGGCCAGATCGCCGGCAAGCGTATTTACGGACGCCCGGAATTGAGCGTTGCTTTTCCAGCGAATCATATTGGGAATGGCAATGGCTGCAAGAACGGCAAAAATGGCAATGGTAATCGCCAGCTCGATAAACGTAAAACCGGAATCGCTTTGCATTTTTCTGTTCTCTTTCATTCGCGTAAAATATTGCTACGACGCTTTGGTTTGGGCGTCGTTGACGGTTTTGGGGTATTGTGGATGCATGGGACCACCTTTCTCGCCTGGCACACCGGCAGGGGGTGACGGCGGGCCTGCCGGCCGCATCGATCCTTCTCCGCGAAGCCGCTGAAGCTTGCCGGCCAAGTCGACAAGCTCTTTCTGCTCGGGGTCCAGCAATTCATATATTTTGTGATGGGTTTCAGCCCGGTCGATCATCAGGTCCGTTTCAATGGTGGATTTGGCAGCGGCCAACTTGCGCAGCACCGCTGCATCGAAATTTTCCGGCTGCATCGCACGGCGTAATTTGCGGTCCGTTTCCTGCAATTCAGCAAACTGTTTCTCGGATCGTTTCCGGTTTTGATCGAGCAGGTCATTGATGGATTGCCGCTGGAATTCGCTCAAGTCGAGGCGTTCAAGAACCATCATCCAGGGACCTTGAAGATGATCCATCCGGTCGTGCATGGTGTCTTGCGGTGGCGGGCCGTCACTTGGACCTTTTTGAGGGAATCGATCCGCCGCGTGGGCCACCAGACTGCCTCCCAATATCAAGATTACGCAAACAGTGCTTATAACCAGCTCTTTTTTCATTGTTTTTCCTTTTCTTGAAAATTTTAATGCATGCTTAATGGCACCCTGTACTGTTTGATTGCGGTTATACAGCGGGAAAATGGAGAAAATATGAAGAAAAAGTGGGGAAGTATTGTGGATTTCATACCGACTTTACGTGCAGGACTATGGCAAGTAAAATCAAGTTGATAGGGTTTTTATGGGCAGTAAAGGAAGAAAAGGAACAGCAGGCAGGTGGGTTTGCACATTCTCCGGGAGGGCAGGGCCGCGTGGGAGCTTCCAGCCGCGATTCAACTCAAATTGCGCCTGGAAGCTCCCACGCAGGAGTATACAAAGCAATTGTTCCCTTTGGTGGGGATTGGCAGAACCGGACGCTATCCGTTGTCGCGTTCGAAGGTTTTCATGAAGTCCACCAAAGATTCCACCGCGGCCAGGGGCGTGGGGTTGTATATGGATGCCCGGCATCCGCCCACGCTGCGGTGGCCTTTGAGACCGCCCATACCGTTTTCCAGGGAGGCGGCCACAAAGGCGGCTTCCAGTTCTTCGCTGGGCAGGCGGAACGTAACGTTCATCAACGAACGGCTGTCCTTGTCCGCCGTCGCCCGGTAGAAATCGCTCCGGTCGATAAAATCGTAGAGCAGCCCGGCTTTCTTCCGGTTCAGTTCTTCCATCTTGCCCAACCCGCCGATCGTTTCCTCCAGCCACTTGAGCACCAGCTGCACCGTGTAGATGGCAAAGCAGGGCGGGGTGTTGAACATGGAATTTTTATCGGCAAACGTGGTGTAGCGCAGCATGGTCGGAATGTCTTTGGGTGTCCGGGCCAGCAGGTCGTCACGGATGATGACCAGGCAAACGCCGGCCGGTCCCATATTTTTTTGGGCTCCGGCATAGATCAGGCCGAATTTTTCCATTTCCAGGGGCCGCGAAAAGATATCCGAACTCATGTCCGACACGATGGGCGCTCCACCGGTATCGGGAAACTGAGCCCACTGGGTTCCCTTGATGGTGTTGTTGGATGTGATGTGGGTGAAGACGGCATCCGGCGAAAAGGCAATCTCCTTGGGAATGTAGGCGAAATTGCGGTCTTCGGAAGAGGCCACCACCTGAATGGATTTTCCTTGAATTTCGGCTTCTTTGATGGCCTTGGTGGACCATGTGCCGGTGTTGACGTAGTCGGCCGAATCGCCGGCGCCCAGCAGGTTCATGGGCACCATGCAGAACTGCATACTGGCCCCGCCCTGGACAAAGAGCACATGAAAGCGGTCATCCAGTTGCAGTATCCGTTTGACCCGCGCGATGGCATCGTTGATGACATTGTCGAACCACTTGGATCGGTGGCTGATTTCAGTGACCGACATGCCGGAGCCGGCGAAGTTGAGAAAGGATTCCTGGATTTCTTCCAGCACCGGCAGGGGAAGGGCCGCCGGCCCGGCATTGAAATTGTAGATTCTGTCCGCTTTCATCGTGGCAACCTCCATTTGGAATAGGTCAGGGGCGCGGTGGTTCGGCCCGAAAAACATCGAATACGCATATGGAACCTGTACTTCTACCGATAGAAACCGCTGGATGTCAACTCGTAACATCAATCAGATCGTGATTTTGGTTCAATGTCCGGCAAACCCGGAGAATCCGGTTGCAATACAGGCGTTCTGTGGTACTTTTCATATTGGTGTTGCGCTCCGGTGGACCCGCCCATCGGCTTTGAACGTTGTTGCGGGGAAGCAGGAGACGTTTATCACCATTGGATGTCTTAAAACTGAAAAAGGAGATTATGAATGAATAAGTATGTTGCAGAATTCTTTGGCACCTTCTGGCTGGTTCTTGGCGGATGCGGCAGCGCCGTCCTGGCTGCCGCGTTCCCGGATGTCGGCATCGGTCTTCTCGGCGTTGCCCTGGCCTTTGGCCTTACCGTGCTGACGATGGCTTTCGCTATCGGGCACATATCCGGCTGCCACCTCAATCCGGCCGTCTCGTTCGGCCTGTGGGCCGGCGGACGGTTTCCGGCAAAAGATCTGGTCCCTTATATCGTCGCACAGGTTTTCGGCGCCGTTGTCGCCGGCGGTGTTTTGTACCTTATCGCCAGCGGCAAGACGGGCTTCGATCTTTCCGCAGGGTTCGCTTCGAACGGCTACGGCGCTCATTCGCCGGGCGGGTACAGTCTGTCGGCGGCATTGATCACCGAAGTGGTAATGACTATGATGTTTCTTGTGGTCATTCTTGGGGCCACGGATCATCGTGCGCCGCAGGGGTTTGCGCCGATCGCCATCGGGTTGTGCCTGACCCTCATCCATTTGATATCCATCCCCGTGACCAACACATCCGTGAATCCGGCCCGCAGCACAGGGGTTGCTGTATTTGTGGGGGATTGGGCAATTTCGCAGCTCTGGCTGTTCTGGGTGGCACCGATTGCAGGCGGCTTGCTGGGCGCAGTCATTTATCGCTTTATCGGCAGCGAGGAAAAATAGCAGGGCCTATGCCCAACCGGCTTCAGTTGGCAGCAGATATGGGTGCGTTCTAAACGGATACACCCTAAAGGAACCCTTTTTAGCTTTTGATAGGCGCCTTTAATGCCAGGTGAAACGTATCAAAGGAAGAAATAGTGGGTAATAAAAATCCTTGTGTCTTGTACTTGTCTCACGGAGGCGGTCCCTTGCCGTTGCTCGGTGATCCGGGGCACTCGCAGATGGTTGAAAACCTGGAATATCTATCTTCAACAATCAAAAAGCCATCTGCTATTATCGTGATAAGCGCTCATTGGGAAGAAGAAATCCCCACAATTACTTCTGCGGAAAAGCCCTCACTGATTTATGATTATTACGGCTTTCCCGAAGCGTCCTATCTCATTGAATATCCGTGCCCTGGTGAACCGATGTTAGCAAAGCAAATCCAGGAATTATTCAACAAATCAGGCATCGAATCGCGGCTGGATGAACAAAGAGGCTTTGACCACGGATTATTCGTGCCCTTAAAAATAATGGTTCCCGATGCAGATATCCCCTGTGTCCAGATCTCTTTGGTTAAAGGCCTGGACCCTGCCGACCATATCAAAATAGGGTCCGCTCTTTCCGGCATAAACGATGATGGCTTGCTGATCATCGGTTCTGGTTTTTCTTTTCACAATATGAGGGCATTTTTTGAACCGGAAACAATCGATAGCAAAGCCATGAATGAAGCGTTCGAACAATGGTTGATCGATACCTGTTCCAACCCGGATATGGATGAATCCGAAAGAACCGGGAGACTAGAAAACTGGGAAAAGGCGCCCCATGCAAGATATTGCCATCCGAGAGAAGAGCATTTGTTGCCGCTGCATGTCTGCTATGGCGTTGCCGGTACTTCTTGTTCCGAATATGTTGAATTAAAGATTCTCAACAAAAAATCAAGTATGTATCTTTGGTAAATAAAGGAGCCGAATAAGAATGTTCGATTATTCCCTGGTCCATTGGGCCACCTTTTTTACAGCCGCCGTTTTGTTAAACCTGTCTCCGGGCCCGGATATGGCCTTCATTTTGGGTCAAACGGCAAAAGGAGGTGTGCGGTCAGGATTTTCTGCGATGTTCGGTAATGCATCGTGGTCTCGGTGCATTGTTTGTCGGGTTGGGGATTAAATTGGCAACCAGTGACCGCATTTAGTGCCTATTTTTGGATGGGTACTATTCAAGATTTCAGAAAAGGGAAGAGTACTTACTCCTCCAACTGCCATCGAAGATTAGTATTTGACCCGCGAACTTAAAATGGGGTAGAAGCTGCTCCTGTTTAAGATCAAAATGCACCATAACAAGGAGGAGTTTTGCCCACCCCAGAACGTTTGAATGAGATATTTGCGGACAAGTTGCCAGGTTACCTCGGTATTGTCGTTACCTCAATCAGTAAAGCCGAAGTCAGAGCAGAAATGGAAGTCAACCAAGCGAACATCGCCCCGAACGGATTTCTCTTTGCCGGCAGCGTGGTAACGCTGGCAGATACATCGTGCGGCAACGGATGTCTCGCTAATTTGCCGGAAGGTGCGTCAGGATTCACCACCATTGAACTCAAGTCCAACCACCTGGGAACCGCGCGGGAAGGAACCATTGCCTGTGTCACCCATCCGGTTCACATGGGGAGAACCACGCAGGTATGGGATGCCGTTGTAAGCCACCGGCAATCCGGAAAAACGATTGCATTGTTTCGGTGTACGCAAATGATTTTATATCCGAAGGGTGATCTCGAGCAAACCGTGCACCTATAGAGAGATACCGGATTCTCCTTGGAAAGGAAACGTTCCATGAAAATATTTAACTACCCGTCTACTGCGGCGGAGAAGAAACTGAAAGCCATCGTCGGGCGGGAGATCGACTTCAGGAAGAAAGACGTCCAGACCGTGACCCGGATTATCAAGGATGTCCGGCAAAACGGGGACAGCGCCCTGATCCGCTACACCCGGGAGTTCGACGCCCCCAAAATGTCCGAAAAGAACCTGGCGGTCACTCCGGAAGAGATGTTGGCGGCCAAAAAGCAGGTGGACCGGAACTTCATACGGGCGCTGAATCGTGCAGCCGACCAGATCGAATCCTTTCACCGCCAGCAACTGCCCAAATCGTGGATCGACACCCGGCGTTCCGGCACCCTTCTGGGCCAGATGGTCAACCCCGTGGATGCCGCCGGCGTCTACGTGCCGGGCGGCAAGGGCGGCACGACCCCCTTGGTTTCCTCGGTGCTCATGGGCGCCATTCCGGCCAGGATTGCCGGCGTGCCCAAAGTGGTCATGGCCACCCCGCCCACCCCCTCGGGAGAAGTCGCCCCTCAGCTTCTCGTGGCTGCACAGAAAGCCGGTGTGGATGCCGTCTACAAAATGGGCAGCGCCTGGGCCATCGCCGCTTTGGCTTATGGCACCGAAACGGTGCCTCGGGTCAACGTGATCGTCGGTCCGGGAAACATCTACGTCACCCTGGCCAAGAAACTGGTGGCCGGTACGGTGGGCATCGATATGATCGCCGGCCCCAGCGAGATCCTGGTGATTGCCGACGATACGGCCAATCCGGCATTTACTGCCGCCGATCTTCTCAGCCAGGCCGAGCACGACGTGCTGGCCTCGGCCATTCTGGTCACCCCTTCGGCGGAACTGGCCCGGGCGGTGAAAACCGAAGTGGAAAATCAACTGGAGGCTCTTTCCAGGGTCGATATCGCCCGCCAGAGTCTGGCCGCTTTCGGCGCCATCATGGTGGTCGAGAACCTGGAAACGGCTATCGATCTGGCCAACCGCATCGCCCCCGAGCATCTGGAGCTTCAGGTGGCCGATGCCATGGACGTGGCCCCGCGACTGCGCAATGCCGGCGCCATTTTCCTGGGGAACTATACGCCCGAACCGGTGGGCGACTATGTGGCCGGCCCCAACCACGTCCTGCCCACGGCCGGCACGGCGCGCTTTTCCTCCGCCCTTTCCGTGGAGCACTTCGTGAAGAAGACCAGCCTGATCCGTTACTCGCCGGAGGCATTTAAAAAAGAGGCCCCCGACATCATCCGCCTGGCCACGGTGGAAGGCCTGGGGGCCCACGCCAACGCGGTTCAGGTGCGCCTTACCACCAAAGGATAACCAATTATGGAGATCATCGACCTGCGCTCGGACACCATTACCCGGCCGACGGCGGCCATGAGAAAAGCCATGGCCGAGGCCGAGGTGGGGGACGATGTGTTCAAGGAGGACCCCACCGTCAACCGGCTGGAGGAAATGGCGGCCCAACGCATGGGAAAACCGGCGGCCCTGCTGGTTTCCTCGGGCACCATGGGCAATCTGGTGGCCCAACTGGCCCACTGCGGGCGGGGCGACGAAACCCTTCTGGGCGACCAGTCCCACGTGTTCTTCTACGAACAGGGAGGGGCCTCGGCCCTGGGGGGCATCCACCCGCGGACCCTGGCCAATGCCGACGACGGCACCATCCCCCTTGATGCCATCGAGGCCGCCATCCGTCCCGACGATGTGCACTTTCCCCGGTCGCGGCTGATCATCCTGGAGAATACCCACAATCGCTGCAATGGCGTGCCGCTGGCACCGGCCTACACCCATGCGGTGGGGCAACTGGCCGCCCGGCATGGCCTGAAGCTGCACATCGACGGCGCGCGCATTTTCAACGCCGCCGTTGCCTTGGGCGTGGATGCGGCCGAACTGGCGGCCCCGGCGGATTCGGTGACCTTCTGCCTGAGCAAGGGCCTGGCCTCCCCGGTAGGGTCGGTGGTCTGCGGAGAAAAAGATTTTATCGCCCAGGCGAGAAGAATGCGAAAATCCGTTGGCGGCGGGATGCGCCAGGCCGGCATCATCGCCGCGGCCGGCATCGTGGCGCTGACCGAAATGGTGGATCGCCTGGCCGAGGATCACGCCAACGCCCGGAAACTGGCCATGGGCCTGGCACAGACGCCCGGCCTGGAAATCGACCCTGAACGGGTCACCACCAATATTGTCTACTTTCGCGTGGTTCGTGAAGGCATGGACGCTCCCTCACTGGTGCCCCGGCTGGCCGACAGCGGCGTGCTTGTTCTTCCGACGGCGCCGGACCGGATGCGGGCCGTACTCAACTATCATGTGACCGCAGATGACGTGGAGCGGGCGCTAACGGTATTCCGAAGGACGATGACCGCCTGAATACTATGTAATAAAAAAGGCGACCTGACGGCTCCAATGAGCCCGGCAGGTCGCCTTTTGAAATCTTGCGCGGTGTGCGAATTTACACGGCGTCTCTTAACTTCTTGCCCGGTTTGAACTTCACAACGTTGGCGGCTTTGATTTTGATGACTTCGCCGGTCTGGGGGTTGCGTCCCTTGCGGGCTTTGCGGCGCACCTTCATGAAGGTTCCGAAACCGACCAAGGTCACTTTACCGTCTTTTTTCTTCAGGGCCTTGGCCACGTTGCCGGTAAAGGAATCCAGTGCGGCTGCGGCGGCGACTTTGGTGATGCCGGCGTCGGCTGCCATTTTCTCAACGATTTCAGCTTTGGTCATCTTTTCCTCCTTTGATGGGTGTGAAGAAGCGGGAACCTAATAATTGAGGCTTATGTTTTGGCATTACAGCAATTTTTTAAGCGTGTCAACAGCGAAACCGCATGAAACAAGGGTTTGGGGGAAGAAAAAGGGCCTTAGTGCTTGAAACTGCGCTGTCCGGTATAAACCATCGTCACCCCGGCCTCGTTGCACGCCTCGATTGACTGGTAATCGTTGGTCGATCCGCCGGGCTGCACCACCGCGGTGATTCCTTCGCGGATGCCCACGTCCACCCCGTCCCGAAAGGGAAAGAACGCGTCGCTGATCATGGATGCGCCGATAAGTCCGCCCTTTTCAGCGTTTACCCGTGCGTCGACCTCCGCTTTTTTCTCCTCGTCGTTCAGGTCGTTGTACGGGATCTGCCAGGCGTCAAAGCTGTAGCGGTCGGCCAGCTTGCGGTAGGCTTTGTCCCGGGCGATCTCGGCCACTCCCACCCGATCCTGCTCGCCGGTGCCGATCCCGACGGTGACCAGATCCTTGACATAAAGTACTGAATTGGACGTGACCCCCGCTTCGACCAGCCAGCCGAACAGCAGGTCTTCATATTCGCTGTCCGTGGGCATGCGGTCGATCCGGTAGGTTTTGCCGTTGGCTTCGCAGCTGGCCGGCTTCAGGTCTTCCCTGGTGCGGGTCTGCGGCACGAAGGACCACTGGGCGATGATGCCGCCGTCGATCAGGCTTTTGAATTCGACGCAGCGCTTCCCGACGAACTGCTGCAAGCGGTCGATATTGCCGATGCGGATCACCCGCAGATTCTTTTTACGAGAAAAGATGTCCATGACGCCCGGCTCGAAATCCGGGGCCACGACCACTTCGGCATACTGGCTGCAAACCGCCTCGGCGGCGGCCTTGTCCACACTGCGGTTCAGGGCGATGCATCCGCCGAAGGCGGCCACCCGATCCGCGAGGTTGGCCTTGACGTAAGCCTGTTCAAGGGTTTCAGCCTGGGCTACGCCGCAGGGGTTGTTGTGCTTGACAATCACCGCCGTGGGTCGATTGGTGAAATAGCGGAGAATATTGAGCGAGTTGTCCGCATCGGTGAGATTGGTCTTGCCGGGGTGCTTGCCGGACTGCAGCAGTTCGATGTCCGATGCCAGGTACTGGCCGGGTTGAATGATCTCGGTTTCACCGAGAATCAGATTGCCGTTGACCATGCGGTACAGGGCCGCCTCCTGACCGGGGTTCTCGCCGTAGCGCAGCCCCTTCTGGACGCCGTCGATGGTCCAGGTGACTTTCTCATAGAAAAGGGTTTGCCGCTGGTCTCCGTCGACAAAGCTGATCTCCATTTGAGGGGGAAAGTGGTCGTCCATGATGGTGCGGTACATCTTTTTCAAGTCGTCAGCCATAAGAAAACTCCTTGGTCCAGTACCCTGCAAGAAACGGCGCCTTTCGGCCCAGGCCGGCGTTCTCGCTCGGCTGAAATCCTCAACGTAGCGCTGCTACGCCTGCGGTATCAACCTCGCTGCGGCCTTGGCCTGAACCAAAATTCACCATTTCTTGCAGGGCACCCGATACGGGTAATGTTATTGAAAATGAAAAAACGAATATTGGAAGCCGGCGATTTGGGATCGGACTTCCGTTCTCAGTCTTTCGTTTTCCGACCTCTGTCTTCCGTCCTCAGAAATCATACTCCTTCTCGATGTCCGCAAAGGCCGTGTCGGCCAGATAGCCGGCAATGGTGGTATCGTAGGCGGCCGTGTGGGCGAAAGCCTTGCAGGCCAACCGGTAGCGCATGGCCAGGGAAACGCGTCCGTCGCCGGTGGCCATCTCGTCGGCGATGGATTCGTAGTCGCCCGGATCGACCACCGAAGCTACGCGAATGAAGTTCTTGGCCGAGGCGCGGATCATGCACGGGCCGCCGATGTCGATGTTGCCCCGGGCCTGCTCCGGGGTGACGCCGGGTTTGGCGATGGTTTCCTTGAACGGGTAGAGGTTGACCACCACCATGTCGATGGGCACCGCCTGCGTCCGGGCCAGGTCGGCCTGGTGGGCGTCATTGTAGGTTTCGGTGAGAAGTCCCAGGTAAATCTTGAAATCCAGCGTCTTTACCAGGCCGCCCTGGGTCTCCGGCTGGCCGGTGTAGTCGGACACCTGGGTGAGACGCCCTGTTGCCCGGCCGCCCAGGATCTCGTTGAGCCGGGCGAAGGTGCCGCCGGTGGAAAAGATACGCAGCTCCGGATTGACCGACAGCAGCCGGGGAACGAAGGTTTCCAGACCGGTTTTGTCGGAAACGCTGATCAAGACATGCTTCACACGCACGCGGTCATCGATTTTCTCTACTCTGTTCATTGTCATGTTGTGTGTGCCTCCAATGCAATCGCAAAAAGTTTGACGGATTCGTCACTTTACTCCTTCGTATTCTTTCAAAAACCGCTCGAAGAAGCCGGCCATGAACCGATGCCGCTCCTCGGCCAGACGCCGTCCGGCGGGTGTCAGAATGCGCTCATGGATTTTGGACAGCTTCACCAGGTACTCCCGGTATCCCGTGTCGTCGCTGGAGTAGGCCGGTGCCCGGGTCACATCGATTTCCGGGCTGTGCAGCCGGGCACCCAACTCGCCGGCAAACAGAAAGGCCCGGGCGATGCCCACCGCACCGATGGCATCCAGTTTGTCGGCATCGAAGACCACGCGGGCTTCCATTGTCCGCGGGTCTTCTCCCCGGCGGAAACGATGGGCGGCGATGCAGTGAATGATGTTTTCCCGCCGGTGTTCGGCGAGTGGCAACGCTGCCAGCATCTCGCGCGCCATGGCCGCCCCCTTCTCGGCATGGCAGAGGTGGCCATTGGAACGGTCCTGATAGGCGCGGCCGATGTCGTGCAGGTAGGCGGCCGCTTCGGCCACAAGCAGATCGGCCCCTTCGGCGGCCCCGATATGCCGGCAAAGCCGGTGCACCCGCAGGGTGTGGTCCCAGTCGTGGCTGCCTTTGGCCTGTGAGAAATAAGCCTTGGCCCGGCGCCGGATATCGGCCAGCAGGTCCGCTTCGGAGGCGGTCAAATCCGCTGCGTCCGTTTCTTGGGCGGGAACGTAGGGTTCGGGCATGCGCTTCATTTTCTCACGGCTTTCATTCGATGGACATGATTCCTTCCCAGCGCTGAACCGCCGTTTTCGTGGGCAGCCCCCTGGATTCGAGCAACCGGACAATTTCCGGATCGTTGAATCGCAGATAAGGATTCACGGCCCGCTCTTCGTCGAGGGTCGAAACCACGTGGGTCTTGTCATAGCGGGCCGCGTAACGGTCGATGGCCGCATTGTCCGGGGTCAGGTGCCGGGCGAAGGCCAGCGATTCGGCGACGTAATCATGGCCGGCATACACGCGCGTGGCCCCGGGATAGTCCATGAGCAGGCGGATGGATCGGTAGAAGGCCTTCAGGTCTCCCGAGAAACAGTTGCCCACGGTGCCGTTGAACAGGGTGTCGCCCGTGACCAGAAAATCCCCGGTGGCAAAGGTTACCGAATCCATGGTGTGGCCCGGGGTCAGGCGGACGGTCACCGCCTCGCCGTTCAGGTCGATGACCTGGCTGTCGGAAAAGTCCCGGTGGTCTAAATAGTCGGCGCCGGTGGATTGCAACAGCTCGCGGGTTCCGACGGTGTGGTCGCCATGGCCATGGGTATTGGTGGCCGCTTCCAACTCCAGCCGGTTGAGGCCCAAAAAGGTGAGCATCTCCTCAACGGCGCCGCCATCGATGGCCAGGGCACGGCCGCCGGAATAAAGCAGGTATCCCAGGTTGTCGCCGCCGTAAAAAAATTGCTCGATTTTCAATGGTTCGGTTTCCGTTCGGGGTTTTTTCGTTAAATGACCGAGGCAGGAGCGCGCATGGCTGAATATCGATATCGGAAACCGCCGGTCCAGGCAACCAAAAAAAAGCGTCCGGGAGGCACGAAAATCGCTCTTCGGGCGCATGCTCGTTTTTGGAAGATAAGTGGCATTTAGGCTCCACTTTACTCCACAGCATTGACGACCCCGTTTTTATGTGCTTAACTTTCAAAAATTATTGATAAAAATTTCCTTCGAAATATAAGTTTTTTCTTGACACATTATAAAATTTGTACTTTTATCCATTCAAAGTGGATTGAAGTGGATGATAATGGTGACGCATGTTTCGGGGAAGCTCCTTTCATACCATCGACCCAAAAGGGCGAATCATCGTTCCGACGCGCTTTCGCGAGGTGATCAAAGATAGCGGTACGGACAGTATCATGATCACCCGCATGGACCGTTGCCTTTTTGCCTATGCCCATGACCGGTGGGAAGAACTGGAACAGAAAATACTTCATCTCCCCGAAAAAAGCGAGGAGATGCGCCGCTTTCAGCGTTTTTTTATCGGCGGCGCCCAGGACTGCAAGTGTGACGCCCAGGGACGCGTGCTGATTCCTCCCTTCTTGAAGCAGTACTCCGAGCTGGACAAGGACATCGTCCTGGTGGGCGTGCTGGACCGGTTCGAGATCTGGTCCCGGGAAAACTGGGACCGGGAAAACGGGCTTCAGGAAAGGGATATGGCCAACGAACAGGTGCGGCGCGAGATTGCCCTGTTGGGGCTCTAACCCGTGTCCGGCTATCATGTCACCGCCATGCCCCAAGAGGCCGTGGACATGTTGGCCTGTCGGCCGGGGAAAACGATTGTGGACGGTACGCTGGGTGGCTGCGGCCACGCGCGGCGTATCTGTGAACGGATTGCGCCGGACGGGGTGCTTGTCGGCGTGGATCAGGACCTCGATGCCATCGATCGGGCCCGCCGGGTGCTTCCCATAGGCGAATTGCGGATACATATCGTCCATGGCAATTTCGTGGACCTTCCGTCCATCCTTTCTCGACTGGGAATCGAATCCGTGGACGGCATCCTCATCGATATCGGGCTTTCGCTGCACCAGATCGAGGCAAGTCAACGCGGATTCAGCTTTATGCGGGACGAACCGCTGGATATGCGCATGAATGTCGAATCCAACGTGACGGCCGCCGATCTGGTGGCCACGTTAAGCGAACGGGAACTGGCGCAGACCTTCAGCCGGTACGGCGAAGAGCGTTGGGCCGGAAAAATCGCCCGCCATCTGGTTGCTGCCCGGCAAAAACAGCCCATCGCCACCTCCGGCCAACTGGCCCGTCTGGTGGAGCAGGCCATTCCCGCCGCCGCATCCCGATCCCAGCGGATCCATCCCGCCACCCGCGTATTCATGGCGCTGCGCATTGCCGTGAACCGTGAACTGGAGGTTCTGGAACGCTTTCTGGATGTGGCCGTGGATCTTCTCAAACCGACCGGCCGGCTGTGTGTGCTCGCTTTTCATTCGCTGGAAGACCGGATCGTGAAGCATCGCTTCCGGGAGATGGCGGATCCGTGCACCTGCCCGCCGTCTTTTCCTCAATGCACCTGCGGGCGCCGGCCGACCGTGCGGCTGCTGACGCGCAAGGTGGTGCGGCCATCGGACGCGGAGATCCGCGACAATCCCATGGCCCGCAGCACACGCCTTCGAGCGGTGGAGAAGTTGGGATGACCGGGGCGGTGAAACAGATGGCCCGGGCAATGCGCCAGGATGTGGAAACTGGAGCGGCCCCTTCGAAGAACCGTCGGGTCCGGCCGGCTCGAACGGCCATGACCGGCGTCTGGATTGCCTTGATGGCGCTGTTTTTCCTGCAAGGCCTGTTCTATGTCTGGTGCCGGGTTCAATGCGTCAACACCGGCTATGCCATCGAAAAGGAGAAGAGCCGCCACGAAACGCTGATCAAGGTGCGCAGCACATTGAATATCGAACTGGCCCGGCTCAAATCGCCGGAGCGGATCGAAACCATTGCCAGAACCCGATTGGGCCTGATCATGCCCGACGCCCAACGGACGGTGACACTGCCATGACGACGACCAAAGCGACAACCAAGGCGACGACGCGCACACGGATGCGGGCAGGCATCGTGGGTGGGCTTTTTCTCATGGCCCTTACGGCCATCTGTGCCCAGGCCGTGCGGCTGCACGTGTTCAAGGGCGCCTGGCTCTCCGAACGGGCCGCCGGTCAATACGAGCGCTCCACGGTGATCCAGGGCAAGCGCGGTACCATCTTCGACCGCAACGGCAGCCCGCTGGCGGTGAGCATCGAAAGCGTGTCCATCGCGGCCCATCCGGCAGTGTTCCCCGACCGCCAGGCGGCGTCCGTCCGGCTGGCCAAAGCCCTGGGGCAGCGTCAGCGGGACGTGTACGCAAAACTGAATCCCAAGCGATCTTTCGTGTGGCTCAAACGCCAGGCCATCCCCAGCCAGGCCGAAGCGGTGCGGAAGCTGGATATGAAAGGCATCGACTTTATCACCGAGCACAGCCGCTACTATCCCAGCAAGACCCTGGCGGCGCAACTGCTCGGCTTTTCCGGTATCGACGGCCACGGCCTCGAAGGGTTGGAATTCTACTTCGACGCCGACCTCAAGGGACGGGAAAAGGAGATCACCGTCCTCAAGGATGCCCATAACGACCGCTTCGAAGGCGTCGGAGAACTGCCGCCGACCGAAGGCAACAACGTCGTGTTGACCATCGACCGCACCATCCAGCACATCGCCCAGAAAGCTCTGGAGGCTTCGGTGAGCGAATTCAAGGGGCGCTCGGGAATGGCGATCGTCATGGCCCCGGCCACCGGAGAGGTGCTGGCGCTGGCCCAATACCCCTTTTTCAATCCCAACCGTTTCCGGACTTACGGGCGGGAGTTGTGGCGCAACCGGGTCGTCACCGATCCTTTCGAACCCGGATCGACGATGAAGATTTTCAGTGTGGCCGCGGCAATCGACAAGAACATCTGTTCGCCTTCCACGATTTTCTACTGTGAGAACGGCGAATATCGCATCGGCAGGAACGTGATTCACGACACCAAATCCCACGGCTGGCTGTCGCTGCAGCAGATCGTCAAATACTCGAGCAACATCGGGGCCGTCAAAATGGCCGAAAAACTCGGTGCCCAGCAGCTTTATGAATACCTGCAAAGCTTCGGATTCGGCCGGCGCTCGGGCATCGCCTGTCCCGGTGAGACGGCCGGCAGCCTGAGCAGTTTCAAGAACTGGTCCGCCATCGATACCGGCGCCATCTCTTTCGGCCAGGGCATTTCGGTATCGGCCATTCAACTGGCCGCAGCCGCCTCGGCCATCGCCAACGACGGAATGCTCATGAAGCCGATGCTTGTCAAAGCGGTAACGGACCGCAAGGGAAGGCCGGTCAAGTCCTATGATCCCCAGCCGGTGCGGCGGGTCGTCTCCGCGCAGACGGCCAGGACAGTGCGCCGCATCCTGAAAACCGTGATTACCGAAGGCGGTACGGGCGTCAACGCGGCCCTGGAGGGGTACAGCGTGTGCGGCAAGACCGGTACGGCCCAGAAGATCGACGACAGCGGCACCTATGCCAAGGGGCGCTATCTATCTTCCTTTCTGGGGTTCGCGCCGGCGGACCATCCGGAGTTGACCATCCTGGTGATCGTGGACGAGCCCGGCAACCAGAACTACGGCGGCATCGTCGCGGCTCCGGCTTTTCGCAAGATCGCTCTGGAAACCTTGAGCTACCTCAATATCCCCCCGGGACCCGATGCCGATCGGTTGCGGGTGTCCCGGGGAAACAGGGCCAAGGGATGAAGCTTTCAGTACTCACGAACCGGCTGAACGTCCTTTCCTCCACCGGATTGGAGCGCTTCGGTGATCCCGAAATCACGGCGGTCTGCTACGATTCGCGTAAGGCCGCGCCGGGGTCCCTGTTCGTGGCCGTGGAAGGACTGGCCCAGGACGGCCATCGATTTATCCCCGACGCGCTTTCCCGGGGAGCGGTCGCCGTAGTCTGCAGCCGGCCGGTAACGGTCGACGCCGTGGTTTACCGGGTGGCGGACGCACGGGAAGCCCTGGCCCGGCTGGCCTGCCGGTTCTACGACGATCCCTCCCGGCAGATGACCCTGGTGGGGGTCACCGGCACCAACGGCAAGACCACCGTTACCTATCTGCTGGAAAAGATGCTGACCCGGGCCGGCAAGCGTCCCGGCGTGGTGGGAACCATCAATTATCGCTATGGGGACCAGGTTTTCGACAACCCGGTGACCACGCCCGAATCTCTGGAACTGCAAGGTATTTTGCGGCAGATGGCCGATGCGGGGGTCACCCACGCGGTCATGGAAGTCTCGTCCCATGCCCTGGACCTGCATCGGGTGGACGGCTGCCGTTTCGATCTGGCGGTGTTCACCAATCTGACCCAGGATCATCTGGACTACCATGGCGACATGAACCGCTACTGGGCCTGCAAGAAGCGGCTGTTCACCGAATTTCTCAAACCCGTGGACAGCGAGGTTCCCGTGCGGGCCGTGGTCAACACCGACGATCCCAAGGGAAGGGAGCTGGCCGAAATGTTGGGAAGTGCGGTTCTGCGGACGGCGGCCTACGGCGAGGGTGACCTGACGCCTTTGGGCGTTGTCCGGGATCTGGCCGGCATTCGCGGCGGTATTGCCTCCGCCTGCGGTGAGATTCCTTTCGAATCGCCGCTGGTGGGCGATTTCAACCTGGAAAATATTCTCAGTGCCGCCGGAGCGGCATTGGGGTTGGGCCTTCCGGTTGCAGCCATTGCCGCCGGAACCGATGCCACACCCTGCGTGCCCGGCAGGCTGGAGCGGATCGCAGACGACAGCGGGAGAACCGTTTTTGTGGACTATTCCCACACCCCCGATGCGCTGGAAAACGCCATCACGGCCCTGCGCAACCTGACCGCCGGCAGGATCGTCACCGTATTCGGCTGCGGCGGGGACCGGGACAACAGCAAGCGGCCGATCATGGGCGAGATCGCCGCCCGGCTCAGCGACCTGGCGGTGGTGACCTCGGACAATCCCCGCAGCGAGGACCCGCTGGCGATCATCGATCAGGTGGAGGTCGGCATGCGGCGGACCGGCAAGCGGCGTTTTTCCGCCCAGGACGTGATCGGGAACCTGGATGAGAAATGGAGCGGATCCGGATACCTGGTGGAGCCGGACCGCATGACGGCCATCGCTACGGCCATTAAGGTCTCCGGAGTTGGGGATGCCGTGCTGATTGCGGGCAAGGGACATGAAACCTACCAGATCCTGGCCGACAGGACGATCCATTTCGACGATCGCGAAGCCGCCCGCCAGGTCCTGGCTGCGGGCCGGACAGGAGCGTGAAACCGTGACTCCTTACAGGTGGACAATCCGTGATGTGCTGGACGCCACCGGCGGGTCCCTGGTTTCCGGAACCGATGGCCGGGAGTTTGCCGGCATCGGCATCGATTCGCGCACCATCGACCCAGACCGCATTTTCGTGGCCATCGCCGGCGAGTCCCACGACGGGCACCGGTTCGTGGCCGACGTGCTGGCAAAAGGGGGACAGGGGTTCGTGGTGGCCGAAGACCAGACGGCGAACCTGCCGCTGGATCAATTGCGGGCGTCGGGCGCGGCCTGCGTGACCGTGGCGGACACCACCGCGGCCCTGGGCGACCTGGCCCGGTTCAACCGCAACCGGAAACCGCTCACCGTCCTGGCGATCACCGGCTCCAACGGGAAGACCTCGACCCGCATGCTCACCGAGCAGGTGGTGTCCGGAAAGTATGCGACCCTGGGCACTCAGGGCAATCTGAACAACCATATCGGTTTGCCTTTGACGCTGCTGCGGCGGGCACCGCAGCACGAAGCCGCCGTCGTCGAACTGGGGATGAATCACCCCGGCGAAATCACCCGTCTGGGAGAAATCTGCCAGCCGGATGTGGGCATCATCACCAATGTGGCTCCGGCCCACCTGGAGGGTTTGGGCTCGGTGGACAACATTGCTGCGGCCAAAGGCGAACTGCTGGCCACCATTCGATCCGGCGGGACGGCCATCCTCAACGCGGACGACGTTCGGGTGGCGGCCCTGGCCGATGCCTGTCCCTGCCCGGTCCTTTTTTTCGGAACCGGAGACCGGGCCGGCATTCGGGCCGAGAATGTCCGTTCTTATGGGACGGGGCTGGTTTTCACCCTGATTACAACGTCGGGCCAAGTCGACGTTCATCTGGCCACGCCGCTGAAAGCCATGGTGGCCAACGCCCTGGCAGCCGCCGCGGCGGGTGAGGTTCTGGGCGTACCCCTGGACCGCATCAAGGCCGGGTTGGAAGCGTTTTCGCCCGGTGCCGGGCGAATGGCCATCCGCGAACTGGAAGGCGGCATCCGGCTGCTGGACGATACGTACAACGCCAATCCGGGATCCATGGCCGCGGCCATCGAGACGTTGGCGGACATGGGAACTGAAGGCCGCACCCTGGCCGTGCTGGGAGACATGCTGGAGTTGGGCGATCAGTCCCACCTCCTGCACCGGAAGATCGGCCGGGCGGTCGGCGAAGCCGGCATCGACCGATTGTATGCGGCCGGCCGTTTCGCTTCAGAGATGGCCGCAGGAGCCAGGGAAGAAAAGATGACCGATGATCGGATCTTTGTCGGCACCAAAGCCGAAATCATCGAGAAGTTGAACGACGAGCTGCGGGCGGGTGATTTGATCCTGGTGAAAGGATCCCGCGGCATGGCCATGGAAGAAGTGGCGGATGAAATCGCACGTTGGGCAACAGAGAGAACCAGATGATCTACCACCTATTATATCCGCTGCATACAACCATCGCGGCGTTCAATGTGTTCCGGTACATCACTTTCCGGACCATTTACGCCAGCCTGACGGCTTTTTTGATCTGCTTTCTGCTGGGACCCTGGGTGATCCGACGCCTTTCCGCGATGCAGGTGGGGCAGTACATCCGGGAGGAAGGTCCCAAGGAGCATCAGAAAAAGGCCGGCACCCCGACCATGGGCGGTGTTCTGATCATCTTTGCCGTAACCGGCGCAACGATGCTGTGGGCCGATCTGACCAACCGCTATGTGTGGATCACGCTGCTGGCCACGCTGGGATTCGGGACCATCGGATTTATCGACGACTATCTGATGCAGGTAAAAAAACGGAACCTGGGCCTCACCGCCCGCCAGAAACTGGCGCTCCAGGTGCTGCTCGCATTGCTGATTGGCCTGCTGGCCTATCTGGTTCCCGACTTCTCCACCAAACTCAGCGTACCGTTCTTCAAGCGCCTGACCCCGGACCCGGGATGGGGCTACATCCCCTTTGCCGCCCTGGTGATCGTGGGCGCTTCCAATGCCGTCAACTTGACCGACGGGCTGGACGGCCTGGCCATCGGTCCGGTGACCATCGCCGCCGTGACGTATATGATTTTCGCCTATGTAGCCGGCCATGCCCGGATTGCCGAGTACTTGCAGATCACCCCGGTGGCGGGCTGCGGGGAAATCGCCGTATACTGCGGCGCTCTTGCCGGTGCCGGGCTGGGCTTTCTGTGGTTCAACGCCTACCCGGCGCAGGTTTTTATGGGTGACGTGGGATCACTTGCCATGGGCGCCTCTTTGGGAACGGTGGCCGTGATTACCAAACAGGAAATCCTGCTGGTGCTGGTGGGCGGGCTGTTCGTCATCGAAGCCCTTTCGGTGATCTTCCAGGTGGGATTTTTCAAGATGACCAAGGGCCGCCGCATTTTCCGCATGGCGCCTTTGCACCACCACTTCGAACTGAAAGGCTGGCCCGAACCCAAGGTGATCGTGCGCTTCTGGATCATCGCCATCGCCCTGGCTCTGGTTTCCATGAGTACATTGAAGTTGAGGTAGGGGTGGAAGACAGGCGAGGGAAGAGGGAAGAAAGTAAATAAGAATCTATGGACCTTCGGCATCAACAAGTGGTTGTGGTGGGATTGGGAAAATCGGGCGTGGCTGCGGCCCGGTTCCTGGTCGGCCGCCAAGCGCGGGTCACCGTGACCGACCGTGCGTCGGCCGAATCGCTGGCCGCGCCGATTGCCGCCTTAAAGGACCTGGATGTGGAATTGAAGCTGGGGGGGCACGACAGCCAGGATTTTTCGAAAGCCGACCTGGTGGTGCTCAGCCCCGGTGTGCCGCACACACTGCCGGTTTTTGAGCCGGCCTGGGCCCGGGGCGTTCCGGTGATCGGAGAGATGGAACTGGCCTCGCGCTTTGTCCGGGAGCCGATCCTGGCGGTCACCGGCACCAACGGCAAAACGACCACGACGGAACTGGTCGGAGAGATGCTGAAAAAAAGCGCCAAACGGGTCTTTGTGGGCGGCAACATCGGAACGCCGCTGATTGCCTATGTCGACGAACCCCGGGAGCGGGCCGATGTGGTGGTGGTTGAAGTGAGCAGTTTCCAGTTGGACACCATCCTCGATTTTCACCCGGCCACGGCCGTAATGCTCAATATCAGCGACGATCACCTGGACCGCTACCCCTCTTTCAACGCCTATGCGGAATCCAAATGGCGCATTTTCGCCAACCAGCAGTCCACCGATGCGGCGGTTCTCAACAAAAGGGATGCCACCGTGGCGGCCATGCTTGACCGTCACCAACCCGAATCCCGCTGTCTGTTGTTCTCTGAAAGGGCCGTGGTCAAGGGGGCCAAGATTTTGCGGGACCGGATCCTGATGGTCAACGGAGGCCGCGAGCACAGCAGTTTCTCTCTGGAAAAAAGCGGGCTGATCGGCCCCCACAACCGGGAGAACATTGCCGCCGCCTGCCTGGCGGCCCGGGAGCACGGGGCCACCGAAGAGGGCATCCAGCAGGCCATCGATGATTTTACGGGCCTGCCCCACCGTCTGGAAACGGTGGGCACGGTTCACGGGGTGCGCTTTGTCAACGACTCCAAGGCCACCAACGTGGACGCGGTCAACAGGGCACTGGAATGCTTCGACCGGCCGGTGATCCTGATCATGGGCGGGAGAAATAAAAAAGGAGACTTCACCCTGCTCAAATCCAGGGTGCGTGAGCACGTCAAGACCCTGGTGGCCATGGGAGAAGCCCGGGACGAGATCGTTACGGCCCTGGCCGGCGATCCGGAAAAAGGAATCGTCGAAGCGGGGTCCATGCAGGCAGCGGTGGAAAAAGCACTGGAGAAGGCCGACCCGGGAGATACCGTCCTGCTCTCTCCGGCCTGCGCCAGTTTCGACATGTTTGACAACTATGCCCAGCGGGGAGATCGGTTCCGGCAAGCCGTGGAGATGTTGGGATGAGCACAGCCGTGAAAAGAAAAGGGATGCAGCCGTTGGTTTATGACCTGGGACTGCTGTTCCCCGTGCTGATGCTTGTGGGCATGGGCATCGTCATGATCTACAGCGCCAGCGGCGCCATGGCCCTGAAAAAGTTCGGCAGCGATTACTTCTTTTTGAAAAGGCAGGCTGCCTTTTCGCTGATCGGCATGGTGGTGCTGGTGGGGTTCAGTTATATCCCCTACCGCATCTACCGGGTGCTGGTCTATCCGCTGCTGGCGGTTTCCATGGCGATGCTGGTTGCCGTGGCCTTTACCGGGTGGGGTGTGAGCGTCAACAATTCCACCCGCTGGCTGCAATTGGGAACGCTGCGCTTTCAGCCTTCGGAAGTGGCCCGCCTGGCGCTGGTGATTTATCTTGCCTACTCCATGAGCAAAAAAGGAGAACTGCTGCGCGATTTTTCCGTGGGGTTCATGCCCCATTTTCTCGTTCTGGGCCTTTTTACCGCTCTGCTGCTGGCGCAGCCGGATTTCGGATCGGTGGTGATTTTTTCGGCCCTGACGTGGATCATGCTTTTTGTGGGCGGCTGCCGTCTGACCCACCTTTTTTCCGTGTTTTTGCTGCTTGTGCCCATGGGCGCGTGGGTCATGATCCAGGCCAATTATCGGCTCAAGCGGTTGTTGATTTTTCTGGACCCCTGGAAGGATCCGACCGACGCCGGGTGGCAGACCATCCACTCGCTCATGGCTTTCGGCACCGGGGGCCTGACCGGGGCCGGCATCGGCAAGGGCTACCAGAAGCTGTTTTATCTCCCCGAGCCCCACACGGATTACATCTTTTCCGTCATCGGAGAGGAACTGGGACTGGTGGGAGTAATGGCCGTGATTCTGCTCTATACCGTCATGCTGATGCGGGGTATCCGCATCGCCCGCAATACGCGGGATCGTTTCGGCGCCTTTCTGGCCATGGGCATTACGGTAACCATCGGCATGCAGGTCTGCATCAACATGGGCGTGGCCATGGGGCTTTTGCCCACCAAGGGGCTGACCCTGCCGTTTCTCAGCTATGGCGGCACAAGCCTGCTGATCAATATGGCGGCAATGGGCATCATGATGAATATCGGAGCACGGGATGCACGCGACTGAAACCGGAGATATCCGGCGGCCGCTCCATGTGGCCATTGCCGGCGGCGGCACCGGCGGTCATCTGTTTCCCGGCATTGCCGTGGCGGAAGCGTTCCGGATGAAAGATCCGGACAATGAAATCCTCTTCGTGGGGGTCGGCAACCCCTTCGAAAAAGCAGCCCTGGAAAGGGCCGGCTATCCCCAGCGAACCATTGCCATCGAGGGGATCAAGGGCAGGGGGCTGTGGGCCAAGGCCCGGGCGGGACTGAAAATTCCCGTTGCCCTGTTCCAGGCTGCCGGCATCCTCAGTGAAATGCGGGCCGACCTGGTGGTCGGCGTGGGCGGGTACGCCGCCGGTCCGGTGGCCATGGCCGCCTGGTTCAAAAGAATCCCGGTGGTGATCTGTGAACAGAACACGGTGCCGGGGATCACCAACCGCCTTCTGTTTCCGGTTGCCCGGCGGATTTTCATCAGTTTCGAAGCCACCCGCGGCCGGATCGATCCCGAGAAAAAACGGGTCAGCGGCAATCCGGTCCGCCAATCGTTTCTCGAGGGCGAGGATGTCGAAGTCCGGGAGAAAAAGGGATTCACGGTTCTGGTGGTGGGCGGCAGCCAGGGCGCCCATGCTATCAACATGGCCTTCGTGGCAGCCCTGCCGCACCTGAGAAAAAAAAAGGGCATCCGCATCGTGCACCAAACCGGCGCCGCCGACCAGGAGAATGTGGCCCGGGCCTATGCCGAAGCCGGCATCGATGCCGAGGTAAAAGCCTTTTTCCACGACATGGCCTCTCGCTACCGTCGGGCGGATCTGGTGGTCTGCCGGGCCGGCGCAACCACCGTGGCCGAACTGACAGCCCTGGGAAAGGCGGCTTTGTTCGTTCCTTATCCTTACGCCGCCGACAATCACCAGGAATTCAACGCCCGGGCCCTGGTGGACGCGGGCGCCGCGCAGATGGTGCTCGAAGAGGATCTTTCCGGCGTTGAACTGGCCGGGCGACTGGATCGGCTGGCCGAAAACCCGACGATGCTGGCCGACATGGCCGCACGGTCCAGGACGTTGGGCAAGCCCGAGGCGGCAGCGTTCATCGTAGATGATTGCTATAATTTATTGAGCAACGAACCATGTACCTGAAGAAATACCACATTCATTTTGTCGGCATCGGCGGCATCGGAATGAGCGGCATCGCCGAACTGCTCCTGAACCTCGGCTACCGGGTTTCCGGATCGGATTTGAAATCTTCGGACATTACCGACAATCTGGCCCGTCTGGGTGGGCGTATTCATGTGGGCCACCAGGCCGAACAGATCGAAGGCGCCGATGTGGTGGTGGTCTCCTCGGCCATCGACCCAAGCAACCCGGAAGTGGCTGCCGCCCGGAAGGCGGCGATCCAGGTAATTCCCCGGGCCGAGATGCTGGCGGAACTGATGCGGCTCAAATACAGCGTGGCCATCGCCGGTGCCCATGGCAAGACCTCCACCACTTCCCTGGTTTCCGGCGTGCTGGCCGAAGGCGGGCTGGATCCCACCGTGGTGATCGGCGGCAAGCTCAAAAGCATCGGGCGCAACGCAGTCCTGGGCAAAGGCGATTTTATCGTGGCCGAAGCCGACGAAAGCGATGGCTCTTTCCTCAAGTTTTCTCCGGCAATTGCCGTGGTGACCAATATAGACCGGGAGCACCTGGATTTTTACCGGGATATGGATGCCATTAAACAGGTTTTTCTCGATTTTATCGATCGTATCCCTTTTTACGGCCTGGCCGTGCTCTGCCTGGACAGTGAACCGCTTCAGGGCCTCCTCCCCCGGATCAAGAAACGGTTGACCACATACGGGCAGAGCACCCAGGCCGATTACCAGGCCCGCGACATCCGCTTCGGAGAAATGAAAAGCCGGTTCACGGTGGTTCATCGGGGAGAGGACCTGGGAGAATTTACCCTGTCCATTCCGGGGCTGCACAACGTCTACAACGCCCTGGCCGCCATTGCCGTCGGCCGGGAACTGGACATTCCCCTGGCCGCCATCAGGCGCTCCCTGGAAACCGCCGAAGGGGTCCAGCGCCGGTTGGAGATCAAAGGGGAGATCGACGGCATTACCGTGGTGGACGACTACGGGCACCATCCCACGGAAATCCAGGTGACCCTGGAGGCCGTAAAGGAGAACTGGCCCCGACACCGCAAGGTGGTGGTGTTCCAGCCCCACCGCTATACCCGGACCCAGGCGCTGCTGGAAGAGTTCACCCGTTCGTTCAACAACAGCGACGTACTGGTGGTTTTGCCCATTTACGCGGCCAGCGAAGCGCCCATCTCCGGCGTGAGCAGTGAGATTCTGGCGCAAAGCATCCGGGATCACGGCCATCGCGACGTGACCTGCCTGGACAGCCTGGCGGCCTGCGTCGATCACCTGGAAACGCACCTGGCCTCGGGCGATCTGCTGCTGACCCTGGGGGCGGGGGATGTGTATCGGGTGGGGGAGATGGTTTTGGAGAGAAGAAAGCGCTGATGATGGAAGATGGACGAGGGACGAGGGAAGAAAAAAGATTGAAACGCTATGGCCAAGCCTAAACGCAAAAACCGCTTCAAGAAAAACCGCTCGGTAAACCGGGGCCTGCTGCGCCGCCGGATCGCCTCCGGCCTGCGGGTGCTTGGGGGGCTGCTTTTCCTGGCGGCGACCAGCGCGGCCTTCATCCTGGCCCACGACTATTTTACCCAGGCCGATCAATTCACGGCCCGCCAGATCGAGGTGACCGGCAACCGGCGCCTCAGCCGGGAGCAGGTGCTCGACATCGCCGAGATCGGAGAGGATACCAATATCCTCTCGCTCAACCTGACGACCGCCCGCAAGCGGCTGCTGGCCGAACCCTGGATCGCCGAGGCCACGGTCAGCCGCGACATCCCGTCGGGGCTGACGTTGCGTATTACAGAAGAGCAGTCCCTGGCCTTTCTGGAGATGGAAAACGGAGAAGGATTTTTGATCAATGCCGAGGGCAGGGCCTTCAAACGGCAGGGCGCTGAGGGCGTCGATGGTCTTCCACGGGTTCTGGGGTTGAGCCATGCCGATTTGCCCGTGGCCGGCCAACCGGCCACCGAGGCGTTCGAAGCGGTGATGTGCTTGCTGACCCTGGCCAAAGATTCCGATGGCCCTCTGTCTCTGTCATCTATCCACCGGATCCAGGTGGATCGGGAGATCGGGATCACCGCGGTAGCCGGCGAAGCCAACCGGGCCGTCAAACTGGGATTCGGGCAGTATCGCCAAAAATACGACATTTTGAAAAAAATATTGGCAAAAATGGAAAAAGACAGCCGACTGAACACGTTTCGCATCATCGATCTGTTCGACCTCGATCGGATTGTGGTGACGCTGGCGTCGGCAGTTGTGTCCGATGGGGACGATAAGGAGGTGTAAGTTGCACGGAGCCAAAGAGGGCAATATCGTTGTCGGCCTGGATATCGGTACGACCAAGATCTGCGCCGTGGTCGGGGAGGTGGCGGGCCGCGAGATCAATATCATCGGCATCGGCACCCATCCTTCCATCGGGCTGAGAAAAGGGGTGGTGGTCAATATCGAGTCCACGGTGGATTCAATTAAAAAGGCGGTGGAGGAGGCCGAACTGATGGCCGGCTGCGAGATCTCTTCGGTCTACGCCGGTATCGCCGGAGGGCACATCACCGGCTTCAACAGCCGGGGCATCGTTGCCATAAAGGGGCAGGAAATCACGCCCCAGGATGTGGAACGGGTCATCGATGCAGCCCGGGCGGTGGCCATCCCCATGGATCGGGAAGTGATCCACGTGCTGCCCCAGGAGTACATCGTCGACGACCAGGTGGGCATCCAGAACCCGGTGGGAATGGCCGGCGTACGGTTGGAAGCCAAGATTCACATCGTGACCGGCGCGGTTACCTCGGCCCACAATATCGTCAAGTGCGCCAACCGGGCCGGACTGGATGTGTGCGACATCGTCCTGGAAAGCCTGGCTTCAGGCGAAGCGGTGCTGACCGAGGAAGAAAAGCAGTTGGGCGCCGGGCTCATCGACCTGGGCGGCGGCACCAGCGACTTGGCCATCTTTTCGGGCAATAACATCAAACACACCTTCGTTCTGGCCCTGGGCGGCGACAACCTGACCAACGATATCGCCATCGGGGTGCGGGCTCCCGCCAACGAGGCCGAGCGCATCAAGCGCAAGTATGGCACCTGCAACGCGGCGGCCATCAGCCCGGACGAAACCATCGAAGTGCCGGGCATGGGCGGCCGCGAACCGCGCAAACTGCCCCGCCAGGTGCTGGGAGAAATCCTCGAGCCGCGCATGGAGGAGATCTTCACCCTGCTTCAGCGCGAGATTTTCCGTGCCGGCATGGAAAACATGATCGCATCGGGGATGGTTCTCTCCGGAGGCACTTCCCTGTTGGACGGGGCCACCGATATCGCCGAAGCCATTTTCGGGGTGCCGACGCGGCTGGGCAGGCCCCGGGGAATCGGCGGCCTTACCGATGTGGTCAACAATCCCATGTATGCCACCGGCGTGGGGCTGGTCATATACGGCGCCAAAAAGGAGCCGGAGAGAAAGTTCAGAATCCGGGACCGGAATATTTTCAACAGCTTGATATCCCGGATGAAAAAGTGGTTCAAAGATGTGATCTGATGGATAAGAAACTTGAAACCAAGGCGTACAGGCAAGCGCCGCTATGGGCAACACAAGCAAAGGGGGAGAAAATGACAAACATGTTTACGTACGTGGAAAATGAGAACTCGGCAAAAATCAAAGTGATTGGTGTTGGCGGAGCGGGCGGCAACGCGATCAACAACATGATCGCCAGCAACCTGCAGGGCGTAAAGTTTATTTCCGCCAACACCGACGCCCAGGCCCTGGATGTGTCGCAGGCGGAGGTGCGCATACAGCTCGGCACCCAGATTACCGAAGGCCTCGGTGCCGGCGCCAATCCGCAGGTGGGGCGTGACGCAGCCCTG
The DNA here is from genome assembly GCF_963668215.1 of uncultured Desulfosarcina sp. Classification (NCBI taxonomy): domain Bacteria; kingdom Pseudomonadati; phylum Thermodesulfobacteriota; class Desulfobacteria; order Desulfobacterales; family Desulfosarcinaceae; genus Desulfosarcina; species uncultured Desulfosarcina sp. The sequence continues at coordinate 3,668,408 of NZ_OY764190.1, forward strand.
GAAAACGCGGAAATGATCAAAGAAACTTTGGCCGATTCCCACATGGTTTTTATTACCGCCGGTTTCGGCGGCGGCACGGGAACCGGTGCGGCACCGGTGATCGCCCGGCTCTGCAAGGAAATGGGCATTCTCACCGTGGCCGTGGTCAGCCGTCCCTTTTCCTTCGAGGGCCGTAAACGGGCCAAGCAGGCCGAAGAGGGCATCCTGGAATTGAAAAAGGCCGCCGACACGGTGATCACCATTCCCAACGACCGGTTACGGGGGCTGGCATCCAAGAACGCCAAGATGGTCGACATGTTCAGAAAGGCCGACGAGATCCTGCTGCATTCGGTCAAAGGCATCACCGATCTGATCATGATGCCCGGTCTGGTGAACCTGGATTTCGCCGACGTCAAGACCACCATGTCTCGGGCCGGCATGGCCATCATGGGCATCGGTATTTCCAGCGGGGAGAACCGCGCCCTGGAAGCCGCCGAACGGGCGATTTCGCATCCGCTGCTCGAGGACATCAACATCTCGGGCGCCAAGGGCGTACTGATGAACATCACCTCCAACAGCGACCTCACCATGGAGGAGATGACCGAGGCCTCCGAACGCATCTACAACGAAGTGGGCGAGGATGCGGAAATCATCTGGGGGACGGTGATCGATGACAGTGTCGGCGATGAGATGAGTGTGACCGTCATCGCCACGGGTATCGGAGAAAAGGAGAAGGAAAGGCAGCCGGCTCCCAAGGTCGTAGATCCGACCTACGGCGGAAAGGTGCGCGACATCACCCCGGCGGATCTGGCCCGCAGCACGGAGTTGGACCGGCCCACTTTCATTCGTCGTCAGCAGGCCGTCAACGATATGCCCAGCGGCGACTTGTGCCGGGAATACAAGGGGATCATCATCGATAATGACGATTTGGACGTGCCGACCTTCCTGAGAAGAAAAGCCGACTGAATCGGCTCCAAGGCGACATGGACCGGCGGATCGTTGCCGGTTTCACATCGAACCCGAGGGAGGATGATGCAGCCTACTCAATGCAACCATTGCCTGGCAGGCGGTCGGAGAATGGGCCGGGATCGGAGGGAGTTCTCCTACGCCCTTTGCATCCCCGAACGCCGCAGCGGCACCGAACGTCGCAGCGGCAGGGACCGTCGGCAGCCTGACCGGATTCATTCGATGCAGGTGCCGTTGGATCCGAATGCGGCGCCGCATTCGATGCGGACCTGACAAGGGCCCGCGCCGGCCTGCCTGCGCGGCCATATCCGGCAACCAACCATGGCAAGAGCATCTGCACAGGCGCTTGAAAAGCGCGTGCCGGCCGAACGGGGCGTGATCCGAAAATCCCCCGCCGGTCGTATTCGCGTGGCTTTGGTCTATCCCAACACCTACCATGTGGGGATGTCCAACCTTGGATTTCAGACCGTATACCGGTTGATCAACGATATCGACCATGCGGTTTGTGAACGGGCGTTTTTACCGGAACAGGATGGCGGTAAAACCGGTCGGGTGTTGACGGTCGAGTCTCGGACGCCCATCGGAGACTTCGACATTATTGCCTTTTCGATCTCTTATGAGAACGATGCACCCGCCGTTCTAACCATCCTGGAAACAGCAGGACTCCCCCTGCCAGCCGATCGGCGCACCGCCGCTCTCCCCCTTGTGCTGGCAGGGGGCGTCCTCTGTTTTCTCAATCCGGAGCCGCTATCACCATTTGTCGACGGGTTCCTGCTGGGGGAAGCAGAGGCCCTGGTGCCCGATTTTTTCCGGGCCTTCGATCCATCCATAGAAAGAAAAAAACATCTGCGCCAATTGGCCGTTTCCGTTCCCGGCCTTTATGTGCCGGCCTTTTATCGGCCCCGCTATCTGCCGGACGGCCGGATCGAAACCATCGAAACGACCGCCGATGTCCCTGCCCTTATTCAGCGCCGGATCGTACCGGATCTGTCCGATATCCCCACGGCAAGCACCATTTTGACGCCGGACACCACTTTCGACGACACCTATCTGATCGAAGTTTCCCGTGGCTGCCCCCATGGATGCCGGTTTTGCAGCGCCGGGTACGTCTATCGACCGCCGCGCTACCGTCCCCTGGACCTTCTTACTAACCAGGTGGAAAAAGGCTGCGCCATGACCGAACGCATCGGATTGGTGGGGGCCGCGGTTTCCGATCTGCCGGGTATCGAAAAATTGTGCAGGACGGATCGCGGTGGGAAGATTCGATTCTCGTTCAGCAGCCTGCGGGCCGATGCCCTGGATGGTGCGCTGGTGGCGGCGCTGAGAAAAAGCCATGTCAAGACGGCCACCATCGCCCCGGACGCCGGCAGCGAGCGCATGCGCCGGGTGGTCAACAAAGGCATCACCGAAGATCATGTCATTGCTGCGGCGGATACGCTGGTGAGCGCCGGCATTCCCAATTTGAAGGTCTATTTCATGATCGGCCTGCCCACAGAAGCCGAGGAAGATGTGAATGCCATCGTGGACCTGGTCAAGCGGATCAAACACCGATTTCTCAAGACCAGCCGCGGCAAAGGGCACATCGGCACCATCACCGTCAGCCTGAGTTCCTTTGTGCCCAAAGCGTTTACCCCATTCCAGTGGGTCGCCATGGACGAGGTGGCCGACCTGAAACGAAAAATCAAAATTGTAAAAACCGGCCTGAAGAAGACGGCCAACGTGCGGGTGCACGCCGACGTACCCCGGTGGGCCTACCTGCAGGGAATCATCGCCAGGGGCGACCGGCGGGTGGCGGACATCCTGCTGTTGGGACATAAAAACAGGGGCAACTGGCCTCAGACCTTCAAATCCTCACCCATCAACCCCCATTTTTACGTTCATCGCGAGCGCGATGCCGACGAACGGTTCCCCTGGGATATCATCGATCAGGGCATCGACAAAGCCTTTCTTTGGAAGGAGTACCAGCGGGCGTTGGATGGCCGTACCTCGGCACCTTGCCCGGCCGACCCCTCCCGATGCAGCCTCTGCGGGGTCTGCAAGGGAAATGCATGACCCGCGAATTTATCTTTTGGGTGTCCCTGTCCAGATCTAATGCAAAAAGAGCACATCAGACAGATTTAGGGTTCTTATCCCATATAGGGCTGTATGCCTGCCACATTGCCGATGTATCCTGGGGGCCAAATCCTTGGGTGCGGGCCATTTCATTGATCGTCTGAATGAGTTGTCCCAAGATCGGCGGGGCGCCGTTTTCATGGGCCATGCGCACAGCAAGACCAACGTCTTTGCAAAGCAGGTCGACGGAAAAGGTTGGTTGATGATAGTTTTCTTGGACGATATTGCGCCCCAATTCTTTGAATAGATTACTCACCGTGCCCGCCTGACTGTCGATAATCGTTTTATAGAGCAGGTTGGGCGAGATGCCGACATGGTCGGCAATAGCCATCATTTCCGCTGTCATGGCGTTGATGGCAGAAAACATGAGCTGATTGAGAAGTTTGATTTTGTTTCCGGTTCCTGATTTTCCTACAGGGATGATGCTTCCGGAAAAGGTTTCGAGAACCGGTCGGCATCGTTCAATAGCTTCATTTTCTCCTCCAACCGGCAGTGCCCAGTGACCAACCGCAGACGGGCGACCCAACACCGGTGCATCCAGATATCCTACCTTTTTTTTCATGGCCATTGCGGCCATCGCCTCTGTGGTCCCGGGATCGATGGTACTGTGGTCCACAATGACTGCTCCCGGAGATGCCGAATGTAGCAGGCCGTTTTCTCCGCTGACGCAATCAATCACCTGGATGGGGCCGGGTAAAAACATCAGGACGACCATACATGTTTTTGCCAGGTCGGCTATGCTCGCCGTTGGAATCGCGCCCATCGCCGCGGCTTTGTCAATTGTCGATGGCGTGACATCATAGACATGCAAGGGGTAGCCGGCTTCGAGAATTTTTTTGCCAGCCTCGCTTCCCATTACCCCAAATCCAATCAACCCAACCGTTTCCATCGCTCCCTCCAATCAGAGTGACTGTCTCTGATTTTGTTTTGACCCATTACGAAATGGGTGGGACAGGGCCTCTCCTTTTGGCGGTTGAAACACCATCCCACGCCGAAGGCTAACTTTTTTTCCGATGCAGATGGACGCCTACGCCACCGGTAAAGCAGTCGGGGGTACATAGGATGTTGGGCTTGGAGCCGACGTAACGCTTCGCTTTTTCCAGAGCCTCCTTAAATGTTGGCGTCGGCGTAAAACCCATTCCGCGGGCGTATTTCGGCGCCTTGGGACCGGCAATGAAAACGGCGCTGGTGTATATCGGCAGCACACTGCCGCCGCTGATCATCGACATCGCGTGGAAGGGATGGTACGTGTAGTAGTTGGAATACTTGAAACAATATTCGGTATCCTCGGCGATACGCGTCATATCGTCCGAAGCCAGAAATTCAGGAATGCTGCAGTACTTCTGAAGCGCTGCATAGGTATCTTTGTAAGACGGGAACCAGTTGTCGTTGAACCAACCGTCGCAAATGCTGGCTGCAATGACCACCCCGCCTTCGCGAAAGGCGTTCCAGCAACGGGACAACTGTCCGCCGATCGCCAGACTCATCAGACAGGGATTGGTTCCCATACCCGGGCCATAATGAAAATTTCTGGGTACACCGATGACAAGGATATCTGCCGGTTCATCCATGTCCAGAAAAACATTGGTCCGTTGGTCGGCCAGGGGCCATGTCGCTTCTTCAATGAGTCCCAGGCGACCAGCTTTGACGTCCAGAACCTGGGCCTTTTTCCCGAGAACGGCGTCCACGCCGAACACGTTTTTACCCATGCCTTTTTCCATGGCCAGACCGATTGAGTGGAACTGACGCCGCATGTGGGACGTTGTCGACGCGCCGAGCCAGTCGCGTCGGTGCATGGTTGCGGGGCAATGGTGGGAGCCGATGGACCGCCAACCGGAATGGCCCGTGACCAGCATTTTATAGCCTCCACTGTACCCGCCATAGGGGTTGCCGGCGCAGTGACCGACGACGATAGGCAGGTCGGCATCGGCTAAAAGCCGGTTGCACTGGATCACGTTGCCCATTTCGTCCGTTCCGTAGTTGTAAAGGCCCGGATCTTCAGCGTCATGATTGACAATGCGGCCTGGATAAAACTGATCGACGATTTCCTTGCCAAGATACCAATACCATTCGTCCAGGGTATTCTGGCGGTGAAGTCCCATCGCGCAGAGCAGGGTAATATTCTCCAGCTTTGCGCCCCCCTTTAGCAGTTCTTCCACGATGATGGGAATGGCGACGCGGCGATGCGCCTTGGCATGGGCTCCCCCTTTCACCCGGTCCGGGAAGCCGATAACGATTTTCTTGTTCGGCCCGCTCAATTCCCTAAGCGGCGGGAACCCCAGCGGCTCCGCCAACGCGCGGCGCACAGCTTCGGCCGGATCGACCTCCGGCGGATCGTTATCCAGTTGGCCAAGACTGAAAATTGTGGCTGAGTCGGGCAGTTCAATGCCCATTTTCCCGTCACCGTAATCTAAATGGATTTCTTTCATAACCATTTCCATCCTTTCATTTTAATACCCGGGCGATCCGGTTTGCATCTATATCAAATATCCGTCAATTCATTTCTGATACAATCTCAATATGTTCCTTGACGGCCTGATCGATGCTGTAAGAGGGGAACCAGCCCAGTTCCCGACGTGCAGCGCTGTCGTCATATGCCGCCGGATAAGGCGACTGCCTGCCGCCACCCTCGCTTAACGTTATTTTTGCCTCGGGTTTCAACCGCTGCGCCAACGTGGCGACTTCTCGGATCGAATGAACGCCGCCGGCAATATTGTAGATCCGTTGAGTAGGGGTCTTGGCATCGTAAAGCGTCATAATCGCTTTGACGGCATCCTTGACATACAGCCAGTCTCCGGTTTCGTCCGGGTTGGAAATGATCTGCGCTTCGTTGCGGGCAACGGCATCCAGAATAGACGACGACCACAAGGCCGTGATTCCCCGGGTTCGCCCGGGCCCGAAAACCCATGTGAATCGCAGTGCTCGCGTATCCAGGCCATGCTTGCGGTAATACCATTTGAGCAGATGTTCCGATGCCAGTTTGGTTTGACCGTAAATCGTTTCCGGATTCTTGACCGCGCTATCGACGACGGGTTCACTGACATCCCGGCCGAAAACCGAAATGGAACTGAGCATGATGAATCGATTCACATTCATCGCAACGGAAGCATCCAGTAAATGAAGCGTCGATTCCATATTGATCCGAAAGCCCATTTGCGGATTCTCTTCGCAGGGTCCAGCCAGAATCGATCCCAGGTGAAACACGTCGGTGATCTTTTCGGTCATCATTACCCGGTAAAGATCCGGCCCTGAACTTAAGTCACCTTGAACATACGTGATCTTATCCAGAACGGAAGCCAATGCGGACGGATCCCTGGCCAGATCGAATGCCGTAACGTCAAACCCCCTGCTGAGTAACTCCGGAATTAAATAAGAACCGATGAATCCGGCGCCACCGGTAACCAATGCTCGCACGCCACACCTCCAATGAAAAAATTATTTGTTCTTGGCCAATCTCCCGCCCGGTTATTTCTATCCGTCCAAGGGGACTGAACGCCTGTGTTATTGCCGTTGCTTTTGGAACTCCTCCCGGACCACCTTGTCGATTGTGGCTCGAATTTTGATGAATTCCGCGGATGTTTTGACTGATGCCTTACGAGGATAGGGAATGTCGATGGGGATGATTTCGCGGATGCGTCCCGGCTTGGCTGCCATCACAACTACCCGGGTGGACAGAAAGGTGGCTTCTTCCACGCCATGGGTGATGAACACAACGGTTTTCTTCTCTTCCTCGAGAATATCGAGCAAAGATTCCTGCATGAACTGTCGGGTCTGGGCATCCAGCGCCCCGAAGGGCTCGTCCATGAGCAGGACCTGGGGGTTTACGGCGTAAGCTCTGGCAATGGCCACGCGCTGCTTCATACCGCCCGACAGTTCTTTGGGATAGGAATCCTTGAAATCCTTAAGCCCTACCAAGGCGACAAAGTGATCCACGATTTCATGAATCCGTTTATTCGGCGTCCTGTTGGCGGTCAGCGTCAATCCAAAGGCGACATTTTGAGCTACCGTCAGCCAGGGGAAGATGGCATACTGTTGAAAAACGACCCCCCGCTCCGGTCCGGGACCGACGATCGGTTTGCCATCCAGGCTGGCCTGTCCTGTACTCGCCTTGAGGAATCCGGCCAGCACATTGAGCAATGTGGTTTTGCCGCACCCCGATGGACCGACGATAGAGATAAACTCTCCCGGTTCTATCTTCAGATTTATATCTTTCAGGGCTTCAAACGCTCCTGAGGCCGTTTGGTAGCTGACGCCAACCCCCTCTATTTGTATTCCTTGTTCCATAGCGTATTTAACCCGACAGGTTTCTTTCCCGTATGAGTGTTAATCGGTCGTGGCAGCCATTTTTCTGGAGACTGGTCGAAGTTTCTCAAAGGCCGGCTTCATACTCGTTTTTCCTGCCACGCCGTAGCTCGCCGTTCGATGGCCCGGACGATGCTGTCCATCACCAGCGAAATTACACCGATAAGCAGCACGCCCAGAACCAGCGGTGCCATCTGGAAAAAGTTTTGTGCATCCACCATCATCGCACCGATGCCTTTCTGGGCGGCAATCAGTTCGGCCGCCACCAATGTGGCCCAGCAAACACCCAGTGAAACCCGGCAGGCGGTGATGATATGAGGATAGAGTTGAGGAAGGATGACCTTGTAAAACAACTCCCAGTTGTTGGCCCCAAGGGTTTGGGCAGCCCGGCCGTAAATCGGCTCAAGGCCGACCAAGGCCTGATAAATGACTACCAGAGCCGGAAAAAAGGATGCGTACGTCAGGACGATGATCTTTGACGTTTCACCAATGCCAAAAAAAATGATCATCAACGGGATTAGCGCGATCGGCGGCAGCGCGCGAAAAAAACTTACCAGCGGATCGACAAGCAAGCGAACGACCCGAAACCATCCGATTAAGAAACCAAGGATGATCGCAGCGACAATCCCCAATGTAAAACCGATAAGCACCCGCACAAAGCTCGCATACATATGGGCCAACAGCGTTCCGTCTTCCAGGAACTGGACAAAGGCCTTGCATACGGCGACAAAAGAGGGAAACAGGTTAGGATCGATCACATGCGTCGCACGTCCCCCCTCCCAGACCAGAATCACCAATCCGAACGAAGCGATGAAGTAGACCGTTTTCTCTATTTGCTGCCTTTTTTTCTCAGCCTTGAATCTTTGAGTGGCTTCATCCCGACTTGAATGATTTGTCATGAGACCGACCTTTTTTGGGATTTCCTATATGGTTTCCTGCTGCGTTGGTGGAGGAGGTGAAATATTCACCCCCTCCTATTTATATTACTATTTAGCGACTGACAGGTACAGGTTCGGATCAAAAAAGTTTTCGGGTGGCACGACTTTCGGTATTGAGCCGATTTCTACAAATACCTTTTGGACCTGTCCGATCCATTTGGCCACGGATCCGTCTTTATAAAGAGTAACCCAGTCCTTCGAGGTGAATACTTTCTCTGCTTCCCAACCTGCCTGGATGTCGGCAAAGGGAATTTCTGAATAGGCCTTTGTATGGATCAGTTTCAGTGCTTCGTCCGAATGACTGATCAGGTAGTCATTCGCCGGAATCCACGCTTTAATAATTTTTTTGAGCATGTCTTTGTTGTTGTCATAGTTTTTGTTGGTGGCAACCCATCCACCCATGATGGCCGAATCGGGATAGAAGTCTGAAGCAGAACTGAGCATGATCGCACCCGGTACCTTGTCGCGAATCAAGACATGGAATGGAGACCATGTGGCGACAAAAGGAACCGCACCGGTAATAAAAGCAGAAACCGCACCGGCCATGTCCATGCTGACGATATCGACATCTTTGCTTGAGTCGATCCCGTTGTTTTTCAGCGCGGTATGCAAGAACACATGAGCGGTGGTCCCTTTTACCGTGGCGATTTTTTTACCTTTTACATCCTGGATCGTCTTGGCCCCCGTTTCAGGCCTGGCAAAAAGCATCGCCGTATCGTATTCGATGTTGTTGACCAGAAAGACTTTGCCAACGCCCTGGGCCGGGAAATTGGAGATCACCGCGCCCATGATGGCCACATCGACACTGCCGCCGCTTAAGGCCTGCATCAATGGAATGCCGGAGGTAAATTTAATAGGTTCGATTTCAAGCCCCTGGTCTTTGAAATATCCTTTTTCCATGGCAATCCAAAACTGGCCATCTACGGCTAGCGTGTGCAGGTATCCCACCTTGATCTTTTCTGCCGCCGCCGGGCCCGACAAGCCGAGCACCATTGCCAAAACCATTACCATCGCTACTAACTTGGCAACTCTCATTTCCCGCCTCCTTTTTTTACCGTCAAACGATTTATAAATTCCTCAGTTACGGGTCCACGCAAAGACCCGCCTGAGACGCAATACCTACTCCAGCGCACGGCACGAATTCCTGACGATCAAATCCGTTTTAAGACAAATCTGCCGTGGTTGGGGAGAGGGATTTTCAATCATGTCCAGGAGGTATCCGATCGCCATCTCGCCGATTTCGATGCCGTTGACCCGGATCGTCGTCAACGGCGGGTCGGCGTAAGCTGAAAAATCGATATCGTCAAAGCCGGCAATGGAAACGTCGGCTGGTACTGCCAACCCTTTTTCCTTAGCTGCCGCCATGGCTCCGAATGCCATGACGTCGCTGGCGGCAAAAACCGCAGTCGGCCGATTTGCAAGTGACATCAGGCGGTTCATGGCTTCCAACCCATCGCGCATCGTCGGTTCCTTTTCAACCACGAGCAACTCGTCCCAGGGCAGGCCGTGGTCGGCCAGGCAATCGCGATACCCATCCAATCGCTTTCGAACCCGATCGACTTTCGAATACGGGCCGATAATCAGCCCGATGCGGCGATGTTTGAGGCCAATCAGGTATTCGGTCATCGTATACGCCGCGTGATAATTATCGATGCCGACGTAGCTGAAGCGTTCGTCGTCCGGTTTTTCCCACATGATTACCGTTGGGATGCCACTTCGGTTAAGCTCTTCAAGAAGCTGTGCCTTGGGAATGCAAAAGCCGGTCAGCAGCAGGCCGGCCGGCCGGCGTTCATTCAAGGTTCGCAACAGTGACTTTTCGATTTCGGGATTGTACTTCGAATTGCCGATTGTCACGGTGTAACCGTGTTCCTGGGCTTTTTCCAGAATGGCAAAGACGGTTCTTACAAATATGGACCCGGTCGTCGAGGGGATGATCAGCCCGATGTTTGCTGAACGCTGTCTGGAGAGGTCGGCGGCTAAGGCGTGGTAGACGTATTTCTTTTCTTTGATGATTTTCAGGATGCGCTGGCGCGTCGATTCCCGTACCAATTCGGGTGAGCGAAGCGCCCTTGATACGGTGGCCGGAGAAACCCCCGCCAGTTTTGCTACTTTTTCTATGGTTATTTGGGCCATGTGCGTTTCGCCCTAATAAATGATGACGCTTTCATTATGCCCAGATATCTTTTCGTGGGTCAAGAAAAAAGTGATCTCAACTCGCCGGTAGTATTAAAATGCTGCTGCAAACAACGCTCAATAATCCCAACTATTTGTAATATATTTAAATATGTATTAAATGCGAAAGATTGTTACATTTTTTAAAAACAATCCGTGAACAGGAAGCAGGCACCGAAGAAATGGGTTTTGGGTCTGATTCATAAAATAACGACATTAAAATGATGACGCTTTCATTTGTGAAGCGGGAAGCCAGAGGAAGGGACGAAGCCTGGTGGTTCAGCACGGCGGCGTTTCAGAAGAATGCTGCCGGTTTTCGATCCAGTTCGTTTCTGACGGCTATCCCGATTTTTTCGAGGGTGAACGGTTTTTTGATGTAACTACCGGCGCCTAATCGTTGCGCCGCTTCGACCCGGTCGGATTTTGAGTAACCGCTGGCGATGACCGCTTTCTGGTGGGGCACTTTTTCAAGTATCCGCCGATAGGTTTCCAGCCCGTCAATGCCGGGGGGCATGATCATGTCGAGGATCATCAGGTCGTAGTTCTTGTCCGCCGCCATGGCCACGGCCGTTTCCCCCGAATCCGCCTTGTCCGCAGCATAACCGAGACGCTGCATCATGCGGCCGATCAGATCCCTTTGTTCCGGCGAGTCGTCTACGATGAGAATGGACTCGCCTTTACCTAAATAGTCGTCGATGCGGATCGGGATCGAGGCTGGCAGTTCCGATCGCGAGGCGGGAAAATAGAGCGTGAAGGTGGTTCCGGTCCCTTCCTCGGTGGTGATGTTGATGTATCCGTCGTGATCCTTGACCGTTCCCCATACGACTGACATACCCAGCCCGGTTCCGCTGCGGCCCTGAGCTTTTCTGGTGTAAAAGGGCTCGAAAATTTTTTCCAGATCGGAATGGAGCATCCCGATGCCCGTGTCGGAGACCTCGAGGATGACATACTCCCCTTGGGGAACGACTTCAAAACCCGTGTAGGACCGATCCAGGTAACAGTCTCGGGTGGCAATGGAAATCGTCCCCCCGGCGGGCATGGCGTCAGCGGCATTGCTGACCAGGTTCATCACCGTTTTGGACAGATGCGATTCCGATCCGTAGACATGGCAAAGGCCTTTTCCCAAGTCGGTTTCAAGGGTGATGTCGGGATGATATCCGACGATTTTAAGGCATTCCGGTGTGGCAACAAAGTCTTTTACGAACTTGTTGAGATCGATCACGTTTTTTATGGCCACGTTTCGGCGTGCCAGGGTCAACAGATCCTGGACGATGGCCGACGCTTTCAATCCCGATTGCTTGATGGTCAGCAAAGGCTTGCGCAGCGGACTGTCCGCATCCAGGTCCAGCAGCAGAAGGTCGGGATAACTGACGATACCACTGAGAATATTGTTCAGGTCGTGGGCCACGCCCCCGGCCAAGGTGCCTAGCAATTCCAGCTTTTTTGCGTTCTGGAGTTTGGCTTCGAGGGCTTTTTTTTCCGTTTCCGCATTTTTGATTTCCGTCAGGTCGTGGACCACGGCCATGGCGAGCTTGGGAACGCCTTCTTTATAGAAAAAGCGGAAGTTGGCCAGCACCCAGAATTCTTGTCCGTTTTTCCCGGCGAACTTGTATTCGGCCGAAAGTTCCCGCGGGGTTTCCCTATAGACCCGATTGACGAGTTGGTCCAGGGTGTCTTTGCTCTCTTCGGAAATCAGGGAATACGGATCCATCTCCAGTAGTTCATCGCGGCTGAACCCCGTGTATTTGCATATCACCTCATTTACGCTGATAAACTTGGCGGTTTGCATGTCGAATTCGTAGATTCCGGCGGGCGCGTGTTGAACCAGGTTCCTGTATTTCTCTTCGCTTTCCTTAAGTGCCTTTTCATACCGCAGGCGTTCGGTGACGTCCCTGGCCGCGCCCTGAACCGCCTTGGGCCGGCCCCGGTCATCTAAAATGAGTCGATTGTGGTACTCCAGCAGCACTTCTTCACCAGAACTGGCGTAGGTTTTCAGGTAGCCCTCATCACTGCCCTTTTCCAGAATCCGCTCCATATATGCGTCGAACTCGGCCCGGTACCGCTCGGGGATGAATTCCCGGATGTTGACGCCCTGAAGATGCTCCTTTGACCATCCATACTCTTCCTTGTAGGCCAGGTTGGTTTCCAGAAGCCGGCCGTCAAGATCGTGGAGGCAGATGAGATCCGAGCCGTTTTCAAACAGATCGCGGTATTTTTTTTCGCTTTCGATAAGGGCCTGCTGGGCTTTTTTGCGCTCGGAGATTATCCGGGTTGCCCCCATGATCGCCGTCGGCTTTCCCTTTGCATCGCGAACGAAGGAAACGGTGGCTTCCGACCAGGTATAGCCGCCCCCTTTGAGGGATTGTTCCACTTCGACGGTTACGGTTCGCTGTGGATCGATGCCCGGCTGGTTGTCCCGGGCCAGTTCCGCCTCGAGAATTTTTGTCACCCTGACAAAGGATTCGGGGGATAGGGTTTGTTCGAGGCTCAGGGCCATGGCTTCCTCTGCCGTAAAGCCGCGTTGCTTTTCTACGGCGGGACTGATGTAATCGAAGGCCAGGGTATCGAGACTGACAACCCAGATGGTGTCGGACACGTTTTCCGCCAGCAGACGATACTTGCGCTCGGAATCCATGAGCAGGGCCCTTTGGTTTTCCATTTCCCGCTTGGATTCCAGAAGATCCCGATTGGTCCGTTCCAGGTCCTGCATCAGGGCTTTGACTTCATCGTATTTGGCCTGGATCAAACGGTTGGCTTGCACCAGGTCTTCGACGGCCTGTTGGCGGTTTTTTGCCCCCAGGAGAAAACGTTTGAGAAAAAAAGGTTTTTTGGGAATCCACCGGACCCGGTAAAAACAGCCTTTACAATCCTGGCGCGGGTTGTCCGGCCAAGTTCGGCAACCGTATTTTTCGGCGGCCACCTGGCATTCGATCTCTTCCACATCCGCCAGGGGCAGGCCGAACATGGTGGGAATGCCGGCTATAATGCCGCGGGTGTAATCGCAGTCAAACCGGGTCTTCTGGCGGCCGTCATGGTAGCGGTCTTCCAGTAGTACATGGGAGGAACCGATCTCGTGGATATAGACACTGCCGTTGAGTTTCAGGAAACGATTGTAAATGGGCGCCTGAGAGTAAATCAGGCGAGGATTGTCGAGCAGCCGCGCTACGCGATCCAGAAATCCCATCGAACGAAAGCGCCTTGAGGCCAGGGCCATATGGTAGACGGCATTTTCGTCCCCCAGCATGTCGATCATGCGCCGGTAGAGAACCTGAAGCAATTCGTGAGAGATCCAGTTGTTGGTGTCCAGCAGATAGGATTCGTCCAGAGGCAGTCCGGACAGAAGATCACCCAACAATCCGTTGTTCTGCTCTCGGACGTAAAAAAGGAGGGTCCGCGTGAGCCGACAACTGATTTCCTTTTTCTTAGGAGGATGGTGTAGGGTGTGCATCGTAAAATATCATATCGAAGCCGCCGATTCAGGTCAAATGGATAAGCATCGGTTGAAGACGAAAGGTCGCATAAAAGTTCGACCACCCACGCAAAACCGCCAGGAAAGCAGAACGGGTTCGTTCCCGTTGACGGCTTGCCTGGCGTTTTTGGTGACCTGGCTTAAGAGTTACACCTTGAACTGCTCCACCATCCGTTTCAGGCTTTCGGACAACTGGGATAATTCCTGGGCGCTGAGATTGACCTGACCGCTGCTGGTGGACATCTCGTCCATGGATGTGCTCACGCCGGCAATGTCCTGGGAGATTTCAGCCGAGACGGCAGAACTCTGATTGACGTTTTCGTTGACCTCCTGAATACCGGTGGAAGCCTGCGCCACGTTGTTGGCGATTTCCCTGGTGGCCGCCGACTGTTCTTCTACGGAAGTGGCGATGTTCGTCACCACCTCGTTGACGTCGTTGATTACCTGGGTAATCTCGGCAATCTGGTCTACGGTGGTAGTGGTTGTTCCCTGAATCCCCTCGATCTTCTGCTTGATGTCCCCGGTGGCCTCGGCGGTCTGCTTGGCCAGTTCCTTGATCTCGTTGGCCACTACGGCAAAGCCCTTGCCGGCCTCGCCGGCCCGGGCCGCCTCGATGGTGGCGTTGAGGGCCAGCAGGTTGACCTGTTCGGAGATTTCGGTGATGGTCTCCACCACCTTGCCGATGGAGTTGGCCGCGCTGCCTAACTGGTCCATATTGGTGGAGGCGGTAGAGGCCTTAGTGGCCGCTTCATCGGAAATACCGCGGGCCTTTTCGGAATTCCGCGCGATTTCTCCGATGGTGGAGGACATCTCCTCGGCGGCGGTGGCTACCATGTTGGTGTTGGTGGCGGACTGCTCCATGGCGGCGGCCACGTTGTTCATGTTGGCGTTCATTTCCTCGGCCGCGGACGAGACGGTATTGGCTTTGTCCGTGACGTTCCGGATGCCCTGGGTCATCTGTTCGGAAATGGCCGACAGCTCGGTGGAGGAGGAGGAAAGGGTCTCGACCCCGCTGGCAATCTGTTTGATGAGATCCTGAAGTTTGTCCATGAAGGTATTGAACCAGGTCGCCAGATCGCCCAGCTCGTCCTTGGCGCCTTCCGCCAGGCGTTTGGTAAGGTCGCCTTCGCCTTGGGCGATGTCCTTGAGACCGTCAACCATGGCGTTGACCGGCCGGGTGATCAGACGGGAGATGAACCAGGCCAGCACAACGCCCACTGCAACCCCGAGCAGGACGGTCGTCAGCAGCGTGGCGAGGGTCGCTTTGTAGGTGGCATGGGCCTTCTCGCGGGATTTTTTGGCCAATTCGAGGTTGATTTCGGTCAGCTTGTCCAACTGGTCGCGCATCTGTTCGAAGTGCGTTTTGGCATCGCCCAGGGTCAGGGCGATGGCCCGCTGAGTGCTTCCTTGCCTGGCCATTTCGACAACTTCTTTTGAGCTTTTTTGCCACGCCATCCGGGCTTGGTCGTAAACACTGAACAGCTCTTTTTCCGCCGCGGTGCTGGCAAGGGCCTTGTACTTGTCCCAGCGAGAAGCGGATTGCTTGAAATTGGTTTCGTATTCTTCAACGAACTGGCGGAACAGCTCCGAATCGGGATCGGTGAACATCATGGAGCGCTCGGCTACCAGCAGTTGCTGCAAGTCGCGGTCGGCCTCGATTAAATAGTCGATGCTGGGCATTTGCACGGAGAAGATGTTCTCCAGCTCGGTCTGAATGCCTTTCACGCTGCTGTAGCCGGTGATGCCGATCACCCCGATGAATACCACCATGATACTGAATGCAACCAGCAGTTTCGTTCTGATTTTCAAGTTGTTGATCAAGTTCATGAATATCGTCTCCTGTCGTTTTCGACTGAATCAGGCTTCCATTCGAAATTAAAAAAACCGTGATGGTTGTCCTTATTCAGCAATATCCGTATAAAATGGGTTGTCGGCAGGTTAAAAAAAAACATGAGTGCTGATTGCTGCAACCCGGGCGGTTGCTCGTTTTACGAATCGGGGTCGATGACGATGGACAACCCAGGCCGTGGTCACAAGGAAGGCAGCGAAACAAGACAGCGAGTGGGTAAATTCCGTTGACGTCTGCCGGCATTATTGGCAGAGGATGACGAACCAGCGGAAGACAACCGGATTTTTCCGATTTTTTCAGAAATGGGTTGTAAACGGTTGGATTGAGAAATTCGTAACAGGCGGGGAAGGCGCCTTCAACCGGGTCAGGTCATCATGTAAAAACCGAGGGTCACGTCGCAGGCGTCTGTGCCGGTAAACTGGCAGCCGACAATTTTATCGGTCACCGAACGAACCACCACTTCTTTCTGGATCACCGAACGGGCCGTGTTGTCCAGGGTAAACTTCACCCGGAAGCGGTCCTTGACCCGGATGTCTTGATTTTCGAGAATTTTAAATCCGATTCCATTGCGGGAGAGGTTGTTGATCCGGATTCCGCCCCAATCGTCGGACTTCATGGCGATCCGGTCGCCCGGACCACGAATGAACACTCCCTCCAGATTGACCGTTTTTCGATGCTCGCGGCGAAGCTCGACCTTGAAGAACATCTCGTGGCCGCAGATGCAGGTCGCCTTGATCCGGGTGCCCAGGGTTCGAATTTCCGAAATATCGATCAGCTTCTGGCGGTTGCAGTTCTTGCAGGCGACATTGGCCGTTTTGCCGTCTTTCAGCAGGGCCGTTCCCAACTCCTCCGGGTCGTCCGGTTCGCCGGCTTCGATCCGCCAGACAGCCTCTTGCCCGGCAGCCGGTTTCGGTGCGGTGTCGATAACCTCGATGGGGCCTTCGTATTCGAAAACGTCTTCGCCCGAGGTTGCCGGAGCCGGAGCGACGAACTGGAAAAGAGGCGTTTGGGTTTTGGCCGGGGCATCCTGAATCCGCCGTCGGAGAAGCGCATTGACGATGGCTCCCCCGACGCATTTGATCAGGCTGCGGGTGTCCCGCGGCCAGGCGACAGGCTGCCGGACGGCGTCGCAGCCGATAACGCCCAGCAGCCGGCGGCCGTAAAACAGCGGCGTGATCATCAGCGATTTGACGCCGGCAGCATGAAATGTCTCGTGCGCGGCGCGAAGGTCCGGAGCCATTTCGGCCAGGTCTTCAACCGCGATGGCGCCGCCCTGCTTCGTCGGCTTCAGAATTGCGGAGAACGGTGCCAGGTCCGTATCCTGAAGGTTGGAGGACGGCGAATCGACACCTTCTGCGGTCCACTCGTGAGTGATGGTCAGGCGCGTTCCGCGATCATGGAAAAGGCAGACATAGACGCGCTCCGCCTTGGAAATCAGGCCGACCTTTTCTAAACAGTAAAAAATAATTTCATCGATATCGGCGGTGGACCAGATGGCAAGGTCGTCGATGATGGAAAACAGCAGGTTGACGAAATCCTCCTTGAATTGCAGTGACTCGATAGCCTGCCGGTAGGGGCTGATGTCCTCCACGGCCAGGAGCATTCCGGGAAGGCGCTGGTTGGGCGTCTCCAGCGGCTGGGCGTTGACCCACCCGGACCACAGTGTCCCGTCTTTCTTTTTCAGTTTGATTTCGAAGGGCGCCTGCGATTCACCGGAAAAGACCCGGCTGCGATTGATATAGAAAACGGACTGGTCTTCCGGGGCGATGAACAGGCTGATGGGCTTTTTCAGTAAATAGGAGCGGTCGGCGCCCAGCATCTTTACAGCCTGCGCGTTGACGCCGTCGATGAGTCCTGCCTTGTCCAGTGAAATCAGGCCGGTACGCGACGCCGTCAACAATTGGGAACAGTCGGCCAGTTTCTTTTTAAGCCCGTTGCGTTCATCGATCAGCGCCTGATAATTCTCTCGGGACGGCTGACCGATGTCCGGCTCTCCCTCTTCGGCTGTGGATAACGAATGCTTGGGTGGCGTGGGTTCGTTTGGAGAAGGGGCTTTCGTGGTCATCGTTTTTCCCCGGCGGGGGCCTTTCTTTTACTCAAGACAAAACGGGTGTTAATACAGTTTTCTCAACTCCTCGGACGCTTCTAAGGCAAGATTCGAATCTTCGGTAAATTCGATGGCCCCTCTCAACGCCAGCCTGGCATTGTTGTAATCGCCCAAAAGGCGGTAGGTCTTGCCCAATTCCAGCAGAACGACCGGGTTTTTCGGACTTTCCGAGGCGATTTTTTCAAGCAGGGTCCGCGCCTGAAGCAACCTGCCGGTAGCCATGAAGGTTCGGGCCAGGTTCAACCTGGCGATAGCAAAATCCGGCTTTAACGCCAGGGCCTCTTCCAGATACTGGCGGGCTTTGTCGTAGTCGCCCTTGTTGTAATAGGCCCAGCCCAGATTGGACAATGGATAGTGCGGCGTGGCGTAAAGCATGTCTTTTGTTACCGGTTCGAGTACCGCAATGGCTTTATCCCACTCTTTGCGGGCCAGATAGACACTGCCCAGGTTGTTTTTGGCCAGGGTATATTCGGGATTCAGTTCCACCGCTTTCTGGAAATGAGTTGCAGCCAGATCGTACTTCTCTTTGGCCATGTAAACCAAGCCGAGGTCGTTGTGCAGGGCCGGGTCATTGGGGTTTAGCTTTTCCGCCTTGAGCAGTTCCCCCAGCGCGGCCGTGTATTGTTTCTCTCGGAAATAGGCTTCACCCAGATCCCTTGCGGCGTCGGCCTTTTTTTTGTCCTGGGGAGAGATGGCGCTCGTCGATGCGCAGGCGGAACTGAAAACCGCCACACATAAAAGCAAAAGAATTACCCGCGTTGGACAATGGTTCATATTCCGGTCCTCCCTGATATTGCATGCGTCAGCAATCATAAAATTATCCTATTGCGCTTTTCCTTGGATCCGGAATGGGCGGATGCCCCGGTCCCGAAGGAACATTTCGATCAGTTGGGGAATCGGCCGCTCGGCAAACAGTCGATTTTCTCCGTTGTTCATGGGGATGAGGATGCCGTCGATGGTAATGGCCGTGTTGAATTCAGCGGGCCGCTCGGCGCCGTAAAAAACAGGACCGGCGGTATGCGCCGTTCCCGCAGCATCCATCACATGCTGGATGATTTCCACCGTGCCGGCATCAACCGGAATTTGGAGAATTTCCAGCCCCGTTTTTCGGATGGCCTCCACCGCATCACCGTAAAGGTCGCCGAAGTCGACGAGGACTTCCCTGCCGTTTCCAAAAGAGAGAAGATTGGACTGGGCCTGGACCTGGATGCCGGCGTAAGGAAAGCTGATGCCCGTATTGGGCGAGTAGCGAAAACCCATGCTCGCGGCAAAGGATGCGATCAGCGTTTTCTGGCTGGAACCGTCGATGGTTCCGGCATCGTCCGGCGCGTTAACAGGAAAATGTTGCGGTTGGGTCCGGCCAGCATCGGAGATCAATTCATTCAGGATAATGTCATTCTGGTTCAGGTAGCGGACAATGGCGTCATGGGTTTGCTGGGACGGGTTTGCGATTGGCGTAATGCAGGTGTGACGGGGCACCTGCCCGTCGGCGGAGGTTTCGGTCCGGATCCATTTGGCGTTGATCCGGATGGTAACAGCCCCGTCTTCGAAAGAGAGCTGGTTGGTTGCGGTCGCATCGGAAAGGGCGGCGAAAACCGCTTCGATGATTTCCCGGGACGAGGCGTTTTCGCTTACCTTGACCACTTTGACATCCTCCCAGTAGGACTGGATCAGCGGCAGATCCACATTCATGACCTTATCCTGGGAGGTCAGGACCACTTTGGAGCCGTTGCCCATATCGATCATCGGGTAGCGGGAAAGATCGAGTTCGAAATCCCGCCCCTGCTTCATGGGGAAAAAATAGGTCCCCTTGTTCAACAGGCGTCCTCCGATAATCGATGCCGCCTCGCCGGCAGGTCCGGCGTCCTCAGGCTGTGCGACGGGAGGCCTCTGGGCAGCGGCGGCAGCGGGCCGGGGCTTCTCGGCGGCTTCGGACGCGGCGGCTTCGGGCATTTTTTCGACCAGATTGCCGTCCTTGTCGAACAGGTTGCTGTACCAGTTTTTCTCCCGGATGGAGGGATCCGGCATGTAGATCTTCTGGCCGGCATAAATCCGGTCAATGTCCTTGATATGGGGGTTGGCGGATTTGAATAATTCGATCCCCTGGCGATAGGTAAGGTTGCCGTAGCGCCCGCCGAAACGGTTGGCGATCAGCTTGGAAACCGTGTCGCCCCGTTTGACGGTATAGGTCCGGGTGCTCTTTTTGATCATCTCCTTGGGATTGTTGATCATTACGAAGGGGATGGTGACCATGCCCGAGGACTGGCCGGGGAGGGTGCCCTGGGTCAGTTTTTTCAAGGGGATGTCCACCACCTGGCCCGGGCGGATGCGGTCGATATCCTTCACGTGGGGATTGAGGCGCTGGAAGATGCCCAGAAACTCCCGGAAGTCTTCATGGGCGATTTCCCCTTTTTGCCGGAAAATTTTGAGGACCCAGTCTCCCCGCTGGACCTGGTAGGGATCGCAGAGGATGTCCCAGCCCCGGTCGTAGCGCACGACATAGTCCTTGTAAAGCATGGCGCCATGGCCGTCGGGGACCGTAAAGAGGAGTTGGACCGCCAATGCCAAAAGCAGACACCGAAAAACGCTCACAACCGGGAATCGTTCGATAACGCGCATTGTAGTCTTCCTGAAGTTGGGGTTTTCAGACCTTCTTCTTCAGATCCAGCGATTCGGCAATCTCCCTGGATACGGCATCGACGAAACGGTCGAATGCCTCCCCTTCCAGCGGCCGGCCCGCTTCCGGGACTTCTTTGATGGCGTCCGGACGGACATAGCGCGGCCGGTTGACCAGATTCGGGTTCGGCCGGACGGTATATCCATCGGGGAAGCTGTCCTGAAAATACATATCCTGAAAGCCGGCGAACTTCAGGGCGTGGGCGGTGGAGTCCACGATGGCCGTCTCTTTGGAATCGACATCGCCGTTTTGCATGGCTTTTATCAGCCCGGCCAGCGACTCGCCGCCATGGGTGCAGGCGATGTGACCGTTGCGGTTGGCCGTGAGCTGCCAGTCCATGATGTCCTGTTCGGTCACCTCGGCAAAGGACACCCGAACGGCGCCGGCGGTCCGGTTGTAACGCTCCACCAGGTGGATCACCCGGGGCATGGAAACCGGGTTGCCGATCATGGCGGCCTGGGCCACGCTGGGTTTGACGGTCATGGGCACGAACTTGCGCGGCCCGTCTTCGGGCTGGCGATAGTATCGATAGACCGGGTTGGCATGCACGGACTGAACGCCGACGATCTTGGGCAGGGCGTCGATGATGCCGGCTTCGAAAAATTTGAGAAATCCGCTCATCACGGCGGTGATGTTTCCCGCGTTGCCGATGGGCACAACGACCACCTTGTCCGCCATGGCGTAGTCGAAATCCTGCGCGATCTCATAGGAATAGGACTCCTGGCCCAGGATGCGCCAGGCGTTTTTGGAGTTGAGCAGGGCCACGTTGTATCGCTCGGAAAGGGCTTCGACAACCTTCATGCAGTCGTCGAAAACACCGGGGATCTCGAAAACATCCGCGCCGCTGCCCAGAGGCTGGGAAAGCTGCTGCGGGGTCACCTTCTTGTGGGGCAGCAGGACCGCCGACTTGATTTTCGGCTTGAGATAGGCGGCATACAGGGCCGCGGCGGCGCTGGTGTCTCCCGTGGAGGCGCAGATGGAGAGGACCTCGTCCACATGCCCTTCCTGGATGAGAAAATTGATGTAGCTCAGGGCGCTGGCCATCCCCCGGTCCTTGAAGGAGGCGCTGGGGTTCTGGCCGTCGTTTTTATAGAAGAAGCGGATGCCCGCCTTTGCCTGCAGGCGCGCGTTGGCCTCTACTATGGGCGTGTGGCCTTCTCCCAGATACACCACGGAAGACAGGGGAATCACGGGGCCGATAAACTCGTGGTAGCGATAGATGCCCTTGACGGCCGGGTCCTTGAGCATGCGCCGGTAGTCGAAAATTTGCCGCCACGTCTCGCCGTTGATGGCTTTGAGACGTTCGAACCGGCGGTCATGCAGGAGCAGGACGCTGCCGCAGTCCGGGCAGGTGTACAGCAGCGTTTCGATGCCGTGCTCCTTCTGACAGCCCAGGCAGCGATAGATCATCTCGCCGCCCGGCTTGGGGATCAGGTGCGGCCGGATCGCTTCGGGGAACTGGTCGAGTTTCACGATGCAATCACTTCCATTCCGCCCATGTACGGCCTGAGCGCTTCCGGGATGACGACGCTGCCGTCCTCCTGTTGACAGTTCTCCAGCAGGGCGGCCAGGGTTCGGCCGACGGCCAGACCGCTGCCGTTGAGGGTATGCACCAGACGGGTGCCCTTTTTCCCTTTTTCCTTGAAGCGGATGTTGGCCCGTCGGGCCTGGAAATCCTCGAAATTGCTGCAAGAAGAGATTTCCCGGTAAACCCCCTGGGAGGGCATCCAGACTTCGATGTCATAGGTCTTGGCCGACGAAAAACCGATGTCCCCCGTGCACAGGTCGATGACCCGGTAGGGCAATTCCAGGCGGCGCAGAACCGTTTCGGCGTTGTCCAGAAGGGATTCCAGTTCGTCATAGGAGGTTTCCGGCCGGGCAAACTTGACCAGTTCCACCTTGTTGAACTGGTGCTGGCGGATCAGCCCGCGGGTGTCCTTGCCATAGGAGCCGGCTTCGGAGCGAAAGCAAGGGGTGTAGGCGGTGTAGTACACCGGCAGCAGGGAAGCGTCCAGGACCTCCTCCTGGTGGATGTTGGTGACCGGGACTTCAGCCGTGGGAATGAGAAAATAATCAAGATTCTCCAGCTTGAACAGATCTTCTTCGAACTTCGGCAGCTGGCCGGTGCCGGTCATGGTCTTGCGGTTGACGATAAACGGCGGCAGGACTTCCTTGTAGCCGTGCTCGCCGGTATGCAGATCCAGCATGAAATTGATCAGGGCGCGCTCCAGACGGGCACCCTTGCCCAGGTAGAGCGGAAAGCGGGCGCCGGCGATTTTGGCGGCGCGGGCAAAATCCAGAATGCCCAGGTTTTCTCCGATGGTCCAGTGGGGCAGGGGTTCGTAGGTGAACGCCTTCGGTTCTCCCACCGTTTTTACCACCGGGTTGTCGTTTTCGTCCCTGCCCACCGGCACGCTTTCATGGGGGATGTTGGGCAGGGCCATGATCATCTCGTCCAGCGCCGCTTCGCTCTCGGCGACTTCTTTTTCGAGGCCTTTGATGGTTGTGGACACCGTGCGCATCTTTTCGATGATGGCATCCGCGTTTTCTTTGTTGCGCTTCATTTCGGCGATCTGGTCGGAGACGCTGTTGCGCTGCCGGCGGAGTTCCTCGAGTTCGAACAGGATGCGTTTGCGGCGGTCGTCGTGGGACTGAAACGCCTCGAAGTCAAAGTCGGTGCCACGGTTTCGCATGGCGGTTTTAACCAGTTCCAAATTTTCTCTGACGAGCTTGATTTCCAGCATAATTGTCCTTATATTTCACAATCGTTTTAAACGGGGCCAACCATCGGATTGAAGGCGGTGGTTTCAGTTCGTTTTCCGGGGTGGTGAACGGCGCCGCCGATGAGAGGCGAACACCGAGGGCAAAACCAATCGAAACCTTATCCCAAGTGGTCTGATTAGTCAATAATAATTGCTGGTTGAATTGCTACAACCCCTTGGTTTAGCGGTCTCCGCCATCGGTTCGTCAAGCCCCGATTGTTGTTTTTCGGCCGCCGGCCGGGCGGCCCGGCAGCCCGATGGTGGCATCGGGTGCCATCCCATCGGCAGCGGTTGGCAAGTCGGTAGTAAACAAACAGGAAAATGGTGACAGTGATGGATGAAGTTCGGGAGAAGAAACAGGAAATCAGAAACGAAATCGCTACATTTTTCGACGCGCTCGAAGATGAGATACTGGAGGCCAACACAACGATTATCGAAAATCGACTCTTTGAATTCGCCAATTTTCTCGAATCCAAGATCGTCATGCTTTACGTGAATGCCGAGAACGAAGTCGGCACGCAGAACATCATCAAGCGGGCCTACGAGTACAGCAAGATTGTGGTGCTGCCCGCATTCGACGCGCCCCGGTCAACCATGAAACTGATGAAGGTGGACAATCCGGACAAGGACCTGGCCATGGGACCGCGCGGGATTCTTCAGCCGGACCCGGCCAAGTGCAAAACGGTGCCGCTGGATTGTATCGACATTGCCATCGTTCCGGGGATCGCCATGGACGAAAAAGGCGGGCGCATCGGTTCCGGAGACGGATATTACGACCGGATCATTCCCGATCTGCCCATGACCACCCGCAAGGTGGGTCTGGTGTTCGAAGGCCAGATGGTTCCGCAGGTTCCCATGGAATCCCATGACAAGCATGTGGATATCATCATCACCGAAAAACGGGTGATCTACAAAATATAATGAACGTGTAACAAGACGCATTGCAGGCGGCGTCGCATACAGGCCGCCGGCCGTAATGTCTTTGCTCCAACGCCTCTTTTCAGGGGCGTTTTTTCGTCGGGGGAAAGCGGGTTTCCGGTTCCGGCACTAAAATCGGCGCTACGGATGCAAGATTTTTGGTTTGCTTGCAGGCGCCCCAATTTGCAATTCGGTTTCAAGGCTTCTTGACCGAACCCCCTGGAATTGGTAGATAAGTGCTGGGAGAAAAATGCCGGTGAAATATCAGCGCCTGAGAAATGAAATGGTCACCAAGCAGATCATCGCCCGCGGGATCAGCGATCCCCGGGTGATATCGGCCCTGCGCACCGTTCCCCGCCATCTGTTTGTCAGCGAAGCCATGATGGATCAGGCCTATGGCGACTTTCCCCTGCCCATCGGCGAACAGCAGACCATCTCCCAGCCGTATATCGTGGCCGAAATGACCCAGGCCCTGCAACTGACCCCCGACGACCGGGTGCTGGAAATCGGCACCGGCTCCGGATACCAGGCGGCCGTTCTGGCCCAGATCGCCTACCGGGTATATACGGTCGAGCGCATCCACTCTTTGTACACGCGAACCCGCAAGCTGTTTGATCAACTGCGCTACCATAACATCGTCACCCGCTATTCGGACGGAACCATCGGCTGGAAGGAACACAGCCCCTACGATGCCATCATCGTCACCGCCGGGGCCCCCGAGATTCCGACCGTGCTTGTCAACCAACTGGCCATGGGCGGGCGGCTGGTGATTCCGGTGGGCGACCGCCATACCCAGGACCTGATCAAGCTGGTCCGTGACGAACAGGGAATCCACCAGTCCAACCTGGGCGGGTGCCGCTTTGTCAAGCTCATCGGTGAGCACGGGTGGAGAGAACGGTAAATGCTCAGACGCCTGTATGACTGGGTGCTGCACTGGGCGGCCACCCCTTACGGCACCTGGGCCCTCTTTCTGCTGGCCTTTGCCGAATCCTCCTTTTTTCCCATTCCACCGGATGTATTGCTGATCGCCCTGTGCGTTGCCCGGCCGGACCGCTCCCTCAAATACGCGCTGATTTGTGCGGTCGGATCCATTCTCGGCGGGTGCCTGGGATACCTGATCGGCTGGCAGTTCATGGCCTCGATCGGCAGCCGCATTGTCGAATTCTACGGACTGTCGGACAAGGTGGCCTATATCGAAACGCTGTATAACACCTACGATGCCTGGGCCGTGGGCATTGCCGGCTTCACCCCCATTCCCTACAAAGTGTTCACCATCGCCGCCGGCATGTTCAAGATCGATTTCACCGTTTTCATCCTGGCGTCCGCGGTTTCCCGGTCGGCACGGTTCTTTCTCGTCGGCGGATTGATTTACCTCTTCGGACCGCGCATCCAGCGTTTCATCGACCGCTATTTCAACTTGCTGGCGATTGTTTTTACCGTTCTCCTGGTGGGCAGTTTCATCCTGATCAAATACCTTTTTTAGTGATCCAAATCGTCAATGGTCCCTTGCATTCTCCCTCGAATGGGATGTATAAAAACATAGGTTGACCGACGGCATTGACCGACTCTGTTAACACTACTACCTGCCATTCTTTTCGTTGTTCCATCGGTTGCATTGAATTTTGCTGCCCACGCGACTTGCCGTCGATATGAATTTTTATTCAGAGAATTGCGTTTCCTGCCGGCTTTATTTGGTTCGCCACCGTTTCGGGAGGATTTGATAGCATTTAAATAAACGCTATTGAGGATTTACATGTTCAGATCACTTCGATCGAGAATGTTGATAATCGTCATATCCGTTATGGTTTTCGCAATTGCAGGTATCACTTTTTTCGTTCAAAGGGAAACCACAAAAACCCTGTTACAAATTAATGCCGAAAGCACAAAGAACCTGCTGAACGCTGTCGTTTTAAATGTAGAAAACCAGTACAAAAGTCTGCTCTTTCAAAAGAAAACCTGCCTTGAAACTCGGAAAAACGACAGCAAGCATATTGTCACTGTTGCCCTCGCTGTTATCAATGAAATTTATAAAAGACATCGACAGGGCCTTCTCACCGAACAACAGGCCATGGATCAGGCCAAGTCTTGCCTCAGAAGCATGCGGTATAACGATGGGGTGGGATATCTTTGGATCAACGATATGGACCGGCCCATCCCTAAAATGATCATGCATGGCCTCATGCCGCAACTGGACGGCAAGGTGCTCGACGACCCGAAATACAATTGCGCCCTTGGTACTAAAAAAAACCTGCTTCAGGCGTTTATGGAAACTTGCCTGGAAAACGGCCAGGGGTATGTGGATTACCTGTGGCCCAAATTCACAGAGGACGGCTTAACAACGGACCAACCGAAAATTTCCTATGTGTCCCTGTTCAAACCCTGGAACTGGGTTGTCGGAACGGGTGTATATTTTGAAGATATCGAAGCGGCCTCCCAAAAAAGACTTGATGCGATAATCTCTGAACTCAAACAAACCATTGCCAATGTTCATCTGCTGGAAACCGGGTACATGTTTATTTTTGACGGAAAGAAACAGCTTCTTGTCCACCCTGTTCTTTCCGACACGGACGGCAGCGAATTAAAGGATCCCGTAACCGGGTCTTTACTTCTGGATAATATGATTGTCGCATCAAAAACCCCCGAAAAACCATATGAGTACTTCTGGCACAAACAACCGCAGCACGAGGGTGAAAAGTATTTAAAACGGTCGTATGTCCGGTACTTCGAGCCGATGGACTGGTATATTGCATGCTCCGTATATGTGGATGAGGTTGAAAAGGCTTCCAGAACGTTGGTAACCTATATCATTTCCCTGTCTGGGCTGTTTTTTATTGCCGTCATTTTTTTATCGACACTTTTTTCAAAAACCCTGACAAAACCGCTAAACAAATTGATGGTATCAGCCGAACGAATCGAAAAGGAGGGAATCTTTTCCGCAAAGATGCCTGTTACCGGAACGGTTGAAACCATGGCATTGGGAAACATCTTAAACAAGATGATCGATTCCATCAGTGCCTCCGTCAATGAAAAGGAAAGGCTTTTAAGCGCGCTGCAGGAAGCGCACGACGAACTGGAACAACGGGTGCGTGATCGCACCAACGATCTTGAACAGGCCAACCAGGCGCTAATCGAGGCCAAGGAAAAAGCCGAGGTGGCCAACCAGGCCAAAAGCGTTTTTCTGGCCAGTATGTCCCACGAAATTCGTACGCCGATGAACGCCATCCTTGGTCATGCCCAGATCATGAGCAGGGACCGGACAATGAATGACCGGCAGCAAAAAAGTATCGCTTCAATCAACAGGAGCGGTGAACATTTGCTTACCCTGATCAACGATGTGCTGGACATGTCAAAAATCGAAGCCGGAAAAATAAAGATGCTCGTCACATCTTTTCGGCTTCATGGGTTGCTCAAAGAGATCGGCGAAATGTTCCGCTTTCGGATGGATCAGAAAAACCTGCTGTTCGAGACAAAACTTTCCCCTGATCTGCCGGATTTGGTAAAGGCGGATGAAGGTCGTGTCCGCCAAATCATTCTTAATCTGGTGGGAAATGCCATTAAGTTTACGGATAAAGGCGGCATAACCATAAACGGAGAAATGCAAGACGGACGCATCCAGTTGACTGTTTCCGATACAGGGCACGGCATACCGGAAAACAGTCAAGAAACAATTTTTCAGGCGTTTGAGCAATCGGAAAAGGGTATGCGAACAGAAGGGGGAACAGGCTTGGGCCTTGCAATCAGCAGGCAGATGGCCAGGCTGATGGGGGGAGACATCGTTGTTGAAAGCACTGTCGGGGAAGGGTCGCGTTTTTATTTTACATTCGAGTTCAAACCCGGGGATAAAAAAGAAATTTCAAGCAAAGCACCGGAACGGTATGCTAAACGAATTGCGCCCGGCCAAGATGAAGTCAAAATTCTTATTGTTGATGACAGGAAGGAAAACAGGGAAATTGTTAGGTTAATGCTTGAACCTCTGGGTTTCAGTATCATGGAAGCCGGAAACGGTAAGGAAGCGATCGACATATTTAAGGAATGGAAGCCCCGGGTTGTTCTTATGGATGTCGTGATGCCGGTTATGGACGGAGTGGAAGCGACAAAACAAATCAAAGCCCATGAAGATGGTCCCAACACGTTTATCCTTGCGCTCAGCGCAAGTGCCCTGGATCAGGAAAGGGAGCAGGTATTGATAAATGGCGCGGATGCCTTCATGAAAAAACCATTTAAAGATACGGAACTCCTTGAAAAGATACGCAGCCATACTGGCATTGAATATGAGTATGAGGAGACTGAAACCGAAAACCAGCCGCTTGATTATGAACCATTCGACCCCAAAAGCCTTGATTGTTTATCCATGGATCTTAAAAAGAGCGTCAAGGATGCAGCGGTTTTAGGAAAAATGGACGAACTTGACGATTTGGTGTCCCGGATTAATGAAATTGACATGCGCATTGCGGCTTATCTGCAGACGCTTGTAGATGATTTTGAATTGGAAACAATTCAAAATCTCTTTGAGTAAACGCCCCGGATAAAAAATGGAGACTGAGATGACAGAGAATAAACAGGAATTGCTTATTGTCGATGATAATCCTGAAAATCTCCGTGTGCTGAATTCAATGCTCCAGCAGGAAGGATATGGCGTGCGCGCTGCAAAAAGTGCCAAACAGGCGCTGGCAAGCATCGACATCGCGGAACCGGACCTGGTGCTTCTTGATGTGCATATGCCGGAAATGGATGGGTTCGAGCTATGCAAACACATTAAAAATAATTCAAAATATCTAAACCTGCCCATTATTTTTTTAAGCGCACTGGGTGACACGTTTAACAAAAAATTGGGGTTTGAAGCCGGTGCCGTGGATTACATGACCAAACCTTTTGATATCGAGGAAGTAAAAGTCAGAATTAAAACGCATCTTAAACTTAAAGCCAGCCTGATGGAGCAGGCTCGCCTTAAAGCGGAAATAGCAAGAAAAGATGAAGAGATAAAAATACTTAAGTCAAAGCTGGATAGTAATGCCTGAACCAATCCAACAGCCTTAAAAATTCGTCAAATAAAAAAGGGAGCCTATATTGGATTCTATCCTGATTGCAGACGATAATCCCGAGAACTTGAAAGTTCTTTCCAAGCTGTTGAAACAGGAGGGGTATAAAATCAGAGTGGCGACCAATGGAAAGCAGGCGTTGGAAAGCTTCCAGGCCGAGCCCCCGGATCTTATCCTGCTAGATATACAAATGCCAAAAATGGACGGATACGAAGTTTGCCGTCGGATAAAAGCACAGGAATGTCATCAGTTAATTCCTGTCCTGTTCATCAGCGCCATGGGAGAGTCTTTCAACAAGGTGCTGGCATTTAAGGCTGGCGGCAGTGATTATATAACCAAACCGCTCCAGGCGGAAGAAGTCCTGGCGAGAATCAAAACACATCTTAACTCGTATAACTACCAGAGACAACTTAAAGAAAAAAACATTGAGTTGTTGCAACAATTTAAAACCACATTTGAACAGGCTGCCGTCGGGATTGCCCATATTGACATCGATACCGGGCAATACCTCAAAGTGAACGAACGTTTTGCCGACATCGTTCAATATTCAAGGGATGAACTTCTCAATAAAACGTTTAATGATATCACCCACCCCGATTTTTACGAAGACGACACCCTTCAGGTTGGACAGCTGATAAATAAAGAAATACCATTCTTTGTTAAAGAAAAACAGTATATGAGGGCTGACGGTTCAGCCGTGTGGTGCAAGATAACGGTGTCGCTTGTTGAAAATCAACAGGGACAGACCCCCGCCTATCTCCTGTCAATTATTGAGGATATATCAAAAAGAAAAAAGATTGAAATAGAACAAAAGGAGTATGAACAACACGTAAAGCAGATGCAAAGAATGGAAGCCATCGGAACGCTGGCCGGTGGTATTGCGCACGATTTCAATAATATCCTCTCCGCCATCATTGGTTTCACCGAACTTGCGCTTAAGGAAGCGCCAAGCGACTCATTCCTTGAGAACAGTTTAAATGAAGTGTATTCGGCCGGGAAAAGAGCAAGGGACCTGGTGAAACAGATTCTTGCCTTTGCCCGCCAATCGGATGAAAAAAGAAGCCCCATTCAACCGTGGGTGATTATAAATGAAGCTTTGAGGTTCATCCGTTCCACGATACCCACCACCATTGAGATTCAGAAGGAACTCGACAGTAAATCGTTTATCATGGGAAACCCAACGCAAGTTCACCAGTTGATGATGAACCTTTGCACGAACGCGGCCCATGCAATGGCGGACTCAGGCGGTGTTTTAAAGGTGAGCCTAAAAGACGTGTTTCTCGATAAGAAGGATCTGCCAATTGGCATGGAGCCGGGCGATTACATTGAAATCCGGGTGTCGGATACGGGTGTCGGGATCGCCCCTGAATTGATGGAATTGGTCTTCAATCCTTATTTTACGACCAAGGAACCTGGCGAAGGTACCGGTTTGGGCCTGGCCATGGCGCATGGCATTATCGAGAGCTACAAAGGTAAAATAAACGTTGATAGTCAACTGGGAAAAGGAACTACATTCACAATACACCTGCCAGTCGACAAAAAACATGCAGACTTTCATGTCAGCGAACCCGAAACGTGTCCATCGGGCACGGAAACCATTTTGTTTGTGGACGATGAAGTTCCAATCGTTAAAATGGGAAGCAAGCTGCTTGAAAGTTTAGGTTATTCAGTAACTACAAGAATGAATGGTGTCGAGGCGTTAGAACTGTTCAAGGCTAAACCGGATGCTTTCGATCTGGTCTTTACAGATATGACAATGCCGAATATGACCGGGGATAAACTGGCGATCGAGTTGATGAAGATAAGGCCTGAGATCCCCGTTGTTATTTGTACAGGATACAACAAGAAGATTTCCAAAAAAACCGCTTCGGAAATAGGCATCAAGGCGTTCATTTACAAGCCGCTTGAGAGGGCGGATTTATCCAAAATCATTCGAAACGTACTCGATGCGGCCAAAGGATGACATTGTGACCGGGCGACAATCGTTTTTGGCAACAGATAGGTTGGGACGTTGTCTGCAGACTTTTCGGGTAGAGCCCTTTTCATATATGTAGATTTGTCTGTTCGGACAGCAGACCCAGCGTTTCATCGACCGCTATTTCGATCGGCATTCGGCGTCATCACCATTGGTTGGCGCGATCTATGATTTGTTACTTCGAGGAGATGCGGGCCCAATCCGGGAAGATTTCGGCGGTGACCGTTGGGAAACGCTCCCGAAGCCCGTGGAAATATTCCGGTCCGTTGAGACAGTCGGGATTGTCCACTTCGCCGCACGGGATTTCGGCAACCTCCCAGGCGCCATTACTGAATCGCAAGAGCGCCGAAATGTCTTCGTAACGATTGTTGCCGTCCCGGGACTGGGGCAGGGTATGAACCCAGGCCCAGCCATCCTTGACTCTCAACTGCTTGACGACGAAAACTACATCCAAACCGGTGCGTCTTTTCACTTCTGTGCGCAGGGCATCGAGAACCTGTTTTCGTAGCGGATTTCCTGGCAGCGGCGTCAGATCCGCGTCCGAAGCATGAACGCCAAAACCAAAAGCGCACAAGCCGGCCAACACCAGGGATAATAAAAGCGTGAGTGTCTTGTGTTTCATGTTCTGGTTGTTACTCGAATAATGGTTTCATAAAACTGCGTTCAATGCTTTTAATACAGCGGGTCTCTTGCTTGAATTGAAATGCCTTTTTGCAAAATTATTTTACCAGTACTCGGGCTTATTCAATGCTTTAACACAACGGGGGACTCCCGTTAAAGGCCCAATCTCGCCGCCGTCCAACGACTGACAAAGCCAGCCTTCCGGTTGGGTCAGTTCAAAAGGCGCTTTAGCCGTATCTTCCGAAATGAGACCGAAACCTGCTTTTGAATAAAAATTCGGATCACCATAGGTAAATACCAGTTTCACGCCTTCTTCCTTCAACCGGTCAATGCCAAAATCAATCAGTCGTTGACCAACGCCTTTCCCCTGGTGGTTTGTGTGAACGGCCACGGGCGACAGAAGAAACGCTTCAACCGGCGCATCGAACGATAACCTGGTGAAGAAAATGCTGCCGATTATTTTTTCATTCTCGGTGGCAACGAACCCAAAAATATCGTAAGGCTCGGTTTCATTCATCAAATCGAGAACCAACTGCCCAATCAGCGCCCCTTCTGACCGGCCCTCCGAATCGGAAAATGTTTTCGTAAATAGCTGCTGGATTTCCGATTGGTCAGATTTTTTGTATGCGGATAGTTTCATTTTCCATGGACGATTGGCTTGTGGTGGGTACGACGCTAATCAGCCATGTGGCTTTTTGCGTCGGCTGGATTCGCCTGTTCAGTTTTTCTTACGTCAAAGATATCCGCGTCGACCCCCATAGCCTTGGCACGTTCCTTCCATTGTTTTCGCGCCAGAACGCGCATGTCTTCAACATCGTCTGTTTCATCCACAATTTCCATGCCCATAAGCGTCTCGATTAAATCCTCCAGTGTAACCAAACCATCCGTCCCCCCATGCTCATCGACGACGATAGCAATGTGATGGCGATCCTTAAGAAAACGCTCCAACAATGCTATCAACGAAATTGACTCAGGAACAAAAAGGATTTCACGCTTCAATTCCCTGAGCCTTTTCTCGTTTTGCTTCTGGGCGTTGTTAATCAGCACATCCTCTTTAAGAACAAAGCCAGTTATGTCGTCAATATGCATCGCATAGAGCGGTAGGCGTGAAAAAGGGGTCTGGGTAACGTGTTTCAACGAGTCAATAATTTTCATATCCTCGGGTAATGCGGAGATTACAGCACGTGGCGTCATAATATCATCCACTTTTAGCGATTCGAATCGGAATATGTTCCGGATAATACTCGATTCCTTATCACGAATATGCCCTGTCTCCAAACCTACCTGGGCCATGGCGATGAATTCGTCTTTACTGAAAATATGAGTGTCCCTTCCACGTGAAATAAGCTTCGTTAATTTCTCGGAAATCCATACGATTGGATAAAGGACCACAATAAGCGTATTTACAAAATACGAAGTTGGACCTGCGAGTTTTGACCAGTAGACGGCGCCTAACGTTTTGGGTACGATTTCGGAAAGAAAAAGTATCAAAAGCGTCATGACGGCCGAAAACAGTCCAAACCATGCGCTTCCAAATACGGCTGTCGCTTTGGAGCCGGCACCGATGGCACCAACCGTGTGTGCAATCGTATTTAGCGTCAAAATGGCCGCAAGTGATCGGTCCACATTATCTTGTCTCAGCTGTTTCAAAAGTGCCGCATAACCAGGTCGCCTTTCTTTCTGCCCTTCGATATATGAAGGCGTAATGCTTAAGAGTACCGATTCCGCCACTGAACAGAGAAATGAAACCAGCAGTGCCATCAGCACGTAAATGATTAACAGCAGACCATCAACACGCATATCTTCAATGCCTCTTTCGTCAGCGGCTTAAGTCAAAATAGCCAATACTAATCCTGCTTGTTAGAGGCGTCGGTTCTTGTCAGCCATTGGATTGCATCATTACGATTCGGCCAGAGCCGTACCTGCCATCCACGATTCAAACATGAAGTTTCATAGAACCTTACATCTCCTTGCTTTTTAGGCAGTCTTGGAGAAACAACTGCCACTCGAATTCTGCGGTTCATTTCTTCCTCAACGTAAAGGCGTTCTGGTAAATCGAGGAGATCAATGATCGAAACGTCCAATTCTACTTCCATTGCATCGACAAGAGCATCCGCATCGCCGTACTCTTTACCCAAGGCGATGGCTTTAGATGTCGCTTCACGGGATTCTTGCGCTGTTAACCGACCTGAGAATACGAGTTCGACGATTTTTAACGTGCGATTAAATTTCAGCGTGTAAGCCATGATTGCCTTCTATAACGAATAGCGTTTTATCCATCGTCCCGAAGCAAAGCACATAGCGACGGCAAGCTACGCGGCCACAAAAATTTTGATAGAACCGATGGAACGATGAAAGGGATGATGGATAAAATGTTGTTGAACAGAGCCGCCCGATACCGTCGGTCAAGCTATGGAGTTTATATAGCTCACCCGTGGAAGAATGCAAGGGGACATTGGTTGTTTGGGTCTTGAAAGAGCTTTCCTGTCATCTCGTTCGACCAGTAATGTTTGGATAAACGTGTCTGTAGATGTTGGCTTACGGGGCCAATTTCATGTCCTTTCAGTCATCGGACGCACCCCACCGGTGGTACCTGCCGGAACCCGATCAACTCTGGTACAACAGTTCCTGTCGATGCTACGGCGGATCGCGTATCGGGCAGCATTTAGGGATCTTATGCACCACCAGCATCCGTCCCTTTCGGCATTGGGGACAGCAATGGATATCGATCCCCATTAACCGAAGCACGATCTGTCGGGCATCTTCAATCGCCGGTTCGGCGGTTACGGTCTGCGACCCCATCTGCTCCCGGATCGATGCGATGTTTTGCCGTTTGTCTCGATGAAACAGAAATCCGAAATAGCGGATTTTGACAAACCGCGGCGGCAGCACATGCAAAAGGAAGCGCCGGATGAACTCGTCGGCAGACAGGGTCATCCGGCGGGTCCGATCGGTCCGGCTGCGATCCTTGTATGAAAACGTCACCTTTCCATCATCCATTGATAATAGGCGATGGTTGGAGATGGCCACCCGGTGGGTATAGCGGCCCAGATAGTCGATCACCTGCTCCGGCCCGGCGAATGGCGCCTTGGCGTATACGATCCATTGCTTTTTCCTCAAGATGCCGATTTGCCGGGCAAATTCCTCACGGTCGGCCAAGAGTGAGATCCGGCCGGGAAAGCGTAATTCACCATTCTCATACCTTTCCTGAAGGCGGCCGAGATAGGTCTTGCGAAACTGTTTGGCCAGGGATTTGACTCGGAACAGATACGACTTGCGCGACGGGTTCCAGCGGGAACGGTCGAACGACCAGGCGCCGGCGGGAACCAGACAGTGCAGATGAAAATGATCGATCAAGGTCTGGGACCAGGTGGGCAGCACGCCGACGAATCCCAGTCGGCCGTTAAGGCGCCAGCGTGGATCGGCTGCGAACGTCTGCAGGGTCTCGTTGACGCTGCCGAACAGATTATCCAACAGCGCCTTCGGATTGCAGTGAATCATCGGATTTAGATCGTGCGGCAGCGTGAAGACCAGATGGAAATAGCCGGTGGGCAATAACTCGCTCCGGCGGGCATCCAGCCAGCGTTCCTTGGCCAGGGTGCGGCATTTGGGACAGTGGCGGTCACCGCAACTGTTGTAGGCGTTGCGTTCGAATCCGCAGCGGTCGCATTGCTGCCGATGTCCGCCCATCACGGCGGTACGGCAGAATCGGATATGGTGCATCGCCTTGAGGTGCTTGAGCGGAAGGCGGCGCTTTGCTGCATAGGTATCGCCATGGCGTTGGAGAATGTGTGCGACTTCAAGGGCTTGCCGACCGGTTCCAGGGCCGTCAGAAGGCCGCATGGCAAGGGCTTTCGCCTGCGGCCCGATCCAGCGGACTGATCACGTTGGCGATTTTTTGCCGGCTGGCGTGCAGATATCCTGAAGTGGTTTTTATGGCGCTGTGCCCCATCATGTGTTTGATTGCGTAGATATCGACCCCCATGTCCATCAAGTGCGTGGCAAAGCAATGGCGCAGGGTGTGAATCCCTCTTCCTCCGGTAATGCCCGCTCGTTTTTTGGCATGGTAATATGCTTTTTGCGCCGTACCCACCGGTAAGGGACGGGATTTCGACTTTCCGAAAAAGAGATATTCGTCGGGACGATAGGTCGTATAGTAGGAGCGCAGTTCCTGTAAAAGGCGTTCGGGAAGCAGGGTATAGCGATCCTTCATTCCCTTACCTTGCTCCACGCGAATCATCATGCGGGAGCTTTCGATATGGCAGGGCTTTAAATGGACCGCTTCGCTGACCCGCAGGCCGGCACCGTAAATGGTCATCAACAGGCACCGATGTTTGGGGTTGCTGGTGGCGTCAAACAGCCGGCGAACCTCTTCGATACTCAGCAGCATGGGCAGCTGTTTTTTTCTTGGTCGGGGCGGAATGCTGAATCGGGTCTGCTCCCATTTGAGTACTTCGCCGTAAAAACATCGCAAACCGGAGAAGACCACGTTGCACGAACTCCAGGCCAGCCGCCGCTGCTTGATCAGGTACAGTAGGTAAGCCTGGATCTGGTCGTCGTTCAGTTTTTCGGGTGACTTGCGGTAATACGCTGCAAGTCCGGCCACGGCGTTGGTGTAGGACTCCCTGGTTTTTGGGGAAAGCCTCCTGACCGTCATGTGATCGATGAATCTTTGCCGTAATGCAGTGCTCATAATGCCTCCTTTGAAAATGGTAAGGAAAATAAAAATCCGACCGGCCTGATGACGCGATCGGATGGCATTATAAGCGATGTCGATAGAATCTATAGACTTGAATACAGAAAAGAAGGAGGATGCATCGCGGGTAGATGGTTCAGGAGAAGTACTTCCGCGAAGCGGTTTTGTTCAACAGTGGTGATAAGCGGAAAATTTTCCATGTAGTGGCGTATTATCCCACAATCTGTCGCCGAATCACGGTGTCCTTCTTCCAGCGGCGGTCGTCCTTCTTCGGGTAGCCGATGTTGTAATGCAGGCCGCGGCTCTCCTTGCGGTGGTCGGCGCACTTGATGATCAATTCAGCCACGGTGGCGATGTTGCGCAGTTCGATGAGGTCCGGCGAGACTTTGAAGTTCCAGTAGTACTCGCGAATTTCGTTCTGGATGGTGTCGATGCGGCGCTGGGCGCGGGCCAGGCGCTTGTCCGAGCGGACGATGCCCACATAGTTCCACATCAGGCGGCGGATTTCGTCCCAGTTGTGGGTCACCATGATCTGTTCGTCGCTGTCGGTGGTGCCCACGTCGTCCCAGTCCGGAATTTCCGGGATGGCGTCAACATGGTTGCCGGCGTGTTCGGCAATGGCCTGGCGGGCGGCGGCATCGGCATAAATCAGGGCTTCCAGCAGGGAGTTGCTGGCCAGGCGGTTGGCGCCATGCAGGCCGGTGCAGGCCGTTTCGCCCACGGCATAGAGACGCCGGATGTCCGTACGGCCGAACATGTCTGTCACCACGCCGCCGCACATGTAATGGGCGGCCGGCACGACAGGAATCGGGTCTTTGGTCATGTCGATGCCGAATGTGAGGCATTTTTCGTACAGGTTGGGAAAGCGGCTGGTAACCATGTCCGCAGGCCGGTGGGAGATGTCGAGAAAGACGCTGTCCTGACCTGAGCGTTTGAGTTCCGTGTCGATGGCGCGGGCCACCACGTCCCGGCAGGCCAGGTCCTTTTTCGGATCGTAGCGCTGCATGAACGGATTGCCGTCGCCGTCGATCAGACGGCCGCCTTCGCCGCGCACCGCCTCGGAAATGAGAAAGTTCTTGGCCGCCATGTGGTACAGGCAGGTGGGGTGAAACTGTACGAATTCCAGGTTGGCCACGGTGGCTCCGGCCCGGTAGCCCATGGCGATGCCGTCGCCGGTGGCGATGTCCGGGTTGCTGGTGTACAGGTAGACCTTGCCCGCCCCGCCGGTGGCCAGCAGAGTGACGGCGGCGCCGAAGGTCTGGACCCGCTTGGTTTCCCGGTCCAGCACATAGGCCCCGCAGCAGTAATCTTCATGGGTGGTGGTGACCAGTCCGCGCCTGATCCGCGTGGAGAAGGTGATCAGGTCGATGGCGATGTGGTTTTCATAAAAACGGATGTTGCCGTGTTGACGGGCCCTTTCCAGCAGCACCCGCTCCACTTCCCGGCCGGTCATGTCGTGGGCGTGGACGATGCGGTTGTGGGAGTGCCCGCCCTCCCGTCCCAGATCGAAGGTGGTGCCGTCCCCGGCATTCGCTGCGTCGTCGGTGTTGAAGCTGACGCCGATACGCATCAGTTCCCGGATGCGCTCCGGGCCGCCGATGACCACCTGGCGCACCACCTCCTCGTTGCACAGCCCGTCTCCGGACTCCAGGGTGTCCTGGATATGCAGGTCGAAGGAGTCCTGCTGGCCGAAGACCGAGGCGATGCCTCCCTGGGCCAGGTTGGTGTTGCTGTCCACAGCCTGCTTTTTGGTGACGATGGCCACGGTCCCGCTGTCGGCCACCTTGAGAGCGTACATCAGCCCGGCGATGCCGCTGCCGATGATGAGAAAATCGGTTTGTATATCCATGGACGCTTCCGTTAGTACAGTGAAGATCTCGGCTTTCTTCTGCTGGAGCTGAACAGGCCGAGGAAAAAGCCCAGCAGCATGATTCCGCCGCCGGTCCAGACCCACTGAATGATGCGGTTGCGCTTCATCTGCATGTTTTCCGCATCCAGTGTGGCGCTGCGGTTTTTCTCCGCCTCCAGGTCGGCAGCCGTTTTCTCATACTGCTTTTTGAGCTTCAAAAAGTCGGCGGACTCCTTTTTCAGATCCTCATAAGCCTGGCTGAGTTCGCTGAGATCCTGACTGTTCTGGGAAAGATCGGCGTCGGCCACTTTTTTCCGGGAGTCCAGATCCTGGTATTTCTCTTTTAACTCCTTGTATTTGGCGGCCAGCACATCATAGTCCTGGCGAACCCGTTCCAGCACCATGGCGCTGGGCTGGGCGGTGGTCAGGTAGCGATTGAGCACCCATCCTTCCTTGCCAGTTGCCGTGCGCACCAGGGACCACTCCTCGCCCCGTTCGACCATTTCCAGCGCCTTGCCGCTTTCCACCAGAGAGATGATCTTGCGTTCGGTACCAGGGCCGGTGCGCATGGTGATTTCGAAGTTTTCGGACACATAAACGGTCTCCGCCGCAGCGAGTGCCGGAAGGACCAGCAGGCACGTCAGAGTCATCCAGAATCGTGTTTTCAGGTTTTTCATAACCGATACACACTCCATCTTGGTTGAGGATTCTTCAAACTTGCAGCATCGGGGGTTTGGTGCTGCAAAAGAAAACGGGGCCATTTTGAGTTGAAAACGGAGCTTCTGTCAATAATTTCTTTTCAAACCGCACTCCCCTGTGATAATTCGAAAAGTGTAACAGAAACAGGCAGGTGAAAGCTAAATGATCGCGTACGACCTACAGTGCAGCCAGGGACACCGGTTCGAAGGCTGGTTTGAAGACAGCCGCGCTTTCGAACGGCAAAAAAAGCAGGGGCTGATCGCATGTCCGGTCTGCGAAGACACGGCCATTGAAAAAATGCCCTCCACCTTCGCCATCAAGGGGACGTCCAGCACGATCCCGATGAAACCCGACGGAAAGGTGGATGCCGCCGCTCTGGGCAAACAGATTGTCGAATACGTGGAAAACAATTTCGACAACGTGGGCGCTGATTTTGCCGAAGAGGCGCTCAAGATGCATTACGGCGTGACCGAGCCCCGTAACATCCGTGGGGTCAGCACCCCCAAAGAAGAAGAGACCCTCAAATCCGAAGGTATCCATTTTTTCAAGTTTCCCGTTCCGGTGAAGACGGAGGACAGTGAACTGTGATCCGTGAACAGTGAAGCCTGTGATCAGTGATCCGTGAACTGTAACCCCGAGCCCCGGTCACAGCAACAATTCCTCAATTCCTGAATCCCCCAATTCCTTAATTTCGTCCCTCGTCCCTCGTCCCTCATCCATCTTCCGTCTTCAGACTTCTGACCTCAGTCCTCTGATCCCCGACTGCCGATCACAGTTCACTGATCACCGTTCACCGATCTCAGTCTCTCCGCCAACATGGACCGCCGCTGCTGCGGCCGGTCGTTTTTCAGGGCCACATCCAGGGCCTTGGTCGTGCCCACCAGGACCACCAGCTGTCTGCCCCGGGTGATGGCCGTGTAGAGCAGGTTGCGCTGCAGCATGATGTAGTGCTGGGTGAGCAGGGGAATCACCACCGCGGGATATTCCGATCCCTGGGATTTGTGTACGCTGATGGCATAGGCCAAAGAGAGTTC
The DNA here is from genome assembly GCF_963668215.1 of uncultured Desulfosarcina sp. Classification (NCBI taxonomy): domain Bacteria; kingdom Pseudomonadati; phylum Thermodesulfobacteriota; class Desulfobacteria; order Desulfobacterales; family Desulfosarcinaceae; genus Desulfosarcina; species uncultured Desulfosarcina sp. Next base: position 3,708,572 of record NZ_OY764190.1, read on the forward strand.
ATCGATTTCCATGAACTCGTAGGGCACCTTGCGGCCGTCGAAATCCACCTCGATCCGTTCGTTTTCCGGATCGATGCCGCAAACGATGCCGATGTCCCCGTTGAACACCTCCTTGCGGTAGTTGTTGCGCAGGTGCATCACCTTGTCGCCCTCCTTGAAGCGGCTGCCCGTCACCGCCACCTGGGCGGCATCGGGATTCAGGGCCTCCTGGAGCACCCGGTTTAAGTTGAGCGTACCCACCGGACCGCGGTGCATGGGGGTGAGCACCTGGACCTCCCGGATCGGGTCCAACCTGAAGTGGCGGGGGATTTCTTTTTCGCAGAGGTTGACCACCGTCTGCACCACCTTTTCGGGATCGGATTGTTCCAGAAAATAGAATTCGGACGGCAAATCCGGGTCGTCGGGCGGGTCCATCACCGGCGGCTGGCCCCGGCGGACCCGGTGGGCATTGACCACGATGGGGCTTTGCCGGTCCTGGCGAAAGATTTCGGTCAGCTCGAAGGTGGGAATGGTTTGGGAACCGATCAGGTCGGCCAGTGCGTTGCCGGGGCCCACCGGCGGGAGTTGGAACACATCGCCCACCAGGATGAGGGTGGCTGTCACCGGCACGGCGCGGATCAGATGGGCCATGAGCAGAACGTCCACCATGGAGGCCTCGTCGACCACCACCACATCGGCCTGCAGCGGATCATCGGCGGTGCGTTCGAAGCAGCCGTCGGCCAGATTGTATCCCAGGGCTTTGTGCAGGGTGGCGGCCGGCCGGCCGGTGACTTCGGAAAGTCTCCGGGCGGCTCGTCCCGTGGGCGCGGCCAGCAGCACCCGGCGCCGCAACCCCTTCATGACGGCGGTCACGGCGCGGATCAGGGTGGTTTTGCCCGTGCCCGGACCGCCGGTGATCACCGACACCTTGTGGGCCAGGATCCCCTTGAGGACGGCTTCCTGCTGTTCGGAAAGCGTGATGGCCAGCCGGTCCACCACCGCCCGGGCGATCTGGTCGCTGTCCGGCGGCGGGGCGGCCAGGGGAATGGCCTGCATGGCGGTAATGCGCCCGGCGACGGTGATTTCTGCCTGATAAAGCTGTTTGGGAAATACCGGCGGGGCGTCCATGTCGGCCGCCGGCTCTCCGATCACCACTTCGCCTTCTCCGACCAGATGATCCAGGGCCTGAGCGGCAGTCTGCTCGGCAACGTCGAAGGCCTCCCGGCATTTTTCCAGCAGTCGGTCCTGGGGGATGTAGGCATGCCCGCGATCCACGGCCTGTTCGAATAGGTGGATCAGGCAGGCTTTGGCGCGGTCGGCTTCGTCCACCGGGGTGTCGGCGTGGCGCACGACGGCGTCGGCAATGCCAAAGCCGATGCGGGGGATGTCCTCGGCCACCCGGTAGGGATCGTTGCACAGCGTGTCGATGACGCCCGATCCGTATTCGCGCAGCAGGCGGGCCGCATGGATGGTGTCCACGCCGATTTTTTCCAGGAACCCCATGAGCTGCCGGGCGGCATGGTGGGCCTGCCAGGCATCGGCAATCCGTTTGGCGGTCTTTTCACCGATACCGGCCACTTCGGTCAGGCGCGCCGGTTCGGATTCGATTACCGTCAGGGTATCGGCCTTGAAGTGGCCGATGATGCGCTCCACCAGCTTGGGGCCCACCCCTTTGATGAAGCCCGATGCCAGGTAGCCGCGGATGCCGTCCACCGTGGCGGGCAACAGTTCACGGAAGGCGGAGAATTTGAGCTGCTGGCCGAAGCGGGGGTGGCTTTCCCAGTGCCCGCAGACTTCGATGGACTCCCCCACACCGGGATCGGGCATGGTGCCCTTGATGGTGATGCTGCGGCGGTTTTCGTCGGTGCGCAGGCGGGCGATGGTGAAGTGGTTCTCCCGGTTGTAGTAGGTAATTCTCTCGATGCGGCCGCTGAGGTTGATTTCCGGGACGGGGTTCTTAGGCATGGCGTTGATCGAGAATCCAGTGCGCGGCGGCGGCCAGGTCGTTTGCCACGTGATCGGGGAGGGTGCCTTTTTTAGCCAGAGATTGCATGGCCGCTTCGCCATTACCGGTTTTAACCAGCACGGTGGCGCCGCAGCCGGCGGCCCGCCCCGTCAGGATATCCTTGGCGCTGTCGCCCACCATGACCGCCGATGCCAGGTCGAGACCATGGCGGTCCCGGGCGGCCAGGATCAGGCCCGGCTTGGGCTTGCGGCAGTCGCAGTTCTCATCGGGTCGGTGAGGGCAGAAGAAAATGTCCGTGATGCGTCCCCCGCTGTCGGCCACGGCCCGACGCATACGGCGGTGCATGGTTTCCAGTTCTTCCGGTGAGATCATGCCCCGGTTGACGGCCGACTGGTTGGTGATGACGATCACGGCGATGCCTGCACGGGTGAGACGGGCGATGGCGTCAAGGCTGCCGGGAATGAAGCGAAACGCCTCCCAGCTTTTGATGTAGTCGGGGGAATCGACGTTGATTACGCCGTCGCGATCTAAGAAAACGGTAGAGTAGCTCATAGCGTGTCGCTGATAGCCGATAGGTTATAGCTCATAGGGCTTAAAGCTGGCAACAGTCGGTTCAGGGTTCTCCTATGAGCTAACAGCCATGAGCTATCAACTCTTTTATTCGGCGACAATAAACGCATCCGGATACCCGCTCTGCGCTAAATGCCGTTCATATTGGTCGGCGGCTTCCAGATCGTTGCAGCGTCCTACCCGGACCCGGTAAAAGATCATATCCCCGCGGTCATAGGGAACCACGTGGGCGTTGGTGAAGGTTTGATCCAGCTTGGCCCGCAGACGTTCAGCGTTGTCGCGGTTGGAAAAAGCTCCCACCTGGAAGGTGAACCGGCCGCTGTAGTAATCCACCGGCACGAACGTCTCGCCGGCGGCCGTTTCGCGACGCTCGCCCAGGGCCGTGATCTCCACCTTGGCCGTTCCGGGACCCACCATGCCCAGTTTTTTGGCGCCGGTATAGGACAGATCGATGATCCGGCCGTGGACGAAGGGCCCACGGTCGTTGACCCGCACCACGATCCGGCGGTTGTCGTCCAGGCGGCGGACCTGCACCCAGGTGCCCAGGGGCAGGGTTTTGTGGGCCGCGGTCATGGCGTACATGTCGTACACCTCGCCGCTGGAGGTCTTGCGGCCGTGAAATTTCTGTCCGTACCAGGAGGCGATGCCCTGTTGGGTAAAGCCCTTGGCATGGGGCAGGGGTTTATACCAGTTGCCGTTCACCCGGTAAGGCTTGGGATGCCCTTCGGGGGTGGGCGGCGGCGAAGACGGGGCCGAAGCGCAGGCCTGAAGGAGAAACAGGGCCCCCATTGCCAGTAAGAGAGCGCTACGCTGTCCTGTCTTTTTAATCATGATCCCTCGTATCAGTGAACGGTGATCTGTGAACAGTGAACAGTAAACGGTGAACAGTGAACAGTGAACGGTCAATGAGCGGCCTCTGGCCGCGCCTTTTTTTATCAGTGAACCGTGAACAGAAAGGACACGGCCGAAGGCCGTTCATTGACCGTTCACCGATCACTGATCACAGTTCACTCAGTCCCCAATCGCAATCTTGAGCACGTCCAGCATCTTCTCCATAAAATGAAAATCGATGTCGTCGCGAACTTTCTGGGGGATGTCCACCAGGTCCTTTTCGTTCCACTTGGGCAGCAAAATGGTCTTGATGCCGGCCCGGTGGGCGGCCAGTACCTTCTCTTTGATACCTCCCACGGGCAGCACCTGGCCGCGCAGGGTGATCTCGCCGGTCATGGCCAGATCCTTCTTGATGGTTTTTTGTTTCAGCAGCGAAACCAGCGCGGTGAGCATGGTGACGCCGGCCGAGGGGCCATCCTTGGGGATGGCGCCGGCAGGTACATGGATGTGGATGTCGTGCTCGTCGAAGAAATCCTCGTCCACTCCCAGCCGTTTGGCGTTGGCCCGGATAAAACTCAGGGCTGCGGTGGCCGATTCTTTCATGACATCCCCCAACTGACCGGTAAGGGTTAGGCCCTTTTTGCCCTTCATGGCCGTGGCCTCGATGAACAGCAGGTCGCCGCCGGTGGGCGTCCAGGCCAGTCCCATGGCCACGCCGGGGGTGGTCATGCGGGCCTTGGCTTCGGACTGCAGTTTGACCGGCCCCAGGTACTCGGCCACGTCGTCCACCTTGATGGTGGCTTTTTCGATCTCGCCTTCGGCAATGGCCGTGGCCACACCCCGGCAGACGGTCGCGATCTCCCGTTCCAAATTTCTCAGGCCGGCTTCGCGGGTGTAGCCGGAGATGATGCGCCGGACGGCGCCGGTGGTGATCTTGATCTGGCGGGCATTAAGGCCATGGGCCTCCCGCTGGCGCGGAATCAGGTAGCGCGCCGCAATCTTGACCTTTTCGTCTTCGGTGTATCCCAGAAGCTGGATCACTTCCATACGGTCCCGCAGGGCCGAAGGTATGGTATCCAGCACGTTGGCCGTGGTGATGAACATCACCTTGGACAGGTCGAAAGGCACGTCCAGGTAGTGGTCGGAAAAAGAGAAGTTCTGCTCCGGGTCCAGCACCTCCAGCAGGGCGGAAGAGGGGTCGCCGCGAAAATCCGAGCCCACCTTGTCGATCTCGTCCAGCATGAAGATGGGGTTGTTGGAGCCGGCCCGCCGCAGGCCCTGGATGATGCGGCCGGGCAGGGCGCCCACATAGGTGCGCCGGTGCCCGCGGATTTCGGCCTCGTCGCGCACGCCGCCCAGGGAGATGCGGTGAAACTTACGTCCCAGTGCCCGGGCGATGGAATTGCCCAGGGAGGTCTTGCCGGTACCTGGAGGGCCGGCAAAGCAGAGGATGGGGCCCTTGGAGTCGGGTTTGAGTTTTCTCACCGCCAGGTATTCGACGATCCGGCGTTTGGGCTTTTCCAGCCCGAAATGGTCTTCGTCGAGCACCTTGCGCGCTTTTTTGATATCCAGGTTGTCTTCGGTGCTCGTGTTCCAGGGCAGTTCGGTCAGCCAGTCCAGATAGGTCATGGCCACCGTGTACTCCGCCGAGGAGGGATGCATGCGCGAGAGCCGGTCAATCTCGCGTTCGGCCTCCTTGACGGCCTCTTCGGGAAGCTCCCGCTCCTTGATTTTGGCCCGGTATTCGTCCAGTTCCACCGAGGCTTCATCGGTTTCGCCCAACTCCTCCTTTATGGCCTTGAGCTGCTGGCGCAGGTAGTACTCCCGCTGGCGCTTGTCCATGTCTCCCTTGACCTGGGATTGAATCTTGTTGCCCAGTTCCAGGATTTCAAGCTGGTGGTGGACCAGTTTGGTGACCAGCTTAAGACGTTTGGTGGAGTCCCGGGTCTCTAAGACCTGCTGCTTCTCCTCGGCCGAGGAGTTGATGGTCGAAGCCACCATGTCCGCCAGGGTGCCGGGCTCCTTGATGGAGGAGGCCATGGAACCCATCTCCTGGGGCAGACCGGGAGACAGTTGCACCACCCGGTCGAACTGCTTGATCAGATTGGCCATCAGGGCCTGGGTTTCATCATTGTCGTGGTCGGTGTCGCCAAAGGTCTCCACCTGGGCTACCAGGTACGGCTTGCCTGTTTCGAAAGCTTTTACGCGAAAGCGGCTAAGCCCCTGTACCAGAAGCTGCACATGGTTGTCTTCGGTTTTGGCCATCTTCAGGATCAGCGCTGCCGTACCCACTTTGGCCAGATCGCCGCTTTCCGGATCCGGTTTGAGGTTTTCCTTTTTTTGGGCCACGAGAAGGCCGATCATGCGGTCCTTGGCCATGGCCTCGTCGATCAGGGTGACCGATTCGCCTTTCATCACCACCAGGGGCAGGACCATCTTGGGGAACAGGGTCGCATCGAACAGTGGCAGGATGGGCAGTTCCTTGGGTATGTTTTCCGTATTGTAATCCAGGGACGGTTTTCTATCTTGCATGACGCTCTCCTTAAAAGGGCGTGTTTCGAAAATGGCGGCTTTGTAAAAACCCGATATCTTTGTTACGCGTATCCCTCGTCACTGCGGAGTACTTTCATGTACGCTGCCTTCGGCACCCGCGATTGCGGTATTCTCGGGACTCGCAAGCCTCGATCTCGGGCCTTTTACGAAGCCGCCCGGGGTTCAATTTATCAGCAGTTCGCCATAAAATCCTTCCGGTGGTTTCTTACCCTTCGCTGATGGGGACCTTATGCACCTTGTCGAGTTTGAGCTTGGCGATTCGGATTGTCAGCAGACCGTTGGTGTAGGTGGTCGACACCACCTCGGTGTCCACCGGGGACGGCAGGTAGAGAATGCGTTCGAAGCGGCCGTACTGGATCTCGGCCAGACGGTAGGTTCCGTTGGGCACACGCGTCATTTCTCTCCGGACACCCGAAATCTTGACGGCCCGGGAATTAATTTCCAGGTCGAGGTCGTCTTTTTCCACACCGGAAATTTCAGCCCAGATCATGATTTCTTCCGGGGTTTCGAAAATATCCATCTGCGGCGTCCAGAGGTGTTCGCGGGATGAAAACATGGGGTTGACGGGCCGCGGTCGGAAGATATCCTGAATAGTTTTCCCCAGGCTCTGGCCGGTGGGATCGAAATTGCCCCCGAACTTGATTTTGATGTAGTCCATGATGATACCCCGAACCGGTTTGATTGCCCGTCCGGATTCAAGTTTATTGCGGACGGGCAATGCCTGTTTGAATGGTTTCTGACAGTTTCGCTTTCCTGAACTTCAGGGCGTTTAGCGATTTTTTTTAAGGTAGCACCGAAACCGGGGGTTGTAAAGGCGGCAGCGTCGGGCGGCCCCGCCCCTGTTGCCTTTGCGCAAATCGATCTTATATTGGAAAACCCGGTTGAAGAGAGGTCCCGGGGCGCTGCAAAACGATGGACCAAGGAGAAAAAGGAGAAAACGGTTATGGGCAATCAGATCAAAACCACCGTGCTGCTGGCCGGAATGACGGCCCTGATCCTGATTGTGGGCAATCTGCTGGGAGGGCGCCAGGGGATGATCATCGCCCTGGTGCTGGCCGCCGGCATGAATTTTTTCAGCTACTGGTATTCCGACAAACTGGTTCTCAAGATGTACCGGGCCCAGGAGGCCACCCCGGCCCAGGCGCCGGAACTGTTCGAGATGGTGCAGACCCTTGCCCGTCAGGCGGAGCTGCCCATGCCCAAGGTTTACATCATTCCCAAGGACGCGCCCAATGCGTTTGCCACGGGGCGCAACCCGGACAACGCCGTCGTGGCCGTTACCCAGGGGCTGCTCAAACTCATGGACCGGCGCGAGATTATGGGGGTGCTGGCCCACGAACTGGGCCACGTGAAAAACCGGGACATCCTCATCGGTACCATCGCCGCCACCATGGCCGGGGCCATCATGATGCTGGCCACCATGGCGCGCTGGTCGGCCCTTTTCGGTGGCATGCACCGGGATGACAACAACGGCGGCGGCATGGGCGCCATCGGCATGATCGCCATGTCCATCATTGCTCCCTTGGCGGCCATGATCATTCAGATGGCTGTGTCCCGTTCGCGGGAATATTTGGCCGACGCCACCGGCGCCCGCATTGCCGGCGGCCCCGAAGGCCTGGCCAGCGCCCTGGAAAAGCTGGGGGCCTACTCCCGGCGCATTCCCATGGATGCCAATCCCTCGACGGCCCACATGTTCATCGTCAACCCGCTGTCCGGCAAAAGCCTGCAGAGTCTTTTCTCCACCCACCCGCCGGTGGAAGAGCGCATCAGCCGGTTGCGGGGCCAGCGGCCCGCCGGCGGCCCGTCCGCACCGCCGCCGCCTCCGGGGAGCAACCGGCAGGAAGCGGCCGGGAAGGCGTTTTGGGATAATTTGAAGGGATGATAGGCTGTAGGTGTATAGACTGTAGGCTGAAGGGGACCGATAGCAGCAAATAAACAAATCCCAATACCCACGTCGATTAAATGCGACCTTGCATTGCGCCAAAACCATCGCTAAAATCAGGCAAGTCGATAAGAAAGCGGTCAAGTGAAGAGAGGGCATTATGGAAAAAATTGTCAATATTCACATCGAAAAGCTTCCCGAAGGCCTCTACCTTGCCACGTCGGAGGATATTCAAGGATTGGTCGCCCAGGGAAGAACGGCAACCGAAGCCCTTGAGATCGCTCGTGATGTTGCCCGGAAACTAATCGAGGCAAGGGCGCAACGCACCGGCGGAATGAATCTTTCCGGGATTGCCGACTCTTTCGACTATCCACTTATTGTAAACGACTGATGGGCCGCTTATCGGGCTTTACATATCGTCGAATCGTCAAACAGCTTAAGTCGTGCGGCTTTTCTTTCGATCGTCAGGCGGCTGGTAGTCATGAGATTTGGTACAACGAAAAGACCGACCGCTACACCACCATCCCCAACCATCCCGGTGACATGCCCGAAGGCACCCTGCGGGCCATTTTAAGACAAGCCGGTATTGAACCGGATGATTTCTTGAAGAAAAAATGAGTCCGAGCCATTTGCAATCTATCCGGCAAAAACCTGCAGAGCCTCTTTTCCACCCACCTGCCGGTGGGAGAGCGCATCAGCCGGCTGCAGGGCCAATAGCCTGTCCCAAACACCGCCGACGCTGTTTGGGATTTGCTTTTTGAAAGTTGGGATTTATTTGGAATTTGGTGCTTGGAATTTGTAATTTTCCGTGGCTGGCTGCCTGCACCCGCAGCCTTGCCCTGACAAAGGTCCCTTCGGCTCAACCTTCCCCTCCTCCCGACACACCCGGCAGCGGTTTTCGTCACACCACTGGCAGCGATGGCAGGTGGGGCAGGGGTGCTTTTTGGGCAGGTGTCCGGCATCTTCCGGTACGTAAATTTTGCCGGTCACGCCGGGGATTCGGATCCAGGCCATGGGCGCCTCACGGTTGCGATGCATCGGTATTTTCCTATGATGGGAACCGGCTGCCGTTTGTCAACCGTTTCCAGTCTGACCTAATTATGATATCAAAGGTTTGAGCCAAGCAAAGGAGGTTGCATTCAGGTGGATCAATTATACGATGCGGGCACCATCGAGGCGGTCGCACGCCTGAAAGATGCGGCGGTGCGCCTGTCCGATTTGCTGGTGCTGGACTGCCGACCGGCCGTGGATGCCTGGCAGCAGGCGGTGGAGGCCCGTCTATTGCCCCGGCTCAAGCCGGATTTCCCGCTGGTGGCAGCCATTTGCGGGGGCGGTTCTTCGGGCAAATCCACCCTGTTCAATGCGCTTGTAGGTCGGCCGCTCTCGCCCACCGGGGGCAGGGCAGGGATCAACCGCCGCCCGCTAATCGCGATCAGCACCCAATACAAAGAAAAGCCTGGTGTTGCCGACGCTCTGTGCGATCCCTTCGGCTGCGCGCCGAAGCTGCTGGAGGCCATGGAAGAACTGGCCTCGCCCGGCGATCCGCTGCTGTGTTATCAAGAAAGCCTTCCTCCGGGACTGGCCCTGCTGGATACGCCCGATTTCGACACCGGCGCCGGCGGCAGCTACCAGAACCGGGAAATGGCCGAGCGCTCCCTGAGCGCGGCCGACGTGCTGATCTACATCTTCACCAACGCCAATTACAACAACCGGGACAACACCGATTTCATCGCCCGCATGCTGACGACCGTGGGCACCCGCAACAGTTTTCTGGTCTACCGGGTCTATCCATCCTTCAGCGACGAAGAGGTCCTCGACCACGCCGGCACCGTGGGGCGCAACCTCTACGGCGAGGGGGCCGGGCAGCACGTGCTGGGGGTGTATCGTGCCGTTGAGGACAACCGGGTGGCCGCCGGTGAGCAGCCTGTGGGCGTCGTGCCGACCGGCGACGGCCGGACCGGGCTCATGGAAGCGTTGTCGCAGATGGACCCCCGGCAGGTCAAAGGGGAACTGCATCGCTCGATTTTCACGGATGTAATCCACCAGGGGCGGGGCTTTGTCGAAGCGGTCCGCCAGGCAGACGAACACCTGGCCGCATACCTGGAAGGGCTGCGAACGATCCAGCGCAGCTATGTTCAGGAGGCGCTGAGCCATCTTCCCATGGATGCGGTCGTCCGCCGATTTTCCCAGATCTGGCGGGACACCGATCCCTCCCACGTCAAATTCATGCGTAAAACCGGGCAGGTGGTGGAAGGCCCCCTGCAAATGGCCCTGCGGGCGGCCAAATGGATTCGCGGCCGCAAGGCCGGAAAAAAGGAGGCAGCTCCCGAGGGCGCCGTTGCCGCGGCCATGGAGGCCGATCTGGTCCAGGCGGCCAACGGGCTGCGCAAGGCGGCGGTGGACCCGGAGTTGATGCTCCGGCTCTCACGGTCCGATCCGGCGGTCGATCAAATGCGCGAACTTCTCCGGCGGTTGACGAAACACCCCGATATGGCCGAAAGCTCGACCCGGGGCGACACGGCAACCTTCCGGATCTCGCTGCCACCCGCCCTTGCCGACGCCCAGGAAGCCCTGCGCGGCGCGAACTGGTCGGCAACCCTCGAGGACATGCTGGCCCGGCAGGAATCCCCGGGCGGCCTCACCGGCGAGCTGGAAGAGGAACTGCAGCGGCTGGTCCGCGAGCAGCGCGCCCGCATGACCACCTTCGACCAGATCCGCCAGACCTTCGCGGCCATGCTCAACATCATTCCGGCCACTGCCGCGGTAACCTACGTGCTGAGCACAGGGGACCCGGTAGGCGCCGTCGGCATCAAGGTCAAACTGGCCGGCCTGTTCGGTCTCAACGACCTGTATGCCCTGGTCGCCATTCCGGCCACGGCGGGGATGAAAAAGGCGGACCTAAAGCAGTTGGAAGCCCTGCTGGCACCTGTGGCCAGGGCCTGGTTGACCCACAAATTGACGGCCATCGAGGCCCTGTTCGAAGAAAAGATCACCGGCGCGCTGTTGCAGAAGGGACAGGCCGTGTCAGCGGCGGCCGCCGATGACATCCAACGGATGGATCAAAGCCTGGCCCATTGCGGCCGGGTACTGGAGAAGACGGCATGATGGACAACCAGAACCCCAATGTTGCCCTGCGGGCCATGGCGGAGTTGGAAACCGTTCGGGCCGACATCCAGGATCTGGCCGAGACCCTGGAGCGGATTCCCTTATGGCGGCCGGCCGCCGGACTGAAAAAATCCTGCCAGGCGGCCCTGGGCATCCTGGACCGGCTGGCCGAACGGCTGGACCGCAAGCTGGTGATCACCCTGGTCGGCCCCTGCGGGTCGGGGAAATCCACCCTGCTCAATGCCCTGGCCGGTGTGGACGACCTCTCGTTGTCCGGGCATCGGCGGCCCACCACCCAGAACGTGGTGGCCTTCTGCCGGCAGCCGGAAGACGCCCGGCAACTGGCCGAGCAACTGGACGCCGCGGACCTGCGCATCCGCACCCGTGAAGGGGCGATCGGGTTGGAAAACGTCATTCTCATCGACACGCCGGATACGGACAGCACCCACCAGGAGCGCCACATCCCCCTGGTCCGCCAGGCCATCGGCCTGTCCGACGTGCTGATCTGCGTGTTCGACGGGGAGAATCCCAAGCGCCGGGATCACACGGATTTTCTGGCCCCCTACGTGCGGCTTTTCAGCGGGTCCAGCCTGGTGGTGGCGGTCAACAAGTGCGACCGGCTGGACGAAAAGGAACTGACCGACACCATCATGCCCGAGTTTGCCGATTATATCCGCAAGGCCTGGTCGGTGGAGCCGGCGGCCATTTTCTGCCTTTCCGCCCGGAGCCATCTGCAGCATCCCGGATGGGACGCGGATGCCGGGCCCAAGCACGGCCGGGACCAGTTCGACCAGTTGCAGCGCCTGATCCGGGAGACCTTCAACGCCTCCGGTTTTTCCGTGGACCGCCGGCTGGAAAACGCCCGCAGCATTCGGGACGATCTTCACCACAGCGTGCGCGAGGAAGCGGGAAGGGAGAGTAAGTCCCTGAAGGCGGCCATGGAACGGATCGCCGCCTGCGAAACCGAAGCCATGGGGCGGGCCATGGAGGCTTTCCGCAGCGGCGGCGGCCAACTCTCTTTGGGAATCAACGTGCGGCTCTACCAGCAGTTGGCCCAGCGATGGCTGGGGCCGGTGGGCTGGCTGGTGGCGGTCTGGACCCGGCTTCTGGTTTTCGGCACCGGCCTTGCCGCCCTGCTGCGCTTCGGCAATCCTGTCCGCCAGCTGTTCGGGGCCGTTTCCGTGGTACGGCGCCATGCGGATTCCAAAAAGGCTCTGGAAGCCGCCGATCAGGGCGCCGGCGCCTCTCTGGCCCTGCTGCGCTATGACGACACCATTGCCCGCGCCTGGCCCGAAATCGCGGAAAAACTGATCGACGCCCGCTTCGCGCCGGCCGTGCGGGAGGCGCAGCGCGCACCGGGCCATGGCGATCAGGTGGGGCAGCGCCTCGAACAGATCTGGAACGAGGTGCTGGAAAGGGAGCTTTCAAACGCAGGCCGGCGCCTGAGCGGCGGGCTGCTGCAGCTGCTGTTCAACCTGCCGGTCCTGGGCGTGCTGGGGTATGTGGGCTGGCTGACGGCGCTGAACTTCTTTACGGAAAATATTCTCTCCAGCGACTTTTTCCTGCACGCCTTCTGGACCATCGTTCTGGTCCTGTTCCTCAGCTTCTTTCTGCTGCAGGGCGTCATCCGCCTGGCGGCGGGCAAGGAGAAACTTGTCGCAAGGGTGTTCGATGGGGTTCAGCGGTCGCTGGACGGCGAGCGCCGCATCGAGGAAAGTCCGGTTTGGCGGCAGGTGAGAATGATTTTGGAATTAGGGGGTGCGGCCCATAGCCGTGATCAGTGAACAGTGAACAGTGAACAGTGAACAGTGAACAGAAAGGACGCGGCCGGAGGCCGCTCATCGACGGTTCACGGATCACTGACGACAGTTCACTGAAAATAGTGATCAGTGATCAGTGAACTGTGAACTGTGAAGGTGGGCCGGAACCACCGGCCCATCCATCCTATTGCTCTTCCGTGTGCCGCTTCATCTCTTCCATAAGCTGCCGGGTGCGCGGTCCCGGCCGGCCGTCGGCAATGGTCCGATCATCCACCTTGACCACCGGAACGATGCCCTTGCTGGTGCCGGTGATGAAAACCTCGTCGGCCGCCAGCAGTTCGGTGCGAGAAAGGTCCCGGATGTCGATGGGAAACATCTCCCCGGCCAGTTCCAGCACCACCTTGCGCGTCACGCCGGACAGGATGCCTTTTCCGGGCGTCACCAGCTTGTCTCCCGCAAATGCGAAAATATTGGCCGTGGTGCACTCTAACGCCAGTCCGTTGCGGTCGATGTACAGCGCCTCGATAGCCTCTTCGGCGGCCGCCTTTTTCAGGGCCAGGCTGGCCGAGATGTAGTCGATGCTCTTGGCGCCGGGGATGGGCCGCTCCACTTCCCAGGAAATGATCTTGACGCCGTCGGTGTACCACTTTTCGGGAAGCTTGGGGATCGGCGAAACCAGCACCAGCAGGCGCGGTTTTCCCGACGGGGTCATGAAGTCGCGGCTCGGTCCGCCGGTGACCACGATGCGGATATTGGCTTCCGGGATGTCGTTTCGGGCCAGGGTCTGTTTGACGATCCCGGCGATTTCGTCATGGGACCAGGGCAGCGCCAGGTCGATCTTGCGGGCCGAATTCTCCAGCCGGTCGATATGGGCATCCAGAAAATAGGGTTTGCCGTCGTAGGTCCGCAGCAGGTCGAACACGCCGATGCCGCGCAGGAGGGCCAGATCGTCCACGGGGATGACCGCCTCTTCCGCCGGAACGAATTTGCCATCGGTATAATAGATCGCCACACCATCCTCCCTGAAATACGATTTATGAACGCTTTCCAATCGAAACCATTTTTACACCATCGACCGGGGAGTCTCAACCCATAACCGCACGCCATGTTTCGGTGATACCCTGCATTGCAGTCAAAGGTTTTTTTGACAGTTCCGTGAAATCGGGTTATGTCAGCCGGATTCGATTTTCAGCGGGCAGACAGCATTGCCCCGAAGCAAGGAGAACCCTATGGAACCGATTGAAATTGTGGAAGCCGATTTGGATCGCGACGATCACCGGCGCAGCGTCCTGGAACTGATCGACGCCTATGCCTGCGATCCCATGGGCAACGGCCAGCCGCTGCCGGAACGGGTTAAAAAAGAGCTGATTCCCGGGCTGCGCAACCATCCCACTACGCTGATTTTTCTGGCCTGGTGCGACGGCCGGGCCGTGGGGATCGCCGTCTGTTTCATCGGTTTTTCCACCTTTGCCGCCCGGCCGCTGATCAACATCCACGACCTGGCCGTGCTCCCCGGCCGGCGTGGGGCCGGTGTAGGCCGTCAACTGCTCGATGCGGTGGAACGCAAGGCCCGGGAGATGAACTGCTGCAAGGTCACCCTGGAGGTGCTGGAGAACAACCGCCGGGCGTTGAAAGTCTATGCCGCAGCGGGCTTTGTCCGGGCCACCTATACCGAGGAGGCGGGCGGGGCATTGTTTTTTGCTAAGAAATTGTGAGACAGTTATCGGTGAACAGTGACCAGTGAACGGTGAACGGAAAGGATGCGGCCGGAGGCCGCTCATCGACAGTTCACTGATCACTGACGACAGTTCACCGAAAAAGTGAACAGTGAACAGAAAGGACGCGGCCGGAGGCCGTTCATCGACAGTTCACCGATCACTGGCAACAAGTCACTGAAAATAGGAACGGGGGATTCGCTCAGTCTGCGGCGTGATCATCGCTCTCTTTGTTCAACATTAAAGTTGCGCCTCTTTCTGAACAGCCTGGGCCACTAATTTTACACCAAGTGCAGAACATACTCGGTTTATCGTGTCGAAACGTGGGTGCGAATTTGGCCGTAGGGCTTTATATAGCGCCTCGCGAGAAATTCCTGTTGCATTGGCGATATCTGTCATTCCCCTGGCTTTGGCTGCAACCCCAAGGGCGTGAGCCAACTCCCCCGCGTCTCCATCTTCAATAACCATTGTCAAATAGGCGGCTATATCCTCTTCATCTTTAAGGTGTGCCGCCATATCAAAATCCGGCAGGTCAGATATTTTTCTGTTTCCCATTTTTCAATCCTCCAATTCGGCGGCTATTTTGATAGCTCTTGCTATATCAGCCTCCTGCGTTTTTTTGCCGCCACCGGCAAGCATTATGATTAATGTTTCACCACGCTGAGTATAATACATACGCCAACCATGACCGAAATGCTCCCGCATTTCAAAAACACCGGAACCAACGGCCTTAACGTCCCCAAGATTCCCATTGTGCGCCTTGTCAATTCGACGTGCCAAACGAATCCGCGTCATCCGGTCCTTTATCCCGCCAAGCCACTTGTCAAATTCCGGGGTTGTTTTGATCGTAATCATGGAATGATTGTATTCGTTCGATTACGTTTTTTCAACATTTTTCACCCTTTCCACCAAGGGCCATAACCGGAAACCTCCGGACCGTTGTCTTTTTCCCATCTCTTGCGTAAGATGGCGTCCGACGCTAACGAAACGGATTGCCATGAATTGCGAATTTCTGCCGGTATCTCAGTCGGACGTGAAACAACGCGGCTGGGACCGGCTTGATATCATCCTGATCACCGGGGACGCCTACGTGGACCACCCGGCCTACGGGGTGGCCCTGATCGGCCGGGCCCTGGAGGCCGAAGGCTTTCGGGTGGGGATCATCGCCCAGCCGGACTGGCGCACCGATGCGGACTTCAAACGCCTTGGAAAACCGAGGCTTTTCTTCGGCATCACTTCGGGCAACGTGGATTCCATGGTGGCCAATTACACGGCCAACAAGCGCCCCCGCAAAAAAGACGACTACACGCCGGGCGGAAAGGCCGGCATGCGGCCGGACCGGGCCCTGCTCGTCTACGCCAACCGGGTGCGCCAGGCCTTCAAGGACGCCGTGGTGGTCATTGGCGGCATCGAGGCCAGCATGCGCCGCCTGGCCCACTACGATTACTGGGACAACCGGGTGCGGCGGTCGATCCTTTTCGATGCCCGGGCCGACATGCTGGTTTACGGCATGGGGGAGAGCCAGACCGTGGAGATCGCCCGCCGGCTGGATGCCGGGGAGGGGATCGACACCCTGGACGGGATTCCGGGCACGGCGGTCATCCGCAAGGATCCGACCTTTTTAAAAGAGACGGTCGTCCTGCCCGCCTTCGAGGCGGTTGCCGATGATCCCGCCGCGTTCAACAAAGCCTTTGCATTGTTTTACGGGCAGCAGAATCCCCATACCGCCCAGCCTGTGGTCCAGGCCCATGGCGACCGCTTCGCGGTGGTCTATCCGCCGCCCATGCCGCTGGCCGCAGCGGATCTGGACGCCATATACGAACGCGGCTATTGCCGCAGCTGGCATCCGGACTACGAGGCTGCCGGCGGGGTGCCGGGGCTGGAGACGGTGCGACACAGTCTGGTCACCCACCGCGGATGCTGCGGGGAGTGCAATTTCTGCTCGCTCTATTTCCACCAGGGGCGCATGGTGCAGAGCCGCAGCGCCGATTCCGTTGTCCGCGAGGCCCGTCATCTGGCAGGCGACCCTTTTTTCCGCGGCACGATCACCGACATGGGCGGGCCCACGGCCAATCTATACGGGGCCGACTGCCCGCGCTGGGCCAAGAAGGGGTTTTGCGGCGACAAACGCTGCCTGGCCCCGCAAACCTGTTCCGCGCTCGATCCCGGCTACGCGCGCAGCCTGCCCCTGTACCGGCGCGTCCGCCAGATTCCGGGGGTCAAACACGCCTTCATCGGCAGCGGATTTCGCCACGACCTGTTCGGCGGTGCGGGCAGCGACGCCATTTTGGAAGAGCTATGCCGCCACCACGTCAGCGGCCGCATGAAGGTGGCGCCGGAGCATGTCTCAAACCCGGTGCTCGACGCCATGGGCAAGCCGGACATCGCCGTTTACGATGCCTTTGTGCAGCAGTTCAATCGAGTTGGAAAGCGGCTTCCCGCCCGGCGATACCTGGTCAATTACTTCATCAGCGCCCACCCGGGTTCGACATTGAAAGACGCCCTGGAGATGGCCCTCTATCTGATCCGACGCAACATGCATCCCGAGCAGATCCAGGACTTTATCCCCTTGCCATTGACCCTGTCCGGCGCCATGTACCACACCGGCCGACATCCGTTCACCGGCAAGTCCGTTTACGTAGCCAAAACCTTCCGCGAACGCAAGATGCAGCGGGCCCTGATCCAGTACCGCAATCCGTCCAACCGGTCCTTGATCCACGACGCTTTAGATAGCCTGAACGCCCGGCACCTGGAACCGCTTTTCTTTAAAGCGGCCGGCGGCCGCCGTGACAAACAGAAAACTGGTGCCGATCCATCAGCATCAACAAAACCGGTGCGTCGCCAGCCGCGTAAAACAGGAAAACCCACCAGACGGAGAAATCGCCACCGATAGAACGGGTCCTTCCGGATCGTCCTGCTTCCGAACCACCTGTCAACGCTGTGAAAAAATAGTATTCTATGAAAAAAAGGTTTTAAAAATTGTGGCTTGTTTTTCCGATCATGCATCCGGTGACAATCGCGTATATAGGTAACATTTTGAATCTGTTGGATTAGTTTGGTTCGCGGGAAACCGGTATATATGTTGCAGACATATTACTGACTGAGGCAATATGTTGAGCATGCAGTGAGAGTGAAACAGAAGTGATCAATCGATTTCCCCCGATAGCAGGAAAAGACAGGAAAACAAATGTACGCAGCCAATGCAACGTCGCCTGAAAAGACGATGCTGAACGACAACGGTGGCCGGCGCCTGGTTGGTGACCGCCGCATGTATACGTATAACGGTCACATCCCGGAACGCCGATCCGGTAAGGACCGCCGATCCGGCCTGGATCGCAGAAAAAAAATCCGCTTATCCTGACCCATCCCAACCGCAAGTCTGCTAGTTCCCGGACAGAGGTTCCATTTCCCTTCGTCTCATGCTATCTCTCTATGTCGATGGTAGAAAATCGACTTGCACGTCATCAACCTTTATCCTATCGCACATGAATAAACTTCAAGATGCAGACATCCGGAAGGAAGTTGCGGCCCTGAATATCGGGCGGCAGATCCGACAGTTGCGCTTTCAGCGGGGAATGACCCTCAAGGAGGTTTCCGAAATCACCGGACTTTCCAAGCCGTCGTTGTCCCAGATCGAAAACAACGACGGTGCGCCGCCCATCGCCACCCTGATCAAGATCGCCACCGCGTTGGGCGTCAAAATCGGCCATTTCTTCAAGGAGCCGGAGGCCAGCCAGCGCCTGGTCGTGGTGCGCCGGGACGAGCGGCACAGGCTCAACCGGTTGTCCCACGAGGACCAGTACGCGGCCATCGGCTACTGGTACGAATCGCTGGCCTACCCCATGGTCGAAAAGAACATGGAGCCCTTCATTGCCGAAATCGCTCCACGGGACGAAGGGGACATCCTTTTCAACCAGCACAGGGGAGAAGAGTTTATCTTCGTTATGGACGGAACGCTCGAATTCCGCAGCCCCGACCAGACCATCCTCCTGCATAAGGGGGACAGCCTCTATTTCGATGCCGAGATTTCCCATGGGCTGCGAGGGATTGGGGGGATTGCGAGGGTGTTGGTTGTAGTCTACGTCCCCCAATAAGCGGCGGCTGCGTAAAACGCCCGATATCTCTTTAAGATCAGTGCCGGTAAATAGCTTTTTGAACGTCGAACAGCG
Organism: uncultured Desulfosarcina sp.; assembly: GCF_963668215.1. NCBI lineage: Bacteria > Pseudomonadati > Thermodesulfobacteriota > Desulfobacteria > Desulfobacterales > Desulfosarcinaceae > Desulfosarcina > uncultured Desulfosarcina sp. The sequence goes on from NZ_OY764190.1 coordinate 3,727,102, forward strand.
AACATCGAACGTCCAACGTCCAACGTCGAATGAGGAGATCGCTTCGCTCCATCGCTTAACAAAGAGGAAGCACTATCCTTTCTTCCCTTTTATGAAGAAGGGTTTCAAAACCATCAAAAACGACATCATGCCTTGTTCGAAGTTCGAAGCTGGACGTTCGATGTTCGACGTTTATTGGCCTGAATTTTAGCCCCCTTTGATAGCCGCTACGACAGACGCATGGCAGGCGTATCGTTATTCAAATGCAGCTCACCCTGCCCGCGAAAACCCTTGACATCCACAATCGTCCCCACTATGGGTTTGCTTAGATCAAACCTTTTTTAATTTCGCCAAACAGTCGAACCGACCGTTTATCGACGGGGAGAGCGCATGCAGGAAATCCGTTTTCACGGGCGAGGAGGTCAGGGGACGGTGCTGGCATCCATTTCCCTGGCCAAAGCCTATTTCGACGCCGGTTACGAAGTCCAGACCTTCCCCCTTTTCGGCGTCGAGCGCCGGGGGGCCCCGGTGGAAGCCTACCTGAGGATCGACGACCGCAAGATTCTGCTGCGGTGCAACGTCTACGAACCGGATCACATCGTGGTGATGGACAACAAGCTGCTGGCGAGCATCGACGTGACCCGCGGACTCAAGCCGGGGGGCTGGATTTTGATCAACACGCCGCAGCAACCCGACGATATGACGCCTTTTGACGGGTTCAACGTGGCCTGGGTGGACGCCACGGGCATCGCCCTTCGGCACCGGCTGGGCACCCGTACCAGCCCGATTATCAACACGGCCATGCTGGGCGCCTTTGCCCGCACCCACGGCGAGCCGGCCATGGAACATATCGAGCAGGCCATTTTAAAAGAGGTCCCCATCAAACAGCAGGAAAATGTAATGGCTGCCAGGGAAGCCTTCGACCAGTTGCAGCGGGTCGATCAGGGATAGACCGGACCCGGCGGCTTGGTCGCCGAATTTCGGTGAAACCTGCCTGTGGCAGCGGAAAGCAGTCCGATGAACAAACCGATTTCCCTTTTCATTTCCCGGTCGAGCACGACATCCCGGATCAACAAGACCGGGTCCTGGCGTTTTGCCCGGCCACGATATCAGGACCAAACCGCGCCGTGCAGCGCCGCCTGCCCGGCCGGCGTGGACATCCCCAAAATCGAGCGGGCCGTCGCCGAAGGAAGGGTCGAACAGGCCTGGCAAACCTACATGGAAGAAAACCCGTTTCCATCGGTATGCGGCCGGGTCTGCTTTCATACCTGCGAATCGGCCTGCAACCGCGGCCGTCTGGACCAACCGGTGAACATCAACCGCCTGGACCGGTTCATCGGCGATGCGGCCCTGGAACGAGGCTGCCTGGAGGATCGAACGGCGCTGCCGTCCAAGGGTCGCCGGGTGGCCATCTGCGGCAGCGGCCCGGCCGGGTTGTCGGCCGCCTGTTTTTTAACCCGCCTGGGGTTTGCCTGCGAGATCTTCGAATCCAGGAGCCGGCCCGGCGGGGTCCTGTACTGGGGAATTCCGGCCTACCGGCTGCCAAAAACCGTCCTGCAGCGCGAGATCGACAGGATCGTTGACCTGGGGGTCAGGATTCACTGCAACCAGCCGGTGGATGCCGACGTCCTGGCCCGACTGCAATCGGAATACGACGCGGTATTCATGGGATTCGGCCTGGGCCGGAGTTTGGGCCTGGACATCCCCGGCGGCAGTCGGATGGCCGACGGCCTATCCCTGCTGGAAGCCATTCAAAACGGGGACACCCCCGACGTCGGCGGCGAGGTGGCCGTTGTCGGCGGCGGCAATACGGCCGTGGACGTGGCCCGCTCCCTGGTTCGTCTGGGCGTCCGTCCCACGATCCTCTATCGTCGCCGGCGTCAGGACATGCCGGCCTTCGAACACGAGATTGTCGCCGCCGAGGCCGAGGGCGTCCGCATCGTGGAACTGGTTTCGCCCCTGGCCATCGAAGAAAGTGCGGATGGCGTTACCGTCCAGTTGGGGCGGATGAAAACCGCCGATACCGGTGAAGACGGCCGCACCCGGGTGGTGCCGGACGGCGACCGGACCACATCCATGACATTTACGGCCATTTATGCGGGCATCGGCGCCGATGTGGCCGAGGCCTGGCACCGGCCCGATTCCGACAGCACATCCGATCGACTCATTCTGAGCCAATGCACCCTGGACGTCGGGTCCACGCCGCTGGTCTACGGCGGCGATCCAGTCATGCCGGTTAATAGCGTCACCGATGCCATCGCATCGGGCAAGCAGGCTGCCATCGCCCTGCACGCCTTTTTCGAAGGCGGCCGGGACGCCGTTCCGACGGCCATGGATCGCAGCCGGGTGGGGGCCGGGCCGGCCCTGTCCATGGAGATATATCTGGGCGGCGAAAGGCGGCTTCGGGATCGCCACGTGGTGACGGCCGAGGAGATCAACACCGATTACTTCCAAACTTCATCCCGGACCGCGCCCTCCCAACTGTCCGTTGACGAGGCCCGGGAGACCTTTGCCGAAATTGAATCCACGCTGCCGGCCGATCAGGCCGCCGAGGAAGCCGGGCGCTGCTACCAGTGCGGCCTGTGCAACGACTGCGACAACTGCCGGATTTTCTGCTCCGAAGTGTCCATCGAAGTAAAGGACGGCAAGCGCCGCATCGATTTCGATTACTGCAAGGGGTGCGGCGTCTGTGTGGTGGAATGCCCGCGCTGCGCCATGGTCATAGAGGAGGAACGGGCATGAGACAGGTTCTGGAAGGCAGCCACGCCATATCCGAAGCGGTGCGGCTGGCCCGGGTGCAGGTGACGGCGGGCTACCCCATCACCCCGCAGACCCACATCATCGAGGCCATTTCCGAGCATTTTGCCGACGGCACCATGACCGGCCGCTTCATTCCCGTGGAAAGCGAGCACTCCTCCATGGCGGCGGTGGTCGGCGCGGCCAGCACCGGGGTGCGCACCTTTACGGCCACCTCCTCTCACGGTCTGGCCCTGATGCACGAAATGCTGCACTGGGCCTCGGGGGCCCGCCTGCCCATCGTCATGGGCGAGGTCAATCGCGCTTTGGGGCCGGGGTGGAATATCTGGATGGATCAGACCGACAGCCTGGCCCAGCGGGACACGGGCTGGATTCAGCTTTACTGCGAAGACGGACAGGAAGCCCTGGACACCACCCTGATGGCCTACCGGCTGGCCGAGCAGGTCAACCTGCCGGTGATGGTGGTCATCGACGCCTTTTTCGTGTCCCACACCTTCGAGCCCATCGAAGTTCCCGACCAGGCCGACGTGGACCGATTCCTGCCCCCCATCAAACCCCGGTTCTCCCTCGATCCCAAGGAACCGGCGGCCCTTTATCAGATGGCCCCGCCGGCCTGTTACATGGAAATGCGCCGCAGCATCGATCTGGCCATGGACCAGACCGCGGCCGTTTTTGACGAGGTGGAAGCGGAGTTCGAGCAGGTCTTCGGCCGGCACTACGGCAGCATCGAAACGGTCGGCTGCGACGATGCCGAGATCATCCTGGTCACCACCGGTTCAGCCACCAGCACAAGCCGGATGGTGGTCGAAAAACTGCGCGGCCAGGGAGAGAAGGTGGGATTGCTGAAACTCAAGCGCTTCCGCCCCTTCCCGGTGGAGGCCATTCGCAAGGCCCTGGCCGGCGCCCGCAAGGTGGCCGTGCTGGACCGCAACTTCTGCTTCGGGGTGGGCGGGATCTTTGCCCAGGAGATCCGGGCGGCCCTGTGCGGCCTGGAACCCGCACCGGTAATGTTCAACTTCATCGCCGGGCTGGGCGGGCGGGATATCCCGCCGAACCTGATCGAAGAGATGGTCGTCACCACCAAAACCCATGCCGTCCCGGCCGAAAAGAGTATCTGGATGGGCCTTAACGAGGAGCTTTTGGAATCATGCGGAATCTGAACATTCCCGACGAAGTCTACATGCATCCGGGCAACATGAGTTGCCCGGGCTGCGGCGGCGGTATCGCCATGAACCTGGTGCTCAAGGCCCTGGGCGAGCAGACGGTCCTGGTGATTCCGGCCTGCTGCTGGGCCATCATCGCCGGTCCGCATCCCCAGAACTCCCTGAAAGTACCGGTGCTGCATACGGCTTTCGAAACGGCCGCGGTCACGGCTGCCGGCGTGCGGGCCGGCCTGGACGTGAAGGGCGACAGCGAGACCACCGTGGTGGCCTGGGCCGGCGACGGCGGCACCTTCGACATCGGCCTGCAGTCCCTTTCCGGCACCGCCGAGCGCGGGGACGACATCATCTTCATCTGCTACGACAACGAAGCCTACATGAACACCGGGGTCCAGCGCAGTTCGTCCACGCCCTTCGGCACCCGCACCACCACCACCCCGGGAGCCGGCTGGAAAAAGACCCGCAAGAAGGATATCATCGAAATCATGGCGGCCCACCGCATCCCCTACGCGGCCACCGCCAACATCGCCTACCCCCAGGACCTGCTGCGCAAGGTCGAAAAAGCCAAAGCCGCCAGAGGGGGAACCCGCTTTCTGCACATTTACGCCACCTGCCCAACGGGTTGGGGCATCGCCTCCGACCAGAGCGTGAAGGTCGCCCGCCTGGCCACCCGCACCAATGTGTTTCCGCTGTACGAAGTGGAAAATGGCGTGAAAACCATCCTGAACGAGACCGGCGACCTGCCGGTGGAGGAGTACCTGAAGGTCCAGCGCCGCTTCAAGCATCTGACGGAAGAGGATTGCCGGGAGATCCAGCGGGATGTGGATTCGGATGTTGCGTTGATCCGGAAGCGGGCGGGCGCCAGCTTCACGCCGCCGTCGGCGTCCGGTCGATGAAGATCGGTTTCGTGAGGACGGTCAGGGGTGGGCGGCGGCGAGGACTCTCTTTTCTTCCATAAGAATGGCCGTGCCGACGGGTTCGGTAAATTTAAATACCACCTCGCCTTCCTCACGCCGGAGAATCGTGGCTTTGAAGCGGATCGGATCGCCGTTGAGCAGCCGGATCTCGCCATTGACTTTTTTCTTGAAAGGGGCCTGTGCGCCGGCACGGATGCGCACGCCGCCTTCGGAAAGATCGCGCACCGCATAGGCTGTTTCTCCGACGGTCAGGACCGGGCAGCGGTCTTCTTCGTATAATATCCGCAAGGCTTCCCGCTTGATCAGGCCGTTGCCGGTGGAATCGTCGGCGCTATCCGCCGCTATCGACCGCTTAGTAAAAAAAAGAGCCAGAAAGTTGATGAAGGGAATGGGCATGAGCAGAAAGAGCAGGAAGATGGCCAGAGGCCCCAGATCCAGTCCCCGGATGAAAAAAAGAGCCAGGATGATGAGCAGTTGGATCACATTGGCGACAAGGGCGGCGATGTTCATAACCGGTCATCCTCCGTTTCCCAAAATTGTCTTGGTGTAAAACGCTCTTGCCGATCAGGATGCTTGCAGGCTACCACAGAACCGACAGCTATCGCAAACAGGCTTTTAAAGCAGCCCCTTTGTCCCGCCACGCCCAGTATTGACAAAGAAGGCGGCGGTTTTTATGATCCATCTCGAATGGATCGAGATGTTTTGATGGACATGTTACAGGATCGGCCTACCATGGACGCAACAAAAAAAACGAACGATAGAGAAACGACCAATTTCTGGCAGGACCATTCGTTGACCTTTCTGGAAATGGCCTTCCGGAACGACCGCCGCGAACGGGTGGCACAGGCGGACGGATATGCAAAAAAAACCGGCGATTGCGGGGATACGGTGGAACTCTTCCTGATGGTGGAAAACGATACCGTCAAAAGCCTGTCCTATGAAATGGACGGATGCCTCCACACCAATGCCTGCTGCAATGCCGTGGCCAGCCTCGTGGAAGGCAAACCGATGGAATCGGCCTGGGAAATCACACCGGAAACCATCAAAAATCTGCTCGAAACCCTGCCCGAAGACCATTTTCACTGTGCGGAACTGGTGGTGGGTACCTTGTACCTGGCCTTGAGCGATGCCCGCGAAAACCGGCGTTCGTCATGGAAGAAAATCTACCGTTGATCCGTAGTCATGCCGCTTTGCGCCGCCTTATTTGTCCTTGACAGAAAAGGGGTTTTTGACTATAGGTTCGACTTTGAATTCGGCTGGTTTTTCGGCCGTTGCACTGGGTTTCCATCGAAACAATCCGAACCTAAAATTTGTGGGTGATACAGCGGCCCCCGATGTTTTTTTTCGGGGACTTTTGGGGTGGTACTTTAGATGAGTTCAGCAAAAGCACTGGCAGGCAAGAAAAAGGAAATCCTCAAGCACTGGTTTCAGACAACCGTCGATTCCTACCCTGCCGACACGGCAAGGTTTTTAAAAAATCAACAGGATCCTTTTGCCAATCCGGTGGGGCAGACCACCTACCGGAGCCTCGAGTCGCTGCTGGATGCCCTGATCGCCGGTGACGGGCGCGAAGCCATGATAGCGGCGTTGGACCCCGTTATCCGAATCCGGGCGGTCCAGGCCTTCACCCCTTCCAAAGCCACGGCATTCGTATTTTCCCTGAAACAGATTGTTCGAGACTGTCTGTCCGGCGAGACCGACTTGGTCGCGCTCGACCGTAAGATCGATGAAATGGCCATGGCGGCCTTCGATCTTTTCATGGGGTGCCGTGAAAAAATATACGAACTCAAAGCAACGGAATCCAGGAATCAGTTCTTCGGTTCGTTGAAGCGTGCAGGCTTGATTGCCGAAACCGAGGCAGACGGGCCCGGTTTCTGATTTTCCCTTATAATCTTTTGATTCAGGCATCCGGCAGCTGTGCTAAATGGCCTTTAGCCTGCTTTTGCGATGTTTTGCGATGCGAATTCCGGGCATCGGAAAACGTGCGGCAAAGCGGTTGGGGCGTATTTGCAACCTGTCCGGCGCCAAGGAGTGAGGTGCTGTTCGATGAACAAAAATTATATGGTTAGCCTCATAGCGGTTATCGTGCTGTTCCTGATCGCCTATGTGGGCACGCAGCAGGGGGCCGGGTTGCAGATCGTTTTCGGCATCGTTGTGCCCTATCTGGCGGTGGCCCTATTCATCTTCGGGTTCGCACGCCGTGTGGTCGGCTGGTCCCGGTCGGCGGTTCCGTTCAGGATCACCACCACCTGCGGCCAGCAACCCTCCCTGCCCGGGTTCAAACAGGCCAAGATCGACAATCCCTCAACCACCTTCGGCGTCATCGTGCGGATGTTCCTGGAGATCGTCTGTTTTCGGTCCCTGTTTCGCAACACGCGCATGAAGCTTCAGGGCGGCACCAAGATGACGCACCAGCTGGAGCTTTTTCTCTGGATCGGCGCCCTGGCGTTTCACTACGCCTTTTTTGCCGTAATCGTGCGGCACCTGCGGTTTTTCACCGAACCGGTTCCCTTTTTCGTCACCCTGACCGAACAGATCGACGCGTTCATGCGCATCGAGGTGCTCTACGACGTTGTCCAGGCGGGGCTTCCCGGTGTTTTCCTGTCCGGGCTGGTCCTGCTGGCCGCCGCGTTCTATCTTTTCCTGCGCCGGATTTTCATCCCCCAGGTGCGCTACATCTCACTGGCCAACGATTTCTTTCCCCTGTTTCTGATCATGGGCATCGCCCTTTCCGGAATTTTCATGCGCTATTTCACCAAGGTGGATATCGTCGCCATCAAAGAACTGACCATGGGGCTGGCAACCTTCCGGCCTACCATCCCCGAGGGGATCAGCGGCCTGTTCTTTGCCCACATGTTTCTGGTCAGTATTCTTCTGGCCTACTTCCCGTTCAGCAAGCTGATGCACATGGGCGGCGTCTTTTTGAGCCCCACCCGAAACATGACGGGCAACACCCGACAGGTTCGGCATGTGAACCCCTGGAATTATCCGGTCAAGGTTCACACCTATGACGAGTACGAAGACGATTTCAGAGAGAAAATGGTCGAAGCCGGCCTGCCGGTGGTTAAAATGCCCGAAGAACAGGCGTAAGACAAAAGGAGCAAATAATGGCAGATGAGCTGATCACCCCCGATGAACTATTGTCAAAGATAGATCATCGTCCGTCCGGCGCCGGTTGGATGGACACGCCCCTGGATATCCGTAAGGGAATGTACTGCTACGCATCCAATCCCAAAAGCGTTGAAACCCTGAGCCTTCCCAATGCGCGGGCCTGGAACCCCTTGGACGAAGACTGGAAGCTGCCGGACAACTGGCAGCAGATCATCCACGAAGGCTTCAAGGAGCGGCTGGAGAAGTTCCGTTCCTTCAAGATCTTCATGGACATCTGTGTGCGCTGCGGCGCCTGCGCCGACAAGTGCCACTTTTTCATCGGCACCGGCGACCCCAAGAACATGCCGGTGCTGCGGGCCGAACTGCTGCGCAGCGTCTACCGCAACGACTTTACCACCGCCGGCAAGATTCTGGGCAAACTGGGCGGCGCCCGCCCCATGAGCCTGGATGTGCTCAAGGAGTGGTGGTACTACATGTTCCAGTGCACCGAATGCCGCCGCTGCTCGGTGTTCTGCCCCTACGGCATCGATACCGCCGAGATCACCATCATGGGCCGGGAACTGCTGAACCTGCTGGGCCTGAACATCGACTGGATCGCCACACCGGTCTCCAACTGTTACATGACCGGCAACCACCTGGGCATCCAGCCCCATGCTTTCAAGGACATGCTGGACTTCTTCGTCGACGACATCGAAGAGGTCACCGGCGTGCGGGTCGAACCGGCCTACATGGCCAAGGATGCCGACATCCTCTTCATCACCCCGTCGGGTGACGTGTTTGCCGACCCGGGCACATACACCTGCATGGGCTACATGATTCTGTTCCACTACCTCAAAGAGAAATACGGCCTGAAGATCACGTGGAGCACCTACGCCTCCGAGGGCGGCAACTTCGGCTTCTTCACCTCCCACGAGACCATGAAGCGGCTCAACGCCAAAATGTACGCCGAGGCCAAGCGCCTGGGCGTCAAGTGGATTCTGGGCGGGGAGTGCGGCCACATGTGGCGGGTTATCCACCAGTACATGGATACCATGAACGGCCCGGCCGACTTTCTGGAAGAGCCGGTCAACCCCATCACGGGCACCAAGTTCGAAAACGCCAGCTCCACCAAGATGGTCCATATCGCCGAGTTCACCGCCGATCTGATCAAGCACGGCAAACTGGAACTGGATCCATCCCGCAACGACAACAAGATCGTCACCTTCCACGACTCCTGCAACCCGGCCCGGGGCATGGGATTGCTGGACGAACCCCGGTACGTGATCCAGAACGTGGCCAACCATTTCTACGAAATGCCGGCCAACACCATCCGGGAGCAGACCTTCTGCTGCGGCAGCGGCGCCGGACTCAACGCCGGCGAGAACATGGAACTGAGAATGGCCGGCGGTTTTCCACGGGCCAACGCGGTCAAGCACGTTCACGAGGCTTACGGAGTGAACATGCTTGCCTGTGTCTGCGCCATCGACCGCGCGGCCCTGCCCGCGTCCATGGAATACTGGGTGCCGGAAGTGGATGTCACCGGGCTGCACGAACTGGTGGCCAACGCCCTGATTCTGCCCGGTGAGAAGGAAAGAGAAACCGACCTGCGCGGCGAACCGTTGCCGGGAATGGAGGAGTAGCCCATGAAGGATAAAAACAAGATATTCGCGGGACTGGCCATTTTCATCGTGGTCGTCACTTTGCCCTTCTGGTTCAACCTGGGAAAGGCGGCGCCCGCTCCGGAACTGGAGTTGACGGCCAAGGCCAAAGCCGCCAAAACCTGCGTCATGCCCACCGAATTCATGACGGCCAACCACATGCAGCTTCTGGACGTCTGGCGGCATAACGTGGTGCGGGGCGGAGAGCGCATGTTCGTCAACGCCGACGGCAAACTCTATGACATGAGCCTCTCCAACACCTGTCTGGACTGCCACTCCAACAAGAAGGAGTTCTGCGACCGGTGTCACAATTACGCGTCCGTAAGGCCCTATTGCTGGGATTGCCACATCGATAATCCAAAAGGAGAATAAGGTATGAAAAACAGCAGAAGACGCTTTCTTCAGATAGCTGGCGTTTCCGCGCTGGGCCTTGGGGCAAAACCCGTTCTCGATGCCTTCGCTTCGGAAAGCGCCCAAGGGCCCGGCTACCATTTGGCCAAAGGCGAGGATGCCATGGACGCCAAGCAGTGGGCCATGGTCATCGACACCCGCAAGCTGCAGACCGCCGAAGATCTGGAGCCCATTATCGAAGCCTGCAACAAGATCCACAACGTTCCCACGGGAATTGAGAACAAGAACCATGAGATAAAATGGATCTGGGAAGCCCATTACCACAACGCGTTTACCGACAAGGCCGGCCAATTCACCAGCGAGGAAGTCGAGCATCGCCCGTTTTTGCTTTTGTGCAATCACTGCGAAAATCCTCCCTGTGTAAGAGCCTGTCCCACCAAGGCCACGTTCAAGAACGACAACGGCATCGTCATGATGGACTTTCACCGCTGCATCGGTTGCCGGTTCTGCATGGCCGCCTGCCCCTTCGGTGCCCGCAGCTTCAATTTCAGAGATCCGCGTCCCTTCATCGAAGAGGAAAACAAAGCGTTCCCCACCCGCATGAAGGGTGTGGTGGAAAAATGCAACTTCTGCGCGGAGCGTCTGGCCGTCGGCAAGATACCGGCCTGCGTGGAGGCCTCCAACGGCGCCATCGTTTTCGGCGATCTGTACGACGAGCATTCGGAGGTTCGGGAACTGTTGAAGGAAAACTACACCATCAGGCGGAAACAGACCCTGGGAACAGAGCCGTCCGTCTACTACATCGTGTGAGGTGAGCATGCTTGAATTAGCCGTAAAAGGAAATAAATGGTACTGGGGATGGTTGGTCGTTCTGCTGGGTGTCATCGGTGCCGGCTTCGGGCTCTACCTGATGCAGCTCAAGTTCGGTCTCGGTATTACCGGTATGAGTCGCGACGTCTCCTGGGGATTCTACATCGCCAACTTCACCTACCTGGTCGGCGTGGCCGCCGGTGGCGTGATGGTGGTGCTGCCCTATTATCTGCATGACTACAAGGCCTACGGCAAGATCACCATTTTAGGCGAGTTTCTCGCCATCGCCGCGATCGTCATGTGCCTGCTCTTCATACTGGTCGACCTCGGGCAGCCCATGCGGGCTTTCAACGTTCTGATCTACCCGACGCCCAACAGTGTATTGTTCTATGATGCCATCGTGCTTAACGGCTACCTGTTCCTCAACCTGGTGATCGGATGGAACGTGCTGGAAGCCGAGCGCAACGGCGTTCACTACCAGGGCTGGCTCAAACCCCTGATCTACATTTCGATTCCCTGGGCCGTGAGTATTCATACGGTCACCGCCTACCTGTACTGCGGTCTTCCCGGGCGTCACTTCTGGCTGACCGCCATCCTGGCGCCGCGCTTTCTCGCTTCGGCCTTTGCCGCCGGACCCGCGTTGCTTATTCTGCTCTGTCTGTTTATCCGGCGGTTCACCAATTTCGATCCGGGCAAAGAGCAGATCCAGGCGTTGGCCAAAACCGTGGCTTATGCCATCTGTCTGAATGTTTTCTTTTTCCTGTGCGAGGTGTTCGTCGCCTTCTACAGCAACATTCCCGGCCATACCACGCATCTCAAGTACCTGTTCGTCGGCCTGCACGGCCACGGCGCCCTGGTGCCTTGGATGTGGGCCTCCATGATTTTCATGACCGTGGGCATCGTGATGACCGTCACCCCGGCCACACGCAAGAACGAGACCTCCCTGGCCATCGCCTGTGCCGTGATTATCATGGGCACCTGGATCGACAAAGGCTTGGGCATGATTTCCGGCGGGTTCGTTCCCAATCCCATGCACGAGGTCAACGAATACGTCCCCACGACGCCGGAGATGGGCATCACATTAGGTGTTTACGCCATCGGCGCGCTGGTGCTCACCGTGCTTTACAAGATGGCTGTCGGCGTCAAGGAGGAAGTTCACAGCTGATCCCGACGAATCGACGATCGACCACCAAAATGGCGGGGGCGTGCCCCCGCCATTTTTGTATGGGTTGACCGCCTTTTCCCGTACCCGACCGTGAAAAGGAGAGTCCAATGGCCGCCGTTCAAAATTCCCCTGTAATTCGCTGTGCCATCAACGGCTTCGGCCGCATCGGCCGCGGCATTCTGAGGGCCCTGTACGAATATCGCCGCTGGCCCGTGACGATCGTTGCCATCAACGACCTGGCCGCACCGGAAACCGTCGTGCACCTGACCCGCTTCGACTCCACGCACGGTCGTTTTCCGATGCCGGTGCGGGAAGAAGACGGTTGGCTATGGGTCGGGGAAGACCGCATCCGGCTGCTGCGCCAGGAGAGGCTTTCATCGCGGGCCTGGGAAAAGTTGGAGATCGACGTGGTGCTGGAGTGTACCGGCCGGATCAAGAGCGGAAGGGCTGCCCGGCAGCACCTGGATGCCGGCGCCGGCAAGGTGCTGATCTCCAATCCGGCCGACGATAGGGTGGAGGCGACCATTGTATACGGCCTCAACCATAATGAACTGACCGGCCGGGAGGCCATCGTATCCAATGCCTCCTGCACCTCCAACTGCGTCATCCCCGTGATCGAGGTGCTGGACCGGGCCTTTGGCATCGCCTGCGGCAACATCACCACCATCCACGCGGCCATGAACGATCAGCCGGTGATCGATTGCAGCTGTTCGAACCTGCGCCTGTGCCGGGCGGCCGGCGTCTCCATCGTTCCGGTGGACACCCGTCTGGACAGGGGCATTGAACGGATTCTGCCGCGGTTTGCCGGCCGTTTCCAGACCACTGCGCTGCGGGTGCCAACCTTGAACGTGACGGCTATGGACCTGCATCTGTGCCTGGAAAGACCGGCTTCGGCGGACGGGATCAATGCCGCGCTCAAGGAGGCGGCCGACAGCCGCTTTTCCAGCATCATGGACTATTGCGATATCCCCGTGGCGTCCATCGACTTTAACCACGATCCCCATTCGTGCATTGTCGACGCTACCCAGACCCGTGTTTGTGAAAACGGACTGACCAAACTGCTGGTCTGGTGCGACAACGAATGGGGCTTTGCCAACCGCATGCTGGACACGGTAACGGCGATGATGAAAACGCCCGCCTGATCCCGATTGACAAGAAGATCGACGGCCATCCAACTTTTCGGGAACCCTTCCGCCGCGTCAATTTTGTTTGACAGCCTCCCAAAGACAATTTTAGCATTGAATATAAACTCGGAAACAAGGAGGGGAAAATGGCATCCGACAACAGGATTACCGTTGACATTTTCAAGGCCGTAACCCAATCCGTGGCCCACAGTATGGACCTGGACGTCATGGCCAACCGCCTGGCCCAGTCGCTCACCGCCGGTCTGGACATCAAAGGCTGCGCCATTTTTATGCTCAACGCGGTAACCGAGGAGTTGGAAATCCTGGCCAGTTTCGGCTTGTCGGCCAAATACCTCGCCAAGGGGCCATTGAGCGCGCCCAAAAGCATCAACGAAACCTTCCGGGGCAATCCGTTGGTGATCTCGGACGCCGGCAAGAAGAACAAGAGTTTGCAGTACCCGGAGGAAGCCCGCAAGGAGGGGATCGCCGCCATCGTCTCGCTGCCCATGGTTCACATGGGCGAGGTGGCCGGCGTACTGCGTTTGTACCATTACGAACCGTGGAACGTGTCCAAGCAGGATTTGGAGTCGCTGCAGATTCTGGCGGGCATTATCGGCCTGGCGATCACCTACGTAAGATATCACAACACCGTTCACGCCGTTGCCGAAGTGCTGGGCAACACCTTCCAGGTGGAGCTGACCCCGAAAATGGGCAAGCGCTGAGGACGGATTACAGATGTCGGAGGTCAGAGGTCGGAAGTCGGAAGACAGACCTGTGAATTCAGTTTTCCGACCTCAGTCTTCTGACCTCAGTCCTCCGATTTCTGAAATTACAGCTTTCCCAACCCCTTGAGAATTTTTTCCGGTGTGATGGGCAGGTCCTTGCAACGGTAGCCGGTGGCGTGGAAGACCGCCTCGGCAATGGCCGGCGCCGTGGGGGAAACCAACCCTTCGCCGGCCTCCTTGGCCCCCATGGGACCTTCGGGTTCATAAGTCTCGATGCACACGGACTCGCCCGGAGGCATGTCCGCGGCATGGGGGATCTTGTAGTCCAGAAAGGTCGTATTGAGCGTTTTGCCGCCCTCCATGACGAACTGCTCCGACAGGGCATATCCCAGCCCCATGTGAATGGAGCCTTCCAACTGCCCTTCCACGGCCATGGGATTGAGCACCGTCCCGCAATCGTGGGCCGTCCACATCTTTTCCACCACAACCCGGCCGGTTTCGGTATCGACGTTTACCGCGGCCACCTGAGCGCCGAAACTGAAGGCCGGCGTCACCAATCCCTTGCCCCGCGGCGTGTAGGAGCCCCGGGCCACCAGGGGCTCGCCCCGCTGGGTTTTCTGCACGAAGGCCACCGCTTCCCCGAAGGTCATGCCCCGATCCGGCTTGCCGGCCGCGAACACCCGGCCGTCGGCAAACTCAATGTCGAAAATTACGTTCAGATCGAAGCGGGCCGAGACCGCGCCGGCCAGCTTGGCCTTGATCTTTTTGGCGGCATCCAGCACGGCGTTGCCGGCCATGAGGGTCACCCGGCTGCCCCATGAGCCCAGGTCCGCCTGGGGGGTCATGGCCGTATCGGCCGCGGTCAGGCGGACATCCTCCATTTTCAATCCCAGGGCTTCGGCCAGAATCTGCTTGAGCACCGTATCCGAGCCCTGGCCGATGTCCGATGCCATGGTGAGCAGGTGGACGGTGCCGTCGTCAAAGGCGCGCACCTCGGCCGCCGAAAAGGGGTACTGGGTGTTGAACCAGTTGAAGACGCCGCCGGAGATGAAGCTGTAGCAGCCGATGCCCACCCCCCGGCCGTTCTTCCGGCTTTTGCGTTTGCGGGACCAGCCGCTGATGCGCCGCACCGCTTTAAGGGACTCGATGAATCCGCAGGAGCTGATGGTGGCCACGCCGGGCAGTTCGTCGCCGGAAACCATGGCGTTTTTCAGGCGGATGGCGATGGGATCAATGCCCAGTTCCTCGGCGGCCATGTTCATCTGGGTTTCGGCGGCGAAAAGGGTCTGGGGGGCGCCAAAGCCGCGCATGGCGCTGGCCGGAGGCTTGTTGGTGTAGACGTGTTCGCCCAGGTAGCGGTAGTTGGGGTAGCGATAGAGCATGGCCCCGAAGTTGCCGGACAGAAAGGTTGCCGTAGGACCCATGGCGTTGTAGGCACCGCCGTCCAGATAAATGTGCAGGTCCTTGGCCACCAGGGTGCCGTCGCTTTTGAAACCCACTTTGGATTTGAGGATCATGGGGTGGCGCCTCCGCCCGGCAATGAATTCCTCTTCGCGGGTGAGGGTGAACTTCACCGGCCGGCCGGTCCGGCGGGCCATAAAGGCCGCACAGAACTCCCAGGGCCGCAGCTCCATTTTGCCGCCGAATCCGCCGCCCACGGCGGGTTTGATCACCCGGATGTCGTTTTCGCGCATATTCAGCGTCGATGCCAGCAGGCACTGGACGATGTAAGGGGTCTGGGTGGAGGTCCACAAGGTGATGCGTCCGTCCGAATCGCATTGGGCCACACAGGCGCAGGGCTCCAGATAGGTATGGCTGACGGCGTGGACGGTGAAGGTATCCTCACGCACGTAATCGGATGCTTTAAATCCGGCCTGAATGTCGCCATAGGCGATCTTGCGGTCGATGCTGATATTGGTGGGCGAGGCCTCGTGGATCACCGGAGCCCCCTTGGCCAGGGCCGATGGTACATCGAAGACGCCGGGCAGTTCTTCGTACTCGACCCGGATCTGCTCGACGGCCTCCTCGGCGGTGTCGCGATCGACAGCGGCCACGGCCGCCACTTCGTCGCCGATGAAACGGACCCGGTCTATGGCCAGCGCGTACTCGTCCTGGGTGCCGGGAAAAAGGCGCCAATTGCCGTAGGTGACCCGGGGGATGTCCTGCCCGGTGATGACACTGTGAACCCCGGGGATTTTTTTGGCCTTACGGGTATCGATATTAACGATGCGGGCATGGGGCAAAGGGCTGCGGAGCAGTTTGCCGAATAGCATGCCGGGCAGCTTGATATCGTCGGCGTAGACGGCCTGGCCGGTGGCCTTGGCGCGACCGTCCGTGCGGGGCAGGTCCTTGCCGATGAGCGTTGGTTTCATGGGCTTTCCTTTATACGTATCGGTCCTTTTACGAAGTCCTCATTTTTTGCCAAGCGCCATTTTGCGGGCGTCGACCAGTGCGCGGATGGTCAGCACCGTCACCATTTTCCAGCGATAGGCCGCACTGGCCCGCAGATCGTCGATGGGTGCGGTCTCCTGGGATGCGGTCTTCGCGGCGCTGCGAATCAGGGTGTCGGTCATCTTTTGGCCGATCAACTGCTTTTCGGCCTTCGGGGTCCGCATGGGGACCGGGGCGCAGGCACCGACCACCAGCCGGGCATCGATGCAGCGATCTTTTTCGACAACGACCATGGTGCCCACCCCCACGGCCGAACAGTCCAGCTTGCCCCGCTGGGAGAGGCTCAGATAAGCCGTCCCGTTTCCGGCCGGGGGCAGGGGAACGAAAACCGAGGTGACAATCTCGCCTTTTTCCAGGGCGGTGATCCCCGGTCCCTGGAAAAACTGGTCCAGGGGCAGGCTACGGCCGCCCTCGGGTCCGGCGATATTGACGCTGGCCCCCATGGCCAACAGGGTGGGGGCATTGTCCGCCGATGGCGAGGCGTTGCACAGGTTGCCTACCACGGTGCCCATGTTGCGCACCTGCACATTGGCGGTTCCGCCGGCGGCCTGGGCCACGGTGGGATAATGGCGGCGGATCTGCGGATGGGCCGCCACATCGGCCAGCAGGGCCGTGGCACCGATGGTGAGTCCCTTTTTTTTGTCAAAAACGATGGCTTCCAGACCGGAAATGCGTTTCAGGCTGACGATGCGTTGCGGAGACGCCATGCGGTGGCGGATTCTGACTATAAGATCGGTGCCGCCGGCCATGATCCGGGTGCCGGTGCCGCCGTCGACCAGTGCAAGGATAGCTTCTTCTAAAGTCGCGGGAGCGACATAATCGAATCGGGGGACTGCCATGACCTCGCCTCCTATCGTGTGGGTTGCTTCTTTTTCGGTTGCATCCGGCGGCCGGCCTCGGCGATGGCGTCCACGATCTTGTTGTAGCCGGTGCATCGGCAGAGATTGCCGGAAATGGCAGTGCGGATCTCAGTGTCATCGGGGCGGGGGTTGGCCTTGAGAAGGTTCAGGGCCGAAATCTCCATGCCTGGCGTGCAGAAACCGCACTGGATGGCCCCTTTTTCGATAAAGGACTCCTGGATGGGATGCAGGTCTTCTCCGGACGGCGCCAACCCCTCGACGGTGAGAATTTCTCTGCCGTCCATCTCCACGGCCAGGGTCAGGCAGGAACTGACGCTTTTGCCGTCCACCAGGACCGTGCAGGCGCCGCAGTCTCCCGAGCCGCAGCCCAGTTTGGTTCCCGTGAGGTTGAGGTCTTCGCGCAGCACCTCGTTGAGTGTGCGCCAGGGTTCCACGGCCAGGCAATAGGTGTCACCGTTGACCGTCAGGCGGATGTCATGTTTCATGGGAGGCTCCAAAAAAAATTATGGAAATTCGGGAATTGCGGGAAACGTTTATCTGTAACGCTCAAGTTAATCGCACACCTTGCTCCCATGTTCCGCTTGGGAGCACCAGAGAACCTCATCCGACAGCTTATGGGGTTCCCATGCAGAGCATGGGAACCAGGCGCTCGGTGATTTTAGGTCTTAAAAACAGACGTACTAAGAAGCTATATCATAGCTATTGTGTATTTCGTCAAGGTCTATTTCGGACCGATGATCGTCAGTCGGTCACCATGGTTAGTTCGACCGCCGCTTGACAGAGAGGCGGTCGATCTTTACCCTTATCGAATCTGCGAATTGATCAAGACTTGCGACCATTGGAAAGAGGCACATGACATCCGGTAACAAGACCATACGTGCCCTGGGGCTCTGCTCCGGAGGCCTGGACAGTATTCTCAGTGCGCTGGTGCTGAAAGATCAGGGGATCGACGTACACTGGGTCACTTTCGAGACCCCGTTTTTCTCGGCGGACAAAGCCCGCAAGGCATCGAAAACTACAGGCATACCGTTGACCGTTCAGACCATCACCCCGGTTTACATGGAGATGATGCGTTCGCCAACGACGATATTCGGCAAGAACATGAACCCCTGCATGGACTGCCATGCCCTGATGTTCCGTCTGGCCGGTGAACTCATGAACGAAAAGGGATTCGATTTCCTCTTTTCCGGCGAGGTGCTCGGCCAGCGCCCCATGAGCCAGAACCGTACCTCCCTGCGCTACGTGGAGAAGCATTCCGGGTACGATGGCTATATCCTGCGCCCGCTTTCCACAAAGTGCCTGCCGGAAACCATCGCCGAAAAAGAAGGCTGGGTGGACCGGGAGCGGTTGCCGGGAATTTCCGGCCGGTCCAGAAAAATCCAGATGCAGATGGCCGAACAATACGGCCTCACCGATTTTCCCGCGCCTGCCGGCGGCTGCCTGCTGACCGACAAGATCTTCAGCCGCAGGCTAAAGGATCTGTTCGACCACCAGGACGCCATCGGTGAAAGCGACCTGGAATTGCTCAAGTCCGGACGCCACCTGCGCCTGGACGCGGCGACCAAGATCGTGGTGGGCCGCACCCGCCAGGACAATGAGCAAATCGGCAAATGGATCGATCCGAAGGCGCACATGGTGCTGAAAGTCGAGAATTTTCCAGGGCCTCTGGTGGCCATGCCGGCAAACGGCTGCGAGCCCATGATGATGCTTGCGGCCTCTATTTGTGCCGGATACAGCAAGGCGCCCGACGATCAGCCCACGACGGTGATTGTGCAGCAGGGACCCAAGCGCAGGAAAGTGACGGTGCTGGGGATACCGCCGGCGCAAAGCAAGAGGTTTATGATTTGAGATCTGTGAACGGTGATCAGTGAACTGTGAACGGTGAACCGGAAAGCTGGCTTCAGTCTTCCTTCGTCCCTCATCCCTCATCCATCTCCAATTTCGCTCTCAGCTGCCCACAGGCTGCGCCAATATCCTGCCCCTTGCTGTGGCGCACCATGGCCGTGTAGTGGTGGTCGGCCAGGGTTTCCTGGAACTGGGCGATCCGATCCGGATCGGGGCGCAAAAACTCGCTGCCCGGGTGCTCGTTGAAGGGAATCAGGTTGATCTTGGCCTTGATGGGGCGCAGCAGCTTTACCAGGCGGCGGGCATCTTTCAGGCTGTCGTTGACGCCTTTCATCAGAATGTATTCGAATGTGATCTTGCGGCGGGGCGGCAGGGGATAGCGGCGGCAGGCCTCGATCAGGTCGGCGATGGGATACCTGCGGTTGACGGGCATCAATCGGCTGCGGGTATCGTCTTCGGTGGCATTGAGGGATACGGCCAGGTTGACCGGCGTGTCGCGGCCCAGGTCCGCCATAGCGGGCACGATCCCGGCCGTTGAAACCGTCACCCGCCGGCTGGAAAACTTCAGCCCCCAGTCACCGTCGGTAATCGCTTCCAGGGCTTGGATCACATTGGCGTAGTTGTCCAGCGGTTCCCCCATTCCCATGAACACGATATTTGTCAGGGGCATGTCGCCCATGGCATCCACATGCTGCTTGACATCGCGCACCTGGGAGACGATTTCCCCGGTCGAAAGGTTGCGAATCCAGCCCCCCTTGGCCGTCATACAGAATCGGCACCCCTGGCGGCATCCCACCTGGCTGGAGATGCAAAGGGTGAAGTGGTCCTTTTCGGGAATCAGGACCGTCTCGATGTGCCGCCCGTCGTAAAGTCGGAAAAGGAACTTGCGGGAGCCGTCTTTAGAGGACGCCTCGTTTTCCACCTGCAGGCGCGGGTTGACGAAGGCCGCCGAAAGGGCGGCCCGCAACGGTTTGCCTATGTTGGTCATCTCTTCGAAACGGTCGCTTTGGTGCAGGTAAACCCACCGTAGAATCTGGTCGGTGCGAAAAGGACGCTGGCCCCGTGATTGAAGCCACTCGGCCAACTGTTGCCGCGAAAGGTCTTTGATGTCGATTTTGCTTGCTTCTGCAGCCATGATGTGGGATCCACAACCCGGTTTTTTCGTTGTCGGACAATGGCAAAAGGGAATGCGGGAAACCTTGGGCTTGCCGCTCAAGTTTTCTACCGGTTCCGGTATCTTGCAGCCTTTTTATACCTTGACATACCATTTAAAAAAATCTATTTTCAAGGTTTTAGTTTGTACAGTGGTGAAATGGCATGTTCGACGCGCTCAGCGACAAATTAAATTCGGTCTTCAAGCAGCTCAAAGGCCAGGGCAAGCTTTCTGAAAAGAATATTGCCGATGGTCTGCGGGCCGTGCGTATGGCGCTGCTGGAAGCCGATGTGCACTACCAGGTGGTCAAACGGCTGGTGGCCGACATCAAGGAGCGCGCCCTGGGCCAGGAGGTCATGGGGAGCCTGACGCCAGGCCAGCAGGTGGTCAAGATCGTCAACGAATCCTTGACCCGGCTCATGGGTGATACCCATGAAGGCCTGAACCTGGCCGGCGAAAAACCGGTGGCGGTGATGCTGGTGGGCCTGCAGGGTTCGGGTAAAACCACCACGGCCGGCAAGCTGGCGGTGATGCTGCGCAAGAACGGAAAGCAGCCCTATCTGGTCCCCGCGGACGTTTACCGGCCCGCGGCCATCGAACAGCTCAAAAAGGTGGGCGGCCAGCTGGATGTGCCGGTTTTCGATTCAACGCCGGAAATGAAGCCTGTGGATATCTGCCAGCAGGCGCGGGTGGCGGCACAGAAGGCAGGCTGCGACACGCTTGTTCTGGATACCGCCGGGCGGCTGCACATCGACGAAGAGTTGATGGAAGAGCTGGCGCGCATCCGTACGGCCCTGAAGCCGACGGACATCCTGCTGGTGGCCGATGCCATGACCGGCCAGGATGCGGTCAATATCGCCAAGTCCTTCGACGAACGGCTGGACATTGGCGGCGTGGTGCTTTCCAAGATGGACGGTGACGCCAGGGGCGGTGCCGCCCTTTCCATCCGGTCCATCACCGGAAAGCCCATCAAGTTCATCGGCGTGGGCGAAAAGCTCAGCGACCTGGAAGCCTTTCATCCGGATCGCATGGCCTCTCGCATCCTGGGTATGGGTGATGTTCTCACCATGATCGAGAAGGCCCAGGAGGTGGTGGACGAAAAAAAGGCCGCCGAGCTGGAAAAAAAGCTGCGCAAGAACCAGTTCACCCTGGAGGACTTTCGTGATCAGATGCGCCAGATCCGTAAAATGGGCTCCCTGACGGACATTTTGGGAATGATTCCAGGGATGGGAAAGATGAAGCAGATGAAAAATCTGCAGGTGGACGAGAAGGAACTGGTGCACATCGAGGCCATCATCAATTCCATGACGCCCCAGGAGCGGCGCCAGCATTCGATCATCAACGGCAGCCGCCGTAAACGAATCGCCGCGGGCAGCGGCACCCAGGTTCAGGATGTCAACCGCCTGCTCAAGAATTACACGCAGGTGATGAAGATGATGAAAAAAATCAATAAAGGCGGCATGCGCGGATTGGGCCGCGGCATGCTGCCCTTCTAAAGGAGAACAAGCATGGCAGTTAAAATCAGGCTGGCCCGCCACGGGGCAAAAAAGAGACCGTTTTACCGGATTGTCGCCGCAGACAGCGAAAGCCCCAGGGACGGTCGTTTTCTTGAAAAACTCGGGACCTACAATCCACTCCAGAACCCGGCAGCGGTGGCCCTGAACGCGGATCGGGTCAAATACTGGATCGGCCAGGGGGCCACCCCCAGCGACACGGTCAAGTCGATCCTGAAACGCGAAGGCATTTTCGCCGCTGCGGAATAAAACCGTGCGCCAACCTTGATTCCCAGGTGCAACCGGATGCCGCTGTCCATCCGTGCACCGGCATTCCGATTGCCGATGCGCAACGGCTCGTCGCGTTGTTCGGTGCCCGTGGCGTTGTTAAGGCCGCCTTTCGAGCATTGCAATCCGGGCGCCGTGTCAACCCCAGCGCGTTTTCGGTTTGACGAACAGGGGCACGAAGGAGATGGAGCTATGAAAGAGCTGATCAAGTTCATTGCGCAGGAACTGGTGGATTTTCCGGATCAGGTTTCCGTTGATGAAATCGAGGGCAACCAGACATCCGTGATCGAACTGAAAGTGGCCAAAGAGGATCTGGGTAAGGTAATCGGCAAACAGGGGCGTACGGCCAGAGCCATGCGAACCCTTCTGAGCGCGGCATCCGCTAAAATCAAAAAACGAACGGTTCTTGAAATCATCGAATAATCCCGGGGACAGGGACGATCTCATTCTGGTGGGCAAGGTGGTGGGCGCCCACGGCATTCGGGGAAACCTGAAGATTCATTCCTTTACGGAGTCCCTGTCGGTTTTCGAAGCCAAAGATGGGCTTCATGTAATCCTGCCCGACGGCTCCATCCGGACGATGACCGTCGACAGGGTGTGGCGCCACGGTAAAAGCGTGTTGATGAATTTCGAATCGGTAACCCGGCGCGATCAGGTTGAACAACTGATCGGAGCGGAATTGTTCGTTGAAAAAGAATGTTTGCCGGCCCTGGAGGAAGACACTTACTATTGGTTTGATCTGGTGGGATTGCAGGTGATCGATCCGTCCGGCGCTCCGTTGGGGCGACTGGTCAGCGTCATCCCCACCCCCGGCAACGACGTCTACGTGGTCAGGGAAGAAAGTTGCGGGCAACCCCGTGAGACGCTGATTCCCGCCGTCGGCGATGTGGTCCTCAGCATCGATCTGGAAGGTGGGATCATGACCGTGGATCTGCCGGAAGGGCTATAGGGCGCGCGGAAAACCATGAAAGTTTGTGTGCTGACCCTTTTTCCCGAACTGTTCCAGCCGTTCTGGGACCATGGGATCATCCGGCGTGCGGTTCAGGGCGGCAAGATCCAGCCGGATACCATCAACATCCGCGACCATGCTGAAGGGCGCCACCGGGTGACCGATGACCGGCCTTACGGGGGCGGTTGCGGAATGGTCATGAAGCCAGAGCCGCTGGCCGGGGCGCTGGCCGAAGCCAAAGGCCGCTTGCCGGGGGCAACTACTTTGCTGCTCTCTCCGCAGGGCAGACGGTTCGATCAGCCGTTGGCCGAGTCGCTGGCCCGGGCCGGCGACCTCATTTTTGTGTGCGGCCGTTACGAGGGGGTGGACGAACGCTTCGTTGACCGCTTTGTGGACGGGGAGATTTCCATCGGCGATTTCGTTCTCACCGGCGGAGAACTGGCAGCCATGACGATCATCGATGCCGTGGCGCGCCTGATTCCCGGTGTGCTGGGCAACGAAGACTCGGCGGATAACGACACCTTCAGTGACGGTCTCGTGGAACATGCGCACTACACTCGGCCGCCGAGTTATGACGATGAAGCGGTTCCCGATGTGCTGCTTTCCGGCAACCACGCCGAGATCGAGCGCTGGCGCCGGGAAACGGCCCTGATGCGAACCGTGCTGAAGCGGCCGGATCTTCTGGACCGGCGGGACATTTCTCCGGAGGAGCGAGCCCTGTTGAAAAAATGGCGCAAAGAACTTGACCGGCTCATCGGATAGCCGGCTGTACGTCGCGCTGGTTCATTATCCGGTGGTCGACAAGAACGGCGAAACCATTGCTTCGGCGGTAACCAATCTGGACCTGCACGACATCGCCAGGGTGTGCAGGACTTACGGCGTTAAAGGCTATTACGTCATTACGCCGCTGGCGGACCAGAAGGTACTGGTCAACCGCATTCTGGATCACTGGGTCAGCGGCGCCGGCGGTCGGTACAACCCCAAGCGGCAGCAGGCCCTCGAACGGGTCCATGTCAAGGACACGTTTGTGCAAAGCGTCGATGAAATTGCCGCAGTCGAAGGCCGCCGGCCGCTGACGGTGGCCACCACGGCACGGCGGGGCATGGGCGGTATGACCTGCCAGCGCCTGAAGGGGTTGGTTGAAAACGATACCCCCGTTCTGTTGGTTTTTGGAACGGCCTGGGGGTTGACGGACGATTTCATGGCCCGGGCGGACCATATCCTGGAACCGCTGGCCGGACCAGAAACTTACAATCATCTGTCGGTCCGGTCCGCGGCAGCCATCATTGTAGACCGACTGCTGGGCAGATGAACGAATACTCAACATCAATATCGGGAGTGATCATGGAAATCATTAAAAACATTGAAAGAGAACAGATCCGGATGGATATGCCGGACTTTTTCCCGGGCGACACCGTTTCGGTGCACGTGAAAATCCGTGAGGGCAACAAGGAGCGCCTGCAGGCATTCCAGGGTGTGGTCATCAGCAAGAAAAAGGGCCTGGCCAACGCTACCTTTACCGTGCGCAAAGTCTCCTATGGCGTCGGCGTGGAGCGCGTTTTCCCCATGAATTCGCCCATCATCGACCGGGTGGAAGTAGTGACCCGCGGCCGGGTGCGCCGGGCCAAGATCTACTACCTGCGCAAACTGCGCGGCAAGGCGGCACGAATCAGAGAAAAGCGGTTTACCTAAAAGGCCACCGGCAGCGCCCCATAGGATACCATGGAAGCAGACCTTTGGGCCTTTGAAAGAAAAGCCCGGGAAATGGGCTGTCAGATCATTGCAGGCATTGACGAGGCCGGCCGGGGTCCCCTGGCCGGTCCCGTTGTCTCCGCAGCCGTCATTCTTTCCGATGGCGTGGTCATTCCGGGAATCGACGATTCCAAGAAACTGACCCCGAAGCGTCGGTACGCTCTCTATGACCGTCTGTACGAGGTTTCCCATGCCATCGGCATCGGTGTGGTGGACGCCGGAGAGATCGACCGCATCAACATTTTGCAGGCGACACTGGCCGCCATGTCCATGGCGGTGGCCAACCTGAGGCCGCGGCCGGACCATCTGCTGATCGACGGCATCTTCACCATCTCTTCAAATCTGCCCCAACAGGCCATCAAAAAAGGGGATTCCCGGAGCATCTCCATTGCTGCCGCATCCATCGTCGCCAAGGTCACCAGGGACCGCATCATGGACCAGGTGGACGATCTTTTTCCGGAATTCGGATTCGGCCGCCATAAAGGCTATCCAACCCAGACGCACCGCCAGGCCATCCAGCAGTATGGCTGCTGCCCCATCCACCGCCGGACGTTTAAGGGCGTTAAAGAGTATGTGGAACTGATGAGTGAACGGTGAACAGTGAACTGTGAACCGTGACAGTAAACCCTAAACCGCTTCAGCCTTACGCCCAAAAGGCTAATATGGCATGCTTAATCGGCAACAACAATTCGGCAAACGCAGCGAACGCCTGGCGCTGAACTATCTCAAACTCAAAGGGTATCGCATTGTCGAGACCAACTACCGTTCCAGCGTCGGTGAAATCGATATCATTGCCCGGGAAAAAGACACCCTCGTTTTCGTGGAGGTAAAGGCGCGTTCTTCGAGCCGATTCGGCAATGCCAAGGGCGCCGTCACGCCCACGAAACAGCGTAAAGTCTCCATGGCCGCCCTGGATTACCTCAAACGCACCGGCCAGACTGAAGCCCGGGCCCGGTTCGACGTCGTGGCCATCGACACCACGGCTGGCAAAACCGCCATCGAGGTCGTGAAAAATGCCTTTGCCCTTGCCTACGGATAAACCGATCCCCAGCGGCCTCTATGTGGTGGCCACCCCCATCGGCAACCTGGAGGACATCACCCTGCGTGCCATCCGGATTCTGACCGGGGTCGATATGATCGCTGCCGAGGATACCCGCCACACCGCACGCCTGCTCGCACACTATCGGATCAAGACGCCGCTGATCTCCTGCCACGAACACAACGAGCGTCAGCGCAGCGTTGAATTGATCGATAAAATTCGTTCCGGCGGATCGGTGGCACTGGTTTCCGACGCCGGCACCCCTTCGGTTTCGGATCCCGGCTACCGGCTGGTGCGGGCCGCCGTGGAGGAGGGCTTGGACGTTTTTCCGGTTCCGGGAGTATCAGCGGCAATTACGGCCCTGTGTGTATCGGGTCTGCCCACCGATGCTTTCGTGTTTAATGGATTTGCCCCTAAAAAGAGCGGCAGCCGAAGAGAACTGCTCGAATCCCTGGCGGCCGAATCGCGGACCCTGGTGTTTTATGAATCGCCCCGGCGGTTGGCGGCGCTGCTGGATGCCGTTGAATCAGCCATGGGGGACCGCCAGGCGGTGCTGGCCCGGGAGCTGACCAAACTGCACGAGGAATTCCTCCGCGGCAGCCTGTCCGAGATCCGGTCAATTCTCGAAGAGCGCCAGCAGGTCAAGGGTGAGTGCACGCTGCTGGTTGCCGGCGCCACGGCGGAAGCATCTGTCTCCGATGCGCAGCTGGAAGAGGCGCTAAGAAGGGCGCTGGCCCGGCCGGATGCCCGCCTGTCGAGCATTGCCAAAGCCTTTTCCCAAGAGTATAATCTGCCCCGCAAAAAAGTGTATGAAATGGCGCTTGCCATCCAGAAAGAAAGCGGGGAGTCCTCCTGACCCATGAGCCTGCCAGCCGATACCATTTATCCGGTGATCTTGCCGGTTCCCGAAATCGATCGGCAGCTTAAGGGCCGGGAGAAGGTCAAGTCGCTAAGCCGCTACGCCCGCCTGGCCCTTGAACAATCCTGCGCGAAAAGTGGACTTCGCCTGGAAGACTTGCCCAAGGACGATCAGGGCGTGCCCCTGCCGGTCGATGGGGTCTACTGGTCCTTGAGCCATAAATCGGCCATCGTCGGCGGCGTGGCCGCAACGCTGCCGGTGGGGCTGGATCTGGAAACGGTGCGTCCGGTGAATCAGGCCCTGTTGGCCAGGATTGCCGACGACCCCGAATGGCGACTGGCCGGCAACCGGGAAGCCGCCAGTTTCTTCCGCTTCTGGACCGCCAAGGAAGCCGTGCTCAAGGCCGTGGGCAAGGGCATGGCCGGGCTGTCCCGGTGCCGGATCGTTGCAATCGAAACCTCCACCCGCATGATTCTGACCTACGACAACCTCCCCTGGCCGGTGGAACACCGCTGGTTCGGTGACCATGTGGCCGCCATGGCCGTGCAGCAGGACACCGTGGTCTGGTCGCTCTCCTCCTGAACAGTCCAATCTTAAAAACTTTTTGCCGCAGCTTCTCTGGGCCGCAGCCGGTCGGACCGCTGTTTTGCACCTTGTAATTTGCCCCGGTATGGGCAATAGTGGGCATCGCTGTCGGAAACCCCAGTGATCGTCCGGAAAAGGAGAGAAGATATGCACATCACATTTTACGGAGCGGTGAGGGAAGTAACCGGTTCCATGCACCTGTTGAGCACCGGTCGGGACCGTATCCTGCTGGACTGCGGCCTGGTCCAGGGGCGCAGAAAAGAATCTGCGGAGAAGAACCGGGTGCTGCCTTTCGATCCCCAAATCCTCACCAACATGATTCTCTCCCATGCGCACATCGATCATTCCGGACGGATTCCACTACTGGTCAAAAAGGGTTTTCCCGGGCGCATTTACTGCACCCGGGCCACGGCCGACGCCTGTGGGTTCCTGCTTCCGGATTCGGCCCATATCCAGGAAAGCGATGCCGAGTACCTCAATTACAAGACCGTCCGGGGTGCTTTGTCCCGCATGCGACCCGGCGAATACGGAGACGCCAGCAAACGCGAATTACAGGATGTCAAGAAATCGCTCAAAAAGAACGGCCACAAGCTCGATAGCGATGTGATCAACGAGTATATCCAGCGCTTTCATCTCAAGGGGGTGGAACCGCTGTACACTGCCTCCGATGCGGAACAGGCCCTCAAGGCCTTCGAGGGTATTCCCTATCGCAGCCCGGTAACCATTGGAAGCGGCGTCACCTGCACCCTTTTCGAAGCCGGCCACATCCTGGGGTCGGCCATTGCCATGATTCGATACGAGGCCAACGGCAACTCACGCACCGTCTGCTTTTCCGGAGACATCGGCCGGTACGACAAACCGATTCTCAGGGACCCGTCCAACCGCCTCGATGGTTTTGCAAAGGATGTTGACCTGATGATCATGGAAAGTACTTACGGCAACCGGGATCACGAGCCGGTAATCGATCTGCGCCCCCGGCTCAAGAAAGTTCTCAACGAGACGTTCGAGCAGGGCGGAACCGTGCTGATTCCCTCCTTTGCTTACGGGCGTACCCAGGAACTGCTCTACGTCATCCATGAGTTGTATGCGGACGGTGAGGTGCCGGCCATGCCGGTATACGTGGACAGCCCGCTGGCCATCAACATTACCAAGGTGTTCGGCGAACATCCGGAAGTGTATGACAAGGAGACCCACGAGACTTTTCTCCAGCAGGGCAAGAATCCGTTTGCGTTCAAACAGGTGAAGTTCACCTCCAGCGTCGAGGCATCCATGGCGCTCATGCGCGAGCAGAGCCCCCATATTGTAATCTCGGCGTCCGGCATGTGCGAGGCCGGGCGCATCCTACACCATCTGCGCTACAAGATTCACGACCCGAAAAATACGATCCTGATCGTGGGCTACATGGCCAACCACACCCTGGGCCGCCGCATCCTGGAACAGGGCACCGCCTACGAGGCGTCGGGGCGGTCAGGCGAGCCCCCCATCGTCAAGATTCTCAACAAGGAGTATCCGTTGAAGGCGCGGGTGGTCAAGATCGGCGGGTTCTCGGCCCATGGGGACAGAAATGAGATGCTGCGGTTTCTGAAGCAATCCAACCTGAATATCAAGCGGATCGCCGTGGTCCACGGTGAAGAGGATCAGAGCCTGGCGTTTTGCCAGCTGCTGAAAGACGAGGGGTACGATGCCATGGTGCCGCGCGTCGGCGAGACGATGGCGATTTAGAACGACCTACTTCGCAGCCTTTCTCCGATTGCGTTCCTGGATGATAATTTCAAGTTCTTTGCTCATCTGACCGGCAATGGCAGTGTTTTCTTCCGCGCGTCGGGCCAGATAGGGCAGCGTCGATTCGACCGGTCCGTAAGGGAGGTACTTGCTGACATTATAGCCGGCGTTGGCAAGATTGAAGCTGATGTTGTCGCTCATGCCATACAGCTGTGAGAAATAGATGTGCGGGTGGTCGTTGGGCAGATCCTTTTCGGCCATGAGTTCGATCAGCAACCGGCAGCTGGCTTCATTGTGCGTGCCCACGCAAATTTCAACCACGTCGATGTTGTCGATGAATATCTGCACGGCTTTGTCGTACTCTCTGTCCGTATCCTCCTTGGTGTCGTTGATGGGGGAGCGATACCCATATTTCGCTGCGCGTTCGCGCTCTTTTTCGATATAGGCCCCACGAACGATTTTGATGCCCAGCTTGTACCCTTCGGCCCGGGCGCGCCCGATCAACTTGAGAAAATAGTCGTTGCGGTCCCACCGGTACAGCTGAAGAGTGGTAAAGACGATGGCCCTGCTCCGGTTGTATCTGGACATCATCTCTTCGGCGAGATCGTCGATGGCCTGCTGGATCCAGGTTTCTTCCGCATCGATATAGATCGGTTTACCCGCATCGAAAGAGGCTTTGCAGATCGTTTCGAGTCTTTCCTTTACGCTGTTCCATTCGCGTTGCTCTTCACTGGTGAGCGTCTCTTTGGCGGTTACTTTTTGATATAATTCGAACGGACCGATGGCCGTCATTTTCATGCAGGTGCAGGGAATGTCGGGGTTCGATTTCGACTTTTCGATGATCTTCAACAGTTCTTTCTTGGTGGCTTCGAAACCGGTCTCGTCCTCGGTTCCCTCGACGGAATAGTCCAGGATCGCACCGATCCCGGACCGACCCAGCTTCCCGATCACATTTGCGTATTCGCTTTCCTTTTCACCGCCGCAAAACTGCCTGAATACGGTGGATTTGATGATGGGTTTGACCGGCAGGCCCATCGCCAGGGTAATTTTCGCCGCCTGGGAAAGGAATTTCACCAGAAAGGGGCTCTTGGTCAGCCAAAATATGAGATAGGATAAGAACAATTCCCGGTCCGACTTGTTTTTAAAAGCAATGGAAGTGTCTCCGAAAGAAACCGAACGATCTTTTTTATCGAATGCCTGGGTGCTTTTCACGATTGGCTCCTATCTGTTTGCTGCTTGGTGTTCATCCAACAATAAAGGTTTCCGTCATCGTGCGAATAAATGACAGCAAAGACAATGCCATGCTTGAGCAAACTCGCAATAGGCTGTGGATAGTGAACAATGCTGCGGCAGAACGATGAGGACCGCCGTACTTTTATTCAAATGTGAATATCGATGGCCGCTATCCGTTGCCGGCGAGAGGGGTGTAAAGTCCGTATTTTTTTAAGCGCCGTGCCACCGTGGGCTGGCTGATACCCAGCGCTTTGGCGATCTGGGACTGATTTTTATGGGTTGTCAGGGCATTGCGTAAAAACGCGCGTTCAACGCTGCCAATCACCTGGTCCAGGGTCATCTGAGGGGGCCATGACCCCCAATCCTCGCCGCTTTCCATGGTTTGAACGATCACATCCCTCGGCAGGTCCAGGCGGTCGATGATCTCCATTTCGGACATGACCACGACCTGTTCGCAGATATTCATCAGTTCACGCACGTTGCCGGGATAGGTATACGCCATGAGCGCGTCGATGGCCGCCTGGCTCAGTCGCTTGACGCTTCCGATCTTGCGGGCAAAGGTGTCGATATAATGGCGTAAAAGCGGCAGGAGGCATTCTTTGCGTTCCCTCAGCGGTGGTATGGTAATGGGGATCACCTTCAAGCGGTAGAACAGATCGTGGCGGAAGGTGCCGGCCTCGACCATCTTTTTCAGATCGCGGTGCGTCGCCGCGATAATGCGGGCGTCCACGAACCGGGGTTGGGTGCCGCCCAACCGGGTGAGCCGCCCATTTTCAAGGAATCGCAGCAATTTCACCTGGGAGGCCAATGGCAGTTCGGCAATTTCGTCGAGAAACAGCGTGCCGCAGTCGGCCAGTTCCAGGTGGCCGAGCTTTCCATTGGCCTGCGCGCCGGTAAAGGCCCCTTTTTCATACCCGAACAGTTCGGATTCGATCAATGTTTCCGGAATGGCGCCGCAGTTGATGCGAATCAGCGGTTTCTCGGCCCGACCGGAGCTTTTGTGAATGAGGTTGGCGATCACCCCCTTACCGACGCCGGACTCGCCGGTGATCAGTATCGATGCGTCGGACTTGCTGGCCTTCAGCGCCCGCTCCAGCGCCTTGACCATGTTGGCACTGCGGGCGATGATTTCGTGGGTATGCAGGATGTCCTGCTGCATTTCGACCAACTGATGCTGCAGTTGGTGTTTGATCTCCTGCTCCTGTTCAAGCTGCCACTGCAAATTCTCGAATTGGGTGATGTCCTGTTCGCTGACAACGACACGGATAATTTCGCCGGCATCGTTGAACACCGGCGTTGCAGTGGAGATCAGCTTGCGATTTCCCTTTTTTTGCAGCAGGTTGACTACGGTCTTGGTTTCAACCGCTTCCAGGGCCGCGGACCGGTCGATAAATCCCTCGTCAATGAGATCGACCATATTTTTCCCGATCACCGATTCCGCTTTTGTCTGGTGAATGCGTTCCGATGCCGGATTCATGCGGATGACCGTCGCATGACCGTCGCATACGAAAAGGCCGTCCGAGGAAGAATCGATGATGGCGTCCCTTTCGCGGGTCATTTCCTTCAACAGGCGAATTTGATCCGCTGCATCGGCGTTTTCATCGGGTGATTTTTTGATCTCCGGCATAATAGGATTTCCTGCTGATATTCATTATTGAATACAGTATTCAGAATTGTTTGTCTATTCAAAATAAGTCGCTTTTCAGACAACTTCGTAAGAAGGCCGAGATCAAGGCTTGCGAGTTCCGAGGAAGGAGGCGTACCTATACGTACTCCGCACTGACGAGGGACGAAGCATAACGCCGATATCGGCCTTCTTACGAAGTTGTCAACTATTGCTCAGCAGGTGGTAGTTGCACAGGCCCACCAAACACCAGATGGCCGGCGCAGAGAGCACCTTTTCGATGGAGCGGTCAAAGAGGATGGAGATGCGGGGGGCAAATTCCTCGCTGGCCAGCCAGAGCAGGTAGTATACCGGAACCCGCGGAAACGGTGCGAGGCGAAAGGCTGCGTCGGCCATCTGTTCCGGAATGCCGCCCAGGCGGGCGCCGGCGGCGGCGAACCCGTCGGCGTCCGCGCCGAACCGGGCCATGAGCGATGCGGTCCGCAGGCGGTCCCGGCCGGCAAAGTAGTGGGCATCGGTGAGATCTTCCGCACCGACCATTTCCCGACCCATGGGGTAAAGGCAGCCGACGCGGCTGAAATAGTCCAGGACCGTCAGTTCCAACATGGGCCGCGCGATCTTCTCCCACTCCCCGTCGCGCTTTTCCATCAGACAGCGCGCCTGGGTATCGACGAGGATTTCCCGTTCGAGAAAACGAAACCGCAGGTGGCCCGTCCTGTCGTCAATGCCGGTAAGGGTGAAGTTGGCCACGCGGTCTTTTTGCCGATGGGCCAGTTTGTCCCACCAGGAAGCTTCGACTTCGATCGGCCTTCCCGACGGATCGAGCGCCGGCGGTCCCAGGTTGCGCCGGCGTCGCTGCATATTCAGAAAACCCTGACCATACGGGTATTCGGATTTGCTGAAGTTGTCGCACGGAAAAGAAGGGCAGTCCCTGGGGCAGTAGTCGATGTGATTGAGCCGGGCGCACGCGAGGATGGCGCAGGGGTGGCCCAGAATGCGCTGCTGGACGGCGATTTTGCCGGCCGCCAGATCGCTATTGCCCGGCCCGCAGGAGGAGCATTGGCCTACCAGGTTGAGCTGACAGACGTCACAGTTGATACCGCAAGCGCCGGTGGCCATAACGACTCCTTTCCCTATTCAAGGAAATTAAACCGGGTATAGGCTTCACGCCCCTCGATAACGTGCGGCGTTCTTTCCTGTGGCTATTGCCGGAGTTTCGGCCGGTAGTTGCCCGGTCATCTCACGAAGGTCGTACCGGCGGCCGTTTTCCAGCCCTCCTTCCAAAATCAGGCGGATCAGGTCCCTTGCGGTTTGTTCAGGCGTAAAAAGCGCATTGTTGGCTTTCAGATCGATAAATTTATCTACGCGCTCGAACTGCTCCGGCGTGCACTTTCGAATTTGTGCCTGCATGTCGGTATCCACGGTTCCCGGTGCAACGGCACAGACTCGAAATGCCGGATCGATCCGGGAGAATTCGAGGGCCATGGCCCGGGTGGCCATATCCAGACCGGCCTTGGCGGCCCCGTACGCCGACCATCCGAAGTAGGGCGACCGGCTGGCGCCGGAGGTGATGTTGACGATCCATTTTTTCCCTGGAAAGGATTTACTGAAGCGGTAAAAATGGTGTGCCAGGACCATCGGGGCGGTCAGATTCACCCGGATATTGCCGGCCAGTTCTTCAGGGTCGCAGTCGACGATAGGGGCGATGGGGGCGAGCACACCGGCGTTGTTGATCAGCACCGTTTGCTTGAGGCCGCCGGTTCTTTCGGAATCCAAACCGATGGCATCGAAAGCCGAGCCGATGGTTTCGATGGCGTTCAGATCGATGCGGACATCCTGGCGGTTGCCTTCGAAAAATGCGTCCGCCCGGGAAAAACCGACCACAAAGCTGCGATCCAAAGCCAACACCCGATCCGCCAATGCCCGGCCGATCCCCCGGGTCGTTCCGGTAATGATGAAAAGATGTTCGACGCACGGCGAATCCAACATTGCTCTCCTTTTCTGCCGGTTTCAGGTCGCCCGGATACCGACAACCGTAGCATTGGCGCAGGGGATGTCGTCTGCCGAAAGGGTGCAGGCAACGACGGTTTTCTTCCCCTTTTGCTCAACGACATGGGACTTCAGCAGCAGCTCATTGTCCATGGGAGTGGGGCGCAGATAGTTGACGTTCAGGTTGGCGGTCATATACATGATCAAAGGGTCCGATCCCGGCGGGCGGCCTTCCTCTTCATAGGCGGCGGCGATGGCCGTGCCGATGCAATGGCAGTCGAACAGGCTGGCGATCAGACCGCCGTATACCACACCGGGAAAGGCAGTGTGGTAATCTTTGGGCGTGAAGCGGAAGGTGCCGTGTTTTCCGTCCCAATAGGTGCGGACCTGTAATCCATGAGCGTTGTCGCTGCCACAGCCGTAGCAGATGGCGTAGTCACCGGTGAAATAATCCTGTATGGCGGTTGGGGGCATGTCGCTTTCCTGGTTGAATGGATGAGGTTTTCATTTGCTTTCGGAGATCCTGAAAGCCGGCGGATCGATGCGGCTTTCCCGGCAGCGGGGGCAGCGCCCCGGTCGGGTGAGCCGCCGCCTTTCTGCGAAGACAAACCCGCAGGCCCGGCAGGTGCAGGGGGTCAGCAACAGTTCTCTGCCCTGGCCGGCAACGCTTTTTTGGATATGGGCCAAGTGGCGATAGACATCCTTTTCCGGAATGCGGACTGCCTGCGAAATATCCATTGCCGTCATGGGCGCCTCTTGCAGCAAGGCGGCGATCTGTTGGCGAAGGGTTCCCATAGCGGCGCTCAGGACGATTTTACTTTTTGCCGGATGAAGTCGATCAAACCGGGCATGCAGGCGGCAATTTCATTGGCACAGGTCTGGTAGGCATCGAAGGCCAATCCATAGGGATCTTCAATCTCCGGCTTTTCGCGCCGTTCGTCGAAATTGCCCAGCAAAAGGGCGGTTTTACAGCGGAAAAACAGAAGATCATTGATTTTGTCCAGATGATATCGCTCCATGGCCAGCACCAGATCGGCGGATCGGATCAGGGGGCCATCCAGAGTCCTGGCCCGGTGATCGGAAATATCCACGCTGTGTGCGGCAGCGGCCCTGACGGCCAATGGTTCAGCACGGTTGCCGTGAAGGCCGTGGGTGCCTGCCGAACCGACCGCTACCTCCGAACGCAGAACGGGAGGCAGCCAGTGCCGCAAGAATCCCTCCGCCATCGGGCTCCGGCAAATGTTGCCGGTGCAGACCATAAGGACCGAAAAAGTCAAGTTGTCTCCGTATCCAACGCGTGCTTCATCGGCTCACTATAGAGACGGGCGGTTTCAAAGTCAATCCGCAGGATCGCCGGTCGGCGGCCCTCCCGTTTTGGATGCAGTAGTATCTACAGGGGGTTAACCCGTATCGGGTAACAGCGTTGGTGGCGATGGCATCGGCCGGATTTTGTTCGATAGCAACCAGCTATTGAAATTTTAAATGGGGTTTACTATAAAAATCAAGTTGCTGTACCATCTGGTTTGCCCTGATTACCCTGCGGAGAATGCCATGTCCGATACCCGAATCCTTTTTGTAGACGACGATAAAGACATTCTGGCCATGGTCGGGCAGTATCTGACCATCAAAGGCTACGACGTGACCACCGTGGACAACGGCATCGAAGCCGTGGGCATCGTCAAAGAAAAACAGATCGATATCGTTTTTACCGATTACAAGATGCCCGATTTCAATGGCCTCGAACTTCTGGTGGCCATCAAGAAATACCGGCCCCGGACTGAAGTGATCATCGTTACGGGATACGGGTCCATGGAATCGGCCATTCAGGCCATGAAATTCGGCAGCTACGACTACCTGCAAAAACCCTTCAAGCTGGACCACCTCCGGTTGATCATCGACCGCATCATCGAAGAAAAAAAGATCAAGGACAAGGCCCAACTGATTCGCAAGATTTCACGGGAGCGCCACCAATACGGCAACATGGTGGGCTTTTGCCCAAAAATGCGTGAAATCTACGAGGTGATCGACACCATCACCATCGAAAATCCCACGGTTTTGATTCAGGGAGAAAGCGGAACAGGGAAGGAATTGACGGCGCGGACCATTCACGAGAGCAGCGACCGCATGGAGATGCCCTTCGTGCCGATGAACTGCAACCGGCTGGCCAAAAAGACAAAGAACGAAGATGAAATTGCCGCGCAGCTTTCCGACGTGATGGCATCGGTGGGTGGCGGCACCCTTTACCTGGACGAAATCTCCGTTTTGCCCGCCGACATCCGCAAGCGGATACTGAAGCTGATGGAGGAGGCGCAATCCGATTCCGGGCAACGCCCCCGCTTGATTGCGGGCACCAGCAAGGACCTGGATGAAGTCATCGCCAGCGGAGCCATGAAAGAGAGCCTGCTCGTTCTTTTCAACGCCGTGTTCATCAAGCTGCCGGCGCTTCGTGAACGCAAGGAAGACATCCCCCTGCTGATCAACCATTTCCTGTACAATGACACTCCGGCAACCACCACCCGCATCTACGGCATCACCCCATCGGCCATGAATATCCTTTTGGAGTACCACTGGCCGGGCAACCTGATTCAATTGCAGAACGTGATCGAACGGGCTTATGCCATGGGGGTCGAAAACGCCATCGGTCCCGAGGACCTGCCGGAGGAGATCCGCACCTTCGGCACCATTTCCCAAATGGGCTGATCCGCCTTCCCGATGGTTGACATTCTTCTGATCCAACCGCCCATCACCGATTTCTACCACACCGCCAAACGAACCATTCCTTACGGCCTGGCTTCCATTGCCGCCGCGGTGGCTGAAAAGGGCTTCTCGGTTGCCATTCTGGATGCCATGGCCACCGGCAAGTCGCGGGTCGTGGCGACGCCACCCGAACTGGACGGACTCGATCCCTATTATGGACGGGCAGACCACAGCCCTTTTTCCCTGTTCCACCAGTTTCGCCGCTATGGGTACAGCCTCGAACATATCGGCCGCGAGATCAAAAGGTCCGGAGCGTTTCTGGTGGGAATCGCCTCTTTGTTCACGGCTTACAGCGATATGGCCCTTGCCGTGGCCCGGACGGCCAAAGCCAGTCTGCCCGATTGCACCGTGGTGCTGGGCGGGCACCACCCGACAGCCCTGCCGGAAGCGGTGATGGCCGAATCGGCCGTGGATCTGGTATTGCGGGGAGAAGGCGAGGCCAGCCTGCCGGCCCTGGCCGCGGCGTTGCAAGCGGGAGACGAACTGGATGACGTGCCGGGCATCGTGCTGCGCAGGCCCGACGGTGGACTGCGGATTTCCGAACCGGCCCTGTGCAGCGATCCGAACCGGCTTCCCGTGCCCGCCTTCGGCTTGATCCGGCGAAAGTTCTATCAACGCTGGGGACGGGACTGCCTGGCGATTGCCGCGACCCGGGGATGCCCGCTGGCGTGCAGCTACTGCGCCACGAGCCGGCACTCCTGGATGGGATTCAGGAAGCGCTCGGTGGCCGCGGTGCTGCGTGAAATCCGGGCGGCGGCACAAGGACGCCGGGTGGGATTCATCGATTTCGAGGACGAGAATCTCACCATGGATCGCCGATGGTTCCTCGAATTGATGGGCGGGATTCGCGAAATTTTCGGAGAGGACCTGCCGGAATTGCGGGCCATGAACGGGCTTTTCCCACCTTCCCTGAACGCCGAGGTGGTAGGGACCATGGCAAAGAGCGGCTTCAAGACCCTGAACCTTTCCCTGGGCAGTTCGATCCCCGAACAATTAAAACGCTTCAACCGTCCCGACGTTTGCAAAGCCTTTGACCGGGCTTTGGCGTTGAGCAGCGAGGAAGGGCTCTCGGCGGTGGGGTACATTATCGTGGGGGCGCCGGATCAGGTCCCGCTGCAATCGGTGGACGACCTGCTGTTTCTGGCCCGGCGACCGGTGCTGGCCGGCGTCTCCGTGTTTTATCCGGCGCCTGGCAGCGTAGACTATCTCCGTTGCCGGGAATTGGGCCTGTTGCCGAAATCCTTTGCCGGTATGCGGTCCACGGCCCTGCCCATCCATCAGCGTACGTCGCGAACCGACGCGGCCACCCTGCTGCGTTTGGGGCGCATTCTAAATTTTATAAAAAGACTCCGGGAGGAAGGCCTCCCGATTCCCAGACCGGCAGCCTTGGGCGAACGATTAGACCCAGACCGGGACCGGCAGGAT
Organism: uncultured Desulfosarcina sp.; assembly: GCF_963668215.1. Classification (NCBI taxonomy): domain Bacteria; kingdom Pseudomonadati; phylum Thermodesulfobacteriota; class Desulfobacteria; order Desulfobacterales; family Desulfosarcinaceae; genus Desulfosarcina; species uncultured Desulfosarcina sp. Next base: position 3,764,862 of record NZ_OY764190.1, read on the forward strand.
GTGGGGATGCAATTGCTGGCGGCGTTTTTGTACGACGGCGGCATCCGCGGTGTCGAAGCCGACGGAAGGGTGTATGATCACCTTGTGTCAGCCAGGCTGTGCCGGCGTTTTTTGGACGGGCTGACGTCTGTGCAATAGACGATCAGATATCGGCCTTCTTACAAAGCCGTCCTAATTGAACCCGGCGACAATGGCAATTAACCCAAACCCAACCAATACAGTACCGGAAATCCGGTTGATCCAACCCATGGCGGTCGGATGCAGACGGGTATTGAAAATGCTGCTCGCCGATGAGAGAATAACCCACCAGGCCATGGAGCCGGAAAATACGCCGGCCACCAGCCACCCGGCGTCCCAATGGTCGGTGCCGGCGCAGCCCAGGCCCATCCCGGCGAAAACGGCGGTAAAGGAGAGGATGGTCATGGGATTGGTCAGGGTGAGAACCAGCGCGGAGAAATATCCTTTGGCTCCCCGGACAGAGGCGTCCCCGGTTGGTTTCGGATCGGCCGTTGCCAGAAAGATGCGCAGTCCCAGGTAGCAGAGAAAAAGGCCGCCGAGAAGTTGAATCCAGAACCGCTGCCCCACCAGCAAACCGGAGAGGCCGGCCAGACCGAAACCGGCAACGCATCCGTAAAGGGCGTCGGCCGTGGCGGCCCCGGTGCCGGTAAGCAGTCCGGCCTGCCACCCATGGGCCAGGCTGCGGCGGATGCAGAGGACGCCGATGGGCCCCACCGGCATGGCAATGGAAAAACCGAAGATCAATCCTTTGATGAAAAATGAATACGCCATGGGAGGCACCCTATCGCATCGGGTCGGGAGAAACCATGGCTAAAAAACGGTTTTCGGGGGGTTGGACTTTAAAAAACAAGGAAGTGGAAGCCATGGACCTTCGGGTTGAAAAAATGCTGGATGGAATCGGGCTGAAAATTCTGGCTGTCCTGCAGGAGAACGCCAGGATGTCCCTGGCACGCATCGGCGAGTTGGTGGGGTTGTCATCCCCGGCTGTGGCCGAGCGGGTCAAAAAGCTTGAAGAGGCAGGGGTCATCAAAGGCTACCACGCCCATATCGACCCCGAGGCCATGGGCCGGTCGGTGGCCGCTTTCATTCAGCTGACCACCGATGCCCGGCATTATCCGGCCGTCAAATCCCTGGCTGCCGATCTGCCCGAGGTTGCCGCCTGCCACCACGTCAGCGGCGAAGCCTCTTTCATCTTGCAGGTGCGCGTGGCACAGGTCGCCGATCTGGAGCCCCTGGTGGCCCGCTTCAGTCCCTTGGGGCAGACGCGTACCGCCATCGTCCTCTCCTCGCCGGTGGACAAGGGGGCTCGGGTGCTGCTTTAGGTGCCCGACGCTTCTTGCCGGTTTTCGGTGTTGACCACCTGGCGGATGCGGATGGGGCGTTTTATCGGTTTTGGAGTAAGGTTGTTGTTGATCAGAAAACCCTTGAGCCATCCTTTGGCTTCCCGGGCGGTGTCCTGGTCGGTGTAATAGGCCTTGATGCCCTTGATTTCCGGATATACCTCGTCCACCCGCTGCCACTCATTGGGCGCCATTTTAGCCTCCATGGCGTAGAGCACGTCCCTGCTTTCGACGGCTACCAGGCGAATGTCAGGACCCAGCTTTTTTTCCAGGGCCTTGATGGTTTCCAGATCCTCGGGGCTCAGGGCGGCGAATTTGAAGTCGTTCAAACCGCTCATGGGGGTACCTTTTCCTTCTTCGTGAAAGTGGCGTGCATCTTTTTTGGACGCATCAAATCAGAATTGGTTTCGCTTGTCAATTTTTGACAACCCTCTCTTTGTGGTTACAATGAGGGCTGATCGCAACTACCGGTAATGGAAACCGATTGCCACGTAACGGAGACGCCCGATGACTGCCAATCCCCCCATCGAAGGCGATGTCTGCCGGACAGAAATGGAATGCCATCAGGAAGCGCGCTCCCTTTTGCCGGCCGTTGCCGAACGGATTATCGACCACAGCGAAAACAGCTCCTGCTACACCCATATCGACAGCGAGCCCATCCCTTCGGAAGGCTTTGTGGCCGATATCATCGACATGTTCCGGGAACTGCTTTTCCCCGGCTATTTCTCCCGCGAGAAGTTGGATCCGGTCAACCTGCGCTACAGCCTGGGGCAGACCATATCCAAATTGTACGATCTGCTGGCTGACCTGATCGCCCACAACATCCGCCATGACTGCCTGCGCTATCACCAGTCGTGCAGCCATTGCGAAACCCGCGGCCACAGCCTGGCACTTGAGATGATGGATGCCATCCCTGAAATCCGCCAGGTTTTGGCGTCGGACGTGCAGGCGGCCTTCGACGGGGACCCGGCGGCCAAAAGCCATGACGAGATCATCTTCAGCTATCCGGGGATTTACGCTATCAGCGTCCACCGGGTGGCCCACAGGCTTTTCGAACTAGGCGTGCCCCTGCTGCCACGGGTCATGGCCGAACACGCCCACAGCATCACCGGGATCGACATCCATCCCGGTGCCGTCATCGGGAAGCGCTTCGTCATCGATCACGGCACGGGTGTGGTCATCGGAGAAACGACGCGCATCGGGGACAACGTGCGCATCTACCAGGGGGTGACCCTGGGCGCCCTGTCCCTTCCCAAGGACGCGGGAGAAAAGCTGCGCGGCAAAAAGCGCCACCCCACCATCGAAGATGACGTGATCATTTATTCGGGGGCCACCATTTTGGGCGGGGACACCATCATCGGCTCCCGCAGCGTGGTGGGCGGCAACGTCTGGCTGACCGAATCCATTCCCCCGGACACCACCGTAATGATGGAAAAGCCCCGGCTGGTTATCCGGGAAGCTAGGCGCTAAACGGGCAGTTGAACGACCAAAAAGGAGAACGTCATGCCTGTACACAGTACAATTACAAATACCATCGGAAAAACGCCCCTGGTCCGGCTGAACCGCATCGGCGGCGGCCAGGCCGAAATCCTGGCCAAGCTGGAATTTTTCAATCCCCTGGGCAGCGTCAAAGACCGCATTGCTGCGGCCATGATCGACGATGCCGAGGAAAAGGGGCAAATCGGTGAGGACACCCTGATCGTGGAACCGACCAGCGGGAATACCGGCATCGGGCTGGCCTTTATCTGTGCCGCCCGGGGATACCGGCTTTGTCTCACCATGCCGGAAACCATGAGCGTCGAGCGTCAGAAGCTGCTGCGGCACCTGGGCGCGCAACTGGTGCTTACCCCGGGCTCCCAAGGGATGGTTGGCGCCATCGAGAAGGCCAACGCCATCGTTTCCGAAACCCACGGTGCTTTCATGCCCAACCAGTTCGAAAACCCCGCCAATCCCCGTATCCACCGGGAGACAACGGCCGTAGAAATCTGGGCGGACACGGCCGGCGATGTGGATATTCTGGTGGCCGGGGTGGGTACCGGCGGCACCCTTACCGGGGTCGGCGGTTTTTTCAAGGAAGAGAAGCCCGGCTTTCGCGTGGTTGCCGTGGAACCGGTCGATTCGCCGGTGCTTTCCGGTGGTGAGAAAGGCCCTCACAAAATCCAGGGCATCGGTGCGGGGTTTGTGCCTGAAGTGCTGGATCGATCTCTCATCGACGAGGTGGTGACCGTCACCAACGACGATGCCTTGGAAACGGCCCGAAAGCTGGCCGCGGTTGAGGGGATCCTGTGCGGCATCTCTTCCGGGGCCGCGGTGTGGGCCTGCCTTCAGGTGGCGGCCAAACCGGAGAATGCCGGCAAACGCATCGTTACGATATTGCCCAGCACGGGCGAGCGGTATTTGAGCACCGACCTGTTTATTTAGTCCTTATCTATTTAACCCGCTGCACATCGGCGCCGAGCTGTTGAAAGCGGCTTTCGATGTCGAAATGTCCCCGGTTGATCTGGTAGACGTTGCCGATGGTGGTTTTCTCCGGGCAGGCTAGGCCAGCCAGCAGAATGCAGGCGGCGGCCCGGATGTTGTCCGGTTCGGTGTCCGCCCCTTGGAAGGTGGTGGGGCCGTTGACGATGGCCAGACCGTCCTCTTCATCCAGGTCGATGGAGGCCCCCAGTTTTCTCAATTCCTTGACATGGCTGAAACGCTTGTCGAAGATCCGCTCCCGGATATAGCTCTGGCCGTCGGCAATGCAGGAAAGGGCCATGATCGCCGGCTGAAAATCGGTGGCGAAGCCCGGATAGGGGCAGGTGAGCACGTTCACCGGGCGCAGATTCTTGCCCGGCGAGGCAACCTCCATGACATGCCCGTTGATACGGATTTCGACGCCCATCTGCATCATTTTTTCGGTTAAAATGCGCAGGTCGGCCGGATTAACACCGATAATCGAAATTTTCCCCCCGGCAATCCCTGCCGCCATCATGAACAATCCTGCGTCCAGGCGGTCGTTCATGGCGTAGTACTCCACGGGATTCAAGGCCGGTACCCCTTCTACTGTAAGCGTGCGGGTGCCCAATCCATGGATCTTTGCGCCCATCTTGATGAGAAAATTGGCGAAATCGAATATCTCCGGGTCCGAGGCGGCATTTTCGATGATGGAGACCCCTTTGGAAAAACAGGCCGCCATCATCAGGTTTTCCGTTCCGGTATGGCTGGGAAAGTCCAGATACATGCCGGCGCCCAGAAAATTGTCGCCCCGGATGACAAAGGCGTCGCCGCTGGTAATCTGGGCCCCGAGCCGGGCAAAACCGCGATAATGGTAGTTCAGGTTGCGGGCGCCCAAAGGACAGCCGCCGACGCTGGGCAGTCGGACTTCACCCAGGCGGGCCAGCAATGACGGAATGAAAAGCACCGAGGCCCGTAGGCGGCAGGTGAGCGCTTCGGGAAGATCCGAGCGATTCAGGCCGGTGGCATCCACGCAGACCGTTTTCTCTTCAGGGAAGTAGTCCACTTTGGCACCCACATGGCGCATGATTTCGAAGGCCACCAGGATGTCGTTCAGCGGCGGTACATTGCGGATCACGCTGCATCCGTTCTCCGGAAGCAGGGACGCGGCCAGCATGGGCAGAATCGCATTTTTAGACCCCTGCACACAGACGCTGCCGGCCAAGGGTTTACCACCATTGATTTGAATGAATTCCCGCTCGCTCATGGGGTGTGCCTCTCTATGTTTTCCGGTTCCCATGCTCTGCATGGGAACTCCATAACTGTCGGATGAAGTCCAATGGTGCTCCCACGCGGAGCATGGGAGCAAGGCGCGCGATTCACTTGATCTTTGTGAATAAGCGCTGATCGAATGGTTACGAAACCATCGCAGTAAATAGACATAAAAGCGGTTTTACGGCAACCGATTTTCTTCCAGCCCGCGCCTGTTTTACAGACCCAATCTTTCCAACGGTTTTCGAGCCGAAAAAAAACGGATCTCAATTACCGAACATGGGGCCGTCCGGTCCCAGGTGGCACGAGTAGCAGCCAAACCCGCGACGGGTGATCAGGCTGAATTTTTTCTTGCCAAGTGCCGTGCTCATCATGGGTACCAGGCGGTCGAGCTTCAGCCGGGTCGTTTCGGGATACTTTTCAAATTCGGGCCCCAGCAGCAGTTCTCCGCTGAGCCGGGGAAGATGGGCGGTGGGCATTTGGAATTTGCCGGACCTGGCGTCCTCGCCGTGGCACAGCCGGCAGTCCACCGTCGAAAACCGCTCGGGACGCCAGGAGGCAAACAGTTCGGCCGCCTGGGGAAGAACGACGGTTTTCATGTGGGCTTTGCGCTGGTCGATGCTCATTTCGTTCCAGGTCAGTTGCCTGCCTTCGGAACCGATGGGGCCGATCCGTTTGGGGTAGCAGGCCCACAAGGCTGCAACGGTTAGGCAAACCGCAAAGACGGTTACGATGGTCTTGGTATTGATGGACCGCATGGCTTCCTCCATCGGTGTGGGTGGACTCGATAAAAAAAACAAAGCGCTTCCCCGGTTTTGGATACGGATGGAAGCGCTCGGTTGGTTTTATTGGACAGGGGGCGGCTTAATGGTGGCCGTGACCGCCCTTTCCCTTGGACGTGTCGATGATGGCCTTGACGATGCAGTAGGTCATGCCGATGCCGATGATGTTCAAGGCGTACCAGAGACCGCCGTGAAAAACCAGGTGGCCGGCGTCCCAGAGCCATTCAAAACTGAAAGGAAACATGTTTCGTCCTCCTCCTTTAGGCTTGCGCCGGTTCCAGTTCGGCGGCGGGTTCGGTGCTGGCTTCCGCAGGTGTAGAGGCATCTTCCTCGATGGGATTCAGTTCCGCTTCCTGGGGAAAGATCGGCAGGTAGCGGTAGGAGATCATGATCAGGATGATGCCGTAGGCCACCGGCAGAATGGTGGTGGCCACTTCCTGCCAGCTCGGATAGTACAGGGCCCATTTGTCGAACGGCATGACCGGCGTGGCCATGACCTGCAGGACCATGACCCAGCGGTTGAGAGAAACGCCCATGACGCCCAGGAACAGGGCGACGACCCGCCAGACAGGATTTTTTCTCAAGGGCGGGCTGATCAGAATGATGGCCGGCACGATCCCGCCCAGACCGATTTCCGCGAACAATATCCAGTAGCCGTAGAGAGCGGTGCCGGTATAGAAATCGGCCAGCGTCTGGCCCAACCCCGGTGCCGTGATGTTGGCCCAGCGGGCCGTATCGCAAAGCTTGGCGATCGTGTAGGTAAAGATCATCCAGCCGGCGATCTTGGCCAGCATTTCGACGACGTTGTCCTTGACCAGCTTCTTGCGGGTTACCTTTTCCGTGATCCAGGTGATCAGCAGGGTGAAGCAGGGGCCGTAAGCCGCGGCGGACCAGGTGAAGAGAAAAAAGGTCCAGGGCCAGATGAGCAGGCCTTCCCGGAAGGCGAAGGGCCGCCCGAACAGGACGCCGGCCACACCACCCAGGGAGCCTTGATGGAAAAAGGAGAGAAACGCGCCGGTGGCGGCAAAGACCGCCATGACTTCGTGCATGTTGTGGCTCAGGTTGTGGAAGAAGGGCACCTTGTCCAGCTGGCGGTTTTCCAGGATCAGCGGGATATACTCGATGGTCAGCACCGAGAAGTAGCAGGAGAGGCAGAAGGCCACTTCGGTGAGCATGGAGTGCACATTGGCGTGCCAGAAGATGAACCAGCCGCGCAGGGGTTGGCCGATGTCGATGGCCAGGATCAGCAGGGCCGAACTGTAGCAGATGAACCCGATCAGCACCGCGTAATTGATAATGTGCTTCAGCTCATCCTTGCCGAAGATGTATTTGAGCAGGCCGCTGAAAAAGGCCCCGCCGCCTAAGGCGATAACGGCCAAGTCCGCCCAGATCCACAGGGCAAATCCGTAATAGTCGTTCATGTTGGTCTGATTCAATCCCTTGAACCAGCACAGCAGCATGGCATAGACGCCCCAGGCCAGCACAGCGCCCACGATCGCCAGTCCCAGGAGGAACTGCCACATGGGGCAACGTTTGACTCCTTTGGGTATTAACGCAGAATCCATAGGGTTAGTACTCCTTGCTCTTTACGGTTTGCCGTTTTTATCGTTTCGCTGCCGGTTTCAAATGCCGGTTGAAACCGTCTTTACCGTAAACCCGCTTTTAGTGATGCGGTTTGGAAACCTGGCCGGTTTTCTCATGAGCCAGGTAATTGTCGCCGGCCCGCCGTACCCATTCCCGGCTGGACAGGTAGTAGACCTTGGTGTTGGTGCCCGTCCGCTCCAGAAGCCGGAACGCCCTGGGATTCCGGGATTTATTGCCGTTTTTGGGGTCGGGCCGGACAATCTGATGGACCTGGTGATCGGGGTTGTTGAGATCGCCGAACACGATGGCCCCGGCCGGGCAGGCCTGGGTGCAGGCCGTCTGGTAAGCCTCTTCGGCAACCCGGCGTTCGCCGTTCAGGTAGGCTTCGTTCTTGGCCTGCTGGTAGCGGTGAAAACAGAAACTGCACTTTTCCACCACCCCGCGCATGCGCGGAGAGACATTGGGGCTGAGGTATTTTTCCATCCCCTCGGGCCAGACCGGATCCCACCAGTTGAAGTAGCGGGCATGATACGGACAGGCCGCCATGCAGTACCGGCAACCGAAGCAGCGGGTGTAGATCTGGCTGACGATGCCGGTTTCCATGCTGTAGTCCGTGGCTGTGGCCGGGCAGACCGACACGCAGGGGCTGTGTCCGTCATGACCTTCACAGTGCTGACAGGGCCGCGGCAGATAGCAGATATCCGTATCCGGATACGGTTTGCCGTTGGTGAGCTTGAAAACGCGGATCCAGGTGATGCTGTCCAGCTTGTTGGATTCGTCTTTCTTGAACGGCACGTTGTTTTCGGACATGCAGGCCACCATGCAGGCGCCGCAGCCGGTGCATTTGTCCAGATCGATGGCCATTCCGTACTTCATGGGCGGGTTGTGTTTCTGCTCGTGTTTCATCGGAACCTCGTGTCAGGTTGGTTAGGCTTTGGCCAGCTTGGCCCGAATCCCCCAGGCTACGTCATGCCCGCAGGAGGGATCCTCCACCGGGCCGATGAGTTCGTTGACGTTGACCCCCTTGCCGGCCAGGTAATCGTCGTAGGCGGTGTGGCCCAGGCCTCTGGCCATGGCGATCACCCCGGGTTTGATGCCTTCGAAAAGATGGACGCGAACCCGGGCTTCGCCGCGCGGGGTGGTCAGCGTGGCCATGGCGCCTTCTTTCAGCCCGGCGTCACCGGCGGTCTGGGGGTTGATTTCAACGAAACCGTCCGGGCCCTTGATGACGGTGTCGGCGACGGTTTTGATCATGAAGGGGGTGTCCCCGACGGTCCGGCTGGAGATCCGTATGGAGTCATAGGGGATCAGCAGCAGCGGAAAGCTGCCTTCATCGCCTTCGGCGGCAGCAGCCGGCGCGTTTACGCCCGCAACCCGGATGGAGTCGGAAACGGGGTCGATGTCGGTTTCAACCCAGACGCCTTCCTCCATCAGGACGTCCCATTTTTCCGCCAGGGTTTCCTCCAGGCAGGTTTCGTAGTCGTCCCAGGGAAAGGCATCGGCCATGGGAGCTTCCATGGCCTTGGCCGTGGCGATCAGTGTTGCTCCCAGATGGCGGGTGTCGAACTGGGGGGAAACCACCGGCTTGCTCAACCCGATTACCCGCTGGTGGAGTCCGGCGGCCACGGGAACATCCTCGTAGCGTTCCAGATAGACGTGCTCGGGCAGGAGCAGATCGGCCATGGCCGCGGTCTCGTCCTGGAACGAGGAAAAACTGACGATGAAGGGAATGTGGGCCAGGGCCTTGGTGAAACCGGCGCTGTCACTCAAGTCGTGGCAGGGGTTGGCGCCGGCCACCATGAGCAGTTGCAGCGGATAGGGGCCTGATCCGTTGACCCCTTCGCTCAAGCGGTTGAGCAGGTATTTGGCATCGGCGTATTTGCCGGCGCCCGCTCCGTCGATGCGCGGCTGACGAAGCCCGGCGGAGGCAATCTTGTCGGCTTCGACTTCGGGCCACTGGATGTAGTCCGCTTCCGGAATGGCCCACATGCCGCCGTCCTGGTTGATATTGCCGGCCAGGGCGTTGAGCAGATAGATGGCAGCGGTTTCGCGCAGGCTGGTGGCGGTCTGTCCCTTGCCGCGGCCGCACAGGGCCAGCGGCCGGTTGGCGCGGGCAAAGCCGGTGGCCAATTCCTTGATGGTTTCCGCTTTGATGCCGGTGGTCTGCGCCACCTTCTCGGTTTCGTAGTTGGCCAAAAGTTCCGTTTTCAAATTACGGAAGCCGGAAACGGCGCCGCTGTCGGCCATGCCGTTGGCGACCATCAGTGCGGCGATTCCCAGTGCCAGGTCGGCTTCGGTGCCGGGGTTGATCGCCACCCAGCGGGTGGCCTTGGCTGCGGAATTGGAAAGACGGGGGTCCACCTGGACCACGGTGACCTTCTTGTCCTTCCAGGTGCTGGCTGCGGCGATCATGCGAACCGGCGATCCCCAGCCGTCCACGATGCCGCTGCCGAAGCTGAGGATATAGTCGGCATTTTCCACATCGTAGCCCGTTCTGCCGGCGTCGCCGAAGAGGGCTTTAACAGCCAGTTCGTCGGCGTCCTGGCCTGATGGCATGCGGATGAAGTTGGGCGATCCGTAGGCGGTCAAAAAGCGCTTCAGCAGCGCCGGGACCGTTCCGCTGTCCGACCCGGAGATGGCCGCCACGGTGTGGGCTTCGCTCCGATTGCGGATATCGGCGAGTTTGTCGGCCAGGATCTGGGTGGCTTCATCCCACGAAATTTTCTGCCATTTGCCTGCACCGCGTTCGCCGACGCGCTTCATGGGCGCTTTGATGCGGGTGGGGCCGTAGAGCATCTGGAGCCCGGACAGCCCCAGGATGCAGATGCCGCCGTTGTTGACGGGATGGCCTGCCTGGCCTTCGATCTTGACGGCCCGGTTGTCGATCTTGCGTACGGAGATGCCGCAACCGCCCGGGCACAGGGAGCAGGTGGAGTTCTCGTAGGTGGCTTCGCCATCCGGGGGCACCGGCGTCCAGGGCCACATCTGCGACCAGATGGATGAGTCGTCCATCAGTTTCCAGGGCAGCGGCGACAGTGCCGTGCCCGCTGCGCCGCCGATTACGAAGGATAAGAAACTTCTTCTGTCAACTTTCATCTAATTTCCCCTCACCTTATATGCAAAGCAGAAGCTTGAAACCGTTCACCTGAAGGTGATTCCCCACCGCCTGACTACTTATGGCAGACGAAACAGGCATCGCGTCCGGTCTGTACGCTGGAGGTATGGGTCAGGCCCGCCTCTTTGTGGCATTGGGCGCAGTCGTCCATTTTCATGCGATCCCAGGAATTTTTCTTCATTCCTGCGATGTTTTTCCCCCAGATGTCCCGGCTGTATCTTGTAATAAGGTTGTATTCGTAAGGGCGGGATTCGGTCGATTCGCCGATATGGCCGTGACAGGTGACGCAGTCCATTTTCGCGCCCATCACATGGGCGGCGTGGGAAAAGAAAACGCAGTCCGGCTGCCGGGAATAGACCAGCCAGGGAACTTCCCGTTCCATGGCTACATACTGCTCGACAAAAATGGCTTCGTCTTCCGTTTCGCCCATGGGCTCTTCATGGCAGTCGGTGCATTGGGCCAGCTTGGGAATTCCCGAAAAACTGCCGTCGTCCCGGAAAAAGTGGCAGCTCTCGCAGCCCTCGTCCACCTCCCCCACGTGCAGCGCGTGGTTGAAGCTGAACGGCTGCTGCTTTTCGGAGTAGAGGAGCTTGGGAAAGATCACCCACCCCAGGACCATACTGGCGGCAAAACCGATGATGAAAAACAGGATGATAAACCCGCCGGCGCCGTCCTTGCTGTCGGAAGCCTGTGCCGCGTTATCATCCATCACCTCTTTGGCATGTTTGTCTAAGGTACCCATGGATTCTCCGTCAACCGCTGTGTGATGATTTCTGCCGTGAAACCATTCTCCAAATTAATCCAAAACCACTACACCGGCCGTCCCACCGATCTCCGGGCCGGGTCCAATAATTCCAAACCGGCCGGATTCGTTACCGATGTGCTCATAAGCTCAAAATTCCAAGCGGGATGCCATCCCGCCCACGGGTGAAAAAAATGGTAGGTAGAACATGCGACTACCTACCCGTAGTCGGTTCTTTTGTCAAGAAAAAATGCTTGAAAACAGGCCGTTGACTGGACTTGGGTGTCTGGTCGAAAAGCACGAATGCACACCGATTTTTTGGGGCCGAAGAGACTCGCCGGCCGGCGTCCCCGATTCGCCGTATCGTCGGTCCCATGAGAACGGACTTGACATGCGGGGGTCCAATATTATTTTTTCCCAGACTTCAAAGGCAGCCGATTTACAGCCTGCCGCAGATGAACCCCGGCGACACCGCTGTTCGTTTTTCCGCGCCGCTGACCGATCTGGTGCAGCCGGCAGGAATGCGGCCGGGTGCCGCTTTGGTGCATCGCCCTTCCTAATGAAAAGGAGAGCGCCCGTTTATGATCGAAGTAAAGAACCTGACCAAGCAGTTCGGCAATCATCTGGCGGTGGACCATATCTCCTTTACCGCCGAGAAGGGGGAAATCCTGGGGTTTTTAGGCCCCAATGGCGCCGGCAAGTCCACCACCATGCGCATGATCACCGGTTTTTTCCCGCCCACCGAAGGCACGGTGGTCATCGGGGGCAGCGACATTTTGAAACAATCTCTCGCCGCTCGCCAGAAAATCGGTTACCTGCCTGAAAACGCGCCTGTCTATCCGGATATGACCGTCTCCCGATATCTGGAATTCTGCGCTGAAATCCGCGGTTTTTCCGGAGCAGACCGAAACCGGCGGGTGGGCGAGACCATCGAACGCTGTTTCCTTACCGGTGTGCGAAGCCAGTCCGTGAACACCCTCTCAAAAGGATACAAACAGCGGGTTTGCTTCGCCCAGAGCATTCTTCACGACCCCGAATACCTGATCCTCGACGAACCTACCGACGGCCTGGACCCCAACCAGAAACACGAAGTGCGGCTGATGATCCGGCAAATGAGCGCAAGCAAGGTGATCATCTTCTCCACCCACATTCTCGACGAGGTGGACAGCGTGTGCAGCCGGGCGCTGATCATCGCGGGGGGCAAGGTCGTGGCCGATGATACCCCGGACGGGCTCCGCCGGCGATCGGCCTTTCACGGTTCCGTGGTCCTGACCCTCAAGGGGGAGGGGAGCGGGGACGTGCAGCAACGCATCGAAGCTCTGGAAGGCGTCGCTTCGGTTTCGGTGGTGGACAGCCACAAGGACGGCACTACGCTGCGCATCATCCCCGACGATTCCGGGGCGCAGGTTGCCGACCGGGTGATCGCCGCGGCCGGGCAGGACGACAGGGCCAGCATCGCTTCGGTGTTCGTGGAGCAGGGGCGCCTGGACGATGTGTTTCGCGACATCACCACCGGCAATTGAAACCGCCTCTTATGGAAGTACCAATTTTGAGCATTTAAAATGGAGTGGTCCATGAATAACGGCAACATCTTGCGAAACGTACGCATCATCATGAAACGCGAGTTGGCCAGCTACTTCGGTAGCCCCGTGGCGTATGTGTTCATCGTGATTTTCCTGCTGCTGACCGGATTCTTCACCTTTTATATCAGCAATTTTTTCGAAGCGGGGCAGGCCGACCTGAAAGGGTTCTTTCAGTGGCACCCGTGGCTGTTCATGTTCCTGGTGCCGGCCGTGGCCATGCGGTTGTGGGCCGAGGAGCGGCGCCTGGGGACCATCGAACTGCTGCTGACCTTGCCGGTGACCGTCACCGACGTGGTTCTGGGCAAGTTTCTGGCCGCGTGGTGTTTTATCGGCATTGCCCTGGCCCTGACCTTTCCCATGGTGCTGACGGTGATCTACCTGGGCAACCCGGACCTCGGGGTGATCCTGTGCGCCTACCTGGGCTCTTTTCTCATGGCCGGCGCCTTTTTGAGCGTGGGGTCCATGACGTCGGCCCTTACCCGCAGTCAGGTGGTCAGCTTCATCCTTGCCGTCGTGGCCTGCCTGTTTCTCATTCTTGCGGGCTTTGCGCCGGTCACGGCAGTGCTTTCCGGCTGGGCGCCGGCCTGGCTGGTGGACCTGGTGTCCGGGACCAGCGTTCTTTCGCATTTCGCGTCCATCTCCAGAGGGGTGGTCGATCTAAGAGACCTTTTTTACTACTTTTCAGTGATGGCTTTCATGATTGTTCTCAACGGCGTTATTCTGCAAAACCGGGAATCGGCCTAAAGGAGTTGAATATCCATGAGCGACGGTAAGAGACGCATCGGAAAAACCGCATTTTCGGCCGGCGGAGCGCTGCTGGTACTGGCGATCCTGGTACTGGTGAACCTGCTGCTGGCAGGCACCAACTTGCGCTGGGATGCCACCGAGGACAATCTCTACTCTTTGTCCGAGGGCACCCGCACCATTTTGTCCGACCTGGATCAGGACGTGGTGATCAAGGTGTTTTACAGCAAAAACGTGGTCAACGCCCCTTCCAGCATAAAAACGTTCGCCCAGCGGGTCATCGATTTTCTCTCCGAGTACGAACACTATGGCAAGGGAAAAGTGACGGTTGAGATCTACGATCCCAAGCCCGACTCCGACGAGGAGGAGTGGGCTGTCACTTATGGCATGAAAAGCATCCAACTGCCCACCGGAGAAAATCTGTATCTGGGCCTCGTGGCCATGGCTGCCGACCGCGAGGCGGCCATCCCGTTTATCGATCCCACCAAGGAAACGCAGCTGGAGTATGATCTGACGCGCATCATCTCCCGGGTACAGACTGCAAAGCGTCTGAAAATTGCCGTATACAGCGGGCTGCCGGTGTTCGGCCAGCCGGCCATGAACATGGGCATGATGCCCCAAGGCGGCAGCGAACCCTGGTTTTTTATCGAGGAATTGAAAAAGAGCTACGATCTGGTCCAGCTCCAGTCGAATGCCGACAGCATCGATGCCGAAACGGATCTGCTGCTGCTGTTCCATCCCAAGAACATGTCCGAGGCCATGATGTTCGCCGTGGATCAGTATGTTCTGGGCGGCGGCAACCTGATGGTTTTCGCCGACCCTCTCTCCCTCATGGACGATCCGCGCATGGGCGGTGGCGGCTCCATCCCCGAAAAGCTGTTCAAGACCTGGGGGATCTCCGTGGAAACGGGCAAGGCCGTTGCTGACTACACCTACGCCACCCGCCTGAGAAACCGGGAGAACCAGGTGGAGGAAAATCCCCTGTGGCTTTCCGCTCCAGCCTCGGCTTTCAATACGGACAACTTGATTACCGCCAACCTCGAATCCATGCTGCTGCCGGTTGCCGGTGCCATCGACGTGCTGCCCGACAGCCCGGCCGCCGTCGAACCCCTGTTGCAGACCAGCACCAACAATACCACCGTGGATGCCTTCATGCACAACATGGATGTCGAGACCCTGCGGCGGGATTTCAAACCGTCGGGAACGGTGCGGAATCTGGCGGTGCGGATCAGCGGCTACTTTAAAACTGCTTTTCCCGATGGCAAGCCGGCTGCCTCCAATAAAGAGGGTGAGGCGTCAGCGGAAACCGACCTTGGCGAGCTTCCGGCAGTTCTCAAGGAAAGCCGGAAGGATGCGGTGATTGTCGTGGTTGCCGACAGCGACTTGCTATACGACGGCTATTATCTGAGCCGGCAGAACCTGCTGGGATTCACGATTTCCAACATCTTCAACGACAATCTCAATTTTCTGCTTAACGGCTGCGAGATGCTGACCGGCAATCCGGCCCTGATCGGCATTCGTTCGCGGGGCACTTTCGAGCGGCCCTTTACCCGGGTCCAGGAGCTGGAGCGCAAAGCCCAGGACCGCTGGCTGGACCAGGAACAGGCCCTGGTACGGCAGGTGGAAGCCACCAACGAGAAGCTGCACCTGCTGGAACAGCAGAAGGGCGCCGGCCAGCAGGCGATCCTCAGCGAGGAGCAGGAGCAGGAAATCCATCGTTTTCAGGAAGAAAAGCTCAAGATCAACAAGGAACTCAAGACGGTGCGGCGCAACCTGCGCGCGGATATCGAGCGGCTCGGCAGTACGGTCAAATTCGTCAATATTTTTCTAGTGCCCCTGCTCATCGGCATCGGCGGAGTCGTTTACGCAATCACTCGCAGAAGAAAGGCATAGCCGATGAAGGGCAAGACGTTCGCGATACTGCTGCTGGTGGCAGGCCTTCTGGTGGCCCTGGCGCTGATCCCTACGGGAAAGGACACCAAAACGACCGGGCCGAAGATGGGAGACAAACTGTTTGCCGACCTGCCGGTGAATCAGGTTGCCGAGGTGGCCATTGCCGATGCCGAGAACCGCACCACCCTAGTCAAGGGCGAGACGGTCTGGCAGGTTGAGGAGCGCAGCGGCTATCCGGCTGACTTTGACCAGCTCAGGGATACGGTGGTCAAACTGTCCCGGCTTAAAATCGGCCGCAGTTTTTCCGGTGATCCCGAAAGCCTGGTGCGGCTTTCCCTGCTGCCGCCTTCCGATCCCGACGCATCGGCCAGGGGCACCCGAATCACCCTGAAGGACGCTTCCGGAAAGACGCTCGCCGATCTGGTTTTAGGGCAGGTTCGCTCCAAGGAGGACGGCGGCAGCGGGGGGCAGTACCTGAAAAAAGCAGACGGCGACACGGTTTATCTGGTCGACGCCAGTTTCCGCTTCCTGAAGACCGCCCCGACCGAATGGCTGCAAAAGGAGATCCTGAACATCAAAGCCGATGCCGTCGCATCGGTAACCTGTTATGCCGGCGGAAGCCAGGAACCGCTTTACACGCTCATCCGATCGGAAAAGGGCAAAGACGCCGAGTTGGCGCCCGTTCCCGAGGGAAGATCCGCCGATGCAAATCGGATCGATCAGGTCATGGAGGCCCTGGCGCCGCTGACGCTGGACGATGTACAGCCGGCTGACGGCCCGTCGGCGATCGCTTCCCAGAGCACCAGGCTGGTGTACCATCTGTTTGACGGGCGGGAGATCGACATCTTTCCAACCGTAGACGGCGAAGAGAAATACAGCCTGCGGGTAGCGGCCCGGGAACCGGCGATGGCGGAAACGCCGCCGGCCATAGAGAGTCCACCGGAAGTGGAAAAGGTTGAGGAACAGAAAGAGGGAGACGCCGGAAAGGCGCAGGAAGCGGCCCCTAGAAGCGCCAAAGAGATCAACGACGCCGTTGCCCCCTGGATCTTTTCCGTCAAAAAATGGCAGTTCGACAGTTTCGTTACCCAGCCGGGGGCGCTGCTGGAAGAGGTGAAGAAAGAAGGATGAGGGGCGAGGGAAGATGGACGAGGGATGATGGATGAGGGAAGTCGGAAGAACGATGTCCGAGGGCGGAAGGTAGATTTCAGGATTTAGGGATTCCGGGATTTAGGAATTGAGAATTAAGGAATTCGCTAAAAAAATACCATAAAGAAACGGCCGGGAATGATTCCCGGCCGTTTCTTTTGTTCCTGTCGGCAGAGCAGAGATACAGAAACCTGAGTTCCGATTCCTCCCTCATCCATCGTCCCTCGCCCATCCGTCCTCCGTTATTCCTGCTGCCGGATAATAATCGCCACGGCCCGCTTTTCAGTAAGGTAGGTCGCAGCGAGCCGGTTCAACTCCTGGACAGAAACCGCTACGTAGTCGTCCAGAAAGCTTCTGGCCCATTCGATCTGTTGAGGGTGGCGGGTGGATTCGGTCATTACGCTGTTGAGCCAGTACCCGTTGGTCTGGCGATATTCCCGGATGGAGGTGAGAATCGGATCGATGGCCCGGTTCAATTCATCTTCGGAGATACCTCCGGTGGCCAGACGAGTGGCGAGAGCCTTTACTTCTTCAAGTACGGCATCCGTTTGGTCGGGGGACACGCTGATATAAGCCTGAAAAACCCCGTAGCCGTCATAGGCCCGGCTGGCCCGGTTGAAGGCATACGGCGAGTAGGAGGCACCCAGCTTTTCCCGGATGCGCTGCCGGAGGCGCTCGGAGAATATGTCGGCCAAAACGGAAAGCCGCCTGGTTCGGCCGATATCCCAGAAATCTTCGGTCTGCCAGGCGGCGACGACCATGGCCTTGGGAATCTGAGTGTCTACCGCAATGCGTTCGATTTTGCCGGTGGGCATGGCCGGCAGATCGCTGCGAACCGCATCCAACTCAGTATCCCGTCGGGGCAAAGCCCCCAGGTAGCGCCGGGCCAGATCGATCACCTGTTCGACGTCCACATCACCGACAACGGACAACTCCAGCGGCGCTTTTGTCAACTGGGGCTGGATCCATCCCCGGATATCGTCCAGGGTGATGGTATCGAGCTGTTCGGGAGTCGGCAGACCGAAACGGCTGTCGCCTCCGGCCAGAAACCGTTCCCCCTCGATTCGCATCATCCCGTCAATGGAGCGGGAGAACGACAGGTATTCCTGGCGCAGCCGTTCCCTGACCAGCTTCAAGGCATCTTCACGGAAGCCTGGATCCATCAGGTGCGCATAGAATAACTGGAACATCAGTTCCAGTTCATCGGGAACACTCTCGGCGAAAAAGCCGGAGTGGGTTTCTCGGACGCGGAAATCCACCCCGGTGCGCTTGCCGGCCAGGGCCCGCTCCAACTGGCTGGTATCCAGAGACCCCAGTCCGCTTTCGTCCATTGTAGCTTCTCCCAGCAGGGAGATGCCGGGCAGAGATTCGGGTTCCGAGGATTTCCCCCGGCCGAAAATCAGGTCGGCGAGCACTTCGTTTTTACTGTAATCGGTTTGTTTTACATTGATCCAAACGCCGTTGTCCAGACGGACCCGGGTCACGCCCAGGTCTTCGATGGTTTCCCGAAAAGCGATGCCCCCAGTGTTTTCCGGCGGCTGCAAATAGGGGAAGACGGCTGCCGCCTGCACTTCGGGGGCGTCGACAACGCGGGCGGCCGATGAGAGAAAAACATCGCGGATCTGTTTTTGCGGATCGCCATGGGAGGCCTTTTCCAGATCGACATTGCCGGTGACCAACACCAACCGATGATCGCCGGGCCAGTTGCTTTTAAAGGCCCGGTGGACTTCGGCCAGGGTGACGGATGCGACCACGGGCGCCAGGTTGGCCTTTTCCTGCTGCGGTGATTGGAATACCCGATTCCGGGCAAGGTGCCGCATGATCGTTCGGGCCAGGGAGGTGCTGTTACGGGTCGGCGATTCCCGGACGGCATTGTCCAGCATGCTGAGGGTGTCTTTTTTAACCCGTTCCAGTTCCGCTTCCGTGAAGCCGTAAAGGAGGGCTCTCCGCAATTCCTGCTCCAGCGCCGCAATGGTGGCGGACCAGTTGTCGGGACTGCTGTCGGCGGAGATCTCCGCGTACCGGATGTGATCCAGGTAGGTGCCGCTGCCGATGGTGGCCGAGGTGAATGGGGCATCCGGTTTTTTCAACCGCCGATCCAGCCGGTTCTGGACAATACCGTCGGCCATTTGTTCAATCAGTTGCCGCCGTTGCAGGTCCAGCGAGTCCGGCGTCGGTTCTTCGACGCCGACCACTTCGATGCTCACCGTCGTCCCGCCGGCTTCGGGTTCATGGTGGTAAAACGCTTCCAGGCCCTTGTGGCGAATCGTTCCCATTTCCGGCAAGGCAGGTGTTGGTGCCCGTGGAACGAATTCGGCGAATTGCTCTTCGATAAGCCGCTTGGCCAAGGGCAGAGAGAAATCTCCCACCATGACCAGCACGGCATTGTCCGGCCGGTACCAGGCATCGTAAAAGCGTTTCAGTTTCTCGTGGTTTGCCCCTTCTATGACTGCCGTTTCTCCGATGGGCATTCGACGGGAGATCAGCATGCCCGGCAACTCGAAATTCAACGTGGCCTTGAAGGTCCGATAGTCGACAGAATCCCGGGCGCGCTTCTCCGCAAGAATAACGCCTCGCTCCCGGTCGACTTCTTCTTCCAGCAGCAGGGCACCCATGGCATAGTCTCGCGTGACCAGCAGCCCGTCTTTAAGGTTTTTTTCGTCGCCTGCGGGCAGGATGATATCATAGACGGTTTCGTCGAAACCCGTGTGGGCATTGGCGTCGTTGCCGAATTGCATGCCGATGCTTTGAAAATAGCGCACCAGTTCGCCGGGCGGAAAATGCGTGGAGCCATTAAACAGCATGTGTTCGAGAAAATGAGCCAAGCCGCGCTGCTCTTCGGTTTCGTTCAGACTGCCGGCAGCGATATAAAGGTGCAGGCTGACGCGGTTTTCCGGCCGCTGGTTGGGCATTAATACATATCGAAATCCATTGCCCAGCCGTCCGAAAGTGACCGCCGGGTCCGGGGAAAGGTCGCTGGTTTCATGGGGCCATGGCAACCCGTCGGCCGGTCTGTTTTTTACATCTCCCGCAGCGACAGGGGGAGTAGAAGAGAATGTCGAACCCGGAGACAGAAGCAGCCCCCCCCAAAGCATCAGCGTAAGGGCGATTGCTACCTTTGTCCGGGTGTGTTTGCCTGTTGCTAACCTGCTGTTACCCATCATCGGAACACCTTGCCGTTATCGATTCGGTTTCGATCCGCCGTTCTTTTTGCATACCGGTTAAATAGTAATGCATGACCGGACAAAGGCAATCCCTTTTTCCGCGGCCCTGATATCAAAAAAGCCTTCCCGGCCCGTCGGATGGCGGGTCTGCGGAAGGCTTTGTTTACCGCGAAAGCGGTGTGGGGTGGGGATTGCCCCCTTTTAATTTTTCTTTTTGACGTAAACCCCTCTCGAGAGCGTTTCGATCTGTCCTTTTTTGGTCAGTTTGTAAAGCGCGTTGCTCACTTGACGGGGCTGCAGGCCGGTCCTTTTCTTGATCCGTTCCACGGTGATTCCGTTGCGGCTCCTGCTGATCATGCCATAGATGTTATCGAGCATGGTGTCTCCCCCGGCAGCCGGTTTTGCTTTTGCCGCGGTGGGCGCCTTTTTTTTGGCGGCCTTCTTCTTAGGGGCCGCCTTGGCCTTCTTTACTGCCGCTTTCGCTTTTTTCACAGGCGCAGCTTTGCCCTTTTCTTTTTCGAGATCTGCCGCCATTTTCTCTACCTGTTTTACCAGAGAAGTAAGGGTCCGCGAAATCGCTAACAGTTTCTTTTGCGCATCTTTCATCAGCTTGAGCCTCCTTATTAGAGCGGTTTTAGCTAGAAATTTAGCTAGTTATTTTGAGCCCTATTATATTTCTCTTCTATTGTCAAGCCTTGTTTGGAGAACTGATGCATGCAGCAGAGATAATGTCCCTAAAAAGCTATGCGGGATGAAGGACTGGCAGCAATCGAGATCGACAGGAAGCAGGAGTATGTGCAGCGCCGCGCCGTCTTGACGGCAGGCAGTAGAGATTTGATGGGGCTTGTCGTTGCGTGCGTGTTCGGGAATTTGAAATGCTCACTTCGCAACATTTTCAAGGTTCCCTGATGAAAGCCCACCAGATATACCAAAAGAAGATCGCCCACGCAGCGATGGCCGCCCCATACCCTTTCCAATCCGTTTTACGGGTTGCCATGCCGTGCTTGTTCATCTTACCGACGGGAAGTTTGCATGACGGGCAGACTTCTGCCTTCAGGGGCATGTACTCCATGCATTCCGGGCATTTTTTTGAGATGAATCCACTCGGATTGTCGGGGTCGATCCCTCCGTGGCGTGTGCTCATGTCATTTTATTCCAGGTATGATTTTTCGATTTTAATGTCACTGCTGGCTTTGCGTGCATCAATCCAGTCCTGCATTGCGTTTCTTTGCTTCTGCTGAAGAAGCATTGCCTTGATGCTTTCCTTTTCGCTTTCAAAGCCGTCGGCCGCCGGTGCCTTCTTTTCCACTAACCGAAGCAGATAATATCCTGCCCCTCCTTTTATCGGTTCCTTGCTGATGTCGCCGGATGAAGCCAGTTGGAACGCCGCCTGAGTTACTTGCGGGTCCGAACCGATGTCGGGGATGGAGGTATTGCGTTTGAACAGACCGGTGTGCTTTATTGTCACGCCGTGCAAGCTGGCGCTTTCTTCGAACGTTTTTCCAGAGGCAAGATCCGCCGCCATGGCCTTGGCCTCCGCATACGCCTTTTCGGCCTGCATTTTACGGATCAGATCTTTCCGGACCCTGGCTTTGACCGCATCCAGTTCGGGGATGGCCGCTTTGATGACTTCTGTGGTCTGGATAATGTAGTAGCGCCCGCCGATATCCTGGATGTCGCTGATTCCGTCCTTTCCCAAATCGAAGGCGGCCTGAGCGAATTGGCTTTTGGCGCTGCCCAGAGCCTCCGGTCCTTTCCGGGTAAACGAACCGGCTTCCAATACGGCCAGGTTAAATGTCTCGGCGTTGTGGATCAGGTCTTCTTTTTCATAACAGGTTTCGTAAAACTGCTCGGCTCTGTCGTAGGCCAAGTTGCGCGCTTTTCTTTGCTTCAAGGTGGCGATAATGCGGTCCTTGCTTTCCTCCAGCGTCCGTGTGGTCGCGTCCTCCACGGATTCCACTTTGATGACATGCCATCCGAATTGGGTTTTCACCGGATCGCTGATTTCTCCGGAGGCCATCGAAAAAGCCTTGTCGGCAAAAGGTTTCACCATCTGAGATTTCTGGAATTTGCCCAGATAGCCGCCCTTGTCTTTGGTGGGGCCTTCCGAGTAGGTTTTGGCCAGTTCGGCAAAATCCTTTCCTTCCCTGGCCATTTTGGCAATGTCCGCTGCCTTGGAACGGGCGGCAGCATCCGCCTCTTCGTCTGCATCCGGGGCCAGCTTTATCAGAATATGGCTGGCTTCGACGGTTTTCTCGGTCTTGAATTCGTCGATATTGGAATCGTAGTAGTCCGCAATCTCGTCTTCGGCAACAGCCACCTCTCCCTTGAACGCATCCGGGTCGAACAGCACGTACCTGGCTTTGACCATTGGCTCGGTCTTGTAGTTTTCTTTCTGCTCGTCGAAATAGTCGGCGATTTCTTGCTCCGAGGGGGTGATATCCGTGTAGCGGCCCGGTTCGAACAAAACGGTGTCGATGTTCGCGGAAGCATTCTGCCAGTCGTACCAGAGGCGCGCCTCGCCGTCGGAAACCTTGGCGGCACCGGCGACGACCCGGGTCAGTTTTTCGGCCAGCAGTGCGTTTTTCTGATCCGCTTCAAACTCTTCCGGGGTGAGGTGGACCTGGGCGAGAAGTCTGAGGTAGCGTCGGTTGTCGAATGATCCGTTGGTCTGGAAGACGGGAGCATTCATGATCGATTCCGCCACCTCGGCATCGGTGACCCGCAGTTCCAGTTTCTTGGCTTCCTGGAGCACGAGGGCGCGGTCGATCAACTGGTTCAATGCCTGATCCTTGACCTTGAGCATTTCAAGCATGCCGTCGTTCAGATTTTCGCCGAAGCGCTGGCGATACTGTTCGATCAGGTTGTTGTACGCGCGTCGAAATTCGCTGACAGCGATAATCTCGTCATTGACGGTGGCTACTTTAGACGCTTGCCTGGAACGGAAGCTGCCAACGCCCCAAAAAACGAACACGATGACGATCGCGAAAAGAATTACTTTGATCATCCAACTGCCGGCATGTTTGCGCATCACGTTGAGCATTAACGACCTCTTCTCTATCTTTTTTGAACTGGGGCGTTGCCAGGCCCCACCGGTTGAAATCCTTGTTAAATCGTATCCATCCAAACAAAATCTTCTATTTTTTCAAACCATTGACATTACGTATTATAGCTGTTTTTGTCAATAGTGTAGCGTTCTTCGAACGACGTTTCTTTCCAGTGCCGGGCCTCGTTGCCAAAGCTGTGGGCCACCCGCGTTTCAGGTCGTTTGCCGAGCCGTTCATACGGACAGAAGCCCGTCGCGTTTTAACACGGGGGGCGCATTGGTGAAACGGCGCTTGCCGGGCTTTTTGCAGAACCCTTTAAAAATTGCATTGACAGGAAAATCCGATTTTGTTAGTTTGCGTTTTCGTTTTTGGGGCTGTAGCTCAGCTGGGAGAGCGCATGACTGGCAGTCATGAGGTCAGGGGTTCGATCCCCCTCAGCTCCACCAAAAAAATAAAGTTAAATGGGGTGGTTACAAGTTAGCCACCCCATTTTAGTTCCTGCTGACCCTCCTCGAAACCTCCCCCTCACATACGCCAGATACTATTTGATACGACACGTTTTACGACAAATCCAAAAAAGGAAAATTGATATTAGGCCATCGCCAGAAGATGCACCCACTATAAAGGATGCGTTAGAAAATGATGAGCCTGTACATGGCCAAATAGCATATACATTGATTTTGACGTTTACCCTCCACGTGCCAGCCACCAATTCCACCCTCAGATGGCATGCTTAAAAATTCTCATTTTGTTGAATTAAAAGAAGCCTTGACACGACTTATAACGTCGTGTAGTAGTATTTCCAAAAAAGACAAAAAACAGAAAAAAATCGAATATATAAGAAAATATAAATTCTCACAAAAAGGAATATTATTCATGATTGAATGAGCCTGGTATGAATGCCAGGGTTGAAGGGTCCAATGCCGAAATCGAATAAAGGTGTTTTTGTTAGCGAGCGTAATGGCATCAAATGGTGGCGGTACGACTTTTCCGAAAATTGTGAGCGCCACCGGGGTTGGATTCATCCAGTTCATGGCATGACAAAAAGGACAGCCAATGCCGAGCTAAAGCGAATTATCGCAGATGTCATTGTCAACAAAACACCCACTGGAATTAGGCGTCAGAAACCCAATACAAAAAGGATTATTGCAGACTATCTCAAATACCTCGAACAATACCATCCTTCGACCTACGCCAGCGTCAAATATTACAAAAGGTACTTCAGGTACTTTTACGGTAAACAAATCGATGAAAAGGCCATTGAGGAATACCGTGCCAGTCGAAGGTCAACAACGACCTCACGAGGTACGCCGACATCCCACTCAACAATAAACCGTGAATTACAGTACCTCAGAGCCGCATTCAATCACGCAGGGATAAAACCAAACCCATTCGATAAGTTCAAAAAAAATAGAGAGGTTGAAAGGGTAAGGTATCTTAATCGCGATGAAATGGCCGCTTTGCTGGATGCCGCGAACAAATCCCAGAATAGTTACCTTAGAACTATCATAGAGGTGGCGATTTTGACGGGAATGCGGAAAATGGAAATTTTGAAGTTACATCGGGACAACGTAGACTTCGACCTTGACACAATTTTTGTCCCATCCAGCATTGACAAAACCCACAAGAACAAGACTATTCCGATTCCGAAGCCGCTAAAAACAAAATTGATGGCACTGGCGGCAAGGAGTGAATGGATTTCCCCCGAATTAGTGGACACCGAGTTAAGCCGCAAAGGGGAAATTTTCGTATTCTTGCGGCGTTGCATAATCAAGCACAGAGTGACGTCTTTTTCGATTGTAGAAGATTTCGATATAGTAAAATAGGCTGCTGATCGCTTCTGACCGGCTGAGGTACCGGTGATGATTCACCCACTCGGTTTTCAGCAGGCGGAAGAAACTTTCCGCAACCGCGTTGTCATAGCAGTTTCCCTTGCGGCTCATGCTGCAAATCATCTGATGTTTAGTGAGCAGTTTCTGGTAATCTCCAGAAGCGTACTGGCTGCCCCGATCTGAGTGGTGCATTAATCCCGGGTCAGGGCGTCGATGATCCAGCGCCATTTGCAACGCATCGATGGTCAATTGTCGGGTCATCCGGGGTGAGGCGGACCAGCCGACCACCTTGCGGTTGAACAGATCAATCAGAACGGCCAGATACACCCACCCTTCCTGGGTATGAATGTAGGTGATATCGCCGACCCAGGTGCGGTCCGGAGCATCTACGGTGAACTCCTGATTCAACAGGTTGGGAGCCACCGGCAGGTTGTGCCGGGAGTTGGTCGTGACTTTGAATTTCTTTTTTGTACGAGACCGGATGCCAGCTTCACGCATTATCCGGGCTACGCGGTTTTTGCCACAACGAATGCCTTCGTCGGTAAGATCCCGGTGAATTTTGGGCGACCCGTAAATACCGTGGCTGGCGGCGTGAAGGACACGTATTCTATTCTCTAAAGCCCGGTTTTCGATGATCCGGCGGCTCTCCGGTCGATTGAGCCAGGCGTAAAATCCAGAGGGGGAGACATTAAGCAACGCACACATGCGGCCTACCTTGAACGTCTCCCGGTGGTCAGAGATGAATTGAAATTTCATTTCTGATCCTCCGCAAAGTAGGCCAGTGCTTTTTTTAAGATGTCACGTTCCTCTTTTACCCGCTCCAGTTCCTTTTGGAGATTGCGAACTTCCTGGTCATCAGCTTTTTGCCGCCCTTTACCGGGAAAGGCATTTTGGGGATCATCGGCCAACTGCATTTTCCAGCGGCGCAGGACACTGTATTCGACACCCAGATTCCGGGAGGCTTCGGCAACGCTGTATCCCTTGTCGGTGATCAGTGCCACGGCCTCCTTCTTAAATTCACGGTTGTAAGTCTTTCGTTTTTTCTTTGACAATGGAACACCTCCTGTTGCCCGTATACATTGGGCTTTCCGAGGTGTCCACTAAATTGGGGTAAATCCAGAATCTGGCTTTCTTTTTGAGAATCCATCATCCAGAAAGGATTACACGGATATTAAGAAAGCTTGGCAGGGGGCACTGCAAAGGGCCGGAGTCAGGAATTTCCGTTTCCATGATCTCCGTCATACATTTGCCACCTACTCTCTGATAGCTTCTAATAACCTCAGAAGTGTCCAGGAGGTGCTTGGACATTCGCGTCTGACTACCACACAGAAATATACCCATGTGTTGATGAAACAAAAGTTGAGCGTTATCGAAAGCACCAATTTATACCTTGATAAATTGTTAAGAAAGGATAAAAAAGATTAAGATGAATAAAACCATCAAAATACGAACCATATTTAACAATTTTATTCAAATGGTGTGCGTGCATTATGGATAAACAATTTAAGCCACACAAAGTTGATATTTCAGAACTTATTGATGATACCAAGAAAAGGGCCGAGAGGCATATACTACGAGCGTATTATAATTCGGTTTTTGAGATGAGTGCTTTCGTTGATAAATTAGCAACATGGATGTTGGCAGGAATTGGTGCTACTGCGGCGTTGACGGTAACTAATATTAAAAACATTACAGCGATTTTGCCTTTGTTTACAATTAAAATCAACCTATCCATATTAACCATATCTGCACTTTTTGGCTTTTTGGCTAAGTTTTTATCGTTGGATATCCAGTCAACAGTTGCCCAAGAATTGAGACTTAGAGCCATTCTTAAAAAATCAGCAGATGAATATCATAAACGCATAAGGCAATTGTCTTTGATGGATACAGAAGAAGAAATCGATTTCGGTACTAAAGTTGATATTGAAAAGGTCTTAAATAAGTTCGTTGCTGCTCATCCATGGTATAAACGGATGACAATTCGAAAGTATTCGTCTGCTGAAGAAGCCCAAGCAGCAAGGTTAAAAAGATATTATAGGCAGTTAGCATATACAGTTTTTGAGTTCTTAGGTTTCTTGGCATTTATAATTATAGTTCTGTTTTCTATATGAAAGGACAACTTTGGTGCTTTCTATGCGCAATTAATATAAACCTGATTCTGATTGACAAGGAGAGTTACTTAATGGCAAATCGCCGACCCGTACAACAAGCGCATGAGAGATATTTTGTCGATCAGTTCTTGATTTGGATAAACAGCGCCTATAGGAGCAATTTTAAGGTCACCAGTGAGCCGAATCCTCCTGATGCAATTATTCGTTCTTCAAAAACTACCAGATGGGTCGAAGTTAGCACTGCATTTTGGACCTTTGAATATGCCAGAGATTTATACTCCTATGCAACTCCAAATGAACCGTACAAACCCGTGGTTCCTGGTCCTTATTACGATATGGATCATTTTTTTGCGAATGAATTTGTTTCCGTTGTTTCGAAAAAGCTTGAAAAAAAATCCTATATCCCTTGGAAGAATAAATACGGTCCAGGTTATCTCATTGTACCCATCAAGCATCCGTGGTTTGATGGTGAAACTATCCGCGTAATGAAAGATTTATGGAATAATTGTATTTTTAATGACCTTGGTTGTTTTCGAAGTGTACGGATTGCGTTTCCATCACTAAAAAAAATCAAGTTCTACAGATGGCCAAAAAAGTAGTGCGACTCAAACGATGCTTCAGCAGTTTTATTTCCCCATAGTGTCACTGCTAATTACCAGATATTTAAATCATTATCATTTCAACTACATTTTTATAGTAAACATGATCGATTAAAATAATGTTTGACAAAGACTAAATACTTACTTAATTACAATCCGTGTTTAAAAAGAATGCAAATATAACGAAATGAGATGATGCAAATGGTCGAAGATAAATTTGCGAATGCATTGGTGGCAGGTGCACTTCTTAAATCATATCGGGAAAAACGCAATCTTTCTCAAAGCGACGTTGCGCAGCAGCTTGGTTATCGAAATGTGAATTTTATCAGTATGATCGAATCCGGTAAATCGAATATCCCAATTGCCAGAATTATCGATGTTCTGAATGCTTATCAGATTGAAGCTGAAATGGCTCTTGCCTTGGTTAAGAAACTTCAACCTGAGATTTGGCAACTGTTCAAACATATGATTACAACGAATCCTGAACTTCTTAAAAAGAAATTCGGAGAAATTGAAGATGATCTCGACAAGAAGTTTGGGCGAGTACTTAAAGAGTATGGTTTGGGAGTATAGGCCAAAATGATTTTTAATGACCGTTATTACGACAAACAGCTTTTTGATAGCCATATTTTCAATAAATTGGGCAGCTTGCCAGCCGAGAGTGCGACTGGCAGTCATGAGGTCAGGGGTTCGATCCCCCTCAGCTCCACCACGAGAAAGTTTTAAGGGACCGCGTTAAAGCGCGGTCCCTTTTTGTTTGCCCGGCATGGCGGGCAAACCCAGCCTGCGGCACGCAGGCGTCACCCCGACCAGGGGGAAGACAATCCGAATTGCAAGGGCGTTGCTGGCAACGGCAGGGTCTGAAGGAAGCAATAGGAAGTGAGCGGTACATAGCGAAAGCGAACCTGATTCGGCAAAATGGGTGGGCAAGCGTGCAAAATAGCGCAAAGCCCGATACCTGGTCAGGCCCATGTTGTGATTGAGGATGGCATTGCTCACAGGGAACTCGCCTTAACCGGGGAAGCCCGGCAGCGTCCCGCAAAGGGAAACTTCCAGCCAAGAGGAGACTCGAGAAAGGGAGGATGCGCTGCCGGGTGGCAGATGACCCCGTAGTAGTGATGAAATTCCCGCCGATGAAGCCCGGTAACGGCGTGGAGGGGAAAACGGGAATGACCTGTATGGTTTTATACAGGGATTGCCGGTCAGCCAAAAGCCCCGGCAACTGCGAAGGGGGGAAGTTCATTCGAAAGTCTTGGAAGACACCGTGTGGAAAACGTTGGGAACAAGCCGCCTGACGAGGCGGGCACGTACCGGACGGTACCCCTTGGAAGAGGGTTCTGAATGGAAACGGCTCCCACCGGAGTAAGCTTGTGGAAGTGACCGCAGATTGCCGGCAACGGATAAAAGACGGCACAGCAGGCTGAAGCATCGGAAAACGGTTTCAAGCGCAGCGTGACGGAAGAGGCGAAGCAAGGAGTTTAAAGCTTCCCCCGATCAACAGGGGATAAGATTGAGCAGGAGCCGTATACGAGGCCCGTACGTACGGTTCTGTGAGAGGGATGAGGCCGGAATAATTTACCCGGCCTCACCCTACTCGATGTTTGTGGCGATGGCGTGTCAAAAAACCAGGTGTTCCTCGATGCCGAGTTGGACGGCAGCGTATTGGGCCATGGACTGGCCGAGCCAGTTGGGTTGGTGGGCATCGGAGCCGATGACAAATTTAAAGCGGTCTTTGTGGGGGGTATAATATTTTTTCCAGTCGGTCCGCCAGACATAGCGGTTATTGATCTCGATCAAACATTCGGAAGGTACCCGTTTCAGATCGGTGTCGAAGGCATTCGGGTGGGCCACGATGACCGGCATCCCGGTCGTGAGCAATGTTTCCAGGCAGCGGTAATCGGCATCCCGGTCCCGGCAGTGGACGATGTAATAATCGAAATCGTACTTCGTCGCTTCTTTGGCCCATTCGTGGCCATCCACTTCGGTACCGACCTTCAGGCCGGCACCGCGGACTTCCCGGGCATAGCCATCGAAAAACCCGCCCAGCAGATATTCGAAGTGATCGCTGATGCCTATGATACCTGCATGTTTCACGGATGCCACCAGCGCAACGGTCTGTTCGGGCACGATGGCGCTGTCGCCGGTGGAGTAGGTGGTGTGGATGTGTAAATCCTGATTAAGCATCATGCGGCTTTATTCCAATAAATTAAACTTCTGGCTATGGCCGAGCAACCCGAGGAGGTCGTGCAAACTCCGGTCGATTTTTCCGAACGCCCAACATGACCATCCGGTAATGTTGGGATCATTCCCCGGCAAGGTACAGCGTGTAAGTAAGATTTCAGCACGGCGTCACTGAACCAGACCACCGTGTGTCTCCTATCCTTTTTTTCAGCCGGGCCACCGATCGGGGGCCCGGCTTCCTTTGCCGAACTTGGCAGGATCATGCCTCATCGTCAAGGATTTGCCTGACTTTCAGCGCCAGCCCACTGAGCGAGAACGGCTTCTGAATAAAATTGACGTTGTCGTCAAGGAGGCCCTGGCTGGCAATGATGTTGGCCGTATAGCCGGACATGTAAAGGTGTTTTGTCTCGGGAACGATGGCGATCAGGCGGGCTGCCAGTTCCGGGCCGTTCATTTCCGGCATGATCACATCGGTAATCAAGAGTTGGATGCGGTCGCGGTTTTCCTCTGCCAGTTTGATCGCTTCGCCGGGTGTCCCTGCGGATAGAATGGTGTACCCCAGGTCACGGAGCATGATTTCACATATTTCCTGAAGAATGGGATCGTCTTCCACGAGGAGAATGGTTTCACCGTGGCTTTTGGGGAGATCTTCATCGGGCCGGGCAATTTCTTCCACGGCGTCGCCGGCATGATACGGGAAAAAAATCTTGAAGGTCGATCCGGTATCCGGTTCGCTGTAGAGTTTAATGAACCCTTTGTTTTGCTTGACGATGCCGTAAATTGTGGAAAGGCCCAGGCCCGTTCCCCGTCCCAAACCTTTGGTGGTAAAGAAGGGCTCAAAAATTCGTGCTGCCGTTTCCTTGTCCATGCCGCAACCGTTGTCGCTGACCGTCAACTGGACGTACTTGCCGGGGTCGCAGTCGAGATAGGAAGCGCAGGTGGCCTCATCGAAAGTGGTCAAGGTTGTCGTGATCGTAATTACGCCCGCTTCCGAGATGGCATCCTTGGCATTGACGCATAAATTGGCCAGAATCTGGTCGAGTTGGCCTGGATCCATTTTTACGGTGCATGGCGTATTTGCAGGCTGCCAAACCAGTTCGATATTCTCACCGATCAACCGCCGCAGCATATTGAGCATGCCGGCCACCAATGTACTCAGATCCATAACTTTCGGAGAGACGGTCTGCTTGCGGGCGAAGGCTAATAGCTGACGGGTGAGGCTGGCGGAGCGCTGGCCGGCGTCGAGGATTCGACCGAAATATTTATGCGCCGTTTCGGAAAGATCATCCTTTTCCAATCCCATTTCAGCATATCCGATGATGGCGCCAAGCATATTGTTGAAATCGTGGGCCACTCCGCCGGCCAGAATCCCGACGGCCTCCAATTTCTGCGATTGGAGGAATTGCTCCTGAAGCTCCTGGCGCTCGGCTTCGCTCTTTTTTCGCTCGGTGACATCCCTGAAATACCATACACTGCCCAATTCCTCTTCGTTAAGAATAATCGGAGAGAAAAAACGCTCGAAGACGCTGCCGTCCTTAAATAAAATTTCCGAAAAATGATTTATGGAATTGCCTCTATATAGGACCTCGAATTTATCTCTTAAGATTTCCGGATTTTTTAATTGATTTTTGACGACCTTCAAATAGTTTATAATATTCGTATCCTGCCGAAGCGATTCGGGGATTCGCCACATTTCGTAAAATTTCTGGTTGGCATGGATGATCCCGCCTTTACTGGTGATCGCCAACATGCCGTCGGGCGTGGCATTAAAGGTGGCCTTGAGAAGCTCCAGGTTCTTGCGCCTTTCGGATTCCTCTTCCTTACGGTCGGTAATATCGAGAAAGCTCACCAGGATGTTTTTTTCGATCGTGCTTGCTCCGGTCAACATGGTTCTCGTTCTTCCGTCCTTACAGGCTACGTTGTTCTCAAAAGGCTCCACAATCGTGTTATTTTCCAGTGTATCGTGAACCGCGGTTTGCCAGGCGGATATGGCGGATTGCCGATAAACCGGATCCGGGTAGGCCAGTTCCCACCATTTTCCTCTGATCGACAAATCATCGCGGGTATAACCGACAATCTGCGTAAATTGTTCGTTCACTTCGACAATTCCGATTTTTCGGTCGACGAGAATCATGGGGACCGGAGACATCATGAATAGATTGCGAAACCGCATTTCACTTTGCTGCAGCGCCTTTTCGGCTCTTCTTTGCTCCTTTCTGACGATTAGACCGCGCCAGGTCAGATACCCGCTGAGAAGCGCCGAAAACAGCAGGACCCCGATGCCGACCAAGGTGAGATCACGCGTCAACGCGGCGATTTCATCTCTAACATCGTCGTAGTAAAGACCGGAACCGATAACCCATTTCCATGGCTCGAATAAAGAAACATAGGCAAGTTTTGAATGTGTTCGGGTCTCATCCGGCCGATTTTTCCACATGTATTCGATGAAACCGCTTTTCTGGCGGGTGGCGACATCGATACTTTTCTGAAGAAATTGCCGCGCCTGAGGATCCGTGATCGTATCGAAATCCTGATTGACCAGGTCCGGACGGATGGGGTGCATGTGAAAGCGGCCCTTCAGATCGCTGACCCAAAAATAGTTATCCATGTCGATCCCGTACCTGAACGATCGGATTCTCCGCAGCGCACGATTTTGCGCCTCGGCCAGATCGAGCAGACCATTGTCGACATCTTCTTGATAGGTGTTCAGCAGATATTCGATGGAGCGAACCAGTTCGCGAACGGAGGATTGCCTGCTGGCCAGGATGGTTGCTTCCAGTCGCGGAAGAATGAAAAAGAAAACGGTGATGCCGAAAAGAGCAACAACCAGGAATGCCGGCAAGGCAAATTCAGCGAATTTTCTCAACAGGTCACTCCTTGTAAGCGATATGTTCACCGGTAAATCGTTGGCCCGATCTACTGACAGCGAACAGGTGCTGCTAAGTACCGCACATAGGGAACATTGCCTGCCTCAATTCATGATGCCGGGTCTGGTGATTGAACCGGGTCCGAATAATGGCGGCGGCCCTTGATACTGATTGTATCGGCCGATCTATGGTGAGCTTTAGAATGGTCTGCCAGCTGGTTTTGACGGGTGATGGAAAGGCAAAACTTTTCGGAACAGCTTTGGTGGAATCGAAAACAATGAGGTCAATAAAGAAGCGATCCGTCAACAGGTTCGGGATTTCATTTCCGTCCGGATGGGCAGGGCGCTTGCGGGGCAGCCATTTATGGCGAAGACTCTTCTTTTGGAAGATCAAATCCCATGTTCAGGGCGATTCCGTATTCCAGATCGGAAAAACCAGGGCACCGGTTTCGCAGAATTTTATTCAGATCCTTCCATAGCAGGGGCCACCCCTGATGCGTGTTGACATCCGGCAGCGATCCTGCCTGGTATTGTTTGACAATAGCGTAGGCAGATCGGTTGAGACCGTCCCTGTTTTTCACAAGAGACCGCCTCGACAGCCTTGATTGTTCAGTCAAAAAGAAAATTCGTTTTTCCATCGTGTTATCCCAAAAGCTATCCAATTATCTGAAATTTATGGGAATCCCCGCAACGGTACCGCGGGGCCTCGGATTGTCTGCGTCCCCCGCGTACGTGCTTCCCACGATCCGAATGCTATTTCCGGAATATTAGATTTTTGTTAGGAATGCGATTTTTCCCACCAGGGTTCCATTATTGATGCTGATGGATGGGAAGATATGGCACTAACACAATCCTAATTTGACATTTTTTAACACAAAATATACGTAGCGTTACAAACTCAATGTGGGGTACTTTGCTGACCTGAACAGGAAACAGAAAGCCCAAAGTGGACAATTATCGAGGTTGTCCAGTTTGGGCTTTTCGATTTTATCTCCCTGAGATTAAAATGATCCAGCCAGCAAGGAGGCGGGCGGGCAGATGAACAGGTTAAAAAGAATGCTACACTACCGTTTTCAATCAAGAACCGCAATTGTCGCTTTCGCCTTGTTGATTTTCGTTGCAGGCGTTTTGCAGGCGCCTATGTTAGCAAAAGCGGACACCTTTACCGAAACATTTCTTGGGGGGATTGGTGACGGGGACTATTTCGATGTTTCTGAAGGGTGGTATGCACGGTTTGTATTCAATTTGACTATGTTGGGCGAAACAGCAGCTCTATATAGTCCCTCCGATAGTGTAGAGAGCTATAGGGAAACACCGACAGATGATGAAACGACATTCATCGCCAACGCATACCAAATCGAGGCGGCTGAACTCGGATTTACTTTTGCGTCAGCTGATATTGCTTCCGAAGAGATAACCATCTATTCAAGCTTCATGGATGGAGATGAGAATTTGGGAACCTACCAGTTCGAGCTTGGAAACGTTTGGACATTGTTGTCCGGATCATACAAAACTGCGGAACTGACAATAAATTTGCTTGACTACGGTCTCGAAAATTATTTGGAAGATGGCCGGTTCATTACCCTTGTCATTGCCTTCGAAAGCGGGTGCTTGCCTAACGACTTCCGGATCGATACAGCGTCGTTGACGGTGGAAGCGACGCCGGTGCCGATTCCGGCCGGAATCTGGCTGCTTGGCGCAGGTTTGCTCGGGCTGTCCGGCATCCGTAGAAAATTAAAGGGTAGATTGCTCTAATTACAACAACACGAACGTCGTAAAAACCCCACCAGAGATCTGGTGGGGTTTTTTATAACTGAATCCAGAACAGGCAGGTTTCGAATGACCGTAGCGGAATTTTCGAGGCTTCCCGTCGGTCACGATAGATCCATCAAATCCAATGCACTGGTTGCAACAGGGACGGATTTGGCTGTATAGATCAGGGCAGAACCAAAACAGGCCGGAGGTGTCGGCTCGTTAAGAAGGCCGATCATGGCGGGTTTTAGAATTTCTTGGAAAAGCGATGGAGAAACAGACGACAACCTGCTCGGAAGATATAGGGGGTTCCGATGCCATTATCATCAACGAGGCTCAGTTGCTCCTGGCGGAAAAACGAACCTCCCTGG
Organism: uncultured Desulfosarcina sp.; assembly: GCF_963668215.1. Classification (NCBI taxonomy): domain Bacteria; kingdom Pseudomonadati; phylum Thermodesulfobacteriota; class Desulfobacteria; order Desulfobacterales; family Desulfosarcinaceae; genus Desulfosarcina; species uncultured Desulfosarcina sp. The sequence goes on from NZ_OY764190.1 coordinate 3,799,440, forward strand.
CGGCCATGCGTACCGGCATCGCCGTGTTCGCCCTGCCGCTGTCTGTGCTGGGCCTGCTGATTGCCACATCCCGTCACTATGATGTACTGCACGTCCTGCCGCTGATCATCCCTTTAGGCGTTATGCTGGCTGCCCTGATTGTTTTGGGAAGCTATCTGATTATTCGGGCGCTGCGCAATATTCACCATTATGATCGACTGATCGTGCAACTGAAAAACTGTCACAGCAAATTGTCGCAATTTATCGATTAGAGATTGACAGGCAACCAGTTGTCCCTGGTTAACTTGTGCAGGGGAAGGTGTCAGATCCCGGTGTCCTCGTCCGGTCGGTCCTTTGCTTCGGTAATGGTCACCCGCATACCGGATTTGAGTGGAAAATATTCGCCGGAGCGAGTGACGATGCCGATCTCGTGATGGCCGCAGCACTCGCACTGCCTGGCGGTTATCGTGCCTTCCAGCGGCAGGTCGGGGAGTGGCGGCTTCATCGCAGCAGGTGGGTGAGAATGTTGACCGTGTCCATGTAAATGGCCGGATCACCGCTGGCCCGGGAACCGGCCACGTTGAGGGTTTCGATGCGGTTCATCTCGATCCAGGAGGCGATCAGCGATGCCGCGTCGGAGGCCCGCTGGCCGAGGGTCAGGTCAATGTGCAGCAGCTGTTTGCCATGCTTTAAGGCCATTTTGCGGGTATAATCGCTGCCGCCGCTGGGCGTTCCCCGGGTAATCAGCAGGGTGCCTTCCGAATCCAGGACGTTTTTCTCCGTGCGGGCGGCGTATTCCTCCGTGGGCATCTCTTGAAGCTGGTAATAGGAGGGCAGGGGGCCGTCTTCGGCAAGCCGCCCTTTGGGAATCCAGCCTCCGTGGGGCAAGCCCAGGCGCATGGCCGTGTCCAGGGCTGCCCGGTCCACACCGGTTTGGCCGCCGCTTATAATCTTTTTCAGCATCATTGCATCTGCCTCGCTTGTTTCGGATTGATGGCGGGTGTTTTATCCCCGCTACATGGCCTGCCCGATGGCCGTTTTGATTTCGCTCATGGTGGCCGGCTTGGTGATGGTTCCCTGGAACCCGGCCCGCCGCAACTGTTCGGAACTGTATAGATGGGCGTGGCCGGAGTAGGCGTAGATGGCGCTGGCCGGACAAACCCGTTTGATCTGCTCACAAAGCTCGGTGCCGTCGATTTCGGGCATGATCAGGTCGATAAGAATCACCCGAAAGTCCACTTCTCGCACCATTTCGACAGCCCTTTGGGGGCTGTCCGTTGTCCGAACCTCGTATCCCATTCGCTGGAGAATTTCCCTGACCATCTCCAACTGATCCGTCTCGTTGTCCACCACCAGGATTTTTCCTTTTGCGGCCATGTCACCTCCCTATAAGGGTTGCCAGCGTCGCCCCCCACCCTCCAGCTTCCGGCGGTGCATCTTCATAGCGCCCTACGCGGGGGTCTTTTTTCAGCAGGGCGTGGACGCGTTGGCGCAGCACGCCGCTGCCCTTGCCGTGAATGATCCGCAGATCATGGATATTGGCGTCGAGACAGGCGTCGATATAATCATCCAAAAGGGTATTAAGTTCGCCCGGGGCGAAGGTGTGCAGATCAAGGACGCCGTCGATGGGGATGACTACCGGGTCCATAGCGGTTGCGCGCCTTTTTGATGAAGGTTTTGGAAAAATTAATCCAGCATACCCCAAAACCGGGGTGGGTGGCAAGCGTGGCGAAAAAAGCTGAGGGAAGAGGGACGATGGAGGAGGGAAGAAGGAAGATGGATGAGGGATGAAGGTTGGGTTGGGCTTTTCCATCCGTTGGGACTGTGGTAAGAAAGACGCCCAGCAACGCAGAATTGGCCTGAACTGCTCGATAACTCTACAGCCATGGTGATGTGATGAAGAAATTACTGGTTCGCGGTGCCTCCGGTTCTTCCCAGTTGCTGGTGGGTGAATCCATTGACAACCTGATTGCTTACATCGACCCACGCCGGACGGTGATCGTCACCGACACGACGATTGAGGGCCTTTATCGACAGCGCTTTCCCGACTGTCCGATAATTACGATCGGCCTGGGTGAGAAGATAAAAACACTGGACACCGTGGCAAAGATCTATGGGCAACTGGTGGAACTGGAAGCCGACCGATCGAGTCTTATCCTGGGGATCGGGGGCGGCATTGTCTGCGACATCGCCGGATTCGTTGCCTCCACCTATATGCGGGGATTGTCCTTCGGGTTTGTCGCCACGACCCTGCTGGCCCAGGTGGATGCCAGTGTGGGCGGCAAAAACGGCGTGAATTTCGGCGGGTACAAGAACATGGTGGGGGTGTTCAATCAGCCTGATTTTGTCATTTGCGACATGACGGCGCTGCAAAGCCTGCCGGTCCGGGAGGTGCTCTGCGGTTTCGCCGAGATCATCAAACACGGTGCCATCGCCGACGATCGCATGCTCGATTTTCTGGATGCTCACCAGGACGAAGCCCTGAGACTGGACAAAGCCATCGTGGAATACCTGGTCTATCGGTCCGTGGAAATCAAGGCCAAGGTGGTGACCCAGGACGAACGCGAGAAAGGCGAGCGGCGCAAACTGAACTTCGGCCACACCTTCGGCCATGCCATTGAAAAACTCACCGGCATCCCCCACGGGGAGGCCGTAGGCATCGGAATGGTATTGGCGGCGAAGCTGTCTGTGAAGATGGGGCTGCTGCATGCGCGGGAGGCTGCCCGCTTAGAGCGGATCATCGCCGGCTATGGCCTTCCGGTGCGCCCGCCCGTAGACCTTGCCGCCATGCTGGCTGCAATTCGCAAGGACAAAAAACGTGAAGGCGATCTCATTCATTTCGTTCTTCTGGAGAGCCTGGGCCGCGCCCGGGTGGAAGAACTGGCCTTCGACGAGCTGCATGCCTACATGAGCAGCGTGGAGACGAACTGACGCCCCACCATGCGAGAACAATGAAATTTCTCTTTCTGGAGTCGTTCTACGGTGGTTCCCACCGGGATTTCGCCAAGGGACTGGTGGCACACTCGGGCCACGACATCCATCTGGCGACCTTGCCCGCCCGATTCTGGAAATGGCGCATGCGCGGGGCGGCTCTGCACTTTATCCGCACAGTGGGCGACCTGTCCGCCTACGACGGAATCGTCACCACCGGCCTGATGAGCCTGGCGGATTTCAAGGCCCTTTGCCCCGGCCGCTGCCCACCCGTATTGCTTTATCTGCACGAAAGCCAGACAACCTACCCCCTGGCACCCGGTGAGCAGATGGACCTGCAGTTTGTTTTTACCGATATTACCACGGCCTTGTGCGCGGACCGGATTCTTTTCAATTCACAATTTCATTTCAATCACTTTTTCAGGGATCTTCCCGGATTTATCGGCCGGATGCCGGAATTCAAGCCCCACTGGGCCACCGAGGAAATCCGCAGCAAGGCCGCAGTCCTCCATCCGGGCTGCCGTTTCGATCCGGATCTTTTTGAACCGGAACCGCTGCCTGCCGGTCCGCCCCTGGTCGTCTGGAATCACCGCTGGGAATTCGACAAAAACCCCGAGGCCTTTTTCGACGCCCTGGATCGGGTGGAGCGCATGGGAATCGATTTTCGACTGGCGCTTCTCGGTGAAACCAGTCAGGTCAAGCCCGGGGCCTTTCTTGATGCACGATCCCGCTTCGGCGAAAAGATCGTTTACTACGGCTATGTGCCCGACAGGGAACAGTACGTCCAGTGGCTCAAAAAGGGCTGTGTTGCCGTGAGCACGGCCATTCAGGAGAACTTCGGCATTGCCGCGGTCGAAGCCATACGCCATGGCTGCCTGCCGCTGCTTCCCCGTCGGCTTTCCTACCCGGAAATTTTGCCCAAGGAATTCCACCGTCTTTTCCTGTATGCGGACGATGCGGATCTGGCCTCCAAGCTGGCTGCGATCCTGCGCCATCCCGAGCGTTTTGCCCACCACCGGCCGGTGCTTGCTGAAATGATGGCCCGTCACGCCTGGGCGTCTGTCATTGATCGTTATGATCGGGAGTTGGCGGAAGTCGGAGGAAGATAGAGGACATTGACACCACCGGCGGATGCCCCTATATTACCTGCCATTCAGATAGCTTCTTCCACGCCCGCGCACGGCGTGGTTTTTCATTCCATGTACAAGGAGAAAACGATGTCCAACCAGAAAGAGAGCTACAAGGAAAAAATCGATCGGGCCACGGCGGTATTCGAGACCAATATGGGAACCTTCGAGGCGGAACTGTACGCCAAGGAGTGCCCCGAAACCGTGTGGAATTTCATCAACCTGGCCGAGGGCCGGCAGGAGACGGTCCGGGGCGGCAACTACTACGACGGCCTGAGCTTTCATCGCATTATCGAAGGTTTCGTGATTCAGGGCGGATGCCCCTTCGGCAACGGCACCGGCGGCCCGGGCTATCAGTTCAAAGACGAATTCCATCCCGATTTGCGTCACGACGGCCCCGGGGTCCTCTCCATGGCCAATGCCGGACCCGGCACCAACGGCAGCCAGTTTTTCGTTACCCTGGCGCCGACGCCCCACCTGGACGACCGTCATTCGGTATTCGGCAAAGTCACCGAAGGCATGGATGTGGTCATGAAGATCGGCTCCATTGCCACCGGTCCCATGGACAAGCCGGCCGAACCGGTGATCATGAAGAAGGTGACCATTAAAAGATAAAAACAAGTCGGCCCATCCATGAAGGGAGAATCTGGCATGCTTGAACTGAAGTCGGTCAACCTGAAGCGCGCCCGGGTGGAAACCCTGATCGTACCCGTATGCGAAGAAGAGGATATTCACAGCGACCCGACCGTGAAGGCGCTGGCTGCAGCAGCCAAAGCGCTGGCGGAATTCAAGGGTAAACCGGGAGATCGCGTTACCCTGTACCAACCCGAGGGAACCAAGATTGAACGAGCCGTCCTTTTCGGCATCGGCAAGCAGGAAAAGGTGACTCTCGAAACCATGCGCGCCTTTGCCGGAAAAGCCGTCAGCTTCTGCATCAAGGCCGGGTTGGGCACCATGACGGTCGCAACGCCGACGGCCTCCGCCTTCAACCTGGAAGCCGCCGCGCTCCTTAAAGCGTTGCTGGAGGGCGGCTCTCTGGGTAACCACATCTTCGACCGCTATAAAGAGAAAAAAGAGCACAAACCGGTCCGCAAGATCGTTCTCATGGTCACGGCGGCCCAGAAAAAGGCCCACGCCGATCTCGCCGATACCGTCACCGCCGTATGCCAAGGAAGCATCATGGCACGCGAGTGGGTGACCACGCCTTCCAACGACAAGCGGCCGCCGGATTTTGCCGGAATGATTCAGAAGACCGCCAAGTCGGCCGGGCTCAAGGCCAAGGCGATGGATGAGCGCTGGCTGAAGGAGCAGAAGTTTGGCGCCATGCTGGCCGTGGGGCAGGGCAGCAACGCCAAGCCGCGGCTGGTGGCCCTGGAATACGCGCCCCGGGACGCGAAAAAGACCATCGTTCTCGTCGGCAAGGGCGTGACGTTTGACTCCGGCGGAATCAACCTGAAGCCGTCGGGCAGCATCGAAACCATGAAAATGGACATGGCCGGGGCGGCCGCCGTTGCCGGTACCCTGCTGGCGGTGGCGCGCCTGAAACCGTCGGTCAGGGTGGTCGGCGTCATGCCTCTGGTGGAGAATATGCCTTCCGGAACGGCCATCCGGCCGGGAGACATCGTCCGGTCCTATGCCGGAAAAACCATCGAAATCGGCAACACCGACGCCGAGGGGCGGCTGATTCTCATCGATGCCCTGGCATGGGCCATCGAACAGTACAAGCCGGATACCGTGATCGATCTGGCCACCCTCACCGGCGCCTGTGTGGTGGCGTTGGGCGAGAAGATCGCCGGTGTTTTCTCCAAGGACCGGCAACTGGCCGATGCTATCGTGGCCGCCGGCGAAACGACCCATGAACGCTGCTGGCCGCTGCCTCTGCCGGAGGATTACAAGGAGCTTTTAAAAAACGATTTTGCCGATATGAACAACATCAGCAGCGGGCGCTGGGGCGGTGCCATCACGGCGGCCCTGTTTCTCTCCGAATTCGTCGGCGATTCGCGCTGGGCCCATATCGACATTGCCGGTCCGGCCTGGATCAAAAAAGCGTCGGATTATTGCGGGGCCGGTGGGACCGGTTTCGGCGTGCGGCTGCTGTGCGAGTTGCTGGAGAAGATCTGAGGGCGGATCAACGGTGCCTTTCCACCATCCCCTCGGCCAATTTTTCCGCTGAACGGCCAAACAGGTCATCCACGGGAACATCTTCCAGGTAGTCATCGGACCAGGCAACACTGTTCTCCTGGACGATGTTCTTGATGTGTTCGTATTTGCCGCCCAGGGCCTTGACTTTGACGGCCAGCGGGATTTCCTCTTTGAAGCCGATATTGAGCAGCAGCAGGTAGCGAATGCGGCTGCCGTCGGTGGGGTCCTCGGAGGTGGCCGGGATGACCACGATGCTGCGCCCGTCTTTTCGGCCCTTGCCGATGTAGACGTTTCCCTCACGAACGATGATGCGTTTGGTGCCCTTGAGAACAGGGTCCTTTTCCACCCGGGAAGATAGTTCGGCCAGGATCCCCGTTTTTTTCAGAATCGTGATGGTGGTCTGATCGGTGGGGTCGCCGAGCAGCCCGAGGCCGTCGATGCGGTAGAGGATGCTGCCCTTGACGTGGTCGATCACGCCCTGGATGTTCTTCATGACGATGACGTTGCGGTTGACCACCTGGGCGATATCCAGTTCGTGGTCGGTCAGGCTGTCGAAGAGCACCCCTTCGACCCGTTCGCTGATGCGGCTGGTCCCCACGGTGACCGTCTTGGCCTGATGCTTGATTGCATCCACCGGGCGGGACATGAGGTTGATGGATTCTCCCAGCACCCGGAAAAGGGTGTCGATGACGTTTTTGGCCGTTCCCTTGAGCCCGAAATCCAACTCGAAATCGGTCAGGGGCAGACGACCGGAGAGGTATTTGAACAGCAGGGTCAGATCCGACGCATGGGTAATGGCCGCCGGGAAGCGGACATTTCTGCGGCGTTCGCGAAAGGCCCGGTAAAATTCGGCAATTTTCTCCCGGAAGCTTTTCTCCAGGACGGCTTCGTAGACATCCAGTCCCCGGTCGGCCATTTCGTCGAGGGTGGTGTATAGCGATTCCCGGACCTCATGGAGAAAGCGCGAACCGTCGTGGATGGCCAGCGCGGCATGATAGCCCCAGATGTGCCCCACCAGCGTGTTGAGGATGGGAGCGAACTGGGGGCTGACCTGGGGAACGTGAAATACGTCTTCGGCGTAAGGGGCGAAACGCTCCTCCCCCTCGTCGGCAATGATCACCGGGGCCGCTTTGTGGGCTTTGAAGATGGCCGTATCCTTGATGATGTCCCCGATAACGGTTCCCCGGCAGCCGGCCGCACAGACGATGATCAGCGGTTCGGAGGAAAGATCGATGTGCTTCTTGTCTTCCACGAAATCCGAAGAGATGGTTTTGTAGCACAGTTCGCTGAGTTTGATGCGGATCTCGTCGGCCGACGCCTTGTTGGGGCCGCTGCCCACGGCCGCCCAATAGGTTTTGGTGGCCGCCAGTCGGCGGGCTGATTTCTGGAGGGAAGGCCCCAGTGCCAGAACGCTGCGCATATGTTCCGGAATGCGCAGCAGTTCGGCAATCTGATCCGAAAGAAACTCGCTGGATCGGCGGCCCTTGATGCCGGCCACCTTGAGGCCCAGCAGGGCGCCGGCCACGATCTGGGAGTAGAAGGCCTTGGTGGAGGCCACGCTCATCTCGATATCCCTACCGCTGGAGGTGTACAAAACGCCGTCCACCTTGAAGGTAATGTCGGAATCTCTCCGGTTGACGATGGCCAGGGTGTGGGCGCCGCGGGCCTTCACCATGTCCACGGTACGGTTGGTATCGGTGGTGGTCCCGGACTGGCTGATGGCGACCACCAGGGTGTCGGCCATGCTGGTGGCGTCGTCGCCCTCGTTCAGTTCGAATCCGGACAGCTCCGAGGCCTTGAGGGCCCGCAGCTGCACCGTGGGGTCGGCCAGGTAGGACTTGAGGATATCGGCGCAGGCCTGGGCCGCCACGCCGGCCGTTCCCTGGCCCACGAAAAAGATTCGCCGGATGCGGTCCTCACGAAAAGCCGTTTCCAACGAAGGCGGGAAAACCCGTTCGTCCAGGTGAACCGCATAGTGCTGGCCGTCTTCTTCTTCCCGGACCTTCCAGCGATTGAGCAGGGTGCGTTCCACCGAAAGGGGCGCTTCGGAGATCTCTTTGAGAAAGTAGTGGGAAAAGTCCTGGCGGTCGATATCCCGCGAGGTGATTTCCGTGTGCTTGATGTCGTCGTCGGTCAGTTCGATGGGCGTGCCATCATAATACATGGCCGTGATTCCGGACAGGCCGCCGGCAGAGCGCTGGTCCAGCACGAAAATCTGTCCCTGGGTCGGACCGTTTTTGCCTTCGGCCACCTGTTCGCCGTTCATCTTCAAGAAACGTTGTGTTTCTTCGATGAATCCGTAGACCTCCGAGGCCGACATGTAATGGTCTTCGGCCAATCCAACGAAAACAGCCTGGCCGCTGCCCTTCTGGGCCAGAAAAAATTTTCCCGGGGCCAGATCGGTGTGCATGGCAATGGCGTGGGACCCCTGGAAGTCGCTGACCGCCAGCCGGAAGGCCTCGGCCACGTCCACGCCGGTCTGCAGATGTTTTTCGATCTGCAGGGGGATGATTTTGGTGTCCGTGGTAATCGACCCGGGGATGCTGCCCCCGTCGGCCTCCACGGCGGCTTTCAGTTCCATGTAGTTGTCGATATCGCCGTTGAGGCAGGCATGGATAATGGGGTGTTCCTTCAGGCAGGCGCCGGCCAGGGTGTTGTCCACCGGGTGGCAGTTGGGTTCGGTGATAGCCCCTACCGAGGCCCAGCGGGTATGGGAGGATACCGTGTGAAACGTGTGCGGCGCGGCGGCGATTTTTTGCAGGATACGATCCTTTTGAATCTGGCCGCGCAAAAAGCGGATGTTGTCGCCCAGGCTGCCGATCTCGGCAGCGATCTTGTAAACCATCGTGAGAGCCACGATAGCATCGCCATTTTCGGCAGTAGAGCGGTTGAAGCTGATGCTGGCGTTGCTCAGTACTTCCCCCTGCATGCGCTCTTCGAACTTGGCGGCCAGGTTTGCCTCGGTTAATTCGGCCTGCAACGGTTCGAATGTAGCTGCCGGCAAAATGAACAGAATGGAGATGCCCGCCGAATCCCGGCCGCGCACCTCCAACCGGTCGATGCTGTTGAGGACGGCATTGATCTGGCGGAAAACGGTGACGCAGCCGTCGGCAACGGGTGCTTCGCCGCCGGACATCAGGACCTGGACCCGCTCGATATTTGCGGCCAGTTCCACATCCAGGCACCAGACCATGTCTTTTAGCATTTCAATGCGGGTGGCGATGATATCCACCGCCTGGGGGTCGAGGCTGCCAACCTGTTCGGACAATCGATCCTGTTCTTCTTTCAGCAGGGCGGCCAGCCGGGCGGATAATCGGGCCAGATGCTGCCGGGCGGACGGATTCGAAAAAAGGGCCAGAAAGGAGTCCTCCCTTTTGAGCGCCCGGATGTCGGACAGCAAAGTGTTCAGCGTAGCCTGCCCGGCCAGGTAGCCATCGGCGATCGCATCGATCCGACGGGCGCAGGAATCCAGGCCGGCGCCGGCAGCGGTGTCGATGCGGTTTTCCAGGCCGGCGAGATCGATATCGATTTTTCCCCTGGTTTTGCCTTTGACGGCAATGATGCCGGCCAGGCCGCAACACAGCAGACTGGCAGAGCAGGGAAAGAAAATAATTGCCGGGCCTTGCACCCGCGACGGGTGACGGCCCCAGCAAACGGCCGGCCACTGGAAATTGCGGCTGCGGATTTTTCGTTGCAGATCGGACAGAAACCCTGCCGTTCTTCTGGCAGAAAGTACAATTCGGTTTGCGCTCATGGCATTCCTTTATCCCGCTTCTCAGAATACAATTTTTTTAAACCGTCACATTTTCAGGTACAGTTCTCGGATCTTGTCCCGGGTCATGATCGTTTTCCAGTCCTTGCCCAGGGCGTTTTCCCACAGGGGTTCCAGCACCAGGGCCACGTTGATCATGGTGTCCATCTGGGCGTCGGTGAGGCCCGACACCAGATTACGCGGCAGGTCGATTCCCTGACGGTCCATCATCTTGCGGAATTCGCGCACCCCTTCCGGGTAGTAGTCCTCCAGGTAGTCGAAGACCACCGAGTTGCCGATGCCGTGATGCATGCCCAGCACGAAGGCAAGTCCGTAGGACAGGGCATGGCAGATGCCCACCTGGGAATAGGCGATGCTCATGCCGCCGCAATAGGAGGCCATCATCAGCTTGTCGTCGGCATCCGGGGTGTCGGTGAGAAATACCTGGCGGCACAAATCCATGGATTTTTCGCCATAGGCCTGGGAAAAGCTGTTGAGGTAGGTCCCTGTCAGCGATTCCACGCAGTGAATGTAACAGTCCATGCCGGTATAGAACCGCTGCGGGTTGGGGGCATCGGCGATCATCTCCGGATCCAGGACAATCTGGTCGAAGACGGTGTGATCGGAGTTGAGGCCCAGCTTCTTTTCCGGCCCGGTGAGCACCGTGGTGCGGGAGACCTCGGCCCCGGTTCCCGACAGCGTCGGAACCGCGCAGTGGTAGACCGCCGGGTTCTTGATTAAATCCCATCCCTGGTAATCGGCGGAGGAACCTTCGTTGGTGAGCATGAGCGCAACGGCCTTGGCCAGGTCCATGGTGCTGCCGCCGCCGATGCCGATCACCCCCGAGGGGCGGCGATCATGTTTATCGACCATGTACTTTTTAACCTGTGTGGTGAGCTGATCCACATATTTGGTCTTGGGCTCGTCGTCCACATTGACCCAGATCAACAGGTCGTCGGCTTTCATGGGCAGCCTGTCCTTGAGCCGTCCGGATTCGAAAACATCGTCCACCAAAAACACCATGACCGCGTTTTTGCCGGACCGCTGCTCATCGAGGATGTCGCCCAGTTGGGAGAAGCACCCCCGCCCGAACACCACTTTGGAAACCATTTTAAAGTTGCGAAACATATGTCCATCCTTGTTTGAATTTTATCTATAAATTGTTAGCCGAGGATTCAAGGGGTTGAAAGACAAAAAGATGAATTCCAAATTTCCTGTTGAATCCTCAATATTTTTAAACGACCTCTTTCAGGGCCGCCAGCGTTGCGTCGATACGCTGCTGCAGTTGTGCTTCGGTCCATCCCAGCTTGATCTGCATGGAGATGGCCCTTTCCATGAGGGCGTCGGATGCCGGCAGGGCGATGGAACCATAGTCCGGGCAGTTGGGCAGGGTCTGGACGGCCAGGCGGGCCGATGCCCGCAGCGCCTGGAAATGGTTCCATTTGCGCAAGTAATGCCAGTTGTTGTCGAACCAGTGGAAACAGCCATCCACGCCGGCTTGACCCAGGGCCTTGACTGCCGCCCGGGCGCTCTGCAGATCCGGCATGAAAAAGGTCAGGAAGGTGGCCGAGTCTCCTTCCGGGTCCGGTAATTGGCGGAAGGTAACCCCATCAACGGCCTGCATGGCCGTTTTGATGGCCGCCTTGTTGCGCCGCTGGGTGTCCAGAATCCAGTCCAGTTTTCGCAGCTGAGCCAGGCCCACGGCGGCATTGAGTTCGCTGATGCGGTAGTTGGCGCCGATGATCAGGTGGTCTTCGGCGCCGCGGTCTGTGCCGATGTGGTCGTGGCCGTGGTCGGCATAGGCATGGGCGGCCTTGTAGACATCCTGGTCGTCGGTAACGACGGCGCCCCCTTCGCCGCAGGTAATGGTCTTGACCGGGTCGAAGGAGAAGCAGCCAGCCTTGCCGAAGCTGCCCAAAGCCTTGCCCCGGTAGCTGGCCCCCACGCTCTGGCAGGCATCTTCCAGAAGGATCAGCCCCTTGCGGTCGCAAAGCGCCTGAATTTCATCGATGCGGGCCATGGAGCCGCACATGTGCACGGGAATGACGGCCCGGGTGGCCGGTGTGACGGCCGCCTCAATCCCTTCCGGCGAAAGGCAGAGCGTTTCGTCGATTTCGGCAAAGACCGGTACGGCCCCGGCCATGAGCACCGACTCGACGGTGGCCACGAAGGTAAACGGCGGCACGATCACCTCGTCCCCGGCGCCGATCCCGCAGGCCGCCATGGCAATGGAAAGGGCCGCGGTGCCGCTGGCACAAAGATGCGCATGGGCCACTTTCAGGCGTTGGGCCAGTTCGGCCTCGAATTCCCGGGCCTTCCAGTGGCCCTGGCGGGCGCCGTCAAATCCGTAGCGGAATAAAACGCCCGTTTCTAGTACATCGTTGACCTGGCTGCGCTCCTCGTCGCCGAAAATTTCAAATCCTGGCATAATCGATCTCCTTTTCCTATCCGCTGGAGTCCTCGCCGTTTTCTTTCTGCCTGGCGAAATAGTCCTTGAAGTAATGTTCGATGGCCATGCGGGCGTACTGCCCGGCCCGAATGCCGATATACTCTTCATGGGCCACCACCACGGCCACCACCATTTTTTCGTGGCCCTTTTTCTCGTTCGCATAGCCCACATACCAGTCGAAACGGGCATCGTGGGCGCGATTGAAAATCGATCCGGTCTTGCCGCCCAGCGTCAGGCGGGAAAGGACCTTGCTGCGGCGGTATCCGCGAAATATTTTCCTGGCCGTGCCCGATGTCACCGTGGCGGTCATCAATTGGCGCAGCACCTCGGCCGTGTGTGCAGATACCGCCGCCTCCATGAACCGTGGCCGGGTTTCGTAGACCGGTTTGCCCGCATCGTCGGTGATCCGGTCGACCAGGGTCGGCTCCACCGGTGTGCCGCCGTTGACCACGGCCGAGACGATGACCGCCCCGTGCAGGGGGCTGAGGGTGGTCTGGCGGTTGAATCCGCTGGCGATTTCGGCCCGGTGGTAGGTGTCGTCATCTACTGCCAGCCGGCTGGTGGGCCAGGGAAGCTCGAAATTCACGCTTCGGTTGAAGCCGAAGGCCTCTCCATAGACTTCGAGAGCCCGGGGCTCCAGATACAGGGCTCCGATTTTGCCGAACACCGGATTGACGGACTGGGCGAACGAATCCTTGAAAGAGATGGAATTGGTGTAGCGGTTGGTCTTGTCCGTCAATTGGCGCTTGTACAGGGTATGCTTGTACCCGTTGAATTTCAATCGGGTCCCGGCCCCATAGCCCTTCTCCTCGACCGCCGCTGCCGCCGTTACGATCTTGAACAGGCTGGCTGCCGGATAATCGGCGGTCAGGCAAGGGTCCTGCTGGGGATCGATTTTATTGAATCCGGCCATGGTCAGGATCCGGCCCGTATCGGGTTCCATGGCCACGATGCCGATATAACGGGAGTTGACCCGGTCCATGCGCTTGAGCAGATACTGCTGAAGATCGAGGTTCAGGCTGGTCGCCACCCGGTAGGGGCGGCCGTCGAATGTCACTTGCAGGACGTGCTCTTTCAGGTTGACCAGCGGCGTACTGCCCAGAAGGATCTGAACATCGCTTTTCTCGATCCGTGCACCGGTGTCAACCGCTGCCGGTGCTGTCGCCTGCCGGGCAGGGACATGTTTTTCCTCCCGGGAACCGGGTGCAAGGACCCAATATCCGACCCCCAACAATAGAACCACGAAGACCAGGACGAACCCGCTGTATTTGCGGTGGTGCAGTCGGTCGCGCCGGGTCGGCAGGTACTGCCGCCGCAGGCGCTCCTGATAGGCCCGCCAGTCGAGGTGGTCGAGTTGATGCGCCGGCGTTTTTTTTCCTCTGAACAGGGGCAAGATTCAATCGTTCCGTTTTAAAAGCCGCCGTCAGGACAGCGCCGTACCCGGCTTGACCGGTTTGTCCAACGTGGCCACCGTTACGCCGGCATCGTCCGTTGCCGCGATGAGCATGCCCCTGGAGAGCACCCCCATGAGTTTGGCCGGTTTCAGGTTGGCCACGACAATGACCTGCTTGCCCACCAATGCTTCCGGATCATAGTGGCCGGCAATGCCTGAAACGATGGTCCGCTCTTCGCCCATATCCACGGTGATCTCCAACAGCTTCTTAGCCCGGGGGACCGCCTTGGCGGCCACCACGGTGGCCACGCGCAAATCGATTTTGGCAAAATCGTCGATGGTGATTTCCGGTTTGATCGGCTTTGCAACTGCATCGGAGGGCTGCTTTTCCGCAGCTACCGTCTTTTGTTTGTCCGGATCGATGCGCGGAAACAGGGAGACGGATTTTTTCAGCTTGACACCCGCCTTGAGGCTTTTCCAGGTGGTGAGCTTTTCCAGTTTGAAGAAATCGTCGTCGCCGGAAAGTCCCAGGTGGGCCTGCATGGTGGCGGCGGTGTCGGGCATTACCGGATAGATCAGGCCCGATATGATGCGCAGTCCTTCCAGCAGGTTGTAAATCACCGTCTGCAGTTGTTTGCGCGCGGCCTTGTCTTTTGCCAGCACCCATGGTGCGGTAACGTCCACATATTTGTTCAGGTGGGTGATCAATTCCCATACGGCAGATAGGCCCTTGTGAAAGGCGAACTGTTCCATGCTTTCAGTGTACGCATCGATAGCCGCTTTGGTATTGTTTACCAGTCCCAGGTCCATCTCCTTTTGGGCGGCGGGGTCCGGTTCGGGAACCACACCGCCAAAATACTTGTGGGCCATGGAGATCACCCGGGAGAAGAGGTTGCCCAGGTCGTTGGCCAGATCCGAGTTGATCCGCTGAACCAGGGCCTCTTCGTTGAAGTTGGAGTCCAGGCCGAAAGCCATGTCCCGCATGAGAAAAAAACGGAAGGCGTCCAGACCGTAAACGTTTTTCATTTCCAGCGGTTCGACCACATTGCCGATGCTTTTGGACATCTTGCTCTGGTCCACGTTCCAGTAGCCGTGGACGTTGAGGTGCTGGTAAACCGGGATGCCGGCGGCCTTGAGCATGATGGGCCAGTAGATGCCGTGGGGCTTGAGAATGTCCTTGGCCACGATATGCTGGGCCACGGGCCAGAAGGTCTTGTACAGTTTGCCGTCCGGATAGCCCAGGGCGGAGATGTAATTGAGCAGGGCATCGAACCACACGTAGGTCACGTAGTCGTGGTCGAAAGGCAGGGTGATGCCCCATTTAATACGGGATTTGGGCCTGGAGATGCACAGGTCTTCCAGCGGCTCGCGCAAAAAGGCCAGAACCTCGTTCTTGTAACGTTCGGGCCGGATAAAATCGGGGTGCTGCTGGATGTGGTCGATGAGCCACTGCTGGTAGCGGCTCATCTTGAAAAAGTAGTTGGACTCCTTGATAATTTCCGGCGGCGTCTGGTGGTCCGGGCAGCATCCGTCCACCAGTTCCCGTTCGGTGTAGAAGCGTTCGCAGCCGAAGCAGTAGAGTCCTTCGTATTCGCTGAAATAGATGTCCCCGGCGTCGTAGATGCGCTGAAGAATTTTCTCCACCACGGCCATGTGGGCCTTGTCGGTGGTGCGGATGAAGGCGTCGTTGGAGATGTTCAACTCCGGCCACAGTTTGCGGAACAGGCCGCTGATCTGGTCCACGTACTGCCTGGGCGTCTGGTTCTCTTTCTTGGCGGCGCGGACGATTTTGTCCCCGTGTTCGTCGGTGCCGGTGAGAAAATAGGTCCGGTCGCTGCTCATGGCGTGGAAGCGGCGGACAACGTCTGCCGCGATAGTGGTATAGGCATGGCCCAGGTGCGGACGGGCGTTTACGTAGTAGATGGGGGTGGTGATATAAAAGGGAGCGGCCATGATTTAACTCCTGTTCGTGATAATGTCGTCGAGACCGATTTCCACTTCTCCGCCTTCTTCCAGGCGTAGGGTCAGACGATTGCAGATGACGTTATGGCGGGTCACTTTGCCCCGGCCGGCTTTGGAGTCCACCATCTTTCCGATTTTCGGAAACTGCTGTTTGAGTTGACGGTAGGTCTCGTTTTCGAAGGTCAGACAGCACATCAGCCGGCCGCACTGACCCGATATCTTGGTCGGGTTCAACGAAAGCCCCTGCTGTTTGGCCATGCGGATGGATACCGGATCGAACTTTTCCATGAAGGACGAACAGCAGAAAATGCGTCCGCAGCGTCCGATGCCGCCGGTCATCTTGGCCTGGTTGCGGATGCCCACCTGGCGCATCTCGATACGCACCCGGAACTGCTTGACCAGAACCTTGACCAACTGCCTGAAGTCCACCCGGCCGTCCGCGGTGAAAAAGAAGGTCAGGCGGCTGGCGTCGAAGGTGCTTTCCACGGAAAAGAGGTTCATCTTCAGACCGAGATCCTTGATGCTTTTCAAGCAAAAGGCATGGGCCTCACGTTCCAGGGCCCTGTTGTTTTCGACCTGGATCAGATCCTTTTCGTTGGCTTTGCGAAAAACTTTTTTTAGCGGCTTGCCTTTCTTGCCGGTTTCGTCCAGCAGCTCCGGTGCGGTCTCCACCGTTCCGAAGCCCAGGCCTTTTTCCGTTTCCACGATTACCTGATCGCCCACATTGAGCACGAAAGCCCCGCAGCTGAAGTCGTAGATTTTGCCGCCGGTCTTAAACCGGATTCCCACTTTTTTATTCATGGTTTCAATTCTTTATAAGGAGCAGGCCCGCGCCATCCGCAGGGCCATGGCGTCCAGTGTCAATCTTGTGTTCGTATTGGCGCGCAGGGCGCTTTTGGCTTCCTGCACGGCGTCGATCTGTTCGATCAGCGCCGCCGGTCCGGCCTTGCCGGCGGCTTCTGCCAGCGTTGCCATGCGATCGCGGTTCAATACCCGCTGCGGATCATAGCCGGCGACCAGGATATCCCGTAGCCACATGGTAATGATTTCCAGCGAATCTTCAATATGATCTTTTTTTCCGGCCAGCCGCTCGGCCAGCGCCAGCCAGGTTCGAAAGTCCGGTGTGCCGGAATGGGTTATGAGGTCGGTCAGCACCTCAACGAGCCAATTCCGGCGATTCAACCAACTGTCCTCGATCCTCGCCCGTGCCCGGGCGAGGCTGCCGCCGCACAGGCCGGCCAGTGCCTCCAGCGTCTTCGGATCCACCTTTTTTTCCCCCGCGAGCAGCTGCCGGATGGCCTGTTCGCTCAAGGGAGCGAAGCGGATGTGCCTGCAACGGGAGACAATTGTGGGCAGAAGATCCATCGGCTGCGGTGCGGTCAGAATCAGCAGGGTACGGTCCGGTGGTTCTTCCAGCACTTTGAGCAGGGCGTTGCCGGCTTCCGGATTCATCGCCTGGGCCTCGGAGAGGATCACCACCCGTCGGTGCGCCTCATTGGGCTTCAATGCCAGGGTTTGCAGCAATTCCCGGATCCGGGCGATTCGGATGACCGCCGAGGTGGGAGCGATGCGAATGACGTCCGGATGGTGGTTGGCGGCGATTTTTTTACATGAAGCGCACGCTCCGCAGGCATCGATGGCGTCCAGGGGAGGGCGGTTGCGAAGGCTCGATTGCAGCGTCAGGCAGTTGCAGGCCATGGCGAAAGCCGTGGCGGTGGTTTTTTTTCCGACTCCCTCGTCTCCTGAAAAGAGCAACGCATGGGGATGCGTCCCATCGCGGATAAAGGTTTTCAGCAGACTGATGGGGGCGTCCTGGCCAACGATGGCGTCAAATCCGGTTGCCGTCGTCATTTTTTGTCGATTCCGGGAGGTTCGATCTGGATCGCTGCATGGTCGGCAGGGATGGCTTGCCGGTGGAGCCGACCTCCAGGTTCGGGGTTCGCATGCCGTCTATTGATCCACCCGCTCCTTGAGTTCCTTGCCGGCTTTGAAAAAAGGAAGCTTTTTGGGCTTGATGGTGACTTTTTCGCCGGTCTTGGGGTTTCTTCCCGTATAACTCTTGTACTCTTTCACGAAGAAGCTGCACAGGCCGCGAATCTCGACACGTTCGCCGTCGGCCATGGCATCGGCCATGCTGTCGAAAAAGATCTGGACCACTTTTGCCGCTTCGGACTTGGAGATGTCGGCTTGGGTTTTCAAAGCGGAGATGAGCTCCAATTTATTCATATATCCTCCTTGAGCCGTCGATAGTGTATACGGGATCGAAAATGATTGTATAAAACAGAACTTAATACAAAGTCAAGCAGTTATGTTAATATCTGCGGAAGCTTCTCCACATCCTCGGCGGCGACGTTGACGGCGGCGAACTGCCCCAATGCCTCGATATTGACGACGACGCGACCGTCGCCCCGATAGGTCGAGAAAATGCCGGTTACCCCGGCGAAAGGGCCCCGGATGACCATTACGCGGTCGCCCTTTTTAAAGCGGGTGCCGGTGATCACCTCCTCATCCGTCGATACCATGATCCTGAGGGACTCGATGGTGCTGTCGGCAATGGGCACCGGTCCCCGGGTGCTGCCGATGAGCCGCACCGCCCCGGTGGTTTTCAAAATTTCGACGTGCTCGTAGGCATTCAGATCGGTGCGGACGAATACATACCCGGGGAAAAGGGGTACGCGGATCATTTTATGGCGGTCCCGCCTGCGGCTTTTCACCGTAATTTTGGGCAGGAAGACGTCCATGGTCTTTTTGGCCAGCCCTTCGTTGACCACATTTTCGAAGCGGCTTTTCGTGTGCAGCGCATACCATGCGCGAATCAGTTTATCGCCTGCCATATGACGGTCCATCGGTTGAATGGATAGGGTCGCGTGGGCAATCCGCCGGCCGTTCCGGAGGATTGCCGAAGGGAAAATCGTTTACCACTCCTTTTTTCAAAAGGCAACGGGCGAAAAGCGTCGGAGCCGTCCGATGTCTGCGAACCACGTTCACTCTTCATTATTGCGGCATACGCATCATTCCCCGCATTAGTTGCCGAATCCGCCGATTCCCATCAGGTTCAGACGAAACGCGAAACTGTGGTCCCCGTCTTCGTTGGTGTAGCGGAAATCGAAGGCCCAACACTGGGCGGTGTAGAGAAAGCCGGCACCTTTCAGAATATCTTTTTCTGCCAGCAGATCGCGTTCGTATTCGCCTGTTACGGACAGGCGGCCGGTCAGGTTGAGGGCCACGATGCCGTAGATCGATTCATTTTCGTCCCTTTCGTAGCGATGCTCGATCCTCATCCGGTCCCCCCGGTAGTCGTTCACCACTGCAGCCACATTGTGAGACGAAAAATCGTTCGCGTAGGTGTCGAAGCTGGCATCGGAGTCCAGACTGAAATAGGACCCGAAGGAGAGATCCAGTTCTCCGTAAAGGTCGGAAAACGGTTCCGGTTCGTCATCCTTGGCGGCATCGATGTCGTAGGTTTGCTCCAGATAAAACCGGCAGAACCGGGTGTAGTCGTAAGCCGCCGGGACCGTTTCCTGTGCCAGCCCCTCCCCGGGTGCTGCCGCTGTGATGCTTGGCGGTGGCTTTTCGCCGGTTTCGGGCTTTTTCCCGGTGGTCTTGCGTCCGGGGGGGGATGGCTTTTTCGACTGTCTGGCCGTGAGGGTATTGGTCAGCGAGTAGGTGACCGTATTGGCCGCTGCGATGCGATCGATGGCCGTGTCGAAATCGGGCAGGTCGGACTGGTCCTGATCCGGGATGTACTGGTAAACCACGCGGGGTTTGACGCTGTGACGAATCCGGTCGACGGCGGCCACCGGCGACCCCATGATTTTCGAAAACTCGGTGGAGACATCCAGCTTGGCATCGTAAATCTGGCGGTAGGTGGTCTTGTCCAGGGCCTCGTCCTCCCAGCGGTCCATGACCCAGGTGGTCTGGCGCCAACCGGCTGAGGGTTCCACCGACAGGTAGTTTTTCCATTTGAGGGGCAGATAGACCCGGGGGTAAAGGTCGGCGCGGTGGCCCCGATCGTCGTCCTCCTGGTAAAAATAGGTGTATTCGGAGGCCAGGTCCCAATAAAAGGGGCTTTCGAAGGCCTGCTGTTTGGTGCCGTCGAATTCGATCCGCGGCAGCTGCTGCAAGGTATCGTCGGTTTCCTCCCAGCGACGGTTGATTACGTTGTCGTTCCACAGCACATCGGCATTCAGGGAAAAGCGGGACCAGCTGCGGCTGAGATTCAACCGGTTGGTTCGCGTGTTTTCGTCATAGGTGTCCAGGTCGCGCCCGAAGGTTTCCAGAAAGGATTCCTGGGTTGCGTTGAATCCGTCGGGACCTTCCCTGAATTCGGTAAGGTAGTCCTGGTCGCTGACAATATCGAGATCCAGCCGGGCCATGAACCCCTGAGGCAGTTCCTGGTCCACCTTGGCCCGCAGCCAGTAGCGGTCGGCATTGGGGCGGTCATAGGCATCGTCGTCGTAGCCCCATTGATCGGTGGCCTCCTCGGTGCCGTCATCGACCCTGCGGTCGTGCAGGCCATCGACCATGATGGCCCCAAAGGAAGCGTCGGTCAGGGCATAGCGGTATTCCAGGCCGATCTTGGCCCCCCGTTCTTCCATGTAGTGGGTATACAAGGTGGCGTCGGAGCTGTCGTTGATGGCCCAGAACAGGGGTTGGTTCCAGGCAAATCCCTGACGGTCCGAATAACCGACCTCGGGGAACATCAAGCCGGTCTGGCGTTTGGTTTTGGCGGGGAAAACGATGTAAGGCACATACAATACCGGCAGGTCATGTGCCCGGAGCACGGCGTGGCTGGCGGTGCCGTAGCCTTCGACCGTTACCTTGAGCGTGCGGCTGGTGATGATCCAATCGGGGCGGTCGCCGTCGCAGGTGGTGACGGAGCCCCGTTCCACCCGATAGGTTTCCTTGCCGGTTTTTTCGATGCGCTGGCCCCGGATATAAAAATGATTCTGTTCGAGAAACAGGCTGCCGTCGGTTACGACACCGGTTTCCTGTTCGATATCCAGTTCCAGGCGCTGGCCGGTCAGGACGTCTTCGTCCACGGTGAGCACCACATGGCCTTCGGCTACGGCGGTCATGGCTTTATGGTTGAAATCGACCCGGTCCGCGATCAATCGGGTGGCCTGCTTTTCGATAATGACCTGGCCCGTGGCGTGGTAAGTGGTCGTTGCGGCATCGTAGGCGACATTGTCCGCACTGATCTGCCAGGGGACCTTGGGGCTGCCGGCGATGCGGTCCCCGATGGCGGCGGCTACAGAAAAATCCGGCACCCACAGGGTCCACAAAAAAATGATCAGAAGCACTGCCGGGGCAGGCGTTCCAGGTCGCGAGGGTCGGGGGATGAGCAGTCGCATCGAATGGTTATTGGTGTTGTTGCGTTTTTTCTGAAAGGCGATTTTCGTTAGAATCCACGGGCGTGGATACAGGATAACCGCTTGCACATAAATGAAAAAACAAATATAAAGCTAAGCTGTCGGAAATTGCAACAACAGTTTGGGCGGCGTCGTAAAAAGCCCGATATCTTCGTTACGCTTCATCCCTCGTCACTGCGGAGTACTTTTAGGTACGCTGCCTTCGGCACCCGCGATAGCGGTATTCTCGGGATTCGCAAGCCTTGATCTCGAACTTTTTACGACACCGCCTGAAAATTGACTTTTGACGCGTTCAACAGTTTGGACGACTTCGTAAAATGCAAGTTTTATTGACCAATGACGACGGAATTTACGCGCCCGGGCTGTGGGCCCTGTATCAGGTCCTTGCCGGGCAGCATCGGGTGCATGTGGTGGCCCCGGATCGCGAACGCAGCGCCGTCGGCCATGGGATTACCTTGCATCAGCCCATCCGCAGCCATCAGACCCGGATCAACGGCGGCCCGACCGGCTTTGCCGTCAACGGAACGCCGGCCGACTGCGTCAAGCTGGGGCTGGCCGAGCTGCTGGAAACCCCGCCCGAACTGGTCGTTTCCGGGATCAATCCGGGAGCCAACGTGGGGGTGAACGTCAACTACTCCGGCACGGTGGCTGCGGCCAAGGAAGCCGCCATGGCCGGCATCCCCGCAATGGCAGTCTCCATCACGGCGCCTGGTGACCGTCACATGAAAGACGCCGCCGTTGTCGCCGCTTCCCTCTGCCTGCAGATGATGGACTGGAAACTGCCCACAGGGACCTTTCTCAACGTCAACTTTCCCGATCTGCCCAGAGAGCGAATTCGCGGCGTCCGCTGGAGCCGGCAGGGAGCCAACGGCAGCGCCCAGCATTTCGAAAAGCGCCTGGATCCGCGCAACCGGACCTATTACTGGCAGGGCTGTGACGCGCAGGGCGGTTACGACCGCCCGGACATCGACGGTGCGGCCTTGCAGGAAAACTATATTTCCATTACCCCCATCAAATGCGACATGACCGATTATGACGCTCTGAACGAACTGGCCCGCCGGGAGGTTTCCATCTCCTTTTAACGGGAATCATGTTCATTCCGGTTTCTCCGGACGAGGATGGCATCCATGACCAAACGCTTTGTCTCCGATCTTGCCGCGGGCAGCGCTGTTGACGAAGTTTTTCTGCTGGCCCGGCGCAATATGGCCCACAAAAAAGACGGCAACCCGTTTTTAAATGTCACCCTGGCGGATCGCAGCGGACAGGTCAACGGGGTGGTGTGGGATCAGGTCGAGCGCATTGCCGCGGCGGCGGCCGAAGGCGATTTCGTGCATGTACGGGCCCAGGTGGGCGAGTACCGGGGCAGTTTGCAACTGGTGGTCAAAGACATGGCCCGGGTGCCCGAGGACCAGGTGGATGCCGCTGATTTTCTGGCCGCCACCACCCGCGACGTAAGTCAGATGCTCGACCGGCTCAAAGAGATGACCGCCCGCATGAATACGCCTTACCTGCGGGCACTTTTCGACCTTTTCTGGGCCGATGCGGACTTCGTGGCCGCTTATACCAGTGCCCCGGCGGCCAAACACATGCACCATGCCTATATCGGCGGGCTGCTGGAGCACACCCTTTCCATGGCGATTCTCTCCGAGACCATCGCCAAACATTACGGCGGCGTCGACCGCGATCTGCTGCTGGCCGGGGTGATCCTCCACGACGTGGGCAAGACCCGTGAACTGGACTATTCCCGGCGCATCGATTACACCGACGAAGGGCGCCTGCTCAGCCACATCGTCATCGGGCTGTCCATGCTGGACGAAAAGCTGAAGCAACTGCCCGATTTCCCGGAGGACCAGGCCCAATTGCTCAAGCACATGATCGTCAGCCACCATGGCGCCCGGGAGTTCGGCTCTCCCGAGCCGCCCAAGACCATCGAGGCGGTGTTGCTGAACTACATCGACGAGATGGATTCCCGGGTCAACAGCATTCGCGAGTATGTGGCCAAGGACGAATCGGACGGGTCATGGACGTCGTATCACCGGTTGTTGGAGAGGCATTTCTATAAAAAACAGTGAACAGTGAACAGTGAACAGTGATCGGTGATCGGTGATCGGTGATCGGTGAACGGTGAACAGTGATCGGTGATCGGTGAACGGTGAACGGTGAACAGTGATCGGTGATCGGTGAACAGTGAACAGTGGCCGGTGAAACGGCAACCAGAGACCAGGGACCACAAACCAAAAAAATGTTCATCACATTAGAAGGCATAGAGGGTTCGGGAAAATCCACCCAGATAGCGGCCATCGCCCGGTGGCTGAAGGAGGCCGGGTACGACTGCCTGACGACCCGCGAACCGGGCGGAACCTCCATCGGGGGTCAGATCCGCAGTGTCCTGCTGAACCCGGCCAATGACGACATGGCGTCCGGTACCGAACTGTTGCTGTATGTGGCCGACCGGGTCCAGCACCTGGAGACTGTTGTCCGTCCGGCCCTTGCGGCCGGCAAGGTGGTGGTCTGTGACCGCTATTTCGATGCCACCATGGTCTACCAGGGCTATGCCCGGGGCCTGGACAAAAAGATGATCCTGAGGCTGCACGAACTGGCCTGCGGCGGCCTGACACCCGATCTGACGCTGCTGCTGGACCTGGCTCCCGAAGAGGGGCTGGCCCGGGCCTGGCGGCGGATTGCGTCCGACGACGCCCATGCGGCGGAGTCCCGCTTTGAAAAGGAAAAACTGGCTTTCCATCGACGGGTGCGCGAGGGTTATCTGGATCTGGTGCGAAAACAGCCGCAACGGTTTGCCATCATCGATGCAAACGCCGATGTGGCGGCCGTCAGCCGGCAGATCGAAGCTGCCCTGAATGTAGTGTTAAGTTTTAAGTGTTAAGTGTTAAGCGGTGGATCGGGTCCGATTTATATAAAGATCGGTAGAATACCTTCTCTTAATACTTAAAACTTAACACTTAACACTGGAGCGAAGCATCACAAACAAACAGACGACACATATGCCCCATACTATCCTGAATCATATCGGCAATACTCCCCTGGTGGAAATCCGGCATCTGAATCCCAACCCCAAGGTGCGCATCCTGGCCAAACTCGAGTACCTCAATCCCGGCGGCTCCATCAAGGACCGGCCGGCCCTCTCCATGATCGAGGCGGGCGAGCGTTCGGGAGAACTGGTGCCCGGCAAGACGGTCATCGAGGCCACCTCCGGCAACACCGGCATCGGGCTGGCCATGGTCTGTTCGGTCAAAGGGTACCGGCTGCTGCTGGCCATGAGCGAGGCCGCCAGTGTGGAGCGCCAGAAGATCCTTAAGGCCCGCGGCGCCGAGATTCTGCTCACCCCCGGCCATCTGGGCACCGACGGCGCCATCGAGGAGGTCTACCGGCTGGCCCGGGAAAATCCCGACACCTATTTCATGACGGACCAGTACAACAACCCGGCCAACTGGCAGGCCCACTATCACGGCACGGCCGTGGAGATCTGGGAGCAGACCGACGGGGCCCTGACCCATCTGGTAGCCACCATGGGAACCTCGGGGACCCTCATGGGCCTGTCCCGGCGGCTCAAGGAGTTCGACCCGGCCATCCGCATCATCGGTGTGGAGCCATACCTGGGGCACCGGCTGCAAGGGCTTAAGAATATGCGCGAGGCCTACCAGCCGGAGATTTTCGAAAAGCGGCTGCTGGACGAGAAGATCAACGTGGAGGACGAGCCGGCCTTTGAGATGACCCGGCGGCTGGCCAGGGAAGAAGGCTTGATGGTGGGCATGAGCAGCGGGGCCGCCATGGTGGTGGCCGCCGAGATGGCTCGCAGCCTGGAGGCGGGCACCCTGGTGGTGATCTTTCCCGACGGCGGCGAGCGCTATCTCTCCACGCCGCTGTTCGACGTCCAGGAGAAGGTCGAACTGAAGCTGTTCAACACCATGAGCCGCAAAAAGGAGCGCTTTTTGCCCCTGAATCCGGGCAAGGTCTCCATGTACGCCTGCGGCCCTACGGCCCATGCCCCCCTGCATGTGGGCGAAGGCCGCCGCTTCATCTTCTCCGATCTTCTGGCCCGCTACCTGTCCTTCCGCGGCCACACGGTCAAGATGGTGATGAACATCACCGATCTGGACGACAAAACCATCGAGGGGTCCGAGAAGGCCGGCATGTCCCTGGAAGCGTTCACCGGCATGCATATCGACGCCTTCCACCGCGATCTGGAAGTGCTGGGCATCCGGCCGGCCAACCACTACCCCAAATCCAGCGAGCACACCGCCGACATGGTCGATCTGGCCGACCGGCTGATCAAGAAGGGCTACGCCTACGAAAAGCTGCGCTCCATCTATTTCGACATCTCGCGGTTCAAGGAGTACGGCCGGCTGTCGGGCATCGACCTGGACAAAATCAAGCTGGGCGCCACCGTCGACCTGGACGAATACGAAAAGGACAATCCCCGGGATTTCACCCTGCTCAAGCGCACCCGGCTGTCGGAGCTCAAGCGGGGGATTTACATCAAGACCGACTGGGGCAACATGCGTCCTTCCTGGCATTTGCAGTGCGCCGCCATGTCCATGCGCTACCTGGGCGATTACTTCGACATCCACTGCGCCGGACGGGAGCTGGTTTTTCCCCATCACGAGAACGAGGTCGCCATTGCCGGCGCCCTGACCGGAAAAACCCTGGCCAAATACTGGATTCACTGCGACCGCGTCCTGGTGGACGGCAAAAAGGTGGACGAAGGCGATGCCCTGACCATCCAGGCGCTGCTGGACCAGGGGTTCACCGGCAGGCAGATCCGCTACTGGCTGCTGTCGGTCAACTACCGCAAGCCGGTGCTTTATTCCGTGGAGCGGCTCAAGCGGGTGCGCAAGACCCTGGAACGGCTGGACGCCTGCGTGCAAGCCCTAAAAACGGTGCGCAGCGGCAAACCCTACGGGGAGCTGGACCAGCTTTGCTACGACATCAAAAACGGCTTTACCACGGCCATGGATGACGACCTGAACATTTCCGCGGCCCTGGCCGTCCTGTTCACCGTCATCAAGCGCATCAACACCCTGATCGTCGAAGGAGAAATCGATCCTGACGGCGCCGGACGCATCCTGGAAACCCTGGAGCGGATCGACACGGTGCTGAACATTTTCGATTTTTCGGATGAAACCGAAAATCCGGAAGTCCAGCGGTTGATCGACGAGCGCAACCGTGCCCGCCAGGCCAGAGACTGGGAACTGGCCGACCGGCTGCGCGACCAGCTGCTGGAGATGGGGGTTGTGCCCCGGGACGAACCGATCCGTTGATAAACGGCATCTTGAAGGTGCAATTGTCGAAAAACAATTTTGGAGATCTACGATGAAAGCGGTCTATTTCCCCTTCACCTATCTGTCCGAATCCACCGCCCGCCAATTGGCTGGGCTCGTGGGGCCGGTGGTGGTGTACCAACCCCTTAAGACGGCGATTCCAGACGAAATGAAGGATTTGGAAGCCGAGGGGCTGATCGAGATCCGAACACCCCTGTCCGGCGATGAAGAACGGCTGCGGTCCGCCCTGGTAGAATTTACCGAATGGGCCCGCCTGAACCCGGGAAAATCGACGGCGGGAACCGGTTTTCTGGGGACCCGGCAGGGAGAGGTGCCGTTTTTCAACGAAACCACCGTCAACCGGATTCGTTCCGACATCAAAAATTATGGCCGATCCGACCAGCACGAGGCGAAAACCGATGAGGCGTTCAGTGCCCGGCTGTTTTTGGCCCTGGCCCAGGAAAACGACCAGGCCGTCGACGGTCTGGATCAGGACCTGGACCGGTTCGAGGCCATGGAGAAGGGTTTTCTGGAGACGCTTAAGGACGCCGACGAAGCCGAATTCAGCCGACAGGCCCATGGCGGCGCGTTGTGGCGCGAGGATCGGGGCGCCCGGTCGACCGGGCAGCGCATCCGAGCCTGGGCCAATCTGGCCGCCGGCGACGAAAATCTTCCGAAAGTGATCGTCACCACCAGCCCGGCGGTGATCGATCTCCTGCAGGAAAAGGCCGAAAAGGGCGACGGTCTGGAAAAGCTGGCCGATACCCGCCTTGCGATCCTGGACCCAACCCTTTCCGAAACAATCGAAGAGCCGCTGCTGGGCCGGGTGCTGTCCGGGCTCGGCGATGGGACGATTGACTTGTCCGGGGACCTTTGTGCGGCCGGGTGGCCGGCGGCCACCTCCGAAACGGGTGCGCCCATCGAACTTTACTTGGCCGTTAACCGATCGCCGGCAAACTGGGTCAGGCGCCTGGCCGATCCAGATTCTGTTTCGTCCCCCGCGGAAAAGGGCACGGTGCACACGCTGATTGTTGCAGTGGAAGTTTGACGGCACGTTTTTTTTATTGAGATCCATGGTTCCGCCACAGGTCGGATAAGCATGGCAGCCTCCCTTTTGGTCGCGATGTCGAAACAGCGGTAAACGCGCGACAGTCAAGGTTTTGAACGACATTCATCGGTGCGCGGAAAAAAAGTTTTTCAACGCTTGACTGGCTGTTTTATTTGGTATAAGCCCTTTCCCATAAAACCAAAACCAATGTTGATAATTGGATCAACATGCATAGAAACGTTTGAAAGGAGAAGAGAACATGGCTTTTAACCCGATCGTTGACGAGTCCAAATGCGTTGGCTGTGAAGAGTGCGTGGATGTATGCCCCGTAGAGGTCTTTGAGATTCAGGATGAAAAATCAGTTCCCGTGAATGCCGAAGAGTGCCTCGGCTGCGAAAGCTGCGTGGAAGTTTGCGAAGAGGGTGCCATCACCGTCGAAGAAACCTAATCGACTCGTCCTCTCAGATTACCGAACCCCCACGGAGAGATTTCCGATGGGGGTTTTTTTATTTTTGCCGGATTCGTAAAAAAGTTTTTCCAGGTTGCCCATGGCCACACGCCCTGAAGAAAGGTGTGGATTCGTGGGAGCGGCTTTCTTACAAGGCTGAATTGCGGAGTCCTTTGACCATGAGCCACTACCGAATTGTGAATACCGCTTTCGGGTACGCCGTCGCGGCCTTCGAACCCGATCCGTTCCGACTCTTGGAAATCCGGCTTCCCCAGGCGGACCTCAAGGCTGCCAGCCAGCCTTTCGACGAGCAGTTGTGGCAGATCGACCGGGAGCATTCCCAAGCGACGATAGTGGCCCAAGACCTGATCGGCTATTTCAACGGCAAAGCCATCGACATCCCCTGGCAGTGGATGGACCTGTCTCGCTTTACCCCTTCCCAGCAGGCCGTATATCAGGCGGTGGCCGGCATCCCTTACGGCGAGACCGCTTCCTACGGCCAGGTGGCTAAGATGGCCGGCCTGCCGCGGGCCGCCCGTTTCGTGGGTACCACCATGGCCAACAATCCCTATCCGGTGCTGATTCCCTGCCACCGCGTGATCCGAAGCGACGGCTCTGCAGGCCTGTTCGGCGGCGGCGAAGCGTTGAAGATTCGGATGCTGGCAATGGAGGCGGCAGGTCGTAAGTAGCGCCTGCCGCCGGTTGAGTTGAACGATCAGTTTTTCTTTTGATTCCGGTTCGGCTGCCCGGGTTTGTCGGACTGGTTTTTCTTCATTTCCTGAAACGTTTTGTCATCCAGTTTCCCTGTTTCCGGAAGTCCGCGATCCCGCTGGAACGTCTTGATCGCGGTGCGGGTCTGCTGGCCCATCATGCCATCCCTTGGGCCGGGCTGGTAGCCGAGTTGATTCAAATAATTTTGGGCGTCATGGACGTTCCGGTCGTACTTGGCCTGTCCGTGTGACGCTGTTTTAGCTTCCTTTTTTACCGGCGCTTGCTGCATTCTCTGATACGTTTTGTCATCGATATGCCCGGTTTCAGGGAGTCCCTGATCGCGCTGGAATTTTTTGACCGCATTTTGGGTCTTCTGGCCCATAACGCCATCTGCGGGGCCGGGCTGATAGCCGAGTTCCTGCAGCCGGTCCTGGGCCTTGTAGGTCCGCTGGTCGTGGCTGCCGCCAAAAGCCGGGGCGCCTCCTAAAAAACCGATAATGCAAGCAATCGTAATTACCCGATACCATTGTTCCATGATTGTTCTCCTTTTAAGCGAATTTTATAAAGACAAACTTCCTTATTTATATGTGCAGAAGAGACGTTGGGCAAGTCCGGGAAGCGTTCAAAATTGTAACAGCGTGTAATGTGCAGCAATGGTTTCGAGGGGTGTGCAAACGTGAAAAAGAGATATTTCGAAGATTTAAAGGAGGGTGAACAGCTTGCCTGCAAGCCTGTCGTGATGACGCGGGAGGCGATCGTCGACTTTGGAAGACAATTCGATCCGCAACCGTTTCACATCGACGAAAGCGCCGCGAGGGATTCCCTGTTCGGCGGACTGGTGGCTTCTTCTCTTCACACCCTTTCCGCATGCACCCGGGCGGTCGTTGCAGCCCAGGGCAACATCGCGATCCTGAGCGGTGTCGGCATGCATGCGGTAAAGATGTTCAACCCGGTGCGCCCGGGCGACGTTCTTGCAGTACACGCCAGATGGGCGGAACTGCAAAAATCGCGGAGCAAACCGGATCGCGGTTTCGCATCCATTCTCTGCAAGGTCGCCAATCAGCGAAACGAGCCGGTGATCGAGTATGGTTACCGTTACCTTGTCGCCTGTCGTAATTTTCCTAAAAAATCAGCTTGAGTTTTGTGTAGACAAAATCCCGGTCTGCATACTGCCCGAAATAATACGCGTCCGCGTCACCGTCGAAAGCGATCGCACCGAGGCTCACCTTGGCCCAGGGCAGGGGCTTGTAGCCGATTTCGAAATGGTGGCGCTGCTCCGTCTCCTCGAAAAGAATCATGTAGCGGTACCACACCTCGAATTTGGAATCCAGAAACGAGTAGCGCAGATAGGCCGTCACACCGTTGTTGGATTCGGGAACGATGATCCGCGAGTCGTAATCGAAGATTCGGGTTCCCACGAACTGCAAATTCATGAACAGGTTGTGGATGAACAGATCCTGTTTGTCCATTCCGATCACGTATTGCAGTTGGTCCTTTTCCACCGTGCCGCTGGGGGTCTCCAACAAAAGGGTGGGGTCCTGGGCCCAGTCCAGAGAAAACCAGGCGCCGTCGCTCTGGTACGCCGCCTCGGCGCGCAGCACCACCGACCCGAACGCCCGTTCGATGTCGGCGCCGTACAGGGTCATGCGCGGGTGGGTCTCCCGTACGGATTGGGGCACGATGGGAAGACCGGTAAGCGGGTGGATGCCGATCCGGTGGACCTCGTAGGTCGGTTTGGGATCGTACCCCTGAAATCCGTACAGGGCGAGGTCCGCCTTTAAAACGGAGAACATCAGACGGCCGCCGAAACCGGCATCCGACGACCATTCGTCCGGTTCGTCGGCGTCGTCGATGGCGATGCCGGCGTCCGCGAGCATGCGGAGCTTGGACGGTTCGTAGTAGTCGCCCAACTCGGGACTTTCGCCGGCTTCGAAATAAGGAGACCAGAAGCCTTCGAAGCGGATCCGGCGGCTGGCCTGCCAATCGACGAAGGCGCCCACCCGTCCGGTCTTGCGGTCGTTAAGATCGTTGAAGTACAGGGCGGTCAGGTCTTCGGGGCAGATGCGGTCCAGGGGCCGAACTTCGTCGCCCTTGCCCCAATAGAGGATTTTCTTGCCAAGGGAGAAATCCGCATACCGGCCGTCCCCGGGCCGCAGCTGATAGGTGGCGTAGAGTTCCCGCAGGTCGGCGCGCGCCTTGTCTTCTCCCTCCAGATCCTGGTAGTCCAGGCGCAGGCGCCCGTCCACGCTCAGGGCACCGAATTCTTTCCACCCCTTCAGGTCCAGCCGGTTGGTGGTGTGCCACTCTTCATCGTGGTTGTTGGGCGCCCAGAGGCTGCCCATGACCTCCCCTTCGTAGGACAGCGGAAGGGCCGGTTCCGTATCGACGTCCGCGGCGGCCGGGACATCGCCGCCGGTGGATTCGTTGAGCAGATCCTGCATGAAGGCATCTTCTTCAGGCGTCTCATCGGCGTCTGCCTCGGACGCTGTCGACTGGGCGGCAGCGGTCTGGTCTGTCGATATTAGCGGATCTTCCGACGCCTCCAGCGGCCCGGCGGCCGTCAGCACCCAGGCCAGGGCCAGCAGGACCGTCAGCATCCGCCAAAATCGTCTCGATTTGCCATTTAAAACGATTCTTTCCATGCAGCCCCCATTTTCTCCTTGTCGAAATCCAGCGGGTCGATGCCGCTGTCCACCTCGGCCTTTACGATTTCCAAAATGGTGGTGTGGTCTTCGATCAGATCCTTGGCCACGGTTTTAAAAGGCAGGTGAATGCCGCCAATGGTGCGCACATCGCCGGCGACAATCACGCGCTGCAATTTGTTGTCGCGGTTGTAGACCTTGATCTGCAGAGGAATGAAGTTCTCCTGGTCGAACCAGGCGATGCGTTTGGGAAAGCGGGCATCGGCCGCCTTGGCCCTGGCGGTCACCTTGTAGCAGGCGCGTCCGGCCAACGTGGCGTCCTTGCCCCGTTTATAGGTGTAGTCGTCCAGCTTGAGGCCGCCCAGGTCTTCGTTGGTCATGTCGGTGTCTTCGAAGTTGTTCTGCCGGTCCTGGGAGGCGATCTGGCGCGGCCGTCCGATGGCCGGCACGTAGAGATACTGATCGTTGGTCGGGCCATCGGTTTCGATGGTTAAAAAGGTCAGCCCCCGCTTCAATGAATCGGTAAACCGAAACAGGATGCGGCTCAGATCGCCGTCGGTGTACTCCTTGAGGATCACCTTGCGCGTGTCGCTGACGGCATCGCCGGACTTGAGGGTCATGCGGGTATAGGCCAGCAGATCTTTTTCCGGTTCGTTGAAGTGGTCGGCGATGTCGAAAATCTGCCGCCCGTCCGTTTCCGCCGTGGCCGGATCATAGGGGCCGATTTCGGCGGCATGGACTGCCGCAGCCAGTATCAGGGTCAACAGGAACGACCATAGCCATTTGATTTTCATGGGTTACTCCTTTGATGGGGATACATGTTGCATACAAGGTTCGGATTCGTCCCGATCCGTCAACGTTAATGCTGCCGGCAGCAGGGTCAAAGAGCCGACCGCCGACGTCACCATGGTCAGGGCGATGAGAAAGCCGAGGTTCACCAGGGGCACGAAAGCGGAGAGCATGAGCACCGAGAATCCGGTCGCCACGGCCAGGGCGTTGATACAGATCGACCCCCCGGTGGTTTCCGCCGTGTTGACCACCGCCGCGCGCTGGCTTTGGCCCTCTTCGCGCAACAGGCGGTAGCGGTTGAGATAGTGAAGCCCGTAGTCGATGCCGATGCCGATGGCCACACAGGCCGTGATGGCCGTGGCCGCATCCAGGGGAATGTCCAAAATTCCCATGATGCCGAAATTGACGCAGATGGCCATACACAGGGGCAGGATCGAGAGCAGCCCGTAAACCAGCGAGCGCATGATCAGGCTGACCAGCACCAGGACGATCACCACCGAAACGGCAATGGAGCGCAACTGGCCGCTCACGATCAGGCCTTCGGATTCCACGTAGAGCGCCGCGACGCCGGTAGTGTGGACGTTGATTCCCTTTTGCTTCAGACGCTGGCCGAGGGGGCCGTCCAGCAGTTCGTCGATGGATCGCAGGATGTCGCGGGTCACCTGGCTGGAGGCGGTTTTAACCTGCAGGATCAGGCCGGCCTGGCGCTTGGCCCCGTCGATAAAGGCCCGGGTGTCGTCCCGCTGGTATTTGTCGATGTAGGAAGCCAGGTGGGCTGTAAGGGCCGCATCGGTCTGCTCGTCGGCCAGGTCGGCCCGGGTCGGGATGCGGTAGTAGGCCGGATCATTGAAATAGAAGGCCTGGTTCATCTTGCGGATCAGATCGAGGATGGAAAGGGTTTTGCCCACTTCCGGGTGCTGTTGGGAAATGGTGGTGGCCAGACGTTCCATGGCGTTTAAGACCTCGGTGTCCAGTGCGCCATTGGCTTCGTTCGAAGAGAAGATGACGCGGATATCCACGGTGCCGGCGAAGTGACGGTTGATAAAGGTGTCGGCCAGGCGGATATCCGTGCCTTTTTTAAAAAAAGTGACATTGTTCATTTCCACGCGCAGGCCGGTCAGCCCGATGGCCGATCCGATCACCACCAGGGCCGTGATGGCCAGCACCGTTTTCGGGTGTCTCGCCGACAGGCCGCTGAGTCCGCGAATGAGGCGATTGAATCCCTTGCCTTTTTTTCCGGCTTCCCGGCCAAGTCTTTGTGCCGGCGGACGGACGCCGAATCGCATCAGCAGGGCCGGAATCAGAAACAGCGATACCAGCAGGGCAAACAATACGCCCAGAGCGGTAAACACGCCGAAATCGCGCAGCGGCACGATGTCGTTAAAAGCCAGGGAAGCGAAACCGGCCACGGTGGTCAGACCGGCCATGATCACGCCGCGGCCCGTGCCGTCCAGGGTATCGGCCATGGCCCGGCCGCGATGGTTCACGACGGTCTGGCGATGGATGAAATAGTAGATCAGATGGATGCCATAGGCCGATCCCACAGCCACCAGGAGGATGGGCATGGCCGTGCCCACGACAGACAAGGGTACATCCAGCAGCGCCATGGCGCCCATGCACCAGCACACGGCCAGCAGAATCGTGATCATGGGATAGAGCAGGCCGGCCAGGTTCCGAAAGGAGAGAAAAAGAAACAGGGCGACCACGCCGAATACCAGGGGCAGCAACCGGGTAATGTCCTGGTGCATGTTGCGGGCCACGGCCTGATCCACCACCGAATAGCCGGCCATATAAATCGGGTAGCGCCCGTCACCGAACACGCGGTTCACCTCGGTCTTGATGGCGTCCAGAAGGCATTCGCGGTTGGGCTGGTCCAGGTTGGGCGTGGTGCGCACCACCATCAGCAGGCTCTTTTCGTCCCGGCTGTAGACGCCCTCCTGAAAAAAGGACCAGGCATGCAGGCGCTGCCGGATCCGGGGCATACCTTCGGCTGTGATTTCCCGGGGGACCAGGTCGCCCACGCGGATCTGTTTGGGGGCACCGGCCATGGATGCGGCCAGGGCGCGGGCCGCCTCCGGCGTCAGGCCCTGTTTCAGGGAATTCCAGAATCGTTCCGAGATGCCGGCCGGTTTGGGCTGGCTGCGAGCAAAGGCCAGGACCGCTTTTGAACCCAGGGCGCCGGCTTCCAGCAGGGCGTCGGCGAAGCGTTTCAGATCTTCTTCGGAATCGAACCCATAGGGCGCCATGGCCTCGACGATGCCGGCGTTGTCGACAAATTCCGGCCAGACCGTATCGGTTTCCGTCAAGGCAACGACGTCGTCGACCCAGACGCTATGAAAGTGTCCGCGCCGGTCGGTGGCCCGGGAGGCAAAGGCAAACAGCTCCGCGGCCAGGGAAGGCTCGGCCAGGGCCCTGGACGCCAGGATGTCGGCCAGTTCCTCGGATAAGGCGTCCGGGTCGTCCACCGTCAACTGGGCCGGCAGGCTGTCCACGACGGCCTCGGCCAGATCCTCCGGCGCCGCCAGCATGTCGGCCAGCATCGGAGGGGTGAAGTCCGGATCGGAAACGACGCTTTGCAGCCAGCCGGCCAGGGCCAGGGCATGGTCCGGTGAAAGCTTCATCCGCTCGGCCAGCTGCCGGGCCGGTATCTTCAGATTCAGCGCCCGGCAGTTGGTTGCCAGCCGGCGCACCCGCTGGAGCAGTTCGGTCTGGTAGATGCCGTCCGGCGATTGAATCGCGATGGCGATGCCGCCGGCATTGCCCAGCAGTTCTTCGGCATCCATGTAATCGTTTTTGGCCTTGTTGTCTTCCGGCAGCATGAACATCAGATCGTTTTGGATGACCATCCTGGGAATGGCCCAGGCCGCGATGGCCGAGACGGCAGCAACGATTAGAAGAATGATCCAGAACCGCGATGCCAGCGGCATGATGACGGCCGAGATGCCCGATGGTTTCGAATTTGTTGTTTGATTGCGACGAACCTGGCGTTCGTCGTCGGGTTGCAATGGTCGTTTCTTCAACGTCAGATCCTGTTTCCTCATGAAATGAATGACACATCAGTCATTTTTAGTGTCAAAAAAAGCCGCCCAAGATCGAACCCGGCTGGTCGGCTGCATATATCAGTCAACAAACCGTCTATTGCCGTTTGGACAGTCCTCCCAGCATGAAATCGGTCATCCTGACGCTTAAGGCATCGATATCGATCTGGTTTCTGATTCGCAGAAAATAAAATAGGCTGCTGTCGAAAAGGCCGATCAGGAAGGCCGCCTCGGTTTCTGCATCGTCAAAGGCGATGTGGCCCTTTTCCCGGCCGATCGCAAGATGGGCCACAATTTTTTCGATAAAGGCCGCGTAGATGCTTTCGAACAGCTGGGCGAACGTTCCTCTATAGCTCCTGCCCTCCACAAAAAGCAGTTGTGCCATTTTGTAGTTGGCGGCAAAAAGGGCGATCAGTTCACGATTGAACGCCTTCAGGCTGCTGCGGACCGCTTCGACACAATCCCCGGCGAACATGTCGGCGGCGCTGCGGTCCAGCAGGTTTAAAAACATCGTCTTGAATTCCGAGCAGATGTGATTGAAAATGTTCTCCTTGGATTTAAAATGGAGATAAAAGGTGCCCTGGGCCAGGCCGGCTCTGGCGACAATGTCCGAGATCCGGGTGTTCTGGAATCCGTTGTCGTGAAACACATCGATGGCGGCGGACACGAGCTGCTGTCTGGTTCGTTCCCGTTTGTCATCCATTGCGATATCCGACTCCTGGAATCTGCACGCTTTTTAAATGACTGAGGCGTCATTCATAATATTTTCGGGTTTGCCTGTCAAGTTGAAAGTCAACCCTTACTTTTCATCTTCTCGAGAAAGAACTTCCAATATGGTTTTCTGATCGGCCTGTGGATTGCTGCTCAAAATGGCTGCCACCTGGCGGGCGGTATAGGCCGTGGCGATGGAAGTGCCGGCATAGAGGCCCGGATCGCCGTTGTAGCCCACCGGCAGATCGGCCAGGCCGGGGGAATATACCGATACGAAGTCGCCGTAGTTGGACTGATCCCAGGCCTCGCCGTCCGGGGTCAGGGCGCCCACACCGATGACATTCTCATAAGCCGCCGGATAGACCGGATCGCCGGTGGGCGAATTGCCGGCGGCCGCCACCAGAACCAGGCCCCGTGAGGCTGCATAGCGGGTGGCCGATTCCAGCAGGGAACTATCGGTTTCCGAACCCCAACTCAGACTCAGCACCCGGGCGCCGTTTTCTATGGCGTAGTCGATGCCGCGCACCAGCGTGTAGGTGGAGGTATAGCCGTTGTCATCAAAGGCCCGGATGGCGATCACGGGACTGCCGGCAGTCGCATCGGTTTCGACGCCCAGCGGATTGACCGCCCCGGCGGCAATGAGGGCCATCTGGGTGCCATGGCCCATCGCGTCGCCAACGGCGGCGCCCGGCGAAACGGCATCGTAGGCAGCCCGGATAAAGGGATTGTCCGCATAGTCCGCCGACAGCCCGCTGTCCATGACGGCGACCGTTGTGGCGTCCGACGCAGGAATGGCCGTTTCCATTGAGGCGGACGGCCAGGACCCGTCCGAGACCGTGCGGCCGCCTTCCAGCGGGTAGGCGTAGTCCGGTTCGGCACTTTCGATGCCCTCGGTTTCAGCAATCTTTTTGGCGATAGCGGGAACATCGCTGCCATGGGGCAAACGAATACGGACGATGCCCAGGGGTGGATAGACATCTATCAGGGTGGCGCCCAACTGGTCCAGCAAGGCCGCCAGGTCGGCTTCGGTCATTCCCGGCGTTACCCGGAGCAGCAGGACGTCTTTGACGTAAGCGGCGTCGTCACTTTTAACGATTTCCAGGTTGGCCCTTTCTTCCAGCGGCCGGATGCGGGCCTCCTGTCCTCTGTAAAAAATGCGGATTTCCCAGAGGCGCGGTTCGTCTTTGGCCGATGCCTTGTCTTTTCTCCAGATCAGGGCGTAGTCAACGGATTTCAGAATGCTGGACAGGGCCGAACCGATGGCGCGGCGGTTGAACCTGGCTGTGATGCGGGGATTAATATCCGGATCGATGCGAATGCGGATGCCCTGGTCGGCCAGCTTTTCCAAAATGGCTGCCAGCGGCTGGTTGTTGACGTCCAGGGTGAGGCGATCCTCCTGGATCTGAACCACCGGATCGGATGCCCAGACGAGCAGCGGTATGGTGGCCAGGCAGAACGCCAGGGCAATGGCAGCCATTTGGGTTGGTTTCATATTCGGTGCCTGCCTTTTTCAGGGGGGCTGGGGAGCGGCTTGGGCCGGTGGCGTTTCGGATTCCTTATCGGACCCGGTGGCGAAAGACTCTACGCCTTCCACCAATTTAAAGGGTGATTTCAACACGCGCCCCATAATGTTCAACAGTCCTTTGCCCACGGCGTCCGGGGGCATGGGAACCACGGAAATGTCGTTCAGTTTGCCTTTGAGTCTAAGGGGAATGGAAACCAGGGAGCCGCCGGCGATATAATTGATGATGGGTATTTTGTTGACAATCCGATCCACGGTCTTCAAAGGGGCGGCCAGCAGCAGGATGTCCACTTCCTGCTTTTGCAGGTCGATGCTGCCCTGGCCGGTCAGTTTCAGGGAGTTGCCGTCCATCAGAATTTCGTTGAAATGCACCTGGCCGTCCTTGACCTCGGCTTTGGCATAACACTGGGCGTACCCGTACCCCTTTTCCGTCAAATCGGATTTTCCGGAGAATACTTCGGCGATATTGAGGACCGAGAAAATTTTCATCAGCACACCGGAATACTCGATCCTGCCGTTTTCCGACGAAAATAAAAGGTCACCGGACAGAGAAGGAATGATGTCGTTCCGGGTTTCCGGCAGCCAAAGCTGGCCGGAAAGGTCATACCGGGCATCCGCGCGCATCGTTTTGCCAAGGAGGCATTCAGCAGTCCCTTCCAGGGATGCTGCCTCGGCCTTCGGGACGATGCGCAAGCCCAGGCCCTGGGGAGAGACAGTCAGCTCTCCGGTAGTGGCGATACCGCACAGGTGGGCCTGTTCGATTTGAATCCGGGTGGTGTCGCCGTCCAGACGAACGGCAGCCTGCACCCGATTCCAGGTGTAGTCCTTGTACCTGAAGTCGTTCGCATTGACATGGATCACCCCATGCGGACGCAACGAGGGGCGCTCTCCCGCTTTGCCCGGCGGGGGGGCATCCTTTTTGTCAGCGGACTGCGCCATGCGGATCAGTTCCTCGTCCAACCGGTCGGCGTCCACGTCCAGATCGATCTCCAATCCGTCGTCGCTGCGGGCCACGCTGCCGTGCACTACCATCTGGCTGTTGCACAAGGACACTTCCGACGGCTCGATGGTCAACCGGCCGCCGCTGCCGGCGAGGGTAAATCGACTCACCTCGATGGGGGCAGGGGTGAGATTCAAGATGTGTACGCCGCGTCCAGCAAGCGTGCCTGAAAATGAGGAGTTCAAATGGGTTTGGGTGTCGACCATGGCATGAAAATCGCCCTCGATCCGGCCCGACAAGGTGCGATTGTCTGCCAGCAGACGATCGGCGGTTTCTTTCTCTATGTTGCCGCGAAAACGGATTTCCATCCCGTTGGGGCGTTTACTGCCTGAGACGGTGGCCTGGGAACGGCCATCAGCGAATCGAATCCGTCGAATATTCCAGCTCTGTGGCAAGACGGAAAAGTCCGAATAAATTTCGACGCCGCCGGCAGTCTTCATGTTTCCCATCACAGAGAGCCGCCCGTCGCGGGACCAGCCAATATGGCCATTGGAAAGATCCACCGGCGGCTTCATCTGCAGATGTTTCGGGATGGGCAGGATGGTGGTCAGCCAGGCGACCGCTTCCGGGCCCAGGGAACCGTCCAGGCCGCAGACAATGGACGCGGGATCTATAAGACTCCCTTGGGGCTCGTAAGACGCCACCAAAGATCCATCCAAAAATTCGATGGCGACATCAGTCGCCCGCTGGTTGTTGGAAGTATAGACGATCTCGCCTCCGGACAGTTTGACGCTAAAGGGCAGCCGGGAGGTGGACAGGCGGATATCCTCCGGCGTGCCCTGGATGGTGAAATCCCACTGTTCCGGGTGGACCAGGGGACCCTGGATCTTCAGCCGCGACAGGTTTGCGTTGCCGTCGATGGATTGAACGACCGCGCGGGCCGGCGCCAGATCCTCGAAAGAAAAGAGCCAGTCACAAAAGGGAGCCGCCTGGACGACAACGGCCGTGGAGGCGATGGACAACGTCGATTCCGCGGCCCAATCGATTTCGGCATCCAGCGTTTGGAAGGCGGCACCCTGGAAATAGCCGCTGAAATTGTCGAAAGCCACATGTTTGTCCTGGTAAAGAACGTCGCCTTCCGCCCGTTCTATGTCCGTTTCGATGCCGGGAATGGTGACCCGGCCTTGGCTCAGGTGGCCCGCGGCCTTCATTCGGGACGGCCGGTAGCCGTCTTTCCCGGATTCGAAGCGGACATCGTAGGTGACGCCGGTCAGGGTTCCCTCCCTGGCAACGGCAAAGGCCGTCCGGATGTCATCCAGGTCTCCGACAATGGAGCGGGTCACTTGGCCGGCCGTGGCGATATCCAGTTCCCGGGCCGCGGCGTGGAGTTCGATTGCGGCTGGGGTTGTTTGGTTGGCGGGCGTAACCGTTGCACCGGCGGACAGGCGCAGCGGCGGTTGGACCGACTTCAGGGTGTCAACGGAAAGGGTCAGCCTGTCCCCGTCATGGTTTACGGTGCCTGAGATCTCAGTGGAAACCAGATCCAGTTTCAGGTTTTTTCGCAACACCGTCAGTTCAGGAAAGCTCAGGCTGAAATGGCTGCTTATCGTTTCAGAGGCGCTTACGATAAAACTGACTTCGGTTCTGGCATGGGTGTTTTCGGTAACGATGCCTCCGGGAAGGGACGCATAATGCAGCAGCGGCCGCAGGTTGAGGTCGGCCGCGATAAGGTCTCCGCCAGCATTGCCGGACTGCATATCGGCATGGAAATCCATGTCCAGATTGCCGGTGATTGTCGACCAGCAGCCCAGATTCAGCCGGAGGGCCGCTCCGTCATTCTTTCCGGAAAGGTGGATATCGGTGAATCGGATGTCGGGAGCGTCGGCAAGTGTCAGGGTTACCGTTCCCCTTTGGATCTGTACTTCGGTTCCTTTATCGACTGCGGAAAGAGCCCCGAACAGGCCGCCGATAACGGTCCGGATCGTTTTGTCGTTGAATTTGTTGCCGGTCGGCTCCGCAGGAGTCGGCAAAGAATCGGCGGGTGATCCCGGGTGAATTGCCAACTGGATGTCGGGCGCCGTCAGCACGACCCGGCGGATACTGATGCGACCTTTTAAAAGCGGCAGGATGCGGGGGTAGACCGATAGTCTGAGGGCCGAGATTTCGAAGAGATCCGGCCGCTGCAAATCGATGGATTCCGCCCGCAGGTGGGGCAGGGGAAGAAAGACGACGGTCAGACGTTCATAGCTCAACGCCCCCCCACCGGTCGCCTGAGCGGTTTTTGCGACGATGATCGACCGCACCGCCTCACGGTTGGCCAGAAGACGAGTGGCCACGACACTGGTGAGCAGCACCCCCATGACGATTCCGGCGCAGATTATGCTGACGATAAACAGTTTTTGCCGGGTGCGCATCTACTATTTTTCCTCGGATCGGACCAAAAATTTTCCCACCAGCATGGCGATAAGGATGGTCATGTAAAGTTGGCCGGTAACGGCGATGAGAATGGCTGTGGATCGGGACAGGTGGGACAGTGGGGTGACGTCCCCATAACCCAGGGTCGTCAGGGTGACGAAGCTGAAATAGAGGTAGTCGAAAAAATCCGGGGCGGCGTGGCCCGGAAACGCGATGCCGGATGCTGTGCCCTTGACCACAAACTGGTCAACCGAGTCGGCAATGGCCAGCAGCGCTCCGCCCAAAAAACCGAGCAGCAGATAGCCGTTGATGGAACTTAAAATGATGGTGGGGGTCACTTCGCGGCTTCGAGCAATGTGCCGGACCATCAGCACGACAATGGCCACCAGAAAGAGGAAGGTCGTGATGGCCTCGATCAGTTCGGTGGCCGGGTGGTGCAGAAAATGTTCGATCCATACGGCGGCAGCGGTAATCGTTCCCAGAGGCAGCAGCACTTTGAGAGACCGGGGAGAGAAATCAAGCGAGAAAATACCGCAGAAGAAGATCGCAGTGCGCAACAGATCGCGTGCCAGAGGCTTGCTTGTCCTGAAAAGTGGAAACAGGAGCAGTAGCGCCAGCAGGCAGAGCAACAGGATCACGTTATTGCGGGCGAGTCGGTGCAGTTTCATGCCGGTCGGGTCATATCCGTAAAAGGGCGAGCAAACCTGCCGGCAAAGACACGTTTACCCGCCCTGTGTCGCTTGTGGTCGTGTTTATTTCAAATTGATCAACCAAGAGGGGTCTTCGATCCATTTGACCTTCATTTTCATCAACTCATCAGACTCTCTCAAGGTATTGATAAAATTGTCCATCCAGTTGATCATCTGGGCGTCTCCCGCCGGAAGGGCGATGCCCAGCGGTTCGTAGGTGAAGGGTGTGATCAGCGAAACCAGCCCTTCGTCGGGATGTTGCAGCAGGG
Organism: uncultured Desulfosarcina sp.; assembly: GCF_963668215.1. NCBI lineage: Bacteria > Pseudomonadati > Thermodesulfobacteriota > Desulfobacteria > Desulfobacterales > Desulfosarcinaceae > Desulfosarcina > uncultured Desulfosarcina sp. Next base: position 3,841,047 of record NZ_OY764190.1, read on the forward strand.
AGAGCACGCAAACATGGTAATCGGCGACCAGCGCGTCCACCTTGTTGGAAAGCACCATTTCCACGGCTTCATCGTAATTGCCGGCCGTAACCAGACGGGCCTTGGGCATCAGGGTTTTCACCAGATCCGCGCTGGTGGACGCTTCCAGGGCCGTGTAGGCAAAGGCCTCCGAATTGAGCATGTCCGTGTTTTCGGAGGTGACGAGGGATTCGAACTTGGTCAGCAGGGCTTTACCGGAGATGTGATACGGGCCCGCAAAAGCGACTTTCATGTTTCGTTCGGGGGTAATGGTCAGTCCGGAGATCACCATGTCCACTTCGCCGGCTTCCAGCGCGGGGAGCAATTGTGCAAAGGGTTTGATCACCAGGCTCAGTTCAACGCCCATGGCGCCGGCGATATAGCTGGCCAGATCCACATCCAGCCCCATGGGAAGATCGGATTTGTCGAGCATATTCAACGGCGGCATATTGGCTGCCGTTCCAACGCGCAGAACGCCGCTTTCGGCGATCCTGTCGAGATTCGATCCGGTGCCGCCGTTCATGGTGGCACACGCCGAGGTAAAAACAACAATTAAGACCAGCAGAGCAATGCGTTTCATATTTCTCATCTTTTTTCTCCTTTTTCCCTTACACGTTGGGTATCGGCTCCCGTTCCATCTTTTTTCGGGAGTGCATTCTATACCGGCGGCTACTCCCAACCGGCCACTTCATAGCCCTTTTCGAAAAGGCAGCGTTCCACGATTCCCCTGAAGACCGGCGGTGGATCGCTCTGCGACACACCCCCGGCGGCAAGGGAAGCGGCCCCGCCTGCGGCAGCACCGGCCACGGCGGCCCGGTGGGGGTCCCTGCCCAGTACGGCTGCGGCGGCTGCCCCGGCGGCCGCCACTGATGCGGCATCGCTGGCCGCCTCTTCGGACAGTTGCTCTTCGCCGGTTTCACTGGCGCCGGTTTCCCTGGCCATTCTCCAGCAATCCTCGATATCCGTCAGCGCGGCATCGCGGCCCACGGCTGTGAAATGGGCATTGGGATAGAGAATCGGCCGCTTCACGGTTTCGAAAGCCGATGCCGGCAACACATACACCGGCAGAAGTATTCCGGCAAGGATCATGGTGGCTGCTTTCATGGCTTACCTCTACTTGTTGAGGATTTTCGAGAGTTGAACCAGTTTGACCAGGATACCGAATGACTGCAATAGGTTGTTAGCTATGCCCGCGGGTGGGAAAGGAGCCGGATGACAGGCTTCGTTTTCATTGTTGTCCATGCTTGGCTGTCCGCGTTGCTCGGTAGCTGGTTCGAATTGGAAAAATATCACATCCACCTTTGGGGGTCAATGCGTCCGATTGGCCGCAACAGGGGTTCCGGAAGTTTTTTTCGGCCGGGTACCAAGGCTGTCAGTCCAGTTGGGTTGGGTTTCCTGTTGCCTTTTTCCGGCAAAGCATGTCTATTGCCGGAAAACGCGGAAGTTAACTGTTTCATCCGGTTTGAAAAAAAAAGGGGCACTGCCATGGATTCCATTTCCACCGCAACCATTGCCGGCCAACGGCTGATGGTCGGCTTCGACGGAACCTTTTTTAACGATGATTTGAAATTGCTCATCGGCACCCTGGGGGTCGGCGGACTGATTCTCTTTTCCCGCAATCTGGAAGAACCGGACCAGATTCGACAGTTGTGCCAGGACTGCCAGTCCTATGCCCGGCAATGCGGCCTGCCTCCCCTGTTTATCGCCATCGACCAGGAAGGCGGGCAGGTGGCCCGGCTCAAACCGCCCTTCACGCAGTTTCCGGGCAATCCCGCCATGCGGGACGTCGAGGATGCCCTTCGTTTCGCCCGGATAACCGCCCGGGAACTGAAGGGCATGGGCATCAACATGGACATGGCGCCGGTGCTGGATATCGCCCCGGAGAACATCGACAGCATTATGGCGCAGCGGGCTTTTGGCGGCGATCCCCAGCGGGTCGCGGCCATGGGAACGACCGTGATCGACCACCTGCAGCGGCGCGGCGTCATGGCGGTGGCCAAGCATTTTCCCGGCATCGGCCGTACGGTGACCGACAGCCACCTGTCCCTGCCGGACCTGGATGCCGATATGACGGCTCTGACCGAAGTGGATCTGGTCCCTTTCGTGGCCGCCATTGCCAATAATGTGGCCGGCATCATGCTGTCCCATATCCGCTATACCGCCATCGACCCGATATGGCCGGCCAGCCTCAGTCCGTCGGTGACCACCGATCTGCTGCGCGGCCAGATGGGCTACCGGGGGGTGGTCATGACCGACGATCTGGACATGGGCGCCATCAAGCCCGGTTACGACATCGACACGGCCATCGAGCGAATCCTTTTGTCCGATGTGGACATCGCCCTGATTTGCCACAAAGGGCCGGATATCGAGGCCGCCTGGCAGACGATCCATGGGGCGATCGCCGAGGACGCCGGCTTGAAAGACAAGGGAGAGCAGTCGTTGCTAAGAATTCTGGAACTGAAAAAGAACTACCTGAGCGGACCATGGATGCAGCGATACGGGTTGACCACAGTGTAAACGCTATGCCGGTTCGTTCCAAAAACGGGGAGGGCAAGTGAACGCGGAAGCATTCAATACCAAGGTCAAGCGCAATGTGGCCCATAATTTCGATCAGAGCATTCGACTTTATCGGGAATTTGAAGACAAGCACGGCTTTTTCGAGGCACTCACCATGAAAATGGCCGAGGCCATCGGCATCGAAGAACATGCATCCGTACTGGATATCGGCTGCGGGTACGGGGTTTCCGCCTGTGCCCTGCACGAACGCCTCGGTTGCAGGGTGCTGGGCGTTGATCTGTCCCCCGAAATGATCGCTGCCGGCCGTTCGTATTGCCAGGGAGAAGGCATTGAACTGTGCGTGGGCGACGGAGAGAACCTTTCATCCCTCGTGGAAGACCACAGCTTCGATTACGCCCTTTACAATGCATCGATTTTTATCTTTCCCGACGTTTCCAGAACCATCGCCGAATCCCATCGACACCTTCGCGATGGCGGAAAGATCGCTTTTTCGTTTTACCCGCAATTGCTCGGAGAAGACGATGCAGACCTGTTCGAACTGGCCTTTGAACGGTTGGGAGAACCCTTGCCGCGGTTTCGCGTCATTACCGGCTACGCCAAGGCGGCAGCCGCTTTGGAAAGCCGGTGCGTCGACATTGGCCACCATCGCTGGGTGCGCCCGTTGGACATCGAATTCCTCCAGGATTTTTTTTCCATCCCGGCCCAATCCGCTTCGCTTTTTCCCGGCCGCGGTTATGAAGAACGGCGTGAATTGTCCCTGCGGCTTTTCGGCACCCTCGGCGATCAGACAAAGACGGGGCGTATTGTCTGGCGCATGGCCGAAGGCGCCAAATCGGGAGCGGCTTTAAGGCAGTGATTGGCAAAGTTAATCCATAGTAGAGAGGTTCAAATTGGCAGTACAAAATCTACTCGACGGCATTGAAGACGTCCTTTTGATGGGCCCCGGCCCTTCCTGTATTCATGACAAAGTGTACGCGGCATTGAGCAAGAAGACCATCGGTCATCTCGATCCTTATTTCATCCGGATCATGGATGCCATCAAGGCTGACCTGCGGACCCTGCTCAAAACGGAAAATACCCTGACGATTCCCATGTCCGGCACCGGTTCCTCCGGAATGGAAGCCTGCTTCGTCAATCTGGTGGAAACCGGCGATCCGGTGCTCATCCTCATCAACGGGGTTTTCGGCATGCGCATGCAGGACTTGGCCCAGCGCCTGGGGGCCGAGGTGGACACCCTGGAATTCGAATGGGGAACGCCCGTTTTACTCGACGCGGTTAAAGAGAAGATCGAGGAGAAACCGTATAAGATCGTTGCCGTGGTGCACGCGGAGACGTCGACGGGGGTGAAAAACCCGGTTGCAGAGATCGGAAAGCTGCTCGAGGGATCGGATGCGATCTATCTGGTGGACGCCGTCACCAGCTTCGGCGGCATGGAGATCGCCATGGACGCCTGGGGAATCGATGCACTTTACAGCGGCACCCAGAAGTGTCTCTCCTGCCCGCCGGGCCTGGCCCCGCTCTCCTTTTCCGAAAAGGCGGTGGCCGCCCTTGAGAATCGAAAAACAAAAGTGCCCAACTGGTACCTGGATCTTTCCATGATCATCAAATACTGGAAAGGCGCCACCCGAGCCTATCATCACACGGCCCCCATCAACATGCACTACGGACTCTATCAGGCGCTGAAGCTGATCCTGGAAGAGGGGCCGGACAATGTCTACCGGCGGCACACGGAAAATCATGAGAAGTTGGTGCAAGGCCTGGAGGCGCTGGGTCTGTCCATGCTGGTGACGCCCGAAGCCCGGCTGCCCATGCTCAACTCGGTGAAGATCCCGGAAGGCGTCGATGAAGCCGCCGTGCGCAGCACCCTGCTCAAGGATTACAAGATCGAGATCGGTGCGGGTTTGGGACCCCTTGCGGGAAAGATCTGGCGGATCGGACTGATGGGGCACACAGCCAGGCCGGAGAATGTCGAGCGCCTGCTGAGCGCGCTGAAGACCATCCTGCCCTGAATGAGATCCGGGGTTGCACGCACCAGATCGGCAACCCATCATTTATGCCACGCCGGTGACGAAGATTTTTCTACGTCTATAATGGTACGATGGTTTGTCGGTTGAAGGTGTTTATTTCAAGGAACTTAATACCCTCTGGGATATAATAATCCAAGGTTGATCAGGCTTTATCGCGCTTTAAAAATTTGTGGTGGTACGCTTTGCTTCATCCGGCCGGGCGGACAGCCAGGAAAAGCATTCAAAAGAGCTTTGAAATAATTGAGAGCAAAGTCCTCCAAAAAAATGCCACGACCCGCCCGGTCGAGTGTGTAAGCGGTGGTTAGAAATTATTGTAATTTCCCTTCTTCCTGTAACTCTTTCAGAGCTCTTTGAAATTCTTGCTGCATTGCTGGCATGACTTCTGCCATATATATACCAAACTTACCTATTACTGATTTTCCAACTTCTGAACCATAAAAATCAGCTAAAGCATTAAGCTCCTTGGCTGTAAAGATTTTTACCATGCTTTCAATAGCTATTTTTTCCAGTAAATCTACTCTCATTGTCCTGTCCATCAGTTTTATAAATTCATCCTTCTTATCAGGCGGAACACGCTGCGACATCTCACGAATACTATCATTTACCATCTTGCTCATTGGCGCCACATTTAAATATCGTTTTGCGGCTTTTAATCGAACTTCTCGATTATCATCTTGATCGCTTGCAAATGATGGTACGGATAAAGACATCGCTATAAAGATTGCTAAAATAACTAAATATATTTTTGTTTTCATTTCTCTCCTTATAAATCTAACGTCGCTAATCAGCGGCGCGGTTTTGGCGTCCGCTGAATTAGCATTGTTAGCGTTTCCGCAAATGAGTCCAAATAGTGATAACGACAGGGACTATTCAAGCCCCTATTATTTTTTATTCAATACCTGCAAATTCAAATGGTTTAGTTTCTTTCAGAAATTTTGAAGATTCTCTTGCATAATTATAACTGTGATCTTCTAAAATCAGTTTTTTGACTTTTGCTTTTGCACTGAAATCCAATTTTTTTAAATCCAACCATACGACACTTGGATTAAGAATATCTTCAAAATAAAAAACCAGATTTTTTTGGTCGGCAACTGTTCTCCATCGGGTCGATGAAATGTTTGGCTGGTCGGGTGTAGAAATTCCAAACGGAACCGACATATTTCGTATAACACTGAATACAATAGGAACAGCTACTTCTACCTTATCGGTTTTTGGAACTGAATTGATGTAATATGAACCTCTTACAAATCTGTCAGCCGCACGGTTTGTACCCGGAAGCATTATTGTACCCGGAATATCTTTCCAGTACGCGTTAATGGATAGTTGTTCTTCGTAAATTGGAGAGTTTGTCATTACTACATACGATGTGTCGTGGTGAACAACCAGTTTTCCATCAATGTATTCCAAAATGGCACTGTCGCCCTTTTTGTCTGAAAGAGATAAATGAAGTGTTGCCATCCTTTGGGTACCCGGAATATTAAACGTAGTTACAACAAAATCTTCTTTGCTCAATGCCGTAACTGCCTCGTCTACCGTGACAAACGTGTCTAAAACATACTGCAACCACAATGAAATGGCTAAACCAGGTTGCTCGCCGTCTTTTTTAAATTCCGGATATTTTGATTCAGCAAGCCATAGCAAATTACCAACAAGCCCTTTTTCATTCATGCCATCGGAAACTGCAAAATCCCATGAACTTACAACGACACTACCGTATTTGGATTTCCATTTAATTGAAGAACTGCCTGCATTTCCGCTTCGCTCGATTCCTCTTGGGAAAAGCCAAAGATTTGCCGGAATTTTTGTTTTCCAATCCATATTTCGGCCTGTGATTATGGTTCCGTTCGGGCCGTTATAAACAACTCTGGAACAAGCAACGGCCTGATTAACAAAAAAAAGTGCGCCTATAAAAATAAAAAATAAGATTAAATATGCCGAACTTCTACTCATAATATTATTTCGCATTTCCTGCCTCCTGAAGAATTAATATTTTTTCAATTGATTTTTAAAATCAAAACATTAAAGCTACTTATAGGTAGTATTCTACTTATAGCTTAGGTTTGATCGCAACGAATAGCGTTTTATCCATCGTCCAACGAATAGCGTTTTATCCATCGTCCCGAAGCAAAGCACATAGCGACGGCAAGCTACGCGGCCACAAAAACTTTGATGGAACCGATGGAACGATGAAAGGGATGATGGATAAAATGTTGTTGAACAGAGCCGCCCGATACCGTCGGTCAAGCTATGGAGTTTATATAGCTCACCCGTGGAAGAATGCAAGGGGACATTGGTTGTTTGGGTCTTGAAAGAGCTTTCTTGTCATCTCGTTCGACCAGTAATGTTTGGATAAACGTGTCTGTATGTCCTAATCTCCAGTTGATGGCACAACGAAATCGAGAAAATAGGGTGACACTCCCGAGTGTAAAAATCAATTTTACCGAAAGGAGTGTATCCCATGACAAGGAAAAAGAAAAGACGGTCAGCCGGGGGGAAGAAAGGTACCCGGGTATGGGCCTACCCAGCCGAGTTTCGGTTAAAGGTCGTAAGGCTGTTTTTGGAAGAAGAGTACAGCGCGTCGTTGCTTGCCGAACAGTTCGGTATCAGCACGCATTCGGTTAGCCGCTGGGTGAACGCTTACCGACGCGGTGGGTTGCAGGGGTTGGAACCCAAGCCTCGCCCCGGGGGAAATACCAGGGTGCCCCCCGAAGTCCGGGAGCGAATGGTGGCGGTGAAAACAGCGAACCCGGAATACGGCCCGCGACGGATTGCCGATGTCCTCAAGCGATTTTTCCTGATTCCTACAAGCCCATCGACTGTACACAAAACGTTATCGGAGAAGGGGCTGGTAAACAAGGCCAAGCGTAAGCCGAAGAAGAATCCACCCAAGCCCCGATTCTTCGAACGTTCTCGTCCCAACCAGCTGTGGCAGAGCGATATCATGACCTTCCGGCTGGCCGGTCGCAACGCCTACCTGATCGGCTTCATGGACGACTACAGCCGGTATATCGTTTCCCTGGGCCTGTACCGCAGCCAGACGGCGGAACACGTGCTGGAGACCTACCGTCGCGGTGTTGCCGAGTACGGCGTTCCCAAAGAGATGCTCACCGACAACGGCCGGCAATACACGAACTGGCGAGGCAAGACGCGCTTCGAACGGGAGATGAAAAAAGACCGCGTCAAGCACATCCGTTCCCGTCCCCACCATCCCATGACGCTGGGCAAGATCGAGCGCTTCTGGAAATCGATCCTGGGCGAGTTCCTCCAGCGGGCTCAGTTCGACAGCTTTGAGCAAGCCGTGGAGCGCACCGCTTTTTGGGTCAAATACTACAATCATAAACGGCCGCACCAGGGCATCGGCGGTCTGTGTCCGGCCGACCGATTCTTCGAGATCGCCCATGATCTGAAAAAGACGCTGGCAAAGGGCGTCGAAGAAAACGTACTGGAACTGGCGTTGCGAGGCCGTCCGGTAGATCCTTTTTATATGGTAGGCCGCATGGGCGGCCAGAGCGTGGTCATCCGGGCGGAGAAGGGCAAAGTCAAGATGCTGGTGGACGAGGCCGGCCAGGAAAAAGAACTTGTGTACGACGCAAGAAAGGATATAGATCATGAAGACAAACCAACGAACCCGCAGAGTATTCGATCCACAGCAGAAAATCACGGCCGTGTTGTCGATCTGGAGCGAGCGCCGCACGAGCGCCCAGGTGTGTCAGGAAATGGACATCAGCCCGACGCTGTTGGGTCAGTGGCAGAATCTGGCGATCGAGGGCATGCTCAAGGCGCTGGACCCGAAAAAGAAAGATCCGCTGCCGCCGATCAACCAGCGGTTGTCTCGGTTGATCGAAAAGAAATTGAGCGAACCCGGCAAGCTGGAAAAACGCCTCCGATCGATCCAGAAGGCAGCGTCGGCCGAATAGGCGAGGATGCCTATGGACAAACAACTATCGACCCGTCAGACGGCGCGGCTGCGAGCCGAGATGATCATGAAGGTCCGCTGCGGCATGCTGACTGCCCGCCAGGCCGCCGAACGTGTCGCCGGGAATGCGATAATGTACCAAAAATGGGAACGAAAAGTGTACCACCCATGAATAGCACCGCATGGTAGACTCCTTCCTGAAAGGAGGGTGTCGCCATGATTTCATGGGAGGCGTACATGGACATTATTGCATTGCATCAACAAGGCCTTTCGCAAAGGGAGATCACCAAACGAACTGGCCGCCATCGCAAGACCGTTAAAAAATATATTCAGAATGGACAAACTCCCGGTTACCACAAGGCCCAACGGCGCGAAAGCATCCTGGCTCCCTACTACCCGGTGATTAACGATTTCCTCGAAGAGGATGATTACCGTGCCACCTGGATCTATCAACGACTCAAACAGTTAGGCTATGCTGGCGGATACGATACCGTCAAAATCTATGTCCGCAGGCGCAAACGAAAACGCAAGCGCCAGGCTTACATCCGGTTCGAGACGATTCCCGGATTGCAGGGGCAGATGGACTGGGCCGACTTCAAGGTCGCGGATTTCAAGGGCGGCAGTTTTACCGTTTACCTGTTCGTCCTGGTCCTGGGATTTTCCCGGGCCATGTTTGCCATGTTCGTTGACCGCTGCACCCTGCAGTCCTTCATGGATGCCCATATTGCCGCCTTTCACTACCTGGGCGGGATTCCCATGGAAATGCTCTATGACAACATGAAGCATGTGGTGATCAGCCGCACAGGTGGGCAGACTGTTTTCAATGTCGAGTTCATGCACTTTACCCAGCACTATGGTTTCAAGCCTCTGGCCTGCATGCCCTACAGTCCCTGGGTGAAAGGCAAGGTGGAACGCCCGGTGGATTACATTCGCGAGTCGTTCTGGCGCGGTTATGCCTTTACCAGCATCGAGCAGGCGAACCGGGATCTTCTCAGCTGGCTTGACGAAACAGCCAATCGCAGGAAGCATGGAACCCACCGGCAGCTGGTGGACCTGCGCTGGCGGCAGGAACAATCCAGCTTAAGTCCATGCCCTGCCAGCGACTACGATACGTCCATAAAAGAGTATCGCAGGGTCTACAAGGACTGCTATATTTCCTATAACGCCAGCCGGTATCAGGTGCCGCCGGATGTGGTCGGCAAAAAGATCCTGCTGAAGGTCAAGGACGGTATCATCCGATTCTACGATGACGACCGGCTGCTGGCCACGCATAGGGAAGCCGAGGAAAAGGGCAGCTGGGTTACCGATGCGAATATCACCGCCCAGATCCTGAAGCAGCGGCAGAAAGCGAAAAAGAAATACGGTCGCACCAAAGGCAAGGCCACCCGGGGACTGGTGAATGCTAGTTTGTTCCCACAGGTGCTTTACCGTCCGCTGTCCGTGTATGAGCAGATCGGCACATGGATCAACTGATCGCCGACCGCCTCCAGGACAACCTCAAACGGCTCAAGCTCACCCAGGCCGCCGAGATGCTCGAAACCGTGGTCGCCAAAGCCGAGTCCGACAAGGACTCTTATCTGTCTTTTCTGGATCAGCTGCTGGAAGAGGAAGTCGCCGCCAAGGAAAAACGGCGCGTACAGACCGCCATGAAGACCGCCGGGCTGCCATCGGCCAAGACCATCGAAGAGTACGATTTTACCTTTCACCCCAAGCTGAACAAAAAGGAGGTGATGGCCCTTTTCGATCTGGATTTCATCGGCAAGCAGGAGAACGTGATTTTCCTGGGACCGCCGGGCGTTGGCAAAACCCATCTGGCCATATCGCTGGCGATCAAGGCCTGCCATCACGGGTTCAAGGTCTACTTCACCACCATGGACACCCTGATGAGGAAACTCAAAGAGCCCCAGTCCCGGCACAAGGCATATCTGACTTCGGCCCTGGTGGTAGTCGATGAAGTCGGGTACCTGCCCATCGACACGAAGGAGGCGTATCTGTTCTTTCAGTTCGTCTCTTATCGCTACGAGCGATCATCGACGCTGATCACCTCCAACAAGAGCTTCGGGGACTGGCAAGAGTTGTTCGGCGAGCAGGTCATCGCCACCGCGATCCTCGACCGGCTGCTGCATCACTGCCGGGTGGTCAACATCAAGGGGCACAGCTATCGGCTCCGCGGGCACAGTTTTTCAAAGAACGATTTCGCCACGGTCGGTTCCTCAGGGTTGGCCGACGTGGATGGGAAGACGGAGAATCAATGAGCTCCAGGGTGGTACATTTTTATTTTCCCACTTCTGGTACACTTTTCATTCCCATTGACACCGAACGCCTGGGCGTCTCGCGCAAGACGTTCTACAAATGGGAGCAGCGGGGACTGTCCGGCCTTTTGGACAGTGTTACCGACCAGCCCCCGGGGAGGCCTGCACATCCTTCAGACGACCATCGCCAATGGCTGGAAAAGCAACTGCAGGACGCGAATCGGCAGATCGACTTGCTGAACCGGAAGATGGCGCTCAAGGATGTACTGATGGACTTGAAGCTTCCCCAAACCGGCAGCGACCGGACGAAAAAAAAATGAACGCATCCGACAGGCGGTGGCCATGATCGAAGAGATGAAAACGACCTTTTCGCTGTCGTATGCCTGCCTGGCAAAGCAGGCGGGGCTGAGCTACCGTACGCTGATGCGGTGGAAAGATCGCTTTGCCAACGGCATGCCTGCCGTGGGAAAGCGCGGACCGAAGAAGGTGCGGCCGTTGAATCTGAACGAGCTGAAAGCCAAGATCCGGGACCTGGATCATGGTCCCAAACGCAGCCATGGCACCGGCAAACTTCACAGCACTTTCGGCGAGTCCATATCCCGCAGGGAATTGAACGCGCTGGTTATCGAGGCACGCAACGAAAGCAAGCACCGTCGGAAAGCCGAAACGTGTTGTGTCAGCTGGCTTCGGCCAAACCTGGCCTGGGCCGTGGACGATTGCCAAAAGAGCGATACGGCCTCGGGAAAGCTCCACCTGCACAACCTGACGGACCTTTGTTCGCGCTACAAGCTACCGCCGATCGCCTCGGGAAGTCTGCCCTGCGGCGAAGAGGTGGCCGGCCATCTGGCATATTTGTTCGACCGCTTCGGTCCACCGCTATTTTGCAAGCGAGACAACGGGAGCAATCTGAACCATACCACCGTAAACGAAGCGCTGGAAAATGCCTGGGTGATCCCGATAAACAATCCGCCGAAAACGCCTTCGTACAATGGGGCGATCGAGCGAACCCAAAGGGAGTTCAAAGAATTTTTAAAACGCTGGCAGTGGAAGGCCACGACATTGGAATCATCTTTTTTGCTGTCTGAAACCGCAGCCCATGAGTTGAATCATACACAGCGCCGCTGCCTTGAAAATCACACAGCCTGCGGCACGTATTTTGGAGGTGATCGTATCCGCTACTCCAGACGTGAACGAAGAAGTATCTTCCGATGTATCCGGGAACTGGCAGCCAAGATTGCGGACCGGGCTGGCAGACCCCGAATCACAAACGTGGAATGGAGAATCGCGGCCAGGCAGTGGCTGTTGAAAAATGGCCTGATCAAAATCGAGAAGGCGGGAAAAGTGCCACCCCATTTAAATCGAAATTTGTGCCATAATTAGCCGTGTCGCACAGGGGAAAGCCTCCTGACCGTCATGTGATCGATGAATCTTTGCCGTAATACAGTGCTCATAATGCCTCCTTTGAAAATGGTAAGGAAAATAAAAATCCGACCGGCCTGATGACGCGATCGGATGGCATTATAAGCGATGTCGATAGAATCTATAGACTTGAATACAGAAAAGAAGGAGGATGCATCGCGGGTAGATGGTTCAGGAGAAGTACTTCCGCGAAGCGGTTTTGTTCAACGTGCTGCTGTGAGGCGCGCAGCAGTTTGCGCGTCCTTACCAGCAGATGGTTATGAATAATTGTGTTAATTAATGAAAGCTTGGCATTCTTTATTCATCTGCATGTGGTACGTAGTTTGTAATATTCCTAACAGGGCCTTCCCAGCCGACATATTCAGCCATAACCCTTCTTATTAAAGAAGAAACATTTTCGTCTTCTTTTAAAGCTATTTCTTTAATTCTAATCAGCAGAGCATTTGGAAAGTCAATTTTATGTGCACTTAAATGTGGGTTTTTCGGGCTTGGCATATTATTAATCTTCGTCCTCATCAATTAGCATTTCAGTTAAAGATTCGGCTATAGCTAGTGTTCATCCGCGAAAATAACTAACTGGAATAAAAAAGAAAAGCGCATTTTATGCTGGTATTTTCTCACTGTCTGTAGTATAAAGTATTTTGCCAAACACTTAAAAATACTACGTAAACAAGAAAAAGGGCCGACATAAAATGCGCGAGAAACAACAAAAACAAATGCCGCTGATAAGTCTCCCCACGGGTCATCCCAGAGAAGTAGAACTGGAGATGATCAGCAAAATCCTGGACAAGACTCCTAACATTTACGATCATGTTCTGCAAGACCTCAACGGTGGCCTCAAGATAGAACGTCAACGAACCGGGGCCAACGGTATGAGTGCCGAGCAGGTGACCCGCGCCGCGATTGTGATGAAGCTTTTCAACTTCACCTATGAAGACCTCGCCTTTCATATTTCCGATTCCAGATCGCTCAGACGGTTTTGCAGAATCGGTATTTTCGATAAGGGCTTCAAGAAATCCGCCCTGAATGAAAATATCAAAAGGATCTGCCCTGAGACCTGGGAGCTTATTTCCCTGGACCTGTTGGCATATGCGAAGGACAACAACATCGAAAAAGGCAGAACGACCCGAGTCGATTGTACCGTCGTCGAGAGCAACATCCACCCTCCTTGCGATTCCATGCAGTTGTATGACGCTGTGCGCGTGCTCGCGCGGTTGTTGACTCAAGCCCGGGATGACTTCAAAATTAAAATCGTTTTCACGGATCATCGTCGCCGTGCAAAAAGGCGGATGACCGCCATCCAATACGCAAAAGGGAAAAAGCAACGACTGTCTCCGTATAAAGACCTGCTCAAGGTCACCCAAAAGTCCATCGGTTACGCGATCAAAGCCGAAGAAACGATAGGCGGAATCTGCACAACCAATTTTGAATTGCTTGGCTTATTGAACAGCATCAAACATTACAGCGATTTGGCCCGTCAGGTCTACGACCAGACCTATCGCCGGGTTATTCAAGGCGAAAGCGTATCGGCCGACCAGAAGGTATTCTCGATTTTCGAGGAACACACGGACATCATCATCAAAGACCGCCGGGATAACCATTATGGCCATAAGATTTGCCTGACCGGTGGAGCCTCGAACCTTATCCTCGATTGTGTCGTTCTTGAGGGCAATCCCGCAGATAGCACACTGGTTGAACAGATGCTGGATCGCCAGAAATCGGCTTACGGACGCTACCCGCTGAAAGTTGCCCTGGACGGTGGCTTTGCATCCAAAGGCAATCTGAACACGGCCAAGGCCAAAGGCGTCAAAGATGTCTGCTTTGCCAAAAAACGGGGTCTTGAAGAGATTGACATGTGTCGCAGTCACTATGTTTACAAAAAGCTCAGACAGTTCCGTGCCGGTATCGAATCGGGCATATCCTGGCTCAAACGCAGTTTCGGCTTGACCCGGTGCACGTGGAAAGGTTTTCGTTCTTTTAAAAGCTACGTGCTTTCGTCGGTGGTCGCGGCCAACCTGCTGACGATCGCTCGAAAGCAATTGGCTCCTGCTGGATAACCTCACAACCTGAGAAAATTCAGTTACTGAAATCCAGAGAGCAGGTGCGTCCGGAGGCGTGCTTTTTTAGAGTATTTACCCATATCCTTGTCGGGCTTTCAATGTGCCGTGTCTTGGAGGATTCTATTCCTCACGTTACCCGATTTTTACTTCTCGACGCACTGCTTAAACCTGCAATTTATGGACGGACACTAATTAGTGTTCATCCAGAAATAGGCAAATTTGGTTGAGATCGAGGCGCACGAAAAATTTTACCGCAGACATATGGTTGATATTTCGAGGATAAAATTTTTCGCGCAACAAAGATATCGGGCAAATTGGCCATTTCTGGATGAACACTAGTTAACGACAACCGCAAGGCATCAGGATCGCTATGCAACGCCCATCCAAATTCAGGCCGAACTTCATCCGGGATCTCGTGCTGGTCTCCCTGCTGCTGTCCGGTATGATTGTCTCTGCGGTCGTCTTCCTCTCAGCCCGCGCTCGCGAAGAAATTTCTCAAAAATATATCGACAATGCCACCGCGAGTGCGGAGCATCAGTATACAGGCATGGCGGAAAATACGGAGCAGATCTTAGAACTGGCCGGAGACTGGATCGTTTCGGGCAGAATTTCATCGACGTCAGGCAAGGAGATGAACGTGCTGCTGTTTCCCCTGTTAAATCGTAACCACCATATATCCGGCATCTCGGTGGCCGGCACCGAGGGTAAAAGCTGCTATCTGACGATCCATGGCGACGGCTTCATGACGCGCGAGATGGTGGACACCGAAAAAGGGCGCGTTGCCGTCAGACGCTTTTGGGATGCCGAACAGAAACTGGTCTCCGAAGAAAAACGGCCCTCTTCCTATGATCCGCGCAGCCGGCCCTGGTTTTCCCCGGCCTTGGCCGACAAAGGGATTTTCTGGACACCGCCCTATGTTTTTTTCGAATACAAGGCTGTGGGCATCACCGCCGCCATCGGACGGCAATCCAATACCGACAGCGGTCAAATCGTGGTGGCGTTCGACATTTTAATGGACGATCTCTTTCGTAAAATCCAGGGCATGGCACCGAGTGCCAACAGCCGCGTTTTCATCTTCCGAAACGACGCCCGGATCTATCTGCCGGGTGATGCCGAAGCATCGTCTGACTTCCGTGCCATGGTGGATATCGATGATCCCCTGATCCGAAAAACGGTTGCGTCGTGGGAGAAAGGTCATCTGCCAGATGACAAAGCGTTTGCGGTCAATCACGATGGCCAGACATGGTGGTGCGGATTCCGGCCGATGGCAGCTGCCAACCGCCATGTATGGGTGGGAGTCATGGTGCCCGAGTCGGACATCATGGGGCGGGTCGTCCAGCGCAGAAAGGGTCTGTGGGCCTTGGGTGGCTTCGTCCTGCTGTTGACCGGTGGGCTGACCTTTCTCATGCTGCGCCGCTACGGCCGTTCGGTTGACATGCGTGAAGACGGCTTCGACAGCCGCAACCCTGAAAAAAGCGTTATGGACCTGGTGTCCAAAGGCGAGGGCCGGACCGTCGAGTTCAAATCCACCATGCGGCTGAATCTGCATACCCGGAAACCGGGCAAGGAAATCGAACTTGCCTGGCTCAAGGCCCTGGTGGCCTTCATGAACACCGACGGGGGCACCCTGCTGCTGGGCGTGTCGGACGACGGAACGGTCACAGGTCTCGAGGCCGACGCGTTTGCCAGCGACGACAAGTGCCGGCTGCACTTCAAAAACCTCGTCAACCAGCATATCGGCGCCGAGTTTTCCAAATACCTTCGGCTGCACCTTCTCACCGTGGACGCAAAAAAAGTCGGCGTCGTCGCCTGCCGCCGCTCCAGCGAACCGGCCTACCTGAAAACAGCGAAATCGGAGGAAT
Source organism: uncultured Desulfosarcina sp. (assembly GCF_963668215.1). Classification (NCBI taxonomy): domain Bacteria; kingdom Pseudomonadati; phylum Thermodesulfobacteriota; class Desulfobacteria; order Desulfobacterales; family Desulfosarcinaceae; genus Desulfosarcina; species uncultured Desulfosarcina sp. Next base: position 3,857,118 of record NZ_OY764190.1, read on the forward strand.
ATTATATCCGCAGCGGTCTCTCCAGCGACGCCCTGCCGGTCAGCAAGGTGGTGGCCTTAATCCAAACCAGGAAATAAAAAAAGTACTCATTGTAAATTCAATCAACAACCAAGCATTACACACCCACCCCAAATAGTTGAGGCTCTTTTCGGGCACTGCAATTTTCATTCAGCCAGGTGGCAATACTTTTCCACTTGCTGTCTTCCATAACCCTTGCGCCTTCGGGACAGCTTTTAATACAGGCACAGCAGCGAATGCACAGCTCGATTTCAGTTGCCACGCTCCCATTGATTGAAATGGCTGCAGTCGGACATACACTGGCACACGTCCCGCAAACGGTGCATGTGTCTTCAATAGTCACCGGTGCAACCGCCATGGGCCGTGCGCCGCCGGCTTCGTAGGGAAAATTTCCGGGAAGTTCCAAATCAATTTTAGCATCAGGCGATTCCAACGCTGCGATTTTATCTTTAATTCTTGCGCCAAAATCCATTGCTCTTTGAACATCCTGGCTATCCGGACGTCCATTGGCGATGGGGACATCCGCTGTTGCAAACGAGTGCTCCCCGATGAATGCGGCACCGGCAACCGGAGAAAAGCCCAACTCAATTGAAAGATTTTTAAGCTCCAGCAACGCATCTTCGAACTCCCGGTTCCCATATACAACGACGAGAACCGCTAACGTGTTTGTTGCCTTGAGGTTGTTGAGTCGCTTGATTGCATCAACCGGCAATCGACCACCGTAAACAGGCGCGCCTATAATTACGAGTTCATCCGCAAAAGGAGGGATGGCTTGCTGCGTTCCCTCCGGAAGGGTCAGATTAATCTGCTCGACACCTTCAACGCCGATTCCTTTGGCAATGCCTTCCAATACTTTTTGAGTGGTTCCAGTGGGTGAAAAATAGACCAGTTTTACCTGTTTGACTTCCATTGTTTCCTCCTGCGCGGATCGGGTAAAAATTTTACAATTGTGCCGTCAAATATCCGGTTATTCCTGCCATGATTCAGTAATTTCCGGCTAAGTACTTGCATTAACGGTATGTAATTCTTGCTCTTTAAAATTTGAATCAGGGGGTTTGCCAAAAACACCAGCGCGTAATTCATTCCGGATTTTTATGCGCAGTTGGCGGACTCTCTTGATGGAAACGCGCTCGTTAAATTGGCGATGGCAATAGATTGCCAGCAACAAATAGGTGATCAGACCTGCCAGAATTTGCACCATCAAGCCATGCTCGCTCCTGGCGATGAGATGATACACTTTAAGGTGCCGTTTCCACCAAGCGAAAAAATTTTCGATATCCCATCGGAGCTTATAGGCAGTGGCGATTTGCTCGGCAGTTAAATCAAAACGATTCGTAGCGATCCAGTATTTAACGCGATCCACCTCGTAACCCACCAAACGAAGTGGGGTTTGTGTTTGATTGACTTCCGTGGTGCCCAGAACAACGATGGCATCAAAAAAAACGATACTATCAGAGGCAATGGGGTTTTGTTTAATGATCGTTTTCTTGGTGCTGGCTTTAATCCGGCACATAAACAGCTTTCCATCATTCTGCCATTGGTCAAAGCGTTGATGGCTTTGATAACCCCGGTCCATCACACCGGTTTGACCGTCAGACAGGATCAAGCTGACGAAAGGTCTTTCAGCCCCGTTACCATCGGTAAGATAAAGCTTTCTTGGAATCGCCCGGTTCAGATCAAAACCGACGTGGACCTTCGCCTTCTTGGATTTTTTACGGTAGTCGGCCCAATGCATGGATAAGGTTGCATCGATGAGGGAACCGTCGATCCCCACCAGATCACCGAGTTCGGGATGTTGCTTGGGTAAAATCGAAGATGCCTGAGCTTGTAAGTTCTGATAGACATACATGAACTGTTCAAGTCCCCGGCTGTTGGTGGCCTCTGAGAAGCTGCTCTTTTTGATTCCGTTTTCTGGTGCGATGGCACTTTTGGCAAAATCATCTTCTTCAAGCACTTGCAGCAGGTGTTGAGCAGAATGGTGTTCTTCAAGATGAAAGTAAACCAGCGCGCGCAGATGTTCCTCAAAAGTCATCTGCAATGGTCGGTTTCCTTTGGAATCAAGAGCTGGCATCCGTGATGTTGCCTCAGTCGCTGGTTGAAAAAAAGAGAAAAACTCCAGGGCATTGAGCTTTTGGAAAGGGTCGAATGTGCGTGGCATGTATAACCTCTTGATATAATAGGGTATACAAAACGCCGCCCATATTGACGACCCAATGTCAAGCAAAAATATCGTTTAACCTGCTGATTTTAAATTATTTTTATGCAATTCCTTAACCGGATTTTACTGGCCATGATTACCTTTTTCATGCTTATCCTCGCCTCTCCTATGGAAATTGAATATCCAATTCCTTGCCGATCAACAACGATAATTTTAAAAAGGAGCGTCTATACTTGGCTGCTCGGCTCCCGTGGCTCTTAATGCCCAACCAATCTCTTCCATGACGGGATTTGGAATACGCAGTCGTCAGCCTCCTCCTCCATAAGATCAAAAAGCGGTTTTGGCAAAGTAAGTGTCAGGATGTCATCGCGGAACCGCTTTTTCATGACTTCTCTGCCATCTACGCCCAACATGCCCATGACCGCCCTGGGAGCAACGAAATCGGCCTGGGCATAGGCGAAAGCTGTAATACTGTTGCAGTCCGCACCCTGGGGCACTTGAACAGGATCGGTCCCCTTCATAACCGATCCTGCAAGCGTGACCAGACCGGCAAGCTCCATCGGGTTCACCGGGAAAATGACGGTGCGGATGTTCTCGGTAGATTCGGTGCGGCTCAGAGGCTTGAACAGCACATACTCGTAAGGAATGTCGTAGCGGGGCAAACCATTTAGTATCCACTCCCTGGCCAGGTCGGCACTGCAGTGTCTTCGCTCGCCATATTCAAGCAAATCCCTCCAGCTCTTCGGCGCAGCGTCTATCTGTTCCAGGTATGCCTTTCGATTGCCGGTTGATTGGATTCCTTTGCTGAATACAGCAGCGTAGCGATCCAGTTGTTGATCCGAGGCATCAAAATCGACCCCCAACCCTAAGGCGGCACGACCGCCATTGCATGCAATCGTCTCTCGATTGCCACCGGCAATTCTTCCGCGTCGGGCGGCCTCGGCAAAGAGATAAAGAATGCATCCGAATTTGCCCTTCTTATACTGAAACGCATCATCGGGAATTGTATTGCTCCAGACGACTGCCACCGGCTCGAACTCAGGCCGAAGATTATTTACAATCTTACTTTCCATAAGACACCCCGCATTAGCGATTGTCCATTCGTGGATAGGCACTAACGATAGACGATTTCTTGCGCTTTCATTCGATGCCGAACTTACGCTTGATCATTTTTTCTTTCAATAAAGTGGTGCATCCATAAAAATGGGTCCTCATACCATCCGTGGTCGCTGGCCAGGTCGATTAACACCGGCTTAAGGGCGCCATCGACGATATACTCCCCGCTTTCCACAAAACGCATTTCGGTCCAGTTTTCCCAGTCAGCGACGGTGCCGATGACGGTCATGGCCCTGGGCGCCGTCTTGATGACCGTTGCCCCCGCATTCCAGTGGTATCGTATGGTCGGGTCAAAAGGGCTTCCATCCGCTCGCTTGCGGGCAATGTACGCTTTCATCGATACCAGCGGGTAACGGGTTTTGGACGACGGTCTTACGGGAACAATCATCGAGGCAAAACCCTGCGCATTGGCCAATTGCTTCACCGCCGTCAGCATAAGCGTGCTCAATCCATTGCCTTGACAATCTGCCGATACGAACACACCCAAAACGGCGAGCGTGTTGGCCGGCTTGCCTGCTTCCTGGCGTCTTATGGCAGACAAAAGGGTGTCTTCGATGGAGTCGGGCAGCCCGTCGGCGCTCTGGTTCCAAGCCAGGGGAACGGTGTGTCCCACCGCCACCGGATGCTTATCCGCAACCAGAAGCATCTGATATCCGGGAAAGTGCTCGGCCAGCAGTTTCCAGCGACAGTCACTGGCGTGGTTCAGGAATGCAGGCCACATTTGCGATCGGAGCGCATCAAGGTTGTCTTTCAAGCAAGGGGAACGCTCGATAGTGGTTACTTCAGCATTCAGCCGCTGGCTCTTTTCGGGTACCGTTTGATCCGACATGGTCGTTATCTCCTTTTCATTTCATCTCGATCCATACCGAATGGTTAACGAGTCCGAACGCTTTCAAGGCGGCGGCAAGGCGCAATCCAAGCGGGCTCCCCTCGCCCAGAACGGTTTCCCCGGCATGCGATAGAATAATGCAAAAATCGGTATCGATTTTCTCGCGATGGTAAATACGGATGTCTTCGGATGCGTCATCTTCATGCACATCGCCCATCAGTTCCTGCAGCGATGACTTTAATGCCGCCGTGTTGCTTCCGGTCGATCGCACCATAATCACTTCAGACCATTTCATATGCTTTCACTCTTGTCCATCGCCGGCCGTTGGAAAACCATGGGCCTTTTTCTCTGCATAAGAAACGAACACAACCCAAGGATCGTCTTCTTTGTCCCGCCGGTCATGTGTGGGCGATCCGATTGTGAAAGCCGTGACTTCCTGACCTCAGCCAAAATCTGTTCATGCCGCTGCCGGGTCAGGCTTCTTATAAAATACTCGTTCATTCCCTTTTGCCTTCAGTTGTTGTCTTCGCTCGATCTCTTTCTTCTATGCTGATCAACTGAGCAAGGACCGGGCCAACGTCAAAAACACTGAAATAACGGAATGTTAAATGTATTGCTCCGAAATTTTGTGGTATTTAACAATAATGGTTGTGGCATTTAACAAAACGGGATAAGCTTTTGTGAATAACCACAAATAAGGCTTTTCATTTCACCAATGGAGGCCCGCAATGATAGACGAGAACGAATTTTTCCGGAATATCACCCTGAAGATATGCGGCAACCTCGAAATCGAGGAGGGGCTCCACGCCTGCATCCAGTACCTTTCCCGGCATATGCCTGCCGACGTTATCTATTTGGATAAGTACGAGAGGGATCTTGGCGCCATACGATATATCGCCCGTGCGAATCTTAAAAAGGGTGAACGGATGAACATGATAGTCCCGGTGTCATCAGAAGCAATGGCCAGGGCCGCAGCGGATTTAAATAATATCCTGATAATCCATGGACCTGTCTTCATTATTAATGATTCCGAAGCAGCCCCGATCGCCCGGGATCTGGTCAGAGAACTAGGTCATCCCCCTTCCTCGATAATAGGCATTATGCTGAATGTAGGAGGACAGCACGTTGGCGTTGTTCTCTTAGCCGCAGAGGGCGCCAACCGTTTCAACAAACAGCATGCAATACTATTTGGCACTTTAAAGGAACCGTTTTTTGTGGCCATGTCCAACACCCTCAAGCACCGTGAAGTGCTGAAACTCAAAAATTTGCTGGCCGACGACAACCGGTACCTGCAAGGCGAACTGCGGCGCATGTCGGGCGATGAGATCATCGGAGCCAATTTCGGACTCAAGCAGGTTATGGAAAAAGTGCAGCAAGTCGCGGCTCTGAACAGCCCGGTACTGCTTTTGGGGGAAACGGGTACCGGCAAGGATGTGATTGCCAACACCATTCATTACTCATCGGCACGCAGCGACGGGCCTTTTGTAAGCGTCAACTGTGGGGCCATTCCCGATTCACTGATCGACAGCGAACTCTTCGGGCACGAAAAAGGGGCTTTCACCGGAGCACTTTCTCAAAAACGGGGGCGTTTTGAACGTGCCGACAAGGGGACCATATTTCTGGATGAGATCGGCGAACTGCCGCCTGCTGCTCAGGTGAGACTGTTGCGCGTTCTGCAAAGCAGGGAGATCGAACGTGTGGGCGGAGTAAAGACAATTCCTCTGGATATACGGATTATTGCCGCTACTAACAGAAACCTGGAAGAAATGGTGAAAAACAAACGCTTCCGAGAGGATCTGTGGTTTCGTCTGAATGTGTTCCCCGTATCGATTCCTCCGCTGCGCCGGCGAACCAGCGATATACCCGCTCTGGTCCGGCACTTTATCAAGCGGAAGGCAAAAGAGCTTAAATTGGGAGAAATTCCTGACCTGGCACCCGGCGCGATAGAGGTGCTGATGTCATACGAATGGCCGGGCAATGTTCGAGAGCTGGAAAACCTGATCGAACGTTCGTTGATCCTGCATCGCGGCAAACCGCTTCGATTTGACGATTTAGTTGCCTCGCCCGCAGAGCGGATCTACGCGAATACCGGTATTACCGAAGACGAAGCGCTGGGACTCGATGCAATAGTCAAAAAACACATCGCGCGGGCTCTTGAAAAAGCGAATGGCAAAATCCATGGACCGGGAGGCGCAGGGGAGCTTTTGGGCGTGAATCCGAATACACTCCGCTATAAGATGAAAAAGCTGGGGATTCCTTTTAAAAAAGAAAAATAGCGATCTTTATTTTTCTCTTGACACATTAGTTAAGCTTCTTTACCATACTGGCTATGGATAACAAAGAAGACCTGATCAAGCACGCCATTCAAGGCCTTTTACGCATCGCGCACTTATATGCCCGTATCGAGGCGATGCCGATTCCCGTGGATAACGACAATACGGTCTCCACCCGGGAGGCGCACACCATTCAGGCCATCGGTGATGAGGAAACAAATAACGTCACCCAGGTGGCCAACCATTTTGGAATTACCAAGAGTGCGGCCTCCCAACTGGTTGCAAAATTGGAAAAAAGAGGATTTTTGCATAAGCGGCCGGCCGCCCACAGCAATAAAGAATTTCAGCTTTCCTTAACAGAACTGGGATGGTGCGCCTTTCGGGCTCACGAGCACTTCCACGGCAATGATTTTATCGAACTGGTAAATAGCCTGAGCGCGTTTCCCATTTCGCAAATTGCGACGCTTTCGGTATTGATGGAAACATTGGGTGGGGTGATGGAAAAACGGCTTTCGCAACATTCCAAACCTTAATTTTTTTTGGACATTTTGTTAAGTTTCTTAACTATAATATCGCAAGGAGTACGGATGAAAACACTAAAAACCGCTTTAATCGATTTCTCTATCAACCACTATCGACTGGCGACCCTTGTAATGGTGCTGTTCACCATCGCCATGAGTCTGTTTTTCCCATTGATTCAGGTCGATACGGACCCCGAGAACATGCTCCCCAAAGATGATCCGCAACGTGTCTTTCACAATTTGTCCAAAAAAGAGTTCATGCTCAGTGAAACCGTCGTGGTGGGTATCGTAAACGAGTCCGACCCAGACGGGGTGTTCAATCCGGAAACCTTGGGGCATGTCTACGAATTAACCCAATTCGCCAAAACCCTGCGCTGGCCTGATGAAAGCGATCCCGGCAAGCGTTCCGGTGTTATCGAAGTGGATATGCTCGGGCCGTCATTGGTGGACCATATGAGCCAGGGCGGGCCCGGCGAAATCAAATTCGAATGGCTCATGCCCCGGCCGCCGGAAACCCTGGAGGCGGCGCGCGCCATTCGCGACAAGGCCTTTTCCAATCCTCTACTCAAAGGGCGCTTGTTTTCGGAGGACGGTAAGGTGCTCTGCATTTACCTGCCGCTGACCGACAAACATTTGAGCTATCGTATCAATGAAGAACTGAACAAGAAAATAGATTCGCTGGGTGGGAAGGAGGCCTATCATATTGCCGGGGTGCCGGTGGCGGAAGTTGCCATCGGCGTGGAAATGTTCTCCCAGATGGGTATCGGCACACCTTTGGCTATGGCGGTCATCTTTTCCTTGATGGTGCTGTTTTTCCGGAAGTGGCGGCTGGTCATTCTCCCCATGATCATCGCCATGTTCTCGGTCATGTCAACGATGGGGCTGATGATCGGCCTCGGGTTCCAGGTTCATATCCTAAGCTCGATGATTCCGATATTCCTGATGTGCATCGGCACGGTCAGCTCCATTCATATTCTGTCGGAATTCTTCGATGTCTATACCGATGAAAAAGGGCGCAATGAAACCATCCGAACGGTGATGAATACCCTGTATGTGCCGATCCTTTACACCTCGTTGACCACGGCCGCCGGGTTCGCTTCCCTGATTTTTACTCCCATTCCACCGGCCCAGATTTTCGGCGCTTTTCTCAGCGCCGGGGTCATGATTGCCTGGCTATACACGGTCATTTTCGTGCCGGCGTATGTCATGATGATCCCCAAACATAAATTGAAAGACTTCGGCATGTCCGCCGTGCAAAGAGATAAGGATAGCTTGCTGACCAAAGTCCTGCAGGCTGCCGGCCGGATTACGTTCAATCATCCCAAGGGGCTATTGATCTTGGTCGCCATCCTGGTGGGGGTAGTCATTTGGGGGACGATGCAGATCAATGTCAATGACAACTATGCCAAGCGTTTCGTTGGCAGCCACCCCATTCGTCAGGCTGACATCGCCTTGAACCGTCATTTGGAAGGGACCTATACGGCTTACCTGGTATTGCAAGCGCCCAAAGAAGCGAACAGTTTCACGCCCGATACGGTCCAAGCGTTCTCCTCGGACCTGATGGCCTATGCCAATAGCATTCAGACGCAATTCAATAGTGCGCCCAGCCTTGCCGGAGGGATTGTTCGGCATGCATCCAAGCTTTCCGACCGCGTGCAATCCAGGGAAGCTTTCCTCGATGCCATGGTAAAAGAAGTTGACCGGCGCGCCCAGGCGGCATCCGATGAGGACTTTTACACCTACGATGAACTCCGTACACACATCGGCGTACAAAAAGAAAAAATGAAAATCTTCAAGCGCCCGGAAATGCTTGCCTACATGGCCGAATTGCAAACGTATTTGGAGGCAACCGGGCTGGTAGGGAAAACCACCTCCGTCGTGGATGCGGTCCGCAAGGTCAATCAGGAGATGATTGACGGGAAACCGGAGAACTACCGAATCCCGGAAAAACTGCAGGGTATAGCTGAATGCTACCTGCAATTCCAGCAGGGGCATCGCCCCAATGATCTGTGGCACATGGTGACTCCGGACTATATGCAGGCGAATATATGGGTTCAGTTGAAAAGCGGAGACAGCAGCGCCATGAAGTCCGCCGTAAATGCGGCCGATGCATATTTCCGGGAAAATCCACCACCGTTCCAGCTATCCCATCGCTGGGCCGGACTGCATTTTATCAACCTGGTGCTGCAGGATAAGCTGATTCCTGCCATGCTGCATTCGTTCATGGGAAGTTTTGCCGTGGTTTTCGTCATGATGACTTTCCTGTTCCGTTCTCTGCGCTGGGGTTTGCTTTGCATGGTTCCGCTGACCATTACCATTTTGACGATTTACGGAATCATCGGCATCTCAGGCAAGGATTATGATTTGCCGGTTGCTGTTCTGGGTGTTCTTGCCTTGGGGATGGCGGTGGACTTTGCCATTCATTTTTTGCAGCGCAGCCGTGTTTATTATAGCGCCGCCGGATCATGGAAGGCAACCTACGGTAGCATGTTTGGCGAGCCTGCCCGGGCGATCAGCCGCAACGTGCTGGTCATCGCCATTGGTTTTCTACCCCTTTTGATCGGACCGATTGTTCCCTACAAGACCATGGGCATCATGCTGTTTGCCATCATGACGCTTTCCGGGATCATCACCCTGCTTGTTCTCCCGTCAACGCTAACGACCTTTGAAAATTGGTTTTTTAAAAAACCGGAAACGAAGACAACCCAACAGGCATTGGAAGCGACCGGAACTGCCGCACTCGATACGTCTCATCGATGAGAAAAGAAAGGAGATATTTCATGAAACAAGTTTTTTTCATTCCATTGGGAGGGCTGTTGTTGGTTGCCGGTGTGGTCTTAGGACAAACGGTAATGCCGACGGCCGACGAGATCATCCATAAAGCCAACCACATGGCCCTTTACCAAGGTGCGGACACCAAGGCAAATGTGGCCATGGTGATCACGGACAAACAGGGGCGGGTACGCAAAAGGGCATTCAGCAGTTTGCGTAAAAACGATGACAACCTGGATCGGAATCAGAAGTACTACACGTTTTTTCAGGCGCCTGCCGACGTACGCAAAATGACGTTCATGGTGCATAAGCATGCTGATCTCGAAAAGGACGACGACAGATGGCTCTATATGCCGAGTCTGGATCTGGTCAAACGGATTTCCGCAAGCGATAAACGGACTAGTTTTGTGGGATCGGACTTTCTATACGAGGATATTTCCGGCCGCAGTCCGGAAGACGATTTCCATGAAATGGTCGAGATGACTGAAGATTATTATGTAATTAAAAATACGCCGAAAAATCCCGATAGCGTGGAGTTTGCCCACTACACCGCCCGTATCGACAAAAAAACCTTTTTGCCGATGAAAATAGAATTCTTCAAGAAGGACGGCCGGGCCTACCGGGTGATCGAATCGTTGCAGGTGGACGCCATTCAAGCCGAGCAAAACGGCCAGCCCGTCACCTATCCGACTGTCACCGTTTCCATCGCCAAAAACCTGGAAAGCGGCAGTACGACGAAAATGTTCGTCTCCAATGTCCGCTACAATGTCGGCATCCGCGACGATATTTTTTCCGAGCGTTACCTGCGAAGGCCGCCAAGGGATGTGATGCGATGATCCGAATCTTCAAAATAGGATGCCTGATACTGCTGTTGATAATGATGCAGACCCCGCCCCCTGCCCATGGGGCGGAGGAAAGTGCACTGCCGGATTCTTTTGGACCGCTGGAAGCGCATGGATTTTTAGAGGTGCGCGGCGGAACCCGGACCCGGAGCGATCCCGAGGCCAAGGACATTTCGGTGATGGAGATCCGGCTTCAGGCGGATCTGTTTACCTACACGGATTGGGCGGAGTTTAAATTCAAGGGGGACGTATGGGCCGACGGCGTCACCGAGAAAGGGAACGGCGATGTCCGCGAGGCCTGGGTTTTCTCCCGCCCGTCCGATTTTTTGGATCTCAAGATCGGCCGCCAGGTCCTGACCTGGGGAACGGGGGATCTGGTTTTCCTCAATGACCTTTTTCCCAAGGATTGGCAGTCCTATTTCATCGGGAGGGACAGCGAGTACCTGAAGGCACCCTCGGATGCGGCAAAGATCAGCCTTTTCAGCGATCTTGCGAGCCTCGACCTGGTATACACCCCACAATTCGATCCCGACCGCTATATCACCGGCGAGTATATCTCTTACTGGGATGCAGCCGCGGCCGGCCATGCCGGACAGGACGACATCATCCATGCCGACAAGCCCGATCGCTGGTTTGAGGATGACGAGCTGGCGGTTCGGTTTTACTGGAATGTGCGCAATTATGAACTGGCGGCATATGGATATTGGGGATTCTGGAAACGTCCCAGCGGCCAAACCGTTTCCGGAACGGCCATCTTCCCCGAGCTGAATGTTTATGGTGCCAGTATCCGGGGACAGGTGGCCGGAGGGATCGGCAACCTGGAACTGGCCTATTACGATTCGGTCGAGGATTCCGGCGGCAGCGACCCGCTGATCGACAACGCGGAAATGCGCTATGTAGTGGGCTATGCCCGGGACCTGGCCATGGAATTGAACGCAAGCCTTCAGTATTACGTGGAGCAACTGCTGGATTACGGGGCCTATGAGAACAGCTTGTCCGGCACCCCGACCCGCGACGAGTTCAGGCATGTCATTACCCTGCAGCTCACCCAATTGCTGATCAACCAGACCCTTGAGTTGTCGTTATCCGGCTATTACTCCCCCAGCGATAGAGATGCCTACTTACGTCCCAAAATCCGCTACGATTTAACCGACAGCATCATCCTGGAAACCGGCGCTAACATTTTCATCGGGGAAGAGGACCATACCTTTTTCGGCCAGTTCGAAAACAATTCGAATGTCTATGCCGCCATCCGGTACAGTTTGTAAAAAAATAAAGGAAAGGAAGGGAATCGGAAGATGAAAACATCCAAGAAGACTACCGGAAAAAACATCGGTTCCTCGGACGAAACCATGTTTTCTCCGGAAATTCGCCCCGTGGGAATCATCAAAAACGAGATCCAAAAGCCATTCCTAGTCGTCGGTGACGAAGGCCTCGACATGCAGAATAGCATGGAGGAGGTGCGCGAAGAAGTACGCAAATTGGACCAACGCATTTCAACCATTATTGTCGATGAAGACTGGGTGGGTGCACTCCATGGCATCGAAGCATATTCCCATCTTCTCGTGTTGTATTGGGCGCATAAGGTGAAGGAACAAGGCCGAGCCCTGAAAAGGGTGCACCCCATGGGAAGAAAGGAAATACCCGCGGTCGGCCTTTTTTGTACTTGCAGCCCGGCCCGGCCCAACCCGGTGCTTGCCTGCGTCGTACGGCTGCGTGAAAGAAAGGGCAACATCCTTAAGGTTTCCGGACTGGACGCAATCGATAAAAGCCCGGTAATCGATATCAAGCCCTATGTAAACAGTTGGTATCCCCGGGAAGAGGTATCGATGCCCGAATGGATGCGACGGCTTATGCAGGAAGTCAACCCGCATGATCTCCTGAAACAAAATCCGAGGGCGAATTTCATCGATGCCATAGAAGAACGGGACCTGGCGCGCTGCTTGGTAAAAACAGCGGAGATCCATGGCCATTATTGCCCGGGCAGCGCACTTGGCGTCATGGCGTCCATATATGGACTTGGCTTGGTTGACGGGCTCAACCGGCTCGACGATACCGTGACAAGTTCCGATGGTTTGGAAAATCTCATGGCCATCGTCGAAATCAATGCCTGCTTCGCAGATGGTGTGCAGGCGGTATCGGGGTGCACCCTTGGCAACAATGCCTTGATCTATCGCGATCTGGGCAAGCATGCCGTGACCTTTGCTATCAGAGGAGACGATATGGGCGTGCGTGTTTGTGCCCGCCCCGATTTTCGTGAAACCATCGGACGTCTGGTCCCTGCATTCTATCCGCTCATGGAAAAGGTGATCAAAAACAGGGTCTATACCAAAGAAGATGAAAAGCGATTCAAAGAGACAGCCCGGGAAGCGGCCTTTGCTATCATTACACAGGATTTCGAAGCGCTTTTTTCAGCCGAGCGGGTTCGCAGTGATTTGCCCGGGTACGCGCCGATTGTCGACAGCATCATCTGCAAAAGCTGCGGCGAACAGCTTATGTCCACAAAAGTGGCAACCGACGGAGGATGCCTGATCTGCGCCGGAGAACAATATTTTCAGGTCGAGGGGAAAGGGATTGTTTCAAAAATCGGATAGCGGGCCTAAAGGCCTGTTTCGGGGTCTATCCTATCCCGGAAGGAGAATTAGAGCGCCAAATGGCGTTGGAGTAAAGCACGATTGGAAAAGAGGGCTTTTGCAATCATGGTTAACCATAACTTAATGGAGATTCGCAATGAAAAAAAAACATCGTAACACTGACAGTCATGGCCATCATGATGGCGGCCGCGACCGCCATGGCAACAAACACGGTTACCATTGAAGGGACTTTTAAAGGAGCCTTGTTTTCCTATCTTGGCAAGGAGCAACCGACTATAAACAGCGTCATTATTATTTGCGCATTTACATGGGTTATGTTTATGCTCAATCCATGAAAAAAGCCAAAATATCAGATGCGGAAACCGTCATACTTATTCTCCAAGATGAGATTCGCAGATCCTATGAGGCCCGCTATGATCATAGGCTGCATGCTGTTCTAATGGTCGCTCAAGGCCAAAGCTGCAACAAGGTATCTCAGCTATTAGGTGATTCGCCACGTGCAGTTGCCTATTGGGTAAGTCGATTCGAGACTGAAGGGCTTTCCGGCCTTGCGGATGCCTACCGTCCTGGAAGACCCGCAAAGCTCGATGAGCATCAACTAAAAATAATTGAAGCGGCATTACGATCTCATCCTTCACAGTATGGCCTTGAAGGCAATCTATGGGATGGCAAGATGCTTTCCCATTTTATTGCATAGCAGTTTGGCGTTGAGCTTGGTGTACGACAATGCCAACGGTTATTCAGGCGTCTTGGCTTCCGACTCCGAAAACCGAGGCCGCTAATAGCCAGAGCGGACCATGAAAAACAGGAAGCCTTTAAAAAAAATTGCTGAATATGCTGGCTCAAAAAATGTTGACCTTTGGTCCACAGATGAAGTCCACTTTCAACAACACGGCTCTCGGTGTCGAATGTGGATACCTCCGGAGTGCAAAGATCCCGTTGTGTTGCACTTTCCGACCCGAAAAAGCGTCGGGTACTTTGGTGCAATACGACTATGTGATGGTAAGCTTGTGAGTCAACGAGAAACCAATTCATTCAATGCCCAGTCTTATTGGAAATTCATGAAAAAGCTTCGCCAAATCAGCTACCATACTGGTCGACGGGTATTGGTCCTTGCCGATAATGCCCGCTATCATCATGCGAACCTACATGCCCAATGGCGAGAACAATGCTCCGACCGATTTTCGCAATTATTTTTGCCACCATATAGTCCAGACCTCAATCCAATTGAGCGGGTGTGAAAGCTGACCCGGCGTTTGGCTACTCACAACCGATACCTCGAAACAATTGACCACGTAGTGGACGCAGTTGAAAGCCAGTTCAAATTGTGGAGTAAACCAAATTTAACATTAAAGAAATTATGCGCAATTATTTAGGTCGTCGTGTATAAAACTCATGAAGGACGTATTGAGGTATTTTTAATCAGTAAAATCCGGTTAAGGAATTGCATAAAAATAATTTAAAATCAGCAGGTTAAACGATATTTTTGCTTGACATTGGGTCGTCAATATGGGCGGCGTTTTGTATACCCTATTATATCAAGAGGTTATACATGCCACGCACATTCGACCCTTTCCAAAAGCTCAATGCCCTGGAGTTTTTCTCTTTTTTTCAACCAGCGACTGAGGCAACATCACGGATGCCAGCTCTTGATTCCAAAGGAAACCGACCATTGCAGATGACTTTTGAGGAACATCTGCGCGCGCTGGTTTACTTTCATCTTGAAGAACACCATTCTGCTCAACACCTGCTGCAAGTGCTTGAAGAAGATGATTTTGCCAAAAGTGCCATCGCACCAGAAAACGGAATCAAAAAGAGCAGCTTCTCAGAGGCCACCAACAGCCGGGGACTTGAACAGTTCATGTATGTCTATCAGAACTTACAAGCTCAGGCATCTTCGATTTTACCCAAGCAACATCCCGAACTCGGTGATCTGGTGGGGATCGACGGTTCCCTCATCGATGCAACCTTATCCATGCATTGGGCCGACTACCGTAAAAAATCCAAGAAGGCGAAGGTCCACGTCGGTTTTGATCTGAACCGGGCGATTCCAAGAAAGCTTTATCTTACCGATGGTAACGGGGCTGAAAGACCTTTCGTCAGCTTGATCCTGTCTGACGGTCAAACCGGTGTGATGGACCGGGGTTATCAAAGCCATCAACGCTTTGACCAATGGCAGAATGATGGAAAGCTGTTTATGTGCCGGATTAAAGCCAGCACCAAGAAAACGATCATTAAACAAAACCCCATTGCCTCTGATAGTATCGTTTTTTTTGATGCCATCGTTGTTCTGGGCACCACGGAAGTCAATCAAACACAAACCCCACTTCGTTTGGTGGGTTACGAGGTGGATCGCGTTAAATACTGGATCGCTACGAATCGTTTTGATTTAACTGCCGAGCAAATCGCCACTGCCTATAAGCTCCGATGGGATATCGAAAATTTTTTCGCTTGGTGGAAACGGCACCTTAAAGTGTATCATCTCATCGCCAGGAGCGAGCATGGCTTGATGGTGCAAATTCTGGCAGGTCTGATCACCTATTTGTTGCTGGCAATCTATTGCCATCGCCAATTTAACGAGCGCGTTTCCATCAAGAGAGTCCGCCAACTGCGCATAAAAATCCGGAATGAATTACGCGCTGGTGTTTTTGGCAAACCCCCTGATTCAAATTTTAAAGAGCAAGAATTACATACCGTTAATGCAAGTACTTAGCCGGAAATTACTGATTTTTAATGAAAGCAGAAAAAATAAAAGATCAGCTCGTATATGAGGCACAGGAGAAGGACGAGAACGACTCAATTAAACGCCTTTTAGCCGATTCAGGCTATTCTGAAAAGGCTATCGACTATTATTTAAGAAGACCGCATTTCGGGGAGATACCCAATGCGGATATTGTTGCTGAATTGACAGGTTCATGTGGCGATAAAATGAAAATTTATATCGTTACGGTCAATGGCATGGTGAGTAATGCGAAATTCCAGGTGATGGGTTGTGCAGGAGCTATCACTTCTGCCATGGCTGTAGTCGACTTAATTAAAGGGAATAGTCTATAATTTGCCAAAGCCATCGATGATGGAAAGGTTTTCCATATGCTGGAAAAGGTGCCGGTGGAAAAGCATCAGTGCATTCAATTGGCCGTCAAAACACTCCATAAGGCGTTAAACCCCAATGTTGCATAAATAAGATTGAAAAAAATCGCCAACTACCATTGTGAAAGTCGACGATAATCACAATATAGCTGATAGGGTTGTAAAATGAATCGTGAAAACAGGAATGATAACCCGCAAGAGAATCGCGGTAGGTGTGGGCACAAAGGCCATGGTCCTAGTAGCGCATGGATGCACGAGCCAAAAACGGTATTCAGGCACTTACCGTTGAGAGACGGGCATGTGTTTGTCGATTTGGGTTGCGGTGCCGGAGATTACACAATCGAGGCAGCAAAAATTGTCGGTTCCGGTGGCAACGTGTATGCGTTCGACAAATGGCAATATCTGATCGATAGCCTGTCGAAAATAGCGACATCCCTGGGACTCAGCAATATTGTGGCCTTAACTGCGGATATTACCTCCCCGCTGCCGATGCAGAATAGTAGTGTGGATATCGTGTTTATCGCCACGGTGCTTCATATTTTCAAACTAAAAACAACAGGGCCGTCAATTTTTTTCAGAGGTATTCAGAATGCTCAAACCGGAAGGTTGTCTGGCCATTGTGGAGTGTAAAAAGGAGGAACAATCCTTTGGTCCGCCCAAGCACATGAGAAATACCCCCGATGAGGTTGAAGTGGTGGCGGTTTCCTGCGGTTTCAAAAAAATCGACTACACTGACCTGGGATACAATTACATGCTTCAGTTCGCCCCCTCGGCAAAAAAGCCAATACCGGCGAGATAATCATCATGAAAGAAGGACCCGTTGAACATAAGCATGCAAGCATAATGGACATCACGGCGACCATGGAAGATTATCTGAAGGTTATTTTTGATTTGGATAAAACCAAAAAAATGGTCCGCGTGAAGGACATCGCCAATAGGCTGGGCGTAAAGATGTCATCAGTGACCAGTATGCTCAAGAAACTAGCGAAGTACGGACTTGTGAGATACAGGAAATACGAATATGTGGAGTTGGAAGAAACGGGAGCGGATTTTGCACAAGAGGTGTGTAAGCGGCATATGATATTGGTACGATTCCTTTCGGATATCTTGACGGTTGATAAGAAAACAGCTGCGAAAGAAGCGTGTAAGATGGAACATTTGATTAGCCTGGAGACCCTTGGCAACCTGAATGATTTTATGAATTTTGTGGAATCCTGCCCCAACGCTCGCGTAAGTTGGCCGGTTCGATTCAAAACCTATCGTGAAAACGGATGCAGACTTGGTATTTGCAAACAGTCAGGTACGAACGCCGCAAAAACATAGGCTGTGTTTTTTTATTCTATTCTGACAAGGGAATCCGATTTAATCTGATGTCGATGGATACGGGATTTTGGATAGACTTATTTGATTCAATTCGAAAGGGCTTAAAAGTATCCCATATTTAAAAAATGACATTAAGACCCGGCGTCCAGTTGATCCTGACCAATCATACCCGGAATCTGCGAATCCATATGGATTATGAGATCGATCAGGCACCGGTCTCTTTCTGCTTCTCCTTGGCCCAAAAGATGCGTTGCACGATGCGCCCGGCTTTCTGATCGATCATGGTGGTGAAGCGTGTTCCCGGAGACAGCGTGCTGGCCTACCTGCCCAAGATGCGAGGAGCCGTTGGTGTTTCTCCGGATCAGCGTGTTGCCGGTGTCTCTCTCCATTTTTCCGAGCCTACCTTTCGTGTGCTTTTCCCCTCACTACCCAGATATCTTGCCCAGACCGCATTCGGCATTGTATCCGGGGCAAAGCATTGACGGAACCATCATCCCGGACTCCCGAGCGGTATGACACCATCAAGCCGCATATCATGCCTCTGGAGGCGCTTCCGGACGAAGGCTGATCCGCAGATTATTTTGTGTTTTTCGGAGCAAAAGTTGTGCGGCTCCGAGTAGAAATTCTGCCTATTTTTCGGCTATATCTTCTTCCTGATATTTCCATGTATTCCTTTGGAGAGAAATACCATGATCAAAAAAAGTACATCCCTGACCCTTGCCTTTTCCGGACTGGTCATGCTGGCGACCAGCATCGTCCTTTATCTGGGGCCTGCCGGCCATGTGGCGCACTTTTGCCCGTGGACATGCATGGGCCTTTCCCGTCACCACTGGGGAGTTCTTCATCTGAACTCCGGCATTCTCTTTTGCCTGGCCATGGTGGTGCACACATGGCTAAACTGGCCTTTGCTGAAGGCCTATCTCAAAAGACAGAAATCGAAACATGCCAATGTGCCCCTTGCCGTTTCCCTGACCCTCACCCTGTATGTGTGCGTAGGGGGCTATTATGAACTCCCGCCCATGGGCCAGCTTTTAGGGATTGCCAGGGCCTGCCGCATGTCATCCATTCAGGAATATGGATCTCCGCCTTACGGGACTGCCGTCGACTATCCTGTAGCGCACATCGCCCGGTATATGGGGTGGGACCCGAAGCAATCCACTGCAAAACTTGCGGCGAACCATATTCTCGTTCAGTCCCCCAAGCAGTCCCTGGCCGATCTGGCCCGTACCAACCAAACCACCATCGGCCGAATACTGGATATGATGCAAACCGACACAACCGGAGGCTTCCATGAGAAAAACTGACCTCACGACCCTTTTGTTCCTCATCTTCATTTTCGTTCTTGTCCGACCCGGGTTTGCCGACAACTCCTCCTCCGAGGCGCCGGACACCGATCCGGCGGAAACGGCGCAAACCGTCGAGACGCTGGACCCGATGGTCGTAACCGCCCAGAAACGATCCCAGAACGTCCAGGATCTACCGGGCAGCATCACCCTACTGGATGCCGAAACCATCGAGGATGCCCGTATCGAAGGTATGACGGATATCTCCGGCCTAACGCCCGGCCTTGAATTTCGCAACGCGGGAAGCCGACGGCACAGCTTTACCTTCATGAGAGGAATCAAAAGCATTCACAACCAGGAATCGGCCATGGGTTACTATGTAGACGGTGTCGGCTACTCCAAATCATATATGTTCGACTTCCCGCTGTTTGGCGTCGAGCGGATCGAGGTGCTCAAAGGCCCCCAGGGCACCCTGTACGGCGGAAACACCATGGCCGGGGTCATCAATGTGATCACGGCCGAACCGGACAACCTTACCTGCAGCAAGTTGGCACTCGGTCTCGGCAACTATGATCGGGCTGAAGTTAAAGGGTCCGTGCGCACGCCTCTGATAGCAGACAAGCTCTTTTTCGGATTGTCCGGCCTTTTCGAGCAGCAGGATGAAGGGTTCATGGAAAACGATGTCGAAGCCGACGGAGATGAAGGCCGTCATTCGAAAGGCGGATCCGGCCGTTTCAAGCTCAAGTTTCTCCCCACGGACGATCTGGACGTCACTCTGAGCATCGACGGGCAGAGCTATGACGAAGGGGCTTTTCCTCTGCGCCGAACCGCCAGAAACGCATTTGTAAAAAACGGCATCTTTCAGGCCGATCCCGAGTACCATTATTCTCACGATTTTGAGGGTACCGCTGATACCGATTTCTGGGGTGCGAACTTGAACATCAACTATGCCTTTCCTTTTGCCACCCTGGTCTCCATCACCGGACATCGGGACTATCGGGTGGATGAGATGGTTGACTCGGATTTCAGCCCTCTGGATATGACCCGATTGCATTATGTCCAAGAGGATAAAAGCTTTACCCAGGAACTTCGTCTGGTGTCGCCCGAATCGGACGACATGCTCCAATGGCTGGCTGGCCTCTATTATTTCAGCAACGATGCAGAAAACCGTACCACCAATTACTTTCGGTCCGCCATGGTCGGCAATCCCAACAATCCGTTCGGGACCGATACCGGCAACCGCTTGATTATTTCTGACGGCACCACCGAAGGCATGGCCGTATTCGGCCAGGGGACCTATCGTTTCCTGGAACAATTCGATTTCACCCTGGGGCTACGCTATGAATATCAGGATGCCGAAATGAACTGGACGCAAGAAAATTCCCCGGATCACGATACGGCCACGACCCTGGCATACCCGACCGCCGATAACGATTTCGATGCGCTGCTGCCCAAGGCCAGTCTGGCTTGGCATATGACAGCCAACCACATGGTCTATGCGACCTTTTCCGGCGGGTTCAGGGGCGGTGGATTCAACAAGGTGTCCCCGGAGGAAAATCGCGCATTCGATGAGGAAACCAATTGGATGTACGAAATCGGCACTAAGTTGAGCTTTCTGGAGAAGAGGATCTTCGTGAACCTGTCCGGGTTTTACATGGATATTGAAGACGAGCAGATCGCCCGGTTCGATACGGACCTCAACTCCGCATATAACGTCAATGCCGGAGAATCCCACCGGTTGGGCATCGAGATGGAAACCCGCTACACACCAGTTAGCGGGTTGGATTTCATCGCCGGTTTTACCGTTCTGGAAGCGGAATATGACAGCTACTCCGACGCGGCCCTGGGGACCGACTACTCGGGCAACCAGGTTTTCAATGTGCCCAATTTCTCGGGAAACATCGGGGTTCAATACCGGCGCCCGCTATACGGCCAATGGGACTTCATGGGACGCGTGGACGTCATCGGAATCGGTAAACGGTATATGGACGATGCCAACGAGGTCGAGGAGGGCTCCTACGCGCTGGTCAATGCGAAAGCCGGTATCGAAGGCGAGCACCTGGACATCTACCTTTGGTCGGACAACCTGTTCGATCGCCACTATATTGTGTTCGAAAATACCAGCAAAGGCATTACCGAGGACGGCGCACCCCTGACCGTTGGGGCAACGGTCAGTTATCGGTTTTAGCCCGCGTCGATCCATGTATTCCACAAATCGAAAAATCTTGACAAATCAGACAGACAGCACTATTAGAGAGAACTTATAAAGTTATGGACATCTATCTATAGGGACAGCCCGTCTTACGGCGTGTGGTCGAGCATCGGCGTGCAATGAAGTGAAGGCGTGTCAGGAGAATATCCTCCGGCACGCCTTTTTTTATCCGATGGACGGGGAGATCGTGACGGAGTTGGCCAAACAGCGCAACCTTGAGGCAATCAAAATGGCAGATGACCAAACCTCCAAAACGAATCCCGTCGTCAGCAGCCCCTTGCCCTTAAAAGACACGCGGGCAATCCTTTCCCAGGGGAGCAGTTGGGCGTATCGCATTCAGGACGGATTCTGGGTCAGCCGTCTGGATATCGAATCCGGCAAAAATCTCAGGCTGGAATACGAGAAAGATCAGCCTGCCTTGAATTTCGGCTTCATCTTGTCCGGAAATTATATCAATTGCTTCAAGGCTCCCGGCCTCAACGGAAAAGAATTCTCAAATCATGCGGGAACCAGCGGCATCTCATATCTCTCCCGTCAGGAAGGCGTGTTGGTCATTCCTGCCGGGACCCATGTCCACCTGGTTCACATCCATCTGTCCCTGCCGGTTTTTCATGATCTCTTCCATATGGAAGAAAATAGCGTTCCCCGGGGACTTCAACCCATTTTAAACGGTCCGGTTGAACGGTCCTACGCATTCAGGGCCGGCATGTCCCCGGAGGTCCGGTCAGTTCTGGACCGGATGGTGAGAGGGCCTTTGCCCGGGGCCCCGGCCCGCCTGTTTTATCAGGGGATCGCTCTTGATCTGATCGCCGGACAGATTGCACGGGCCAATTCCTGCCTTCCCAATCGTAAAAAAATGAGTTGCGGCGACCAGGACCGGGTGATGCATGCCCGAGATCTCCTTACTCAGGATCTTGTCTCGCCGCCGTGCCTGAAGGAGCTCTCCAGAAAGGTCGGGATAAACATGAACAAACTCCAGCAGGGGTTTCATCGGTTATATGGTGTTTCGGTATTCAAATATCTGCAACACTACCGGATGCAGGAGGCCAATCGGCTCTTCCATGAAACCGATATGAATGTCAGCCAGGCAGCCGCCGCTGTGGGTTATACCAATATCAGCCATTTCAGCAGTGCCTATAAGAAGCATTTTAACATCCTTCCCAAGAAACACATTCTGGGCATCAGGGACTTTTTAACCGTGATGCCTGAATCTTGAAAATCGGACATAGTGAAAAAAGCTGAGTCGGACTGGCTTACCGCGACAATCAATGCGGCCCATTGAATACGGAAGGGACCAATAAATGGTCCCTTCCCATAGGGGTCAAGAATTTGGAGGTGCCAATGGTTGTAAACCAATGAGCTTTCCTGTCCCTATGTTGAAAGAAGCGCACCCTTTCTCTTCTACGGATTCTTCGCTATTTCGAAAAATTTATTGTTGAGAAAATATTGGACTTGATAGCTTTTGTTTCCTATTTCGTGTTTGTCCATCTCATCGATCAGTTCCAATTTGTATTCACGCAGGTAAGCCGATTTCATTGTTGAAATCGCTGCGAGCTTGCGCAATTCATTGGATCCCGAGTTCCGGTATGCCTTTTTGCAATCGCATTTTTCGATC
This sequence comes from uncultured Desulfosarcina sp., assembly GCF_963668215.1. Taxonomy (NCBI): domain Bacteria; kingdom Pseudomonadati; phylum Thermodesulfobacteriota; class Desulfobacteria; order Desulfobacterales; family Desulfosarcinaceae; genus Desulfosarcina; species uncultured Desulfosarcina sp. Next base: position 3,879,764 of record NZ_OY764190.1, read on the forward strand.
ATCGTATTCAGATGCATCTCATAGCCGTCTTGGTAAGTTTCGTCGCGGACATTTTCTTCGGCATGGATCGTATTGACGGGTAACATCAGGAGTGCTGCAACCAAAACAAATTGACGTCCTGTTTTCGACATAAGCCACCTCCTTTCACGATCTCGGTTTGGATGGAATTGATGATGTGGAGCGTACTGCGGAAACCCGAAGGTCCATTAAGTAATGGCAAAGGTGGGCTTACAGATCACTTACGGATGGCAATTTTTTACATTGCGTCTTAAAAAAAATTGCATGGCTGCAAACGTTGACGATTTGTAGGCGATAATGAAGTATTGGATTTCCCCCGAATTAGTGGACACCGAGTTAAGCCGCAAAGGGGAAATTTTCGTATTCTTGCGGCGTTGCATAATCAAGCACAGAGTGACGTCTTTTTCGATTGTAGAAGATTTCGATATAGTAAAATAGGCTGCTGATCGCTTCTGACCGGCTGAGGTACCGGTGATGATTCACCCACTCGGTTTTCAGCAGGCGGAAGAAACTTTCCGCAACCGCGTTGTCATAGCAGTTTCCCTTGCGGCTCATGCTGCAAATCATCTGATGTTTAGTGAGCAGTTTCTGGTAATCTCCAGAAGCGTACTGGCTGCCCCGATCTGAGTGGTGCATTAATCCCGGGTCAGGGCGTCGATGATCCAGCGCCATTTGCAACGCATCGATGGTCAATTGTCGGGTCATCCGGGGTGAGGCGGACCAGCCGACCACCTTGCGGTTGAACAGATCAATCAGAACGGCCAGATACACCCACCCTTCCTGGGTATGAATGTAGGTGATATCGCCGACCCAGGTGCGGTCCGGAGCATCTACGGTGAACTCCTGATTCAACAGGTTGGGAGCCACCGGCAGGTTGTGCCGGGAGTTGGTCGTGACTTTGAATTTCTTTTTTGTACGAGACCGGATGCCAGCTTCACGCATTATCCGGGCTACGCGGTTTTTGCCACAACGAATGCCTTCGTCGGTAAGATCCCGGTGAATTTTGGGCGACCCGTAAATACCGTGGCTGGCGGCGTGAAGGACACGTATTCTATTCTCTAAAGCCCGGTTTTCGATGATCCGGCGGCTCTCCGGTCGATTGAGCCAGGCGTAAAATCCAGAGGGGGAGACATTAAGCAACGCACACATGCGGCCTACCTTGAACGTCTCCCGGTGGTCAGAGATGAATTGAAATTTCATTTCTGATCCTCCGCAAAGTAGGCCAGTGCTTTTTTTAAGATGTCACGTTCCTCTTTTACCCGCTCCAGTTCCTTTTGGAGATTGCGAACTTCCTGGTCATCAGCTTTTTGCCGCCCTTTACCGGGAAAGGCATTTTGGGGATCATCGGCCAACTGCATTTTCCAGCGGCGCAGGACACTGTATTCGACACCCAGATTCCGGGAGGCTTCGGCAACGCTGTATCCCTTGTCGGTGATCAGTGCCACGGCCTCCTTCTTAAATTCACGGTTGTAAGTCTTTCGTTTTTTCTTTGACAATGGAACACCTCCTGTTGCCCGTATACATTGGGCTTTCCGAGGTGTCCACTAAATTGGGGTAAATCCAGTATTGCAGAAAAGATGGAAAGCCGTTTTACTTTTTTGGGTTGGATTTTGACCGTTCCGTTTGCAGTTTATTGAAAAGGGCCATGGTGTCGTCTGCCGGCAGTAACCCCCTTTTGGACAACACGTGTCGGCAGCGGTTGGAAACCAGTTTTGCCTCGGCCAAACGGCCCTGGTCGTAGAGCAACGCCATCAATTCCCGATAAAAGGGCTCGACCGTATCGTCGATGGCCAGCGATCGCTGAAACAGGTCCTTCGATCGTTCGATCCGGTTGTTTTCCATGTACCATTGGCCTGTAGTCAAAACTGCATCCATCCACGCGTTTCTCAGTCGTTGGGCATACCAGATTCCCGATTCGCTATCGTCATGTTCTCCGGAAAAAGGACCGGCATATAGATCAATTGCACGGGACAGCATATCGATCCGGCTTTCGAGGTCCCGATCCGATTTCGCCTTGTCGAACATGGCTTCGAAATGCCAGGCATCGACCCAGCACAGTTCCGGATTGAGGGACAGGCGGCCATGTTTCAAAACGATGCTGTCGTCTCGGCCCAACAACTTTCGCAGACGGTGCAGTGTCGTGTTGATGTTTTGAACTGCCCGGTCGCCATCCGCCTCCGGCCAGAGGCGATCCATCACCGCCTCGCGATCAATGCTTCCGCCATTTTTACATACCAGCAGCTTCAACAGTTCCAGAGGCTTTTTGGGTGTCTTCCCCGAGATGGCAAGGCGTTCATCGTCGAGAAAAATATCGAAACGCCCCAGGGTAACCAGCTTGATCGGCCATGGCCATTTTTCGCCAATGAGATCTGCCGGGGAAGGCACCAGTTGGAACCGGTGGATCATTGCGGTTGCCGTATCCGTCTCGATATCCGCGCCAATCGCTTCGGAAAGCAGGTTGGCCAAGCGTTCACGACTGAGGCCCAACGGCATCATGATTCCATTCTGAGCCGCATCCGAGAGGGCTGCTTTTAAATGGGCGATCATTTCCGCTTTACGGTTTTGCGCTAACGCGCAGTCCGCGAGAACAAGCTCCTTTAAAAAGAAGACATGCCCGGTATGTTGCGACACATTGATCCGTGAAATACAATCGATGGCTTCAATCGCCTTTTTGAAGTCATTTTGCACGATGAAAAAGGTTGCCTCCAATACACGACTCAACCCCATGGGATTCGGCGTACCAGCGTAGTCGGCAATTTTTCTGCACTCATCCAGGTGAAACCGGCAGAGGGAGAAATCCTTGGTAAGAAGTGCAGCCAGTGCCATAGTGTAATGATATTGTCCCGAGTCCCAGACGGCACTGGGTGACAACAGGCGCTCCATCCCTTCCAAATGTTCTTGTAACAGCCGGGCGTCGCCAGTCAGAACACCCTTGTATGATGCCCAGCCATGCACGTTAAAATCGTAGACACGGATGCCGGACTTTTCGGAAAGCGCAAAGTATTGCTCAATTGCTTGTCGGGCGCTGTCCCAATCCCCGACCATGATGGAATAAAAACTGCTGACGGCAAGGAAGTTCACTTTCGCCACGGGTGGTGCATCCGGGTGCATCATCAGCGGTTTGGAAAGCTTCAGCAAAATGCCCATGCGGTTCGTTTGCCCCATCCAGACATAGGACATACTCAGATAGGATCCGAGTGCGTCCAGCACCTGATTGTCGGTACAGAGCGTTAACAGGTGTTCGCAGCGCTGCTGGATGCGGAAAAACTCCGGGTGCCCCAAATTGCGTAACGAAAGTGAGAAAAGGAAGGATGCGTAAAAGCGGCCGAGGATATCGGGTCCCATATTTTCGGGGATCAACGTTTCCAAATGCTGCCCTTCACCGATCCACCGATCCAAATCCTCGAAGGTATCTCTTGCCATCAGAAATACCTGAATCAGGGCCGACCAGCTGAATACCCGTCCCAACAGGTCCTCACCGGCAACAAATGCCTCGTATGCCTGAATGAAAAGCGCCTTCCCTTCCACGGGGTGAATGTGCGCTAAACAAACCCCCTTCCAGAAAAGGAGCCAGGGGTAGGCATGCATTCGATCGTCTGGGAAACCATCTATCCATCGGTTTAACGTATTGGTTCGTCCCTGAGCCACCAGCACTGGTGCCTGGGAGAGAATATACTCGGCCATCGATTGGAAATTTTCGGCTTTGTGGTACAGGCTGACGGCCTCCCTTCCCAAGCCCTGTTCCGCCATGATCTCAGCCCCACGGTTCATGATTTCCTTCAAGGCATCGGGGCCAATCAATCGTGAGGCCATCTGTATCAGGAAATCGCGGAACAACGGATGGTACTGATATCCGGGCGGTTCCGCCTGCCGTTGTTCCAGGAAAAAGTTTCGATGCTGCAGACGTGCGATGATCGCTTTCGCGTCCATTGAGGTCAACCGTTGCGCCGTCTCGGCTGTCATGTGGGGCAGGACCGCAGTCTGGCACAGAAACTGTTGGGTCAGGGAATCGCAATTTTTAAACACCTCGGCGGCGAAATAATCGAAAACGCTGGTCGGCTGAATTTCAGCCAGTCGATTTTGCGATTCCGGGTTAAAAGATGAATGCAGGGACAGCAAAATCAGGCCAGCCATCCATCCTTTAGTGAGACGATGAACCTCGGCGATCGCTTTTTCCGACCAATCACAGTCCAGAACCCGCTTTAACCGCCGGCATTCGTCTATCGATAAAGCCAGATCCCTGCCTCCAATCATTTTCAATACCTGGTTGGCACGAAGCCGGGCCATGCTCGGCCATGGATTGTGACGACTGATTACCACCAGCTTGAATTCCGACGGAATACTCGCGATGATGCTGGCCAATCGTTGAGCCAGCGATGAATTGTTTTGAATTTCTTGAAAATTGTCCAGAACAAGCCATCTCGGCGGCTGTAGTCGCTGAAAAAGTCTTTCAAAATAGGTAGCGACAAACGTATCGACACCCGTCGAATATTCCGGTGTCAGCAGTGGCAGGGGTGGATTTTTGGGGTTGAGAAGCGGTGCCGCCGCCTGGTTGAGATAATAAAAGAAGTTGGAGATATCGTTGTCTCCGGGATCGATTTGATACCAACTTGCAGGGATCCGCTTTTCACTCAGATAACTGGCAATCAGGGATGTCTTTCCCGAACCGGCGGGTCCCGCGAGCCAGATCGCCGATTCGTTATCGGCTTTATCCAGGCGCTTGAACAGCCGTTTGCGGATCAGTAAATTCTTCTTAAGCTTTGGAGCCGTGACCTTGGTTAGCATGATTTTCGCCCGCCTGTTATTAAGGTTAGCGGCAATTCACGGCATCGATTGTGATATTTTCCTTAAACCTATAAAACTTTGCGGATGCCTCTGACGGCCTGGCTGATGCGCATATTGTTCTCGATCAGGGCGAAACGAACATAGTCGTCGCCATATTCGCCGAAGCCCAGGCCCGGGGATACGGCCACCTGGGCCTCGCGGATGAGAAATTTGGAAAATTCCACCGACCCCATGGAAAGGTATTGATCCGGAATCTTGGCCCATACGAACATGGTGCCCTTGGGACTTTCGATTTCCCATCCGGCGCGGGAAAGCCCGGAAATCAACGCGTCACGCCGGGATTTGTAGGTATCCCGGATTTCGGCCACACAATCCTGAGGGCCGTTCAGAGCAATGATGGAGGCGATCTGGATGGGCTGGAAAATGCCATAGTCCAGGTAGCTCTTGATGCGCTTTAAAGCAAAAATCGTTTCCGGGTTGCCCACGCAAAAGCCCACCCGCCACCCGGCCATGGAGTAGCTCTTGGACATGGAGAAAAACTCCACCCCCACATCCTTGGCGCCTTTGGCCTGCATGAAACTGGGCGCCTCGTAGCCGTCGAAGGTCAAATCGGCGTAGGCAAAATCATGGATGACCATGATGTCGTTTTCCTTGGCGAAATCCACCACCCGCTGGAAAAAGTCCAGGTCCACCAGCTCGGTGGTGGGATTGTGGGGATAACTGAGCACCAGGATCTTGGGGCGCGGCCAGGTCTGTTTGGTGGCCTGGATCAGGTTTTCGAAGAAATCCTGGTCCGGCCCCGCCGGTATGCCCCGCACGTCGCCACCGGAGATGATGGAAGAGTAAGGGTGAATGGGATAAGTGGGATTGGGGGCGAACACCACGTCTCCGGGGCGGATGGTCACCAGGATCAGGTGGGACATACCCTCCTTGACGCCGATGGTGACGATGGCTTCGGTTTCCGGATCGATGTCCACGTCGTACCGGCGCTTGTACCAGTCGCTGATGGCCAAGCGCAGTTTGGTAATCCCCATGGAAGCCGAATAGCGATGGTTCCGGGGGTTCTGGGAGGCCTCGGTGAGCTTGTCGACAATATGCTGGGGCGTGCCGATATCCGGGTTGCCCATACCCAGATCGATGATGTCTTCCCCGGCACGTCGGGCCTCCATCTTGATCTGATTGACGGTGGCAAATACATATGGCGGCAGACGATCCAGCCTGGCAAAACGCGTCATGGGACGTTTCCTTTTCTAATGGGTGTGCGGGGGGCGTTGCCGTCCACGGCCCGCTCCAGGGATCGGACCGGCCGTCGCAACGGTTGAAAACATATTGAAATTAGAAGATAAATATTACAATTTGGTTGGTTTGTCAAAATGAAAGTCGCTTCCCGGGAGAGCCGAATTTGGATCGACCATAGAATGAAGGGATTCTCCTTTTCCCTTCAGCCTGCCCCTTTCCAACGCCCGAAATGGATTTGACTTTTGGGTGGCATCCGATTATTTTTACACCATCTTAACTTCCCAGTCCAACCAATGCCAGGAGTGCCTGCATGAAGAAAAAGCTGACCTACGCCGATGCCGGCGTCGATATCGACAAAGCCGATCAACTTGTCGATACCATTAAAAAGATCGCAAAAAAAACCCGTAGAACCGGCGTCATGGGTGAAATCGGCGGATTCGGAGGACTGTTCTCGCTGAACACGAACAGCATGAAAAGCCCGGTACTTGTCAGCTCCACGGACGGGGTCGGCACCAAACTCAAGATCGCTTTTCTCATGGACCGCCATGATACGGTGGGGATCGACCTGGTGGCCATGTGCGTTAACGACATTGCCGTACAGGGCGCCCGGCCCCTGTTTTTTCTGGATTACCTGGCAACGGGGAAGCTGAAGACCGGTACGGTGACCCAAATCGTCAAAGGCGTCGGCGAAGGCTGCCTTCAGGCCAAGTGCGCCCTCATCGGCGGGGAGACCGCCGAGATGCCCGGCTTTTACCGGGACAACGAATACGACCTGGCCGGCTTCGCCGTGGGCATCGTGGACAACAGCAAGATCGTCGACGGTTCCGAAATTCGCCCCGGCCAACAGCTTATCGGCATCGCTTCCAGCGGGCTGCACAGCAACGGCTATTCCCTCGTCCGCAAAATATGCTTCGAAGTGCTGGGCCTGGAAGTGGACAGCCATGTTTCCGAACTGGGCAAAACCATCGGGGAGGAGTTGATTACCCCGACCCGCATCTATTCGGAAACCATCCAGTCCCTGGTCCGTGATCTGCCCATCCAGGGGTTGGCCCATATCACCGGCGGCGGCATCATGGACAACATCATCCGGGTGATCCCCCAGGCCTGCGGCATCGCCATCAAAAAAGGCTCGTGGGAGATTCCGCCGATCTTTCCTTTCCTGCAGCAGGCGGGCAACGTGGAAGATAAAGAGATGATGCGCACGTTCAACAACGGTATCGGCCTGGTGGCGGTGGTGCCCGAAGAAAGCGCCCAGGAGGTGCTCAACCGGCTGAACGGCAGCGGCGAGAAAGCGTGGGCCATCGGCGAGGTCACCAAAACCCGCAAGAATGCACGGAGCCGGGTGAAGATGGTGTAGGCGGAGGACAGAGGGCGGAGGGCGGAAATCGGATATCAGATCTCTGACTTCCGACTTCTGACATCGGATCTCGGAGACTTGAACAATAAAACAAAAACCCGCATAAACCCATGCTGAAGAAACTCTTCAACTCGATTTCCCGCTTCTTCGAATGGATTGCCGAAGGGCAGAAAAAGCAGCCGATCTGCAAAACCTGAGCCCCCGGCATGCGACGCCCCGGTGCGGGGCCGCCAGGGCGGAAAAACGAGTAGGCCGGATCACCTGTTAATTTACCGGGGCAGCCCGACGAACCGGAACGGTTGGACCTGCATTCGCCGTTGCGGTTTTTTTATTGAACGAACAGAGGTGGGTGGCCGCCTCATAACACCAAGGCAACAATGATCGTACTCGGCATAGAATCCTCATGCGACGAAACCGCAGCGGCGGTGGTGCGCGATGGACATGAAGTCCTCGCCTCCGTGGTGGCCTCCCAGGTGGACGTCCATCATATCTATGGCGGTGTGGTTCCCGAACTGGCCTCCCGCAAGCACATCGAAGCCATCGTTCCCGTTGTCGACGGCGCTATCACCCAATCCGGCATTCCGGCCGACCAAATCGACGGCGTAGCCGTTACCCAGGGTCCCGGACTGGTTGGATCGCTGTTGGTGGGATTCTCCTTTGCCAAAGGATTTGCGTACGGGCACAATATCCCATGGGTGGGCGTGGACCATTTGGAGGCGCATCTCAATTCCGTATTCCTGGCGCCTGATCCGCCCCCCTTTCCCTTCGTGGCCCTGCTGGTTTCCGGCGGGCACACCAGCATCTATCGCGCCACCGGTCACCGTAAATTTCATCTTTTGGGCCAGACCCGGGACGACGCGGCCGGCGAAGCCTACGACAAGGTCGCCAAGATGCTGGGGTTGGGGTATCCCGGCGGCGCGGTGATCGACCGTCTGGCCGCCGAAGGGGACCCGAATAAGATCCAGCTTCCCCGCCCCTTTCTGGACAAGGATCGCTACGATTTCAGCTTCAGCGGCATCAAAACGGCGGTCATGCGCTATATCCAGACCCACCCGGACACCTTCAAAGCGGATCAGGACCACATTGCCGCCGGATTTCAGGCCGCCGTTGTGGACGTTCTGACCTACAAAATCATTCATGCCGCACAGGAAAGCGGCTGCCGCCATCTGGCCGTGGTGGGAGGTGTGGCCGCCAATCACGGCCTGCGCACCGCTGTCGCCCGCGATGCCGCCGAAGCCGGCATCCAGGTACACATCCCGTCCCTGGATCTGTGCGGGGACAACGCCGCCATGGTGGCCGCGGTGGGCTACCACTATCTTGCGGCAGGCGAGCGCAGCACCATGGACGATGATGTTTACTCGCGGGTCAAGTTCCGGCCGAATATTACAGCATCGTAAAAAGCTTTCTCAGGCCACCCATGGCCATGTACTCTCGGTAGTTAAATGCCCTTTTTGGTCTACCTGACTTGCCAGGATTCACACGTGTTCTTTTAATCATCAAGAAACTCGTGAACCTCAATGAGGGCAAAGGGTTGATCAGGACATTTGTTGCAATATGCAAAAAATTGGGTGATCCATCCCAAATAGTATGCTATTTGGTTTTCAGGAATTTTGACTTTTAATTTTATATAGTTGCGGTAATTGTCAAAATCCGTTGCCAATTATCCCATATTTTTATACAGACTCTGTATAATCATGCTATATTAAACAAAAAGCAGAACTTTTTTATTGAGTATCGGTAACTCTTTTCTTTTGAAATTTTTCTATTAAAATACAGCATGTTGGACAGCTCCTTAGCTGTTATGTTTCGGAAATTTTAGCTGTTTTCAGTTCAAATCCGATAAAGCCTTTTAATATCAATGCGTTTTGGTCCGTAGTGAAATTTTCAGTCATAAAACCGCTTACCTGAGGTATGAAAAAGCAGAACTCTGTATAACCTATAAGTTATGAAAGACAAAAAGGAAATAATCATGTCTGAACAAGAAAAATTACCGGCACTTCATTTTGCAGGTGGTCCAATGGGTGAACCTGCAGATTTGGAAGTATATCTGAATGCACAAGGTCTAATAATTATATCTGCTAATGATGAACCCCTTATAGAGATTTCACCTTTAATCGCTAAAAAATTACGAAAACAACTAAATTTAGCTAGTGTTCATCCAGAAATGGCCAATTTGCCCGATATCTTTGTTGCGCGAAAAATTTTATCCTCGAAATATCAACCATATGTCTGCGGTAAAATTTTTCGTGCGCCTCGATCTCAACCAAATTTGCCTATTTCTGGATGAACACTAATTAGTGTCCGTCCATAAATTGCAGGTTTAAGCAGTGCGTCGAGAAGTAAAAATCGGGTAACGTGAGGAATAGAATCCTCCAAGACACGGCACATTGAAAGCCCGACAAGGATATGGGTAAATACTCTAAAAAAGCACGCCTCCGGACGCACCTGCTCTCTGGATTTCAGTAACTGAATTTTCTCAGGTTGTGAGGTTATCCAGCAGGAGCCAATTGCTTTCGAGCGATCGTCAGCAGGTTGGCCGCGACCACCGACGAAAGCACGTAGCTTTTAAAAGAACGAAAACCTTTCCACGTGCACCGGGTCAAGCCGAAACTGCGTTTGAGCCAGGATATGCCCGATTCGATACCGGCACGGAACTGTCTGAGCTTTTTGTAAACATAGTGACTGCGACACATGTCAATCTCTTCAAGACCCCGTTTTTTGGCAAAGCAGACATCTTTGACGCCTTTGGCCTTGGCCGTGTTCAGATTGCCTTTGGATGCAAAGCCACCGTCCAGGGCAACTTTCAGCGGGTAGCGTCCGTAAGCCGATTTCTGGCGATCCAGCATCTGTTCAACCAGTGTGCTATCTGCGGGATTGCCCTCAAGAACGACACAATCGAGGATAAGGTTCGAGGCTCCACCGGTCAGGCAAATCTTATGGCCATAATGGTTATCCCGGCGGTCTTTGATGATGATGTCCGTGTGTTCCTCGAAAATCGAGAATACCTTCTGGTCGGCCGATACGCTTTCGCCTTGAATAACCCGGCGATAGGTCTGGTCGTAGACCTGACGGGCCAAATTGTCAATGGGAATGAAAAGTGTACCAGAAGTGGGAAAATAAAAATGTACCACCCTGGAGCTCATTGATTCTCCGTCTTCCCATCCACGTCGGCCAACCCTGAGGAACCGACCGTGGCGAAATCGTTCTTTGAAAAACTGTGCCCGCGGAGCCGATAGCTGTGCCCCTTGATGTTGACCACCCGGCAGTGATGCAGCAGCCGGTCGAGGATCGCGGTGGCGATGACCTGCTCGCCGAACAACTCTTGCCAGTCCCCGAAGCTCTTGTTGGAGGTGATCAGCGTCGATGATCGCTCGTAGCGATAAGAGACGAACTGAAAGAACAGATACGCCTCCTTCGTGTCGATGGGCAGGTACCCGACTTCATCGACTACCACCAGGGCCGAAGTCAGATATGCCTTGTGCCGGGACTGGGGCTCTTTGAGTTTCCTCATCAGGGTGTCCATGGTGGTGAAGTAGACCTTGAACCCGTGATGGCAGGCCTTGATCGCCAGCGATATGGCCAGATGGGTTTTGCCAACGCCCGGCGGTCCCAGGAAAATCACGTTCTCCTGTTTGCCGATGAAATCCAGATCGAAAAGGGCCATCACCTCCTTTTTGTTCAGCTTGGGGTGAAAGGTAAAATCGTACTCTTCGATGGTCTTGGCCGATGGCAGCCCGGCGGTCTTCATGGCGGTCTGTACGCGCCGTTTTTCCTTGGCGGCGACTTCCTCTTCCAGCAGCTGATCCAGAAAAGACAGATAAGAGTCCTTGTCGGACTCGGCTTTGGCGACCACGGTTTCGAGCATCTCGGCGGCCTGGGTGAGCTTGAGCCGTTTGAGGTTGTCCTGGAGGCGGTCGGCGATCAGTTGATCCATGTGCCACCTCCTTTCGCGATCTGCTCATACACGGACAGCGGACGGTAAAGCACCTGTGGGAACAAACTGGCATTCACCAGTCCCCGGGTGGCCTTGCCTTTGGTGCGACCGTATTTCTTTTTCGCTTTCTGCCGCTGCTTCAAGATCTGGGCGGTGATATTCGCATCGGTAACCCAGCTGCCCTTTTCCTCGGCTTCCCTATGCGTGGCCAGCAGCCGGTCGTCATCGTAGAATCGGATGATACCGTCCTTGACCTTCAGCAGGATCTTTTTGCCGACCACATCCGGCGGCACTTGATACCGGCTGGCGTTATAGGAAATATAGCAGTCCTTGTAGACCCTGCGATACTCTTTTATGGACGTATCGTAGTCGCTGGCAGGGCATGGACTTAAGCTGGATTGTTCCTGCCGCCAGCGCAGGTCCACCAGCTGCCGGTGGGTTCCATGCTTCCTGCGATTGGCTGTTTCGTCAAGCCAGCTGAGAAGATCCCGGTTCGCCTGCTCGATGCCGGTAAAGGCATAACCGCGCCAGAACGACTCGCGAATGTAATCCACCGGGCGTTCCACCTTGCCTTTCACCCAGGGACTGTAGGGCATGCAGGCCAGAGGCTTGAAACCATAGTGCTGGGTAAAGTGCATGAACTCGACATTGAAAACAGTCTGCCCACCTGTGCGGCTGATCACCACATGCTTCATGTTGTCATAGAGCATTTCCATGGGAATCCCGCCCAGGTAGTGAAAGGCGGCAATATGGGCATCCATGAAGGACTGCAGGGTGCAGCGGTCAACGAACATGGCAAACATGGCCCGGGAAAATCCCAGGACCAGGACGAACAGGTAAACGGTAAAACTGCCGCCCTTGAAATCCGCGACCTTGAAGTCGGCCCAGTCCATCTGCCCCTGCAATCCGGGAATCGTCTCGAACCGGATGTAAGCCTGGCGCTTGCGTTTTCGTTTGCGCCTGCGGACATAGATTTTGACGGTATCGTATCCGCCAGCATAGCCTAACTGTTTGAGTCGTTGATAGATCCAGGTGGCACGGTAATCATCCTCTTCGAGGAAATCGTTAATCACCGGGTAGTAGGGAGCCAGGATGCTTTCGCGCCGTTGGGCCTTGTGGTAACCGGGAGTTTGTCCATTCTGAATATATTTTTTAACGGTCTTGCGATGGCGGCCAGTTCGTTTGGTGATCTCCCTTTGCGAAAGGCCTTGTTGATGCAATGCAATAATGTCCATGTACGCCTCCCATGAAATCATGGCGACACCCTCCTTTCAGGAAGGAGTCTACCATGCGGTGCTATTCATGGGTGGTACACTTTTCGTTCCCATTTTTGGTACATTATCGCATTCCCGGCGACACCAAATCGCTGTAATGTTTGATGCTGTTCAATAAGCCAAGCAATTCAAAATTGGTTGTGCAGATTCCGCCTATCGTTTCTTCGGCTTTGATCGCGTAACCGATGGACTTTTGGGTGACCTTGAGCAGGTCTTCATACGGAGACAGTCGTTGCTTTTTCCCTTTTGCGTATTGGATGGCGGTCATCCGCCTTTTTGCACGGCGACGATGATCCGTGAAAACGATTTTAATTTTGAAGTCATCCCGGGCTTGAGTCAACAACCGCGCGAGCACGCGCACAGCGTCATACAACTGCATGGAATCGCAAGGAGGGTGGATGTTGCTCTCGACGACGGTACAATCGACTCGGGTCGTTCTGCCTTTTTCGATGTTGTTGTCCTTCGCATATGCCAACAGGTCCAGGGAAATAAGCTCCCAGGTCTCAGGGCAGATCCTTTTGATATTTTCATTCAGGGCGGATTTCTTGAAGCCCTTATCGAAAATACCGATTCTGCAAAACCGTCTGAGCGATCTGGAATCGGAAATATGAAAGGCGAGGTCTTCATAGGTGAAGTTGAAAAGCTTCATCACAATCGCGGCGCGGGTCACCTGCTCGGCACTCATACCGTTGGCCCCGGTTCGTTGACGTTCTATCTTGAGGCCACCGTTGAGGTCTTGCAGAACATGATCGTAAATGTTAGGAGTCTTGTCCAGGATTTTGCTGATCATCTCCAGTTCTACTTCTCTGGGATGACCCGTGGGGAGACTTATCAGCGGCATTTGTTTTTGTTGTTTCTCGCGCATTTTATGTCGGCCCTTTTTCTTGTTTACGTAGTATTTTTAAGTGTTTGGCAAAATACTTTATACTACAGACAGTGAGAAAATACCAGCATAAAATGCGCTTTTCTTTTTTATTCCAGTTAGTTATTTTCGCGGATGAACACTAATTAACGTGGTGCAATGCTCCGGAAGGGGCTATGCGGGCTTTGCGCGGCATCTTTTCTTTGCATGATAATGGCCAATTTTGACCACCCAGTGGGGCTGAATTATTTTTTTGCGGCTGATAGGGTGGCTTCGAGGGCTTTAGCACCTGTTTCTCCCCAGTATTCAAAAGCGTCCTCGACGGACCCCCATTTAGTAAACCGTTCCGTGAACCCGGCTTTGTATTCGAGATAACCCGCCGCGATCACCTCGTTGGTCTGTGAATCGATGAGCATGGCTTCGGCCTGGGTGCCGCCAGCCCCGCTCCACGAGCCGGTCGCGCCTTTTTTCAGGACGCTGATGCCCATCCCGATGGGAATGACCGTCGAGATCCCGCTCAGGGCCGGATGGCTCTGCTTGAGGCCGACAATGGCCGTCCGCAGCCGGCATACGTCGGGGCCGGGTTCGGAGACGACCGGGTGGCCCTCTTTGATCGCGTTCACCAGGGCCAGGGAGGCGGCGTCCCCCAGCTTCTTCATTTCTTCTCCCGAGATGGCCTTGTATTCCGAATCCTCATCGAGGGCAAAAAGCACATAGTCCACCATGACCTTTTTGTATCTGGTGAAATCAACTCCCGGCTTTATCCAGCGCAGCTTGGCCACGGCGTCTTTCGGAGCTGGTGTTAAATCCTTATAGTACTCTCCCAAAAAGCCTGTATTTTGAGGGGCCTTGGTGGCACAGCCGGTTAACAGGAGTATTCCAATGACAAGTACAATCGTCTTTTTCATGATTAGGGGGTCTCCTTGAATAATTGGGTTACGGCATAGTCCGGATATGCGACGAGCCTATCCGGACCGATTGTATTTTCCGACATACCGCGTTTGCGTAATCCGTGATCAATATTCACGGCTTTTCGCCGGAGACCGCCGGCTGCCACCCCCCGCCCATGGCTTTGTAGACGGTCACCAGGGAGGACAGGAGCGTAGCGCGGGTCTGGGCGTAGTTGAGTTCCGATGGGAAAAGCTGCTGTTCTGCCTGGAGCACCGTCGAGTAAGGCACATACCCGCCGTCGTACTGCAGATGCGCCAGGCGCACGTATTCGCTGTTGGCCGCCACCAGACGCTCCTGGATCCGGACCTGCTCGACCAGTTGACGCTGGGCGATCAATGCATTCTCGGCATCGGCAAAGGCGCTCTGGATCGTCTTTTCATAGGCCCAAAGGGCTGCTTCCCGCGCGGCTTCGGTCTGTTTGACCCCGCTTTTGATGGCGCCGCCCATGAAAATCGGACCGGTCAGGGAGCCGGCATAGTTCCAGGCGCGGGACGAGCCTTTGAACAGATCGGAGAGATCCGAGCTTGCAAAGCCAAAGGCCCCGGTCAGGGAGATGGTCGGGAAATAGAGGGCCCGGGCCGCGCCGATATTGGCGTTGGCGGCGATGAGACCCTCTTCGGCCTGGCGGATATCGGGGCGGTTGGTAAGCAGATCGGACGGCAACTCTGCGGGGACCGGCGGCATTTTGAGTTCATGGAGGGTCCCCTGGCGCTGGATGGTTCCCGGATTGCGTCCCAGAAGGATCGACAGCGCGTTTTCGGCCTGTTTGATCTGGGATTGGAACTGAGGAATGGCCGCAGCGGCGGTTTCGTATTGCGAGCGCGCCTGCACCACCGTCATCTCGGATACCTGGCCATATTTGAAGCGCGTTTCGAAGATTCTCAGGGATTCGGCGTAGGTGGCCAGGGTCCGCTCGGCCACCTGGAACTGCGCGTCCAGGCCGAGCAGTTGAATATAGCTGGTTGCCACGGAGGAGACCAAAGAAAGGATGACGCCCTGCCAGGCCGCCTCGGTGGCCAGCAGTTCGGCCCGGGCAGCCTCCGAGAGCCGCCGGATGCGGCCCCACAGGTCGAGTTCCCAGCTCGCGCTGGCCAGGGCCTGGTAGGAGGTCCGGGGATTGGACAGGTACGTGTACAGCCGTGCTGCGTCCGTTTCGCTGGCGCGCTCCCGGGTGCCGCTGCCGCCGTAACCGATCTGGGGATAAAGGGTTGACCGGGACTGGGTGAATACGGCCGCGGCCTGATCGATGTTCGCCAGGGCGATCTTGACATCGCGGTTGTTGGCCAGCGCTTCGGCGATCAGGGCATCCAGCGCCGGATCATTAAACTGCTTCCACCAGGCGACGTTCGCGGCCTGTTGTGCGCTGTGGTCGCCGTTGTTGAACACGGGCGGGACGTCGACCACGGGCTTCACGTAATCCGGCCCGACCGTACAGCCGGCGATCAACAGCACGATTGACAATACCATGAGGCGACGCATATCAGTGATCCTCCGTCGGTTTAAGCGGCACGGCCGCCGCGGCGTCCGCACTCTCCCCGGCCGGCGGGCCGACGTCGGGGGTCTTGGCCTGTTTGGATTTTTTGCGCTCGCCGAAACGGTCGAACAGGTAGAACAGCAGCGGCACGTAAAGCATGGCCAGGGTGGTTTCGCCGAGCATGCCGCCGATGATGCCCGTGCCGATGGAGTGGCGGGCGTTGGCGCCGGCGCCCATGGCGATGGCCAGTGGCAGCACGCCGAAGGCAAAGGCCAGCGAGGTCATGATGATGGGCCGCAGCCGCTGCTCCCCGGCCTCGATGGTGGCGTCCATGATGGATTTGCCCTGCTTTCGCAGTTCCACGGCAAAGGAGACCCGCAGGATCGCGTTCTTGGCGCCCAGGCCGATGAGCACGAGCAGGCCGATCTGGAAGTAGACGTCGTTTTCGAGGCCCCGCAGCCAGTTGGCCGTCAATGCACCCAGGACGCCGAAGGGCACGGCCATCATCACGGTTCCCGGCAGGGTCCAGGATTCGTACTGGGCGGCCAGCACCAGGAAGACAATCACCAGGCCGAACACGAAGGCCAGCATGGAGGTGCCGCCGGACTGCTTTTCCTCGAAGGCCAGGCCGGACCAGGCAAAGGTGTAGCCGTCGGGCAGCACCTCTTTTGCCACGGCTTCCATGGCATCGATGGCCTGGCCCGAACTGTAGCCGGAAGCCGCGCTGCCGCTCACCTTGGCGGCCGGAAAGCCGTTAAAGTGGGGCAGAAGGTCCGGACCGCTCACCCAGCGGGTGGTCACCAGGGCCGACAGCGGAACCATCTCTCCCTGGCTGGACCGCGCAAAAAGCCGCGTCAAATCCACGGGGTCCTGGCGGTATGCTGGCTCGGACTGCAGGATTACCCACCAGACCCGGCTGAACGCGTTGTACTGGCTGACCGTGAGCGAACCGAACTGGGCCTGGATGGCGCTGTAGACATCCTTGATGGATACGCCGAGCAGACTGGCCTTTTCGCGGTCCACATCGGCCCGCAACTGCTGGGTAGTGGCCCGGAAGGTGCTGTTCAGGCCGGTGAGTTCCGGCCGGGTGCCGGCCTTGGCCAGAAATTCGCGGGTCAGGGCGTCCAGCCTGGTCGGCTCGCCCGCGCTCGTGTCCTGGATCCAGAATTCGAACCCGCCGGTGGTGCCGATGCCCGGAATCGCGGGCGGCGCCACGGGGAAGACCTTGCCGTCCAGAATCTCCGCCGCTTCCCGGTACAGGGTCAGCAGCACGGTGCGGGCATTTTCCGCCTTGGCCTTTTTGATGGAGGCATACCGTTCATCAAAAGGGTTCAGGGTCACGAAAAAGGTTCCCGCGTTGGTTTTGAACCCGCTGTCGATCAGGCTGTAGCCCGACAGCTGGGTGCGGTTGGCCACACCGGGGATCTTTTTGAAGATCTCCTCCACGCGGTCGGCCACCTTCTCGGTGCGGTCGAGACTGGCGGAATCGGGCATGACAATGGCCGCCATGACGTAGCCCTGGTCTTCTTTGGGCACAAAGCTCGTGGGCAGCACTTCGAACAGATGAACGATGGCGTAGATCAGGACCGCCAGAACCACAAAAGCGATGACCATCCGCTTGATCACCAGGGTGACGGCGTGGCCGAACCCCCGCGTCAGGGCGTCGACGCCGCGGTTGAACCAGGCGAAAAATCCCCGGGTGGGCGGCTCGCTGTGTTTGAGCAAAAGTCCGCACATGGCCGGGGTGAGGGTCAGGGCCACGAAGCCGGAAACCGCCACGGAGACCACGATGGTGATGGCGAACTGCTTGTAAAGCTGGCCGGTGGTGCCGGGCAGAAACGCCGCCGGAATGAACACCGAGGCCATGACCAGCACCACGGCCACCAGCGAACTGGAAATTTCTTCCATGGCCCGGATGGTCGCTTCTTTCGGCGAAAGGTGAAACCGCGCCATGTTGCGTTCGACGTTTTCCACCACGACGATGGCGTCGTCCACCACCATGCCGATGGCCAGCACCAGACCGAAGAGAGTGAGAAGATTGATGGAAAACCCCAGGGCCAGCATGCCGGAAAAGGTGCTGACCAGGGCCACGACGATGGCCACGGCGCAGATGGCGGTGGTGCGAAAGCTCTGCAAAAAGAGATAGACGACCAATACCACCAGCAGGATCGCCTCGAACAGGGTATGGATGACCTCCTTGATGGAAATCCGTACGAAATCGTTGGTATCCAGGGAAATCATGTAATCCATGCCGCTGGGAAACCGTGATTTCATCTGCTCCAGGGTCTGACGGACCGCCTTGGAGACCTCGAGGCCGTTGGCGCCGGGCTGCTGATATACGGCGATGAAGGTGGCCGGTGTGCCGTTGAGCTTGCTGTCAAGGATGTACTGGCGCAGGCCGGCTTCGGTGCGCGCCACGTCCTTCAAGCGCACGATACCGCCCACGTCCTGGCTGGCGCGCAGGATGATCTCGTCGTATTGGTACGGATCGGTGAAAGGAGACTGGGTGACCACCGGAAAGGTCAGCTGAATCTCTCCGGCCGTGGGTTTCTGGCCAATTTGGCCCGCGCCGTAAAGGGCGTTCTGGCTGGCCACGGCCTGCTGGATATCGCTGGTGGTGATGCCCAGGGACGCCATGCGGTCCGGGTTCATCCAGATGCGCATGGCCTGGTCCGGGACCCCCATGATCTGGGACTGGCCGGCCCCCGGCACCCGTTTGATGGCATCCAGCACGTAAACATTTGCGTAATTGGCGATGTAGTCGCTGCTGTAGCGTTCCCCCTTGGCGAAGATGCCGATCAGCATCATGATGGAGGAGGCTTTTTTCTGCACCGAGACGCCCAGCTGGGAGACCGCCTCGGGCAGCTGGGGCGTGGCCAGGCTCACCCGGTTCTGCACCTGCACCTGGGCGATGTCCGGATCGGTGTCCAGCGAGAAATAGACCGTCAGGGTCAATTGCCCGTTGGACGAACTGGCCGACGTCATATACAGCATGTTGTCCACGCCGTTGATCTGGGCCTCGATGGGAGCGGCCACGGCGTCGGCCAGGGTCTGGGAATCGGCGCCCGGATAGGTGGCCGATACCGTGACCTGCACGGGCGTGATCGTCGGGTACTGCTCGACGGATAGGGCGGTCATGGAAACCAGGCCCGCCAGGCAGATGATGATGGCGACGACCGTGGCGAAAATCGGCCGTTCGATGAAGAATCTGGAAAACATGGGTCCGCCCCCTCTCTATTGGCCAGCCGTCTTGCCTTGGGTTTCCGGTGCGGCCTCGGCCACGGACACGGTCATCCCGGGTTGCAGCATGAGCGTGCCGTCGATGGCAACCCGTTCGCCGCCGTTCAAGCCTTCAAAAATGAACCAGTCGTCTCCCAGCCAGCTGCCCACCGTAACGGGGCGCTGGGTCACCTTGCTGTCCGCGCCGACGACCCACACGAAATGGCCCTTGGACCCCTGCTGCACGGCCCGCTGGGGCACCAGGATCGCCTGAGGCCGGACGGCGCCGGTAAGACGGGCGCGTACATACTGGTTCGGGCGCAGGATCCCGTCCGGATTGGGGACGCTGGCGCGCACCCGGAAGGTGCCGGTCTGGGTGTCGTAGGATGGATCGGCAAAGGTCATGCGTCCGGCGTGGGGGAAAACCGAGCCGTCCACGAGAACGATTTCGACCCGATAATTTTTATCTTCGGGTGACTTCAGCAGCCCCTGGGCAATCTGGTTCCGGTAGCGCTGCATCTCGTTTTCGGAGATGTTGAAATTCACCCAGATGGGGTCGAGCACGGCCACGGTGGTCAAAAGGCTGTTCTGGGGGCTGATGTAGGTGCCGTCCGTCTGGAGGGCCGAACCGCTGATGCCGGTCACCGGGGAGGCGATGGTCGTGTAGGACAGATCGAGTTTGGCCGCTTCCACCTGGGCATTGGCCTGATCCACCCCGGCCGCCGCCGACTGGAACTGCCCGGTGGCGTCGTCGAGATCCTTCTTGGAAAGCGCATTCTGCCTGACCAGGGGCTTGGTTCGGGCTAGGTTCTGGCGGGAGGTTTCCAGGGCTGCGTTCTGTTTGGCCAGGGCGGCCTGGGCCTGGGCGAGCTGAACCTGGAACGGTTTGGCGTCCATCTGGAAAAGGACCTGCCCCTCCTTCACCAATTCTCCCTCGGTGTAACGCCGCTGGTCGAGAAAACCGCTCACCCGGGCCTGGATGTTGACCAGGTGAGAACTCTGGGTCTGGGCGATGTACTCGAAAGCCACCGGCACGTCCCGTGTAACGATCTCCATGGCCGTGACCGTCGGCGGCCGGGATGCCGCCGCCGGCGTTGCCTTTTCGTTTTTACAGGCGACCAGGAGCAGAAGCAGGGCCGCGGCCCATATGATTGGCCGCGGCCCGACGATCCGGGAGCGATTTGAAACCATTCCGTGTATCATGGGCAAATCCTTTTTATATTTATAGCTATCGAGAAGGTATCGGGAAGGCCGCCATCGTTGTGGGGCGGCCCTGGCTATTCCGCGGCGCGCGGGCTGATCAGCACCCAGCCCTCCAGGACATCTTTCAGGATGCGCGGCAGGGTCCGCGCCGCGTCGCCCTTGGCCACATAGGCCCGGGCTCCGGCATCCAGGGCCCGCCGTGCGTATTCCGGGTTCTGGCGGGAAGAACAGACCACCACGGGGATGCCCCGGCTGTTCAGGTCGGCCACCAGCTTCAGTCCCGCATCGTCAGGAAGTAAATCCACCAGCACTAAGTCGGGACGTTGGGTGTCGAGCAATGCCACAGCCTCTTCCACACTGCTGGCCTGGCCGCATATGGTCATGCCGTTTTCTTCCAGCAGCTGCACCATGGCTTCGCGCACACCGTGGTGATCGTCCACCAGCAATATCGCTGGTTGGGTTGGTACACGCATCTTGCAAGCCTCCGTTGCCTGCTAAAAATGCCGTTGCAATTATCGTTGGCATAAAAAATATCAGGTGATGATCGATACCATGATAAACAAGGGTTGTATGCAAAGGGAATCCCCTGCATACGTGTGAGGGAAAACCCCCGCATGCCGGTGGGGGAATCCCTGCACGGATCGCTCTAACGCCTGAATTCGCGTCCGTGCATCCCCCCGCCGCCAAGGAATCCGCCCCCTCCCTTGAACATGCCCGACCAGCCGCCGGCACCCTGCCAGCCTTCGAAGCCCCGGGATCGTTCGACCCCGCGGTTCCGGGCACGGGAATCCCGGTCGAGGCCAAAACCCGTGTCGGCGCCGGGTCCGCTGCTCCGGTTCCAGCCGCCCCCTTGCCGCTGTTCCCAACCGTCGGCGGTCTTGCGGTGCACATTGCCGGACGGGTCGGCATAAAGATTGTTCTCCCGGGTCGCTGACCCGCCGCCGAAACCTGCGCCGGTCGGCGTCGGGGAACCTGTTCCCCGAGGCGCCCGGTCGGCATTTCCCGCCCGCGTATAGATGTTGTTCTGTGCGCTATGAGGCACCGCGCCCTTTGCCGGTTGAGGCTGTCCACCCCCCGCCGGCGAAGGGCCGCCCGACGGATGTTCACCCGAGGGTGTCGGTTGCGGCCCGGCAGCGTGCGGTCCCGGCGGTTGATTTCCGCCATGGGGCGGCGGTTGATTCCCACCATGGGGCGGGGGTTGATTTCCGCCATGGGGCGGCGGTTGATTTTCACCGTGGGGCGGGGGTGGATTTCCGCCGTGGGGCGGTGGCGGAGGTGGATAGACAACAGGGCCCCACCAGCCGTAATACGGGGCGCCCCAGAAGCTGATGGCGATGCCCGGGGTGGCGACGGTGATGCCAAATCCCCAGGTTCCCACATAGGGATTGTAAACCGCCTGGAATCCGTACGTTACCGGGGGCGGGTAATAATAGACGGAGCCGTACCAGCCGCTGTAAGCGTACCCCGTGCCGTAGACCACGGTGCTGCAGTACGGGTAGGCGTACATGTAGCCCGGCGTGTACCCTACATAGACGACGTCCGGCGCCGTCTCGTAGATGTGGACGTACTTCACGTTGTAGACCGGGTATTCGGGCGGGATCGCCTGGATGTCCCGCGGGATCGAGACGGCCACGTCCCAGGGCCCTTTCGGGGACACGGAGACATACCACACCGCCTGTTCGCACAGATAGAAGCGGTCCTGGCAGCGAAGCACCGACGAGGCGGTGTTGACCGCGTAGGACAAGGACGTTCCCCGGATCGGCTCAAACCGCGGGTCTCCGTCGTAGGTCACCGAGACCTTCGCGTTTTTCTCGCGCCGAACCGCGGACGTCTGGGGGATGTAGGTGTCGAGGACCGCCTCCTTGGCCTGGTCGGTCCCGGCGATACTCGCCAGCACATGCCCCTTGGGCGAATCACCCGGGATCTTCCGGAAATCGGGGGGCAGTCGATCCGGAGGCACATGCTCCCAGGTCCCATCCGACAGGGACCGGGCGGCAAACCACCGGCCGGAGAGAAGTACGAAAAATTTCTGGGTGTCAATCTGCAGAAAGACGTCGCTCGTCGTGTTCTGCACATAGAGGAGCCCGGTCCCCTGCAGCGGCGCATACGTCGGCTCACCGTCGGTCTGGATCAGTTCGGCGGGCTCCGTGGACACGACGATCTCCGGCGCCGGCGATTTCGCGCTGCCCTGAGACGCCGCGCTCTTTTCGGATTTTGCAGACCCGGCTGTCTTGGCTCGCCGGGCCTGGAGCGTGCGGACCGATTGGGGTGGGTTCACCCCCGCCTTCCACGGGCCTTTGGGGTCGAAGGCGCCATACCAGAACGCCGCCACATTCAGGTACCAGGCGCCGGAGGGGTCCTGCACCACGAAAAACGGCGTGTTCACCGCCCGCCGGAGGTCGCTTTTTGCCACCGGCCGGACCGCCGGCTCTCCATCGAAGAGAAGGAGCACCGAAGGACGGGTCTGCAAAAAGACCTTCGGCGGCTGCGCCTTGATCTCCTCGTCTGCGGACAGTTCCTTTTTGGCCAGTTCCAACGCCGGGACGATCTCGTCCAGAGAGCCGTGGATGCCCCGTTTCGGAATCTCCTTTTCCAGGAACCGGGCAGTCTCTTCCGCCTTCTTCGAATCGAGTTCCGGGAATCGCACCGTGGGGATTTTAATCGATTCCAGCTGGTAGGTCCGGGCGTCCCGGTCGGTCCTCAGAAGCGCCTCGAACCAGAAAGCCCCGAAAACCGGTTTTTCCCCGGCGGGGGTGAAGGATATCGCGGACCTTCCTTTGAGCCGGTTTCCCTCCAGGGATTCAAGCTGGGGCTGGAAGACCAGGATCTTTCCCTTCTCCGTGGAAAACTCCCGGGGCCAATCCACCACGGCGCCGGCCGGCATTGCCGTGGAAAGGAAAAAGACCGCGCCAAAAAACGCCAGACAAGCCCACGCCGTGGCGCGGGATCGCAAAAGACCATTCATCCGAAATCCTCCTTCCCCTTCTACTTTTTCTTGCCCTTGGAATACTTCTGGTACAATTCCTCGAGAATCTGCCGGGCAACAGGCCGAACTTCTTGTCATAGAAGTATTCGCCCAGCCGCTGCAGGTCGAGCAACGTGTAATACTGCACCGAGTTCTCGTCGCCCGCCGGCTCCATGCCCATGCTGCGCATGAGCCGGGCATAGCGTCGACGGATCAGCACCTTGGTGGCGTTTTTGTACTCGTCATGCGCGCCGCCGGCAGCGTTTTGGGGCAAAATCAGCCCACCGAATTATTGTTTTTCAGTTTTTTGATGATCGTTGATAGCATGGAAGAAAAGGGTTGTATGCAAAGGGAATCCCCTGCATTCGTGAGAGGAGAATCCCTTGCATACCTGTAAGGGAAATCCCCTGCACGGGTCGGGTGGTGGGGGTTAGCGGAGCGGTTTTCGATAATGATCGATGGCGTGGCGGCGGAGGTCGCGCATGGTTTCCAGTTCCAGTTTGACCAGGATGCGCGAATAGTAGGATTCGACCGTGCGGGCGCTGATTTTCATGGTCCGGGCGATCTGCGATGTGCCTTCGCCACTGCCCAGAAGCCGGTAGACATTTTTCTCCTGGCCGCTCAAATCGGGCATATCGGTATCGGTTGATTTCATCTCAACTTGGTCGGCCAGGGCCAGGGCGGCCCGGGGGCTGACAAAGCGGCGGCCCGCGGTGATTTCACCAATGGCCTGCACGAGCATGCGATGGACTTCCCGCTTGGTAACATACCCCTTTGCACCGGCGGCAAGGGCGGCTTTCACGTAATGGGCATCCTCGTGCATGGAGTAAACCAGCGCCGGTACGGCGAGATTCTGCAGATCCCCGACCAGGTCGATGCCGTTGTCGTCGCCGAGCGAAAGATCGACCAGGACAAGATCCGGGCGATGCGCCTTGACCTGGTCCAGGGCCTTGTCCCGCCCGTCGGCCTGATCGCAAACGACAACACCCTCGGGCTCCAATAAAAGCTTCAATCCCTGGCATACGGCCGGGTGATCGTCCGCGATTACAATGCGGATGGCCGCGGCGCTCGATGGCTGGTCATCAACCATGACATTCATCTCCTGTTGAATCGGTTTTTTCGACTGGTGGGGAAATCATGATTCGGGGAACCGTGCAGCAAACACAGGTGCCGCCCCCCGGAGCCGGCGTTACAGAGAACGCGCCCGCCAACAAATTTGCCCGGCATGCCATGGTGTTGAGGCCCATGCCGGCGGATGGCAACGCCGTGGGCAGACCGTCGCCGTCATCTGTCACCTGCAAGCGGATTTCCTTTTCATTGCCGCATAGTTCCACGTCGATTCGGGATGCCCGGGCGTGACGCACCGCGTTGCTCACGGCTTCCTGGGCAATGCGATAAAGATGCTGCGCTGTCACGGGATCGGAAATCCTTATGTCGCCGTCGACGATGAACCGGCATGCCACCTCGGAGAGCCGTTGGGTGCTTCGGGCGAGCGTGCGCAGGGCCGCCTCGACAGCATTGGGGCTCGTGTCCAGCGGACAGAGCCCCCTTGCGACCCCATGCGCTTCGTCGATCGCCTCCTCGAGAAGTGAGGAAAGCGCACCGATTTCGTCGGCCGTCGTCGGTTCACCACGTTCGATCCGCCGCGCCAGGGCCTCGCTACGCAAAAGCGCCCCGGTAATCCGCTGGCACACCCCGTCGTGGATCTCGAGCCCCAGGCGGCGCTTCTCCTCGTCGGCGATGCGGGTGACCTCCCGTTCCAGCCATTGCCGTTTGTCGATCTCCCGTGACAGGGTGTCGTGGGCCACGGTCAACTCAATTACTTTGCGTTTGATATCGGTCGCCGACCGGTGCTGATCCATCAACGCTTTTACCAGGAAGCTGTAGAAGCTTTCCAGCAGGACCATCAGCGCCAGCAGCATGGCGGTAAGACCAATCCCCTGCACAAGCATGAGGACGGCAGGTTCCACCGGCGGCGATGCGCTGCTCCTCAGCGTTCGGGTCAAAACGGGGATTCGGGCAAGCCAAGGCGTAAAAAGAATCACCAGTACGCTTATCGTTGTGGTTATTCGTCCACAACGGACACCGGAAAGGACAAGGCCAATAATGGGCAGGGCGACCGGCAGTGCGCGTATAAAAGGCCCGGGATAAGCGACCGCGCCGGCAATGGCGGTCAAATAGGCCGCGCTCAGCATGGTATAAAGACGGATGCGATGATCCAGGATTTTCAAAAAAACGGATAGGACGACAGCCAGATAAGATATGTAAACCAGAAGGCGCACCATCCAAGTCAGCGGCGGACCATGGCCACATACTAAAAGAATGATCCCAGGCAGGTAGACCAGAACGCTGCTGGCCATAAAAACTTCAACCGCATTGCGACGCCAATCGAAAAGGGCTGCTTCGACGGACAATTCCACCGCAGCAGAAACGCCTGGATCACATTCCTTTGAAGCAATGCCGGTCATGACACAATCAAGTTCCCAATTGACCGTGAAAAGAAAATATATAAAAGATATCGAAAAAATATATTTATATACAGTAATTTCCGGCTAAGTACTTGCATTAACGGTATGTAATTCTTGCTCTTTAAAATTTGAATCAGGGGGTTTGCCAAAAACACCAGCGCGTAATTCATTCCGGATTTTTATGCGCAGTTGGCGGACTCTCTTGATGGAAACGCGCTCGTTAAATTGGCGATGGCAATAGATTGCCAGCAACAAATAGGTGATCAGACCTGCCAGAATTTGCACCATCAAGCCATGCTCGCTCCTGGCGATGAGATGATACACTTTAAGGTGCCGTTTCCACCAAGCGAAAAAATTTTCGATATCCCATCGGAGCTTATAGGCAGTGGCGATTTGCTCGGCAGTTAAATCAAAACGATTCGTAGCGATCCAGTATTTAACGCGATCCACCTCGTAACCCACCAAACGAAGTGGGGTTTGTGTTTGATTGACTTCCGTGGTGCCCAGAACAACGATGGCATCAAAAAAAACGATACTATCAGAGGCAATGGGGTTTTGTTTAATGATCGTTTTCTTGGTGCTGGCTTTAATCCGGCACATAAACAGCTTTCCATCATTCTGCCATTGGTCAAAGCGTTGATGGCTTTGATAACCCCGGTCCATCACACCGGTTTGACCGTCAGACAGGATCAAGCTGACGAAAGGTCTTTCAGCCCCGTTACCATCGGTAAGATAAAGCTTTCTTGGAATCGCCCGGTTCAGATCAAAACCGACGTGGACCTTCGCCTTCTTGGATTTTTTACGGTAGTCGGCCCAATGCATGGATAAGGTTGCATCGATGAGGGAACCGTCGATCCCCACCAGATCACCGAGTTCGGGATGTTGCTTGGGTAAAATCGAAGATGCCTGAGCTTGTAAGTTCTGATAGACATACATGAACTGTTCAAGTCCCCGGCTGTTGGTGGCCTCTGAGAAGCTGCTCTTTTTGATTCCGTTTTCTGGTGCGATGGCACTTTTGGCAAAATCATCTTCTTCAAGCACTTGCAGCAGGTGTTGAGCAGAATGGTGTTCTTCAAGATGAAAGTAAACCAGCGCGCGCAGATGTTCCTCAAAAGTCATCTGCAATGGTCGGTTTCCTTTGGAATCAAGAGCTGGCATCCGTGATGTTGCCTCAGTCGCTGGTTGAAAAAAAGAGAAAAACTCCAGGGCATTGAGCTTTTGGAAAGGGTCGAATGTGCGTGGCATGTATAACCTCTTGATATAATAGGGTATACAAAACGCCGCCCATATTGACGACCCAATGTCAAGCAAAAATATCGTTTAACCTGCTGATTTTAAATTATTTTTATGCAATTCCCTAACCGGATTTTACTGATTTACTGAAGTTTCGCAGTTAAAATTCGGACATTTTAGAGGGATAATAATCTGAAAATATTAAGAAAATAATTGAAAAGCGGCTCTGAATTTAGTATATTAGACATCGCCAAACACCTAATATCACTAAAGAAAGAACCGCTATGAATCACCCTAATACATTTTCCCTCTCCTTGCAAAAACAATCTGATTCGGGCCGGATCATTGACGACCATGAACTCAATCGTGCGTTCACCGAACTCAAGTTCCGCTCATTGGCCCGACAAAGCAACATCACCAAAAAAAGAGGCTATGAAACACTCTCGCTCATATTTGTTTTCGTACTACTGCCTTTTCTCAAACGAAGCCTCAGCAGTTTCTGTAATGGCGGCTATCTACAAAATTACGTCCAGGCCCATAAAGACACGTTCTATCGGTTCTTGAACAATGAACGTTTCAACTGGCGCAAACTGGTCCAATTGCTGGCATCAAAGATTATTGCCATGAGTAAAGAGGTTCCCTTTAAAGAAAAAGTGTTGATCGCCGATGACTCCATCTGCCCCAAATCGGGCAAAGAGATCGAATTGGTCAGCTATCATTTCGATCACAAAGTCAGGCGCTCCATTCTTGGCAACCAGTATCTGCAATTGGGCTTTCATGACGGGTTGCATTTTTTTCCGATCGACGGTGCCTTTCATACATCCAGTCACCGGCCCAACACCGATATGCGGGATATCGACAAGCGTACCAACGGATGGAAACGACGCAAAGAAGCCCTGAGTAAAAAAACCGACGTTCTGGTTCAGATGCTCGACAGGGCCTGGAAGTCGGGCATCGATGCCAGCTTCGTCTTGTTCGACAGCTGGTTTGCCCACGACGATATCATCCATCGCATCGTCGATGTCGGTTATGGCGTCATCTGCCGATTAAAGCGCAACCGGGTCAAATACGGTTATCAAGGTGGCGCATACACACTCAAACAACTATGGCAACAGGTCGCCAAGAAACAGACCATCTGGATCAAGGATCGCACGATCAAGGGCGCATGCCTCGACGTCACGTTGAAAAAGACCGGCTCGGTTCGAGTACTGTTCGTTTCCGATGGTCGCAAACAGTGGCAGGTCCTGCTTTGCACCGATACCGACCTGGAACCGTCCAGGATTCTTGACTATTACGCCCGTCGCTGGGCCATCGAAGTATACTTTAAAGATGCCAAGCAGATGCTTTACATGGGAAAAGAGCAAAGCAATACGTTTGACGCCTTGATCGCCAGCCAGAGCCTGGTAATGATCCGGTATCTGATATTGGTCTACATCCAGATAAAACACGGGCTGAACATCTGCGTTGGCCCGCTGTTTCGGCAAACGTCAGACGATCAGTCATTATGGATGTTCAGTCGTGCCGTCTGGGGCCGTGTCAAAGAACTGATTTTCAAGTCAAGTGATATACTTTCGCACCGTATCGAACCTGATTTGCTTTTTCATTTTATTGATATCATAGAAGATCTCATCGCTGAACAAAGTCGATGCGTTACTGCGAAACTTTAGTGATTTATATAGGTAAGAATTCTTATTATTATCACAAGGGGCACCGCATGGTCAATCAAAGAGACCTGACCCCGAAGAGAAAAAGTTCTGCATATAAGCATCGCGATTCATTCCTGCGGATTCGCTCGCCGGCCGGCGACTTGCCACCACGCATCCTTTTAGCAAGACAGATCACCGGTCGATTGCATTATCGATAGAAGCCAGCATCCTTTCTGCAATTTCACAAAGGTAGTAAAGCTCGGCTGTGAATAATATATTCCTGTTAACTTTTTCTATTGTTAAATAATCGTTTCCATTTATTTGTGAAATATAAACGCATATTTTATCTGAAACAGGAATATCACTGAACATTCCTTCCGGGTAAGAAAAATCGGAATTCAAGATTTCAGGGTAGACTGTTATCTTTCCATCCTGATATCTTATGCTTTTTATTTTTTCGTTATCAAGAGAAAGTGAAACTGAAATAACCCGTTTTTTAAAATCAACGCTTTTCTCCCTTTCTATTATGGATCTTGGGGAAATATCTACTGATTCTTTTTCCATTTTTATGTAAACATCCCTGCCTTTATATTCGCCGCATACAACATCATCATTGTAAGTAAGTTTTTCCGCAAGGGCAAGTGCCTTAAAGGGCGGGGTGTAGAATTTAACTGCCAGGAAAACGAAGAATACCAGTAATATAAATATAACTCCCACCGTTGCGAATGCGTTTTTGAAAAATGAAACCAGAAACAATAAGGCTAAAAATAGTCCAACGATTTCAATAAAAACAAAGCACCACTTTGAAATAGGCTTTTTATATCTGCGCTCTTCTGCGAAACGTCTTAATGTTTCAAGATATTTCGATTGAAAAAAGATATTCTTTATTGTCTTGTTTAAAACAATTACAATAACAAGAAAAAATAAAGCTCCAATAAGAAAAGGCATTATGTTGGCAAATTCAAGTTCTCCGTCAATCAGCATTTTCATCATTCCACCCAGTTGTTTCGACGTTTCGTATGCGCAGCAGTAAATCAGTCTGGCGAAGAATTTTGTGCAGAACTATCCAACACAATTTTTTTTGGAAATCAAGCTGATTTAATTGAACTGACAAATTCGGTCATTACCAGGGTTGAGTAATCATAGAGGAATGACTGGATTTTATGCCATAAGAAAGAAATCCGTTGACAGGCCAGCGTAGTTTTTCTACATCTCGAACATAATTGGTTATCGACCCTTTCGGTGCCCGTACACCATAAAGCGTGTCCGGGATAATAGGGAACCCGGTGCGATTCCGGGACGAACCCGTCGCTGTGAGCGGGGACGAAAGCCGCAATTACCACTGCATCGTCTACAGACAGTACCTATCCAGAAATAGGTAAATTTGGTCGAGATCGAGGCGCCCGAAAAATTTATCCGCAGTTATAGAGTTGCTATTCCGAGGAATAAATTTTTCGCGCAACAAAGATATCGGGCAAATTGACCATTTCTGGACCGTACTGGGACACGAAACGGTGCGGGAAGGCGCGGTAAGTAGAGCGATCCGCAAGTCAGAAAACCTGCCTGAAGGAAGCCTGTCCTGGTGGTGATGGCAAAACCCCAGACTGAAAATTCATTTTTCGGTCCGGGGTTTTTTTGTTGGCCGCAGCGGCCGCTTCCCGGTCCCAGAGAACATGGGAGAATTTATGAAAACGCAGATCGAATTAGCGCGGGAAGGCGTTGTCACGAAGCAGATGCAGACGGTGGCGGCGGATGAGAACATGGATGCAGAACGGGTGCGCGACCGGGTGGCCAAAGGGCAGATCGTCATCCCCAACAATCCGTTCAGAAAGGGGCAGAAGGTGGTAGGCATCGGACGGGGGTTGCGCACCAAGGTCAATGCCTCCATCGGAACGTCGTCGGATATCTGCGACATCGACCTGGAGGTGAGAAAAGCGGTGGCGGCTGAAGAGGAGGGGGCCGATACCCTTATGGAACTGTCCGCCGACGGCGACCTGGATGCCGTTCGCCGGGCCGTTCTGGCAGCCACCAACCGGCCGGTGGGCAATGTTCCCCTCTATCAGGCTTTCAAGGAAACGATCCGAAGGACCCGCAATCCGGCCAGGCTGGATCCGGAATACCTCTTCGACCTCATCGAAGGGCAATTGGCCGACGGGCTCAGCTTCATGGCCATTCACTGCGGCATCAACCAATACACCATCCGGCGTCTGAGAAAACAGGGTTTCCGCTACGGCGGCCTGGCCTCCAAGGGCGGAACCTTCATGGTGGCCTGGATGGACATGAACGAAAAGGAGAACCCGCTCTACGAGCAGTTCGACCGGGTATGCGGCCTGATGAAGAAATACGATGCCGTGCTTTCTTTGGGCAACGGCATCCGTGCCGGGGCGATCCACGACAGTCATGACCGGGCGCAGATGGCCGAGATGATCCTCAACTGCGAACTGGCCGAAATCGGCCGTGAGATGGGCTGCCAGACCATGGTGGAAGGGCCGGGGCACGTGCCCCTGGACGAGATCGCCGGCAACATCATGCTGGAAAAGCGCATGAGCGGCAATGCTCCCTACTATGTGCTGGGTCCCATCCCCACCGATGTGGGCGCCGGCTACGATCACGTCACCGCCGCCATCGGTGCGGCCGCTTCGGCCCGCCATGGCGCCGACCTGATCTGCTACATCACTCCGGCCGAGCACCTGGCGCTGCCGACAGAGGCCGATGTGCGCGAAGGGGTGCGGGTCACTCGTCTGGCCGTTCATATCGGCGATTTGAGCAAATACCCCGGGCGGCGCGAGCGCGACCGTCAGGCCGCCATGGCCCGACGGGACATGCGCTGGCAGGATCTGCAGGGCCTGCTCCTGTTTCCCGAAGTGGCCGGGGCCATCCGGGACAGCCGCCGGCCGGAGCAGTCGAAAACCTGCACCATGTGCGGCGATTTCTGCGCCATGAAAAAGGGACTTGAAATTTTCAACAAGGAAATTTCAGCGGATAAAGTCGCAAATCTTAGTTGAAACGCCAGTACTCCATACTTCGCTCCCATGCTTCGCGTGGGAGCGCCAATCACATGGCAGGGATTTCCGTGCAGGAGCATGGGAAGCAGAAAAGAAATAAATCCTAATATCAATCGAAGGCAGTCTGTCTATGAGGAGGGAATCATGAACCGAATCGAAAAGAGCATTGCAGCAATCAAACCGTTGAATCAGGAAATTCTGGAAAAAGCCAACGAACGGCTGGCCAACCAGGCCCGGCCCGCCGGCAGCCTGGGTATGCTGGAAACGGTGTCGGCCCGTCTGGCGGCGATTTTCGGCACGCTGGACGTCCGTCTGGACAACAAGGTTATCGTTACCTGCGCCGGCGACCATGGGGTGACCGAGGAGGGGGTCAGTCTGTTCCCCCAGGAAGTGACCCCCCAGATGGTATTCAATTTCGTCAACCAGGGCGCTTCCATCAACGTGCTGGCCAAACACGCCGGTGCGCGGGTGAAGGTGGCCGATCTGGGAGTCAATTTCGACTTCGACGCGGACCTGCCCATTTTCCACAAGAAAATCGGCAAGGGCACGGCAAACCTCGCCGTTGTTCCGGCCATGTCCCGCGAAGATGCCGTGAGAAGTGTCGAGGCCGGCATTGAAATCGTCAACGAACTGCTGGCCGAGGGGCCGCTGGACATCCTGGGCACCGGCGACATGGGCATCGGCAACACCACGCCCTCTTCGGCCGTTATTGCCGTTTTTTCCGGCATCCCCGTCGAAAAACTCACCGGCCGTGGCACCGGCATCGGCGATGCAGCGCTGGTCAACAAGATCCGGGTGATCGAAAAGGCCCTGAAGCTGCACCAGCCGGACCCAAAGGATCCACTGGATGTACTGGCCAAGGTCGGCGGCTTCGAGATCGGCGGCCTGGCCGGTCTGGTCATCGGGGCTGCGGCCGCCGGCATTCCCGTGGTGTGCGACGGTCTCATCGCCACGGCCGGCGCCCTGATTGCCTGCGAGCTGGCACCGGCAGCTAAAAATT
Source organism: uncultured Desulfosarcina sp. (assembly GCF_963668215.1). Taxonomy (NCBI): domain Bacteria; kingdom Pseudomonadati; phylum Thermodesulfobacteriota; class Desulfobacteria; order Desulfobacterales; family Desulfosarcinaceae; genus Desulfosarcina; species uncultured Desulfosarcina sp. The sequence goes on from NZ_OY764190.1 coordinate 3,912,397, forward strand.
ACCTGTTCCCCAGCCACCGCAGCGTAGAGGTGGGCCATCGCTTCATGCACGAGCACCTGGGCGTCGAACCCCTGCTGGATCTCCGGCTGAGGCTGGGGGAGGGCACCGGCGCGGCCCTGGCCATGGAACTGCTCGACGCCGCCACGCGGGTGTTGTGCGATATCAAAACCTTCGAGGAAGTGGCGATCGTGGATGCCCAGAAGAAATAGGGTGCCGAAGTGCAGGGTTAATGGAAATATTTGAAACCAATAGGCAACGATTAAGAACGGCCTCCTATAGGGGGCCGTTTTGCTATGGTTTTAAATAGACGACACAAAATCCCCTTTTGGCAGCTTCGAGGATTTTTTGGCGATCCGTGAAATTTCCCTAATCTGATTCAGTAAAATCCGGTTAAGGAATTGCATAAAAATAATTTAAAATCAGCAGGTTAAACGATATTTTTGCTTGACATTGGGTCGTCAATATGGGCGGCGTTTTGTATACCCTATTATATCAAGAGGTTATACATGCCACGCACATTCGACCCTTTCCAAAAGCTCAATGCCCTGGAGTTTTTCTCTTTTTTTCAACCAGCGACTGAGGCAACATCACGGATGCCAGCTCTTGATTCCAAAGGAAACCGACCATTGCAGATGACTTTTGAGGAACATCTGCGCGCGCTGGTTTACTTTCATCTTGAAGAACACCATTCTGCTCAACACCTGCTGCAAGTGCTTGAAGAAGATGATTTTGCCAAAAGTGCCATCGCACCAGAAAACGGAATCAAAAAGAGCAGCTTCTCAGAGGCCACCAACAGCCGGGGACTTGAACAGTTCATGTATGTCTATCAGAACTTACAAGCTCAGGCATCTTCGATTTTACCCAAGCAACATCCCGAACTCGGTGATCTGGTGGGGATCGACGGTTCCCTCATCGATGCAACCTTATCCATGCATTGGGCCGACTACCGTAAAAAATCCAAGAAGGCGAAGGTCCACGTCGGTTTTGATCTGAACCGGGCGATTCCAAGAAAGCTTTATCTTACCGATGGTAACGGGGCTGAAAGACCTTTCGTCAGCTTGATCCTGTCTGACGGTCAAACCGGTGTGATGGACCGGGGTTATCAAAGCCATCAACGCTTTGACCAATGGCAGAATGATGGAAAGCTGTTTATGTGCCGGATTAAAGCCAGCACCAAGAAAACGATCATTAAACAAAACCCCATTGCCTCTGATAGTATCGTTTTTTTTGATGCCATCGTTGTTCTGGGCACCACGGAAGTCAATCAAACACAAACCCCACTTCGTTTGGTGGGTTACGAGGTGGATCGCGTTAAATACTGGATCGCTACGAATCGTTTTGATTTAACTGCCGAGCAAATCGCCACTGCCTATAAGCTCCGATGGGATATCGAAAATTTTTTCGCTTGGTGGAAACGGCACCTTAAAGTGTATCATCTCATCGCCAGGAGCGAGCATGGCTTGATGGTGCAAATTCTGGCAGGTCTGATCACCTATTTGTTGCTGGCAATCTATTGCCATCGCCAATTTAACGAGCGCGTTTCCATCAAGAGAGTCCGCCAACTGCGCATAAAAATCCGGAATGAATTACGCGCTGGTGTTTTTGGCAAACCCCCTGATTCAAATTTTAAAGAGCAAGAATTACATACCGTTAATGCAAGTACTTAGCCGGAAATTACTGAATCTGATTGGATGCTGAAATAGACGATACGTATTTGGCGTTATAATACGAATCGAAACGATCATGTCGATTACCAGATGTTGCGGTTAATCATCTTCAGTTGCTTTTCCATACATAGAAGATAGCACAACTTTGCAACTTATTGTGCTTTCGTACAGGGTATTTGCCGTCTCAGAGGCGATAAAATGTACTTTCGACACCCCTGTTAATAGTTTTACGTGCAATTAATTTTTGCCTTTACGGTTTGATAAATACTTCCGGGTCAACCCCCATAGCCTGTAAAAATTCCAGCTGAACAGGCTTTAATGGCCTGACCAGTTGTCTTCGTTTTCCTGATTTCGCTACCAATATGCTTAAGAATTTCGTCGTCATCATGAAAGAGGTCGGTCGCTTGGTCGGGCGATTTTTCCAGCCGCTGATTTCGCTTTTCGTTCTTTCCAGATGTTGACGCATACAGCGCTCCATCAAGCGCCAAATCAGAAGTGCGATTACAAGGATCAAACCAAGCACTTCGATACGTTTCGGCTTTTTCAAAAAGATGGAGTTGACGATTACCGGGTCTTTCAAAAATCCGAAGTTTTGTTCGATACCGCTCTGGTTCTTATACAACTCCAAAAGAGTAACGGCGGGCCATTGGACCTGCTCCTTGGTCCCGGACAGGTTGGTTAATAAAACAAAGCATCCGGCCTCAAGACGCAAGGGAGTGATTGCATCCGTATCCTTTTCAATCTTGACATCAAGAAGATATTCGTAACCGATGGGCGTACGTGGTTTTCCTTTGGCGGGTCTTCCCCGGCGATATTTGGCCTTTTCCCTGATTTCATACCGTAGCCTGTGATAGCTGTTTGGGGTGGCTTTACCGATCTTTTCTGCTGCAGCCTCGGCATCGGCCCGGCAATAAAAGGGGCCTGCGTTAATCTTTTTGCCGTGGGTTTCCAGATCTTTGCGTTTTTGCTCAAGCAATCGATCAATACGCTTATGGCGACGTTTGTCATGAGCGGAAGAGTGCACAACGATGGCGCGGTAGGTTTCACCATAGAGCTCTACGGTGGTTTCAAATCCACGGTAAATCGCAGCAGGGCGTTTTTTCGTAGCCGGTGTCTGATTGAGTTCGCCAAAATCAATCCAATTCTCGGCGATAACGGCCTCGGAGATGGCACGGCTACACTCCTTGTAGGTGGCTGGCAGCCGGGTCAGGAATTTTACGTTTTTATCTCTCGATTTTTCGAGATTGTCCGGCGTGACAAAAGCCGAGTCCGCTACGTATACGAAGGCTCCCGGTTTAAGCCCGTGCCGGGCCATGTGCTTTGAGACGCCTCCTAAAAGTTCGTTGTTCAACGTTTTATCCGAAGCGTTGCCGTCTTCGGTGGTCCCCAAGATGGGGATGTTCCGATCCACGCACAGCATTGAAACGATAAACTGCTTCAGATCCGGACGCTTGTCCTTGCTGTGACCATAGGTGATTTTAAGTGGTGGATCGACAAAGTCATAATCTCCGAAAACACTGATGGAGGTGGTATCGAAATGTAAACGACGGGGATCGACGTCAAACACGCCAATGGCATTTTGAGCGATCTGCGAGAACACCTTTTGTGTGCCGGTGTCGAAGATCTTGTCCAGCACACGGCCAATATTGTAGTCACAGAAAAGTTCCGGTTTGACATCGCAACCCAACATCAATTCAGTGTCCTTCTCCTGAAAGAATTCTTCCATCCGGTACAAAGGGGTTCTTCCCGAAAGTGTGTCCAACACCATGGCCAGAATAGCGACTCCCGGTGAGAGTTCCATTTCGCTGTCAACCAGGGTGTCCAGTGTCTCGACCAGCTCAATCTTTTTGGCGAAGTCTTTGATGATCGGCAGATGGCCGACTTCTGAAAATGTCAGATTATCGGGAACCAGATTCTCCATTTTGCCCTCCCTAAGCTCATATTGAACACGTGAGGGCATAACTATCAGATATTATTAACAAAGTCTATGCATAAACATTTAACGTAATATCAATACGTTAAAGCCTATAACGTTCCAGGCTCATTGGGAAATAAATTCAGTTCGTTTCAAGGAAAAGGGGTGTCGAAAGTATGATAAAAAACAAGTGTTTTCATCTATTTACAAAAATGCTAACTCATCGTGATATACAAACCGTATCTGAACAGGCGGTGTTTGGGATATGGCCCTTACTCACTCTTTTGAACAAGGATTATTCCTGTCTACTCAATTAGCCGGACCGCCTTGGTACGCGATCAGTATACCGGGTGGTGTGGGAGGGAGTGACCTCAAGGTCACTCCCTATCCCGATCGGTTGAAACAGCCGGGATCATTTCCCATATTTTGTCATGCTACCTTAGATTCAGTAAGGTCAAGTACTTTGGCCTGAACAGACTCGAGTACTGAGTCTCTAATGAACGTGCTTGCACCCAGAATCTCAATACCGATCAGCTCACCTTTTTCATTTAGTTCTGCCGTGATATTTGGGCTGACCTCAACACTGCCCGCCTCCGCTTCATCCGAAATTGCGAGATGGAGAACGTCGTCCTTCTCGAAGTATGCCAAGCGTGCCTTACTCATTTTTAAGCCTCCCTGATTTTAATCGAGAATTGATTTGTTGACGGTTTGTTGCGTGTATCGTCACAGGTGTCAGAGTGCTGCCCTCACACTCATACGGGATCATGACCAGAAGTTTACCATGGCCTCCAATCGCCACCAGACGCCCAGTTGCTGTGTCCACATACCGCTCGGAGGAGTATCGCAATATGTGCTCGACCATCTCAAAATCATAGCTGCGCAACTTGAGCCGGTATTTCATGTAATCGGTCCAAACAATCGTTGCCCCCTCCATCTATCCTCCTCATCCGAACCATTTGATTATCAGGCGAATTTGCCTTAATAATTAGATATTGAAGGAATTTTCGGGCAATTTTGCCTTGTTTGAATATCACAATCCTGCTTTGCAAAAGTATTCAGAAAATTTTTCAATGAGATTACCTTGCGCCGGTCAGTCCTGTCAAATATTGTGATTGACTAAATTATGTAAACTTTACCGAAAATGAGTGTGGATACAAATAGGTACAGGTACCCTCAAATTTTCCATCATACTACAACCCTGCGATATCTTGCCGGCCTCCATAAGTATTGAAGAAGATGCAGAAACTGCATTTGCCATTTGGATATCATAGGCGAAGGCCGCCTGATGGATGGAAAACAGCGTCCGTAAGTATCCAACTGAAATGAAAATTCTGACTCTTACTCGGCTTCGTCGCTATTTGAAAACTTAAAATTGTAAAATTTTAGGCGAATCCTAATTTATGATTTCGATACAATCAGTTGCATGGGTCATCGCTATTAGGTGGCCTCCATCTTTTATTTTTTTACACGCTCCGGAACATGATATTACTCTGTCTTTTTCTCCATGTATGCGTTTAATTATGCTTTGTTCGCCATTATAACCTTGCCAATCAGAAACTGCATGACACATGGCTCTGATAAATTCGGTCTCTGAGGAATTAAACATAGTAAAAATTTCATTTTCAAATTTTCCAGCAATCGCTTGCATTAATTTTATAGGGGTGATTTCGGATAGAGGAGACAATAACCTGAGTAAAGGATTGATTTCGCTTTTTGAAACCGCACTTCCGAACAAATAAACATTTCTTATGCCTAACTTGTCTGCAATCTCAAGTGAGACAATACCACCAAGAGAGGAGCCTGCGACCGAGTCTGATCGCATAATTCCGTATCGCCTTATAATACTTTCTGCTACCTCGGAAATGGTTTTTTCACCATTATATCTTGGCCAGTTAATGAACTTCGCATCTGCTATTTTTCGCCAGGGGCCAGAATACATGTTTGAATTGGCACCCATTCCCGGAAGAATATAAATCATTTTTTAATCACTAAAACTTCCCTCATTTTGCAACGATTTCTTTTACCGCCGAAATAAGATTTTTCTCGCTGGGAATGTAAAAACGCTCCAGAGGCGGACTGGCAGGGACCGGTATGTCAGGGCCGGTCACCCGCCGCAGCGGCGCTTTTAAGCGATCAAAAGCCTCTTCCATCACCACAGCTGAGACTTCACCGGCAAAACCGCCGGTTCGAGTGGCCTCATGCAATACAACCAGGCGACCGGTCTTGCGTACAGAATCAAGGAGCGTCTTTTTATCCATCGGAACAAGTGTGCGCAGGTCTACGATCTCCAGGTCTATCCCCTCCCGGGCCAACTGTTCGGCCGCCTTCAAAGCCACCCCCACCATCTTGGACCATGTAACCAGGGTAACATCTTTACCCTGACGTTTAACGTCGGCCTGTCCTATGGGAATCAGATAATCCTCCTCTGGCACCGGGCCGGGAACGAAATAAAGCATCATGTCTTCAATGAAAATTACGGGATTTGGATCCCGGATCGCCGACTTTAAAAGGCCTTTGGCATCGGCCGGTGTGGCGGGCATGACGACCTTCAGTCCCGGGCAGTGGGCCGCCCACGCTTCCAGGTTGTGCGAATGCTGACAGCCGGCACCGAAGCCGGCACCGCTTTTGATGCGCACGACAAGCGGAAAAGCGGATTTACCGCCCGATAAGTACCGCAGTTTGGCGGCATGATTGACGATCATATCCGAAGCAAGGGTGAAAAAAGGATTGAACATGATTTCCACCACCGGCTTTAGCCCGACCGCTGCTGCTCCTACCGCCAATCCTGCGATGGCCGCTTCTGAAACGGGAGTATCCCTCACCCGTTTCGCACCAAAATCTTTCAATAAGCCGGCGGTGGGAAGCATCGGGCTGCTGTGGATACCCACTCCGATTCCCTCTCCGGCCAGGAATACATCGTAATCCCGCAGCATTTCTTCTCTGAGTGCCTGATTGATGGCCTGTCCCATTCCAAATGACTGCATGCTTTTATTCCTTTCATTATGGAATGTTCTCGATTATGCGAATAGATCCTCAAGGGCCTCGGGTGGTTCGGGATAAGGGCTTTCCTCTGCAAAGCGGATCGCATCCTGCACAATGGTATCGATGCGTGTTTCCAGTTCGCCTAGTTCATCTTTGCTGATAAGCCCTTGGGCAAGCATTTCACCGCGAAGTTTAGGGATGGGACACATTGCCTGCCACGCCGCGATCTCTTCCTTGGGCTGATAGATCTGCAGATCGGCTTCGCCATGGCCTCGCCAGCGGTAGGTTTTGTATTCGATCAGGGTGGGGCCACTTCCTGCAGCAGCGCGTACACGGGCCTCCACGGCCGATTCGTATACTGCCAGCGCATCGTTGCCATCGACCACGACACCAGGCATCGCATAACCGGCTGCCCGATCGGCGATGTTCGGCACTTTGGTGTGTTCTTCATAGCGCTGAGCGCCGGCGTAGAGATTGTTCTCGCACACGAAGATTACCGGAAGCGCCCAGACACTCGCCAGATTCAGGGCTTCGTGAACGGCCCCCTCGTTGGCGGCGCCATCTCCGATAAAACAGACCGTTACCTGTTTTTCCGCCCGGTACTGTTGGGCAAAGGCAACGCCTACGGCAATGGGCGGTCCGCCACCGACCACGGTGGTTGTGCAGAGCGCATTGACCTCGGGTACCGCCATGTGCAGGGTTCCGCTTTTTCCTTTATTGCAGCCCGTGCGTTTGCCGAATATTTCAGCCATCAGTGCCTTGGGATCAGCCCCCTTGGCCAATAAATGACTGTGGCTGCGGTGGTTGGTGATGATCACATCCTCCGGTTGAAGTGCCGCACATACGCCCGCACCGACGGCCTCCTGCCCGGTACACAGGATCATCATTCCTGGAATTTTATGCTCGATCTTGCATAGTTCCGTCAGCTTCTCCTCGAATCTGCGGGAAAGCAGCAATGATCGGAGCATTTCCATCTTCTTTTGCCTGGGAATCTTCATCGTTCCCTCCTGACGGTGTTAATTTGACAGGATTATTTTGATAAACGAGGGGTTACTTATTAAATTGTAACATTTTATTGATGATAACACTACGTATGCAAGCTTGTCACTGAATAAAAAGCGCAATGATTATCGAGCCTGCTGGCTTTTTCTGGCGAAATTGGCCAGCCCGTAAAGGTTCGCCTCCGGCTTGCAGATGACGCAAACGGGGATATCGGCGACAAAGCGGGACAACGGCCCCTTGTTCAGAAAGGATTGCATGAAGAGATCCTTTTGAAGGAAGGGGAGAATTTGGGGCGCGATCCCGCCGCCGATATACACGCCGTTCCTGGCAGCCAGCGTCAAGGCCAGGTTTCCGGCTTCGGCGCCGAGGATGGCAGAGAACAGGTCCAGGGTTTGGGTGGCTATGGCCTCGGCTTGGCCTTCGGACAGGGCGTTTTGGGCGATCGTTCCGGCCTGATCGGCGGACTTCTCGATGGCCTCTTTCAACCGCTGCGGCTCAATGCAGATTTTTCTTTCTCTGAGAAAACGATAGATATTGCCGATTCCGGGGCCGGAGCATACGCTTTCGACGCTCACATAATTTTGGTCCGCAATCAGATATTCCAGCAGTTGGCGCTGCAGCGCACTGGAAGGCGCAAAACCCGCGTGGCCTCCCTCGGAAGGAAAAACGCGATACCCGCTGCCGACAGGCAACACGTACGCTTCTCCCAGGCCGGTTCCGGGCGCGATGACGGCTGCGGGCGCGTCCGGGTAATGGCAGCCCGGATTCAACCGCACAAGGTCATCGGGCGCCAATACATCGATGGCATAGCCCAGGGCTTCCACATCGTTGATCAACTTTACGGAGGAAAAACGAAGCTGGTCGGCAAGCCGCTCGTCTTCCAGTTTCCACGGCAAATTGGTTGCTTTGGCCGTTCCATCGAGGACCGGCCCGGGCACGCCGATAACAGCGCTATCTGCCTTGATGTCGGTAAAGTCCTCATAATGTCGTACGATTTTTTCGATATCCCGATATTCCGCGCTTCTATAGGACCTGAAATGCGCAAGCCGGATGTCGGGCAAGGCTTCTTCGACCATCGCCAAACGGGTGTGGGTGCCGCCAATATCGACCGTGAGGATCATGTCGGCTTCCTTTGCTTTTTTTTAAAGGGTTTATCATAATTACGCTATCACCATTGCGGGTAAAAACAACCGACTTTAAATGAGACTTCTACCTTGCCCCTTTATTGGCCCGAAACCGAAATTGTGCTATCGGTAGTGGCGACGATCCCCGCCTTTACTAGACGGGGAGACATTTTTTACAGGGAAAATTGCCACGATGACCCAAGATCGTATCCAGACAATCGGCCACTCCCGGATCAAATACGGACCGCTGTCCGACCGGGTTTACCTCATGCGTCTGGGTGACGGGCAAGCCCCGTTGGTGATCGATGCCATGCAGTCGCTGGCGCGGGCCGAAGGCTACACCAAGCTGATCGCAAAAATACCGGACAAAAGTGCTGCTGCGTTTACGGACGCAGGATTTGAAATGGAAGCCCGCATTCCGGACTTCTACGCTGACGGAGACGCGGCCCTGTTCATGTCCCGTTTCAGGAGTGAAGACAGGCGCGGGCCCAGTGACGCCGAGCGCATCCGGAAAGTGCTGGAGGCGGCCTTGCGACGGGCAGACGCAGGCATCAAACGGCCGCTGCCGGACGACTGCGAACTGACGCTTATGAACCCGGATCACGCTTTGCCAATGGCGAACCTTTACGGCCGGGTATTCGAAAGCTACCCGTTCCCGATTTTCGATCCGGCCTACATCCGACGCACCATGGAAGAAAATTTTCGCTACTTCGGTATCTTTCGCAACGCCTCGCTGATCGCGCTGGCATCCGCCGAGCGGAGCGAATCAGGGGTGGAGATGACCGATTTTGCCACAGCCTCCGCATATCGGCGGGCCAGCCTGGCCGCCCACCTTCTGGCCGCCATGGAGGCCGATGCCCGGCAAAACGGCGTAAAGACGGCCTTTACCATCGCACGCGCCGTTTCCTACGGTATCAATATCATGTTCGCCCGCTGCGGATACACCTTTGCCGGAACCCTGGTCAACAATACCAATATCTCCGGTCGAGTGCAGAGCATGAACATCTGGTATAAGCCCCTTGCATCGTCCAACGGCACCGTTTCAGATAATCCGAGCGGGAATTCAAGTCGCCATTCTCCGTAAGCGGGCGCCTCCGTGCTTGACAAACCTTCCAGAAAAGCTGAAAATTATTCAAGACACATTGGCGATCGCTCTTTCGCATCGGATTTTTCACTGTCCCCGCTGAGTTCCTTCCGACTGGCCGTGTCCTTAATATACCAATCGAGCCATTGGGCTTCGAACGAAGTCCCGCACAAGGAGGTGCGGTTTGTTCCGGGTACGTGGAGACAATCGCCGTAAATGGGCTGCGGTGAATACCGGCAGGGTGCCTGCCGCAAGGGAGGAAGGGATGGGAAATTATATCGAAAAGCGTATCTCCCCACGCCATCCCATCGCCGGGCCGATTACCCTGCATTCCACCATCGGCACCCCCATGAACGTCAAAGCCACCGTGCGCAACTGCAGCGAAGAGGGAATCTGCTTTCTATCGAGCCGGAAATTCACGACCGGCACGACTATTCTTTTTAAAACCTCGAACGGCGAATATACCTGTGCATGTAAAGACAGGGATGACTGCCTTCTGCGGTCCATCAGTTTTGTTACGGTCAAATGGTGCCGCGAAGGCCAGGAAAACGGTCTGCCCGCCTATGAAATGGGAGCAGTTTATACGCTTCCCCACTGAGATCAACATTTGGCATTGAATGAGAATTCTCCGCTGGCGAACAGTTCCTGGCAGGCCTCGACGGCATCGGCATCGTACTGCTTGCCTTTATTTATGGCCAATTTTTCCAGGGCGTACCCGATCCCGTTGGCCGGTCGATATGGCCGGAAGGAGCTGTTGGCTTCGGTAACATCGGCCACCGTCAGTATTTTCGCCTCGGGCAGGATCGCATCCCCGCTAAGTCCTTGAGGATACCCGGAGCCGTCCAGCCGTTCGTGGTGCTGCAGGGCCACCTGGGCGACGGGCCACGGGAAAGGGATGTCCTTGAGAAGATCGAAACTGGTCTGGGAGTGGATTTTGAGCATTTCGTATTCGGCCGGCAGCAGTTCGCCTGCCCGGCTGAGGATGGAGACGGGGATCCGGATCTTGCCGATATCGTGCAAAAGCCCGGCAATGCGGATGCCCTCGATGGTATCCTCCGGGTGCCCCAGTTTGCGGGCAATGGCGCTGGCCAGCCGGGAAACCCGCTGCTGGTGCCCGGCGGTATAGGGATCCCGAACTTCCACCATCAGCGCCATGCTGTGAATGCTGGCCTCGAGCATGTCCCGGATTTCGGTCGTCTTTTTGGCCACCTGCCTTTCGAGGATCTCGTTCTGGGAAGCGAGCTGCGCGCGCATCTCTTCGATGGACAGATGCGTCCGAATCCTGGCCAGGACTTCGGCGGCATGAAACGGCTTGGTGATGTAATCCACCGCGCCCAGTTCGAACCCCTTGGTTTTGTTCACGGTTTCGGTCATGGCCGTGATAAAGATCAACGGAACAGATGCCGTTTTCGGATCGTCTTTAAGGCGGCGGCACACTTCATAACCGTCCATTTCCGGCATCATGATATCCAGCAGCACGAGATCCGGAATATTTTTGGCCGCGTATTGCAGGGCTTTGGCGCCATTTTTGGCAATGCCCAGCCGGTAGCTGTCTTTCAGCGTATTGACCAGCAGATCGATGTTGGTCGGGTTGTCATCCACAATCAGAATGAGATGGCGCGAAGGTTTCATGGAACTCCTTGTGATGGATCGCATATCTTTTTGATGGTTTCCAGGGCCTGGTCGTAATCGTATCGATTCACTTGGGCCTCCAGCGTATCTATCCTGGCCGAATCGATCGGCTGCCCGGCGGCCTGCTGCCGGACCAGAGGCATGATGGCCATGACCTGTTCCGGATCGGCCCGGTCGATGGCATCGGCCAGACGACTCAACAGCGAATCGAAGGACCCGTCCACTTGGGCGGCTGCCGGTGCCGCGGTGGTATCGCATACGGTCGGTCTCAGCGATTGAATCGACCGGAGAACCGGCTCCAGGGCGGCGGCCAGGTTTTCGATCCGGTCTCCCAACCGGCTGGATCGCTCTTCCGCGGACAGGTCTTCCTTGCAGGCCATTTCAAGGGCACGGGCCGCAGAACTCAATTCATTGGCGCCGATGTTGGCCGCACTTCCCTTGAGCGCATGGGCCAGATGGGCCACGGTGGTCATGTCACCGGCGGCCAGGGCCTGGCGGAGTCGATCCGCCGTCTGGCGGTTGTTATCCAGAAAACCGTGCAGGATTCGGGTCAGCGTGTCGCCGTCGATATCCAGCGCCGCCAGGGTTTCCCGGATGTCGATCCCCGGCAGACGGTCCGGCAGGCGCCGGCCGACGGTGGATGGGGAGGAAACGGGCGCCGGTGCCGCCTCAGCCGTTGCGGGCCCGGTTTCATTTTCGACGCCCCCCCCATTGCCGGCATGGATGTCCGGCAGGCGGCCCCTGGCGCGCAACAGCCGCCAGAGCGTATGAAACAGGCGGTCCTGATTGACCGGTTTGGAGATATAGCCGTCCATTCCGGCCTCCAGGCACTTCTCCTCGTCGCCCTTCATGGCATGGGCCGTCATGGCGACGACCGGAATCGTCTTTCCTTCCGGAAGGTTCCGGATCAGCCGGGTGGCCTCGTAGCCATTCATCCGGGGCATCTGAATGTCCATCAGCACGGCATCGAAGGTGTGCGCCCGGACCGCTTCGACGGCTTCCTCGCCATCGCCCACAATGGTGACTACGATACCGGCGCCTTCCAGGATGGCCTGGGCGACCTGCTGGTTGGTGGGGTTGTCTTCGGCCACCAGAATCCTGGCGCCTTTCAACGGCTTACGGTAGATGGAGGCCCGGGTCGTGAAATGCTTTATCCGCTCGTCCGTTTTCAATCCCGATTTGCCGAAGGCATCCATGATGGCGTCAAATAGCGTCGACGGGTAGATGGGCTTGAGCAAAAAGCCGTTGATGCCCGACTCTTCCGCGGCGATACGCTGCTCCTCTTTTCCGAAGGCCGTCATCATGATGATGGGCAGGGTCAGTTTCATCTCCTGCCGGATTTTTCGGGACACTTCGAAGCCGTCCATTTCCGGCATTTTCCAGTCCATCATGATCAGTTCGATGGGATTGTTGCGCAACGGGTTGTCCGTCAACCGACTCAACGCCTCCGATCCGGACGAAAGGGTCTCGACACGAAAACCCAAGGACGACAGCATATTGCGCATAATTGTCCGGCTGTCGGCCATATCGTCGACCACCAGGACGTTCAGGCCCAGAATGTCCGGAGGAATCTGCGGCCGGACAGTGGGTGTGGCAGAGGGGCGCTGCATCCGTACGGTGAAGGAGAAGGTGCTGCCTACGCCTGGTTCGCTTGTTACCCCGATGTCGCCGGCCATCAGGGTGACCAGTTGTTTGCAGATGCTCAACCCCAGGCCGGTTCCTTCGTATTTGCGCGTCGAGGAGGTGTCGGCCTGGCTGAAAGGCTCGAAAAGCATGTCGATGTACGCCGGGTCGATGCCGGTCCCCGTGTCCTTTACGGAAAAGGCCAGCACCACCTGCTGACCGTCGGCGGTATCTTCCGGCGGCGATTCCCCCGGTTTAACGCGCAGCAGGATCACTCCGCCCGAATCGGTGAACTTAATGGCATTGCTCACCAGGTTGGTCAATATCTGCTGCAGGCGCAAGGGATCTCCAATGAGGATTTTGGGCGATTCCGGATCGATATCCACCAGCAGTTCGATCTCTTTTTCGCGGGCCTTGTTGACGAACAGCTCGATGACCCGGTCGAACACTTCGTTCAGCCTGAAAGTTCTGGATTTCAGCTCCATCTTGCCGGCCTCGATCTTGGAGAAATCCAGGATGTCGTTGATAATGCCCAGGAGCGAATAGGCCGAACTCTGTACGATTTTCAGGTAGTGGGCGATTTTGGGCGTTACCTCCTCGCTCAAGGCCAGTTCCGTGGCGGCAATGACGCCGTTCATGGGGGTGCGGATTTCATGGCTCATGTTGGCCAGAAATTCGCTTTTCGCCCGGGTTGCGTCCTCGGCCACGTTCTTGGCGCTTTGCAATTCCCGGTCCCGCTGGCGGCGGAGATCCATTTCCACTTTCAGGCGTTCGTTGGATGTCCGTATCCGGCGATTGAGTTTCAGAACTACGCCGGTGAACGCCGCCAGGATGCAAAAAGCGGCACAGGTAAAGATGATCCACGGACCGTAGGTTTCCAGCACGTCCCTGAAAGAGATTTTCCCCAGGTCCTCGTAGGGGCCGACCTTAAGGGCCCTTAAACAGTCGTGGACCGGCTGGTAGTTCAGCGGGATGGTCCAGCCGGCGCAGCCGGCCACCCGGGCTGCCTTCGCGTCGGCCGGCATCTGCATCAGGGCTACGGCCACTTTCTCGGCCAGGTCGTCGGGCGTGTGCCTGACCTTGGCCATGGGCCAGTCGGGATATTCGCGGGTGGTGCACAGATAGGGCCTGTCCTTTTCCGCCGGGTGCAGGGGGGCAAAGACATAGAAATCGTCGAGGTCGATCTTGCCTTCCGCGCTGAGTTCTTCCAGCGTATTGGTTCTCACCGTACCCGCATCGACCAGCCGGTCCCTCACCGAAAAGACCACATCGTCGTGGGTTTCGTTGAAGCGCATGGGATTGAAGTCGCGAAACGGATCGATGCCGTTTTCCTGAAATTCCCGCCAGGCCATGAGCCACCCGCCCAGCGAGGATTCGGAAACCGCCATGAAGGACTTGCCTTTCAGGTCCGCCAGTTCGCGGATGTCGCTGTGGTCCCTGCGACAGAAGATGACCCCGCCGTAGCGGGTGTAAACCCCGTTGGCGCGCCGTTCCTTGAGGGTCACGATGCGGTTGGCCCGGTACCAGTGCTCAACGCCCACATAAAACGCCGAATTGACCAGAATGAAATCGACGGCCCCCGTTTCCACGGCCGGATAGACCTGATCGTGGGTCAGCGGGACGATGACGAAGCGCTGCCCGGGAATCTGCCGGGTGAGATAGGCCGCCGTGGGCGTCCAGCTTTTCAGGCACTGCTCCGGCCCCCGAATGGCCAGCACGCCGATTTTCAGCGGCGACCCGTTCCCGGCGGCCCGGGACGAACCCGCATGCAAGGCGATGCCCAACAATACCGCGGCCATCAGCATGGCCGTCCGACGGATCATCCCGCTTTCTTTTTCATTTCGCATCGCCGATCCTGTCCTGCAGCATCAGTTTTTCAATACCGCATGCCGGATATCGTTCTTGCCGTCGTGCTTGACCTGGTACATCAGCCGATCCGCGGCCCTGATGGTCTCTTCGACGTTTTCGGGGACGCTGTGGTAGGTCGCCATCCCGATACTGAAAGTCACCGGCCAGCGGTTTTCAGCCACCACGCTCAAAAGTCTGCTCTTGAGTTTCCCGGCGACCATGGCGGCGGCCTCCTCGCCGGTCTTGACCAGCAGGACGACGAATTCGTCCCCGCCGAAGCGGGCAACGATGTCGATTCCCCGGATGTGCCGCCGGATGGTATCCACCATCGTAATCAGCAGACGGTCGCCCGCATCATGGCCGAATCGATCGTTGATCTGTTTGAAGTCGTCGACGTCGATCACCATGACCGAAAAGGGATGGCCGTACCGGCGCGAACGATCGATCTCCATTCCGGCCAGATGGAAAAATGCCCGCCGGTTGGCAATGCGGGTCAGCGGATCCATCATGGCCATTTCCTTATGTCGCGCCAGGATCTTTTTGTATCTGAAGATGATGAAAACCATAAACAGAAAGATAATGAGACGGAAGCTTTCGTTGGCCAGGGGAATATAAGGGCTCGAGAATCGATCGATAAGGGAGAGGTCGGCCATCAGGATGGAAAGGGTGCTGAGCAGGGCCGAGAAGATCCCCCAGAAGAGACCGAAAAACCAGGTAACGGTGATGATCGGCGGCAGGTACAGCAGCGAAAAGGCGAATTCCGGGCCGGTGAGAAAACGGACCCATCCGATACCGCAGATCAGCGCAACAATGGCGGTCAGCAGCAGCGGTTTGCCGCGAGCCACCAGCGCTTCCTTTTGTCCGTAAATCGGATCGGTCGTCGTCATGCCGGTAACGAATCACAGGGTTAAGGATGTCCCGCAGATCTCTACTCATTCTTTATCATATGGCGACGGCCATGAATTAAGCAAGGGAAATAGCGGGAATCAGGCCCCGTGTTCCTGAGATAGCAGTTGATCGGTCCAGGCCAGCGCTTCCCTGAAGGCGGCGGTCACTTTTTCCCGGTCCAGGTTGAGCTGCTGAACAATGGCATCGGCATCTTCCCACCGGCCTTCCTCGGCGCATTGGGCCAGCCGGATCAGGGGCAGGTACTCGTTGCCGGCATCCCCGCACAGGGCGTTTTTGAGCGGCTGCTCGATGGGCAGGAAGGCGACGACTTCTTCCATGGGCGCGTTGAGCAGGGTGTCCATCAGGGAGAACAACCCCAGCAGATGCAGGCTTTCCGGATCGAAGCCCCAATAATCATGGCTGCGGGCCACCAGTTCCAGAAACTTGCCCCGCTGGGCCGAAAGCTGGAGCAGATCGCCGGCTTCGACCGCCTGGCTCATATCGTTGAGCAGAATCACGCGCAGCCAGTTTTTCAGCCGGTCCCACCCCAGAAGGCGGATGGCGTGGTGCACGGATTTGATTTTTTGAGGCAGGCCGAAGGCCGCCGAGTTCAAAAAAGACAGCAGACGAAAGCTGATGGCCGCGTCGGACTGGATGGTTTCAGCAAGGTCGTCGATATTCGGATTGGGCTGGTCGATGCGCTGCAGCAGCTTGAGGCGCGACGTTGCATTGGAGGTCAGCTTGCGGACCGTAATGGTGTCCGGTTTTTTAAAAAAGGCGCCTTCAAAGAGGTCGGCGCCGGCCTGCCGGCACAGCTCGAACATGGCGGCATCATCCACACGGCGGGCCATGATGTCGGTGTTCCTGGCGTCAATGGCCGCCAAAAGATCGGCGACTTCTTTTTCTTTCTTGCCTGCCACGGTTGCCCCGACGATGTCCGCCAGTTCATAAAGCGGTTCGAATTCGGGCGCCCCGCTGAATTCCTGCACGGCGATCAGATAGCCGTCGGATTTGAGGCGTTGGAGTATCGCCGGGATTTCCGGATTCAGAAACAGGTCCTCGGCCACCTGAACGGCGGCGTTGTCGGGGGGCAGGGCATAGGGCATGTTGTCCACGATTCCCATTTCGTCGAAATTCAGCATGACCTTGCGGCCCTGTTTAAGAATCGGCTGAAGACCGATATAAGCCGAGGCCGCCACGCTGGCGGCCGTATCTTCCTCCGACGATGCCTCCGGTCTTACCGGAACCGTGCCGACGCAAATGAGTTCGTACCCCCACAGACGGCGCTGGGCGTCGAAAATCGGCACCCGGCCGATGGACAGCGAAGGCGTGGAATTTTGGGAATCGTTCATAAGAAAATCTCCTACTCGATTTCCGGCAGCGGTTTGAGCCCCCAGATGTTCTCGGCATACTCCATCACCGAGCGATCGCTGGAGAACTTGCCCATGCGGGCGGTGTTAAGGATCGACCGGCGGGTCCACTCCTGCTGATCGAGGAAAAGCTTGCCGACGGCCTCCTGGGCCTGGACATAGGCCCGAAAATCGGCCAGCAGCATGTAGTAGTCTCCCTTTTGCAGCAGGGATTCAACGATGGGGGCGAAAAGGCCTGGATCCGCGGGCGAGAAATCCCCTCGGCTGATGCTGTCCAGAACCCGTCTCAGCTCGGCATCGTTTTCGTAGTAGCTCCACGGGTTGTAGCCGTTGTTGCGAAGATCGGTCACCTGCCGGGCGGTGAGGCCGAAGATAAAGATGTTCTCTTCGCCCACCTCTTCCATGATCTCGATGTTGGCGCCGTCCAGGGTGCCGATGGTCAGCGCCCCGTTGAGGGACATCTTCATGTTGCCCGTTCCCGAGGCTTCCAGCCCTGCGGTGGAGATCTGCTCGGACAGGTCCACTGCCGGGATGATCTTTTCGGCCTGGGAGACGCAGTAGTTGGGCAAAAACAGCACCCGCAGCTTTCCCTGAACGTCGGAATCGTTGTTGGTCCTTGCAGCCACGGAATTGATCAGCTTGATGATGCGCTTGGCCTGATGGTAGGCCGGGGCGGCTTTGCCGGCAAAAATCACCGTGCGCGGCACCATCGGCGCAGCGGGATCGGCCTTGATGCGGTGGTAGAGGGCGATCACGTGCAGCACGTTGAGCAGTTGCCGCTTGTACTCGTGGATACGTTTGACCTGCACGGAAAACAGGGTGTTCGGATCGACGCCCAATCCGATTTTTCTCAGGATGTAGCGTGCCAGTCGTTTCTTGTTGCTTTTTTTGACGGCCAGCCAGCGGCTGCGGAAATCGGCATCGTCGGCCAGCGGCTCCAGTTCCTGAAGCCGTTTCAGATCGGTAATCCATCCGGGGCCGATGGTGTCGTCGATCAGCTGCGCCAGGGACGGATTGGCCTGGGCCAGCCAGCGGCGCGGCGTGATGCCGTTGGTGACATTGGTCAGACGGCCGGGAAAGAGGGTGTCGAAGTCTTTGAAAAGGCTCTCTTTGAGAATTTTGCTGTGCAGGGCCGCAACCCCGTTGACGGTATGGCTGCCCACGATGGCCAGATGGGCCATGCGAACCCGCTGCTGGGGGCCTTCGGCGATCAGCGATACGCGGGGCACTAAGGCCTCGGCGCTTTTCCCCAGCGGCTTCAGTGTGCTCAGAAAACGACGGTTGATTTCGAAGATGATGTCCATGTGCCGGGGCAGCAGCCGGCCAATGAGATTCACGGGCCAGGTCTCCAGGGCCTCGGGCAGCACGGTGTGGTTGGTGTAGGCAAAGGTTTTTTCGCAGATGGGCCAGGCGGTTTCCCAGGTCAGGCCTTCCTCGTCCATCAGCAGGCGCATGAGTTCGGGAATGGCGATGGCCGGATGCGTGTCGTTGAGCTGGATGGCCACGAAGTCGGGCAGCTCGGAGAAATCGCGGTCGAGCTTTTTGTAGCGCCGCAGAATGTCAAACAGGGTGGCGGCCACGAAAAAGTACTGCTGCTTCAGGCGAAGTTCGCGGCCCTGCTCCACCTCGTCGCTGGGGTAGAGGACGGAGGAGATGGTTTCGCTGTGCACCTTGGCTTCTACGGCGCCGATATAGTCGCCCTGGTTGAACTCTTCCAGGTCGAATTCCCGGCTGGACTGGGCCCGCCATAACCGCATGTTGGTGACGAAATCGTCTCCATAGCCCGGCACGAGGATATCGCAGGCCATGGCCATGACCACCTCGCCCCCGACCCAGCGGTAGCGGGTGCGGCCGGCGGCGTCGGTGACCGTTTCGGTGTGGCCGTAAAACTGAACCGGAATCAGGTATTCTCCCCGGCGGATCTCCCAGGGCGTGCCCTTGCGTACCCAGTTGTCGCATTGCTCCCGCTGCCAACCATCTTGAATAATCTGGTGAAAAATGCCGTAGTCGTAAAAGATTCCATAGCCGTAGCCGGGAAAATCCAGGCAGGCCAGAGAATCCATGTAGCAGGAGGCCAAACGTCCCAGGCCGCCGTTTCCCAAACCGGCATCCCATTCCTCCTCTTCCAGTTCGTCAAGATTGTATCCAATGGCTTCCACGGCCCGGCGGGCTTCGTCCACCATCTTGAGGCTGATAAGGTAGTTCATGAGAAAACGGCCCGGAAGGAATTCCAGGCTGAGAAAATAGACCCGCTTGGCCAAAGTGTCGTACTGGGCGCGCTGGGTGCGGATCCAACGGTCCATGAGGCGGTCGCGCACCGCAAAGGCCAGACCCATAAAAGCGGCATGGCGATTCGGTTTCACCGGGTCCCGACCCATGGTGAACCGGATATGGCGGGCGATGTCCGCTTCGAGCGTTGCGGCGGAGAGTGGACTCTCCCCCGGTTTGTCGTGTTGACCATCGGTCTTCATGGGATCATCCTCCTGGACAAAAATAATGGATTCATGCAGCGCTGATCCGGGTGCTGACCGTCCTGAGCGGTCAGGAAAACGGGAAAGGCATTGCCGTCCCCCCGGTTCGGCGGAGAAAGGGCGCCATTGAGCGGAATAAACCGGGATACCGGCGCTGCCGCGGCCCGGTTCCCATCAATGGCCGAACGGAGAATCGACCGGGAGGGACTCGTTAAATCCTACCCCAAGGAAGCTTTTGTATCAACGATTATTGCGGTTAGGGTCGCTTTTTACCTTCGACCACTTCATGGACATTTCGGTGTTGGATATTACCGTGGCGGGAAAAGGCACCGGCCACCTCCTTCAAGCTTTTCATAGGAAGGAAGTGGCCACTAAAGATGCAGTCAATTTTCTAATGGGTCTTTAACGTTCTTCCTGCTGAAAGATCTCACGGGCAGCATTGATCCCGTTTATAGCAGCAGGAAACCCCGCAAATACGGCCATTTGAAGGATCACTTCGATGATTTCCGCTTTCGTGCAGCCCACATTCAGGGCACCTTTTATATGGACTTTGAGCTGCGGGTAAGCGGTTCCCATGGCCGTCAAGGCAGCAACGGTTGCCAGTTGCCTGGATCTTAAATCAAGTTTTCTACGAGATAAAACGTCGCCATATGAAAATCGTATGATCCAGTCGGCCAGGTCCGGCGCGATGTCTTTCAGGCTTTCGACAACTGCGGATCCTGACGAGCCCGTGATTTTTTCTAATGCATCCAGGCCTGTCTGATAGCGAGCATCTTCCATCGTTGACCCCCCTTTAAAGCGTTAATAAGGAACGTCAAGCCGGGCGAAAAGCGAGTTCAGTGAATTTAATACCATCTTTTTCTTTATGAATATAATCGGTCCGCACAGGCATCCCGACACTGACCGCTTCCGGCTTTTCGGGGTCGATTCCCTGGATGCGGGCATCGATGCGCAGGCCTTCTGCCAGCTCGACAACTCCCGTGAAATAAGGATTTTTTCGGCCGAAACCCTCTTGTGCCATGGCCGGCGGCACTACGCTGATTAAGGCGAAAGCCGCCAGTTTGCCGGTTTCCGGCAGCTCGATCCATTCCAGTTCCCGATGGAAACATTTCGTGCAGATCGGTTTCGGAGGAAGGTAAGCCGTACCGCAATTCCGGCACCGGCAGCCCATCAATTTTTCCTCGGAGAGAAAGGCTTGAAAGGACAAATCGCTAAAATCGCGGTTCTCCCACATATCTATCTCCTTTCCAGGATCGTGAAGGTACAAGTTCCGCCGGTTCCGCCAAGGTTATGGGCCGCGCCAATCCGAAGGTTATCCTTGGGAACCTGGCGTTTTCCCGCCTTGCCGCGCAACTGGGTCCAGATTTCGAATAACTGGGAGGTCCCGGTCGCTCCCACGGGATGGCCTTTGCACTTCAGACCGCCCGAGGTGTTGATCGGAATGGGACCGTTCAACGCCGTGGCCCCTTCCGCAATGGCGCGATATCCCTGGCCTTGCGGGAAAAAACCCAAATCCTCGACATGGATCAACTCCGCCATGGAAAAACAGTCGTGAACTTCGGCAAACTGAATGGCATCGGAGCCAATTCCGGCCATCCCATAGGCTTCCTGTGCGGCGTATTTTGTGGCTTCGAATGAAGTTAAAGATTCGCTGGCGTGCAGCCCGCGACCGCTGCCCTGGCCGATGCCGGCCACAAAAACCGGCTCGTCGGTAAAATTGCGCACGAGTTCTTCAGCCACCAGAAGAATGCAGCTGGCCCCGTCGCTGATGGGACAGCAATCATAAAGATGGAGGGGCCAGGCGACGGGAGGGTTTACCGTCGGATCGGACAGGAACGATTTCTCGTCGTTCCAATCCGGTACCGGAAGACCTCTTTGCTCCAGGCGCTTTCGGCGGGCATCCATGATGTCCCGTATCGTCAGCGGGAATTGGGCTTTGGGATTGAGCGGGGCGTTGTTGTGGCTCTTGATCGTGATGTCCATCAGATTTTTTCGCCCGGCACCGTATTTGGAGAAATAGGCGGTGGCCAGGGCGCCGAAAACACCCGGGAAGGTGAAGCCCGCCGCGCCTTCGTACGGAACGGTGGCCAGGGCGAGACCCTCGGCAACCTCTTCGGTGGTTCGTTTGGACATCTGTTCCACACCACCGACCAGCACGATGTCGTAGAACCCGGAGGCAATGGCAAACACGCCCTCGCGGAATGCCAGCGCACTGGAAGCGCAGGCCCCTTCCGTTCGTGTTGCGGGTTTTGGCGTCAGGCCGATGAGATCCGAGATAATCGGACCCCAATGGGCCTGGTGAACAAAGAAATCGTTTGTAAAATTACCCACATAAAGGGCATCGATATCTTTCGGGTCCAGCCCCTTGTCAACGGAGCCAAGCATTTCGCCGAATGCTTCGGCAAAAATATCCTTGGAATTCTTTTCCGGAAACATGCCGAATTTCGTCATCCCGGCACCGGCTATGGCAACACCTCTTGCGAGTTTTCTCTTTTTAATCATTTCACGCCTCGAATGCCTCAATTTTTTGGAGTTCTAATCCAAATACAGGATCGTATCTGATTGCCGATGGAAAATTTTCAGCCCAAAGTTAGTACGATTTTACCCACTTGTCTTCCTGTCTGCATGTATTTGTGGGCCTCGTCAGCTTTTTGCAAAGGGAAGACACGATCCACCACAGGACACAGCCGCCTTTCGGCAATTGCAGGCACGAGGTCTGAGATGACTCCTTTAACGATAGCAATCTTTTCTTCAAGCGTACGGGTCCTGAAGGTGACGCCGATCACCCGAAGGCGGTTTAAGGCCAGAAGCTCCATGTCGAGTTCACCTAATGCTGAATCGAGCCTTCCAACACTTATCAAGCGACCTTTGATTGCCAGGGCTCTAAGCCCATCCTTCAAAAAAGAGCCTCCTACGTGATCCACGATTACATCAACGCCTTTGCCGTCTGTAGCCTGCCGTATGGCATCAACGATAGTCTCGCTGTGAGAATCGATCACCCTGTCCAGTCCTAGTGAAGCCAGCTTTTCAGCCTTTTCAGGCGAGCCGCTGATGCCGATCACCGGTGCCGCCTTGAAAAAACGCGCGAGTTGAACTGCAGCAACGCCAACACCCGAGGAAACAGCCGAAATCAATACCGACATCCCTTGCTTCAGGCGCCCGTTCATTTTCAGTGAATTATACTCGGTCATATACCCTAATGGCAAAGCCGCGGCTGAGATCCATTCAACACATTCAGGAACCGGTATGGCAAGCCGATAGTCCATTGCGGCGAACTCGGCATACCCTCCCGGGCACAGCCCCGTCACACGGTCTCCTTTTACGAAACCGGAGACGGCTTCTCCCGTATCCACTACCTCTCCTGCCGCCTCCATGCCGGCGATTGTCGGTGCTGAAGCCGTCGCTGCCCCCGGGTACTGCCCCTGCAGTTGAAGGATATCGGCTCGGTTTACTCCTGCAGCTTTCACCTTTATTAATAATTGGTTGGGACCGAGTTTGGGTGCGGTTGTATCCATCCATTGAAGCTTACCAAGGCTATCTTCTCTCTTGATAACCATTGCTTTCATGAAATTACCTCTTTAGCGATGAAAAGGATACATTCAATTAACATACACCTATGCATGCAATTTTCTTTTTAAAACAAATTCATCCATATACCAGAGCCGGGAGCCAAAGAACCAACTGGGGAAACAGTGCGATAGCAAACAAACTGAGAAGCTGTATGATGATAAACGGAATGACACCCTTGTATATATGGCCAAGGCGAATGCCGGGGGGGGCAATTCCTTTAAGGTAAAAAAGGGCAAAACCGACCGGTGGCGTCAAAAAGGAAGTCTGCAGGGTGACAGCTACCAGAATAATGAACCAGACAATCTCCGGACTGCTGACAACTCCGTATCCGTTGATGGCAATATCCAAGTTCCCAACCACGGGTGCAACCAGGGGGAGAACGATCAATGTAATTTCGATCCAGTCCAGAAAAAAACCGAGCAGGAAAACAACAAATAGGATAAAGGCGATAATGCCATAATTTCCAAACGGAAGGCTCATTAATAGCCTTTCAACCAATTCGTCACCGCCAAGACCCCGTAACACTAGCGCGAAACATGTTGCGCCGATTAGAATGCCGAATATGTAAGCCGTGGTGTTATAGGTTGAATAAAGAACCTCTTTGAGAACTGAGAAATTGAATTTTTTATAAGCA
The DNA here is from genome assembly GCF_963668215.1 of uncultured Desulfosarcina sp. NCBI lineage: Bacteria > Pseudomonadati > Thermodesulfobacteriota > Desulfobacteria > Desulfobacterales > Desulfosarcinaceae > Desulfosarcina > uncultured Desulfosarcina sp. Next base: position 3,936,207 of record NZ_OY764190.1, read on the forward strand.
ATGGCAAGGGCCGTAGCCATCAGGGCACCGACCCCACTGGCTTCAGTAACGGTGGCTATGCCGGCAAAAATTGACCCGAGAACGGATAAGATAAGGAATAAGGGCGGAATGACGCGTTTGACAACATCGAAAACCACCCGAAAGGAAATTGGCCGGCGATCTGGAGACAGGGGAGCGGCCTCTGGATTGAGGTAGCAAAAAACAATTAGATATACGATGTAAAAAAATGCAAGTATAAGGCCTGGAAGTAAGGCTCCCAGAAACAAATCTCCGACTGAAACGCTTAATTGGTCACCCATTACCACCAACATGATGGATGGTGGGATCAGAATCCCAAGGGTACCTGCGCTGGCCACCGTTCCTAACGCCAGGGTTTTACGGTATCCCTGCTTCAACATCGCCGGTATGCTTAAAAGGCCCAACAGGACAACCGATGCGCCAATTATCCCAGTAGACGCTGCCAGTAAAACACCGATAAACATCACGGTGACGGCCAGGCCCCCACGAACTTTGCCAAAAAGTTCCTGAGCCGAAATCATTAGCCGTTCCGCAATTCCCGACCTGTCCAGCATCAACCCCATGAAGATGAACATGGGGAGGGATATGAGTACCCAGTTGGTCATTGTTTTATAGATGCGCGTCACTGCAAGGCCGAAATAGTTGAAATCAAGGCCGGTTACCGTCCCTAGATATTGATCGGAGAAATATCCGATACCGGTGAAAAGAATCGATGTGCCGGCCAGGCAGTAAGTGACCGGATAACCTGAAAGCAGAAGGGCAATAAACGAGGCGAACATCGCCATAACGAGATAATCATTGATTTCCATGGTTCTTCCCAAACAGAAACAGTAAAGAGCGTGACATCCGCGAAATGATGGCAATACCGAAGAATCCGAAACTGATCGGAATTACGGCCTTGATGGCCCACCGGCAAGGGAGTCCCAAGGGAGCGACTGACCGTTCGTTGTGAATCCAGGAATCGATAAAAAATTGGTGACTGTGAATCATCACCGAGATGATAAACGGTAGCATAAGAAACAAAGCACCCAGCACTTCGATCCAGTGTTGTGTCTTTTTCGTGAACCGGTTGCTGAACAGATCGACCCTGACATGGGAGTTGTTAACTGCTGCGTAGGAAAGTCCGAACATAAAGGCCAGGCTGTATAGATGCCATTCTAATTCTTCCAGAACAACCAATCCGTTGTTAAAACCGTATCGAAGGGCCACCTGAAGAACGATAACCAGAATCAAAAACCCATTGGCCCACGCTATGATCTTGCCTGAATTCAGAATAAAATTGTCCAGTATGTCCAACCAGCTGTCTATTCGATTTTTAGACTTCATATTCACACTCGCCTATTCAATCGGATGGATGTGGTTTCCAGTATAGGTAGTGGAAAACCACATCCATTTATTCAAAGTTGCCATTGGTGAAGATCAATGCGAAGATGCTTCTATTCAACCGATTGCCGGCAAGACCGGAATATCATTTAGGTCTCGGCAGATGAGCAACGCTTTCATAGGGTCTGCATTGATCCGAAAATGCTTTGTAATCTTCCCATACTTTTTTGAAAAAAGCGTCCTGCGCGGCTTCCTCTTCGGCGACCTCAAACCATGTCTTTTGAAACAGTTCCAGCATTTCCGGAGACCATATGCGGTTCTGCGTGCCATGTTTCTCAACATTTTCCCTGACTACAGAACCTTGCTCGGCATGCGATTTCGCAAGAGAGTACAGATTGATCGCACGGGTACAAACTTCAATGATGCTTTTCTGTTGAGGACTCATATCATTCCATGTGTCCTTATTGATCAGAAGCTCCAGATGGGTGGCCGGTTGGTGCCAACTCGGGAAATAATTGTATTTCGCCACCTTGTAGAAACCGACCCGGGTATCGATTGCGGGCGTTGAAAACTCGGTTGCGTCAAGAGCGCCTTTTTCCAAGGCCGGAAAAATTTCACCGCCGGGCACCGTTGTAACAGAGGCACCTAGTTTGCTGAGCACCTTTCCTCCGAGGCCAAAAAACCGAATTTTCACCCCTTTAAGATCTTCCGGAGTATTGATCTCTTTCCGGAACCATCCTGCAGTTTCCGGCGCGAGAAAACAGAACGGGAATACTTTAACATTATATCCGGCCTGATCATACATTTCCTGGTATAGCTTCCCACCATTACCAAAGTACATCCAACTGATATAATAAGGAAGACTCTGGCCAAAGGGGATGGCAACGTAGAACGATGCCGCTTTTATTTTTCCAACAGCATATCCGGACGCCGTATAACCTGCATTGACCTTGCCTGTAGAAACCGCATCGAGGATCTCGAAGGCCGGCATCAGTTTTCCCGGTTCGTATATCTTAACCTTAATGCTGCCACCACTGGACGACTCGAGAAAATCCTTGAAGGTGGGTACGACATCGCCGAGGGTCGGCAGCGTGGTTGAAAATGCCGTTGGTATCTTCAGGAGAACTTTCTTTTCTTTATCGGCAGCCCAAGAAGATGTGCCCAATGCGATCAAGGTGATTGCCAAGGCTACCAGGAAAATTTTCTGCGTGGATCTCATTTCGAACCTCCTTTATTAGTGTGGGGTTAGCCTTCAATCCGATGTCAACGGTGATCATGCAAACTTGCAGATGATCCCACCATCGACTACCAGATTCTCTCCATTGATATATTTGGCTTCATCGGATGCTAAAAAAAGTGCAGCATTGGCCACATCCCATCCATCGCCCATTTTGCCTGTCGGACATTGTTTGTCCCGAATATCGATCATTTTTTGGATATCGCCGTCAGCATATGTTTTTTTTAAGGGTTCTTGAATCATTGGTGTGTTCATTAAACCCGGAAGGACACAATTGGCGCGGATCCCTTTTCCAGCGTATTGAATAGCAACATTTTGAGTCAGCTGGTTCACTGCTCCCTTAGAGGCATTGTAAGCGCAACTCGGGTAGCCGGTGAATCTAAGGGCGGCAATGGAGGAAACATTGACAATCGCTCCATGGCCATTTTTTTCCATTACCGGGAGAGCGTATTTGCATGTCAAAAAAACACTTTTGACGTTTACAGCCATAATCCGGTCCCAACTTTCTTCACTGAGTTCAACCGGTCCGCCCACTTCTACGATGCCAACGTTATTGACCAGGATATCAATCGTCCCATATTCTTCCAAGCATTGCTGAACCATATCCTCCACCTGGTCCGCACGGGAGACATCTACTTGCATGACGGTGCATTTGCCGCCTTCGGAAGTGATGATCTCTCTGGTTTCTTCAGCTGCAGCCAGCCGCAGGTCACAACCTAAAATTGATGCACCCTCCCGGGCAAACAAAGCGGCGATTGCCTTTCCGTTTCCCCAACCGGGTCCGGCCGAGCCTATTCCAGTTACCAAAGCGACCTTGCCTTTAAGTCTTTCTCCCATAATTATTTCCTCTTTTTGATGTGTGTCTAGTGGCCCTGCTACACCTTTCGAACACTATCCTGCCAATAAGGTTCCCGAAGCTCTCGCTTCAGAATTTTTCCGTAATTGCTCTTAGGAAGTTCTTCAACAAAATCAACCGACTTGGGTTTCTTGTAACTGGCGATGTTGTCTCGGCAAAAATCGATCAGTTCCTTTTCGGTAGCTGACATTCCCGGATTCAGGGCGACAACAGCCTTGATCGCTTCCCCCCATTTGGGATCCGGAACACCAATTACCGAAACCTCGCGGACCGCAGGATGCTGAACCAAAACTTCTTCAATTTCCCGGGGATAAATGTTTTCTCCGCCGCTAATGATCATGTCCTTAGAACGATCCATCATGAATAAATATCCGTTTTCGTCTAAATAACCGATGTCCCCGGTATGCAGCCATCCATTCTTGATTGTTTCCGCCGTGACTTTCGGGTTTTTCCAGTACCCTTTCATCACAAGGTCCGATCGAGTCACGATTTCTCCAAGCTGACCGGAAGGGAGTTCGTTGTCTTCATTATCGAAGATTTTGACCTCTACATCGGTTCGGGCAAAACCGGCCGATCCTAAACGCTTGATTTCCTCTGGACTTCCCTCTGCCTTATGTGCCCAATGAGGTAAGTAAGAAATGGTCATCGGAGCCTCACCCTGGCCAAAGAGTTGAACCAGGCAAGGCCCCATCTTTTTGATGGCCTTTTTAAGGTCTTCCACCAGCATCGGAGCACCGCCGTAATTGAGAGACCGTAAAGAACGAATGTCATAATTATCCACAGACGGGTGATCGATGAGCATTTTGATCATCGTGGGTGCGGTAAACATATTGGTGACACGATATTTTTCGATGGTTTGGAGTACCACCTCGGGTTCGAAGGACTTTGTAGGTAAAATAACACTTGTCGCCCCTTTACCAATGTTGGGCAAACCGTAAAGCCCACTTCCATGTGAAAGAGGTGCAGCGTGTAGAATTACGTCTTCATGTGTGAATCCAGGCGCCATGTCTGCATAAAAATTCATACTCATCGCCAGCAGGTTGCGGTGGGTCAGCATCGCGCCCTTGGGCATGCCAGTGGTGCCGGATGTGTAAAAGATCCACGCCAGATCGTCGGGATCAACATCCACGTCGAGAAATTTGTCGTCTTCCTTGTCGAGCATGGTTTCGTAATCGATAAGTTCGCCTGCAGCACCATCCAGGGTAATCAGATGGTGGGCATTAGGAATTCGGTCTCGTATTTCAAAAATTGAATCATTAAATTCGGATGAAAGAATTACCGCTCGCGATTCTGAGTGATCGATGATGAAAGCGAATTCTTTGGGATGCAGGCGGAAGTTGATGGGGACCGCACCCATTCCGCTCTTAAAGCAGGCAAATAGTGATTCATAGGTTTGAGGGTAATTATATTGGAGAATGGCAACATTATCACCTCGTTTAAGTCCCAGACGCTTAAGCGCATTCGCAAGGCGGTTGACCCGAGCGTCAAACTGGGCATAGGAAAGTTGCCGGTCTTTATGAATAAACGCCGGTTTGTCGGGGAAGAGGCGTGCGTTTTTGGTCAGCATCATACTAAGGTTCATCTATCTACTCCTTGTTATCTTTAACAGTTATCGAATGTGGTTTAAGCCGTTACCCACCCCCCATCGACGTTGAGCACTTGACCGGTAATATAACTGGACGCATCGGAGGCAAGAAACAGGATGGCATCGGCCATCTCCTGGGGTTTTCCCATTCGGGCAATCGGCAGCATCGACACATTGTAGTCAAACCCCCTGGTCATCTCCGTTTCGCAGGCTCCCGGAGCAACGCAGTTGACAAAGATGCCGTCTTTGGCGATGTCCTTGGCGATCCACCGCGTCAGCGTAATCACCCCCCCCTTGGCTGCCGCATACGCAGGGCCTGAACGGCCGCGGGCTTTTTCGGGACTGTCATCGAGCTTTGACACTGCGCCGCCAATGATGCCTGAAATGGAACTGACGTTTACAATCTTGCCAAACCCCTGCTTGCGCATGTGGGGATAAAGGGATTGAATGCATAGAAACGTCCCTTTCATGACCACATCGACGACCCGGTCCCACGTGGCTTCGGAAGTCTCGAGAAGTGTATCTCGATGCACCACACCGGCATTATTGATCAGGATGTCGATATGTCCGAAAACCTCGATCGCCTTATCGACCATATCCTTGACATCTTGCGATAGGGCGACGTTGGTTTCCACGGCGATGGCCTGACGTCCCATTGCTTTGATCTGATCGACCGTTTCCGACGCATCGATAAGATCAGCAATCACGATATTGGCTCCATTTTTGGCAAGAGCCAATGCAGCGGCTGCCCCGATGCCTCGTGCACCACCGGTTACAATGGCATTGCGCCCGTTTACATCCAATGCACTATTGTTCATGTATTCCTCCGTATCGACATCCATTTCTCATCTATCTTTTAAAAAGCGAAAATAACGAATGATCATTTCATCGTCATGGGAAGCCAGTAGCTCAGTGACGGGAAGCTGAAAAGAACAACGGCGGCCACCAGTTCAAAAAGGACAAACCACAAGCAGCCCTTGAAAATATCCGCCAGCTGAACGTCGCGAACAACGCCGGCCAGGACGTAGACATTCAATCCGACAGGAGGGCTGATCAGACCGACCTCACATAATTTGGTCGAGAGAATCCCGAACCACAGGGCGCTGAAACCCATTTGGTCCACAACCACCGGGTACATGATCGGCAGCGTCACCAATAGAAGAGAGAAGGAATCCAGGAGCATTCCCAATGGTATATAAAGAACCAGAAAGAGTCCTACGATAATTAAAGGAGGAACCGGCAGTGTCGCCACCCATGCGGAAACCATTTGGGGAACTTGGGCCAACGTCAGGAAAAAGCTGTAGAGTCCTGCTCCGACGATAACGATGAATACCATACAGGAGGTGCGCAGTGTGGATATAAAGCAGTCTTTGATGGCTGCCTGCAGCGTTTCGTCCATCTGTTTTCGCCGAATGATCATGGCGATAAAGGAAACGAATGCCCCAACGGCGGCAGCCTCCGTTGGTGTAAACCAACCGATATAGATTCCTCCCACCACAATAAAGAAGAGGAGAAAAGCCCCGAGCCCGTACCTCAGGCAACTGAACCGCTCTTTCCAGGAGATCTTAAGCGGTTTGGGCGCCAGGGTTGGTTCTATCCGGCTTAACATCGTCAATCCGAGGATGTATATGACGACGGACAGAAGACCCGGGATGACGCCGGCGATCAGCATGGACCCGACGGAGGTGTCCGTGATGACGCCATAGAAAACCAGGATGACGCTCGGAGGAATGAGAATCCCCAGGACGCCGCCGGCCGCAACAATCCCGCAGGCCAGCTTCGGGTCGTATCCTTGTTCGCGCATCTCCGGAACGGCCACTGCGCCCATGGTCGCCGCCGTTGCGACACTTGAACCCGAGCATGCGGCAAACCCGGCGGAGCCGACGATGGTTGCAACGCCCAGACCGGCGGGAAACTGGGAAAACCAGTTTCTTCCGATCAGATATACGTCTTTGCCGATCCCGGCTTTAAAGGCGAAGTGCCCCATGATGACGAAAAGGGGTACGACAACCAACAGATAGCTTGCCGTCTGGACATAGGGAAAGACCTTGAGTTGAATGAGCGCCATGTCCAACCCGGAAATGGCCGCGCATCCGATAAACCCTGCAACTCCGAGTGATGCGAAAACCGGAATTCCTGCCGCCAGCAGAATAAGCACCAATGGTATGCTGAGCATTACAGCCAACAGTGGATCCATTATCTTTTACCTTCCGTAGTATTACCGTGAGAAAAGTTATTAACAGGGCGTGGTTTCAGCTTCGCTGTTTGGGGAGGCGGCCACGTAAGGATTCGATCTCTTTCCAGATGTCAAAAATGAGCTGGATGTTCATCATCCAGCACCCGATGGGTACCAGCGCCTTGGCCCACCAGATCGGCATCTGGACGGACCCCCATCGAAACTCCCTGATCTGGAAGGACTCCCATGCGCCGATGGCGCTCTGGTAGGCTAATACGAACAGGAAGAGGAAAGTCACCACCCAGGCGAGAATATTGAACAGGATATCCGTTCTGTCGGAGACGCGCATCAAGAATGCGGTGACCCGGATATGGCCTCTTTCAATCTGTGTCCAGGCCAATCCCATGTAAACACAGATAACGAGGATGACCTCGTTAAGTTCGAAAACGCCGGGAATCGGGCTGTTGAACAGATACCTCGAAGATGCATCCAATGTTGTGCTCAACATCATCACAGCGATCGTGATCGCTGCAATTACTGCAGAAAATGTGCAAAATACTTTGTACCGATCGGCAAGCCTCTCGACAAGGAGCCTTTTGTGCGGTCTTTCCATAAAAGTTGTTCTCCGCCTTGGATTCGATGACAGGGAGAGGTGTCTCCGTGGGATGCCGGGGATCCCGGCATCCCTGAAAGTCATATCGTCAGGATTATGTTACCCCAAGGTAGGCGATTGTCGAGCTTGCCGCAGATTCAAGGCAGCCGCCGCGGCGCTATAGTCTGCTATGCGGCGTGGTGGCTAACGCCGAAGATGCGGTGAGATCGGCAATCCCGAAGGGTTTCGCCTTTTCAGATGAAAAACCATCAACAAACTTCCGAAATCATGGCTTTCATATATTCTTCGAGAAAGGCGAAACGCCTGCTTTGGGGTTACATATATTTTTGCTTATAGGTTTCCCATGGATTCATGAGCTTGCCGGGTTCGTATTTCTTGATCAGAGCATCCACCTTGGCCTGGAATGCTGCGCCGTCGAAATTATTCGGGGTGGCGATCTTTTCAATCCAATCCTGGTATTGTGCCGGCTGGATCATATTGGTGGCTTTTTTGATTTCTGCATCGGTCCACGTCGAGAATTTCGCACCGGCGGCAACCATCTTGTCGACACTTTCCTTGGTCAGCGCTGAGTACAACTCGAGGTAGCGCCAGTTATAAATATCCTCGACCGTTTTGCTGACAACTTCTTTCAGGTCGTTGGGCAGCGACCGCCAGATGTTTCGGTTCATGACAACCGTGGTGGGGGCATGCGCGCCGGCTCCGGATTCTACAATATAAGGCGCCTGCTCATGCAGCTTCATTTTCTCGGCGGTGATAAAAGCAAATGCAAAGGCTCCGTCCAGGATGCCCCGCTCCAACGATGTGTAAACTTCACCGGCGACAATGGGCATGCCCTGCCCGCCCAGGCGGTTTACCGTGTCGGCGCCAATGCCGTAACCGCGGACCTTTTTGCCTTTAAGGGCCTCGATGTTCGGCAGCGGTTCTTTCATGATGAAGGGGCAGTAGCTCCAGTTGGTGAAATAGAGGACTTTGGCGTTGTTTCTGTCCTCCCATTCCCTGCGAAGTTCGGGCGTATCATCATAGATGTCACGGCAGACATGCAGCAGGCTGTCGGCGTGGTTGCAGCCGCGGTAGTACCATTCCAGGCCGCGGCTCAATGGAACGGCGGAAGGGTAGTAGCCGTAGCTGATCAATGAGATCTCGGACAGTCCGTCCCGAATTGCGGGCAGGTGTTGACCGACCTTATGCAACGCCCCGGACCAGAATTTTTTGATCTGAATCCGCCCATCGCTGCGTTTGACGATTTCGTCAAGAAACCAGTTGTCCAGTTGGGCCGGTTCGGCGGTAGCGCCGATGTAACAATCGTACTTCAGGGTATACACGCCTTTTTTGGCGGCATTTGCCGGGCGGATCCCCGGCATCATCGTCAGGCCAGCGCCGACCGTAGCACCACCTAAAACAACATCCTTAAGAAACCGACGGCGTGAAATTCCTCTTTTGTTGTTTTGCTTATCCATTTTAGATCCTCCTTGTATCTGCAAAAAAGATGATGGGTGTTGGTGCTCGCCTTTGACGACAGATATCGTTTGACAACATCATAAGCCGGTAAGATTCGATTGCCGATTTTTCCGTGTTCTTTTACTTTTTAATTTCGGGAGAGAATCGTGCTAACCGGTTATCTGTAAAGCTCAAGTTGATCACACAGCTTGCTCCCATGCTCCGCGTGGGAGAACTATTAGAATTAATCCAAAAGGTTATGGTGTTCCCACGCGGAGCATGGGAACCAGACAATTCTCTTAATTTCTAATCTTGGGAGAAAATAATGTTATCGAAACCAATTGTGCGGAGGATAACAGAGCGTGGAAAAGGTGTAAATTCCCCGAACGGGTGAATATCATTCACCCATTTGGGTGAGATGAAAAATTTTACGCTAGCTCGTAAAACAAACGAGTTTCTCCTGAATGGCGACACGGGCGGCCTGGGATCGGTTGTTAACGCCGAGTTTCTGGTAAATGTTCTTCAGATGGGATTTGATCGTGTCCGGAGCCAGGTTGACGGAATTGGCAATGTCCTTGTTGGACTTGCCCTCAACCAGGTGGGTCAGGATCTGGAGTTCCCGCTGGGACAGAACCGGTCGGGTTGCAGGGGCCTTTTTGGCCGCATCGGATTGGCGGATACTGTGAAACAGTTTTCGAGTAACCGTCGGATCGATAAAGGCACGATTTTGGAACACACCGTGGATGATTTCCAAAAGATCCCCTTTTTTGACGTCTTTGAGAACGTACCCGTCAGCGCCGGATTTTATGGATGCTATCACATACTCCTCGTCATCGTAGTTGGTGAGCAAGATGACTTTGACCTGAGGGTAATTTTTTTTAACCAGACGGGTTGTTTCGATTCCGTCGATACCGGGCATTTTGAGATCCATGAGGACGACATCGGGTAAGACCGCCTCCATTTTATTCAGACACTCAATACTCGATTTCGCTTCCGCAACGACATCGATACCCTCTTGAATATCCAACAACGCTTTGATGCCCTCGCGAACAATGGTGTGGTCATCGACAATCATTACCCGGATTTCTTCAGCCATCGATTCCCTCCTTCAAAGGGATTTGTACGATAATCCTGCACCCTTTCTGTTCCTGGGAATCGACGACGAATTCACCGCCCATATCCTCGGTCCGCTCGCGCATGGTCAACAACCCCAAACCGGGTCTCAGCGGATATCGATTTTTATTTCGTGGGTTAAAGCCCTGGCCATTGTCTTCCACGGTCATCTTCAAGTATCCCTCGTTGATGATGTGCAGCGACAATTCAACATTCGTGGCGTTCGCATGCCGCCGCGTGTTGTGCAGCGCCTCCTGGAGAATCCGAAACAGGGCAATCCCCTGGTCAGGACCGACCTGCAGGCTGTCCGGATGGGAGAAGCGGACATTCATATCGAACTTTTTTTCAAAATCTCCGATCAGTTTCCGGAAAGCCGCGATGATGCCGATATCGTCAAGAATATGAGGCCGCAGATTGTTTATGATTTGCCGGGACTGACGCAGGGCATCGTTGATGGTGTCCGTCAGAATCTCAAGTTCCTTGTATAACTTTTCATGGTCGCGTTCCATGATTTCCATGCAGTATAGTGCTTTGTAGCCAATGCCGGTCAAGGCCTGTGTCAGTACGTCATGGATATCGGCTGCAATCTTCTTTCTTTCCTCCTCCTGCACGGAAATCAACCGGGTGGTAAGGTTTCTCAGGTCCTCTTTTTTTTCCGCAATTTCCGAAACCATCCGGCAGTTGGCGGAAACGGCTCCCGCAAAATAGGAGAACTGATACAACAGGTTGCGGTCGAATTTGGAGAAACGAAAAATTCGCCCTTGATCATGAACGCAAAGAATCCCGATAAATTTGGACGTGCGATCCATCACCGGGGATGCGACAATCCGAAATTGATTCGTATCTACCGAGTCCGTAAGCTGTATCAGGCCTTTGTCGCGGTCCAGGGCCATTGGCGTCAATGACTGATAAATACTTTCCAATATTTTTTCCAGATCGCTGCTGGACAGCTGTATCCCGATCATTCTTTCAGCGACAAGAACTTTGCCCAGAGGACTCTTCTGGCTGTCCAAAATGAATGTTCCGTTAAGACCGAAAACGTCGAAAACCCCTTGAATTGTTTTTGCCCAGATATCCTCCTCGTCAAATATCGATACGATTCCGGCCGCAAATCGCTGAAGTGCCTGGAGCTGTTCCCGATGGCGGACGATGATCTCATCCCGCGTCTCCAGAAAGGACAGAGACAGCAAATAGTAGGCATTGTCCAGCAACTTATTGAAAGTAAAGATATCATCGTTGCCGAGTCGGTCGGTGGGGCCTTGTTTCGATTGGTTATATTCACTGCTCGCCTTCCAGAGCGCATCCTTGACAGCAACCGTGAATCGATAGACATCGTTAAGATGATAGCCTTCAATCGCTCTGACGTACCCAATATTTTTTTGATCGTCGAGAAAGGTCTGTACGTTGCCTGACAGGGCTGCCTCGAAAGAATCAAGATAAATCTGGACCCGCTCCTGTCCCTCCGTGTTCTTAAGGATAAACTCCTGGTACAGTGTCGGCGGTTCTGCCTGAATGAATTCAAGCAGATAGGCATGTATTTGTTCTTTGTGGCATATATAAAAATCCAGCCGTTTTTCTGAATTTCCTCTTAAAAGAAATGGATGGGAGACCTCACGGTCAGGCATGGTCCTTGAGCCTAATGGCTTCGGTGACGGGATATTACGTACTTGATAGGGCATATTCGAACTCTTCCGAACGGCAGTTTAGGAAATTTGGTTGATTTTTTAACGAAGGTTACCATTGTCAAATCTATCGATCGCTGTCAATCAAGTCTGCGTCTTCGCTATCAAGATACCGTTTGAGGGCCTCTTTGTCGGCTTGTTCCGTTTCGGTTGACGCAGCATTCTACCATCGAGGATTTGCCTTCGTTGAAGATGCCTGGAAGGCTGAAAAGAAACCGGGTGAAACCATTGCCTGGGAAGCGTTGAAAAGGGCACCCGAACGTTGACAGTCTCGTAAAAAAAATCTTCAGGCCACCCATGGCACACACCTGAAAGGAGCAGGTGGCTTCGTGGGAGCGCCTATGAAAAAGCTACCGTCAAGCAAAAAGAACATTGATCGGGCGCATCGCCAAGCACCTATTCGTGTTCACCCCGAAGGTGTCACAGTATCATGCATTCGATAGTCGGCGTCCCAATCAGCTTCACGGCCTCACCTTGATTGTGGGCCACGCTCTCACACGGGTTACGCCAAAGCGTCGATGCTCTCCCGATACGGGGTTTGATCTCTCAAAATATAGTATGCGTACTGAATGATTTTATGCGCGGTCGCCACAACGGCTTTCTGATATCCGGAACGGACGATCCGCTTACGAAAAAATATATTCAGTCGACTTTTAGTCCGCGATGCCGCCTGGGCAGCCTCAACCAAAGCGGTCCGAAGATACGGCGAACCCTGCTTGGTAATTCGACCCATGCGCTGTTTGTCGGCGCTGGCATCCAGCCTGGGTACCAACCCTGCATAGGAGGCCAGGTGCCGATAGGATCTAAACCGGCCGATATCTTCGATTTCGGCAACGATGATCATGGCCGTGATAGCTCCGACTCCGGGTATGGTCATGAGCAATCGGGCCATCGGATCGACCTTGGCTTTCTGCTTGATCTGTTTGGTCAACGCATCTACGTGCTCTTTGAGCGGATGATAAAGGCGTAGATACGTGTCCACCTGGCGCCGCTGATAAAGCGGTAGTTGTACTTCGGATAAGAACGCCAGTCCGTGCTTGCCGAACAGGTCGCTGGCCGGCACGCTTACATTGTTCTTTGCCATGATGTTATGAATGCGGTTTTTAAGACGCACCGTATCTCTGACCAGCTTGTGCCGATGCCGCAGCAGTTCTTTGAGTTGCCGGGTCTGCTGGCTACTGACATGGACAGTAGCCAGCAGATCGGCCCTCAGCAATTGGGCCAACATATGTGAATCGAGTTTGTCATTTTTAATTTTCGCCGAGGCAATCGCCTTTGTTTTTAGCGGATTGGAAACAACGACCGGTATGGAATGCTGCGTTAACAGATCGTAAAGCCAATACCAGTTTGCGGTGGATTCGATGACCACCCGGGTGTCGTTTTCCAAGTTTATAAAATACTCCAGGATTGCTGGTTCGTCATTGCAAAGATTGGCTTTCTTAACGATCCGGCCATCAGGATCCACCGTCGTGATAAAAGAAGTTTTGCGATGCAGATCGATACCTGTATAATACATATTGCTACCTCCTTTTGGGTTGTGATTGGTCTCACATCCCTAATCTTAGCAGATACGCTAAGGGGAGGTAGCTTTTTCATATGATCAGCTTCCAGCCGCGATTCGGCCGGCAATCAACACGGACAGGAGGAGGGGAACATCAAGAAAGGAAATTTCGATACTGCCGAGTTCCTGCCGTTTTTTTATTGACAAGATTATTGACCCGGAATGAAAATAAACCCTGCTCATCATTCCCCACGTACATCGAGCCGGTAGACCGATCCGGAAAAAATATAGACGACTGTCGATCCTTACCGAAACCTTTGAATATGGATAGGAGGGGCTATGTACACACATTCCAAAAGTCGTTGCGTTCAAGTCATTGTCTGGCTGGCAATCGTTGCCTTGGTGTTTCCCTTGGCGTCGGCTTCCGCCGAAAGGCACTGCCACAAAAATGGCGCCATCACGGTGATGACCCGCAACCTGTATCTGGGGGCCGACATTTTCAGGGTCGTCGAGGCGGCATTTATCGAGGACGAAGATGGAAACCTCGTTCCCAATGAAGATCCGACCGCGATCCCGTTCGCGGTGGCAAAGGTTTTTGACATTATGAACCGAACCAACTTTCCCGAGCGCGCCGAGGCCATTGCCGACGAGATCCTTGCGGCCCGGCCCGACGTAGTAGGCTTGCAGGAAGTTTCGACCTGGTACCTTCAACACCCAAGCGAAGACTCACCGGCCGACGAAGACGATCTTTACCTTGATTTTTACGCCACCCTGAATGCTGCCCTCAAGGCGCGGGGACTGCACTACAAGGCATTTTTCGTTACCAACGCGGACATCGAAATGCCCATGCTCAATGAAGATTACTCGCTGTCCGACGTGCGACTGGTGGACCACGATGTTATCCTGGTCCGCAAGGGGCTGAAAGCCCGGTTCGCATTCGCCAACAATTATTTATACAATCTGAGCATGGAACTCGGTGGGGCGGATATCGAATTCACCCGCGGCTACCTGGCTGTCGACGTAAACATCAAAGGCGACGCCTATCGTGTCGTGAACACCCATTTGGAAGTCAGAAGCAGTCCCGAAAGTGAGTTTCGCATCATTCAGGCTTTTCAGATGAACGAGTTGCTGACGTTGCTCGAAGGAGAAAAACGGCCGGTCATCCTGCTGGGGGATTTCAACAGCTCCATCGAAGACCAGCCCTTTCAATCCGATCCGTACGGGTTGATCGTGCCACCTTACTGGCAGGCCGTATACAGTGAATACGCAGATGCCTGGCTGCTTCAGGATATCTACGACGAGGGTTATACCAGCGGGTTTGACGAAACGGTGAGCAACCCGAACGCTGAACTGACTACGCGTATCGACCTCGTTTTCCTCAAAGCGTATCGATTAAGAGTTAAACACGTCTTGGCGGAGGTTGTGGGCAACGAAATCGAAGACATGACCGAGAGTAAATTATGGCCGTCGGATCACGCTGGCGTTGTCGCGAAAATTAAGTTCTGTAATCCGAACATTTCGCCACGCCCACCTTTCAAAGGACATTCATTCGGGGGGATGGACTGGCCCTTTTCGCCCTGAACGATTACGGGCCGAGACCTTCTATTAAAGCAGCGACATTCTGGCCGATGACATCGTGGTTATAACCCCCTTCCAGGATGGCGAAACAGCCACCGTTGTTTTTGCGAGCGGAGCTGGCCACCATTCGTTCCATGGCATGGTAGTCCCGGGTATGCAGCAGGCCGCCCCAATCATCCAGGTGATTGTCAAAGCCTGCTGGTATGCCAATGATGTCTGCCCGGTGCGCCTCGATGAAGGTTGCCACCTCATCGAGGTAATTGTCGCGGGTATGGCTTGTCGGATTGCAAGGATAAAGTGCTTGTTTCAGCTATTCTGTATACTTCTTGATGATTTTGTCGACGAAACCCTCTGCTTTCATTTCAGTTATCGTTTTGTTGAGCAAAGGCACCATCTGAGCCAATCCAGATTTCTTACCGATACCCATATAATAGTCCGCCTCGTGGAACGGTTTGCTCGAATGAGCAAATTTACCATGAAATTCCGGGTGCTTTTTGATCATACTCCCTGCAATGATATCGGTCGCCGGAACAATGTCGACCCGGTGGGCCATCAGCTTCTTAAAACTGAGGTATTCCTGGGGGGCGGCATCGGTATTTATCGATTTCAGGAACGCGTCCATGGGACCACCATAGCTGTACCCAACGGTAACACCGATCTTATACGGCCTGAGATCCTCAAGCCTTTCAAAGTTGACCGGGCCGCCTTGCCTGTCGGCGGCTGACCATATATATCCTTTGGCCGGTACAAGCGGCTCGCTGTAGACCAGGAATCGCTCCCTTTCGGGTGTTTTTACCAGGATCATGATCGCATCCACCGTGCCGTCTTTCATATACTCCAAAGCCCTTTTCAATGGGTACAGGGTCAGTTCCGTTTCAAGATGGAGGCGTCTGAAGAGTTCGTTGCCCAGATCGACGCCAAGGCCATGGATCTCATTGGATTCTTGATAAAAGAACGGCTGGTAGTCAAAAGCCGCGAGTTTGATTTTTCCGGTATCCTGGCCAAATGCCATTGGCACGGAAAAAAATAGAACAATGCACAGGCCAATCATTCCGGCTGTCTGCACCACGCGTTTTTGAATACAACCATCGATAGCTGTTTTTGATAAAAATACAATTCGACTTGGTGTCAATGTGCCCTTCTCCATTGTGTTACGCAGTAGATTGCAGATCGGGAATGAACGGCAAGGGAGAAACTTCGAGGTCAGGATCATATTTGACTCAGAAACAGTATGATCACAAATGATACGAAATGGCCGTGAATACCGTCAAGCTGTTTTGCTTGAAACATCAATGGTATCGATTTTTTTCGGTGCTGGATTAAAACCGGTAGCGCAACCCCGCACAAACAGCGTTCGAGCCGCCGTCTTCGGCAACGGTGCCGAAACCGTCGGATCGATGGTGCAGCCGCAGCATCAATTCCCAGCTTGAGACGGGTGGAGCGAAAGTCAACTCCCCATACCAGTAAATCAGCCAACGGCTGCTATCGTCGTTGGTTTCCAGTTCGACAGACGGAACCTCGGTGGCGTAGGAGGGGCCGATTCCCCAGGCAATGGTGTTGGCCAAATACCGGTTCCAGGGAAACCGGTGCCAGCGCAATGCGATGATGGGAAGGTTGAATTCCCAGTGGTCCTGGTCCCCGAAGTATTTGCCGATCTGCGCCTCCAATTCGCAGGAAAGCTTGTCTTCGAAAAAGCGGAACGGCGTCCATGATCCGGATGCCACCACAATCGTGGCATCGGTAAAATCGGCATCGGGGAGGATGGCATCCTCCCATTTCTCTTCGGTCAGTTGGCCGGCATACAGGGATATTCCGTAGTCCTGGGCCAGCCCGACGCTCTCAAAGGCGGCGGGCAGGATCAGTACCGCGGCGATCAAAAACCGTATGCGAAGATGAGATTGCATGGCTCACGATGCCTGGGGCCGGTTAAAAAGGCAGTTTCAGTCCTTTGAGCAGATTGTTTCCCAGATCCAGCCGGTTGGCCAGTTCCGTTTCGATGCCGCCAAGGCCCGACAGGCTGCTTTGGGCCTGCTGCATGGGACCCTGAAGCTGGGCTGAAATTTTCTGCTCGAGCTGTGCCTGAAACTTGGCGACCTCTTTTTTCACCAATTGGCCCACGGCGGATTTCAGGATTTTGTCCAGATCCGAGGAGATGTCCACCGTGTAGGCCTGAAGGGTGCCGGCAATGTCGGCGTTCAGAGAGAATTGGTCGATCCCCGACAGGGCCGTCTGCAAAGCTTCGGCCATGGCTGCTTTTCCCACGGCTTTTGCATCGAATTCAGCCGAGGTGAAATTTGCCTTGAGGGCGGCATCGAGAACATTGCCCACGGTCTCCAGATTCAGATTCAGATTGCCGGAAGCCTTGCGCAGGACCAGGGGCAGGATTTCATCTTCGATCAGGGGCAGATTCTCCAACCCCAAACCCTTGACGGTCAGCTTGGCTTCGTTTTTAGGGGCGTCCGGCTTAACGAAGTTTGCGACCCCGGATAAATTCAGTGAAGCGATCCGCTTCATCTCCCGGCCCAGGAAGGCAAAGGTCATGGGGCGGCCCAGGATATGCTGGTCCAGGGTGACGTTTTCGGCCTTGCCGGTCAGCTTGCCCACGGGCAGCGCGGCGTCCATCTTGAGATTGCGAACGAGAAAATCGGGCATGGGAGGAGACTCGGCAAAACGGATGTTCTTACCCTCGCCCCGTAAGGGGGTTTGCTCTTCCGGTTTTCCTTCCCCGCCGACGGAAACGTTGGCCATGTACGGTTCGATTTTGCCATACCAGTCCGATGCCGTTTTGACCCAACCGCAGAGCCGCTGGCCGAAAATCAACTGGCTCATGTTGGACAGGCCCTCGGGAGAAAGGCTGTACTTGTTCGTGAGACGTTGGATGTCCTTGGCCGGCGCCTTGGCCAGATTGCGCACCCGGGCCTGGTAGTCGTTGAAATCGGTGGTGAAGGCTTTTTTGGCCGCCTTCAAGCGATCCAGGTCCTTTTTGATGTCGGCCTGCAGCTGCTGGACCTCTCCGGCGGCCCCTAAAATCGCGCCCAGCGAGCCGCCGCCGCCTTTGATTTTTTCGATGCGCGCCTGGTATTCGGCCAGGGTCTTTTCGTCCGCCAACCGCTCCAGTTCCTTTTCCCATTTGGCCTGTTCGGCTTTCAGCGCCTGATCCAGCTCTTTGGCCGTGGCGATGGAATCCAGGGACTCTTTTGCAAGGATCGCTTCCACGTCGGGTTGGGACAGGGAAGGCATGCTGAATGATCCGCAAACCTTTTCCACGCCTGCCTTGGCGGTTTCGGACAGTTGGCGCTCTTTTTTCTCGCGGTTCTTGCGGGCCAGTTCCGGCACCTCGCCGGATTTTTTTCTGGGCGTGTTAAAGGCAAGCCCCTCGACCTCCAGGTTGTTGACAATCACCTTGCGCCGGATCAGGTAGCCGGGGTCCAGGTCCATGGTCATTTTCCCGACCTCAACGGCGTTTTCCATGGGGGCGTCCGGATTGGTGACCGCCAGGCCGGAAAGCGTCAAACCGGTGGGAAACAGGGAGAGGTCGGCGGCGGCCAGATCCACCCGGGCGCCCACGGCGCGGGTGCCTGCGATTTCGATGGCCCGGCGCACCACCGCATCCACGGCCAGAAACCACACCAGGACGATCGCCACCACGGCGACGACAAAGGCGATCAGGCCCTTCCAGCGGATCCATCCTTTCATGCGGCACCTCCTTTCCATCCGGACACGGATTGATACACGCTGTAGAATTTACTGGCCTCCAGGGCCTTTACCAGCTTGCTTTTCCTCACCCAGGCGAGAAGATGGTCGCGGTAGCGCCGGATCAGCAGGTTGAAAAGGAAAAAAGCGGGGATGAAGGCCGCCAGGGAAAAGAGCAGGCTGCCCATGACGATGGTGTTGTTCAGCCGGTCCAGGCGGAACCAGGCGGTATTGTACCAGCCGGTCCACAGCGCGGTGAGGGAAGGGGCGGTGAGGATGCCCAGACCGATGCGGTGGAACAGCGGGTCCAGCAGGTAGGCCAGCCCCGAGAAAAAGGCCCAACCCAGCAAAAAGGCGGAAAGGTTCACCCGCAGCACCAGGACCAGCAGCAGCACCAGCAGGTTGTGGGGGCACAATGCCGGCGTGAACCCGGCGATCATGGCCAAACACAGGGCCAGGGAGATCTGGCCCGGCTCGGTTTCCGAATTGAGCACCTTGAGCAGATTGGCAATGGCTTCGATCATGGCAGCTCCTATCTGTCGTGCATTCAAATTGATGGATGTAGAACGATGATTGGTATTCTAAACCCAATTGCCAGTCAGTTCAAATCAAAACTCCGGTGGATTCGCATTGACAGGTTTGTCGGCTTTTTTCTACACTGATGAAGCAGAATTTCAGCCACGATATCCACGGCAAGCGACAACCTGTTCAGGTACTTTCGATCCCGTCTTCCGGATCGACCGTTGTTCACGATTCTTCCGACATGCGCTCCAATACGGATCATGTCTTTTGAAAATTGGCCTTTTCCGGATTTACAACACAAGGATTCCCGTCATGCCGCTTCGCGTTCAGGCCATCGTTTGTGCGGTCGATTTCTCCCCCTTCAGTTCCCTGGTGGTTTCCCGCGCCGTGGCACTGGCCCGGCGGGCGGGATTGCGGCTCTACCTGATTCATGCGGTGCATCATCCCCAGGACGGGGTTCATCCCACCGCGGCCTTCGAGCGGGGCGGGGACCTGTCCCGGCACACCGACGCGGCCCGGCGCAAAATCGCGGACCTGATGGCCCGGGCACCCGTGTCCTGGGAGGCGGTGGTGCGCTTCGGCGAGCCGGTGGAGCAGATGACCGCTTTCTTGGACAGTCTGCCTCCGGCGCTGGTGGTTTCGGCCAGTCACGGGGTCACCGGTTTTCGGCGGTTGTTCATCGGTACGGTGGTGGAGCGCCTGACGCGCCAGCTGGATTGCCCCATGCTGGTGGTCAAACCTGCCGATGCCGAGGATCGACAACGGACGGAAGGAATTCGGCAGGCGGTCGTCAGTTGCGACGGCCATGGATATTGGCAACGGTTGGGGCCCCTGCTGGAGATGGTTCAAAGCGATTCGGGCGCGAAGGTACACCTGGTGCACGCTCTGGAAAGTCCTGTGGCCATGCCGCCGGAAGCTGATGGTGACGCCGCGTCCTACGGCGAGAGCCAGCAGGCGCAAAACCTCCGGTTGCAACGCCAATTGCAGAAGCAGGCCCAGCAATGGTTTCCCCACGTCGATGCCGTCGACGTTACCGTCGAACCCGGCGTACCCCAGGAGATGGTAATGCGCGTCGCGCGACAGCAGGCGGCCGATCTGATCGTTGTCGGGGTGCATCGCTCGACCAAAGTGGGCCGCTGGATATCGGGCTCGACCACCGAGACCCTTCTTCGCCAGGCCCCCTGCTGCGTCATGACGGTCCCCGAACCGGCGACCGACAGTCACCAGAAAGGGAACCGGCGATGAAACCCACGGGCATCGTATGGGACCCCGCCTACCTGGAGCATATGACCGACGAGGGGCATCCTGACCACCCCCGCCGGTTAGTCCCCCTATACCGCAAACTTAGGGATGCAGCCGGAGACGGTCATTTTATTACCCTTGCACCGCCCGAGGCCACCGACGGACAGATCCTGCTGGTGCACCGCCCAAGCTACCTGGAACGGGTGCGGGCCACCGCCACCCAGGGCGCATCCTCCCTGGCCACGGACACCCTGACCTGCGAGCAGTCCTGGCACACGGCGAAGCTGGCCGTGGGCGGGACCATCGAAGCCATCCGGCAGGTTGTGGAGGGCCGGGTGGCCAATGCCCTGGTGCTGGCCCGTCCGCCCGGTCATCACGCCGAACGCAGCCGGGCCATGGGGTACTGCATTTTCAACAATGTGGCCGTCGGCGCCATGGCGGCCCGCACGTCCATGGGACTGGAGCGTGTCATGGTGGTGGACTGGGACCTGCACCATGGCAACGGCACCCAGCACGTTTTCGAGCGTGATCCGACCGTGTTTTTCTTCTCTTCCCATCAATTTCCCCATTACCCCGGCACCGGGCACCTCACCGAAACCGGCCTGGGACCGGGCGAGGGCACCACCATGAACGTGCCCTTGGGCAAAGGGTTCGGGGACGGCGAGTTTACCGCCATCTACCAGCGGCTGCTGGTGCCCGTGGCCCGCGAATTCAGGCCGCAGTTGATCCTGGTTTCCGCCGGTTTCGACATCCACATCGACGACCCTCTGGGCGGCATGCGGGTGACGCCGGCGGGTTTTGCCGGATTGACCCGGCTGATCCTGGACATCGCCGAATCGACCTGCCGGGGCCGGGCCGTCTTCTGCCTGGAAGGGGGGTACAACGCCGAGGCCCTGACCGAATCGGCCCTGGCGATGATCGACGAGTTGACCGGCCGCAGCCGGACCGATGTGACGGCCATGGCGGCAAAGGCCAAACCTGGCCGCCTGAAAGCCATCCTGGAAGGCTGTCTGCATACCCACAGGCGCTTCTGGAAGGAGCTGGAGCAATGAACAAAATCACCATCATGGAGGCTTCCGTCCGCAAGTGGGAGCGGATCATCGCCGGCAAGCGATCCGACGGCGGTGTGCTGGACTGCCCACCCTGCCGCATTTTTTACCCGCTGATTTGCGTGGGGTGTCCCATCGCCCAATACACGGGGAAAAAGTTCTGCAAGGGAACCCCTTACATCGACTGGTACTGGCACCAGAACGATGTCCACGGCAAGATGTTCCGCAAAGTATACTGCCCGGAATGCGAACGGCTGGCCTGCAACATGCGGGATTTCATGATAGAGATCGTCGAACATCTCAAGGCTCAGAAGGCGGAGAAAGAGGCGTGCGCAAAATGAATCGGGGATCGGGTAAGCCTGTCGCAAA
The DNA here is from genome assembly GCF_963668215.1 of uncultured Desulfosarcina sp. Lineage (NCBI taxonomy): Bacteria > Pseudomonadati > Thermodesulfobacteriota > Desulfobacteria > Desulfobacterales > Desulfosarcinaceae > Desulfosarcina > uncultured Desulfosarcina sp. The sequence continues at coordinate 3,958,201 of NZ_OY764190.1, forward strand.
CAAAGGTCGCTGGCATTGACGGCTTGTATTGCCCTGGGCCTGATCGCCGAGACGATGGTATTTGTCATGGCCGGATTCGCGTGGTTCCGGTCAAAGGGGTATACGCTGGCCGAAGCTTATGCCGGGGCCGTCGTGACAGTTTTCGTAATTTTCTCCTTGATCCACCAGTGCAGCCTGCTGGTCGGGTCGCCCTGGCCCGGAGCGATCATGGAAGCATCGGTTCTGGCTGCCGTTCTGCTTTACCGTCGAAGATGGCTTCCTCAGGTGCGCACCGGCCTGGAATCGTTACGGGCGATGCTGCGCCGGGAAATCCTGCCGAGCTGGATCATCCTGACCGCAGGGCTTTTGATGCTGGGTGTGGTGATTTTGGGTGACCCCCGGGCGGCATTTCTCCCGTCTAATCCAATGCCGCCGGAGTTGCTCACCTTTGGTTACGGCGACGGTCAGAAGGCCTTGGCCGAAGTCGGACCGATTCCCGTTCTCAATGCTCCGGCCCTGTTTTTTCACACCGTCCGATTCGGCCTGGCCGCCCGGGCCTGCGGGTTCGGTCTGCTGGCCTACATGGCCATCGGATGCTGCGCCTATGCGCTGGCCCGACGGTACGCCTGGCCGCCCATGGCCCTGACCGTGGCCCTGCTGGTGCTGAGCATGCCCCGCCTGGTCTGGCTGGGCCTGTGGCCCACCTCGGAACTGATTGGCGCCACCGCCGTTGCCTTTTCCCTAGTCTTGATTTATCGTCTGCTGGAGCAGCACCAGCCAGCAGATTTGCGGCTATTTGCCATCAGTATCCTGTTTTCCATCGATTCCAATGCCATGAGCATCGTCCTGGTTGCGGTGATGGTTTTTTTGCTGCTGGTCGTGATGATCCGCCGGCACGGGTGGCTGCTGTTTCGGGAAATGGTCGTGGCCAGGCCGCTGGCGGGCGCGATGGTTCTGCTGCCGGTCCTGGGGCTGGCCCAGGTTCCCGTCGGGCTTTTGAACCTGGCCCATGGTCATCCGCTGCTGGGTCCCCGCGTGGCCGTGGACAACGGCGGCATCGTGGAAGCCGGGGCCAACCTGGTGCGCTACCTGTTTGCCAGCGTCGATGCCACTGAACCGATTCAAAAAATGCTGAACTGGCTGCTGGGGGTGGACCTGCACGGGCTGCTCGCAGCGGTCTACAATGCCCTGGTGCTGCCGGTGTTTACCGGGGCCGGTGTGCAGGCCTCCTTTGCCCCGTTGTTTTCGGGCAGCGGACAAATGGCCTTCGGGCCGTTTGCCGGCCTGCTGGTGCTGCCGGCCATGGCCCACGCCCTGATGCGGGGTCCGCGGCGGCTCAAGGCGCTGAGTCTGGCCTGGGTGGGATACCTGTATGTGGCGGCCCTGGTGGCCGCCTGGCATCCCGCCAACCTGGCCATCCTCACGCCCCTGTTTGCGGCCGGGGGGTTCGTGGTCGCCTTTTCCCTGCCGCCCTGGCGGCTTCGGCGGCGGGGCATGCGGCTGCTGCAGATCGATTTCGCCCTGCTGCTGGCTTGGGCCATCGTTCGCGTGGCAGGGGGCACTTAAGAATAGGTTGCGATGAGACGGAACAGCACAAGCGAAGCAAAAATTGACTGGATGGTCGAGCTGTACGGCGACTTCGAACAGCGGGTCAGGCGGCAGATGGAGCAGCGCTGCGGCCCGGCCTGTTCCGTCTGCCGGCACGTATGCTGCCGGCCTCATTTTTGTGAGGAAAGCCGGCAAAGCGCTTTTCTGGAACGGGTTGTGCGCCGATTTTCGCCCCGGGCCGTTTTCGATAAAAAGTGCGGTTGGTTGTCCCCGAAAGGCTGCACCCTAGTTGCGGGGCGCCCGCCGGTCTGCTATGAATTCCTGTGCGGCGATATCCCCGACGCGGTTTCGGCCGACAGCCACCGGCGCCGGGCCATGCTGGCGTTGAGCATGCTGGTCACCCACGTGGGCCGGCGCGTCTTCGGCGGCCGGCATCTGGTCGAGGCCACCAACGCCGGCGGTCTGACCCGAATCCATGGGGAGCGCTTCGCCGCCCGGTTGGAGGAAGCCGAAGCCGCCCTGGCCGAGGCCGAGGCCATCCTGGACGGCTGCAGGACCCCTGCCGCCGGCACGAACCTGTCCCGAATCGTACCGCAACCCCGGACGTGAGCATAAAAGGAGATCGATGTGAATTCCACGAACAGGACCCTTGCCACCGTTGCTATTGTCTTTGCCCTGATTATTACCGGTCTGGTGACCTTTTTCCTGGTCAAACGCTGGCATCGGGAGCAGATGGACATCGTTCGCCAGCAGGCCCAGAACGAATGCGTCGAGGTCATCCGCAAAATGGAAGCCGATCTGGACGAAATGCGGGTCCAATTGGAAACCGAACGCCGGAAACGCCCGGATGACGAAATGTTCCCCGCGGTGTTCGGCACCCCTGCCCCGCAACAGGATGCCGATACCCTGCCGGTGGACTGCGACAAGGTAGAAGGCCAGATGCGATCCTTTTTCAACTACCTGGACAGCCGCAGCTATTTCGCCAACCGGGAAATCGAAAACGGCAGTGCCGGGTTCTTCAGGCAGTGCGCACAAACCCTCATGGCCGACCCGCCCGTCAACATTGCCGAAATGCAGGACATGTTCCGCCTGGTAAAAAATGTGACCCATTTTTACCGGGTGCTGGGCAAAGACGCCCTCACCCTGGCCGGCGATATCCTGGCATCGGAGGATCGGGTCCTGGAGCCGGCCATGGCGGTGTTCTACGCCTGGATCGTCGAATGCCGGGGCGCCCTGCCGGGAGACGAGAAGCCGCTTTCCCTGGAACGGCTCTACGATTACGCCGGCTATTTTCTCAATACCCTGGGGGGAAGAAGCTATCTGCTGCGCCGGGAATCCAGAATCCGCATGCTGGTAAATTACTATGCCATCCTGGTCGTGGATCGGGCCAACGACGAGAAGTATAACCAATATGGCATCGATGTGCGCCCCTATATCGACTATCTGTTCTACGACATTTCCAATCAGAGGGGGTTGGCCTACCGGGAGCGGTATTTGACCCGATTGACCCTGCTGCGGGACAAGTACATGTAACCGGCCCGAGTCTCTAAAGGCCGACGACATGGTTTGTGGTCGGCCTTTGTCTTGAAAACATCCACGATAAGGCACCTAATCCATCTAAAGCCACGCGTGTATCCCCATCCAAACGCCAACTCAAAAGAAAACCGGTATTGAATCTGTAACCTTCTGAGCAACTCCGGTTCTATCCAAAAAAACAAATCAGACAACCCACTTGCTTTGGAGGTTTGCTATGTCGATAAAATCATGGAATCCATATATTTCAGGTGCGTTGGCGGGCATATTGCTCGTCGCTTCAGTGGCTGTAGCCGGTCAATTCCTGGGCGCATCCACCACTTTTTCACGCAGCGCGGCGTTCATCGAAGAAAAGGCAGGGGTGGATACCAACCGTTTCGATTATTTTACCACCAAAGGGGGAAAATACGGACCGGGATCCCTTCCCAACTGGCAATTGATGTTTGTTCTGGGAGTCATTGTGGGTTCCTTTGTAATTTCTACAATGAGCGGTAGTTTCAAGTATGTGCCGGTGCCGCCAATGTGGGCCGAACGGTTCGGCAGCAATCCGTATAAAAGGGCGGCTGCGGCTTTTGCCGGCGGTGCCGTGGCTTTATTCGGTGTTCGCCTGGCCGGCGGTTGCCCCAGTGGCCACGGATTGAGCGGTCTGTCGCAAATGGCCGTCAGCGGTTTCATTGCACTTGCATTTTTTTTCCTCTTCGGACTGATCACCGCAAAACTGGTATACGACCGTCATTAACAGGGAGGTGGCATCATGAGCCTGCTTTATGGATTAATTACCGGTGTTTTATTCGGGATTCTGCTGCAACGTGCCGAAGTACTTCGGTTTGACAGGCAGGTGGGCGCGTTGCGACTCAAGGATATGACCATTTTCAAATTCATGCTCAGCGCCATTGTCGTCGGCGCTGTGGGGATCTACCTGCTCAAAGATTTTGGTCTGATCACACTCAATCTCAAGGGGACCTCCCTTGGTGCGCAAATGATAGGCGGCGCGTTATTCGGCATCGGGTGGGCGATATTGGGATATTGCCCCGGTACGGCCGGCGGGGCGCTGGGCGAAGGTCGGACCGATGCGGCCTGGGGAATCCTGGGAATGCTTGCAGGAGGTGCGGTACACGCGTGGGCCTACCCGTTGTTGAAGACCTATATCGAACCGATCGGGAATTTTGGGAAAATTACGGTTCCACAACTGCTGGGAATCAATCACTGGATTGTCATTTTCGGGTTCACGGCCCTGGTGATCGGTTTCTTTGCCCTTTTCGAGAAAAAACGGCTGTAGTCATCATGGATGCAACAGCCTGAAAGGCAGCATCGGTTCTTTGGAGATGAAAGCAGAGCCTGTTCGGGCTCTGCTTTTTTAATTGCTGCTAACAGCCATCTAAGATTTGAGTCACTGTAAAACTTTTGTAATTCCCGCCTTGCCGCTTGTGCCCTGTCCACGGGCCGGCTATGGATACACCGTTTTCATCCAATTTGCTCCGATTGCCTTCGACAACGCCAAAAGGTTCCGAAAATGGTGCATCCATGAAACTGCCTGAACTCAAAATCGGTCATCTGGTCAGTCGCCTGCCCATCGTCCAGGGCGGCATGGGCGTGGGGATTTCCATGTCCGGCCTGGCCTCTGCGGTGGCCAATGCCGGAGGCATCGGAGTGATCGCCGGCGCCATGGCCGGCATTACCGAAAAGGATGTTGCCACCAACGGACTGGCGGCGAACTGCCGCGCCCTATCCCGGGAAATCCGAACGGCCCGTGAGAAAAGCGGCGGGATCATCGGCGTCAATATCATGGTGGCCCTGACCGCTTTTGCCGATCTGGTGAAAACCGCCATTGCCGAGAAAATCGACATCATTTTCGCAGGGGCCGGTCTGCCCCTGGATCTGCCCGGTTTCCTCAAAAAGGGGGATCGCACGCGCCTGGTGCCCATCGTCTCTTCGGCCCGGGCCGCGGCCCTGATCTGCAAACGCTGGTTCCAGCGCTACCGCTATCTGCCCGACGCCTTTGTGGTGGAGGGCCCCAAAGCGGGCGGCCACCTGGGATTCAAAGTCGAGCAGTTGGACGATCCCCGCTATAGCCTGGAAAACCTGGTGGCCGAGGTGGTCGCCGCGATGGAAACGGTGCGCTTCGAGCACGGCGTCGCCATCCCCGTGATTGCCGCCGGCGGCATTTACGACGGCGACGACATCCGGCGGTTTCTGGAAATGGGGGCCAGCGGCGTTCAGATGGGCACCCGCTTCGTCGCCACCCACGAGTGCGATGCGGACCCGGCCTTCAAGCAGTCCTACGTGGATGCCCGCAAAGAAGACCTCACGGTCATCCAGAGCCCCGTGGGGCTTCCCGGCAGGGCTCTGAATAATCGCTTCCTGACGGATGTGGCCGCCGGCATCCGGCGCCCCTTCCGCTGCCCCTACCACTGCATCAAGACCTGCGACCCGGAAAAAAGCCCCTACTGCATCGGCATGGCCCTGGCCCATGCCCGGCGCGGCAAGTTGACCAGCGGTTTCGCCTTTGCCGGCGCGAACGCCTTTCGGGTCAACGAGATCGTCTCCGTCAGGGAATTGATGGACGCTCTGGCTGCCGGGTACGAACAGGCAACGGCCTGATTGAATTGTTCCCCTCACTTTGATCCTTTCTTTTTGCCGGGACGCTGGTATAATCGGTAACTGGAATCCTTCGACAATCAAGGGAGGTGCCGAGTGGTGGAGAACGTGATCATCATGGGGGCCGCGGGCCGGGATTTTCACAACTTCAACGTGTACTTCCGGGATAACCCGCGATACCGCGTGGTGGCCTTCACGGCCACCCAGATTCCCGACATCGACGGCCGCATCTATCCCGCGCAACTCTCCGGAAAGCAATATCCCCAAGGCATCCCCATCCACAGGGACAGCCGGCTCGTCGAACTGATCAAAGAACACCGGGTGGACCTGGTGGCTTTTTCCTACAGCGACGTTACCCACGAAGAGGTGATGCACAAGGCTTCTCTGACCACGGCCGCCGGCGCCGATTTCATCATTATCGGCGCCCCGTACACCATGCTGCCCTCCAGCCGCAAAGTGATTTCCGTGTGTGCGGTGCGCACCGGCTGCGGCAAATCCCAGACCAGCCGCAAGATCATCCAGATTTTGCAGCAGATGGGTCAGCGGGTGGTTTGCGTCCGGCATCCCATGCCTTATGGCGACCTCACCCAGCAGATCGTGCAGCGCTTTTCCTCCCGCGACGATCTGGAACGCCAGCGCTGCACCATCGAAGAGCGCGAGGAGTACGAACCGGTCATCGACATGGGCGCGACTGTGTACGCCGGCGTCGATTATGGCCTGATTTTAGAGGCGGCGGAAAAAGAGGCCGACGTGATCGTCTGGGACGGGGGCAACAACGACACGCCGTTTTTCAAACCGGATGTCCACATCGTGGTGTTCGATCCCCACCGTGCGGGCCATGAAACCCGGTACCACCCTGGAGAGACCAATCTTCTCATGGCCGACGTGGCCGTGATCAACAAAGTCGACAGCGCCGAACCCGAGAAAGTGGAGCAGGTCCGCAAGACCATCGAACAGCATAATCCGGCGGCGACGATCATTCTGGCCGACTCCGCGGTCCGGGTGGATGATCCTGCCCAGGTGAAAGGCCGGCACGTGCTGGTGGTGGAGGACGGGCCCACCCTGACCCATGGAGAAATGGCCTACGGGGCGGGTGTCATCGCCGCCCGCCGCTTCGGCGCCGCATCCCTGGCCGATCCGCGCCCCTATCTCAGGGGGAGCCTGGTGAACACCTTTCGGAACTACGGTCACATCGGTACTCTGCTGCCGGCCATGGGGTACAGTCCCGGGCAGATCAAGGACCTGGAGGAGACCATCAAGGCCTGTCCCTGCGATCTGGTGCTGTCGGCAACCCCCATCGATCTGGCGGCCCTGGTTGCCGTGGACAAGCCGGTGGTCCGGGTGCGCTATGAATATCGAGACAACAGTTCGCCGACTTTGGAAGAGGTGATCCGTGCAAAGCTGGGTGAGATTTTAAAATCCAAACCGCATGCATAAGGGAGGAAACATGATTGTCGGAATACTCAAGGAGATCAAGTCGGAGGAGAACCGGGTGTGCATGACCCCGGCGGGCGTGGAGGTGATGGTCAAAAGCGGGCACGAAGTGCTGGTGGAGAAAAATGCCGGGGCGGGCAGCGGCTTTGCAGACGACGCCTACGCCGGAGCCGGGGCCAGGATGGTCGATACACCCCAAAAGATCTACGCTTCGGCCGAGATGGTCATGCACGTCAAAGAGCCCCTGCCGCCGGAGTACGATCTGATCCGGGAGGGGCAGATCGTGTTCACCTACCTGCACCTGGCGGCTGACGAGCCCCAGACGCGGGCCTTGATCAAGAGCAAGGCCGTGTGCATCGCCTACGAGACGATCCAGAAGGCTGACGGCAGTCTGCCGCTGCTCACCCCCATGAGCGAGGTGGCCGGGCGCATGGCCATCCAGGAAGGGGCCAAGTATCTGGAGATGACCCAGGGGGGCCACGGCATCCTGTTGGGCGGGGTTCCCGGGGTGGAGCCGGCCACGGTGGTGGTGATCGGCGGCGGCGTGGTGGGGGTCAACGCGGCCAAGATGGCCTGCGGCCTGGGGGCCAAGGTGTACCTGCTGGACATGAACCTGGACCGGCTGCGCTATTTGAGCGACGTGATGCCGGCCAACTGCTTCACGTTGATGTCCAGCCCGGCGACGATCCGCAAGCTGGTCACAAAGGCCGACGTGGTGATCGGGGCGGTGCTGATACCCGGTGCCAAGGCGCCCAAGCTGGTGACCCGCGACATGCTTGCGACCATGAAGAACGGCTCGGTGCTGGTGGACGTGGCCATCGACCAGGGGGGCTGCTTCGAGACCTCCAGGGCCACCACCCACAACGATCCCACCTTCGTGATCGACGGGGTGGTGCACTACTGCGTGGCCAACATGCCCGGAGCGGTGGCCAAGACCTCGACGCTGGCGCTGACCAACGCCACCTTGCCCTATGCCCTGCAGATCGCCAACCAGGGCTGGAAGGGAGCCATGCAGGCCAACGAGGAGATCAAGAAGGGCGCCAACGTCATCGACGGCAAGATCACTTACAAGGCCGTGGCCGAGGCCTTCGGGCTGATCTATACGCCTATCGATGAATTGCTGACGCTATAGCAGTCAGCATCGCCTCGATTTTTTCCTCGGCGGCCCTGACATCCGCTGGGGATGAGAAATCCGAATCCAGTTCCCGGAAAATGGCGCCGAAGCGACACGGGGACATCTTTTTTTCTCCGATTTTTACTTCAGGCCGCGGGTACTGACCGTCCGCGAAAAAGTAGTTGCATACGCCCGGCGCATTCGGGCGGCGAAAAGGCCATTGATTCTTCAAGACGGCAAAGGTTGTCCGCAAGGCCGCTGCGGCCGCTTCCGACGAGAAGTCGTCGGATTCGATGGGCCGTCCGAGGCGCTTTTCCAGGTGCGTGAACCATTCGGTGAGCAGGCGCCGTTCGGTGACGATCAAACCGTGAAGGTGCCAGTGGTTCATGCTTTGGCAGACGGCGGTCAGCCAGCGGGCCGGCAGTTGTTGGACGCTGGGGCAGAAATAGGTGCGGCAGGCCATGCCGCCGTAATAGCTCAACCCCCGCCAGTCCAGCCCCGCATTGCCCGCCGCCAGCGGGTGCAGCAGACAGCCCACCCGGCGGCCGTCGTCTTCGATCATGCCCAGAAACGGGCAGTGGTGGAAGTCCGGAAACGGGCGCTCACCGGGTTCGGCGTTTGTCACCCGGGCGCAAAAAGCGTCGATTCCGGCGACGGTGCTGGGCACCTCGGCAAACCAGCGGGTGCGGCGCGTCAGCAGATCCTCCAGATTTTCCGGCGAAGGGTCGGCAATGTTATACAGCCCGCAGCAGGCCCCGCAGGACACATGGGGGCCGATCTGGCATAGATAGACGGAATCGGTTTCATTTTTTGCAGACATATGACTTTATGAGAAAATAAGGTTTTCCATCACGAAATGATCGAACGAATTAGCCGTCCGGAAACGATCGCTTTGTAGCAGAATTTGCTTTCGGGACCAATGGATTAAATTTGTTATTGATCGAAACCGATAGAGACGGTACGAAGATTGAGTGTTAAAAGAAAATCGGGTATTCACACGATGAAACAGAAATTGGGTGGACAATGAATTCGAAAGTGGAAAAACGTCAATACCCTCGTCATCCGGCGTTGTACACCGCCAAGTACACCATTAAGACAGGGACCTATCGGGATTTGATCGCCAACGTCAGCGCCGGCGGCATCTATATCCATTCCCATCGGGCGGTGGAGCGCGGCCAGCGGATCAGTCTCCGGTTTCCGATCGTTGCTTTCGACAAACGACCCAACGTCATGGGGACCGTGGTGCGTTCCCATGACAGGGGCTTTGCCGTGATGTTCGACGATCCCATCGAAGAGCATATTCCAAAAGACGTTTCGTTCGCTTAGATGGCCGGGCGGCATCGACCGGTCCTCTTTAATCATAAAAAACCGGGCAAGGTCGATTCGAATCGATCTTGCCCGGAAAAAATCGCATCGCCGTTTTTCTCGTTTTTATCATGCAGACTGTAAGGATCGAACACAGGCCTCGCCGCTGCGGATCATGTGCATTCGGGAGGCGTCCTCGTGCAATGGGTGTCTTTCAGGCGGTCGGTATACCTCGCCCAGAATCCTTTCCTGGCTTTGGTGTCGGCGGCGTCGAAACGACGCTTGCAATCCTGCGAGCAGAAATAATGGGTGCCCTTCTCGTCACTGGATGAAAAGAGTTCCCTACTCGGATCGATCGTTTTCCCACAAACGGGATCGATAGCGGACTTCGGTATTGTATTCGTATCGGTCATGGCTGTACCTCCTTCCGGATTGTTCTGTTAACCATCGGTGGTTCCCGGTTTTTGTATGCCTTACTATAATACCGATTTTGGATTTGGCACCATGAGTCGGCCCTGTCGGTCCGATGGATCCGGATTACTATCCGGTAATGTTGGGGTCATACCCCGGCAAGGTTCAAGCTGTATACCGGAAGGCAACACGGAGAAGCTGAATCGATACCACCGTGTTAACCTCCTTATCTTCTTTTTGTCGCCGGGTTGCCGAAAGGCGGCCCGGCATCTTTTTTGCGGATCGGAATTCTTTATTTCTGCCTGGTTTTCGAAATCGGGCCTTATTTGTCTATTGTCGCTTTCACGCCATTGGCTTCAAACAAGGTTTTTACCCTGTCGCGGTCACGGGCTGTCCGAGGGGGTATCCCTAAAGGCTTTTGCTCGGTATTCAGCCTTGAAATCTTGGCTTCTCCCAGGTTGTGATAGGGCAGCAGGCGGATTGAATCTTTCCCGTTTTCCAATAAAAAACGGGCCGTGGCCAGGATATTGGTCCGGCCGTCGTTTTTCCCCGGTATCACCGGCATGCGTGCCTGGAGATTGCCAAACCTGCCGGACAGTTTTTCGAAATTTTTCAGAATCCTTTCGTTGGAACATCCGGTGAAGGCGTGGTGGGAATCGTGGGCCATCGCTTTCAGGTCAAAATAGATCAGATCCAGAAACGGCAGCAGGTGTTCCATCCGTTCCCAGGAAAAATGGCCGCAGGTTTCCATGGCGATGTGGATATGGCGGCGCTTCAATTCCGGCAGCAGTGTGCGCAGGAAACGGGTCTGCTGCATGGGCTCGCCCCCGGACAGGGTCACTCCGCCCCCGGATTCTTTAAAATAATCGCAGTCTTTGACAATCTCATCGACGAGTTCAGCCACCGTCCAGATCCGCCCGACAACACGCAGGGCAGTCTTCACACAGACATCTGCACACGCACCGCAGCCGGTGCAGCGGGCATCGTCTATCCGTTTGTCCGGGCGCTGCAGGATTGCGTTTTCTCGACAGGCCGCTAGGCATTCGAAGCAGCCCCGGCAGAGCTGTTTGTAAAAAGCGATTTCCGGCTCTGCGCGCCAGGACTCCGGATTCTGGCACCAGATACATCTCAGGGGACAGCCCTTGAAGAAGACTGTCGTACGGATGCCGGGTCCATCGTGAAGCGAGAAGCGCTGGACGTCGAAAATGATGGCCTTGTCAGGATCGTGCATGTTTCGCTTTACGGGTTATGACCGATCAGGGCCTTGATTTCCAGAAATTCATCCAGTCCATACTTACTCCGTTCCCGGCCGTTTCCCGACTGCCGATATCCGCCGAAAGGAGCGTTGATGTCGAACCCGGCCCCGTTGATAAAGACCTGGCCGGTGCGCAGTCGCTTTGCCACCCGCTGTGCCCGTTTGATGTCGGCGGACCAGACGGCCCCGGACAGGCCATAGGGTGAATCATTGGCCATGGCCACCGCTTCGTCCTCGGATGCATAGGGCATGATGGAGAGCACCGGCCCGAAGATCTCTTCTCTGGCGATGGTCATTTCGGGCGTGACGTTGGCAAAAACCGTCGGCCGGACATAGTATCCTTTTTCGAGCCCCTCCGGAGGTTCCGGCCCTCCGACCACCAGGGTGGCGCCCTGCTCGATGCCTTTTTCGATATACTCCCGCACCGATCGCTGCTGCTGGGCGTCCACCAGCGGGCCGATATAGGTCCCATCGGCAAAGGCATCCCCCACCACCATGCCGTTGACCGCTTCCCGGGCGATGTCCATCACGGCCGCCTGATGTTTCGCCGGCACCAGCATACGGGTCAGGGCCGAACAGGTCTGGCCGGAATTGAGAAAGCAATCGTAGACGCCCTTGGTTACGGCGGCCTGGAAATCGACGTCATCCAGAAGGATGTTGGGCGATTTTCCACCCAGCTCCAGGGTGACCCGTTTGACGGTTTCGGCGCCGGTCCGCGCCACCTGGATGCCCGAGGCCGTGGAGCCGGTGATGGAGACCATGTCGACATCCCCATGGGCGCACAGGGCCTGCCCCACCGTCTTGCCTGCCCCGCAGACCAGGTTGAAGACACCGGCCGGCACGCCCGCCTCGTGGAGAACTTCAGCCAGGATAAAGGCATTCAGCGGAGCCAAACTGCTCGGTTTCAACACCATGGTGCATCCGGCGGCCAGGGCCGGGGCGACCTTGCCCGCAATCTGGTGCAGCGGGTAATTCCATGGGGTGATGAATCCGCACACCCCTAAGGCCTCCTTGACGATCTGGGTGCCCGCCTGGGGGTACTCGAACCGATAGTTCTTCACAATTTCCGCAAAGCTTTCAAAGGTAGCGATAGGCAGGCCGGCCTGGATCATTCGCGACCAGGGCGAAGGCATGCCCATTTCGCGGGCGATGGTATCCCCGATTTCATCCTGGCGGGCTGTCAGGGCCTCGGAAATACGGGTCAGGAGATCGGCCCTTTCCGACACATCCGTTGCCGACCACGGCCCGAATGCCTTTTTTGCCGCGGCCACGGCCCGGTCCACGTCTTCGGCCTCACCCATGGCCACCCGGGCGATGGCTTCCTCGCTGCAGGGATTGACGACCGCTGCCGTCTCCTTTCCGGCCGGCGCAACCCACTGTCCATCGATATAGAACTTGTCGTATCTGTCCATCATCCCCGCCCCTTCCATTCGAGACTGTGGTTCGAGGATATCCGTACCCTTCTCCGATCCAGCACCGCCCCCGGAAGATCGCTGTTCAACGCCGGCAGTAAGCCGGCTGCGGCGTTTGCCGGAAGCTCCTTTTTTGGACACCACCAGGTCGCCGTACCCCATCTCTTCCAGAATTTCGGGGAACCGCTTGAACGTCGGCTTCACCACGGGCAGCAGCTTGAGCATGGCGGTGATTTTCCCGCCCTGTTTGACTTTTCCCCGGGTCACCGCTGCGATGGGGTTTTCATAGCCGTGCCAGAACCGGTGAGAGTGGTCGGCACTCTGTTTGGACCAGACATCTTCCTTCAGGTCGCACGGCCCCAGGTAGAAGGTGCCGTACATGCCTTCCTCGGCCGGCGGATTTTTCAGGTCGATGGTGACTTCGCTGTCCGGATCGGTGTAGATGAACCTGATGATGATTTTCGCCCGGGACATCTTGGGACCGATCTTGTCGTCCCGGAGAATCTTGTCCAGAAAGTAGTTGTAGATCTCGTAAAGGTGCTCCCGATCCCGGTAGTATTCACTCATGATTTTCTCCTTTACTTTCTCTGGTCGAACCGTCGTCCGAAAATCATACTGGCGACGGTCACTTTCAGCATCTGCAGGGTGCCGCCGGCCACGCCCCAGGCGCGGGAATCGCGCACCATCCGCTCTATGGGAAATTCCCTGGAGTAGCCATACCCGCCGAATACCTGCATGGCCATGTCCGTGACTTCCCTGACCATTTCGTTGGCATAGCACTTACCCAGCGAGGCTTCGTAAATGGAAGGCAATCCCTGGCCGGCACCGCTTGCCGCCCGGTAGACCAGCAGTTTGGCCGCATCCAGTTTCATGGCCATATCGGCCATCATGAACTGGATGGCCTGGAATTCGCAGATCTCACGGCCGAAGGCCTTGCGCTGCAGCGCATAGTTCTTGGCCGCCTCCATGGCGCCTCCCGCCACCCCCAGGCACATGGCCGCGTTGCCGCAGCGTTCGATGTCGAAGGTCATCATGAGGCTGCCGAAGTTGCCTTTTTCGATTACCAGGTTCTCTTTTGGAATTTTTACATTGTCAAAGAAAAGGTCGCACGAGGGCATGCCGCGCAGGCCCATGAATTCCTCCTGTTTGCCGAAGGAAAAGCCGGGCATGCCTTTTTCGGCGATCACGGCCCCAATGGATTTATAGCCCGGCTTTTCGCCGAAGCGGCAGTAGACGAGGTAGTGGCTGGCATGGCCGCCGCCGGTGATAAAGGACTTGCGTCCGTTGAGCAGCAGATGATCGCCCTTGTCTTCGACGGTGGTCTGCAGGGAGGTGAGATCCGACCCGACCTCCGGCTCGGTCATGCAGACCGACACGCTGTTTTCTCCTTTACAGACTCCCGGGATGATGGCGGCCTTCTGTTGCGGGGTTCCGAACATGTCGATGACCCGCACCGGGCCGACATTGGATTCGAACACCGGCGCAGCGATCATGGGGCTGTAGCGGGCCAGGGCCTCGATGGCCAAAATGGCCGTCAGGGCGCTCTGGCCCTCGCCGCCGTATTCCGGGGAAAGCGTCATGCCCAGCAGCCCCATGTCAGCATACTTGGCCATTAAGTGTTGAGGAAATTCGCCCGTCCGGTCTATATGAACGGCAAGCTCTTTGAACTTTTCTCTTTTCGCCATGTCCCGCAGACTGTCGAGCAGCATCTGCTGTTCTTTGGTCAAACTGAAATCCATCTAACTCTCCTGTAGTGCTGTTCTGTTGTTATCTGGTTCCCATGCTTCGCGTGGGAACCTCATAAGCTGTTGGATGAAGTCTAATGGCGCTCCCACGCGGAGCATGGGATCGAGGTGAGCAATTCACTTGAGCTTTAAGATCAGCGTTTAAATCAATCCGATCAGGCGATTCAGATCGGGGGCCTTTTCCAGTTCCAGGATGATGTTGATCGCGTCGTCCAACTTCCGGCTGTCCCGGTCTCCGGCAAACTGCTTGACCTTCTGGGCCAGGGCCGCCGCATCCAGCGGATCCCGGGGGTCCCCTTTGGGATCGTCGACCTGCCGCGACAGGCTGCGGCCGTCCTTGAAGAGAATTTCGACCCGGCTGGAGGTTTTCCCCGGGTAGATCTTGTTGAGTTCTTCATCGGTTTTGACCGCCACGCGGTTCGCCAGGTCGAGGACAGCCGGATCGGCGATCCGTTTTTCGGTCAGCTGCCTTGGGCCCAGTTCGCCATCCATGAGACAGGCCGCCACAACATAGGGAATCGAGAATTGCGCGGATACGAACGAGCTGGTTGTATCGACGCCCTTGCCTACGGCCAGTTCGGCAATTCCGTAGGTGTGGACCGTGATGCGTTCCACCTGTGCGGGGTCGACGGACTCGCCGGCGGCCAGTTCCAGGGCGGCCTGGGCCGCGCCATGGGTGTGACGGCAGGCGGTGTAGGGCTTGAAATAGATATCCATGACCGAATAGGTTTCGCCCAGGCCATCGGTGATGCGCGAAAGGGTCGGATCGGCGGCGGTGGTAATCTTGGCGAACCCGCCGTTCAGGGCCGAGCCCTCGAGCACATAGGGCGCCCCGGTTACCCCGGCCCCGGCCAGTCCGGCGGCCATGATGCCGGCGCTGGCGGCCTGTCCCCCCTGGACGACTTTGATGGTATAGCCGCCCATGAGATGTTCGGCCATGGACAGTGGCAGCAGGTAGCCGGCATTGCCCAGGGCATTGAGCAACTGGTCCGCGTCGAGCCCCCTGAGCCGGGCGGCGGCCACAGCCGCGCCGTAGGTCCCGCAGGTGCCTGTGGGCAGGAAACCGCCGAGGGTGTGCCAGGGGTGCACGGCCGCCGCCGGCCGGTTGGCCGCTTCGTACCCGGCCACCACCGCTTCGATGACGGCCGGCCCGCCGGCACCGACCGCTTCGGCCACGGCCAGGGCGGCCGGAATGACCGCCACTCCCGGATGGTTCCCCCCGAAGCGTGAACCGTCCTGGGCTTCGATGGCCTCGGCAGTGGTTCCGTTGATGAACGCCGCCTGGTGGACGTCCGTTTTGAAGCCGCATCCCAGGGCCGTGACGTTTTCCGGGGCACCCACCGAACGGATGTAGGCGGCAATGTTCCGGACCGTTTCGAGTTCCAGCGATCCGTAGATGTTGGCCACATAGTCGAGAATGCAGAGCTTGGCCTTGTGAACGACCTCGGCCGGCAGCGTTTCCAGGGTTAGGTTGGAACAGAATTCGGCTAGCTTGCGGGTATATTTCATGGTGGTTTCTCCCTTTCCTACACGTAGCCTCTTTTTTCGTAGATGCTGATCATGCGATGGGGGTCGAGAACTTCTCTCAGCGCCCGCAACTCCTCAACCGTGGGCGGCAGAGTGGGATGGACATCCTCGGCCACCTTCAAATCCCATGGCGTGTTGGCAAGGATTTCTTCTATGGTGCAGTCCGGGTGATAGGACGCCAGGTAAGCCTGTTTGGTGTCCGCATCGAATTTCAGGACGGCCTTGTTGGTAATGATCACTTCCGGACCGGTGCCCGGCGCCATGCCCCATTTTTCGCGGGCGCCGGCACCGTCCAGGTAGCCCGGCGTGGTCACGAAATCGACTTTTTCCACCAGCCGCCGCTTGTCGTGCAGCGTGATGATGAGCGTTTTACGGGCCAGGGACCCGATGGGGTTGGCCCCGCCGCTGCCGGGCAGGCGGGACGTGGGTGCCGCGTAATCTCCGATGACCGTGGTATTGATGTTGCCGTATTTGTCCACCTGGCTTCCCGAAAGAAACCCCACATCCACCTGGCCGGCCTGGAGGATCATGCCCATGATTTCTACCAGACCGCCGACCATGGCCGCTCCCGGGTTGAGGCAGGGGTCGCCCACGGACAGGGCCGGACGTTTGGGACGCGCATCGATCACGCCGGATTCCTGCATCAGGATGGCCGTAGGGGCGTGGGTCTGGCGGGCGATGTTGGCCGCCATGGTGGGAAATCCGGTGCCGACGATGACGACATCGCCGTCCTTGATTTCACGCGCCCCGCAGCAGGCCATCAGCTCCGGTTTGATATAGTCTTTTTCCTCAGTAGCCATGCTAAGCACCTCTCTTCTTAATAGCCGTAGTTCACCGGATAGCTGTAATCGAAAGCCGCCTCCAGTTTCTTAAATGTGGCGTAGCCGAACCGTTCGATGTAGTGCTGGATATAGGCATTGCGGTCGGGGATGTCGTACACCCACTCCTTGAGAAATTCGGCCAACCCCTCTTCGGTATTGGAGGCCTGCTGGTAAACATAGCCCATGCCGAAATCCACGTCGTAAAAGCCGGGCGTATACCCCGGATGGGCGCCAAAGGGCTCTTCCACCACGGCGACGACCTTGAAAGAGGGCACGATCGTACGCGAGGGGTCCTTGCCGATGGTCTCCCGGCTGACGATCCGTTCACAGGTCACGATCACCTTTTTGGAGGCGTTCGCGCCCACCTGACAGTCCCCGCCGATCCCCCAGATCTGGGCGTTGCCTTCTTCGTCGGCCTGCTGCACATGGATGATGGCCACATCCGGGTTCAGGGCCGGCACCAGCAGGGTGGGGCTGCCGTCGAACGGCGATTCGATGATCTTGTACTTGTTGTCGCCCATGAAGGATTTGATCTTCAGAAGGTCGGTGCCCACCATATCCTTGACCGGTACGAAGGGCATGCCCATGGCGCCGGCCTGGAGCATCATCGGCAACGAGAGGTTGGTGTATTCTTCGACCTCCACCTTGTGGGGAATCCCCTTTTCCAGCGAACGCCGGTAGCATCGTCCCAGGCCGTAGACGCCCAGGGAAAGGAAGGTGGAGATGAAGCGCTTGACCAGTCCCGCCCCGATGAGCATGTCAAAGTCATCGGCTGCGTTGCTCCGGGTAATGGTCAGGTCGCCGATTTTCTGACGGATGATCTCGTGAATGGCGGAAAAGGGCGTCCGGCAGATATACCCGCCCAGGAAAAGAAAGTCACCGGGATGCACGAATTGCTCTATGGCTTCCGCGGTTGTCATCACTTTACTCATACAATTTCCTCCTGACTATGGAATGCTTCTACAGGTCGTAGCTGTGCCGCTTGATGATCTCGTCCTGGGCAATGTCGCTCAGGTTGACGAAAATTCCCGAATAGCCGCTGATCCGCACCACCAGGTCCCGGTAGCTGTCGGGGTCCGCCTGAGCCTTTTTCAGCGTCTCGGTGTCCACCATGTTGAACTGCACCTGCACGCCCCCTTTTTTGAAGTAGGTCCGGATCAGGCTGAGCAGATGGGTTCCGTTCACGGTTTTGCCGTCAAAGCGCATGTTGAGGTTCAGCCCGTTGGTCACCCGGGTCAGCGGCAGCTTGGCCACCGAATTCATCAGGGCCGTCGGGCCGGACACGGCCCGCCCTTCGCTGGGTGTAATTCCGTTGCCCAGAACCGCCCCGGCATTGCGTCCGTCCGGAGTGGCGCCGGTAAACGCGCCCATGGAGATGTGAAATCCCACCGAAAAGATGCCCGGCCAGAACCGTCCGTTGCGGTAATTTTTGTGCGGGGCCAGGGTATCGCAAAAATGGTCCATCACCCGGGCGGCCATGGCGTCCACCGCATCGTCGTCATTGCCGTACTTGGCCGCCAGGGTCACGAAAACCGCATGCGCCTGTTCCGCATCCAGCCAGTCATCGGAAAGCCACTCGGCGACCTGTTCCAGGGTGTAGCGCTTTTCTTCGAACACGACTTTTTTCAGGGCATGGAAACTGTCCGCCAGATTGGAAAAGCCCTGCAGCTGAACCCCGGTGGAGTTGTAGACCGCCCCGCCGCGGGTAAGATCCAGACCCTTTTCCAGGGGGCCGTCGATCATGGCCGAGGCAAAGGGGGAGGGGACCTTGTCGGCGATGGCCTGATCCAGGCAGGTGATGCCCTTGACCATCTGGCCGGTAAAATGGCGCAGCTGCCTGTCGTAGGCCTGCCACAGGTCCTCGAAATTATCGAAGCTCCCCGGTTCTCCGGTTTCCAGCCCCGATTCGTATCCGAAAATGTTGTCCACGCCGTTGGCCAGGGCGAACTCGAGGCACTTGGCCCCGTTGAGCTGCACCGCAAACGTCGAGCCGAACGTTTTGCCCTGGGCATTGGGCTCCAGGCATCCCACCACGCCATAGTCCCGGGCATCTTCCAGGCTGTGGCCGCCGGTCGTCAGGGATTCGACGATCTGTTCGTCATTGAAAAAATGCAGCAGGACGCCGTCCTTGGCGTAGTTCACGGCCCTTGCGAAAAACAGCTCCGGGGTGTCGGCACATATCCGGACCCCGAAGTTGGGTTGCACGGTCCGGACCTGGGCGTAGGCATCCAGGGCCAGGGTGCTCAGGGCGTTGGTAGCATCGCGTCCCTCCCGGTCCATGCCGCCGACCACCACGTTCTGGGTCGTCTTGCCCTCGGTGCCCTCGCCTCCCGGAATATAGGCCTCTTCCAGCACGTTCCAGATTTCGTTGGTCTTCAGAAACAGCATGGCCAGCAGTTCCCGCGCCTGACCCGGGTCGATGCGGCCGGCGGCCAGGTCGGCCTGGTAATAGGGCCAGAGGATCTGGTCGATGCGGCCCAGGGAAACGGAATTGCCCCCGGATTCGATCTGGGTCACCAGGTGGATGAAATAGAGCGCCTGAACCGCTTCGTGAAAGGTTTGGGCCGGATGTTCCGGCACCCGACGGCAGACGGCGGCAATCTGTTCCAATTCAGCCGCCCGGTCCGGATTGTTTTCCTCACCGGCCAGTTCGAGGGCCTTGTCCGCATATCGGTTGGCAAAGGTTACGGTCGCTGCCAGCGAACGGATGACCGCGTCGTAGAACAGCCCTTTGGATCCCTGCCGGTCTTCGGGTGGAAGCGCCGCCAGTTTCTCGCGGGCCTGCGCCGCAATTCCGGCGAGACCCTGTTCCAGGATCCGGGAATGATTCAGGGTAAAATGGCCGATGCCGTAGGTGATCTCGAGCATGAACGTAAAAATGTACTTGTCCATGTCCGCCATCACATCTTCAGGCAGGGCAGCTTCGAAGCTTGCCTCCACGCACCGCTCCTGCCAGAACGGCAGGACCTGTTCGATCAACTCATTTTTCTCGGCCTCGGTGATCAGGGCCCGCTGGACTTCCCGACGGTCGAAATTCTCGACATCGCCTTCCAGCCAGCGGGCCTTGTTTTCGGGAAACAGGGGCGCGCCTTTCAGCTTGGACGTCCGGCAGCCGACGATGCATTCATCCTCCCGGATGATCACGCTGATGTTCTTTAAGATTTCTTCGAGCGCCAGGCTCATGCGGGTCAGGGGATCGCGGTCCCAGTGTTTCTGCATGGCCCGCGTCAGGTAGCGGGCGCGTTCCACGCAAACCGCCTGGGGGGCATCGATGATACGCTGTCGGAGCCGTCCGATGCGGGTTTCGGGTATCGGGTCCGGTGAGACGAGTGCTGGCTGCATATCTCCTCCCTTGGTTGGCTATAGGTGCGCCTGCCGGGCAGGCCGCGTCAGACCTTGATGTCCATGTGGTTGAGCAGGATCATATCCCGGAGGCCTTTGGGCAGAATCCAGTTCAGAAAGAGAAAGAAAGTACTCATGAAGTCCACCTGGTTGTGGAGCTTGGGGGTGTCTGCCAGGACCACCCGGACAATTTTATCGGCCGCCTGGGCCGGAGTTGTCGCTGATTTGATAAGCTCATTGTCCCGATTGATGAACCGCTGCGCCCGATCCCGGTAGGGAGAGCCCGCCGGCGGCAGCTTGTGAATCTTGGCTGCAAAATCCGTGGACACCTGGGCCGGTTCGATGAGAGCCACCTTGAGGCCGAACGGCTCCACCTCGTACTTGATGGCTTCCACCATGCCTTCGATGGCAAACTTGCTGGCCGTATAGACCGATTCGAAAGGAAAGGGGACCACCCCGACCAGAGAGGACATGGCAATCAGCTTGCCGCTTTTCTGTTCCCGCATGGCCGGGACGAACGCCTGGAAAATACTGGCCGCCCCGATGACGTTGATCTCCAGGCATTTGAGTGCCTTTTCAAGATCGATCTCTTCAAAGGGTCCGAAAAATCCGATGCCGACGTTCGACAGCACCGTATCCACACGCTTGAATTTATACAGAACCTCATCGCGAAAACGCAAAATCCCTTCACGGTCGGTGATGTTCAGCGGGGTCAGGTAATGCTCAGCCCCGAGTGCGTCCAGCTCCTTTTCCAGTGAAGCCAACTCGGCGGCGTCCAGATCGAAACCTGCGATGCTGTGGCCCGCCGCGGCCAGCCTGCAGGCCACATCCCGGCCCATTCCCTGGGCCAGACCGGTAATGACGATGACTTGCCCCATTTCCCCCCCCCCCTTGTCGTTGAAGATCAGCGTGTTGTCCGATACCACCGTTGCATCTGCCGCATCGATTCAGTGAAATCGGGGTACTGCATGGTAAACCCGGTATTTTTCAGCTTCGTATTGTCTACAATGTAGTCGTCGTTTAAAAATCCGGTCGCATCGTATTCCAAATCCGGGATCTTGCCGGACAGGCCTGCGAAAAAGCCCCCGATCCGGGCTGCGATGCGCACAACGGCCAGGGGGAGGTGCAAAGTTGGCGGGCGGGTACCGAAGGTCTCGGCTGCCAGCGTCAGTGCTTCTTCCAGGGTTGGGTTGGTGTCTTCGGCGAGGTTGTAGGTCTCCCCCAGGGCATCGTCCAACAGGGAGAGGTGCAGCAGTGCGGCCGCCGTGTCCTCCGCCCGGACATTGGACAGCCGCTGCCGGCCGTTTCCAGGAATGGCCCCAATGGGACATGGGCGGGAAAACACCTTGCCGGCGCCGTCATTGCAACGGGGGCCGTAAACAGTACAGGGCCGGGCGATTACCGCCGGGAGCCCCTCTTTCACCCGCTTGAAGATGACATCTTCGCCGTCTTTTTTGCTCTGCCCATAGGCGTTGCAGGGCTCGCGCGGGTCGTCTTCGGCAAAAGGTCGGCCCCGATATTTTCCGTAGACGCTTGTCGAGGTAACATGGACGAAACACTTGACGCCCTTTTCCAGGGCCAGGCCGGACAGGGCTTGAACCCCGGCCACGTTGGTGGGGTGCAGCTTTGCATATGGGGTGGAGAAGTTGCAGATCGCTCCGAGGTGAAAGACGCGGTCTACCGGGCCTTCGAACAGGGAAGGCAGTTTTTCCGGTCGGGTCAGGTCGGCTCCCACGAATTCAACACCGAGCCGGTCGAAAAACGACGTGTCTTTTCGTGGACGGGATGTCGCTCGGACCCGGACTCCTTCTTGAACCAGGTGCTCGACCATATGGCTGCCCATGAAGCCGGCCGCACCGGTCACGAGCGAAATGCCGTCAAATGTCATCTTCAGCCTCCGGAAGTTCAGGGTCGGTTTTTTTCTTCAACCATTGCTTCGTTTTCGTCTGTCGCACGGTCCTGACGGCTGTTTAAAAGCTCCTGCTGTGCATCTTTGAGCCAATCGAGGAACACCTCGTTCATCCGCACACCCAGATCGGCCATGAGTTTCACATAAGGCCCGCTGTGTTCCCAGCGATTCAGGTTGGAATAGCGCCGGGCGAGCTGCTTTTCATAGACCCCCAGTTGTTCTTCGATTTGTTCAAGCGCGCGGGCTTCTTCGCCAAACCCGAAAAATACGAATCGCATGAGAAAAGGATCTCGCAGGATCATGCTGCCCTCGGGAGATTCGGCCAGCCACGTTTGGAAAGCCTGCTTCCCCGTTTCCGTAATGGAATAAAGCTTTCGAGGAGGCCCCTTTTCACCTTCGCAGACCTCTTCGCGCATGGAAATGAGGCCCTCGGCCTTCATTTTTTTTAGGTTGGGATAGATCTGGCCAAAGTTGATGGACCACATGTGCCCGAAATTTCGTTCGATATGCTCCTTCAGGCGGTAGCCGTGCATTGGCTTGTAGTGGAGAAGCCCCAGGATGGAATATCTTAGTGACATATTTTCCCTCGGAGTTTTTATATACATTGTATATATAAAAAGTATATAAAAACGTCAATCATTTTTTTGAATCGATTTATCTATCTGTATTTAGATAATTTTATTTGATTCAAGTCAGGCGGAAAGATAACGGGGATGAAATTTTACCGCCTTTTATCTTCATTTTTCCGATATTTGTGTAAAAAAGGTTATATTTTTAGGGCCAATCCCCTCGATATCTTGATTTTCAATTCTGCAAACACCCTTCAAAAAAAATAATATGTTGTATTTATTAATAAAAATTAATTGACATGTGGATTGCTGATCATAATGACTGACCTGCTCATTACTTGGAAGAAACATCGAACCGAATGATTTTCAACGTTGGCGTAAGGAACGAATTTTAACCGTGAAACCGAAGAGATAAATTCAATACCAAGGGGGCAAAATGGATAAGATTAAATTTATTTCGGCGTGTATTGCGGGATGCCTTGCTATGTTGATTGTCCTGGTTTTGAATAGATTTGAATTGGGGCGTAGATTAAACGGATGGGCGCTTAAAATTTGAGGGAACCACACCTTCTTTGCGTCGGCATCAATTACTTAATTCCATATTAATGGGTTTTTCTTCTGGATAGCTGTGGATTACGCGTTCTTGATTTATAGGCGGGTCTGAGACAGGCGCCAATGTTGGCAATCGGCGTTGACCCCATGTTGACCAGCAAACATTGGCCTCCAAAAAATAAGAAAGCCGAGTTGTCCACTCGGCTTTTTTTCTATTTGTTGGTGCCCCCGGCAGGATTCGAACCTGCGGCGCACGGATTAGGAATCCGATGCTCTATCCCCTGAGCTACGGGGGCGTTGGATAGGTTATTCGATACGCACCGACTGCCCCGGATATATGGTGCTCCGGGGTGTCAGGTTGTTGATTTCCAGGAAACGATTCAACGGGATATTGTGCCGGCGAGCGATGAGGTATGGGCTGTCGCCACTCTGCACGTAATAGGTTCCGTTGCCTCCTCTTGTCGCTTTTTCCGCCACCGGCGCGATAGAAGGAACAGTTAGTACCTGGTTGATGCTCAGCCGGGTGGTGGCAAGATGGTTCATCTCCTGAATTTTCTGGGTGGTCGTACCATATCGCTTGGCGATAATCCACAGGGAATCGCCGCTTTTCACCACATGTTTGCGGTTCCACTCCTCGCGGGAAGCGGTTTGAGGCGCTGCATGGGCAACCACCATTCCCCGCTGCGGAATTTTCAGCCGTTTTCCAGCTACGATGTAACTGGAACTCTTCAGGTTGTTGGCCCACATGATTTTTTTGACGCTGGTGTGATAGCGCCGGGCGATAGTAGACAGGGTGTCGCCCGGTCGAACACGGTGATAGACGTAGGCCGGCCTGGGCGGCGTCGACAGCGGCACCTGTTCGATGGCTGCCAGCAGCAGATCAGTTTTGCCGGCCGGAACCCGCAAGGTATACTTACGGGCCGGCAGTACGCTGTAACGAAGCTCCGGGTTCAGTTCCGCGAGAGTATCCAGTGTGGTTCCCAAAACAGGAGCGATGTCTTTCAGATTGACCTGGCGATTGACCTCCACGGTTTCGAATTCCAAGGGCGGATAGGGTTCGATATCGGAAAGGCCATACTTTTCCAGGTTTTCGATAATGTGCAGGGCCGCCAGAAAGCGGGGCACGTAGCGGGCTGTTTCAAATGGCAGCCGGCCGTAAAGATCCCAGAAGTCGTCCAGGTAATTGATGTTCTGGGTCCGGATGACGTGCAGGACCCGTCCTTCGCCGCAGTTGTAGGCTGCCAGCACCGTGGACCAATCCCCGAACATGCTGTGCAGTTCCTTCAGGTAGGCGATGGCAGCATCGGTGGATTTTTCGAAATCGATGCGTTCGTCGATATATTGGTCCCGTTTCAGCCCGAATTTATAGCCGGTCGAAGGAATGAACTGCCACAGTCCAAGAGCCCGTGCACGGGAAAGGGCCTTGACTTTGAAGCCGCTTTCGATTAGCGGCAGCCAGGATAGTTCGGCGGGCAGGCCGGCAGCCTCCAGTTTTTCCAGAATCATGGGGCGGTACATGCCGGAGCGCTTTACCGACTCGGCAAAGAACCGTTTTTCACCGCCTTTTACAAAACGGTCGATCTCTTTTTGGATGTTGGCGTTGATTTCACGGGGAATGGCATCGTGGTTGCCATTGACAACAATGTTTCGGGAAGCGTAAATTTCAAGAATCCGCTTGGAGATAAGGAACCGCAGATCCTCTTTCTGCTGGACCATTTTGGCGGGATCGTCAGGTTCGACGGTCAGAATCAGTGAATAGGCCTTGTCCAGCGCGTCTAGGGCGTTTTCCAACTCGCCATTTTGCCAGAACGCCTGGGCGGCTTCGCAAAAATCCAGGGCTTCGTCCAATTGCTGCTGAATGGCATCGTCCATTAATGCCGTTCCGGTGGTGTCGGCATTGGGGACCTCGGCTCCGGTTGCGGACAGCGGTATGCCGGCCGTTTCCCCGGAAGCCTCTGGGGCCTGCGCGTCGGTGCCCGTCGCAATGCTGGCCGAAGGTTTATGCGGTTGGTCCGGTGGTTCGGGTGTGAGGTCATTTCCGACTGCTGCGATTTCAGTAGTGGGAGCGGGCTTCTCGGTTGCGGGCAGGGCGGCGTTTTCGGTCCCGCCCGAATTTTTCAGATGGGAACAGCCGGACAGGAAAATCAGCGTACAGCAAATCAGCGTTTTCGTTGAACAGGAAACCACGGGTTCATCCTTTTGCCGTTAGTTTGGTTTTGCGGCCCCAAGGTTAGGCCAATGCAAAGCCGCTTGTTTGTAGCGTCTTTACACACTGGCGTTCGCTTTTGTCAATAGCCGGTGATCGAAGGTCGGCCATTGTTCGGTCAAAAAATATGAGTTCGGTCCAAATTTTACTTGAAAAAAGAAATCGACTTGTGTAAAAGATGTCGTTTCAATCAATCGTGTTGGTTATAGGGCGTTTTGGCCGCATGATTGATTCGTTCTTTTATAGCATTGTTCGCCAGCGTAGCTCAGTTGGTAGAGCTACTGATTTGTAATCAGTGGGTCGGGGGTTCGAGTCCCTCCGCTGGCTCCAGCGTTTAGAGCTGATATTAAAGGTGGGGTTCCCGAGTGGTCAAAGGGAACAGACTGTAAATCTGTCGGCGACGCCTTCGGAGGTTCAAATCCTCCCCCCACCACCATTTTAGTAAGTTTTTGTAGGAGATCGCTGCAAACAAAAAGATCGCTACCGTACTACAATGGCTTGCTCCTTGCTGCACATAGATGATCAGCAATGACAATCGAGACGCGTTGTTCGTTTACCGGGTATTGACGCGGGAGTAGCTCAGTTGGTAGAGCTTCAGCCTTCCAAGCTGAATGTCGCGAGTTCGAGCCTCGTCTCCCGCTCCATCATTATCGACGCCGATCACTGCATGCCTGCCGTTGTTTTTTTGTTTGTTGCCAATCAAAGCCCACGTAGCTCAGTCGGTAGAGCGCTTCCTTGGTAAGGAAGAGGTTCATCGGTTCAATTCCGATCGTGGGCTCCATTTTTTTACCGAGTTGAAAAAAAGAAATAGCCGGAAACTGTCCATCAATGGGAGGGTGTAAACATGGCGAAAGCAAAATTTGAGAGGACGAAGCCGCACGTAAACGTAGGGACCATTGGGCATATTGACCATGGCAAGACGACCCTGACGGCAGCGATCACGAAGTTGAGCGGGATGAAGGGTATGGCGGATTTCATACCGTTCGATCAGATCGACAAGGCGCCGGAGGAGAAGGAGCGCGGGATCACGATCGCCACGGCCCACGTGGAGTACGAGACGGCGACTCGCCATTATGCGCATGTGGACTGCCCGGGCCATGCGGACTACATCAAGAACATGATCACCGGTGCGGCCCAGATGGACGGCGCGATCCTGGTGGTGGGCGCCGACGACGGCCCCATGCCCCAGACCCGCGAGCACATTCTTTTGGCCCGTCAGGTGGGCGTACCGCGCATCGTGGTCTTTTTGAACAAATGCGACATGGTGGACGACGAAGAACTGATCGAGCTGGTGGAACTGGAACTCCGCGAGCTTCTGGACAAGTACGAGTTCCCCGGTGACGACACGCCGATCATTCGGGGTAGCGCGCTCAAGGCGCTGGAGTGCGATGATGTGGACGCGGACGACGCCAAGTGCATTTTCGAGCTTCTGGAGGCCATCGACAGCTACATTCCGGAGCCGGAGCGTGACGTGGACAAACCGTTCCTGATGCCGATCGAGGACGTGTTCAGCATTTCGGGACGCGGCACAGTGGTAACGGGTCGTGTGGAGCGCGGTATCATCCATGTGGGCGACAACGTGGAGATTGTGGGAATCCGCGAGACGACCAAGACGGTGTGCACGGGCGTGGAGATGTTCCGCAAACTGCTTGACGAAGGTCAGGCGGGGGACAACATCGGCGTACTGCTCCGCGGGACCAAGCGCGACGAGGTGGAGCGCGGACAGGTAGTGAGTGCCCCGGGCTCGATCACGCCGCACACGAAGTTCAAGGCCGAGGCGTACATTCTGAGCAAGGAAGAGGGCGGGCGCCATACGCCGTTTTTCAACGGCTATCGTCCGCAGTTTTATTTTCGGACGACGGACGTGACGGGCATCTTGAATCTTCCGGAAGGCGTGGAGATGGTGATGCCCGGGGATAACGTAGCGATTTCCGCGGAGCTGATCACGCCGATCGCCATGGAGAAGGAGCTTCGTTTTGCCATCCGCGAAGGCGGCCGCACGGTAGGTGCCGGTGTCGTCAGCGAGATAATCGAATAGGACTGCAAGGAGTGCCTTCAAGTGAGAATCATTATAACACTGGCCTGCACAGAGTGTAAGCGCAGGAATTATACGACCACCAAAAACAAGCGCACGACGCCGGACAAGCTCGAGTTCAGCAAGTACTGCCGTTTTTGCAAGAAACATACGCCGCACAAAGAGACCAAATAACGCTCGTTGCTTTGTGTGTTGTGGATTTGATGCAGGCCAGTAGCTCTAATTGGTAGAGCATCGGACTCCAAATCCGGGTGTTGGGGGTTCGAATCCCTCCTGGCCTGCCAAAATTTTGATGCCTTATTTAATGGTGACGAACATCGCGACCGCATCAGAGATCGTGATGTTCCGCCTTTTCGCATAACGGGGTGTGATGGGACGCTTACTTCGAAAGAAAGATCCAAAAAAAAAGATTAAGAATACGCAATCTGCGAATGAAGTCGACCTGGATCCGAATTCCCCTGGTGATCAGGCGAACCCAAAGCCGGTGGTGAAGAAAACCTATACTCCGGCCAGCAAGCCCGCTGTCGCCAAGGAAAAGAATTTTATCGACAAGTCGCTCCAGTTTCTCAGGGAGGTCAAGGTCGAACTGAAGAAAGTCACCTGGCCATCCAGAAAACAGACCATGGGGTCAACCGTGGTCGTCCTGGTGATCGTGGCGATCATCTCGCTGTTTCTCGGGGTGGTTGATGCGGGTCTTTCCGGCCTGATCCGAGCAGTATTGCAATAACGCAGGAGCGGTTATCGTGGCCAAAAAATGGTATATTGTTCATGTCTATTCCGGATTTGAGAACAAGGTAAAGGCGTCTCTCGAAGAAAAGGTCGCCTCTTCGCCCAACCCGGACAAGTTCGACGAGGTCCTCGTTCCGACGGAAGAGGTCGTCGAATTGGTCAAGGGCAAGCGCAGGACCTCCTCGAGAAAGTTCTATCCCGGCTATCTTCTCGTCAAAATGGAACTTGACGATGAAACTTGGCATATCGTGAACAATACACCGAAAGTTACCGGATTTCTTGGAGGGCGGGAAAAGCCGACTCCGATCACGGAGGAAGAGGCCAATACCATTCTCAACCGGATGGAGGCGGGTAAAAACCAGCCCCAGCCGAAATACTTCTTTGAAACCGGGGACGAGATTCGCGTCATCGATGGTCCGTTTACCAACTTTAACGGCACTGTCGAGGAGGTCAATCCCGAAAAGGGAAAGATCAAAGTTCTGGTGAGCATTTTCGGCCGGTCCACACCGGTTGAACTGGATTTCGTCCAAGTCACCAAATTATAGCCGCACGGTTGGCGGCACGGATAGTAATGCTTTTACAATTCAACGATTTGCAAGGGAAACGATCGAACAATGGCTAAAAAGGTAATGGCTCAAATCAAGCTTCAAGTTGAAGCAGGCAAGGCGAACCCGTCTCCTCCCATCGGCCCGGCGCTCGGGCAGCATGGTGTCAATATCATGGATTTTTGCAAGGCGTTCAATGCACGAACGGCTAACGACGCAGGTATGATCATCCCTGTGGTCATCACCGTTTTCCAGGATCGCTCGTTTACCTTTATCACCAAAACGCCGCCGGCCGCCGTCCTTTTAAAAAAGGCCGCCAAAGTGGCCAAGGGTGCAGGCGACCCCAAAAGGGATCGTGTGGGCAGCGTCACCAAGGCCCAGGTCGAGGAGATTGCAAAAATTAAAATGGAAGACCTTAACGCCAACGATCTGGCGGCTGCCTGTAAGATTATCGGCGGAACCGCCCGGAGCATGGGGATCGAAATAAAATAGTCACCCCGCAGCGCCTGCGCGTTTGATGCCGCAACCCGGACGGCAGCGTACAGAGAGGGTGCTGAGCGAATCATTTGCAAGGAGCAAGAACGAAGATGCCGAAGCATGGTAAAAAATACAGGGAATCATCCAGTAAGATCGAGTCAACCCGGCGTTACGATTTCACCGAAGCGATCGATGCTGCCATCTCTTCATCCTATGCCAAGTTTGACGAGACCGTAGACGTGGCTGTGCGTCTCGGGGTAGACCCCAGACATGCGGACCAGATGGTGCGCGGAACCGTGGTTTTGCCCAACGGCCTTGGAAAAGAGGTCAAGGTTCTCGTTTTTGCCAAGGGTGAAAAGGAAACCGAGGCCAGGGAGGCCGGCGCCGAATTTGTCGGCAACGAAGACCTGGTCGAAAAAATCAAAGAGGGCTGGTTCGGTTTTGACAAAGCCATTGCGACCCCGGACATGATGGGCACTGTGGGCAAGATCGGTCGGCTTCTCGGCCCCCGGGGCCTGATGCCCAATGCCAAGACCGGGACGGTGACCTTCGATGTGGCCAAAACGGTTCAGGAACTCAAAGCGGGTAAAATCGAATTTCGGGTGGAAAAGGCGGGCATTGTGCACGCCCCGATGGGAAAAGTCTCCTTTGGTACGCAGCGACTCATAGAGAATATCACCGCATTTATTGAAACGATTTTGAAGTTGAAACCGTCTTCCAGCAAAGGAACCTACCTGAAAGGGATTGCTGTGTCCACCACCATGGGACCCGGCATCAAAATCGATACCGCACTGGTCAAGGATTTGGTGAAATAGGAGCGCCGCAGGCCTCCTTGTTTTCATGGCGGTAAGATTTTTTATAACCACAGGTTTGAAACGGCCTGTACGATCACACTGTCAAAGACTGTAGGTTCACCAAGCCCCGTTTGGAAAAGGGACTGCGTGTTTAATCGGTACATACCGGCCTGCCGAGACGGAGTTGGATTGTTTCATGAGCCCTTCCGACAGCACGATTGCAGTCTGCACGATTGTTTCAGAAGGAACTCCCGGAAATCAAACCATCAAGTGTCCTCCGGTTTTTGCAGTTTAAGGAAGGGGGTGTAATTAAACATTGGATATTCACAAGAAAAAGCAGATCACCGAAGACCTTCAGGGGCGTTTTGAAAAGTCAACCATAGTCATCCTGACAGATTATAAGGGACTTGACGTGGCGGCGATGAACGACCTGAGGCGCAAACTCAGGGGCGCCAACACCGAATATCAGGTGGTGAAAAATTCGCTTCTCGTCCGCGCTTCGGAAGGCAACGATGTTGCCTTGATCAAAGATCGATTCAAAGGACCTAGCGCCGTCGCCCTTAGCAATGACGACCCGGTCGCGCCGGCAAAAGTGCTCTCCGATTTCATCAAGGAAAACAAAAAATTCGAAATCAAGGTGGGCGTTCTTAACGGCAAGATTATCGATCCCGACGGAATCAAGGCACTTTCATCCCTGCCGTCCAGAGAAGTTTTACTGGCACAGGTGCTTTCTACAATGAATGCCGTTCCGTCCTCGTTGGTCAGGGCTCTGGCTGACGTTCCGCGGCGGTTCGTCAATGTGCTCCAGGCCATCAAGGAGCAGAAGGAAGCCGAGGCCTGATTCAACGCTTTTAACACTCGATTTTTTTAAATGACTGTAATGTAAATTGTACTGGAGGAAAAAAACCAATGGCTGAACTCACTAAAGAAGATGTAATTGAATTTATAGCGAATATGTCCGTTCTGGAACTCTCCGAGATGGTCAAGGAGATGGAAGACAAGTTCGGCGTTTCCGCCGCCGCACCGGTTGCCATGATGGCTGCCGGACCTGCCGGAGATGCTGGTGGCGCTGCAGCGGACGAAGAAAAGAACGAGTTCGACATCATTCTTACGGCTGCCGGAGATAAGAAAATTGCCGTGATCAAAGAAGTGCGTGCCATCACCGGCCTGGGGCTGAAGGAAGCCAAGGCCCTGGTCGACGAAGCGCCCAAACCGGTTAAGGAAGGCGTTCCCAAGGAAGAGGCTGAAAAAATCAAGGCCCAACTCGAAGAGGCCGGCGCGCAGGTGGAGTTGAAGTAACCAACACCGGCGCCTGGCGCCAAAAGGTATGCAATATCCTTTTTTTATTAAAAAAAGCATTGAATATGAAAATGGGGTGCAAAGGTGCGATATCCTTTGATCCCATTTTCATATTCCTCAATCATCTATCGGAGTTGCCATGTCGAAAAGACCAACGGCGAACAAGAGAATTCGAAAAAGCTTTGGCAAAATCAAGAAAATTGTAGAAATCCCCGACCTGATCGGAATGCAGCGCGATTCCTATCAGCGATTTCTACAAATGAACGTGGCTCCCGAAAAACGGGAAGACATCGGTTTGCAGGCGGTTTTCAAGTCCGTATTTCCCATCAAGGATTTTACGGGCAGTGCTTCTCTGGAGTTTGTGTCTTATCGATTTGCCGAGATCAAGCATAGCGAGGAAGAGTGCGTCCATCGCGGGATGACTTACGAGTTGCCGGTGCGCATCACCGTGCGCCTGGTGGTCTACGATTTGGACAAAGACACCGGCGTGTCCAATATCAGAGACATCAAGGAGCAGGAGATCTATTTCGGTACCATTCCATTGATGACCGACAAGGGAACGTTCATCATCAATGGAACCGAGCGCGTTGTCGTCAGCCAGTTGCACCGTTCGTCAGGCGTCTTTTTCGACCACGACAAGGGTAAGAGCCATTCCAGCGGAAAAATTATTTACAGTTCCCGCATTATCCCGGTGCGGGGGTCGTGGATCGACCTGGAAATCGATCCCAAGGATATCGTTTACATCCGGATCGACCGCCGTCGGAAATTTCCCGTCACCGTATTGTTCAAAGCCTTCGGGTATTCCACGGAGGATCTTTTGGGCTATTTTTACAATACCGAGAAAATCACTTTCGAAAAGAAAGAATACTACCGGGAGGTCGCCCCGAACGTATTGAAGGGCACGCGGGCCAGCAAGGACGTTATCGATCCGGAAACCGGAGATGTCATCGTTAAGAAGGGTCGCATGTTCACCCAGCGGGCCCTCAAGCAGATGGCGGGAAAAATTCCCCGGGTTCCCATCGAGCGCGAGGATTTGCTCGACAAAGCCGTTGCCTTTTCAATTGCCGATCCGCAGACCGGGGCGGTGCTTGCCCAAGCCGGCGATGTCATTGACGAAACGCTGCTGAAGCAGTTGGAAGATGCCGGCATTGAAGTCTTCGAACTGCTTTTCATCGATGCGGCCTCCAGCAGTGACTCCATCCGCAAAACCCTGCTTTTGGACAAGGTTGCCAACAAGGAGGAGGCGCTGATCGAGATCTACCGGCTGCTGCGACCGGGAAACCCGGCCACCCCCGAAGTGGCCCAGGATTTTCTGGACCACCTCTTTTTCAAGTCTGCCTATTACGACCTGTCTGGTGTGGGACGGCTCAAGATCAATCTGCGTCTGGGCATCGATACACCGGTCAACGTTCGGACGTTGCGCAAAGAGGATATTCTGCTGACCACCAAGACGCTGATCGAATTGCGCGACACCCAGGGCGTGGTGGATGACATCGACCACTTGGGCAACCGCAGGGTCAGGGCTGTCGGTGAACTGCTCGAGAATCAGTACCGCATCGGTCTGGTGCGCATGGAGCGGGCCATCAAGGAGCGCATGAGCCTCCAGGAGGTCGACGCCCTGATGCCCCATGACCTGGTGAATCCCAAACCGGTTTCGGCGGTCGTCAAGGAATTCTTTGGAACCAGCCAACTCAGTCAGTTCATGGACAAGACCAACCCCCTGTCCGAAACCACCCATAAGCGCCGCCTGAGCGCTTTGGGACCGGGCGGGCTGACACGCGAACGGGCCGGCTTCGAAGTGCGCGACGTACACCCGTCGCACTACGGGCGCATTTGCCCCATTGAGACGCCGGAAGGTCCCAACATCGGACTGATCGTCTCTCTGAGTACTTACGCCAAGGTTAACGATTTCGGTTTTATCGAGACGCCCTACCGGGTCGTCGAAGACGCCACGGTTTCCAAGGATGTCAAATTCCTCAGTGCCTTCGAGGAAAAGGATCACCCCATCGCCCAGGCCAATGCGCCTATCGATGAGAACAGCCAGTACATCAATCCGACGGTGACCTCCCGGGTCGCCGGCGAACTGATGATGGTCGAGCGGGAAAAGATCGAGCTGATGGATATTTCACCCAATCAGCTGGTGAGCGTTTCCGCCTCTCTGATTCCTTTTCTCGAGAACGACGACGCCAACCGCGCCCTGATGGGTTCCAACATGCAGCGCCAGGCCGTTCCGCTGATCAAGGCCGAGGCGCCGCTGGTGGGTACCGGCATCGAAGGGGTGGTGGCGCGCGATTCCGGCGTAACCATCGTGGCCAGCCGCGACGGCGAGGTGGTCGATGTGGACGCTTCACGGATCGTGCTGCGGCACGATACCTCCGAAGCTGATAACGACAAGCAGGTGACCATCTATAACCTGCACAAATTTGTTCGGTCGAATCAGAACACCTGCTTCAACCAGCGCCCAATGGTCAAAAAAGGCCAATTCGTAAAGGCCGGTGAGATTATCGCCGACGGGCCTGCTACCGAACAGGGAGAACTCGCCCTGGGTAAAAACGTCACTGTGGCTTTTATGCCCTGGGGCGGCTATAACTTCGAGGACTCGATCCTCGTCAGCGAGCGCCTGGTCAGAGACGGGGTCTATACCTCGGTGCACATCGAGGAATTTGAAGTGGTGGCCCGGGACACCAAGCTGGGCAAGGAAGAGGTCACCCGCGATATCCCCAATGTCGGCGAGGAGGCCTTGAAGAATCTGGATGACAGCGGCATTATCCGTTTGGGCGCCGAGGTGAAGCAGGGAGATATCCTGGTCGGTAAAATCACCCCCAAAGGAGAAACTCAGCTTTCTCCCGAGGAGAAGCTGCTCAGGGCGATATTCGGTGAGAAGGCCGGCGACGTCAAGGATACCTCGCTGCGGGTCCCACCAGGTGTCGAGGGCATCGTCATCGACGCCAAGATTTTCTCCCGCCGGGGTGTCGACAAGGACGAACGCACCCGGGCCATCGAATCCGCCGAAATGGCCGCCATGGAGAAAAACAAGAACGACGAGATCAAAATTATCGGCGAAAGTGTGCGTTCCCGGTTGGAGTCGCTCCTAGACGGTCAAAAGATCTCGGTGGCACTGAAAAAGGGCAAGAAGGTTCTTTTAGCCAAGAATGCCGCCATCCAACCTGGAAGCTTGGCCGAGATCCCCGTGGCCGATCTGGAAGGACTGCTTTTCGACGACGCCGTGCTTACCGAGAAAGTACACCAGGTGCTGGACGCCTATCGTGCCCGGGTGGCCCGTTGCCAGGAAGAGTTCGAAGCCCGCCTGGGACGTTTCGAGAGGGGCGACGAACTGCCCCCCGGCGTGATCAAAATGGTCAAGGTCTATGTGGCCATGAAGCGCAAGCTATCGGTGGGAGACAAAATGGCCGGACGCCATGGCAACAAGGGCGTTGTCTCCCGGATTCTGCCCATCGAAGATATGCCCTACTTTGCCAACGGCAATCCGGTCGACATGGTG
Source organism: uncultured Desulfosarcina sp. (assembly GCF_963668215.1). Lineage (NCBI taxonomy): Bacteria > Pseudomonadati > Thermodesulfobacteriota > Desulfobacteria > Desulfobacterales > Desulfosarcinaceae > Desulfosarcina > uncultured Desulfosarcina sp. The sequence goes on from NZ_OY764190.1 coordinate 3,992,842, forward strand.
CTCAATCCTCTAGGTGTGCCGTCTCGTATGAACGTCGGTCAGATTCTTGAAATTCACCTGGGCCTGGCGGCCAAGGGGCTGGGCGACCAGCTTAACGCCCTGATCGAAGAGAACAAGGCGCAGGATCTGCGCAGGAAGTTGGACGCGATTTTCGAAGGCGCCGCCGGCAATCTGAAAAAGATGAGCGACGAGGATGTCATGGATTTCGCCGCCTTCTACCGCGGTGGTGTTCACATGGCGACCCCCGTATTCGACGGTGCCAAAGAGGAAGAGATCAAGAAACTGCTGACCGAGGCGGGGTTAAGTTCCACCGGCCAGACAACGTTGTATGACGGCCATACAGGCGAGGCTTTCAAAGAGAAAATCACCGTCGGCACCATGTATATGCTCAAGCTTCACCACCTGGTCGACGACAAGATTCACGCCCGCTCCATCGGACCGTACTCGCTGGTAACCCAGCAGCCTTTGGGTGGTAAGGCCCAATTCGGCGGTCAACGGTTGGGCGAGATGGAAGTCTGGGCCATGGAAGCATACGGCGCCGCCCATGCCCTCCAGGAATTCCTCACGGTGAAATCCGACGATATGGCCGGCCGTACCCGTATGTACGAGAAAATCGTCAAGGGGCAGAACGTTCTGGAGCCGGGTATCCCCGAATCGTTCAAGGTGCTCACTAAAGAGCTTCAGAGCCTGGGGCTGGACGTGACCCTGCTGGAGGAGTAGTCGCGCCGACAGCGAACCATCGGGCAACGATTTTTGATTATCCGTAACGACGATAAAGGAAACAGTTATGGAAACACTATATGATTTTTTCTCGAAACCGACCGATCCCAGACGTTATACCGGCGTCAAGGTCTCTCTGGCCTCATCGGATCAGATCCGACAATGGTCCCACGGCGAGATCAAGAAGCCGGAGACCATCAATTACCGGACATTCAAGCCGGAGCGTGACGGCCTTTTTTGTGCCAAGATTTTCGGGCCGACCAAAGACTACGAGTGCAATTGTGGTAAGTACAAACGCATGAAACACCGGGGCGTCATCTGCGAAAAGTGCGGCGTGGAAGTGATCCAGTCCAAAGTTCGCCGGGAGCGCATGGGCCACATCGAACTGGCCACGCCGGTATCCCATATCTGGTTTCTGAAAAGCCTGCCAAGCAAAATCGGCAACCTCCTCGATATCACCCTTAAGAATATGGAGAAGGTTCTTTATTTCGACTCCTACATCGTCATCGATCCCAAGGATACGGCCTTAAACCGCGGGCAATTGCTGTCCGACGAAAAATACCATGAGGCCCTGGAAACCTATGGCGCCGGAAGCTTTGAAGCCGGTATCGGCGCGGAAGCCGTCAAGGCTCTGCTGGAGAATATCGAACTGGACGAGCTTTACCAGGAATTGAGAAAGGAGATCCGGGCCACCAATTCCGTCGCCAAACGGCAAAAGCTTTCGAAACGGCTGAAAATCGTGGACGCCTTCATGCGCTCAGGTCTGGAGCCCGTTTGGATGATCATGGATGTCATCCCTGTGCTGCCACCAGACCTAAGGCCCCTGGTCCCCCTCGAAGGCGGACGCTTCGCGACTTCCGACCTCAACGATCTCTACCGGCGGGTTATCAATCGCAACAATCGGCTCAAGCGTCTCATGGACCTGAAGGCGCCAGAGATCATTGTGAGAAACGAAAAGCGCATGCTTCAGGAATCCGTGGACGTGCTTTTCGACAACGGGCGCCACGGCCGAGTGATTACCGGAACCAACAAGCGGCCTCTTAAATCGTTGAGCGACACCCTAAAGGGCAAACAGGGCCGTTTTCGTCAGAACCTTCTGGGAAAACGGGTGGATTACTCCGGCCGTACGGTTATTACCGTGGGGCCGAACCTGCGGCTCCATCAGTGCGGCCTGCCGAAAAAGATGGCTCTGGAGCTGTTCAAGCCTTTTGTTTACTACCGTTTGGAGCAGAAAGGGCTGGTTTCCACAGTCAAAAGCGCTAAAAAGATGGTCGAGCGAGAGGTCCCGGAGGTATGGGATACGCTCGATGAAGTCGTCAAGGAATACCCCGTGATGCTCAACCGGGCGCCGACCCTGCACCGGCTGGGCATCCAGGCCTTTGAGCCGACCCTGATCGAGGGTAAGGCCATCCAACTGCACCCGCTGGTATGTACGGCCTTCAATGCCGACTTTGACGGCGACCAGATGGCCGTGCATGTGCCACTGTCGGTCGAATCCCAGATCGAAGCCCGGGTGCTCATGCTGGCCAGCAACAACATCCTTTCTCCGGCCAACGGCAGCCCCATCATCGTGCCCAGTCAGGACATCGTACTGGGGCTTTATTACATGACCCGGGGAAAAGAGGGCTGCATCGGCGAGGGCAAGATATTCGCCAACCCGGAAGAGGTCCGTGTGGCCTATGACGACCGGGCGGTTGACCTGCACGCTCACATCACGGTTCGTATCGATGGCAAGCGGGTGGAAACCATTGTCGGCCGAATTCTGCTTTGGGAGATCATGCCCAAGGAGGAAGTGGTCCGGCTGAGGCACATCATGGTCAACGATGAGAAGGCCATGACTAAGATTTCCAAAGCGGCACTGGATGGCGAAGACTTTTCGGGCCTCGTGGCACAATATTCGGAAAGTCGGGATAAAGAGAACGGAGGCGAGATCGGGCTGCTGAAAAAAAAGGAGTTTGTCCGGGCGTTCGGCGCGGACGCCAACGATGTCGAGGCCTTGTTTCAGCTCTCCGAAAACGAAATTTCCGCGGTTATCGCTACCGGATCGGGATACCATCTGTTTCAGGTGATGGAGCGCCGGCCCGAGATTCCTTTTGACACCATCAACAAGGTAATGGACAAGGGCGCACTTCGCGGTCTGGTCGATTATGTCTACCGCAACCTCGGCCCGAAAGCCACGGTCATTTTGGCCGACCGGCTCAAGGACATCGGGTACAAATATTCCACCAAGGGCGGACTTTCTATTGCTATCGACGCCATGATCATCCCCGAAAAGAAATGGGATATTCTCAAGCAGGCGGATTCCCAGGTCAGCGAAATTGGCCGTCAATACACCGAAGGTCTCATCACCCAAGGTGAGAAATATAACAAGGTGGTGGACATCTGGGCTAAGGCCACCGATGACGTGGCCAACGAGATGATGGACGCCATGAAGGTTGAGACGTTGACCGATGCGGACGGCAATCCCCGGCTGGATGAATCCGGGCGCCCGTTGGTGGCGGAAAGTTTCAACCCTATCTATATGATGGCAGATTCCGGCGCCCGAGGCAGCAAGGACCAGATGCGGCAGCTGGCCGGAATGCGCGGTCTGATGGCCAAGCCCTCCGGTGAGATTATCGAAACGCCCATTCAGGCTAATTTCCGGGAGGGGCTTTCCGTGCTCCAGTACTTCACCTCCACCCACGGTGCCCGAAAGGGCCTTGCAGATACCGCGCTGAAGACCGCCAACTCCGGATACCTGACCCGACGCTTGGCCGACGTGGCCCAGGATTGTGCCGTGATCGAGGCGGACTGCGGTACGACCATGGGCGTTACCGTCGAACCGCTGCTCGAAGGCGGAGAAGTGATTCAACGCCTCAGCGAACGCATCCTGGGGAGGACTACGGTCAATGATGTACTGGATCCATTTACCGATGAAGTTATCGTTCCGGCGGGCAAGGAGATCAACGAAAAAGATGCCCAGAAAATCGAGGATGCCGGCGTGAACACAGTTCTGATCCGCAGTGTGCTGACCTGCCGCACCAAATACGGTGTTTGCGCCAAATGCTACGGACGGGACCTGGCCCACGGTCGCACAGTTGAAATGGGACAGGCCGTGGGGATTCTGGCCGCCCAGTCCATCGGGGAGCCGGGAACACAGCTGACCATGCGGACGTTCCACATCGGCGGTACCGCCAGCCGACGGGTCGAGCAGGCCGATATCCGGGCCCGCACGGCAGGAAAGATCAAGTTCGTCGACCTCAATGTGGTCAAAAATGCGGACAACGAACTGGTGGTCATGAACCGCCGGGGCGGTGAATTTGCCATCGTTGGCGAAACCGGACGTGAGCGTGAGCGCTGTCCGGTCATCTACGGCGCCCATATCGTGGTTAAAGAGGGTCAGGAGGTGAATCCCGGTGACCTTTTGGCCGTTTGGGACCCATTCACCACGCCGATCCTTACTGAAACCGGTGGTACCGTTAAATTCGGCGACCTGATTCCGGGCAAGACCATCCAGGAAAAAGTGGACCCGGTGACCGGTAAATCCAGCCGCACGGTGATCGAATCCAAGACCGCCGAAGAGCGGCCGCGGATCTCCATCAAAGGAGAAGACGGAAAAACCGCCAAACTGAGCAAGGGTTCGGGGATGGCGCGCTACATGCTGCCGGTGGATGCTGTCGTCATGGTGGAAGAGGGTGATCCGGTAAAAGCCGGTGACATTATCGCCAAACTTCCCCGGGCCACCACCAAAACCAAAGACATCACCGGCGGTCTTCCGCGGGTCGCCGAGCTTTTCGAGGTTCGCAAGCCGAAAGAGGTGGCGGTGCTCAGCGAGATCGACGGGTATGTTTCCATTGCCAAGGCCACGAAAAAAGGCAAGCAGCGGGTCACCATCACCCCGGTGGATGTCGGTGAGAAGAAAGAATACCTGATTCCCAGGGGCAAACATATCAACGTTTACGAAGGCGATTACATTCGGGCAGGGGAACCGCTCATCGGCGGCGCCGCCAACCCCCAGGACATTCTCAAGATCAAGGGCGAGGTGGCCCTGGCCAAGTACCTGGTGGATGAGGTTCAGGAGGTCTACCGGCTCCAGGGTGTGCGCATCAATGACAAGCATATCGAAGTGATCGTGCGGCAGATGATGCGGCGGGTCAAGGTTGTGGATATCGGCGATACGGATTTTATCCTGGAGGAGCAGGTGGATAAAATCACCTTTGAAGAGGCCAACGAGGCCATCGTCGCCGAGGGTGGCAAGCCGGCCATCGCCGAACCGCTGATCCTCGGAATTACCAAAGCGTCTCTCAGTACGGACAGTTTTATTTCGGCGGCCTCCTTCCAGGAAACCACCAAAGTGCTGACCGATGCCGCCATTGCCGGTGCCGAGGACGCGCTGCGGGGCCTGAAGGAAAACGTCATCATGGGCCGGATCATTCCGGCGGGAACGGGCGTTACCCGGTACCGCGATATCGCCGTAACGGCCAGTGAAGGTGAATGATGTTTTGCAGACGGGGAAATAAAAATTTCCTTGACAAACAAAAAAGCAAAATATACATAGCCAGTTTCTGTGCGCGAAGAAAATTGATGCAACTGAACTATTAAAGGGATCGCTATGCCAACAATCAACCAGCTCGTGCGTAAGGGCCGGAAACGTGTCGAAAAAAAGACCAATACACCGGCGTTGAAATCGGCTCCCCAGAAGCGGGGGGTTTGCACCCGGGTGTATACCTCAACACCCAAAAAGCCGAACTCGGCGTTGCGCAAAGTTGCCAGGGTTCGTCTGACCACCGGTGTGGAGGTGACGGCCTACATCCCGGGGATCGGTCACAATCTGCAGGAGCACTCCGTCGTGCTGGTCCGTGGCGGCCGTGTCAAAGATTTGCCGGGCGTTCGTTATCACATCGTTCGTGGAACCCTGGATACCCTGGGCGTGGACGGCAGGCGTCAGGGTCGCTCCAAATACGGTGCCAAGCGGCCCAAGTAATCAGGATCAATTTGGAATTTTAACTGAAAATGGTGTGAGCTATGCCGAGAAGAAGAGAAGTGCCGGTACGGGTAATCATTCCCGATGCCAAATACAACAGTAAACTGGTTTCCAAATTTGTCGCCTCCATCATGCGCGACGGCAAGAAAAGTACTGCAGAAGCACTGTTGTATGGGGCTTTCGATATTATCAGTGACAAAACCAATGAAGATCCGCTGAAGGTGTTCGAAAAAGCCCTGGAAAATGTCAAACCCATGATCGAAGTCAAATCCCGGCGTGTCGGCGGCTCCACTTATCAGGTTCCGACCGAAATCCGCCCTTCCCGGCGGACCGCTCTCGGCATTCGCTGGGTGATCAGTTATGCGCGTGGACGCGGCGAAAAGGGGTTCGGTGCCAAGTTGGCAGGCGAGTTGATGGATGCCGCCAACGGACGCGGTGCCTCCGTGAAAAAACGCGAGGATACCCATAAAATGGCAGAGGCCAACAAAGCGTTTGCCCACTACCGCTGGTAACGATTTACATCTATATACTATTATCCGCACTAGGTTTTGAGCGCCACTCAGGCCCGCCGATTGCCTGACGATCAAAGCCTTTTGCCTTGTTGGGGTGATACTCCCCCGTTAACAGGAGGGCCGGGAGATGGCGAAAGCAAAATTTGAGAGGACGAAGCCGCACGTAAACGTAGGGACCATTGGGCATATTGACCATGGCAAGACGACCCTGACGGCAGCGATCACGAAGTTGAGCGGGATGAAGGGTATGGCGGATTTCATACCGTTCGATCAGATCGACAAGGCGCCGGAGGAGAAGGAGCGCGGGATCACGATCGCCACGGCCCACGTGGAGTACGAGACGGCGACTCGCCATTATGCGCATGTGGACTGCCCGGGCCATGCGGACTACATCAAGAACATGATCACCGGTGCGGCCCAGATGGACGGCGCGATCCTGGTGGTGGGCGCCGACGACGGCCCCATGCCCCAGACCCGCGAGCACATTCTTTTGGCCCGTCAGGTGGGCGTACCGCGCATCGTGGTCTTTTTGAACAAATGCGACATGGTGGACGACGAAGAACTGATCGAGCTGGTGGAACTGGAACTCCGCGAGCTTCTGGACAAGTACGAGTTCCCCGGTGACGACACGCCGATCATTCGGGGTAGCGCGCTCAAGGCGCTGGAGTGCGATGATGTGGACGCGGACGACGCCAAGTGCATTTTCGAGCTTCTGGAGGCCATCGACAGCTACATTCCGGAGCCGGAGCGTGACGTGGACAAACCGTTCCTGATGCCGATCGAGGACGTGTTCAGCATTTCGGGACGCGGCACAGTGGTAACGGGTCGTGTGGAGCGCGGTATCATCCATGTGGGCGACAACGTGGAGATTGTGGGAATCCGCGAGACGACCAAGACGGTGTGCACGGGCGTGGAGATGTTCCGCAAACTGCTTGACGAAGGTCAGGCGGGGGACAACATCGGCGTACTGCTCCGCGGGACCAAGCGCGACGAGGTGGAGCGCGGACAGGTAGTGAGTGCCCCGGGCTCGATCACGCCGCACACGAAGTTCAAGGCCGAGGCGTACATTCTGAGCAAGGAAGAGGGCGGGCGCCATACGCCGTTTTTCAACGGCTATCGTCCGCAGTTTTATTTTCGGACGACGGACGTGACGGGCATCTTGAATCTTCCGGAAGGCGTGGAGATGGTGATGCCCGGGGATAACGTAGCGATTTCCGCGGAGCTGATCACGCCGATCGCCATGGAGAAGGAGCTTCGTTTTGCCATCCGCGAAGGCGGCCGCACGGTAGGTGCCGGTGTCGTCAGCGAGATAATCGAATAAAGAGAGAGTCGATAACGATGATAATGAACTCCAAGATCAGAATCCGGCTTAAAGCGTACGATCATAAGCTTCTAGATCAGTCGGCCAGCGATATTTTCGACACTGCGCGGAAGACCGGCGCCAAAGTTGTCGGCCCCATTCCCTTGCCGACGACCATCAACAAATATTGCGTTCTTCGATCTCCCCATGTGGATAAGAAATCCCGTGAGCAGTTCGAAATGCGGACCCATAAGCGGCTGTTGGACATTCTTGAGCCGACCCAGCAGACCGTGGATGCGCTGATGAAGCTGGATTTGTCTCCTGGCGTCGATGTGGAGATCAAACTTTAACACGGGATACGTAAGATGTGTAAAGGACTGGTAGCAAAAAAACTGGGCATGACATCCATGTTCGGCCCCAATGGGCAATACATCCCTGTCACCGTTTTGCAGGTCGGCCCATGCGTGGTTACCCAGGTCAAAAAAGACGAGACAGACGGATACAAGGCCCTCCAGTTGGGCTATGGATCTAAAAAAGAAAAAAATACCAACAAGCCGCTCAAAGGCCACTTCAAGAAAGCCGGCGACATCTGCTTCGAAACGCTCAAGGAAGTGGGGGTGGACAATCCGGACGACTACACCCTGGGCCAGGCCATCGGCGCCGAAATTTTTGCAGTCGGCGAAAAGGTCAATGTCACCGGCACGACCAAGGGGCGTGGGTTTTCCGGGGTCATGAAGCGGCATGGCTTCAACGGTGGGCGGATGACCCACGGCTCCCATAGTAAACGGACGCCAGGTTCCATCGGCTGCAGCGCCTGGCCATCAAAGGTCATCAAGGGCAAGCGGTTGCCCGGGCAGTACGGCGGGGAAACCAAGACGGTCAGAAATCTTGAAATCGTCGATATTCGCCCCGAAGAGAATCTTATTCTCCTAAAAGGCCCCCTTCCCGGGAGCCGTTCGGGAATTGTAACGATTAACAAGGTCCTGTTCGCCTAAGGCCGGGACCTTCAGGCCGATGCAATGCCAGGTGGGGTTTTTCTCATCTCACCCGAGTGGTGCAGGGGCCAGTGAACGAGGAACATTATGGCTGCTGTGGATGTAATAAATATCGATGGAGATGTTGTCTCGCAAGCCGAGTTGAACGATGCGATTTTCAACGTTCCGGTAAAAAAGAGTGTGCTGCACCAGGTTGTCACGGCGCAGCTGAATGCCAGACGGGCAGGCACGGCATCGGTAAAGCGACGCTCCGATGTAAGGGGCAGCCGACACAAGCTGTACCGGCAAAAAGGTACGGGGCGTGCCCGCAAGGGTGACATCAAATCTCCGGTCCTTCGTGGCGGTGGGGTTGTATTCGGGCCCGATCCACGGGATTATTCGAAAAAAGTGCCTAAGAAAGTCCGGAAGCTGGCATTGAAAATGGCGTTGACAAGCAAGGTTCAGGAACAGCAGCTGGTTGTTATGGACCGATTCGAAATGGAAGAGATCAAGACCAAGGTTTTCGCCGGAATCATCAAGGGGCTGGATGCGGAAAAAGCGCTGATCGTCACCGGTGAGAAAAACGAACGCCTGGAACTATCCTCCCGAAACATTCCCGGCGTCAAGGTCCTCCAGACTCAGGGCCTGAATGTCTATGATATCCTGAAATACCCCAAGCTGGTACTTCTTCAGCCAGCGATCGAAGGGATAGAGGGGAGGCTGGCCTGATGAATCAGTACGATATCATTAAAAGACCTGTTATCACTGAAAAGACCAATATCCAGAAAGAGGAAAGCAATCAGGTTTCCTTCGAGGTGGACCGGAACGCCAACCGTGTCGAAATTGCCCGGGCCGTCGAGAAAATATTCAAAGTCAAGGTGGCTAAAACGCGCACCATGCACATCAGAGGCAAAATCAAGCGACGGGGTCGGATTCTGGGGAAACGCAAGGACTGGAAGAAAGCCATTGTGACCCTGATGCCCGGTGAACGTATTGATTTCTTCGAAGGTGTATAGACGCCAGGAGGATAACGATGGCAGTAAAAAAAGTGAAACCGACCAGCCCGGGGCGCCGCTTCCAGAACTATCCCGGGTTTGAAGAAATAACAGAAGCGACACCCGAAAAAAGTCTGCTCAGGATTCTCAAAAAATCCGGCGGCCGCAACGCCAACGGGCGTGTTACCAGTCGGCGCCGTGGTGGTGGGCATAAACGTTATTACCGCATCATCGACTTCAAGCGCGACAAAGACGGTGTGCCGGCGAAGGTTGCGACCATCGAGTACGACCCCAACCGCTCCGCCCGCATCGCCTTGCTTTACTATGCCGACGGAGAAAAACGATACATCATCGCTCCGCTCAAACTGGCCGTGGGTGACACGGTGATGTCCGGGCCCGATGCTGACATTCAGCCAGGAAACACCCTTCCGCTGGCCAACATTCCGCTGGGTACGCACATTCACAATATTGAGTTGCGTATCGGCAAGGGCGGGCAGATCGTCCGCAGTGCAGGAACCTTTGCTCAACTGATGGCCAAGGAAGACCGTTACGCGCTGATTAAGCTGCCCTCCGGAGAAGTTCGAATGGTCCTGCTCAACTGCAAGGCCACGATCGGGCAACTGGGCAATGTCACTCATGAGAACGTATCGCTCGGAAAAGCGGGCCGCAATCGCTGGAAAGGACGACGGCCCAAGGTGCGCGGCGTAGCCATGAACCCGGTTGACCATCCCATGGGCGGCGGTGAAGGACGTTCGTCTGGTGGAAGGCATCCCTGCTCACCCTGGGGTATGCCGACCAAGGGCTATCGCACCCGTAAAAACAAACGTACCGATCGCTACATCGTCAAACGGCGAACGAAATAGCGCAACCCTTTTCGAGTGGATCGCGCACAATTGCGGACCGCTCGGCCTGAAACGGCAATTCAGCAGGAGAAATCATGCCACGTTCGTTAAAAAAAGGTCCTTATATCGAGCAGAAGTTATTAAGGAAAGTGAACGAAGCCCAGGGCTCCCGCAGCAACCAGGTCATAAAGACCTGGTCGCGTCGATCGACCATTTTGCCGGAAATGGTCGGCCTTACCCTGGCAGTACACAACGGCAGGAAGTTTTTGCCCGTTTTCGTCACGGAAAATATGGTTGGACATAAACTGGGTGAGTTCTCTCCGACGCGGACCTACTACGGCCATGCAGCGGACAAGAAATCCAAGGTTAAACGATAGAAAAGGAAGGCCCTAAATGGAGGTCAGAGCTACTCAACGATACGTGCGCATCTCTCCTCAAAAAGTGAGGATGATCATCGACGCCATCAAAGGGAAACCCGCGGAGACGGCGATTAACGCACTGAAATTCATGCCGCAGAAATCCGCAGGCATCGTCGAAAAGATCGTTCGTTCCGCCGTTGCCAACGCAGACCAGAACACCAGTATTGACGTGGATGATCTGATTGTCAGAAACTTGATCGTCGATGAAGGGCCTTCCATGAAACGCTTTAAAGCGAGGGCCAGGGGCAGAGGGGCGCGGATACTTAAAAGAACCGCTCACATCACCGTCGTGTTAGCAGAAGGTTCCGTACAGTAAGGAGGAATAGTTTGGGCCAGAAAGTCAACCCCATCTCACTGAGGCTGGGAATCGTAAAGACCTGGGAATCCCGGTGGTTTGCCGGCAAGAAATACTCGGATTACATCTTTGAGGACTACCGGATCCGCAAGTTCATCAAAGAGAAACTCCACCATGCCGGCGTCGCTAAAATCGAAATCGAGCGATCCACCCGGAGGGTTCGACTTCGGATCTTCACCGCCCGTCCCGGTATCGTTATCGGTAAAAAGGGCTCGGAGATCGAAAAGCTCAAAAAACAGCTTGAAGGCCGTGTGAGCCAGGAAGTGCTGATCGACATCCAGGAGGTCAGGAAGCCTGAAGTGGACGCTCAGTTGGTGGCCGAAAACGTGGCGATGCAGATCGAAAGACGCGTAGCCTTCCGAAGAGCCATGAAACGGGGCGTTTCATCTGCAATGCGCTTCGGTGCCCAGGGCGTTAAAATCATCTGTTCGGGTCGACTCGGCGGAGCGGAGATGGCCCGTACAGAATGGTACCGCGAGGGTCGGGTCCCGCTGCACACCCTGCGAGCGGACATCGACTACGGTATCACTGAAGCCCGAACCACCTATGGCATTGTTGGAATCAAAGTGTTCGTGTTCCATGGGGAAATTCTCAAAAAGGACCGAGCAGAAATACGCGGTTAAGCTCGTGGGAGATAAGAAATGCTGAGCCCTAAGAAGGTCAAATATCGTAAAAGTCAAAAGGGAAGAATGAAAGGGGCCGCATACAGGGGCAGTGATCTGAACTTCGGAGAGTTCGGGTTGCAGGCCACAGATTGCGGAAAAATTTCTTCCAAGCAGATCGAGGCCGCGCGTATCGCAATGACCCGGCACGTCAAAAGGGGTGGCAAGATCTGGATTCGGATTTTTCCCGACAAACCCTATACCAAGAAACCCGCTGAAGTACGGATGGGTAAAGGAAAAGGCGCCCCGGAAGGCTGGGTGGCCGTGATCCGCCCCGGACGCGTATTGTACGAAATGACCGGAGTCAGCCGGGAAATGGCCAGAGAAGCCTTGCGCCTTGCGGCTCACAAGCTTCCTATCAAAACCCGGTTTGTGGAGAGGAGCGAGTTATAATGAAAGCCAGTGAAATCAGGGAACTCGGTACCGAAGAGATCCAGCATAAGATCTCCGAGTTGAAGGAAACCCTGTTCAATCTGCGGTTTCAGCACGAGGTCGGGCAGCTGGAAAACCCCAAGAAGATCGGGCAAACCAAAAAGGACATCGCCCGTTTGAAAACCGTGCTGAACGCCAAAAACCAACCCCAAGAAGAAGACTAAGATACGGTCATGAAAACTCGTGGAATAAAAAGACAACTTATCGGCACCGTGGTTAGCGACAAAATGGACAAGACCGCCGTTGTTCAGGTGGAGCGGTTGGTCAAGCACCCATTGTACAAAAAATACATCCGACGCCGCAACAAATTCGCCGCCCATGACAAGGACAACAGCTGCAACATCGGTGACCGGGTGTTGATTACCGAGTCAAGACCGATCAGCAAGCTCAAACGGTGGCGTGTTACCGAGATTATCGAAAAAGCCGTATAGCCATAAAGGACGAGAAACATGATTCAGGCCGAAACAAAACTGACGGTGGCGGACAACTCGGGTGCGCGTGCGGTATACTGCATCAAGGTCCTGGGGGGCTCCAAAAGACGATATGCCGGCATTGGCGACATCATCGTCGTTACCGTAAAAGAAGCCATCCCCAATGCCAAGGTCAAAAAGGGCGATGTTCTGCGGGCCGTCGTGGTCCGTACCAAGAAAGAAATCCGGCGGCCCGATGGGTCCTATATCCGTTTTGATGACAACTCCGCCGTGTTGATCAACAATCAGCGTGAACCTCTGGGCACCCGTATTTTCGGTCCCGTGGCCCGCGAACTGCGTGCCAAGCGATTCATGAAGATCGTGTCACTGGCTCCCGAGGTGCTGTAATATCAGGTCCCGTCCTGTGGAGAGAAAAGAAATGATCAGAGATTCCATTCCAATCAAAAAAGATGACAAGGTGAAAGTCATTGCCGGCAAAGACAAAGGCAAGGTCGGCAAGGTTCTCAAGGTCATCAAAAAGAAAAATCGTCTCCTCGTCGAGAATATCAACATCGTGAAGCGACATACGAAGCCCAACGCCCAGAACCGGCAGGGCGGGATACTCGAGAGCGAAGCTCCGATTCACTGGTCCAACGTTATGCTGATGTGCAACAAGTGCATCGAACCCGTAAGGGTGAAAAAAAAGACCCTTGACGATGGCAAAACAGTGCGCATCTGCACGAAATGCAGTGAAATTATAGATGCCTAGGGTCGGATACGTCCAAGGCTCTCAAAGAGGGAAACCATGTCACAGCTGAAAGCATACTACCAGGAAACGGTGGTGCCCAAACTAAAAGAAACGTTCAACTATTCGAACCCCATGCAGGTGCCGAAAATCGAAAAGGTCGTGGTCAACATGGGGCTGGGCGAAGCGATCCACAATATTAAGATCATCGAGTCCGCCGTGGAGGAACTCAGGCAGATATCCGGGCAGCAGCCGGTGGTCACCCGGGCCAAGAAATCCATCGCGGCCTTCAAACTTAGGGAAGGCATGCCCATCGGTTGCATGGTGACTCTGCGCAAGAACAGAATGTACGATTTTCTCAATAAGTTGATCAACATCGCCTTGCCGCGCGTCAGAGACTTTCGTGGAATTTCCGGCAAAGCTTTCGACGGTGCAGGCAACTATTCGCTGGGCATCAAGGAACAACTGATTTTTCCTGAAATCGACTACGACAAGATCGACAAAATTAAGGGGTTGAACATCAGCATCGTCACAACGGCCAAAACCAATCAAGAGGGAAAAGAACTCCTCAAACTTATGGGGATGCCCTTTAAGAACTAATACAGCCTGGTGGTTACAAGGAGAAAGCATTGGCGAAGACATCACTCAGACAAAAGGCGAAAAGAAAACCCAAGTTTAGTGTCAGGGCCTACAACCGGTGCCCCATTTGCGGAAGGCCGCGGGGCTTTATCAGGAAGTTTGGCATCTGCCGAATTTGCTTTCGTAACCTGGCTTCTCAGGGAAGACTCCCCGGGGTCGTTAAATCCAGTTGGTAAGCACCAATTGATATCCGAATAACCAATCAGAATTAGGAAACAGCGATGAGCGATCCAATTGCCGATATGCTAACCCGCATCAGAAACGCCGGGAAGGCCAAACACAACAGTGTGGATATTCCCGGTTCGAAGATAAAAACGGAGATCGCCAAGGTTCTCAAAGAATCGGGCTACATCCGGAACTACAAGTTCATCAATGACGACAAACAGGGTGTTCTGCGCGTCTATCTTAAGTATACAGCCGCCCAGAAGCATACCATCGTCAATATCGAACGGATCAGCAAGCCCAGCCGACGGTCCTATCTTAATGCCAAGTCGGTCGAACCGGTGTATAACGGAATGGGTGTCGCCATCGTGTCCACATCGCAAGGCGTGATGACCGACAAAGCTGCAAGAGAGAGAAACATCGGCGGCGAGGTGCTGTGCACGGTATGGTAGCCGCGCATGGATAGGGCAGTTGTTGTCCTGGGTCCCGAACCAAACCTGGCTTTTGACAGGATGTAAACAAGAGGTGCGTTAAATGTCGCGAGTAGGCAAAAAAATTATCATGATCCCGGAAAAGACCAGCGTGGATTATAAAGATCGTGTCATCGTGGTCAAGGGAGAAAAGGGCACGCTGAAGCGGACCCTTCATCCGGCTGTCGATCTCGAGATCAAGGACAATACGATTTCCGTGACCATTGAGCAGGAAGATCGTAAAAATCGTTCCCTGCAAGGATTGATGCGAAGCCTGGTGGCCAACATGGTCGACGGTGTCAGCAAAGGGTTCGAGCGCGTCCTGGAAATCAACGGAATCGGATATCGGGCGGAGATGAAAGGTAAATCCATTGTCCTGAACCTCGGGTACTCCCATCCCATCGATTTTCCGCTTCCCGAAGGCATCGATGCTACGGTGGACAAAAACAATGTGATCCGGCTTACAGGGATTGACAAGGAACGCGTCGGACAGACCGCCGCATCCATCAGAAAACTGAGAAAACCGGAGCCGTACAAAGGCAAAGGGATTAAATACGCCGAAGAGTATATCCAGCGAAAAGCGGGTAAGACCGGCACCAAATAGCATTTGCCGACGTGGTCCGGCATCATGTTCTAAGAAACGGGCCGAACCATAGCGTCCGTTAAAGGAATGGAAAATGGGCTCAACAATCGAAAAGAAAAAAATTTGGTTGAAGCGTAAAAAGAGAGTCAGCAAGAAAATCGTAAGTACCGCCGATAGGCCCAGACTCAGCGTTTTTCGAAGCACCAAACACATTTACGGCCAGGTTATCGACGATACCACCGGCAAAACCATCGTAGCTGCCTGCAGCAACGAGAAGGCGGTTAAAGATCAGCCCAAGTTCGAAAGCAAAGTTGCTCAGGCGGTTTTTACTGGAAAGCTGCTTGCTCAACGGGCCTT
This sequence comes from uncultured Desulfosarcina sp., assembly GCF_963668215.1. Lineage (NCBI taxonomy): Bacteria > Pseudomonadati > Thermodesulfobacteriota > Desulfobacteria > Desulfobacterales > Desulfosarcinaceae > Desulfosarcina > uncultured Desulfosarcina sp. The sequence goes on from NZ_OY764190.1 coordinate 4,008,382, forward strand.
GGACAAGGGCGTGAAAAAAGTCGTTTTCGATCGCAACGGTTTTCTCTATCACGGACGCGTCAAAGCCTTGTCCGACGGAGCCCGGGAAGCGGGGTTGGATTTTTAGACCATACAGGTAAGGAGGCAGACCTTTGTTCAAGCAAGATACCGAAGAAAACCAACTGATCGATAAAGTCGTTCACATCAGCCGGGTCGCTAAAGTGGTCAAGGGCGGACGTCGTTTCAGCTTCAGCGCCATTGTCGTTGTTGGAGACGGAGAGGGCAGCGTCGGATACGGCCTCGGCAAAGCGGGCGAAGTTCCCGAAGCCATTCGGAAGGGTGTTGAAAAGGCCAAGAAGACCATGATCAAGGTTCCCTTGAACGAAGGAACCGTGCCTTTCAAGGTGATCGGGAAATACGGTGCTGGGCGGGTGATGCTCAAGCCCGCCTCGGAAGGTACCGGCGTGATCGCCGGCGGTGCTGTTCGCGCCGTTCTCGAAGCCGTGGGAGTTCAGAACATCCTCACCAAATGTATGGGGACCAATAACCCCCACAACGTGGTAAAGGCCACCATTGACGGCCTTAAACAACTGGAGAGTATCGAATCCGTCGCCGCCCGGCGGGGACTTCAGGTCCAGGATATAAGATAAGGAATTCGAACGATGAGCGGTATGCTGAAAGTCACATTGGTAAAAAGCATGATTGGACGGCCCGAAAAACACCGCAAGGTTTTGAAGGGTATGGGGCTGACCAAAGTCAATCGCACCGTCGAACTGCAAAATACTCCTTCCGTACGCGGAATGGTTGCAAAGGTATCCCACTTGGTGGTTGCCGAGGAGAAATAATCGATGAAACTCAACGATTTGGCACCCGAAAAGGGTCATCGTAAAAGTAGAAAACGCGTGGGACGCGGTGTGGCTTCGGGTTCCGGAAAGACCGCCGGACGTGGAAGCAAAGGGCAGAACTGCCGTTCGGGCGGCGGTGTGCGCCCCGGATACGAAGGCGGCCAGATGCCCATTCATCGCCGGTTGCCCAAACGCGGTTTCAAGAACCCGTTCAAAAAGGTTTTTTCCATCGTTAACGTTCAAGATTTGAATCGCTTTGAGGCGGATTCGGTTATCGACGAAGTCGCTTTCGTTCATAGCGGTCTCGTCAAAGGCGATCGCGACGGCATCAAAATCCTCGGCAAAGGGGAAATTAAGGTTCCCGTGACGGTTCGGATCAACAAAGTCAGTGAGAGCGCCAGGCAGAAAATCGAAGCCGCCGGCGGAAAGATCGAGGTGATCTGATTATGGTTGGCAGCGGATTCGGAAACATCTTCAAGATTCCCGAACTCAAAAGGCGCATCCTGTACACTTTGGCGTTGCTATTTGTATACCGGATCGGCGTCCACGTGCCGACGCCTGGGATCGACACCGTCGCCCTGGCATCTTTTTTTGCCAAAATGGAAGGCACCATTTTCGGTATCTTCAACATGTTTTCCGGTGGCGCCTTGGAGCAGCTTTCCGTATTTGCGCTTGGCATCATGCCGTACATCAGCGCTTCGATTATTCTGCAACTGCTGACTGTGGTCATCCCCCATCTCGAGCGGTTGAAAAACGAGGGCGAACAGGGGCGCAAAAAAATCACCCAGTACACCCGCTACGGCACTGTCGTTCTGAGTATCATTCAGGGTTTCGGGATCAGCGTTGGCCTGGAGAGCATGACCTCACCAGGAGGAGCACCCATCGTACTGGTACCGGGATGGGGATTTCGGTTGATGACGGTCCTGACGCTGACCGCCGGCACTGCATTTATCATGTGGCTGGGTGAGCAGATCACCGAAAGAGGAATCGGCAACGGCATTTCACTGATCATTTTTGCCGGCATCGTAGCCCGCATGCCTACGGCGATCATGAATACTTTCCGGCTGATTTCCACCGGAGAGATGAATATTTTCGCACTGGTCATCCTCACCCTGCTTATGGTGCTGGTGGTCGGTTTCATCATTTTTGTGGAGCAGGGGCAACGGCGTATTCCCGTTCAATACGCCAAGCGGGTGGTCGGACGGCGCATGTACGGTGGGCAAAGCACCCACTTGCCGCTCAAAATCAATACATCCGGTGTGATTCCGCCGATTTTTGCCTCTTCCATCATCATGTTTCCGGCAACTATCGCCAGTTTTATCACCATACCCTGGATGAAGAGCATCGCCGACGCCATGCGGCCCGGCAATCCCTTTTACGAATTGCTGTATGTCGGTTTTATCTTTTTCTTCTGCTACTTTTATACGGCGGTAACCTTCAACCCGGTGGACGTTGCCGACAACATGAAAAAGAACGGCGGGTACATTCCTGGAATTCGTCCCGGAAAAAGGACCGCCGATTATATCGACCGGGTGCTGACACGGATCACGTTAGGCGGTGCCATTTATGTGTCCGCCGTCTGTGTGTTGCCTTCGATTCTGATAACCCGCTTCAACGTACCCTTTTATTTCGGAGGGACGGCCCTGCTGATTGTTGTTGGTGTGGCCATTGACACGGTGGCTCAGATGGAATCTCACATGCTGACCCGCCACTACGAAGGCTTTTTGAAAAAAGGCGGTATCCGGGGAAGGCGATAGAGGAAAATGTTGCGTTCCCAATAAGGAGCGCAACCCGAGGGTTACATACTTTACAGGGTTCAACGCGGGAGATTCGTATGCCAAAAGAAGAGGCCATCAAAGTCGAAGGCATTGTCCTGGAGACACTGCCGAACGCGATGTTCAAGGTCGAACTGGAAAACAAGCACCAGGTTTTGGCGCATATCTCCGGCAAGATGAGGATGCATTTTATCAAGATTTTGCCTGGAGACAAGGTTACGGTGGAGCTATCCCCCTACGATTTGTCACGAGGCCGCATCACTTATCGATCAAAGTAGTCGGTACCAACCGTACTGCGGCAAAAGGTTGCCGTAAACGAAAAAACCATTGCCGCACCACATAAAGGAGTCGACAAATGAAGGTCAGAGCATCCGTCAGGAAGATTTGCAGCAAATGCAAAATCATCAAGCGTAAAGGAACCGTACGGGTTATCTGTGAAAACAAAAGACACAAACAGAGGCAAGGTTAGAGGAGGTTGAACTTTGGCTAGAATCGCTGGTGTAGACTTACCTAGACGCAAACGGATAGAAATCGGTCTGACCTACATATATGGTATTGGAAGAACAACCTCCAATCGGATTTTGGAGAAACTCAAAATCGATCCCAATACCAGCACAGACGACCTTTCAGAAGCTGAGATCAACAGTATTCGCAAAGTGATCGATAGCGAATACAAGGTGGAAGGGGAACTCCGAACGGAGGTCTCCATGAATATCAAGAGGCTCATGGACCTGGGCTGTTACCGTGGACTCCGCCACCGGCGGTCCCTGCCCGTGCGCGGTCAGCGGACCAGCACCAACGCCAGGACAAGAAAAGGGCCTAAACGTTCCGCGATCAAGAAAAAAGGCGCGGCCAAAAAGTAATCATCATTTGACGGGAACAGTTAAATGCCGAGAAAAAGCAAGACGAAAAAAAAGGAAAGAAAGAACATCTCCAGCGGAGTTGTTCATATCCAGTCCACTTTCAACAACACCATCGTCACCATTACCGACGCAATGGGAAATGTTGTTTCATGGTCCAGTGCAGGTATTCACGGTTTTAAGGGCTCGCGGAAAAGCACTCCTTTTGCAGCCCAGCTAACCGCTGAAGACGCCGCCAAAAAGGCTATGGAGCATGGCATGAAAAGCGTGGAAGTGTACGTCAAGGGACCGGGAGCTGGTCGGGAATCTGCACTTCGCGCCCTTCAGGCTGCGGGTTTCAACGTCGTGATGATCAAGGATGTCACCCCCATTCCCCACAACGGTTGCAGGCCGCCGAAAAGAAGACGGGTGTAGCCCGGGGCCCACGGGCGATTACCATCGATACGACATGAACCGGTCTGATTCAAAAGGAGGACGAATTGGCAAGATATAGAGGATCCGTCTGCAGAATATGCCGACGCGAGAATATGAAATTGTTTTTAAAGGGGGACCGTTGCTACTCCGACAAATGCGCATTTGACCGCCGAGGCTATGCCCCGGGTGAGCATGGTCAGCGTCGGCGCGGGAAACCGTCGGATTACGGCATCCAACTCCGAGAAAAGCAGAAGGTAAAAAACACCTATGGTCTTTCAGAAAAGCAATTCCGGTTGACTTTTAAGACAGCCGACCGGCAAAAAGGCATCACTGGAACCAACTTGCTTGTTCTTCTTGAACGAAGGCTTGACAACGTGGTTTACCGGTTGGGTTTCACCAACTCGCGGACACAGGGAAGGCACTTCGTCCGGCATAACCATTTTCTGGTCAACGGGAAACGCGTTAACATCCCTTCTTACCTGGTCAATATCGGCGACACAATTGAGGTGACCGAAAAAAGCAGGAAGGTACAGGCAATCGTGGATTCGCTGGACGCAGTGATCCGAAGAGGTCTCCCTCCTTGGATTGCTGTCGAAAAAGAGAAGTTTAAAGGAGAAATAAAAAGCTTCCCGGTTCGCGAAGACCTTACCTTGCCGATGCAGGAGCAGCTGATTGTAGAACTCTACTCCAAATAATGCATAGCATGGGACCGCATTGACGCTACGGTCCTGAATGCCGATCTGCATTGGCTTAATAATCCCTTCTGGAGAAAACGTGATGTCTAAAAACGAACTTATGTATATGAACTGGCGTGAGATGATCAAGTCGGACAAAGTTCGCGTTACAAGTACCGAGACATACGGTAAATTCGTATGTGAACCTCTGGAAAGAGGATTCGGTATCACCCTTGGAAATTCTTTGCGAAGAACGATCCTCTCTTCACTGTATGGTGCGGCCATCGTTTCCGTCCGGTTCGATTCTGTTGAGCATGAGTTCAGTGTCATTCCTGGAGCGCTTGAAGATGTATCGGAAATCATTTTGAACCTCAAAGAGGTTCGATTGAAGATGGACGATGCTACGCCGCGTACGATACGGCTTGAAGCATCTGGAGAAGGACCCGTCAGGGCCACCGCCATTACCAGTGACGATGGGCATGTGGAGGTGCTGAACCCTGAGCAGCACATCGTCACCCTGACCGGAGAAGGCGACCTGAAAATGACTATGGCCGTTAAAGCGGGCAAGGGATACTCGCTGGCGGAGGCCAACAAGGACGAGGATGCGCCCATCGGAACGATACCCATCGATGCGGTGTTCTCGCCGATCAAAAGGGTCAACTATGTGGTGGGAAATGCACGCGTCGGTCAGCGTACGGATTACGATAAGCTGACCCTGGAGGTGTGGACCGACGGAAGCGTGTCTCCCGAAGACGCTGTTGCCTATGGCTCAAAAATCCTCAAAGAGCAATTGAGTATTTTTATCAATTTCGACGAAGATTCTGAACCACAGACCGCCGACAGCGACGAGGATCAGGAAAAGCCCTCTTTCAACGACAACCTGTATCGTAGCGTCGAGGAACTCGAGCTTTCCGTTAGAAGCGCCAATTGTCTTAAAAATGCTGAAATCCTTAAAATTTACCAGCTGGTCCAAAAAACCGAAACTGAAATGCTCAAAACAAAAAATTTCGGTCGAAAATCGCTCAATGAAATCAAGGAAGTCCTGTCCGAGATGGGGCTCTCGCTGGGGATGAAGCTCGATAATTTTGTCCCGCCTGAAGAATCAGTCGAAGAAGGGGAGTAAACGTTCCAATGAGACATAGAAAAAGCGGTGTCAAACTCAATCGTACCACCAGTCATCGGCAGGCAATGTTTCGCAACATGGTGACTTCTTTGTTTAAACATGATCGCATCAAGACAACTGATGCCAAGGCGAAAGAGCTTCGCAGATGGGCCGACCACATTGTGACGCTTGCCAAACGCGGCGATCTTCACGCCCGCAGGCTGGCCATGGCTATTGTCCGTGAAAAGGACGTGGTCCATAAGCTTTTTGAGGAAGCGTCCGAACGTTTCGGGACTTTCAATGGTGGGTATACCCGGATAATTAAAATTGGTCGGCGTCCCGGCGATACTGCCGCTATGACCTTGGTTGAACTGGTTCGCTCGGACGATGCCAAACCGTCCAAAAAGAAAAAGACAAAAAAGAAAGCGGACGCAAAGACCGAAGTCAAACCCGTCCCACCGGCTGCCGATGTTGACAACCAACCGGAAGAAGCGGAAGACCAAGCTGATGAAGTTCAGGCTGAAGCCTCTGCTCCCGCAGCCGAAGACGATACTGCCGGAACGGACGAGGCGGAAGCTGCCGCACCAGCCGACTCAGAGCCGGACGATGGCCTAGAGGTGATCGATTCGGAAGATTCCAAAAAGGATTCAGAGCCTTCTGCTCCAGAAAAATAGAAAAGTAATTTTGCCTGTCTTAAAGAAGCCCTGCTGTTTCAGCAGGGCTTCTTTTCTCATTTCTCCCATACCTTTCAGATATTCCGCACCTGATCCTATTTTATCCTTTGACTTTTTAGAATCGTTTCTATAAAAAAGAACACTTGCATATGCAGGCACTCTCCAGCATATTATCGGCTTTCATTAGCTGAATAGCCTTTAAAAATTTTGCTTGACTTAAAAATTTAGTGGCTGTTAAGTAGCTGGTATATAGCTTAGCAGAGGGCTTGTTTCTTATAACAGAGGGGGAATCAAAGGAGGGGCCGGATGATTCGTAACAGAAAAGTGGTAATCGGCTGGGTGATTTTGCTGGTCATTGGATTGTGGTTCAGTCCCGCATTTGCAAAAAAACCGTCTTTGGATGCATGGAAACCCGATTTCGACCCATCTGGTGCAAAATATAAATGCATCGTTTCCAATGTGTCCCATCCTGTCATTAAAGGCGTGTATGCCGGATTTGCAATGCGCGACGAGCTTTGGAAACGCACAAACGGCCAAATTTATCTCGATTTCAAACCGTTCTCCATGCTCGGCGGCGAAGTCGAAGTCCTTAACCAACTTCAGATGGGAGCCATCCAGGGAATGGGCGTCAGTTCGGTTGCCGCAACCAACTTGGGCCCTCGTTTCGGTTTGATCAATTTGCCCTTTTTGATCAACTCGTTCGAAAAACTCGACAAATTTATCGGGTCCGGTAAACTGTTCGACCATTATATGATGGCCATGGACCATCAGGGTATCATGGGGCTGGACATAACCGGGTATGGCAACTACGGCTGGGCAACCACCACGCCGGTTAGAAACATTCAGGAAGCCAAGAAGGTGAAGTTCCGTACTGCCGAGGCCGCCGTAAACCAGCTTTTCTATAAAGAGTGCGGTTTCAACCCGGTCGTTATGCCTTGGCCGGATGTGCCGGTTGCGTTAAAACAGGGGGTGATCACCGGTCTGGACCATACCCCCATGGTGTGCAACATCACCAAGAAATTCGAGGTTTGTAAATATTACACCTATCTGGATTATGCCCAGGGACTATTTATCTGGATTTTTAATAAGGCCTGGGTTAACCAACTGCCCGCAGATCTGCAAACCACCTTCAAAGCGGTTGTTCATGACGTTTGTGCCCAGATCCGGGAGCAAACCAAAATTCAAGAGGCGGTTGAGATTGCAAAAGCCTCCAAACACGGGATTCTATTTTATACGTTGCCTGAAGAAGATCTTGCCTGGATAAAAAGCAAGGGCAATGCCGCTCATGTGAAATACGCTGATGAAATCAACAAATTGTATTCGGGCGACACCTACCGGCCGGCCAACTACCTGAAAGAGGTACAGGATTTCATGGGATATACGGAATAATTGTTTCAATACATCTTGACAAAAGGGGGTTTCTAATGATGAAACCCCTTTTTGTATAGTGATCGTCCGCACAAAAAACGGTTGCCCCGCACACCATCGCTAACCGATAGAAAAAAGGCATTTCGATGACAGGTAAGGTTCTCAACAGATTGGACAAGGTTCTGACTACCTTCGAAGATTGGACCCTTTTTATCAGCGTGATAGTAGCGCTCGTAGCCTTGTTTTTCAATGTGGTCCTTCGTTATGGGTTTAATTACACACTGGCATGGTCCGAAGAACTGGTTCGGGAGGTTATCATCTACACCACGTTTATCGGGTGCTGTTCGGCGGTGAAAAACCGCTCGATGATCAAGATCGATGCTTCGGTTCAGTTGCTTCCTAAACTGAAAATGCCGCTGACCTATTTCAGCAATGGAGTGATCCTCATTTTTTCTGTAATGATGATGTGGTATGGGTACCAAATGGCCGCTTTGCAGGCCCGGACGTTTCAAAAAACCCTGATTCTGCAGATCCCCCTGGTTTATTTATACGCCATCCTGCCGCTGACAGGGCTGTTGATGTTTATAAGAACTGCTCAGGTCATTTATCAGGACATGAAATCACCAAAGGAAGGCGAATAATCCTCTTTTGAGATAGCAGGAATGGAATAGCAAGGAGACCCACCTTTATGGAGTTGAGTGACATTATTATCCTGTTGATATTGCTTGGTTGCATGGCCACCTACATTCCTGTTTTCATGTGTCTGTTTTTTACCGGCGTCCTCGGATTTCTTCTGTTTACGGACATCCCCCTGCTTTTGCTGTTTCAGACCATGTTTCGAAGCATGGATAATTTCGCATTGGTGGTGGTGCTGTTTTTCATTTTATGCGGCAATATCATGACCGCCGGTACTATCGTCGAGAAATTGATCAAGGTGGCCAACGCACTGGTCAGCTGGCTTCCCGGAGGACTGGGAATGGCCGGAGTGCTGGCATGCGGATTGTTTGGCGCCATTTCCGGATCAACGGTCGCCACGGTGGTGGCCCTGGGCGGATTCATGATCCCGGCCCTGTTGGACAATGGCTATCCCGAAAAGTACACCCTGGGGCTGATGACCACCTCGCCCAACCTGGGCGTGATCATACCGCCGAGCATCGGCATGATTCTCTATTCCATGATCAGCAACGTCAGTCTGGAAGGGCTCTTCCTGACCGGATTCCTCCCCGGCGTGCTGATCATGGTTCTGGTATGTGTATATTCTTTTTTCTTTTTCAGGAATAAAAAAGAGATCGTGCGCAAACCGATCCCCTCGTTCATAGAGACGCTGGCGGTGTTCAAGGAAGGCTTCTGGTCTTTGATGCTGCCGGTTATCATATTTGGCGGTATTTTTTCCGGTGTGTTTACCGCCAACGAGGCGGCCGTGGTCGCCTGCGTATACGCCTTCATCGTGGAGCTGTTCATCCACAAATCCATGAAGTTCAGTCAGGTTAAACAAATCACCGTCAACTCGGCCGTCACCTCGGCCACCCTTTTGATCATCGTTGCCGGAGCCACCTGCTTCGGACGCCTGCTGACCCTCGAGGATATTCCCGGACGGATCACGGAAACCGTTTTATCGGCCATCACCTCACCGTTCGTTTTCCTGATCGCCATGAACATGCTGTTGCTGGTCGTGGGTATGTTCATGGATATCATTTCGGCCACCATGATATTAGGGCCCGTATTTCTACCCATGCTGGACGCCTTCGGCATCAGCTGGATGCATTTCGGGCTGGTGATGACCGTGAACCTTGCCATCGGCTACTGTACGCCGCCCATGGGCGTCAGCTTGTATATTACCGGTGCCATCGCCAACCGGGATCTGATCTATGTATCCAAAGCGGTCACACCCTTTATCGCCATTCAGATTTTTGTTCTTTTACTGATGACATTTTTCCCCCAGGTCGTTCTGTGGCTGCCGAAACTGATGGGTTTCGTTTAGCGGCCTGATTTGAGTACTCAACGAAAGAAGCCTTCGCGATGTTATCGTTCGAAGGCTTTCTCTTTTCTGCAAGCTAACGAAAAGGAGTCAATTTCATGGGTGAGGACATCGTAGAAAAGACCAAGGCGACCGGTGCGCTGTATTTTTCCGGTGTTGAGGGAGAAAAACCTTTCGAACTGTGGCGGGATTTCGATAAGGAACTGGGCCGGGATCTGTCTCTTTTCATCACCGGCAAGTTGTATGGCCGGGAAAAGATCCCCCATCCCACGCGGCAACTGGTGACCGTAGCCGTGCTGACCGTTTTGTCCCGGCCCGAGGAACTCAGATTGCATATTGAGGCGGCCCTGAACGTGGGCTGCAAGCCCGAAGAAATTGCCGAGGTTATTTTTCAGACATTTACCTATGGCGGGATTCCCACGGTAAACACCGCATTGCGGGTGCTCCGGGATGTGTTGAAGACTAGGGGGCTTTGGACTCGGGACGATTGACCCGTTCCAGGCCGACCATGCACTAAATTCGTAAAAAATGAGACAAGACTTGCGAATTGCGAAGAATGCGGTGTATGGATGAAAGGCCCTTCTATCAAAGACGCAAAGGCTTATGGACAACGCAACTTTAACGACGCCGTAAAACCGATTCGGGAGTGAAACCATGAGACCGTATTTTGAGAAGATGCCGGCCTTTGGCCGGGAGTTGAATGCCGGGCAAATCAAGAGTTCCGAAGAAAATGTCAAGCAGATCAGGGAGCTTGAAGCGCTGCTGAAGAAAGAAGCGGAGAAAGTCAAACAGGCCGGGTTCTCCGAAGAGAAAATCAATGCCCGCGGCCAAATGACCGTCTGGCAGCGGCTCAATTATCTGGTGGATCCCGGAACCTGGTGCCCGTTGCATACCCTGTACAACCCGGAAGACAACGAGGAAGGCACGACCAACGTAGTCGACGGGCTCGGGAAAATCTCCGGGAGATGGGCCGTCATTATCGGATTCGACAACAAGGTGCTGGCCGGCGCCTGGCTGCCGGGACAGGCGGAAAACATTCTCCGGGTGACCAATCTTTCCAAACGCCTGAATATCCCTTTGGTCTGGATAGTGCATTGCAGCGGGGTCAAGCTCACCGATCAGGAGAAGTTTTACGCCAATCGGCGCGGAGGGGGGGCCACCTTTTTTCGGCACGCCGAACTGAACCAGGCGGGAATTCCCATCCTGGCTGCCATATACGGAACCAACCCGGCCGGCGGCGGCTATCAGAGCATCAGCCCGACGATTTTGTTCGCCCATAAAAACTGCAACATCGCTGTCGGCGGCGGGGGCATCCTCAGCGGTATGTCCCCCAAGGGGTATTTCGACGAGGAAGGGGCCGAGGCGCTGATCAACGCGGCCAAGCAATTTAAGGCCAAGCCGCCGGGATCGGTCGAGGTCCACTATGACGCCACGGGCTTTTTCCGCCATGTCTACGAAGAGGAAACCCAGGTGCTCGACGGGGTTAAGGAATATATGCAGGACATTCCGGCATACAACCCCAAGTTTTTCCGGGTGGCGGAACCCAAAGCACCGCTCTTTTCGGCGGAAGACATCTATAGCCTGGTGCCTATGAACCAGAAGCAGATTTACGACTTCGATCAGGTGTTGGCCCGCATTGTCGACGGCAGCGAACACCTGGAATTCAAACCCGATTACGGACCGGAAATCTATGCCGGCCTGGTCAAGATCGACGGCTATCTGATGGGCGTCATCGGCAACCGGCAGGGCTGGCTGGGCGAAGGGTATCCCGAGTATGCCGACTATCCGGGCATCGGCGGCAAGCTCTACCGCCAGGGCCTGATCAAGATGAACGAGTTCGTTACCCTATGCGGGCGTGACCGGGTGCCCATCATCTGGTTCCAGGACACCTCCGGCATCGATGTGGGCGACATCGCCGAGAAGGCCGAATTGCTGGGGTTGGGCCAGAGCCTGATTTATTCGATCCAGTCCACCGATGTGCGCCAGATTCTGGTGGTGCTGCGAAAAGGCACTGCGGCGGCCCACTATGTGATGGGCGGGCCCACGGCCAACCGGCACAACGCCCTGACCCTCGGGGTGGCCACTACGGAAATTTACGTGATGCACGGGGAAACCGCCGCTGCGGCCAGTTTCTCCCGCCGTCTGGTCAAAGAGAAGAATGCCGGAAAACCGCTGCAGCCGGTGATCGACAAGATGAACCAGATGGCTCAGGAGTACCATGACAACTCCCGACCCCAGTATTGCGCCCGCAAAGGGTTTGTGGACGAAGTCGTTAAGATGTCCGAAATTCGACGCTATCTGGCCGCCTTTGCCGGCAGTGTGTACCAGAACCCCAAGTCCATCTGCCCCCAGCACCAGATGCTGACGCCGCGGGTGATCAAGGGCTGAGGTCGAATTATTCCTCCGGACGGAACCGCTGCCGGCCGTTTTCGATGTGTTTTTTTGCCGTGCGGCGGTCCAGTCCGGTGATGCGGGCCACCGCTTCGATGGTTTGATGCGCCTGGTGCAGCAGGAAGCAGTAGCCTCCCATCAGGCTCTTGGCATCGAGGTGTTGATGCTTAAGCCCTGTCATCAGCTGCGCTGCCAGATCCGGCGCCGCCTGACCGGACAGCGGGGCGTATTCCCGTTTCAACAAAATTCTGCGCACACACTGCTCCAGTTCCCGCACATTGCCGGGCCATGGATAGTCGATCCCGGGGGCCCTGCAAATTTGATTTTTCACCCATTGCGTCAGTTCCTCGGAAGGCTCACCGACAATTCGCTGGATCACCACCAGGAGCAGATCGTCCAGTTCCCCCGGATCTTCACGAATCCGTTGGGCCAGGGAGGGAACGACGATCAGATCCGAGCATAGCCGGTAGAAGAAATCTTTTCTCATTGTTTTGCCGTCGAGCAGCTGCGCCTCGGTAAGGTTGGTGGCTGCAATCACCCGCCCGCGAAACGGCCTGGCACGATGGTCCCCCACCCGGTTGAAGATGCGTTCCTGAATTACCTGCAGCAGTTTGATCTGAATCGGTTCACCGACTTCTCCGATTTCGTCCAGGAAGATGGCGCCAAAGGGGCTGCAGCGGTCGAAGACGCCCTCGAAATCGTCGACCGCACCGGTAAAGGCGCCTTTGCGATGGCCGAATAATTCCGATTCGATCAGGGATTCCGGGTATTGGGATAGGTTCAGGGCAATAAACGAACGGGTGAAGCTTTCGGCGAAACAGCCCTTCTTCTCATCGAAAGGAATGAAGCCCGACCGCCCGATGGCGCTGGCGGCGGTCCCTTTGCCGCTTCCCGTGGCGCCGAGAAGCATGGTGGAAAAATCCTCCATACGATTCCACAAAAAGCGGTGGTAGAGATCCATATCGTGAGTAAACACGTTGTTCCACAGGCTCTCCCGAAGCCTGCGCATGCTTTGGCTGCGTCCTTTCAGGTTTTTATCGATGAAAAAAAACGCCCGGCGGAGCTGGTAGCACATGGCCAGATAGCGCAAGGCTTCATGGCGACTGAATCCCCAGGCCGTCAATTGACCCATCGCCTCCCCATAAAACTGAACCGGCAGTGATCGGTCGCCCGCCTGGAGCTGGTCCACGATCAACCGATCGAAGCGCTCCACGAAACGATGGAACAGGTCAAACAAAAACGAACTGGTCAGAAGTTCGCGATCCGCTTCGGCGTAGCGGGTGATGTCGGCGCGATTCTCGTTCTCCAGCCGGCCGATATGGGTGCGGATCTGGGAGATGGTTTTTTGAAAACCCCGATCTTCGTCTGTGTCGGCAAAAAAGCCGGCGATCTCCAGGTCTACCCGGCCGCGGCGATCACTGAACGGATTGGCGTAAACGGCCTGGTGAACCAGGGAAAAAAAGTGGCGTTCCGTAGGTTTGAGTCGTTCCATGGCGGTTCCGGCAAGTACTTTCTGTTTTTATATGTAAATAGTCATATTTTGTATAGCATATAAGCAAAAAATGAGCAAACCCTTGTCGCCGATATTTATGTGTTGATCGGTCAGAAAATCAGAAAAGAATGAAATAATAGCTGGTTATCTTCTTTTCGGCGGGGCGGCATGGGATTTGATATAGGTAAAGACGTATCCAAGCCAAGGATCATGCGCAATCAAGCCAGGGAGAAACCATGCAAAAGAAAACTTCGCAAACGGGAAAAGCAGCTCGAAACGATTGGGCCGAAAAAACGTCAACGGGCGGCGAACCTGCTGCAACACGGCAACAGGGACCGCTGGGGCTGATGACCACCCAGCGCTTTGCGCCCTTTTTCTGGACCCAGTTCATGGGCGCGTTTAACGACAACGTGTTTAAAAATGCCTTGATGCTGATTATCGCCTTTACAGCCAGCCGCCAGCTTGGCGCTTCATCGGACGTGATCATCAATCTGGCCGCAGGATTGTTCATCCTGCCGTTTTTCCTCTTTTCGGCAACAGCCGGCCAGATTGCCGATAAAATGGAGAAATCGCTGCTGATTCGCAGAATCAAACTCCTGGAGATCGCCATCATGGCCGTTGCCGGGCTGGCTTTTTATACCGGTAGTACCGTTTTGCTGTTGGCCCTTCTGTTTCTCATGGGTTCCCAATCCGCGTTCTTCGGCCCGGTCAAATACAGCATCATGCCCGAACACCTGAAGTCGGAGGAAATCGTGGGCGGCAACGCCCTGGTGGAGATGGGCACCTTTATTGCCATCCTGCTCGGCACCCTGTGCGGTGGAGTGTGGATTCAGTTGCCCAATGGAGCGCAGACCATCGGCTTCGTTCTGGTGGGTGTGGCCCTGATCGGTTGGTGGGCCAGCCGTAAGATCCCCCCTACGGTTGTTCATTCGCCTGATCTGACCGTCCGCTGGAACCTGGCCCGTGAAACCTTCCGGACCATCGGCCATGCCCGTCGGCAGCGCTCCGTTTTTCTGTCCATCCTGGGAATATCCTGGTTCTGGCTGCTGGGGGCCGCCTATCTGACCCAACTGCCCAATTTCACCAAAACCGTGCTGATGGGTGACGAGAGTGTGGTCACCCTGCTGCTGACCCTGTTTTCCATCGGTGTGGGCATCGGGTCGATCCTGTGCGAGCGCCTTTCGGACAAAAAGGTGGAACTGGGGCTGGTGCCCCTGGGATCGCTCGGGTTGAGTCTTTTCGGCATGGATCTGTTCTGGGCCTGCCGCTTGCCGCAGTCGCAGGAACTTCTGTCTTTGTCCGGCTTTCTGGCGGTCAGCGGCAGTTGGCGGGTGATGATGGACGTGGTTATGATCGGCGTTTTCGGCGGGCTGTATATCGTGCCCCTGTTCGCCATGATCCAGACCCGCACCCAACCCGAGGAGCGGGCCCGCATGATTGCCGCCAACAACATCGTCAACGCCCTGTTCATGGTAATAGCTTCGGTGGCCGGGGCTCTTCTCATCGGCGTGGCCGGTGTATCCATCCCGGTCTTTTTCCTGCTGCTGGCGCTGGTCAACATGGCTGTGGGCCTATATATCTGCTGGCTGGTTCCGGAATTTGCCATGCGGTTTCTGGTATGGGCCATCACCCATACCCTGTACCGCTTCCGGCACCAGGACCTGGACCGCATTCCCGAATCGGGCCCGGCCGTGCTGGTTTGCAACCATGTCAGCTACATGGATGCGCTGCTGATCATTGGCGCCTGCCGGCGGCCGGTGCGGTTTGTCATCTACGAGCCCATCTACCGTCTGTTCCTGCTGAATTTCATTTTCCGGGCGGCCAGGGCCATTCCCATCGCTTCGCACCGCACCAATCCGAGGGGCCTGAAGAATGCCTTTGACGAAATCGCCAGGGCGTTGGAAAATGGCGAAGTCGTCTGTATTTTCCCCGAAGGGCAGTTGACCCGTGACGGCAGTTTGGGGATCTTCAAGCGCGGCATCGAGCGGATCGTGGTCCGCAATCCCGTGCCGGTGGTGCCCATGGCCCTTAAAGGCCTCTGGGGCAGCTTTTTCAGCCACAAAAACGGTCATGCCATGGCCAGCCTGCCCCGGCGCTTCTGGTCCCGTGTTGAGCTTGTGGCGGGTTTTCCCATCGACCCGGTGAACGTGACGGCCAATAGGCTGCGGGAGATGGTCCTGAAATTGTGGCATGCAAACCCGGAATTGAAAAAGGAGGGTGCCCGATGAAAAGAAAAGCTTCTTTGTTGATCGTTGCCCTGGTCTGGCTGGCCGGCTGCGGCCATACTGTCCAGCGCTATAACAGCTCAGCCGTGGATTATCTCTATCCCGACAAGGATCGTATCGTCGAAAAGACCGGGCTTCCCCACCTTCAACTGCCCATCCGGGTGGGGGTCGCTTTCGTTCCCGATAGCCATGGTAAGAATGGATATCGCTCCGGTGGGTTGTGGGCTGGTGGAGGCGTCGGGAGAGAGGATGCCGTGCTGTCCGAGACGGATAAAACCGTCTTACTCGAAAAAGTCGGCCAACGGTTCGAGGCCCTCGATTTTATTGACACCATCGAGATCATTCCATCGGCCTATCTCGTTCCCCAAGGCAGTTTCTCCAATCTCGATCAGATTCGCACCATGTTCGATGTCGACGTCATTGCGCTGGTTTCTTATGACCAGACCCAGTTCACGGATGAAGGCGTCGCTTCGATCACCTATTGGACACTGGTGGGGGCCTACATCGTACCCGGGGAGAAAAATGCCACGCACACCATGGTGGATGCCGCGGTTTACGATATCAGAAGTCGCACCCTGCTGTTCCGGGCACCGGGCGTCAGCCGGATCAAAAGTACGGCCACACCGGTCAACCTGTCCGAGCAGCTTCGCAAGGACCGGATCACCGCTTTCGAACAGGCGGCCGATGATTTGATTGTCAATCTGGAAGCGCAGTTGAACCGCTTCAAAGAAACCATTGAAAAACAGCCAGAGAAGGTCAAAATTTCGCGGCGCGCCGGATATTCCGGAGGCGGTTTCACGGGCGGGAGCTTCGCGGTGCTGTTTGCGGCAACGGGAATTGCCGGTTGGTGCCTCGGCCGTCGGAGGAGCCGATGAACCGGCCCTCGACAGGTTTTTTGCCGGTCGGCACCTTGACGGTTGCCGTTGCCGCCATGGTGGCGACCCATGTTCCGTGGGTCGGCCAGTGGATGGTATACGACCGCGGGGCGATCCTCCAGGGCCAAATCTGGCGGTTGATCACCGGCCATCTTTTCCACTATTCCGCCTTGCATTTGTGGAGCAATCTGCTGCCGCTGGTGGTGGTCGGCTCCTGGATCGAAAGGAAAAACCGTGTGTGTTTTGCCGTTGGGTGCCTGCTGGCGGCAATGGTAGTGGGTGTCGGCCTTTTCCTCACCCACCCATCCATGGGACGATATGGCGGCCTCTCGGGAATTTTATGCGGTTTGCTGGTTTTTTTTGGATTCAGTTTGTCCGGTCACAGCGGAATGATCCGATGGGTTGGTCTTGTCATGTTGGCAACCCTGGTCCTGAAGACCGGCTATGAATTGGTTTCCGGCCAAGCCTGCCTGTTCGATTGGGATCACCATGGTTTTGTTGTCGTGCCCCTGAGCCACCTGTTCGGTATGTTTGCTGGAACGATGTGGTTCCTGGTCCATTTGATCCTGGCGGTAGACCATGCGGCATTTGACGATGTAATTGGCATTGGGGAAGAAGGGGCGGGTGCTCACCGATGAAAGCCCAACCATTCCAATCCATCCCGAAGAGGGCGTCGATGGTTTTTTCAATTGTGAGTGTCTTGACCTTGATGATCATTTTGACATGCTGCTACGCAACGGTTTTTGCCACGGAAATGGATGTTGCCGATAAGGCCCCTTCCGCCCATGTCATCCTCCTGCACGGCATGGGGCGCGGATGCCGATCGATGTCCAAAATGGCCGACCATCTGGCAGATAGCGGCTACACGGTGGTAAATCTGGATTATCCCTCCACCGGGGCCGACATCGAAACTCTGAGTTCGGGTGTCGTTGCCGAGGCGGTTGAAACGTGTCGATCCAAGAACCCCGAGGCGCCCATCCATTTTGTTACCCACTCGCTGGGCGGCATTCTGGTGCGGCATTACCTGCAGAACCACTCGCTGCCGCCGGGCAGTCGGGTGGTGATGCTCAGCCCGCCCAACCACGGCAGTGAAGTCGCCGACCTGCTCAAAGACTTTTTTCTCTACCGCTGGATCATGGGGCCGGCGGGCCAGCAGTTGGGAACGTCGGCGGGGGCGCTGCCCAATCGCCTGGGACCGGTGGATGTGCCGGTGGGCATCATCACCGGCGATCGCTCCCTGGAACCCTGGTTTTCCAGCCGGGTGCCGGGACCGGATGACGGCAAGGTGTCGGTGGCGCGCGCCCGGCTGCCGGAGATGGCCGACTTTCTGGTGGTCCACCGCAGCCACGGCTTCATCATGAACGGCCCGGAGGTCATCGAACAGACGATCCACTTTTTAAGGCACGGGAAATTCAAAAAAGAAGGGTAAGTGTTACTGCCAGTCCAATATAACCTTGCCCGACATCCCCGAGCGCATGACGTCAAAGGCCTGTTGGAAGTCGTCCACGGAAAAGCGGTGGGTGATCACCGTGGAGATGTCCAGGCGGCTCTGAAGCATGCTGGTCATCTTGTACCAGGTTTCGAACATTTCACGCCCGTAGATTCCTTTTAGAACAAGCCCCTTGAGGATGATTTGAGTCAGGTCCAGAGAGACTTCTCCGGTGGGAATGCCTAAAATGGCGATCTTGCCGCCGTAGTTCATGACCTGGAGCATGTCCCGGAAGGCCTGGATGCTGCCGGACATTTCCAGTCCCACGTCAAAGCCCTCCTTCATCCCCAACTCCCGCTCCGTGTCGACGATGGATGTTTGGGTCACGTTGATGGCGGCCGAGGCCCCCATCTGCCGGGCAAGATCCAGGCGGTAGTCGTTCACGTCCGTGATAACGACGAACCGGGCGCCCACATGGCGGGCAATTGCCACGGCCATGATGCCGATGGGGCCGGCGCCGGTGATCAGCACGTCCTCCCCCACCAGATCGAAAGAGAGGGCCGTGTGAGCGGCGTTGCCGAAGGGATCCAGGATGGCGGCGATGTCGTCCTCGATGGAACCCGGCACCCGGAAAACATTGGACGCCGGTACACTGATATATTCGGCAAAGCAGCCGGGACGGTTGACCCCGACGCCGATGGTATTGCGGCACAGATGGCGCTTGCCCGCGCGGCAGTTGCGGCAGTGACCGCAGGTGATGTGGCCCTCGGCCGATACCCGGTCGCCCTCTTTCAATCCGCGGACCTCGCTGCCGATTTCGGTGATGATGCCTACGAACTCATGGCCGATGGCCATGGGGACGGGAATGGTTTTTTCGGCCCAGGCATCCCAGTTGTAGATATGGATGTCCGTCCCGCAGATGGCGGTTTTGACGATCTTGATCAGCACATCGTTGTGGCCGATGCTCGGGAAAGGCACCTCATCCATCCAGATCCCGGCTTCAGGTTTTTGTTTGACGAGGGCTTTCATGGTCTTCATTTGATGACCTCCAGTTCCCGGCCGACACGAATAAAGGCATCGATGGCCCGGTCCAGGTGCTGCCGGGTGTGGGCGGCGGACATCTGGGTGCGGATGCGGGCCTGCCCCTTGGGGACCACCGGAAAGCTGAATCCCACCACGTAGATGCCTTCTTCCAGCATGCGCGCCGCCATTTTTTGGGCCAGAACCGCGTCGCCCAGCATGACCGGAATGATGGGATGGTGGCCAGGCACCAGGGAAAAGCCCGCTGCTTCCATTTTCTCACGAAAATAGCGGCTGTTCTCCGAAAGCCGGCCCAGCAGGTCCGAGCTTTCTTCCAATAGATCCAGCACGGCGATGGAGGTGGCGGTGATGACCGGCGCCAGGGAGTTGGAAAACAGATAGGGCCGGGAGCGCTGGCGCAGCCAGGCAACGATTTCCCGGCGTCCGGAGGTATAGCCCCCCGAAGCGCCGCCCAGGGCTTTTCCCAGGGTGCCGGTAAGGATGTCCACCCGGTCGGATACGCCGCAGTATTCCGGTGTTCCCCGCCCATGTTCGCCGATGAAGCCGACGGCATGGGAGTCGTCCACCATGACCAGGGCATCGTAGCGGTCGGCCAGATCGCAGATGCCTTTCAAATCGGCGATGATGCCGTCCATGGAAAACACCCCGTCGGTGGCGATCAGGCGATAGCGGCAGGCGACGGCCGCTTTCAGCTGACGCTCGAGATCGTCCATGTCGTTGTTTTTGTATCGAAACCGCCTGGCCTTGCACAGACGGACGCCGTCGATGATGCTGGCGTGGTTCAGTTCGTCCGAAATCACCGCATCGTCTTCGCCCAGGAGGGTTTCGAAAAGGCCGCCGTTGGCGTCGAAGCAGGAGCTGTAAAGGATGGTGTCTTCGGTGCCTAAAAACCGGCTGATCCGCTCTTCCAGATTCTTGTGGATATCCTGGGTGCCGCAGATGAAGCGAACCGAGGACATGCCGAAACCGTGGGTGGTCAGGGCCGCGCGGGCGGCCTCCACGAGGCGGGGATGGTTGGACAATCCCAGGTAGTTGTTGGCGCAAAAGTTCAGTACGGTCTTGCCGCCACCCACGACAATGGCCGCCTGCTGGGCCGAGGTGATGACCCGCTCGTCCTTGTACAGGCCGGCTTCCTTCAACGCGGCGATTTCGGTTCTCAGGTGATCCGTCAGGTTAGGGTGCATGGAATCGTCCTCCGTAGGAAAGATTGACCCGATCCCATGGTGCAGGTGTGCGGCAGCATGGGCCGGACAGCGGCCCTCCAACGCGGTTCATCCATCTCCATTTGTGGATGGACGCTAACTCGTGCTCATCCAAGAATTACAGGCCGGTGACCTTGTTGCGACCTGTCTTCTTGGATTGATACAGAGCCTGGTCGGCCCGGTTCATGAAGCTATCGGCAGATTCGCCGGTTTTATAGCTGGTCACACCAAAGGAGAGGGTAATCTTGCCCAGACGCTCCCCGGTGTTTTTCTTTTTCAGGTCGAGTTGTTCAAACGTAAGACGCATTTTTTCGGCAAGGATCGTGGCCCCTTCGATCGGGGTGTCCGGAAGCAGGATGGCGAATTCTTCGCCGCCGATGCGTGCGGCCAGGTCTTTTCCCTTGATGGTATCTTTGATGGTGGCGGCCACCATGCGAATGACATTATCCCCCACCGTGTGGCCGTGGGTGTCGTTGACCCGCTTGAAATGATCGATATCGGCCATGATCGCACAGAGGGTGAACCCGTTAGTGTTGGCGTCGTCGATGGTTTGGATCAATCTTTTTTCAAAACCCCGGCGGTTGGCGATCCCGGTCAACGGATCCAGGCGGGCTTCCTTGCGATATCGCGTGATTCGGGCCTTCAAACGGTCGATCTCACTGGTGGCCTGTTTGAGCCGCTCTTTAAAAGAGGTGCTTGAAGATTTCAGCTTGTTGATTTCACTTTTTATCTGATTGACGATTTTTTCGATGTCGGCTTCGGACAGGCTCGGTTTCAGGGTGTCGTTGATCGCTTCCAGGTTGGTTTCGGATTCGGAAAAATGCTGGTTGGTGGTCTGGACGGCACCGATGACTTCGATGAAAAGCTTTTTCAGTTTTTCCCGGACCAGCTTGCTCACCTTCTCTTCGCTGCCGGCAATATGAAGATCGAAAAGACTTCGGATGGCATCTTTGGAAAATGCCGCCTCGCTCCCCAGGCATGCGTCGATGGCCGCGTTCAGGTCCTCGTTCCTCCCCGATGAATATTCATACCAGACGCAATAGTTCAGCGGGTCGGTCGGCAGGCTGTACTTGCCGAGAAAAGTCAGCGCCAACCGCAGGTAGTGCTGCGACTCCTCTATGGTATCGTCATAGTGCATAAGCGAAAGATCTCTTTGAAGAAAAAAGGAAAGCTGCCTTCAATGACCCGCTCCAATTTCCCGAGGGCAGCCGGTTGCGATTCATTTTTTACATAGCTGATATCTTTTTAGGAAGCCAAAGGAAGGTTGTCAATTAAAAACAGGGCGCAAAGACCGTGCGTACATGGACCATAATTTGCTTGACCGCCAATGGCTGCCTGTGCATAATCGGTTGACCTGAAAGAGTAATATTCAACAATAGGTTATGAGGCATCATCATTGCCGCGGTGGCGCAAGTTCGCTGTTGTACCTCCCGATCATCCCAACTGCAAGGGTATTCATCGAAAGACGACGAATCCATGAAAAAGAAAATTCTGGTTGTCGATGACAACCGCATGATCCTCAAATTCCTATCCAATCTTCTCGAAGGCAAGGGCCATGAAGTTCAAACCTGCGAAGACGGCCTGAGCGCCCTGAGCCTGCTTACCCGTTATCGTCCGGACATCGTTTTCGTCGACCTCATCATCCCCAAGATCGGGGGCGACAAACTCTGTCAGATCATTCGGACCATGGAGCACATGCGCAACTGCTACCTGGTGATCATTTCGGCCGCAGTGGCCGAAATGGACCTCGATTTCCGGAAAATCGGGGTGAACACCTGCATCGCCAAGGGCCCCTTCGGCCAGATGGGCAAACATGTGCTGGCCGCCATCGAGGACGCCAACGCGCCTTCCAAACCGATTTCGGAACAGGAGATTCGCGGCATCGCGTCGATGGACGGCATTCCGGTCTACGCCCGGCGAATGACCAAGGAGCTGCTTGGCCGCAACCGCCATCTGGAAACCATTCTGGAAAGCATGAACGAGGGTATCGTCGAAGTGTATACCGGGCGCGTGGTATACGCGAATACCGCAGCGGTAAAGCTCTTCGGCATCCCTTTGGAAAACCTGCTCTCCGCCGAACCCCGGGAACTTTTCGACGAAGCGGACAGACCGCGCATCGAAGGGCTGCTGGAGAACGACAAGGGGGAGCGACCAACGGTTGGACTGACCCGCCCCCTGGAACTCAACGGGCGCCAGTTGGTTATCCGCAGCTTTCCGGTGAAGCGGGAAGCGGACACGACGATTCTTTTGATCACGGATGTCACCGACCGGCGCAACCTGGAGTACCAGCTGCAGCATGTGCGGCGCATGGACGCCATCGGAAACCTGGCCGGCGGCATCGCCCACAACTTCAACAACCTGCTGATGGGGATCCAGGGGAATGTCTCGATTCTCATCCAGGACAAATCCCCCGGCGATCCCGGCTACGATGAACTGGCCGGCATGGAACGCTGCATCGACAGCGGCGCCAACCTGACCCGCCAACTGCTCAGTTTTGCCAAGGGGGGGCGCTATTCCCTCGATCTGATGGATATCAACGAAATTATCGAGGGCTCTACGGGGATGTTTGCCCGCACCCGCAGAGAAATTCACGTGGTCTGCCGCCTGCAGGAAGATCCGATCATGGCGGAGGTGGACGCCGCCCAGATCGAACTGGCTTTGATGGACCTGTATGTCAACGCCTGGCATGCCATGTCCGCGGGGGGAACCCTGACCGTTTCCGCGTCCCCGGTCAGTCTCGATGATACTTTTGTCAAACCCTACCACCTGGCTGCGGGCAGATACGTCAGGATCGATGTGGCCGACACCGGATCGGGGATGGACGCCAAGACCATCGAACGGATATTCGAACCCTTTTTCACCACCCGCCCCATGGGAGAGGGAACCGGGCTGGGCCTGGCCTCGGTATTCGGGATTATCAAACGTCACCACGGAGTCATCACCGTAGAAAGCCAGGTGGGCCGCGGGACGACGTTTTCGGTTTATCTTCCCATGGCCCGCATCCTCGAAAAACCCAGGGAAAAGGACAAACAGCGGGTCGTCACCTCGGAAAAACGTCCGAAAAAGGGATCGGGAACCATCCTGGTTGTCGATGACGAAGAGTACATTCTCAATGCCGACAAGGCCATGCTCAACGAGCTGGGCTATGAAGTGCTGCTGGCCGGCGGTGGAAAAGAAGCCCTGCGCGTGTTCGAGGAAAACCAGGATCGCATCAAGCTGCTGATCCTGGATCTGATCATGCCGGACCTGGGTGGCGAAATCGTTTACGACCGAATCAAGGCCATCAAACCTGATGTTCGTGTGATTCTTTCCTCCGGATACAGCATCGAGGGGCAGGCCGAATCCATCCTGAAAAAAGGGTGCGACGGTTTCATTCAAAAACCATACAACCTCAGCCAACTGGCCCGGAAGATCGAGGAGATTCTTTCCTGAGCGATGAAACCCGATAAGGAACAGACCGGCACGCGGCGGTTGGAAAGCAGCGTCCTTGTTTTAAGCGTGGCCGTGGTGCTGGTCTATTGGATCGTCGATTCGCTGCTGTTCGCCCTGACCACCGAAGGCGGTACATTTTTCAGCCGCGTTATCCATCCGGGGATCGACGAGGTGCTCAGCCGGTTGCTGGTTATCTGTTTTTTCATGTTTTTCGGATCCCACGTGGGGCACACCCTTCGCCAGCGGCAGGAAGCGGATGAGGCCCTGGCCGGCATTGAAGAGAAGCACCGTACGATCATCGAGAATATCGAAGACGGCTACTATGAGATCGATCCGACAGGCCGATTTGCCGTTTTCAACGATTCCTTCAGAAGAATCACGGGATACCCGGCCGGCCAGCTCCGGGAGTTGGACTACCGGCGGCTGCTGACGCCTGCGGAGACGGAGAAGGTGATCGGCACGTTCAATAAGGTCGATCGTACGGGCCGGGCCACCAAGGATCTGGGGTTTGTCGTCGTTCGCAAGGACGGTGCCCTGCGGTGGGTGGAAACCTCGGTATCTCCCATTCGGGGACAGGGAGGCGCAGCCGCTGGTTACCGGGGGATTTTACGGGATGTGACCCGTCGGCGCCAGGCGGACGCCTTGAATCAGGAGAAGATGGCTGCCGAGGCGGCCAGCCGCTCCAAGAGCGAATTTCTGGCCAACATGAGCCATGAGATCCGGACGCCGCTCAACGCCATCATCGGCATGGTGGAACTGCTGCTGGGCACTTCTCTCTCCCATGAACAGCGGGAAGACCTCAAAGTGGTCCATTCGGCCGCCTACTCCCTGCTTGCGGTGATCAACGATATCCTCGATTTTTCTAAAATCGAGGCCGGCAAACTGGAGTTGGAGCGCTCGGCGTTCAATTTGAGGGATTTTCTCGGTGAGGCCTTGAAAATTCTAGCCGTTAAAGCCCACGAGAAGGACCTCGAACTGGCCTACCGTGTCGCGCCGGATGTTCCCGACCGGCTGATTGGAGACGCCCATCGTTTTCGACAGGTACTGCTCAACCTCGTTGGCAATGCCCTCAAGTTCACCGATTCCGGCGAGATTGTCGTCCTGGCCCAAAAAAAGTCCATTCAGGGTAACCGGCTGGTGTTGCAGGTGGCTGTCCGGGATACCGGCGTAGGCATCCCCACCGGCAAGCAGGCCCTGATATTCGAAGCCTTCCGACAGGCGGACGGCAGCACCAGCCGAAAGTACGGCGGTACGGGGCTGGGGCTGGCCGTATCTTCTCAGCTCGTCAATCTGATGGGAGGGCAGATCGGCGTCAAGAGCGAGTTGGGCAAGGGCAGCATTTTCCATTTCAGCGTCGATTTCGATGTGGATGAGGAGTTCATGGCTGTCGACGGCACCGCCTTGCCGGAGGAGATTGATCCCAGCGGTCTGCGCGTCCTGGTGGTCGACGACAACGCGACCAATCTGAAAATATTGTGCGAAATGCTGGCCAGCTGGAAGGCGGTGCCCAAACCGGCAGCCTCTGTGGAAGACGGACAGGCGCTGCTGGAAAAAGAGAAAAAGAGCGGCACCGGCTATGAACTGGTACTGATCGATTCGGACCTTGCCCGGCCGGGAGCGTTTTCCCTGGTCAAAACGATCCAGGCGTCGGCCGGGAAGCCGCCCCGGATCATCGTTATGCTCACCACGAAAACGGTGAAAGAGGCGGACCGATTCCAGGAGGTCGGCGTCTGTGCCACGGTGACCAAACCGGTGCGTCCATCCGACCTGCTGGATGCGATTATCCAGGCGCTTTACGCCGATGATCCCGGTTTCAAGATGCCGGAAGGCAGAAGCAGCCTCGGTCCGGATCTCACACTGCCTCCGCTCGACCTTCTCGTTGCCGAGGATACGCCGTTCAACCAGAAATTCATCCGACGTCTGCTGGAAAACTGGCACTGCCGGGTTGCCATCGTCGAAAACGGTCGACTGGCCATCGATGCGCTCGCCGATCGCGATTTCGATCTGGTGCTCATGGATGTTCAGATGCCTGAAATGGACGGTCTGACCGCCACGGCGCGGATCCGCGAACTGGAAAAAGGGACCGGCCGCCATGTGCCTATTATCGCCATGACGGCGCATGCCATGCGAGGAGACCGGGAACGCTGCATTGGTGCCGGAATGGACGACTATATTTCCAAACCCATCTCCGCCGCGTCTCTGATCGAAACCATCCGCCGGGTGGTTCCCCTGTTCGAAAAAGACCCGGATCAGGAAGGTCCAAAAGCCTTGCCGGTATCTGCCGACGACGGCGGTGAACTGAAGACGCTTTTGGCCGCGTTCAACAATGACGGCGACTTTTTCAGGGACGTCGCCGATATGTTCATCAGCGACTATCCGCCCCTGGTGGACACCGTGGGTCGGGCCATCGACAAAAAGGACCGGGATCTGCTGCGCCGAACGGCCCACGCCTTAAAGGGCATGGCCCGCAACTTTCAGGTCGATGCTGCGGCGGATGCCGCATTGCAGCTGGAACAGGCCGCCGACCGGGAGGCGTTCGACGAAGCTGGTAATTTGTCCCGGAAGCTGGGTGACGAGTTGAAGGTTTTTGAGAGCCATCTAAGGAAGATGATCGCGGCTGTCGGAGTCGAAGGAGGGGGGAGGCGGGGTGCGGGGTGATAGCCGATGGTTGAGGGAAGATGGATGATGGACGATGGTTGAGGGAAGAGATCGGTTCGGTTTTCGTCCCTCCTCCCTCGTCCCGCTTCCATCGGTCCGTTCAGTCTTCCGACTCCCGCGTGTCCACAATGATGTGGCGCAGCATCTCCCAGGCCTGTTCTTCTTTGAGACGCTCTTGGGCTTC
Organism: uncultured Desulfosarcina sp.; assembly: GCF_963668215.1. NCBI lineage: Bacteria > Pseudomonadati > Thermodesulfobacteriota > Desulfobacteria > Desulfobacterales > Desulfosarcinaceae > Desulfosarcina > uncultured Desulfosarcina sp. Next base: position 4,034,980 of record NZ_OY764190.1, read on the forward strand.
CTTATCGTCGCGGTTTCCCCGGCCGGTCGTGTAGACGATGGCTTCCCGGCCGTCCGGCCGCCGGATGGTTTTCACGCCCATGGTTTTTTGAGGGGTTTCGCAGGGCCGGGACTGTGCTCGGATTTCGCTTTCCAGCATCATCTGAATGGTCGTCTCGGAGACGCCGTTTTCTTTGAGCAGCAGAATCTCCTCGGCGGTCAACGCCGCCGAAGCGGCGGGCATCCCTAAAAGCAAGCCGCTAAGGGCAAATAGAGCGATGGATTTCATGGGTTCACCTTGGGTTGGGGCTTGACAGAATTCGTTCTTTTTTGCGATCGTATACGATAAAAAATAGCAATATTATTGGATTGTTGTCAAACGCTTCGGACGGTGTCGCCGCCGGGCGTCAACCTTCGTGCCTGTCCCGGCTGCATTTTCTGCCGCCGATTCCGGGCAGGTAATATTCAAGAGGGGGAGGGGCCATGAAAAAACTGAAACAGATCGTCATTTCCATCGAGAATTCACCGGGTCGCCTTTATGAAGTGACCCATGCACTGGGGAATGCGGGCATCAACCTCAGGGCGTTGAATCTCGTGGACACCGGCGCCTTCGGTCAGTTGCGGCTGCTGGTTTCCGACGTGGCCAAAGCCCGCCAACTGCTCATGGAGATGCACATTCCCGCCATGGTGAACGAAGTCGTCGCCGCCGAGATCGAGGATCGCCCCGGTCAGTTGGCCGTGGTGCTCAAGCCGATTCTGGATGCCAATATCCAGGTGGTGTTCATGTACGCCTTTTTGAGACAGAGCCGTGAGCAGGCGGTCATGATCTTCCGGTTTTCCGATAATGACCGGGCCATCGCGGTCATGCAGGAAAACGGGGTTAATCTGCTGGACTCCAAGCAGTTCGGTATCCTCGAAAATTCGGACCTCGATTCCTGACGCCGGCGGCCACTCCCATGACTGCCGACTCACCGAAATCCGATCCCGCCCGGGATGACGAAGATGTATTCCGGGAACGTTTCCGGGTGCTTCTCGAGGATGTGGCCGACGGGTTTTACGAAACCGATTTGAAAGGCGAATTCCGGTTTTTCAATAATGCCCTGTGCCGCATTTTCGGTTACACGGCCGAGGAGATCCGGGGTCGCAACTACCGGGAATTCATGGACGCGGAAAATGCACTCTACGCCTATACCATGTTCAACCGGTTGTACGAATCCGGCCAGATCCCCGAAGGCATCATCTGGAAAATCATACGCAAGGACGGTGAGGAAAGGATCCTGGAAATATCGGTCAGCCTGATTGTTGACCGCCAGGGCAGGAAAACCGGCTTTCAGGGAGTGGCCCGGGATGTCACCCGCAAGATCGCCGACCAGCAGGAGCTGGAGACTTCCCAGAAACGTTCCCACGACCTCTATCGAGCCAGTCGCCAGGCCGAACGACGCTACCGGGCGTTTCTCGAATTTCTGCCCGATCCGGTCTTCGTTTTCAATCTGGACGGCACGGTTTCTTATCTCAACCCGGCTTTCGAACGGGTTTTCGGCTGGAAACTGACCGAGTTGGAAGGCCGGCGTATTCCTTTCGTGCCCGAAGCGGAAAAAGAGCACACCCGGCAGGGTATCAAGAAATTGCTTGCCGAAAAGGTGCTCCATGGCTTTGAAACCCGGCGGCTGACCAAGGATGGTCGCCTGCTGGACATCGTTGTCGATGGGGCGGTTTTTTACGATGAAGACGACCGCCCGGCCGGCCAGGTCATCACCCTGCGGGACGTAACCGCCCGCAAACGGGCCGAGCAGACCAACCAGGCCCTGTTCCGCATTGCCCAGGCCCTGCACCGCTACGCCCAGTTGGAGCCGATGCTGGCCTACATCACCCGCCAGGTCCAGCAACTGATCCGCGTCGACGGCGCCATGGTGATTCTCATCGACGAAAAAGCCGGAGAATTCTACATTCCGGTGGCGGCCTACGAAGACCGGGAAACCGGCAGCAAGATGCAGGAAATCCGGTTTCCCATGGACAAGGGGGTGGCCGGGCAGGTGTACCGGACCGGGCGGCCGCTGATCGTTCCCGACACCTCCCAAAGCCCGTATTTTTACGGCGAGGTGGACAAGCAGGCCCAGTTCCACCACAAGAATATGCTGGATGTGCCCCTGCGCGTGCAGGATCGTATGATCGGCGTTTTGTGCGCGGTCAACAAAAAGGAGAGCGCCTTTGGCGATGCCGATGTGGATCTGCTGTCTGCCGTGGCCAACCTGGTGGCGCTGCCCATCGAGAACGCCCGCATCAACGAGGCCCTGCAGCGAACCTATGACAATGTAAAAGGGCTCAACCGGGCCAAGGAGCAGGTGATCCATCATCTTTCCCACGAACTGAAAACCCCGCTTTCGGTGCTTTCGGCTTCGCTGGGCCTGCTGGAGAAACGGCTCGCCCCGGATTCGTCCGGTGACAGGGACAGGCGCATCATGGCCCGGGCGCGGCGCAACCTCCAACGGCTGCTGGATATGCAGTACGAAATCGGCGACATGCTGCGGGAGCAGGACTACCGGGCCCACGGCATGCTCTCTTTCCTGCTCGACGCCTGCCGTGATATGCTGGTGACCCTGGCGGAAACGGAGCCGGGCAGCACCCGATTGCCCCGGGAAATTCAGGAAATCATCGACCGGGAGTTCGGAAAGGCGGATCTGCCTCGCGTTGAAATCACGCTGGATCGGATGGTCGGCCAATATCTGAAAGAAATCGAACCTCGGTTCGCCCACCGCCGCATTAAACTGGAGGCGCGTCTGGAGCCGGTCCCACCGGTGTGGCTGCCGGTGGAAGTGATGCAGAAAATCGTGGAAGGGCTGGTGAAAAACGCCATCGAAAATACGCCGGACCGGGGACGTGTGACGGTGGTGGTCGGAAATGGCGAAAAAGGACCCGTTTTCGAAGTAAAGGACCGGGGCGTGGGCATCACCAAGGAAAAGCAGCGCTTGATCTTCAACCACTATTTCGCCGCCGGAGAACCGTTGACCTACGCAACCCGAGCGCCGTATGACTTCAATGCCGGGGGCAAGGGATTCGATCTGCTGCGGATGACCATTTTCTCCGAGCGGTACGGATTCGATACGCGCATGATTTCCCGGCGCTGCCGGCACATTCCTTCGGATGCCGACCTTTGTCCCGGAGACATCGACAAATGTGAGTATTGCCGCAGTCGGGCGGATTGCGAGGCCTCCGGGGGCACCCGCATGCAGATCCGGTTCCGGACCGGTAAACCGTGAGCCATGACTGAAGAAAAGAAAAACAAAAACAGCGACCATCTATCTGCCGAAGGCCGGTTCTTTCGCGATATCGACGTGGAATTTCTCATCCACGAGTTGAAGGATCCCGTCGCCGTTATCGAAACCGCCGTTCGCATGCTTCTGGAAAAGCCCGATAAATACGGACCGCTGACCGGGCGTCAGCAGAAAACGCTCGAACGTGCCCTGCGCAATTCCAAAAAGGCGCGCGGCCTGCTTGCGGATCTGCTGGAGGTGGGACGGTCCGATGCCGGCTGCTTTCAGTGCTGCCACTTCAATGCGCTGGATGAGGTCAACGCGGTGCTGATGGAGACGCTGGAATCGGTGGACGCCGATCTTCAGGAAAATTTGGGCGGCGCTGCATCGGCATCCGAGCGGGAAGCGCTTTTGGTCGGGGGCGGCATCCGAATCGGTTGCAGCGACGGCGCCCGCCAGGTCCGGTTATGCCAGGATCAGACCAAGTTCAGGCAGATTGTGGGCAACCTGATTAAAAACGCGCTCCAGCATCGCCGCCGGCGGTTGGATATCGGCATGGACTGCGTCGAGGATCGGCTGCTGGTAGAGGTGGTGGACGACGGCCCCGGCGTGGAAAAGGAGAACCGGGAGCTGATTTTCATGCGTTACACCCGCATGAAACCGTGCGCGACGCTGTCCAGGACCGGTCACGGCCTGGGGTTGGCCGGTGCGCGGATTCTGGCCCGCCGGATGGGGGGCGACATTACGGTGAAATGCGACCGCGGGCCGGGGGCGGTGTTCCGCTTTACGCTGCCGCTGGTTTTCGAGCAGCCCGAGGGATTGTCCGAACAGGGAATCTGAATCAACGGATCTTACCTGTTCACGGGGTTGAAACGCCCAATGAATTCAAAACCTCGCACGGTAAGCGTTTACAGGGTGCCACAGATGCGCGGCGCCGGGCATGTAGATGTACTTTTTCGTACTTCGAATGCCCGGGAACAAAGCAGATGCGGTGCCCTGTGAACGCTTACAACGGATCGGAAAGGAAAAGGACCCATGGCGGAAGTAAAGACTCAACTGGATGGCAAGCGTATTCTGGCGGTGGACGACGAAGCGGACATTCTGGAAACCATCCAGGATATTCTGGACATGGCCGACGTGGACGTCGCCGGCGATTATGCTGTCGCGTCCGAGAAAATCCGAACCGGCAGCTATGACCTGGCCATTTTGGATATCATGGGGGTCAACGGGCTGGAGCTGCTGGAAGAGGCGGTGGCCCGAAATATCCCCACGGTCATGCTTACCGCCCACGCCGTCAACCCGGATACCCTCATGGCGTCCATCCGCAAAGGGGCCATCGCCTATCTTCCCAAGGAGACCCTGGCCGATCTGGACGACCTTCTCGAAGCATTGCTGGCGGCCCGGGCGGCCGGCAAGCCTCCCTGGAAACTGCTCTTCGACAAACTGGGGGAGTATTTCGACGAACGCTTCGGACCTGGCTGGAAAGTGGAAAACGAAGCCTTCTGGTCGGATTTCTCACGAACCTGGCAAGTGGGCCGGGGCATCCAGGAGCGTTTGAAGCACGATCCGCGCGTTCGTGACAAGGGCATCTGAAAGCCGCATGCAAGATGTTGTGTGCGGTGTTTTTCATTTTGACGTCGTGGCTGATGCCAGAAAGACAGTAGATACTTTCGTTCCTTTCCCGAATATGCGGATAAGCCATTCCTATATAGTAATTTCCGGCTAAGTACTTGCATTAACGGTATGTAATTCTTGCTCTTTAAAATTTGAATCAGGGGGTTTGCCAAAAACACCAGCGCGTAATTCATTCCGGATTTTTATGCGCAGTTGGCGGACTCTCTTGATGGAAACGCGCTCGTTAAATTGGCGATGGCAATAGATTGCCAGCAACAAATAGGTGATCAGACCTGCCAGAATTTGCACCATCAAGCCATGCTCGCTCCTGGCGATGAGATGATACACTTTAAGGTGCCGTTTCCACCAAGCGAAAAAATTTTCGATATCCCATCGGAGCTTATAGGCAGTGGCGATTTGCTCGGCAGTTAAATCAAAACGATTCGTAGCGATCCAGTATTTAACGCGATCCACCTCGTAACCCACCAAACGAAGTGGGGTTTGTGTTTGATTGACTTCCGTGGTGCCCAGAACAACGATGGCATCAAAAAAAACGATACTATCAGAGGCAATGGGGTTTTGTTTAATGATCGTTTTCTTGGTGCTGGCTTTAATCCGGCACATAAACAGCTTTCCATCATTCTGCCATTGGTCAAAGCGTTGATGGCTTTGATAACCCCGGTCCATCACACCGGTTTGACCGTCAGACAGGATCAAGCTGACGAAAGGTCTTTCAGCCCCGTTACCATCGGTAAGATAAAGCTTTCTTGGAATCGCCCGGTTCAGATCAAAACCGACGTGGACCTTCGCCTTCTTGGATTTTTTACGGTAGTCGGCCCAATGCATGGATAAGGTTGCATCGATGAGGGAACCGTCGATCCCCACCAGATCACCGAGTTCGGGATGTTGCTTGGGTAAAATCGAAGATGCCTGAGCTTGTAAGTTCTGATAGACATACATGAACTGTTCAAGTCCCCGGCTGTTGGTGGCCTCTGAGAAGCTGCTCTTTTTGATTCCGTTTTCTGGTGCGATGGCACTTTTGGCAAAATCATCTTCTTCAAGCACTTGCAGCAGGTGTTGAGCAGAATGGTGTTCTTCAAGATGAAAGTAAACCAGCGCGCGCAGATGTTCCTCAAAAGTCATCTGCAATGGTCGGTTTCCTTTGGAATCAAGAGCTGGCATCCGTGATGTTGCCTCAGTCGCTGGTTGAAAAAAAGAGAAAAACTCCAGGGCATTGAGCTTTTGGAAAGGGTCGAATGTGCGTGGCATGTATAACCTCTTGATATAATAGGGCATACAAAACGCCGCCCATATTGACGACCCAATGTCAAGCAAAAATATCGTTTAACCTGCTGATTTTAAATTATTTTTATGCAATTCCTTAACCGGATTTTACTGATTCCTATAGGCAGGTTCACTGCCGGCCTTACAATTTGTTGAATGTGAATCGGTTGGTTGAAATGGGAATCGCCAAGTAAGGCCGTCATCATCATGCTGAAAAAATGAAGGATGCGTTAATTCATACCAAGCCGCAGCGACCGCCCGCGGCACCGGACATTCTGCCGCGGGCCCTTCTGACGGAGCTGCTCGACAACGGGCGCCAGCGGACATAAATGAGAAAGGATTCGGTAATGAAATCCATGATGATATCCCTATTGGTCGGCTTGGTCTTTTTGGGCTGTGCTGCCGGCATGTCGGACGGGCCGTCTGCACGCAGCAAAGATCCACAGATGGTAATCGGCAAAACGTGGCAGTGGGTCTCGACGGTCACACCGGTCGAGAAAATCACGGTGGCGGCTCCGGAGCGTTATACCATCCTCTTGCAGGAAGATGGGAACATCCGGGCGCGTTTCGACTGCAACAAAGGCGGTGGGAAATATACCCTGTCCGAAGGCAGGATTTCTTTCGGACCGTTGATGTCGACCCGCATGGCCTGCCCGCCCGACACCCAGGACGCGGTGTTCATGCGCGATCTGCAGCGAGTCAGCTCCTTTTTTGTGGAAAATGGCGAACTTTTCCTGGAACTGCCCATGGACAGCGGTGCCATGCGGTTCCGGCAAATACCATGATGGCTATCGACTTTCCACGAAACAGGCTTTTTCGATGTTGCACTGAACTTCAGAAACGCTGCGATTGTTTTTTTCTCAGATACCCCGACACACGTTTGCCGAAATAAAGGCAGTGTCAATGTTTGAGAATCTTCCGGCACCTGCTGAAATTGTGGTATGCGATTTTCAAATGTGGCCACACGCGGCGTTTTGTTCGGTGTTTGCAGCCGCGTTGCCGATAGCCCGCCTTCCTGAATTGTCCACTTGAACTCGATTATAGCGATACCCTCATTGCTTGCGGTCGGGCGGCCGTCGGAAATTATCTTCCGGATTGTGTTCCAGTCCCAGAAAATTGCCTGCCGGTATGAAGGTGCCGGCATCCATAGAAATGATGCCCGTGCTGAACCGTACCGCAACATATAACCTGGCAACCGTAAATCCTGCATCGACCCATGAAGTGGAAGAACGCCTGCAATTCGAGAGGCTCCTGACGGAAATCTACGCCGAATTTATCAACCTTCCCATTGACCGGGGCGATGCGGCCATTGAAAAGGCTCAGTATAGTAATACGGTTGCCGTTGAAAGGGTCCGAGATGGGTTCTCTTGGGAGCTATCCTGCCTCATCGATCCGTCATGGATTTGCTGAAGCTCCCGGGTCTTCGGCGGGTTTGTTCATAACGGATAAACTTTTCAGATAATGGCGGGTAACCTCCTGCTCGAGGCGTCCGCGATGCCGCGTGGGGACCGGCATCCGCAAAATCAGGTTGACCTTGTCTGCCGCCGCCACCTGCACATTCACCCGGGGATTGACGGATGGCGCGTCCAGGCTGTGGTGTTGGGACAACGATGTCATCGATTGTAACGCTGAACTGGGAGGGGATCAACCCGTCAAGATTGGTGCAGGGTCCGGACAGATGGAGACGGACCTCGTTGGGTTTGTCGCCGACCAGAACCAGATCCGGTAATGGACAGCCAGAAGAGTACCGCCACGAGAAAACTGGGCAGCAGCTGAACCACGGCCGCCCACCACCGACCCTTTCCGGGCATTTCCATGGCCGATTCCGAATCATCGATTCTCCTTCGGCAACGCGGCGACTGATGCTTTCTATTTGCGTTTGCCTACGCTGCGCCACCCACCGAGAGGCGAGTAGACCGGCTTGAGCACCTTGCTCATGTCCCGGGCCTGCTCGATAACGTAGAACAGTTTCGGGTCGATTTGCCGAACCTCGGGCAGAATCCATTTCAGGTCCCTGCGCCGGCAGGCAATGTACAGCTCATGAACCGGACCCTGCATTCCTTCGCCGTTGAAGACGGTGACCGGTTGACCCTTTTCTCTTAAATGAGCGGCCATTTCTTCGCCTGCCGTACGGGTGATGATCCTGAGAATAGTGGTGCCGAAGGCCAGTTTTCGTTCGACCATGATTCCTACAACATTGCCGGTCGCGTAGCCAAAAGCGTAAAAGACTACCAGCAGCGGCTGATCCTTGATCTGGTTGATTACCGTACCTGCGACGGTAACCCAGATAGTGATCTCGAAAATCGCCAGTACGAAGGCGATGGCCGTTCTTCCCTGCACCGTTACGATGGTTCGAATGGTGCCGATGGAAACGTCGCAGATGCGGGCCAGAAAAACCAAGACGCCTGTCAACAGGATCTGTGTGTCAACCATGATTTTCCAACGATTAGTAAAGCGACCATAAAGAAGACAGCAGGCCGATTTCCCGCAATCCCTCGATGACCTCAAGAATCCCCACAATCCAGACGAACCACAACGCACTAAACATGTGATTGCGGTACACAGCCGGTTTTACAAGATAATTTACCGGTTCGGAAAAAGTGGAAAACTTTGGAAAAAAAGCGGGAATTTTTTTCGTATACTGGTCGAAGGCCTCCCCGAAAAGCTGTCCGAGCCTTCTCTCCTCACTTTTGATAACGAACGGATAATAGAGTGCGAATAGAATAATAAACACTATCGGGAAGGTAAATGTCTCCGTAGCGCACCCGATCCCGAGCACGCCTATCATGCTGAAGAAATACAAGGGATTGCGACAAAGTGAGTAGGGCCCATCCGTCACCAATTTATCATCCTTGTAGCCGGCAATATAAAGCGAACACCACATTCTGCCCAACGAGGCAATCCCGACAAGAATCATACCTGCAAGAAATAAAAAGAAAGTAATCGTTTCGTTTTTTGCTTCCCACACGCTTTGCGTGGTGAAAAGGAAGAACAGAATAGCGACGGCCGCCATACGGGACAGGATTATCCGATATCTTTCAGATCTTGAGTGCATTTTTATATTTCCAAACGTTAAAGGACGATAAATGGGGCTTGGCTCCCCTCCATGTTTATGCGGCGGTGGCTAACACTTCTATTCTGCGATGTCACGTGATTTCTTGGTAATGTGGTGGTGCAATACCTGCAACCACTTTTGTGTTTTATACTTCCATCCCAAGAATCCAGATGGTGCATACGGCAATGGAAAGAATCATCGGCGGCAGGCAAATTCTTAAGTATTTGACGAAACTAATGGGGTGGCCGGCCTTTTCCGCCATACCGGCAGTCACCACGTTGGCGCTGGCACCGATCAGGGTTCCGTTGCCTCCCAGGCAGGCCCCCATGGCCAGCGCCCACCAGAGGACCCCGTTTTGTGCGCCCGGAACGGTGGCGGTCAGGTAGGCCACGACGGGCAGCATGGTGGCCGTGTACGGAATATTGTCGATAATTGCGGAGGCCAACGCCGACACCCATAGGATCATGAGAACGGCAACAATCAGCGAGTCCCCGGAAACGGATTTAACGCCGTCGGCGATGAGGTGAATCAACCCGCTTTCCTGTGCCGCGGCGATCACCGTGAACAGCGCGGCAAAGAAGACCAGGGACGACCATTCTACCTTGGTCTCCAGCAGTTCGACGATGTCGACGCGGCGGCCGACACTGATCAGAAGGACCGTGGCCCCGATAAGGGCTGCGATGCCGGGGGCCATCTCGAGCATGCCGTGCAGGAGAAACAGGGCGATGGTGATTGCCAGAGAAACCAGGCAGAAAAAGAGCAGCCGGCGATCCTCGATCGTGAAGTCGATTGCCGGTTCAGAATGATTGCCGTCAAAGGCTTTTCCGGCATCCCGATAATCCCTGGCGTAATAGAGCAGAAAATAAATTACCGAAACCGCCATAACCAGCAGGCAGGGCGGTCCCAGGTTGAGTCCGAAGTCCAGAAAGGAGAGACCGGTATACGATCCGATCATGATGTTGGGCGGATCGCCGATGAGGGTGGCCGTTCCGCCGACGTTGGAGGCAAATACTTCCGGAACCATCAGGGCGATGGGATTCAGCCCCAGGGAACGGGCGATCCGGATGGTGACCGGGATAATGAGCAGCATGGTGGTCACATTGTCCAGCAGGGAGGATGTAACGGCCGTCAGGATCATCAACCCCGCCGCCAGCAAAGGGACGCGGCCGCCGGAGATCCGATAACATCGATGGGCCAGCCACTGGAACATGCCGGTTTTCTCGCAAACGCCAACGATCATCATCATGGAAAACAGCAGAAGGATGACATTCAGGTCCACCGCCCGGGCCGCAATCTCGAAACTGATGATTTTGAATTCGGGATAAAACGGCCCCACCAGGTAGGAGCAGCCCAACAGCAGCGCCGCGCCGGTCAGAGCGGCCAGCGTCCGGTGGACCAGTTCGAATCCGATCATCACATAAACGAAAAGCAGAACGGCGCCCGATATCCAGAGAGCCGGCGATGCCACCCGCATCAAGGTCAGATTGGCTTCGGCGAGGTATAGGGAACTTGCCAGCGCATCGATGCTGGCCCGGATCGGCAGCAGCGAGATCCGGACGGAAGGCGCATAAGCGCTTTTCCGGGCTTCCAAAAGGATTCGGGCCTTTTGAAGGCGCCCTGCCGGAAAGAGCACTTTGAATTCATACCGACCGCTTTCATCGGTCAGGATCGTTTCCTTAACCGGCGCATCGGTCTCCGTCACGGTCAGCGTCACGCTGACATCCGGGATCGCTTCACCGTGCGAATTGACGATCCGGCCCGAGACGTAGAGGTTTTCCGCATTGAGCGCATCGATCGTGCCGGCATCGGCACCCGGCACCCGGGCGCCGAGCAGCACGACCAAAAGAAAAACGATTCTGATCGATTTCCTGTCTATGATGAACACGGGCGTTTTCCGTTACGGTGCCGAGGTTGCCGCGGCCATGGCCGATTCGATGCCCTTGCTGAAATCGGTGGGCACCGTCGTCATCCGTGCGGCCAGTTCCCGGTCCAGTATCATCAACCCCTGGGGGTTGTCGCCGATCAGCCTGAGCTGGGCCAGGATGTCGTTGTCGTTTTCCTCTTCTTCCACCTGCTCGGTCACGTACCACTCCAGAAAAATCTGGGAGGCGTGGTCCTTTTCGGCAATGGCCAGTTCCATGAGGTCGTTGATGCTGCGGGTGATGAACTGTTCGTGGGTCAGGGTCTGGGCAAACATGTCCATGGGGGACGCGAAACTCGCCGGCGGCGCCTCGATGGGGGCCAGCGCAACCGCCGCTCCCTGGCGCTGGATATACTCGTAGATCTTCATGGCGTGCAGCATCTCCTCATGGTACTGTACCATGAACCAGTTGGCGAAGCCTTTCAGTCCCAGCTGACTGCAATGGGCCGACATGGCCATGTAAAGATAGGCCGAGTACATTTCCCGGTTGACCTGTTCGTTCAATGCTTCTGCCATTTTGTCGCTGATCATGGTTCTCTCCTTTTTTAGATAAAGGATTGCATATTGGGTGAAACATTTTTCCGTGGTTTCTACTACGGCAATACCATGGTGATAAATACCGTGGTTCCATCCCGGTCCACCAACAACAGGATCGTGTCGTCAGCACCGTGCCGATCGAAAATTTGCTTCAGCGATGCCACGTCCGCCACCGGCGACCGTTCTGCTTCGACGATGATGTCGCCCGGCTGCAGACCGGCCTCTTCCGCCGGCGATCCCGGTGCCACCTGGACGATCAACAGGCCCCGGGAACACCAAAGACCATAGCCGCGGGCGATTTCGGGCGTCAGGGCCTGCAGGGCCAGACCCAGTTCCGGGCCGATGTCGATGCGGGCTTCGGCATCGGAAGGCTTTTCCTCGCTCATCTCCAGGGTGACCACTTTAACAGATAGCCGTTTGCCCTGGCGCACTACTTCCAGCATCACCGATTTGCCGATAGGCTTGGCCGCGACCATGAGGGGCAGCTCACGGGAGTTTTTTACGGGCTTGCCGTTCAAAGAGAGGATCACATCGCCGCGTTGGATGCCGGCCCTGGCTGCCGGACCGTCCGGCACCACGTCGGACACCAGGGCGCCGTATTCCGAATCGAGTCCGAGTTTGGTCTTCAGCGCCGGGGTGATGTCCTGGATGATAACGCCCAGGTAGGCACGCCGGACTTTGCCCTGGCGAAGCTGGGGCAGCAGATCCCTGACCATGTTGATGGGGATGGCGAATCCGATGCCGACGCTGCCGCCCGATTGGGAAAAGATGGCGGAATTGATGCCGATGACCTCGCCGTTTATATTGAGGAGTGGACCGCCGCTGTTGCCGGGGTTGATGGAGGCGTCGGTCTGGATGAAGTTGTCGTAGGCTCCGGCGCCGATCTGGCGGTACTTGGCGCTGACGATGCCCGACGTCACCGTGTTGCCGAGGCCGAAGGGGTTGCCGATGGCCACCACCCAGTCGCCCACTTCCAGCGCGTCGGAATCGCCCAGGGGCAGAAACGGCAGGGGCTTGTCGGATTTGATGCGGATCAGCGCCACATCGGTTTTGGGATCACGGCCGACGATATCGGCCTTGAACTCCCGTTCATCGGCCAGCTTGACCTTCAATTCCGTCGTATCTTCCACCACGTGATTGTTGGTCAGGATCAACCCGTCCCTGTCGATGATAAAACCGGTGCCCAAGGCTCCCTGGCGGTATTCGCGGGGCATGCGGTTCCCGAAATAGTGGTCGAAGAAATCCTTGAAGGGGTCGTCCGGACCGAATGGCGACTGCTCCTGGTCGGAAGCCTGAACCAGCTTGGTGGCCACGATGTTGACCACGCCGGGACCGGTTTTTTTGACCAGCCCCGAAAAAGAGGATTGGAAGTGGTTGGCAGCACCGATGACAGGCGGAACAGCGACCAGGATCAGGGCCACGGTGGCGAAACGTATGGCAAAAAGGAGGCTTCTTTTCATCGGTTGTCCCTCTCTCGAGCCTTCGGTCAGACCGTCGTGTCCCGCTTGACCACCAGGACCGGGCGCCGGCACTTGCGGATGACACGGTCGGAGACAGACCCCAACAGGACCTCGCCCAGGTTGGTGCGGCCGTGTGATCCGATCACGATCACCGAGGGGGACTCCGCCTCTTCCACGGCAAGAATTTTCTGCCATGGGAATCCGGTTTTGACGAGGCAGGTCACCTTGAAACCAATGGCTTCCAGATCCCTGCGCATCTCCGCCATGGATTCATCGGCGACCTCCCGGGCCTTGCTGCGCCAATTTTCGATGTCGCTTTCGAGCATGGCATGCCGCATCAAACCATCGATGATGCGCTGATTGATCACGTGAAGGATTACCACTTCCTGGCTGCCCGCCTCCTTGAGTTGCTTGATGTAATCCAGAGCCTTGGTGGCAACATCGGAAAAGTCGGTGGGATAAAGAATCTTGCCGAACATGGGCACTCTCCTTTGGTTGGTCGGATTTAGTGTTTTTGCACGGTAACATTGGGATTTTTGCTAATATTCTCTATGGGCCTTGTTATACTGCCGCCTTGGGGATTGACTCTTCAGTGCATTGGCTTGCGTGAAGCCGCCAGCAGGCGCGATTGAAAAGCCACCCCCGCGGCCGCGATACCCACAAACAGCCATGGTGCGTAAGGGAGCCCACTTCCGCCGATGGCCTCCACGATAAAAGCGGCGCCCACCATTGACGAAAGGACCACCAGCGCCCAGTCGAAGAACAGGACCAGGGTTACCGCACCGATGATACCTCCGATAAGAGCGATCAGTCCGTTGACGGTGTATCCCAACATCGCTACCAGTTGCAGGGCAAGGATCCCGCCAGCGACAAAACCGCCGATGGCCACGGCCAGATGCTGCAAAAACAGCGCCAGTACCGCCCCGAAAAATCCACAAACCAGTCCGGCGGCCCAGAGCATCCAGAAGGGCTGTTGTGCCCAAATCGTTTGGGCCGTCTGAAGGCCCGCAACAAAGCCCACCACACCGACAAACATCCAGAACAGCCTCCAGCCCAGCGTCAGGAGCAGAATGCCCACGACGATTGTAAACACCTGCTGCATCATATTTCCTCCTGTGATCGTTGTTTGAACCGGAACTTGCAGTACCGGTCGCAGGGTGCAGGTCAACAGCCGCGCTCCGATGCTCTGGGGCCCGAGCGCCTCGATCTCCGGTTTGCCCTTAGACGTTATGTAGACTTCAAGACGGGGTTGGGCCGTCGGCAAGAATTTACATCCCCATTTGATACACCGGACAAGCAGACAATCGGCAGCCGATGTGTATCGTCAGCGCCGACCGGCAGGAAAATACGGCAATACGATAAAATGAAGGAGCCATGTAGAATTTTAACGCGGGTTGCCACGGCATTTACGGGTTGCCGGAAAACTCCCGCTCCGCGGCGATCCCCACCGTGCGCTGCAATTCGGCCATGGCCAGATACTGTCCGATCCGCGCTTTCACAAGGTCGACTTCGGCCTGAACGTGCGCCACTTCCAGATCCGCATAGGCCGCTTCGGTAATCAGGCCGGTCCGTTGCTGGTCGCCGCCGATGCGCAGACGCTCCTCCCGGACGGCGACGGCCGCCCGGGCCAGGTCCAGGGTTTCCCCGGCCCGGGTCAGCTTGCGATAGGCCTTGCCCACGTCAACGGCGATGCGGCGTTTGAGCCGCTCCACGTTCCGGCAGGCCTGGTCATGCTGGGCCCTGCGCTGGGCCATTACCGCCCCGCGCTTGCCCCAATCGAAGATATCCCACTCCATCACGACGCCGGCGGCGCCGATGTCCTGATCGACATAGGGAATGCCGTCCTGATAAATATAGCTGCCGAACAGCCCGATGTCGGGGATGTAATCGTAGCGGGCCGCGTCGACGGCCCCATCAGCCTTGTTAATGGCTTCCCGGGCCGCACGAAGCTCGGGATTCAGGCAATACGCGCTTTCGATGTATTCGGACTCGGACTGGATCGCCGGAAGGCCGGGCAAACCGCCGACAGGTTCGAAGCGGGTGTCTAAGGGCATGCCGGTCAAATCGCTCAGATCGCCATCGATGTCGCCGATTTGATGCTCGGCTTCCAGCAGGGACTGTCTGGCCTGCAATCGCTGGATCCTGGCGCCGTCGACGGCGACCTTCAGAACATTTCCGGCGGCCAGCGCATCGGCGGATTCCTTGATGCGGGCATCGGCGGCCCGCATGCCGGCCCGGGCCAGGTCTTTCTGCTTTTCCGCCATAAGCCGCCCGCAAACCAGCTTTTTGGCCAGCAGAACGATATCGGCCGTGGTTTTGCACAGGTTTTTCTCGGCGATGTGCCGGTCGGCAACGGCGATCCTTTCCGCGGCCCCGACCTTCAGAAGCTGGGTCAGCGGCTGACGCAGGGTCAGGGCGTTGGCAAACGTGCTGTTGGACTCTTTTTCGATTTCTATGGTTTCCGTGGGAAACGCCCCCAGGATCGGCACAGTTCCCAGGGAGCCGGCAGGCAGCGAAGCAACATTGCTGTCGCTGAGAACCGCGTATACGGAGTAATCGGACAGGAGGGGAAGGTACTCCGCCTTCACCGCGTCTTCCCTGGCCCTGGTTTCCCGGACCCTGGCCCGCTCGATGGCCAGAACCGCGTTCTGCCCGATGGCCTTCTCGACGATTTCGTCCAGGCTCAGTCGCACGGTTTCGGCTTTGGCGGGCGCGGCCGTCCAGAGGACCGACCCGGTGAAAAGGAGAACCGCGGCGACGGGCACCGCGGTTTTCCAGCGGAGTTTGTGGATCAGGACGTAAATGGCCGGCACCACCAGCAGGGTGAAAAACATGGAGGCGATCAGCCCCATGGCGATGACGCTGGCCAAAGGGCTCCACAGGCTCGATCCGGACAGGATCATGGGCGTAACGCCCACGGCGGCGGCCATGCTGGTGAGAAAAATGGGCCGGAGCCGGCGCTGCCCGGCCTCGATGGCGGCCTGCTCCAGCGGGTGCCCCTCGGCCATTTTCTCCCGGATGTATTCGACGAGGATAATGGCATTGCGCACCACGATCCCGCAAAGGCTGATAAACCCCATGAAAGCGGTGAACCCGAAGGCGTTGCCGGTCAGGATGAGCCCGACCACGCCGCCGGGCACCATCAGGGAGATGGAGGCCATGACGACCAGTGGGTCGGAAAGGTTTCTGAATTGCAGTAAAAGCACGATGAAAATGGCCAGCAGGCTGATACCCAGGGCCTTGAGCATTTCCGGGAACGTCTCGTCCTGGTTCTGCTTCTCTCCGCCATAGTCGATCTGGTAGCCGACGGGAAGCGTGATGGCATCGATCTTGGGCCGTACTTTTCCTAAAAGCGCCGAGGCGTAGAAACCCTGTTTGGTGAACGCGCGCACCGTGATGGTCCGCACCCCGTTGCGGCGCACGATGCGCCCGCTTTCCCAGCCGGGGCTCAAGCTGCCGATGGCCCGCACGGGAACGCTGGCATGTGTGACCGGCGAGGTGACATAGGTGTTTCCCACACTGGCAAAGGAGGCGCGCTCGCCCCCGTCCAGCCTGAGCACGATGGTGATCGGACGGTCCCCTTCCCAGAAAACGCTTACCGGCAGACCGTCAAAGGCGCCCGCGAGGGTCCTGGCCACGGAGGCATTGGTCAGCCCCAGGCGGTTGGCCAGTTCGTTGTCGATATTCAGATCCACCATGAAGGTGTCGTTGTACCAGTCCCGGTGAACGTAAAGGGCCTCCGGCTCGGCGGAGACGATCGCCCGCACCTCGTCTCCCAGGCTCTTCAGTTCATCGATGGAATCGCCGGAGATGCGGACTTCCACGGGCGCTTCCATGATATTGCCCTGCTGGAGTTCCTTGACCACCACCATGGCTTCCGGCACCGCCCCGGCCAGCAGGGTGCCCAATTCGGCCACCATGGCCGGCGTCTGCCGCTCGTCCCTGTTCATCACCACCAACTGGGCGTAGGCGGCATCCGGCTGCTGGGGATTGACGTTGTAATAAAATCGCGGCGCGCTCTGCCCGATAAAGCTCGAATACTGCACCACGTCTTTTTGTTCGGCCAGGCAGGCCTCAATGCGGCGCACGGCGGCGTCGGTGGCCTCGATGCGGGTGCCCTGGCGCATCCAGACATCGATCACGAACTGGTTGCGTTCGGCCGTGGGGAAAAACTGCCGCGGAACGAACTTCATCAGCCAGACGCCCAGCACCACGGCGCCGATGCCGATGATCACCGCCAGGCCCTTGTGGCGCATCAGGACGACAATCGTTTGGCCGTATCCGCGCTGCAAAAGGTCCAGAAAGCTGCCATGCTTCTTCTTTTTGCCGGTATCGTCGCCGGCCTTGGCGGTTTTCAATCCCCGGCGGATGAAAAAGCGGCAGAGAATGGGCGTCAGCATCAGGGCCACGACAAAGGAAACGGTCAGGGCGATGGCCACGGTCTGGGGCAATGCCTCGATGAACTCCCCCGAGGAGCCCGGGAGGATGAGCAGCGGCAAAAACGAGCAGATGATCGTCACCGTGGCGGTGAACACCGGCACCACGATGTCGCTGGCCGAGCGCCAGGCCGCTTCGGATCGCGGCACGCCGTTGTCGAGCAGCTCCACGTAATTGTCGGCGATGACGATGGCGTCGTCCACGACGATGCCCAGCACCACGATCAGGGCGGCGATGGACACCTGGTGCAGTTCGATGCCGAAGGCGTTCATCAGGCCCAGGGTGGTGAGCAGGGTGACCGGGATGGCCAGGGCCGCGATCACGGCCACGCGAACGGGCAGGAGGATAATGGTCACCAGGATCACCGACCCGATGGCCAGCATGATCTCACGGCTGAGGGAGCCGATACGTTTTTTGACCACGGACGGTTGATCGGCGATCAGGTCGAGGGAAAGGTCCGGCGGCAGGATCGTTTCCAGACGCCGGAACACCTCGGCGATACTTTCGCCCAGGTGCACGATGTTCTTGTCCTTCTGCATTTCCACGGAAAGCAGGATGGCGGGCTCGCCGTTATGCCGCACCAGAAAGGTGGGGTCGAGATAACGCCGCTCGACCGCTGCAAAGTCGCGGACATAAACCGGCTCTCCGCCGCGGGTGACCGTGACCAGAACATCCTTGACCTCTTGCTCCGAGTCGAAGGCGCCGCTGGCGCGCAGGGGTACGTAATCGCTGCCGGCGTCCACGCCCCCCGAACCGGTAATCACATTGCGCTGCTGAAGGGCCCGGATGACCTGCATGGGATCGGTGACATACTGGGAAAGGCGCGCCAGCGAGGTGGTGACCCACACCTGCTCGGCCTGCTGCCCGTACACGGCCATTTTCCCGATGTCGCGGATCTTGCGCAGTTCGTCCTGGATGCGGTCCACATGGTCCCGCAGCTCCCGGTAGCCGTAGCGCTTGCCGTGTACGGCGATAAGCATGGCCACGGTATCCCCGAAATCGGAATTGACGATGGGCCCTCGCACCCCGTCGGGCATCTCGGTGTTGCGCAGGACAATGAGTTCATGGCGCAGCTTGGCCCAGAAGGCGTCCGCGTCGGTGACGCTGTCCTCAAGCTCCACGTTGATGATCGACAGCCCGTGGCTGCTGGTGGAAAAGGTCTTGTCCTTGCGAACTTCGGGAAACTTGAAAATATGCTTTTCGATGGGCCGGGTGACCTGCTCCTCGACCTGCTCGGCGGTGGCGCCGGGGTACTGGGCCAGAACGAGTCCGATGCGAATGTTGATGGAAGGGTCCTCGGTGCGCGGCATATCGAGAAACGCATGCAGCCCGAGAGCTACGAACAGGGCCGTGAACACCAGGGACACCACCGGGAAGCGCAAAATCCCCTTGATCGGATTCATGAAGCCTTCCCCTGGGCGGGCACGGAACTGCCTGCGCCCGCGGTGACCGACACCCTGGCCCCATCCCTGAGTTTGTCCTGCCCGGCCACGACCACCTGCTCGTCACCGGAAAGTCCGGAAACGATCGTCACCTTTTGCCCCAGCACCCGGCCGACGGTCACGCGGGTTCCGTAAACGCACTGCCTGTCCGGATAATAGACGTATACTATCGTGATTTTCCGGGGGTCCCGGACAATGGCGGTAGCCGGCAGGACCATGGCTTCCATCTGCTCGCCGACGTCGATGCCGGCTTTGGCCACCATGCCCAGCCGGAGCCGGTGCTCCGGGTTGGGCACCAGGATGCGCGTCATGTAGGTACGGGTTTCCGGATCGGCGCCCACATTGACCAGCCGTACGGTGCCCTCGAAAGTCTCCCCGCCAAGGGCCGCAACGGTAATCGCGGCCTTCTGGCCGGCCCGCACCCGGGCGATGTCCGTTTCGGGCACGCCCACCTGGATTTCGACCGGATCCAGGGTGGCGATCTCGAAGGCCGGCATTCCGGCTGAGACCGTCTGCCCGGGTTCCACCATCCGACGGGTGACGAACCCGTCCATCGGCGCTTTCAGACTCGCGTCGGCAAGCCGTTTTTGCTGGATGGCAAGGCCGGCCTCGGCCTCTTCCAGTTTGGATTCGGAAAGACGCCACTTGGCCTCGAACTTTTCAAAGTCGTTGGGCGCCAGACTTTTTCGTTCGAAAAGATAGCGCATGCGCGCCAATTCGTCCGCGGCCTGTTTGCGGGCGATGCGCGCCTCCGATACCTGGGCGGCCGCCGCCTTGACGGCCAACCGGTAATCCACCGGATCGATGGCCGCCAGAACCTGGCCGCAGGTAACGAGATCGCCTTCCCGCGGTTCCACCCGGATCACCTTGCCCGCCACCAGAAAGGCGACCCGGACGGGGTTGTCCTTTGATACCACCGATCCGCTGACGTCCACCGTCCGGTCCTGGACGACCCGTTCGACCGCGGCTACCGCGATGGGAACCGGATCGGGCGCGACGCTGTCCACCGGTTTCTTATCGGAACAGGCGGCAATCAACAGTACCGCTAATACAAACAGAATCGTACGCGCCGAAAACAAGGATCGAATCCCGCCTTCGCCGGGTTGTCGGCTTTTGACATCGTTGTTGTCGAATGACATTTCTCTTCCCTATTGGATGCAGCGTTTTTCAAGGTGGTATTGCGGTGCGGCTCCCAACGCCAACAGGCGGTTCGGATTTGTGCCGGAAGGACTCCGTGTTCGGCGGAATGGAGGAAAGCAACTATAATTTTCCGGCTATCATAATGCCATGGATTATTCAAACCTAAAGTAGGCGTTTCTCTTTTTCGAAAAATAAAAATAGGTCATGATTTCAGTACGTTGTTTGCGGTTTTGCTTCTCAAAAGGCGAAACCCTTCGGGATTGCCGATCTCACCGCATCTTCGGCGTTAGCCGCCGTGGCGCATAGCCGACTATAGCGCAACGACGGCTGCCTTGAACCTGCGGCAAGCTCGACAATCGCCTGCTTTAGGTCAAAACAATATTTCCAGGCCATGTAACCGCGCCGATCCTGTCTCGTAGCAGCAAGGGGCGAACACAATTCCGCGCCACATGATCGAGGTCCATATCCGAAGTTGACAATCGGTACCGGTTGAGGCATTTGATTTGCCGAAACAAAGCAGGATGGTGTTTTTCGCGGCCTGGATGATTACGGGGACCTATAAAGTCGATTGATCCCAATGGAGGGACCTTCCGTGAATAATACGACCCATGCCAACCATTCCTTCCACACGCCACCGCCCACCCGGGCCGAAGGATTCGAAACCCTGGCGGAACTGGCCCTGGACATGCGCTCATCCTGGAATCATTACGCCGACAATGTCTGGCGGCGCCTTGATCCCGAATTGTGGGAAATTACGCATAACCCCTGGGTCGTGCTCCAGACGGTCTCGCGTGAGCGGATCGAACGGGTGCTGGCCGACCCCGTTTTTCGTGAAAGCGTCGATGACCAGGTGCGGACCCGGCGGCAGGCAGTGGCCGCGCCAGCATGGTTTCAGAAGCATCATCCCAGCGCGCCCCTTACCGGCGTCGCTTATTTCAGCCTTGAATTCATGTTGGGCGAGGCGCTGCCCATCTACTCGGGCGGACTCGGCAACGTGGCCGGGGATCAGCTCAAGGCCGCCGGCGATCTGGGCGTGCCGGTGGTCGGGGTGGGCCTTTTGTACCAGCAGGGTTATTTTCGCCAGGTGATCGACAAGGATGGCGCGCAGCAGGCCCTCTTTCCCTACAACGACCCCGGGCAACTGCCCATCGCGCCGGTGCGCCAGGCCAACGGCGAGTGGCTGCGGCTCAAAATCGCCCTGCCGGGATATGCGGTCTGGCTGCGCGCCTGGCAGGTCCGGGTCGGTCGGGTGAAGCTCTACCTCCTGGACAGCAACGATGCGGCCAATTTCCCCATCCATCGGGGAATTACCAGTGAGCTATACGGCGGTGGGCCGGAGCTGCGTCTCAAGCAGGAAATGCTTCTGGGCATCGGGGGATGGCGGCTGCTGAGCGCGCTGGGCATCGAGCCGGAAGTCTGCCATCTGAACGAGGGGCATGCCGCCTTTGCCGTTTTGGAACGCGCCTACGCTTTCATGCAGGCGACCGGCCAACCCTTCGACGTGGCCCTGGCCGTGACGCGGGCGGGCAATCTGTTCACTACCCACACGGCCGTGGCCGCCGGTTTCGACCGTTTCCCGCCGGACCTCGTCAAACAATACCTCGGCGGCTATGCCGAGCGGAGACTATGCATCTCCCTTGCCGATTTGCTGGCCCTGGGACGCCGGAACCCGGACGACGCGTCGGAAAGCTTTAACATGGCCTACCTGGCCATCCGCGGCAGCGGCGCGGTCAACGGCGTCAGCCAACTGCATGGCAAGGTCAGCCGGCACCTCTTCGAACCGCTTTTCCCGCATTGGCCGACGCACGAAATTCCCGTCGGATATGTGACCAACGGCGTCCACACGCCGACCTGGGACTCGGCCGAGGCCGACGAACTGTGGACCGGTGCCTGTGGCAAGGATCGCTGGCATGGACTGACGGAACCTTTGCAGGAACGCATTCGCCGCGTTTCCGATGCCGATCTCTGGCAATTCCGCCTCGCGGCCAGCAAGGCGCTGGTGGAATACGCCCGCGAGCGGTTGTCCCGGCAACTGGCCGCCTGCGGGGCGACCCCCGAGGCCGTGGACGAGACGAACCGCCTGTTCGATCCCCGGGCCCTGACCCTGGGTTTTGCGCGGCGCTTTGCAACCTACAAGCGCCCCAACCTCCTTTTGCACGACCCGCCACGGCTATTGCGGCTGCTCGCCCATCCCGAACGTCCGGTTCAGCTCATCATCGCCGGCAAGGCGCATCCGGACGACCGGGAGGGGCAGGCCCTGATTCGCGAGTGGATCGAATTCATCCGCCAACCGCAAGTCCGGCCCCACATCATCTTTTTGAGCGACTACGACATGCAGCTGACCGAAAAGCTGGTGCAGGGGGTGGATGTCTGGATCAATACGCCACGGCGGCCCTGGGAGGCCTGCGGCACGAGCGGCATGAAGGTGCTGGTCAACGGCGGCATCAATCTATCGGTCCTGGACGGCTGGTGGGCCGAGGCGTACAGTCCTGAAGTGGGATGGGCACTGGGAGACGGTCGTGAGCATGGCGATGATCCGGCCCGGGACGCGGCCGATGCCGAAGCGCTCTACGATCTGCTCGAACAGGAGGTGATCCCGGAATTTTTCGCACGCGACGAGCGCGGCGTTCCCACGGCCTGGATCGCACGCATGCGGGAAAGCATGGCGCGCCTCACGCCACATTTCTCGGGCAACCGCACGGTGCGCGAATACACCGAACGGTACTACCTCCCGGCGGCCGCCGCCTATCTTGAACGCGCGGCCGATCAGGCCGAGATTGGCCGGCGGCTGGCGCAGTGGCGCCAGAAGCTGGGGCAGCATTGGTCCGCGTTGCGCTTCGGCGAGGTCAAGGTGACGACCGGCGGCAACCAGCACATGGTCGAGGTCCGGCTCTTCCTGGAAGGCCTCGATCCCGGAGAGGTTAGGGTGGAGCTTTATGCCGACGGCGTCGGGGATGGCGAACCCGTGCGCCGGGAGATGAATCCGGCGACCCGGCTGCCCGATGCCTCCGGCACCATGGTTTACCACGGGGCGGTTTCCGCGAATCGCCCCGCATCCCATTATACGGTACGCGTGATTCCAGGTTTCGACGGTGCCGCGGTTCCCCTGGAGGATTCGCACATCCTTTGGCAGCGCTGATCCCGGCGACGGGAAAGCAGACCCGAGACAGGGAACGCGACAGCACAATCGGCCCGCACGCGGAATCCCTTATTGAAGAGCGGAGTTTGTGTCACCCCGTGTCATATCGATGTCTTCCGGGGTTGCCCTCCTCCCGGAGCCAACCGGCTACGCCACGCTGATCCCATTTTCCAGATAGACATCCTGAATCGCATTCAGGAGCGCGACTCCCTCCTTCATGGGCTTCTGGAATGCTTTCCGGCCGGATATCAGGCCCATGCCGCCGGCCCGTTTGTTGATGACGGCCGTCCGGACGGCCTGCTGCAAATCGTTTTCGCCGCTGTCTCCGCCGGAATTGATCAGCCCCATGCGCCCCATATAGCAGTTGACCACCTGGTATCGCGCAAGGTCGATGGGGTGATCGGTGGTCAGTTGCCGGTACACGGCCGGATGGGTTTTGCCGAAGGCGATGGCGTCGTAGCCGCCGTTGCAGGTCGGCTGTTTCTGCTTGATGATATCCGCCTCGATGGTGACGCCGAGATGGTTGGCCTGGCCGGTGAGGTCCGCGGCGTTATGGTAATCCACGCCGTCCTTCTTGAAGGCGTTGTTCCTCAAATAGCACCAGAGAACCGTGAACAGGCCCAGTTCGTGGGCGCGTTCGAATGCCCGGGCGACTTCCTCGATCTGGCGATCGGATTCCGCCGAACCGAAGTAGATGGTCGCGCCCACGCCGGCGGCGCCCATGTTAAAGGCCTGTTCGACGGAAGCGAACATGCGCTGGTCGTATTTGTTGGGATAGGTGAGCAGTTCGTTGTGATTCAATTTTACCAGGAAGGGGATTTTGTGCGCGTATTTTCGGGACACGGCGCCGAGCACGCCCAAGGTGGACGCCACGGCGTTGCAGCCGCCTTCCATGGCCAGCCGGACGATATTTTCAGGATCGAAGTAGATCGGATTGGGTGCAAAGGATGCGCCGGCGGAGTGTTCGATGCCCTGATCCACCGGAAGAATCGAGATGTAGCCGGTGCCGGCCAGCCGGCCGTGATCGATCATCGACCGCAGATTTCGCAGCACATTGGCGGGCCTGTCGCTGGGGACCAGGATGCGATCGATAAAGTCGGGGCCCGGTAGGTGCAGGTCTTCCTTTTTTACGGTACGGCAAACATGCGCCAATAACGATTCGGCTTCATCGCCGAGCAATGCGGTTATTTTTTTCATCATGACATATTCCTCCTTGTATGGTGATGGTTATTTTGCTTTGCCCTGGCCTGCCACTTGTGCCATGGCTTTTTTCACGACCTCCGGATCGCCGAGGTAGTAGCTTTTGATGGGGATCAACGATTCATCCAGTTCGTACACCAGGGGCATGCCCGTTGGAATTTCCAGATGAAGTATCCGATCGTCCGGGATACGATCCAGGTGTTTGATAAGCGCGCGTAGGCTGTTGCCGTGGGCAACGATCAATACATTCCGCCCCTGCTTGATGCTGGGGGCAATGGTCTCATTCCAAAACGACAGAAACCGGTGGATCGTATCTCTCAGGCATTCCGCCGTGGGCAGTTCATCGCCGCTCAAATGCCGGTACCGGGGATCGTGGCCGGGATAGCGCGGGTCGGTCTTTTCCAGCTCCGGCGGCCGCGTTTCGAAACTTCTGCGCCAGGCCAGCACCTGATCCTCACCGTATTTTTTTGCCGTTTCGGACTTGTTCAGTCCTTGCAGTTCCCCGTAATGGCGTTCGTTCAGGCGCCAATCCCTTTGCACCGGAATCCACATCAGGTCCATGGTATCCAGAACGATCCAAAGCGTCCGGATGGCACGCTTCAGCACGGAGGTATAGGCCAGATCGAACGTAAGTCCCTCGTTCTTCAATTGGATACCGGCATCCTCGGCTTCCTGCATGCCTTTTTCCGTCAAATCGACGTCCGTCCAACCCGTAAACCGGTTCTCCTTATTCCACTGGCTTTCGCCATGCCTTAAAAGGACCAGTTTGTACATGTTTGCATACCTCCATGGTTTGTTTAAGGCGCGAAGGTTATTGCGCTCGGTTATGGATAGTATAAGGCGGATCGGTAAGGATGCACCCCCTGTGGTCGAGGCGTCGCATTTATTCAAGCATTGTTTCGATTCGCCCCGGCCCCACGCATCAGCGACGGAATGATCGCCAGGGTGTTGATGCAGGCCAGAACAAAGGCCGCGGACCTGAAACCGTTGACGAAAGCCTGCTCCGGCATCTCACCGAAAGCCCTGGGGTCCGGACTTCTTAGCAGGTTGGAAAACGTATCATAGGGAATGGCGGTGGTGATCAACAATATGGCCAGGCCGGCGCTTGCCGTTCCGCCGACATTGAACATGGTGGTCCGGAAGGCCGAGGCCACGCCGCGCCGGTTGGGGGGGACCGAACGCATGATCGAACTGATGTTGGGCGAAACGAACATTCCGCTTCCGATGCCCAGGAGCACCAGCGGAACGACCATATCCATGTAGGCGGTTGACAGGGTCACGCCGGACAGCCAGAAGAGGGCCGCGCTCGATAGGGCCAGACCGGCCGTCGCGAACAGCCGGGGTCCGTATTTATCGGACAGCGCGCCGCTCAGGGGGCCGACGATGACAAAAACGAACTCGAGGGGTAATAGTCCCATACCGGTCTGTTTGGGCGAGAAGTCCAAGACGATCTGCATATAGAAGGATATGAGCAGCATCATGCCCAGCCAGGCCAGAGCATTGAGCAGTTGCGCGATGTTGCCGGCGGCAAATTCCCTGATCCTGAAAAGACGAAGATCCATTAGCGGGGCGCGGCTGCGTATTTCTAACCCGATGAAACAGGCGATCAGGATGACGCCGGCCGCGGCCATCACGATTCCGGGCAGCCGCTCGGTGACGCCGTAGCTGAGCAGCGTTATCGCCAGCAGCAGCAGCGTCAACCCGCTGGTGAAGGTGGCAAAGCCGATCCAGTCCATTTCCTGCTGTACGTCCCGGGTTCCGACTTCGCGCAGCCGGAAATGCGCCCAGAGCGTTCCGAATATTCCGATGGGAATGTTGAGGTAAAAGAGCGCCCGCCAGCCGTAAAGGCCGATGATGATGCCGGACAGCGTCAATCCCGCCACGGAGCCGACCCTGAAGGCGATTTGATTGATGCTCAGGATCGTGCCGAGCTGCTTGGCCGGCGTCGCGTCGGTCAGGATGGCGGCACTATTGGTGATGAGCATGGATGCGCCGATTCCCTGGATGATCCGGGAGAAAATGAGGAAACCGGCGCTTGCGGAGATGGACGCCAGGGCCGAACCGACGGTGAACACGGCAAATCCCAGGTTGTAGATCTTGACCCGGCCGACCACGTCCGTGACCCGGCCGATCAGCAGCAGTCCGACCGTGCTGGCCAGCAAATAGGCTTGGCTGACCCAGACAATTGACTCCACGTCCGCGCCAAGGGCCTTGGCTACCGTCGGCAAGCCGACAATGACAATGCGTGTGTCGATGCCCGCCATGAGCGTGCCTACTGTGGTCACGCTCAACGCAATCCACTTGTATTGCATCGGTGTGTCGGCCTCCTGCGCATGGCCCTTCCCGTAATGGGGATCGAGGCTGATTTCGTGCTGCGTCAAGGCCCGGCGGCGGGCGGCAGGCCGGCGCCGGGCCGATTATGGCGATCCGTTTAACAAACGCTTCAGGAGCCGCCTTCCGGCGTCCCCGCGCCCAGAAATCGGGCAATCCATTCGTTGACCCGGCGGGCTTGCGTCACCGGTGTGAAATGCCCTCCGGCGATGACCGCCAGCGAACCGTTGGTGAGCCATTTTGCCATCAGGCGGGCATGTTCGGTGGCGACGACATCGGCGTCGCCGACGATTACCAGGGTCGGCGCGGCGATATCGGCCAGATCGGCTGGCAACAGATTCGGGCGGGTCCGCCACATGCGCTTCACCCGGGCTTCCAGTTCGTGGAGCCGGTCGCCGGCCCCCGTCCACCAGCGCTTCCACCACCGCTCGATTCCGCGACTCGGTCCGGTGTTCTCTTCCTGTGCCTCCGGCTTCAGTCCTTCCGGATTGAAATTGGCGCTGATGACCACCATGCGCCGCACCCGCTCCGGCCAGTAGCGTGCCAGCAGCAAGGCGGTGTTGCCGCCGTCGCTCCAACCGACGACGTCCGCCCTCCGGATGGACAGCCGGTCGAGAATCTTGACGACATCGGCGGCCAACAGCCGGTAACTCAGGTCGTTGCTGCCCAGATCCGAATCGCCGTGGCCGCGCGTGTCGGGCAATATCACCCGCCATCCGGCATCGACGAGTTCAGGAACCTGGGAAAACCAGCTGAGCCGGTTGCTCAGGCCCCCATGCAGCAGCAATACCGCCGGACCGCTGCCGTAGCTGACATAATGGATATTGGCATTGGCGTTTCGTACCTGTCCTTTTACGGTTATGGCGGTTGAAGTCAGGCGCCAGATCAGGTAGCGTGCCACATTGACGGAAACGGTGCGCCAATGGATCAGGCAGACAGTGACGATGCCGATCAGGGCCAAAGAAAAGTATTTTATCATCGGGTGGTTCACTATTTGGCGATGGTTCCCTTGATTCCGCCGGAAATCAACTGGACCAGATGGGCAAAAATCAACGGCAGCGCCATGCCGCCGGGAGACGCCAGATAGCGCGGCTCCCCCCACACCGGGTCGAATTTATCCTTGTACTGGCGCAGCCCTTCGAAGTTGTAAAAGTGCCCGCCGTGACGCGACATAAATCCTCCCAGGCGGTTCCACAGCGGCGCCAGGGATCGATCCGCCAAACCGGACAGCGGCGCCATGCCCAGATCGAACCATTTGTACCCTTTTTCCCGGCCCCACATCATGAGTTCGATAAAAAGGTAATCCATGACCCCGCCCGGCGCCAGGGTCGAATCGTAGCGCATCAGGTCGATGGAAAGCTCGGCGTTGTCGGCGCCCTTCCAAAGATTGGCAAAGGCCGCAATGGCACCGTTTTTCCTGACCACCGCCACGTCGAACCAGCGCAGGTATTCCCTGCTGAAGCGGCCCAGGGAAAATCCTTTTTCACGGGTTTTCTTCTCGTTCAGCCAGGCATCCGAAATCCGTTCGAGGGTCTCGAACTGCTCCATGGCCCGTTCGGCGGGCAGGATCTCCATGGAGAGGCCCTCTTTTTCCATTTTGCGCTGGGTGTAGCGCAACGCCTTGCGATGGCTGCCCTCCAGGGAGAAGCCTTCAAGGGGAACGCGGGCGGTTTCGCCCAGTTTGGTCAGGGTGAGCCCCAGATCCAGGTAATAGGGCAGGCCGTCCGGCGCCACCTGGTAGAACAGGGCCCAGCCGCCGAACCGGTCCGATTGCTCGCGGAAGCGCCAGATAAGCTCGGGCCAGTCGTCCTGCGGTCCCACCGGATCTCCCATGGCCACCCAACTGCGCCCCTGCACCCCATACATGATGAAGGCATTTTTTTGCGGATTGATTAGAAAGGATTTGTCTCCCAACAGGGCCAGATTGGCGGTGGTCGCATTGGCGCCGCCGACAATGCGGGTCACGGTCTGCATCTCTTCTGCGCCGGCAGGCTCCGGCTCGTGGCGGGCAGGCCGCAGTAGTCGGGCCACGGCAAAGAGCAGCAGCACCGTCGCGGCCGAGGCCGAGGCCCGCAGAAAGCGGGGCGCGTGCCCATTGAACGCGAATTGCCACCATAAGGCATCCCGGTATTCCACGTGTTTGTAGGAGAAGAATCCCAGCCAGAAAGCGCCGATGACGATCATGGCGATGGCCGCGATCCAGGCCGGGGTAAAGCGCTGGTGGAGCAGGGAGGTATGCCGGTAGAAAAAGCGCCGGTTGGGGAGCAGGGCCGCCAGCAGCGCCCCCAGGAACAGCGCCTCCTCGAAATCCAGGCCCTTGAACAGGGATGCGGCCATTCCCACGCCGAGCAGGATCACCGTGATCCAATAGGTGCCGTTGAGGCGGCGCTGGATTCCCCGGGCCAGCAGCAACAGCCCCATGCCGATGGTGCTGCCCACCAGGTGCGAGACTTCCAGCAGGGGCAGCGGGATCGCCTGCCTGAGCCATGCCAGGCGGTGATCCAGGGCCGGGGTCGCTCCGGAGAAGAGCAGGACGGCACCGGCGATGAAGGTGGTGAAGGCCAGCACCGGGGGCACCACCGGACCGCTCCAGCGGTTATACGTCGCGGCCAGCTTTTTCGCCGATTCCCGGTGCAAAAGGATTTCGTTTGCTCCCAACAGCAGGGCCGAAACCGCCAGGGGCAGCAGATAGTAGACGATCCGGAAGGCAAACAGGGCCCCTATGACCGTTTCGGCGGGCAACCGTTCGCCGATCAACAGCAGGAAGGTCGTTTCGAATACGCCCAATCCGCCCGGCACCTGGCTGACCAGGCCGGCCAGTTGGGCCAGGAGGTACATCCCCAGAATCAGCGGCAGGGAAAGCCCGTCGGCCGGCGGCAGCAGGGCGATCAGCACGCTGCCGGCAAGCAGCCAGTCCGCCGCCCCCGTGAAAAGTTGCAAAATACCGGTCCGCCAGCCGGGCACGTCGATCTGCCAGTCGCGCAGGTGCAGCGGTGTCTTCAAAAACGCCCCTGCAGCCAGGTAAGCCGCGACCGGCAGCGTCATCAACAAGCCGAGCAGGTGGATGGAGACCACGGGCAGATGCAGTTAGTCCGGCAGGGTCAGGGGCACCAGGAAAAATACCGCCCCGCCGAGGCCTAAAAATCCCAGCCACAGCGTGAGGGTACAGAAAAAGACCACCTTGGTGATCTCCAGGGCGGAGAGTCCCCAGTTGGCATACAGACGGTAGCGCACCGACGCGCCGGCGATCATGGAAAGTCCGATGTTGTTGCTGAACGCGGCGCCGACGAACGCGGCCAGGGCGATCTTTCCATATCCCAGCAGGTGCTTGAGATAGCGCAGGGCCAGGAAGTCATAAAGGGTCATGACACCATAGCCGGCAGCGGTCAACAGCAAGGCCAGGGCCACGCGGGTGGTGGAGATGGACCTGATCTGATGTACAATGTCCTTGAAATGATAGGCGGCCAGCTCATGATGCAGCACCCAGACGGCAAGGGAGAACAGAATCGCTCCGAGAATTGGCCCCAACCACGGCGACAGCTTCGCTTTCATCGATACTCCGGGCGGATTGTCTTTTTGCGTCGGCATGATTTCGTCAACTCACAGTCGGTGCAGGTGAATCAGATAGGGCGTCCATTCCCATAGTTTACGCATAACTAATGCCAAACCGCCGATGCCATAAAGGTAGCGGAATGCCAGCATGTCCTTGAGAAGACCTGCCGTGGCACCGGATATCCGCTTTCCGTAAACGATGCCCAGCGCCTCGCGCCGGCCCATGGAAAGAATCACCGCCGGAGAGGTTGCGGAGCACGGCTGCATGTCCTTGCCGGCGAAGTGCCGGTGAATGTTTTCGGCGATGCTTTGCCCATGCTGAACGGCGATCCAGGCCGTGGGCGGCATGGGAACGCCCCGGGCATCGGTGACCATGGCGCAGTCTCCGGCCGCGAAGATTTCCGGATGCCCCCGGACCTGGAGGAATTGATCGACCACGACGCGGCCGGCTTTGCCCACGGGAAGGCCGGCCTTCTCCGGCACTTCGCTGGCGCGGACCCCGCCGGTCCAGAAGAGGGCGCCCGCCTGGATCGTGGTCCCGTCGGACAGGCTGATTTTCTCGCCCGCGACCCCGGTGATGCGCACGCCGGTGAGAACGCGAACGCCCCGCCGCTTCAGGTAGGCCGTGGCGCGTTGCGCCAGCCAGGGGTCCATCCCCGGCAGCAGGTTCGGTGCCCCTTCGACGAGAAAAATCGTGAAATCCCGGAAGGTCAGATCGAAAGCCCTGCCCAGGGCCGGCAGGCTGTCGACCAGCTCGCCGGTCAATTCGATGCCGGTGAGCCCTCCGCCGCCCACAACGAAACAGGTTCGCCAGCGCTGGCTGTCATCCTCGTCGAAGGCGATCAGGGATTCTTCGATGCGATCCTTGGCGGTTCTCGATTTGTTAAGGTCCTCCAGGGTGAGGGAGGCTTCCTGCAGTCCCGGAATATCGAAATACTGGGGCCGCCAACCCAGGGCGAGGACCAGAATATCGTAATCCAGCGTTTTGACCCCTCCGCGTGCCTTGACCAACGCTGTCCGTTTCGTCGGGTCCAGGGCTTGAACCCTTCCCCGCAGGAACCGGACCGGCCGGGGAAGAACCTGTTGAAGCGTGACCGACAGATCCTCGTAATGGCGGCGTCCCACCGCCGGCTGATGGAGCAGGGTGGTCAGGTGATGGTAGCCATGGGTGTTGACCAGGGTGATGTCGGCCGCCACCCCGTGCAGGTGGACGGCTGCCGTCACGCCGGCGTAACCGCCTCCAAGGATCAGGATCTTTTTCATCGTCATCCGATTTTTTCCTAACCGCTAAACGTTCTCTTAACACATTAATAATATTGACAGTCTCGCAAAAAACCACCGGGCATGTCATCCCCCCGCAATGGCAGGACGGTTTGAAATTTAAGT
Organism: uncultured Desulfosarcina sp.; assembly: GCF_963668215.1. NCBI lineage: Bacteria > Pseudomonadati > Thermodesulfobacteriota > Desulfobacteria > Desulfobacterales > Desulfosarcinaceae > Desulfosarcina > uncultured Desulfosarcina sp. The sequence continues at coordinate 4,066,707 of NZ_OY764190.1, forward strand.
TTTTTCCTTTACGTCGAAGCGGGTATCTCCCGACTTCCGCCGACGGTTGCGACGGTAAAGATAGATGATCCACACCGTGGCGCCGACGGCGGCCACCAGGATAAACAGCATCCTTTCGTAATGACGCAGGTCGCCCAGCACCTGTTCCAGGGCACTGCCGAAAAGATATGCGGCCACGCCGACCACCACCGCCCAGATACCGGCACCGATGGCGTTGAGCCAGACAAAGCGTAGCACCGGCACCCCGCTGATGCCGAAAGCGAAGGGCATCACCGCCCGCAGGCCATACAGGAACCGGAATCCCAGAATCAACGGGGTCTGAAAGCGGTCCGCCAGACGTTTGGCCCGCTCCAGTTTTCCTCGCCAGGCCGGTCGCCGGCGCAACAGGAAATCGCTGTGCCGGCGTCCCAGAAAAAAGAACATCTGGTCCCCGCACAGGCTGCCGGCAAAGGCGCACAGGATAACGCCCTCCAGGGTCATGTATCCCTGATGGGCGGCCAGGCCCGCCAGCACCAGAATGGTTTCCCCCTCCAGGAAAGTGCCGATCAGGATCGCCCAATATCCATAGGTTTGCAGGAATGCTTCCATTTTCAATTCATGTAGGTCGTCGGCCGGAATGTAGTCGAAGAAACCGGATCAGACGGTTCGATCCAGACGATTGAGAACCATGACGAGAATGAACGATCCAGCGAGCATCCAGGTGGGACCGAAAATCCATAGCCCCAGGGGGATGGCCAGATAATAGCAGCGCATGCCGATGGGATAATGCAAACTGGCGTGGTTGACCACCTCGGTCACAAATTCGTGGCTGGCCACACCGGAATGGGTATCGGGCAGGCCCAATCCGTAGCCGGCATGGTTGAAATAGCGGATGGCCAGAGTGAAATTGAAAAATCCCAGAAAGAAATCCACGGCCAGGAGCATGAGTTTGACGACCCACAGGGTTTCGCTGTGGGTGCCGACGATGTTCAGGGCGTTGGACATCTCCTGAAAACCGGCCGGACGCATCACGGTGTTGAGAATTCCCAGGGCGATGAGAATGGCCGTGGAGGCCAGCAGGCTGGAGGCCATCACCCAGTTGCGCAGCGTCTGAACCGCCAGAATATCCCTTCGTTCCGACATAATGGTCTCCACCCATTGCTGCCTCATCACATTGGTCATGCCTACCGCTGTTTTTTCGGGCCTACGCTTGATCGTAAGGTACAGATGCAAATGGTAGATGCCCAGCAACAGCGCGGACACACAGGTAATGATGGTCTCTGAACGATTCATTGGTGGCTCGAATCCGGCTATATCTTGAAACTGTCGGGAGAAGTCTCGGCTTTTTTAACACAGTGGAATGCTTTTTTAGGACGCTATCATATTGTTATTGGCTGATCAATTGTGATAAATTTTAAAATTGATTGTTTCGCAAAAAGTCGATATTGGCCCATTGATGTCATTCCCGCGGAGGCGGGAATCCAGTATTTTCTATTGGTTATAGATTCCCGCCTCCGCGGGAATGACATGTCTGGTGACTTTCTACGAGATTGTAAAAATTAAAACGGCTGATCCGTGGGAACGACGAGCGGAGCGCCAGACGATTTTTAACCGGAGTGTTTCCCATGAAAAAAATGAATCCATGTTTAGCCACTTTGCTGGCGGCAATAATCGCGTGCCTGCTGTTCCCCGGTAGAAGCCATGCGCAATCCGAATCGGAGCAAATTGCCGCCGTCGATCTTACAAGCGCAAGGATTGCGCTGATGCCGTTTCTCCAAGGCCAGTTGGAGTCGGCCGATCAAACCATCGCCAAACCGCTGAACAAACCTCTATCCGAACTTGAAGTGGATTACCGTGGCTTGCCCGAGGGATCGGACCGGATCATCTACAATGTTTCCGGCAAGGAATTGAAATTGCGGTTTCAGGACAACATGATCCCGGCAGACCGGGTGGCGGAGGCCTATGCGAAGATAGAAAAGGACCCGACCCTCGATACGCCCCGCAAGCGGGCTGTCGGATTGGGGGAAATGCTCGAAGCGAATATCGTCGTGGTCGGCACGGTATGGCGGTTTCGGGAGAAGGGCGCCCTCGAGGATGTGCCGGACAGTCCCGCATCGGTGGGTTTCGCCCTGTACCTGGTCGATGTCGAAACGGGCCTGCGATTGTGGCGCGGCACCTTCAACGGCACCCAGAAAGCGTTGACCGAGGATGTCCTCGGCGGGATCAAGCAATGGGGAATGGGGCTGCATTGGCTCACCGCCGAAGAACTCGCCCGATACGGAGTCAAATCGTTGCTGCGCAAGCTGCCTTCGGAACCAATTCGCAAGCCGTCGCCGGAATAAAAGCCAATGACCTTCGGGCTGACGCTATATTCCGCCCGGGCTTCATTCGCCCGGATCGGCCGGAACCGGTTTGCCCTCCCGGGTGGATGCATCGGTTTTGTCCACGGCGCGGTCGAAATGGGCCACCTGTTCGTGGGTCAGCAGAAGGTCCTTCATGCCGTAGATCTGCATGCGGCACGACTGGGTGAACAGGCGGTTGACCAGTACCAGGGAGGCGATATCCATCTCCTGGATTTTCTTTTGGGCCACGGCGTCCATGGTGCTCCTGATGAACCCGCTGTCGGCGGCTTCGATGTGGCCGAAGGCAGCCAGCAGGCCGCGGTACTGTTCCTCCTTGTCGTCCATCTGCAAGAGGCGGCCCATGGTCAGGTAAAGCTCGACGATGCGCTTGCGGAACAGCTTGTACTGGGTGTTGAGATAGGGGTTGTCCGACCCGTCGAACTCGTCCATGTTGTGGCGGACCCCCTTGAAATTTTTGATGGCGTTCATCATGTTGCGGGAGGCGTACATCAGGCGTTCGAGTTCCTTGGCTTCGGTGCTGTTGAGCTTCTGGCTCTGAATGTTCGAATAAAAGGTGAATATGTCGGCGTGCAGCAGCTTGATGTTCTCGTAGAGTTCCTCGAGTGTGTATTTTCGTCGGCGGCTGGCCTCGAAGGGCAGGTCTGTGTCGAAGACCAGTTTTTCATCGATATGCAGCAGGCGAAGGTTGTAGAGCTGGCACTCCTGCAACAGGTGGCCGATCTCTTTTCTCAGGGCGGCGATGGCCGCGTCGGTGACCTCGGTCGGCGTCTGGTTCAGATAGACGGTCAGGATGGTCTTGTGGTCCGGAAATACCCGGGTGAGGCCCGTGGCAAAGGCCCCCAGGAACGGGAAAAAAAGTACCACGCCGGCCAGATTGAAAAGCGAGTGGAACAGCGCCAGCCCCGTCAGGCTGCTGGTGCCGATGTCCACGAAAAATTCGATGACGCTGATCATGAAGGGCAGGCCGGCAAAGGCGACAGCACCTGTCACCAGATTAAAGACCAGGTGGCTCAGGCTGACCCGCTTCTTGGCCGGGGTGCCGCCGATGGCACCCAGCAGGACCGTGATGGTCGTTCCGATATTGGCGCCGATCACGATTACGGCGCCGATCTCGAAGGTGATCAGGCCACTGTTGAGGGCGGTGAGCACGATAGCGATGGTGGCCGCGCTGGCCTGCATCAGGGCCGTGAAAAAGGTGCCCACCAGCAGGTAGACCCACAGGCCGTAGTGCTGGAATCCGGCCAGGCTGAAGGTCTGGGCGAAACTCTCCACGCTGACTTTCATGAAATCGAGCCCTAAAAACAGAAAACCGAACCCGATGGACAGCCGGGTCACCAGGGCGGGCTTCATGCCCGGCTTGAACAAGATCAACCCGGCGGCACCGATGCCGATAAAGGGCAGGGCCAGGCTCTCGATCTTGATTTTGAACCCGATGGTGGCAATGATCCACGCCGTCAGGGTCGTGCCGATATTCGAGCCCATGATGACCCCGATGGCGTTTGGCATGTTCATCACGCCGGCGCCCACGAACGCCAGCACCATCAGGGAGACTGCCGAACTGCTCTGGAGCAGGGCGGTGACCAGCGCGCCGCTGCCGATGGCGCGCAGCCTGCCGTTGGTGTAAGTGCGGATGATCCTCCGGAAAGTCCGCCCGGACAAAGCCTTGACCGACTCTTCGATGAGCAGCATGCCGAAGAGAAAAATGCCCAGCCCGGCGAGCAGCTTCCAGATATCCAGTGATGTTGCCATATGGTTTTACCCGGTCCGGTCCCGTCAGGGTTGCCGGCGCGATTCCTGGCTTTCCATGCCCGCGGTCTGCTCCACCGGCAGGACCATGGCGATGCCGGTTCCCGGCCGGTGGAACTGTCCAGCCTCCTTGATGGCGTCGAGAATCGTCCCGACGATGTTTTCGTGGACGACAAAGATGACCAATTCCGTGCGAATGTCCATGCTGAGCCCGAAAAACGTCTTTGCTTCGCCGGCTCCGGTGCCCGATGCCGGCACGATCGTCGCGCCGGTGGCGCCGGCTCGCTTGGCCGATTTGACCACCTCGTCCGTCAGGTTCGGTTTTACCATTGCGATGATGCATTTGTGAGGCATGTCGATTGTCCTCCCGTTAATGATTCGCCGTCTCCCCGGCGCTCCATGCCATTCTATTTCCGATGCACAGGCATTACTCCATGAACCGGCAGACGGGATCCCGTCGATCGGTTGCGCAGCGATTGCGCCGCTTGACCACCCACTGGACGATCTGGGCGTAGCCCAAAACGCTGATGATCGGAAACAGGCTGGCAAAGGCGATCAGCCCGAAGCCGTCCAGCACCGGGCTGCGCCCGGGAACGGTGGACGCGAGGCCCAGGCCCAGGGCGGCCACCAGGGGCACCGTCACCGTGGAAGTGGTCACCCCGCCGGAGTCGTAGGCCAGGGGAATGATCATGCGCGGTGCGAACCATGTTTGCAGGGCCACAACGACATAACCGCCCAGGATATACAGGTAGAGGGGCGTTCCGGTAACGATGCGAAATGTGCCCAGGGTGATGCCCACGGCCACGCCCAGGGCGACGGCAATGCGCAGTCCGGTGGCCGACACGGCCCGGTAGGAGGCCTCCTCGGCCTTGGTGGCCACGGCGATGAGGGACGGCTCGGCGATGGTCGTGGCAAATCCGATCAGAAAGGCGAACAGGTAGATCCAGCCGTAGGCGCTCCAGCCGCTGCCGGCCGGGATGCCGGCGGCCAGTTGCAGCGCCATGGCACGGCCCACCGGAAAGAGCGCCAGATCCAGCCCACCCAGGAAACAGGCCATGCCCACGAGCACGAGGGCGAATCCGAAGACAATCCGGCCCGGCCGCGGCAGGGGCCGGCGCAGCACCCCCATCTGAAACAGAAGCAGCAGCCCCAATACCGGCAGCACGTCCTTGGCCGTGGCCACGAGCAGTTTGATGGGATTCAGAAACAGCTCCATACGCCTCCTAACGGGCAACCAATCCGTATCCCATGACGAAAATCATGGGGGTCAGGGAAGCCAGGGCGATCAGCCCGAAGCCGTCCGTCAGCGGGTTTCTACCCCGGATGGTGCGGGCCAGCCCCACCCCCAGCGCCGTGACCAGCGGAACCGTGACCGTGGAGGTGGTCACCCCGCCCAGGTCGTAGGCCAGACCCACGATTTCCCGAGGGGCCGCCAGGGTCATCAACATCACCAGCACATAGCCCCCCACGATCAGGACCGGCAGCGACCAGCCCCTGAGTATCCGCAGCACGCCCACAACGATGGCGACGCCCACCGAAAACGCCACGGTCAGGCGCACGTGCAGGGCGTAGCGGCCGACGGCGTCGGCCGTCGGTGCGATCAGGCCGGCCTCGGCGGCGGCTCTGGCCCCTTCGCGGGTTACAGCGATGAGCGCCGGTTCGGCGACGGTAGTTCCAAACCCCAATGCAAAGGCAAAAAGGAGAAGCCAGAACAGACTGCCCTTGCGGGCAAACTCTTCGGCCAGCGCCTCGCCCAGGGGGAACAGGCCGATATCCAGGCCGAGAACGAAAAAGGCCAGGCCGACAATGACCAGCGCCAACCCGGCCAGCACCGCAAGGAGGTCCGGGAAGGGCTGCCGGAGCACCAGGACCTGGAAAATGGCGATGACCGCGACGATCGGTGCCAGGTCGCGGCAGGCGCCGAGGAGGGCGATCCCCAATGGTTTGATCAGGTTGGCCATAAATTGTCCGGCCTCTATGGTTGTCGTTTGGAGGTCAGGCAGTTTGCGTTGCTCGATTGCATTTTTCCGCCAGGCAAGGCAGCGGCCGACAAGGACCCGCGCAACGCAAGAGTCGCCCATAATCGAATGGCTGCCAAATTGCAATGTAAAAGAGGATTGATCGAAGTTGGCGGGTGCCGGCGGGCTCTTCGGTCCCTGAATAGGACCCCTTTTCATTCGCAGGCTTTCATCCGGTTGAAAAATCGTCACCTTTCGGTGGACGGCCTGTTTTTCCGTGCAACTTTGCGAAGCGTTATATTCCGCCTAAAGGACCCAAAGCAAAGCCCAAGGCAATTTCGCGAGGATTTCCCCGGATGCGGATGAACCGGTGGTAAATTGTCTTTAAGAATCAGCCCATACCCGAGTTGCCGACCGGAGAACAGTTCCATTTACTTTTTGTACGTTTTCTTATCCAGGCCGTGCTTGCTCGCCAGTCTGCTGAACTGCCGGGTCGTGATATGAGCTTCCTTGGCGGAGGAGCCGATTTTTCCGCTGTGTTTTTTTAACAGCTTTTCCAGGTAGGTTTGTTCGAATACATCGATAGCGATTTGACGAGCTTCCGACAGGGGAAGTTCTTCGGACCGATCTATGGCCTGCTGGATTTCGGAGCCGACAATCAACGTTTCGGGAAAGCTGTCGGGACGCAGGACATTTCCCGTTTCCAGAATGTAGGCCCGCTCCAGGATATTTTCCAACTCCCGAAGGTTTCCGGGCCAGTCGTAAGCTTTCAAAGCGTCGATGAGGCCGGAGCGCAATCCATTGATATTCTTACCGTATTTATTGTTGAGACGATTCAGGAAAACATCGGCCAAATGGGGCAGGTCCTCCAGACGCTCCGATAGCGGCGGCAATTGAATCGGAAAAATATTCAGGCGGTAAAACAGATCCTTCCGGAATCCGCCGGTAGCGGCCATCTGTTCCAAATCGGCGTTGGTGGCTGCAATGATGCGGGCATTGGTCTGCAATGTTTCCTCACTGCCCAGCCGGTTGAAGGTTCCATCCTGAAGAACTTGCAACAGTTTGATTTGGGCGGCAAGGGAGATGGTGCCGATTTCGTCGAGAAAAAGGGTACCGTTGCGAGCCATTTCGAACTTTCCGATCTTTTTGCGATCCGCCCCGGTAAACGCGCCTTTTTCGTGGCCAAACAGTTCGCTTTCGATCAGGGTTTCAGGGATGGCCCCACAATGAACCGCGATAAAGGCGCCCTCGGATCGATGGCTGTGCCGGTGAATGAGTCTGGCCATCAGGCCTTTTCCGGTGCCGGTCTGCCCCAGGAGCAGAACCGTTGCAATGGTTGGCGCAACGCTCTGAATTTTTTTGAGGATTTGCTGCATGGCAGGATTTTTGGTGAAAATAATATCCAGCCAGTCCGATTTCCAGAATTTGTCCCTGAGATATTCCAGCTCGAAATGTTTGGCCCGCTCCTGTTGGAGGTTGTCTACGACCAACTTGATCTCGGATTCATTGAAGGGGTAGGTTAAAAAATCGTCAGCCCCCTGCCTGACGGCCGCGACCGCGTGCCTGGTATGTTTTTGCGGGGCCAGGGCGACGAATTGCACCCAGGGATTTTGCAGCCTGAATTTTTGGATGATCGGACAAATGGCCTCAACTGTGGTGCCCGGCATCAGCATTAAATCGATAAAGATCAGGTCGAATTGCGTATCAAGGAATTCCGGGGAGGAGGGAAGCTCCGCCAAGCGCTGAACGGTATTATCTCTGCCGAGGTTGCCTTCTATCGTCTCGGTGACTTCCGGGTCGGCGCAAATGATCAGAACGTCGTTCATTGTTAGCAGTCGGCGGTAATAATTCTGATTCGGGATTGGTGCGGGAATGAAATTTTAAACGTAAAAGCAATTGATTCGGATACACTATTATCAAATTATTCGATCATTGAAAAGAGGGCTTTAAAGCTGGGGAAATACGACAACGGCAGGTACCGGTTCGTCGTCATCCAGTCGGAACCGGTGAACATAAATTACGTTTCGCTGGTTCTTCGAAGCAACTGTCCCCTGGGCGATGATTCTTTCTTTGACCAGTTTGAGCAGTTGGGGCCCCATCAATTCATCGGCAACGCGGTAGCGCTTTTCATCGTACCCTGCGATATCCACCGCCGAAACGGCTCCGTTTAGATCCCAGCCGGCAGCGACCACGATTCCTTTTAAAGTGACCAACGGTCCTGTGTCCATATATTCACCAAATTATTTAGGAAAAATCCGCCAAATCCGATTCTGTCGGTGCAACAAACAAGCCCAATTCATTTTATCTTTTATAATTCGATTCATCAGACGGCTTCCCATCGGCAAGACAAGCGGTTGAAAAGCTGGATCGCCTGTCCATTCGCTGATTCTCACGGGAAGGTGAAAGGACGATTACCGATTCGCGAGTGTGACGGGCCGGTACGGACCGAAGCGATGCCTGCGTGGCGAGCGTTTGTTTCACACCCGGACATTGGGCGTCCTCCGTCGTGATCGATGGGAAATGAAATGTCCGATTTTCTCAAACGGAACATCGCGGTCATTTGATTGCGGAACTGCGCACGCGGGTCGTTTGCAGAAAAAGGAACCGAATCCATTTCCTCAACGGTCTGTGATCGTAATTTTTCGTCATTTTCCTCTGATGATCGATGCCGTCAAACAGGCAAACCCACAGTTGGTATATGGGTTGCTAAACCAAGAGAAACGGCAAGTCACTATAGAAAAGGATGGATGAAAAATGAATCGAGCGCTCACCGTTGCAGGCCCGTTTTTGATTCTTATGGTGGCGTTCAGTCTGTCATCATGCAACATCACAACGCTTTCCAACGAGGTATCAACAAATTTGAACCGGGAACAGGTGAACCCTGCCCGGTCTGCGGGTCTGGTTGACGGCATTTCGAATCCAATCAAAGTTGCCCAGCCCTTGGGGCGCATTTTGATCGACGATGAGGGCCGGATTACCGGGGTGCTGTTCATGGGTGCCAACGGCGATCTGGTTGAAAGCGCCACACGGTAGTTTGCCTGGAAAATGGTGATGGTTTGCCTAAGGTCGAGTTCAAAATCGTCCTGGCCGGCCGCCCGGTTTCCTTAACAAACAATAGAGGGAGGAAGAAAAATGTTTGATCTGATGCCTTGGCGTAAAGGTTCGGGAAGCGATCTGATGGGATTCAAAAACGAGATGGACAACCTTTTCAACCGGTTTTTCGACCTTGATTTTCCTTTGCTCAAAGCCGGTGAGTGGGCGCCGCGTATGGATGTAACGGACAGTGAAAAACAGATAACGATTCATGCCGAAATTCCGGGATGCGAAGCCGGCGACATCGATATTTCTCTCGAGGGTCGCAGGCTGACCATCAAAGGAGAGAAAAAACACGAGAAAGAAGAAAAGGACGAAAATTATCTCCGCAGGGAACGGGCACGGGGGTTTTTCTCCAGAACCATCGAGCTGCCGGCGGAGGTGGACCAGGATGCCGTAGCGGCCACGTACAAAAAGGGTGTCCTGACGGTATCCCTAAACAAAAGAGTTTCGTCGGAAAGCAAGAAGATCGAAATAAAAACCAATTAAAAGGGCTTGACTTCGTATTGGCCGCGAATCCACAGGCGGCTTCCAAAGCAGAATAGAACGACCTTCCGGGCGGCAGTCAAGGCCGCCCGGTTTTTATACGGATGCAATTGAAACAAGGTGAACGGGAAGCCGGGTATCATCAAGGTCAAGGATAAGGAGAAAAAATGAAAACCAATGCCAAGATTATGGTGGCATGCGATCTGTCTACCCATTCGAAAGAGGCGATTCGATGTGGTGCCGCCCTGGCCAAGGACCTGAATACTGGATTGCTGATCGTCAGCATCATCAATCAGCGGGATGTAACTGCCATGGAGGACGCCATCGAAAAAATTAAAACGGAAATCAGCAACTTCCCGGTTACCATTGGCGGGTACCTGGAAGGATTGAAACAGCAACGTAAAAAAGATATCGATAAACTGTTGGCCGAACTCGATTGCCCGAAGCCGCCGCACGCGGTCCGGATTGCGGTCGGGGTGCCTTTCAAACGCTTGATCGAGGTGGCCAAGGATGAATGCCCCCGGTTTATCGTTATCGGAACCAAGGGGCGCAGCAATCTTGCGGACGTGATCCTCGGCTCCACCGCCGAAAAGATGTTCCGCCACTGCCCCTTTCCATTGGTGAGTGTCAGGTTGCAGGAGTAGTATGCAAATACCAGGCGCTAAAACAGGATTTGGTAGATAAAAGGAGGGTGGAAGATGAGTATTCGAAAACAGTTTTTAAAAACCAAACCCGTATGCAAGGTAACATTCACGGTGCCGGAAAGCCTGGGAGAGAAATCCGAGTTTGCCCATGTGGTTGGCGACTTTAACGGTTGGTCGACTTCGGCAACCCCCATGAAAAAGTTGAAAACCGGAGGATTCAGCGCTACCGTGGAACTTGAAACCAACCAATCCTATCAGTTCCGATACTTGTTGGGCGATGCTGAATGGGGAAATGATCCGGACGCCGATGGTCAAACCCCGACACCTTACGGAGACAGCTATAATTCGGTTATTCATTTGTCGCATTAAAGATTTTTGCACTTGATTAACAATTCTTTGAATCCGAAACAAGGAGGAGGCAATGTCGATCTATATCGGTATATGGATTGACCGCCGCAAAGCGCATATCGTCAGCCTGTCCAGTAAGAAAGCACCCGAAGATAGGTATAAACAGGCCGTCGATACTATTGCGTCGGAGGTGGAGCCGCGCCAGAGACTCTCAGGCGGTTCAGGGGTCAGAGGAACACCATGGGGCCCCCAGGATGTTTCCGTTGACAGTAAAAGTGCTGCCCGTAGGAAGGAACAACTGAAAGCGTATTTCGACGCGGTCATTAAATCGGTTAAAGGCGCGGACCGGATTCTCATCATGGGGCCGGGCGAAACCAAGAACCAGTTGAAGAAAGCGATCGACCGGACAAAGGCCCTCTCGGGCAGAGTCATTATGGTGGAAACCACCGATAAAATGACAGACAGGCAGATCGCTGCGCGGGTTCGAGATTTTTATGAGATTGAAGAAGCGGATTGAACCTTTGAACATGCTGATTGCCGAAAAGAGGTAAACTGCCATAGACGGGAAAACGCGAATGGAGTACAAAGACTACTACAGCGTTCTGGGAATCGAATCTAGTGCCAGTCAGGATGAAATTAAGAAGGCCTATCGTAAGCTGGCAAGAAAATTCCATCCGGATCATAACCCTGGTGATACGGCCGCGGAGAATAAGTTCAAGGAACTCAACGAAGCCCAAGAAGTTCTTTCCGATCCGGAGAAGCGGAAGAAATATGATCAATTCCGAACGCAATGGCTAAACTACCGTGATAAAGGTGGAAAACCTGAGAGCTATAACTGGGAGCAATGGCGGTCCAGTCCGGAGAGTACTTACAGCTACCGCACGGTGACTCCCGAAGAGTTCGAGGAATTGTTCGGAAGCGCCGGCGGATATTCGGATTTCTTTGAAACGCTTTTCGGTGGTGCCGGTCAACGAAGGGCGGCCGGTGGCCCCGGTGACGAAGGCACTCATCTCCATGTCCGTTCCAGAAACGGCCATGACCGCGAATACCAGCTGCCCGTATCCCTATACGAAGCGTTTTCCGGCGCCACGCGCTCTTTTCAATGGGAGGACGGCCGTACCATCAAAGCGAAAATCCCCCGTGGCGTTCAGACCGGATCACGGGTGCGGTTGAAAGGCCAGGGAGAGCCAGGCCACCATGGAGGCGTACCGGGTGACCTCTTCCTGATCATCGAGGTGCTGCCCGATTCTCGTTTTTTTCGCAAGGGAGACGACCTTGAGGCGAGTATGCCCGTGGATCTTTTTACGCTGCTCCTTGGGGGGAGTGTGACTGTGGCTGGTATCGACCGTTCCGTGCGCCTGGATATCCCGGCTGAAACCCCTAACGGACGGGTCTTCAGGTTGAAAGGGCTTGGGATGCCGGTTTTGAAGAGTCCCGAAAATCGCGGCAATTTATATGTCACCGTGGAAGCCGAACTGCCCAAACACCTGATCGCGGAAGAGAAAGATCTCATTCAACAATGGAGAAAACTGCGTTAGGGAGGTTGCCATTGACTGAAAGCATGATCGAAATTCACCTGGACTCCCGCCAGAGTTTCTATAACGTCTCGATGACCGCCATGGCGGCTCGTGTTTCGACCTCATTTGTCAACGAGTGCGAAAGGGAAAACCTGATCCAGGCAAAAGTCGTGGAAGGCAGAAAAGGTTACGATCATTCGATGGTCCGCAGGCTGATCCGGATCAGACACTTCCATGAGGATCTGGGGTTCGACCTTCAGGCGATCGACTTTATCCTGTGCTTGCACACACGCCTGATAGACTTGCAGAATCGACTCGATGAGATGGAAGCGCAGATGCGTGAAAGGGAGATTGAACTGCTGGACAAAATTCGAACACTAAAAGAACGCCTTGCACAAGATTCCAAATGGCAAAACCGGTAAGAGACTTTTTCGGTCGTAAACGCGAGTTCGTCGCATGCTGTGTTGTGGTGCTTTACTGTATCCTTTCGCCGGCTTCAATATCGATAGGGGCGGATGGAAAAGCATCGGTATCCGCGATGTTGAAGCAACTGTTGGGCGCAACCGTTCCGCAAACAATTCTCCCGGAAAGGGAGTCACTCCATGCCAGAACTGCGCTTCAAAAATTTTATATCAACCGCGGTTATTCTCCGGCCTGGTCGAATGCTTCCGGTCAGATCCTGTTATCGGAGCTTGCAGGCTTCATCTTGCGCATCGACGAGCATGGTTTGTCGCCGAATGACTACCATCGGTCCGCCCTGGAAAGCGCCATCGCCGGCGACGACCCGGTGGCAATCGAACTGCTGGCTACCGACGCCTTTCTCACCATGGCGGCCCATCTTGTCGGCGGGCGCCTGAACCCGGTAACGATCGAAACCGACTGGACCGCCGTGCGTCGCGAACGCGATTTGGTGCAGTATTTGGAAGATGCGATTGCCAGCCGGAAGATTGCGGTCCGCTTGTCGGACCTCGAACCGGATGCTCCGGGCTACGCCGTTCTCAAGCATGCCCTGGCGATGTATCGCAAGGCCTCCAAGGACGGTGGATGGCCCCTGATACCGGAGGGCGCTGCGTTAAAACCGGGCCATGAAGGTCCCCGGGTTGTCAGATTGCGCGAGCGGCTCCGGGCCACGGGACTCCTTGATGTTTCAGCATCGGTTTCAGACCGGTTCGACGCCGAACTCGAGGCCGCCGTTGCCATGTTTCAGCGTCGGGTCGGGTTGGCGGCCGATGGTGTGGTGGGGCCGAAGACGCTTCGAGAGTTGAACAAACGTCCGGATGAACGGGTCGACCAGATCCGCGCCAACCTGGAACGGTGGCGTTGGCTGCCGGAAGATCTCGGGGATCGGCACATTCGCGTAAACATCGCCGACTTTCGTTTAGAGGCGCGAAGAAACGGACGGATCGAGCGCATCCACGATGTAATTGTCGGCCAGCCCTACCGCATGACGCCGGTCTTTTCGGGAGAGATTTCCTATGTCGTACTGAATCCCTGGTGGGATATCCCCGACAGCATCGCCCGTCTGGACAAGCTGCCGGAATTTCGCAAAGACCCGCAAACGGTAGCCCGTCTCGGAATCGAGGTGCTGGATCGATCCGGAACAGTCATCGATCCAAAAGAAATCGACTGGGGCAGATACACCACCGGGAATTTTCCTTTCCGCCTCCGGCAGCGGCCCGGCCTACATAACGCTCTGGGGATGGTCAAGATCATGTTCCCCAACAGACACAACGTCTACCTGCACGACACACCGTCGCGGGAGTTGTTCGCGCGCACGGAGCGGGCCTTTTCTTCAGGATGCGTGCGGGTTTCGGACGCGCTTGGCTTGACGGAATGGGTGCTTGACGAAACGCCGGGTTGGACGCGGCCGGAAATCGATCGCTCCATCTCGGAAAAACGCGAGAAGCGGGTCGATCTGAGAAAAACGATCCCGGTTTACATCCTTTACTTTACTGCAGTTACCGAGCCCGACGGCTCCTTGCGTCTGATCAACGACATTTACGGTCGTGACGCGAGACTGATTGCCGCGCTGAACGGCTCAAGGTCAGTGTCCAAACGATGACGACGGAAACAGGAGGTGTGTGGTCATGGCATCGCAAAAAAACATGAAGCTTTGGGTCGTGGACGTTGTTTCGTTCATTGTTCTGTCCCTGCTGGCGATTACCGGCCTGGTCAACTGGCTGGTGCTGCCCCGCGGCGGCGGGCGGAACTCATGGGTGACGGAGACCCGCCATTTTATCATGGATGTCCATGCCTGGCTGGCAGTGGTATTCCTGCTGACCATCGGCGTCCATATCTGGCTGCACTGGTCCTATATCAAAACCAACCTGGCGCGCTACGGATGGTTCAACGCCAAAGGAAGATAGACCGCAACTTTTTCGATTGGACGTTTTGCCGCTAAAGAGAGTATGGAATCTTATCAATGGTTAAACTGGATGGGCATTGCTTTTTGCCTGTCGCAGTCCGCGATTTTTTCCGGTATGAATTTGGCGGCATTCAGTATCAGCCGCTTGCGTCTGGAGGTGCAGGCCGCTTCCGGTGACCCGCTGGCGAAGAAGGCGCTCGTCCTGCGGCAGGACGCCAACTTTTTACTGACAACGATCTTATGGGGCAACGTCGGAATCAACGTGCTGTTGGCGCTGCTTTCCAATTCGGTCATGGCCGGTGTCCTGGCCTTTTGCTTTTCCACCATACTGATCACCCTCGTCGGCGAAATCATTCCTCAGGCGTATTTTTCCCGGCATGCCCTGCAAATGGCCTCCCTGTTGGCGCCCGTGTTGAGATTGTATCAGATTCTTTTATATCCGGTAGCCAAACCAACCGCGAAAATCCTCGACAGCTGGCTCGGCCCGGAGGGAATCCACTATCTCCGCGAACGCGATTTGCGTGAAATGATCAAGATGCATATGGCATCGGACGAGGCCGAAGTCGACCATATGGAAGGTTCCGGCGCATTGAATTTTCTGGCGATCGATGACCTGGCCGTCAGCCACGAGGGTGAAACCGTCGATCCGGAAAGTGTGATCCCGCTCGATACGAACGGGAGCAGCGAGTCTATTTTCCCGCATTTCGAAAATTCATGCAGCGATCCATTTCTCCGACAGGTGGAACGTTCTGGAAAAAAATGGATCATTTTGACGGATCGACTTGGCGAACCTCGGATGGTTATGAATTCGGACAGTTTTCTACGTCATGCCCTGTTTCATCAAGAGATCAACCCGCTTGCCCATTGCCACCGCCCGGTGATCGTTAGCGACCCTAAGACCTCGCTTGGCGAAGTGATCGGTCGGTTGAAAGTCGATCCGCAAAAACCGGAGGACGATGTAATCGACCACGACATCATCCTGCTATGGGGAGATGAACGCCGCGTTATCACGGGGGCCGATATTCTGGGGCGTTTGATGCGGGGCATTATCGTCCCGGTCCAAACCGCGACAACGCACGATGCTCTGGCCGCGGACCCGCGACCCCGGCAGAATAAAAAATAAAAAGAGTGACGATCATGCCGGTAAATGCGTTGCCTTACCTGATGATCCTGATCGGATTCGGATTTCTGATCAAGGGAGCCGATCTACTGGTCGAGGGCGCTTCGGCAATGGCCCGCCGGTTCCATGTGTCCGACATGGTTATCGGCCTGACGGTGGTGGCTTTCGGAACATCCGCACCTGAACTCGCCGTCAACCTCCTGGCCGCCGTGAAGAATACCCCGGATATTGCCATCGGCAATGTCGTGGGCAGCAACATCGCCAACATTCTCCTGATTCTTGGAGTTGCGAGTTTGATCCGGCCGCTTCACGTCACGTCGGAGACCGTCTGGCGCGAGATTCCCATGTGCCTGCTGGCCGCCTTCGTTTTGTCGCTGCTGGCCAATGATCGCTTCGTCGACGGAGGCGGCATCGATATCCTCTCCCGGATCGACGGATGGGTGCTGTTGTGCTTTTTCATCATTTTCATCTACTATACACTGGCAGGCGCACTGCATATAAAGGGCATCGATGCATTCGTGCCCCCATCGGCAACGAATCTTCGGCGGTCCCTGCTTTTTATCGGTTTGGGATTGACAGGCCTGATTGGTGGTGGGCACATGATCGTCAACGGCGCCGTGACGATCTCACGCCAGTTGGGCGTTGGCGAAAAGCTCATCGGTTTGACCGTCGTGGCCCTGGGTACGTCGTTGCCCGAACTGGCGACATCCGCCATCGCTGCGCGTAAAAACAACGCGGACATCGCCATCGGCAACGTGGTCGGGTCCAACATCTTCAACACCCTGTTTATTCTGGGGCTCAGCGCCGTGGTTCGGCCATTGCCCTTGCGGACCGACGGCAATCGCGATATCGCGGCAATGCTGGTGGCGACGTTGCTGCTCTTCGTCTTTATGCATACCGGACGGCGCCATGTACTGGACCGATGGGAAGGCATCCTGTTTGTCGCCCTGTACATCTGCTATACGGCAATGCTTATCGTTCAGGCTTGAGGGGGAGCCCATGAAAAAAAATATCGGTTTTATTTCGACGCGCTTTGCCGGCACGGACGGCGTCACCCTGGAGGCCAGCAAATGGGCTCAAGTGCTGCGGGCCATGGGGCACAACTGCTATTGGCTCGCCGGCCAACTGGACAAGGACGGGACCAAGAGCATGCTGGTGCCCGAAGCGTTTTTCCAGGACACGAAAAACCAGTGGATCAACTCCTGTGTGTTTGGAAATAAGCGCCGGGACCATACCGTCACTGATGCCATCCATGAGATGAAAGGATTTATCAAAGAACGCATTCGGGAATTCATCCGGAAATTCTCCATCGACCTGATCGTCCCCGAAAACGCCCTGACCATACCGATGCATATCCCTTTGGGGATGGCCATCACCGAAATTATCGCCGAAACCCAGATCCCCACCATCGCCCACCACCACGATTTCTACTGGGAGCGGCCCCGCTTCAGCGTCAATGCCGTGAGCGACTGTTTGCGCATGGCCTTCCCGCCCAACATCCCCGGCGTAGAGCATGTCGTAATCAATTCGGCGGCTCAGGAGGAACTGGCCCTGCGAACGGGGTGCTCGTCGATTGTGATCCCCAATATCCTGGATTTCGAGAACCCGCCGAAAACATCTCTGTCATCAAGATTCGCCATTCGCAACGAACTCGGCCTGGAAGACGACGACATCGTTTTTCTCCAGCCGACCAGGATTGTTCAACGCAAAGGGATCGAACACGCCATCGACCTTGTCAGGGAACTCGACGATCCGCGATGCAAATTGCTCATTTCCCACGAAGCCGGCGACGAAGGTTTCGAGTACGCCGATTGGCTCCGGCAGACGGCCAGGGAATCGGGGGTGGACCTGCGCCTGTTGAATACGCGGATGAGAGATCCATGGAACGACGCCTGTATCGAGCAGCCGGCAAGATCACTGCTGGACATCTATCCATGCGCCGATTTTGTCACTTATCCCAGCCTTTACGAGGGCTTCGGCAACGCCTTCCTCGAGGCCGTTTATTTTAACAAGCCCGTATTGATTAACCGCTATGCCATTTTCGTTCGCGATATCGAACCCAAGGGGTTCGACCTGATTGCCATGGACGGCTTTTTGAACGGGAAGACGGTCGGAAAGGTCAAAGAGGTGCTGAATTCACCGCAGCGGATGCGCCGCATGGTGGAACACAACTTCAAAATTGCGTCCCGGCACTATTCCTATGCCGTGCTGCGTCGCTGGCTGAACACGCTCATGGTCAACTTTTTCGGGGCCGAATCCGGCGAGAACCTGCACGAACCATCATAGAGGAAAATCGCATGCCCGATCGCAATCTCTATCCGCCGCTGGTCATCAGGTTTGTCGAACAGGATCTGGCGGGTGCTGCTCGCGGCTTCGAGGGGATGAGGGTGCCGGACGCCGCCGGTGTGCTCGCGGCCGTGCGGGTAATCAATACGCTGCAGATCGGTTTTGCCGCTGAATTGATGAACCGGACCGCCGATCGGAACATTAAGAGAGGGTAGATCAAAATGGCCAGAATTGAGATAAATACCCGAGCACCTGGGTTCACACTATCGGATTTTAATGGAAACAGTGTTTCTCTTTCGGATTTTGCCGGTCAGAAAAATGTGCTTGTGGTTTTCAATCGTGGATTCATCTGACCGTTCTGCCGCAGGCATATGGCGCAGTTGCGCCAGGATTACCGTCGCTTCCTAAAGCTGGACACAGAAATTGTCGTTATCGGGCCCGAGCGTGCCGAATCTTTTCGGGAATATTGGAAAAAGGAAGATCTGCCATTTGTCGGGCTGCCCGATCCGGAACATAAAATCCTGAAATTGTATGGTCAGGAGGTCAAGTTGTTTAAAATGGGAAGGATGCCGGCCCAAATGCTCATCGATACGTCCGGGATGCTTCGGTATGTGCATTACGGACATTCCATGGCGGATATTCCTTTGAGCGAAGACATCCTCCATCTGATAAAAAAATTACTTCCTATAAAAAACAGTCCTCAACGTTCAGGTTGAATTTTCTTCCTTGTGTGATGAGACTTCGGTGTTCTCGTTTCCAATCGGTCTTGTGCGGTTAGACGGAGGCTTCCTCCATTTCGGTGCGTCTTTTTTTCTTTTTCTTGGCCGGAGGGGCATTCCGATCCCTTTTCTTGGGCTTGTCGGGCAATTCCCCGGACTTGGCGGCAGTTTCCTTGCGGATGCGGGCTTCGGCCTTTTCGGCCATTTGGGTTTCCAGGGCCGCAATCGCGGCCAACTGCTTTTTGGCGTGCCGCATCTCTGCTTTTAGCTGCTTGATCCGGCTGTCTTTGATTATTTTCTCGGCGTCCATGCCATTGGCGGTCAGCACCTCATGGCGTTCAGCCAGCAGCTTTTCTGCGGATTTGAGATGGCTTTCAATATGGGGTTTACGGTGCAGCATGGTATGTTTTCCCTTTCCAGAGGAGAAAGGACGTTTCCGTCAGAACGGAATCAACGCGTCCTATTCTCCCCGTTTTTCGGATATCAAAATTCCGTCTAATAGCTAAGACGGTCATTTTCGTCGTCGTTGTAGCCGTCGTTTTCCTCGTCGTACTCGTCATCGTCGTAGTAGACGCCTTCGGTCAGGCGAAACGTGTTGACCTTCAATTCGCGTCCTTTGTCGGTGTGGGTCGCCAACCCGGTAACATCGACCTCTTCGTCAATATAGCGTTCAAGCTTGCTGCCGATCTTATCCATGACGATCTGGTAGACCCGTTCGCCATCATCGATCTGAAGTCCCATCTCTCCGTCATCGAGTTCGATTTCCTCAACGAATCCCGTGATGGCCACCTCTGTGGGCTTGCCTTTCTTCATTTTGCCTGCCATTGTATCACCTCTCCTTGAAGTTGTTGATCGTTTGTCCGAAGGTGCCGGAAGCGCACATCCATGAAACGCCGCCACTTTTTTGTCTATGTGGGTTTAAATCGGCATCCGCTGCCCCAAAGGGTCCAACACCGTTTCCTCTCCAGGCGCAGTTCCAAGGTTGTGCGCGCCGCTGTGAGAAACGATGCATAACGCGGGCCATCGGGTGATAGGATAAAAGCGGGGCCTTGCCAGATTCTTGCGGCAGTTACCGGATACGTCGCTTCCGGTTTGAAGTCACCTGATCGTCCGGCCATCTCTGATCATTGAACACGCTTTCAGCCCGGATAATCAGGAATTTTTCAATCATATGGTGGTGTGTGTGAGGTTTGCTGGACCCTATTAAAGCGAAGCCGGGCAAATCATGCCCGATTGTACAATTCGGGGAAGGTCAAAATAATCTCCCGCTCGAAGAAAAACCGCTTGAGACCGATCAGCCGGTTGATGTCCTGTTCGAACAGATCAGAATTTTTACCGTAGGCATTGAAGCGCGAACGGATGATGATGTCGACGAAGCAGTCTAAAATATCCTTTCCATCCTCAGGGGATATTTCCGGAAACGCCCATTTTTCTGCCAACAACGTTCTTAACGGAGACGCTCCCCCTTGAAGCGCAGGTCCAAACGTATCTTTCAACGCATTAACCGGTATTGGGGTTTTGCGCGGTGCATTAATCAACAAAAGGAGGCATGACCAGGACAATAAAAAAAAGTCCTGCATCAACACTTGAGGAAGCACTCCTGTTTTTTGATAAAAATCCAAGTCGATACCCTTCACCAGCCCCCTGCAGTTAATCATGATGTTGCCTGTTTTAACATCATTGATCGAATAGCCGAGTGCATGAACTTTCTCGACCCACAAAAGGATGCTGATCATCACATCGATTGTCTCAATAATTGTCAATGGCCGAGCGAAACGGTTGTCTTTTTTGGTTGGCGGTTGATTGACCGGTTTGAAAAGCTTCTGCTTGAGCTTTTGGATGATTGATTCCTGAGAAAAAATGTTGGGGCGGCTTGTCGGCTCTTCCCGCCCCACGCCCAGAAGCTCATCCAGGGTTTCTCCTTCAGCTACCAATTGCAAAACGTGGTACGTATTTTTTTTCGATAAAAGACCGACATCAAAAACCCGGATTACATGGGGAGAATGGCTCAGATCGCGTGATAATTTCAACATGACATCTTCAACCTGAATCGCTTTATCCCTCTGGGTTTTATAAATACGATCGACCTTCACGGCCACCTTTTGCGGCCAACTCGGATTCGAAAGGTTAACGGCTTCGTATACCCGACCGAATTCTCCGATACCCAATTGACAGGTGATCAATAGCCCGATCTTCCTGAATTTTTTCGCCACCTTGTTCCAGGCGGAAAAATCCTCTTCGTCTTCGATTCCATAACGCCCGACCTTAGGGGGCGGTGTTACCGGCTCCTTATTTTTCCACACAACCGCCATTGGAAGATATGCTTCCGGAATTGCAGACATGGCCTGTGACAGGGAGGGCCTCAGGTATTTATCGTCCAGGTAGCCTCGGATAATGACTTTGGCCGGTTCGGCGATCTCTTCGATTTTGAATAAATTCAGCTTATCATACCTTTTCAGCGTATCCTCCCGGAGGAGACTGTTCAGCTGGTTCAGCATTTTGAAAAATGGGAGACTGAAAAGATCATCTTCCGGCCCTTCGCTTTTATTTTCAAACAGTCTTGCGGTATAACACTCGATATATTTTCTTCCGGCAGCGTTGGGTACAAGAAATCCGTTTTGCGTCTGATTTTTAAACAGGATGTTCCGCATGACGAGGCAATCACGCCATACCTGATGAATTTCTTCAAAAAAACGATCTCTGGGCAGATTGCTGTGTCCAAGCTCGTGCAGTACCGGCCCGACCAGACCCCAAAGGATGCCGAGCCGCTTGGATTCGTTCTCCCTGGAAACAGTATTCAAGGCGTTGGCGGCATGATGGAAAAGATCATCGTTTATAACGATGGATACCGTTTGGGGACCGAGATCATCGCCCAGAGAAATTTCCCGGGCCGCATCCGAGGGAAGGTGTTTGCTATACCGGATGTGAACCGGAACGATGGTGTTGTCCTTGTTTGAGAATACTTCGCTTTTTAATATTTTTTCAGTAGCTGGATACTCTTTTAAGGTCTCTGAAAAAAGGCTGAACCCCTCCTGTAACAGACTCGCCAGTTTTTCCGACTCAGCGTTCTTGTTGCCACTGACAAAAGTAAAGCAATCCCTCTTCTGGTTCGGTGTGACCCCGACCAACGTGTCGTGGTCATAGCGCCTGGCAGCCGAAAGTTCCAGGTACTTTTGCCACTTGGCGCTATCCCCGTAAAAAACGGCGGAATTGGTTGAATATTTGTGCGAGAAGGACAACTTGGGGATGTTTTTTTCAGGTTGTATACATTCGTGCGAGAAAACCGGCTTTTTACCGTCGGCCTAAAACGTTTTACCATTCCATCCGAACAGGTTTCGCGCCACATCCTTAAAATCGATAAACACCCTATCCTCTATGAGACATCGATGCCGACCCTTCCCAATCCCAGGACCATCCTTTCGACGATGTCATCGAATTTGATATAGTGCCTGATCAACGCGCGGCCGCGGGTTGAAAAATCGGGTTTGCATTGCAGCAGATCTTTGCCAGCCTGAACCCCCTCGTCCATTCTTCCCAACAAGCCCAGGCTTGCAGCCCTTAACAGCGGGTCCCAGAATAACGTTGGCCTTCTGAAATGCAGGGTTTCTTCGTATGCCCGGTCGTATCTTTCCTGCCGGACCCAGTCGACCCACAGCGCATAGTGAACGATGACGTTATAGTACGGATTCTGTTCGACGGCATCGTTGATGAGCGCTGGCCCCCTTTGCCAATCGCCGAAAAGGGTCATCAGATACCCGATATTTTCACGAATGACCAACGAGTTCGGATTCAATTGCAGGGCGTGGTCGACCTCGACCAAGCCGGCAGACAGTTCATTTTTGAACAGCAGAATGAATCCCATGATCATTCTGACCCGTGGGTTGGCCGGATCGAGTTTTACTCCTCTCTCGGCAAAAGCCGCGGCTTCTTCTATGGGGGTTTCCAGATCGAACAATTCCAGGCTGTAATTAAGGGAATAGAGGCGGGCGAGCATGCTCCATACCGTTCCGCACTCCGGCTCGTTGGTGCAGGCCTGCTGGAGTGCCGCAAAGGTGTCCAGAAACGTTTCCGGGGAAAAGTCGAGCAAAAATCGGTAAAAGCGCAGCATTGCCTGGTAGGTTGTCAGTTCCCCGGGTGGTACTCTTTTCGATTCAGGGGCCAGTGTCTTGACAACGATCCCATCTTCGCACGAGATCTTGCTGACAACCGCACTGGCAATTTTCTCCTCGAACGAAATCAACTCGGCAGGATTGAGATCCGTCTGGTGGGAATCCCCCCAGATGTGCAACCCCGTCACCCCATCGACCAGATTGACGATCACCTTCAAACCGGTCGCATCTCTTTTTATGCTTCCGCAGAGCACGAATCGAACACCGATGTCCGAGGCACGCCGTTGCCCGCCCTCGGGTCTTTGCCGCAGCACCCGGATTTCCTGGTAGCGTGTGATTTCCAGGGCGATTTCGGTTGCGATACCGATCCCCATATACTCCAAGTCCCGGTTGCCGGTCAGGTTTTCGAACGATTGGACCAGGATCGTCGGCCAACCGCTTTCATGGCCGGGTTCGGTCTTGGGGCTTTTTGGAGGCGGTTTGGCCACACTGAGGTGACCCTGCTCCTGAAATAGCGGCACATAGGTGCCTTTGGGGATATCGATGCGGATAGGATCGTTTTGCCCGGCCACCAGGTAATAGCGTTCGAGGGCGCGCCGAAGCTTGTTGGCCTGGATGCTCACGATGGGATCGGTGGCCTGGTCGAAATCTTCCCGTCGTCCGAACACCTCGGTGGCGACCGTGTATCCCTTGATTGCATCTGCATGCCCAGACAGTGTCTTTTCGACGACGTATTGCAGGAATGCGCGTTGGGCATCCGTGGCCTTGAACTCGGGTGAGTCCAGAATACGATTCATCTGCCCGAGAATGGCCGAAGGCGAAAATCCAAAGTTATCTACCGAAACCGTCGACGGACTCACCGATCTCTCCGTTTTCATGATTCTAAGCCAGTTTTTGTCAGTTAAAAGCCGTGGGGGAGGCGAAAATCAGATATAGCTTATCCTATAATAGGTGTTCGAAAACGCATTTTACTATTACACAGATTTCCATAGGGATCAACTTTCTATGCCATGACTGAACCATTGGTGCGAGCTATGTCTGTAATCCATCCAGGTCTGTTTTTGATTTTAGAGCGATTTCCGTCCGAGAAGGACGAGCTGCGCCGAATGTACACGAGCAGCCAGTCCTTTCAGACCCTTTGCGATGACTACCAGAAATGTACGGAAGCCTTGACCTATTGGAGGCAATCCGGACGGGATCAGGCCCTGGAACGCTCCCGCGAATACGAGGAGCTGAAGCAAGGTCTGGAAGAGGAGATCAAAGAGCGCATTGGCATAATGCAATAAAGGCGCTGCCAGGCTCAATGGAATCGATTCAAGAAAAAAGGAAGATGTCCATGAAAAAGCTTATTTTAGTCATGTGTTTGCTATCTGCGGTCCTTTTTTGTTGTACGAAAGAGGAACCGACCGAAGCCCAAAAAAAGGAACCCGCAACAGCACCCACTCATGAATTAACGCCTGCCGAAGCCAAGGCCATCGCCAGGGAAGCCTACACCTACGCCAATCCCATAGTGGACAATTATCGCGTCATGTACGCCTATTTCCAGGATCATAGCAATCCCGAGTTCAAGGCGCCCTGGAACCATCTGAAAAATTTCCCAAGAGTTTACACGTCCGAAGACCGGGCCGTCCAGACCCCCAACTCGGACACCCCTTATTCGTTCATCGGCATGGACCTGCGCACCGAGCCCCTGGTGCTGACCGTGCCGCCCATTGACAAAGAGCGCTATTTCAGCATCCAGTTGATCGACCTTTACACCCATATCCCCGGTTACATCGGCAGCCGCACTACGGGCAACGATGGCGGGCACTTTCTCGTTGCCGGGCCGGGCTGGAAGGGTGAAAAACCCGAGGGCATCACCGAAGTGTTTCATTCCGAGACAGACCTCATGCTGGCCGCCTACCGAACCCAGTTGTTCAATCCCAACGACCTGGAAAACGTCAAGAAGATTCAGGACGGGTACAAGGTTCAGTCGCTTTCCGCCTTCATGGACAACGCCGCGCCCAAAGCAGCGCCGGCCATCGATTTCATCAAACCCCTCACACCGGACGAGATCAGGAAATCCCCGGCGGTTTTCAGTCAGTTGAACTTCCTGCTCCAGTTCTGTCCTACCCATCCGTCTGAAAAAGAACTCATGGCCCGTTTTGCCAGGCTCGGCATCGGCGCGGGAAAAACCTTTGACTTTAATGCGCTTTCGCCTGAGATCCAGAAGGCCATCGGCCAGGGCATTCAAGATGCCTGGGCCGATTTCATGGAAGTGAAGAAAGATGCCGAAGCCGGCAAATTAACATCCGGCGACCTTTTCGGGTCAAGAGAACAACTCAAAAACAATTATAGTTACCGCATGGCCGGCGCCGTTTTAGGCATCTATGGCAATGCTGCCGAAGAGGCCATTTACCCCAGCTATTTTGTCGATGCCGAGGGTCAGAAGCTGGATGGGACCCATCGCTATACCCTGCATTTCGCACCGGGCCAACTGCCGCCGGTAAACGCGTTCTGGTCCATCACCATGTATGAACAGCCCGCCAGCCTGCTGGTGGCCAACCCCATCGACCGCTACCTGCTCAACTCGCCCATGCTGCCCCAGTTCAAAAAAGACAAGGACGGCGGCTACACCTTTTACATTCAGCATGATTCACCGGGTAAAGAGAAGGAAGCCAACTGGCTGCCGGCGCCCAAGGGACCGTTCAGCGTGAGCATGCGCCTTTACTGGCCGAAAAAAGAGGCCCTGGACGGCAGCTGGGAGCACCCGCCCATGCAGCGGGTGAAGTGATATTTCGAACCGAACGGTAAAAATCTATAAAGCACCTGAAACGGAACCCATCAGGAGGAACAGCATGAAAAAAGGATTTGCATTGTTGCTCGCCGTTACCTTGACAACCCTGACCATGTGGGGATGTGTAACCTCCCAATCCAGCGCTGTTCCTCGAATGCGCATGACCACGGCAATTCCCGAATCCATCATCGTGCCGGACAAAATCGAAACAAGGCTGGGGACACTTGAGTTTTTCGACGGGTTCCCTTCAAAGAAAACCGCCCAGACCATGCATGACTATCTCTATTTTCACCGGGCCGTCGATGTCTTTCTGGATGAAATGAGCGCAGCCTCCATCCTTGCCATTCGCGAGGGACTCGAAAGTCTGGGCGTCCATGAATGCCACCAGGTCGCCATCTTTGAAAATCTGATGGACTCCAAAGCGTTGTGGCTGACCGCCAATACGGAAACCGTCTATGCCTCCAACTTTCTTAATTTAAAAAAAGACGGGCCCATCGTCATCGAGTCGCCCCCCAATGTCCTGGGCATTTTAGACGACATGTGGATGCGCTATGTGGGCGATATCGGCAATGCCGGTCCGGACAAGGGCCAGGGCGGCAAGTTTCTGATCCTTCCGCCTGAATACGAGGGCCAGGTGCCTGATGGCTACCATGTGTTTAAATCCAGAACCAACAGTGTGTGGTTTCTCGTCAGGGGCTTTCTCGTCAATGGCGATCCTGGGCCGGCAGTAGAAAGCTTCAAGCGCGATCTGCGCATCTATCCTTTGACAGCAGCGGACAATCCGCCGTCCATGGATTTTATCAACGCCTCGGGTGTTCCCCACAATACCATCCATGCCAACAACTATGAATTTTATGAAGAGATTAATACCGTAATCCAGGAAGAGCATGACAACGCTATCGATGCCGACAGAAAAGGCCGGCTGGCGCTTTTGGGCATCATCAAGGGCCAGGAATTCAACCCGGATGAACGCATGAAGTCCATCATGGATGAAGCGGCCTTTACAGGCGCTGCCATTGCCAGGACCATCTCCTGGTCATCCACGGACCCAACCATTTTTTTCTATGCAGATGATCCCACCTGGTTTTCCGCCTTTGCCATCGGCAATCATGAATTCATGTCCAAGGAGGGATGGCTGCACCGGGATGCGCGTACCATGTACATGTACAACGCCATCGGCATTACCCCGGCCATGGCCGTGGCCATGCCGGGCATCGGCTCTCAATATGCCGCGGCTGCCAAGGATTCGGAAGGCCAATGGCTGGATGGGAGCAACACCTACAAATTAACCTTGCCGCCCAATGTACCGGCCAAGGATTTCTGGTCCGTGGTGCTGTATGACTCCCAGACCCGCGCCATGCTGCAGACCGACCAGCAGTTCCCCAGCCTGAACAGCCAGAGCGGACAGGTAGAAATGAACTCGGACGGCTCAACCGATATCTACTTTGGTCCCACAGCGCCCGAAGGCAAAGAACACAACTGGGTACAAACGGTGCCCGGCAAAGGATTCTGGTTGATTCTTAGGCTGTATGGTCCTTTGGAACCCTGGTTTGATAAAACCTGGCGGCCGGGGAGAATCGAAATGATCGAGTAAGGATAAATCTTTGTGAACAATCTATCCGCTAAAAAAATTGGAGATTGACGTATGAATGCTTTCAAAAAAATGAGCAAAAGCTTTCTTGCCGCCTGCATGGTCACCCTTTTCCTGGCTGGCGCTGTCATTGCAGACGATATTCCCAAAGGCTATAACACCCCTATACCGCCGTCCATCATGACGCCGGACAAGGTTAAAACCAGCATTGGAACACTCAACTTTTTTGACGGCGTTCCCACAGAAAAAACCGCCCAAATGGCCCTCGACCACCTGACCTTTCTTCGCGGCGTGGAGGCCTTTCTCAACGGTGTGCCCATGGCGTCCATTCACGCGCTGGTGGAAGGGTATAAAAGCATTGGGGTCACCGAAGCCAACCACATGATCGTGACCGACAAATTGATGGATTCCAACCCGCTCTTTCTCACGGCCAACACGGATACCGTGTATGCATTCAGTTTTTTCGATCTGGAGAAAACCGGGCCGCTGGTCATTGAAGTCCCGCCGGGAACAGGGCCGGGTACCGTCAATGACGCCTATTTCCGTTTTGTTGTGGACATGGGAGCGCCGGGTCCGGACCGTGGCAAAGGCGGCAAATACCTGATTCTTCCTCCGGATTATGAGGGAGAGGCGCCAAAGGGGTATTTCGTCGCGAAATCACCAAGCTACATCAACCTGTTCGTTCTTAGAGGATTTCTTGTGGACGGCAAGCCCGATTCAGCCGCCAAAATGTTTTCCGAGCAGGTGCACGTCTACCCGTTGTCCCAGAAAGACAATCCGCCGAAAATGGTGATTACCTCGGGATCGGGCATCTCGTACAACACCATTCACGCCAATGACTTCACCTTTTATGAAGAGATAAATGATGTGCTCCAAAAAGAACCCATCGATTTCATCGATCCTGAACTGCGCGGCCTGTTTGCCAGTATCGGCCTGCAAAAAGGCAAAGC
This sequence comes from uncultured Desulfosarcina sp., assembly GCF_963668215.1. NCBI lineage: Bacteria > Pseudomonadati > Thermodesulfobacteriota > Desulfobacteria > Desulfobacterales > Desulfosarcinaceae > Desulfosarcina > uncultured Desulfosarcina sp. Next base: position 4,094,757 of record NZ_OY764190.1, read on the forward strand.
ATTCAAGCCGACGCCCGAGCTAAAAAAGATCCTGACCGATGCGGTGGCAGTGGCCAATGCCACGGCACGCGCCTTGATTTTCCATACCCCCCAGAAAGAGGCCTACCTGTATGAGAACTCCTACTGGAAAGTGGCCTTTATCGGGGGCAACCATGAATGGCTCAAAGATAAGGGAGAAGGCGGCCGTTACCTCGATGCACGCACCCTGTTTTTCTATGGTGCCACCGTGAACACCCCTGCCATGGTGATGCAAATGGTAGGTGTGGGATCGCAATACGCCATGGCCACCCAGGACAGTAAGGGTAATGTTCTGGATGGTTCCAAAACTTATAAATTAAACATCCCGGCCAATGTACCGGCCAAGGATTTCTGGTCGGTTGTGATTTACGATCCCCAAACACGATCCGAACTGCAGACCTCAACCCCGTTTCCAAGCAAAAACAGCGAGGCCGACAAGATGACCACCAATTCGGACGGGTCCATCGATCTCTACTTCGGGCCTGAAGCCCCCAAAGGCAAAGAAAACAACTGGATAGAGACCGTTTCCAACAAATCCTGGTTTCCCGTCCTTCGCCTTTATGGCCCATTGGAACCATGGTTTGAGAAGACCTGGCGGCCTGGTGAGATCGAGCTGGTCAAATAGCTGCCGCAGGTTATCCCATGAATTGACAATAGATTACTGTTCTATAGGCCACGGTCAGATTAACGTGTAGCATCTTGTTGCTCCAATACAGGGTACAATGGTTCGAGAGAAATTATCCCATTAAGGAGGCTACGATGAAATTATTGAAGAGTGTATTTTTCTTTTTAGGCATTCTCTCCATTTTGGCCTGCAATCAGGCGGATGTCGCTCAAAAGACTGAAAACAGCAATCAGGTGGCCGTCGATCAAAAGGTTGGAGACGGCAACGCCATTCCCTATCCGTTAGCGGAATGGAAAGGGGTCAAGGGAAAGACCCTGGCCGATTCAAAACCCGATTTTGTCGGCCAGAAAAAAGCTCCCGACGGGGCGCCCAATGTACTGGTTGTTATGCTCGACGATGCCGGTTATTCGAGCGCCACATCCTTTGGGGGTGTCATGCGCACCCCCACCTTCGACCGTCTGGGAGATGAGGGCATCCGGTACACGCACATGTCTGTCGCCGCAGTCTGTTCCCCGACCCGGGGCTCGCTGTTGACCGGCTATAACATTCACCAGATCGGGACCGGGATCATTTCCGAGTTTGCCACCGGTTATCCGGGATACAATTCGCAAATTGATTACAGTACGCCCTCCATTGCGAAAATATTGACCGACAATGGATATGCTACGGCGGCATTCGGCAAATGGCACAACACCCCCATGGAAGAGGCCTCGCCTGCCGGTCCCTTTGAGAGCTGGCCGACAGGCATGTGGGGATTCGAATATTTCTGGGGATTCATGGGAGGGGAGACCAACCAGTTTCATCCCCTGCTCTATGAAAACAACACGGCTATTGAAACCCCGAAAACCAATGCGGACGGATCGGAGTTTCATATTTCACATGGCATGGCGGATCAGGCCATCAAGTGGTTGGACAACTGGAAAGGTCTGCGTGATGCCCCATTCTTCATGTACTATACGCCGGGTGCTGTGCATGCACCCATCCAGGTGCCCAAGGAGTGGCGCGACAAGTACAAAGGGCAGTTCGACGAAGGGTGGCATGCCTACAGGGCGCAACTATTGGAGCGCCAGAAAAAACTGGGGCTGGTTCCCGAAGACGCTGAACTGGTCGACTGGCCCGAATCCATTCCCGAGTGGGATTCCTACAGCGACGAGGGGAAAGCCTATCTGTCACGGCAGATGGAAGTCAATGCAGCCTTTCTGGAGCATGTCGATCATCATATCGGACGGCTCATCGACCATATCGAGGAAATGGGTGAGCTGGACAACACCCTGGTTATTTACCTGACCGCCGACAATGGCTGCACGGCTGAGGGAACGCCCACGGGAACATTCTCCGAGCTGTTGATGCAGAACGGGTTCCCGCCGCTTACCATGGAACAGCAGCTGGAAAAACTCGAAGAATTTGGAGGGCTGGATCCCTGGGGAGGGCCGCACCTTGCCAACCATTATTCGGTTGCATGGGCATACGCATCATCAACCCCTTTCCAGTGGGTCAAACAGATGGCATCGCATTTTGGAGGCACCATGTCCGCGACGGCCATACGATACCCCAAAGCCATAAAGGCGAAGGGAGAATGGCGAAGACAGTTTCAGAACGTTACCGATATCGTTCCGACGATTCTGGAAGTGACCGGTATTCCGGCGCCCGACTACGTGAACGGCCAGAAGCGAAAGGAGTATCCGGGTAAATCACTCACCTATGCATGGAACGACCCGGATGCGGAAACAAACCATCCCACCCAGTATTTTGAAATGCTGGGCTTCGTAGGGTTATACCACGAGGGATGGACACTTGCCGGGAAACCTTATCGTATTCCCTGGTCAGTGGATCCCTCGGCCATGGCAAACTTCGATCCCCTGAATACAACCTGGGAGCTGTACAATATCGAGGAAGACCCGATACAGTCGGTTAACGTAGCTGACAAGTATCCGGAAAAAGTCAAAGAGCTGGAAACACTCTTCTGGGAAGAGGCCGATAAGTACGATGTGTATCCTGTCGGCGGTTCCCTGGGCAGACCGCTGCAGCCGGAATCCAATCCGCAACGGGTAGCCAAAAAACACTGGGAACTGACCCCCAATGTTTACCGGGTGCCTGAACTGGCAGGCCCCGAGATCAAATCCACCAACTATGAGGTCAATGCCTACATCACTGCGGATGATACGACCCAGGGGGTCATTTATGCGGTGGGCGAGCATATCGGCGGACAGGCCCTGTTCATCAAAGACGGGAAACTGAGATACAGCTATTCCACGCTGGGCCTGTACTGGCACGATTTCGACGGGAATGTGAAAATACCTCACGGTGATGTGAAAATCACATTGAAGCATACCATGAAAGAGCAAAAGCTGAACGGGCCCTCCACCGTCGAATTCTTCATCAACGACGAAAAGGTGGGCGAAATGGATATTACAGCGACTGTATATGGTTCTTATACAGCTCACGAAACCTTTGATATCGGCCGTGATGAAGGCCTGCCAGTCAATGAAGAGTATGCCGATCTGGGCAAATTCAAATTTACGGAAGGTCAATTGCACAAGGTTGTATTCGACATCAAGAATCCCGACGATCAGGAAGTGAGTGCCGCTGAGTTCAGCGTAATTGACTAATTTATTGTTTGTCTAAAGAAGAACCCACAAGGGGCGTGGCCAATCCCCTTGGCCACGCTCTTGTCGGTTTTACCCACCAAAGGAGGAAGGCATGTTCAAGACGTTGAGAATATTGGTTGCAATAACGGCAGTGATGATGATTTCGGCCACGGCTTTTGCCACCGACCCCTTGACCCAAACCGTTAAAGATGGATGCAAAGCGGAACTGGAAAGCTATTGCAAGGGCGTTACTCCCGGCGAGGGGCGGGTGCTGGCCTGCCTGTACGCCCATGAGGATAAATTGAGCGCAAAATGCGAATTTGCCCTGTTTGACGCCGCGGTTCTGCTTGATCGGGCAGTCTCCGCTTTGGCCTATGCAGCTTATGAGTGCGAAGACGATCTGGAGAAGTATTGCGCTGACGTGCCCGTTGGTGAAGGCAGGCTATTGGACTGTATCGCCAAAAACAAAAAGAAGGTCAGCAAGCGCTGCCTGGACGCACTGACCGAGACGGGACTGAAGTAAAATCCCGGCTCCCGTGTGCCCAGCTTTGGGCTTCCCCTGGAAGGGGCGGTGCACTGCGTTCACGGAAAACCACGGGAGTCAGAAGCCAGTATTCAGGAGACAGAATGAATCTGGTGTCCCTTCGCTCAGTCGGTCGGATAGTTCGGATAATATGGATCGAGCCGAAGGCGAATCCAACTTCTGGATTCTGATTTCTGACTCCTGGATTCTTGTAGCAATCATGCGGCAAAGCCAATGAACGCTGACCTGGCCCAGAGTACCAGGTTTTCTACACCTTAACTGCTTTATAAAGAGGTTTGCCATCATGTCGACCCGATTCGGTTTCATTAAAAATTGGCAGATCGGTTTGGCGCTGATTTGCGCGGGAATGATAATGGGCTGCGCCGGCTTTCAAAAGCAAAGCCCTGATCCCGTACCGGAGATCATGCCCGGCATCCTGGCGGGGTATCTAAAGCCTGAAGTGCTTCCCAACAGCCTGGCACTCCTCCCGCCGCCTCCGGCCGAAAACTCTGCCGCGCAAACATTGGATGATGAGATAAGTAAAAAAAGCCTGGCTCTGCGAGACACGCCGCGCTGGACAGTCGCGATCCAGGATGCGGAACTGGCATTTCCGGAAGCGGCCGACACCTTCAGCTGCGCCTTAGGCATTCCCATCACGGAAGCGGATACGCCCTACCTTTACATGTTGCTGCGCCGCACCCTGGCCGATGCCGGGCTCTCCACCTACACCGCCAAAAAAGAATATCAGCGCAAGCGCGCATTCATGGTGAATGACCAGCCCATCTGCACACCGGAAGATGAAGAGAAGTTGAGAAAGGACGGCTCCTACCCATCCGGCCACACGGCCATAGGCTGGGCCTGGGCGCTAATCCTTGCCGAGATTGCCCCGGACCGGGCCGATGCCATCCTCGCTCGTGGCCGGGCATTCGGCGAAAGCCGGATCATCTGCAATGTGCACTGGCACAGTGATGTGGTGGAAGGCCGTTTCATGGGTGCTGCCGCTGTGGCCCGGCTGCATGCCGATCCGAAATTTTGCGCAGATTTGAAAGCGGCCAAAGCCGAATATGCGAAGGCTTGCGCCAAAGGCCTTCGGCCCTCCCGGGATTGCCAGGCAGAGGCCGATGCACTGGTCGCTGGTGTGATTGACAAATAACCTTTACCGTGCGGGCTTTTGATATTGGACATGGATGTTCGTGGATTCCCGAAAGGACTTGAACCGATGCGACGCGGTATATTGTTTTTCTTTTTCATCTGCTTTCTCTTGAGTTTTGCAGCCGATGCTAACGCAGCAGAAGAGAAGAACAAAGATGATCGAGGAAAGAATTTTGCGGTTGCCCCTATCGTTATCTCCAACCCCAATATCGGCAGCGGTCTGGGGGTGGCGGGGATGTATTTCTTCGACCTTGGCGATTGGCGCAAGGAGGACCCCAGGTCCAGCGTTCAGGCGATCGGGGCGTACACGAATACCGATTCTTATTTCTATGGGCTGCTGAGCAGCCTGTACCTCAATCATGACACGATTCGCGGCAATTTCGGCATTTTCAGGGCAAACATAAACAACGAATACGATATTCCCTGGGGCGGTGAGGCCAACTTCTCCACGGGAGCCCTGGCCGCTCTGGGTCTGCTCACTTACCGGGTATGGGACAATGTTTTTATCGGGGGACAAGCCCTGGTGATCGATGTCAGCTACGATCCCGACACCCCAGCCGATGGCGATTACCTGAATCTTGTGGGGGCGGAGGATTCCACCACGACGGGAATCGGACCGGTGATCAGTTACGACACCCGGGACAATGTCAACTACCCCTCCGCCGGTACGCTGGCCGAACTCAAGGGCTATTATAAACCCGAAGCCTGGGGCAACGAGACGGATTATGCCGTGGCCGATCTCGCCGTGAACCATTACATCGGCCTCACCGAAACGCATATCCTGGCCCTGCGCGCCTATGGCCGCACCGGCACGGAGGACACGCCCTACTCGGACAAATCCCGCCTCGGGCAACAGAGCGATTTGCGAGGATTTAAGTCCGGCGAAGTTTCCGGACGTACAATTCTCTCCGGCCAGGCGGAGATCCGGTGGCAGTTTACCGGGAAAATCGGTTTCGTGGCTTTTGGCGGCCTGGCCAAATTGTGGGATGATGAATTGGAGGAACTGATCACCGAAGATCTTTATTACAGCGGCGGCGTCGGGTTTCGGTACATGCTCAATACCGATCAGAAAATTAATTTCCGCATCGACGCGGCCATCGGCAATGATAATAACGAGGGCATATATGTCGGCATTCAGGAGGCATTTTAGGAGGGTAAAATGAGTCATTTTTGGAAAAAAAAAGCTCCAGCATGGGTAGGATCGATACTCTTTGTTCTTTTTATGGCCTTGCCGGTCCATAGTGAAACAGGCGCCGGTGACAAATGGCAATTTCAGATAGCGCCATATGCCTGGCTATCCGGTCAAAAAGGAGATCTGGCGACCCAGCCGGGCTTGCCGGCCGCAGAGGTCGACATCGATTTTTATGATGACATCCTTGGCAACATCAACAGTTCCTTCTCCCTGGTTGGCGAGGCTTTCAAGGGGCGCTACGGTGTCGTAGCCGACATCAGTTATTCGGATATCGAAGACGATGACGCAACCCCCGGCCCTTTTTTCTCGAAGCTCACTTCCCGGACAAAAACCTGGATCGTCTCGGCGGCCGGCTTTTACCGTCTGATCGAGCAGGATGGCGCCTTCCTGGACGGCATGGCCGGGCTGCGCTACTGGTCCGTGGACGCCTCCCTGAAATTCGATGCTGGCCTACTGCCCGCAAGGGGAAGCGCCAACCGGGAGAGCTGGGTGGACCCGATTGTCGGCATCAAGGGCCTGATGCCCTTGGGCGAATCCAAATTTTTCGTCAGCGGATCCCTGATTTTCGGGGGCTTGGGGATAGGATCGGATTTCATGTGGGATACCATGCTTAATCTGGGCTACCAATGGACGGCGATGTTTTCCACAACCATCGGATACCGATACCTGGACGTTGATTACGATGAAGACGATTTTTTGTACGATGTCTCGCAGGATGGGCTTGTCTTGGGGCTGTCCTGGCGGTTTTAGCCGGTTTTCGACAGAGAAGGGAGTTGAGATGAAACGTTTAATTGCGATTTTTGCCTTTTTCTTTGCGCTTATGGTCACCTGTGCACCGGCCGCAGTTGCCCTGGCAGAGGACGCGCAACGGGGTTCAGACGCCGAACTTGCCCAGGAACTGACCAATCCTGTGGCGGAACTGATAACGATTCCCATTCAAATGACCTACGATAACAACATCGGGTTACAGGATGACGGCTGGCGGCTGCAAACCAATGTTCAGCCGGTAATCCCTTTTAATTTGAATGCCGACTGGAACCTGATCACACGAACGATTCTGCCGATCACCTATCAGGACGAGATTGCACCGGGGGCGGGTTCCCAGTTCGGCCTGGGCGATCTGAGCCTGAGTCTGTTTTTTTCTCCCGACGACACCTCATCCAGTAGTTTTATCTGGGGCGTAGGGCCGATATTGACGCTGCCAACAGCCACTGACGACCTTCTCGGCACGGAAAAATGGAGCACAGGGCCTGCGATGGTTGCCCTTACCATGCGTGGACCGTGGACAATCGGGATGCTTGCCAACCACAATTGGTCCTATGCCGGCAACAGCGACCGCCGAGACATCAACGTCAGCTTTTTACAACCATTCGTGGCTTATACGACGCCGACCGCCTATACCATTTCATTCCAGGTCGAAAGCACCTATGACTGGCAAGCCGAGCAATGGTCCGTGCCGATCACCGCCGCCCTTGCAAAGATTGTCCGCCTGGGCAAGCTGCCGGTCAGTCTGCAGGCCGGCGTGGGGTATTGGGCCGATTCGCCGGACACCGGACCGGAAGGGTTTCGCTTTCGGCTCCAGGCCAATTTCGTGCTGCCCAAATTTTTTTAATCCTATCTGAATCGCAAGGCAAAATCGTATGAAAGTGTGTAAATACATGATCGTCGGTAAAAAATCGAAACCAATTTTTTTGGGGCTATTGATATCGCTTTTCATTCTCATGGGCCATGATGGGCGCTGTGAGGAGAAAATCATTGAACAACAACATGTCAATGCCCCCGAGAAGTGGGGTATCGCCATGGGCATCCGATCGGCGACCATTCCATTCGATACGAACAAAGGCACGGTCAACGATGTTGTGCCGTTGATTTTTTATGAGAACGGTCCGCTGTTTATCGATGGCCTCGAGTTCGGCTACAGGGTTTTACAACATGAAAGATGGACATTAAGTCCGTTTGCCAGATACCGATTTTTCGACATTCCCAATGAGTATCAGAATGAAATACGGGAGTCCGGCCTGGATCTGGGGGGACAATATACCTATCATTTCACGGACTGGTTCCATTTGGATGTCGAGGTCTTGAGCGATCAAAGCGGTCGTTGGTATGCCAATCTGGCTCCCGGTTTCAATTGGGAACAGGGGCGCTGGGAATTCAGGTCTTCGGCTCGCTTTCGCTGGAAAAGCGCTGATTTCAACAACTTCTACTACGGTCTGGGAAGAGAAGAGCCGGGCAGTGCCGTGGACACCCAGATCCTCGCGGACATTCGTTTTCACGTGTGGCGAAACCTGTATCTTCTGGGAAGGGGCGGTATTCTCTTTCTGGATTCCGACACCCGGGACATCTCTTTCGTCGATGACTCCACACAGGCCGAAGCGTTTTTAGGGATCGGGTTCTTCAATGACAAAAAGGAGCCGGTGGATACGCTGGCATCCAAACCCTATATCCGTCTGGCCCATGGATGGGGAACCGAATCCAATCTGGGAGAAATTGTTACCGGAAATACCGAGAGCGATCCCTACAATAATCAACTCACCTCGGTTTTTTTCGGCGTTCCCCTTGCCGATGAGCTGTTTACCCTCCCGATTGCCACCTATCTGACGCCCGGACTCGTTCATCATCATTCATCGGACGTGCAGGACCGATCCACCGAATACGTCCTGGCGGTTAAATTTTATTACACGATCAAATGGCCCACTCCATGGCGCCTGGGTTTTGCGGAGGGCCTGTCGTATCTGGATCGGATTCCCTACCTGGAAGAAAAAGACATGCAGGAGAAAGGGTACAGACCCAGCCAGCTGCTCAATTACCTGGATTTCTCGGTAGACATCGACTTGGGTAAGCTTTTCCGTGTCCAATGGATGGAAGATCTGTGGTTGGGATACAGCATTCATCACCGATCCGGGATTTTTTCGACATCTTCCGCTTTTGGCAGGATTTCCGGAGGCAGCAATTACAATACGGTATATCTTCAATATCACTGGTAATATTTCTGAACAAAAGCCGATCAATATCGGGGAAAAGGAACTAAGAAATGAGAAGAACAATAACCACCGTCGCCATTCTTGCGAGTTTTGCTTTCTTTCTGGCAGGCTGCCAAACCAGTCAGGGAGGCAGAACCTATACACCGGGTCAGGCGCAAACGGCACTTGAAGTATATTATGGAACGGTCCTGAAGGTCTCGGATGTCACGATCCAGGCCCCACAAACCGGTGGCGGGGCGGTCGCAGGCGCAGTCGTCGGCGGCGTTGTCGGCTCCACCGTTGGCAGCGGTCGGGGCCGAAGGCTGGCGACAACCGCCGGCGCTCTGGGAGGGGCGGCTATGGGCAGTGCCGTAGAAAGCTCGGCCGCCCAGAAAGCTGCCCTTGAAATCGAAGTCGAAATGGATGACGGCCGCATTCTTGTGGTCGTGCAGGAAAAAGACGATGAATTCGCCGTCGGAGACCGCGTCCGCCTCATTAAAAGCCCGGATGGGACCCATCGGATCAGGCAATAGGGCTTGGCGAATGCCCGGTGGACAAGCTTTTACAGATTTGCATCCAAAGCTTCAACGATATTGACAATAGCAGTTACCGATCCGTTATAAGGATGCCAACCAACTAAAGAGGAGTAAAAAATGATGAGAACGTACCGATCAATTACTATTTCCGTTTTCCTGGTTCTGATCTTCGCTGGCGTCAACACCGTGCATGCCGACAATTATACCAAAACGATCGAAATTTTCAGGCAGTCGGACGCCGTTAAGCCTTTTTTCGAATCCGCATATGGCTACGCGGTCTTTCCGATGATAGGGAAGGCGGGCTTCGTGGTCGGCGGCGCTTATGGAACCGGAAAGGTATATGCCAACGGCGCTGTCACCGGGACGACCCGCCTGGTCAAGGCTTCCATCGGTTTCCAGGCCGGTGGACAGGCGTTCAGCCAGATCATCTTCTTTCAGGACAAACGCGCCTACGACGAATTTACCAGCGGCAGTTTCGAATTCGATGCCGGTGTATCAGCCGTAGCAATTACCGCCGGCGTCCAGGCCAAAGCCGGTACGGGTGGCACTACCGCCGGAGCCAGCGCCGGTCCTGCCACCGGAGCCCAGGCGCCGACGAACTATATCAAAGGAATGGCCGTATTCGTTCATGCCACCGGCGGATTGATGTACGAAGCCTCCATCGGTGGTCAGAAGTTCAGCTATACGCCCAATCAATGAAAAAAAGCGGTCTGGGAAATCGAGGAGGAAATGTTCGAGCAGATGCCTGAAATCATGACATTCGTCTATTTTTCGAAAAAGGAGAAACGCCTGCTTTAGGATGAAATCGTACATGATAATAGTTGCGGCAACGTTGCTTCTTGTTGTTGAATGTCTGGCGGGGGACGAAACATTCTACCTCGACAGCCCGTACAATGAAGGCATGCTCCGCCTGGAGATAGACAACGATATCATCTGGAACCGGGACAGCAACTTTACACATGGATGGAGTGTCCAATACAATACGACCCGCTACGAAAGTTGGGAAGAGACCTTAGCACCACAGTTGTGCAAATGGATCGGAAAACATTTCCCCACCCTTGGCGATCAGGATTCAATCGTTCGTTTTGGCCAGGGAATCGGGCAGATAATGATCACACCCGAGGACATCACCAATCCCGACCCACCGGTGGGAGACCTGCCCTATGCCGGTACGTTGACCTACACCTTGAACTGGCAGAGCTTTAACCGTCAAACCGCCAGAAATTTCCAGGTTACCGCGGGCCTGCTGGGCGAAGAATCCTGTGCCGGTGATGTCCAGGAGTTCTTGCACAGCGTGTGGGGTTGGGGAGAAGATCCACAGGGGTGGCACACCCAGCGAGATACCGAGCCAATTGTAAATCTGGCCTATCAACACCTTTGGCGTCTTGTTCAAGCAGGTACCTATACGAACGATTGGGCCGGACATCTCTATCTCGGGCCGACCGTTCTTCTCGGGAATCTGATGACCGCTATTGAACTGGGAATCGGATTTCGCGTGGGGTGGAACATGCAGGAAGGGTTCAATTCGTTGCCGGCACCACCGGGTGTCGGCGTTTTTCAGGCAGCGCACATACCCAAACCGGCAGTTGCATCGCCGCATGGTGTTGAATTGATTGTCGGGGGCCGTGGAATGGGCCTTTTATATTCCGTCATGTATGACGGCAGCATGATTACCGGAGATGATCGAAAGGTTGATCGGGAAGATTTTGTTTTTTCCGGGTTGCTCGGTCTTAATTATCACTATTATAATCTGTTTTCCATACGACTCGCTGTCATTCGAACCTCTGACATTCTTGTCGAGGAGAGTCTGCCGCCGCCCCGCCCGGGCCAGAAGAAAACCGATACCGACAACTCGTTTGGGACGGTAATGATCGATTTCTATTTTTAGATGTATGGTGAGATCTGTGAGATTATAACCGATGAACCGTTTTCGGAACATTCGGATCGAGGTCAATTTGCCCGCATGCGTGCGCGTTTTTGCAGCATGTCTTTTTGCAGGCTGGGTGTTGCTGGGGTGTGCTGCTTATCACCCGCGGCCCTTGAACGAACATCCCTTTCGTGAACGGGCGATCGTCAAAACACAAAACGGCGTGCGTGTCCTGGCAACCGTACTCAGCGAGGAAGAAGCCCGGTCCGTGTTCGGGTTCTCTCTTTATAAAAAAGGCGTTCAACCGGTTTGGATAGAGATCGAGAACAACACCGGCCATCGCATGTGGTTTGCGCCGGTGAGTATCGACCGCGACTATTTCTCGCCGTTGGAAGTGGCCTATTTGTACCATGCCGGTCACACGAAAGCAGCGGCACAGGACATAGACCGGTTTTTTTACCGGCACGCCATGCGCAAGCCCATCAATCCGGGAACGGTTGGCTCGGGATTCGTTTTTACGAACCTGGAGATGGGAACCAAAGCTTTCAATGTTGAGGTGGTCGGCGAGGATCAACAGGTCCGGACGTTCACCTTTCTGATACCGGTTGCCGGTTTGCAGGTGGATTACAAGGAAGTCGATTTCGACAAGCTGTATGCGAACCACGAAAAGATCGATGTTGAAAGCTCCCGGGCGTTGAAAGACCTCATCGCGGCGCTGCCCTGCTGCACGACCGGTGAGGACGGCACCCACAATGCGGACCCGATCAATGTCGTCGTCGTCGGGACAGGCGCCGATATCCTCTATGCATTGCTGCGCAGCGGTTGGGATGAAACCGCCGCTGCCGCTTCCTATGACCTGCTGGCGCAGTTGCCGTGGGAGTTTCGCTACCAGCCGGTGCTGTCGCTTTACCTTTTCGACCGGGCCCAGGACGCCGCCTTCCGAAAATCGCGCTCGACGTTGAACGAGCGCAATCAGTTGCGTTTGTGGCTAAGCCCGTATACATTCAACGGACATCCGGTCTGGGTCGGACAGATCAGCAGGATTATCCGGCTCACTGCCATCGACAAATTCAGCATTGCGCCCGACGTGGACGAAGCCCGCGATTATCTGCTCCAGGATTTGTGGTACGCGCAGAGTCTGTCGCAATATGGCTATGTCCGGCTATCCGAAGTGGCCACTTTATCCGATCCCCGCCACGGTTTAAATGATGACGTCTATTTCACTGACGGCATGTGTCTCGTGGTATGGGTTTCCAATAAACCCGTATCGCTGGATGATGTTCAATTCGAACCCTGGGAAAGACCGGTTGCCGGAAGAAGAGAAATGATGCTGGATCGTTGAACCCAATCAGCCACGGGTGGGCAGGCTCATGCAACGACGAGAACCAAAGTTGGATCCAGTGCGTATTTATCGCTGTCTATCGACGCTTTTCTTGTTGCTTGCGGCGATTCTGGGGTGCGCCACGTATCATCCGGTTCCATCGAGCGAGTCGATTTTACTGCAGCGCGCACAGACGCAGAGCATAAACCATGTACGGGTAACCACTGCCGTTCCCAGTTCCGAGGAGGCCCTGCAGATATTCGGCGTCGATCTTTACCGATACAACATCCAGCCCGTCTGGATCGAGATCGACAACCAGGATGAAAAGGCCATCTGGTTCTTGCCCATCGGTGTCGACCCTATGTATTACACCTCCCATGAGGCCGCATTTATCAGCCATTCCAGCTTAAACGCCAGCGCCAGGAAGCGCATGGATCGTTATTTTTTCTCAAAAGGCCATAATATCTACATCCATCCGGGCATGAAAAAAGCCGGGTACGTGTTCACCAACCTTGACGAGGGAACCAAATCGTTTGCGCTCGACCTGGTTGGTGAAGACGGTGCGGTCAGGGCTTTTACCTTTTTCATTCCGGTTCCCGGCATAAGGGTCGATCATCGGGCGGTCGATTTCAAGGGGCTCTATCCTGCCAGTGCCTGGCAACGGTTGGACGATGAGGAAAGCTTTATTCGGTATATTCAAAAAATACCCTGCTGCACGACCAATAAAAAGGGATCCGAAACCGGCGATCCTCTCAACCTGGTCGTCATCGGTGACGGTGATGATGTCTACCATGCCTTCATACGCGCCGGTTGGGATGAAACGGAGGTCGTCACCACCCAATCCGCCTGGAAGACCGCGATGGCCTTTTTTTCCGGTGGTCGCTATCGATATTCTCCAGTCAGTTCTCTCTATCTTTTCGGCAGAGGCCAGGATATCGCCCTTCAGAAGGCGCGGGGCAGGATTCATGAACGCAACCACCTGCGTCTGTGGCTGGCGCCGGTAAAGTTCAAGGACAAACTCGTCTGGGTGGGGCAGATCAGTCGTGACATCGGCGTGCGGTTTACCACCAAAACCATCGTCACCCATAAAATCGATCCGGACGTGGATGAAACGCGCGGATACCTGATTCAGGATCTGTGGTATTCCCAGGGTCTAGAGCGGTTCGCCCTGATTGGCGGTGTCGGTGCCGCCCCCATGCAAACGCCGCGGCACAATTTAACGGGCGATCCTTATTTTACGGACGGGTTGCGGGCCGTATTGTGGGTCTCCAGCGATCCGGTCCCCTTTGAGATGGTTCAGTTCGTGGAGTGGGAACAGCCTTCTGAAAAATAGAGATGTCTCCCGGGCAAGAAAATGCTGCAATGCTAACCGAATTGAGAAAAAAACCATTGGGTATTCGAATGTCGGCCCTGTCTGCTGCGATCCTCCTCTTGTTTTTTTCGATGATGGCAACAGGCTGTGCCAGAACGCCGGCCATCTATGTCATGGAACCCGCATCGCTCGAAGCCGTTCGGTCCGGGATATCGACGGTCGGCGTCGCCTTGACGCCGGGCCCGCCGGAAACCGACGTCCTTCTCCCGGCCAAGGGGGTGTGGGGCGGGATCAAACGGGGAATCGTGTTCGGCGCAGCCATGCCGGTGATGCTTGGATTTGCCTCGCCCGTTCCGGGCGGAACCTACATTGGCCTGCTCGTTTCGCCACTTGGCGCCGTCGCCGGCGGCATTCACGGTGTATCCACCGCCGTTCCCACCGAAGAGGTAGAGCGCGCCGAGGCCATGTTGGAAATTGCGACGGATAATCTAAGGCAGATGGGGCTGCGTGAAGAATTTGTAAACAGCCTGATCGATATGGGCAATGAGCGGACAACCGTTCGATTCGTTCTCTGGCCGGAAACACCGATGACACCCCCCGCAGAGACTTTGGCCAAACATCCTGATCCGAAAGTGGATGATATCGATGCGCGACTGGAAATCAGCGTGGAGGAAACCGGGTTGCGTGGGATATACAGCATCAACCCTCCCATGGATACATTCATTCGGGTCCGCGTGCAACTCATCCGTTCGAATGACAATGTCATCCTGATGGATGAGCATTTCATCTGTGCGAGCGATGAGGAAAGAACATTTGCAGACTGGGCGGATCACGAAGGGTCCGATCTGGTCGATGAGTTCAGGACTTGTGTGCCCGAACTGGCAGAAAAAATCATCGACGATTTTTTTCTGGTCTATCCGTTGGAGTGGAATCATGGCAATCCCGAATAGATTGCCCGCATGGCTGCTCTGGTTAATTGTGGCGGGTCTGCTGGCGGCAGCGGCAACCGGATGCGGCAAATCGGCTTTAATTGGCCTGGTTCCCGAATATCCGGTGGTCAGGAAACAATGGTATTCCCTGGTCACCGAATTCGTGGAGGTGGATTCACTCACCCCCACCTTCCGATGGCAGCCTCTCGACATCGCGCGTATCGTCCCGTTGCATCCCATGGAACGTGTGCAGGTCGATCATGTGCGTTATGAAATCCGGATCTGGCAAACCGTCATCAAAAGTACGGGCAAACTTGTTTACGTGCAGGATCGGTTAGACGCCACCGAACATCGGATAACCCGGCCGTTGAGCCCGGGGACCCGCTATTATTGGAGTGTCCGGGCCCATTTTGAAGTGAACGGTGAACATCGGATGACGGAGTGGACGCTGGCGGGGTATCTGCTTCGCAGCGAAACCGTCCCCAACGAATCCTGTCTGCGTTTTCAAACCCCTTTGGAGGAGAGGATCGGGATAGAGTGACGCGCCTGATGATATCCACCCTGCTATCCTATGCAATGTAACCGGTATTTTTCATTCTCATCCGTGGTAAAAGGCGCGTTCCTGAACAGTGCGATGTGGATCGCAATGGGAATCCTGCTGGTCTGTGCCTCATCGTCAATGGCGGAACTCGATCCCGATCCCGGACCCCAGGACGACGATATCCCCTTGATCAACGACGAGCAGGAACAAAAGATCGACGAAGCCCACCAGAAGGCATCCGAACTTCTGGTATCAGCCGCTGACTGGTTGGACTCTTTCTTCGATGATGACCGCTATATTCTCGAAGAAAACTCCACCCGTGCCCAATTGCGATTTTCGGTTGGCTATTCACACTTCGATGGTTTTGATTTCAGTCCGCGCGTCCGGCTAAGGCTGAAACTGCCCAAGCTGTCGAAAAAGGCATTTCTGATTGTCAGTGCCTCGGATGACGACGATTTTGACGCCAGCGACAACCCGATTTCGGACCACCCGCGCAACGAGGACAATGAAAAGAGCGATTTAAGCGCTGCACTTCGCTATTTCCTCAAAGTGGGCAAAGACTATCATCTGTCCACGACGTTTGGTATTTCCTGGGGCTACATGTATGCGGGATTGCGCTATCGCTATGAGCATGACTTCGGACCCTGGCAGGGACGTCTCGTAGACACCCTGAAATATTACACCGACGATGGGTTTGAGAATATCCTGAGCCTGGACATGGAACGCTATTTTTCCAGGCATTGGTTCTTCCGTACCAACGGCAGCATCAACTGGTATGAAGAGGAAGACGGTCTGCCGCACTCACTGAGTTTCCAATTGTATCAAGTCCTCAACCGACACCAGGCCCTACAGTACGAAGTGGGCAACTATTTCGATACCGAACCGAGTTATAAGATGACCGATCTTCAATTGCGCATTCGCTACCGGCAACGCTTCTACCGGGATTGGCTGGTTTTTGAGGTGGCCCCTCAGATCGGGTTTCCTTACGACCACAACCGCGAGCCGAATCCGGGCATCGTGTTGCGTCTGGAAGCCGATTTCGGCTACATGGCCGAACAGGATGCGTTCAAGGCGGTATTCGGTTTTTAGACCGGTGCTTAAACAATCCATTGCGGTCAATATCGTGAACTTGCAAAGAATTCCCCGAGGACGCGGTGCCTGACCTTCCGGTACGGGTACATGATCATCTTGCGGGGAAACGATCGAAAGGGATTCTATTGAAAGCCGTAACCCTGCCCATGGCCGATGTGTGCCGCACTGCCCGCTTCCGTGTGGCGATATTGCTGGCGGTGATCGTCCTGGTCACCGAACTGACAGGCATGGCTGCCGAACATCCGGAACAGGATGCACACCTGGCGGTCGAGACCGGGGTGGAATTTCAGCCCCGTTTGGGAGAGTATCATTACGAAATCCGATGGGCACGACAGCGTGTTGCAACCGGAATTATTGCCATCCGGAACGACGGAGATCAATATGTGCTCACTGCGGATCAGCGAACCACCGAGTTTGTCGACAGAATATATCGGGTGCGATACCGAGGTGAAACACGAATCGATGCCGCAGACCTGGCGCCTGTGGCGTCCACCATCGAGGAGGAGGTCAAAAAACGCAGGAAAGTTCAACGAGCGAAATACGATAAGGCCTCCGGTACAGTCACGGTAGAGGAAACCCGAACGCGGGGAAGTCAGGCCGAAAAAGAAGCAAAGGCGTATGAAATACAATCCGACACAGGTATTTTGGACGTATTTTCAGCCATCTTCCTGGCACGCAGCTTCGATTGGAGCATTGGCGAGCGGCATGCGTTTATGGTTTTTATCGGTGAGAAACAGTACGATGTGTTCCTGGATTGCATCGGCATGGATGCAATTGAAATCGAAGGAAATCCCCAACCGGTATGGGTGATTCAACCCGGGATTCGAAAAAGCACGGAGACCGAGCTGTCTTCCGTATCCCAAAAGACCCGGATATTCATTGCTGCGGACGAGTCCAGGGATATCGTCAAAATTAAGACGCAACCCGGCATTGGTACCGTGACGCTAAGACTGGTGAAATACCTGGAGTAATGAATTTTCTGATAGGTTCCCGAACAACCGCAGGGAGGAGAGAAATGAATACAATTTTTGTCCGTTTTTCTTATGTGGCTATCGTTTTCTTTTTGCTCATGGTGGCTGTTTCATCCACAGCATCGGCAGCAAAAGATCGGGCATCCAAATCGGAATTTCCAGAAAATTCTCCTCAAATGACGCAGGAAGAACTCCAGGCGGCTGTAGTCAGCTATGCGAACCGGTACATTGCCATCGTCGGGCAGGCCGCGGTGCAGCTGGAAGAGGCGATTCCAACGGACCAGGCCAGATTGAATGCGGCACGGAGAAAAGTGTACTCCATAACCGCTGTTGTGGAAACTGCAGCCGGGCCAAATCCAGGCCCTGCGCTGCTGGATCTTGTCGTGACGGCAACGTTGAACCGGATGGTATGGCAAGAGTATTGGACGCCCCAAGTATTCGGAAAGCCTGGCATGATCATGGTGGAGGCGTTTAAAACAATGGAAGCCGACGCATGGGAACTTGCCGCAAAAGTCATGACACACGAACAGCGCCAGGAGTTTCGGGACCTGATCGAGGATTGGTATGCAAACCATCCGGGGCAGGTATTCGTCGATTACGTTACCTTCAGCGACTTCGGCGATATCGGCACGAAACCCAACTTGAAAAATATTCAAAAACCCGGTGGTTTGCTGGCGCCTATACGCGAGGCCACCGAGGCTGTTGACGATGTGCGCATGACCGTCGAGCGCGCCATGTTCCTGCTGGCCAAAATGCAGCTGATCATGGGTTCCCAGGTGGAACTGGTTTACAGGAATATGGTCGTTCAGCCTGAGATGAAGTCCATGTTGGCAGACATTTCCGGTTTGAAGCAAACCGCGGATCACTATGCGTTGTTGCTCGAAAAATTGCCTCAGCATGTAACCGAAGAACGCAAGGCAATACTCGATGCGATCGATGACAAGGCTGCTGCAATCCATCAAATCAATACGGACGCACAGGCAACACTCAAGCAGGCAGACATTACGCTGAAAAGTCTGCAGCAGACGGCGGTCGCGGCAAACGATTTGGTCGCTTCCACGGATACTTTGCTGGCGCGTTTCGAGACGGATGAAGCGGCCGAGCCAGTGGCCGTGGAGGACTATGTTAAAGCCATCGAAACCCTTCAGGCCGCCCTGGTCGAGTTCAACAAACTGATATTGACGGTTGATCAGACGGGTATGCCATTGATCTCGACGGTGCTTGACCAGTTCAACCGATCGGCAGAAGAACGGGTCGACCATATCTTCTGGCGGCTATTGATTTTGATTCTTGCTGCGGGGGGGATGGGTGTTGTCATCATAGCCGTTTACCGTCTGAAAAGAACGAAAAAATGAACATCTGGATGCTCACTCCCCTTATTTGGTAAATGGCACGTTTCCATCGAACTGAAACGGCAGCTTCTGCATACCCGTTCACAGGGTTGAAACGCTCAATGTGCCGAAACTGCCTGATCAGTAAGCGTTTATTATAGGGTGCCGCAGATGCGGTGCTCTGTTAACGCTTACCGCTATCGTCATAGCGGGAAATGACATGCCGCCTGCCCCCCAACGGCAACGCGTTTCAGCTCGGGTTCAACCTCAATGCAAATATCTTGGGCATTTGGGCAGCGTGTATGGAAACGGCAGCCTGGCGGGGGGTCGGCAGGGGAGGGGATTTCACCATGGGGCGTGCCTTTTTTTTGCTTTTTGGGTGTTGTATCGGGTTCCGGGACGGATGCGAGCAGCAGCGCGGTATAAGGATGCCGTGGAGAGCGATAAAGTTCTTCCGAGCTTGCGACCTCACAAATTTTGCCCAAGTACATCACCGCCACACGATCGCTGATATTCTTTACAACGGAAAGATCGTGGGAGATAAACAGCATGGTCAGCTCAAAGCGCCGTTTCATATTTTCCAGGAGGTTTAGAATCTGGGCCTGGATCGAAACATCCAAAGAGGATACCGGTTCATCGCAGATCAACAGGCGTGGGCGCAGAATCAATGCCCTGGCAAGACTGACGCGCTGGCATTGACCGCCGGAAAACTCATGGGGATAGCGCGAAGCCATCTGTTCGGGATCAAGACCCACGGCCTTCATTATTTCATGTGTTAGATGCCCTCTTTCCTGTCGGTCTGCCCATCCGGTTACGCGCAGCGGTTCTTCAATGGTTTTGCCGATCTTTCTGCCCGGATTCAACGATGCGACCGCATCCTGGAATATCATCTGTACCTGTGGCCTGATTTGTTTCATCCGCTGGTTCGTGCACTGCAAAAGATCCTGCCCTGAATAGATAATCCTGCCTTTCTTCGGTTTTTGAAGACCGACAATCGACCTGGCAATCGTCGATTTACCGCAGCCTGATTCACCGACCAGCCCGAGCGTTTCACCGACGCCGATACCAAGGCTCACACCGGAAACCGCTTCTATCTTCCTGCGTCTGCCGATGCGAAACTCGACGGTGAGATCCTTGACGGTGAGAAGTTTTTCGTTTTTCAAGCGTTTTCCCCACTTTCCAATGGATACCAGCATGCCAGCCTATGGCCGCGACCGTTTATCGGTTTTAATTCCGGTTCTTTTTCCCTGCACAACGGCTGAGCCTTCCAGCAGCGTGATGCAAACCGGCACCCTACCGGCAAATCTACCATATCCGGCGGTTGCCCATCAATGGTCCGAAGCTTTGTATGGGGGCGATTCGCCAGGCGCGGAATCGCGGCCATCAGAGCACGCGTATACGGCATGCGCACTTGCCTGAAGAGGTCGCCGGTGGCCGCATATTCTACGATTTGACCGGCAACCATCACCGCCGTTTCATCCGTACGTCCGGCCACAACACCGAAATCATGGGTGATCAAAATCATCGCCATCCGCTTTTCCTGTTGAAGCGAGGCCAACAGGTCAAGAATGGTCGCCTGGACAGTCACGTCCAACGCCGTTGTCGGTTCGTCGGCAATCAACAGCTTGGGTTCACAGGCCAAGGCGATGGCAATGGCCACCCGCTGCCGCAGGCCGCCGGAAAGCTGGTGGGGATATTGATCGGCACGCTGGGCCGCCATGGGAATGCCCACAAGATCCAAAAGGGCGACGGCACGTTTGCGAGCATTTCGTCTACTCACCTTTAAATGGTAGCTTATGACTTCAGAAATCTGCCGGCCGACTTTCATCACCGGATTCAGCGACGTCATGGGATCCTGAAAGATCATGGCAATTTCCCGTCCGATGATTTGACGGAGCTGCGCTTTTTTCACTCGGATAAGGTTTCGGCCATCGAAGGTTACGATGGATTGCGAAGGAACAATGGAACCGGTGGGCAAAAGCCCCATGATGGCTCTTGCCAGCATACTCTTGCCGCATCCCGATTCGCCGACAATGCCAAGGGTTTTGCCCCGTTGCAGGCGCAAAGAGACCCTGTCCATGGCTTTCACGAGCCCGCGATGCATAGGCAGCAGGGCCTGCAGGTCTTTTACTTCCAGAAGCGGTTGCATTTCATTGCCATTCGTCATATCTGGCGTTTCCCGCGTTCGAAATAGCTTCGCAAGCTGTCCCCAAGCAGGTTGAAAGAAACCACCGTAAGGAACATCATGGCTGCGGGTATCATGCTGACGTGCGGTGATTCGTCAAGCACCTCCTTGCCCTCGGCAATCATGCCCCCCCAACTCGACGTCGGCGCGGGTATCCCCAACCCCAGGAAACTCAACGCACCCTCGGCCATGATCATGAAGGCAACGACCAGCAACCCGTAGATCGCAACCGGAACGATCACGTTGGGAATGATTTCGCGCAGCAGGATGGCCATGTCCCCGGCACCGGTCAGACGGGCTGCCTGAACGAATTCCAGATTGCTCAATGCCAGGGTTTTTGCCCGGGTAACACGGCAGAAGGCCGGAATCGTCAGGAACCCGAGAGAGAAGATCAGGTTTTGGAGGCTGGCTCCCAGGTAAAACGTGACAGCGAGTAAAAGTACAAGCCCCGGAAAAGCCAGAACAATGTCCATGACCGCGACAATGGTCGATTCCAGCGGTCCACGGAAATAGCCGGCCAAACAGCCTAAAAGTCCGCCAATCAGCAGACCGATCATCGGTGCCAGCAAACCGACCGAAAGCGAAATGCGCGCACCGTAAACGATCCGTGAGACCTGATCCCTCCCCATGGTGTCCGTACCCAGCCAATACGTGTATGGCGTTTTTTCCCCATCGCTGTTGTTTTGAAGGATTGTTTCACGGACAGTTGTTCCGGGACGGGCGCTGAGATGGTTCCAATCCATTTTGTCGGGTGCAGGAATGGTCCACCAGCTGACGGTCAATGCAGACAAAACCACCAGAACAATCCAGGCAGTGGATATCCAAAAAGTAAAGCCCAGCCGTTTGTCGGTTGTTTTATCCTGCATGGCCGCCTTCCGTCCGAATCCGTGGATCCAACACCGTGTACAGCAGATCCACGAATGAATTGATGACAACATACCCCACGGTAATTAAAAGGACGCAGCCCTGAACCATCTGGTAGTCGCGTGCATAAATGGAGTCGATCAACAACCGTCCGATCCCTGGCAGGGCGAATATGGTTTCGACGATCACGGCTTCACCCAAATGGCGGCCTATCTGGATGCCCAGGACGGTGATCAGCGTAAATGAAGAGGGCCGCAGCGCATGCTGCAAGAGCACTCGCCAAGGCGGAAGCCCTTTGGCCCTGGCCATGAGGATATAGTTCTGGCCAAGCGTGGTGATCATGTCGCTGCGCAAAACGCGCATCAATACGACCCACTCGATCATGGCAATACTCAACCCGGGCAAAACATAGGATTTGAGGTTTGCGCCAAAGTCGATTGAAAGGGGTACATAGCCTGTGGCCGGCAGCCAGCGAAGCTTGATGGAAAACAGATAGATGGCTAAAAGCGCCATCACGAAGCTGGGGATCGACAAGGTCGCAAACCCAATCCCGTTTACGAGGCGATCCGTCATCGAATTGCTGCGATACGCACTGACGATGCCTGAAGGAAGGGCCAGCATCAGGGCCATGCATTGAGAAATGATGAGCAGCTCAATGGTAACGGGCAATCTGGCGACGATCGTGTCAATCACAGGTTCATGGGTCAGGTAGGATTCGCCCAGGTCGCCGGAGACAGCATTTTTTAACCAGGTAAAATAGCGGACGACAATGCCCTGATCGAGCCCCATCTTTTTGCGTATGGCCTCGATATCCTCGAGTGTGGCTTCCTCGCCCCCAACAATATGGGCTACATCGCCCGGCAGGAGATTGATCATCAGGAATGTGAGCGCAGATACGGCGACAACTACGATAACCAATCGCAACGCTTTTTTGCCAAGTATCTGCATGGGTCAGATTACCTGCAAAGGATTCTCTGTATTTTCCGGGTTATTATCTGTTTAACCATACCGACTCCAGGCGTACAATGCCATTTTTAATCGATGAAAGTCCTTCAAGCTTTTTGCTGGCAATCACATGGCTGCGCATGCCGCCGCGATACAAAAGAGGGACATCGTCGTTGATCAGGCGGGCGATCTTACAGAGAATTTCGTTTCGCCGGTCTGGATCGGTTTCCATGCGCTGGGCAACCAGCAGTCTGTCCATCTCGGGATTGTTGTACCGGGAGAAATTGGCCCGGCTTTTCGAATGGAGCGATAAAAACAGCGCCGGTCCCTGATCCGGGCGGGATGAAATCCGCCATGTGGATACCTGGTATTGTCCGCTGAGCACTTTTTTGATTACCGGGCCGAAATCGAATCCTGCCGGATTCGCCGTCACCCCCACATCCTTGAAAAGCCGCTGGGTGATCTCCCCGGTGTCCCGGCCCCGTTTCGAACTGCTGTGCAGCACCTCGAATTCGACCGGCTGGCCATATTCCGCCAATAGCTTGCGGGCCTTGTCCGGATTGTATGCGCGATACCCGTCGCTGCTGCATGCGCACTGGCTCCCGAAGGGATGGTGAACCACCGGAATGCTGCCTTTGTAAACCATTTCAACCTGGCGTTCCTGGTTGTGTGCATGGGCTATCGCCCTGCGCACATTGACGTCATCAAGTGGCGGGACCGATGTATTGAGGATAAAGATTTCAGCGCCGTTGTCTTCACTGGCGTAAACCTTGAGCGAGTTATCCGTTTTTGCCTTGTTGATGAGGTTGCCCCGGTCCATCCAGATGACATCCACCTGGCCGGACTGCAGGCTGGCGTAGCGGGTTTGGGAATCGGTCATGGGTTTGAAAACGATTTCGTCGACAAAGGGAACGTCTTTTCTCCAGTAGTCGGGATTTTTTACAACCGTGAAGGCGTCTCCCGATTTCCACTCTTTGAGCTTGAACGGTCCGGTGCCCACCGGCGCGCGGTTCTGATTGCCCGATTCCACGGATTTGCTCGATGGAATGAGTTGAACCAATCCCCGCGTGCTACTGATCACGCGTTTAAACGGAAGCCAGGGATGTTTCAAATTGTACTGGATCGTGTATTCGTCCAACTTTGTCACGTTGACGATGGGTCCCATCGCGGCCCGTCCGCGGAATTTGTTTTCCGGGTTTAAAAGACGGTTCCAGTGATGTACGACCGCATCGGCATTAAATGCAGTGCCATCATGAAACTTGACGTTCTTACGCAGGTTAACGGTCCATGTCTTTCCATCTTCGCTTTGTTCTGCGTTCAGGCCGAGCACAGGAATCAGGTGCTCTTCGTTGTCCATTCGGAACAGGGGCTCCATAATGGTGTTGGCGGCGATTGAACCGTTGATGGCCAGGCGAGAGCTTGATTGGAGAACCTCGAACCCGGCAAAGTCGTTTTCGGTACCGAACCGCAGCGTCCCGCCCATCCTGGGGCCGGCAGCCAAAGAGATGCTGACGCAAAATACACTCATCAAGAAAAGCATCAAAACGGACATGGTGTGCAGCTGAATCTTCTTTTTCATTGCTCCCCCTTTGGTTGGTATGGATACGCCCGCTTTATCGGGAAACCGTTGCCTGAACGAAAAGGAACATGTCGGAAACGTTTCTGCGTTTGCAATAGGCTTGCTGGTAATCCCTGCTGGAGAGATTTCTTACGACTTGAAAACCGCGTTTTTTCATGAACGCGAAGATTTCATCCGGTTTTATGCCAAACAGGAGTTCTTCTCCGATGCGCTTCAATCCTTCGCGCAGCGCCTTGGCTTCCGGTAAGCGTGTGGTCCCGTCAGCGACCGTGGGTGGAAAGTAATCGAAAACGATGCCGCTTTTGGAAGGAGTATGATGGTTGATGAAATCAAGCGTCCGATCGACGGCAGATGCGGAGATGTAGTAGGTAATACCCTCCCAGATAAACAGGGTTTTCAATCGGTCATCGTAGCCGCAGGAAAACAATTTTTCGGAAAGTTCTTCCTTGGCGAAATCGATCGGAATGTGCCGGATGGATGATGCATTCCAATCCAGGTGATTTTGAATGATCGCCAGCTTTCTCTTCTGGGTGGTCGGGTGATCGAGTTCAAAAACCGTCGTCTTTTCTTTGATGGCTCTGAATCGAAACGCCCGGGTGTCATATCCGGCACCAAGAATGACGAGTTGCTGAAGGCCGTCGTTGATTGCTTCTTCAAGACAGTCGTCGATGAACCGCGTGCGGGCAAGGATGGAATTGCAGACGCCCGGGAAATGGGTTTCCCAATCCGAAATGGCGATCTCGATTTGATCGGTTCTGTCTGCTGAAGAGAGGATGCGGTCCGGCATGAAATAAACGGCATACGGATCGTGGCAGATCCGTTCGCTTTCAGGTCGCATCGCTTCATGGGCCCTGAGAAGCGCATTATTCTCCGCAGTGATACTGGATTGATCGCCCTTCATGCCGGACCTCCAATACACACTTTAAGAAAACGACCGTTACATTACATCTGTTGCTTTAACCCTAAAAAAATATCCCCTCTCAATTCAGCCGGCTACTCTTTGAATTCTTCATATAATCCGCGGTTTACTTTTCTCAAAAATTCGGCCAGGGTATAGCCCATTTCTTCTGCCAGGATGGAATCTTCCGTTATCGGTGTCTTAAACCAACCGTTGCTGATGAGATAGGATAAGCCGTGGATCATGATCCACCTTGCTGCGCGGATCTTGTGTTTGGACTCAAGCGGCAACTCCTTGAATCGATCGTCCGATGCCAGTTCCTCTCCCAGTTTGACCCAGTGCTGCCTGGCAAACTGCCTTTGAAAGGGGGTATGTTTTTCATCGTTGATGCAGCGAAACAAATGCTTTTCCTGACTTGCGAAAAGTACATATCCCAAAGCCTGGTCGAGCCACTTGTCACCCGTCCGCTCCTGACTCAGGAAATCGACAAAGTGGGCCAGTATTTTTTTAACAACCTCCGCTTCGATGTTTTCCATCGAATTGAAATAATCGTAGATGGGTCGCGTCGATGAGTTGAGTTCATTGGCAATTGTGCGAGCCGAGAAGCCCTCCCAACCCTGTTTGCGAACTACCTGAAATGCGGCTTCGATGACATCTTCTGGACTGAAGCGTTGTTTGGGAGGCATATTCTTCCGAATCTTCGTTAGATATTGAATTTATAACTTATTTAAAGACAACATTCGTTACATAACGTATGTTGCTATGAATTGCAAGACCCTATTTTGATCAAGCGGCGAGTCTTGTCCATTCCCATATGTCGGGTATGGCCGCAATTCTCAGAAATGCCGCGTACCGGTACAAAGTTGAACCGAACGCCAGAAACTACGTTTGTTTTCCCCCGGTTTTTTGGTAAACGGCACGTTCCCATCGCATTGAAACGGTGGTTTTTGCATCTCGATGGCAGCCATTCCATCATTTCCTGTGATCGTATTTCATTCAGTTTGTGAGTTTGGCTCATTATTTTAAACTTTATCTGCTGTTCGGCCGATAACCGAATAAACACCTGCTGGACAAGGCCGCGTACAAGGGGCAATGGTGGTTTATTGTAAAACCGGTTCACAACGCATTGGAATCAAGATTTCGGTGACAGGTGAACGCGCTCGTCTTGATGGCGCCAACCACGCCGGTTCTGGCCCCAGGGACGGACGATAAGGAGAGCCAGATGAAGGTTTCAAGAAGACAGTTTTTCAAGGGTATCGGCGGACTGGTGGTGGCATCGAGCCTTTCCCCTGCAAAACCCGCGGACGCAGTTCCGAAAGACGCCTCTGGATCACCCGGGCAGGGTGAGGTCGAGATTACCTGGCTGGGCCACGGCGGCTTTCTTTTTAAATCGGTGAGCGGAAAAACCATCCTGCTGGATCCATGGCTTCATACCAACCCGAAGGTTCCCGGGAAATACAAAAAACCCGGGTGCTTTGGCAAAGTGGACTTTATTTTGTGGACCCATGGTCATGTGGATCATTTCATGCTCACCGACGCCAAAAAACTGGTGGCTGAATACAGACCGAAAATTGTGGCGCCATGGGAACTCAGTTTTTTTATAAAGTCCCAGATCCCCGAAGCCAGGTGCCAGACCTTTGTCCTGGGCAATAAAGGGGCCACGTCCGATTTTGACGGCGTCAAGATCACCATGACCGAAGCCTATCACTCTGCCGGTGCGCAGTTGACCGGGTTTGAAGGTGTCAACAAGTTTGTCGGCGAGGCTTCCGGCTACATCATCGAATTTGAAAACGGATTTAAAATATACCACTCGGGCGATACGGCCTTAATGGGGGATATGAAAACCATTATCGGCGATTTTCACAAACCGGACATGGCCATTCTTCCCATTGGCGGGGTTTTTACAATGGGTCCCAAAGAAGCTGCCTTTGCCTGCAAGCTGATTGGTTCCCGATATGTGGTACCTGAACATTTCGGGACGTTCCCGGTTCTTGAGCAGTCTGCCGACAGTTTTGTAAAAGAACTGGAAAAGGTAGCGCCAGGCACCCAACCCATGGTCATTCAATGCGGCGAAACACTGCGTATGTAAGGCGCCGGAGAGCATACCAGCGATGCAATTTCATCCGCTTATCTCAAGATCGGGACTGTTTTTTAAAATCACCCTGTTGGTTTCCCTCATCCTGATCCTTGCCATCGTTTCCATTACGGCCATTTCCATCAGCAAGGAAACCCACACAATCACCAGCAAACTCATTGAAAAGAACATGACCATCTCCAGGCAGATGGCTGTAGGTGTGAAGAATGCGTTCTGGTCGTTGAACTGGCATTTTGTGGAAAAACAGATGCAGGGCATTGCCGAACTAAGCGATATCACTTTTCTGAAGCTGATTAAGCCGGATGGCGAGATTTATTTGTCTGCAGGTTCAAGACTATGCGGAGAAGAGCAGGTTACACAATGGCTGGACGTCGATGAAAAGCAGGGGTTGAAACAAATTGTCTGCCCAATAAACGGCAGCGTTGTCCAGATGATTGTAACGCCTGTCGAGGTTGGACAAGACAGCTGGGTGCTGCTGACCGGGCTCTCGTTGAAAGAGGTGGATGATGCGCGTCGTGATATCATTGTGCAAAACATCCTTTTGGGTCTCGTCATTCTTTTAACCGGGGTGCTGGTCTCTTTTTTCTTTGCCAGGGGCATGCTCCGGCCTGTCCGGGATTTTGTCCTGGGCACCCGGGAAATCGGAAGCGGCAACCTCGATTACCGGATAAAAATCAAAAGCCGCGACGAAATCGGCAACTTGGCGGACGCGTTTAACAAAATGGCCCAAGACCTGAAAAGAACCACTGCATCGCGGGACCAGCTGGCGGCCGAGATAAACGAACGCCGGCAGGCAGAGAGAGCCCTTCGGGAAAGCGAGGAAAAATTTTCGAAAGTGTTTCACTATGCGCCCATGATGATTTTCATCAGTTGCATAGAGGATGGCACCTTCCTTGACGTCAACAACAAGTTTTGCGAGGTGTTCGGGATTAGTCGTGAGGAGGCGATCGGCAACTCTTCCGTTGGGCTGAACTGGGTAACGCCTGAAGATCGAGACCGGATTAAAAAGGAACTGGAGACGCACCAGAAAATCAGGCGAGTAGAATTAAAACTGAAGGCAAAAAACGGAAAAGAGGTGTACTGCCTTTATTATGGAGAATTGGTTACGATCGATAACCAGGTACGGCTGCTTTCCATCGGTCTGGATATCACCGAGCAGAAGCGGCTTGAGGCCTACCTTCAGAGGGCCCAGAAGATGGAAGCCATCGGCGAACTGGTAGGCGGTGTGGCCCATGACCTGAACAACATTCTGTCCGGCCTGGTCAGTTATCCGGAATTAATGCTACTGGACCTGCCCGAGGACAGCCCTTTGCGAAAACCTGTTTTGACCATACAAAAATCAGGTCAGAAAGCGGCGGCCATTGTTCAGGACCTGCTGACGATGGCGAGAAGAGGCGTGGCGGTAACGGAAATCGTCAATTTGAACGACATCATTTTAGAGTACCTCAATTCACCGGAATACCATAAGCTGAAAAAATTTCATCCTGCTGTCTGGCTGGAAAAAGATCTTGCAACCGATCTTCCAAACGTATCCGGTTCGCCGGTCCATTTATCCAAAACCATAATGAACCTTGTATCCAATGCCGCTGAAGCCATGCCCAATGGGGGTACGATTTGTATGTCAACGGCCAATTGTCTTTTGGACAAGCCAGTGCGCGGCTACAGTCATGTAGAGAAAGGAGAATACGTCGTCTTTTCCATATCCGATACCGGCGAGGGAATTTTGCCTGAGGATAAAGAGAGAATATTCGAGCCGTTTTACACGAAAAAGAAAATGGGCAGGAGTGGAACCGGTTTGGGCATGACCGTGGTTTTGGGAACCGTAACCGACCATAAGGGGTATATCGATGTTTGGAGCCAGAAAGGGAAGGGAACCGTTTTTACGCTCTATTTTCCGGTAACTCGAGAGATAGCGACCGAACAGAGGACACTTACCTCAATTGAAACGTATATGGGTAAAAAAGAGACCATTCTTGTCGTAGATGATGTTCTGGAACAACGGGAAATTGCATCGGGAATACTGAAAAAACTGAATTATACCGTCACATCGGTTTCAAGCGGTGAAAAAGCGATCGAATACCTGAAAGAAAGCAGGGTTGACCTGCTCATTCTGGACATGATCATGGACCCTGGAATCGACGGGCTTGAAACCTATAGAAAGATACTTGAACTAAATCCCGGTCAGAAAGCCATCATTGCCAGCGGGTATTCAGAAACAGATCGTGCTAAAGAAGTGCAGGAGATCGGCGCTGGTCAGTATATCAAAAAACCGTATTCAATAGAAGAAATCGGCATTGCTGTAAAAGAAGTATTTAAAGCCATTCCCTGATAGTACTCAGTATTTTCATAAATGCCCCCAAGGCTTTTCGAACGGGTGTTTGCAAGTAGCTGAATTCAAATCCGATGTGAAAAAATAACCTGTTGTAAAGGCATACGGGATAGGTCATAAAATGGATTAGTTTCGATTTGATCTGACAACGCACTTGAAAAAGTGAGGGTTACCGGTTTTGATGAAGGTGGCAACCAAACCACCAAAACCATAGGAGGTAACCCTCATGCTGAATGGTACCAAAACCGTCATCAAACACAAGATCGGATTGTTGAACCTGGCCGAGGAACTGGGCAACGTATCCAAAGCCTGCCGGATCATGGGGCTTTCCCGTGACACCTTTTACCGCTATCAAAATGCCGTTGAACAAGGCGGCGTCGATGCCCTCGTCGATCAAAACCGCCGCAAACCCAATATTAAAAACCGCACAGACGAAATAACCGAGGCTGCTGTCGTAGCCTATGCCGTTGAACAACCGGCCTTTGGCCAAGTGCGTGCCAGCAACGAATTGCGTAAGCGGGGCGTGTTCATTTCCCCCAGTGGTGTCCGGTGTGTATGGCTGCGTCACCAATTGGCTCGCTTTAAAGACCGGCTCAAGGCCCTTGAGGACAAAATGGCCAAGGAGAATCTGATTCTTACCGAAAGCCAGGTCCAGGCATTAGAACGGAAAAAGCAAGACGACATCGCTGCTGGGGAGATCGAGACGGCTCATCCAGGTTATCTGGGATCACAGGATACCTTTTATGTCGGAACCCTTAAGGGCGTGGGCAGGATCTATCAGCAAACCTTTATCGATACGTATGCCAAGGTCGGTTTTGCCAAACTCTATACCACCAAGACGCCGATCACTGCTGCCGATTTGCTCAATGATAAGGTGCTGCCCTTTTATGAAAAGCATGAGTTGCCGCTGCTTCGCGTCTTAACCGACAGGGGTACCGAGTATTGCGGCAAAGCTGAAACCCACGATTATCAATTGTATCTGGCTATTAACGACATCGAACACACCAAGACCAAGGCCAGATCGCCGCAAACCAACGGTATCTGCGAACGCTTCCACAAAACCATGCTACAGGAATTTTATCAGGTGACCTTCAGAAAGAAGATTTATCGGGATATCGAAACGCTTCAGTTTGATCTTGACCTGTGGCTTGAACAGTACAATCATGAGCGAACCCATCAGGGGAAAATGTGCTGCGGCAGAACCCCGATGGAAACCCTTGAAGATGGCAAACGACTCTGGGAAGAGAAAAAAATAGCCTGAACTTGACCTGACAGACACCTTCTCAGAATCGGTAACTGTCAGATCAAATCTGAACTTCTACACATAAAATCGTATCTATGCTTTCCCCCCTTTTATTTGGTAAAAGGCACGTTCCCATCGAACGCAAACGGAATCTTTTGCGTACCCGCCGAAGTGTTCGTGAGCATATTTCCGGTTAACAGGCATCGGGCGGAAGATCCCGAGAGAAGGGTCCTGGCGTTGCGGCCCAACTCCAGAAAGTTCAGGTTCAGGTCCAGGTCCATCATCGTACGGCCAT
The DNA here is from genome assembly GCF_963668215.1 of uncultured Desulfosarcina sp. NCBI lineage: Bacteria > Pseudomonadati > Thermodesulfobacteriota > Desulfobacteria > Desulfobacterales > Desulfosarcinaceae > Desulfosarcina > uncultured Desulfosarcina sp. The sequence continues at coordinate 4,126,151 of NZ_OY764190.1, forward strand.
TGGCGCCTAGGGCATTGCTCATGCTGGCTTTGCCCTCCGCCAGTTTCACATCCCCCAATTGGGCTGCGTACTCCAGGCCGTCCATTTTCATGGCAAAAGCATTGGGGTTTTTCATTCCCAGGGTCAGTTTCAGTTTGGCACCGGTGAGAGAAAAGCTGTCGATCTTGATATTCTCCACGGTGATGTCGGGCAGCTTGGGGACATCCAGTTTGCCGGAGGAGCTGTACGGAATGCGGAACGGTCCCACGGCCGCGGACCCGCTGATGCGGTAATCCAACTGGTCGGCGCCCACCAATTGTGAAAGCGAATTGAAGAAGTCCAGATAGTTGATGGTGACCGGAATCTCTAAAGGAGAGGTTCCCGATGCCGCCAGGTCGAGGCCCTGGGAGAGCTGGCTGCTGACCAGGCGGTTGCCGTTGATGTCCAGGTCGTAGAGGATGTCGTTCAGGTGCACGCCCACCGGATTAGGGTTGGACACGTTGAACCGGAAGAGAAATGTTCCCTCCAGCAGGGACATTTCCCGGGTCCCCAGGCTGTCGAAGGTGATTTCGGGTTTCTGGATCAATTGCTCGATGGTGGCGCAGCCGCCGAGCATGAGAAGAAAAACCGTGCAAATGATGATGGTTGTCCTTTTTGGGTTCATCGTCGCCTCCTTGGTGGTCCGTAAGCCTTGTTGGGGGTTGGCCGTCAGGTATTTTGTCGCAGCATGATGCCGGCCAGTTCCTTCAGGAACTTGGCCGCCACAGCGGCCGTCATTTCATTCACATCTCGATCCGGGTTGTATTCAACGATATCGGCACCCACGATGGGGCACTGGATCGATTGAATCAGCTCGAGAACATCGCGCGTCGCCATGCCACCGGGTTCGTGGTGAGACACGCCCGGTGCATAGGCCGGATCGAGCACATCCATGTCCAGCGAGATATAAAGCGGCCCTTTCAACTCCATGGGCATGTCCGGCCGGAAGTCTTTCATCTCGATACAGGTCACCCCGTATTTTTCCACCTGCCTGCGCTGCAGGTCGTTCATGCCGCGGATGCCCACCTGGACCAGCCGGTCGATCCGGCCCGTTTCCAGGATGCGGGCAAAGGGGCAGGCATGGGAAAAGCGGCTGCCGGCGTAGGTTTCGTAAAGATCCGGATGGGCATCAAAGTGTAAGATGGACAGCCCCTCATGGACGGTTGTTATGGCATCCACGATCGGAAAGGTGACGGCGTGGTCTCCGCCCAGGGCCAGGACGCGCGCCCTGGCCGAGGCGAGTTTTGCGATGGCCGCCTGGATGGCGGCAATGGCATCCTCGCCTTCGGGGAGCGTCAGGTCACCTATGTCGCAAAATCCCGGATGGCCGTCGAGGTTGACTCCGTTCTCGGCGAAAAGATTGGACGCGCCGTTGTGCAGCACCCGGCGGATGGCTGCCGGGGCCTTGGCCGGTCCGCGCAGGAAGCTGGAGTACTCGTCGAAAGGAACGCCGATCAGGGCTAATGTGTCCGGGGCCATAACCGTGATGCCGCTCTGCCCATCAGAAGAGTTCATTTTTATCCCATCCTTTTTTCAATCGCGGGAGGGTACATCCATCACCGTTGCCGGGTGGCCGGCGGCATCCAGAAATTTGCGCAGGTTGTCCAGGGAGATCACCAGGGTGGCCGTGTTGACCAGCGGATGGCACTGCAGGGCATCGGCCTCCCAGATGGCCTGGTCCACCACCACGGAGACCTTGCCGGCCGTGTCGTTCATCACGCCCAGAATGGTGACCGCTCCGGGCTCCAGCTTCAGGTGCTTCTCCAAACGGTCGGCCGAGGCAAAGCGCAGCCGTTTTACCTCCAGCGCTTCTCCCAGGGATTTTAAATCCACTGATTTTTCGTCGGGTACGGTCACAAGAAAATGCTTTTTGCCCTTGTTGTCGCAGATGAACAGGTTCTTGGTCTTGCAACCGGGCAGGGCAGGGACCAGGCGGTTGACATCTTCGCAGGTGTAAACCGGGGGATGGTCATGGCGCTCGTAAGCGATGTCGTTGGATTCGAGAAATTCGTAAATCGTCATCATGGTTTTCCTTTGGTTGCAGTTGGTGACGTGTCGGACCAGTTGAGCACGGTCACCCGGTCTTTCATTGCCTTTTTTACTTTACGGGCGGTTCGCCGCGACGGGTTGACGAGGAAACGGTGCCGGCAGTGGGACAGCAACGGGATATCATAGGCGCTGTCAGTATAGCCGAAATCCCAACCGCCGTTCAGGACACCCTTTTCCCGGGCCAGGCGGATCTTGCCGTCCCGCATGCAGTAGTGTCGGTAAACGAGTCCTCCCAAAAAAGGGACGACCTGCGATCCGAAAACTTCTACCGGAGGGTTCAGCTTGCCTTCCAGCACCGCCTTCACCAGCTGCCGGGGAGAGCCGGAAATGATCAGCACGCGGTGGCCCAACCTGCGGTGGGCGTCCAGGGCGTCCAGGCCCTCGTTGTAAAATCGGCCGTTAATCGGCGCCCGCCAGAAGCGAGTGGCGAACGCACGAAACAGATCCGGGCCGGTTTTGCCATGCAGGGGAAAGGTGGCGCACCATAAGATCACACTCATGGCAATGGACCGGCTTTTGGGATTCAACAAAAACGGCAGCAGTACGGGCATGAGCAGGCCGAAGGCGATCCGCCGGATCTTGCTGCGTTTGATAAACGCGTTGATGAACTGATAGGCCACATCGGTATCGATAAGGGTTTCATCGAAATCGAAAACGGCCACAATCGGTTTGGCGGGTGCTGTGTTATTCATCGGTCCACAGATCCTGGTCTGCGCCCCCCAATGGGGCGCTTTGAACGAACGTCCCTTTTACCGTTAAACCGGCTGGTGATTCAATCCCTTTTGCCTGAAAATTTTTTATTGACGTGATTTCGAAACTGGAGTAGTTGTCAAAAATCGAACACCGCTCGACAATCGATTATGATTCCAAATAGCCGATCAGGAGGTAACATGGGGAAGATGCTTTCCGGTAAAACCGCCGTGGTAACGGGGGCCGGCAAACGGTCCGGTATCGGGTATGCCGTGGCGTGCAAGCTGGCGGCCGAAGGGGCCAACATCGTCATTGCCGACCTCGGTCCGAATTCGGATCCGGATCTGGCCGTAAAAACCGGTACGGAAAATGAAATGGCCGACATTGTCGCCGAGATCGTCAGGGATCACGGTGTGGATGCCATGGCAGTCAATCTGGATGTCACCAACGCGGACAGTATCGCCCGGATGGTGGACGCCGTTGCCAAACGCTTCGAGAAAATTCAGATCCTGGTCAACAATGCCGGCGCTTCCTTCGGGGTTCCCAATGCCGTGCATACCTACGACGAGACGGCCTGGATGAAAACCATCGATGTCAACCTGCATGGCGTCTTCCGGGTGAGCCGGGCGTTGCTGCCGTTGATGATTTTTGAAGGCGGGACCATCATCAACACGGCTTCGCGGGCCGGCAAGACGCCCCCCTTGTTCAATGGGGCCTACGCCGTCGCCAAGGCCGGGGTGATCATGCTGACCAAGGTCATGGCCTCGGAACTGGCCGGCAACGGGGTGCGCGTCAACGCCATCTGCCCGGGCCAGATCGCCACGGACCTGGAGAAGTGGCGCTTCGGGCTGGAAGCGCAGTTTTTCGAATCCACCATCGAAGAGCGCGAGGCCGAAATGTGCAAGACCATCCCTCTGGCCCGCATCGGCCGCCCGGATGAAGTGGGGGACCTGGTGGTGTTTCTGGCTTCGGACCGGTCTTCGTATATGACTGGTCAGGCCATCAATATTACCGGTGGCCAGTTAATGGAATTATAGCAGCGGTTCCGTGAAAAGCCCGATATCCAAATCAATTGACATTGTTTTTACTGCATAAGGAGCAATACTCATGACGACCGTTACCGGTGGACAGCTTGTGGCAGAGGCCCTGGTCGAAAAAAAGGTGGAGACCATATTTACGTTGAGCGGTGGTCACATCACCCCCATCTATCAGTTCCTGGAAGATACCGATATTACCCTGTTCGACACCCGCCACGAACAGGCCGCCCTGTTCATGGCCGAGGCCTGGGGCAAGATGACCCGCAAACCGGCCGTGGCCATGGTGACCGCCGGTCCTGGTTTCACCAACGCCCTGACCGGCGTGGCCAGCGCCTTTTTCTCCAATACGCCGATGGTGTTGATCGCCGGCTGCGTGGGTTTGGAGCACAAGGAAAAACTGGATCTCCAGGACATGTTCCAGGATCCGGTCATCGCCCCCATGGTGAAAAAGACGCTGGTCTGCCAGAAAACCGAGCGGGTATTGGAATTCGTGGACATGGCCTTCCGGATCGCCGGCAGCGGACGCCCCGGTCCGGTGTACCTCGAATTTCCGGTGGATGTGCTCAACACGGTTATCGAAAGACAGGCCGCCAGGAAGATCGAAACCGTGATCGAATCCAAGCCGGTGGACCTGGTCGGCGCCGAGAAAATGCTAGAGATGATCGGGGCCGCGGAAAAGCCCGTGGTGATTGCCGGCACCGGAATCTGGCAGGCTGGGGCGGAAGCGGAGCTGACCGCCTTTGCCGAGCAGACCGGACTGCCGATTTTTACCACCCTGTCCGGCCGCGGCACCATTCCCGACACGCACCCCCAGTGCTTCGAAGGGGCGCTGGCCATCCGGCCCGGTGGGGCCTTTGCCGCCTACCTGGAAACCGATCTGGTGGTGGTGCTCGGCACGCGCATTTCCCTGTATTACATGTTCGGCGATGTGTTCAACCCGGCGGCCAAAATGGTGCAGGTGGACATCCTGCCCGAAGAAATCGGCCGCAACCGCCACATCGACCTGCCCATCGTCAGCGATCTCAAGGCCTTCCTGGGCGCCTGCAACTCCATGATCGCCGACAAGGGCCTTGCAGGCAGCCTGAGCAAGCGGTTTGCCGGCTGGATCGAAACCCTGCGCAAGGCCGATGCCGACGGCAAGGCGCCCAGCCAGGCCCAGTGGGAAAGCGACGCCACCCCGATCCACCCCCTGCGCCTGGCCCGGGAGGTGGACCGCTTCATGGACCGCGACGACGACATCGTTGTGGCCGACGGCGGCGACACCACCACCTGGATGGGCATGACCCGCACGGTGAAAACGCCGGGCCGCTATCTGGATTACGGCATTTTCGGCAGCCTGGGTGTGGGTCTGCCTTACGCCGTTGCCGCCAAATGGAGATATCCGGACCAGCGGGTGCTGCTGATCAACGGCGACGGCAGCATCGGATTCAACTTCATGGAGTTCGAAAACGCCATCCGCAAGGGCCTTGCCATCGTGGTGGTGATCTGCAACGACCTGGGCTGGGGCATGATTCGCCACAGCCAGGAAATTCGCATCGGGCACGCCATCGAGGCCGGCACCCTCATCGGGCCGGTGGATTACCACAAGATGGTCGAGGCCATCGGCGGCAAGGGGTTCCTGGTGGAAAAGCCGGAAGATATCCGCCCGGCCTTGGAAGAAGCCTTCGCATCGGGAAAAACCTGCTGCATCAACGTGATGACCGATCCGACCACGGTCAGCCCGGGGAGTATGGCGTTGGCCAACGTGGGGGCGTATAAAGCCTAGCGTGTCCATTCAGAGGCGGCATCTTGAGGTCCATATCGGCGTTCTCAAAGAATTACAATCCTCAACGTAGCGCTGCTACGCCTGCGGTTGTAATTCTCCTGCGGCCTTGATCTGAACCTCAACCTACCGCCTCTGAACGGACACACTGCAGACATCTGAAATCCGAAGTCAGACATCTGTTCTCCGTCATCTGACCTCTGGCATTTGCTTCAACCGACAACTGAGGAGACACCCCATGGATCCGTTCGCCATCGATCAAGTCAGGCTCAACTTCAACCCCCAGGGGCTCATGGTGATCAATGCCGCCATTGGCCTGATGATGCTGGGCGTTTCCCTGGATCTGAAGCTGGAAGATTTCAAGCGCATCCTGGTCTCTCCCAGGGCGCCCGGCATCGGGCTGCTGGCCCAGTTCATCCTGCTGCCGGCATTCACTTTCCTGTTGACCCTGGTGCTGCGGCCCTATCCTTCCATGGCTTTAGGGATGATTCTGGTGGCGGCCTGCCCCGGCGGCAACGTATCCAACATCATGACCTACCTGGCCAAAGGTAACTGTGCGGTTTCCATCTCCATGACGGCGATCTCCACCATAGCGGCCATTTTCATGACCCCTTTGAACCTGTCCATCTGGGGCAGCCTCAATCCCGCCACCGCCGAGATTCTTCGCCAGGTCAGCCTTAGCCCCATGGACGTGTTCGTCACGGTTTTCGTCATTCTGGGGATCCCGCTGATCGTCGGGCAGGTCATGCGGCGCATGTTCCCCAACCTTTCCGACCGCGTACGCCGCCCCTTTAAAATCTTCTCGCTGCTCTTTTTTATCCTGATCGTTTGCGGGGCTCTGGCTGCCAACTGGAGCAATTTTCTCCGTTATGTGGGGCTGGTGATGTTTGCCGTGTTCGTCCACAATCTTCTGGCTCTGAATCTGGGTTACTGGTCCGGGCGACTGGCCAGGCTTCCCGAGCGCGATGCACGGGCCACCTGCATCGAAGTGGGAATTCAGAATTCGGCACTGGGACTGGTCCTGGTGTTCAACTTTTTCGACGGCCTGGGCGGCATGGCCATCCTGGTGGCCTGGTGGGGCGTCTGGCACATCATTTCCGGGCTGACCACGGCCTTTATCTTCACCCGGCGGCCACTGCCGGAGGCGGAACAAGGGGACGAAGCGGACTGCCGATTATAAATAGAGGGAGACATAGCAGTGGTTAAGCGATCATTCGACAACAAGGTCGTCGTAATCACCGGAGGGGCCAGCGGTATCGGATTGGCCGTGGCCCGTCGGTTTGCCAAAGCCGGGGCGATCTGCGCCCTGCTGGATATGGATGCAACCCGACTCGAGCAATGCGGGCGCGAATTTGTCGAGGCCGGCTACCCGGTCATGACCCGGCGGTGCGACGTGACCCGGCGCGCCGATTGCGAGGCGGCCATCGAGGCTGTGATCGAGCGTTTTGGCGGCGTGGATGTGCTGTTCAACAATGCCGGCATCACCCAGCGTAGCGCCTTTGTGGAAACCCGTATTGAAGTGTACGAGCGGGTCATGGCGGTCAATTTTTTCGGCGCCCTTTACTGCACCAAGGCCGCTATCCGCAGCCTGATCCGGCGGGGCGGATTGATCATCTCCAATGAAAGCATCGCCGGTCTGGCGCCGCTGCTGGGGCGCACCGGATATGCCGCCAGCAAGCACGCCATGCACGGCCTGTTCACTTCGTTGCGCAGCGAAGTGCGGGACAAGGGCGTTCACGTCATGGTGGTCTGCCCCGGTTTTATCAAAACCAACCTGCAGGACCGGGCGCTGGGGGGCGACGGAGAGGTCACCCGCCATCCCCAGTCCCGCATCGGCCGCCAGGACACACCGGAGCAAGCTGCCGAAGCGATTTTTAGCGGCGCGGAAAGAGAAAAAGACCTGCTGGTGCTCACCGCCATCGGCAAGCTGGGATACTGGGTCAGCCGCCTGGCACCGAAACTTTACGAGCGGCGCATGGCCCGGCAGCTCAAAGCGGAGCTGGAGCGTTGAGCACCCCGGATCGACGCTGTGAGCTGGTCTATGGGTATCAGCACTGCGTGGGCCGGACCCAGTATCACTTCGGGTACGCGGCCGACGAAGAAGCGGCCGATTGCTGGGCCAGAAGAAAAACCCGGGAAAACGGCGGCCGGGTGCGCGTACCGGATGCCGATCCGGTGCGCTGGTGCCCGGTCGGGCACTGCCACATGAAACGCCAGCGGCCCTGGTTCGGATACCTCTCGGCCGACGGCCGGTTGACCATTCGGCCGCCAGCCGATGAATAAGGGTTCGCCCAAAAATTAGTTCGCAGAATTGGCAGCTCAGGCGCCCAGCCGACAAGGCGTGAAAATGAAAGGCATATCAGGGATATGTCGCATTTTCATAAAGCAGGCGGGTGGGATGCATCAGCTTTCAAAATGTGAAGTTATTTTTGCGCGAGCCCTAAATAAAGAAGTTCATCCTCGGAATGGATATTCTGGGTGAGCAACGATCATAGGCAAATAACACAATGGGATTGAAAGAGAGACGCGAAAGGGAAAAAGAGGCCCGCAAGGGGCAGATCCTTACGGCGGCCAGAAGTTTGCTCTTTAAGAAGGGTATTCAAGCCATCAGCATCAACCAGATCGCCCGCAAGGCCGAACTGGGGGTCGGCACGATCTACTTCTACTACCAGAGCAAGGAGGAGATCTTCTACTGGCTGCAGGAAGAGGGTCTGGACATTCTTTTCAAGACCATCGATGCCATCGGACGTGAAGCTATCCAACCGGATGAGAAGCTCCGACGGACCGGCCGCGCTTACCTGCAATTCAGCGATGAACACAAGGACTATTTCGACATCATCAATTATTTTTTGGCCACCCCCACGGTGATTCTGGGTGCTGAAATGAAGCAGCGCATCGACCGTAAAGGCGGCCGCATCCTGGAACTGATCGAAGGGTTTATCCGCGACGGCATCGAAAACGGCCGGTTCCGGTCCGTGGATTCAAAAAAATATGCCGTGATGTTCTGGGGGGCGCTGCACGGATTGACCCAGTTCAAGAAACTGGAGGACACGGTTCTGGAAGGCGAGGAGCATCGCCGTATTTTCGATTATGCGGTAGAGCAGTTGATCGAAGGGCTGAAAATATGACGGCGCCGTAAAAAACCCGATATCGGCGTTACGCGTATCCCTCGTCACTGCGGAGTATAATCAATACGCCTCATTCCTCGGGATACGCAAGCCTTGATCTCGGGCTTTTTACGACGCCGTCTGAAAATGGATTTGTAAGCATTAACCAAACATTCAATACCAGCATTAAGGAGTGAAACCCATGGCAAAGCAGAAAATGACGCCCAGTGAGGCGCTGGTGGAAACCCTGGTGGCTGAAGGCGTGCAAAATGTATTCGGCATCGTCGGCTCGGCCTACATGGATGCGCTGGATCTGTTTCCCGCAGCGGGCATCCGATTCATCCCCGTGGCCCACGAACAGGCGGCCACCCATGCTGCCGACGGCCTGGCCCGGGTAACCGGCAAACCCCAGTGCTGCATCGGCCAGAACGGCCCCGGCGCGGCCAACTTCGTATCGGCCATGGTGGCGGCCTACTGGGCCCATTCGCCCGTTGTGGCCCTGACTCCGGAAACCGGCTCCATGGGGATCGGCACGGGCGGCTTCCAGGAACTGGACCAGATGCCCATGTTCGAACGCCAGACCGTCTACCAGGTTCGGGTAAACCAGCCCCAGCGCATGGCCGAACTGGCCCGGCGCGCGTTCTACATGGCCAAGAATCTCAACGGGCCCACCCAGCTCAACATTCCCCGGGACTTTTTCTACGGCGTCTGTGAAGACGAGATCTACGAGACCCCCGTTATCAACCGGGGCGTCGGCTCCCTGCAGGATCTGGAAAAGGCGGCCGACATCATCGTCAAGGCCAAATACCCGGTGATCGTTTCCGGCGGCGGCGTCTCCCAGGCCGATGCCTTGGATGCGGTCCGTCTGCTGGCCGAATACCTGACGGCGCCGGTGGTCAACTCCTACCTGCACAACGACACCTTTCCCGCCGGTCATGACCTGGCCTGCGGTCCCATCGGGTACTGCGGCAGCAAGGCGGCCATGCGAACCATCGCCAAAGCCGACGTGGTCATCGCCCTGGGCACGCGCCTGGGACCCTTCGGCACGCTGCCCCAGTACGACATCACCTACTGGCCGGACAACGCCAGGCTGATCCAGTGTGACACCAACATCAACGCCCTGGGCTTGTCCAAGCGGGCCGATGTATACAGCTGCGGCGACGTGAAGGAATTTACCACGCTGTTGCTGGCGCGCATCAAAGAGACGGCCCCGGACCGCCAGCCGGATGCCGGGCGCCTGGAAGATGTGCAGCGGGAGAAAAAGACCTGGGACGACGAACTGGACAACTGGAGCGCCAGCGATCAGAGCGCCCCCATGCATCCGCGGCGGTTCCATCAGGAGTGGACCCGCGCTTTGCCGACGAACAGCATCGTCACCACCGACATCGGCAACAACTCGTCCATGATCAACAGCTACCTGAAGTTCGAGGGTGTCCGGCAGCACATTTCTGCGCTTTCCTGGGGCAACTGCGGCTTTGCCTACGGCGCGGCCTTAGGCTGCAAGATCGCTAAGCCCGACGCCCCGGTGATCGCCTTCCAGGGAGACGGGGCCTACGGCATCAGCGGCATTGCCGAGGTGATGACCGCCGTGCGGGAGAACATCCCGGTGATCGCCATCGTGGCCACCAACTACGAATGGGGGGCCGAGAAGAAAAACCAGATCGACTACTACGACAACCGTTTCGTGGGCGCCAACCTGCCGGACAACCCCGATTATGCCAAGGTTGCCGAGGACATGGGCGCGATGGGAATCCGGGTAGACCACCCCGACCAGGTCGGAGACGCCGTAAAGGAAGCCATTGCCTCCAATCGGCCCTGCGTGATCAACGCTATCGTTCAGGGCGGAGAAGAAGTGCTGGCCGAGCCGTTCCGGCGGGATGCGTTGAATATGCCGGTGAGGTATTTGGAGAAGTACAGCCACTTGAACGCCAAATAGTGTTCATCCACAAGCGGCATCTTTCGGTCCCTGGCGGCGTACTCGCTCGTCGGCAATCCTCAAAATAGGCCTACTATTCACCCCAGGGGCGCTTCCTTCGGGGCGCCTCCGGTTGCCAACACGTTCGAGCCTTGCCAGGAACCGAAATCTACCACTTGTGAACGAACACGCAAAGCACGAGTTAGGCTCAAAGGGATTGAAGGATTCCGGAATTGGTTGAAATGGAAATCCTTCAATCTCTCAAGTCTTCAATCCCCTAATTCCCCAATTCCTCAATTCGGAATTCCTATCCAGTCTTCTCTTGACAGGGTGTGCCGATCAGGCTACACACTTGTGTGCATTTGCCCATTATTAGATCCATGTCTTTTTTTTAACGTCACATCCAAGGGGGGAAGATGAGTACGATTGATCTCAGAGAAGTGGATCGGGTCGAAATTCTGACGCTGCAGGACAATACCATCGATTTGACCCAGCAGGACAACAGCGCGGTGATTCAGCGGGCCATGCCGCTGGTGGGGCTGGAGGTAAAAAACAGCATTCTGGCGGAGCACGGCTTCTCCTCTCTGGTAACGGTGACCGAAGGGGAGGCGGCCCGCTGCATGCTCTTCGACTTCGGTTTCTCGGAGCATGGGGCTGCGTTCAACGCCGACGCCCTGGGGGCGGATCTCACCCGGGTCGAGTCCATGGCGTTGTCCCACGGCCATCTGGACCACGTCGGCGGCATCCAGGAGTTGGTGAAGCGCACCGGCAAGACCGATATTCCCCTGGTGCTGCATCCGGCAGCCTTCAGGAATCCGCGTTTTATGAAGATTTCCGATGACTTCAAACTCATTTTCCCTGCCTTTACCCGTGAGAAGGCCGAGGCGGCCGGGGCGGCCGTGGTGGATACCGAGCAGCCCTATGCGTTGCTTGACCATGCCGCAGCTTTTCTGGGGCAGATTCCCCGGACGACGGCCTTTGAAAAAGGGGCACCCAACCTGTACTGTGAAATCGACGGCCAGGAACAGCCGGATCCCTTTGACGACGATTCGGCCGTCGTTTTCAACGTCAAGGGCAAAGGGTTGGTCGTGCTTTCCGGATGCGCCCACTCCGGTATCGTCAATACCGTCGCCTATGCCAAAGAGGCGACCGGCGTGGATAAGGTCATGGCCGTCATGGGCGGATTTCATCTTTCCGGCATGGATGTGGAGACGGTGATCCAGCCGACCATCGATGCACTGAAGGCCTTTAACCCGGACTATATCGTTCCCACCCACTGCACCGGCCGGCTGGCCATTCAACTGATCGAAAAAGAGATGCCGGACAGTTTCATTTTGAATATGTCCGGCACTCGGTTGACGTTCAGCGCTTAATTCCGCATATCCGAAAAAGAAAAGTGGGCCGTGCAGCTTGCACCGGCCCACTTTTTCGTTGTATCGTTCATCATCAACCATTACGCCGGTGGCGGTCGAACGCGGATGAATGCGACCGGGCGGGCAAGCCGGCAGAATGAGGAAGCACTCGATGGTAAGGAGGATTATGCTAAAACGTGCAAAATGGATCATAGCGGTCATGCTCATCCTGGCGCCGGCCGGATTGCAGGCGGCATTCGAATACGAGAGCATTCTCAAGGACGATGTCGGCGGGGCCGTCTTGGACGTGGCCGCCGATCCGGACGCCGATCTGGTCTTTCTCCTCACTCCCGAGGCGGTCCTGATTTACTCGATCAAGGATAAGGCCGTTTTGGACCGCATTATCCTGGACGAACGATTCGACCGGATTGCCTATCAGCCCGACGACCGCCTGGTGCTCACTGCGGCGGATCCGGATCGGACCCATTTGTTCAGGAGGTTAACGCAGTTTTTAGGGCTCACCGCGGCAAATCCGTCCCGGATCAACATCGTCCAATTCAGCCGGATTTTCGCCATCGACCTGACGGGAAGGGCGGTCAAGGGGCCGAAGGATGCCGGCGTCACCCTGGTGGTCTTCGACGATTACCAGTGCCCGTACTGCGCTCGCCTGGAACGCTTTTCCCATCAGTTGCTGGAAATCTACCCCGACGACCTCAACTATGCGATCAAACATTTCCCGCTTTCCAGCCACCCGCTTGCCAATCAGGGGGCCGCAGCAGCCCTGGCCGCGGGCAACCAGGGAAAATTCTGGGAGTTTCACAGCCTGCTGCTGGAAAATCACGATCAGCTCAGTGAAGAGAAAATCACGGAAATTGCTACCGGCCTGAATTTGGATATGGAGAAATTCAACCGGGATCGGGCCTCGGAACCGATCCGTAAGATCATCGCGGAAGATGTCGCCAATGGTCAACAGGTGGGGGTAACCGGAACGCCTTCGGTGTTTATGAACGGAAAGCGGATTGAAAACCGGCAGATCGGAAACCTTCCCGCGCTGATCCAGCAGGAACTGGAGAAAAAGGCAAAACCATGAAAAAGAAAATCGTCTGGCTGACGATGGCGGCAATGGCGGCGGCTGTTGTCGCCTGCACTCACAAACCGTACCACCCCGAAAAAAGCGACCGGGAATGGGCCATCGACCATGAAGCCTGCGAAAAATGGGTCCGGGAAGGCATTCGCGACGAACCCGATACCTACGACCAATATGACGAGATGCGCTTGATCCGGCAGTGTATGAAGGAAAAGGGCTGGCAGTGGGAGCGCACCGAATGGTGGCATCTTGAGAACAAGACCCCTGAAGATCAATGAGCCCTTCGCATACGAAAGCAAACACCGGCCGTTTGGCGGTCGCGGCCAGCGGATCGGTCAGGCTGCCTTGCCCGAGTTCTCCGGCGGTTTGAGCAGCCTGTCCGTGATTTTCAGATAATCCGGCCAACACTGGAGATAAAACGAAAGCCCCTTGGAAAAATCCATTCCCATCACCCCATCGATGAACATCTGACTGATTTCCCGTTCTTTTTTCAAAACGGCCTGGCAGTCCGCCAGAATCCGCTTTTCTTCGTCCGAAAGCGTCTGGGTCAGGTATTTGAGGGCCGTGCGGGCCCGGGGCTGGTACATCCAGAAATAGAGCAGATCCAATGACCCGATGATAATGAGTTTTTCCAGATCCTTGGCGTCGCCATGGACCTCCGTGCGGTTGTTGCCCATGGCCTCCAGGGTTTCCCCGACGTTCAGTTCGGGCAGCAGGGCTTCCAACTGGCTGTAGATATGAAACAGCTGGTTCAGGGTGTGGGCATAATCCTGGAAGCGGGTTTTGATGTTGACGAACCGGTCGGCCGTTCCTTCGATGACGCCGGCAACGGTGTCCGATGCCCCTTTGGATATGACGGCCGCCCATTTTTGCAGGTGAGCGTCAACGGCCACGACGCCGAGCATCCCCAGCAGGGTGCCGATGAGTGCATTGAACGCCACGGCAATGGGGATGGAAAGGATGCTGCGGAAGAAGTTGCCGTAAACGGCCCCTTTGGGCAATCCCCGGATCAGATTGTGGCTGGAGAGATAGCAACCGTTGGCAATGGCCATTATCGTGTACAGGGTAATGGGGTGGGTTGCCGTGGTGATGCCCATGAAGCGGTCCAAAAGGAGCGTTTTGACCAGATAGTCCAGCAGGGGAACCGAAAACCCGGTGTACAGCAGCGAGTCGGATATCCGGATCCAGTTGACATAATCCTTCCAGTTTAAAAGCGGCGTGCGACGGAATCCGCCGCCGCCCAGCACCGACTGGACAATATTTCTCAACCCCGTGATGCCGAACCAGATGAAAGCTCCCAGGTACGCCAGCACCCACCAGGAGTTGGTCAGGTAGAAAGAGAGAAAAGCGGGAATGAAGCCCATGAGAATCTTCAACCCGTTGACGAGCTTGCTGTTCAGGTATATGGGCGAAACCCGCGTCCGCTCGACGGTCGGAGGGCTTTCCAGACGCAGGCAGTTTTCGGAGCGGTCGGAGATGCCGCCCAGGGTGACGATGTTGCCTTCAGGATCCATACGGATCAGGTGGGTCTGGACAAGCCAGTCCACCTGACGGGTTTTCCCCAGTCGCCCCAGTACCGGCAGGTGGTGGGCCAGCCGCTGGTAAATGCCCCGGGAACCGATGGGGCTGGTGTAAGGGACATGGGTGATGCGCTTGTAGACCGGTATCCTGAATGGGATGATGCTGCGTATGGCCCTCGGGGGAAAGTCCGGGGACGGGTCCATGGGGCAGGACGCCTCCTGGGGCATCGCATGGCGGCGGCGATTGCACCGCTGACGGGCATCGGGAGGGAGGGTGTCCATGATAGCCAGCCCCATGCCGTACATGAGGCTGGAGTGGCCGGTGGAGTCGCTGCCGATGCGGGGTTCGAGATGCATGGAGCCGTACATGGCCGAGAAGACGGAGATGTCGTGGAGGATGATCCCCAACTTCTCGATGCGTTCCGATTTTCCCGGAAAGGGTTCGCTCGTGGCCAGCCTGCTGATGATGCCGCGGATCAGCCGTTTCAAGTTGATGGTGTTATTTTCGTTAAGGGCCAGCTGCAGTTCGCTGATTTCGCCGATATGGGCCGTTTTTCCGGCGGTATAGTCCTTGAGGTTGAATATTTCCAGCCGGTTGACCAGGCCTTCGCAGTCATAGAGAATTTCCACTACATCTTCGGGCAGAAGATCGGTCAGGTTCAGGGTGATCCGGTATCCGGCCTGCAAATGGGTGACCCTGTCCAACAGCTGCCTGGGGGTCAGAGAGAGCAGTTCGGGGGCATCCGGGTCCTCGAACACCCGGTTGGGGTCGCGGATCTCCGGGTTGACCGACGGTTTTAAAAAGCGCTGCACGATGGTTTCCGAATCCAGCTCGTTCATCCGCTGCACCCTTACATCGATTTCTTCGCGCGTTTTCTCGTCGGCACGTTGATAGGCCTTTCGCAGGTCATCCATTTTTTCCCACATCAGCGACAGCAGCCGGGTGTGGATGTATTTGGCCAGGTGCAGGATGGACGGCTGGCCCGGCCGCACGAACCGCAAAAAATCGGCGGCTTCCAGGGGGGGCAGGTCAACATCCAGTTCGGCGTTGATGTCTGTTCGATGCCTTCGGTTGAAGGAGTCCAGCATCTTCAGAATGTATCGCTGGCGGTAGCTCATGACGGCCCGACCCTGGTCCATCAGCCGCCTGACCGGCTCTTCCGCCAGAAAGCAGAGAAAGGACTGCGGGTCGGAAAAGCCGCGCGGAACCCAGATGAGTTGGATATACCGCCCCCGGAAGCGGGCCGAGAACTCGATGCCGATGCGGACGTCGACCCCCATGATCTGGGCCGCCTCGAGCAGTTCAGCGGCCGACGGGGAGTCGATGTAGTTGTAGTAGATGACCCGCAGGCGGCGGATGCCCTTGATCCAGGCGTCCATGACCAGATGGGAAATCGATTTGCGCCCCTTGGTGTTGATGTCGTGGACATGATCGTCGAAGGCGAGTTGATTCCACTCCTCCGGCATTTCGAGGAGATGGTATCGGTGCAGCATTTTTCTGATGACGCTGGGTTTGCCGCTGGCCACCCGCCGGAAATCGTGGGCCAGTTTCAGCTGTTCGGTTTCGTTGCCGCGGTTGCGTACCAGGTCCTTCATGATGGACAACAGCACCCGGGCCGCATTTTTAGGCATGCTGCCGGCGGAAGCGTGCAGGACCTCGTCGCGCAGGCTGCGCAAGGCGTTGAGGCGATCCTCCAGGTCCCCGGCTTCCAGCGATTCGAGAAGGTGGACGACGGAGTAGGCGATGCGCAGTCCCCTCGATTCGGACAGTTCCTTGATGCCGTGGGGGTGAAACCAGGGATACAACCCTTTGCGTCCCACGGTTTGCGGAGTGGATTGGGATCGAACGGTATTAACGATTTTCAGAAGGTCGCGGTCGCGTTTATCGAAAAACAGGCTCAATGGTCCTCCCTGATTCGTCCCGAAAGGGCGTATGCGTTGACGATGGTCGGTGGTCGTCAGGTTTTCGGGGGGAATTGGTCAAGGATCTTTTCAACCAACTGGTTGATGTCCCGGCTGGCTTTGGTCGGGTCGTCGTATTCTTTGAATCGCTGGGTCCCGGTGCCCCGCCAGAGCAAGGCCTTCGATTCGGGGTCCAGAAAATCGATGATCAGCGAAGCGTCCTCGGTTTCGCGCAGGTTGTTGCCGGTGCCGATGGCGACCCCGCCGTGGCGGCCGTAACTGCCGATGCCGAATCCGATGCCGCCGGCGGATTCGAGCTTTTTGTTTAGCACATCCCGATAGCGAACCAAAAAGGCCGATTCTTCGCCTTCCGATGCGGCAAAGCCCTTTTCCTTCAGCACCCGTTCCACCGCGCTGCGGATGCGGCTGTCCCGCAGCGGATTATCCAGGCGCGGATCGCCGGTGCTTTCCTGAACCTTGGCTTCCCATCGAAAGCTTTGCAGCGAGCCGAAACCCGTCGCCGGGTCATAGTCCTGGCTGACTTGAATGCCCGAGCATCCTGCAATCAGTACCACTGCCAGCGTGATGATCCACGTGTATTTCATATCGGCATTCTCCAAATCCGGATTGACATGGATCGGCGGCCAAGCGGCTCGCCATCCGAAGCTGTTACGCCATAGCTATCTCTCATTATTAGCATATTGGCCCGGTAAGTCAAAGCAAGACCGAAAAGCGATTTTTTATGGGGTGGTTGTCAGCGGTAGGTTTCGCGGAGGTAGATGTGGTGTTGGCTGCCTTTGTAGATGCCGAAGGTCGCCCGAGCCGACGGCCCTTCCTGGGTGCCGTCCCCGTCCCAGTCGTATTGCAGCCAGGGAAAAGAGGAGAGGTCGACCTGTACCTGGATATAGCCTTCCGAGCCGGGCGCGCTGAACACCAGGCCACCATCCCCGGCGGCAAACGGGTCGGACAGGCTGGCGCTGCTGCTCCCGGTGCCCACCGTGATGGGATTGTCGGCGGTTACCGTACCGCTGCCGTTGCTCAGGCTGATCAGGTTTAGCGCCACGGAAGTGCAGTCGTCCAGGGTGTTGGTGACGAACGCCGTACCGTCGTAGTACTCGGCCCGGAAGGGCATGGCCAGGGGTACGCGCTCTGATCCGTAAGCGTTTTGAAGGGTCAACCGGCCCCAGAACATCTGTTTGCCGTCCCCGGAAAAGGCGATGCCGTTGCCGGCGCTGGCGTCGCCGAAGGTCACGGGGTTGGCCGTTGCCGCGATGCCGTCGGCGTCCAGTACATTGATGGACAGGCTGATCTCGGCATCGAAGGGCGCGTCGGGCGTATCGTTGCGCACGAAAGAAATCCCGCCGCCGTCGCTGAAGGTCAGCAGTCCGGTGCCGCCGCCCAGATCCGAGATGCTCGGGTCGCCGGCGGGAAGGCTGGACAGGTCGAGCGTGCCGGTTTCGGCGGTGTAGGTTTTATCGGTCAGCGTGGCATCGGCAATCTTCCACCAGTCTCCGGTATAATTTTCCGTAACATCGCCGTCTTTATTGAGTGCGGTGACGGTAATCGTCGGATAGACGGTGTACGTGAAAGACTGACCGATATAGGTAAAACCGCCCGTGGTGCAGGCCGGGGCGAATTCGGGGCTGTTGAGTGCCGCTGAAAAGCTGTACGGCGTGAAGCGGCCGACCACGGCGGTGCCGGAGATGTCGATGCCGGTGCCCAGGTAGTCGGTGACCTCGGCCTGAAGGGTTACGGTGCCTACCTCGCTGTAGGCGGCGGTGCCGGTGGCCGTGCCGCTGCTGTAATCGGATTGCGCCAGCGGGCCGCCGCTGAACACGCCGGGGGCGGGGTCGGCCCCGGCAACGGTGAAGTTCGTCGTCGCCGCGAAATTGGGGGTTACGCTGCCATCGGCGCACACCCCGCTCACGGCAACGAAGAAATCCTCTCCCGCCGGCCAGTGGGGATCGCCTTCATTCGTGGTATTGTCCAATGCGGTCGTGCCGTCCGTGGTGGCGGTGACCACCAAATGATCGGGCACCGCAACGAAGCTGTCGCTGCCGACCAGGGTCAGGCCGGCCTCATCCCCGGTGCCGGTAAAGCGCGCCGACAGCCCCACCCGCCCGGCATCGTCATAGCTTACGGCAATCAGGCTTTCGGCCTGGGAGTCAAAGGACAGTGTAACGGCGGTGCCCGGACTTGCCCCGGCCACCGCACTGCCATTGACGGAAACGGTGCGCGTCCCCGTTGACGGCTCCTGGTAGCTGGACCAGAAATAGACGCTGCGGGTGGTGTCGGCAAAGCTGTCGTCGCCGATGCAGTGCTCGGCCGTCGCGTCGGCCCGCACCGCGGCAATGCTGATATTTTCCTCCTGGCTGCACGATGTCATATCCGGCACGTCGAAGATGAAACCCGCCTCGTAAAACGTCAGGTCGCAGGAGGATCCGCCCGAGCCGTCGATGCATTGAACCGCGTTGTCCGCGGCCGGGTCCTGGCTGCTCACCGACAGGGTCACCGTTTCCGGGGTGGTATGGCGCAGCCGGAAGGACCCGCTGCCTGCACTCAACGTCTGGCTGTCTCCGCCCACCCAGCCTGTCGGCGACAGGTCGATGGTGATATCGTCGGCATACAGTTCGGTGCAATCGGCATCGACGCAGGCACGCACGGTGACCGTTTCGGGCACGCAGGTCAGGGCCGTGCTGTCATGAACGATTTCGTAGTGATCGATGGCCGCGTCGCAGAGAATCTCCGCGCGTGTCGTTCCGTCCAGGTTGAGGCCCGCCGACTGTAACTGGTAGATGCTCTGGATCTGGTCTGCGCTGAGCGCGCCGCTGAATACCAGAAATTCGTCCAGGTCGGCGCGGAAGCCTTGGTCTCCGCCGTCCTGTTCATAGGAGGTGCCCACATAATGCAAGTTGCCTGAAGGTTGCAGAGAGATGCTGTCCGTATAGGCCCCGTCGATATAAAGATCGCTTTGGCCGCTGCTGGCGATCAACGCAAGATGGTGCCAGCCGTCGGCCAGCGTCGAAAATCGGAAGCTGCCCGTTGCCGAACTGGACTGGGCCCATCCGCCCCAACGGTAACTGCTGTTTCGATCGACCCACATCAAATCGTTGCCGCCTCCGGCCATGGCGCCCAGCACATGATACCGCGATCCCTCCGTGTGGGTGAAGGGCATGCGGAACCAGGTGGCGACCGTCCAGTCGCCGGTCATGGGAACGTCCGTGTCGGCCAAAAAGGAATCGTTGGAACGATCCGCCATGGCGGCCCTGCCGACCACGCCCGCCGGTTCGCTCTCGACCGTTCCCTGGGCCACGAGATCGTAGTTTCCCTGGGTGTCATCGGCCGGCGGGGACGCCCCCTCATAGTCGCATTCGTCGAAACGCCACTCGGCGAGAGGCGTCGGCAGCGCGCAAGGGTCGGTTTCGTTCATCAGTTCGGTGACTTGCGCTTCGGTCAGGGCGCCGTCATAAATCCGCACCTCGTCGATGCTGCCGTAAAAACGGCGTGCCGATAGCTCCCCGCCGCTGGTGGTGTTGATGTCGGTGCCGATATAAAGTGAATTATTGTTGGTCGGCAATGCAGCGCTGTAGGCCTGGCTTGCGACCTGGGCGCCGTTTACGAAAACGCGGGCGCTGCCGTCGGAACGGGAATAGACGAACGCGACATGGGTCCAGGTCCCGACGCTAACCAGGCCGGACGGGGTGGTCAGGCTGCCGCCCTGCCACCACCAGTAAATGGCGCCATTGCTCCGGACGTGAAATTCGGAATTGGTGTCCTTGGAAAGAAAGCAGTAAAGCCCCTCGTTGTGGTCGGCTACGCTCAACGTGTCGGGATAGATCCAGGCCATCATTGTCAGGGCGTCGGGCAGGTCGAAGTCGTTGTTGTCGGGCACCGTCAGGTAGCCGCTGCCGTCGAGCTGGACGCCATCGCAGATCTTGGCGCGCTGATAGGTGACCGTTCCCTGGCTGGAGCCGTTGTGGCCGTTGCCGCTGCTGTCGGTCACGTCGCCTTCGAGGGCGTAGTGGGCGACGGGGTTCGGCATTGTGGACAGGTTGTATTCAATTTCGATATTGTCAAAATAGACTTCGTCATTAGACCCCAAATTTGAAGATCCAAGCATGCGAATGCGAGTATTTGCTGAGATGAATGACGATATGTCATAGACAGCCGACTGGTAGCCGTAATCATTCTGAGGACCGGCGAAAAGATCTAATTCCGACCAGCTCCCGCCACCATCATCGGAGACTTCGATAGTTACATAGTCGTTTGGATTGTCGAGGTCACTGCGGCGATAGTCGAAACTCAATACAGCCGAGATTGCGCCGGACAGGTCAACTTCACGTTGAATGCCTTTGCTGTCTTGAATTTGTAATACCCATTGTGTCCCGTGATCGTTTTGAACCCGAATTCCCCCGGAACTGGGACCGTCGGACTCATTGATTTCAAGCCAGTTCGTTGCCCATGACTGGGTTCCATCGTTGTTGGCGTAACTTCGCACATTGAATTCATCACGAACGGTGTCAGCATTTACTTCGGAAGGGACGGAAATAAATGTGCCGCTCAGCAGCAACAGCATCAAGATCCACGACCATGGCGTCGCCCTGAAAATCCGTTTTGCCGATTCCGGACGATTCTTTTTTCTCATGGCACCGCTCCCGTTACCCGTGAGGAAAGCTGCCGTGAAACATACATGTCGCTGCCGTAGGAATCCCATTCGGCCAGGGAAGTGAGACGATAAACGAGATAGGACTGCCCCCCTTCGGTGAAGGGCCCTTCGGCCTGGCATCCCAGGGTCACGGTGAAGTCGTTGACCGTCAAGGTCGACGAGGTGTTGCAGGCACTGTTGACCACTGCCTGATAGCCGCCCCATTCCAGTCCGGAGCGGGCCGCATGATAGGCCCTGGCCCCTTGCAGGGCCCACAACGAGGTGCGGCTTTGTACTACGCTCAGCGTGATCATGAAAACGCCCAGCACCGCCAGCACCAGCAGAATGAAAATCGCGGTGACGATGGAAAACCCTTGCCGGGAATCGAGGATTTTCATGGTTCGTTCTCCACATGGACCTGATGCAGCAGGGTGATGGTCTCGCCGTCATCGGTCAGCGTCAACCGCAGGGTCACCATGCCCGAGCGTTGGGGGGTGCCGGGATCGTAGGTAAAAACGCAGGAACTGACATGATTGGCCATCGTGCTGGGCGATACGCCTGGCAGGCTGCTCTGGGAGGTTGAAATGGTGTAGCCCGCATAGCGTTCCAGGGTTCCGGCCGAAGCGTCGAAAACATAGCTGACCGGTTCGTCCACCAGATAAAACCGCTGATAGGGGGACGAAAAGGGGAAGGGATCGCCGGGGGAAAACTGGATGGAGGAGAGGGTGCCGCCCGAGACCGTCCGCCGGTTATCGCCGGAGTAGGCATTGCCGGCGCTGCCGGTGGCGGTCAGGTTGTAGACGACGAGCATGCTGCCGGTGTCGGGCGTATCGGACAGCGTACCGAGCACATCGAATCCGTCGGTGTCCGATTGGGTAAAATCCAGGATATTGCCCGGTCCCCGGGCCCGATAGCGGCCGCCGTCCGTGGTGGACAGCATTTCGATCCACTGCCCGCCGGAGGCAATGCGGATGCTGTTTGGCAGGGCTTGGCGGATATCGCGCTGCATGCGGCGCAGGGCGTTTTCGGCGGCATCCACCAGGGCCGTTCGCCGCGCAAGATCGACATAGCCTTCGACGGGCCGGGAAATGAACAGGCCCCCCATGGCGGCCAGAATGCCGATAATCACCATCACCACGATCATTTCGATCAGGGTGAAGCCGCGTTGGGAAGATGTTGGTGGGCACCGTTGCTTCATATTTAGGGTTTCGTCAGTAATTGGTCCGGTAACCGCTCAACGTCAGGTCGATGTCGGCCGGGTGGCTGACCCGTACCGTCACTTTCTTGCAGGCGACGCCGCTCAGCACGGCGCCGGCGACATCGACGGTGACCGTATAGTTCTCCAGGCCGGAGATGGCGCTCCCGTTCTGGTCCCTGGCGCCCGTATCGGCCAGACCGTCGTAGTCGTCTACGTCATCGAACAGGCTGCGCAGCGACTCGCCGCTGCTGCCGTCCGGATCGCTGTAGGCATGCAGCAGTACCTCCTCCAGGTAGGATTCGGCAATGGCCACCGCCTGGTGCTGAAGCATGGGATCGGCGCTGTGCCAGATGGTGTAGTTCATCACCATCAGCACGCCGCCCAGGGCGATGGACACCACCACCATGGAGATAATCAACTCCACCAGGGTGAAGCCCTGATCGTTTTTCCGGCGGACGACCCGGTTCATAGGTCCTCCACGTAGCCGCTTTCCCCATTGATGCGGAAGCTGCGGCCGTTCACGGAAACCGTGACGCCGCCCGGCGTCGCCCGTCCCAGGCTGTCGAAAACGACGGCCGAAGATGTGGCGGAAAGGGTGACGCCGGAAGGTGCGGTGGCGGCAAACGCGCTGCCGCTGTCCTCGGGGCGGGAAACCGACCGGCTGAAGGTCCCGCTGCCGCAACTCTGCCGCTGGTACAGGGCGAATCCGTTGCCGGAGAAGATTACCTGCACCGAACATCCGCTGGCCACGGCCAGCTTCTGCCCGTAGCGCGCCGCACCGGCCGTCTCGTTATAGAACCCCCGGCTCCTGAAGGCCACGGCGTCGAACATCCGCGGAATCGCCACCACGGCCAGGATGCCGATGAGAAGAATTACCGTTACCAGTTCAATCAGGGTATATCCTCGCATGCGGTCTTTCCCATCGAACGGACAGGCAAAGGCGGGGCAAACCCCTTGCCGGGGCCGGCCGCCAGCCCTGCCATTTGTTGTTTTCTTATTGACGGGAGCCTGCACGGAATCAATAAACCGATTAGCAACCGGTCGTGTCCACGGTTACCACGCCTGTAGTTCCGTCATAAACGGCTTGACATGTTCCGCTGGCGGTGCTTTCCGGCTCAAAGGTCGCGGTACCCGTACCGTAAGTAATCGTATAGCCGTCGGTGCTTTGCAAAGCGGCACCGATACCGGCTGCCGTGGCCACGGGAATTCCGGTCGAGGCGTTGCACGTTACTGCAGTCCCATCCATGGTAACCGTTGTTGCAGTGGCATTGCCGTCGGCCATGTATTGCGCCCGAGCCAGGGCCACGGCGGCCCGCACGGACCCGGCACAGGCGTTCACCGTAGCGGCCCGCGCATCGGAGGTGACGTCGATAAAGCGGGGCAAGGCAAAGGCGGCCAGGATCCCCAGCACCACGATCACCACGATAAGCTCGATCAACGTAAAACCTTTCTGATTGTTCATTTTTCAATTCTCCTTTGATAAAATTGCGTTAGTTGCCCGGATTCCACCCAGGCCGAAACCCGTTTCCATTTCAACGACCTTCCACGCGACATGCAGCCGTTTTTCAATTCACCGCATCTTTTCCGCCGACGGTCCAGCTACCGTCGTCCAGAATGTTTACCGTCAGTTTACTTGAACCGTTTTCCCTGACCACTTCCAGCCGCATTCGCGGCGGGCCCCGCAAGTTGGACCGGAAATAGCGCACGCAACGCACCCGGTAAACCAGTTGCCGCTTGCCGGTATCGAAATACCAGCCGCCGCCGGCTACGGCGGCCGGGTCCGGCCGGTCCAGTCGGCCCACATAGCCGGCCGGCAGCAATCCGAACTGCTTGTTGTAGATCGCGGCCGGGTCATCGCCGGGGGCCACGTCTTCGGGTCGGACCACCGATTGCAGCAGGACCGCCGCCTGCATGGCCATGACCGTGGACTGGAAATTCCGGCGTTCGATTTCCGCCTGAATCCGTCCCATGCGGTTTAAAAACATCCCGCCCAACACGGCGACGATGCAGAACAATAACCCCCATTCGAAAAGCCGCAGCACCCAGCGCCGGCGATGCTCTTTCGTTTTCGGCTTCACGGCGCCTCTTACCCCCCGCGCATGACGGTCGCCATGTTCCACATGGGCAGAAACACGCCGAGCGCGAGCACGAGCACCATGGCGCCGATGACAACGATCAGAATCGGCTCGATGGCGCTGGACAGGCGGCTGATATCGTAATCGATTTCCCGCGCGTAGAAATCGCCGACTTCCAGCAGCATCGTGTCCACCGATCCGGTTTCCTCGCCGACGGACAGCATCTGAAGCACCAGCGGGGTGAACATTTCACTGGCGGCGGCGCTGCGGGTCAGGGTGTCGCCGCGCTCCACGCCGCGTCGCAGCTTGTCCAGGCGCGTGGCCACGAACTGGTTGCCCACCGCCCGGGCGGTCAGGCCCAGGGCCTGGATCAGCGGAACCCCGGCGCCGAAGGCCATGGCGAATCCACGGGCGAATCGCACCAGGGTGGCCCGGTGGATGATGCCGCCGACCACCGGGATGCGCAGTTTGAAGCGATCCCAGATCAATCGGCCCGACTCGGTGGCGACCCAGGCCCGCCAGGCGAAAAAACCCGCCACCAGGGCGATGAGGATCGCCCACCACCACGAAACGGCAAAGTTGGAGACGCCGAGGATGATCCGGGTCGGCAGGGGCAGTTGGGCGCCCTGTGCCGTGAACAGTTTCTCGAAAGCCGGGATGACGAAAAGCGTGATGATCGTGATCGCCACGGCAATCGCCACGAGAACGAAGCTGGGGTAGCGCAGGGCCGACTTGATCTGGTCGGCGGTCTGTTTCTCCCGTGCCAGGTAGCTGGCGACCTCGTCGAAGGACCGATCGAGCCTTCCGCTGCTCTCGCCCACCCGGATCATGTTGATCACCAGGGGTGGAAAGACATCGGGGTGACGCTGCAGGGCCCCGGTCAGATCCCGGCCGGCTTCCAGATCTTCCTGAATCGCCGCGAGCGTATCCACCATGACCGGTTTGCTGGCCGAGTCCTCCAGGCCCCGCAGGGCGCGCAGCAGAGGCACGCCGGCCTTGGCCAGGCTGTACATCTGACGGCAGAACAGGATCAGGTCGTCGATATTGACGCGCTGGCCGCCCAATTGCCATTTCCGGGCCGAAGCATCGGCGGAGACATTGGCCTCCTCGGCAATCCGCAGGGGGACCGAGCCGCCCGCCGTGAGTTGCGTGGCCACTGCGGCGGCGCTGGCCGCCTCCATGGCGCCCTCGACCATCGCGCCGGCGGCGCTGCGTGCATGGTACCTAAACCGCGGCATGGACCTTCTCCTCGGCGTCGGCAATCGTCATGTCCGTGGATTTTTCGGGCTCATCGATCTGCCCGGCGAGGCGCATCACCTCTTCCATACTGGTGAGTCCCTGGCAGGCGTATTCGAAAGCCGCCATGGCAAGGGGTTTGAACCCCTTCTGGCCTCGGGCGTCCCGGACGAAATCCGCGCTGTCGCCATGGCGCAGCGCATCGGCCAGGGGGGTGTCGATGCGCAGCAGTTCGAAAACCCCGATCCGGCCGTAATAGCCCGTGTTGTGGCAGCGGGGGCAGCCGGCGCCGCGTTTGAAGGAGAATTCCCGTGCCTCGGGCCCCACCATGGCTTCCACCCAGTTGCGCTGCCGGAGATCGAGGGGGGCCTTTTCCTCACAGCGTTCGCAGATGCGGCGCACCAGGCGCTGGGCCAGGATGCCCAACAGGGAGCTGCCCACCACGAACCCTTCGGCGCCCATGTCGATCAGTCGCAGGGCGGTGCTCACGGCATCGTTGGTGTGCAGGGTGGAGAGCACCAGGTGGCCGGTCATGGCCGCGCGCAGGCCGATCTCGGCGGTCTCCTGGTCGCGCATTTCACCGATCATGACGATATCAGGGTCCTGCCGCAATGCGGACCGCAACACGCGGGCGAAGGTCAGATCGATGCGGCCCTGCACCTGCACCTGGTTGATGCGGGGCAGGCGGTACTCCACCGGATCTTCGACCGTGATGATCTTTTTGGCGGGATCGTTGAGTTCGTTCAAGGCACCGTATAGGGTGGTGGTCTTCCCGCTGCCCGTGGGGCCGGTAACCAGCACCAGGCCGTGGGGCCTGTGAATCAGGTTGCGAAACCGGGTCAGCATGGCATCCGACATTCCGATCTGGTCCAACTGGAGCAGTCCGCCGGTCTGATCGAGCAGGCGCATGACCACCGACTCGCCGTATTGCAGCGGCATGGTGGACAGCCGGATGTCGATGCTGCGCCCCCGAACGCGGATATTGAAACGGCCGTCCTGGGGCAGCCGGCGTTCGGAAATATCCAGGCCGCTCATCAGCTTCAGCCGGGACACCAAAGCCCCGCCGATGCGCTTTTCTTTCATGACCTGTTCGTGCAGCAGGCCGTCGACGCGTTGCCGGATGCGCAATACCGATTCGTCCGGTTCGATATGGATGTCTGAGGCGCCAATTTGCACGGCATCTTCGAACAGGGTGCGAATCAACCGCACCACCGGCGCGTCCTCGGTTTCGTTGTCGGCCAGCAGGGTATCGATATCGATGCCGCCCTCGGCCAACTCTTCGCTGAGTTCACCGGCGATATGGGTGATTTCGTCGGTTCGCCGGTAGATGCGGTCGACGATGTCCAGCAGTTCGTCTTCGCCGACCACGGCCGAATGGATGGGGCGCTGCAAAATGCGGCGCAATTCGTCGAAGGCGAAGATGTCGGTGGGATCGGCCATGCCGACCAGCAATCCGTCTTTTTTCTCGGCCAGCACCAGGGCCCTGAAACGGCGGATATAAATCTCCGGCAGCAGGCGGACGACCTCGTCCTGGATCTGATAGCGCTTCAGGTCGATGTAGGGAACCTGCAACTGCTGGGCGAGAAACTGGAGAAAGCCGGCCTTGCTCAGGTAGCCCAGTTCCACCAGCGTATGTCCCAGCTTGCTGCCGGACCGTTTCTGCTCGGCAAGCGCCGTGCGCAGTTGTTCCTCGGTGATGATGCGGTGCTGCACCAGCAGTTCGCCGATGCGGATTTTCTTGCGTACGGTCATGATCGATCCTCGTCGGGATTCCGGCTGGCCAACGGTTGCCCGGGCTCACCGTCGCCCGATGCCGCCAGACGCCGGCGGACAAACGTTTGCAGGTTGTCGGACAATCCGTCATGGCGCAAGGCCTGGTCATAGGCCTGCCTGGCCCGGTCGAAGGCGGCGTCGCCTTCGAGGGCGATGCCAAGGCCCATCCACCAGACGGCGTTATCGGGCTGGATTTCCAGCAGGGCGCGATAGGTTTCGGCCGCCTCCCGATAGCGACCCTGACGCAGGCTCACCGTTGCCGCCATGGCGTGCAGGTCCGGTGACTCGGCGACGGGGGGCAGGGGCGCGCGCGTCAACTCCTCCCGGGCTCGGGACAGATCGCCCTGGTCGATCAACAGGCGAACAAACCGGACGCGGTAGGACAGATGATCGGGCGCCTGGGTTGCCCCTTGTGCCAGCAGGTCCGCTGCCTGCCGGGGACGATTCAGCTGGCTCAGCAGGCGCAGCAACGCATCCCGTGCGCCGACGTGGCTTGGATGTAAAATCAGGGCCGCCCGCAAGGCTCGTTCGGCCTTGCCGGGGTGTCCCTTCTGGAAGGCGGCCTTCGCTTCCCGGTACAGATCCTCGGCGCGCTGGCGGTCCGTGATTCGAACCGCCTGGCGGCTGAATGTCTTGTTGCTCTTGGCAGCGGGTTCGGGTGCCGGAGCAGGCACCTGCCCGGTATCCGACAGGACAATAGGATCGGGCTCGGGCGCCCCGGCCGGTGTTGAACTCGCGGGGACGGCGGCCGAAACGGCGGCTGCCGGTTCGGGCCGGACCGAAAAAAGCAATGCCCGGCCCTCTCCACCGGGATCATCCCTGAGTTCCAGTTCGTCGTAACAGAAAGGCCGGTCAAAGGAGAAAACCAGTTGAACGCGGCCGCCGAAGGATTCCCGGGTCAATTTTTCGAGCAGGGTCGGGGTATCGTCATCCGCCAATGAAGGGAGCGTTGTCTCTGCCGGCAGTTCAAGGACCAGACGCCTGCCCCGGTCCTGCCGAAACAACCGGTATCCCGGCAACCGGGAAAACGCGGCCGCCACGCGCAGTTGGTCGCCAACCTGGACAAGATAGAGTTCTTTCAGCGTCGGGGGCGGCGGCTCGTTCACCTGTTCGGGGATCCGATGCCGGACGATGGGAACGGGTTCGGGCGCCAATAAAGAGACCTGTGGAACCGCAGCGGCGGCCTCGGGAACGGCGGCGGTGCAGATGGCCATGGCTCGCCGGCCCATGTGTTCCGCAGCCGGCCAGGGACCGGCCTGCTTCCAGTGGACAAGGCCGGTGCCGGCCGCCAGAACCAAAAACAGGGTCAGCCGGACGAGGCCATGGCGTTTGCCGGGGCCGGCCGCGGGGGTGGACGCTTTCCCGGGCCGGCGATCATCCGGATCGTTCGGTGTCCGGTCGGTGCGACGCTTGTCCGTATTTCTCGACATGGTTAACCGATCTACAAGTTCCTGTTCAGGCCGGTCGTCATTGCGCGGGCCGGGCGAATTTGCCCCCGCGCCATTCGGTGTCCAAATCGGCTCCCAAATGCCCGAATCGTTGTCGGGAGGCGCTCAATTCCTGTTCCCAGGTGCCCGTTTCAACGACCAGCGGGCGCAGCAGAATGACCAGTTCGCTTTTGCGGGCGATGCTCTGGGTTTGGCGGAAAAGGCTGCCGATTGCCGGCAGGCGGCCCAAAAACGGCAAGCCGACGTCGCGCTTCTGCTGCTGGGCTTTCATCAATCCACCGATGACCACCACCTGTCCGCTGAGGGCCGAAACGATGCTGTCCGATTCCCGCACCGTGCTGTAGGCCAGGGGCAGGCTCTGGGTCTGCCCGGCCACGGTGATGTCCTTGGTCTGGTCGGTGACCTCGCTGACCGTGGGATGGATGTGCAGCGTCACCCGGCCCTGGGCGTTGATCTGGGGCGTCACGTCCAGGGCGATACCGGAAAAGAACGGCGTCAGGGTGATGTCCGGCGAGGTGGTCGTGGAGGTGCCGGTAACCGTGTCACTGGAGACGTCGGTGACGAAAAATTCGTCGGAGCCGACCTTGATCACCGCTTTCTGGTTGTTCACCGTGGCGATGCGGGGGCTGGACAGCACCTGCACGTCGCCCTGGGTTTCAAGCAGTTCGATAAAGCCTTGAAAGTCGGTAAAATTCATGGTGGCGCTGAAAACACCGCCGAAAGCGCCGGATGCGAGGTTCGAGAAGATGGCGTCCCCGTCGCTGCCGACGATGTTGGCCATGCCGTTGTCGGCGAAGATATCGCCCCGGGATTGGGTCAGGGTGACGTCGTCGATCATGGCCGTCCAGTTGATGCCGGCCTGGTAGCCGTCCCCCAGTACGACTTCGAGAATCTTGGCCTCCAGAATCACCTGCCGTGTGAGGTTGCCCTGGATGGCGGCCAGATAGCGTTCGACTTCCAGCAATTCATCCGGCAGGGCGCGCACCACCACCACGCCGGCCTGGGGCTGAACAACGACCCGGCGCCCTTCCTCCTGGCCGATCATGGTGCGCAGGGCGGCGCTCAACTCGGTCCAGAAATCGGCCTTGGACTCGGTGTCGATGCGGCTTCCCGAAACCATGGTGTCGTTGGCCTGTCTGTTTCTATCCGACTGGGACGAATCGGAATCCTCGTTGTTGCTGCTTTCGCTGACCTGCCCCGAACTGACCCGGGTTTGGGACAGGCCCTTGCGCACGAGATTGAGGTAATTGACGTAAAACACCCGGTTTTGCATGATGCCCGGCATGACCTGGAAGCCGGTGCGGGCGCGCCGGGAGTAGAATCCGTAAACATCGCGCATGATGTCCATGACTTCGGGAATGGTGACCGACTTGAGATCGAGGGAAACGGTGCCGGCCACCGACGGGTGGACCACCATATTATAGGGCGTCCCTTCCACCAGCCCCATGAAAAACTCCCGGGCGGGCACGTTCTGTACGGCAACGTCGAAACGAGGTTCCGCAGCCCCTTCGTAAATCCCTTCCATTCGGGACTCGGGAGGCATCAGGGCCGCCGCCACTTCCTCCGGAAGCGGTTCAGCCGCCGGTCCCAGTGCGTCCAACTCCTTTTCGAAGCTGGTCAGAGGGCCGTCCCCCCGCGGTATCGGTGCGCAGCCGGCAGCCAGAAGCATCGCCGCGGCCAATCCGGCCAGCATCCCGAGAAACGGGTTCCCGATCCATCGCTTTTGCGCGTTTTTTCGTTTCATGGCGCTTCTCTCACCGTCCGTTTAACTGCCGCTTGGTGCAGTTTTAATTGCATTTGCCTTCCCTCGCGGACCAGCAGGGCGCTGCCGGCCTCCACCGCCAGAAGGACGGCACCGTCAATTTTCTGGCCGATCTGCACGGCCTGGTCGTTGATGACGGCCACCCGGCGCTCGGGTCCGACGATGGTGGCGGTCAGGTTCCATTTCACCGGCTGTTGCGCGTCCGGAACCGTTTTTCCCGAAACCGTATTCGGCGGCCGGGTCGGATCACGCAGCGGTTCCCCGCCGAAGACGGGGCTGTCGCTCATCCATCCAAAAACCAGCAGCATCGCGCCGGCGGCGATCCGCCCTGATAAACGATCAAACACCGATCCACCCCTTTCTGAGGCTGAGGGTATGCACCGTAAGGGATATTTCGGCCCGGGGATAGTCGCTCACGACAATATCCAGGTCGTCCCAGAACAGCTTGCGGGGCAGCTTTTCCAGCGACCGCAGGTATTCCAGCACTTGCAGGTAGGTGCCGGAAAAGACGATGCGCATGGGATGGCGGTACAGATGGACCTGCTTTTCGCCATCGGCCCCGGTTTTGTTTTCGGCGGCGGGGAACAGGTCTTCAGCCGGTAAATTCTCGAGCCGCACCAGCTTCATCCCTTCCTGCCGGACCAGCAGACTGCGCAACACCTGGGCCATGTCCCGGGGGGATATCAGGTCGATGGTCAAGTCTTTCAGCCGGCCGTCCAACCGTTCCAACTCGGTTCGCAATTGCGCCTGCCGGGCGCGTTGCTCCCGATCGGGGTCCGCTTTGCTTCTGGCCTTAATGGCTTCAGCCTGGCCCTGCAGGGCGGTTACCGTGGTATTCAATTCGGTGATTTGCGTCTCGATTCCGGCCCGCCGGCTCATCCGGGGCGAAAAATAGAGGGCGTAGCTGCAAAAAAGCACGACGGCCAGGACAGCTGCGAAAAGCATGATTCTTTCCCGTGGACTGCGGGTATCGAGCCACTGGGTCAGCAGCCGGGTTCTCTTCCCAAGGGCCTTCATGACGCTTCCCCTTGAGTGGTCTGCAACAGAAAATCGATGATCGTTTCGGCTTTTTCGTCAGGCCGGTTCAGTTGGAAATGCTCGAACTCGCGGCCGGAAAAGACCTTCTGCGCGGTCAACCCTTGCAGATAAAGAGGAATATCGGCTGCGCGGGTCGTGCTGCCTTCCAGCAGCAACCGCTCGCCGCCGGTACCCAGGTGGATGCGGCGCAGCCAGACCGTGGAAAGATCCTGTCTGGCCAGCCCGGCAAGATGTTCGGAAAGACCGAGGCTGTTGCCCAATCGACTGCCGGTCAGCAGCTGCAACAGCGTCAGTTTGGCCTGTCGAACGTCGGCCATTTCTTCCACCTCGCGGACCAGGTCGGGGTCGGGCGACGGAGGGGGGTATCGGTCCTTGTAGTCATCAATCTGCCGGATGGCTGCGTTTTGGCGCTCCTCCAGGCGGCCAAGCTCGGACGAAAGACCGGACAGCCGCAAATGGCACAGAACGCCGGCGGCCGCGACCAGAAAGAGAATCGCCGCCAGGGACCAGGCCATTTGGATCGCGGAAAAGGGCACGCGTTTTTCGAACAGTTCGGGCTGGTACAGGTTGATTTGCTGCGTCATGGGCCGACCTCTTCCGTGCGCAAAGCGGCGCCGATGGCCAGCAGACAGCGCCCGGCCTGGGGAGGCAGCGAATCGGAGCATTCCACGATTTGTTGCAGATCGAGCATCGTGACTTCGATGCCCAGGGCCGTGTGCAATCCAGTCAGCAGAGCGTCCGTATCGAATTGCTGGGGGGCGACGATGAGGGAGCCCACGGGCATCTGGGCGAAGGTTCTCTCGTAAAAATCGAACGAGCGTTGAATTTCCAGCGCGATGGCGTTGACGGTAGACTCCAGGTGGCCGGCCTCGTCCGTCAGGCTGCGGGTGCCGAAGGGCAGGTTGCGGGCCAGACACAACTCCTGGCCGCTGGAAATAACGATCAGTCCGGTATCGGCTGAAAAATAGAGAAATCCCACGCTGCGCCCGGTATCGGGAACATGGTTGAGAAGCGTGGACAAGACCAGCTCGGGAATGTCGATGGCCCGGATCTTCAACCGAGCCTCCCGCATCCAGCCGATCCGCTCCGTTACCTCATTCCGGTGGGCGGCTACAACATAAGCGCTTTTGGCCTGTTGCCGCTGATTGCCGCGGGGGATGTGGAAAACGTCCACAACCGCTTCCTCCGGGGGATACTCGATCAGATCGCCGATCTGCCAGCGAATCGCTTCCCGAAGTTCATTGGCGGGCACGTCGGGGGGAGCGACCTGGAGAAGTTGATAACAGCCCATTTCCAGAACACAGACCGCCGGACAGGAATCCACGCCCCGGTTTCGGCAGCCTTCGCTGAGAAGCTGCCGGCTGTCGGCGGCCTCGCCGGCGAGAAAATCGCAAAAAGCCAAACGCGGTTTCGATCCCGATTGCGGAACCACGTGAGCCAGTGCCAGCCCATCTTCGGACCGGGAAAATCCGATAAGACCACCACTGTTGCTCCTCATTTTTCCAAATAGGCGTTTAATCATGGGCAAATCCGGAACGGTTAACGGAGCCTTCGCCTGCGGCGATACCCGGAATTGGATATGCCGGTAACTTGTACACGCACAAGCCGAGACGGCCTTTCGCACGCACCCCACCCAACTCAAGGCCTGACAACCAAGATCATCGGCTTTTTGCGTCTCACCTTTAGCGATGCATTTCAGCAAGTACCATGCCTATGGACGGAATATCGTTTTAACCTATTGAAATTAAATTATAAATAGATATGAGAGAACGTGCAAAAAACGCGTCCGTGTCATCGTTTTGACGTTGGCGAGAAGGTGGGTTGCGGGTAGATTGACGGCAGCTTTCGCCGGTGGATGGCGGTGCCCATCCAGAGGTGGGATGGGGGCTTACGGAGCGCAGCCCTTCATGATATCCGGCCGTTTCCAGCTTTCATCGGCCTTTGCGTAATACTCTTTCATCCGTTTTTCGATATCCAGGCGCAGGGTTTCGAAGGCTTCTGGGTCCAGGCGCCGAGGGACGGAAATGGGAGGGGCGAAACGGACGACAACCCTGGAGAATGGCTTGGGCACCATGAAGCGGTCCCAGCTGTTGAACCTCCAGTACCTTTGCGCGGAGACGATGACCGGTACGATGGGGGTGCCGGCGAACTGGGCAATGACGAGCAGGCCGGGCTTGACGACGCCGAAAGGCCCCTGGGGGCCGTCGACGATATGACCGATGCGAAATCCCTGGCGGGTCAGAATCCGGATTTCCTTCAGCGCCCGGGAACCGCCCCGGGTAGACGAACCGCGCACCGACCGCCACCCCAGCATGTCCACCACCCGGGCGATCATTTCGCCGTCGCGGCTCTGGCTGATCATGATGGCGATTGGTTTACGGGTGGCAAATAGGGTGATGCCCGGAAAAAAACGCTGGTGCCAGGAGGCGTAGACCACGCTGCCGTAGTCATCCAGCGTTCCCTGCTCGTTTACCTCGTCCACCATCCGGTACCGGTAGGTTCGGGAGAGCAGTCTGACCAGCAGCAACCCGGCCCGGGGAAACAGGTGCCGGTAGCAAACGTTCCTGGCGATGTTTTTGATTCTCATTGGCCGATGCATTCCGGAAAATAATGAAAACAAATTATTTAGTGCTCATCCAGAAATAGGCAAATTTGGTCGAGATCAAGGCGCACGAAAAATTTTACCAGAGATGCCCGAAGGAAATGCCCTTGGGGTACATATGGTTGATATTTCGAGGATAAAATTTTTCGCGCAACAAAGATATCGGCCAAGGTTAAAATTGGCTTGGCCATTTCTGGATGAGCACTATTTATACTGCATCGCACCGCCAGGGGTCAACCGCGGGCCAAAATGGTTTTTACGCAGCCATCAGCGCCGAACAAGCGCGTCCAGCGACAACAGCCCGACCAGCCGATCCTCCGTTTTATAAACCGCATCGAAACACCTTCCGGGAACCTTGCCGATATTGGCCGGCGGCGCTTCCGTTCTGTCCGGTTCGATTTTGACCACATTGGCGATTTGATCGACCATCAGGCCAATGGACTCGTCGCCGTCATTTACGATGATGGTCCGCATTTTATCGCCGGCATCGATGGGTTTCAGCCCCAACCGTTTGCCGGTATCGATCACCGTGACAATTTTGCCCCGCAGGTTGACGATGCCCATCACATAGTCCGGGGCCTGGGGAACCACGGTCAGTTCGGACGGCTTGTTGATTTCCTGGATGGCATCCAGTGCGATCCCGCACAGGGCATCCTTGAGATAAAACGTCGCGTATTCAGAAAACATAGCGTGTTTCACGCCCATGGTCGATTTCATCGGTCTACTCCTCGTGGAAAAATTCGGGTCTGGCGTTTCTGACAACCTGCTGGATATCGAGAATCAGGGTGGTCTGGTCCATCAGCACGGCGGACCCCATGACACCGGACTGCTTCAGGGTCCGGGTATCCAGGTCGACCGCCACATCGGCGGCGTCGACCGGAGGTGCGGCCAACAGGCCGATTTCCCTGCCGTCAACGTTGAAACAGATGACCTGGTAGTGGTCTTTTTCCGGCAGCGGATCGATGCAGATGGCGTCTTCCAGGGCGATCAGCGGCAGGCTGCCCCCCCGGTAAGCGAGCACCCGGCTGCCGCCCACGGTTTCGATGGCATCGGCGTCGATTTTTTCGATGCGGGCCACCGTGTCCAGAGGAACGGCCAACCGCTCTTTTTGGGAGTTGGAGAAAAACAGGTAAGACTGGGCCGCGGCGCTTGTTGCGAGATTGGCCGCCTTGTCCTCCACAACAGCATTCATCCTGTCTCCGATATGCAGGGCAGCCATTTCGCCGATGCTGGCCACATCCAGAATCAGGGCCACCTTGCCGTCGCCCATAATGGTGGCCCCGGCAAACCCACGGCAGCCCTTGAGATGCCTGCCTAAAGATTTGACCACGATTTCTTCCGAGTCGTGCATGGCATCGACGACGAGACCGTATTTGATTTTTCCGGTGGATACCACGGCAATATTCAATGCACTGTCCGGATGACGGCGGCGGTCGGTAGCCTCGCGATGCTCGGTTCCCTCGTAGGTTGGCTCGGGAATACAATGGTTTTTGGATCTTCGGTCGGCAATGGAAAGTCTGCGCTCGGGATACCTTTGGCTGTCCTTCGGGTGAACGAAGGATCGCTCGATCCCCAGGGCGCCGGCCAGATCGATGACCGGTAAAAGTTCTCCCCGCAATCGGATGACCTCGGCCCCTCCGACCGTTTCGATCATGTATTTGACCTGGTCGGCAGGGATCCGCAGCAGTTCATCCAGATTCACCTGGGGGACGGCAAAGCGATCTTCTCCCAACCGGACGATCTGGCTGGGAATGATGGAGAGTGTTAAGGGGAGCTTGATGCGCATCTTCGCGCCCCGGGCCGGATGGGTATCCACATCGATAACGCCGCCCACCTTTTCCAGATCGGTCTTGACCGTATCCAGGCCGGCGAACCGGCGGAAACCACCGGTTTCTTCCTCATCGAAAAGACCCGGCAGAAAGACAAGAGACGCCTTTTCCGATTCGTCAGTGACTTCGAAGTCCTGTTGCGCGGCAAGCAATCCTTTGTCGACGGCCCGGCGAACCATGGCGTCCGGATCGATGCCGGTTCCGTCATCGACGATATCGATGACGACATGGCCGGCTTCGTGTCGGGCCGATATTGCCACGGCGCCCTTTTCGGACTTATTTCGTTCTTTACGGACTTCGGGCGCCTCGATGCCATACTTTACCGTGTTTCGAATCAACTGCGTCATGGAGGCCTCCATGGCATCCATGATGATCTTGTCCATCTCGACCTTTTCGCCGGCAAAGGACAGCTCGACCTGCTTGCCGGCTTTACCGGCGAGGTCGCCGACCAGGAGCGCAAGTTTGTCGAAAAGGCAGCTCATGGGCTGCATGCGGGTGCGCATGATCTGCTCCTGGATTTCGGAGGTGACTAGGTCGATGTGCTGGCCGGTGGTTTCCAGAAGCCGCCTGTCGTTGCTGTTGATGGCCTGCAACAGCTGGTTGCGGCAAAGTACGAGTTCTCCCGCCAGGTTCATCAATGAATTGAGCAGACTTACATTGATGCTGACCGAGGCCTCGGTCGGTTGGGATGCTGTTTTCATGTCAACGTCCTATGTTGTTGGCCGGGCAGCGGGAGGTCGCAGACCATGCCCCGCTGCCCGAAATCCGGTTTATACTTTGAACTGTTCCACCATGTTTTTGAGGCTCTCCGCCAGCTTGGAAAGCTCCTGGGCACTGAGGTTGACCTGGCCGCTGCTGGTGGACATTTCGTTCATTGAGACACTCACTCCGGCGATGTCGCTGGAAATCTCTCCGGAGACCGTGCTGCTCTGATTGACATTTTCGTTGACTTCCTGAATGCCCTGGGAAGCCTGGGCCACGTTGGTGGCGATCTCCTTGGTGGCGGCCGACTGCTGTTCCACGGCCGTGGCGATGTTGGCGACCACGTCGTTGACGTCGTTGATGACCTGGGTGATCTCCGCGATCTGGCCCACGGTGGTGGACGTGGTCCCCTGGATGCCTTCGATCTTGTCCTTGATATCCTGGGTCGCCTCGGCGGTCTGCTTGGCCAGTTCCTTGATCTCGTTGGCCACCACGGCAAAGCCCTTGCCGGCCTCGCCGGCCCGGGCCGCCTCGATGGTGGCGTTCAGGGCCAGCAGGTTGACCTGCTCGCTGATGTCGGTGATCGTTTCCACCACCTTGCCGATGGAGTTGGCCGCGTTGCCCAACTGGTTCATGTTGGTGGAGGCGGTGGAAGCCTTGGTGGCCGCTTCGTCGGAAATGCCGCGGGCCTTTTCGGCGTTCTGGGCGATTTCTCCGATGGTAGCGGACATCTCTTCAGAAGCGGTGGCCACCATGTTGGTGTTGGTGGCGGACTGCTCCATGGCCGCGGCCACATTGTTCATGTTGGCACTCATCTCCTCGGCCGCGGCCGAAACGGTATTGGACTTGTCGGTGACGTTCTGGATGCCCTGGGTCATCTGCTCGGAGATGGCGGACAGCTCGGTGGAGGAGGATGACAGGGTTTCAACCCCGCCGGCGATGTCCTTGATGATGCCCTGGAGCTTCTCGATAAAGGTGTTGAACCAGCGGGCCAGTTCGCCGACCTCGTCCTTGGTCGTGGCCTCCAGGCGCATGGTCAGGTCGCCTTCACCCTGGGCGATGTCCTTGAGACCGGCCACGGCGGCATTGATGGGTTTAACGATGGCCCGGGCGGAGAAGAAAACGAGCACGGCGACAATCAGACCGGCCACGATCGCGATAACGATATTGGCGTTGCGGATGGCATGGGACGCCGCCAGGAACTCCTGGGAATCCTGGGTGGCGCCGATGGACCAGCCGTTGACGCCCACCGGAGCAAAACCGGCAATTTTCGGGGTGCCATTGAAGACGTATTCTTCCACACCAGCTTCTCCGGCCAGCATGCGCTTGTTGATCGAGGCCATGTCGCCGATGCCGGTAACATCCAGCTTAAGAACATGTTCGGATTTCGGGTGGGCCAGGATAATTCCCTTTTTGTCGATCATGTATCCGTAACCGGTTTCACCAACTTTCCGGTTGGCGATCAGATCCGTAAAGTACTCGGCCTTGATTACCGTTCCAAGAACGCCCAGAACCTGGCCGTTTGCGGATTTGATGGCTGCACAAGCCGTGACGACCGGTTTGCCGGTGGCCTTGGAAACCGTCATCTCACCGATAACGGCGCCGCCGCTCTGTTTGGCTCCCCGAAAATCTTCGCTGCTGGAAATATCGATTCCCTTGTAGACACCGCCATTCTCCAGCACACCGTTATAGATATTGCCGTTGACGTCGGCGATGAAAACGCCCTGGTAATGGCTGCCCATTCTTGAAAACTGATTTTTCAGGGCATTGAAGACATCCTTAACCTGATTCGCGGAAGCGTCGACGCCGAAAGTGTTTACGGATTCGGCCAGATTGATGACACGCTTCTGGGAAGCCATGGAGGCCGCCTTGGTTGTTTCGGAATCCAGGATGTTTTTGGTCATGCGGGATAGATCCGATGCGATTCCGGAAGCCTGGTGTTTGGATAGATCCATGAGCGCGGTTCGTGCCTTGGCAAAGGAAAGATAGCCCACGATAATCAGCGGAACCAGGACGGCCACAAGGCCGCCGAGAATCAGTTTGGAGGAGATGGAATGCAGATTGATTTTCATTTAAGGTGCTCCTTGTCAAATAAGGTTAAGGTTGAGGGTATTAAAAGGTTTTATGACAATAGATATTCAAACTTCGTACGATCTGACTGGCTTCCTCTTCGGCCTGGTACAGCTTGATCAGATCCGTCATTACGTAGTCCGGAAGATCCGAGAGCAAAAGCATCTCAATCCGGTTGTTGATCATGGCCAGATACCGGTTGATTCCCTGGAGCCCGTCTATGATAGGCTTCACGGTTTCATCGGTAGCATTTTGTGACAACATGGTCGCTCCTTTCCTCTGCTCGTTTTTGCTGCATGGTCGGCCCACCATTTTTCTCGCCAACGCAGCCGGTATCGTGGCATCTCCAATCAGCCGTTCAACTGCTGATATCGCCACGTTGGGCGTGAACTTAACGATGGTTTAAGTGGGGTAAAATGGGGGCTAAAAACACCCTATATGGTTGGGCGTCCTTATT
Organism: uncultured Desulfosarcina sp.; assembly: GCF_963668215.1. Taxonomy (NCBI): domain Bacteria; kingdom Pseudomonadati; phylum Thermodesulfobacteriota; class Desulfobacteria; order Desulfobacterales; family Desulfosarcinaceae; genus Desulfosarcina; species uncultured Desulfosarcina sp. The sequence continues at coordinate 4,165,425 of NZ_OY764190.1, forward strand.
CGGAAAGAGCGTTCAGGTAGGATTGGAGATTGATTTTTTTATTTGTTAATCCAAGCTTTTGGCGGACATTTTTACGATGCCATTGAATGGAGCTGGGGGACAGGGCCAGCATGTCGGCAATTTCTTTTGAGTTCTTCCCCTCACGAATCAAATCGGCGATTCGCACCTCCGTGGGAGTAAGGTCGATGTACTTGGAAAAAATGGTTTTTGAAAACTGGGAAACGATGTCGTTGAGATTGGTCTGGACGATGTTCAGGTAGGCCCGGGCCTCCGACTCGAGCTTGCAGGTTTCCAGTTCGCCCAGGTAAGGAAATACAAACCGCTTCAGGTTGACCAGCATGTTTTCCTCTACGGCCCGCTTCTCTACCTCGCGATGGTCCAGGGAGGCTTTCAGCGCCTGGTTGACCTTCTCCAGGTAGGTCGATTTCTCATCCAGGGCAACCTGGCGCTCCTCGATGGTACGAATCATCTTTTTGCGCAGGGAGATATCGCGGATGATGGCCAAGCCATAGAGAGAACCGTTGATGGTGAAACGGTTCAGGCTGACTTCGGCATCGAATCGGGACCCGTCTTTCCTGAGAAAACGCCATTCGAAAAATTGAGGTTTATTTTGATCCAGCAACGCAAGTCTTCGGCGGACTTCGTCTTCGGACGATATCCCATCGGCCTGGTTTTGCGGTGAAAGGTCCAACGGCGACAGGCCGGTCATCTGGTCCCGGGAACTGTTGAAAAGGGCCAGCGCCTTTTGGTTGCAGTCGACGATGAAACCGTCCTTGAGAAGAAAGATGGCATCATTGGCCGACTCGAAAAGCTGGCGGTAGCGAGCCTCGCTGGCGCGCAGTTCCTGTTCTGCCGTTCGCTTGTCGGTGATATCCTGGAACGTTTCGATGGCCCCCGATATATTCCCCTCAGCATCGGTGAGTGGCGCGGCTGTGAAAAAGAGCCATCTGCCGTTTTCACCCAGTTTTGGGAAAAAATCCTCCCCTTCGTAACCGTTCCGGGTATGGCGGCAGTCTTTGACTTTGCCGCCATAAACCATGATCAGGTCTTCTGAACGGGTCTGATTGACGATCAGATCCGCCATTAGCTTCCTTTTGTGGCAGTAAAAGGCTTCGCGGTGCTTGACGGTTCCGAGCGTTTCGGATGCCGGGATGCCGGTCAGCAGTTCGCAGGCCCGATTCCAGTGGGTGATTCTGCATTGCGCATCGACCACAAAGGTGGGAATCGGGTTGCCTTCCAGGATCTGGGCCAGATTCAGCTGGACCTCCATGCAACAGGAAGCATCCTTTTCGTTCGCTGTGGGAGCGTCTTCAGGAACTTGCTGGTTCGCTTCGCGTCTCAATCAGATTTGTCCTAATTTTATGCTGTTATATCTTAAAGCTGCCGACGATCGCATTCAGTTCGGTGGCCATCCGTTTGAGATCGTCGGCGCTGGCCTTCACTTGGTCGCTGCTGTTGGCGATTTCTGCGGAACTCTGGTTGACGACGGCGATATCCTGGGTGATTTCCACCGCTAGCCGGTTCAACATGCCAACACCTCCTTGATCATATGGATTGGAATTCGGTGTCGTGGTTCTTTTGTGTCGTGGTTCTTCTGGGTTGGTATTGGTCGTTTTTAGAAAAAACTTAAGTTGTTTCCGTATCGGATTTTCCAACTGAAGAGAATTTGTTTTCTAAGGCAAAGTTAAGCTGCGCATGGGGGAAAGGGGGGGCTCTATTGTGGCTTTGATGACGCCGCAGCGCCTGTCAAAAGGAACAGGGAACCCGAGCGATACTCGGGTTCCCTGCCTTAAGGTGGCAGGCCAGGAGGGGCTCGAACCCCCAACACCCGGATTTGGAGTCCGGTGCTCTACCAATTCGAGCTACTGGCCTGTAATTTTAATCGAAGACGCTTCTATACAACAGACTCGATAAAAAGTCTGCCTTTAATTTTGGCAGGCACGCAAAAAGTGCCGGGTTCGGCAACCCGTACTCGATCCGGGGGCATCCGGACCATGCGACTTCGAATGCGGTTACCGCAGCTGGCTGTCTTTACTGCCGCGACGGTTGTATCCGGAGAAAACCGTCTGCCGTTCTTCCATTGCCGACTGGCAATCCACGCACAGGCGAACGCCGGGAATCGCCTTGCGTCGGGCCTCCGGAATCTCCTCCTCGCATTGTTCGCAGTGGGTCAGGCTTTCGCCGGAAGGCAGACGGCTCCTGGCCTGCTTGACGGAGTCCGCCACGCTGGCATCGATTTGCTCCTGTACCGCTCCGTCCCGGGACCAGCCAATGGCCATCATTCGCTCCTTTGTCGATTTGTTTCGCCTCTAACCGTTCAAGTTGCATCGGACCGTAGCAATTTTTCATTTCGGAGGAAACGAAAATTTTAGGCGGCCTGCGATCCGATCGCTTCCGTTTTGACAAATCCGGATCAAACCCGCCGGCCGGTGGGCAAGGAAAAAGGGGGGCGGCGGCAAATGCAAGAACGGGCTTTACAGCGCGACGGGAACCGGTCGGTGGTACTGCCCTTGGGACGTGCGGCGATTGATGAAGCGTTTGATCCGGATCCCTTCGTCTTTGTTATAACCGAGCCAGGCAAGCGGTTCATTTAACCCGTTTTCAAAAGCTTTGACTTGGAGCTTTCCTGTGTTGGCCAACGAGGAATATATTTCGATGCCTTTTTTATATTCGGCCGAATTGACCAGCACAGCGGCGCGGAAATCTTTATCCGCAAAAAGCCTCCTCTGGGTTTCAGCCGCTCGGATCAAACCTTGAACAGTCAAGCCTTCCACGCTGTGAAGCGGTCGCATGTCCAGCAACTCTCTGATGACATCGCAATCCGCCGATTCAGCATAAAAACCCATCAGGTGGATCATCAATGTCTGGTCGTCCAGGATGCCCGTCGCAACAGTATAGACAAAGTTCAATTTGGGAAAAAGTTCCCGTATGTAAGCCATTTAAAGTCCTTGTCGGTAAGCGTTTGCAAGAAAAACGTGAGGAGTTGCGGTAGTATAAGGAAAGGTAACTTCGATGTCAATTGTAATCCGGGCTCACACTGCAATCCGAACTCACCGCTCAGATTTTTCCTCTATCCCATTTCGGCGCGGAAAGCAATGCACGGCTTTATTCAAAAAGGAGTTCTGGAGAAGTATTTCCCCCGTAGGCACCGCCGTGTCGAGGCGATATCGATTTGCCGAAACTATAAAATTTGTCTGAACAAGGAGGTAGCCCAAGCCATGGACCGAATTGATGCGCTGGCCACTGTGCCGGGATCAATCGTCAGTTCCCGGCATAAAGATTCGATTTTAGACGCATGCACGTTTTCGACGGCCGACACCAAATCGAGGTATTTCGAATACTTCGAATCCTTGTCCAGGTAACCGGCCTTCAACTCATCGCTAAGCGGCAGTTCTTCCAATATGTTGACCAGCGGGATGCCCAGCATGGCTTCGATCAGTGAAAGCATCCCGAAAAGAAACATGGTTTCAGAGCTTGCCAGCTGTATTTGTCCATTTTCGCACAGCTCCTCTAAAATGCGTCCACGGTTGAGCGCCAACCGATAGAGTTCGGGGGTTTTATTTTTCCCCATCAGGTCGGATGTAACAATCATGCGAAGCCAGTAGCTCAGCCGTTTGCTGCCCAATAGGATGATGGCATGGCGAATGGATGTGATTTTCATCGAAAATCCGAAGGCTGGTGTGTTCAAAAGGCGAAGCAACCGATACGTTATACCCGGATCGGCCTCGATGATTTCCGTCATTTCCTGGGGCGGAAAGGAAGGGTTGGACAATGCCTGTAAAATTCGGAATTTAGAGACTTCGGTGGATCGAAGTGATCGTCCCACCAAGGTTTCGGGCTTTGCAAAAAAATAACCCTGGAACAGTTCGCATCCGAGCTTTTCCAGATGGGCGATGATTTCTTTGTTATCTACTTTTTCGGCAAGCTTTATGGATCGATTGCCTTCAAGCGAAGAAAAGATCGCTTTAATTTGGTCGAGGTCTTTTCCCAGGATATCGACCTTTACGATATCGGCAAGATCCAGAAATTCCTTTTGCAGTCCCTTGCCTTCATAATCGTCGATAGCGACGAGATACCCGTCCTGCTTCAGTTCGATCAACGTACTGACGAGTTCATCCGTGGGCGTGATATCTTCCAGGACTTCAATTACCGTAACGGTGGGAGGCAATCCTCGAGGCGCGCCCTGCAAAATAAGCTTTTCCGTAAAATTGATACAGATTTTTTTGGACTGGTCGGAAAGTTCCTGGGATCTGATAAAACCACAGGAAGCGACGCTGAGGGTGGCAAGATCCTGATCGGAAATTTCTGCGTTTTTCATATCTGGGCCGGCGCGAAATAAAAGCTCGTAACCCCAAATTCGATTGTTGTCGTAGAAAATGGGCTGCCTTGCGACGTAAAAATTATCAAAAATCGGGCTGTGTTTTTTTTGGGTCATGGGAAATATGTGATTTTTTGTTCGATTCGAATGAAAAAGCTTTTATGGATTCGATATAGTTTATCGCCCGTATCCACCCATCTCTTAACGAGTTTTTTTGTTCCCGTCCCAGATTCGTTATGGAAAAAAGAAGTTACCGCACCAAAAGGGAAACCGGGCCGCTCAATGCGGTCCGGTTTCATTGGGGAGGAGGAAGGGGAAAAATTCCAGAGTTCTTCTGAACTCTTTGTTCATGATGGCACCTTATCGTATCTTCCTTACCTGAAGATAACACAAAGATTACTGAAAGATAATCTTTCCCGATACTGTCGTTGGCGGATATGTTGTGCCCTTATTTTGTATCGATTGGTTCGGCTGCATCGCCGAAAAAGCTTGAATAATTGGCAAGGCAGTGTCACAAATAGTTACACATGGCAATGATTGGCAGTGCAATGGCGCATTTTGATATAAAAATCGACAAGGAACTTGACCTGGCAACCATCCGGTTTTCGGGCCAGACCTCCTCATCCGACATCATCGATGCCATCCAGTCTTTTTATCGATCCGAACTTGCCTCCAAGGTGCTTTGGGACTTTTTGGAAAGCAACCTTTCGGAACTGCCCAGCGAGGATATAACGCTAATCATTGAAACAGCTAAAAGTTATTCCGGTATGCGGCCGGGGGGCAAATCAGCCCTCGTCGGATCCAGCGATCTGCTTTTTGGCATTGCTCGGATGTATGCGTCATTGGCCGAAGTGAAGTGTCATCCGATCACAAACCGGGCCTTCCGATCCAGGCAAGAGGCGCTGGACTGGCTCAACGGCCACGATTGATTGGCAAAATATCCGGCCGTTTGTATCATCGGACGTTGATCCTGCCTGAAGAAGAGATTGGAATAAATGAAGCAAGGCGCGGAAAGATGTGCAGCGCGCAGCCTCCGTCTCATTTATGGGAGAGCGCATGCAAAAGATACATCCGGCACAATGACATCTTTATAGCCGCAATGGCTGCAGTCCAGATACAGGTTTCGATCCGCAGCTTCCACCAGACATGCATCGTAATGGGGGCACCAGTAGTTTCGCAAGTAATCCGCAGGGGCGGCGTTTTTCGCTGGTGACGGGAAAATCGGTGTTCTCTCCATGACGACCCTCTCTCATCGGTTCGCAGTGCTTTAGCAGACGGTTTCTCCATGTACCTTAAGCATTATTTATACCGACTGATCTCTTCTCTCTTGGTCTCAATTGAATTCTAATCGAAAACGAACAGTTTAATGCGTAAGATGGAAAAAATGGCGTGTTGACGAAGATTCCGTGCAGGTTTGAAAGCAAGCGTGCTGTGTAATTGAGAAGATGATGTAACCCCCGTTGAGAAAAAAAGGTTCGAAGTCCTCTCATCCCTCAATACGATTTTGGTTTCGACGGTGTTAAGGTCTGGTTTTATATCTGCCTGCTGCCGCTGGCATCCCTGATGGCCGGCCGGTGGGGATTCATGGTTTGGCGGAACCGTTAACCGACGGCACCGTTCCTGGAAAACCAGGCATAAACTCGGGCTTGGATACGTTTTCTGGGAATAAGCCCGCATCTATCATTCCGTGGCAGATGCGGAACCCATTTCACCCATGGTCCCTGTAAAAGAAACATAACGCACCCATTGAAATATATAGGGAACAACCGCCAATTCATTTATGAATTGAAAATATATAGAATTTACAAGTAGATATGTATTTTTTAAGAAAATATTCAAAACGGCATGGCATTTGATTCACGACTAACACGACTAAACGGATTCCCCTTGCGCCGACAAGGCGCGTGGCGTCGTCAATTTATACCCATCAAAGGAGGTTTGAAAATGGCATACGATCCTGCCCCTGCCGCCCGGGAAACAGCAACTCCCATCAATAGCGAGTTGTGCCTGGATGATGTCGCTTTGGCCAAAGCGCTTCTGGAAAATGCAGACCGCAACAATGGTGTATTAAGCAATGCGGATATTGTATTTGCCTTGCGCAATCTTCTCAAAACGACCTATTATCCGGTGGCCATCAAATATTTCTATTCGGAAGACGAGATAGAAGACTTCAAGAACAACAATGATTACAAGACGGCCATGCATGCCTACACCTTCTGCCATTTCGTCGCCGCATCCCGAATGCGCGGAGATATTCTTCTGGGTACCAGCCACGAAACCGGATGCTCCAACGCCCAATACGTCATGGGCTGGAAGGAACTGGACGACGCCGAAATAAAGAGTCATTTGAAATATACGAAAAGCTGGGATCAGGCTGAAAAGTTCGTTCGCACCAAAAAGCGGCTTCCGGAAGGGCTGCTGGCCTTTGCCACCGCTCCGTTGCACAAGGCCCCCTTTAAACCGGATGTGGTTCATGGCGTCTGCGACGTTCTGCAGGCCTATCACCTCGGCAACGACTGGTGCGCGGCCTTTGACGAACATCCCTTTGAGATGATCATGACGATGAACTCCTCGATCTGCCACGGCTGCGTTCAATGCCACGTTACGGCCAGACCGAACATCACCCCCATGTGCAGCAGCAGTAAAACAGCCGGGAAAACCGAACAGAGCGAAATCAATTGGGTCTGGCCCGGCGATCATGTTGAACCAACGGTCCATTGGATGCTGGAGCGCACGGTTCGCGATGGCGGCCCGTCTTTCCCCCGAACGGGAGAAACCTACCCGGGCTTCGATATCTGTAAACTTTGCAATTTCATCGTTTTCAGGCCGCACAAGCACAAATAGGCTGAATTTTTTGTGTTCCCGGTCTTTCAGTCGCGTATCTCTCCGATTCGCGATGTTTTCAATAACATAAAGAAAATACAAGGGAAAAAACTCCCCATCCAAATGATTCGTAGCGGCGATTGCCGAAAAATTAATGGAACAGAAAACCAAGCTCAAAAATCCCCCCTGGACTATTATTAAGCCACGCCAGCGATTATTTTACTTCCGCAATTGACATAAACATGACGGTATTATACGTACCGTTTTTTCTGTTGATGTGATTTTTAAAGTATTCCGGACCCCGATTGTAGATCCGGTAGGGATAAGCTGTGCTCTTCCGCTATGGGTTTTGCGTAAAAATGACGTCATCAGGGGCCGTTTTGAAAGAACATGGATATCCTAATAAATCGCAACATCTGATGGATGAAATTTTAGTAAAGGAACGATGATGGCTCGTAAACGGTTAGTCGATCACAACGCTCTGGTTCAGGCAATTGAAATGGGAAAGCCCAGCCAGGAAATTATGAAACAATTCGGACTTAAATCGCTGGGCGCCCTTAAAGTCGCGTATATGGACGCTCTAATCGCCCTGGATAAAGTGCCGGCCGTAAAGAAGGGAACCAAGGAAAAGAAAGTTGACAATATCGTTGGAATCAACAGTCGCGGCAGCCTTATCATTCCCAAAAAGCTGGTGGATGCATTGGGTTTGGATGAGAACGCCCTTTTTGCCGTCGAAAAAAACGGCGAAGATTTACGTTTGAAAAGAAAGCAGCGCCCCCCCAAAACGATCCTCAGAAAAAAAACGGATTAGGCTCCCATTTGGGAGCCACGCCAGCCTGCTGAATGAAAAACTGCAGGGCGCCGATGTACGCAATCCAGTCTGAAAGGGAAATCGGAAAGAAATAAAAAAAGGATATGAAATTTATCCGTATTCGATTTCTTAAGCTTCTTTGGCGATTGTGTGCAGGTTTTTGCCTTCAATAGCCAATTCGATTCCGTGTCCGCGCTGGATCATTTTCCTGATACGTCCGGGGCCTAACCTGCAAATCTTTTAGTCAAACCCGTTCTCGATGCATGATTCCATTTTTCCAGAATACTTGGCCTTGTTGAACCCAAAACCCAAGTGTTTGAGTTCCTGCCGTATCATGTTCTCTCCCTGAATCGAGGATGAATCGTATCGATCGGGCCAAAGAGCCATGAATATACCCTTATTAGCCAACACAAGTTTATGGGGGAAATCAATTAATTTAAAAATCTTAAGCTGTCTATATGGAGAATTGTTAGCATGGCTAAAGTTTTTAAAAAATCTGCCGTAAACCAAATAAAATCAGTGTAAGGAAGGTATTGAAATGGCCCAGACCATCAAGGAGAAACTTAAAGAACTGGAAAAACAGAATCGTCTCCTTACGGAAAATCTTGTGGATGCTGTCTGGGTAATCAATGCCGGGAATTTGGTCTGCGAATACATTACCCCTTCAGTCCAAAATATAAATGGATACACGGCTGAAGAACTCACAGGCAAACCAATCATAGGCCGACTTGTACCCAAGTCTCTGAAAAAGGCTATGGTGCTGTTGGAAACATCTTTGATCGATTACGAACACGGCAAACGGAACACACGCACAGTTGAATTTGAACTGACGCACAAGAACGGCGGTTCTTACTGGGTTGAGATACAGGCAACGCTTATGGAAGAGGCGGGTAGACCGCTCAAGGTTGTCGGTATCACGAGGGATATTACCACCCGGAAAAAGTTCGAACTGCAACTGGAAGAACAGAACCGGAAGCTTGCCAAGACATTGGCCGAAAAAGAACGCTTGTTGAAAGAGATCAAGGTGTTGCAAGGATTATTGCCTATTTGCAGTGGCTGCAAGCGCATCCGTGATGATAAAGGGAAGTGGTGGCCTTTGGACGCATACGTGGAAGAACACACAGGCTCGGAAATCACCCATACCATCTGCCCAGATTGTAAAAATGTGTTTTTCCCGAACCACGGAAAAAAGAAGAGGTTGTAAGGCATGCCAATACAACGACACACAGATCAAGCCAGGCACCTGACCACCCTGACGGCCACCGGTGAAATATCGGCAAATGAAATTATGGAGGTGGTGAGAGCTTTCAGAGACGATCTTCCTGCCTTACACATCCTGTGGGACTTTCGTGAAGCATACCTGACCAAGTCTTTTGAATCGGAATTTACAAAGGGAATTGCAAAGTTGGCCAAAACTACCGTTGGCCTGAGGCGTGACGGCAAGACAGCTTACGTGGCCTCTTCCGACCTGGTATTCGGTATGTGCAGAATGTTCACGGCACAGTTGGGTTTAGAAGGTGCGTTGCACTCCGTCATGGTTTTTCGTGAACTTGATGAAGCTTTGAAGTGGTTAATGGATAACGAGAAGAGCGAGGATGTCATGCCCCGAATTTGTCAGGTGTTATAGTAGACGCATCGGGTGCGGTGTGTAAATTGGGAATTCGAAATTGCTGGTTCGTACGTCAAGAATAGTAGATTTCTTCGACCCACATTTTGAACCATTGGGGTCTTTGATATAACACATAAATCAGCACAAATGCTGTGATAGGAATCGGTATGATCGTATCAAAAACTGCCAAAACGATGATATAGATTAGAATCTGAGTTCTTTTTGACATATCCCTGATCCCATTTTTTATCTGGCGTTGAGCCTTTTCCACTGACGATCAACTACGTTTCGATTTTACGGAATTTCTTCGATCTTTTTTTCATGATATCGATTATCATCGATCGGGGTAAAAACTTCGTAAGTGCATAGTTAATCTTCGAAGATCTGCCCGTCACGCACAGAGGTTTGCCATTCATGACGGCATCAAAACCCAATTTCGCTACGTCTTCTGCTCTCAACCATTGTCGTTTTGGAATTTTATCTACCAATTCGCGAGTTCCAGTGACATCATGAAATTCCGAATAGGTAAAGCCCGGACACAAAGCACAAACATGGACCCCTTTATCGGTTGCTTCTGCCTGCAAAGTATGCGAAAGGCTGACTACGAATGATTTTGCACTCGCATAGAGGGACTGTCCCGGTGAGCATGGAATTAAGCCATTCAAAGAAGAAACGTTGATGATACGGCCATATCGATTTTCGATCATCCGAGGCAAAAATAAATGACAAAAATAAGTAACCGAGGTGACGAGAACTTGAATGAAATCTCTGTGTTTTTCCCAATCCGTATTCACGAAATATTGCGGTATTCCGTAGCCAGCATTATTGACCAGACCATCTATATGTATTCCTTTTGATTGGATCTCATTGTAAATCGTTTTGGGTGATTCCGGGTCTGCGAGGTCGGCTGCAATAACTGTAACTTTGGTGCCGTAGCGTTTTTCTAAGTCCTCTGATAGCATATCCAGGCGGTCTTGCCTGCGTGCCGTAATAACAACATCCCATCCTGAATGGGCAAAGTGCTCTGCAAATGCTTTTCCTATACCTGAAGAGGCTCCTGTAATAAAAGCAGTTCTTTTTGCATTGCTGTTCATTTTTAGACATCCTTTTATCATTCGGTTTTCCGATAAATAGGTGATTGCGCTTTGAACTGGTAGGATGCTTGAGCTTAATTCCATAATCCGATTCTTGTCAACCCGCATCAATCCTTTGACATCAAACGAAATCTTTGGGCACGTGTATTTTGTCCTGCCTCCCGATCCACTACCCACTTACCGAAGGAGACATCTGCGATGAAGGTTATCATCTATCTGCTGGGGCTAGTTTTCCGGATAACTTCGCAATCGAGAGATCCAAGTGATGTGGTTTAAAAGAAACGGACACTTTGCTAAGAACAATTTTTCAGAAAGCGAGGTGTCCCATGAATGCTCGAAAACCCAGACGAACTTACACCAAAGAGTTCAAAGCCGATGCTGTTAGCCTGGTGGTCGAACAGGGCTACAGCAGCGCCGAAGTCGGGCGCCGTCTTGGCGTCGTTGAAAACAACGTCAACCGGTGGGTCCGGCAATACCGCGATAACAACGAAAGCGTATCTGCCGACGGCCTGACCCGGGAACAACTGGAAGGCGAACTCAAGCGTTTGCTAAAGGAAAACAAACGGCTTGAGATGGAGCGCGAAATATTAAAAAAGGCGGCGGCCTTCTTTGCCAACGAGTCGAAGTGAGATTCGGCTTTATCCGGCGGCAAATGAAGGCCTCTCCGGTCACCGTGCTGTGCAAGGTGATGCGGGTCAGCCGGAGCGGTTTTTATCAGTACCTCAAACGCATCGAGCAGGGGCCGGAACGCGATCCGGCCGAAACCGCCTTGAAAGCTCGAATACAGGCTATTTTTAAAGCGCATCGCAGTAAATACGGTGCCCGACGGATTATGAAAGAACTGAACAACCAGGGCCAACAGATCGGCATTTTCAAAGTCCGCCGGCTGATGCGGGAGCTTGGGCTCAAAGCCAAATCTCCCCGGCGGTATAAGGTTACCACGGATAGTCGCCATTCGTTTCCTGTGGCCCCAAACCGGCTCGATCAGCAGTTTGATGTCGATACGCCCGACCGCTTCTGGACGGCCGACATCACCTATGTCTGGACCCTTGAGGGATGGATGTACCTGGCCATCGTTATGGATCTGTTTTCCCGCCGGATCGTCGGTTGGGCCATGGATAAACGCATGAAGACTCAACTGACCATCGATGCCCTGGCCATGGCCTACTGGATGAGAAAACCAGCCAGGGGTCTGGTTCACCACTCCGATCGGGGCAGCCAATATGCCTGTCGCGAGTATCGCAACTGTCTGGATGCTTACGGCATGATCCCGAGTATGAGCCGCAAAGGAAACTGCTGGGATAACTCTCCGACAGAACGCTTTTTCAGGAGCCTGAAGTCGGAACGGTTATCTGACTATATCTTCACCACCAGAAAGGCTGCTCAGTCGCAGGTGATCGATTATATCGGCTACTACAATGGCATCCGTCTACATTCGACCCTGGGGTATCAATCCCCCGTGCTCTATGAGAAAGAACTGTACCGGAATGCTGCTTAACCCGGTGTCCGTTTTTACTTGACCACAACAAAGAGCTGGCTCCGGTCTGACCGGCAACTGCTGAAAAGCATAGATCAGGTTCTACAGGCCATCATAAGGTTTTTGAACTAGTAATTTCCATCCTTTCAAATGAAGTTGGGTAGCCGTTTTTTTGGGTCTTATCATTAGCTTCAAAGTAATTGCCAACGAGAAGACCATCCTCAATCATTTCCAATCGGAGTGTGTAATAAACATCCCCACCGTAAAGAAAGACGAGGTAGGCATACTTACCTGCAACAACCCCTTTGATATTATAATTGCCAATGGCCCCATTGATCTTGCCTTGATCTTGTCGAAGGTAGCCTTCTCCCCAACCCAACCAAGAATTACCTTTCGCGTCACGCCATTTGCCAGCGATGTTTATTTCAGGTGATTCACCACCGGATATTGTAGCAAGCCAAGGATCAATTTCAGCCTGTTTCAATGCTCCCACCATGCAGGAAACTAAAAAAATTAACGACAGGGCAATAGCTGTGGTTGCAAATCGATTCATTTTCAAGGGACCTCCTTTGATAAGATCGGGGATGACAGAGTGGGGCATTGTGGGGGATTTAGGGTACGTATATAACTATATGTGCTTTGTCATCTCTCCGTTCCTATTTCCCCCAGGGGAGCCTTGATTCCGCAATAGACAGTAGCCCGAACATACCTTAATTAATTGAGATAGCTCACCGCTGGGATCCTCAAAGTTTAACAATGTTTTCGCCCTCCAGTCTGCATTTCCCACTTTTCTTAATGAGTTCTATGCCTTCCTCGAAATACGACCTCACATTGACACCGAGTCTCATGATACCAAACAAATTGGCGGTTTCTTTAGTAAGATCATCCAGGCTCATGCTGATGTGCATGGCGAGAATCTCGATTGCTGCATTGGCAATTTCCTCCGGACAGATTTCCTCCGCAGTTCGCACCTTTGAATCATTCTTGCCAGGGATGCGGTATCTATTATAGGGCTCCTCAGCTAACTTTTTCGTCCAGATGAACGCATGTTTCCCTGACCGGCGAACGAGAAGTCCGTTCTGCTTCACAGCGTCTTTTACCACTGACCGAATTCGGCTCCCAGTTCTTTTTAGCCCCCAGAAGGACGCTACCTCTGCACAGAGCACATCAAACAACAAGGGTGCCTCCGTATCAATGATCGATCTGACCAGGTCGCGCACTTTGCGTGCGTTATTCGGATCGTGAAGCTCACCCGAGAATGTCTTTGTAAACAGTGGTTTGTGGCACCGATAGGTTGACTGTCCCGGCAGTTCGGCAACAACAGGAATTGGATCGACAGGTTTATGCTCAACGGAAGCCGCATCTCTTGCGTACCGAAGATTCATATCATGTTGGGCTGGTGAATTGGTTGATTCGTGCTTCGGAGGAACGTTTGAAGGAGGGCTTAGATCAACATCGTCGGCTACGTCTACTTTTCGCTTTGCTGCCCTGAGTGCCTCTTCAAGTTTCGCGATTTCCCTGTCACGTTTCAGCCACCAATCGGTCGACCAGATGCGATGCAGCCGCCAGCCCAATCCCTCCAACACAGCTTGGCGAAGCCGGTCACGATCACGTGCTGATTTTGCGCTATGATAGTTCGCGCCGTCGCACTCCACCCCCAAAATATAACGACCGGGGGCATCGGGATCACGGACGGCCAGATCAATCCGATACCCTGAACAGCCCACTTGTGCGTCCACACGCCAGCCCTTTTTGGTCAACTCATCCAGCACCGACTGTTCGAAGTAGGATTCCACCTCCCCGGTCGTTGGGGACACCTCTTCTGCGAATGCGACCGGTCCTCGCTTCGCGTAATCCAGGAAGGCCCGTAGGTGGTGCACACCTGCTGCCTCAGTCCTGGACAGATCAATCTGCTCCGGTGCCAGCCTCGAAAAGACCAATAATTGTTTGCGCGCCCGCGTAATGGCTACGTTGAGCCGATGCTCCCCGCCTTTGTTGTTCAGCGGGCCGAAGTTCATTCTGGTAATCCCAGATATATCCGGACCGTAGCAGATTGAGAACAGGATCACATCCCGCTCGTCTCCCTGGACCGTCTCAAGGTTCTTGACGAAAACGGGTTCGGGAATTGTCGTGAAGTATGGCTCAATCTCCGGGTTCTCGCCTCGCGCAGCATCCAGGAGATCCTCGATAAGCCCCTGCTGCGCTTGACTAAAGGTCACTACGCCAAGGGAGTCGTTCTGCTCCTGTGGATTGCGCAGCCGGCGAACGATTTCGGCGACTACAGCTTCCGCCTCCTTGCGGTTCGTTCGCGATTTTCCATAGTCATACACACCGTCAGGAACTTCACACCAGCGCACTCCAAAGCTTGGGTGCTCCGCCAGAGCGGCAGGAAAGGTATGAAGCCGGTTTTCATAGTATTGACGGTTACTGAATGCTATCAGACTCTCGTGCCTGCTGCGGTAATGCCAGTCGAGGCGCAGGGGTTTTATTCCCGCTGCTTCAGCCTCCTCAAGGATGCTTTCCAATTCCTCCGGCAAATCATCTTCGTTATATTCCCCATCACCCTTCTGCCGCTCGAAGAAGCTCGTTGGTGGTAGCTGACGGGAATCGCCGACCACAAGGAGCTGATTCCCTCGCGCGATAGCTCCGATGGCGTCGTATGTTGGCATTTGCGACGCTTCGTCGAATACGACGATGTCGAACTTCGGGAAGTCCGCGCCAATGAACTGTGCCACTGAAAGCGGACTCATGAGAACGCAAGGTTTATACTTGGCCAGCGCATTCGGACAGTCCCTGAATATTCGCCTGATCGTTTTGCGCCCTCCTTGTGCAAATCGCTGAAGCATCCCAGCTTCCGAGCTGGCAGGCGTACGCAACCCGGCAGCTGCACGGGGCATCCTGTTAGCGATTCGAGCAAAGGTCTCTTGCCTGGTCAGGTCGGCGATCCTGGCTTCGTGATCGCGGAATTCTCGGATCTTCATGTCGTGCCGTTCCCCGATGAATCCGGTGAGTGATGGTATTGACTTCAAGATATTCCTCGCCCACCAGTCGGCAAAGGAGTGTTCAAACACAAATCCCAGTTGGCGGACACCAATTTCACCGTTATCAAGGGCATCCGCGAGCTCCACAAGACGAAGCTCTGCCATCTCCGCGCGAGATCCTTGGTAAACAGTCCACTCGCGTAGGCGCGACAGGTTCGCTGCCAGATTTCCTATCGTCGTCTGGGTTGTCTCGAACATCCCGCCATCAGTCTCCTCAACCCATGCCGCCCGGGTATCCAGTTGCAGCAGACTGCCGAGAATTGTTTGCCGGTTCTCAGCTACCTGGAGGGCCTCCCGGAAAGCTTTGGCCTGCTGTGCAGCGGGAGCATCTGCGGCAAACAACGTGCGGCCTTCCGTAGCAAGGCGCATCCACGTCCCTCTGGTTTTCAGTTTCGCCTCCAGGTCGGAGCCTGGTGCATGATCGATGACCGTGCGAAACGTATCTGTCCACTCCACGACCTGGTGCAGCGCGTCCCACTGAGAGTCTACGCCCTGCCACGAGGAACCGAAACATCGTGAAAGGATTTCCTCCTTGGATCCCAGTTGAGCGCTCTCCTCTACTACGGTTAACGCCTGGCCGAGTTCTTCTTCCAGGGCAGGTAGGTCTTTTGGCTTTTTGCCATCCTTGCGTACCGGCCGCACGGTCTTCCGGACGAAGCTTCTCATGCGCCATTTTTTCCAGAACCAAGCTTCTTTGCTTGACCTCAGAGTCTCGATCAATGCGGGAAGGTTGAGTGCGAGGATCCCTTCGGTATTCGATTCCAACAGTATTGACCGCCTCTCCGAGCATCCCCGTCCCAGATTTATCAACTCGGTCAACTCGGACTTAATTCCCTGCCAGTTTGGCTCCGAAAGGATTTCCTGAGTAATATTATTTGGCGAGGTTTCCAATAGAGCCGTCAACTCACTTGCAAGCCGGAGCTCGGAAATCGAAGCATTGTCAACTGTGAGTCCCAGATCCAGCAACGTCAGCGACGCAGCCAACTTTAGGTTCCGGTAGGCCTCCTCGGAAGCCTTGATTGCTGTATTCACCTCGTCCTCAATGCCGTAGTTCCATGCGGATAGACGCACCGCAGCGAGTGGGTGCCCTGCAGGGGGGCCGGATATTCGGGCAGCTTCAGCCATCTCATGCACAACGGACCGCATCCTTTCGAACTCTTCGTGCGTCCGTCCGCTGGGCTCGCCAAGATCCAATGTGATTTTCGGCTCGCCACTGAAACCGATAAGCCGGGAAATGATCCAATACGCACTTTTTCCGAACGCCCTGGGCTCATGGAGTTCGCGCACATATTCATTCAGCGCTCGTCGCTGCTCGGCAAGGCGGCTTGTCTGTGCCTCCCAGCGCTCGCTGGAAACGCCCCCGGCAATATTGAGGGCTTCTCGCAGCTGTGCGCGGAAAGATTCTTTAGTGGTCTTGTTCGAGTGCAACTCCAGGCAGAAAGGACCCAGCCCGATATCTGAAAGGCGTTTGTACACCACATTGAGTGCCGCCCGCTTTTGGGCAACGAACAACACGCGCTTCCCAGTCGTCAGGCAATGCGCGATCAGATTTGTGATCGTCTGGGATTTTCCGGTACCTGGAGGGCCTTGTAAAACAAATGTACGACCCTCCGCTGCGGCGTAGACGGCACGAAGCTGGGACGTGTCGGCGTGCAGTGGGCAGAATGTACCCGACGGTTGATACTTATCATCGAGTGTCTCCAATTTAGGAAAAGTAGCTCCGGGATCGAAGGGCTCATTCGCAGATTCGACCAAGTGGTGCACAATCGCGTTCTTCTTGAGTTCGTCGGCGTTCGCTTCAAGATCCAACCACATCAGGAATCGGGAGAACGTAAGGATAGTCAGACTGGCACTCTCCTCAACTTTCCATCGTGGCTCGCGTTTGACTGCCTGGCGGATGATTCGCAGGATTTTTGGAACATCCAGACCAGATTCGTCTTCGGGCAGAGGATCCAGGCTGTTGATGACTATTCCGAAGTCCATCTCGAGTTTTTGGAGAAGCGTGATATTGATACGCGATTCTTCATCGATTCGTTGGATACGGAAGCCTTCGCGAACGGATTGGCGCTCTATATTCATCGGAATGAGGAGGATCGGCGCGCGGCGCTCGATGGCACTTTTTTTATCTTCCGTCCAGACGAGAAAACCGACGGCGAGAAATAGTGTATTCGCACCACTCTCTTCAAGCCCGAGACGGGCTGCCCGCTCTACTTGGGTAAGCCGGGCGGCCAGTTCACGATCGGTAATATTGGCGTGCAGGCGTTTCTGGGACATCTCCTCACGCAGGTAATCGGCCAGGGCATCCCCACCGGTCTGCTCCCGATGCAATGCTGCATCTCGAGGATCGGATGTATCCCAAGTTTTGGGCTTAGAACGCACACGAAACGCTTCGTTCGCGGCTAGGGCGTCCTCCAGACCCGCTATGTCGGGACAGAGCAGAGGTATCGATTTCTTGGAATCTTTGAAGTTGAGTAAGCGGTTTCGGAGGCTCAGATCGAGCAGACTGGTTTTCCACCGTGCTATACGATCAGCAGGATTTTCTTGGTCGCGTGGCGGCCGCATCGGCGCCACGATCCCAGCCTCGGCAACATTCTTCGGAGCGGATAGGTCTTCAACGGGTGATGGTACATCACCATCAGGGCTGATGTCCTCTTCGACTGGTACATCAACATCACCCGTCAACGACAGAGGACGGATGCCGAGCTTGCGAGCAGACTTAACGTCCACCGCAAAATGAAAACGTGTACTGGATTGAAGTTGGTTTTTAGCTTGTTCCAGTGCCATCTTGAATCCAAATGGCGGCGTATTGGCAATGCCCGTTGATTCTACAACGAGGAATTCGTTCAGACCGATCCGATTAAGAAGGATTGATAAATGGCGAGTCACGGTGTCGTCAAAAGACTTGTCCACGAGCCACACCCCGGGGAATGCGTGTCCCTCCACCAGAACGATCACCGGTCTCAGCCCTGCCTGCTCAAAACACGCGGCGAGGAGCGCGGTTGTGTCAAGGCAGCTACCGAGTTTTCGTTTAAGTATGTGCTCTGGGGTCCTGATTTTCTGGCCAGTCTCCTCGAAGCTTGCTGGGGGATTGATATAACCAATCTTCTGGCGAACAGCTGAAAAGTAGATTGCAGCGGCTTGTGTGTATGCCCGACGAGGGTCACCACTCTGGTAACCCGAAAGTGAACCGTCTTGTGTCTTTTCCAGCAAGATCTTCGACGCTTCGGATAGAATGCGCTCCACGGCCGGATCGTTGGGAAGCACGTGGGCGGCAATGATCTCCGACTTCAGGGAGACACCGTACCACTCGTTGTAGGCAAGCACAGAAATAGGAAACTGCTTCCGTTCAGGAGCACAGCCTTCCGAGGCGACCTCAATCCACAGGTAACCTTCCTCACGTTCGGACTGTTTGCGGAGTTGGTCTCGTTGAAGGGCTATCGCTGGAGCAGAAAATATGTGTTTGGCTCTGGGGGCAATTGCATCCAATCTCAATATTTTTTCTGTGATGACGGGTGGATCACTCCACACACGGATAGACACCTTAGTAAGCGGCTCGTCGGAAGAATTCGTTACGGAGAGCATCCGAACCAGCGGAACTGCGTTCTGCTGCATTGCGAAGTTTACGAAGGGTGCGTGATCCGCCTCAACTGATACAATGGATACCGTTCTTGGCAGTTGAGATGATTCAACCATGGTGTCTCCAATCGGCTGTATCCAGTTTGGCCAACGCCATGGATAGGGCCTCGTCTTTATAAGATGGATACGGAGGGGTGGGACGGGTTCAAGTTCGCAGAGATTTCTATGCTTGTCAAGTGATTGGTCTCGCATGACATTCCGGTAACAGACTGCTATGCTTAAAAAAAGTGCCGTCGGTAGAAACTAAAGGAGGCAAGTCAGTCTTAAACCCATTTAGCTGTTTCTTGTAATGATTGTGATGAAATGGATCAGGCCACAGTAACCCATTGCAATGGTATGGAAGGAACTGAAAACGGATGTCTAAAATGGCCTAAACCGCCTCTTTTTAACGCCGAAAAGGTGAGGTTAAGGTTTATTATTGCTGGCCCAATTTATTACTTTTCGAAAATACGATGTACATATACAGTCAAATTATTGTATGAAAACATACAAAAAATGGCTTAATCCGTAAAATACAGCTCGAACTTTTTATCGAACCACTTGAAGAAGAGAAAATTCTATGACGGAAAAACCGCTACCTGAAAGGTTGTCAAAACTGGGTCTGCCCCTTTTGGAGACAAGCGACGAATTCGATGTCAACCAGACCCTCGCTGAGGTGGTAAAGAGCAGAGATACCAGATTGTGGGAGGGGTTTTCGGTACTGCTTGTCAATGCGGCCAAGGATTTCCGTTTCGCATATGAACGCGTACTGGAACATCTTGACGATAAGGAGCAGAAAAAAATATTTCATTCTTTGTTGCAGGTCTCGCTTGCGCTTTACGACCGCTACCACCTGTCCTTTAGCTGGACGAGGCAGCTGAGGGACATGCTTTCTGAAAATGAAAAAGTATACCTGAAACAATTGCGTAAAGAACTGGCAGCCGGAAACCCTTTCACGCTTAACGGGTTGGAATTCCATCCGCTGCGTCTGAAAAATGCATTCGAGTTGTATTTCAAAGAAGATGCCGAAAAAAGCCGCCAGAAAAAGGAAAAACACGAAGAAC
Organism: uncultured Desulfosarcina sp.; assembly: GCF_963668215.1. NCBI lineage: Bacteria > Pseudomonadati > Thermodesulfobacteriota > Desulfobacteria > Desulfobacterales > Desulfosarcinaceae > Desulfosarcina > uncultured Desulfosarcina sp. Next base: position 4,185,277 of record NZ_OY764190.1, read on the forward strand.
TGTCTCTGGAATATGCGCTTTCACAGGTTTTTTCGCCCAAGCAGAAAGAGTTGTTCAAAAAACGGCTGGAGGGGCTGCCTTTAAACAAGACCGAAAAGGAATATTATTCAAGAACGGTCAAGAAAAAAGTCGTTGCATTGGCCAACCCGGAACTGCATCGGTTGGCACAGCGACTGATGGCGTATTGATTCTGCAAGCATGGAGGCAAAACGCCTTTCAAAAAAACAAGGGCTGCGAAATATTTCGCAGCCCTTTGTTTTTTGTGGTGCCGAGGGACAGAATCGAAAAATCGAACTGTTCGGCGTTGTAACCCGTTGTTGTTATTTAGGATTTTTACGTGGCCATTTTTGGTGTCAAGTCAAAGTGTACCATTAATTGGATTAGTTTCGATTTGATCTGACAACGCACTTGAAAAAGTGAGGGTTACCGGTTTTGATGAAGGTGGCAACCAAACCACCAAAACCATAGGAGGTAACCCTCATGCTGAATGGTACCAAAACCGTCATCAAACACAAGATCGGATTGTTGAACCTGGCCGAGGAACTGGGCAACGTATCCAAAGCCTGCCGGATCATGGGGCTTTCCCGTGACACCTTTTACCGCTATCAAAATGCCGTTGAACAAGGCGGCGTCGATGCCCTCGTCGATCAAAACCGCCGCAAACCCAATATTAAAAACCGCACAGACGAAATAACCGAGGCTGCTGTCGTAGCCTATGCCGTTGAACAACCGGCCTTTGGCCAAGTGCGTGCCAGCAACGAATTGCGTAAGCGGGGCGTGTTCATTTCCCCCAGTGGTGTCCGGTGTGTATGGCTGCGTCACCAATTGGCTCGCTTTAAAGACCGGCTCAAGGCCCTTGAGGACAAAATGGCCAAGGAGAATCTGATTCTTACCGAAAGCCAGGTCCAGGCATTAGAACGGAAAAAGCAAGACGACATCGCTGCTGGGGAGATCGAGACGGCTCATCCAGGTTATCTGGGATCACAGGATACCTTTTATGTCGGAACCCTTAAGGGCGTGGGCAGGATCTATCAGCAAACCTTTATCGATACGTATGCCAAGGTCGGTTTTGCCAAACTCTATACCACCAAGACGCCGATCACTGCTGCCGATTTGCTCAATGATAAGGTGCTGCCCTTTTATGAAAAGCATGAGTTGCCGCTGCTTCGCGTCTTAACCGACAGGGGTACCGAGTATTGCGGCAAAGCTGAAACCCACGATTATCAATTGTATCTGGCTATTAACGACATCGAACACACCAAGACCAAGGCCAGATCGCCGCAAACCAACGGTATCTGCGAACGCTTCCACAAAACCATGCTACAGGAATTTTATCAGGTGACCTTCAGAAAGAAGATTTATCGGGATATCGAAACGCTTCAGTTTGATCTTGACCTGTGGCTTGAACAGTACAATCATGAGCGAACCCATCAGGGGAAAATGTGCTGCGGCAGAACCCCGATGGAAACCCTTGAAGATGGCAAACGACTCTGGGAAGAGAAAAAAATAGCCTGAACTTGACCTGACAGACACCTTCTCAGAATCGGTAACTGTCAGATCAAATCTGAACTTCTACACATTAATGTGAATGCGCTACGGGTAATAAGGTGACATATTTGTTGGGTGGTTGTCAAATTGATTCCTTGGTTATGGTTAGTTCAAATTATAGTCTCTCGCTGAATGAACTAACCAAGCTCAATTTCCGATTTCACGATAACATGGTTTATCGCCTTCCTGAGTGCTACCGGAACAGCCTTCCTATAAGCCTCCTGGCTCATGGGAGGTTCTGTAGTGTGCAAGGTAGTTATTCCCAAATCAGCCACACGGACTTCACACCATGCTTCGCTCAAATTGAAACGGAATGCCAGCAAATGGATGACAGGATGGTGAGGTCGATCATACCGAATCATGATTTCAAATGCGCGCTGCAAATGACCAGCTTCAATTCGACCAGACTGCTGAATGACATCTATTCGAGAACCGTCAGTAAGATAAACCCGACGAATAGGGTCAATAATGGGTTGTCTTTCAACGACCACCAAAGGGACTTCTAACGTACTGACCTTATGGACGTATCCCTTTTTGTTCAGCCTCCCTATCTCTTTGTCAAGCAGGCTGATGATGAAGAAATAAGCTGGGGACCACCTTAGCTCACATTTGGCTGCCACCTCTTCACTTACCTCTCGAATTTTAATTCGACTTTCTCTTTGTTTTTTCAGCAACTCGTCATCAGATTCTCGGACAGTCCTTTCAGCATAAAGTTTGACCAGTTCTCTCTGCGCTGCGAGGTACTCCTCTCTGGCCTTTTCATTGCCCTGCATTGCAAGCACTTCATCCAGTTTTTGGCTCTGCTGCTTGTCGCGTTCCTCGGCTTCTTGGTCGATATCGTCGACCTTTTGGCCAAGATTGGACAGTGCAACGGACTCATCAGATGGTCGAAAGCTGCGGTATATGTCAGTGACAGGAGGACCAAGGAATGCACCAGCGACCAACATGACGATTGCCCCAACGATGTTGAATCCCCATGATTGATGCAAAAGGCAATACCTCGACCCTGGCAGCGGCTTCTTTGTGCATTGAGCGTCACTGGATTTGGCAAATGCCTGGCATTGTAGTTTCTCTTTAGGCATACCTTAGGCCGTTTCCTTATCCTTTTCATTTCGGTCTCGTTTTGTAGGGAACAAAGATTTCCAATCCAAGATGATGTAAATCAACGGTGCGATCGCGATTAAGAGCCACCCTAAAACGCGCACGAATCCGGGCAGTTGAGCGCCAGCCCCATCTATTCTCAAATAATGATAGGGGAAAACGACGTTATCGAAGAACCCAATAATTGAGCCACTAACCGTCATACCGGCTGCTAATAGCTTGAAGTCCCGCTTGGTCATCGCTTACTTTGCTTAACTATCTCTGAAATGAGTTGAATAAGGAATCCGATAATGATTAGGACAATCCCCATTCTAAACAAATTGGGGTGATTCAGATGTAATGCACGGGGGCCAGAATAGAAAACAATTAAACCCCTACTGACTGTCAATTCACCGGCTGAAAATGCAATCAACACGGCTCCAACAAAGTTGATAGTGAGTGCCGCCACATTCAAGGTCATGAACTTACTAAAACGTTTAACAATCAACCCCAAGCAGTTCCTCCTGGCTTTATTCGCCCTTAGTCGTGCAGAACGCAATCTGTGGATGGAACTCGATGAAACAATAGGGCGGGAATAACGAACACCTACCCATTACCACTATGTAACTATCGCCGCAAGAGATATGAAATGCCTTAAAGACGTTGAATGATTTCCATCCCCGCAAACCCATGATGCCCAAGGGTTTACAAGGACGAAAACAACCGGATCTGCGCTACGTGAATCTTTTGGGATGTGGTGGGGGGATTGTACTTGATGGTTGACGCTGGAGGCTATAGGGTTGCAGTATCAGAAACAAAAGACACCGAGGGGCTTGTTATGTCATCACTTTTTCTTAGAACCGCACTCCTGATACGTCAGTTGAATTCTGTAAGGTGTCCGAGGTGTGAACTTTCTTATGAAAAAGAGAAGGATAAATGTCCCCATTGCTCCAACATGAGTGATGCCGAAGTTGAAGACCTGTTGGCCAAAAGTGAGGTGGATTAGTTTCGATTTGATCTGACAACGCACTTGAAAAAGTGAGGGTTACCGGTTTTGATGAAGGTGGCAACCAAACCACCAAAACCATAGGAGGTAACCCTCATGCTGAATGGTACCAAAACCGTCATCAAACACAAGATCGGATTGTTGAACCTGGCCGAGGAACTGGGCAACGTATCCAAAGCCTGCCGGATCATGGGGCTTTCCCGTGACACCTTTTACCGCTATCAAAATGCCGTTGAACAAGGCGGCGTCGATGCCCTCGTCGATCAAAACCGCCGCAAACCCAATATTAAAAACCGCACAGACGAAATAACCGAGGCTGCTGTCGTAGCCTATGCCGTTGAACAACCGGCCTTTGGCCAAGTGCGTGCCAGCAACGAATTGCGTAAGCGGGGCGTGTTCATTTCCCCCAGTGGTGTCCGGTGTGTATGGCTGCGTCACCAATTGGCTCGCTTTAAAGACCGGCTCAAGGCCCTTGAGGACAAAATGGCCAAGGAGAATCTGATTCTTACCGAAAGCCAGGTCCAGGCATTAGAACGGAAAAAGCAAGACGACATCGCTGCTGGGGAGATCGAGACGGCTCATCCAGGTTATCTGGGATCACAGGATACCTTTTATGTCGGAACCCTTAAGGGCGTGGGCAGGATCTATCAGCAAACCTTTATCGATACGTATGCCAAGGTCGGTTTTGCCAAACTCTATACCACCAAGACGCCGATCACTGCTGCCGATTTGCTCAATGATAAGGTGCTGCCCTTTTATGAAAAGCATGAGTTGCCGCTGCTTCGCGTCTTAACCGACAGGGGTACCGAGTATTGCGGCAAAGCTGAAACCCACGATTATCAATTGTATCTGGCTATTAACGACATCGAACACACCAAGACCAAGGCCAGATCGCCGCAAACCAACGGTATCTGCGAACGCTTCCACAAAACCATGCTACAGGAATTTTATCAGGTGACCTTCAGAAAGAAGATTTATCGGGATATCGAAACGCTTCAGTTTGATCTTGACCTGTGGCTTGAACAGTACAATCATGAGCGAACCCATCAGGGGAAAATGTGCTGCGGCAGAACCCCGATGGAAACCCTTGAAGATGGCAAACGACTCTGGGAAGAGAAAAAAATAGCCTGAACTTGACCTGACAGACACCTTCTCAGAATCGGTAACTGTCAGATCAAATCTGAACTTCTACAAGTGAGGCTGTATCTAAATCGACCGCTTGGTATTTGGTGTTCCTTACCGCCGTTGCATTCATTATCGGGATAATAGTGTTTGAATTTTGGGGGTGATGGCTGGTGATTGATTGTGGTGCGCTGTGGAGGTTTATTTCAGACCAAAAAATGTGAAAGGGTATTGCTTATACGTGGCGTGGTCGTTCCCCCCGTGTGCCTTCCCTGCTGCTGCCTGGGACCTCGACCTTAATCTTAATCGTGACCGGTCGGCCGCCTCCCTTGATAATATAGCATGTGCCTGGATGCCAGCCGCCTGGAGCCTGGTGGTAGACCATCACCACAAGCAAGCTGGCCATCAAGCCTTCAGCTTCCGCTTGGCAGCAAGCTGACGACTCCTTATGAAATGGTTCATGGTCGTGGCACCGACACCACATATCCTGGCAATGTTGGCCTTGGTGACTCCCTTCGACAACAAATCCTTAATCTCCTGCTCCTTCCCATCCAGCTTTGACTTGCCTGGGATGCCTTTGGGTCTACCCAACAGCTTGCCTTGAGCCTTCGCTCTCCTGAGGCCTTCCTTGGTCCTCTCCGATATCAGGTCTCGCTCAATCTCCGAAAACAGGCTGAACATCGTAATCATCACTTTGGACGACATATCCCGCTTGCCGTTGAGGTCGATGTTTTCCTTGAGGCAGATGGTACGGACACCGTTCTTGATGAGCGTGTCAACGATGATGGCAATCTGACCGACCGACCTTGCCAGCCTGGACAGCTCCGACACAATCAGGGTGTCGCCCTTCTGGAGCCTTTCCATCAGTTCATCGATGCGCCTCTGCTTGGTGGTCTTGCGAGAGGACATCTCGATTTCAATCCATTCATCGACCGCCAGCTTGTGGGTCCTGCTGTATTCCAGAATAGCCAGCTTCTGGTTTTCGACCGTCTGCTTGTCACTGCTGACCCTGATGTATCCGAGGGTCAATCCCTTACGCTTTTTGGGCATGTCGTCGCTCTCCTTTCGCCTACCAACTATGAAAAGGTTGAAATGAGGTTATTTCGTACCCTATACCACTAATGAAGTCAATCAATTTCATAGATGTTATGGTGTCAAATTAACGTCCGTTTTGTTGGTTTTAGAGTGCGCCTTGTGAGAAAAGCTCATATTGAATGATTTCAATAAGTTCAGACAACCCCCCACTCCCAGAGAGGGGGCATAGCCCCTTCTGAAGAGTTAATCTTAAGAGATACTTAAGAGATATCTTGAGATGATACTTAGGTATTGCCTCAAGGTTCTACCTCTTTATCATCATCATCAAGGTATCCTTATCTTTAGTTATTATCATGTAGAGATACCCCAGGGACGCGGCTGGCATCTCTTGAGGTACCACTTGAGCGAGCCAAAAAGAACATAGGGGATCTGTGTTTTTCAAAACGCCGCATCTGTGTTTTTTCTGGTTCATTACACCAGCGTTAAAGATAACGTCGTCTTTCTTTAACTATCTGTATTATTTATTATAACGCTTGCCAACCTTTTCCAATTTCCTTAGTAGGGAATCATCTTGCGCGAGGTGTCAGCCTACAAACCATCATCAAAATAGGAGGACACCATCATGATTATCGAAACGACCACAAACACCGTTGACATCCATAACGGGAACTATAGCTTTTGGGAGACCTTAGACAACAAGGAGGGGGCTTTTAAGGAATGGTCTGAACTGAGCCTTGGGGTTCAGGAAAGGCTCCAGCAGATTCAAGCTGAGGTCGATGTTCTGGTGGATGAGGCAAAGGGTCTCATGGGGAAGACCGAGGAAAGAACCTTCCCGCAGAATCGGCGGTCGATGTTTTAAAAGCGACCACATGCAGAGGGATACAAGGGGTCATGGTAAATGGTGAGAAAGACCGTGTCCCCTTTCCCTTTGCTCTCAAGTTCTCATTCGATCAAATCAGGAGACAATCCACTTGCTGCTCTTCAAATGACTGAGGTCAATCGGATAGTTCAGCTTTGAGACCACTTTCTCCATAAGCTTCGCTGGCTGGAAGGATTTTCCATAGAGGTCCCAGGTTATGTCTCCACGGCCTTTGTGCCCGACGAATTCCTTGACGTACTGATACTCTGCTTCATTCTGTTTTAAATGATTGATAAGAGTATGTCGAAAACTATGGAAAGTCTTCCTTCCTTTTGGTGCTTCGATGCCTGCACGTTTCTTGAACGTAGCAAACCACTGGCTTAGCCCATGCCCCCATCGGTTGTTCACATAGACCAATTCATGGAAGATTCGCTTCTTGGTTGCTGGTATGCTTTTGACGTAATCAGGAAAGTGGAGGTCCTCGACAAGGAAGGGATGCAGGGGGACGATGCGCCTCTCACCGGTTTTGACTGATTTCCGCTCTGCATTATCATCCCTGATGTCGATGCACCATATGCCGTCACGTTTGACGATATCCTCAACCAAAAGCTGGCAAAGCTCATCCAGCCTTGCCCCGGTGTAGAGACCGAGCAACGGTACCCAAAAGTTGGGAGCCTTGGTGTGCTTGTCCTGTCCGTATTCCTTTGAATTGATGAACAGGTTCTGAAGGTCCTCAGGCGTGAACACGTCCCGCTTCTCGCTGGCCTTCCTCTTGTCTTTCAGCCTGAGGCCGTCAGCAGGGTTGACGTAATAAAGATGGGGGTCGCGTTTCATTGCAAGGCTGAAGATGCGCTTTGCAGCATCCATGAAAAAGTTGATACGGGCAATGGACATAGGCTTACCACGCAGGGTCATCGAGCCATCTTTAAGCCCATCCCTGAAGACCTTCATTCGGTTGTAATCGATGGTATGTAGGGGCGTATCAGGACCAAGACCAGTAACTATTTGGTCGGCAGCCATTTGGTAGTCGGTGAGGGAACGTGGATTCCATCCGCCACTGTATTCACTTATGAAATCCTCTCCAGCTTGTTTCATGATAGCTGATGACTTCCTTTGCTCCTCGGGTGCGTTCCTGTATCTCTGCTTTCCAGTCGGAGCAGGAGAGAGGCCGGTTGATTCAAGCAGAGCTTTCTCTTCAGGCGATCCATAGTCACCGAGGGTTCTGCGTTTCTCGACCTCCAGCACGTCGATATGGGCCTTCAGGAGTTCCTTTGATAGCTTCCTGTACTCTTCTGAATCCTTTTCAATGTCGAGTCCATGGGTCTGGATGATATCATCGGTCATGTGCCTTGCGTGTTTGAAATCAGACGTTGCGAGAGCCTCTCTGTGGTCCGATTGAAGGAATCCGAGGAACTCAGCACGCTTGCTGACATCGTCATTGGTGAGCGGTCTCTGCTGGTTGATACGGGTGTCTTCTTCCTCGTTGAGTGAGTCCTTGATGAATTCCCTGATGATGTAATTGATTTTGATTTGGTCGAGCTTGGTCATATCGTTGTTGAAACCTCCTCTGAGTTTTCGAAACAGTTGGTGCATTTTACCGGCAATCAACATGGACTTGGTTTTGGCATCAGTCAGATATCCGGTCCTCAAGGACGCACGAAGCTCCTTTTTACCGATACATGGCTGGAGGTCAAGGGGGACCTTCATCCTGAAATAGAAACAGCCTCGACGCGGCGTGTGGAGCAGGTAAGAGGGGGATTTGGTAGTGGACATGGTGTCGGCCTCCTGTTCACCGGTAGTGTACCCTTGACGTGTACCACCAAAGTGTACCACCCCTGAAAAGAGGGGAGAGGCCAAAAGAAAAACCCGTTGAAAAATCAACGGGTTATCTCTGTAGCTGTGGTGCCGAGGGACAGAATCGAACTGCCGACACGGGGATTTTCAGTCCCCTGCTCTACCGACTGAGCTACCTCGGCGGTTTTCCCGAAAAAGACGGTCCGTCCGTTTCAAGAAGTGCGGTTTATAAACCCTTTTCCCGAAACAAGTCAAGGCCTTTTTTGGCTTTTGAACCGGAAACCATTGGCCGGAAATGTAAACTTTCACCCAGTTTTGAACCGCGGAAAATCATCATTTGATAGCTTTAGCCTTTTCTATCGTACAGGTCAGCAGAGCGTTAAGATGGCGAACCGAGCCCTGTTTCTTCCACCTGCTTATCGAACGAGGTCGGGTGGTCCTTTTTCCTCCGCTTTCGGTCGATGTTTTCCCAGACCGATTCCCCTTGCGGCTTGACGAATAGAACCGGGCGATGGCCGACCAGTCGCGGCCGCAGCCATCCGTGAGTAAAAACGACATCGTTTGGAGATGGGACTTTGGCATCCCGGTCGGTCGACAGAGTACCGATTCCGCTTCCGTTTAATTCGGCGATGGTCGTTCGCTCGGGCCAATTCCGCAAGTCGGTGAATTCGACGTAGCGTCCGGACCATCCCGAAAGGGTCAACCCCACTGCCGCGGTTGCGCCGATGATTCCGTCATTGGTGCCTCCATGGCCGGACAGGTGGACCTTTCTCGCCGCATGAAGTGCCTGTTTCTGGGTGGACACGGCGTGTGTACAGCGCTGTCCGAAGGCAACGATGCCGTCAAGCGCTGCATCCTTTTCGGTGGCCACGCACAACCCGGGGTCACTCCCTTCGGCGGCATATTCCATAATATGCGACACAGCTTCTTCGATCAGCTTCGTTAATAGCGACGCGTCCTGGATGTCTGCGATCAGACAGGCCGAACTATTGTGGGAGGTGTACGGAATATCGTCGCTGACCAGCAACTGCTGGCGCACCACCCCCAGGCAGCAATACTCCTCAGGCAATCGCATTTGGAACCATCGGACGAGTTTTCCAGTCCCGAAAGGCGAGTCGTAATGATCTGTGTCGTCAAATCCTAAATAGACTTTCATTTTGCAAAAACCGGTTCGAAAGGGGTTGTCTCACGATCAGTGGTCATACTGCTCGGCATACGCGGCATCGTTGTAAAGGTCTTCACCAAACTGATTGACGCTGCAGTTGCGGACGAACTGCTATCATCGTTGATAGACAGACGATGATAAGGATGTTGATGACTCTTCGTAGTTGAATCATTTCTGCGTCCTCTTTGATGAACGTTGGCGGACAAGCTGGCACCTCTACTGAAGCAATGAAGCCCTTGTCAACATGAATCTATTTGAAAGCCTTTGTGGTCTGTATGATTACCAAAAATAACCAAAAATTACACATTTCAGACCAAGCAAACTGGGACAAGCCGCGACATGGATAGGAACGATCAACACCGGGACACAGAAAAGTAGTTTTATGCATAGCCATCGCCCTGCCGCCCTCGTCCCTATCTATCCAAACCGTCGCAATCTAACTCCTGATCGGGCATATGATAATCAAAGACGTTGCGTTTGGGGACGAAAGAGTCCGGAAAACCAAATGCGGTTCCCTTGTGTCCCGTCTTCCCCGTCTCAGACACAGTGTCGTTATTTGCCGGCGTGTCCGATAAGGCCTGATGATGGGAAAACTTGCTAACGGCAAATGACCCATATCGGCCAAATCCTGACAAGCCTCACAAATAGAAAAGCCTTTGTTTCCGGTTCTTTACACATATCATCTTTTGTTTTAAGATTAGCGAATAGTGCTGAACTTGGCATTGTTCATTTAACAAGGAGGCAATTATGTCCGGAAAAATTTTTTATCGTGAACGACAAAAAGTTAGAGATGGATCCAAAACCCCGCGTTTCAGGGTCGCAGCGGTCGCCGATGTGGACCTGAAAGTGTATGCCGGGCATCTTCGGAAAAATGAACTCGATCAATTGGCCAGCGCGATGGGTGCCCAGCTCGTGGAGCTGAAGGGCGGCGGCGGCAAGGGGTTGCACAAATAATTCAATCCCCCCTTGCGGGCTGCACCATCCCATCGGCTATTAAACCTCGCCAAGTGAAATCAGTTGGTAGGGCGGGGAATCAAAACCCGTAAATCAGCGGCGCCAGAAAGATCGTCATGATCATTACGATCAGCGTCAAGACCGAGCCGATCTTGGTATAGTCGGTGAATTTGTACTGGCCTGCTCCCCACACCATAAGATTCGTCTGATACCCCGTAGGCGTGATAAACGCGCAGGAGGCCGCGATCATCAGCGTGATGGCAAAGGGCATGAAATTGACGCCCAGCTTCCCGGCCGTGGAGAGGGCGATGGGGAACATAAAGGCGGCGGCGGCATTGTTGGTAATCACGTTGGTCATGAACGAACAGCCTACGAAGACCGCCGCCAGGGCCATATACGGGTTGTCGCGGCCTACGCCGGTGAGCAGTCCGGCAATCTGCTCGGCCAGCCCGCTGCGGGTGACCGCCGATTCCAGGCCGATGGCGCAGGCGATGACCACCAGGGTTCCCCAGTCGATGCTGCGGGCCGCCGTGCGCAAAGTCAGGCAGCCGGTGGCGATCATGGCGCCAGTGGCCAGCAGACTGGCATTGAGCATGCTCATCCAGCCCAGGGCCACGACCACCACCATGGCCAGGGTGATCAGGCTGGCTTCCACCGCCCGGTCGGTGCGCTGGAGATGAAAGCCGTCCAGAGCCTTGGTCAGGGCGAAGTCGTGTTCGATCTGGCACTCGTAGAAAAAATCGTCGTTGACTTCCAGAACCGCATTGTCGCCGGCTTCGATGGTAACTTCCTCCAGCGGTCCGGCCACCGGCTGCCCGTCCCGGGAAAGGGCCACGAATTTGTACTGGCAGGCATTCGCATCCCCTGAAATGTCAGGGATTTTCTTGCCCACGGCCTTGCTTTGGCGCGACACCACGGCCTTGACCAGATGGTGGGTATGGCGTTCGGTCTCCATGGGGTTCAGCGTCAGATGGGGGACCAGGGCATTGGTGCGCCACAGGTCCACCATGGCGGTGACGTCGGCCGAAAAAGAGAGAAGATCTCCTGCGGCCAGCTCCTCATGCATCAAATCGTTGGTCAGGAGCCTGTTGCCCCGGCGAATGTAGAGGACTTCCACGCTTTCGCCGCTGGCGATGCCCGTCTCTTCCAGGGTGCGGCCGACGATGCGCGAACCCTCCCGCACTTCGAACTCCGCCGTGTAGTGTCGCAAGGCCACATCGGCGGCTTTGTTGTTTTCTGCTGGCGTAAGAAAAAGGCGTCCTGCCAGAATCATGAATCCGATGCCGACCACCGCAATGGGCACGCCCAGCGGGGCCGGATCGAACATGTTGAGATCGCGAAGGGCCGATGAACCGCCGTCGCCTTTGGCCATGGCTTCCATGACCAGCCCGGCGATGACCAGGTTGGTGGAGGTACCGATGATGGTGCACATGCCCCCCAGGATGGATGCGAAGCTGAGCGGCAGGTAAAGCTGCCGTGCCGGCAGGCGGCTGGCCCGGGAAAGATCCCGGATGACCGGAATCATCATGGCCACCAGGGGCGTGTTGTTGAGAAAGGCGGAGCCGAAGGCGATGGGCGGCAGAATTTTCAGCTGAGCCCCGAAAACGGACTTTGGCAATCCGATGAGCTTGTCCATGATCATGGTAATGGCACCGGTGGCGTACATCCCGGCGGCTACCATGAAAAGTACGGCCACGGTGAGCATCCCCTGGTTGCTGAACCCTTTGAGCAGTTCCTCGGCCGGCGCCAGGTTCAGTGTCAGCGCCGCGGCCAGGGCTCCGATAAAAATGGCCGGCGCCGGGATTTTCGTTTTGATCAGCAAAACGAACAATACCAGCAAAAGGGCCAGGGTGATGGTGGCGTTTAGTGGCATAGTGACTCGGTGAACGGTGAACGGAAAAGAAAGTGAACTGTGAACAGTGATCAGTGAACGGAAAAAGAGTGAACCGTGAACAGTGAACGGAAAAGAGAGTGATCAGTGATTCGTGAACTGGGAAGGCTAAACTCCAAACCAGAAACCCCAAGCAAAGTAGCGACCTCTGGCGTGTAACGGTCCGCCTTTCCCCATCAGCCTTCCGACTTTGGACCTCTGTTCTCAGTCCTCAGTGATTAATAGTTGGTGTCCGCATATTCAACCCACCCCCCGGCAACCACCAGGTCGGCGTCGAAGCCGGAGATGGAAAAGGGCACGGTTTCGGACTGGCCGTCGGCGGTAAAAGTAATGGTCCGGGCGTCGAAATCAGTTCCCACGGATGTCTGCCGGCCGGCGAAAGCGCTAAAGAGCCGGTCGATGGTTTCGGGTGGAAGTTCCACGGCCATCATGCCGCAGTTGAACATGTTCTGGCGAAAGATCCGGGCGAAGCTTTCTCCCACCACCAGGTTGATCCCATTGACTTCCAGGGCCCAGGGAGCGTGTTCGCGGGAACTGCCGCAGCCGAAATTGGCACGGGTGACGATGGTCTGCTTGTCGGCGATATCCTTAGCGGGATCGAATCCCTCCAGCTTGAGGTCTTCCAGCAGATAGGGGGCCAGGGCTTCGCGGGTAATTTCGGTCAGGTATCGGGCCGGAATGATTTCATCCGTGTTGATGTCCGAACGGTCCAGAAAGAGGGCCTTGCCGTTGAATGATTTCATATAAAACTCCATTTGGGTACTCAGGTGCATACTGCTATTCACCCGATGAATTTGGCGTTTGAACTTTCAGATCGAAAGGGTTCGAGGATTCGAGGGGCCGAGGGGTCCAGCGTTGGTTTTGACTTGAATCCTCGAATCCTGGACCCCTTGAGCCCTATCCCTTATAAAGTGTTGAATTTTCAATCATACCTGCAATGGCGGTGGCTGCCGCCGTGGCCGGGCTCATCAGGTGGACCATGCCGCCTTTGCCCATACGCCCGTTGAAATTACGGTTGGTGGTGGCCGCACAGACCTCGCCTTCGGCCAGCACGCCGTTGCTCATTCCCAGGCAGGCCCCGCAGGTGGGGTTGGTCACGCAAAAACCGGCGTCCATAAAGATCTTGATGAGCCCTTCCTCCAACGCCTGGTTGTAAACCTTCGGTGTGGCCGGCGAAACGATAGCCCGCAGCGAAGGGCTGACACGCTTGCCTTTCAGGACGCTGGCTGCAATGCGCAGGTCGCTGATGCGTCCGTTGGTGCAGGAGCCGATGTAGACCTGGTCCACCGGCGTGCCGCGCATGGCCGATACCGGTTTGACGTTGTCCGGCCGGTAGTCGAAGGTCGTCATGGGGGAAAGGTCGGACACATCGTGTTCAATGACCTGATCGTAGGCGGCATCTTCGTCCGGCAGGTAGCGCCCGTAATCGGCCAGAGCCGCTTCCGGCGTGTCGTATTCGTCCTTGATAAAGGGCCACAGGTAGTCCACCGTCACCCGGTCCGGTTCGCAGATGCCGCAGGTGCCGCCGGCCTCGATGGCCATGTTGCACAGGGTCATGCGCGATTCCATATCCATGGCCGCCACCACCGGGCCGCCGAATTCGATGACCTTGTTGGTGGCGCCGTTGACCCCGATGCGGCCGATGACAGAAAGGATCACGTCCTTGGCGAAGACGCCTTGGGGCAGGGTGCCGGTCAGGTTGACGCGCAGGGTCGCCGGGCTTTTAAATGCGCAGCAGCCCTTGAGGACGCCGACTTCGAGGTCGGTAGTGCCCACGCCGGCGGCAAAGGCGCCGAAAGCCCCGTGGGTGCAGGTGTGCGAATCGCCCATGATAACGGTGTAGCCCGGGCGTACGAAACCCTTTTCCGGGAAAAGGGCATGGCAGACCCCGTTGGCGCCGATGTCGAAGAAATCCTCGATTTCATGGCGCCGGGCCCAGGCCCGCAGGATCTTGCCCTGCATGGCGGTTTTGGAGTCCTTGGCCGGCGAAACATGGTCGATGACCACCTTGATGCGTGCCGGGTCGAACACCCGGTCCTTGCCGCGCTGCTGAAGATCCACGATGGCCGGGGGCGTGGTGATTTCATGGCAGAAAACGGCATCCAGGCGAAGGACATGAACGTCCGTGTCCGGGGTGCCTATGCGATGGTCGTCGAAGATTTTTTGTGCGATGGTAAGGCCCATATTTTACCTCTATTCTGTGTCCGTTTTCAAAACAGCCAGAAAGGCGGACTGGGGCAGCATCACCTGGCCCACCATTTTCATGCGCTTTTTACCCTTTTTCTGTTTTTCCAGAAGCTTGCGCTTGCGGGTGATGTCTCCCCCGTAGCACTTGGCGGTGACGTCCTTGCGAAATGCCGACACGGTGGAGCGGGAGATGATGTTGCCGCCGATGGCTCCCTGGATGGCGATTTTGAACATCTGGCGCGGAATTTCGTCCTTGAGTTTGCTGCAGGCCACGCGGGCCCGGGCCACCGCATTGTCCCGGTGGATCAGCATGGAGAGCGCATCCACCCGTTCGCCGTTGATCAGAAAGTCCAGCTTCACCAGATCGGTCCGGCGATATTCGATAAGGTCGTAGTCGAAGGAGCCGTAGCCCTGGGTGATGGATTTGAGCTTGTCGTAGAAGTCGTAGATCACTTCGGCCAGGGGAAGTTCAAAGATCATCTCCAGGCGGTCGTTGGTCAGGTACTGGTAGTTCTTGTTGATCCCCCGGCGCTCTAAACACAGCTTCATTACGGCGCCCATGTAGCGGTCCGGGACGATGATAGTCGCCTTGATATATGGCTCTAAAGCGTACTCGATGGTGGTGGGATCGGGGTACAGGGCCGGGTTGTCGATGACCCGTTCCTCGCCGTCGTTCATGATCAGCCGGTAGCGCACCGACGGGGCGGTGAGGATCAAGGAGAGGTCGTATTCGCGCTCCAGGCGTTCCTGGACCACCTCCAGATGCAGCAAGCCTAAAAAACCGCAGCGAAATCCAAAGCCCAGGGCCGCACTGCTGTCCTTTTCGTAGATCAGCGAGGCGTCGTTAAGCTTGAGCTTTTCCATGGCGACGGTCAGGTCTTCGTAGCCGTCCGAGGCCACCGGGTAGATGGAGGAAAAGACCACCGGTTTGGCCTCTTTGAAACCGGGCAGGGGCTTGTCGCAGGGCTGGCGGTGATGGGTGATGGTGTCGCCGCAGCGGGTGTCGCTGACGGTTTTGATGCCGGCGATCATGTACCCCACCTCGCCGGCGGACAGTTCCTTGCGGGGGACCCGAACGATCTGGAAGACGCCCACTTCCTCGACCTTGTAACTGGCGTTGTTGGACATGAAGCGGATGCGGTCCCCGGTACGGATGGTGCCCTGCTTTACGCGGAAATGAACGATGGTACCCCGGAAGGCGTCGTAATGCGAATCGAAGATCAGGGCCTGCAAGGGGGCGTCCGCGTCGCCGGTGGGCGGGGGCAGCTTCTCGACAATGGCCTCCATGACGTCCTCGATGCCCAACCCTTCCTTTGCCGAGGCGAGAATGGCCGTTTCCGGGTCCAGGCCGAGATCCTCCTCGATCTGGTCCTTGACCCGTTCGATATCCGCCGAGGGCAGGTCGATCTTGTTGATGACCGGAATGATTTCCAGGTCGTGCTCCAGGGCCAGATAGAGGTTGGCCAGGGTCTGGGCCTCCACGCCCTGGCTGGCATCGATCAACAGGAGCGCGCCTTCGCAGGAGGCCAGGGCCCTTGAGACTTCATAGGTGAAATCCACATGGCCCGGCGTATCGATCAGGTTCAGATGGTAGCTCTTGCCGTCTTTGGCGGTGTATGGCAGGCACACCGTCTGGCTCTTGATGGTGATGCCGCGCTCCCTTTCGATATCCATGGTGTCCAGAATCTGGTCCTTGAAATCCCGGTCCGAAATGATCTTGCTGGATTGGATCAACCGGTCGGAAAGGGTCGATTTGCCATGGTCGATGTGGGCGATGATGCTGAAGTTGCGTATGTTTTTCATGATCTTAACGATTCGATCAATCCCGGCGGCAACCGTCGGTTGACACCGGATATCAATGTGGTTATAATCTGCAAGTTGCTAAAAATTTATATTAATATCAGATCGTTTTCGGGCCTGTCAACCGGTATCCGCAAGCGGTCAGAGCTATAGATAAACGGCTTTATGACAGCACATATTCTCATCGTCGACGACGATCTATCCGTCCGGGATGCGATGCGCGAGTTCATCGAGATGTCCGGGTACGATTCCACGGTGGCCTCCAGCGCCGAAGAGGCCCTGGACGTGCTGGCCACTGACAGCGTCGAGGTTGTGATCACCGATATCATGCTGCCCGGGATGGATGGGCTGGCATTGACCGACCACATCAAACGCATGGGGGACAGCGATGTGATCGTCATGACCGGCTACAGCACCGAGTACTCCTACGAAGAGGCCATCAGCAAGGGAGCCAGCGATTTTGTGTTCAAGCCGGTGCGCTTCGAAGAACTGCTCCTGCGGCTCAAACGCGTGCTCAAGGAGCGAAGCCTCAACCAGGAGCGGGTTCGGATGCTGGACGAACTCAAGAAGCTCTCCATTACCGACGGCCTGACCCAGCTATACAACTCCAGGCATTTCTATGCTCAGCTCAAAGGCGAGATCGAGCGTTGCAATCGCTACGATCACAAGCTGAGCCTGCTTCTTCTGGATATCGACAACTTCAAGGATTACAACGACACCTATGGGCATCTGGAGGGGGACAAGATTCTGGTGCGTCTCGGCCGGGTGATCAAATCCTGCCTGCGAAATATGGACACGGCTTACCGGTACGGCGGTGAGGAATTCACCATTATTCTCCCCGATACCGATGTCGATGAGGCCAGGACGGTGGCCGAACGTCTGCGGGCTGCTGTCAGCGCTGAAGACTTTACCGACGGCATCAGGCCCGGCGTCAGGATCACCATCAGCATCGGCGTCACCCAATATTTCCGGGAGGAGAAGATCGCCAGTTTCGTCCAGCGGGCCGACCAGGCCATGTACCGGTCCAAGCAGGCCGGCAGAAACAAGGTGTCTTGTATTTTCGACAATTCAATTTCCTGATTTTTCTTTAACCCGGATTCGGTAGGAGAGCATTATGGCTTTCCACCGGTTTTGGTTTTTTATTGGTATGATTGACTACTCGTTTCTTCAAACCCCGACCCCGGCCGAAATCGGCCGCCTGATCGAGTTGTATCGCCAGGCGGGATGGTGGAAGGCGGAGGAGGGCGATGATCCGGATCTCGTAAGCGGCATCGTCAGCGGCAGCCACTGTTTTCTGGTCGCGCGGCAGGCGGACACCATCATTGCCATGGGCCGTGCCATCAGCGACAGGATCAGCGACGCCTACATTCAGGACGTCACCGTGGATCCATCCTTTCGCGGGCAGGGCATCGGCTCCCGGATGGTGGCAACCCTGGTGGCCCGCCTCGAAGCCGACGGAATCGGTTGGATCGGATTGATTGCAGAAAGGAAAACGCATCCATTTTATCGGCCGCTGGGGTTCGCTCCCATGGCCGATGCTTTGCCCATGCTCAAGAAAAGATAATGAATTTCACCGAACTGACAGCCCCGACGTTTGACAGGTATCGTTCCTATTTCGAAAACCAGCGCTACGAACTTTGCGCCTACGCCCTTTCCTCCATCATCGCCTGGAGCAACAACGAGTATAAGCCCTACGGCGCCGAGTATAACGACGCCCTGGTCGTGGCCGCCGAATTTAAAACCCAAAAGGAGAACCGTCATCTCCTGCTTCCCGTTTGCCCCCAACGCATGTTCGACCCCGAGGAACTGGCGGCGGTAGCCCGTGAGGCGGGACACGACCAGTACTGGTTCGTTCCCCAGTCCTATGTGGACCATTTTGGAAGCGATGCCGTCGAACGGTTCTTTAAAATGGACAGCCACGGTGCTTATAGCGACTACGTCTACCATGTTGAGGACATGGCCCAGCTCAAGGGCAACCGCTATTCTAAAAAACGCAACCTGATCAAACAGTTCCAACGCAGCTACGTCGATGCGGACAGGGTGGTCGTCGAGCCCATTGCCGAACAAAGCGTGGAAGATTGCCTCGTTTTTCTGGAGGAGTGGTGCCGGGAACGCGACTGCGACGCCGACGATCAGTTGGATCTGGCCTGCGAGAAGCAGGCGGCCATCAACACCTTGACGCACTTCGACGCGCTGGGCGTGAAAGGCATCCTGCTGCGCATCGACGGGCAGGTGAACGCCTTTGGAATCTCGGCCCCGTTGACCCGGGATATGGCGACCCTGCAATACGAGAAAGCCTTCAGCAGCATCAAGGGGCTCTACCAGTATTTTGACAACGCCTGTGCCCGCATGCTTTTCAATGGCTATACCTACCTGAACAAAGAGAGCGACATGGGCATCCCCGGCCTGGCCAAGGCCAAACGATCCTATCACCCGGTAAAAATTGTCGCGTCCGTGCGGCTGACATTGAAGGAGTAGATAATGGAACTCAACGGAAAGAAAATCCTGATCCTGGTGGAGACCTTCTACAACGAATTCGAATTCTGGTACCCCTACTACCGTCTCAAGGAGGCCGGGGCCGATGTCACTGTGGTGGGCTCGGGCAGCGCCGAGACCTATCACAGCAAATCCGGCCTGCCCGCCAAAGTCGACACCACCGCCGACGCGGTTTCGGTTGAAGATTTCGACGGGGTCGTCATCCCCGGCGGATATGCCCCGGATCACATGCGCCGCTACCCGGCTATGGTCAACCTGGTCAAGGGGTTCGACAGTGCCGGCAAGCTGGTGGCGGCCATCTGCCACGCCGGCTGGATGCTGGTTTCGGCGGACATCGTGCGCGGCCGCAAGGTGACCTCCTATTTCTCCATCAAGGACGACCTGGTCAACGCCGGCGGCGAGTGGGTGGACGAAGAAGTGGTGGTGGACGGCCGCCTGGTCACCAGCCGTACGCCGGACGATTTGCCGGCGTTTATGCGGACGATGATCAAGCTCCTGAAGACGGAAGACTGAGGACTGAGGGAAGAGGGCGGCCGAAAGCTGCACCTGCAATCCCTCAATTCCTCAATACCCAAATTCTCCGATTAAAAAATCCGACTTCCGGCATCAGTCTTTTGTCTTCCGACCTCACTCCCCCGACTTCTGACCCGAAAAGCCCGGCTGCTGGAATAATGGCTTCGGATAACTATAGAACCCCGCTCCGCTTTTTTTCCCCAGCCGGCCGTCATCGATGAGCACCTTTAGAAAGGCAGCGTTGGCAGTCATCTGGGCGTCGCCGGTGGCCTTGGCCCAGTAGTCGGTAATCTTCCAGACAGTGGTCAACCCCACGCTGTCCATCATGCCGAAGGGACCCATGGGCGCCTGCAGGACACCCATCCAGGCCCGGTCGATATCTTCCACGGCAGTCACCCCATTGGCGGCCAGGGTCAGCGCCGATTTGAACAGATCGCTGAGCATGGCGTTGAAGACGTATCCGAAATTCTCCCGCTCCAGCAGAATTACCGTCTGGCCCAGGCGTTCGGCAAAATCTCGTACCAGTTCTACTGCTTGCGGCGAAGTTCCGGGATGGGGCATGACATCTACCACGTCGGTGAGTTGGATGTCGTGAAAATGAAAGGCCAGAAAGCGGTCCGGGCGCCCGGTGGCATCGGCGAACATGGAGGGCACCAGGCTCGACGTGTTGGTCGTGAAGATGGTGCGTTCCGGGCACAGGCGGTTGAACTGGCCGAAAATTTTGCCTTTCAGCGCCGGATCCTCGGGCACCGATTCGGTGACGATGTCCGCATCGGCAGCGGCAGCTTCGGCATCGCTGGTATATGCCATGCGTGCCAGCACCGATTCCTTCTGCTCTTCGGCAAGGCGTTTTCTGGCAATAAACCGGTCGGCGAGCCGATCCACCCGTTTGCGGGCGGAGGCCAAAAAGTCGTCGTTTACATCGTAGACGACCACATCGTATCCGTGCAGGGCGCACAGAAAACCAATCTGGTGTCCCATAGTGCCGGCTCCGATAACCAGAATTTGTTTGACGTCATCGATCTTCATGGGTTTCTCCTTTGGTCATTTTTCGCTGATAGCGCTCTACGAGCAGCGGTAGAAAAGTTCTCAGGTCTTCGATTACGGCATAGTGGGCCTGGCGCAGGATGGCGGCGGTTTTGTCGGTATTGATTGCCACGATGGTCTGTGAGTCACGCATGCCGGCAAGATGCTGGGGGGCGCCGGAGATGCCGCAGGCCAGGTAGAGGGCCGGGGAAACGGTGCGGCCGGTCTCCCCGATCTGCCGGGAATGGGGCAGCCAGCCCAGGTCGCAGGCCCCTCGGGACCCGCCTACGGCCGCGTTTTTAAAGATTTCCGTCACCCCTTCCAACGCACCGACCGCTTCGGCTTCTCCTAAACCGCGTCCACCCGCTACGACCACCCGGGCTTTTTCAAGTGCCTGGTCGGCATGAACGGACAGTTCCATGGATCGGGGAATATAGCGATCGTCTCTGCTCTTAAGCGTTCTGATTTCCACGGATGGTGAGGCCGCAGGATGCGCGGCCGTTGAACCGGAAAACAGCCCCGGCATGACGGTCAGAACCACCGGCAGCCGTTCGGCGGCAAGGGTAGCGCAAAGGCGGCCGCCGTGAATCGACCGTTTCAGGACGATGGTTTCGGCGTTTTTCTCAATGGACTCCACCGCCGTAATGCAAGGGGCATCGAGGCGCCGGGCCAGGGTGGCCGCCGCCTGGCAGGCCCGCATGGCATGGGGAAAACAGATGGCCGAAGGGGCGTGCGCTTTGATCAGCGACTCCAGGCCAGAAGCGGCTAGGTGCGGATTGGGGTAGCGGCATTGCCCGTTTTCCAACGCGATGACGGGCAGACCAGTGGTTCGCGACCATTGGTCGGCGGCTTCCCCGATTCGATCTCCCAAAAGCACAGCCACTGCCCGGCAATTCAACCGGCCAGCCAGATCCAGGGCCTGTTGGCCAAGGCTTTTCGTACCGGCGGAAAGTTGACCGTCGATGGTTTCGCCGACGATCAAAAGGGAGTGCTGACTCCTGGAGTCTGACTTCTTCATTTGAGCCATCCTTTTTCGTCGAACAGCGACAGCAGCCTGTCCGCCTTTTCAGCCGGCGTCCCCTCGATGATCCGGCAGGCCGACGCCGGCGGCGGGGGTGCCAGGCCAAGGGTGCGGACGGCGCTGGCGTCCGCTTTTCCCTGATTTGCTTCCACGCGCTGGATGGGCTGTTTGCGGGATCTCAAGGTATTGGAAAGGGTGGGGTAGCGCGGCTGCCAGCCGCCGGTCTGAACCGTCACCAGGGCCGGCAGGGCCAGGCGGATGTGTTCGGACATGCCGCCCTCCATTTCGCAGGAGACATCCAGGGATTTACTTGAACAATCCAGGTCGATGGCCATGGCTGCCGCAGCGCACGGCCGGTCGAGTTCAGCGGCGACCATGGGGCCGGTGATTCCCTGCATGAGATCTTCGGAGATGGCGCCGGCAAAAATCAGGTCATACTCTTTTTCTTCGGCATAACGGGCGATGGCTGCGACCACAGTCTCCGCAGACGTGCATTCATCGACTTCCAGGGGCAGATGGATTCCGGCATCGGCGCCCATGGCCATGGCCCCCCGGATGACCGGCCGAACAACTTCCGTCCCTGCCGAAAGGGCGTCCACGGTGACCTGAGGCTCCGCGTCCTTGATGGCCAAGGCGGCTTCCAGCGAACAGGCATCATAGCTGTTCATGCACCACTCGATGTCCGCTTGCGCAATTCGGTCGCCTTCGACGACCAGTTTCTGGCCGGACGACAGATCGGGGACTGCCTTGATACACACCAGTATCGAAAATGCCATGGTTTCCTCGTCGTGATGGTTGATTTCCCTATAGCCATAAAAATTCGCCATGGCAATAAAAAACGAACGTTCGTTATATTTTTATTGACAGCCGGGTGGCCGGATTTTATAGAGGGGCGAAACGAACCGCTATTTTAAATGGCACAACGGAAGATTCACGGTATGGGCACGCTCTATCTGATTCGCCACGGACAGGCCTCCTTCGGGGCCGCCGACTACGACGACCTGTCGGAATTGGGCCGCCGCCAGGGCCGGATGCTGGGCCGCTTTTTGGCAGGCGCCGGCATCCGTTTCGATGCCTGCTGGTCGGGATCGCTGCGGCGGCAGAGGCAAACGGCGGCCGAAACGGCCGAAAGCTACCGGCAGGCCGGTATTACGATGCCCCGACCCTCCGAAAATCCGGTGTTCGATGAGTACGACTATGAAACCGTGCTTCGCACCCTGATACCGATTATCTTGGAGGAGGACCCGGCCTTCGGGAAAGCCGTCGATAACATGTTGTCGGACCGGCGGATGTTTCAAAACGTATTCGGCCGCGTGATGATCCGATGGGCATCGGGCCGCGACCGCCTGGACGGTCTTCCTTCCTGGAAAGGTTTTTGCAGCCGGGCGGCTGCCGGCATCCAGGAAATGTTGAACGGCTGCCCCGGCGGCAGCCGGGTGGCGGTTTTTACTTCCGGCGGCCCCATCGCCGCCATGGTAGGCCATGTTCTGGGGCTGGCCCCGGAAACGGCCATCTCACTTTCCTGGCAGCTGGTCAACGCATCCATAACCTGTTTTAAATTCAGCCGGGGGCGCACCGGGTTGGACACCTTCAATGAGAAGGCACACCTGGCGCCGCCGGCCGGCGATGGTCTCGTGACCTACCGCTGAATTCGACAACCCTGGACCCAAGGAGCCATTTATGGATTTTGCCATCTCGGAAAAAATGCAGGTCATCCTGGAGATGATCAACGAATTCGTCGACAAGGAACTGATCCCGCTGGAACCGGAATTTCTCAACCACGAGTTCGTGGACCTTCTTCCGGTGCTGGAAGAAAAACGAAACATGGTCCGGAAGATGGAGCTGTGGGCGCCCAACCATCCCAAAGAACTGGGAGGCATGGGGCTGGATCTGGTGGAGCACGGTCTGGTCTCCGAGGTACTGGGGCGCTCTCCCATCGGTCACTACGTATTCAACTGCCAGGCCCCGGATGCCGGCAACATCGAAATCCTGCATAAATACGCGACCGAGGAACAGAAGGCCCGGTGGCTTCAGCCCCTGGTGGATGGCCGGATCCGCAGCTGCTTTTCCATGACCGAGGTGGACATGCCGGGCTCCAATCCGGTGATGATGGAAACCACGGCCAAAAAAGACGGCGACGAATACGTGATCAACGGCCAGAAATGGTATACTACTTCGGCCGACGGCGCCGCCTTTGCCATTGTCATGGCCGTTACCAATCCCGAGGCCCCGCCCTACCTGCAGGCCAGCATGATCATCGTGCCCACAGACACCCCTGGATTCAACCTGGTACGCAACATTCCGGTGATGGGGCATCGGGGGACCGACTACGCTTCCCATGGAGAAATTCTCTACCAGAACTGCCGGGTGCCCCAGACCAACCTGCTGGGGCCCGAGGGACATGGCTTCGTCATCGCCCAGGAACGCCTGGGACCGGGGCGGATACACCACTGCATGCGCTGGCTGGGCATCGCTCAGCGATCCTTCGATTTGATGTGCCGGCGGGCCAACACCCGCAAGATTTCTCCCGACGGGCGCACGCTAGGGTCCAAGCAGATCATCCAGGCCTGGATCGCCGAGTGCGCCGCTGAAATCCAGGCCGCCCGGCTGATGACCCTTCACGCGGCCTGGAAGATCGAAAAGGAAGGCGCCAAGGCGGCGCGGCACGAAATCTCCTTCATCAAATTCGTGGTGGCCAACACCATGCAGCGGGTCGTGGACCGGGCCCTGCAGGTGCACGGCGGGCTGGGCATGACCGACGATACCGTGCTGGCCCATTTCTTCCGCCACGAACGGGCGGCGCGTATCTACGACGGGGCCGACGAGGTGCATAAGGTGTCGGTGGCCCGCCATATCCTTAAATCCCATGCCGAGGGCGGGATTAAGGCGGCGTTGAATCTGCCGGGATGAAAATGAGCGGATAGCATGTAGCTGATAGCTCATAGCAATCGGCTATCGGCTATCAGCCATGAGCTACGAGCTATGAGCTATCAAGATCTCAAGAAATTCGAAAAGCGGGTAGCGGTTTCTACCGAGAACATCTGCCGCGAAATTTTCGCCAGCCGGGCCGGCACCATCCGCATCAAAAAAGAGAAGGTGGCGGTCGGGAACCTGGTGAAAATTTTCAAAGCGACCCTGAAGCTGGCCAACCGCAAGGGCTTCCATGCCATGAGCCTGCGCGATCTGTGCGCTGAAAGCGGCATGTCCCTGGGCGGGCTGTACGCCTACTTCAAGAACAAGGAGGAGCTGCTGACCCTGATCCAGGAGCAGGGCCGGGCCATCGTCGCGCGGGTGATGACCGAAGAGCTGACCGATGTAAATGATCCGGTCCTTGCCCTGGAAACCGCCGTGCGCAGCCACCTCTATTTGTCGGAAGTCCTGCAGCCGTGGTTTTTCTTCTCTTACATGGAAACCCGGTTTTTCCACGCCGAAGAGGGCAAACGCGCCATTGCCGGAGAACTGCAGACCGAAGCCATTTTCGTGGATATCCTGAATCGCGGAATCGACGGGAAAGCCTTTGCCATCGGCGACCCGCTTTTGGCCGCCGCCGCCATCAAGGCGCTGCTGCAGGACTGGTACCTGAAACGCTGGAAATATCGTCAACGCGAAATTACGGTAGAAGCCTACGCGGATTTTGTCATTGCCATGATCCACGCCTATGGCAAGAAAGGAGCCCATGAGTACGCCCACGAATAAGATGGACCAGGCCCGGGCGGTGCGCCAGGGAGAATCCCTGGACGTCGATGCCGTCGCGACCTACCTGAAAGCGACCCTGAAAGAGTTGGACGGTCCGGTAAGCATCCGCCAGTTTCACAGCGGTTATTCCAACCTGACCTACCTGATTTCCGTGGGGGCCCGGGAACTGGTGCTGCGGCGCCCTCCCTTCGGGAAAAAAGCCCGCAGTGCACACGACATGAACCGGGAATATTGCATCCTCAGCGCACTTGCCCCCGTATTTCCCTATGTTCCGTCACCGCTGGCCTACTGCGATGAGCCGGCAGTCATGGACGTTCCCTTTTACGTGATGGAGCGGCTGTCGGGCGTCATTTTGAGAAAAACCCTGCCCGAAGGCCCGCAATTTGACGCAGTTTGGGCCGATCGGCTGTGCCGGCGGTGGGTGGACGTGCTGGCCGAGCTTCACCGCCTCGACTACCAGAAGTGCGGCCTGGCGGAATTGGGCAATCCCGAAGGATACGTCAATCGGCAGGTCCAGGGATGGTCCGCGCGATATCGGGATGCCCGCACCGACGACGTGCCGGACTTCGAAGCGGTCATGGCCTGGCTGGCAGCCAATATGCCCTCGGATCATCCCAAACCGGCGCTGATTCACAACGACTACAAGTTCGACAACGTGATTCTCGATCCCATCGAACCGGACCGGATTATCGGCGTGCTGGATTGGGAAATGGCAACTGTCGGCGATCCGTTGATGGACCTGGGCGCTTCCCTGGCATATTGGATCGAATCCGGCGACAGCGAGGAATTCAAGCTGGTGGCGACCATGCCGACCGACGCCCCAGGCATGATGACCCGGCGGCAGATCGTGGCTTATTACGAAGAGAAGACCGGCACTACGGTAAAGAATTTTTCCTGGTATTACTGCTTCGGCCTGTTCCGCCTGGCGGTGATCGCCCAGCAGATCTACTACCGGTTTTACCACGGCCAGACCACCGACCCGCGCTTCGAGATGCTGGGGCTGGGGGTGGGGGTTCTGGAGAAGGCGGCATCGAGGGTTATGGGCTCCAGTGAATACTAGAGCAAAGAGAGGAGTACGCATGGTATCGTTCGATCTGAAAGACCGCATCGCCCTGGTGACCGGCGCCAGCCGGGGAATTGGCCGGGCCATCGCCGAGACGCTGGCCGAATATGGGGCCGAGACGATATTGGTGAGCCGCAGCCAGGAAGACCTGGAAACCGTCGCCGCCGGCATCCGTGAAAAGGGCGGCCGGGCCACGGCTCTGGCCTGCAACATGGGCAACCTTGATGCAATCGGTGCGCTCTACGAAAAGATCGGCGAGACGTGGGGCCGGTTGGACATTCTGGTCAACAACGCCGCCACCAACCCCTTTTTCGGCGAGCTGGCCGCCATCGATGAGAGCGCCTGGTTAAAGACCGTCGATGTGAATCTCAAGGGGCCTTTTTTCATGATTCAGAAGGCCGTCCCGTTGATGAAGGCCGCCGGAAAGGCCGCAGTGGTGAATGTCTCGTCGGTCAACGGCATCCGGCCGGCCGCGTTTCAGGGGGTGTACTCCATTACCAAAGGGGCATTGATCACCATGACCCAGGCCTTTGCCAAGGAACTGGCCGACTACAGGATCCGGGTCAATGCCCTTTTGCCCGGATTCACGGATACCCAATTCTCATCCGTTCTCATGCAGAACAAAGAGGTCTACCAAACGGTGATTGCCCAGATCCCCTTGAAACGCCATGCGGAACCGGATGAAATGGCTGGTGCGGTGCTGTACCTGGTCTCCGATGCGGCATCCTACACCACGGGGGCCTGCATTACCTGCGACGGGGGCCTGCTGGCCTGACCGGGAATTTGTACATTTTCTCTTTTAATATAGGCCATTATGGTGTAACAAACGATCCCTGTCGTGATCGTCGATGCCGGTTTGCGGCAGTTGTTGGGCGTGCCGCTGATTTTGGTTCTGCGGCCCTCATTTCAACAGAGGGATGAAAATCAGTTAAGTAACATCAGGCAAGTGCCGAAATAAAAGCAGATGCGTTGACAGATATTAGTACCGTTGCCAGCAGATTTTCGAAGCAGCTATAAAAAGATTGCCATCGCGCCCAAAGCCATTCATAGGAGGCTTCCATGACGGAAGATCAGCAGGACAGGACCCAAGTTCGCATTTACACCGACCAATTCATGATTGTCGGGGATATTGCCATGTTTGCCGATTCCCGTTTGACCGATTTTATGGGCAGCGCCCATGACTTTATCGCGGTCACGGATGTGACGGTCAATACGCTGGACGGCAAGCCATTGTTCAAAACCGCCTTTCTGAACGTTCAAAAAGAAAAAGTAACCATTATCCTGCCCGAAAGCATGGTGACATCGGATTAATGGTCCGCATTTGAGCGAACGTCCGGCGCGTTCGACCGTTCATCAAATATGCTGAATCCTGATTTTCAGCATCATGTCCCCCCGGGTGCCGTCGCTTTTAGGGCGGCCGATCCCTTTTAAACGCAGTACCTGCCCGTCTTCAATTCCCTGCGGCACAATGACGTTGAACAGACGATTCTGGAGACCCCAGGGGACGGTGATCAGTTTGCGGGCGCCGACCATAGCTTCATACTGGGTGATGGTGAGGGTGCCGTATAAATTGGCATCCTCACTGCCGCGGTTGGTCTTGACCACCTGGAAACGGTGGGAGTGTTTTTTCTCGGGACCGATGCGCCGGCTGATGCCGGCATGGGGGATGCGGTCGAACAGCTTGAGAAAAAGGATGCCGCAAACGAAGCCTCCGATGTGCGCCCACCAGGCGATCCCGGCTGCCTGCCCGGCGCTTCCCGCCGCGTTGAACAACTGCAGGACGAACCAGATCCCCAGGAAGAAGAAGGCCGGAATTTCGACGAACCAGGGGATGAAGATGATGGGGATCAGGGTAAGGATGCGCGAGTGCGGATAGAGAATGAAATAGGCCCCCATGACGCCGGCAATGGCCCCGCTGGCGCCGATGGTGGGAATGTTGGAGTGGGCGTTGAACAGCAGGTGGATCAGACCGGAGGCCAGGCCGCTCAACAGATAAAAAATGATGTAGCGGGCCGAACCCAGGCGGTCTTCCACATTGTCGCCGAAGATGTAAAGCGACCACATATTCCCGATCAGATGGAGGAATCCACCGTGAAGGAACATGAAGGTGAACAGGGAAAGGATGTTCTGGCCCAGCGAGAAATAGGCCGACACCTGGGGCACGGTGAACTTGGCCGGCACCAGGCCGTAAATGTAGACGAAATGGTCCTGGGTCGTCCCATGGGCCAACTGGACCAGAAAAAACACCACGTTGATGCCGATGAGGGTGTTGTTGACGATCGGCACGGATTTGGACGGGGTGGTGTCGCGAATCGGAATCATGAACTGTTAATTCTCATGCTCAGGTCTACGGCTACGGCGGAGTGGGTGAGGGCGCCCATGGAGATCAGATCCACGCCGGTGCGGGCCAGATCCGCAAGACGCCCGCCGGTGACGTTGCCGGAAACTTCCACCAGGGCTTTTTTATCGATCAACCTTACGGACTGAACGATCTGCTCGAGATCCATGTTGTCCAGCATGATGATGTCCGCTCCGGCAGCCAGGGCCGCTTCGACCTCTTTAAGGCTGGAAACCTCGACCTCCACCTTGACCAGGTGAGAAATCTCCCGCCGGACCTTCTCGACCGCATTGGCGATGCCGCCGCAGACGGCGATGTGGTTGTCCTTGATCAGCACACCGTCATACAATCCCATGCGGTGGTTGTGGGCGCCGCCCATACGCACGGAATATTTTTCCAGCTCCCGCCAGCCAGGTGTGGTCTTGCGGGTATCCACCAGCTTGACGTTGGTTCCGGCGACCTTGGCCACCAAATCGTTGGCCTGGGTGGCGATGCCGGACATGCGCTGCAAAAAGTTCAGGGCGGTGCGCTCGCCTTTCAGCAGGGCTTTCAGGGAGCCCGTTGTGGTGGCTACGGTGCTTCCCGAACGGACCTTCTGGCCGTCGGTGAAATTTGCCGTGAATTCGATTCCAGGATCCAGGGTTTTAAAGACGGTTTCGGCCACCGCCAGACCGGCGATGACAAGGTCCTGTTTGGCCACAATGATGCCTTTGCCCGACATCCCTGCTTCCACGAGGTTGTCCGTGGTGATATCGCCGGGCCCGATGTCTTCCCTGAGGGCCAGTTGGATCAGATCTTCGATGGTGTGCATGAGATTAACCCATCATTGCTTTAATACGTTCCAATGTGGCTTCCAGTGCCTGCTGTTTTTCAAGCTTGGCGGCATGTTTTTCACGGACGCCGGCCACGACGTCGGCGGGGGCTTTATCAAGAAAATCCTCGTTGCTCAGCTTTTTGTTCATCCCGGCCAGTTCCTTGGTCAGTTTGCCGATTTCTTTTTCCAACCGCACCTGCTCCTGAGCAAAATCGATAATGCCCTCCAGCAGCACATACACCGTGGCGCCGCCCACCAGCACCGTGGCCGCCGCCTTGGGACCCTTCATGGCTGCATCTACCGTCAGTCCGTCGAGACGGGCCAGATTTTCGATCAGGTCCCGGTTGCTTTCCACCACCAGGCCGATTTCCGGATTTTCCGGTTTCACCGCCACGGTGAGCGCCGTGGAAGGGGAGATGTTCATTTCGCCGCGCACGTTTCGGATGCCGGTGATCATCGCCATGACGGTCTGCATTTGTGCTTCCGCCTCCGGATCACTGCCCGGCATGATTCCGTCGGGCCAGGCTGCTTTCATGATGGAGCCCTCGGTACCGGGCAGGGCGTGCCAGATTTCCTCGGTGACAAAGGGCGCGAAAGGATGCAGCAGAATCAAAGCGTCCCGGAAAACATGCCAGAGCACGGACAGGCTGGCGGTTTTGGCCGCGGCGCCTTCCTTGTCGTACAAGGTGGGTTTGATGGCCTCCAGATACCAGTCGCACAGTTCGTGCCAGACAAACTGGTAGACCGCACCGGCGGCTTCGTTGAACCTGTATGCGTCCAGGGCCTGCTCCGTCTGCTTGACGACTTCAGATAGGCGGGAGACGATCCAGCGGTCCTGCAGGGAGAGATTTTTCTCTTCCATGGCGTCAAAGCCTTTGTCCAGGTGCATCAGCGAGAAGCGGGCGGCGTTCCACAATTTATTGATGAAGTGGCGGTAGCCTTCCACCCGTTTTTCGCTCATCTTGACATCCCGGCCCTGGGCGGCAAAGGCGGCCAGGGTGAAGCGGAAGGCGTCGGTGCCGTAGTGGTCGATGACGTTGAGCGGGTCGATGACATTGCCCTTGGACTTGCTCATCTTCTTGCCCTCTTCGTCGCGGACCAGGGCATGCACGTATACATCGTGAAAGGGAATCTCTTTCATGAAGTGGATGCCCATCATCATCATGCGGGCCACCCAGAAGAAAAGGATGTCGAAGCCGGTGACCAGCACCGAAGTGGGATAATACTTTTTGAGAAGAAGCGTTTCCTCCGGCCAGCCCATGGTGGAAAACGGCCACAGGGCCGAACTGAACCAGGTGTCCAGCACATCGGTTTCCTGAACCAGATCGGTGGCGCCGCAGTCCGGGCAGACGTCCGGAGCATCCATGGCCACGATCATTTTACGGCAGCCCTGGCAGGTCCAGGCCGGAATCTGATGCCCCCACCAGATCTGACGGGAAATGCACCAGTCGCGAATGTTGTACATCCAATCATAGTAGGTTTTTGTCCAGGACTCCGGGATGATGCGGGTCTTGCCGGTTTCCACCGCTTCGATGGCTTTTTGGGCCAGGGGTTTGGCTTTGACGAACCATTGCCGCGAGAGGTTGGGTTCGACCACGGTTTTACAGCGATAGCAGTGCCCGACGCTGTGGCGATGGGGCTCGATGCGCTCCAGCAGGCCCTCGGCCTGAAGGGCTTCGACCACGGCCTTGCGGCATTCGAAGCGGTCCATCCCTTTGAACCGGCCGGCTTCTTCGGTCATGGAACCGTCGTCGGCGATAACCTTGATACTGGGCAGGTTGTGGCGTTGGCCGATCTCGAAGTCGTTGGGGTCGTGGGCCGGGGTGACCTTCAAGGCGCCGGTGCCGGTGGACAGATCCACATAGGTGTCTTGAATAATGGGGATTTCACGATTCATCAACGGTAGGATGACCGCCGTGGCGGACAGGTCGGCGTAGCGCTCGTCCTCCGGGTGGATGGCCACGGCCGTATCCCCCAGCATGGTCTCCGGGCGGGTGGTGGCCACGGTGACCGACCCGCTGCCGTCGGCATAGGGGTAGCGGATGTGGTAGAAGTTGCCGTCCAGTTCTTCGTGCTCCACCTCCAGATCGGACAGGGCCGTGTGGCAGCGGCAGCACCAGTTGATGATGTAGTCCCCCTGGTAGATCAACCCTTCGTCATAAAGCTGGACGAACACTTTTCTCACCGCTTTCGAGAGACCTTCGTCCATGGTGAAGCGTTCCCGATCCCAGTCGCAGGAGGCGCCCAGCCGCTTGAGCTGGTTGATGATGGCACTGCCATACTCCTTGCGCCATTCCCACACCGACTCGATGAACTTCTCTCTTCCCAGGGCATGCCTGTCGGTGCCTTCGGCAGCCAGCTTCTTCTCCACCACATTCTGGGTGGCGATGCCGGCGTGGTCCGTTCCCGGCATCCACAGAACGCTGTCGCCCTTCAGGCGGCGGTAGCGGCACATGATGTCCTGCATGGTGTTGTTCAGCGCGTGCCCCATATGCAGAACCCCGGTGACATTGGGGGGCGGGATCACGATGGAATAGGTCTTCCGGGTGGTACTTTCATCCGCGGCGAACAGTTTTTCTTTTTCCCAGTAACTGTACCAGCGCTTTTCGACTTCTTCGGGAGAATAACTCTTGTCCAGTAAATCGCGACTCATAAGGATTGTGCTCCTTGTACAAAACGGCCCGGTAGCCGATACCAGGCCGTAAAAAAATGGAAAAGGGGATTAGTCGATAATCCCCAGTATAAACTGTTCCCTGTCGATGCCAAAGGCGTGCCCGGCTACCCGGACATGCCGTCGCTGTCATCCAGCAGGGCGTTCTTGATTTTTTCGATTTCCCGTTTGACGGTTTTCTCGATGGTCTGAAGCATCAACTGCTCGATTTTTTCACCGTAGATTTTTTCGATTGTCCGGGTCAGGGCCGTTTCGATCTGCTCCTCGGTAAGAGAGACGGCATCTTCGGGCACAGGCGTTTCAGGCGGTGTGGCCGGCACGAACATGGCTCCGCTGTCCGGTTCATCGACCGACACTCCTACCGGCTCGAAAGATTCGGACGCTTCCGTTTCCTCGGCGGCCGGTTCCGCTTCAAAAAGGCTGAAATCGGCATCGGGTCCCGCGGTTTCGACCGCCTCTTGCGGGGTTTCGAAATTCACGGGTTCATCCGTATCTTTCAGCAGGGCTTCGGCTCTGCTTTCCAAATCCGGGAATTCGTCATCCGTCTCGTCCTCGACCCCCTGGGGTTGGGCAATGTCGGCGACCTCGAGCAGGTCGATGACATCTTCTTCTTCCCCGGTCGGTGGGGTTTCCTCCTGATCCGTGGTTCCCGGGACTTCCGGCTCGTCTAACGCCGTCTGGGACTTGGAATCGCCGGTGACCTCAAGCAGGTCGATGATCTCCTCTTCTTCTTCGGCCGGTTGCCCTGAATCTTCCGGGGTTGGCTGGATGGCTTCGTCTCCGGTTGCGCCGATTTCGGTTTCGATCGGGGTGGCCACGTCCATAAGGTCGATGATGTCATCATCCGGTTCGTCTTCGGATGCCTGAGAAGATGAACCAACATCTGACGCTTCCGGTACTACGGCCAGATCCGTCAGGTCGATGATGTCGTCATCGCTTTCCGCAGATGGCTGCAGGGGCGCTTCGGCCGGTGCGGCATCTTGCAAAGAGGGCGGCGTTTCATCGGTATCGACGGTGGTTGTCGGCGAGGAATCGGGCTGTTCCAGAACCTCGGTCAGATCGATGATGTCATCATTGACCGCTTCGGCAACCACATGGGTCAGGTCGATGATCTCATCGTCATTCAGGTCGTTTTTGTTTTCCTGTTGCGGATCAGGCTTCTGGCGACCGTCCATAGTTATCTCCCGTTAGCCTTGTTTGATGAAAAGCCCCTTGTGCGGGTCGTTCCCGGCGGCATTGCGACGGATTTCGAGGAAACCGGCAAAGCAACTATCGAAAAACAATTATCACACGGTAACAAACCTGTCAACTTATTTGGATTCTTGATAAAAATCACGATTCGGATTTTTTTTGGCGTCGATTGCCCGCAAAAATTCCGATCAACGGGATGGCCGTTGGCGATGAGCCCGCACCGTATCCCACGAATAGACGGCCAGCGCCATCCAGATGAGCCCGAAAGTGACGGCCTGAACGCGGGTAAAGGGCTCGTCGAACAGGGTAATTCCCAGAAGGAGCATACCGGTGGGCGCGGTGTATTGAATGAAGCCCAGGGTCGCTAAGGTGATGCGTTTGGCTCCCAGATTGAACAGCAGCAACGGGGTCGCCGTCAGAATGCCGGTGCCCATCAGCAGCAGGTCGATATGGCCGCCGGATCTTAAGAAAGCACCCGCATGGTTCTGGTGAAGGTGAAATATCCACAGGCCGGCGGGAACCGTGAGCAGCAGGGTCTCCACGGTCAGACCGGCCAAGGCCCCGACGGCCGCCACTTTGCGAACCAGTCCGTATAAACCGAAGCTGAACGCCAGGGCCAGGGAGACCCAGGGGAAGACGCCATAGCGAAAGGCGAGGTTGAGCACGCCCAGTGTGGCCAGAGCCACGGCAATGGATTGGGCCCGACGCAGCCGTTCGCCGAGAAAGACCATCCCCAGGACGATGTTGACCAGCGGATTGATGTAATATCCCAGGCTGGCCTGGAGCACGCGGCCGTTGTTCACCGCCCAGATATAGATCAGCCAGTTGACACCCACCAGAATCGATGTGACCAGCAAAATGCCCATGATCTTAGGCCGTTTCAAAGCGGTTTTGAAGTCGTTCCACTGTCTGCCGAACCACACCAGGGGCATGAGAAAGGCGAATGACCAGATCACCCGATGGAGGATGATTTCCAGGGCGTCGACCTGGCCAAGAGCCTTCCAGTAAACGGGACTCAATACCCAGATGAGGAACGCGAAAAAGGCAAACAGAACGCCGGACGGTGATTGGCGGTTTGG
This sequence comes from uncultured Desulfosarcina sp., assembly GCF_963668215.1. Taxonomy (NCBI): domain Bacteria; kingdom Pseudomonadati; phylum Thermodesulfobacteriota; class Desulfobacteria; order Desulfobacterales; family Desulfosarcinaceae; genus Desulfosarcina; species uncultured Desulfosarcina sp. The sequence continues at coordinate 4,219,626 of NZ_OY764190.1, forward strand.
GGTGGATGGCGGTTCGGGCATTGGGTCTCTTGTGGTTTTTAGTAAAGATGGACAAAGATTTCCTTTTACCAGAAACCGGATGCCGGTCAAGAGACGATTCGTCGGGTGATTCGTGTTGGCCCGAAGGAGTTTGTCCTTCGAGGTTTTTTAGGATAAGATCGCTTTTCGATCAAATCGTATGGGCGATATCCTTAACGGTTTCAATTCGCCGCGAACCCGATGGGAGCGAAACAGTCATGAGCAACAGCAACGAACGGTTAAATAGTTTTGTCGTCGTTTTACTGGTGGTTTTTATTTCTGCCGTTTTTCTTTCCATGATCCGGTCTTTCCTGATGGCCATCTTTCTGGCCGGCATTTTTGCGGCTTTGACCCGACCCATCTATCATTGGCTGGAAAAGGTGCTTAAAGGAAGACGAAGTCTGGCCTCGTTGCTTACCCTGACGCTGATCATCATCGTGGTGGTGGTGCCTTTGGGCTTACTCACCGGGGTCGTCACCGGCCAGGCCATCAAGGTCAGCCAGTCGGCCGTACCCTGGGTGAAAAACCAGCTCAGCCAGCCCGGTGGGATCAACCAAATTCTGGAAAGCATTCCCTACTACGATAAGATCGCCCCGCACAGCGAATTGATCCTGCGCAAGGCCGGCGAACTGGTGGGCGGAATCAGTCAACTTCTGGTCAACAATCTCTCGTCGGCTGCCGTCGGCGCCGTCAATCTGATTTTCATGCTCTTCGTATGGCTCTACACCATGTATTTCTTTTTGATGGACGGAGAAAAACTGCTGGAGAAGATCCTCTACTACCTGCCCCTTCAGGACCAGGAGGAGCAGCAGCTGCTGGAGCGATTCACTTCGGTAAGCCGGGCGACACTGAAAGGCACCGCTGTCATCGGCATTCTCCAGGGCAGCTTGGCCGGCCTGGCCTTCTGGGCGGTGGGCATTCCCAGCGCCACCTTCTGGGGGGTGATCATGGTGGTGCTTTCCATCATCCCCAGCGTCGGAACGGCCGTGGTCTGGCTGCCGGCCGCGGTGATATTGGGATTCAGCGGCGCCATCGGCAAGGCGGTGGGACTGCTGATTTTCTGCGGTCTGGTCGTCGGCAGCCTGGACAATCTGCTGCGGCCCATTCTGGTAGGCAAGGACACCCAGATGCACGAATTGATGATTTTCTTCGGCACCATGGGCGGCATTTTCATGTTCGGGATGATCGGGGTGCTCATCGGTCCGATCATCGCCGCGCTGTTCGTGACCATCTGGGAGATTTACGGACAGGCCTTTGCCCATATCCTGCCGGAAACCGGATATGTGCTGCGGAAAAAGCGGGCGGAGGCCGAGGATGCTTCCGACGAAGAATAATCGACAAGGCCGGCCATGGCCCGCAATCCTTTCCAAGACCCAGACGAAAGCTGGGCTATATCAGTGTTTTGAGCTTTTTCAACCGCTTGCCCGTTTCGGCCAGAATTTCTTCGTTTCTTGAGAAGTGCAGCCGGATGAGGTGGTTGACCGGTTCGTGGAAAAAACTGGAGCCGGGGACGGCCGCCACGCCCACCTTCTCTGCCATCCAGCGGCAGAATTCGTTGTCGTCGGTCACACCGAATTCGCTGCAGTCCACCATCACATAATAGGCGCCCTGGGGCTTTGTATAGGCCAGTCCGGCTTCGTCCAGGTACCCCAGAAACAGATCCCGCTTGCGGGTGTAGTCCGCCGTGAGCTGCCCGTAATAGCTCAAGGGCAATTCCAGGGCGGTCACGGCCGCCTCCTGCAGCGGGGCTGCGGCCCCGACGGTGAGAAAATCGTGCACCTTGCGGGCCCCGGCGACCACCGTTTCCGCGCCGATCACGTATCCCAGGCGCCAGCCGGTCATGTTGTACGTTTTGGACAGGGAACTGCACGAAATGGTGCGTTCGAACATGCCCGGCAGAGCGGCCATGTAATGGTGGCGGTAGGGCGGGTAGACGATGTGCTCGTAAACCTCGTCCGTGATCACGAAGGCGTCGAACTCCCTGGCCAGGTCGGCGATAATCTGCAGCTCTTCGAGGGAGAAGACCTTCCCCGAGGGGTTGGACGGATTGCACAGCACGATGGCCTTGGGACGCTTTTCGAAGGCGGCACGCAATTGGGCCGGATCGAAATCGAAGTCCGGGGGGTGCAGGGGCACGTAGATCGGTTCGGCGCCGCTGAGGATCGTGTCGGCGCCGTAGTTCTCGTAGTAGGGAGAAAAGACGATTACCTTGTCGCCGGGATTGCAGGCTGTCATCATGGCCGTCATCATGGCCTCGGTGCTGCCGCAGGTGACCACCACATGGGCGTCGGCGTCCAGGTCGATGCCCATCCAGTGCCGCTGCTTGTCCACGAGGGCCTTGCGGAAGCGGGGCGCTCCCCAGGTGATGGCGTACTGATGGGGCCCCTCGGCCATGGCGCGTTTGCCGGCGGCCAATACCTCGGCCGGCGGATCGGAGTCGGGAAACCCCTGGGAAAGGTTGATGGCGTCATATTGATTGGCCACGCGGGTCATCTCGCGGATGACAGACTCGGTGAAACGGGTCAGACGGTCGGCGGTTTTCGGCATGGGGTGTTCCTTTGTTGTTTAGAACGTCGAACGCTCAATATTGAATGAGGAAATCGCTTCGCTCCGTCAATCGATCAAAAGAATTGCCGGAGGTTGGAGCGGTCTATGAAACAGGGCTTAATCGCCTTGAAAACGATAGAATACCTTATTCGAAATTCGAAGTTGGACGTTCGATGTTCGACGTTCATGGGTCCGGCTTTTACTCCCCTTCGGAGCGGGCTTCATCCAACTACCCGCTTGTGTTCAGTTGGTGATTATTATGCAAAATTCAGGCGGCACCTAATGAGGCTGTTAAGCGCTAAAACTGCCGGTAGACGATCCTTCCGTCGAATACCGTCATCGCAACCCGGGTTTCGGGAATCCGGGAGGGCTTAATTTCCAGAATATTTTTGCTGAGAACCACCAGGTCGGCTTTTTTCCCCGGTGTGATCACGCCCAGATCGTGGGCCTGGTAGACCTTTGCCGGCGTGGCGGTATAGGCGGTCAGGGCCTCGCTCACGGTAATCCGTTCTTCCGGATGCCAACCGGACTCCGGGGTGCCGTCGCTGCGCTGCCGGGTGGCCGCGGCGTGGATGGCCGGCAGCGGTGCCGGATCGCATACCGGGCAGTCCGAGCTGAACATGACCGGCGCCCCGGTGTCCAGCAGGCGGCGAAAGGCATAGCACCAGCGCCCCTTTTCACCCACCGCCGTATCGATGAGATTCATGTCCAGGACCATATTGGAAGGCGTCACGCACAGGGCCAGATGCAGGCGGCCCAATCGGTCGGCGTCTTCGGGACGGATCATCTGGACGTGCTCGATCCGGTGGGAAATGGCCGGTCGCGGGCGTCCGGACCGGCTCCGTCGGGATTCGAGATCTTCGAACAGATCGACCAGTTCGCGATTGGCCCGGTCGCCCACTGCATGAATCATCACCGAGAGACCGGCTGCGTCGGCCCGGTCCACGTCTTTGGCCAGTCGATCCATGTCCATCAGGGGCATGCCGTGGCCGCCATCCAGATAAGGGTCGATCATCCAGGCGGTGCGGGCGCCCATCCCGCCGTCCGAGAAATACTTCACGTGGCCGAGGCGCAGTCGGTCGCCGCCGAATCCCGTGCGCAGGCCCAGTCCAATGATGGCGTCCAGCTGCTCGCCCGGCAGGCTCACCCAGGTGCGCAGGGCCAGGTCGCTGGCGGCATCCATTTTCTGAAAGGTCTGCAGGGCGCTGGCGCCGTCCTTGTCGTTCATCAGCCGGACATCGACGATGCCGGTAACACCCCGACGGTGCAGGGCGTCGGTTGCGTCGGCAAAGGCCCGCATGATTTGATCGGAATCCGGCGGGGCAACGGCATCGCGGGCCAGGTTGATGGCCAGCTCCCGCAGGATGCCGGTGGGGTTGCCCGCGGCATCGCGTTCGATCCGGCCTTCCGGCGGATCGGGGGTGCCGGCATCGATCCCGGCCCGTTTCAGAGCCAGTGAGTTGGCCGCCGCCAGGTGCAGGTCGCAGCGCCACAACAGCACGGGATGATCGGGTGCGGCCTTGTCCAGCACCTCGCGGGTGGGCATGCGCGGCGCCGTCCAGTCGGTTTCGTTCCACCCCTGGCCCATGATCCACTGGCCGGGCGGCTGGGTTGCGGCCGCCTGCTGCAACCGTGAAACCAGATCTTCGATGCCGGTGAGGTCGTCCAGCCGGACGCCCTGGCGGTTGAGGGCCCATTCATAAAAATGAATATGGGTGTCGATGAATCCCGGCACCACCAGGCGGCCGTCGAGATCGATCTTTTCGGTGCCTGCAGCAGCCAGCTTCAGGATGTCGTTATCGTCTCCAACGGCCAGGATTCGACCGTTTCCAACGGCTACGGCGCGGGCGAAAGGCTGTCGGGGCTCCTGGGTGGCAATGGCGCCGTTGTAAAGTATGAGGTCAGGGGCGTAAGGGAAAGAGGGCATTTCAGATAGGTCTCCAATAGAAAGCCACAATGATTGGGTCCCCTCAGGGTTCGAGGGCCAAGGGATCAAGGATTCAAGTGAAATGATCGAACAATAATCATGCTGGCCTGTCCGGTATATCGATTGCAGTGTTGGGTCGGCAATGAATTCGTCATTTTCCAAAAGCCTTCATTATCGATTTTATCGGGACCGGTCAAGAAATGGAATGGATCAATACAGGGTAACTGCGTCCCTTCGGGATTTCATATTTCTACCACCGAGAGCACTGAGGGCAATCAGGGTTTGGCTTGCGCCAAACCAAAAACCCATCACCGGGCCGATGAATACGGCTCGCTTCCAATCTCTCACTAAGTGTAGTGGCGCGGTTCATCCGCGCCTGGTTGGCAAATGCGGGGATAAACCAAAATGGCGGGGATAAACCCCGCCACTACAGTTGAACCTCGCATCCTGGACCCCTTTTCTACAACAAAAACCCCTCGGGGAACGGATCGGCGGCGTCCACCACGAACTGGTGGTAGCCGGTAATCTGGGCATTGCCCCGAATCTGGCCCACGATGCCCTCGATTCCTCCGATGGCCGCTGTCTTCACGATGCGTCCTTCGAACACCGTGCCCAGGGGGCCGGCATTGCGGTACGTTTGTCCGGGAGCAAGCCTGCCATGGTGGTGCAGCAGGGTCATCTTGGCCGTAGTGCCGGTGCCGCAGGGCGAACGGTCCATATGAGACTCGCCGTAGATCACCACGCCCCGGCCGTTTCCGGTCTGCGGATCCTCGTCGTAGAATTCGGTGACATCCACCGTGGTCACCTCCGGCCGCTCGGGGTGAACCACATCCACGGATCGGTTGGCGGCGTCGATGATGTCCATCCCCAGGGAAACCAATCGCCCCCTGTTTCCCGGCACCAGATCGATGCTGATTTTGCGGGCCGAAACCATGGCAAAAAAACCGCCCACGCAGACCAGGTCGACGGGAACCGTTCCGAATCCGGGGACATCGATGTTTCGATCCGTTTCCAGAACGAACGAGGGCACCATGTCGATGGCCACGGATTCCACATGCCCATCGTGGACGCGGGTATGGGCATCCAGCGGCCCGGAGGGGGTGTCGACCGTGATTACCGTTTCGCCCTCTTCGGCCTTCAGTGCCCCGACTTCGATCAGGGTGGCCACAGCCCCGATGGTGGCGTGGCCGCACAGGTAGGGGTAGCGCCGGGCATCCATGTAAAAAAGACCGAAAGCGCCGTTGTCGCTGACCGGTTCGGTCACCGCCGCCGCCATGATTCCCCGGTGCCCGCGGGGCTCGCGGGTCAGCAGCTTGCGGACATGGTCGAAACGGGCTTCGAAATGGCTCCGTTTATCCTTCATGGTACCACCGGGCAGGCGTCCCACACCGCCCACCAGCAGGCGGGTGGGTTCTCCCTGGGTGTAGGAATCGATGGTGACGATGCGGTCACCATAACGCTCCAAAAATCCTTTTTCGAGGCTTTCCAATCTGAGCATCGTTAAGCTCCTTAAAAACGAAACCTGAAAACGGCGGATGCTGCTTTCAGGTTTGGAAAAGACGGTTGGGGCGGTCTCCGCGCCGGTCTCATTCCGCAGGGATCAGGTGGCAATGGTGCGGTGCCACCTGCACGCTGACCGACTCGCCGATCTTGTAAAGACGGGTGCGCATCATGCTGATGATGTGGATTTCCCGGCCGGCAGCCAGTTCGATGAAGTAGCTGACCTCGCCGCCCATGTAGCTGCGGTCCTTGATGCGGCCTTCGAAGTGGTTCAATCCCGGGACCGGTTTGAATTCCTCTTTGGGAAAGGCGTCGAAACGCTGGGCGCGCACGATCATCTCTACCTTGTCGCCCCTGGAAAACCCGCCCTTATTTTTGGCGAAAAGGATGTCGCCGGTTTCGATCCGGACATGAACATGGCTGTCGTCCACATCCACGACCTCTCCGCCAGTGAAGTTGGAGTGGCCCAGAAAGCTGGCCACGAAATGGTTGACCGGTTCATTGTACACGGATTCGGGACCGCCCTCCTGCTGCTTGCGGCCATCTTTCATCACCAGGATCTTGTCGGACATGCTCAACGCTTCGCGCTGATCGTGGGTGACGAAAATGGTGGTGACGCCCAGCATCTGCTGGAGATTGTCCACCTCGCGGCGCATGGCCTCCCTCAAATTCTCGTCCAGGGCCGACAGGGGCTCGTCCATTAAAAGGACATCCGGTTCGATCACAATGGCCCGGGCCATGGCAATGCGCTGCTGCTGGCCACCGGACAACTGGCTGGGCATGCGGTTCTCCACTCCGGGCAGACGCACCATCTCCAGGGCCCGGGAAACCTTTTCCTCGATTTCGTCCCTGGAGACATTGCGGTATTTCAGGCCGAAGGCCACATTGTCGAAAATGGTCTTATGGGGAAACAGGGCGTAGTTCTGGAAAATCATGCCCAGGTTGCGTTTGTGGATGGGCGTGTCGTTGATGCGTTTGCCCTTGATGAAGATATCTCCTTCGGTGGGCTCCTCCAACCCGGCCACCATGCGCAAAAGGGTGGTCTTGCCGCAGCCGGACGGCCCCAGCAGGGTGACCAGCGATCCCTCTTCGATGTCGAAGTCCATCTTCTCGACAGCCACAACCTTGCCGAAGCGTTTCATGATTCCTTTGAACTGTACCATGGGCGGTTTGTTGCCGGTAGCCACGTTCGCCTGTCCCCCTGTTTTGCTTGTTTAATCCGGACCGCTGCCGTGCAGCGGTCCGGGGTTCAATTCTTTTACCTTTTTGAATGGAAGTTAGCTGCCTGCCATTACTCGATCCCATTTCTCCGTCCATTCTACCTGCGATTTATTCCAATACGAAGGAACGGCAAACAGGTAGCCGTCAAGTTTGCCGGTGGGGTCGAAGGCCGGCATCTTCTTGATCTTATCGGTCAGCTTGACCTTGGTGGGATCGAGGCTGGGCGGGTAGTTCTGGCCTTCGGCCACGGCGATGGCGGCGGCGGGTTCCAGCATGAAGTTGAGCAGCTTCTGGGCCACTTCCATATCGGTTCCCTTCAATACGTACAGATACTCCATCCATGAGTAGGTGCCCTTAGGAGAGAGATATCCGATGGGATGGCCTTCCTGCTGCAAGGCCGCGACCCGTCCGGACCAGGCCACGGTGGCATAGATCTCTTCGTTGGCCAAAAGGCTCATCAACTCGGCGCCCGATGCCCAATATTTTTTCAATAAACCGCGTTGTTCTCGAAGAGCGGCCCAGACGGCTTTGAGGTCGGTCATGTTGTTGGGGCTCTGGCCGGTGTGCAGGGCGGCGTACCACATGTTGGTCCTGAAGTCGCCGCTCCAACTGCCCAGCTTGCCTTTCAGGCTCTTGTCCCACAATAAAGCAACGCCTAATTTCTCTGCTTTCTCTTTGCTGATATACTTGGTGTTGTAGGCGATGCCGGTCTGACCTAAGTCGTAGGGAACGGCCGAGAGAGTTCCTTTGGTGATATCCCGAAGGGGCTTGATCATAGCCGGCATGACATTTTTCAGGTTGGGGATTTTGGATTCATCGATCACCGAATTAAATCCAAGCTCGGCATAGCGGGCATAGTCGTAGACAGCACTGAGATGAGCGATGTTGAACTCTCCCCCTGGTGGATATGAAGCTTTCACGCGGGTCAGGTAGGAGTTCATGTCGCCGAATTCGCCGTCGATGACCTCGATGCCCGTGGCCTTGGTAAACGGTTTGAAGGCATTTTCGCGGAAGGCTTCGGAGACCGAGCCCCCCCAGCCGTCGAAGCGGATGGACTTGGCGGCCCAGGCCTGCCGGACGGCTCCGGCAAAGGGGGCGCCGACCAGTCCGAGGGAAGCGCCGGCCAGGCCCAGGTACTTCAGGAAACGGCGCCGGCTGAGCTTGCCGTTTTTGTACGCCTCGTAGGCGCGATCCAGTTTGTCTGTTGTTACGATAGCCATGGGTTCTCCTTTCAGCTGTGGGTTGTCGGGTTATGGTTTGAATTTCGAGAACTTTCTGGACAGATAGCCGGCCAGCAGCGGGGTGGCGATGGTCAATACGATCATGACGGCCCCCAGGGCATTGATCTCCGGACTGATGGAATTTCTCAGCATGCTGAAAATTTTGACCGGTACGGTTTGATTCTGGGCGGTTGCCCAGAACAAAGTGGCGGTGATGTCGTCGAAAGAGATGGTAAAGGAAAACAGTGCCCCGGCCATAATGGCCGGCAACAGCAGCGGGAAAGTTACATCCCGAAAGGTTTGGAAGGCATTGGCGCCCAGGGTCTTGGCCGCCTCTTCATACTCTTTTTTAATGCCCACCAGGCGCGCCTGGACGATCAACAGCACATAGGGTAGGGTCAGGACCACGTGGCCGATGAGCAGCAGGGCGAAACTCTTGGGCTGCTGGAGCCAGCGCAGGAAAAGGAGCAGGGCCACGCCCAGGACCACTTCCGGAATCATGATCGGCGAGAGCAGCAGGGTGTTGAGGGTGTTCTTGCCGGGGAACTCGAACCGAATGAAGGCCAGGGCCGCCATGATGCCGATTCCGGTGGCGATGACGGCGGTGCACGAACCCAGGACAAGGGAGTTTTTAAAGGCCTCGATAATCGATTCGTTCTGGGCCAGCTTGACGAACCAGCGGAAACTGACGCCTTCCATGGGAAAAATGCCGAACTGCTTGGGGTTGAAGGCCAGCACGATGACCACGACGATGGGCGCGAACAGGAAGACGTAGACGAGAATCGTGTAGAGCCGGATCAGCGTCCATCCAGGCGAGAACTGTTTCATGGCCTAATTCCCCTGAAAGCTCTTGAAGATCTGGTTGATCCCCAGGTAGCGATTGTAGGTCCAGACGATGATAAAGAGCAGCGACAGCAGGATCACGCTGATGGCCGACCCGAAGGGCCAGTCCAGGGTGCCGATCACCCGTTTGAAAATCAGGTTCGCGATCATATCGTTGCCCGGGCCTCCCAGGATCATGGGCGGCAGGTACGTGCCGGCGGTAAGCACGAAGACCAGCAGGCAGCCCGCGCTGACGCCGGGAAGACTGAGCGGCAGCGTTACCTCCCGAAAGGCCTGCCATTCGGTGCAGCCCATGCAGCGGGCCGCCTCCAGCAGACTCTTGTCGATGCCCTCCAGACTGACGTAGATGTTCAATACCATGAAGGGCAGCAGGTACATGATCAGGCCCATGAGAACGGTGAATTCGTTGTAGAGCATGGAAAAGGGCGTATCGATCATCCCGATCCTGATGAGAAAATGGTTGATCAAGCCCGAATCGCCCATGATGTTGATCCAGCTCATGGTGCGGATGATGAAGCTGACCCAGAAGGGCAGCATGATGAGCAGAAGAAACACCTTCTTGTAGCGGCTTTCGCTGCGGTAGAAAAAATAGGCCGGAATGTAGCCCATGACCACGCATAGAATAACGGTCTCGAATGCGATGCGAATCGTGCGGATGAGAATTTTCGGATAGAAGAAGTCTTCGAAGAACTTGGCGTAATTGCCCAGCTGAAACGCCGGTATGTCCGCTCCGCTGGGCGCGCGCAGCCAGAAGCTGTAAACGACGACAAAACACACCGGTATGACGAGAAGTAAAAGGACGGCGGTCATGGACGGTGCCAGCAGCGCCCATGGTTTCCAGCTATCGGATTTCATGAATGATCGATCCCGGGTAAAGGTGTAATCGATGGATGGGTTTGAAAAACCCTACCCGCTCAGTCCGTAATTGTCAAGCCGGCGGTCGGATGGCTGTTGCGTTGCGCCGGCAATAGTTCGGATAACAGTCTGGCCGTCTGAACGATCTGGTCGGCGTAGCGGACGACGATCTCGTCCGCCCGGTGCTGCAGCACCGAGAAATCGAAGGAAACCGCTCCCACACCGCTTCTGGTGATGGGGTCGATCAGCGGTGCGCCGATGGCCAGCAGGCCGGGGAGATACTCCTCGTCCGACGTGGCAAAGCCGCGCTGCCTGGCCGCTCTCAGTTCCGACAGCAGCTTTTTTTTCGTCGTGATCGTTTTCTCGGTTTTGGCCGCCAACACCAGTTTGGCGACCCTGTCCTGCATTTCTCCTTCGGGAAGGCAGGACAGGTAGGCTTTGCCCAACGCCGTGTTGTGCAGGCAGTTCTGGGAATTGTCCGGCAGGCTGTAGGTCAGGGTTTCCTCGGCCTCCCGGTGATACAGGCGTCTTAAGGCGTTGTCCACCACCAGGGCCACGTCGATGCTGATATTGTTTTCTCCATGGACCCGGTCCACCACCTCCCGGATCAACCGCAGCCGATCGGTGGCCCGCATCAGGTTGTTGCAGAACAGCAGGCACAGGACGGCGGGCCGGATTTCCTTGGTCTTGGCATCTTTTTCCAGGTACCCCAACTCTTCGAGCGTGTTGATGTATCGATAGGTGGAGGTCATGTTCATTCCCAGGGTTTTGGCGACTTCACTCTGGGTCAGCACCGGGGTCTCCCCGTCGAACAGGGACAGGATCTTCAGCCCCTTTTCCAGGGATTTCGAAAAATAGTATTTTCCTTTTGACATTGCGTTTTGGGGGATTTAAAATCGTACTATTATAGAAATCACATTACTATAATAGTTAAATTGCCAGGTTTTTAAAAGAATGTCAATTCCTAATTTTTATTCAGCATTGCAGGGGGTGGGGCATGTTGGACCGTAACACCGAATTAACCGTGGTTTTCGAACATTCGGGGGAAGAGAATCAGGTAGCCTTGGCGCGCCTGGTGGCCGCCTTGACCGATTTCCTCGACCATTATGGCGTCAAATCCCTGGTGGGGCCGTCGTTTTACGGGGTCATTCAGGCCGGCGACGGACAGACCAGGGTTTCCCGGTTGCTGGCGGCCTGCGGCTATGCCGACCGACCCGACGGTTTTTTCGCCGAACTGCTGGCGAAATTGGGAAAGGCCGAAGGAACCGGCAGGATCGTCATAAACGACGTCGAACTGCCGCATCTGCTGTTGATGGCCATCCTGGAAGTCATCCTGCCCGGCCATCGGTTCATCTCCATCCGATCCACCGAGCAGCTGGAAAAGGTGACCAACACCCGGATTGCAGATAAGGATCGGGCGAACATGCAGGAGGTGCTCGATACCTATCCGGTGCGCCTGTCCATGCATACCATCCGTCAGATGCGGGTCTCCAGAGACGTGGCCTACCAGTACATGCCCTTTGTCGAAGAACTGGATCCTGCCGGACACACCAATACCTGGATCGGTCAGTTCCATCAGGGCCTTTTAGAGCAGATGTACCAGAACCGGGTCATTTTCCTTTTGAATATGAGCTGCCCGGTCTATTGCCGCTTCTGTTTCCGCAAGCACAAGGAGTCGCGCAACGAGGCCAATCCCACCCCGGCGGACGTGCAAAAGGCCATCGAGCATGTGGCCAGCTCGCCGAGCATCAAGGAGATCGTGATCACCGGGGGCGATCCTTTCATGAATCGCAAGAACATGGCCACGGCCATCGACGGGCTCATGGAGGTAGAACATGTCCAGTGCCTGCGCCTGGCCACGCGGTCCATCGCCTATTATCCCCACATGTTCCTGTCCGACGACGGCGAACTGCTGCGCTACCTGAAACGCAAAAACCTCGAGCTTCAGGACCGCGGCAAGCGCATGGAGGTGGCCACTCATTTCATCCATCCCGACGAGATCTCGCCCCAGAGCCTTCAGATCATTTCTGATCTGGTGCGAAATGGCATCGCCGTATATGTTCAGACGCCCTTTTTAAACGATTGCAACGACGAAGGGCCCGAACTGGTGCGCCTGTTCAGCCTGCTGCGGGGAGCCGGGGCCGAGCTGCACTATATCTACATCCCCTGCAGCCCCATCCACGGCAACACGGTTTACTGGGCGCCGATTTCGAAAGGGCTGGCCGCGGGCAATTATCTTCGTGCGCACCTGTCCGATCGGGTCATCCCGAGGATCTGCACGGCCACGCCCATCGGCAAGATGGACTGGAATTCCAGCGGCTGGGCCGTGGAACCGGTGGCCAAAAACGACAATTTCATGTGGATCCGCAGCCCCTATACGCCGGAATATTTCAAACGCTTCGCCCCCATCGCCAACGAACTGGAAAACATCCGGGTTAACGAAGAGGGCACCATCGACATCCAGTACATGGCCCAGATCGGAGACGAATCGCTCTTCCTGGGGGCGCGTCCCCCGCGTCCGAAAGACGGAACGCCGGCCCGGCCGGAAACCGTCGATGCGGTCCTGCCGCTGCTATCCGAATGCGCGGGGATCGCCCCGTCGATTGTCAGGACCGGTTCCGCCACCTTGTCGCGAGTCCATGAAACCCGGGTGGAGATCGATGCCGACGCGACAGACCATGACCTGTCCTATATCCGCGGCGACGAGCGCATCACCGATGTGGTTGTCGTATCGCAAACGGATGCCGTCGATTCCCTCCCCCAAATTCGCCGCATCGTGCGGGCATTGGAAGAGACTCCCCACGTGAATGCGGTGCGGCTGCGCAGCCTGGCCTTCAACTACCAGCCAGAGCGCTTCACCCCGGCGGTCATCGACCAGTTGGCGGCCATGAACCGGCTGACCATGGTCAATCCGCTGCGCCTGGAAATCGAAACCCAGTTTCTGACCGCCGACGAGCTGCGGCCGGAGCACACCCGGCTGGCCCGCCAACTGAATAACAGGGGCATTACCGTCTACGCCAACACACCGCTGTTGGGCAGAATCAACGATACAGCCGAGGCCATCCATCTGCTGGCCTACACCTGCCGTCAGGCCGGCATCGAGTTCCACCACGTGTATGTGGCCGGGCTGCCGGTCCAGGAGCGCTGGAACCGGGACAACCCGGTGGCCCTGTACGACGTGGTCGACATCGCCACGCGGGTGCGCCGGGAAGGTAGCGGACGCGAAATTCCCCGCTACATCATTCGTACGATCCTGGGCGAGGTGGATTTCGGCCTGTCTTCCACCATCGTGGGGCAGGATGCGTCGCTATCCGTCAAGCTGCTGCCCTACAACCGGTCCTACTTTACCGCCATGGCCGCCGATTTTACCTGGCCGGACGAAGTGGTGGAAGACCCCGACGGCCGGCCGGTGGTGCCGGTGGCCGGGTTACTGAAAACGACGGACTTTGCATTGTCCTGATCAGGAGATCATCTATGTACTATCCGTTTATGTTGTACAACGAGAAGATCGACCATCGGCCGGTATTCGACGGCCTGACCGGCGATCCCTTTGTTGCGGATCTTTCGCCGACAAGCCCGCTGCTCGCAGGCCTGGATGCCCGGGATCAGAAAGGGTTTCAAAAAGTTCTCGACGAGAAGATGGGAAAGACCTACAGCTGGGGATTCGCCCCTTACCTGGAGAATCGGGACACCCTGCTGGGGGACTGTCCCCAGATGGTGGTCGATCAGCGATTCATCCATCTGGGGCTGGATGTGATCGTCGGTCTGGGCACCCCTTTGCACGCCCCCTTGGATGCCACGGTGACCGCAAGCGGATACGAGAGCGGGGAGGGTAACTACGGCGGCTACGTCCTTCTGCAGCATGCCGGCGACCGTTTCGAAACGTTTTACAGTTTTTACGGCCATCTGTGTAAAACCCGTCTGCCGGCCGTCGGGCAGCGTTTCGCCGCCGGCGAATCCTTTGCCGAGATCGGCGACTTTCACGAAAACGGGAACTGGTTCTACCACACCCACATCCAGGTCATTACCCAGAAGGGCCTGGACCGGGGGTATCTCTCCATGGGGTATTGCGCCACGGCGGATCTGGCGGAGATGAACGATTTATGCCCGTCGCCCATTGCTCTTTTCAAGCGGTAGGCCGGCGCTTTGGTGGCCGTCCGTACACCCAGGGCAGCCGATAACTGAAAAGGCGGGAAGCTATCGGGGACTGCCGGATCGATCCATTTCCGTCCGGTTGCGGCCTTTGCGCTTGGCCTGGTAGAGCGCGTTGTCGGCCCGGGAAATCAGGCTTTCCCGGGTTTCATTGGCCGAGGTGTTCCCGGCGACGCCGATGCTCATCGTGGCCGAGATGTTGTGGCCCTTGTAAGGCATCAGTACTTCGGCCATGCGCCGACGCATTTCCTCTGCCAGTCCATAGGCGGTGTCCGGATCGATGTCGGTCATCAGGACGATGAACTCCTCGCCGCCATAGCGGGCCACGAGGTCCGTATCCCGCTTGAAAACCGTTCTGAGAAGGATTGCCGTCAGTTTCAGAAATTCGTCTCCGGCCTGGTGGCCGTATTGATCGTTGATCTGCTTGAAATGGTCGATGTCGCACAGCAAAAGGGTCGGTGGGCGTTGAACCCGTTTGGCCTTTTTCCATTCATGGTCGAGACGTTCGTCGAAATGGCGCCGGTTGTAAAGGCCGGTGAGGCCGTCGATGCGGCTGAGCGTATGCAGTTCCTCCGTTTTCTCCATCAACAGCCGTTCGTTTTCCAATGCCTGCCAATATTCCCGGTTGGCCCGTAAGGCCATCATTACCAGGTAGATCGAAAACAATAAAATGGAAAGGGCGATGGGCAGGTTGATTTGCCGGACAATCATGACGGCGATGGTGGGAACCAGCATGGAGAAATTAAAAACCACCGACAACCCCAGGTTGGGCACGAAGGCGACGACGCCACCGGCGCTGAGTCCGGCCGTGCAGACGGCCATGACCAGTTTGGCGGTATGCTCACCGTCAAGGGTCATGAATCGGACAAAAAAGACGCCCCAGATCATTGCCGTCAACACCACGCTGACAAAGAAAATGGTCCGGTTCAGCTTTTCATGGGTGGCGTCTGTCAAGCGGTAAATCGGCAGATGGATCAGTCGAAAAAGGCAGATGCCTAGAATCGACGAAAAAAACGCCAGCGAAAAATTCGATTGGCGATGGTAGAAATCGTCCGAAACGAGAATCAACACGGCAAGCAGAACATAGAAGGCGATTCCCGGGGTTGAACGTGTCTTGAGATCCCGGAGGACCCTTCTGTTGATTTTATCACGGCTTTGGTTGGGCATGGCGTCAGCGCTTTCAATTCGGTAACGGGGATCGGGTGCCAATTTGGCCTTCAGTTGTCGAAGGTTTCCCCGGCTTTCTTTAATTTCAAGCTGTGCTTCAGGTAGGTCTCCAGTTTTTTCTGCACCCGGCCGTACACGGTGTCTTGCGGGAAATTCCCTTCGGCGTCGGGGGCGCCGGCCGACATTCCGGTGAGAATTTCGATGCCTTCCTCCACGGTCGCCACCTGCCAGATGGTAAATTCACCTTTTTCGACGGCGGCGATAACGCTTTTCTTGAGCATCAGGTTTTTCACGTTGGCCGCCGGGATCATGACGCCCTGGCCGCCGGCAAGCCCCTTGCTGCGGCACACGTCGAAGAAGCCCTCGATTTTTTGGTTGACGCCGCCGATGGCCTGCACCTGGCCTTTCTGGTTTACCGATCCGGTAACGGCAATGCCCTGCCGGATGGGAATCCCGGAGAGACTGGAAAGGATGGCATACAATTCCGTGGACGAGGCGCTGTCCCCGTCGACGCCGCTGTAACTCTGTTCGAAGGTCAGGCTGATGGAAAGGTTCAAGGGGTAGCGCTGGGCGAAGGTGCGGCCCAGGTAGCCCGAGAGAATCATGACCCCTTTGTCGTGGGTGCTGCCGGAAAGCTTGGCTTCCCGTTCGATGTTGACGACGCCGGGTTTGCCCATGTAGGTTTCCGCGGTGATGCGCGACGGCCGGCCGAAGGCGATTTCGCCCATCTGGTAGACGGCCAGGGCGTTGACCTGGCCTACGGCCTCGCCGGCCACGTCGATCATGATGGTGTCGTCCACGTAGTTCTCGTGGATTTTTTCCTCATAGAGATTGTAGCGGAAGCGATGCTCCGTAAAGGCTTTGACCACGTGGGCGGATGTTACCCGCTCGGAATCCTCCTTTTTTGCCCAGTAATCGGCCTCCTTGATCACCGCAACGACGCTGCCGAACCGCAAAGAGAGTTTGTTTTTGCTGTCGATGGCCTTTTCGCCGTATTCGACGACGGCCGCGACGCCGTCGGCGGTAAATGGCAGCAGCCCGCCGTCGCGGCAGACCCGGGCAATAAACTGGGCGTAAAGTCGAACGGTTTCATCGTTGCGGGCTACCTCGTAATCGAAGTCCGCCCGAACTTTGAAGATTTTGTTGAATTTGGAATCGTAGTTCTGGAGAATCTGAAACGGCTCGTATCCCCCCAGAAGAATCACCTTCACGTCCAGTTCCACCGGTTCCGGACGAAGAGAGGCGGTACCCAGCCCCATGTCCCGGGTCATATCTTCGATGAACAGCCGCTTGTTTTGCAGGGCCCGTTTGAGGGATTCCCAGACCTGCGGGTGGGTCAGCACGGACTCCACCTCCAGAATGAGAAATCCTCCGTTGGCCTGGAGCAGGGAGCCGGACTGCACCATGGTGAAATCGGTGACCAGGGTACCCATGAACGCCTTCTTCTCAATGCGGCCGAATACGTTCTGGTAGGTGGGATTGGGTTCGAACACCACCGGGGCGCCTTCAAGACCGTTTCTGTCCTCCAGTACATTGACCCGATAGCGGTTCAGAGAGAGTTCCATGGTTTCGGGCGGTACTTCACTGTCGTTGTCTCCTTGTTGCTGGGGTAAAAAGAGCCCTACATTGTCCACCATGTCTTCCTGCATTTCATCCAGAAACTGGATCACTTGCTCCTGATCCCGATAATTTTCGCGGATCAGATCCAGCCGGCTTTTCACCACGAAGCGGGCCGATTCGCCTGCAAACTGCTGAATTTCCTTCTGCTGGGCCTGGTTGATTCGGCTGACTTCGCGCATGGCGGCCTGGATTTCATCCTGGAAAGCCTGCACGGTTTCTTCGATGGCGGCGCGCTGCTGATCGGTCAGCTTTTCGAAGGCTTCCTGACTGAAGGGCTCTTCCCCGTTCATGGGAACGGTCTGGTAGCCGGACGGCGTCTTTTCGACCTTGAGCTGCTTTTCCCGGGCCGAGCGGTCCAGGGATTCGAATTGTTCCCTTTTCTGGTCCCCGTAGCGCTTCTGAATTTCATTGACCTTTTCGCGAAACGGATCGGCCTGGAACGTTTTGGGCAGACGGATCTTCAGGTCGCTGACCAGCCGGTTGAGGCTTTTGGCAAAACGGACGGCCTGGCCTGATGGCAAGGGCAGGGATCGCGGCCGGTATTCATCCTTGAAATTATTGATCATGACCCAGTCCGGCGGCGTGGGCAGTTTTCGGGCCGCCTTGCGGACGATTTCCTGCACGATCGTGGTCTTCCCGGTGCCCTCCGGACCGGTAACGAAGATATGGTATCCGCTGCTCTGCATTTCCAGGCCGAAGGTGATGGCCTGCACCGCCCGTTCCTGGCCGATCACCTGATCCAGCGGCTCGACATCGGCGGTGGTTTCAAAACCGAACATGGACGGATCGCACAGGCAGCGCAGGTCGGCGAGTTGCACTTCGTTTTTTGCGGTCATCTGGGCTCCTTGATAAAGGGGGTGCATGGGAAAACCGGCGCAGGCGATGCGTCGCTTAACGGCCGGTCGGTATCAACGGTGAAATAGTACAGAGATAGTGGATCGGAGGGGGGGTGTCAAGAATGACGGACTCGTAAAACAGCCGAACATTGAACATCGAACGCTGAGCATCGAATGGCGAGATCATCTCACCACCTCGAATAACGGCGGAACACCTTATTCAAAATTCGATGTTGGACGTTCGATGTTCGACGTTCTTCTATTCATCTGTGCTGGTCTTCTCCTGGGTGTCGGTGAGCGTAAGTTTGAGCCGCAGGGAGAGTTCATCCAACTGGGCCTTGGACGCTTCCGACGGCGCATTGGTGAGCAGACAGGCCGCCCGCTGGGTTTTGGGAAAGGCGATGACATCGCGGATGGACGACTCGGCGCACAGCAGCATGACCAGACGGTCGAACCCGAAGGCGATGCCGCCGTGGGGCGGCGCTCCGGACTCCAGAGCGTCCAGCAGAAATCCGAATTTTTCGCGATAATCCTCCGGCTGCATGCCCAGAGCGGCAAAGACCCGCTGCTGCAGGTCCATATCGTGGATACGGATGCTGCCGCCGCCCACTTCGAAACCGTTGAGAACCATGTCGTAGGCCCTGGAACGAACGGCCAGCGGTTCGGTTTCCAGTTTGTCGTAGTCCTCTTCAAACGGTGCGGTAAAGGGGTGATGGAGCGCCTGGTAGCGTTTTTCCGTTTCGTCGTATTCGAACATGGGAAATTGGGTGATCCAGACGAAATTAAAGGCGTCTTCGTCGATCAGGCCCAGCTTCTTTCCTATGTGATTGCGCAGATGGCCTAAGGCTTCGTTGGTGACCTTGGGCTGGTCGGCCACGAAAAAGACCAGGTCTCCCGGGGCCATGTCGATGCGCTCGGCCAGTTTGGCCTTTTCCTCGTCGGTGAAGAATTTGGCGATGGGAGACTGCCAGGCATCCTCGCGCACCTTGATCCAGGCCAGGCCCTTGGCCCGGTAGACCGCTACGAAATCGGTGAGGTCGTCGATCTCCTTGCGCGAAAAGTCGATGCATCCCTTGGCGTTGAGGGCTTTGACGATGCCGCCCTTTTTGACCACACTGGAAAAGACCTTGAAACCGGAGGTTTCAACGATGTCGGAGACATCGGCAAGTTCCAGCCCGAAGCGGGTGTCGGGTTTGTCCAGGCCATAGCGGTCCATGGCTTCGGCATAGGTCAGCCGGGGGAAGGGAAGACTCAGGGATCGGCCCAGGACTTCGTCGAACAGATTGGCCATCATGCCTTCGCTGATCGCCATGAGGTCCTCTTCTCCCACGAAGGACATCTCCATATCGATCTGGCTGAACTCGGGCTGGCGGTCGGCCCGCAGGTCCTCGTCCCGAAAGCAGCGCACGATCTGGTAGTAGCGGTCGAATCCGGAAATCATCAACAACTGCTTGAACAACTGCGGCGACTGGGGCAGGGCATAGAACTGCCCGGCATTGACCCGGCTGGGGACCAGGTAGTCCCGGGCGCCTTCGGGCGTGCTTTTGGTGAGCACCGGTGTTTCGATGTCGAGAAAGCCGTTGGCGTTGAGAAACTTTCTCACAGACGCGCCGGCCTTGTGCCGGGTGATAATGTTATGCTGCAGCGGCGGACGGCGCAGGTCCAGGTGCCTGTTTTTCAGGCGGATGGCCTCGGAGACGTCCACTTTGTCTTCGATCATGAAGGGCGGCGTTTTAGCCGGATTGAGAATTTTCAGTTCGTCGACCAGCACCTCGATCTCACCGGTGGGCAGCTTGGGGTTGACCATGCCGTCGGGGCGCGGCTCCACCTTGCCGCGAACGCCCAGAACGTATTCGCTGCGAATGGCGTGGGCCTTGGCATGCACCTTCGGATTGATTTCCGGATTGAAAACCACCTGGGTAATGCCTTCACGGTCGCGCAGGTCGATGAAAATGACGCCGCCGTGGTCCCGCCGCCGCAGGACCCAGCCCATCAGGACGACTTCCTGCCCCATATCTTTGGCACTCAAGGCGTTGCAGTGATGGGTTCTTCTCATGTCGCCGAGAATATCAGCCAATGGAATACTCCTTTCGAACAGCAATTTTGTATTTTTAATTGTGAATTTTGGATGAAGGAATTCTACCGAATGATAAGAACGGTACGATCCTTAATTCAAAATTCAACATTCATAATTTAAAATTAAACTCGTGTCAGTGTATTGTCTGAATCAGCTTTTCAACGATGCCCTCGATGGGAATTTCGACCTGGGACTTGTCGGCCATGTCCCGCAGCACCGCTTTGCCCTCGCGCAACTCGCTTTCCCCCACGATCAGCACCTGTTTGGCGCCCTGGCGGTTGGCCTGCTTCATCTGGGCCTTGAGGCTTTTTTCACCGTATTCCATGGCAACGCCGACGCCCGCGGTTCCCAGCACGGTGGACCATTGAAAGGCCTTGGCCCGCGCCGGTTCGCCGAGGGCGGCGATGAACAGCTGCGGTGGGCGAACGGGCACCGGCGATATGGCCGCGACAATTTCCGCCAGGCGGTCGAAGCCGATGGCGAATCCGATGGCCGGAATTTCGGGACCGCCCAAAGAGCCGACCAGACCGTCGTAGCGGCCCCCGCCGGCCACGGCGCTCTGGGCGCCTAAAGCGCCGGTTTGAATTTCGAAGGCGGTGCGGGTGTAGTAGTCCAGACCGCGGACCAGCTGCTTGTCCACCTCGAAAGGAACGCCCAGCCTTGCCAACGTATCCGTGACCGTGGAAAAATGCACGCGGCAATCGTCACACAGGTAGTCGATGATCGAAGGCGCCCCCTGCATGGCCTCCCGACATCCGGGAACCTTGCAGTCCAGAACCCGCAGCGGATTGCGGTCCTTCCGGCGCAAACAGTCGCTGCATAAAGAAGGCGCCGCGGCGTCCAGCAATTTGGACAGGGCTTCTTTGAATCGGGGACGGCAGACGGGGCAGCCGAGGGAATTGACATGGGCCGTGGTGTCGGTCACTGCCAGTCGGTCGAAAAGGGTGCGCAGCAGAAAAATCAACTCCACATCCGCGTAAGGGGCGGCCACACCGAAAATTTCCGCATCGATCTGGTAAAATTGGCGGTAGCGGCCTTTCTGGGGCCGTTCGCGCCGAAACATGGGACCGATGGTGTAGAATTTGCGGACCGGATCCTGGGCATACATCTTGTGCTGGATGTACGAGCGGCAGATGGAGGCCGTGGCTTCGGGCCGCAGGGTCAGCAGATCTTTGCCGCGGTCTTCAAAGGTGTACATCTCCTTTTCCACGATATCCGTATCTTCGCCGATACTGCGGGCGAACAGGTCGGTCTTTTCCATGATGGGGATGCGGATCTCGCGGTAACCGAAATCTTCGAACAGCTCGATGGCCGTACGTTCGATGTGCTGCCACAGTTCGGTTTCGCCGGGCAGAATGTCCTTGAAGCCCCGGATCAGTTGGATGTTGCTTTGACTCATTGATCAAACGCCTTTTACAGTTTCGTCGTCTATGTGTAAACGAATTTACCTATCCCAGGCCTTTGGAGATAGTCAATAGTATTTTATACACGCCGCCATGTCCGACCGGCAGCCGCAGTGCCGAGGCGTCTGCAGAACGGCCGGCGCGGAAGATTTTGAAAATTCTTGCATTTAGCGGCTTTTGGACCCATTGGCATTGTTGACACCGGTCATGATTTTAGATAGTCTGAGCCTTCCCGTTCCCACAGTGAAATCTAAACTCCAATCAGGATGGCGCTATGATCATCGGGCTGGACGTTGGCGGTACCCATACGGATGTGGTCCTTCTCGGGCAGGAGGGGCTGGTGCGACAGATCAAAGTGCCCACCAACCCGGCGGATCTGTTCGCCACCGTGCTTACGGGCCTGGAACAGATTACCGAAGGCATCGATCCCGATCAGATTCGCCGGGCGGTACTGTCCACCACCCTGGCCACCAACCGTGTCGTGCAGCAGCGGATTCCGGAAGTGGGCATGATTGTTTCCGCCGGGCCGGGAATGGACCCCGAACTGTTCCGCACGGGCAATCAGTACTTTCCCGTGGCCGGTGCCATCGACCACCGGGGGCGCGAAGTGGCCCCCATCGATGCCGATCAGGTGCGTGCGGTGGCCGAGGAGATGAAGAGTAACGGCATCCGTCACGTGGGCGTGGTCTCCAAGTTCTCCACCCGCAATCCGTCGCACGAGCTGACCATCGGCGAGCAGATCGGCGACCAGTTCGAAAAGGTGTTCCTGGGGCATCGCGTTGCCGGCCTGCTCAATTTCCCGCGGCGCATTGCCACGACTTTCTTGAATGCGGCCATCTATCCCATCCACAAGGAATTTTTCGAAGCCGTCCTCAAATCGCTGGCTCAGAAAGGGCTTAAGGTGCCCATCCGCATTCTGAAGCCCGATGGCGGCAATATGCGTTTCGAAGCCTCCATCGACCATCCGGCCCAGACCATCCTTTCCGGTCCGGCGGCCAGCGTAATGGGGTCGGTGGCCTTTGCTCCCAAGGATGAAGAGTGCCTGGTGCTGGATATCGGCGGCACCACCACGGACATGGCGGTGCTGGTTAACGGCGTGCCGCTGCTGGATCCGCTGGGGATCAGCATCGGCGACCACAAGACCCTGATCCGCTCGCTGGATACGATTTCCATCGGCATCGGCGGCGACAGCGCCGTACGGGTCGTGGACGGGCGGATTCAGATCGGCCCCGAGCGTCTGGGCGTGGCCATGGCTTACGGCGGGCCGGTGCCGACGCCTACGGACGCCATTTTCTTGCTGGGACTCGGCCAAAATGGCGACCTGGACAAGGCGAAAGAAGGAATGCAGACGATCGCAGATGCCCTGGGAACTGACGTCCAGGATGCCGCCGAACGGATTTACGAACAGGCCTGCCGGACTATCCTGGAGGAAGCCGAGCGCATGATCGCGCGCATCAATGCCAAACCGGTCTATACGGTCCACGAGCTTTGGGAAGGCAGCCGCCTGCAACCCCGCTATATTCTGGTGCTGGGCGGACCGGCCCCCTGGTTCGCCAAAGGGCTGGAGCGCTTCAGTGAAAACCGGGTCAAGGTGGTTCCCCGCTGGACGGTGGCCAATGCCATCGGCGCGGGCCTGGCCCGCACCACCTGTGAGGTGACCCTGTTTGCCGATACGGAGCGGGAAATCGCAGCCGCGCCTGAAGAGAACTTTACCGAGAAGATTCCTTCGAACTACAGCCAGGATGATGCCGTGAACGCCGCCCTCGATCTGTTGCGCCGCAAGGCCATCGCCAGGGGCGCCAACCCCGATTATCTGGAACTGGAAGTCGTCGAGGCGATGTCCTTCAACATGGTGCGGGGTTTTTACACCACCGGGAAGAATATCCGGGTGACGGCCCAGGTCAAGCCGGGGCTGATTCACGGTTACGATCCGGTCTCCGAGAAGTTTACGGACAATCGTTTTGTGTGAGAAATGGCCGAGGGCCGGTGAACTGTGAACTGTGAACGGTGAACGGTGAACGGTGAACAGTGATCAGTGATCAGTGAACGGAGAATTGTGAACGGAAAGACCCCTTAACCCATAAACCAACATTCCAGGACCCGCTATGCTGCGCGCCAAAAATAAAATCGGACTGGTCTTTTTCCCCGCTTTCGACTGGGCCATCAGCCCCACCCACCCGGAACGGGAAGAACGGCTGCTTTACACCCAGGACCAGGTGTTCGAAGAGGGCATCCTCGATATTGAGGGTATCGTCGAATACAAACCCGACCTGGTGACCAAAAAAGACGTGCAGCGGGTCCATTTCTGTGTCCCGGACCTGTGGGCCGTCATGACCGAGTCCCATTTCATCAGCGCCGGCGGGGCCAAGACCGTCGCCATGGCGGTGATGGACAAGAAGGTGCAAAGCGGCTTCGCCCTGGTGCGTCCGCCGGGCCATCATTCCAACCGCGTGGTTCATGGCGCCAGGGGGTTTTGCAACGTCAACATCGAAGCGATCATGATCGAGTACATCCGCCAGGCTTACGGCGTCAGGCGGGTGGCCATCGTCGATACGGATTGCCACCACGGCGACGGCACCCAGGACATCTACTGGCACGACCCGGACACCCTTTTTATCTCCATCCACCAGGATGGCCGCACGCTGTATCCCGGATCGGGCTTCCTCAGCGAACTGGGCGGGCCCAATGCGGCGGGCACCACGATCAACATCCCGCTGCCGCCCAATACTTCCGAAGAGGGGATTCTGTATGCCATTCGCGAAGTGGTGCTGCCCATCCTGAACGACTTCCAGCCGGAAGTCATCGTCAATTCCGCCGGGCAGGACAACCACTACTCGGACCCCATCACCAATATGAATTTCTCGGCCCAGGGCTACGCCCGTCTCACCGATATGCTCAAGCCCGACATCGCGGTGCTGGAGGGCGGCTACGCCATCGAAGGCGCGCTGCCCTATGTGAATGCCGGCATCATCCTGGCCATGGCCGGTATGGATTTCAGCCATCTCAAAGAGCCCGATTACAACCCGGCCCGGGTTCGCCAGACGCCGGAGGTGACCCGCTGGGTGGAAAAAACCTGCGACAAGGTGCTGGAAAACTGGCAGCAGCGCCGCTATCTGGGAGAGATGTACCGGGCGGATCATACTTACATCGACCGGGACCGCAATATCTATTACGATACGGACAACATCCACGAGCGTCAGAAGGAAACGGTGCGGGTCTGCGACAACTGCGGCGGTGCCCTGAGAATTGACTCCTCGGCGCGGGGGAAAAAGCATATATTGGCCGTTCACATTCCCCGCAACGCCTGTGCGGCCTGCCAGGGCCAGGGCCGGGAATGGTACGAGGACGCCGACGTCGCCGCCTATGACAAGGTTTATCTCCAGGATCGATCCCGGGATGTGATCAAGGAGAAAAGCCAGACGCCAAAATGACGCCTGCCCCGTCAAACGAGCAGCAAAGACGCGGCGTATCCAGCTAAAGCCCCATGGCCCTTTGCCGACAAACCACCATCCAATCCAACCTCCATCTGCGGGCCCGCGTGATCGACGCCGTACGGGCATTTTTTGTTCGCGATGATTTTCTGGAGGTTGAAACGCCCATACGGATTCCCGCCCCGGCGCCGGAAGCTCACATCGATGCCCAGGAATCGGGGGACTGGTTCCTGCACACCTCGCCGGAGTTGTGCATGAAACGATTGCTGGCCGCCGGTTATCAGCGGATTTTCCAAATCTGCCGCTGCTTCCGCAAAGACGAACGCGGCGGCCGTCATCTGCCGGAAATGACCCTGCTGGAATGGTATGCCACGGGTTGGGATTATTCGGACCTGATGCGGCAGTGCGAGGCGTTGATCGGTTTTGTGCTTGCTCGCCTGGATCGCGGTTCCCGATTGGTTTTCCGGGGTCGGGCCGTGGATCTCTCTTCTCCCTGGGAGCGTCTCACCGTGGATGCCGCCTTCCGGCGTTTCGGGGGCATGACCGCCCGTCAGGCGTTGGAACGGGATTGTTTCGACGAGATCATGGGCATCGATATCGAACCGCAGCTCGGTCTGGAAAGGCCGGTGTTTCTCTACGATTACCCGGCCGCCTGCGGTGCCCTGGCGCGGCGTAAACCTGAGGATCCGTCGGTTGCCGAACGGTTCGAACTGTACATTGCCGGGCTGGAATTGTGCAACGCCTTCAGCGAACTGACCGACGCGACAGAGCAGCGTGAGCGCTTTGCCGCCGAAAACCGTGCCCGCGAAAGGCTGGGGCGCAGGGCCTATCCCCCCGCCGAACCGTTTTTACGGGACCTTGCGTGCATGCCGCCGGCCGCCGGCAATGCCCTGGGACTGGATCGGCTGGTGATGCTGCTTGCCGATGCATCCTCCATCGACGAGGTTGTGGCGTATACGCCGGAAGAGTTGTAATCGTTTTATAGATAACCCAATCCGATTATAACGCTTGGCCCAAAGAAAATGATCGGATTATAACGCCGGTAATTTGAACAATAAATTTGTTTCAAGTTCCAATAGAAATAAAAATGCAGGCCTTTTCAGGCCTGCATTTTTATTTCCAGGAAGCCGAAAACAGATCCTGAAATCCGAATCGCTCGGTTCAGTTTAGATCTTTCTCAAAGATATTCCCGCTTTTGTTTTGCGGACGACGAACGTGTCGCCACCCTTGAATCCCATTTCATCGATCAATACTTTTGGAATCACCACGCTGCCGGTTTTTCTGATCTGCACTTCCTTGCTCACATCGGCTTTGGCTTTACCGCGTCCGGTCTTGACCTCAGGAACTTTGCCGGCATTCATATAGGCATCGAGCAGATGGGACTTAAACTGTGCCGCGGTGTTGAACTTGAAGGTTTTCATGATCTCGGTTTGATGTTTTCCACTTTCGACCATTTTGATTAGTTTGTCTCCATCAACTTTCTTTTTCGCCGGCATTTGTGTCTCCTTTTTAAATAAATAAATGATGAATGAAAAATGTGTTCCTCCATTATTAACACTATGAAAAAAAAATCAAGGAATAACTTAAAAATAGATAAGTTGATTTTCGATTGTATCCATTTGATATTGGATTGGTCCAAAAACAAAATATAAAAATAGAAATTTTGTTGTCTGTAATCGATCATCGATAAACAGCCATTTCAAATTTATTGGAACTAAAAAATCATCTTTTATTTCATTTTTCAAATGCAGGAAAAAAGGAATTGCAATATTCGCAGTCCGCTTTTTGTCGTACCATGAAACAAACAACTACGACAATATTGACATGCTACGACGGGTGTGACACAGTGCGGGCCGTTGGTTCAAACCCCACAGGGGATCGAGGAGGCCCATGCAATCCGATCATTGCAGCCTGGAGACCATGTCCTACCGGGCGATTGTCGATGCCATTCCGGATATGATCATCCGCATCGGACGCGACCATGTGTTCCGCAGTTTCGAAGGCCAGGTGAGTGAACTCTACCTGCCGGCGGAAGAATACCTGGGCAAACGCATCGAGGATGTCATGCCCGAATCCACCGCGTCCCGTTTCGTCTTTACACTCGAATCGGCTTTTGAAAGCGGTCTGGTGCAATCCATCGACTACTCGCTCATCTTTGCTCAGAAGAACTGCTTTTACGAAGCCCGACTGGTAAGATGTACTGCCGACGAAGTCATTGCCATTGTCAGGAACGTCACACGAGAAAAGGAAACTGCCGAGCAGCTCAATGAATACCAGTTTCATCTCGAGCACCAGGTGGAAAAGCGCAGCAAGGATCTTTCGGCCGCCGAAAACCGCTACCGCAATATCTTTCGCCATTCCGGGGCGCCGGCGGTGATCGTCGAGCAGGATTTTACCATATCCATGGCCAACCCCAAGTTCGAGGAACTGACCGGATTCTCCTGCCGGGAGATCGAAAAACGGATGAAATGGACCGACTTCGTCCATCCCAGTGACCGCAAGATGGTCACCCGGTACCATTTTGCCAGACGGTCCGAGGAAAGCGCCGCGCCCGCCGAATACGAATGCCGGATACTCGATCGCAACCAGCTGGTGAAATTTACCTTTATCAAGGTCGGGATGCTGGGCGAGACCGGACGCAGCATCACTTCGATTATCGACATCACCCGCCTGAAACAAACCGAACTGGAACTGCGGGACCGGGAAACGCGCTACAGCGCCATCCTGGAGGGCTACGAAGGGTTCGTCTATTTTATCGACCGGGACTACCGCATCCGCTTCATGAACGAAAACCTGATCCGAAGCATCGGCGAAGATGCCACGGGCCGGCCCTGCTACGAAGCCCTTCACGGAAGATCGTCACCCTGTGTGTGGTGCGTGGCCGAGCAGGTTTTCGAAGGCCGGCGGGTCCGCTTCGAGATGAAGAACCCCAAGGACAAGCGCTGGTACTACAGCATCAACGTGCCGGTGCAGCTGTCGGACCGCTCGGTCTACTGCCAGGCCATGATCGCCGATATCGACGAGCGCAAGCGCATGGAGGAGGCCCTGCGCGACAGCGAAGCCCACCTTCGCGAGGAGAATATCCGTCTGCGCAGCACCATCGAGGAAAGGCAGCGCTTCGGCGATATCGTGGGCAGGAGCCCTGCCATGCAGGAGATCTATGAATTGATGCTCATGGCCGCCGCGTCGGATACCAATATCATCCTGTACGGCGAGTCGGGCACCGGCAAGGAACTCGTTGCCCGGGCCGTCCACAGCATGAGCGCCCGGCAGGACCGCGCCTTTGTTCCGGTCAATTGCGGCGCCATTCCCGAGAATCTCCTGGAAAGCGAGTTCTTCGGCCATAAAAAAGGCGCCTTTACCGGTGCCGATGCGGACAAGCAGGGGCTGCTGGACGAGGCCGACAAAGGCTGCCTGTTTCTCGACGAGATCGGGGAGATCAAGCCGGATCTCCAGGTGAAGCTGCTCCGGGCCATCGAAGGCGGCGGGTATACGCCCGTGGGCGGTAGCCGGGTGCGAAAGCCCGATTTTCGCATCATTGCGGCCACCAGCCGGAACCTGACCGAACTGGTCAAGACGGGAAAGATGCGCAGCGACTTTTTTTACCGGGTACACGTGATCCCCATCCATCTGCCTCCGTTGAGAAAACGCAAGGAGGACATCCCGCTGCTGGTCGATCATTTCTTAAAGGCCTACGACCGCAAGATCCGGCCGACCCTGACCAACAGAATCATGGATACCCTGATGAACTACGACTGGCCGGGCAATGTCCGCGAACTTCAGAACGTGATGTACCGGTTCGTGACCCTCAAACGGCTGGATCTTGCCGGCAGCACGTCCCTCCCACCCGTTGAACCGCCGGAGGAAACGGCTGTCAACGGTGCCATGGCCCTGCCCGAGGCCGTGGCGGCCTTTGAAAAACGCCACATCACCGCTGCACTGGCCGAACATCGCTGGAACCGGACCCGGACCGCCAATGCCCTGGGCGTTGGCCTGCGGACCCTCCAAAGAAAGATGAAAACCCACGGAATCGGCTGATTCGCTTCATGTACGCCATAATAGGCGCGCACCGCGTCAAATGTGACGTATTATCTAAAAATGATGTGATTAAAACAGGTTAAGCCTGTAATCCGGCCACCCCCGCCAAAAGTGGCATGGTTGGCCGATGCCGGCAAAGCAGGGGAAAAATGGGTCCAATTCGATGCCCGTCAATTTTTATTCGATGATAAATCAATAAATTATATATTAATATGGCGCTTTTCCCAGGGTATGGCACGGTCATTGTAGAACCTGAGGTAGAGTTCGAAAAAACTATCGCTATCTCAGGAGGAAACCATGATTGCACCGAGAGTCGCCACACCATACGATCAGAATCCGGCAAGAATCGCCCTGGTATTGAAAGACCGTCGTAAACAGGCCAAAAAGAAAAATCCCACGATGTATCGGGTGCTGATTTCCTTCAGCCTGGTGGCCTTGTACGCGGCGCATTATTTTGTCGGTTAGATTCGGCAAGCACGGTTGCCTTCGGTTCCGTTTATTTTTGGTGCTTTGATGCTTATGTTGTCTTGGTAATGCCCGGAGACGGGCGGACCACGTCAAGACAACAACCGATCACCAAATAGGGAACCGGGAGGTGAACCATGAGCCGAACGACTGAAAAAGATACCAAAAGCTGTTATCTATACTGTCAATCCGCATACGATGCGTGCATGCGCAGCAAAGAGCACGAATCCGTATGCCAGATGAAAAACAACCAGTGTGTCTGCGGATGTAAAATCCCATAGGTTTCTTCCATCGGCAAATGGCGATGGATGACTTCGATTAGAATGCCACCTGCCAGATCCATCCACACAACGTATAATGGGGGTGCCGTAATTCCGGCGCCCCCATTTTTATCTGTCGAGTTCTTTCCAGCGCTGGTGCCCGTCAGAATTGCTCCTCCTCGGTGCTGCCGGACATGGCGCCCACGGAAGAAGCACCCTCGCTGATGGTGTCCATCAAGCGGTCGAAATAGCCGGCGCCCACGAATTTCTGGTGGGTGGTGGCCATATAGCCGTCCTCCTTGCCGAAGCGGAACTCTTCTTCCTGAAAACGGGAGTAGGCCAGCATGCCGGTCTTGCGGTAGTTCAAGGCCAGATCGAACATCCCCAGGTTCAGGGCGTGGAAGCCGGCCAGGGTGACGAACTGGAACTTGTAGCCCATGGCCCCCAACTCCTTCTGGAATTCGGCGATGGTGTTGTCGTCCAGGTTGGCCTTCCAGTTGAACGACGGGGAGCAGTTGTAGGCCAGCAGCTTTCCGGGAAATTTCTCATGAATGCCCTCGGCGAAACGGCGGGCCTGATCCAGATCCGGCTTTGAGGTTTCGCACCAGACCAGATCCGCATAAGGTGCGTAGGCCAGGCCCCGGGCGATGGCGGATTCGACCCCGTTTTTGATGTAGAAAAAGCCTTCGCTGGATCGGGACTGATCCAGGATGAACGGCCGGTCCCGTTCGTCGATGTCGCTGGTCAGCAGTTTGGCCGCATCGGCGTCGGTACGGGCCACGACAATGGTGGGCACGCCGCAGACATCGGCGGCCATGCGGGCGGCCACCAGCTTGGCCACGGCCTCCTGGGTGGGCACCAGCACCTTGCCGCCCATGTGCCCGCATTTTTTTGCCGAAGAGAGCTGGTCCTCGAAGTGCACCCCGGCCGCGCCGGCTTCGATCATCTGCTTCATCAACTCGAAAGCGTTGAGCGGTCCGCCGAAACCGGCCTCGGCGTCGGCCACGATGGGGGCGAACCAGTAGGGGCCGTTCTTGCGGCCGTCCAGCACCTGGACCTGGTCGGCCCGCCGCAGGGCGTTGTTGATGCGCTGCACCACGGCCGGCACGCTGTTGGACGGGTAAAGGCTCTGGTCCGGGTACATTTCTCCGGCCAGGTTGGCGTCGGCGGCCACCTGCCAGCCGCTCAGATAGATGGCCTTCAGGCCTGCCTCCACCTGCTGCACCGCCTGGTTGCCGGTCAAGGCTCCCAGGGCCGGTACGTAGTCCTCATGGTTGATCAGGTACCACAAGCGCTTGGCGCCGATTTTGGCAAAGGTGTACTCGATTTTCAGGTTGCCCCGCAGTTTGAGCACGTCTTCGGCGGTGTAGGGACGGACCACCCCTTTCCAGCGGGGATCGGTGGCCCAGTGGGTTTCCAGTTCCTCGCGTTCGTCAGGCATCACTTCGTGACAGGTCAGTCGGTCACAGATTTCTTCAGCTTTTTCTTCGATTGTTTTCATTTCTTCTCCCTCGATAAGCGTGGTTGACTCGGATGGCGACCCGATTAAGGAGCTATCCCTCAAGGTGGTCGTAGGCCTTGAGCGTCAGAAATTCCGCCAGGGTATCGGCGGCGATGATTTCTTCGAAAAGCTTGGCGGCCTGCCGGTATGCAATCCGGCGAAAGTTCTCGGGCCCCACCTCGGACTCGATCTTCTCCATCTCTTCTTCCAGCATGGTGCGAAACAGGTCCGGCACAATGGCCCTGCCGTCGTCCAAAGCGGCGTCGGTGTGGTGAACCCACTGCCAGAGCTGGGCCCGCGAGATTTCGGCCGTGGCCGCATCTTCCATGAGGTGATACAGGGGGACGCATCCCAGCCCCGAAAGCCAGTTGGCCATATACTGTATCCCCACGCTGATGTTGGTGCGCATGCCGGCTTCGGTGATGGAACCCGAGGGCAGCTTGAGCAGATCCGCTGCAGAAATATGGACGTCGTCCCGCAAGCGGTCGATTTGGTTGGGGGATGGCATGGCCTTGTCGAACTCCTCTTTGGCGATGGAAACCAGGCCGGGGTGGGCCACCCAGGTGCCGTCGTGGCCGTCGGTGGCCTCGCGGGTCTTGTCCGCCCGGACCTTGTCCAGGGCTTCGCGGTTTTTCTCCGGGTCGTTTTTGATGGGAATCTGGGCCGCCATGCCGCCGATGGCATGGGCTCCCCGTCGATGGCAGGTCCGGATGGCCAACAGCGAGTAGGAGCGCATGCAGTGGCGGGTCATGGTGATCTGGGCCCGGTCCGGGAAGAGGTAGCCGGGAACGTTTTTAAAGCGTTTGATGAAGCTGAAGATGTAGTCCCACCGTCCGCAGTTCAGCCCCGCGCTGTGCTCCTTGAGTTCGTAGAGAATTTCGTCCATTTCAAAGGCGGCCAGGATGGTTTCGATCAACACCGTGGCCTTGATGGTGCCCGTGGGGATGTCCAGGGCCTTTTGTGCGGCAACGAAGACGTCGTTCCACAGGCGCGCTTCTTTGTGGCTTTCCATCTTGGGCAGGTAAAAGTAGGGGCCGCTGCCGCGGGCCAGCAGATTTTTGGCGTTATGAAAGAAGAACAGGCCGAAGTCGAACAGGCTGCCCGAAACCGGCTGTCCGTCGAGGGTGGCATGTTTCTCCACCAGGTGCCAGCCGCGGGGCCGCACGATGAGGGTGGCGGTCTGATCGTTGAGGCGATACGTTTTGCCCTCGGGGCTGGTGAATTCGATGGTTCGGTCGATGGCGTCGCGCAGGTTGATCTGGCCGTCGATGGTGGCAGCCCAGGTGGGGCTGTGGCTGTCCTCGAAGTCGGCCATATAAGTTTTAGCCCCGGAGTTGAGGGCATTGATCACCATCTTGCGGTCAACAGGACCGGTAATTTCCACCCGGCGGTCGGCAAGGTTCCCGGGTACCGGGGCCACCTGCCAGTCTCCTTCACGGATCGATCGGGTCTCGGTTAGAAAGTCCGGCATGCGGCCGGCGTCGATTTCGGCCTGCCGCTTTTCCCGTTGGGCCAGAAGCTTGCGCCTACGGGCTTCGAACTGCCGGCAGAGCGATTCCACAAAGGCCAGGGCTTCCGGGGTCAATATTTCTGCATGGGTGTCAGGTACCGGTGCGTGAATGACAAGACCGTTGTTGGACGGGGTGTCGCTCATATGGAGTCCTCCTTTTTGCTGACAAAAGGTTGTCGGGACGGTTGGTGAAGCGAAGTCCGTTGCGGACAACCTGAAACTGAGTAAAGTCTAAGTGGATCTGTTAAGGATGAGAAATGGCTGCCGGTGAGAACTTAGGCGGCCGGTCTTTATTGACGGCGCCCGGACGGGATCGGTTCAATCGGCCGGTTTTCCCGCCCGATTTTGTCCGGGTGAGTAC
The DNA here is from genome assembly GCF_963668215.1 of uncultured Desulfosarcina sp. Lineage (NCBI taxonomy): Bacteria > Pseudomonadati > Thermodesulfobacteriota > Desulfobacteria > Desulfobacterales > Desulfosarcinaceae > Desulfosarcina > uncultured Desulfosarcina sp. Next base: position 4,252,578 of record NZ_OY764190.1, read on the forward strand.
GTTGGATTGGCAACAAGATAATGCACGGTGAAGCAATGTAAAGCCCGCAGGACGATTTCAGGACAAAAGGGGCTGCTGCAAGGGGGTCAACCGGTAGCGGGGCGGATACGGCCGGATATGGCGCAGGGTGCCCGACCGGATTTCGTTTTGAACGGATGTCCAGAAAGCCGGCTCCAGCAGATCGGCATGGCTGGTCAGAAACAGCTCCCGGTGCTCGGCCGACAACCCCAAAAAATGGGAGAATTCTTCCGAAAAGACGTCGTTTTCATCCACCGTGTACCAGGGCTCGGCGGCCATCTCCTCCATGTACGACCGGGCCTTGGGGATTTTGCGGAACCGGCAGTCGGTCAGCGGCAGGATTTCATCGTAGTCGTAGAAGACCACCCGGCCGTGCCGGGTGACGCCGAAATTCTTCAGCAGCATGTCGCCGGCGAAAATATTGGCAAAGGCCAGGTCCTTGATGGCGTTGCCGAAATCGACCACCGCAGCCGCAGCTTTTTCGGTGCCGGCCTCCTGCAGATAGATGTCCAGCGGCGTGACCCGGCGTTCCAGGTAGGCATGATCGATAATGACCCGCTGGCCTTCGATGTGAACCGTCTGCCCCGCCTCGGTGCTCAGATGGTCCAGCAGGTCGTCGGAAAACCAGCAGCGGTCGAAGTCCAGCCCTTCGAAGGCGTGGGCTTCGATGAGCCGTCCCGCCCGGTAATGGCCGAAGACGAAATCGTATTGCTGGATCACTTTTTCCGCGGTGGTTTTTTTGGGGTTGTCAAAACGGTCGCGGATCACCTTGGCCACCATGCCGAAACCGGCCATGTCGAAAACCGCCATGACCATGCCCGGTTTGCCCGGTGCGATGGAAAATCTTTCTTCGGTGCATTGGGCCGTATGCCGGATGACCTCCCGGTAGATCAGGGTTTTGCTGTGTTTGAAGAATCCCATGGCGGAGTAGAATTCGGCTTCGGGTTTGGCGGGAAGAATGGATCGTAAAAACGCCACCAGCCGGCCGGGACGCTTCACATCGACCTTAAAGGCCGAGCGGGTATAGGAGAAAACCACGCTGGCAGCATCGGCGTCCGTCAGTACGGCGTCGACGACCACGCCGTCCGGCGGGTGCAACAGTGCCATGACCAGCGGGAGGACCTGCCCGTCGGCCAGAATTCGGCCGATGAGATAAGCGCCCTGTCCCCGGTAGAAGACGGGGTTTAGCATTTCGATGCGGGCCGTCGGGATGGCAGCCTGCGTGTCCTGAAGACGGGTTTCGATGCGCACGGCGATTTGCGGCAGGCTGTGGTCCAGGTCCGTCCGGTTCCAGGCAAGTTCATTGAAGTCTTTCAGAAGCCGGTCGATGACTGGTGCGATCCCGTCGGCAAGGGCATAGGTCCGGTGAACAGGGTCGGCAGAAAGTGGAGGCGGATCGGCGGAATCGTTCTGCACGAATTCGATCCGGCGGTTCACGCCGATGGTGCCCAGAATTCGGCGGGTGATCGAATTGAAAAAGGTCCGGGCCAGTTCCCGGTCTTTCCGGTCGGCGATGCGCGCGGCATAGTCGGCCCTGGCATCGGCCCACAGACTGGCCTTTGCGACACGCTCGCCAAGGATGCGGCGGATGTCGTGTTCGACCCGGTCGACGCTGGCCGCGTAAAGGTTCAGCCGCTCGGTGGTGTCCGACCGGATCTGCGCCCACTGGCGGCTGTTGAACAGGTCGGGTGCCCGCCGGGTGATCTGCTGGAAACGTTCCTGGTGATCGCAAAAATTCTCCAGGATCGTTGCGGCGCAGTGTTGTGCCAGGGGTTGGGTGGGCATCCGACCTCCTTTTGCCGATTTAAACATTCACGGGAGCGGTCGATAAAGAAAATAATGCAGTCCGGACCCGAAGGCAAACGGCCTGTCGGTTTTCCGAGGCTGCTGACGTTGACTTGTCCGGTGGCTCGCGTATGATGCCCAATGCAGTCGGCGGCTTCGACTGCGGTTTTTTGTTGGCCGGCCGGCAGATCGATGGGAAACATCGACCTTATAAGAAGGGATCGGAAATGATCTATATCGTTCTGGGATTGATCGGGGCCGTCGCCGGGAGTTTTTATTTATACGGACGGGGCGATTTTCTCCTGGGGGGCGCCATCGGACTGCTGGCGGCTGCGGCCATCAATCAGCGCAACCGGATGCTGGCCTTGGAAAAGCGCCTGAAGGCCATGGAGATGCAGCGGTCGGAGCAACCATCGGATGCCGGTATTGCGCAGCCGGCCCCCGAGGTCCCCGCGACTGACGCACCCAGCGCACCCGCAAAACCGGTGGCACCCGCAACGGCTCCCTTTGTCGAGCCGCTCCCGGAGGCAAAACAAGCATCATCGATCCCCGACGATATCCCCTCCCTGGAAATCGAGCTGGCCGATGCGCCTGCGGGCGACATCCAGCCGCCGAAAAAACCGCCGGTTGCCGAGCCGCCGGAACCGCCGTCGCCCGGCCTTGGCGATTCCATCCGGAAATTTCTTTTCGGCGGCAATCTCATGGTACGGGTCGGTGTGGTGGTGCTGCTTTTTGGTTTTGCCTTCCTGGTGAAATATGCCGCGGCCCGCGACATGGTGCCGCTGGAGATTCGCCTGGCGGCCGCGTTCGTTGCCGGAATCGGCCTGCTGATCCTGGGCTGGCGGCTGCGCGGTTCGCGGTTCGGCTACGCCGTGGCCTTGCAGGGTGGCGGCATCGGCGTGATGTATCTGACCCTGTTTGCCGCTGCCCGGCTGTTTCACATGGTGCCCCTGACGCTCACCTTCGGCGTCATGGTGGGGCTGGTGGTCTTTTCGGGCATGCTGGCGGTGCTGCAAAATGCTGCTTCCATGGCCGTGCTGGGCGCCGCCGGTGGCTTCATGGCCCCGGTGCTGCTTTCCACGGGTACGGGCAGCCACGTCATGCTTTTCGGCTACTATGCCCTGCTCAATGCCGGCATCTGCGGCATTGCGTGGTTCAGGGCCTGGCGCTGGCTCAACCTGCTGGGGTTCGTCTTCACCTTCGGCATCGGCTCCGCCTGGGGGCTGGAGTACTACCGCCCCCGCCATTTTGCCACCACCGAGCCGTTCCTGGTGCTGTTTTTCCTTTTTTACCTGTTCATCGCCGTGCTGTTCGCCCTGCGGCAGCCGCCCCGGCTGAAAGGATATGTGGACGGCACCCTGGTCTTCGGTATGCCGCTGGTGGTATTCAGCCTGCAGGTGGGGATGGTCAGGAATATGGAGTTCGGCCTGGCCCTGAGCGCCGTGGTGATGGGGTTGGTTTACACCGGCCTGGCCACGGCCCTGTGGCGGCGGCGCCATGGGGAAATCGGGGCCTTGGTGGAGGCATTTTTGGCCCTGGGGGTGATTTTCGGCAGCCTGGCCATCCCCCTGGCCCTGTCCGGAAGCTGGACGGCGGTGGCCTGGAGCCTGGAAGGGGCCGGCCTGGTCTGGGTCGGGGTGCGCCAGCGACGCTGGACCGCCCGGGGATTCGGACTTTTGCTTCAAATCGGTTCAGGCTTCCTTTTTTTCACGGGTACCGGCAGCGGCGGCGGGAATGCCGCCGTGATCGACAGCCACCTGCTGGGCGGCATCCTGCTGGGCCTTTCCGGGTTGTTCAGCGCCTGGATTCTGGAGCGCCGAAAGGATCGGCTGCACCGTATCGAAACGCCCCTTGCCGCCGTGATGCTGACCTGGGGCCTGCTCTGGTGGTTCGGCACGGGACTAAACGAGATCGATCGCCGGTTGAGCCACCGCCACGAATTGAGCGCCGCGCTGGCTTTCATCGGCATCAGCGCTTTAGCCATGGGCCTTTTGTACCGCCGCATCCATTGGAAAATGCTGCGCTGGCCCGCTTTGGGGCTCTTGCCGATTATGGCAGCGTTTGCCGCGGCCTTGACCCAACGCTACGATTTCAGGCATCACTTCCAGGGCTGGTGGCTGATTGTATGGCCGGTCTTGTTCGTCGTTCACTTTTTTCTGTTGCGCTGCATGGAAACGGACTGGAAGGAGAAGATCGCACAGGCCTGGCATGTGGCGGGCGTTTTACTGGCCCTGGTTTTGTTCTCTTGGGAAGTGGGCTGGCTGTTGGACCGGCTGGCCGCCGGTGCGCCGGTCTGGCCTTTTCTGGCCTGGGGGGCCGTACCCGCTGCTGCCGCTGTCGCCCTGATGCGGCTGCGTGGGCGGACTGCCTGGCCCTTTGGTCATTGGGCAGCGGCCTACCATGGATGGCTGCCGTTTTTGCTGGTCGCCTGGCTGCTTGCCTGGACTGTGGCCGCCGCGGCCCAAAACGGTGATCCCCGGCCCCTGCCTTACCTGCCACTGCTTAATCCGTTGGACATCGTGCAGGCCATTGCCCTGCTGGTGGCTTTCTACTGGGTGCTGGGCACGAGAAGATCGCCCATGGTGCCTGCGGCCGTGTTACCGGCAACCGTTTTGTGGGGCGCTGTGGCGGCAGGCGGTTTTCTCTGGCTGACCGCTTCCGTGGCCCGCTGTGTTCACCACTTTGGCGAAATTGCCTATCAAGGCCACGCCCTGTTTCGTTCCGACCTGTTCCACGCGGCCATTTCCGTGCTGTGGGGATTGCTGGCGTTAGGGTGCATGGTCGCGGCCAACCGCTTTAAGCAGCGCCCGATATGGTTTGCTGGCGCCGGTCTGCTGGCCGTGGTGGTGGTCAAGTTGTTCGTTGTGGACCTGTCGGGATCGGGAACCGTCTCCCGGATCGTATCCTTTCTGGCGGTAGGCGGCCTGATGCTGGTGGTGGGATATTTTACTCCCTTGCCTCCGCTGCAATCAAAAGGAGAGGAATCATGAGAAGATGGCTGTGGGTGTTGCTGGCGGTGGTCCTGGTGCCGTACGCCGTTTCGGCAAAGATGCAAATGAACGATTTTGCCTACGGTGTCCGGGTCACATTGCCAAAGGGAACGGCCATCGCCGCCATGGACCTGCCCGGGCAGGTGTATCGGGACGCTTTTCGCAAGGATCTTGGCGATCTGCGCGTCTTCAATGCCGCCGGCGAGCCGGTGCCCCACATGATCCGATACTCCCGGACCCGGGATGCCGAGCCTCCCTGGCGTTCGCTGGCCTTTTTTCCCGTTTCCGACCCCCCGACTTCCGAGGCCGGCGGCTATCGGGTGCACGTGCGTACCGGGCCGGACGGGACCATTGTCCAGATCGATCCTGAGCTGACCCCTTCACCGTCACAAAGCGTGCGGACCTACCTCATCGATCTGAGCCCCCTGCGGCGCAGCCTGGCCCGGCTGCAGCTGGAATGGCCGCAACAGGACAAGAACTGGATGGCGACCGTCGGGATCGATGCCAGCGACGATCTGGCCGCATGGACCCCGGTGCAGCCCCGTGCGACCGTTGCCGATATCCGTTACGGCGGCCATCGCCTGCTGCGCAATGCCATTGAATTGGATCGCACCGCCAAACGCTACCTGCGCCTGCGTCAACTCGATTCGGGGCCGGCCATTCGCCCGGTTCGCATCCTGGGACGGATTCATCAGGAGGGCAGTAAGGCCATTCGGGCCGTGCGCAAGGTTGAGGGAAGGCCGCTGCCCGATTCGCCGGGTGTTTTCGAATATCGGACCTCCGGCGCTTTTCCGGTGGACCGGGTGAATCTGGTTTTCGACCAGGCCAACAGCATGGCCGAGGCCCTGCTGGAATCGCGCGGCGATGCCCACGGCAACTGGAAAAGGCGCACCCGGGGCCTGTTCTACCGGATCGACTTGGATGGGACGTCCCTGGTCAGCGATCCGTTGTCCGTTCCCATGACCATGGACCGCGACTGGCGGTTGACCGTCGATGATCCGGAAAGCACCATCGGCAGGAGCATCCCCCGCCTGGAAATCACTTACCGTCCCCACGACCTCTTTTTTATCGCCAGGGGCAGCGGGCCGTTTACCATCGCCTTCGGCAGTGCCCGGGCTATGCCGCTGAAAGTCAATGTGGCCGCCCTGTTTGAGGGCATCGGCCGGCGGCACGAGCAGGGGATCGAACGCTGGGTAACGCCGGAGAAAGCAAAAATTGTTCTGGGCGGCCCCCGGCGCCTTTCGCCCGAACCCAAACCGGTGCCAACCCGCCGCATCGTGTTGTGGTCGATCCTGCTGCTCGGCGTGCTGGTCGTGGCCGCCATGGCCTGGCATCTGGCCCGGCGTATGATCCGTTGAGGAATTCCGGTGCCCGGAATTCCGTGAACAGTGAACGGTGAACTGTGGCGGATGAGGATCTATTGAGAAAATCGAGAATTGATAGAAAAGTCCTTGACATCGTCGAGGCCACGATTTTTTTTTGTTCACCGTTCACCGTTCACCGTTCACCGTTCACCGTTCACCGTTCACCGTTCACAAATTTCTATTGACTTATGGGCACCCCTCATAAGAGATTGCCTTTTTAATTGACCTGTTACTCAACGGAAAACCCAGCGGGAAAGCAGAACCAATGAAACCGATCAACATTGCCATTTTAGGATGCGGCACGGTGGGAACAGGGGTGGCCCGCCTGCTGCTGGAAAACGCGGATATCCTGAGAGACCGCGTCGGCTGTAACCTCAACCTGAAATATGTAGCGGACATCGATACCGAAACCGACCGGGGCATCGCTTTTGCTCCGGGCGTGATGATCCCCGATGCGGCCAAGGCCATCGCCGACCCGGAGGTGGACATCGTGGTCGAAACCATCGGCGGCGAGGGCATCGCCAAACAGATGATGCTCGACGCCATCGCCGCCGGCAAGCACGTGGTCACGGCCAACAAGGCCCTGTTGGCCAAGCACGGCAATGCCATCATCTCGGCGGCCACCGAAAAGGGCGTCGACCTGGCCTACGAGGCCAGCGTGGGCGGCTGCATGCCCATCATCAAGACCGTGCGCGAATCGCTGGTGGGCAACCGTATCAGCGCCATGACCGGAATTCTCAACGGCACCTGCAATTATATTCTCTCCAAGATTACCGATGAAGGCGTGGTGTTCGAAAAGGCCCTGGCCGAGGCCCAGGCCAAGGGCTATGCCGAGGCCGATCCCACCCTGGATGTGGAAGGATTTGACGCGGCCCACAAGCTGGCCATTCTGGCGGCCCTGGCCTTCGGCATGCAGATCAATTTCGACGATGTTTACATCGAGGGGATCTCCCGGATCACGCCCATGGACATCGAGTTTGCCGCCCAGTTCGGCTATCGCATCAAACTGCTGGCCATCACCAAGTTCGACGGCCAGGCGGTGGAGGCCCGCGTGCATCCCACCATGATTCCCTTCGACAACATGCTCTCCAACGTCAACGGAACGCTCAACGCCATCAGCGTGTCCGGCGATGCGGTGGGAGACATCCTTTTATACGGCCGCGGAGCGGGGATGATGCCCACGGCCAGTGCGGTGGTGTCGGACATCGCCGATATCGCCAGAAACCTGGCCTCCAACGGGGCAGGGCGGGTCCCGGTTCTGGGCTTCCAGGCCGAAAAGGTCCGCGCCATCCCCGTGAGGCCCATGGACGACATCGTCACCAATTACTATTTCCGCTTCGACGCCATGGACCGGCCCGGTGTCCTGGCCACCATTGCCGGCATTCTGGGGAAATACGCCATCAGCCTCAAATATGTCCACCAGAAGGGGCGCAAAACCAACGGCTCGGTTCCGGTGGTCATGTTGACCCATCACGCCCGGGAAAAGGACGTCAGGCGGGCGCTTTCTGAAATCAGCGCCTTGGATGTGGTGGCGGGCGAGCCGATGGTGATAAGAATAGAAGATCAAAACGGCCAGGAATAAAGGAAAAATATGGATATCATCTGCTCCGACCTGGAAGGGGTTTTCGTACCGGAAATCTGGATCAATGTGGCCGAGCGCACCGGCATCGACGAACTGCGTCTCACCACCCGCGACATCTCCGACTACGACGTGCTGATGAAGCGGCGCCTGTCCATCCTGGATGCCAACGGACTCAAACTCAAGGACATTACCGACGTCATCGCCACCATGAATCCGCTGCCCGGCGCCCGGGAATTTCTGGACGGGCTGCGGGCCCGCACCCAGGTGATCATCGTCTCCGACACCTACGTTGAATTCGCCCGGCCGCTGATGGAGAAGTTGGGTTGGCCCACGCTGTTGTGCCACAGCCTGACCATCGACGACAGCGGAGCCATTGCCGGCTATACCCTGCGCCAGAAGGACGGCAAGCGCAAGGTGGTGCAGGCCTTCAAATCCCTGAACTACCGGGTCGTTGCCATGGGCGACTCTTACAACGACGTCACCATGCTCAAGGAAGCCGACAAAGGCATCCTCTTTCGCCCGCCCCAGAATGTGATCGACGAATTCCCCCAGTTTCCGGTGACGACGAATTACGAGGAGTTGCAGGCGGTGTTGGATGGGGAACTGGAAGTTCAGTGAACCGTGAACCGTGAACTGTGAACGGTGATTTGATAGGTCGTGAACAGTGATCGGTGAACTGTGAACAGAGGACCGTGAACGGTGATCAGTGAACCGTGAACGGTGGCGGATGGGTGTCGATAGATGGATCATAAAGAGCTGGATGTATGGAAAAAAGCCATCGACACCGTTGTCGAGATTTACAGGCTGGCGGACGGGTTCCCGAAGAACGAAATGTTTGGACTGTCCCAACAGCTTCGACGTGCGGCTGTCAGCATACCGAGCAATATTGCCGAAGGAGCTGCCAGGGGCAGCGATAAGGAATGTATCCACTTCCTTTACATCGCAATGGGTTCGCTGGCTGAGGTTGAAACACAAATCATCATTGTGGAAAGATTGGGATATATCGGTAAAGACGATTCAGTTTTCAGCAACCTCAAAGCGATCCGTAAAATGCTCGCCGGCCTAATCAAATACCTAAAAAACAAATAGACCTTTCATCCTTCACCGTTCACCGTTCACAGATCACAGTTCACTTGCTTTTATCCGTTCACCGTTCACGGATCACAGTTCACTTGCTTTTACTCGATCACGGTTCACTGGCCACATAGATCTGCCAACGATAAAAAACACACACAACCACAATAGAAATCATGAAACCAAAACCCCTCACCCATGCGACCTCCTACCGTGTCATCTACGGCGACACGGACACCATGGGCGTCGTCTACCACGCCAATTACCTGCGCTGGTTCGAAATCGGCCGCACAGAGCTTTTCCGCCATCTGGGGCTGCCTTACCAGAAGATCGAGGACCGGGGACTGATGCTGCCTGTCTCCGAAGTCAAATGCAAATATATCACCCCGGCGCGCTACGACGATATCATCATCATCAATGCGACCCTCAATACGGAGTTTAGGGCCGGTATGCAGTTCGACTACGCCATCACCAACGAGGACGGCTCCGTCACCCACACCGTCGGCTACACCCGGCATGCCTTTATCAACAAGCAGGGCAAGGTCGTGCGCCCGCCGGCGTTTATTCGGGAGCTTGTACAAGCGGTGAACAGTGACCAGTGATCCGTGAACAGGAAAGGTCGTGATCTGTGAACCGTGAACAGAGGGTAGTGAACGGTGATCAGTGAACTGTGAACGGTTAAGGATGGGTGTCGATAGATGGATCATAAAGATCTTGAAGTCTGGAAAAAATCCATCGACACGGTCATTGAAATATACCGACTGTCCGATGCATTCCCCAAATCAGAGATCTATGGGTTGACATCCCAACTGCGACGTGCGGCGGTTAGTATTCCGAGCAATATCGCGGAAGGAGCTGCCAGAGGATCTGACAAGGAGTTTCTTTATTTCCTCAATATCGCGTCGGGATCGCTGGCTGAGGTAGAAACCCAAATCATCATCGCGAAACGCTTGGGATGCGTTACTACAGAAGAACAGATCCTGGAGAGTGTTACAACCATACGAAAAATGCTCGCCGGCCTAATCAAGTATCTAAAAAAGAAATAAATCCTTAACCGATCACTGTTCACAGATCACAGTTCACTTGCTTTTATCCGTTCACTGTTCACGGATCACAGTTCACTTATTACATGAATCTACCAAGACCAACAATTCACACACAACCCCAATAGAAATCATGAAACCAAAACCCCTCACCCATGCGACCTCCTACCGTGTCATTTACGGTGACACGGACACCATGGGCGTCGTCTACCACGCCAATTACCTGCGCTGGTTCGAGATCGGCCGCACCGAACTGTTCCGCCATCTGGGGCTGCCTTACCAGAAGATCGAGGACCGGGGACTGATGCTGCCCGTTTCCGAAGTGAAATGCAAATATATCACCCCGGCGCGATACGACGACATCATCATCATCAACGCGACCCTCAATACGGAGTTCAGGGCCGGCATGCAGTTCGACTACGTCATCACCAGCGAGGACGGTTCCGTCACCCACACCACCGGCTACACCCGGCATGCCTTTATTAACAAGCAGGGCAAGGTCGTACGGCCGCCGGCGTTTATTCGGGAGCTTGTACAAGCGGTGAACAGGAAGGGTCGTGATCAGTGAACCGTGAACAGAGGGTAGTGAACGGTGATCAGTGAACTGTGAACGGTTAAGGATGGGTGTCGATAGATGGATCATAAAGATCTTGAAGTCTGGAAAAAATCCATCGACACGGTCATTGAAATATACCGACTGTCCGATGCATTCCCCAAATCAGAGATCTATGGGTTGACATCCCAACTGCGACGTGCGGCGGTTAGTATTCCGAGCAATATCGCGGAAGGAGCTGCCAGAGGATCTGACAAGGAGTTTCTTTATTTCCTCAATATCGCGTCGGGATCGCTGGCTGAGGTAGAAACCCAAATCATCATCGCGAAACGCTTGGGATACGTCACTACAGAAGAACAGATCCTGGAGAATGTTAAAACCATACGAAAAATGCTCGCCGGCCTAATCAAGTATCTAAAAAAGAAATAAATCCTTAACCGATCACTGTTCACAGATCACGGTTCACTGGCTTTTACCCGTTCACCGTTCACCGTTCACAAATTTTCCTATTGACAATTTCGGCAATACAGTCTATTTTCTCTTTTTACAAATTGATGCGGGGTGGAGCAGTCTGGTAGCTCGTCGGGCTCATAACCCGAAGGTCGTAGGTTCGAATCCTGCCCCCGCTACCACCTAATAAAAACAGGCACTTACATAAAATTGTGAGTGCCTTTTTTCTTGCCCTAATTTTTGGCATACCCACCACTATACCCACCATAGAAAAAGCCCCAGGCAACCCCAGGGCTTCAATCATTTCCTATCTTCATTTACGCGCAGGCGGTAACGGGCTCCTCTTGGTCGAATAGTCCAGCATATCGATCGGCAAGACGCTTCACCTTTTTGTTGACCGTATCTTTGTGTTTCCCGAACATCCGGGCAACCTCGGCTTGGGGAAAACCGAACACATGCGCCAGGAGGAACCACTTTTGATCTTCGGTGAACCGGTCCGGTTTCATCGCCTTGATACCTTCCTTCCTGGCATCCATGACCTCGACAAGACGCTCTATCTGTTCGACAGATTGCTTGTACATCGATACGATGGTGTTTTCGGGCACGCCATATCTTTCGGCCAGGACGGAAACCGGAATCCGATTGAAAAATCGATCCACGAAAACCCTTGTTTTCCGAAGACGAAAATCATTGGTGTGAAATTGTGGCATATCATCGGCCGATAGACTATCAAGCTGCCGCTGCTCGAGTTCTGAAAAATGCACTTCCCCGCGTTTCGGATAACAGACGATAAAATCCTGATAATGCCTTTCCATCACCCGATTTTCGGACCATAGAATCCGTTGCACTTCCTTGCACGGACGCTTGCACCTATCCCGCTTGGGGCAGTCGGCGCAAATGGCGTGTTGCTCCATAATCACCTTCCTTCTCGATTAAGACTGATTGGTGGATAAGCTGTCGCCGCCCTCGATGCGGTTCAGGTTTTCGGCGGTCCGGATCTCGTTGACGGTCAGGAAGCCGGCCCGTTTGCCGATCTCGTAGGCTTCGTACCGGCTCTTGGTGTCGCCGCGTAGCAGGTCGGCGGTCAGGTATTCGGCGAAGTACCGCTTTTTTTCCTCTTCGGTCAGCAGGGCCTTGTAAACGGCCTGCTCGATGCGGGTCAGCCAGGGGCGAAGGGTGTGGGTCAGGAAGGATCGGTTCTGCTCGGTGACGTTGCTGTAAGTGGATCTCTCGTAATCCATGACAAGGTTCAGGGGCACCCGGAAGATTCGGGCGATCTCGACAACGCTAAACTTCATGGTGTCGATCATCTGGGAATCTTCGGGAGAGATGCCCACGGCCTGCCATTTCAGATCACCACCCAGCACGGCGGTCTTGTGGGCTTTCTTCGATCCCTGGAATCCTTTGTTCCAACCTTCGCGGATGGCTTCGGTCTGGGTTTGGCTCAATGCGTTGGGCGTGGTCAGGATACCGCCGGGCGAAGCATCGTTCTTGAAGTATCGGGAGGAAAACTCCCGAACGGCAATGGCGCTGCCGAAGGTGTCCCGGCACAATTGCAACGGACTGTAACCGATGATCCCATCGGAAGACAGACCCCTGATATGCAGGATGTCGGCTGCCCGATAATTCACTTCGGTTTCGTCGTTTTGGTAGGAATAAACCAGCAACCGGTTCTTGAGTTCGATTTTCATCCGGTCCGGGTGCAACGGCCACAATGCGACCACTTCGCCGGCATCCCGCTCGATGTAGGCGTATGCGTTGCCGCGAAGGGCAAGGTGCCCCGCCATCATTTCCCACAACTCGGATGCCGTCATCAGCGGATTGGGGATGTCATGCAGGATGGGGTACAGGGAAAAATCACGTGCACGGCGCTTATCGTCGTTTTCCAGGCGTTCGTATGTTATCAGCGGCAGGGCAGCAATGGACTCGGCCAGCACGCGCACACAGGCGAACACGGCCGGCACTCCAAGGGCGGTTTCCACGGTCACACACGCACCGCTACTGGATTCATCACCGCCGTGGTATTCGTCGTACCGTGCCCAGGACACCGACCGCCAGCGTTTGAAGATATCGAATAGACCCATATCAACCTCGATTCGTTATCAGGAAGGGAAAGGGGCGGTTTCCCGCCCCCCATGGATCGGCTATCCGGCCCGCTCTTCCAGGGTAACGCACCAGCTCAAGGTGTCGCCGTTTCGCGGGGTCAAGTAGGTGTTCCAGGTGCCCATGCCGTCAACGCGGACGATCACCCGGTAAGACATGAGGTCTTGCGTCCATCCGGGCACGTTGGATTTTTCCACCCGCATGTCCTTGCGAAGACCGATTGCGTATTGACTCAGATCCACGAAAACCAGATCCCCGGCATCGCCCAGGGCGGGAAGATTCGAGGTGAAGTGAACCGGTCGGCCCAGCATGGTGAAGGTGCCGTTCGACTCCTTGAAGACCGGCACTACCTGGCCGGCATCTCCAACGGGGATGTAGATGCTCATCAGTTGCGGGATCAACGTCTCGTTGGCCAGCCACACGGCCTTGGATCGGCCGGCGGGGTACATCCTGGCGAACATTTTCGAGACGTTTGTGAAAAGTACGGTATCCGCGGACTGACCGCTCTCTTGGGAAACCGTAACCAAGGCCGGGCTATTCAAAAGGCCTTGGGGCATTCCAGCCCCGGTTCCCCGCATGAAGTGGTAATCCAGACCCAAAGAGATGGACTTCTTCATGGCCATTTCGAGCTGGCTTTCAAAGCCCTGCCCGTCTTCGCGGAGCTCATTGGAGATGTCGCAGAAAATAGCGCCTTTGTGGGCTTTCATGGTGATCGACCGGAGCTTGCCGGTCTGCTTGGTGCCTTCGCCCTCTTCAGCGAGAAACTCCATGGCGAAACCGCCGAACAGTTCCCCGCCGCTCTGATCCTTGGCATCCCATCCGGGCACCGTCCGGGTGGAGCTGGTCATCGGCCATACGGTCGCACGCGGACGGATTATTTCGTCCGCGAGGGATTCATCCAGCCATCTTGCGGTCTGTTCCTCGGGTACGCTGAAACCGCCAGCCGTACCGATGCCCTCGGTCATGGCCCGGACGAAAGCCTCTTGTTCGGCATCGTCGGTCTGACGCGGTTCTCCGAACATGCCGCGATAGGACCGGTCCACCGCCGGGCCACCTTCGAAAGAGGGTGTCCCACGGTCGTGTTTGTCCAGATCCGGTTGAAAGGTGTTGCCCCGCTTCTTCAGGTCGTCTTTTCCGGCCTGTGCCAGTTCCAGGGCCTCGATGCGGGTGTCAAAGCCCCTGATTTCACCTTTCAGGGTTTCAAACCGTTCGGTTGCAGCTTCGTCCAGGTCCTCGGTCATGGCCAGCTCGGTAAGTTCATCGACGGCCCGCTTCTTTGCTTTGAGAATGTCGTTCAGATCCATGGTTCCTTTTTCCTTTCGGATATGAGTAAAGATCGATCTTCCTATGCCAGCAGCGGGGTCAGCGCCGGCAGCAACCAGACTGCATTCATAGGGCTGCCACTTGGTTACCAGATAACCCCCTTGGGCGGTCCTTGTCCTCGATTTGACGAAATAGCCGACAGAGAGGTTCCGCAGGATACCGTCTCTAATGTCGGTCCAGATTTGGTCCTGTGATTTTGAAATTCTCAACAGACCTTTGAGCTTTCCGCCGATCACCTGCAGGCCTTCGACGATGCCAACCGGAAGGGAACGGGCGTCATGGCCGGAAATGAGGGGAAGGGGTGCGCGGGAAAGGTCAACGGCTCCGGGTTCATGGGATAAAACCTCTACGCCGTCAAACCTTTTGACAGGGTGGGTGGTTGACAGGGTGGCTTCGATGGTGCGCTGCTCGGCGTCTCTGACGGTGCCCACTTCAATCTGAAATGTTCGTTTTTTCATGGCGGTCCTTTCAAAAAAGAAAGCGCCGGCAGGGGTGCGGCCCCGCACGGCGCTTTTTTGATCATCCGTCAAACGGCGGCCACCATATTGACGGAATCTTCAGGTTTTATCTTTTAAAACAGCTTTTGCCTAAGTTGTCAAGACAACCTTACATCCAAACGATAGAGGGCTCCACTTTTTGGGCTTGGTTGCGAATAGCACCGTCGAGGGCCATGACCGCCGCGACCGCGACGTCTATCTTCTCGGCGCTCTTTTTCTTCGAAAACTTGATGTTTCCGGCGGCATCGGTTTCGGCGATGACATTGCCGAAGCACCATTTAATGACCGGGTTGTCGGGAAATCCGATCTTGCGCTCAAGGATGAGTTTTTCCATCTCTTTCGACGGTGGAGACATCGACGCAAAGCCTTGCCCGAATTCCAGCACGGTCATGCCGGCTTCGGTCAGGTCATTGACGACGCGGGTGGCCCCCCAGCGGTCGAAGGCGATGGCTTGCAGGTCATAGAGTTGCGCCAGGTCGTCTATCTTGGCTAGGATCGGCTGGTAATCGATCACACTGCCGGGAACGGGCTCGATATAGCCGTCCCGCTGCCAAATATCATAGGGGACGCGGTCCTCTTTGGCACGGCGCCGGATGGATTCAGCGGGCACCCAGGCGAAGGGCAGGACAAAGAACGGTTCGTCCTCGGTCTGGGGCGGGAAGCACAGGACGAAGGCGGTCAGGTCTTGTGTACTGGAAAGGTCCAGCCCTCCATAGCAGGCACGGCCGGCCAGGTCGGGGATCTCTCGAACACATGCGTCATAGTCGTTGGAAGAGATGAACCGGGCTTCGGCATCCACCCGTTGATTGAGGTACAGGTTCCGGAACGTCGCTTCCTTCGTTGGAATCCTTTTCGCCTGTTCCGCGAATTGTCTCATCTCGGGTAAAGACCGGAAATCACCAAGGGCCGGGTTACAGGCCTTCCAGGTCTTTTCGTCCCATGCGTCGGCATCGTCGAGCGCCGCGTAGACGCATCCAAAAAAAGAGGGATCGGGTGGCAGGGTGCCGTTTTCCAGGTCTATGGCGTAATCTACCAGTTCGCTCATAATGTGGTGCGGATCTGGGCTCTGGGTGGAGATGACCACCATCAAGGGTTCGGCCCTGGCCCCGGTCCCGGTGGTCAGGTTGTCATAGAGTTCTCGGTCCTTGGCCTGTGCAAGTTCGTCGTAGATCATGAACGAAGGGCTCAGACCGTGGGCTTTCCGGCCATCGGCGGACATGGCCCGGTAAACCGATCCGGTTTGGTAATCGGTGATCATCTTGTAGAAAGATTGGATGTGGCAACGCTCTTCGAATTCGGGAACGGCCAGGATGATGGCTTCCATCTCCCTGAAAATTATGGCTGCCTGCTCGCGGTCGGCCGCTGCGCTGTAGCATTGGCCCCGCTGCTCAGATTCCGGGCCCAGAAGATGACAAAGGGCAAGGGCGGCTGCCAGGGCGGACTTGCCGTTCTTTCGCGGCATGGTGATAAGGGCGGTGCGCACGATGCGCTTTTTCCGCCGGGTGCGATAGATGGCACGAACGATCTTCTTTTGCCAGGGACGAAGCCGAAAGGGTTTTCCGGCATGGACGCCGCTGGTGATCGGTAGAGACTCGACGAATTTTATCACACGGGTGGCCCGGGTCAGCTTCGGATTGTCCCATGGGAAGCCGTCAGGAAAATAGGGTCCGGTGCGTTGTGCATCGGCGTATTTCTTGGCTGCGCTTTTCGGTCCGCGTTTGCCCATGAAAATTAACTCACGATTCGGGTGTCGGCCCGGTGCCGCTCTGTGCCTACCTGATGATTTTCCCGCCTGAGACGCGATTCTCGGGCCGTTTTCTTGTTGTGGCATGACCGGCACAGGCTTTGGACGTTATCTTCCGAAAATGGGGCACCACCATCCTTGATCTCAACAATGTGATCGACAATGGCCATGGGTACGATCCGCCCGTGCTTCTCGCATTCTTCACAAAGCGGGTGCCTTGCCCTGTACCAGCTCCTAAACCGCTTCCATGCTGTGCTGGAATAGAAGGGGTCCGTCTCCTTCGGCGCTGGCTTGGGCTTATGAGCCCGGCAATAGGCGCTGCCGGGCTCTGCCAGGTTGCTGCAGGGAAACTTGGCGCAGTATCGGCGGGGTTTACCGGGCATCGTCACGTCTCCCTGGCCAGATCATCCCGCATAATTTGCACTGGTATACCTGCACGTGGAAGTCAGGGTCATAACTGGATGAGCAATCCCTGGCGGCGCATACCGGGCATTGATCTTCGGGCACACCTTCCCGGTTCCAGGGGTGCATTGGATCTAAGGGGAAGCCGTTTTCATCGCATCCATGGACATCATTGTCTTTCGTCATACTGCCACCTGCCTTTGGTTGATAATGAGTTGAAGACCATCCTCGACGTTGCGCAGCATGGATTTTATCTCGGCCACCTGTGCGGTCAGTTCTTCCACCGTGGGAATCACGATGGGGCGCTCGGTCGTGGACCACTCCATACCGCATTGGCAACGGTATTGACGGTCAACATGGTCGGGGTGTTCGGTCATACTGCACGGTGCGTTGTCAGAGGTCCCACAGTGGGGGCATTGATCGGGTTGTCTACTCATTTGGCTTGCTCCTTTCGTTGTGCCGTCGATAACGGCGATGCTGCCGCGCTTCGCTTGGCGCCCTGCGGGCGATGGTTTTAAGACCCTGAAAAGAGGCGATGCCGACCTCGACCCCTCTAAGAGCCCTTTTTCCCCTTTTTTGGTTCGGGCAAAACGGTCTACGACCTGGTAAATATATAAGTGCAGTAATCTGGGTAAACCGGTCTACAAAATTGTAATTTCCTGCAAAGCCCTGATTGTAGCCAATCTTCATATTTAGATAGCCTTTCCCACAGGTAAACCAGTCTCAGTTTCGGGGCGAAGTGGTTTACCTACAGTACTGCGGGTAGTCTTTCCTACATTACTGCGGTTTTTTATTTGAAAGCCGTACTTGCCATTGACGCGGACTTCCCGAATAACGTTGCCAGGTTCCCATCTCCTCCAGTCCTCAGTTATACCGTAAATCTGGACATCACCCTTGCCGCCGCCACCGTGTTTCACCACTTTGAGGAAACCATGCCCAATGATCTCCTTGAACGATGCCCAAATGGTCTTATCGGAGTAAGATAGGGTATCCCGGATTTGCTGGTACGTCAGCTTAACCTCGTTACGGTTGGTGACCGTTGGGGTATATTTTTTTGATCTTTTTTTGCCAGGTGACATCCTCACTTCGAAATAGATCAAGATTAGGATGTCCCTTGCAGAGGGCTTGAGATCCCTGAAGGCGGGAGATGTGAACAGCTGGTGGGTCAAATACCCTGGATAACGTTGCGATTTTGAAATGCTCATCGTCGCCGCACCGATCTTCCGCTATTGTTGAGGGCTCACGCGGGATTGATCACGATACGCTTTGATATCTTCCATCGCATAGCGGACGGCTGCGCCGAATTTATGGTATGCGGGACCGCGACCTTGAAAACGCCAATTTCTCAGTGTCTGAACCTTAAGGTTGAGAAGTCTCGCAGCTTCCCGGTCGGTCAATAATTCGTCCATCGATTTAACCATTGCCTTTGCTCCTTTCCCTCAAAATAAAAAGCCCAAAATCACAATGTGACCTTGGGTAAGCATATAAAACCGGCGGTATTGTAGGCAATTGGAATAACCAAGCTATTCCAATGGTGATCTATTTTATTGTGAGGGAGATTCCTTTTCCTTGATCTTTGCTGATGTATTCCTGCACTTTTGATCTATAAACCCGATCAGTTTTGTAAGTAGGCGGTGAAGCAGGTTCAAACACCCAGGCAATGAGTTCGTTCCAAGTCTCTGTGTCAATTTTGATTCCATCTTTCGATAGTTCCGCTTTCTTCATCACTTCGATGCTCAATCTTTTAACTCTATCATCAACATTAATCTGTCTGGCATTGGTACCTGCTCGTGATAGTTTAATCGATTTATGTTTAGCTTTCCAATAACCTTCCACTTCGCCAATCTTCAAAAGCATGTTTTCTTTTAACGATTCCAATACTCGAAAAAGATTTTGATTTATATCAGGACAAAAATTTTCAATAACGTCTCTGATTTTGAAAAAATTTTCGTAAGCCAGGGCCAATATCCAACATTCTTCGGCCAGAAAAGCATATGTTCGAAAGGCATCTAAATCCAAGTCTTCATGCAAAGGTTGTTCACCATCTATTGCAGAAATTATTTCTTCAAATCCCGCGTATCCATCATGGCCAAGTTTTTGTGCAATCCACATTCGCTCCGCAGGAGCACCTTTCAATGTTGCTGATTCATATATCTGTTCTAAAAGCAAGGAGATAGAATCGCTAAAGTCAGAATAACTTTTGATGCCATCATATTTTGATCGATCAATGTCATTAAATTGGATCGACGGTTTAAAAGATGGTTCGCCATTTTTTAACGTTATCTCATGTGTAAATTTTGAAAGATATGATAGATAAACGGCTTTGTCCTTCAGATTGTTAGCTGTTTGCTGAATCAAATCCTTTAATAGATCTTTTTCATCCATTTGATACATCCTTTACTTTTTCTGTTCTGATATTCGCCACTATATCACCTGCAAGGTTCGATGCCTGTTTCAATGCATCGTCTCTAAGGTGTGCGTATCGCTGAGTCATCAACGGGCTTTTGTGGGTCAACAGCTTTTGAAGTGTATAGAGGTCAACCTGGCCCGATGATGCCAACATCGATGCGTAAACATGCCGGAGTCCATGAAGCGCCCGGAAACCGGCCGGTAGGCCTGCATCCTTCTTTATTTTCCCCACGGCCTTGTTGATGTCCGTCCGCATTTTCCCGCTACGACCCGGAAAGACGAAAGGCGATCCTTTCCTCTTCGGATGTTTTTTCAATATTGCCCTGGCAGCTTTATTCAAGGGAATGGTTTGGTCAAATAAGCCTTTTGGGTCCCGTAGCGTAATGAAGCCCCGACGGTAATCGATATCCCGCCATTCAAGACGGAACATCTCACCGCGGCGCATCCCGGAATATAAAGCTAAGAGCATCATATCGCCAGCCTGTGCATGGTCGTCTTTTTCGATGGCCGCCAACAGCTTTTTTAATTGCTTTGGTGATAAATCTTCGGTTTTGAGATTGTTTACCGTCGGCATCTCAATTTTAAAGCTGGTTCCTTCGCATAGCTGTTTCTTCACTCCGTAATTGATGAGCCGCCGCAGCAGTTCCAACACATTTTTGACGGTTCCGGGTGATTTTGTTTTCAACAGTTTCAGCCGAAGGCGGTCGACGTCCAGGGGGATCAATTCGGACGGCTCCTTTTTTCCGAAGTCAGGTTCAATATAGAGGTCGAAGCGGTTCTCATCCGTTACAATGCCTTTCAGATTCGGTTTCGCTTCTTTGTAGGCGGTCCACAGCTTCGATATAGTGTATCGTCCGGCCTCGGCCTGTTTTGCCGCTTCTTCGGCCTCTCGTTTCTCTTTGTTCGATGGAATGTGCCCATTGATCTTGTCTGATCGGCGCCGGGCTGCCTTTGCTGGTGTCATTTTCTGGGATGCACGGCCGGCCTTCTCTTGGATGCGTTTTCCGTCCTTGCGATAGTCGATGTAATAGATCCGGTCTGGTTTCCCGGTGGCAACGGACGTGCCGATGATAAAATAGACGCCCGGATATTTGGTGGGATGGCGCTTTTGTGCTGGCATGGTGGGGGCTCCTTTTTGGTGGGTAAATATGCTATACCCACCACTATACCCACCATCGAAAAACAAAGTCAAGGTAAAAGACGGTAAAAACCATATTCATAACATACCGGAAAAACGTATTAAAAGATACATGAAATCAACAACTAAGTAAAAATCAGTAAAAAATTACCTTAGTTCTCATAACCCGAAGGTCGTAGGTTCGAATCCTGCCCCCGCTACCAAGAAAATCAAAGGGTTACAGATCAAAATCTGTGACCCTTTTTATTTTTTCTAACCTATTTCTAACAAGAAGCGAAAAATCGGCCATTTTGGCCCTGCTTTTCCTAAGGGGCCATAAAGCCCAACAGACGGCTTTTCATTCCGCCTTGACCGGGTTGTGTATTGTTTGGTATTTGGCAAATAATCAATTTTACTCCAAACTGCTGAGTCTTCAATTAAAATTGCTTGAATTTTATTTGGCTATGCTCACCTGGTGAAACCCAATGAGTGTTGTTGCAGGGTGCTCTCTTTTTGATGGTGTACTCCTCACGGCGGATTGCCGAGCAACTATAAGGCGGCCCTACCGTGAAAATATATATTCAGATAACGTTTTAAAAGTTATAGCTATCTCTCCAGACACGGCTATTGGATTTGTGGGTGATATCGACGTTGCATCCTTTTTGTTACACCGGCTACTGATTGAAATCCGCAGGCGAAAAAGAAAAGATCCGACAAATCTATCTTTATGGATGCCACGGTTCTTTCGTTATTATTTCAATCAGTTCGTCTCAAAAAAAGGGAAAAGAACTTTAGTTTTCATGATTGCTTCTGTTTTAAGGGGGCATCGAAATATCGTAGAACGCCAAGCAGTGGTAGAGCTTACAAACCGCATATTGTCTGGCCAAAGTTCTATCCAACGGAATTGGATTCCAAGCTTCTTGCTTGACTTCTTGAAAATCCCTCCAAAATACAAATTCGTAGAAATACCAGGAAGTTGTCGCAATGTTTTATACACATTAGAATCACCAGAATTTATAAAAAAAGATTTTCCTCCTCTGAAATATACAGCCATCGGGTCTGGCGATTCTTGCCTGGAACGAATTGATTTTTACCACGATTCGATTGTAGCTTTAGATCCCGGCAATTCAAGGATTGAAGGTGCTCAGTTTCGAGATGTAATACAGAGATTTATCTGGGAGAAAAATATTCAATCCGTTGGGGGTTTATATCCCGTCCTAAAAATTTCAGGTATGGGTGTAGAACATATTGGAATGGGGACTGAAATTCCTATAGGCGGAACAAGGATTGAATTATTGTTTCGGTCGGGGCGTTGGGTTCAGAAGAATGAAAGCGAAGGCAAAGAAGTAACAATGCAAATGCCTTGGGAATTTGTGAAGAATCCCATTTATAAAAACTCAACCTTCGATGATTTAAAGAATACGATGACAGCTTTTAAAGCCAATGATTAGCAAACGCAGTCGAACAACTGATGAGGAAATATAGATATAATGACTGACTATGTCTGGAAACATCTACCTTATGCAATATATTTGGATACAAATGCTTTGCGTTCTGCAGGTACCAACCTTGATAAACCCTGGATAAGCGAACTTTTATCCATCACAAATCAATATGGCATTGAGGTGGGTTTGTCTGAACTCGTTCTTGATGAGTGGTGTGAGCACCTCATAAGCGTTTTGAAAGGTAATCGGCAAAAGTTTCTGTCATCAATGTCTGTATTAAGGAATTATGACATTTCAGTACCAGACATTGAACCGGAGAAAATCATCGTTCCTAAAAAGGAAAATCTATTCAGGATTGTATCCCAGATGATGAAATCTACTGGTTTCAGCATCATCCCCAATTGGGATGCCACTCTATCTCGGTTACTGGATGAAGCCGTCTCGAAAAAGCCACCCTTCCAACATGGAGGGAAAGGCTTGTGCGATGCTGTAATCCTTGAAAGTTACGCTGAACATGCAAAAAAGAGTTTCGAAAAGGCCAGAGTGCTGGTCATCAGTAACGATGATGCAGTTAAACGGTCTGGTTCAAGATTCAAAGATCGCGGAATCGCTGTGGCCTTTGTTGGTGAGTCTGAAATCGTTGAGAAATTAAAATCCCTGCTCAAGGATGAAGTGGCGGCTTATATTGAATCTAGAAAAGTGAAGTTGAAAACATATATTCTCGGACGTGAATCGGAAATATTAGATTTTGTTAGAAAAGCTCAGTTGGAAATAACTGACTGGAAGATCAATCCTCCTCTTGGCGAATATGGTGGTGAAATTTATGGAACTATCGAGAGCATTCTTGCCGTGCGGCCTTTAGGAATAACCGAAGTAATCGGTGGTGCTCCAACTTATGGTGAAAAAATGGGAGAGGACAGGTATCCTGTAAAAATAACAGTTGAAATCGAATTGGAAATTATTGTCAATGACCACGGCATCGGGCTACGTAATCTTTTAGAACCTAAAGCAATAGCCACTGTTCAACCTGATACACTTGATAATCAAACACCAGTTAGCATGGAGAAAAAAAACTATTACTGGAAACCAAGGGAAATAGTAAAAACAATAAAAAGAGATTTTACAGTATTTGCAACTCTTGATGACAAACAAGAAAAAAATGGGGTTTTTGAAGACCTTAGAATGGAAAAAGTCTATTGAAGTGAAATGGAGTCCTTCTGATTGCCTAAAAAGCTTTCACTACCGTCCTCAAACGCCTCTCCAACTCCACCCGATGATTCAGCGATATCGAATGGTAGCTAATATACCACGGTTCGAAGGGTCGGACCAAGCCGGACGCTTAATTGGCGGGGGATTAGGCCAAAAATAAGGCCATTTTTCTGCCTTAAACCTATGTTTTTGGTGCCGAAAAGGGTGGTTTAAGGAATAATCCGGTACAAATATAGACAATCAATTTGATCTTTTCGGAATCCCGGCCTTTTGTTTCTGTATGAACGTTGATGACCGATCATATCATTTCATGATCCATACCGCCGATGTCCTCCCATTCATTTTGATGGCCCCATCACAAATCTACCTAGTGTTCATCCGCGAAAATAACTAACTGGAATAAAAAAGAAAAGCGCATTTTATGCTGGTATTTTCTCACTGTCTGTAGTATAAAGTATTTTGCCAAACACTTAAAAATACTACGTAAACAAGAAAAAGGGCCGACATAAAATGCGCGAGAAACAACAAAAACAAATGCCGCTGATAAGTCTCCCCACGGGTCATCCCAGAGAAGTAGAACTGGAGATGATCAGCAAAATCCTGGACAAGACTCCTAACATTTACGATCATGTTCTGCAAGACTGTCAATGGGAATGAAAAGTGTACCAGAAGTGGGAAAATAAAAATGTACCACCCTGGAGCTCATTGATTCTCCGTCTTCCCATCCACGTCGGCCAACCCTGAGGAACCGACCGTGGCGAAATCGTTCTTTGAAAAACTGTGCCCGCGGAGCCGATAGCTGTGCCCCTTGATGTTGACCACCCGGCAGTGATGCAGCAGCCGGTCGAGGATCGCGGTGGCGATGACCTGCTCGCCGAACAACTCTTGCCAGTCCCCGAAGCTCTTGTTGGAGGTGATCAGCGTCGATGATCGCTCGTAGCGATAAGAGACGAACTGAAAGAACAGATACGCCTCCTTCGTGTCGATGGGCAGGTACCCGACTTCATCGACTACCACCAGGGCCGAAGTCAGATATGCCTTGTGCCGGGACTGGGGCTCTTTGAGTTTCCTCATCAGGGTGTCCATGGTGGTGAAGTAGACCTTGAACCCGTGATGGCAGGCCTTGATCGCCAGCGATATGGCCAGATGGGTTTTGCCAACGCCCGGCGGTCCCAGGAAAATCACGTTCTCCTGCTTGCCGATGAAATCCAGATCGAAAAGGGCCATCACCTCCTTTTTGTTCAGCTTGGGGTGAAAGGTAAAATCGTACTCTTCGATGGTCTTGGCCGATGGCAGCCCGGCGGTCTTCATGGCGGTCTGTACGCGCCGTTTTTCCTTGGCGGCGACTTCCTCTTCCAGCAGCTGATCCAGAAAAGACAGATAAGAGTCCTTGTCGGACTCGGCTTTGGCGACCACGGTTTCGAGCATCTCGGCGGCCTGGGTGAGCTTGAGCCGTTTGAGGTTGTCCTGGAGGCGGTCGGCGATCAGTTGATCCATGTGCCACCTCCTTTCGCGATCTGCTCATACACGGACAGCGGACGGTAAAGCACCTGTGGGAACAAACTGGCATTCACCAGTCCCCGGGTGGCCTTGCCTTTGGTGCGACCGTATTTCTTTTTCGCTTTCTGCCGCTGCTTCAAGATCTGGGCGGTGATATTCGCATCGGTAACCCAGCTGCCCTTTTCCTCGGCTTCCCTATGCGTGGCCAGCAGCCGGTCGTCATCGTAGAATCGGATGATACCGTCCTTGACCTTCAGCAGGATCTTTTTGCCGACCACATCCGGCGGCACTTGATACCGGCTGGCGTTATAGGAAATATAGCAGTCCTTGTAGACCCTGCGATACTCTTTTATGGACGTATCGTAGTCGCTGGCAGGGCATGGACTTAAGCTGGATTGTTCCTGCCGCCAGCGCAGGTCCACCAGCTGCCGGTGGGTTCCATGCTTCCTGCGATTGGCTGTTTCGTCAAGCCAGCTGAGAAGATCCCGGTTCGCCTGCTCGATGCTGGTAAAACCATAACCGCGCCAGAACGACTCGCGAATGTAATCCACCGGGCGTTCCACCTTGCCTTTCACCCAGGGACTGTAGGGCATGCAGGCCAGAGGCTTGAAACCATAGTGCTGGGTAAAGTGCATGAACTCGACATTGAAAACAGTCTGCCCACCTGTGCGGCTGATCACCACATGCTTCATGTTGTCATAGAGCATTTCCATGGGAATCCCGCCCAGGTAGTGAAAGGCGGCAATATGGGCATCCATGAAGGACTGCAGGGTGCAGCGGTCAACGAACATGGCAAACATGGCCCGGGAAAATCCCAGGACCAGGACGAACAGGTAAACGGTAAAACTGCCGCCCTTGAAATCCGCGACCTTGAAGTCGGCCCAGTCCATCTGCCCCTGCAATCCGGGAATCGTCTCGAACCGGATGTAAGCCTGGCGCTTGCGTTTTCGTTTGCGCCTGCGGACATAGATTTTGACGGTATCGTATCCGCCAGCATAGCCTAACTGTTTGAGTCGTTGATAGATCCAGGTGGCACGGTAATCATCCTCTTCGAGGAAATCGTTAATCACCGGGTAGTAGGGAGCCAGGATGCTTTCGCGCCGTTGGGCCTTGTGGTAACCGGGAGTTTGTCCATTCTGAATATATTTTTTAACGGTCTTGCGATGGCGGCCAGTTCGTTTGGTGATCTCCCTTTGCGAAAGGCCTTGTTGATGCAATGCAATAATGTCCATGTACGCCTCCCATGAAATCATGGCGACACCCTCCTTTCAGGAAGGAGTCTACCATGCGGTGCTATTCATGGGTGGTACACTTTTCGTTCCCATTTTTGGTACATTATCGCATTCCCGGCGACAGCAAGACCTCAACGGTGGCCTCAAGATAGAACGTCAACGAACCGGGGCCAACGGTATGAGTGCCGAGCAGGTGACCCGCGCCGCGATTGTGATGAAGCTTTTCAACTTCACCTATGAAGACCTCGCCTTTCATATTTCCGATTCCAGATCGCTCAGACGGTTTTGCAGAATCGGTATTTTCGATAAGGGCTTCAAGAAATCCGCCCTGAATGAAAATATCAAAAGGATCTGCCCTGAGACCTGGGAGCTTATTTCCCTGGACCTGTTGGCATATGCGAAGGACAACAACATCGAAAAAGGCAGAACGACCCGAGTCGATTGTACCGTCGTCGAGAGCAACATCCACCCTCCTTGCGATTCCATGCAGTTGTATGACGCTGTGCGCGTGCTCGCGCGGTTGTTGACTCAAGCCCGGGATGACTTCAAAATTAAAATCGTTTTCACGGATCATCGTCGCCGTGCAAAAAGGCGGATGACCGCCATCCAATACGCAAAAGGGAAAAAGCAACGACTGTCTCCGTATAAAGACCTGCTCAAGGTCACCCAAAAGTCCATCGGTTACGCGATCAAAGCCGAAGAAACGATAGGCGGAATCTGCACAACCAATTTTGAATTGCTTGGCTTATTGAACAGCATCAAACATTACAGCGATTTGGCCCGTCAGGTCTACGACCAGACCTATCGCCGGGTTATTCAAGGCGAAAGCGTATCGGCCGACCAGAAGGTATTCTCGATTTTCGAGGAACACACGGACATCATCATCAAAGACCGCCGGGATAACCATTATGGCCATAAGATTTGCCTGACCGGTGGAGCCTCGAACCTTATCCTCGATTGTGTCGTTCTTGAGGGCAATCCCGCAGATAGCACACTGGTTGAACAGATGCTGGATCGCCAGAAATCGGCTTACGGACGCTACCCGCTGAAAGTTGCCCTGGACGGTGGCTTTGCATCCAAAGGCAATCTGAACACGGCCAAGGCCAAAGGCGTCAAAGATGTCTGCTTTGCCAAAAAACGGGGTCTTGAAGAGATTGACATGTGTCGCAGTCACTATGTTTACAAAAAGCTCAGACAGTTCCGTGCCGGTATCGAATCGGGCATATCCTGGCTCAAACGCAGTTTCGGCTTGACCCGGTGCACGTGGAAAGGTTTTCGTTCTTTTAAAAGCTACGTGCTTTCGTCGGTGGTCGCGGCCAACCTGCTGACGATCGCTCGAAAGCAATTGGCTCCTGCTGGATAACCTCACAACCTGAGAAAATTCAGTTACTGAAATCCAGAGAGCAGGTGCGTCCGGAGGCGTGCTTTTTTAGAGTATTTACCCATATCCTTGTCGGGCTTTCAATGTGCCGTGTCTTGGAGGATTCTATTCCTCACGTTACCCGATTTTTACTTCTCGACGCACTGCTTAAACCTGCAATTTATGGACGGACACTACCTAAATCCTTTAACGATACCTAAGGTCAATCAAGATATCCAATTCCTGCACCGACCGCTATGCAGTGAGAAGGGCGGCTTCCACTTGGGTGGAATATCGAATTTCCGTCCATCCCGCCGGATGCAGGCGGTCGTCAAAATAAGAATTGGCATCGGCGATTGATACGAAACAGTTATAGCCGGTGTTCCTTCACAAACATCGTTTTTTATGAAGTATCCGCATTTTTAATCATAATTCACGGATAGAAATTGTCTCCCATAACCTGCAAATGTTTTTCAGGGATATGGTGCATATCCGTAACTACCCAGACGGATAATGTAAATTATAATATACGATAAGCCACATAATGCATGTTTTGATTTGCGTAAGGATGAAAACGCTGGACAACAACTTTAATGTAAACTATAGTAAACGTTATACCAGTTAATGATGGTGATAGTTTACATTAAGGCAAAAATTATGAGTCCGGCAATACATTTACCCATTCCGGCTAAAAAAGCTTTGAAGAAAGTAGGAAAAGACATCGGAGATGCACGCAAGAGGCGACGGATTACCATGGAACTCATGGCCGAGCGCGCAGGTATTTCAAGGGTCACTCTCGGTAAAATCGAAAGGGGAGAGCCAACTGTTTCCATGGGGGCGTATGCAACCGTTCTTTTCACACTCGGTATAATCGATCATCTTCAGAATCTTGCTGATGCCAGCACCGACATCGTCGGGCGTGAATTAGAAGAGGAAAATCTGCCCAAACGTGTCAGACTCCCGCGAAGCAGTAAAGGCAGAGAATAATGAGTACTAAAGAAATATACGTTTCCATCCAAGTTGATGATGACATAATTCCTGTCGGAAAACTGTGGTGCCATCAAAAAATCTATAAATTGATATACTCAGATCCACCTTACAGCGAGGAATTTTGAAAGCTTGTCTATTGGCGTGGCCATTTTTTACCTTTATCTTGATGGACATGCCTTTTGGATTTTTAGGTTATTGTGTTCTGTCATTTTTAGGTTATTGAGTCGCGCCAGTAGTGTCCGGTTAACTATCAAATAATTTCAGTTGCATATGGCCACTAGTAATTTTGTTTCTGTAGTCATCGGCCGTGAAGGCCTGTAAAATGGGCATTTTCTCAAACAGGGTAATGCTCAAAATCTGTAAAATTGTGTAGAGAGGCAGATCGATCCGCAACCGTTTTTTCATTATGGCGACCAGAACATAGGTCGATATTGCTATCCAGATTTGAGTTTTCACAGCATTTTGCGACGTGCCGTAAAAGCTCTTGATACGCAGATGCTGTTTGATCCATTTGAAAAAAATCTCAACCCGCCACCTATACCGATAAAGCTCTGCAATCGTATGGGCCGGCAACATGAACTGGTTTGTAAGAAAAACAAATGATCTGCCTTTTTCAGCATCAAAGAATTTCACCCGGCGAAGCTTTTCCGGGTAATCCTTTTTGCTGTAGAACCCTGTAAGGGCAACTGTCTGATCGCATCGGACACATGTTGTTTTATCGACTTTATGCGAATAGATCCTTCGCAGTTTGGTGTTTGTTTTTGTACGCGTTACGAATATCGCTGAACATTGATGCAGCTCGTACAGTCGTTTGAAATCCAGATAGGCCCGATCCATGAGGTAGATTGAGCCTGGTTCCGGAACGAGAATATCAAGAACATTGACGTCATGAACTTTTCCATCGGTGATCCAGATGAATGTCGGGATGTCCCCTCGCAAATCAAGAAGGGTATGAAGTTTTACAGCACCTTTTGATCTGCGGAATCGAGCCCATGGAAAAAGCGACAGACAGAGATCGATTGTCGATGCATCCAGGGCGTAAACAGTGTCTTTAAGTTCAAGACCAAAATCGTCATCGATATATAGCTTTCTGGCTTCATGGATCAAGGTCAGGGCAAAGTCGCTGTAGATACGCCAGTCTCTCTTTTCATTCGCATCAGCCAGCGTGCTTCGAACGACCTTACCACGGATGCCCATATGATAAAGCTTATCTTGCATGGCCCGCAAACAGCATTCTATGTCGCGAAGGCTTTCGCGATAGGTCAGCTGGGCAAAAGCCATGCAGAGAAGTTGGTCATAGCATGTAAAAGAACGTACGCGGTAATTGCCGTGATAACGTTTAACGCATTGACGAAATTTATTTTGAGGGAGGAACCCCATTACTTGAGAAAAAATGGTTTGCCCCTGGTACATTGGTACCCTCCTTTCCCATATGAATGATGCTGGTCAAGGAGACTATGAGGGCATCCCTAAACGAATTTCAAGTCGATCATCTCCAGGTTTGCAAGAATTGCATATTATTTTAATTGGTTGTGACATGTTTGGAAAAGTTTAACCGGACAGCAGTGGAGTCGCGCTATTCTTAAATTCAATAACGGTGAGGAAAAAGGAAGGGAGCCGAGCGATGACTGAGAGGGATTACACAGAAATTACCTTTGACCGCGAGGATGCCGTCGGTATCCTGACCCTGAACAACGCCGGCAAGGTCAATGCGCTCTCCAGGCAGATGATCGGAGAGATCATAGACCTGTTAGACCGCGTAATGGCTGATGAGACCTTGAAGGTGTTGATCCTCAAAGCGGCGGGAAAGCACTTTTGTGCCGGTCATTACCTGGCCGAAATGATCGATAGCGGCGTCAAGGAATACAAGTTCATCTTCGATCAGTGCACCCGCATGATGATGCGCATCCACGAAATTCCCCAGGTGGTCATCGCCCAAGTCCAGGGCATCGCCACGGCCGCCGGATGTCAGTTGGCTGCCTGGTGCGATCTGGTGGTGGCCGAGGAGGGTGCCCGCTTTTCCACCCCGGGTGTCAAGATCGGTCTTTTCTGCACGACACCCATGGTGGCCATCACCCGCGCCATCGGCCGCAAGGCCGCCATGGAGATGCTCGTCACCGGTCGGGAGTTTCCGGCCGCAGAGGCAAAAGATTTGGGCCTGGTCAACCGTGTCGTTCCACTGGTAAAGTTAGAAGAGACTACCCGCGAACTGGCCCGTCAGATCGCCGAGGCCAGCGGTTTCGCCCTCTCCATTGGCAAACAGGGATTGTATGCCCAGGCGGACATGAGCGATGCACAGGCCCTGCATTATGCCAAGCACACCATCGTGATGAACAACATGGCCGAAGACGCCCAAAACGGCATCAAGGCGTTTCTGGAAAAACGGGCGCCGGAATGGAAGAATCGATGACCGATCCGGCCAACGAATCCTTTTTTGTCGTTATCTTCATATAACCTCCTATGATATCATTATTTTTCGTCTTCTATCGTATTCCCCGGGATGGTGGGTAATGTACCCGGTCACCACATTGTAAAACTGCCATAGACTCATGACCGGCAGCTTTCCGGGTTCGGTCCAGGCTGTTCCCTAAAATGAATTTTCTTGACTTGCGCAAAAAAGGTAAGTAAATATTATTTAAAAATCTTATTAAAAATTTATATCCCAAATAAAAACATTATAACTATCAGAAATAATAATGTATAAAAATTTATGCGGGAAGGTAAAAAAAATTTACTATAGTGGTTTATATGAACAAAAATAATACGTCACCACCGGGCAAAGAAAAGATCATCAACGCCATGCGCGAGCTGCTTGAAAAGCGGAACTTCGAAACCATCACCATTTCCGAAATCGCCACCAAAGCCGGTGTGACCGAGGGGCTTCTCTACAAATACTTCAAGGACAAACGGGAACTGCTTCACCATGTTCTCAAGGAACATTACGATTATTTCATGCTCCAGATAGACAGGGACCTCAAGGGCATTACCGGCGCGTTGAACAAGATCCGCAAAATCATTTGGTCCAGTATCGACCGGTACGCCAACCACAGGGTTTTCGCCAGAATCATCATGCTTGAGGTGAGAGGCTCGGAGACCTACTTCAAAAGCGAGGCCTACCAACGGGTTCGCCAATTCAACCGACTCCTGCTTGACATTATCGAAGAGGGCGTAAAGGCGGGAGAAATCACGCCGGCCATTCCACCACACTACATCCGTCATGCGATTTTCGGGGCCATCGAACATGCCTGCCTCAACCAGGCCATCTTCAATGAAAAAGTATCCACCGACGAGACAGCGGAAAATATCACTAATCTGATTTTCAATGGAATCAAGCCATGATTAAGGAGACATCAGTATGGCAGAAGTAATCTCAAACAGACGGGACATGGATTTTGTCCTTTATGAACAACTGGACACAGAGAGTATCCTGAAATCGGAAGCCTTTGCCGGGCTTGACAGGAAAATGGCGGACATGGTGGTCACCGAGGCCCGCAACCTGGCGATCAAGGAAATCCTGCCCACTTTTACGCAGGGAGATCGGGAAGGGGTCCGGTTCGACAACGGGAGCGTATCGGTGCCGGAGTGTTTTCGGCGGGTTCACGAGCTTCTTGTCGAAGGGGAATGGGGCGCTCTGACAGCCGACCCGGATTATGGCGGGCAAGGGCTGCCCCATACGATCGCCCAGGCGGCCATGGAGTATATGGTCGGTGCCAACTACACGCTCATGACCTACGTCATCCTGGGCATGGGCGCCGGCAAGATGGTGGATCTTTTCGGAACCCGGGAGCAAAAGGATCTTTTCCTGAAGAAGATGTACACCATGGAATGGGGCTCCACCATGCTGCTGACCGAGCCGGGCGCGGGCTCTGACCTGGGTGCCCTGACCACGTCCGCCGTGAAAAACGAGGATGGCACCTATTCCATCACCGGCGGTAAGATTTTTATCACCAACGGAGAGCAGAACCTGACGGAGAACATCATCCACCCGGTGCTCGCCAGAATCGAAGGGGCGCCCGCCGGCACCAAGGGCATTTCCATTTTTCTCGTTCCCAAGATCTGGGTCAATGCCGACGGTTCGCTGGGTGAACGCAACGATGTGATTTGCACTGGTGTCGAAGAGAAGATGGGCATTCACGGTTCTCCCACATGCAGCCTTTCCCTCGGCAGCAAGGGCAAGTGCCGGGGCCTGCTGTTGGGCGAGGAAAACCAGGGCATGCAGATCATGTTTCACATGATGAACGAGGTGCGTCTGGAAGTTGGCACCCAGGCCTTTACCCATGCCTCATGCGCCTATCAGCATGCGCTGGATTATGTCGCCCAACGCCTCCAGGGGCGGGCCATCGAAAACAGCGCCGATCCCGCCGCACCCCAGGTGCCCATCATCCGGCATCCGGATGTCCGCAGGATGCTGCTGAGGATGAAGGCCCTGGTGGAAGGCATGCGCAGCCTGACTTTTTTCACGGCCTTTTGTTTCGACAAAATGGTCTGCGCCGCGACCGATGAAGAAAAAGCTCACTATGCGGGCCTGGCCGAGATTCTCACCCCCATTGTGAAAGCCTATTGCAGCGAAAAGGGATTCGATGTGTGCGTGGAGGGCATGCAACTTTTTGGCGGCTATGGCTACACCAAGGAGTACCCCATGGAGCAGATCCTCAGGGATTGTAAAATCTGCTCCATTTATGAAGGCACCGATGGCATTCAGGCCATGGATTTTCTGGGGCGCAAGCTGATGATGAAAAAAGGTGCCCTGCTCGAAGCGCTGGTCACGGAGATCAAGAACCGTGTCGGCCAGGCCAGGGAATACCCCGAACTGGCGGGCATGGCAGAACAGGTGGCGGCTGCGGCCGACAAATTCCGCCATACGGCAGTGGGCACCGCCAAGGCCATTCGTTCCCCGGAATATAAATCCGCTTTTGCCTCGGCTCATCCACTGATGGATGCAGCAGGAGATCTCATCATGGCCTGGATGCTGTTGTGGCGAGCAGCCGTTGCGACGCCCGCCCTGGCCAGACGGATCCAGGGAAAAACCCTGGAGGAGGCCCTGCCAACCGATAAGACAGCCGCCTTTTACCATGGAAAAATCATGGCCGCCGAGTTTTTCATCAAAACCCAGTTGCCTGTGACCATGGGAAAACTCGATGCCATCCGCCCGGCGCAAAATGCCGCCGTCATGATCCACGAGAATTCTTTTTAAGGAGAACCAGCCATGAAGGACGTTGTCATCGTTTCGGCCTGTAGAACCGCCATCGGAACATTTGGCGGAACCTTGCGGGATTTGAATGCCGCCACCCTGGCCAGTATCACCATGAAAGAGGCCATTCAACGGGCCGGCATCGAACCACACATGATCGACGATATTCGCTACGGGTGCTGCATAGAACATCCCGACACCCTGAATACGACGCGGGTAGCTGCCCTGCTCGCGGGAATCCCGGAAACGGTAACCGCCGTCACCATCAATCGGGTCTGCATTTCGGGCATGGAGGCGGTGATCTCGGGGATGGCCATGATCCAGGCCAATATGGCCGATATCATCCTGGCCGGTGGCACCGAGCACATGTCCGGCGTCCCCTACAGTGTCCCCGCTGCACGCTGGGGATGCAGACTCCAGGATCACCCATTCGTGGACAACCTGATCCATGCCCTGCACTGCGGTTCCCACATCATTCCCCATCCCGAAAAGGGGCCAGTGGACGAGACCCAGGCGCCGTTGAGCCTGTTTGTCGGCAAACCCTACATCATGGGCCACACGACGGAATTCATTGCCCAGCACCTTGGCATCACCCGCGAAGAGATGGATGAAGTGGCCTTGAGAAGCCATAATGCCGCCGAAAGAGCAACCAACGAAGGTCTTTTCAAGGATGAAATCGTCCCTGTCGAGGTCCCCCGTAAACGCAAGGACCCGCTTATCTTCGACAAGGACGAGCATTTCAGGCCGGGCATGACTCTTGAGAAACTGGCCGCGCTGCCTCCGGCCTTTATTCCCAAGACCGGCAAAGTTACGGCTGGCAATTCCAGCGGAATCAACGACGGCTCCACCGGCATGGTGATCATGTCGGCGGATAAGGCCAAAGAGCTTGGGTTGACGCCCCTGGCGAGGATCAAAGCCGTTGGTCGGGGGGCCTGTCACCCGTCCGTCATGGGGCTTTCTCCGGTGCCGGCCGTAAAGAACCTGCTGGCCAACAGCAACCTGGCCCTCGATGACTTTGAACTCATAGAGCTTAACGAAGCCTTTGCGGGCCAATATCTCGGCTGTGAAAAAGAGCTGGGCATCGATCGGGAGATCACCAATGTCAACGGGTCCGGCATCGGTCTTGGTCACCCGGTGGGATCCACCGGAGCGAGAATCATGACCACGTTGATCTATGGAATGAAAAAGCGAGGGAACACCCTGGGGCTTGCCACCTTGTGCGGCGGTGGCGGCGTATCCATGGCTTGCGCCCTCGAAATCGTGTCGTAATCCGCCACGGAGCGGCGATTGGGATCATAGGGCTCGCGCAAAAATAACTTCACATTTTAAAAGCCGATGCATCCCATCCGCCTGTGTTGTGAAAATGCGATATCTTCCCAATATGCCTTGCATTTTCACGCCTTGTCGGCTGGGCGCCTAAGCTGCCAAATCCGCGTACTTATTTTTGTGCGAACCCTTGCGCCACCCGGAAAACAACCATTCTTCAATAAGGAGGTCCAATCATGGCAACTTCAACGGCACCGCTTTCCGAACAGGACAAAGAGAGATACAACCGCATCACCAAGGAAAACATCGAATTCATCATGGAGCGTAACAATCCCATCAACCGATGGGTCATTGCAGACATGCTCCGCCGAACCGGATATCACTATCCGGACAAGACAGCCCTCGTTTTCAATGACATCACCCGGACCTACACCGAGCTTGAAAACGAGTGCAACCAGGTGGCCAACGCCCTTGCGGATCTTGGCGTGCAAAAGTATGACCGGGTTGCCATCCTTGCGCACAACACCCATCATCATGTTCTCACCTGGATGGGCAGCGCTAAAATTGGCGCCATCTATCTGGCGGTAAATTATCTGTTGAA
This sequence comes from uncultured Desulfosarcina sp., assembly GCF_963668215.1. Classification (NCBI taxonomy): domain Bacteria; kingdom Pseudomonadati; phylum Thermodesulfobacteriota; class Desulfobacteria; order Desulfobacterales; family Desulfosarcinaceae; genus Desulfosarcina; species uncultured Desulfosarcina sp. The sequence goes on from NZ_OY764190.1 coordinate 4,287,826, forward strand.
AGGCGACGACATCGCCTATTGCATCAATCACTCCGAAAGCAAGGTTTTCGTTGTCGAGGATTCTCTTTATCCCCAGGTAAAAGACGTCATCGAAAAAATGCCCTCGGTGAAAACCCTGATCTGGTCCAACCAGGGCGAAGGAAAAGCGCCTGCGGAAAATTTTCTCGACTTCGATAGCTGGTATAGTGCCTATCCAACCACCGAACCGAACGTGATCCTGAGAATCGAAGACCCGGTCCAGATGACGTACACCAGCGGCACCGAATCCCTTCCCAAGGGAGTGATCATCAGTAACCAGGCTTTGATTGCGGAGTACACGGGCAGCATCATCGACGGAAAGTACGAAAGCGGGGACATCAATGTCAATGCGCTTCCCATCTATCATTGTGCCCAGCGGGATGTATTCATGAATCCCATTTTCTGGGTCGGCGGCACCAATATCCTTATGGGACCTGATATCGGTCGGATTCTGAAAAATATTGCAGACTACAAAGCGACCATGTTTTTCGCGCCGCCCACGGTCTGGATCGGCATGCTCCGCCATCCCGACTTTTCGAAATACGATCTGTCGAGTCTCGTGAAATGTTACTATGGCGCCTCCATTATGCCCAAGGAAATCCTCAGGGAATTGTTGGAAAAGTTTCCCAAGGCGGGCGTTTACAATTATTACGGTCAGACCGAACTGGCTCCCTACCATACCATCCTCAAAGCCGAGGATGCCATGGCCAAAATCGGCTCCGCCGGTATGGGCGGGCTGCATATGGAAACCAGGATCGAAGACGACGAAGGACAGGCGATTACCGATATCGACGTGTCCGGAGAAATTTGCGGCCGGGGGCCCCACGTCATGACCATGTATTTCAAGGAACCCGACAAAACGGAAGCGGCCTTGAAGGGCGGTTGGTTTCATTCCGGGGATCTGGGCGTCCTTGACGAAGACCGTTTCATCACGGTGGTGGACCGCAAGAAAGACATGATCAAAACCGGCGGGGAAAATGTCGCCTCGCGGGAAGTGGAGGAGGCCATCTACCTGCATCCGGATGTGGAAGAGGTTGCAGTGGTGGGCCTGTTCCATCCCAAATGGGTGGAGGCCGTGGCCGCGGTAATCAAGCTTAAAGCCGGTACGAGCACGACCGAGGAAGAGATGATCGCCCATTGCAGGGCCAATCTCTCGTCCTTTAAAATTCCCAAAAAAATCATTTTTGTCGATGAGCTTCCTAAAACACCAACCGGGAAGATTTTGAAAAGAGATATGCGGCAGTCGTACAAGGATATTTTTTAATCCTGGCTGGAAAAGGAGAAAATGCATGGAGATCAAAAAAGTATGCGTGCTCGGCGCCGGCTTGATGGGCAATGGGATCACCCAGGTGTGCGCCCAGGCAGGGTATCAGGTGGCGATGAGGGATATCGAACAGCGCTTTATCGACGGCGGCATGGCCAGCATCAAAAGAAATCTGGGTCGGGCCGTCGAAAAAGGACGGATGACCCAGGATGAAATGGACACGGTTCTGGGAAGAATTACGCCGACGGTGGATCTTAGCAAGGCCGCCAATGGCGCCGATGTAGTCGTCGAAGTCATTGTCGAGGTGATGGAAATCAAGAAAAAGGTCTATGCCGAGTTGGGCAAAATCGTGCCGGCCCACTGCCTTTTCTTCACCAACACCTCCGGCTTGAGCATCACCGAGTTGGCTGCCGTCACCGACCGTCCGGAAAAATTTATCGGGACCCACTTCTTCAACCCCGTACCAGTGATGAAACTTCTGGAAATCATCAAGGGGCACGAGACCACTGACGAAACATTAAAAATCGCCACAGAATGGGGGAAAACGCTCGGCAAGGAAGTGATTGTCGTCAATGAGGCTCCTGCCTTTGCCGTCAATCGGGTGCTTTGCCCCATGATCAACGAAGCCTTCTTTGTGCTCGGCGAAGGTGTCGCCAGTGCCAAGGATATCGACACGGGGATGGTTCTGGGGTGTAATCATCCCATCGGCCCCCTGGCCTTGGCGGATCTTGTCGGTCTGGACACGCTCCTGCATGTGATCGAGGGGCTTCACGAGGAGTTTGGCGATAAGTATCTGCCGGCGCCTTATCTGAAGAAATTGGTCCGTGCGGGAAGGCTCGGGAAGAAGTCGGGGAAGGGTGTGTACGACTACGCATAGTACATTCCCACAAGCGCTCTACGCAACAAGTATCCGGACGCGCACCCATTTACCCCATAAAGCGATCCGGCGGAGCGGAAGGCCTCGCCGGATCGACTTCTTAGCGATTTTTATTCAACGGGTCGTCATTTCCTGGAATGCTGGCAACCGAGGTTACAAAACCGAATTTCCCCACGGGACATAGCGTCATAATAGGTACTATAGAGGTGAAATGGCAGGATATGCTTGAAAATGAAAATAGTCATCATATCGGGTAGAGGACCTGCTATCTGCTTCTTGCTCACTGTATTGGTTCTCTTTTATTTTCCGTCTATGGTTGGGGCAGAAGAAGAGATCATCTGGATCAAGCGGCATTTTCCTCCAGCATTCATTCTCGAAGGCGACCTTGCCGGCCAGGGAATCCATGATCGGACGATGGAGATTCTCCAGAAAGGGCTGCCTGAATATCGGCACCAAATCGTGACGGCCAATCATCCCCGAACGAAAAAGATGATGGAGACTGATGCAAACATATGTCGGGTAGGTCTTTTCCGGAATGAAGCCCGGGAGAGAACCATGCACATGTCCGTTGCTCACATCCTGGTTCCTCCTCTACGGATTTACATGAAAACTAGCTTGTTGCCATCGATCCGGCCAATCATGGAAAAGGATGGTCACCATTGTGTCTCGCTGGAGCGGCTCATCCGAAGTCGATCGGATTTGATCTTAGGCATCGAGGCTGAACGTTCCTACGGCGGCGCCATCGATGAAATCCTGAACCGGTATCGAAATCGTACAAATGTTAGCGTCCGCTACAGCAGCGATACCAAGGGGCATACACAGATGCTGCTGAGAGGCCGCATCGACTATCTCATCGAATTCCCACCCATTTTTCTATACGGTCTCCAGGAAAGACAAACGATCCTGAAAGATCTTTGCAGCCTTGAAATCGGCGAGTCGCGAACCTTCCAACCGGCCTGCGTCGGTTGCTCGAAAACGGAATCCGGCAAGACGATCATCAATCGAATCGATGCCATTTTGCTGAAGGAGCGCAAAACCGAATCCTTTCGCCAAACCATCGAAAGATGGCTCGACGCGGATACCGTGCGGAGCTTTCGCGAGGCATATGACAAGGCCTTTTTTTCCCAGTCTCCATGAAGCCGGCATCGCCAGTGCCATGAGAGTTATTTTTTTGGTGAAACTTTTAGAGACGCCTTTCATTCGTTCTGCTTGTGGCTTTCTGTTTTCCTTACCCATTGTTTTCTGATTTCAGCAATGATACCCATTTTTGCCTAAATTAAATTAATGGTAATTGGAAATGAGGACATAGGAATTGCCAATAAGATCTGCTGAGTCGTGAGCAATTTTCCTATGCGTTCCTCCCGCAGGTGGCCCGGCTGCGGTAAAACCATGCAGTCTGGTAAACGGTTCCTATGCCACGGATTGTAACGTCTACCCCATCCTTTTGGCCAAGCAGCAGCGTGGATACTAAATACCCCTTCTCATATTGACGGCTATCCTTGTCGGGCGATACCACCGTCTTGCGTGTTGGGTGAGTATATGCTATCAAGTCAAGTAGATACACGCTTTATAGATGGTCTATTGCGTGTGGTAAGATTCTGACGACCCGTTTAGGCAATTGTGTGCTTAACAAACCACCGTCTTAACCCGTTTCCTAATCAAAGAAGAAGCGGGCGACTGAAAAGCGGAAAAGGGTTCAGAAAAGGACAGTGCATGGCAAAAAAGCCCTCTTTATTTAGCTTCCTTTCCAAAAAGCTGGATCGGATTCTGGCGAGCTCCGTCTTCAACCAGGTTCGGGTGTTGATTGTTATCTACATGCTTCTGCTCCTGGGGGGATGGCTGGTTGCCAAAGGCCTGGGCGTGGCTTTTCTTGGGAAAGATCCCTGCGATGCATTCTGGTGGGCCTTTGTGCATACCATGGACCCGGGCTTTCTGGGCAACGAGGCGATGCCGAACCAACTCGCCCTGCGGCCCCTCAGTGTCTTTTTATCCCTCGCCGGGTTCTTTATTTTCGGGGGATTGTTGGTTTCGGTACTGGTAAACGCCTATGAGCGGCGAATGCGTCAGGCCCGGCAAGGGCTGACCCGATATGCGTTTAAGAAAGATCATGGCATCATCCTGGGGTGGGATCGCATGGGCCCGGCCACGGTCTACCACCTGCTTGCCGAAGGATGCCGCGAGGTGGTCATTCTGAGCCTGGGGAATGCCGAAGAGATCCGCAGCCGTTTGAAGGCTATTTCCGCTTCCTGGGAGAAATCCATCCGGATATGCTTTCGCCATGTGTTTGTCTTTCACGGTTCCCTTGACTCGCGAGACGAGTTGCAGAACCTTCGGCCATGGTCGGCCAAAAAGGTTGTCATCCTGGGTAACCCCGAGGTGCGCGGCAGCAACAGCCGGAACCTGCAAACGGCCATGCGCATTGCCGAAATGGTTCGACGCAGGACTTCGGGGGTTTCTGAAAACCGCTTGGATTGCCATGTGGCCATATCTCACCCGCGAACCTACGACTTTTTGCAGGAAATTGACCTTTCCCAGGAAGACCGCCAGTTTATTAATTTTCGTCCTTTCAATTTTTACGAGGGCTGGGCGCGAAAGGTATGGTGCCGGTTGCCGGAGCCAGGCAAACCCCATGACCCTTATCCAGCGCTTTTTCATCACCCACAGCAGCACGATGGAAACGCCTCAGTCGTAGTAGCCATTATCGGGTTCGGCCAGATGGGGCAGGCCATGTCGATCCAGGCAGCCCGACTCGCCAGCCACGCCAACAACCGGGAAACGGAAATCCTGGTCATCGACCCGGATCTGGCTTCGACAAAGAACGCATTTCTCAGTCATTACGGTTTGGTGGACGGTGGTCTGCCCGGGGTGAAATTCCGCTTACATGAGGATGGTGCAGAATCCACCGAGGTTCGTATGATGCTGACCGAACTGGCCATGAACCCGAAAAAGATACTCACGGTGGTCATCTGCCTTTCCGATCCCGACCGGTCCATGGCCACGGCTTTGGGACTGCCGCCGGAGGTACTGATTCGCGATACTCCCCTTTTAGTCCGCCAGGAGACGACTTCAGGCCTTTCGGAATTTGCCCATCGCCTCCGGGAACAAACCACCATTCCGGTTGTCACCCGGCAAAACGATCAAATGGTCGAAGTCAACGACACCCGCTGGGACAACATCCTGTTTTTCGGCTCATTAGACGAATATCTATTGGATGACGACCGCCAGGAAGCCCTGGCGAGGGCCGTCCATGAGGCGTATTTGGCGCTGTTGGAGAAAATGGGTTGGCACGACGCTGAAAAACCCGCCCAACAAAAGTGGAAAATTCTCAGCGAAAAATACTGCTGGTCGAACCGCTACCAGGCGGATGCCTATCGAGAGCGTCTGGCGGCCAATGGATTCCGGCTGGTTGACGAGACCGACGCCGAAGCGACCGCGGGCATCGAAGCCTTCGACGAAGACATGCTCGAAACCATGGCCCGCCAGGAACATAATCGCTGGTGGGTGGAACGGGCCCTGGCCGGTTGGACTGAAGGCCCGCGGGACGATCTTCGCCTCAGCCATCCGAATATGGTGCCTTTCGATCAACTGGATGAGGAAACAAAGGAATTTGACCGGGAAGCGATCCGGAATATGCCCGGACTTATAAAACAGTCATGCAATCAATTAATAGTGAGAGATGTTAACACGTAAATATCTTGGCCCTCTGGACCAAGATATTTACATCCGCATAGCATATGCTATTTATTGTATCAATAAATGGGCCACATAAATATTCAGAAGTTATAATAAGCTTCCAAAAAAGCAAGTTCTTATCCGTCCTTTTCTTCATTGCTCAAAGATCACTTTTCCCAATGAATTAAGATACTGGGTTTTTTGAAGTCTCAATGTTTTGGGATCATATACAAATACAATTTGTGCGTAGCCCTGCTTGTTGTCGAAAAGATTCCCCTTATCATCTTTAAAAGATACCTCTGTAATATCTCTTCGTTCATTATAGGAAATTGAAAATTCAATCATCTTACCATTTGGCAAAGTCGCAGTCACATATTTTGGCAAATCAAATAAATTGTACTCAACCTCAATACTTGTGAAGCCGTCCACTCCTGAAACAGGTTCGTTTTTATTGTCATGGAAAGCTTGAGATATCAAATTACTCTTTTGATCATATTCTTGCTTCAAACGGTGAAAGCCTGTTTTTTGAAGATTTTCGAGTGTCTCTTTGGAGTGAATTCCAACAAGGACTGTTGATCTCCATCTGCCTAATATGCTATCAAAATTTTCAAAATCCGTGGTCCAAGTCGGTGCGATAATATTTTTCCGTATTGTAGGTTTGTTGTCTGAATCGAAATAAGCTAATTCTTCTATTAGGCCATGATCGTCCCGATTAATCTTGATGGAAGAATAACCGTAAATATTATCGATAGGCCTGCTATCCACACCGAAGTGATCTTCACGGATTAGACGCCCCATGTTGTCATATTCCGCAGCGGCTTTTGCATAGCCGTATTTGCACAGTGTAGGTTTTCCATCAATGCCGAAATAGGCTTGTTCAATTTCGTTGCTCCGACTGTCATATTTTACGGTGGCTTTTGCATAGCCGTATTTGCACAGTGTAGGTTTTCCATCAATGCCGAAATGAGCTTGTTCAACCCCGTTACCCCGATTGTCATATTTTATAGTGGTTTTGGCGTAGCCGTTGTCGATAAGAGTAGGTTTACTGTCAGTGCCGAAAAACGTCGTTTCAATCAGGTTGTCGCGACTGTCATATTGCATAGTGACTTTGAGGAATCCAAATTTGTTTAGGTTCTGTTTGCCGTCAGTTCCGAAATACACCTGTCCGATCCGATTGCTCCGATTGTCATATTGTATAGTGAGTTTGGACCATCCTTTTTTGTGCAAGGTAGGTTTGCCATCAGTTCCGAAACATTCCTGTTTAACTACGTTACCCCGACTGTCATATTGTTGAGTGATTTTGGCATAGCCGTCTTCGTACAGGACAGGTTTGCCGTTGGTGTCGAAATACGCCTGTTCAATCAGGTTACCCCGACTGTCATGTTTTTGAGTGAATTTGGAATAACCGTCTTTATGCAGAACAGGTTGACTGTCAATGTTGAAACAAACCTGTTCCACCAGGTTGCCTCGACTATTATATTTCATACTGACTTTTGAAAAGCCGTCTTTATTCAGGGAAGGTTTGCCGTTGGTGTCGAAATAAGCCTGTTCAATCAGGTTCCTCCGACTGTCATGTTGTTGTGTGAGTTTATGATAGCCGTCTTTACACAGGGTAGGTTTGCCATTTGTGCCGAAAAAACCTGCTTCCACCAGATTACTTCGACTATCATATTTCATACTAGATTTTGAAAAGCCGTCTTTATTCAAGGAAGGTTTGCCGTCGGAACCGAAATAAGCCTGTATAATCAGGTTGCCCCGACTATCATGTTGTTGAGTGCATTTATAGTAGCCATTTTTGTTAAGTGTCGGGTTGCCGTGAGAATCGAAATAAGCCTGTTCAATCAGGTTGCCCCGACTGTCATGTTGTTGAGTGAGTTTATAGTAGCCATTTTTATTAAGTATCGGTTTATTGTCAGAACCGAAATAAGCCTGTTCAATTAGGTTGCCCCGACTATCATGTTGTTGAGTGAGTTTATAGTAGCCATCTTTATTAAGTATCGGTTTGTCGTCAGAATCGAAATAAGCCTGTTCAATCAGGTTGCCCCGACTGTCATGTTGTTGAGTGAGTTTATAGTAGCCATCTTTATTAAGTATCGGTTTACCGTCAGAACCGAAATAGGCCTGTTCAACTACGTTCCCCCGACTGTCATACTGCTTGGTGATTTTAGCATAGCCGTAATTAAGCAGAACAGGTCTGCCGTCGGAACCGAAATAGGCCTGTTCAATTACGTTTCCCCGACTGTCATGCTTTTGAGTGCATTTGGCATAGCCGTATTTGCACAGGATAGGTTTGCCGTCAGAACCGAAATAGGTCCATTCAATCAGGTTCCTCCGACTGTCATGTTTTTGAGTGCATTTGGCATATCCATCTTTGTACAGGGAAGGTTTGCCATCAGTGCTGAAATAGGCCTGTTCAATTAGGTTACCCCGACTGTCATACTGTTTGGTGATTTTAGCATAGCCATCTTCAAACAGGATAGATCTATTGTCAACACCCAAAGCGACTGATTCAATTTTGTTTCCATGACTATCGTATATATTTTTATAGCCAGCGTAACCTTTTTTCTGTATTACTAAATGATCATCGAGACCATAAAAGTGCACCTCAGCCAAGTTGTTGCGACTATCATATGCTAATGCTATTCGTGCATAGCCATTGCTATGCATTTGTGGGTTTCCTTTTTCATCCACAAACGTAGTTTCTGTCGCAAGACAGTCTTGATTATATTTAAAATGAGCTTCCTTGATGCCGCTCTTTAAGGTGAGGGTATTTCCCTCCTGATCGATGTAGCCAATAGAAATTCTGTTTCCGTGATCATCATAGGAATAAATCCGGCCTGATGTCCCTAACTGATCTTCTGTCGGGTCGCCGTAAGAGGTTTGAAAAAACCGTCGATCATTGTAACCATTTGAATTAAAAGTGATAAGATGCTGTTCAATTCTGCTTTTCCCTGTATTTTTATTGAGTCCCATTGATAATGAAGATGTGTCTACAGTTGCAGTCCTCAATCCTCCTATAGAGGTTTCTTGTTTGAAATAGACCGTTGCATTTTGGTTATTTGGAGAAAAGGCATAATTATGGGTGATTTTTGATGTGCCTTTATTGTCATACAAAGAAACCATATCGAGTTTTCCCTGTACTCCATACTGAAACCGCCATTCAGCGATTCCGATTAACCAAGGATCAACATCGTATATATCTTCAAAGGCCATTGCCTTTAGTGCACCAGTTTGTCTCACCATTCGTATCAGCTTGTGCTGCTGGTAGAAAAGTGCATAGGCTACATTTCGAGCCTTAGCCTCTTTCAAGCTTATTGATCCTATTCCTTTCGGCACCCCGCAAACGGTTACATAATTGTTGTAATAGCGAGTCTTGACCCGGTTATAGTCCCAATAATAGAGCCCACCAACAAGTAGTAGCAGACATGCTGCGGCTCCCAAAATAAACCGATTGCGTCGTTTTTTCAGCTCTCGTTGCTTATCGCGTTGCCAAAGATCATCAAAGTTGCAGCCGATCAGGCCGGCTACAATACGCAGACACTCCTTTTTTTTTATTTCTTTTTCACTGCTCCCTTCAACAGGACGCACATCTGCACCAATCGGTTCAAAATCCTTAACAGGTGGATTGGCCTCAGCCTCATCAAAACCAATCAGTTGGCGGGTAGTCAATACCTTGGGGAAGGAATCGTCCGGCTCTCCATCAATCAGCAGAGGGAAGATTTTATCTCCTCGCCCCAGTTCTTTGAAAATCTCGATTTCACGGGAGACCCATTTGGATTTGGGGGTGTCGGGAGAACAGATGATAATCAGGAAACGGGATGCTCTTAGTGCCGTTTCGATCTGATGGTTGAGGCTGCCGTCTGAGGGAAGTTCATCGCGATCACGGAAAACTTTTCCTAATTTGGCAGGAAAACCCACTTTCTGCAATTCTTTTGGGACACGATAAGTTTCAAGTGCGTTTAGGAGCCATTCAGCCCATTTACGATCTTTGGTGGTATGACGATAGCTGATAAAAGCGCTGTATTTATAACTTTCCGTTTCACTCACGTTTTTCTCCCGAGCAATGATGATTATTATGCAAACAAATTATCATGTGATTGAAAAGTGCGAGAAGTGTTTTTAGAGCATCTCGCTGAATAATTACTTCTTGGATTTTGTAAATTCTTTGCGCATCCAAGCCAGAGCATTTTGGTACTCTTCCACGTGCCAGCCGTTGTTTTTGAAGAGTTCGAAATCGGCCACTGGGCCGTTCTCGAAAGCCTCTTGGTCTGGAATTTGATACAGTGCCTCACGATAAAGGGAGTAAGCTCGTTCGAATTCTTTATTGTACAGGTGCAGGTGACCCAAATTAATCGTCCATGCCCAACTATTTGGATCAAGCTCATGGGCCTTCCGGCAAAAGGGTTCGGCTTCAGTAAATCGCTTTTGAGTGATGAGGAGCCAAGCTAAGCTGCCGAACGCATCGGCGAATTCTGGAAAAAGCTTGCAAACATTTCGATAATCCTTCTCCGCCTGATCATATTTTTCCAAAAAATAATAAATTTGTCCGCGAAGCCAGAGAGCTTCAAAATGATCTGGATCGAGTTGGATGACTTTGTTGCATAGATCGATGGCGTCGTCATATTGTTTTAGCCTAAACTTTTCTATAGCCTGCATTAATAATTGATCGGCTGGTAGCTTATCATGAAATATTCGACGTTGCGCTAATTCTTTCAAGCGATCTTCAGCTATCTCTTCACCGGCTGCCGAGGCCTTTTGGTACCACTCCTCGGCTTTTTCGAATTCATTGTCGCGATCATAAATCAGCCCCAATTGCAGCATGGCGGCAGCGTCGCCTTTTTTTGCACTGGACAACCAATGGAAGGGGTGAGTCGCAGGCCAGTTGGGTGTCAACATCTGGATAGAAGGAGAAGAATCATCTTTCGGCAGCAGATTTATGCCGCTTAATGTCAGTTGAACCCGGTTTTCAGTATCCTCGATGATCGCAGGCATGTTCTGCCAATTTTGTGATAAATCCCATAGAATCACGGTGCCGTCCGAAGATCCGGAAGCCAGGATCTTGCCGTCCGGGCTGAATGAAACACCATAAACCGAAGAGGCATGCCCTTTCAGAGTGGCTTTGGCTTCTCCGCTTTCTATATCCCAGAGAATCACGGTGTTGTCCCAAGATCCGGAGGCAAGGGTTTTACCGTCCGGGCTGAAACAGACACTTGCGACCCCGCTTGAATGCCCTTTGAGCTTTCTTAAGGCTTCTCCGCTTTCTACATCCCATAGTATGAGGGTACCGTCTGTAATAATAGAACCGGATGCCAAGGTCTTGCCATCCGGGCTGAAGCAGACACTTTTAACAACGCCTAAATCTCCTTGGAGTTTCCTTCGGGCTTCTCCGCTTTCTACGTCCCAGAGAACGACGGTGCCGTCCCAAGTCCCGGTCGCCAGTGCATTACCGCTTGGGCTGAAGCAGACATTTGCGATATCGCCCGATTGTCCGGTGAGGGTGCGTAAGGACTCTCCGGTTTTTACGTCCCATAGAATCACGGTGCTGTCCTGAGATCCGGATGCCAGTGTCTTGCCATTTGGGCTGAAGCAGACACTCGTGACACCGCTCGAATGTCCCTTGAGGGTGCGTAAGGCTTCTCCGCTTTCTGAGTCCCAGAGAATTACGGTGTTGTCTAAAGACCCGGAAGCCATGGCCTTTCCGTCCGGGCTGAAGCAGATACTATAAACATCGTTCCTATGTTCCTTGAGTCTGCGAAAGGCTCCTCCGCCTTCTACGTCCCAGAGAATTATGGTGTCGTCAAAAGATCCGGATGCCAAGGTTTTACCGCCCGGGCTGAAGCAGACACTTTCAACAGAGTCTGAATGTACTTTGAATTTTTTCCGGGCTTTTCCGCTTTCTACGTCCCACAGAATCACATTATGGTCCCAAGATCCGGAAGCCAGCGTCTTGCCATCCGGGCTGAAGCAGATACTAAAGACAAAAGTCGAATGTTCCTTGAGTCTGCGTAGGGCCTTTCCGCTTTCTACGTCCCAAAGAACCACGGTGTTATCCCAGGATCCGGAAGCCAGTGTCTTGCTGTCCGGGCTGAAGCAGATACTTGCGACACGGCCTGAATGCTCCTTGAGCGTGGGTAAAATCTCTCCGGTTTCTATGTTCCAGAGAATCATAGTACCGTCCTGATATCCGGATGATAGGGTCCTGCCGTCCGGGCTGAAACAGATACTTGCAACATCGCCCAAATGCCCTACGAGTGTGCGTAAGGCCTCTCCGGTTTCTACATCCTTTAGAATAATGGTGCCATCCTGAGATCCGGATGCCAATGTCTTGCCGTCCGGACTGAAGCAGATACCTACACCAAGTCCTTTGAGGGTTCGCAGGACTTCTCCGCTTTCTACGGCCCATAGAATTACAGTATTGTCCTGAGATCTGGAAGCCAGGATCTTGCCGTCCGGACTGAAACAGGCACCTGCACCAGGACCCTGGAGCGCGCGTAAGGCTTTCCCGCTTTCTAAATCCCAGAGGGTGACTGCGTTGTCAATTATTGAACTGGATGCCAAGGTCTTGCCATCTGGGCTGAAGCAGTAGACGCTTACGAGATCGCTCAAATGTATGTTGAATGTACGTACGGCTTCTCCGTTTTCCAAATCCCATAAAATAACGGATTGATGAACAGAACCGGAAATCAGGGTTTTACCATCCGAGCTAAACGCTACTTTGGCATAGCTTTCGAGGTCACTGTCTCTGAATATGCGGGGAGCTCTGAAGATAATGGGAGTGATGGGGTCGTTTATATTGACGTTTGCAGCACGTAGCTGGTTTTGAGCATCATCTTTTTTCAGGTTTTTCCTGGCATGAAGGGCATAGAGATATGCAGAATTGAAGTTTTTATCTTTTTCTTCCTGACTGGCTTTTTCTAAAAGGGTGAGGCCGTAGTTATGATTGGCCTCGACCAAATTTTTTTCCGCTTGCTGCCATTGAAAAAAGCTGATTGCTCCTAATCCGGAGATGGTCAGTAGCAGAAGGGAGAGAATAGCGGTCAATGCGATAAGCCGCTGACTACGCCGCCGCTGATCTCTTTGTTTTAGTTGGTCAAATCGAATACCAAGAAGGCCGGCCAGAATTTTAAGTTTGGCATCATTTTTATCTTCTTTGCCTTTACGGGCATCGGCAGCAATGGGTTCCACCCGTTCCTGCGTGAGTTGACCATCAGCTCCCATCTGGAATTTGACGGCATCGGGAAAGCACTCCTGCATCCCTGATTCAGGTTTGTCACCAGCATTGGGTTCGCCATCAACGATGAGGCAGAGGATGTGGTTCTCTCTACCTAAAGATTTAAAATGCCGTATCTCCTCATCAACCCAACGTGATGTGGCCGAGTGGGGTGAGCAGATGACGATCAAATAGCGCGAATCACTAAGCGCTTCATGGATATTGTCGCCAAGGTCCGCCGAGGTGGGTAGTTCCTCCCGGTCGCGAAAAATGGGAAATACCCGTCTGGGAATCGTGTCACCTCTCCCATTCTCTTCTCCAGCGAGGGATTTGGGGACCCGGTAGGTTTCCAGCGCCCGATGCAGCCAATCACCCCAATTTTTATCTTGGTGGCTGTAGCTGATAAATGCCCAATAACGAAAGGAATTTTTTTTCATATATCGTGTCTCTCCAAAGCCCGCTATTTCGAATGGCTTCAAAATACCGCCGGAACCGTTGTTTAACCATTTTTTAACAAAACATTTGGTGGCGTTTCGTTTTTGCTGCAAGATTGCGAGAATGAAAAATGTTGAAAGGGCCGGAAGCTTGCTGTAACCTTTTTGCCTCGCGGCAAAATTTCAAAATAATTACAAGGAGCGGACAGACGTGTCAAGCAATACCGATTCAATATACAGCGGGATGGTTAAGCAACCATGCCCGCCCATGACACTGAGAATCGGCGTCGCCGGGCATCGCCGTCTGGAAAAGGCCACCCTACCCGTTCTCAGGCAGCAGCTTAAAAAAATCTATGCGGATCTTCACCGATTAATCCAAAGAGCGGCATCCCATGAAATCGCCAAAAATATCTATGCCCCGGAGCCATTTGTCATCCGATTTATCAGTCCGCTGGCGGAAGGCGCCGACAGGCTTTGCATCGAACCTGAACTGATGCCATTCGAGGTTGAACTGGCCGCGATCCTTCCTTTTGCCAGGGCGGAATACGAAAAAGACTTTGCTCCTGCATCGAGTGATGTGGAGACAGGGCAAGGGACTGTCGCTGAATTTCGAGGACTCCTTAAACGCATCGGGTTTGACGAGGCCGGAGACAATGCCTGGGTGCCATTGATCGAACTCGACGGCAGCCTGTCGCACAGCCCGGAGGACTATAACGATTGCGCCAAGGTCCTGGTCGAACACAGTGACCTACTGGTCGCCGTCTATGATGGTAATGATTCCGAGAATACCGGCACGGCGGCGACCGTCAGAGCTGCCATGGAACAAGGCGTAACGGTGATTCACGTGTCCACCCTTGCGCCGAGGAAGGTGGTCATCCGCCCATCCGGTTTGTTCGAACATGCCGCCTCGGAATTGGACTACACCCTGAAAAACCTGGAAGGCGAATTAAACCGCCTCCTGCTTTTTTCGGATGTGATTAAGACAAAAGAAGAACAGGCACAGGTAATCGAACGGTTCCAGCGTTATCGGACGGGGGAATGCCTGTCATGCGATACCTCAGTTGCTGCAGATTTTACAGACGACGAACCGATGCGTGCGGCAAAGGCCTCCCCGACATTAGGATCTGAGTTTTTCAGCTTTTTTAAAAAAACAATGACCAGGGGGAAGAGGGTTGGACAAAAAGTGGATGAGATGAATCATTCCGCTGCGATCGACACCAACCTCAAAAAGAAAACAGATATCGAGGGTGCGATCAGCAACCACCACCTTTACAGCGCCTTTTTACGCACTGACCAACTGGCCAGTCATTACGCTGATATCCATCGCTCCTCATTTCTGCTCATTTACATCTTAGGTGCCCTGGCCTTGTCGGCTGCAGCTTCCGCCCTGGCCTTCGGCGGAAATCATAACGGTGCACACCATGGATTGGTGTTTGCCCTGGTTGTCGTCGAATTGCTGCTACTGGGAATGATCTATCTACTGTTCAGGAAGGATCGCCGTCATGATTACCATGGCCGCTGGTTGGAATATCGCTGTCTGGCTGAGCTTTTCAGGCCGTTGATATACATGAATTTCCTGGGGAGAAGCGTTGCTTTGTTTACAAAAAAAAGCACCTCGGCCACCCTGAATCGCGAGTTTGTCGGCCACCATTCCAGTGCCCGGTGCTGGATATACATTTACCTGGTGAGTGTTCTCCGCTGGGTCGGCTTTTCATATTGCCAGCTGGGTGGCGAATATAAGAAGGATGTTGTTGCCTTTGTCAATGAAGCCTGGATCAGAAAGCAAATTGACTATCACACAAAAAATGCAGCCCAAATGACGGTCATGGGGGACCGGCTTAGGTCGTTCAGCTTTGCACTCTTTTTTGCAACTTTAGCCGCCGTGCTGGTGAAACTTGGAATTCTGGTTGCGGAAATATCATTGGGCATGCACTTTTCATTGTTGCTGACATCGTCAATAGGACTCTTGACCGCGGTTTTTCCCATTCTGGCCACGACAGCCTTTTCAATTCGCAACCATGCCGAATTCGACATCTCCGCCCAGCGGTCCTTGTCCATGCGGGCCGTCTTGCTGGCCCATCTCAAGACCTGCGCAAGATATGCGCAACATGTGAAAAGCGAAATTATACACCGGGATTTACAGCGCCTTGCCCATGAGAGTATCAATGAGACCGCCGAATGGCTGGAAATTTATGAGGTCAAGGAAACCGAGCCGGCTTAAACTACAGGGAGATCTTCATGAACGGCCTGAAAATAACCATACTTCAAGGAACGACGTTAGATCAGAAGAAGGAATATTTTTACGACCGTAAATATCAGTCCATTATCATCGGCTGCGATCCCGAAGCCTGCGATATTTCCTTTCCGGAGCATTACCGGGATGCCGGAGTTGGCAATGAACACATCGCTTTCAAGCGGAGCCTGGGGCGTTATCAAGTCGATCTCAATACGGACAATTTCGTTTTAATCAATGGTGAGGTGCCATTTGAAGACCAGGAAATCACCGGCGTGGCAAAGGTCCAATTGGGGGAAAACGTTACCATTGAAATCGAGGTGGTCGATCAACGCAAGCAACCGCATCAGAAAAAAGGTAAAAACCCTCAGCCTGGTGAACAGATTAAATGGGCCAAAAGATATCTTCGCCTTTTATTTGTGATTATTATCGGTCTATTTGCGGCAGCAGTTTATTTCAGCGACATTCTCAATAGGCTTGAGTCAAATATTCAAGTTTCAGACGAAAATATTCAGCGTGTGACAGATCGCCTGCAAAATTTGTCTTCCACGTTGAATAAGATTGAAACGCAAACCGACGGCATTACCCGTGCCACAATCGATACGGTCAGCCGTTCGGTTTACCTGGTGCTCGTCAGAAACAGCATCGGTGGCGAACAACCCACGGGCACGGCCTGGGTTGTCGAAGGCGGCCGTCTGGCCACCAATGCCCATGTTGCCAGAATAATGGAAACGCTAAAGTCTGATGAGGAAATGATCGTTCGGTCACCTGTCGCACCCTATCGGAGCCATGCCGTAAAAGAGACGCTCATACATCCGGGATATGCCATCTTTAACGATATCTGGGAGGATTATTTGCCATGCCAGAAAGTCGGCAATAAACTGGGGCTTTTCAGAACCATCAATCCGGCAGATGTCGCCATCCTCTACGTTGAGGATAATGAGGGACTGAGTTCTCCATTGCCGCTTGCAACAATGGATGAACTGGCTTCAATCGAACCCGGCATGGCTATTGCTTTTGTCGGCTATCCCAGCGAATCGTTGCTGCCGGGAAACAATAAAAAACCGGTCCCGGTGGCGCAACAGGATGAAATTATACGTATTACCGATTTTTTCCAGACCAGACAAAACGAGTTGCCCAACAGGCTGATTCACCACGGTTTGCCAGTTACCGGGGGGGCAAGCGGGAGTCCGATGTTCGATGCCGAGGGAAAGGTTATCGGCGTCATCAGTTCCATGAATGTTTCACCGGGCAACCGGTACGGAGCTCGTTCCCCAACGCTGCTGATGTGAATTTCGGGCAGAGAATCGACTTCCTCTTCGACCTTTTTTCCCGGGATCTGGAAAGCAGGATGGCAAAAATGAAAAGTCAGTGGGAAAAAAGCCTTAAGGACTATCTTCCCGGATTTAAAACCTCCAATCAAGCCGTTTTAGAGCGTTCGAAAGGAATATTTTCCCTCAAAGAAGTAAAGTCAACAAAAACGATATTTAATGATATCGATTGGACTATAAATGAGGATAAGTATTTAAAAGTTCGAAAAAAAATATTGATGGATCGACCTGGATTGTATCTGATCCGGCTGCAATCGAGAATGACAACCAGCAAGCTAAAAGTATCGCCCCCCGGAGAGAAGAACATCAGTGTTTGTGCCCCGAAAATAGACTTTTCAAATTTTGCAAAATACGCATTTGTTCTTGTCGGTGAACCTGGAGAGGTAACCCTGTCTTTTCAAGCGGCGAGAAACGATGAGGAAACGATTCGGCGATATCAATTTGACCTTACCTATTGGGATGAAGATTTGGATTTATTGGTCGATTCTTTTATTCATTATTTTGTCACCAAAAACGGCAATGAGATTGAAATTGTCAAAAAGGTTGAAGAGTTGCCCATGGCCAAGGAAATCAAAAATAAATTTTATGCTGGATTTGAGATCGAACTGCAAAAGAAAGGTCATTATGTTTTCTCTAGCGTCGCATGCGGTCGTGGAGAGTTGAATGCTGCCGTCTTCGATACGAATAACAAGCTAATCGATAATGACAAAAGCAGTAATGGACTGGGGCTTGTTACCATAAAGAAGAATGAAACGGGAAAACAGAAAGTCAATTTTATTTCGTACAGCAGAAACAAAGACGTTGTTCAGAATATGACCGTATATTTTTCCCCCGCAGGCCCTTAACTTCAAATCCGATGGCCGGTCAACGGCAAGACTGCCCGCCAGGATTGCCTTTCAATCAGTTGACGCCTTTGTCCCAGAAGATTTTCCCCATCGCCGGCAAGACCGACCAACAGGGCGGGTCAATTCGGTCTGGCACCGAAGAAGGACAATGCCGGCCATCCTCCCGATGCCTGACCGGTTGTCATTTTCTCAACGGAGTTATCGGACCGCCACAGCGATACGATAGCAGCGAAGGCAGCGGTCCGCCTCGGCAATGGCCTGGCTGAGGCTCAGGCAGCCCTCCACCTCACTGAAGTCGTCGATCCTCGTTTCGGCGGGCAGAACCGCCGGATGAGCGCGGTGGGTGATGCCGCAGAACGGAAACTTCTCATCCGGTTCGAATACGCCGCTGCCATTGACCAGGGTCTGCAGGACGTCCGGCACGGTCGGCTGGCAGGAGCCGCTTTCGATATATTGAGAAATATATTTGGCGGCCTTCTTTCCGGCGGCCAGGGCGGCAATGAGCGTGGCCGGGCCGGTGATGCAGTCCCCGCCGCCGAAAACGGAAGCGCTGCGGGTCTGGAAGGTCATGCGATCGACGATGAGGGTTTTCCAGGCCGTCAGGCTGTCTTCTTCGGGGAGCACACAGTCCACCACGCAGATCTGCCCCACCGCCGGGATGATCGCATCGCATTCGATCACGAAATTGGAGCCTTCCACCGGCACGGGCCGACGGCGGCCGGATTTGTCCGGTTCGCCCAGTTCCATGCGCTGGACCTCCAACCCGGAGACTTTCCCGTCGGTATGCACGATGCTGACGGGAGCGACCAGATAATGGAATTTGACCCCTTCTTCCTTGGCTTCCACGATTTCCTGCGGGTCGGCCGGCATTTCGGCCTCGGTGCGCCGGTAGAGCAGGTTCACATCGGTAAAGCCGGTGCGCAGGGCCGAGCGGACACAGTCCATGGCCACGTTGCCGCCGCCCACGACCACCAGCTTTTTCCCTTCCACCGGCCGCCGCCCCCGGGACACTTCGGCCAGGAAATGAATTCCGGTCAAAAAGCACTCATACCCGGCATCCTCGCCTTCGCAGCGCATCTTGGAGGACTCCGGTGCGCCCACGGCCAGAAATACGGCGCGGTATCCCTGCTTCCCCAACTCCTCCACGGTGACGTCTTTGCCGACATCCACGCCGTAGCGGATCTCGGCTCCCACTTCTTCCACCCGGGCGACCTCGTAGTCCATGATATCCTCGGGCAGCCGGTAGGAGGGGATGCCGTAGGTGGCCATTCCGCCGGCCCTTTCCTGGGCTTCGAAAATCGTGGTCCGGTAGCCCATGGTTCCCAGATAGTAGGCGCACGCCAACCCCGCCGGGCCGGCACCGACGACAGCCACCTTCTCGGATTTGTATTCGGCGGGCGGCTGTTTTAGCGGCTTGGCGCCGGTGCGGATCTCGTTGTCGGCCAGAAACCGTTTCAGGGCGCGGATGGAAATCGGCTCGTCCAGCAGGCCGCGCCGGCAGTTCTGCTCGCAGGGACGAACGCAAACCCGGCCGATGGTGCCCGGCATGGCGCAGTCTTCCCGCACGCGGGCCAGGGCCTGATCGAATTGCCCCATGCGGATGCCTTCGACATAGGCGGGAATGTCGACGTTGGAGGGACAGGCACTGATACAGGGCGCCGTAACCGTCGCTTCAACCGGCTGCGGTTCGCTACGGCGCTTTTCCTTCATTGCTGCCGCGAATTCGTCGGCATAGCGATCCATGATCTCCAGTGTCGGTCGGGCCAGGCACCGGCCCACATCGCAGCGGGCCGATTCGGAGATAAAGCATGCCAGCCGGCGGATCTCATCCAGATCGTCCGGTTGTCCCTGCCCGTCACAAATCCGGTTCATGATCAGGTTCATCCGCTGGGTGCCTTCCCGGCAGGGCGTGCATTGACCACAGGATTCCTGCGCCACTTTTTCGATATAGGCGCGCAGCAGATCCACGGGATCGACGCTATCGTCCCAGACCACAAGACCTTTCCAGCCCAGCAGCGCTTTGAAAGGGGCGAGATCGTCAGGCGCATCTGCATGTTCCCCAATCAGATTCATCAGTTGGTCGGACCACCCTTCCCACGTGGACAGTAACGGCTTTTTCATGGGGCACTACCTTTTCCTTTTATTTTAATCATCTATGACCCGGATTGTTGTTCAGGATATGTCTAACAAAAACCAATGCGCGTTACAAGGTCGAAAAATGGGGAAAATGGAGAAATGGGCATCCCGTTCGATTGGCCGGGCCGGTGTTGTCCGAAGCGAAACTTTCTCCCTGTCGAATTTCAAATGCCGGTTTCGGCAACTTTCCCTTGATTTTCAGCAAAGCTTAATTTAGCAACGGAAGGTTTACTCATAGTAATTTGTGCTGCGACGCCAATCCATTGACAATCTAACTTGATTCGGAGGGAAAATGCCCAGACGCGAGGATATCCATAAAATTCTGATCATCGGTTCCGGCCCCATTGTCATCGGGCAGGCATGCGAATTCGATTATTCCGGAACCCAGGCCTGCAAGGCCCTGCGGTCCCTGGGCTACGAGATCGTGCTGGTCAATTCGAATCCGGCCACGATCATGACCGATCCCGGCCTCGCGGATGTGACCTACATCGAACCCCTCAACGTCAAGGTGCTGACCGAGATCATCGCCGCCGAGCGGCCCGACGCCGTGCTGCCCAACCTGGGGGGCCAATCCGCCCTGAACCTCACCGCCGATCTGTACCGTCAGGGGGTGCTGGAGAAATACGGCATCCAGGTCATCGGCGTCAGCCCGGATGCCATCGAGCGCGGCGAAGACCGCACCGCCTTCAAAAAGACCATGAACCGCCTGGGCATCGAAATGCCGCGCAGCCAGGCCGTGGAGAGTGTCGTGGATGCCGAAGGGATCGCCCGGGAACTAGGCTATCCGGTGGTGATTCGCCCGGCCTACACCATGGGCGGCACCGGCGGCGGGCTGGTGTTCAATGTCGAGGAGCTGCGCATTGTCGCGGCCCGAGGGATCGCCGCCAGCCTGATCGGCCAGGTGCTGGTGGAGGAATCGGTGCTGGGCTGGGAGGAACTGGAACTGGAGGTGGTCCGGGACGCCAAAAACCAGATGATCACGGTCTGCTTCATCGAAAACGTCGATGCCATGGGCGTTCACACGGGCGACAGTTACTGCACGGCGCCCATGCTGACCATCGACCCCGCCCTCCAGCAGCGCCTCCAGGAGTACTCCTACGCCATCGTCGAGGCCATCGAGGTCATCGGGGGCACCAACGTCCAGTTCGCCCACGATCCCAAAACCGGCCGGGTGGTGGTGATCGAAATCAACCCGCGCACCTCGCGCTCCTCGGCCCTGGCCTCCAAAGCCACCGGATTTCCCATCGCCCGGGTTTCCTCGCTTCTGGCCGGCGGGCTGACCATGGACGAGATCCCCTACTGGCGCGACGGCACGCTTGAGAAATACACGCCTTCGGGCGACTACGTGGTGGTGAAGTTCCCGCGCTGGGCCTTCGAGAAATTCGAGGGCATCGAAGACCGCCTCGGCACCCAGATGCGGGCCGTGGGCGAGGTGATGAGCATTGGCAAGACATACAAGGAAGCCTTTCAGAAATCCATCCGCAGCCTGGAAATCAACCGCTACGGCCTGGGGTTCGCCAAAGACTTTGCCACGTTGCCGCTGGAGACCCTGATGCAGCGGCTGACCGCGGCCACCAGCGAACGTCAGTTCCTGATGTACGAGGCGCTGCGCAAGGGTGCCGCCATCGAGGACCTTGCCGCCCTGACCCACATCAAACCCTGGTTTATCGAACAGATGAAGGAACTGGTGGCGCTGGAAGAGGAGATTCTGGCCCACCGGGGCGGTCCGCTGCCCGATGAACTGCTCAAGCGCGCCAAACAGGACGGCTTTGCCGACCGCTACCTGTCGAAGCTGTTGAATGTGCCGGAAAAAACCATCCGGGATCAGCGCACGGCCATGGGCGTCGTCGAGGCCTGGGAGCCGGTGCCGGTCAGCGGCGTCGAAAATGCCGCCTATTATTTTTCAACCTACAATGCACCGGACCGGGTCACGGTCAGCGGGCGGCCCAAAATCATGGTGCTGGGGGGCGGGCCTAACCGCATCGGCCAGGGCATCGAGTTCGACTACTGCTGCGTCCACGCCGCGTTGGCCATCCGGGACGCCGGCTACGAGTCCATCATGGTCAATTGCAACCCGGAAACGGTTTCCACCGATTACGACACTTCGGACAAGCTCTATTTCGAGCCCCTGACCGTGGAAGACGTGCTGAGCATTTACGCCAAGGAGAAACCCGAAGGGGTCATCATCCAGTTCGGCGGGCAGACTCCGCTCAATATCGCCCGTGAACTGGCCGAAGCCGGTGTCCCCATCCTGGGCACCACGCCGGACACCATCGACCTGGCCGAGGACCGCGACCGTTTCCGGAAGATCATGCAGGAACTGGGCATTCCCCAGCCCGAATCGGGCATGGCGGCCAGCCTCGAAGAGGCGCGGGAGATCGCCGCGCGCATCGGCTACCCGCTGATGGTCCGTCCTTCCTATGTTTTAGGCGGCCGGGGCATGGAGATCGTACACGATGACACGATGCTGGCCCGCTACGTCAATGCGGCGGTGGAGCTTTCGCCCGAACGCCCCATTCTGATCGACAAGTTTCTGGACAACGCCATCGAAGCCGAGGCCGACGCCATCGCCGACGGCCGCGATGCTTTCGTGCCGGCTGTGATGGAGCACATCGAACTGGCCGGCATCCACTCCGGCGATTCGGCCTGCGTGATTCCGCCCATCAGTCTGGGGCCCAAGCACATCGATACGATCCGGGAGTACACGCGCCGGATCGCCACGGCCCTGAACGTGGTCGGGCTGATGAATATCCAGTATGCCATTTACGAAAATACGGTCTATATCCTGGAAGCCAATCCCCGGGCCTCGCGGACCGTGCCCATCGTATCCAAGGTCTGCGGGCTCTCTATGGCCCGGGTGGCCACCCAGATCGTGCTCGGGCGCACCCTCGAGGAACTGCAGCTCAAGGACCGCCGCAACCACCATTACGGGGTCAAGGAGGCGGTCTTCCCCTTTAACATGTTTCCCGAGGTGGACCCGGTGCTCGGGCCGGAGATGCGCTCGACCGGCGAGGTGCTGGGGCTTTCCCATTCCTTCGGGCGGGCGTTTTTCAAGGCTCAGGAGGCCACCCAGACCGCGCTGCCGCTGGAAGGCACCGTGCTCTTCACGGTGGCCGACCGGGACAAGACCGCCGCCATCGAACCCGTGCGCCGGTTCCGGGAACTGGGCTTTAGGATCATGGCCACCGAAGGCACCCACCGCTTTTTTGCAGAGCGCGGCATCGAAACCGAGCTGGTTTCCAAGCTCGACCTGGGCCGGCCCAACCTGGTGGATGCCATCAAGTGCGGCGACATTCAGCTGCTCGTCAACACGCCCAGCGGCAGCAAAAGCGCCCAGGACAGTTCGGATATCCGTCGAGCGGCCATCAAGTACAAGATTCCTTACATTACCACCACCGCGGCAGCCATCGCGGCGGCCAAGGGCATTGCCGCCAGGCGGGAAGGCGCTCCCAAGGTGCGCTCTTTGCAGGATTACCATGCTATGATCGAATAATTCTTAGCTGCGGGTCAGCTTTCCTCCAGCAAACGGATGCTGCCTCCGCTGGCATCGGTCAGGGCCGTGACCAGGGCCTGACGTTTGGTCCGGTCCACCTGCAGTTGGATGTCGAGGCCGCTGTCCGTGTACGTTTCGGCCAGTTTGATTGCGCCGAACTGGTCGATGATGGCATACAGGGCGCCGATCTGGTCGAAACCGACCTGCAAGCGGACTTTTGCCTGGGGTACGATCCGCTCCAGTTTGGCCTGCTGAAGGCATTTGGCCGCGCATCCGCCGTAGGCGCGGGCCAGGCCTCCGGCGCCCAGTTTGATGCCCCCGAAATAACGGACCACTACCACCATGACCCCGTCGATGTCCTGCTTTTCGATGGCGTTTAAAATCGGTCTGCCCGCCGTTCCCCCGGGTTCCCCGTCGTCGGAAAAACGATACTCCTGGCCGATGCGATAGGCCCAGCAGTTGTGCGTGGCCCGCGCTTCGCGGACCCTTTCCAGAAACGCCATGGCCGCCTCGGAACTGGAAACGCGGGCGGCCTTGACGATGAACCGGCTTTTTTTAATCTCCTCTTCGTACAGCGCTTCCCGGCTCAGGGCAAACATGGGCGGTTCCCGTCGGTTAGGAATTCTCGTGATCGTGCCGCGGATTTTCGTAGGCATCCACCAGATCCTGCCAGGCGCCTTTGTAAACATCGACGGCGTCGGCCAGCCAGGGGATGACCTCGGCGGCCACGGCGTCGTAACGCCTGCGGTCCATGGGGTTGACGTTTTCGTGGCGGGTGGCTTTCAGGTAGGCCAGGGTCTCCAGGGCGAAGGCCATCCGTTTTGCCCGCTGGGGCGTGGGCGGCCGGTAGCGATGGACGGCGCGGAGGCGTTCCACCTTCTTGGCGTCCGGCGGCAGAAGGGTGAAAACATCTCCCATGCCCGTGCAAAGGTTGCGATGGGCGCGCTTGAGTCCCTCCAAAAGCCCCTCGAGGTCCTGTCGGCTGCGGGCCACGGTGTCGGCGACCTTGCGGATTTCGCCGGGCAGTTCCCGTTTTGCGTATTCCCCCGTCGTCTGGAAAAGGCAGGAGAATTCCAGGTCCCGGGTGCCTTTCAGACCGCTGCCCTCGATCCGTCGGCGGATGTCGGAAAAGCGCAGGCAGTCCGTGGCGCAGATGTGCAGCATCTTGTCGGTCAGGATGTCGTTGAGTATCCGGGTGGAAGAGATTTCGGGGGCTTCGAGCCGTTTTTTCAGCACACCGCAGGTCCGCTCAAGACAGTCTTCCATGAGCGAACGCATGAACAGCGGGCCCTTGATACGGACCCGGGACGACCGCCGTTTCAGTCGCCTGGCGAGAAAGTAGATGCCCACCAGCAGTCCTGCGATGACCAGCATGGGCAAAAGCGGCCCGTAAGGGCCCAGGCGGTGCAAGGTCCCGCTTAGATCCAGGGCCGAGTAGGTGATAACGATCAGCACCAGCCCTAAAAAGATGGTGGCCGCCACCGGATTGACGGCAAATCCGTTCTGGTTGGCCGTCAAACGGCGAATGGAAGCAAGGCGCGGGTAATGACGGGAAAGGATCGTTTGCATCGCTTTCGCAGTGATTCTAACCGGCCGCCCGATCACGGCCCGGCTATTTGGACGGGGGCATGATTTTGAGGGTTTCCCGCTCTTGGGAAAGCTGCTGGGATTCCGGCAAAAGCGGTTGCTTCTGGCTGATCAGCTTGCCGTTCTTGTCGATGACCGTATCGTCTTCCATGATGAGAAAACCAAGCTTGTCCATCACGTCGTTGCGGTAGCGGTACTCGTGTTCCATATGCTTTTTACTGAGTTTGTAATTGCTCACGATCCAGGCGATGCCGAAGATCAGACCCGCCGCCAGCAGCACGCCGCAGGCGATCAGGCTGTAGGTGACCATCTTCTCCCCGGCATTGAAGATAAACAGGAAAATGGCGTCCAGTTTATAGAACAGCACCGTGCAGGCGACCAGCGTGAAAAGCGCCGGCAAAAAGGGAACCTTTTTCATGTGGGTGAGAAAGAGGTTGAATTGAAACAGCTTGGACCGGTTTTCGTCCGCATCCGCACCCACCACTCCGTCTTCTCCCGGAGCGGGCGTGTTGCCGAAAATGAAGTGGTTGAAGCCCAGGATGAAAACGCCCAGCAGGAAGGTGATGGCCACCGGGGTGATAAAGGATACGTAGAAGTAGAACTTCCAGGGAAAGGGGCCTTTTTCCGGGCCCAGGTTGCCCAGAAAGCTCACCAGAAAAATCAGGATTTCGACGGCGATGATGAACCACAGGTAATTGATGAAAAAGCTTTTGAGTTCCACCCCGTCGAAAAGGGTAGCCAATCCGGTATGCTTATCTTTTTTTTCGGTGCTCATTTGAATTCACAGACTATCCGATATGGGGTCTCCGACTGAAATGGAGATTCGTGTTTGATACAGGCCGACAAAAACATCAGGAATTAATGCTATTCGACCAGGCGGTAACTGTCAAGCCGCGAATAGGGAGAGTGCGAAAATGGCCAGGTTGCCGAGCGTGTGGATCACGATGGGCGCCATGAGGCTGCCGCACTGGTGGTAGGCCAGGGCGAAGACCACGCCGCCCACGATCTGGGTTACCGGCAGGGCTACGCCCGTATGGATGGCGGCGAAAAGCCCGGTGGAGATCAAAAGGGCCGCCGCAAGCCCCCAGCGCCGCAGGTACCCGAAAATCAGCCCCCGGAAGACGACTTCCTCGGCCGCCGGCGCCACGATCCCGCCCACGAAGAAAAACAGGGCCTTGTCCGCAGGGGCCGCCGGCAGCGGCGAGCGGATCATGGCAAGGGGATTTTTGCCGGCCATGAAAAGGCCCAGAAACATCAGGCCGGCTGCCGCGGCAAATCCGGCCGACCAGATCAATCCGCTTCGAATGCCGGGGGCAAGGGTGCTGCGTTCCAGTCCCAGCATTGGCCATCCGCCGGTTTGCCTGCGGGCCAGGGCCAGCAGAACGGCCAATTGCACGGTCCGGGTCGCGGTGATCAGCCAGAGCCGGGGCAGGGGAGCGGCGGCAGACAGGGCAGCGGCCGCTGCCTCTATAACGGCCACGGCCAGCAGCGATTTCAGTAGGAAAGCTGCGGAGATTCGGGCTGAACCCATCCCAGTGTCCTCAAGGCGCGGTAGGCGTACATCTGGATGTACCAGTGGGAAGAAGTGTCGATCCGTTCGATGATTTCGGGAATCGCTTGCCGATCCTTGCGCTGGCCCATGGCCCACAGTGCCTGGCAGGCTACAACGGGCACCGGGTCGTCGGCAAGGTCGAGCAGCATGGCGTGGGCGTTCGGATGTTTCGCATAGGCCAGGCTGCGGGCCAGCCAGTAGCGTACGGCGACATGGGGGCTTTTCTCCAGCCCCTGGGCTTGCACCTGCCTGAAAACGTCCCGCCGGTCATCGCAGGCCTGCCGCAGGGCCGCGATGCGTACGTTGGCCGAAGCCGCGGAAAAGGCCGTGGCAGCCGCCGTGCCCGCCGGAGGGGCGGAATGCCCCTGGTAGACCGGGACCAGCAGGATCACGCCCACCAGGACGCAGACCCCGGCCGCAATGACGTTGGACAGGTTGACGGTCATGAAAAGATCCGGCAGACAGCTCAGGGCGCTGAAAAAAAATGCAAACAGGACCAGCGGGAAGCCCAGCAGAAGGCAGGTCAGGGTCAGTTTCCGGAACATGCCGTCGCGGTCCAGTTTCTGCGAATAGCGGGTCAGCACCTCGTCGGGGCGGGTGAGCAGCTCTTTTTCGGAGACCCGAAGCACGGTTCGATGGCCGCTGATCAGTTCCAGTTGCATGGACTGACTGTCTTGGGCAAGGGTCAGATCGGCCGGATGGCCGGCCGCCACGGGCAGGTAGTCATGGCTGCGAAGCGTTTTCTCGAGTTGTGGACCAAGGGCCGGGGGCAGGGAACTGTCCAGCACGCAGGTGCGGATCTGCTTTTGCTCCAGCGATTTGAAGGCCTCGGCCGGAAAGAGGGTGTAGGCGTAGTAGGCGGCGGTGACGGCTTGCCCGGCCCGGTTGCCCAGCAGCAGATGGTCGCGGATATTGGTGAACATATGGCGGTCCATCACCATCCCCCAGAGCAGGGCCAGGACGATGGCGGCCGATACCGGCCACAAAACGCCCAGAGGGGAAAACAGGGTGGTTTTGGGCGGCAGCAACTGGACGGCGGCGACAGCGGTCACCAGCGGCACCACCACAGTGTAGGTGGTGGCCACCAGGTTCCAGCCGTTGGCGTTGGCGAGGATCAGTCCGCAGGCCCACACCAGCAGATAGAAAAAGGTGGCTTTGAGCCGACGCTGGAACGCCCGGTCCCATAGCCACACGGCAGCCAGGGTGACCAGAGAGAGGCCGGCGCCGATGCTCAGGGTGAAAAACAGCCCGCCGGCCATGGCGGTGGCCAGCGAATCGAGTTTTTGGGCGACGAAGGCATTGGGAACGGCCAGGTAGCCCGCGCGCATCACCGTCTCGGTGGTTTGCAGCAGGCCCAGATTGGAGAGGTAGACGTGGGCGGTGGCCACGACCTGAGCGCTCAGCAGGCCGATGAGAAGGACGGCCGGTGCGAAGAGGCGGCGTTTCATTTCGTATTGGACACCTTCGCGGAATATGTGGTAATGACCGAAACCGTTCGGATTGAAAGATAATCGATATCAAATTCATGCATATCAGCTGAACCGATAAGAATCAACAACAGGAGGAAAACGCGATGAGAGAGGTCGTCATTGTCAGCGGAGCCAGGACTGCGGTGGGATCGTTCGGAGGGTGTTTGAAAAGCGTTCCGGTGGTGGATCTGGGCGCCACCGTCATGAAGGAAGCCGTGAAGCGAGCCGGCATTGCCCCCCAAGCCAGCGACGCCCTGAAGGCGGCGGCACCGAAGGCCTTGAAAGACCAGGGACTCGTCGAACTGGAAAAAAATGCCATGGACTGGTCCGAGGACGTTCCCAAGGTATCCATCGATGAAGTCATCATGGGCAACGTGCTCCAGGCGGGCCAGGGCCAGAACCCCGCCCGGCAGGCCATGATTCGCGCCGGGCTTCCCAAGGAGACGCCGGCCTTCTCCATCAACAAGGTTTGCGGCAGCGGCCTGAAAGCCATCGCTTTAGGGGCTATGGCCATCATGACCGGGGAGTCGGACGTGGTGCTGGCCGGCGGCATGGAGAACATGAGCCTGGCGCCCATGGCCCTGCCCAAGGCCCGCTGGGGACACCGTATGGAGCTTACCGGTACCGGCGATATCTACGACCTGATGGTGTTTGACGGTCTGTACGAAATTTTTTACGGCTACCACATGGGAATGACCGCCGAAAACATTGCCAGCCTTTATAACATCAGCCGTCAGGAGCAGGACGAACTGGGCGTTCTCAGCCACAACCGCGCCCGGGCCGCCATTACCGGGGGGCTGTTCGCCGAGGAAATCGTGCCCGTGACCATCAAGTCCCGCAAGGGGGACATCGTCGTGGACACCGACGAACGCCCCATGGACACCAATATGGAAAAAATGGCCAAACTGAGGCCGGCATTCAAGAAAGACGGCACCGTAACGGCCGGCAATGCCTCGGGCATCAACGACGGCGCCGCCGCCGTTCTGCTGATGAGCGCAGAGAAGGCCGCCGACCTGGGCCTGGAGCCGATCCTCAAAATCAAGGCCTTCCGCTCCGGCGGACTGGACCCGGCGTACATGGGACTGGGGCCGGTTCCGGCCATCAATAAGCTGCTGGCCGCCACCGGGATGACCATGGCCGACATCGAGATGATCGAACTCAACGAGGCCTTTGCCTCCCAGGCCATCGGCTGCATGCGGGAACTGGACATCGCAACCGACCGCCCCAACGAACTGGGCAGCGGCATCTCCCTGGGCCACCCCATCGGCTGCACCGGCGCCCGCCAGATGGTTACCGCAATGCATCACATGAAGCGCAAGGGCTATTCCACCGGCCTGATCTCCATGTGCATCGGCGGCGGCATGGGGATGGCGATGGTGGTCGAAAAGTGATATTTTTCTTTACTTTTTCATATGTTATTGATAGAAAAAGATCGCTTCGGATAAACGGAATTAACGCCTTGCCCAGCGATGGCGCGACACCGGCATAAGGAGACGGACGAGAATGGATATCAGCAGAAAATTGGGTATTCTGGTGTTTTTCATGGTGCCCGCCATTATCGGCGGCGGAATTATTTACGGCATGGCCGGCAGCTACGTACCGGTGGCCGTTTATGAAATCCTGCTCTATCTTTTCGCCGGTGCCATCGTCAGCAAGTAAGCCGTCGTTTCCCTTTTCCAGCGGCAATCTCGATCGACATCCGACCGTCCGGGTCTGACGCGTTCGTTACCATCTCTGCGCAAATGCCTCTTTTTCGTTCTGCCAAGGCGTTTGCGCAGATTTCGTTGGGCCCTGGGCCGGTAAGCCGAAAAACTGCACCCGTATCGCGAAGAAACTGCCGGCCGTACCTTTAAGGCGGCCTGTTTTGCCGCAACCCCCGATTTTCCGTTGGCCGGTTGCCGCCGCGGCCGGATCTTGGAGGAACCATGGAGGACCGGACCTCCCAAAATCGGATACTATGGTTTTTTCTGGCCTGTTTTATCATTTCCATCTATCTCATGGGGTGGTTGCTGTCGCCCTTTTTTTCCATCATCGTTCTGGGGGCGGTGGTCACCGGCGCCTTTTACCCCGTGTACCGCAAGACCGCGTCCTTTGAGAAAATCGGTCCCGGCATGGCCTCTTTTTTGACTTGCACGTTGATTTTTTTCATCCTGTTCGTTCCCATTGTTTTCTTTGTCGGGGTGCTGACCCAGGAGGCCTACGAACTGGTGCAACTGGCCAGGAGTCCGGCGCTTTCCAGCTTCGTTACCACCCATTTCACCAACAGCGCTATGCTGGAGCGTATCAATCCGCTGTTGGCCAATCTCGATATCGCAATCACCGGCGAGGAGCTGAAAAACACCATTTCCGATATCGGCCGGGTCGTGGGCTTGTTTCTTTACGACCAGGCCCGGGCCATTGCCTCCAACACGTTCTCTTTTCTGGTCAATTTTTTTCTGATGCTGCTGGTCATCTTTTTTCTGCTCATCGACGGCCCGAAACTAGTGCGGTTTCTCATGGATCTGTCCCCCCTGCCCGAAGAGCAGGATGCACGGCTGATCGAAAAATTCAGCGGGATGGCCGGCGCCATCCTCGTCGGCAACGGCCTGTGCGGCGCCATCCAGGGCCTGGCCGGCGGCCTGGTGTTCTGGATTTTCGGCCTGCAGTCGGCTTTTCTGTGGGGCTTCATCATGGCCCTTCTGGCCTTTCTGCCGATCATCGGCATCGGTGCGGTGTTCGTCCCCACGGTCATTTTTCTTTTCCTCAAAGGGCGCATCGGCACCGGCCTCTTTTTTCTGATTTTTTATCTGTTGCTGTCCGGCGGCGTGGAATATATTCTGAAACCCAGAGTGGTGGGACAGCGGGTTCAGATGCACACCCTGCTGGTCTTTTTGTCCATCATCGGCGGGCTGAAGCTTTTCGGCATCCTGGGCATTATTTACGGACCTTTGATCGCCACCGCCTTTCTGACATTTACCGAGATTTACCATAGCAGTTACCAGAACTTGATCGAACACTCCCAACCCTGACCGGACAGGCGGCCGTGGCCGAAAATCGGACCGGCGCCCGGCGGTAAGGTCAACCAAGGACGAACCTGAACCATGAACGACAACCTGAACGAAGTGGTACCCGGCCCCGAGATCAGCATCGAAGCCGAGATGAAGAAGTCCTATCTCGATTATGCCATGAGCGTGATCATCGGCAGAGCCCTTCCCGATGTGCGCGACGGGCTCAAGCCCGTTCACCGCCGCGTGCTGTATGCCATGCGGGACCTGAAGAACGACTACAACAAACCGTACAAAAAATCGGCCCGCATTGTCGGTGACGTGATCGGTAAATACCATCCCCACGGCGACAGCGCGGTTTACGACACCATCGTCCGCCTGGCCCAGGATTTTTCCATGCGCTACCCGTTGGTGGACGGCCAGGGCAACTTCGGCTCCATCGACGGCGATCCGGCTGCCGCCATGCGGTACACGGAAGTCCGCATGATGCGCCTGGCCCACGAAATGCTCGAGGACCTGGACAAGGAAACCGTCAACTTCGTACCCAACTACGACGAGTCCCTCGAGGAGCCGTCGGTGCTGCCGACCAAGTTTCCGGCCCTGCTGGTCAACGGATCATCGGGAATCGCCGTGGGTATGGCCACCAACATTCCGCCCCACAACCTTTCCGAGGTGATCGAAGGCATCAAGGCCCTGATCGACAATCCGGAAATCACCTGCGCGCAGCTCATGGCCCACATTCCGGGACCGGATTTTCCCACCGCCGGTGTCATCCACGGTATCCAGGGCATCCGGGACGCCTACGAGACCGGTCGGGGCATCGTCCGTATGCGTGCGCGGGTGAATGTGGAAGAAGACAAGAAAACCGGACAGGAAACCATCGTTGTCACCGAGATTCCCTACCAGGTGAACAAGGCGCGGCTGATCGAAAAGATCGCCGAATTGATGAAGCACAAGGTGATCGAGGGGCTGCGGTATGTGCGCGACGAGTCCGACCGGCGGGGTATGCGCATTGCCATGGGTGTGAAAAAGGACCACATGTCCGGTGTGGTCGTCAATCAGTTGTACAAGCACACCCAGATGGCCAGCAGTTTCGGGATCATTCTGCTGGCGGTGGTCAATAACCGTCCGGAGATTCTCGATCTGAAGCAGATCCTGGAAAACTTCGTCCTGCACCGCAAGGATGTCGTCGTCCGCCGCACCCGCTACGATCTAAACAAGGCCGAAGCTCGGGCCCATATTCTCGAAGGGTTGAAGGTGGCCCTGGACAACCTGGACGCAGTGGTCCAGATGATCCGCGAATCCAAAACGCCGCCGGAAGCCAAAGAGCGCCTGATTAATGCATTCGACCTCAGCGCGATCCAGGCCCAGGCGATTCTGGACATGCGCCTGCAGCGCCTCACGGGGCTGGAGCGGGACAAGATTGTCGAAGAGTACGAGGCGGTGCTCAAGGACATCGCCCGTTTCAAGGAGATCCTGGGCAGCGAGCAGTTCGTGCTGGGCATCATCAAAAACGAGCTGGACATCCTCAAAGGAGACTTCGGCGATGCGCGCCGTACGGAAATTCTCACCGATACCCGCGAGTTGACCATCGAGGACATGATCGCCGAGGAAGACATGGTGGTGACCATCACCAACACCGGCTACATCAAACGCAATCCTATTACCCTGTACCAGAGCCAGCGGCGGGGCGGCAAAGGCAAGACCGCCATGGGCACCAAGGAAGAGGATTATGTCTCGCACCTGTTTGTGGCTTCCACCCACCACTACTTCCTCTTTTTCACCAACCTGGGAAAGGTTTACTGGTGCAAGGTCTACGACATCCCCCAGGCCGGCCGCCAGAGCCGGGGCAAGGCCATCGTCAACCTGCTGGACTTCAGCGAGGGCGAGCGGATGACTGCCGTGCTGGCCGTGCCCGAGTTCGAGCCAGGCCTGCACATCCTCATGGCCACGCGCAACGGAACGGTTAAAAAGACCGATTTGATGGCCTTTTCTCGTCCCCGGACCGGCGGCATCATCGCCCTGGGGCTGGCCGAGGGCGACGAACTGATTGCCGTCAAACTTTCCGACGGCACCCAGAACGTGTTTCTGGGAACCGCCGGCGGAAAGTCCATCCGCTTCCACGAATCGGATGTGCGTCCCACCGGCCGGATCGCCCGCGGCGTGCGCGGCATGAGCCTGGCTGCGGGCGACCGCGTGGTGGGTATGGAGGTCATGCAGCATGGCCAAACCCTGTTTGCCATCACGGAGAACGGCTACGGCAAACGCACCTCCATCGACGAATACCCCATTCACCGGCGGGGCGGGAAAGGGGTGATCACCATCAAAACCAACGAACGCAACGGCCAGGTGGTCAACATCATCCTGGTTCACGATGAAGACGACCTGATGATGGTGACCGATACGGGCAAGCTGATCCGCATCCCGGTTTCCGGCACATCGGTGATCAGCCGCAACACCCAGGGGGTGCGGCTGATCGATCTGGCGCAGAGGGAGCGCGTGGTCAGCGCCGCCGGATTGGCGGAAAAGGAAGACGAAAACGATGACGCCGATGCGCCGGTTCAACCTTCAGAGGAATAGCGAAAATGAAAACGAACGGTGAAATCGAAGCGCTTCCCATCGGCGTTGTGGGCGCCGGCAGCTGGGGGACCGCGCTGGCCAACCTGCTGGCCGATAAGGGCCTTTCCGTCGATCATTGGGTTTACGAAGACGACGTGCGGCAGCAGATGGTTGAGGAAAAGGAGAACCAGCGCTTTTTGCCCGGCGTCAGGCTATCGAACAACCTTCGTCCCAGCGGCGATCTGGAATCGGTCGTGGCCGGCAAAAAATTGGTGCTGGTGGTGACGCCCTCCCATGTCACCCGCCAGACCATGGAGCGCTGCGGTTATGCTATCGGATCGGATACGGTGGTGGTCAGCGCCTCCAAGGGTATCGAAAACCAGACCCACCTGACCATGTCCGGGGTGCTGAAAGAGGTGATTCCAGGGCTTGCCGACGACCGGCTGGCCATCCTGACCGGACCCAGCTTTGCCAAGGAGGTGGCCCGCAAGATGGCCACGGTGGTGACGGCGGCCTCCAAAAACGCAGATACAGCCACCCTGGTTCAGCAGACCTTCGCCACACCCTATTTCCGGGTGTATACCATCGACGATGTCATCGGTGCGGAGTTGGGCGCCGCCGTGAAGAACGTGATCGCCATCGCTGCCGGCGTGATTGACGGACTGGGGCTGGGACTCAATACCCGTGCGGCCCTGATCACCCGCGGCCTGGTGGAGATTCGCCGCCTGGGACTGGCTCTGGGCGCCCAGCCGAGAACCTTTACCGGGCTGGCTGGCGCCGGCGACTTGATTCTCACCTGCACCGGCGATCTGAGCCGCAACCACACCATCGGCAAGCAGATCGGCGAGGGCAATAAACTCAAGGATCTTCTGGCGGCGATGCACATGGTGGCCGAAGGGGTGAAAACCGCACGCTCGGTCTACAACCTTTCCCGCAAGCTGGGGGTGGAGATGCCCATTTCCCATGCCGTCTACCATGTGCTCTACGACGACCTGGACCCCAAAACGGCGCTGCACCAGTTGATGACCCGGGATCTGAAGGCGGAACTGGACGAAAATTGAGGGCTTTTCCTTCTCGTTTGTAATTTGATCATTGGGTTTTGAAATTTATTTGAGATTTTGTGTTTGAGTTTTGTGATTTAAACCTGAAGGCAGGCGATGACACAGATACTCAAAAACAAGCCCCACAAAGGCGCCGGCCATCGCAAGCGCCTCCGGGATCGTTTCCTCAAATCCGGACTGGACGGTTTCCACGATTACGAGGTCGTCGAACTGCTGCTCACCCTGGCCACGCCGCAAAAGGACTGCAAGGATGCGGCTAAGGCCGCCCTAAAACAATTCAAGACCCTGCAAGGGGTTCTGGACGCCGAACCGGCGGAGCTGTGCCGGGTGCCGGGAATCGGTCCGATCAATCTTTTCGGCCTCAAGCTGGTACCGGCCGTCTGCCGGCGCTACCTGAAGCGGCACATCGAAGGCAAAACCGCGCTCACCCACTCCAAGGCCCTTTTCGACTATCTCGACCAGACCATTCGTGGTAAAAAGGAAGAGTGTTTCGTGGCCATCTACCTGGATGCCAAAAACCGGGTGATTGCCGACGAAATCCTTTTTACGGGGACGGTGACCGCCAGCGCGGTCTATCCCCGGGAGGTGGTCAAAGCCGCCCTGGCCCACGGTGCCGCCGCCGTGATTTTTGCCCATAACCATCCCTCCGGCGACCCGGCACCCTCGCCGGACGACATGGCCATCACCCGGAAGCTGGTCGAGGCCTGCGCCCTGATGGGCATTACCGTCCACGAACACTTGATCATTGGCAAGGACGGCTATTTCAGCTTCGCCGACCAGGGTCATATGGCCCGGATCAAAGCCGATCTCGACGCCAGATAGCCGCAGGGTTGAAATGTGCCATGGAGAAATTGTGGACTTCTGCGAAACCAACTTTTGTGAAAAGAGATGAAACCCATGACCGTGAATCGCCAGAAATTTCCTCCCTGCTTCGGCAATCTGGAAACCGTATTCCCGCTTGGCGAAGCCGGGCTGAGACAGACCCCGGAGTCCTGTATGGTCTGTGTTTACAAGACCGAATGCCTGAGAAAAGCCATGGCGGAAAAGGGCGGGATCGCCGTTCGAGAGGAGATGGTGGACCGGGCCTACGAATCCGGCACGGTGGGCTTCTTCGAACGCTGGTCCCGCAAAAAAGCGCTGGCTGCCAGAAAACAACAGTCCAAAAAGGAAAACTGACGAAATCGTCTGACGCCGCAAGTATATAAAAGACCTAAAAGAGGAAGGAGCATACTTTGAATAAATTGACTGTCTCCGATCTTGACTTAAAGGACCGCCGCGTGCTCATGCGGGTGGATTTCAACGTTCCCCTGGAAAATGGGCGCGTGGCCAACGACAAACGACTGCGGGCCGCCCTGCCTACGATCCAGTATGTTCTCAAGCAGGGGGGCGCGCTGATTCTGATGTCTCACCTGGGCCGGCCCAAAGGCAAGCGGGTGCCGGAGTTGTCCCTGAAACCGTGCGCCGAAGCCCTGCAAGCCCTGCTGCAACAGCCGGTCGCCTTTGCCGAAGACTGTATCGGAACGGCCGCCGAAGCGGCCGCCAAGGCCCTTTCTTCCGGCGATGTGCTGCTGCTGGAAAACCTGCGGTTTCACAAGGAGGAGACGGACAACGACGAAGGCTTTTCCCGAGCCCTGGCCGCCCTCGGCGATCTGTATGTCAACGACGCCTTCGGGACGGCCCACCGTCCCCACGCCTCGACCGCGGGAGTCACCGGTTTCATCGCGCCCTGTGCCATGGGACTGCTCATGGAAAAGGAGATCGCCTATCTGGGCGATGCCTTAAAGCAGCCTGAACGGCCCTTCGTGGCCATTTTGGGCGGCGCCAAAATATCGGGCAAAATCGATGTCATCGACAACCTTTTGCCCAAAGTGGACCGCCTGATTGTGGGCGGGGGCATGGCCTATACCTTTTTCAAAGCCCGGGGACTGGAGATCGGCAATTCCCTGGTGGAGGCGGACAAACTGGATTTGGCCCGGTCTCTGATAGAGAAGGGCGGCGACAAACTGGTGCTGCCGGTGGACTGTATCTGCAGCGACCGCTTCGATTTCTCCGCACGGAGTGTGGGGGAACTGGTCCCGACAGCCGTCGACGCCATTGCCGCCGACCGTTACGGACTGGATATCGGCCCCGAAACCGTGGTGCGTTTCCAAAAGATTCTCAACAATGCCCGCACCATCGTCTGGAACGGACCCATGGGAGTGTTCGAAATCGATGCCACGGCCGCCGGCACCTATGCCGTGGCCGAGGCCATGGCCGAGGCGACCCGCAACGGCGCCATTTCGGTGATTGGCGGCGGCGACTCGGCGGCGGCGGTGGAAAAGGCCGGTCTGGCAGGCCAAATGACTCACATCTCCACTGGCGGCGGCGCTTCCTTGGAATTTCTGGAAGGAAAAGAACTGCCCGGAGTGGCTGCGCTGACAGACCGTTGAAAAAGATAATCGCCAGGAAACGGTACTGGGTCGCCGGTGGTACGCTGGCGGCCCTGCTGATGTGCGTATGGTTCCGCCATGAAATCGCCGCCGGATTGATGACCGCCTACCGCTTTCTCGCGGACCGCGATCGCATCGAGCAGTTGGTCACCGCTTTCGGTAGCGGTGCTCCCCTGGCCTTCATGGGGATTCAGATTCTTCAGGTCATCATCGCTCCGGTGCCCGGCGAGGCCACCGGATTTATCGGTGGTTATCTTTTCGGCAGCCTCAAGGGTTTTTTCTATTCGACGGTGGCCCTCTCTCTGGGTTCCTGGATCAATTTTGCCATTGGCAGATTTCTCGGGAAACGCTATGTCAGGAATTGGATCCCCGACCCCACCCTGGAGCGCTTCGACCACCTGGCCAAAAGGCAGGGGGTCATCGTCATGTTCATCCTGTTCGTATTCCCCGGATTTCCCAAAGACTACCTGTGCCTTTTTCTGGGCATTACCGCGATTCCGCTCAAGGTTTTTCTGATCATCGCCTCTGTCGGCCGTATGCCCGGAACCCTTTTGCTGAGTCTTCAGGGAGACTTTTTATTCAAAGAAAACTACGTGGTATTTGCCGTTGTTTTTGCAGTGACGGCGTTGGTGGCCGTTCTGACGATTCGATACCGCGACGCCATCTACCGGTGGATCGAAAAACTCAACGGAAAAACCGGCACAGACCGTTGACCCTCCTATTTATTTGTGTTAATTAATAAAAACTACGCTAAGCATTGCATCCACGACAGTCGCTAAGGGTTCGTGCAAAAATAAGTTCACAGATTTGGCAGCTTAGGCGCCCAGCCGACAAGGCGTGAAAATGCAAGGCATATTGGGAATATGTCGCATTTTTCGCAACGCAGGCGGGTGGGATGCATCGGCTTCCAAAATGTGAAGTTATTTTTGTGCGAGCCCTAACCCCCAATCCGCCTCGAGGGGAGTCGCATTGGCCTTCTGGAGTGTAAGAGAAGAACTCAGTCAGTTCAACCGCCTACGGCGATCCTATTACGAATTGTACCGGGACGAGCTGGATCAGTTCATGTTGAACTATGCGCTGATCGAGTCCTACAAGCAGTTCACGGACCGTAAGCTTCCGTATCCCTTCATCGAAAAACGGGAACTCAAACCCCGGGCCAGAATTCCCGGCATCGAATACGAGTGCCAGAAGACCTTTCTCGTCATTTTCGTAGAAGACATCATCCCTGCGGCCTACAAGAAATACATCCGCTTTTTCGATGTAAACAAACCCACCAAGACCAACCTGCTGCAATCCAAATCCCTGCCGCTTCCCGAGAATTTCGACCGGACGCATAAATATCTGGATGCCGTCAAGTTTTACGACTTTCTCAATGTACTGCTGCCGGTGGATTACGCGCTCCTGATCCAACGCGATCCCACGACCATGTCCGCCAACCGGTACAGTCTGACCCATTTCCACGTGAGAATCGACTGGCCCATCGCCGATGCCGCCGAGGACCTGGCCCAGAACCTGCGTTACATCTCCAAGGATTTGTACGAGAAGGGAGACAAATACGCCGAATTGGCCCAACGCAAGCTTTTCGAGTACTACGGGATGCCGGTGATGGTGGGCGGGCGGCGTACGGCCGCCATGGTAGCGGCCCAGTACTTAAAGCGCATTCCCTGCATCTCTACGGTTTATGCAGGCAGCAGCGAATCC
The DNA here is from genome assembly GCF_963668215.1 of uncultured Desulfosarcina sp. Lineage (NCBI taxonomy): Bacteria > Pseudomonadati > Thermodesulfobacteriota > Desulfobacteria > Desulfobacterales > Desulfosarcinaceae > Desulfosarcina > uncultured Desulfosarcina sp. Next base: position 4,326,681 of record NZ_OY764190.1, read on the forward strand.
CGAGCGCTGTACCGAATTTCTGAACGCGGCGTTTCCAAGGCCGTCCTGATGCGGTTTTCCAACGAAGAGGTTCGGCAGATCGCCGATTCACAGAAAATGGTGCCCCGAACGTTCAAGAAGAACTACGTCATCGCCCAAAAGGGCAATCACAATGTCTGCATCTTTCTGGCGACTTACGCTTATACCGACCACTCCCGGCCGCCGGACGACGGTAAGATGCGGGAGATCAATCCTGACGTGAACTGGCTCACCGTCGGTACCGAACATTTGCTGCCCAAGCCGGGGGTGAGGAAGTATCCGCCCATCAACCTCAACCTGATCTATACCTGACGGCTTCGTAAGAAAGCCGATATCGGCGTTACGCTTCATCCTTCGTCACTGCGGCGTACGCCAAAGTACGCCTCATTCCTCAGGATGGAACATAAATGTTCGCCGTAAGGATGAAGATCGATTTGCTGTTCGCTCGCTTCACGCTCGCTATCGCGGCCCGCAAGCCTTGATCTCGGCCTTCTTACGAAGCCGTCTTCCTTTTTCAAGACGCTTTGAACTCGGCCGGGCCGTAGAAGAATTACGACAGGAAGCGTTCGCTGATCCACTGCCGCAGATCCGCCAGTACCTTTTCCCGGTCCGGGAGCCTCTCATTGTATATTTCGTGGTAGAGGGTTTCGTAGTGGCACAGGGTTTTGTCGGACACCGTCAATGCTTCGAAAAAGGACAGGGATGCCCGACAGTCCACCAGATGATCGTCGCCGGCGATCTGCATGAGCACGGGAGTCCGGATTTCCTGCGGGGCGGCGACGGTTCGCTGGACCTCGGCCATGCACTGGACAAACCATCGGGCCGTGATTCTGTCGTGTACCCAAGAACTTTGCACGTAGGCGTTCACTTGGTCGCTGTCGTGGCTGATGAAGGTCGGGTCCAGTTTGTTGCTCAAGGAGAGCGTCGGCCAGAGAACCGATAACAGGCGTACAACTACCTGCAGGGCGGCCGGAGGCGGCGGCGCCACACCGAGAAGGGGAGATGAAACGATCAGGCCGTCGATAGTCTCCGGGTATTGCCTGGCAAAGGAGAGGGCGATCAACCCGCCCATGCTGTGACCCAGGACGAGGGTCGGCACGGCTTCTTCGCCCTCGGCCGCGGCCATGGATACCATGGCTTTTAAATCTTGGACATAGTCGTTGAAATTACTGACATGCCCCCGTTTGCCCTGGCTGCGGCCGTGGCCCCGATGGTCATGGATCCAAAGGGACGCGCCCAATGGGCACAAGGCCTCGGCCACGTTGCCGTAACGTCCGGAATGCTCGCCCAGGCCGTGGGACAGGACAATCCGAAAACGTGGATTTTCCGGAATCAACCGGCGATAAAAGATGCTTGTGCCGTCGCTGCCGGTAAAACGGTCCCTCTTTTCTTCCCAGATTGTCATGGCAGAACCCTTTTTGCTTGGTATCGATATGTAATGGGTTGGTACGGTTTTATTGACCGATGAAATAACCATGAAAGGTTACGTCATGCCGGACCTGATCCGGCATCCAGGGAATTACCGGATTCCGGCTTCCGCCGGAATGACGGACGGTTGAGCTGTTTAATCGCCGAGCAATACCCACTTTTAGCATACTCCCTGAGTAAAGACAATTTGCCGATAAATGTCTTGAAATGTGCCGGAAGAACCGATACCGTCCAAGAGACAACCGCTTTCATCGTGTCTTCGAATGGAAGGCATCGCTGCCAGCAAAAAAGGAAAAACCATGGACAAATTTAGCGCCCACCTGAAAAAAGAGTGGAAAGTTTACGTAATGGCCCTGTGGATGATCGGCGTGACCGGTTTTTTGTTCTACCTGAACAACACGCTTCAGGAGACGCGGCAGGCCAGTGCGAAGCTGATCTCCGACGTGGATTCCGTCGAGAGTATCCTCATCAGCACGGATGCCAATGTCGCCAGCATGAAACAAACGGTGGATGAAATGACCAGCAAGGTGAACTCGATTCATCAGCGCGTGCGGCGGCGCTAGCATGGAAGCGATAAAAGGTTTCCAGAAGCGATTTCTCCGAGGCCTGGCGCATGCCCTCAAACCGGTTGTGTTCGTCGGCCAGAAGGGTTTTTCCCCGACCCTGGTCAAGGCTCTGGACGAGGCCCTGGACCAACATGAACTGGTCAAGGTGAAATTCGTGGAGTTCAAGGAAAAAGAGAAAAAGGCGGCACTGATCCAGCAACTGGAAAAGGCCGTTGAATGCGAACTGGTGGGGCTTATTGGCCACACAGCCACTTTCTACCGCCAGCAGGCCGATCCCGATAAAAGGAAGATTGTCCTCCCTTCCCGTGCCATCAAAACTTGACGGGCTCGTAAAACTTAAATAAGCCTATTTTTTAGACGGTTCCGTCCCCCTGGCAAACAAGGCCCGGACCGCGTTTTTCTCCTTTTCGCCCACCTGGCGGCCGGTGACGGGGTCCATGAATATTTTGGTCGTGCCGTCCGGTATATCGAAATAAAGCGGGGCCGATTCCGAACGGGTGCCAGTCATGAAATCGATCCAGATGGGCAGGGCGGCCCGGGCGCCGGTTTCCTTGTCGCCCAGGGGCGACGCGTCATCCATCCCCACCCATACCCCGCAGGCCGCTGCCGGAGAAAACCCCACAAACAGCGCATCCTTGAAATCATTGGTGGTGCCGGTTTTGCCGGCTACCGGCATGTTCAATCGGCGGGCCCGTTTTCCGGTTCCCTCCTGAATCACCCCCTGGAGCATGTCCACCATGATGCCCGCCTGGACAGCGGTGAGAACAGGACGGACCGACGGTTTGGCCCGCCAGAGAACCTCGCCGTCCCGATCCAGAATTTCGGCAACTCCGAAGGGGGCAATGCGGTTGCCTCCCCGGGGAAAGACGGACATCGCTGCCGTCAGTTCAAGCAAATTGGTGCCGGCGGTGCCCAGGGCGAGAGACAGATTTGGTGAAAGGGGCGATTGAATGCCCATTTTATGGGCGAACTGCACCAGGTCCGACGGCCCCAGCCGTTCCGCCAGGCGGACGGCCGGGATGTTTTTGGAAAGCGCCAATGCGCGACGCAGGGTGATCTCGCCCAGGTAGTGCCCCGAATAATTCTCCGGGCGCCAGTCTTCGTTGTCTTCCGCGCCCTTGAAAACCACGGGAGCGTCCAGCACCAGGCTGGCCTGGGTGAAGCCGCGGGCGATGGCCAGGGCGTACACGATGGGCTTGAAAGCCGATCCGGGCTGCCGAAGGGCATCCACGGCCCGGTTGAAAGGGCTTTCGGAAAAGTCCCTGCCGCCGACCATGGACAGGATGCCGCCGGTTCGAACGTCCAGGGCCACCAGGGCCCCCTGGGGCGGTGTGCTGTTTTCCTTGCCCTTCGAAATCCGTTGGTGAAGATCGGCTATCCCGGTTTTCACGGCCTGCTCGGCCGTCTGCTGAAACCGGTAGGAGAGGGTGGTATGCACGGTCAGACCGCCTTTGTACAACAGGTCGGGACCGACGGCCGCTTCCAGGGCCGGTTTGATATACTGCAAAAAGTAGGGCGCACTCCCCTGGATCTTGTTTCGCGACCCGGCGGTCACCGGTTCGGCCATGGCCTGGCGATACTGCACCTCGCTGATGATGTCCCGGTTGCGCATGATGCTCAGGACAAGGTCGCGCCGTTTCTTGGCCAGGTCTGGATTAACCAGGGGGCTGAATCTGGAGGGCGCCTGGGGCAGTCCGGCGATCAGGGCGCATTGCGCCAGGTTCATGTTGGAGGCCGGGACGCCGAAGAACAGTCGGGCAGCCGATTCCACGCCATAGGCCCCGCTGCCCAGATAGATCTGATTCAGATAAAGGGCCAGCAACTCATCCTTGGTATAGCGCCGTTCAAGTTGGATGGCCAAAAGGGCTTCCTTGATTTTTCGGCCAAGGGTCTTTTCCGGCGTCAGGAACAGCGTTTTGGCCAGCTGCTGGGTGATGGTGCTGGCCCCTTCGACAAAGTGGCCGGCCATGATGTCCTTGACGATGGCGCGGAGGATGCCTTTCAGATCGATGCCGCTGTGGGAATAGAACTGGCGGTCTTCGGTCACGATAAGGGCTTTTTTCAGGGCTTCTGGCATCCGGTCGATGGGTACCGGCATCCTTTTTTCGAGAAACAGCTCGGACAGCAGCACCCCGTCGGTCGAATAGACGCGGGTGACGGCCGAGGGTTCGAAGTTTTCCAACTCCCGTATCTGAGGCAGATCCCGGGTGAAAGCCAGAAATGCGCCTGCCGTGGCGCCCGAGAAAAGGCCCACGAGGACGGTAATGACGATCAGGGTTCGGATTCCAAAAGGTTTGCGGTTGCCCATCGTGTCCCAGGTCCGTTGCATGAAAGCGGTGTTTTGTCGATAGTCCCGGTTTTAGCTGTCATCGCTTCCATAGGCAAGCATGGATTGAAAAAACCGCCGCATCGGGTGGTTGACTTCGGGACTGTGGGGGCATAAATTGTGTGATCTGAGAAAAACCGGCGGCAGGCTGGATTCGACGGTACACCCAAGCGCACAGGAGAATGCAAATGTCCCACCACCACGATCACGATCACGACCACCACCACGATCACGATCACCACCACGATCATGATCATGATCACGACCACCATCACGACCATGCCCACAGCCACGGGGCGCTCTCTTTTCCGGAAAAGCTCGTCAAATTGCTGGACCATTGGATCCAGCACAACGATCACCACGCCGAAGATTACCGCAAGTGGGCCGCTCAGTCCCGTGAAAACGGTCAGGATGCCGTGGCCGAACTGCTCGATTCCGCCGCTGAATTGACCGACACCATCACCGAGCGCTTTCGCGAGGCCGGCGGAAAAGTGAAGTAGCGTTCTTCCATCTGGGCAATGATATCTTTTATGCGGAGGGCAACGATTTGCCCGAGGGGAATCGGAATGCGCTGATACTATGCAAGTTATGACGATTCGACCGCATTGAAGGTGTATTTAACTCAGGTAACTTAGAACGCTACCCTGTGGAGTTTGTACGCAATTAGAAACAAAAATGCCGAGGTCGACTCGGTTTCATCACTCTCTAAAATATCTGTTGGTAACGTTGACAGTTAGTTGCACGACTTTTTGCGTCGTCTGATGTGATAGATAAGCGCCTATTCTTCATATGCATCAATGAAATTGCATAAATCCTTCAATATGATGAATCATGGATAGACGGCTTTAATGATATCTTCCCGCGTAAACCGGAGGTGTTGTTTACACTTGATTTCTCCGCATGAATCGGAGCAGTTTTTCGATATCGCCCCCTTCGTATCCCAACCAAACGAGGGCCTCTCTTGGATCGCGAAAGCTGCGGGTCTCTTTTTTTTGATTGCCGATCGCATGGCCATAAAGTTCAGCCATTTTTTCGAACATCGGGTCGTCGGGCACGACAATGGCGAGCAGGCCGCCTTTGCCGGCGGCGCGTTCATTGGCGAGTTCGGATAGTTCGAGGAGTCCTTTGACGGTGATTTTCGATGCATTGTCGAGCTTGCGGGCGTCTGCGATCTCCCGGATGTTCTTCATTCCTTTGGCTTCGATATTGTAACTGAGAATATGAATGCGAAGGCTGTTGTCGTCGATAATCCCGTGGCATTGGGTGAAGGCGAAGTTGAGTTTTCGGTGAAAATTTCGGGTGAACGCCATGGGGAATCCTGTGCTGCTTAAAGGTTATGGTGCCTGTTGGCTTGAATGCTCACACTCAAATAGAACAGGAACTAGATCTGAGTCAAGTATCGAATCAAATTCAATTGTTTTGCTTGAATACCCATTTTCCTTAATTTCGCGGTAGGTTAGTCTTATTGCCAGGAAAAGATGCTGCCCGCAGTAATGTTGCGGCAGGCTTTAGCGGTGCGCATGAGATCCGGGTCGAGAACATTCATCAGAATGAAGTCCGTTCCGGCGGCGGCCAGCATGGGCAAAAAGGCCTGCTGGTAGCGTTTGCGGGTTGCTGCATCGGGGGCGCCGGTGGTCAGGTTGGACAGGCCGGCCATGGTTCGCACGGGCGTTCCCAGCAGATCGGGCAGGGTTCGGATGGTTTCCAGCACCGCCATGTTCTGGCGGTTGCCGTCCTGCCAGGCCAGGGGCGCCACGATGGGATCGAAGATCAGCCGCTCGGCTGTGATGCCGGCTTTCTCGCACTTGGCGAATAACTGCACGGCGGCCTCCATGCGTCCGGCGGCGTCTGCCGGCACGTGGCCGTCGGGACGCAGCAGGTAGGCAACCAGGTCGGCGTCCGTTTGTCGGGCCAGGGGCAGGATGCGCTGCAATTTCTCAGGCTCCAGGGATATCCCGTTGATGGTCGCCCGGCCGTTGCAGACCGCCAGCCCCGCGGCCATGGCATCGGGGTTGGTGGTGTCCAGCACCAGGGGCAGGTCGACACACGCCCGCACATTGCTAACCAGGAAGGTCATCTTTTCGGCGGGGTTGCGGGTGAGAGGACCGCTGTTGATGTCCATGGCCTGGGCCCCTGCCGCTTTGCAGGCGTTGGCCATCTGCCGGATCGGCTCCGGATCAAATCTTTCCACGGCTTGTTGGATGACCGGCAGGGTGATGCGCAGGTTATCGGCAACGACGATCATGGGCCTTTTGTTTCCTCTCTTTCCTCCGGGCGGCGGATCAGGTCTAACCGGTCAGGCGGCATATCGAGATAGACAATCGCCTCCGAACCCGGCTGGGCCAAGGGCTGGGAGATGCCGTATTCATCCGTGATTTTTCGAATCATATCCTGGCGGGCGGCGACGCCGGGGGAGAGAACATCCACCCGTTCGCCGACGGCGATTTTGTTTTTCACCAGCACTTTCACGCCACCATGGGCCGCCGGCCCGAGCACCTGGGCCACGAAGCGGTAGCCGGGAATGACAAGGTTGTCTATGTTGACCGCGGTCTGGTCCGGATCGCCGAAATAAAAACCGGTGCAGTATCCCCGGTGGCTGATGGCCGCCAATTCGGTCAGCCAGTGCTCCTGCACCCGGAAGGCCTGCGGGTCGCGATACCAGGCATCGATGGCTTCGCGATAGACCTTGACCACTCCGGCCAGGTAGTGAACGCTTTTCATGCGGCCTTCGATCTTGAATGAACGGATGCCGGCATCGATCAGTGCTGGCAGGTGTTCGATCATGCACAAATCCCGAGAATTGAAAAGATAGGCGCCCCGGGAGTCCTCGGCGATGGGAAAATGTTTGCCGGGTCGGGTCTGCTCCATGACGGTGTAGTGGAACCGGCAGGGCTGACTGCACATGCCGCGGTTGCTGTCCCGCTGGGTGAGATAGCTGGACAGCAGGCAGCGCCCCGAGTAGGCCATGCACATGGCCCCGTGGACAAAGGCCTCCACCTCCACGCCACTGTGGGAAGCCATATTTTTGATTTCTTCCAGGCTCAGTTCCCGGGCCGCATTGACCCGCGTCGCGCCGAGTTGTTTCCAGAATGTCGCCGTGGCGCTGCTGGTGGTATTGGCCTGGGTGCTCACATGCAGGGGGATCTGCGGCAATTGCCGTCGCGCCTGGATGAAAATGCCGGGGTCGGCGATGATCAATGCATCCGGTTCGACGGTTTTCAGAAAATCGAGATAATCGGCGATGGCCCGCTCCTCGCTGTCCCGCGGGTAGACATTCACCGCCACGTACATGCGCACGTTCTGTTCACGGGTCAGCCGACGGGCCGCCAACATTTCGTCCGGCGAGAAGTTAGCTGAGAAATTCCTCAGGCTGAACTCCTTGCCGGCCAGGTAGACCGCATCGGCGCCATAGTGAATGGCGATTTCCAACTTCTCCGGCGTACCGGCCGGCGCGAGCAGTTCCACCTTTTGTGTGCTTTGGGCCATTTACATCCCTTTGGTAGCTGTCCTGGACCAGCCCTCAGCCAGGCAGGCCAGCGACGCGTTCAACCGCGAATATGCGTAGTTCTCCAGGACGACCATCTTCTTGAGTGCCTGCAGAAGCCCAAGAACCGTTCTCATTCGTTCGTCGGAGAGTCTGTCCAATGGCAGATGATCCTCGCTTCCATCTACCCCATGAAGATGGACGACGGTGATGCGGTCTTTCCAGTTCTCATAAAAATCCTGAAGATCGATGCCGTGCACCATAAGGTGGCCCATGTCCATGCAGACGGAAAGGTCCATGGCCTTGATGACCGGCGCCACCCATTCCAGGGGATAGTCCAGAGTCTCTATGCTGATTTTTCTCGGTGGCGTTTCTGTCGGCAGCATGTGCTCCAGGCTTTCGAGCAGGTATTGTCGCCAACGCTCGACCGGCTGATTTTCGGTTCCGGCGGGATTTCGTTCCAGGTGCAGCGTGAACGTGGAGGGAGACAGAACCCGGCAGCGCTCCAATATCGTACGGATGGCTTCCACGGCCCGCCGGCGTTCGTCCCGGTCGGGGTGGCCCAAGTAGATATCCGAGGGCAGGTGAATATGGTAGCCGATGTTTTGGCCGGCAGCCAGATCCGACAATTCCTTCACCAACTCCGGCGAGGGAAGGCTTTCGGGGCTGCTTTCGAAAAAGAGTAGTTGAATCTCGTCCACGAAGGGGGCCAGACGGCGCACATTTTCCACGTAGCCGGCCGGATAGACAAAGGAAGGGCAGGCGACGGCAAAGGGGAAACGGTTTTTGCAAATGGTTTGCAAAGGAGGAAAAGATGGCTTTGGGTTGCTTCGGTCAGGCATAATGAACGTACCTTTAAATTACAAAATACAAGCACCAAATTTCAAACAAATTCCAAATAACAATACCCAAATCTCAAACGGCAAAAAACCGATGACTTGGAATTTGTGATTTGAATCATTGAAGCTTATTTGTGATTTGGAATTTGTTTATTGTGATTTCACCATATTCGGGTTGGATTTTCAGAGCGTCGCCAGTAGAAAGATTGCCCCTGCCGCTCCTAAGAAAAAAAGAATCGCCGTGGTCAGCATCAACCGGCAGGCCTGATGAATATGAACCGGCCGGGCGTCGGCAAGGCCTTTGCCGATGACCGGTTTGTCCACCAGCCGGCCGTGGTAGAAGTTGGGGCCGCCCATCCACAGCCCCAGCGCCCCGGCAAAGGCGGCCTCGGGGAAGCCGGCATTGGGGCTGGCATGGGCACGACCGTCGCGCCAGGCGGTGGACAAGGCAATCCGGCCCGTTTTGTCGATCAACTGGGCGGCCAGAGCGATAAACAGAATGCTGAGGCGTGCGGGCAGGTAGTTGGCCGCGTCGTCCAGGCGGGCGGCAAAACGGCCGAAGAGCAGGTAGCGGTCGTTTTTGTACCCGACCATGGAATCCAGGGTGTTGATCATCTTGTAGGCCATGGCCAACGGGCCGCCTCCCAGTACGAAAAAGAACAGGGGAGAGATGAATCCGTCCACCAGGTTTTCGGCAACGGTTTCCACCGCTGCCCGGGTTACACCGGTTTCGTCCAGACGATCCGTCTCCCGGCCCACGATCATGGACACGGCCCGGCGACCGGCGGTCAGACCTTCTTGCGACAGGGCCCTGGCCACCGCCAGGGCGGCATCCTGAAGGTCGCGGGCCGAGATGCAGGTGTAAAGCATCAGTGTCTGGACAACGACGGCGGCAACCGGATGCAACCTTGCAGCCAGAGCGACCAGCAGCAGGCATCCGATCCATACGGCCAACACCAGGCCGGCGGCCATCAGGGCTCCTGAGAAAAGGGGCGAGAGATTCAGCCGCCGGAAACGGGGTTCCAGGATTTCGATGGCCCTGCCCATCCAGCGCACGGGATGGGGCAGCCACAGTGGATCGCCCAGCAACAGGTCCAGCACCACGGCAACGGTCAGGGCCAGGACCAAGGCTTCAGTTCCCATGAGCCTCCCTTTGAATACAGTGGTCCCGGCACAGTCCGATCAATAGGTCGGCGGCCCGTCGGTTTTCGTCCTCGCTTTTCATGGAGATGCGGATGAATTCGTCGGACAGGCCGGTGAAATTGGCGCAGTCCCGGATCAGGATGCGGTGGGCGGCCATATGCTCCCATACTGCGGCCGCCTTGAGCCCCCGGGGCAGACGCATGAGAATGAAGGAGGTCGACGAAGGGAAACACCGGACACCATTCTTCTGATGGATACTTTCTTCTATTCGTCCTTTCTCTCTTTCTATCATGGTTCGGGTGGCGGCCAGGAATGGTTCAACGCTCTCCGGGTGGGTCATGAGCCACTGGACGGCAACCTGGGCCAGGCTGTTGACCGACCAAGGCAGGGCAAAGACGTTGAGTTTTTCCAGCAGGTTTGCTTGCGCCTTGATAAAGCCGATGCGCAGGCCGGGGATCCGGAAGGCTTTGGACATGGAGTTGAGCACCATGAGGTTGGGCAGGTCCGAGCCGATCAGGGTGACTTCTTCCGGATGCGGTGCGAAAGGCAGATAGGATTCGTCGATGACGAACACCGTGTCGGGCAGGGCGCGACACAAGTCTGCAATCGCTTCTCTATCAACCATCGCACCGGTGGGGTTGTTGGGATTGCACAAAAAGACCAGACCGGCTGAAGACGCTGACCGGGCAATGGCATCCGTGTTGGGGATGAAATCGTCTTCCTCCTTACAGATCAGGTGCTTGCAGGCCACCCCGTGCATGGCGCAGGCGTCCTGGTAGTCCGCATAGGTGGGGCCGATCACCAGGGCTTTTTTGACGCCAAGGGCCCGGGGAATGCGGTAGATCAACTGGGTCGTACCGTTGCCGGCCGTCACGGTTGCCGGGTCGATGCCATGATAGTCGGCAAAGGCCTCCACCATGGTTCCGGCGTCCACTTCGGGCAGGGAGGCCATGGCCGACAGGTGTTCTCTCAAATGCTCGACCAGCTCCGGCATGGGGCCTAAAGGATTGACATTGGCGCTCATGTCGCAGATGTCAGACGGCTCGCAGTTCAGGCGCCGGGCCAACTGGTAGATATTGCCGCCGTGGCCGCCGATCATGGGGTAGCTCCCACACAGACCGCCAGAAAGAGAACGGCTTCCAGAACCTCGGTCATGGCGCCGAGCAGGTCGCCGGTGATGCCGCCGAGTTTGCGTTGATAAAGGATGATCAGGCCGGCCGTGCCCAGGGCGAAAACCAGGTTGAGCAGCAGGCCGCGCCAGCCGAGAAACAGGGAGAGCAACACCGGCACGGCAACGAAGAGGAAATCCCTGGACGCCAGGGGCGTTTCAAAAAAGGGGCTGCCGGTGCCTTCCTTACCCCGGGCATAGGGCAGAAAACGGATGCCGAAGATCATAGCGGAGCGGGCATAGGCCGGAATCAGGACCAACGCCAGGAAGCGGGCATGATCGACATGACCCAGGGCCGTACTCTTGGTCAGCAGCACACAGACCACGGCCACCAGGCCCATGGCGCCCACCCGGCTGTCCTTCATGATGGCCAGGGCTTTTTCCCGTTCGCGGCGTCCGTAAAGACCATCGGCCATGTCGGCAAGCCCGTCTAAATGCAAGGCCCCGGTGATGGCTGCCAGCAGCACCGTATCCAGCACGCCGGCCACCGCCGGTGTCCAGAGGGCAGTGAAGATCCAGTCGCAGATGGCCAGCACCACGCCGATGACCAGGCCGGCCAGGGGAAAGCTGACAATGATGCCCCTGGGGTCGAAGGGACGCGGTCTTCCCAGCGGAATGGCGCTGATGAACTGGAGCGAGGCGATCAGCGCATTCATGGGGTGCACCCCGGCGGGGACGGTTTGATGGTCACGGGAATGCCGGCTACGGTCCATACGACCCGGTCGCAGGCGGCGGCCATGGCCTGATTCGTCCATCCGGCCAGATCCCGGTAGTGCCTGGCGAGCCGGTTTTCGGGAACGATGCCGCCCCCTACCTCGTTGGAAACCAGGATCACCCCGCAGGCGGCCGAACCCACGGCCTCGGCCAGATCCCGGATCGATTCTTTTATTCGGGCCTCATCATCGTTCTCCATGAGCAGGTTGCTCAGCCACAGGGTCAGGCAGTCCACCAGCATCACATCGGCTGACGAACCGGTATTGCGGATGGTACCGGCCAGATCCAGGGGAACTTCCCGGGTCATCCAACTGTCGCCGCGCTCCTGCCGATGAAGATCCACCCGGCGCTGCATCTCCTTGTCATGGGGCACGCAGGTGGCCACGAAGATGCGGCGCGGCCCCATGCTTTCGGCCAGTTGCAGGGCGTGAGCACTTTTTCCGCTGCGGCAGCCGCCGAGGATGAGTATTTTGGTGGTATCGGTCATGTCGGTTTTTTTACAGTTTGCTTTCAATAAAAATGTTTTCCCAAAATAGCAAATCTCAAGCACCAAATCTCAAATAAATTCCAAATCCCAATTTTCAAATAGAGACAATCCTGTGTATGTGAAATTGGAATTTGATCATTGGGATTTGTCATTTGGAATTTACTTCCAATCAAAGCCAATCAGCGCAGCAATCCGATCCATATCGATATGACGCCGAAAATGCTCGGCCAGCAGGGCATACTGCTCCTGTTTAGCGGCCAGTCCTCCCATATCCGGTACATCGATGCCCTTAAGGCCCACTGCCTCAAGCCACCGGCGGATCAGCTCCGGCGTGTCGAACAGGCCGTGGATATAGGTGCCCATGGCCCGCCGGTCGTCGGTCAGGCAACCGTCGGCGTCATCCACCGCCTTTCCGTTGCGTTCGGCGATGTGCAGCAAATCCCGCCCCTTTTGCCGGCGGGTTTGGCCCATGTGAATTTCATAGCCGGTGCCTTCGATGCCGTCCCAGTAAAAGCGGGTCAGCGTCGTGGTCTTGGGCGCCTGGAGGACGGTTTCCACCGGCAGCAGACCCAGCCCGGGTGTCTCTCCCGGCGGGCCTTCCAGGCCGTCTGGATCATGAACCTTCGTTCCCATCATCTGGTAGCCGCCGCAGATGCCGGTAACGTGGCCGCCTCCGTCGTGAAAGGCGTCCAGGCGGGGCTGCCACCCACTGTTTTTCAACCACTTCAAATCGAAGCGGGTGTTTTTGGATCCGGGCAGGATCACTGCCGCAAAGGCCGACAGATCCTGGGGGGTCTCCAGGAAATGAAGCCGCAGTCCATCGATGTCCGCCAGTGGGTCGAAATCGCTGAAGTTGGAAATGTGGGGGATGCGGATGACGGCCACGGCTGGTTTTCCGTCCCTTTCCGGGGAGACCGAGCGAGGACGTTCGATGACTACCGAATCTTCCGGATCGATGCGGATGTGATCGTACCAGGGCAGCACGCCGAAAACCGGCCGGCCGGTCTTTTTCTCGATCCAAGCAACGCCGTCGTCGAACAGCCGCCGGTCGCCCCGAAACCGATTGACGATGAATCCGGCCACCCGCTCCCGATAAGTTCGGGGCAGGCATTCCAGGGTGCCGACAAGTTGGGCGAAAATTCCGCCGCGATGGATGTCTCCCACCAGGATCACCGGCGCATCGGCGTATTCGGCCACGGAGAAATTGACGATGTCGTGGTCCATGAGATTGACTTCCGCGCAGGAGCCGGCGCCTTCCATGACGATCAGGTTGTAGCGCCGCCGCAGCCGGTCCAGGGCCGCGTGGGCGGTTTGAACCAGACGGGTCTTTTCCCGGTGATAGACCATGGCCGTTTGGTTGCCGATGGCCTCGCCGAGGAGCACCACCTGGGAGCCCACATCGCTGGTGGGTTTGAGCAGGATGGGGTTCATGTCCACATGGGGGGCGATGCCGGCGGCCTCGGCCTGGACGATCTGGGCCCGGCCCATCTCCAGTCCTTCGGGCGTGACCCCGGAGTTGTTGGACATGTTCTGGGCCTTGTAGGGCGCCACCCGCACATCCCGGTCCGCGAACACCCGGCACAGGGCCGCAGCGATGACGCTTTTGCCTACATCGGATCCGGTGCCGAAAACGGCGAGGCAGGGGGCTAGGAGATTTTTATGTTTGTTGGATGAATCCAAGTTCATAGTTTTTATTTTTCTATCCCAACCCGTGCCGCCACCCCAGCCTCATAATAATGCTTAACCGCTTTCATCTCCGTAACCAGGTCGGCCTTTTCGATGACGCGGGGATCGGCGTAGCGGCCGGTGATCACCAGTTCAACATTTTCCGGTTTCCCGGCCATGATGTCCAGGATCTCATCGACGGCAAACAGGCCGCAGGCGGCGGCCACGTTGCCTTCTTCCATGATCACCACCTGGTAGTCCCCCGAGTCCAGGGCGCTGCGGATCGCCTGCAGTCCCTTTTGGGCGGCGGTTACATCTTCCGGTGCAGGCTTTCCCTTGATGAACCGGCCCCGGCCGAACTGCTCGACGGTGATCGTCTCCGCAAAGCGGGCCAGGGCCTTGATTTCGCTGTAGTCGCCGGATTTGATGAACTGGGCGATGTAAACCCTGAGGCCGGCACCGGCCGCCCGCAGGGCCAGTCCTAACGATGCGGTGGTTTTACCCTTGCCGTCGCCGGTGTAGACTTGAATATAGCCTTTCATGATTAGCGTTTCCTTTTCCGCAACTGATATTTTTTCACGGCCGCATTGTGCTCTTTGTGCGTTTTTGAGAAGTGGTGGGTGCCGTCTTTCTTGGAGACGAAGTAAAGATAGTCTGTCTGGGCCGGGTAGAGAGCCGCTTCCATGGCCAGGGCGCCCGGGCTGGCAATGGGGCCGGGGGGCAGCCCTTTGATTTTGTAAGTGTTGTATGGCGTGTAGGTTTCCAGGTGCTGACGCTTGATGTTGCCGTCGAAATCGGAAATGCCGTAGATCACGGTGGGGTCGGTCTCCAGGCGCATGCCCTTTTTCAACCGGTTGTGAAACACCGAGGCAATCAGGGGGCGCTCTTCAGGTGCGCCGGTTTCCTTCTCGATGATCGAGGCCAGGGTGACCACTTCGTGAATGCTCAGGCCCATTTCCTCGGCCCGCTGACGCCATTCGGGCCGGAAAGCGGCTTCGAACTGCTTGACCATGGTGGCGATGATGGTGGCGCTGTCCAATCCCCGGGGGAAATAGTAGGTGTCGGGGAACAGGTAGCCCTCAACGGTTTTTCCCGGGATGTTCAAGGACTCGGCCGTTTTCGGATCGCGGGCCGTTTTTAAAAAGTCGGCTTCCGTGGAAAGGCCGGCGGCGGCCACCGTGGCCGCAATCTGGACCAGGTTGAACCCTTCCGGGATGGTAACCCGATACAGGTGGACCCGACCTTCCACCATCTGGCCCAGGATTTCGTTGGGGGTCATGGCGGGCGAGAAGATGTACTCTCCGGCTTTGATCTGTTTGTCCTGCTTGTTGAGTCGGGCCAGGATGGTGAAATGCAGGGCATCGGAAACGAGACCTTCCTGTCGCAACCCATCGGCGGTTTTGCCCAGCCCCTGTCCCGGAGCGACGGTGAACAGTTTTTCCGCGCCGGTCGTTTGCGCCGGCCGATCCGCCCAGGACAACAGGTGCATGTAGAGCAGCCCGACCATACAGATGGCGACAAAGGTGAGGGCAAAAAGGATGAAAAGCAATTTTCTGAACATTCACCAACACTTCCTGTGGGTCGGTTTTCCAAAAAAACTACCATAAGGCATGCTGTCGATGGTTGTCAAAGGAGAAACGGCGATTCCTCAGGGTCGCCGCATTTGGAATTCGTATTGTTGCTTTGATGTAGCGTAGGGACGTGGTTCATCCACGTCCGGTTAACAAAGGCGGGCACAAACCCAAAGGCGGTCACCCTGGGCGATTCCTGGAATGAAGGCTTCAAAGGCGCCGGGGAGTGGTTTCCTGCTCTTTCACGGGCGAGCGGCTTTGGTATTGAAAAAAGCGAGTGCGGTAATTCAAAAATATACCTGCCTTCGGAAGGAATACAAGCGTTCAGGGACATGCGGTTGCATTGACCGGCGGATCATGGAGGGCGTCCATGCTTCGGGAAGAACCCATCGAGATCGAACTGAACAGGCTCCGCCTTGGACGTCCCCTGATGGCATGCCCCTACGTTTGAATATGAAGAAATGCCACAGGTCGCGGACTGATTGATATTTTTTCCTATGGATAAATTTGGGAAACTCCGCGTTCATCGTTTTTTGCGCATTTTCTCGTTTGACAGACCACCCGGTTGCATGATCTAGAATTCTCCTGATATTGATTCTCTTCCCCGTTACACCGAAATGATGCACGGGGTCTGAAAGCATGAATGAAATGAAAGACCCAAAATTGTCTTCCCGGACTGCTTCATACGGAAAACACCGGCAGAAAAACCGGACATTCCGGAGTGTATTTGAAAATACGGGTACCGGAACCGTTCTCATCGAAGGGGACATGACCATTTCCATGGCCAACAGCGGCTTCGAAAGCATTACCGGTTTACCGAGGGAAAGCATCGAAGACCGGATGCGTCTCACCGATTTCATTCATCCCGAGGATTGCAAACGCCTTGAGGAATATCACATTGGCCGCGTCAAAGGCCGGGACGTTCCCGGGAATTATCAATGCCGCCTGACCAGCCACGGCAACGGCCTTCGGCACATGGCCGTAAAGGCTCAAATCATTGACGGCACCGACAGAAGCGTTCTGTCGTTCATGGACATCACCGATCTGATCCGCTCCAAGGAAGCCCTTGAGCGCAATGAGCAACGACTGGCCAACCTGATGAATCGCCTGCCCGGCATGGCCTACCGATGGGAGGGCGAAACGCCGTATTCCCTGGAATTTGTCAGCCGGGGATGTTTAAGGCTCACCGGATACTGTCCTTCGCGGCTAATCGACCAGGCTCCCGCCTATACGGCGTTGATCCATCCCGAGGATCGCGAACAGGTGCTGACTGCCGTCAACCGGGCGCTCCAGGACCACCAACCCTTTGAACTGACCTACCGCATCCTGACAGCTTCCGGAAAAGAAACTTGGGTCTGGGATCGCGGCGCGGGCACCATATCAAAAGAGGGAGAAATTTTTTCCGTGGAAGGGTTTATCGCCGATTTTTCCCTGTACAAGGAGATGGAGCACAACTTTCAGAAGCGCGAAAAGCAGCTGATCAATGAAAATCTACGCCTGCGTTCGTCGGTACCCGGCATTTGCGGCCTATGCGATCTCGTGGGTAAAAGCGCGCCCATGCAGCGGACCTATGAGCTGATCCGGCAGGCATCCGCGATTGATAACGGGGTCGTACTTTACGGAGAATCCGGCACGGGAAAAGAGCTGGCGGCCCGGTGCATTCATCGTTTGAGCGACCGCGGCAAAGGGCCTTTCGTGGTGGTCAACTGCGGCGCCATTCCGGAATCGATATTTGAAAGCGAATTTTTCGGCTATCGTAAAGGGGCTTTCAGCGGCGCCGAAAAAGACACCGAAGGATTCCTGGACGTGGCCGACGGCGGCACCCTGTTTCTGGATGAAGTCGGCGAAATCAGTCTCTCCGGCCAGGTAAAACTGCTTCGGGTCATCGACAACCACGGTTTTACACCGGTGGGCGGGCGCCGGGAAAAAAAGCCGAATCTGCGGATCATCGCCGCCACCAATAAGGATTTGAAAGCCATGGTCGAAAAAGGGACCATGCGGGGGGACTTCTTTTTCCGAATCCATGTCTTCCCCATACGCATGCCGCCGCTAAGGGATCGAAAGGAAGACATCCCCCTTTTGATCGACAGGCTTTGCGCGGATTCGGATATCCCTGATCTGACGGATATGTCCTCCTTTTCCAACGAAGCCCTGGCCCGGATCATGGGCTACGAATGGCCGGGAAATGTACGGGAACTTCAAAACGCCATTCAACGCTACATTACGACCCGCAATCTTGATTTTATATCGTCGGATGCCCCTTCCTGCCCAAAATCATTCGATGACCAGATAGAAGCCACTGCCCCCACCTTGCCGCTGAAGGAGCGGATGCAGCAAGCTGAAAAACGATACATTCAGCAGGTGTTGGATAAAAATCAGTGGCATCGGTCAATCACGGCCAAGATCCTGGGTGTTGATCGCAAAACGCTGTTGCGCAAAATGCGTAGCCTCGGCATTGGCTGATTTACCCATTCACCCCCCCTCCCTATTCGCCGGAAGTCGCCAAAAAATGCATCAAATTGGAGCAGATTTGCCCCATAGTCATTTTATTTAGGTATATTAATTTGTTATAAAGCGACGCCCCTTCGTTGGGGGCATCTTTGCCCCAGCTCAAAAACACTCCCATCCTTTGTTAATCTCAACAAAATAAGCAAGTTGAGATATAATCCGCCATGGCATACGCATTGCTGTAGTAAAAAGTACTTGGATTCTCCCCGCTAAATCGGCCGCAGGGAGTAACGGAGGGAAGAACAACATGAACGATTTTGGAAGGAGGTAGTGGATGGAAGAAAAAGCGATCAGTCCCGGGAACGACAAGTTTCTGGATAAAAAGACCAGTCGGAGAGGCTTTCTGAAAGGTGCCGGAACCATGGCGGGGATCGCCTTGGCTTCAACCACGCTCGGGACGTCCAGGCCGGCGACTGCGGCCGCGGCCGAACCGGTAAAACCGAAACCCGAGATGAAGTATCTCTTTGTCGAGCGGCAGAACTGTGTCGGTTGCCGGGCCTGTGAATACGCTTGCAGCCTGCACCACGAAGGGGTGGTATGGCCGGCCAAGTCGAGAATTCACGTCTACAAGCACAAAGGGGTGGTCGATGTGCCGGTGATCTGCTGGCACTGCGATGACGCGCCTTGCATCAAATCCTGCCCCACAACGCCCAAGGCCATCGAGAAGGACCCCAAAACCAACGGCATCAAGCTGGATCCAAAGCTCTGCCTCGGCGCCAAATGCAACAAGTGTATCGAAGCCTGCCCGTCGAAATTCATCCGGCGGGACGAGGAAAATGGGCTGCCGCTGATGTGCGATCTGTGCGGTGGTGATCCCGAGTGTGTAAAGGCCTGTCTGGAACAGTCCGGCAACCCCGTCGGTCCCTGCCTGATGGCCGGCAAACTCGGTTTCGGGGTGAATCTGGCCTACCGCAATGTCACGCCGGCGGAAGCCGGAGAAGACCTGATCACTAGCATGTTTTATCCCAGTGAAAACGGCGAAAGGAGGCCCTGATCATGGCAAATCCCAAAGGCGGCCATTTTGGGCGCATTCTGGAAATCGATCTGACCGCTCAGAAATACAAAACCCTGACCATCGATGAAAAAACCTGCCGACGCTATCTGGGCGGATGCGGCATGGGCAGCTATCTGCTGTTCCAGCGGCTCAAACCCAAACACGATCCCATGGCTGCGGACAGCCCGATCTTCATGGGCGTCGGCCCCCTGTCCGGCACGGCCTGCGCATCGACCCGGTGCAGCTTCGTCAACAAAAGCCCTTACACCGGTCTATTGAGTCATGCCGAAGTCGGCAGTTTCATCGGCAATGAACTCAAGTGGGCCGGGTGGGACGGCATCCTGGTTACCGGGAAATCGAAAAAGCCGGTCTATCTGTACGTCCGTAACGACAAGGTTGAGTTCAAGGACGCCTCCAAATTGTGGGGCAAGGACACCCATGTGACCGAGGAGTCGATTCTTGATGAACTCAAGGACACCTACGTCAAGGTGGCCTCCATCGGACCCGGTGGGGAAAACGAGGTGGGCTACTCAGCGGTGATGGTGGAACGGTTCCGTGCGGCGGCCCGGACCGGCACCGGCGCCCTGATGGGCAACAAAAAGCTCAAGGCAATTGCGATACGGGGAACAAAGTATGTACCGGTGGTGGACCGTGAGACTTTTCACAAGGTCGCCGAGGCCAACAAGCAGTTCTCCATTAATAAGGAGGGGTGGCAGGGCATCAAGCGCTGGGGTACTGCCGGCCTGTTGGAACTCAAGCACCACGTCACCGGATCATTGGTCACCAAAAACTACCAGACAACCTGGTATCCGGATATCGAGGAAATCGGTGCCGAACAGGCCAACCGCCGGTTCTGGAAAAAGCACAGCGCCTGCTACAACTGCCCGAACCACTGCATGAAGCTCGGGGTCATTCGTGGCGGGGACTATGACGGCCTGATTGCCGAAGGACCGGAGTACGAGACCGGCGGCTTGCTGGGCAGCAACCTGGGACTGGCGGATTTCGACCTGATGATGGCCGCCATCGAATTGTGCGATGCCATGGGGCTGGATTCCATCTCCGCCGGCGGCAGCATCGGGTTTGCCATGGAAGCTTTTCAGCGGGGCCTGCTCACGGCCGACAAATTCGACGGCATGACCCTCGAGTGGGGTGACGGCGAAGCGGCTATCGAGCTGATCCGCAAGATTGCCTACAAAGAAGGCCAGGCTGGAAAATTCCTGGCAAAAGGCGTCTCCGCCATGGCCAAGGAACTGGGCGGCAACGCGGCGGATTTCGCCTGTGTGGTCAAAGGCAAGGAAATGGCAGCCCATGATCCGCGCGGCGACAAACCGCGCGGCGTCAGTTATGCCATGGGAACCTGCGGCGGGGACCATCACGAAGGCAACAGCCCGGCCGGACAGGCTCAGCGGTGTCTGCACAACTCTTTGGTGATCTGTTCTTTTATCGGCGGCTACTGGGCTCCCAAAATGTTTGTGGACATGCTCAATCCGCTTTGCGGCTGGGACATGGACGAAGCCGAACTGATGGCTACCGCCCGTCGCATCCGAACGCTGGAACGTTGTTTCAACGTCAGGGAGGGGACAAGCCGCAAGGACGATACACTGCCCAAGCGGATGCTGACCGAACCCCTGCCGGAAGGACCGAAAAAGGGATCGCTTTTCTCGCCCGAGGAGATGAAGAAGGTGCAGGATGACTACTATGCCTACTTCGGCTGGGACGACAACGGTATCCCCACGGAAAAAACCCTTAAGGAACTGGGGCTTGAGTTTGCTATCGGAGATGTAAAGGCAGCTGCCTGATCGATAAAATGAATACGGGGCTTCGCCTGGTCGGCGGAGCCCCGTTTTTTGAAAGTAAGTTAAACAGACGGATTTGGTGACACCCCCCATGGAAGCCCCCCGCAGGAAGTTCATCCATTTTCTGGTCAGCGCGGCTGTCTCCGGCACCTTTTTCGGTTTGCTGAAAAGCGGCAATGCCAAAGCACTGCCCAGACCGCCGGCAGCTCTCATCGAGGACGATTTCTTAAGCAGTTGCGCCAAGTGCTACCGCTGCATCGACGCTTGTCCGGCCAATGCACTCCGGCCCGCCTCAATCCTGGAAGGGATCGCTAATTTCGGTACGCCGGTGCTCGATCCGAGCCGCTGCATTTTCTGCATGGAATGCGTCCGGGCCTGTCCCACGGGCGCCATTGCCAAAGTTCCGAAGGAAGAGGTCGATATCGGGGTCGCCGTCATCGACAAGGATATCTGCCTGGCTTGGCAGAAGAAGAAACGGTGCAAGGACTGCTACCGGGTCTGCGAGGCCAAGGCGATCAAAATGGAAAAGAGTCGTTACCCGGTGGTGATTGCCGACCGCTGCAATGGCTGCGGTGCCTGCGTTCGCCGCTGTCCCACCCAGCCGCTGTCGGTGAAGGTGGTCTACGAGGATGCCAAACGATACCCGGCCCCGCAGGCGCGCGTTGCCATGCGCCCGGAGGACCGGCTCGGTCCCTATGAGTTCGAGCAGGACGATTATGCGACCTGGTTCGGCAAACGCTTGAAAAAGATCGCTCAAAACCATGGCCTGGCCGGCAAGGAAGATGCGGAGCAATGAGACAAACCACCCGAACAGAGACGTCCGATGATTCCATTCTGGTCGTTGGGGGCGGGGTGGCTGGCATCAGCGCCGCCCTGGACCTGGCCCGGGCCGGCCGCAACGTTCACCTGGTGGAGCGTGACGGCGAATTGGGCGGACGGACGGCGCGGCTCGACAAACTCTATCCCACGGATCACTGCGGTTTCTGTCCGGTATGGACCGAAGTCCGTCTTTGCCGGAATCACTCCTGCATCACCGTTCACACCTGGACCACGGTTCAGTCCATAGAACCCGACGACGGCTTTTGGACCGTGGTGCTTCAGCATGCGCCCAACGCCATCGATCCTGCTGGCTGCATCTGCTGTGGGCGGTGTGCTCCGGCATGTTCGGAAGATGCCGTGGCGATGACCGCACCGCATGTCTATCCGCCGGCGTTTCGGATCGATGCGACGCGTTGTACAGGCTGCGGCGACTGTATCAAGGCCTGCCCCACCGGCGCCATCGATCTTAAACGGCAACCCGAAGACCGGCGAATCCGGGTTCAAGGTGTGATTTGGGCCACGGGTTTCGAGGTGGCCGATCTATCGGCAGCTTCGGCGGCGGCTCCGGAATTAGGCGCCGGCAGCCATGCGGACATCATGGACGCGATGGCCTTTGAAACATGGATCGCCGAAGCCGGCCCCAACCGGGGGCAGGTTCGCTGTCACGACGGCCGACCGGCCGGGCAGGTGGCGTTCATCCAGTGTGCCGGGGCGCGTGATCGGCGCTCGCAGCCCCAGTGCAGTATGGTCTGCTGCATGCATGCCCTCAAGCAGGCCCGCTGGGTCCGGCGCCGCAATCCCGATGTTCGCTGCGTGATTTTTTACACCGATTTGCGGACCGAGGGGCGCGGGTACGAGACCTATTACCGCGATGAGGCACTGGCCGAAGGCATAGAGCTGGTCCGCGGCCGGCCGGGTTTGGTGCATCCGCTTCCCGGCGGAGACGGTATCGCCGTGAAATACGAAAACACGCTTACCCGGACGCCGGCCATGGAACGCTTCGATCTGGTGGTGCTCAACGGCGGCCTGCGGCCCGGTTCAACCTGCAACGGTTCGGCCCCCGGCGACATGACCATCGATTTCGTGGCGGATGACAAGGCCCGGAACGCACGCAGCTGCGGCTTCTGCAAAGCGCCGGCCGATGTGGAAACCGCGGCCGTCCAGGGATCGGCGGCAGCCATGGAAACACTGACGGAGGTGCTCCGATGACCTCCTTAACGACCATTGACTGTCTGCTGTGCCGCTGTCACGGAGAGATCGACGGCGTCATGGATTTTGACCGGCTGCAACGGCAGCTGGCCGATGATTGCCAGGTGGGCAGTGTCCAAGTCCGTGACGCGCTCTGCCTCGGCGATGCTCTGACCCAAATCGCCCAACGCATGCGGGCGGACGACGGAAAAAGACTCTTGATTGCCGGCTGCTCCGCCCTGGCCCGGGGCGATGACTTGCTTGCCCGTCTCGAAAGCGAGGGAATCGATCCGACCAGAGTGATGGTCACCGACATCCGCGAGGGCTGCGCCTGGATACATGCGGATCGGCCGGACGAAGCCACCATCAAGGCCGCGAGCCTGATTCGTATGGGAATTGCCGCACTGCACCACCGCGAAGCCTCTCCGGAGGTTGACATCGAGGTTTGCCCGCACGTGCTGGTGATTGGCGGTGGGCCTGCCGGGATGGCCGCGGCGGCAGCCATTGGACGCGCTGGCGTTCCAGTGGCCCTGGTGGAGGCAACCGGAAAACTGGGCGGCATGCTGAACACCCTTTCGCGGGTGGCGCCGGGTGACCGGGGGCCGGAAGAGATTCTGGAACCGCTGGCCACAGCAATCCAGGAAAATCCCGACATCCAGGTGCATTTGCGCACCAAGGTGGCCCGGATCGAGGGGAGTACCGGAAATTTTAAAGCGCTCCTGACTGGCAAGAACGGGGACACGCCGCTCACGACCGGGGCCGTTATCGTGGCAACGGGAGCAAAACCCCTGCTGCCCCGTGATGCATACCGTTACGGGCAACTGGCAGGGGTGATCAGCGGCATGGAGATGGAAAAGGGCTTTAAAGACGGTCGCATGGTCAGTGGGAAGACCGTTTTTATCCAGTGCGTGGGCGTCAGAAATCCGGACCGGTCCTATTGTTCAGCGGTCTGTTGCCCCGCGGCCCTGAAAAACGCCATCCGCCTCAAGACGGCCGACCCCCTCAATGCGGTGACGATCCTGAATCGCGACATCATGAGTCCCGGACGCCAGTTGGAAGCTTTGTACCGGCAGGCAACGGCGATGGGGGTCGAGTTTTACCGCTTTGCTCCGGATGATCCGCCCCGAATCGAGGGCCAGGACCGGGTGACCGGGGTAAGGGTCGCCGATGTCCTGTCCGGCCGGGAGCGCTGGATTGAAGCGGACCGTATCGTGCTCAGCACCCCCTTTGAACCCCGGGAGAACCCGGTCATTCCTTTCCCTGCGGACCGCCACGGCTTCTACCGGGTACAGCCCTTTTTGCATACCGTCGAAACCACTGCGCCGGGCCTGTTTGTCTGCGGTACCGCGCGTTGGCCGGTGCTGATCGATGGCGCCCTTGCCCAGGGCCGGGCCGCGGCGATCAAAGCCTTGCATCTGGCTTCACGCCCAACCCGCAAGGCTTCCCGATTGATCGGATTTCAAAGGAGCCGCATGGGCTGCGCACGGATAGCGCAGGAAACCTGCACTGGTTGCGGCAATTGCGTGACGGCCTGTCCTTTTGACGCCTGCCGTCTGGAAAAAACGGAAAACGGCCTGCGCGCGGCGGTGGATCCGGTACGCTGCATGGGCTGTGGCAGTTGTACCACCGTCTGCCCCAATCAAAGTGCCGTTATTCCCGAAATGACGCCCATTACGATAGCCCGTGTGGTTGAGAGCGCTTTTGCCGAAAGCCGGGTTCCACGTCTTTGCTTGGGTACAGAAGGGAGCATTGCCAACCCATGACGACTTGTGCCCCAGAGAAAACGACGCAGGACCGGGAGGGTGACGTCGCCGCTCCGAAAATCCTGGTTTTTTCCTGCAGGTGGTGTGCCGGCATCGGCGCGGACGATGCCGGACGGCAGCGGTTGCCGATGCCGCCGGGTTTCCGCTGCGTATCCATGGAATGCGCCGCCGGGATCGATCCGGACATCGTCCTCAAAGCCTTTTCCGCCGGGGCCGAAGGGGTTGCGGTTCTCGGCTGCCATCTGGACGGCTGCCGTTACAACCAGGCCAATCATTCGGCGGCCAAGCGCATGGAGATGCTCGCCACCCTGCTGGAAACCG
The DNA here is from genome assembly GCF_963668215.1 of uncultured Desulfosarcina sp. Classification (NCBI taxonomy): domain Bacteria; kingdom Pseudomonadati; phylum Thermodesulfobacteriota; class Desulfobacteria; order Desulfobacterales; family Desulfosarcinaceae; genus Desulfosarcina; species uncultured Desulfosarcina sp. The sequence goes on from NZ_OY764190.1 coordinate 4,351,479, forward strand.
TGGGAATCGGTGCGGACCGGTTGCTGACCAGTTTCGGGACCGCCCATGAAGGACACCAGTTCGCCGAACTGATGCGCCGCTTCTCTCTGAAAATCGCGGCCATGCCCTCACTGACGCGAAGGGACTCGGCGGATGCTACGGGAGGTTGTGCCGATGACGACTGATACGGTCCGCGATATTGCCCGGGACCTGCTTGTGCGCAAAGCGGTCGACGGCGTCCTGGGGCTTGCAGAGGATGAAACCGGTGTTTCACCCCGGGTTTTCGATATCCCTGAAACGATGGATGCATTGGTGCTGGAACCCAAATGGGTTTTGTCCAAGATAGCGGTGTCCGTAATGTCCCGGGCCCCGCAAGACTACCGGTTGGCGGTGGTGTGCCGGGGATGCGACGAACGCGCCCTGGTTGAACTGGGAAAGCGCAACCGTATCGATTTTACAAGGTTGCACCTGATCGGGGTGGCCTGCTCCGATGCCCAGGCCCAACAATGCCTGTGCCAACAGCCCTGGCCGTCCCGGGTGGACGCGGGCGAAAAGGTGCCCGGTGTCGATTTGTCGCAAAACGACAGGGTCCGGCAATACCTGGGTGCGGATCGACCCGCCCGGCTCGAGCAATGGCGGGAGGCGTTCTCCCGCTGCATCAAGTGCTATGGCTGCCGGAATGCCTGCCCGGTGTGCAACTGCGACACCTGCAAACTGGAGGACCGCGCATGGGCGGGGCAGGGCGAAATCGCTCCGGACATGCTCACTTTCCATCTGATGCGATCCATGCATGTCGCCGATGCCTGTGTGGCCTGCGGCGCCTGCCAGGATGCCTGCCCGGTGGGCATCCCGTTGATGCTTCTGCAGCTCCCCCTGCGAAACGCGCTGCGCCACAGCTATGGGTACGAGGCCGGGGCGGAGCCGGAACGGCTGTCGCCGCTGCTTTCCAACTATATCGATGAGCCGTCGCAAGGAATTTCCATTCCCGACTGGACCGATTCCCTTGAGGAAAAACCATGGGACCTGATTTCGTAAAAACCATCTGCCCCTATTGCGGTACCGGCTGCGGCATCATTCTGGCCGTGCGCGACGGTCGTGTGGTGGGGTGTTATCCGGACCGGGGGCATCCCGTTTCCAAGGGCGCCTTGTGTATCAAAGGCTGGGCTGCCGCGGAATTTATTCACCACCCGGAAAGGCTGACCGCGCCCCTGTTGAAAAAGGCCGGTCGCTTTCATGAAATATCCTGGGACGAAGCCATCGACGTGCTGGTCACTCGGCTGAAAGAGACCGTTGACCGTCACGGCCCACAGGCGGTGGGCGGGCTCTGTTCGGCCCGTTGCACCAACGAGGAAAATTACCTGTTCCAGAAGCTGATTCGCATGGGACTGGGCTCCAACAACGTGGATCACTGTGCGCGCCTTTGCCACGGTCCTACCGTGGCGGCCATGGGACACGCCCTGGGCAGCGGCGCCATGACCAATACTATCGCGGATTTCGCCGGAACCGACTTTATCCTGGCCATCGGGTCCAATGCCGCCGAAACCTTTCCCGTTGCCATGGGTGAACTGTACCGGGCCCGGGAAAAAGGCGCCAAGCTGGTGGTAATCGACCCCCGGACCACGGAAATGGCCAAAAACGCCGATCTCCATTTGCCGCTCAGGCCCGGAACCGACATCCCCCTGCTCAGCGGCATGATGCATCATATCCTGTCCAGCGGACTGGCAAATACAGCCTTTATCGAGCAGCGCACCGAAGGGTACGCCGAGTTGTCTACTTATCTGGACGATTGGCCGCCGGAAAAGGCTGCAGCGATTTGCGGTGTGGCACCGGAGTTGATCCGGCAGGTAGCCGAAGACTACGCGAAATCGCCCTCGGCCATGATCGTTTTCTGCATGGGCATCACCCAGCATGTGTGCGGCACCGCCAATGTGTTTGCGGTGTGTGATCTGGCGCTGATGTGCGGCCACGTGGGGAGCCCTGATTCCGGAATCTGCCCGTTGCGGGGGCAATGCAATGTCCAGGGCGCCTGCGACATGGGAGGGCTGCCCAACGTGTTGCCCGGATACCAGAAGGTGGACGATGAACAGGTGCGGGCCCGTTTCGGCGCGCATTGGGGCGTTTCGCTTCCGGAAGAACCCGGACTGACCGTGACCGGGGCCATGTCCGCTGCTGAAAGCCCGATCCGGGCGGCTTATATCATGGGCGAGAACCCGGTGATGAGCGACCCCGATAGCCGGCATACCGTCGAATTCCTCGAGAGCCTCGATTTTTTGGCGGTCCAGGACATCTTTCACACCGATACCACCCGCCTGGCCGATTTGGTCCTGCCGGCGGCCTGTTTCGCCGAGAAGGACGGGACCTTCACCAATACCGAGAGACGGGTGCAGCGCCTTAGAAAAGCGATCAACCCGCCGGGATCGGCCCTGGATGACCTGACGATCCTGTGCCGCGTGGGACAGGCCATGGGGCTGGATTTCAATTCCGCCGACAGCGCTGCGGTGATGGACGAGATCGCATCCCTGACGCCGTCCTATGGCGGTATCCATTACGGTCGGCTGCGGTCAGAGGGCCTGCAGTGGCCCTGCCCGAATGACGACCATCCGGGAACGCCGGTACTGCACCAGCAGCAATTTTCACGGGGCCTGGGCCTGTTCGTCGTGCCCGAATACCAACCGCCCCGGGAGATGCCGGACGAAAGCTATCCGCTGGTGCTGATCACCGGACGGATGTTCTGTCATTATCACACCGGTACCATGACCCGTCGCTCTCCTTCGCTCCACCGCGAGGTGGACCGGCCCTTTGTGGAGGTCAATCCGCAGGATGCAGCGCGCCGGGGGATCCATGACGGGGACTGCATCCGGGTAGAAACGCGACGCGGCGCCATATCGACCACGGCCCGGGTAGTGCCGAAGGTAAGCGAGGGGACCGTGTTCGCGGCCTTTCATTTTCACGAGGCAGCGGCCGATGTGCTGACCAACAATGCGCTGGATCCGGTTTCCAATGTGCCTGAATTCAAGGCCTGTGCGGCCGAGATCGCAAGAGAAGACGGATGTCCGAATCGATAAAAAAAAGGCTGGAAGAGGTTTTGACGGCTGCAGGCGCCTGTGGTTGTGTGGAATGCGGCAAATGCGTGGCGGTCTGCCCGATGGTCGAAATGTACGCCGATTTTGGCTGGGAAATGTCTCCCCGGGGAATGATCCGCCGGGCCCTGACGGACGATGCAGATGCGCTCCTTCAGGATCCCGCGATCTGGTATTGCACCGGTTGCAATGCCGGCACCCGGGTTTGCCCGGAAGGGGTCAGCTGTCGGGATTTGATTCAGGGGCTGCGGCAGTTGGCCATTGAAGCAGGGATGGCGTCCCGGATCCGAAACTGCGTGATCTGCGGCGCACCCTTTGCCTCTTTGCCGGTGGATGATTTTGTACGCAAGCGCCTGAATGGCAAGACCGGAAATTATCTGGAAACCTGTTCCGCATGCCGGCAGCGCCGGTATGCGCAAAGAAACGCCTGAGCCTTCGGGCCGGGACGTGTTCAAATTTAACACGGCAGGATTTCTATGCTGGATACACAAGATCGATCCGAAATGGCAGTTACCATGGCCGAATTGCACCCGCAGCCCCTAAAAGGGAAATCGCCCCGCCGGCCTCCCGTGATTCTATTTGATCCGACCCGTTGCACGGGTTGCGGCGAATGCGAAACCGCCTGCGCCAACAGGCGTCCCCTGGACGGCACCCCGGCGATCGCGGCCATTCGCGTGCTCAAACGGGAGCAGGACGGGGAAAACTTTGCCATATACTGCCAGCACTGCCGGGAGCCGCTTTGCATTGCGGTCTGCCCTGTCCATGCCATCACAAAAGGAGATGACGGGATTGTCCGCATCGACCGGCGTCTTTGCACGGACTGCGGGCTATGTGCGCTGGCCTGTCCGGAATCGGCGCCCCTGAAGGACCCGGAGACCGGCAGGATTGCAAAGTGCGATCTTTGCGACGGGGAGGACCCGGCATGTGTCAAGCAGTGTCCGGAAAAGGCCCTGATACTGACCCGGGGAAAGAGGTTCGGCTGGATCAAACTGTTGCGCTGGCCGGTTCAGGCCCTGGCCTTCTTCCTGCTGGTAATGGTTTTTATCGGCACCTTTTGTTACTTCAGGGCCGGTTCGGTCAGCCTGGAGTGCCCGGCCGGTTTTCTCCAGCATCTGGCGGCATCCAAGACGTTGTGGCTGACCGGTCTTGGATCGGCGGCGGTCCTCATGGGACTGACCCTGCTGCTGGGACGCTTCTTTTGCGGCTGGATCTGTCCATTCGGATTCCTGCTCGATCTGGTGGGCAAGATTACGCCGAAATTCGGGCTTCCCCGATTTATCAAAAACCGTATGATCAAGTACGGTGTGCTGGCCGGCGCGGTCGGCACCAGCGCCGGTCTAGGATTCCAGCCCTTTTGTACGGTCTGCCCCATTGGCAGCCTGTGCCGCTCCTATGGCCCCAATGGCCTTCTCACGGGAGCCCAGATGGCGATTTTCCCGGCCGTCGCCGCCCTCGAGGTTGGCGAGCGCCGAAGCTGGTGCCGGTATTTTTGCCCGGTGGGCGCCGTTCTGGCCCTGGCCGCGCGCATCGGACTGATCAAGATTGTTATCGGCGCCCGGCAGTGTAAAAAGTTTTCCTGCATGCGCTGCGCCGATATCTGCCCCACCGGCATTATCGACCGCGAGGCATTGCGGGAGGGAATTTCCCCGAAAATTCCCATGGCCGAGTGCATCATGTGCCTGCGCTGCGTGGACCAGTGCCCCTATGGCGCGGCAAAAATCCGTTTCCGCTGGCAGAAGACGGCTCCCGGAGACAAGGTCATTTCGAAAGTGCCGCATCAAACGTTCGAGAAAGAGGTTCAATCATAAAACAGCATGTATTGACAGACCGTTATCGGCGGCAACTGCGTTATCTACGGGTGTCGGTTACCGACCGTTGCAATCTGAGGTGCGTCTACTGCGTCCCGGGGACCCCGCAGCCGCGGTTGAAGCACGAGGATATCCTGCGGTACGAAGAGATTCTGCGGATTGTGCGCGTGGGGGTCAAACTGGGCATCGCCAAGGTGCGTGTCACCGGGGGCGAGCCGCTGGTGCGAAGGGGACTGGTCGGTTTTTTAAAAGAGTTGACCGCCATGGAAGGGCTGCACGAAGTTACCCTGACCACCAACGGGGTCAGGCTGGAAGAGCAGATCCAGGAGATCCGGCAAGCCGGCATTCGTCGGATTAACGTGAGCCTCGACACCCTCAAACCGACGACTTTCATGCGGATCACCCGGCGCAACCGGTTTCGGAAGGTGTGGGCCGGCATCATGGCCGCCTATCGGGCCGGCTTCGACCCGATCAAGATCAATGTCGTGGTTCTGGAAGGGATAAACGACGGCGAACTGGCCGATCTGGCAGGCATCACCCGAGACTACCCCTTCCATGTGCGATTTATCGAATATATGCCCATCGGCCATACAGGGTGCGATTACGGCCGTCAGATTTTCCGTGACGAGATCCTGGAGAGGATCGAAAGGCTGGGTGCGCTTACGCCGATTCCACACCAGTCGCTGGACGGACCTGCCGAACGCTATCGCCTGGCCGGTGCCCGGGGAGAGATCGGAATCATCAGTGCCATCAGCCACAATTTCTGCAGCTACTGCAATCGATTGCGGCTGACTGCCAGCGGCCAATTGCGGACCTGTCTGCTTTCCGACGAGGCCATCGATATCATCGGTCCCCTTCGCAAGGGATGCAGCGACCGCGATCTGGAGCAGATTTTTATCCAAGCGGCCAGTCGCAAGCAGGAGCGGCATCATCTTAACGACATCTGTCGGCAAAGCGTCGATGACCGCATGTCCGCCATCGGCGGGTAGCCGCAGCGTCATCTTCCCTTCGCTTTGGATGTAGCCAACAGGGCAATCGCATGTAAATTTTATGATAATGAAAACGCCATATTTCCCCCTCACCCTGTCCCTCTCCCTCCGGGGGAGAGGGGACGTTTACCGGTTGCTACCGAGTCAACCTGTCTGTTTTCGAGTTTTCAGGAAAGCGCTCCCTCGCCCCTTGAGGGGAGAGGGCCGGGGTGAGGGGTGGATAAAGCATCCTTTCAGCGTTGCTTGCGATTGCCCTGATGCAGCCGACCGGAATTCTTTACTTTTTCGCAGCTGACAGGTATACAGAGGGATCAACCACGCTTCCAATAAAGATGGCGCCATGATCCCCAGAAAAGAGGAAAAGCATCACTACCACGGATTCGAGCAGGGGCCCATCCGTCCGCCCAGCGAGGCGCGCAGCCTGCTGATCCGGGTGACCCGCAACTGCCCCTGGAATCGCTGCGCCTTCTGCCCGGTGTACAAAGGAACGCAGTTCTCCGTTCGCCCCGAAGACCATGTCATCGCAGACATCGATGACGTTCACCGCCATGTGGACCGTCTGAGGAAGCTTGCCGACGGGCAGGGGCGGATTTCCCGCCAGGAAATCGAACTGCACGCACAAAACCTGGCCGAACACGACCAGCAGGCCTTTGCCGCGGCATTCAACTGGTTTGCCGGCGGCATGACCTCCATTTTTCTCCAGGACGCCAACAGCCTGGTCATCAAACCCGACAGCCTGATCCGGATCCTGCGCCACATTCGATCCCGCTTTCCCTGGGTCGAACGAATTACCTCCTATGCCCGCTCCCACACCGTGGCCCGCATCAGCGATGCCCATTTGAAGGCGATGCATGAAGCCGGCCTCAACCGGATTCACATCGGCCTGGAGTCCGGCTCGGACGCCGTGCTCAACCAGGTCCGCAAAGGGGTGGACAAAGCCACCCAGATCAAAGCCGGCAGAAAGGCGAAAAAGGCCGGCATGGAGCTGTCCGAATACGTCATGCCAGGCCTGGGCGGGCGCGATCTTTCCCGCGATCACGCCTTGGAAACCGCCGATGCCTTGAACCGGATCAACCCGGATTTTATCCGCCTGCGCACCCTGGCCATTCCCGGCGGGATCCCCCTGGCAGAGCAGCAGCGTTCCGGACAATTTCTCAAGCTTAACGATCTCGAGATGGTCCGCGAGATCCGGCTGTTTATCGAGACCCTCGACGGCATCGAAAGCATGATCGTCAGCGACCACATCCTCAACCTGTTCGAAGAGGTGCAAGGGCGTCTGCCCGATGCCAAACCGGGCATCCTGGCCGTGCTGGACGGCTTTTTATCCCTTGACCCCGAGGACCAGTGCCTGTTTCAGGTGGGGCGGCGCCTGGGCATCTTCACTCGGACGGCCGATCTCAATAGCCCCAAACGGCGGGCCAAGGTCGATGCTTTTTGCCGGCAGTATGGGATCGGACCTGATAACGTGGATCAGATGATAGACGAGTTAATGAAGCGCTTCATTTAATGCCGATAAAAATGGGCATCTGGCGGCTTAGGCCGGCGTTCTCACTCGGCTGAAATCCTCGACGTAGCGCTGCTACGCCTCCGGTTCCAACCTCGCTGCGGCCTTGTCCTGAACCCCCAGCTACCCATTTTTAAACGGCATTAACATTACCGTTTCGACCGGGAACCGGTAGAAAAAAGGGTTTTTCCATCTCTTGAACAAGATCGTGGAAACGTCCGCTCGCCCCCATGGTGAGGGGGAAGTGAAGTTGTCCAAGCGTATTTAATTTACACCTTAAAAAGAGAACCCCATGGGACTCGACTACAGTTTCAGGTCCGCTAAAAAAAAGATCGACCGGCTGGATGCCGATGAACGGGCCAGGCTGCTGGAGATCTGCGAAGAAATCCGGCACGCCGAGCAGGCCCTGAGCGAAAAGGCAGTCCCCATTCTGCAAGCGTGCGTGGACCGGTGCCAGGGCCTGTGCTGCCGCAACATTCGCCCCGCCGATATCGTCACCGAGTGGGATCTGGTCTACATTCTGGCCATGGCACCGCAACTCGAACCGGCCATTGCCGCCTGCCTTTCCAGGGAAGACTTTTTCCCTACTGACTGCATTTTTCTTGCAAACGGTGTGGGACCCTGTCTTTTCCCAGACGATCTGCGGCCGGAGCGCTGCATTATCTCCTTTTGCCGGGTCGAGCCCACCATCGAAAAAGAGATTGGCCGGGTCATGGGTGGTTTCAGCCGCCTGATCCGCTTTTTCAAATTACTTCCGTTGCATCGCTGTGTTCGGCGATTTTTCCCGGCCCTTGCCAACCGTCTTCATACCATCCGCTGACGGGCACCATTACTTCTTTTTGTTGAAGCGTTGTGGGTCCAATGGTGATAAATAAAGAATCGTCAAGGCTGCATCCTTGAAAGAAGGAAAGGCCGAAAGGGCCGCAAATTGGTATCGTCTTGACATTATCCATGGGAACCATTGGGTGTGATACCGATACCCATCTGCGCAACCATTTCCTGCAACATTAAAGGATTAGAAAATATAAGAGATCGTCGAGGATACATGCATGAAAATTGATCTTAAAAAATTGAACCAGGATTTGATGAAAGAAGCACTCATCCTGCTTGCCTTTGGAATTGCGATTTTTCTGATTTCATCGCGCTACGATGTTTTTGAAAGATTTGTTTCCTTCTCTCGCTCACTTGAAAGTTCGGAGTTGGATGAAATTGTAAGTGTCACGTTCTTTCTCGTCTTTGCAATGGCCTTCTTCTTGATACGGAGATGGCGAAAACTTAAACAAACCGTAAACGATTTGTCACGACTCAACGAAGAACTCAGCAAAGCACTATCTGAAATAAAGGAACTTCGTGGAATAATACCAATTTGTGCAAAGTGTAAAAAAGTGAAGGACGATCAAGGCTACTGGAGCCAGATTGAGTCATATATCGAAAAACACTCCAATGCGGATTTTACCCATGGTTTGTGTCCGGATTGCATGGAAGCCATGTATGGGGGGGCAGCGTTGGTACGAAGAAGGGAAGCGGAAAGATAAGTTTTGATATGTGTTTTTTGTTGACAGTCTGGGCTTGTGCCTATATATTCCAAAAAAACGATATGGAGGCTGAATGAAAGAATTTGTCCGGGTCATGAAGGCCCTTTCCGATCCCACCCGGGTAAAAATCCTGAAGATTCTGGAGCGGCGCTCCATGTGCGTCTGCGAATTGCAAACCGCCCTGGGCGCGGCCCAGTCCACCACCAGCAAGCACCTGAAGATCCTCGAGGATGCCGGGCTGGCCGCATCCCACAAGGACGGGTTGTGGGTCAATTATACGCTGGCCGACGGACGGCAGAGTGCCTACGCCGCATCGATCCTGGGAAATCTGCGCCACTGGCTGAACGATGCGGACGAGATCAACGACCTGCTGGAGGGCATCGAAGGGATCGATCGCTTCCAGATCCTGAACAGGAACTGATTTTTTTTTGTCCTTACTATATGAATAAATCTCGATATATAAAAACATTGACCGTTTCGGGAGCTGCTGACAGCAGGAACCCGGATAAATCCAGGAGCAACGCACCATGAGCGAAACCCTTTCCATGACCCCATCCAATCAAAACGTCCAGTCCCCGGTTTCCATGGACGAACCTGAAGAACCCAGTCTGATCGATTGGAGCGAAATCTGGAAACCGTTGGCCTGGATCGTCGGCGGCTTCCTGCTCTTCTTCTTCCTGCCGGTGGACAGTACGCGCTTCACCGGATCGGTGATCGAATCCCTGGCCCTGGCCAAGTGGTATGCCCAGGAGCACGTCCTGCTCTGTCTGGTACCGGCTTTCTTTATCGCCGGCGGCGTGGCGGTTTTCGTTTCCCAGGGATCGGTGATGAAATACCTGGGCACCGGCGCCAGCAAAGTACTCTCCTATGGCGTTGCCAGCGTTTCCGGCAGCGTGCTGGCGGTGTGCTCCTGCACGGTGCTGCCGCTTTTCGCCGGCATCTGGAAGCGGGGCGCCGGACTGGGGCCGGCCATCGCCTTTCTGTACTCGGGACCGGCCATCAACGTGCTGGCCATCATCCTCACCGCCCGCATTCTGGGGCCTGAAATCGGCGTGGCGCGGGCCATTGGCGCGGTTCTCTTCAGCGTGGTGATCGGCCTGTGCATGCATCTGATGTTCAGGAAGGAAGAGGAGGCCAAAGCGGCGGCAGCCATGCACATGCCCACGCCCGAAGTGGAGCGGCCCTTGTGGCAGACCACTTTGCTGTTCGCCGCCATGATCGGGTTGCTGGTTTCCGCGACCTGGGGCCGTCCGGAACAGGCGGGCAGCTTCTGGTCGGCCGTGTTTGCCGTCAAGTGGCTGCTGGCCGGCGGGTTTGCGCTTTTGCTTGGCGTTCTGATGGTGCGTTGGATGCACGTGAAGGTTTACAAACTGGCCATCGCCGCCGTGGCCGTGTTGATCCCGGCCCTGGCGTTTCCTCATATGCCGCTGATCGCCTTTTCCGTGGGGCTGATGGCGTTTGTCACCCTGCTGACCACCACCCGCGGGGAAACCGAGTCCTGGTTCACGGCCTCGTGGGATTTTGCTAAGCAGATCATGCCCCTTTTGCTGGCCGGCGTGCTCGTAGCGGGTTTGCTGCTGGGCCGTCCGGGCTCCGAAGGCCTGATTCCCTCGCAGTGGATCAGCGGCCTGGTGGGGGGAAATTCCCTGTGGGCCAACCTGTTCGCATCGGTGGTGGGCGCTTTCATGTACTTCGCCACCCTGACCGAAGTACCCATTTTGCAGGGGCTGATCGGCGCGGGCATGGGCCAGGGACCCGCTTTGGCCCTGCTTCTGGCCGGTCCGGCCCTGAGTCTGCCCAACATGCTGGTGATCCGCAGTGTGCTGGGAACGAGGAAAACCGTGGCGTTCGTCGCATTGGTGGTCGTCATGGCCACCATCAGCGGCCTGATATTTGGAAGCCTGATGGGCTCGTGATGATGGTGACCAGTGAACCGTGAACAGTGAACAGAGGACGGTGAACGGTGAACGGTGAACAGTGAACGGTGAACTGTGAACGGTGAACTGTGAACGGTGAACTGTGAAAGGAGAAAGATATGGAGATAAAAGTATTGGGACCCGGCTGTGCGAAATGCAAACAGGCCGAGAAGATTGTCAAAGATGCCGTTGCCGAAAGCGGCATCGACGCCACCGTCGAAAAAGTGACCGACGTGATGGAAATCGCCGGTTACGGGGTTTTCGGTACGCCTGCGGTAGTAGTTGACGGTGAAGTGAAATGCGTGGGGAAAATTCCGAAAAAAGGGGAAATTCTCCAGTGGATTCGATAATAATCGACGGTCTTATTTAATCCATTGCATCCATCAATTGGCATTTTGCGTTCATCCGTTCCCGGGAAGCGTTAAGCTGCGTCCGCCGTGGATGCAGCTTGACATTTAAAGGGCTTTGTGACTTCTAGAAACCTGGCTTCAGGAGACACCAGGCAGCCGTCTACCCCCGAAACCAAGGCGGCCTTTTTAAAAAAGTTGCATGTACACCCTTTTAAACCGGCGTCCATATCCGGTTGAGGGCGTACGCAGAAAAGAGGAGAGGTGAACGATGAGAAAGGTTAGAAAAGCGCTCAAACCGGTCAGTCTTTTCATGGCGATCTTCATGCTGGTTCTTTGTACCCCCTGCCAGACCGTCCTGGCCAAGATGATTCCGACCGCGACCCTCCTGGACGCGGCCCGGGTCGAGGCCGCCCGGACGCAGGTCAGCACATTTATGGCGCGGCAGGATGTCGTTGACGTCCTGGTATCCCAGGGGATCGACCCGACCGAGGCGACCGCCCGGATCGCCGGCCTGTCTGACGCCGAAGTCGTTCGCCTGGCCGACCGGATCGAGCAATTGCCGGCGGGAGGGGATACCTTTGGCGCGATTCTCATCGCTTCCGTCGTCGTCTTCGTGATTCTTCTGATCACCGATATTTTGGGATACACGGACATTTTTCCCTTTGTTAAGAAAAAGCGCATCTAAATCCAGCCAGCCGGGATCGAAACGGTGAAGGAAGCTTTAATTCGCCTGCTTGCCGTTGCGGTCCTGGCTGTCGTTCTGTTCGGTTGCGCCGGTCGGGTCGGCATCGGCTGGCCCCGGGCCGAAGGGGAACTTTCCACCCCCTATCTGATCGAAGAGATTCCCTTTTATCCCCAGAAGGTGCATCAGTGCGGCCCGGCTGCCCTGGCCATGGCCCTGAACTGGAGCGGGGTTGCCGCCTCGCCCCGGGAACTGACGAAACAGGTCTTCACGCCTTCCCGCAAAGGAAGCTTGCAGTCGGCCATGATCGCTGCCGCCCGGCGGCATGGCAGGATCGCCTGCCTGCTGGCCGAACCGGCGGACCTGATCGACGAAATCGCCGCCGGCCATCCCGTTGTCGTTCTCCAGAATCTCGGCCTTTCATGGATTCCCGTCTGGCACTATGCGGTTGTCGTGGGATGGAACGCCGCCGCCGGCGACGTGATCCTGCATTCGGGCACTACACCCTTCAAGTCCACCGCCTTTGCGACCTTCGAAAGAACCTGGGGCCGCAGCGATTTCTGGGGAATGCTGGTGCTGCCGCCGTCCCGGCTGCCGGCAACGGTCAAAGAAACGGATTACCTGGCGGCCGTAAGCCCCCTGGAGCGCATGGGACGCTGGCAAACCGCCATGTCTGCATATCGAACGGCCCTGGAACGCTGGCCGGACAGCCTCCCGGCAACCGTGGGCATCGGGGTATGCCTGTACCGATCAGGGGATCTGGCGTCTGCCGAGGCGCACTTGCGAGCCGCCATCGAACGATTTCCCGGCGAGGGGGTTCTGTTCAACAATTTGGCCCAGGTGCTTTTGGATCAGGGCCGCGGGGATGAAGCCCTGCAGGCGGTCAGGCAGGCCATCGCATGCGGCGGCCCATTGAAAGCGCATTTCGAGCAGACGCTGGAAGAGATTCGGAACCCCTGATTATTTTACCATTGATCGCTGCGATAACACTTGCCATGCTTGCCGCAACGTCAAATCCAGTGAGCAAGGATTCTCAGTACGGCCATGCCTATGAAAAAAAGCCATAAAGATGCATTACGGGCCATTGTCGGCGTCGACCATTTCACCGACGCGCGGGAGGAGTGCCTCTGCTACGCCTACGATGCGACCCGCGCCCAGTATCTGCCCGAGGCCGTTGTCTTTCCCGGGACGACGCAGGAGGTTTCCGGCGTTCTACGGCTGGCCGACACCCATGGTATCCCGGTGGTTCCCCGGGGCGCAGGATCGGGCTTTTCCGGAGGGGCGCTGCCCGTGGCCGGAGGGCTGGTGATGGCCATGAACCGCTTCAACCGCATCCGTTCCATCGACACGGACAACCTGGTTGCAGAGGTGGAACCGGCCGTAGTCACGGCGCATTTTCAGGCCGCGGTGGAAAAAAAGGGCCTGTTCTATCCCCCGGACCCGGCCAGCTATACCTTTTCCACCATCGGCGGCAACATTGCGGAGAATTCGGGGGGCATGCGCGCGGTAAAATACGGGGTGACCCGGGATTACGTGCGCGGGCTGGAAGTCGTGCTTCCCTCGGGCGAGGTGATCCACACCGGTTCGGCCTGCGCCAAGGATGTTGTCGGCTACGATCTGACCACCCTGTTCGTGGGCTCCGAAGGCACTTTGGGCGTGGTCACCCGGGCCACGCTGCGGCTGCTGCCCCTTCCCGAAGCCAAACAGACCCTGACGGCCGCCTTCGGATCCATGGCCGCGGCGGCACGCACGGTCTCTGATGTCATCGGCCGGAGCATCGTTCCGACCACCCTCGAATTCCTGGATGCGCCTTCGCTGCAGGCCGTGGAGAACTATGCCCCCGTCGACCTGCCCGCAGACGCGCAGGCCTTTTTATTGATCGAGGTGGACGGCGATGCCGACTGCATTGCCGGCCCCATGGAACGGGTGCGCCAGGTTTGCAAAGATAACGGTGCCCTTCAGATCCGGCTTGCCCGCGAGAAGGCTGAACAGGAAGAATTGTGGCGGGCCCGGCGGGCGGTTTCCCCGGCCCTGCGCAGCATCAGCCCGTATAAGATGAACGAGGACATCGTCGTTCCACGCTCCAGGATACCGGAAATCATAGATTCCATCCAGCAGACGGCCCGGCGCTGCGATCTGCCCATCGTCAGCTTCGGCCATGCCGGCGACGGCAACATTCACGTCAATGTCATGGGCGGCGCAGGAGGCGAGGCGGACATTCCCAAGATGGAGCGGGCGGTTGACGACATCTTCCAGGCCACGGTGAAGCTCGGCGGACGCATATCCGGCGAGCACGGCATCGGCCTGGCCAAACAGCGATACATCGGCCTCAATCTCGATGCGCCCACCCTGGCTCTTTCTCGGCTGCTCAAAAAGACGCTGGACCCCCACAACATCCTCAATCCCGGAAAGATCTTCCCCCCGGGAAACGCTTCCAACGCCGTTTCCTGAACGGACCGGTATTCGTTTGCAGATGTTCACTATAGAAAATCGCTATTACTACCGATATAAAAAAGAATACGGTCAACACGATGCAATTCATTTTGCCGGGAGTTACAGTGGAAACCGGATGGATACATAAAGGGCTGGAGCGTTGGAGACGATGGGAACGGCAGTTTATGCCCGCCCATGTGTGGGACAGCGATCCGCTGACCTTCTGGCGGGAACGAATTCTGTTTTTCATCGCTTTTACGGCCAGCGCGCTGGGCCTTGTCGCCCTGATTCCTTCGTTGCTTCTTGCCTCCTTGGAGGGCCGCTGGGGCATCGTTCTTCTGGATACCAGCGCCTACCTGACCGCCCTGACGGCTTTGCTGGGCCGTCGCTTCCCCCTCAAGGTCCGTGCCTGGATCGTCTGCCTGATGCTTTACCTGCTTGGCGATGGGTTGATGTTCATGCTTGGCCCCACCGGTGCGGGGTACATCTGGCTTTTCGGGGCTTCGGTGATCATGGCGGCCATTTTGGGATTCAAGGCTGCCGTATGGTCGCTGGCGTTCAATCTTCTTTCCCTTGTAGGGGTCGGATTTTATATCGCCTACGGCCACCCGCACTGGCCGCTGTACGTGAAAAATCCCCTCGTGAAATGGACCATCATGACCCTCAACTTCATGATGATCAATACGCTGGTGACCCTGACGACCGCCATGATCGTAAACGGTCTGAACCGGGCGCTTGCCAAGGAGCAGGAAATCGGCTTCAACCTTCGGAAAAGCGAAAGGCGGTTTCGCACCCTCGTGGAAAACGCACCTTTGGGCATCGTCAGCATCGACCGGACCGGGAGGATTATCGACGCCAACCCAAAGCTCCTGGAAATCATCGCCGCCCAATCCAAAAAGAACGCGCTGAAAATCAATGTTTTTCAATCTCCGCAGGTTGCCAAGACCTCGTTTCCGAAACGGTTGAAGGATTGTTTGAACAGCGGTGTGTGTGGTGGATTCGAGGAAACGTTTACCAGCAGCTGGGGAAAAACGACTTTCCTGCGGTATATGGTCAGCCCCCTTACGGATTCCGGAGGAAGGACGTATGCGGCGCTGTCCATTATCGAGGATATTACCGAAGCGCGCGGCCGGGACGAGCAGTTGCGGCGAGCGCAGAAGATGGAATCTTTGGGACTTCTGGCAGGAGGCGTTGCCCACGACCTCAACAACGTTCTTTCAGGCATCGTAAGCTACCCGGAACTGATCCTGCTGGACCTGCCCGCCGAAAGTCCTTTGAAAAAGCCGATAAAGACGATTCAACAATCCGGCCATCGAGCCGCGGAGATCGTTCAGGACCTTCTGACGCTGGCCCGCCGGGGTGTGGTCAATATGGAGGTGCAGAACATGAACCGGATCGTATCCGACTATCTCACTTCTCCCGAGCTCGAAAAACTGATGTCTTTTCACCCCGCCGTGGAGATCGAGACCCGCCTTGCAGAAGATCTGTTCAATGTTGCCTGTTCGGCCATCCATATCAAGAAAACCGTAATGAACCTGGTTACCAACGCGGCGGAGGCACAGCCCGATGGAGGATGCATTGTCATTCGAACCGAGAATCGCCATGTGGACCGGCCTGTCGAAGGGGACGACAATGTTCGAAAAGGGGACTACGTCGTCTTGATCGTGGGAGACAAGGGTGTCGGCATTCCTCCCGAGGACCTTAAACGGATTTTCGAGCCGTTCTACACCAAAAAGATCATGGGGCGCAGCGGGACCGGATTGGGCATGGCCGTTGTCTGGGCCACGGT
The DNA here is from genome assembly GCF_963668215.1 of uncultured Desulfosarcina sp. Classification (NCBI taxonomy): domain Bacteria; kingdom Pseudomonadati; phylum Thermodesulfobacteriota; class Desulfobacteria; order Desulfobacterales; family Desulfosarcinaceae; genus Desulfosarcina; species uncultured Desulfosarcina sp. The sequence continues at coordinate 4,367,544 of NZ_OY764190.1, forward strand.
CCAGGATCACGAGGGAACCATCGATGTCACCAGTGTCGAGGGAGAGGGGACCGTTTTCGAGCTTTACTTTCCGGCAACTCGGCAGAAACCGGTCACGGATGAAGCGGCGGTACCCTTGGACGTCTATATGGGCGCAGGCGAAACGGTCCTGATTGTGGACGACATCGAAGAGCAGCGAATGCTCGCCACGCAAATTCTCCAGCGGCTGAACTATCACCCGGCATCGGTATCCTCCGGCGAGGCGGCCATAGCGTATATTGAAAACCATCCCGTCGATGTAATCCTGCTGGACATGATCATGGAACCCGGTATCGACGGGCTCGATACCTGGCGCCGCATCGTCGATCTCAGGTCCGGCCAGAAGGCCATCATCGTTTCGGGGTATTCGGAAACGGAACGGGTCAAGAAGGCCATCGAACTGGGCGCGCGGCAGGTTGTGAAAAAGCCCTACACCATCGAGAAGATCGGGCTGGCCGTAAAACAGGCGTTGGCGGACTGAAGATCGGTGTTCGGCCGCTGTTCAATGCCGACTGCACCTTGGGGGAAACGGTAGTCAGCAGGGGAAGTAGCATTTGGAATCCGTATTGTTGCTCTGGCGTAGCGTAGCGGCGCGGTTTATCCGCGCCCGGTTGGCAAAGGCGGGGGTAAACCCCGCCACTACGTTTGTGCAAGACACACAAAAGCGGTTTCAAGATTCGACTTGTTGCAGGCATGATCACGAAAAGCGGAAAATAAATCCAAATGCGGTTGCCATTGGACCTACGGGCACAGCTTGCGGCAAGAGCGCAAAAAATGGTATTCGTTTGCCAGGCGTCCGTCAGTAAAAACGAAATATTCGATTTCATTCCCACTATCTCTTGACAAGGACCGGCCCAGCTTTTAAGAGGGCGGCAAATCGCAGCGACGGTTTTCGCGTCGCGCTTGAAGCCGAAAACACATAGGGGAAGTTATGGCAAAACCAAAGGTAAAGGCGCACCGGATCAACCGGGACTGGTGCAAGGGGTGCGGCATCTGCGTAGAATTCTGCCCCAAGAAGGTCCTGGAGCTGGACAGGGAGGACAAGGCGGTGGCGGTTCGTCTGGAAGACTGCATCGCCTGCCGGATGTGCGAGCTGCGCTGTCCGGATCTGGCCATCGAGGTGGAAGTGGAACCAGTGAACGGTGATCGGTGAACCGTGAACGGAAGACGGAAAACGGAGGACAGGAGACGGGTGATTGGATTCAGGAATTATGGAATTGAGGGATTGAGGAATTGGTTGCGCGGCTTTCAGCCGCGGCCGGTTTGCCGATCTCAGTCCTCAGTCCTCGGACCTCCGATATCCGACCTCAGATCTTTTCGACACCGATAATCCAATCAAAAGAACACAACTTTAGGCAGGTACCTAATGGGTAAACAAATCAAATTCATCCAGGGCAACGAGGCCTGCGTGGAAGGGGCGCTGTACGCCGGGCTGGATTTTTTCGCCGGCTATCCCATCACCCCGTCCACGGAGATCGCCGAGCATCTGTCGGTAAAGCTGCCCCAAAAAGGCGGCAAGTTCATCCAGATGGAAGACGAAATCGCCAGCATGTGCGCCATCCTGGGGGCGTCCCTGACCGGCCACAAGGTGCTCACGGCCACCTCGGGACCGGGCTTTTCGCTGAAACAGGAAGCCATCGGCTACGCGGTGATGGCCGAGATCCCCTGCGTGATCGTCAACGTGCAGCGGGGCGGTCCCTCCACGGGGGTGCCCACCCACGTGAGCCAGGGGGACGTGATGCAGGCGCGCTGGGGCACCCACGGGGACCACTCCATCGTGTGCCTGACGGCCTCCAACCACCAGGATGTCTTCGCCATGACCGTGGAGGCCTTCAACATCGCCGAGACCTTCCGCACCCCGGTGGTCCTGCTGTTCGACGAGGTGGTGGGCCATATGCGCGAAAAGCTTACGATTCCCGAGCCCGGAGAGATTCCCCTGGTGGAACGGCTGCGCACGGCGGTCAAGGGCGGGGTGGACTACCATCCTTATCTTCCCCGGGAAGACGGCCGGCTGCCCATGAGCGACTTCGGGGACGTGCACCGCTACAACGTGACCGGACTGGCGCACGACATGTGGGGCTTTCCCTCGGACAATCCCAAGATCGTCCACGGGCTTTTGCGCCACATTGTGGACAAGATCGAGAACAACGTGGAGCGCATGGCGCACTACAAGACCTTTCACATCGAGGATGCCGAAACGGTGCTGGTCTCCTTCGGCTCGTCGGCCAGAAGCGCGCTGCACATCGTCAACAGCCTGCGCCGGCGGGGACAGAAGATCGGGCTGCTGGAACTGCAGACCCTGTGGCCCTTTCCGGCGGACGTGATCCGGCAGTACTGCAACCCGGCCGCCTACACGGTGGTGGTGGAGATGAACATGGGCCAGGTGTGCCAGATGGTCAAGAGCACGGTCACCCATCCGGAGCGGGTGTTTCTGGCCAACCGCATCGACGGGGGCTTCATCACGCCCACGGACATCAAGAACATGCTGCGCCTGATCAAGGGCAAGGGGGTCTAGATGGCAGTCAAGGATTATATCCGCGAGCGGTTTTTCCCGCACATGTGGTGCCCGGGCTGCGGCCACGGGGTCGTGCTCAACGGGCTGATCCGGGCGGTGGAGAAGCTGGGCATGAGCCGCAACGAGATCGTGATGGTCTCGGGCATCGGCTGCTCGTCGCGCATCTCGGGGTACATGGACTTTCACACCCTGCACACGATCCACGGCCGGGCACTGGCCTTTGCCACGGGGGTGAAGCTGAGCAAGCCGGAGCTGAACGTGATCGTGCCCATGGGCGACGGGGATGCGCTGTCCATCGGCGGCAATCACTTCATCCATGCGGCCCGGCGCAACATCGACATCACGGCCATCGTGATGAACAACCGCATCTACGGCATGACCGGCGGGCAGTATTCTCCGCTGACCGGTCCGGGCATGATGGCCACCACGGCGCCGTACCGCAACATCGACCAGGGCTTCGACGTGGTGGAGATGGCCAAAGCGGCCGGAGCCACCTTCGTGGCCCGCACCACCACCTACCACGTGCAGCAGATGGCGGACATCATCCGCGAGGCGATTTTGCACGACGGCTTTTCGGTGGTGGAGATCATGAGCCAGTGCCCGACCTATTTCGGCCGTAAGAACAAACTGGGCAGCGCGGTGGACATGATGAAGCGCATGAAGGAGATCACCACGCCCATCGGATCGAAGAAAAAGGCCGAGAACCCGGAGCTGATCGAGCGGGGCATCTTTTTGCAGGAAGAGCGTCCGGAATACTGCAGCGAGTACACTAAAATCATCGAGCGGGCCATGGGAGGAAAGTGATGGAACGATGCAGGATGGTATTTTCGGGATCGGGCGGCCAGGGGGTGATCACGGCCGCGATCATCCTGGCCGAGGCCGCGGTGCTGCACGAAGGGCTGGAGGCAGTGCAGACCCAGGCCTACGGAGCGGCGGCCCGGGGCGGCGCCACGCGCTCGGATGTGATCGTCGCGGACAGTCCGATCGACTTTCCCAAGGTGATCCAGCCCAACGTGCTGGTGTGCCTGACCCAGGAGGCCTACACCAAGTTCTGCGACATCATCCGCCCCGGCGGCCTGCTGCTGACCGATCCGCGCTATGTGACGCCTCAGCTCAAGGTGGACGCCATCCAGCGGGAGCTTCCCATGTACGAGACGGTGATGGACAAGATCGGCAAGCCCATCGTGTTCAATATCTGCATGCTGGGCGCGGTGGTGGGCCTGACCGACCTGGTGCAACCCGAGTCGATCATAAAAGTGCTCGAACAGCGCATTCCGTCCAACTTTCTGGAAATGAACAAACAGGCCCTGGACCTGGGGCTGGAGATGGGGCGAAAGTTCGAAAAAAAATGACAGAGGACCGATGACGCAAGAGATGAGTCGGAAGACTGAGGACCGGACGCCTGTTCTCCGACCGTTGATCTTGGACCCCGGACCTCGGTTCTCACCCGCCGGTATCTACATCCACGTTCCTTTCTGCCGGGCCAAATGCCCCTACTGCGATTTCTACTCCGTCACCGACCTGAACCGCATCGATGCCTTCGTAAAGGCCCTGCCGACCGAAATGGAAATACAGCGGCATCGAATATCCCTTGCCGATACGGTTTATTTCGGCGGGGGAACGCCGTCTTTGCTGTCTGCCAGCCAGATTGAGAGGATTCTGGCTGCGGTCCACGACCGCTTTGCGGTAACCGCCGACGCCGAGGTGACCCTGGAGGTCAATCCGGGAACCGTCGATCGGCAGGATCTGGACGCCTTTCGCCGGTCCGGCGTCAACCGGCTCAATATCGGCCTGCAATCCACGGACGACCGGACCTTATCCTTCCTGGGCCGCATTCACACGGCCGATGCGGGTATCTCCACCTATCGCCACGCCCGGGACGCCGGGTTTGACAATGTCGGCCTGGACCTGATCTACGCCGTTCCCGGACAGACCCGCAAGGCCTGGGAAACGGAAATGGCCAAGGCAGTCGAACTGGCTCCGGAGCACCTTTCCTGCTACACCCTGACCGTCGAAGCCGGGACTCCCCTGGCACGGCGGGTGGCGGCCGGGCAGGTCCGGCCACTGGGCGAAAGCATCGCCGGCGACCTGTTTTCCGCCACGGCCGATTTCCTCGAAGCCCACGGGTACCGCCAGTATGAAATTTCCAATTACGCCCGCGTCTGCGAGGGTCGCCATCTTGATCTGCGCTCCCGACACAATCGCAAGTATTGGAATTTTAACGATTACATGGGATTCGGGCCGGCGGCTCACAGCCTTGAGGGATCCACGCGTCGGTGGAACTGCCGCACGCTGGACGATTATCTGGCCGCCCTGCAACAAGGGGCTTCTCCCGAGGCAGGCCGGGAAACACTCACTATGGACCAGCAGATCCTGGAAGCGGTCTACCTGGGCCTGCGTCAGACCGACGGCATCGACACCGCACGCTTTGCCTCACGCTTTCAATCCGATTTTCACGATCTTTTCGGGAAACAGGTGGCACAGCTCGCCGCGGAGGGACTGATCGATGCCTCGGCAGAGCAGGTCAGGCTGACCCGGCAGGGCATGCGGTTTCTGGAGAGTGTGGTTCAGCGAATGCTGGATTAGGTGGATAGGCTGTAGCGGTTTAGGCTGAAGGCGCCGATGCCGTCGAGCCGGCAAGAGAAAAAATCCGATTGCAGGTTTGCCTACGGCCTAAACCCCTTCAGCCTGATCGTCCTACGTCGACAGCGTTTTAATCAATTGACCCAGATAAAACCGCGCATGGCTGATGGGTGCGGCGATGTTGGCCCGGTGGTTGCTGAAAATGCTGCTCAGGTCATTGTCCAGAATAATCCACGGATCGATCTCCGCAGCCTGCTGGCAGGAGATGATGGCGTGGTGCAGCAGTTCGGTGCCGTGGCGTGATTCCAGCGTCAGCAGAAAATCGTGGTGTACGGCCTCCAGCACCGTCCCCATGGCGCTGGCCACGCCCTGGGTGTAGAAAAAGTAGTCGTCCGCGGCAAAGAAGCTCACCGGCGAGCCATCCTCGTTGAATCGTTTCACCAGATTCTCGTCGCAGCTGCCCAGCAGGTCTTCGAAGGAGGATAGCAGGGGAATCAGATTGTCCGTGCGGGTGTAAAAGGTGGCTTTGCCTGCCTTGAGTTTCTCCAGGTATGCTTCCAACTCTTCCAGGCCTTCCCGGTATTTGGACTCCGCTGAAGGAAACCAGTAACTGGTGGCTTTGACCATGAACCAGTTCATGGCCTGCTCCAGGTTCTCGTCAAAGGAGTCGGTGGTGCCTGTCCGGGAGATGCGCTCGGCCAGGGCCACGGTAGTGCGCCGGGTCACTTCCAGAACGCCCATCTGGAAATTGTTGACATTGTCGGTGATGTTGATGATGTCGTTGGGCCGCCAGCCCCACCAGCGCTCCTCAAGCTCATATTGCAACGGCTTGATGGATGCTTCGACGAAGGCCACGCCCTTGGGCTGGGGTTTATGGGTTGCCGTGTGCGCAAGGGCAGGATGGCCGGCGGCGGCTCCGTGGGAGTCGGCGGCCGTGTCGGCGGCTGCATGACTGTCTGCGGTAGTTTCGTGGGTTTTTGCGGCGGCCGTTGTTTGCGGATGCGTTTGCGTACGGTCGGTCGGCGCTGTGTCATGGGAAGCGGCAGCTTGGTGGGCCTGGGGCTTCGGGCTGTCGGCGGCATGGTGAACGGCGGCCGTTTCACCGGCGGATTCGCCGTGGTCGGCAGCCTGAGTTGCCGGTTGCGTCCCGGTTTCGTGGGAAGCGGTCGCATTGTTATCGACGGGGGCCTCGTCTTCCTCCCCGTGTCCGGCGGTGACGGCGTGCCCGCCGGCCGTCTGTTTGGAAGAGGGGACATCCGAGGATCCGAAGATGAGGATCAGGGCCCACAGAACGATGATGGCGATGGCGATGCTTCCGATGATGCGCGGTGTGGCGAATTTTCTGAATTCGAATCCTTTGGCTTCGTTTCCCATGACGGCTGATCTCCGATAGCGGTCGAGCCGCCGGCAGGTATATGCCGGCAGCGGTTTTATTGTCGTTTTCTGAGTTTGCGGATGTCTCCCACCCGGATTGTAACATTGGTGGCGTCGAAATGTTCGATCAAAGGTATCACATATTTGCGGGAAGCTCCAGTCATATCCTTGAATTCCGGGGTGGAGATTTCTCCCTTGGCGATGATGTGGTCCACCAGCTGCTGTTTCAAATTCTCGAGGGTGGGACGATCATAATAAAGGTCTTCCTTGACCTTGACCAGGGCACCTTCGCCGACGAGCAGTTCCAGGACTTCTTTGGCCGGTTTGGGCTCCACACTCAGCTGGCTGACGATCTCCCTGAAATAGGGCGGGGTCAATCCGCTTTGCCGGTAAACATCCAGGATCTGTTGTTTGAGTTCCTGCTGATCTACCTGCAGGGAGACCTCGTGGCTCGACAGGCGGACCCTGTCGTCTTCCAGCACCAGCTGGTTGTCCTTGATCTCCCGGTTGAGCACCAGGGTAAACAGCTTGCCGCCGGCGTCGTGGGGGAATTTGGACTTCAACTCCTCTTTGGAAATGCCGGTTTTGAGGGGGTTCTCGCGATGATAGGCTTCGAGCACCGTGCGGCTCAACTGCCTCATGGCGTCGAAGGTCTCCTGGTGCACGTAGCGGCGGCTTTCCTTGTCCACCAGCACGATGGCCTGGCTGTTGAGCAAGCTGGCAATGGTGGCCTCCAGGGCCTTGGCCGGCAGATCGGTCATCAGCAGCAAGTCGGCAAAGGATACGCCCGCCGGTCCGGCCATGCGGGTCTGATGGTCGACGATGCCTTCGGGTTCGGCATCGGCAAGGCTCTTGAGCGCATCGACGACATCCTGGTGGAAGCGCTTGTGTTTGACGGGGATGGGGTTGATCACCTTGCCGCCGCCGATGGTGCGCACGGGGGAGTAGCTGCGTATCACGAAGCGGTCGTCGCGGACCAGGCTGACCGGTTCGTCCAGGCGGATCTGGGCCACGCAACTCTCTCCCGGAATCAGTTCCTCCCGATCCAGCAGGATCAGGTTGCCCATGATTTCGCTGGTGCCGGTGTGGAAGCGGACCTGGGTGCGGTTTTTGATCGGTTTTCTGTTGCTGGCAAGAAAATGCATCTCCAGGTCAACCATGAAACTGGGAACCAGGGTGTTCTCACGGGCCAGGATGTCTCCGCGGTTGATGGCAGCTTTTTCCAGCCCCTGGAAATTGATGGCCGTACGCATGCCGGCCTCGGCGGACTCCCGGCCCTGGTTGTGCACCTGGATGCCCCGGACCTTGGAGGTGATTGCGCCGGGGTAGATCATGATGCTCTCCCCGACGGAGATCCGGCCCGAAATCAGGCTGCCGGTAATCACTGTTCCGAAGCCTTTCATGGTGAAGACGCGGTCGACGGGCAGTCGAAACAGGCCTGTGCTGACGCGCTCCGGCACATTTTCGCTCAGGGCGCCCAATTGCTCGATGAAACGGGGGATGCCATCGCCGGTGGCCGAGGAAACCGGTACGATGGGAGCCCCTTCCAGAAAGGTTCCTATGGTGAATTCGCGGACATCTTCGGTGACCATTTCCAGCCATTCTTCGTCCACCATGTCGATTTTCGTCAGCACCACCAGGCCGTGCCGGACCCCCAGCAGGGTGCAGATTTCCATGTGCTCCCGGGTCTGGGGCATGACGCCCTCGTCGGCGGCGATCACCATGGCTACAATATCGATGCCCGTGGCGCCGGCCACCATGTTCTTGACGAATTTTTCGTGGCCGGGCACGTCCACGATGCCCAGGTGCTGGCCGCCGGGAAGATCCAGGGAGGCAAATCCCAGTTCGATGGTGATGCCGCGCTTCTGCTCTTCCTTGAGGCGGTCGGTGTTGGTGCCCGTAACGGCTTTGATCAGGCTGGTTTTGCCGTGGTCGATGTGTCCTGCGGTACCGAGAATAATCTGTTTCACGATGGTTTTGCTCCGTCAGGCTTATCCGGGACAGCCTGCGTCCATTTCTCTAAGCCATAGCACAGGCGAGCCGAAATCATCCGGCTTAAAATGAAAACGTCAGTTTTTTTTGCGATTTCTGAGATACTCCGCAAAATAGGCCAATCCCACAAGAATGATGCCCAATCCGGCCACATAAACCAGATTGGCATCGGGGTAGAACATTCGTGTAAGCAGCACGGCAAATCCGGCCCCCAGAATGGCCCTGATGACGAACACATGGAATCGGGTCAAGTCGCTACCTCGTCAGGATCGAATTTCAAAGGTTGATGAACGCGTAAAAAGCCATCGGAGTTTATAGTACAAGGGCTTTTGGGTCAATACCTATGGACCTGATTCAGCCATGCCGCAAAAATCCGGGTGGTTTAAACGAAGCCGTTAGAATGGATGAACACTTGAAAAGCCATTTTTCGGCCGACGTCCTGAAAATTGAGCTTGAAATGGGTAAAGCGATTTGTTAATCAGAATAATTCTTATGGTGGGTGTAGCTCAGTTGGTAGAGCATCAGGTTGTGGCCCTGAGGGCCGTGGGTTCAAGTCCCATCACTCACCCCATAAAAAAACAAAAGCCATTGCAGCTTCCGGGTTGCAATGGCTTTTGCATTTCCTGACGGCCCCGTCGAATTCGTTTCTTCCGCTTTTGGTCCTCCTTCCAGCTTCCAGTACGTCAAGGAACGGTGGCTTCGATTTATTTCAATTCAAAATGTAATTCCAGCATGATTCTAAACTATCTATTTTCACCAGGAAATATTGGCGGGCTGGTTTTTCTGAGCATTTATCGGAAAGTAACCTTGAATAATCCGATATTTCGTGTTATTTTTATTTTCTTGTTGTTTTCGATGGGTTTGTTTCCGGTTATATTTATTTAGTAGACAAAATATTAAAAGTCACAAAAACCGGTTTCTATCCACCAGGAAAGATTTAGGATGCAAAATAAAATCGATTCCGAATGCTCTGCGAACATTTCCGACGATTCGACCATCAGCGACAAAGTGATGATCGCCCTTCGGAAAATCATTCGTTCCATCGACATGAATTCGAAGAAGCTTGTCAAACGGGTGGGACTGACAGGGCCGCAGCTCATGATTTTACGGGAAATTGCGGTCAGGAACGACATTACGCCCGGTGAAATCGCGACCGCGGTAAGCCTGAGCCAGGCAACGGTTACAGGCATTCTGGAGCGGATGGAAAAACGTGAACTGCTGACGCGCAAGCGCAGTGAGAACGATAAGCGGCGCAGCTTGGTGCGTCTGACCGAATTGGGTCGGCAGACCATCGAAAATGCACCCCCTTTGATGCAGGAGACTTTCGTCGAGCGGTTTACCAGCCTGCAGGAGTGGGAACAGATGCTGATATTGAGCGCTCTTCAGCGCCTGGTTGTGCTCATGGAGGCCAAGGCCATCGACGCCGCGCCATATCTGGAAACCAGCTCATTCGAGAGAGATGTCAACCCAAATTAACAGAAAGGCTCAAGTTGCGCCAAAAGCCTTTTGAGGAAACAGAACCGTATGGAAAAAATCGTAGTAGAGAATTTGTACAAAGTTTTCGGCAATCAACCCGGTAAGGCCATGGAAATGCTCAAGAAGGGGGGAGACAAGGAGTCCATCCTCGAAAAAACGGGCATGACCGTCGGCGTGGACAATGCCAGCTTTTCCATCGAAGCCGGGGAAATTTTCGTGATCATGGGCCTTTCCGGCTCGGGCAAATCCACCATCGTCAGAATGCTCAACCGGCTCATCGAACCGACGGCGGGCAAGGTACTGGTTGACGGCAAAAACGTCGTCGAGATGGACGAGAAGGAACTGGTCAAGTTTCGGCTTCACAACATGAGCATGGTGTTTCAGTCCTTCGCCCTGATGCCTCACCTCTCGGTCATCGACAATGCGGCTTTCGGTCTGGAACTCGCCGGCATCGAGAAGGAAAAACGATATGCGCGGGCCAAGGACGCCCTCGATCAGGTCGGCCTTGCCGGTTGGGAGGAATCCTATCCCAGCCAGCTTTCCGGCGGTATGCAGCAGCGCGTGGGACTCGCCCGTGGCTTGGCCGTGGATCCAGACATCCTGCTCATGGACGAGGCATTTTCCGCGCTGGACCCGCTGATCCGAACCGAAATGCAGGACGAACTCCTCAAGCTCCAGGAAGAGCAGAAACGCACCATCGTCTTCATTTCTCACGATCTCGACGAAGCCTTACGGATCGGAGACCGCATTGCCATCATGGAGAGCGGGCGGGTGATCCAGGTAGGCGCACCGGAAGAGATTCTTCAAAATCCCGCCGATGACTATGTGCGGGCCTTTTTCCGGGGCGTCGACCCCACCAACGTGATCTCTTCCGGCGATATTCTCCGGGATACCCATCCCACGATCATCGTAACCAAAACTGGAAGTCTGCGGACCGCCCACGAACTGCTCAGCGGAAGCGACCGCGATTACGGCTATGTTTTGGATTCACGCCGGCACTTTAAGGGGATTGTTTCTTCGGAAACGCTTCAGGAGTGCATGGAAAAAGGCGCCTCGGACAGTCCCCTCGAGCAGGCCTTCATCAAAGATGGCGAAGCGGTCAACATCGACGACTCCATGCAGGACATCCTGCCGCTGGTGGCGTCCCACAGCTGGCCGGTGCCGGTCGTGGATGACGACAATGTCTACAAGGGCGTGGTTTCCAAAAACCGCTTTCTCAAGACCCTTCATCGGGCCGAAGAGAACCTCGATGAACAGGCCGAGGCCGCGACCGCATGAAAAGCGGTTTGATTGAATTTATTTTAAACGAACAACCAAAACAAAATGGTAACCGATTATGTTTCAAGATTCAGTAATTCCCTTAGATGCGTGGGTAACGTATTTCGTTGATTGGCTGGTCGACAATTACCGTGACATTTTCCAGGCCATGAAGTGGCCAGTTGAGGTAACCCTGAACGGTTTCGACCACGGACTCAACTGGATTCATCCGATCGTCATCATTGCCCTGATTACCCTGGCCGCGTGGCGTTTTTCGGGAAAAGGTCTGGCCATTTTTTCTGCCGTGACGCTGACCTTCGTGGGACTTTTGGGGCTGTGGGCCGAAACCATGACCACGCTGGCCATGGTGCTCTCCTCGGTGGTTTTCTGCGCCATCGTCGGAGTTCCCCTGGGCATTATGGCCGGGCGTAGCGACCGGTTTGAAGCCTCCCTGCGGCCGGTGCTCGACGCCATGCAGACCACACCGGCCTTCGTCTACCTGGTGCCCATCGTGATGCTCTTTTCCGTGGGCAACGTAGCCGGCGTGCTGGCGACCATCGTATTCGCCTTGCCCCCCATCATCCGGCTGACCAGCCTCGGCATCCGGCAGGTTCATCCGGAGCTGGTGGAAGCCGCCGAGGCTTTCGGCGCCAGCCGCTGGCAGGTGCTGCGCCGGGTGCAGATCCCCCTGGCCATGCCGACGATCCTGGCCGGGTTGAACCAGACCATCATGATGGCCCTTTCCATGGTCGTTATCGCCGCGCTGATCGGCGCCGGCGGTCTGGGCTCCCCGGTAATCCTGGGACTCAACACCCTGGACATCGGCCGCGCCGTCATCGGCGGGCTGGGAATTGTATTGATCGCTATTGTTCTGGACCGCATTACGCAGTCCATGGCTCAGAGAAATTAACCCTATACCAAGGAGGAGTTATGAGAGCAGTGTGGAAGAGTGTACTCGTTTTTTGTATCGCAATTAGTCTGGCGGTGATCGCTCCGCCGGTGATGGCCGGTTCGGACATGCCGGGCAAAGGCGTAACGGTTCAACCGGCACGCGCTACCTGGAATACCGGTTTCTTCCAGGAAGCCCTCGTGCGTCGCGGGCTGGAAGAACTCGGCTACAAAGCCAAAGCCCCCAAAGACCTGCAGAACCCCATTTTCTACAAATCGGTGGCCCTGGGCGACGTGGATTACTGGACCAACGGCTGGTTCCCCAACCATGACAGCCAGCTGCCGAAAAACTTTTACGATAAGGCCGACAAGTACGGCTACGTCGTCAAAGCGGGCGGGCTGCAGGGATATCTGGTATCCAAGAAGGAAGTGGATAAATTCAACATCAAATCCCTCGACGATTTCAAACGTCCCGAAGTCATGAAGGCCTTCGACAAGAACGGCGACGGCAAAGCCGATCTGACCGCCTGCCCGCCGGGCTGGGGCTGCGAAAACGTGATCGCCCACCACATGGGCGTATATGGCCTGGATGACTACATCAATCCGGTCAAGGCCTCCTACGAAGCCGGTATGGCGGCGGCCCTGGGCGCCTATAAAAGCGGCGAGCCTATTTTCTTTTACACCTGGGCCCCCAACTGGACGATCTTCAAGCTGAAACCCGGCAAAGACGTCATGTGGATCAACGTTCCCGAGATCATCCCCAAGGACTCCCAGAAATCGGCCGTCGAGAGAATGACCGTGTCCGGCGTGGAAGGGGCCGTGTCCGATCCGATCAAACTCGGGTTCGTCGTCTCCGATATCCGCATTGTCGCCAACAAGAAGTTCATCGCCAAGAATCCGGCGGCGAAGAAATTTTTTGAAGTGGTGACCCTACCGCTGATCGACATCAACGAGCAAAACACCCGCATGAACGAGGGTGAAAAATCCCAGAAGGACATCGAGCGCCACGTGGCTGAGTGGATCTCCAAGAACAAGGCCACCTGGGACGGCTGGCTGGCGGAGGCCCGCGCGGCAGCAAAATAGTATAAAGTGGTTGTGCCCGGCGTCGGGATGGTATAAAGAATTACCCCTACGTTGCCTTAAATGGCCATTCGCGCCCGTAGCTCAGCTGGATAGAGCGCCGGACTTCGAATCCGTAGGCCGCAGGTTCGAATCCTGCCGGGCGCGCCAGAAAAATCAAGGGATTGCAGTTGACAAGCTGTAACCCCTTTCGCCTTTTTTGGGTCCGTGTAAGCACTGTGTAAGCAGATTTGAACAACGACTTTCGCCTCTTGATGGCCGTTTCCAATCGCGCCCCATGATCCAGGAATAAAAACCGCCCCAGGCTCCCCCAGGGCGCTGTTTTGCATTTTTTCGGGTACTATGGTCCGGTTGACGGCTACAAAAAACGCCCCGGCATTAAAGGTGCATATGAAAAAAAGCATTGACTATCTATGAAGGAATACCGATAAAATAGCTATGCAAGCCTATAAGGCTATCTCATATCGGGGGAAAAATGCCAAAAGTCCAAGTCAAGATGCAATTGCGAATTCCTGTTGAAATTCATAAAAAGGACAAGTGGTATGTTGCATCTTGCCCAGTGCTTGACGTAATTACACAGGGCAAAACGGAGAATAGTGCCAAGAAGAATTTAGGCGATGCTCTTGAGCTTTTTCTTACTACTTGTTTTGAAATGGGTACGCTGGATGAGGTGTTAAAGAAATGTGGTTTTGAACTCAGGCCTGCAAAAAAAAGTTCGAAATCTGAGCGGTTTGTACAAGTTCCTCCAAAAGATTATTTAGATGGATTAGTTTCGATTTGATCTGACAACGCACTTGAAAAAGTGAGGGTTACCGGTTTTGATGAAGGTGGCAACCAAACCACCAAAACCATAGGAGGTAACCCTCATGCTGAATGGTACCAAAACCGTCATCAAACACAAGATCGGATTGTTGAACCTGGCCGAGGAACTGGGCAACGTATCCAAAGCCTGCCGGATCATGGGGCTTTCCCGTGACACCTTTTACCGCTATCAAAACGCCGTTGAACAAGGCGGCGTCGATGCCCTCGTCGATCAAAACCGACGCAAACCCAATATTAAAAACCGCACAGACGAAATGACCGAGGCTGCTGTCGTAGCCTATGCCGTTGAACAACCGGCCTTTGGCCAAGTGCGTGCCAGCAACGAATTGCGTAAGCGGGGCGTGTTCATTTCCCCCAGTGGTGTCCGGTGTGTATGGCTGCGTCACCAATTGGCTCGCTTTAAAGACCGGCTCAAGGCCCTTGAGGACAAAATGGCCAAGGAGAATCTGATTCTTACCGAAAGCCAGGTCCAGGCATTAGAACGGAAAAAGCAAGACGACATCGCTGCTGGGGAGATCGAGACGGCTCATCCAGGTTATCTGGGATCACAGGATACCTTTTATGTCGGAACCCTTAAGGGCGTGGGCAGGATCTATCAGCAAACCTTTATCGATACGTATGCCAAGGTCGGTTTTGCCAAACTCTATACCACCAAGACGCCGATCACTGCTGCCGATTTGCTCAATGATAAGGTGCTGCCCTTTTATGAAAAGCATGAGTTGCCGCTGCTTCGCGTCTTAACCGACAGGGGTACCGAGTATTGCGGCAAAGCCGAAACCCACGACTATCAATTGTATCTGGCTATTAACGACATCGAACACACCAAGACCAAGGCCAGATCGCCGCAAACCAACGGCATCTGCGAACGGTTCCATAAAACCATGCTGCAGGAATTTTATCAGGTGACCTTCAGAAAGAAGATTTATCGGGATATCGAAACGCTTCAGTTTGATCTTGACCGGTGGCTTGAGCAGTATAATCATGAGCGAACGCATCAGGGAAAAATGTGCTGCGGCAGAACCCCGATGGAAACCCTTGAAGATGGCAAACGACTCTGGGAAGAGAAAAAAATAGCCTGAACTTGACCTGACAGACACCTTCTCAGAATCGGTAACTGTCAGATCAAATCTGAACTTCTACAGCAAAAAATACTTTGAATATTTAAATCAGTGTAGCTGATCGTTTCCTATCATTCGACTTGAGACATAAAAAGCGTCGGTAGTGGGGTGGTCTATCGGGTTCGGGGACGCCCATTAAAGTGCGGGGCAAGTTAAAAAACACCCCCCCATGCAAAAAAGCAACTTTTTCGCTTGACCATAATATTCTGTTTAAACGACATCTTCGCTGTTTTCCCTCTTCCGCGCCCGTAGCTTCAATTTGGTCGGTTGGATCGATTGAGGTCGATCCGCACCAGTCACCCATCGGGATCAAGATGGTCTGTGCCATCCCTGGCTCAAAGAGCCCCAGAAGACCTTCGGTACCATGCCAGTTCCAAGTGTATTTTTCAGACCTGTGGTTGATGCCACCCATTTTGTGGTTCACGGCATGGGCGGACGAATCGAAAACAGACGGGATGCGGCAGCACCAATCAGACCATATGGATTGTACCAGCCCCCGAGCTTGGGTTGCTGCCGCACCCAAATTCTATCTGAACAACATCGCAGGATCGAATGTTGTTTGATCTCTCATGATAAAGTACGATGCCTTGCTCAATTTATTGGCAAGAGCCTTAATCGCTACCGTATAATTCTTTTCAGCCGTCTTGCGCTCGACAAACTTCCGTGACCGAGGGCAACTTCTTTTGTTATGGTTGGCTGCTTCCACATAGGCCCAGGCCAGGTAGCGGTTTCCGTTTTTACGGTTGTTGTTTCCTTTCTTTTTGCCGTTGGATGTACACTGTGCCTTGACGCAACGGCAATATGATGAGTAGTTGCCTACATTTTTAAACCTATGAATATCTCCTACCTCAAGCATGATGGTCGTTGCCAAAATCCGCCCGATTCCGGTAATGCTCAGTAAATTCCGATAAGCCTTGTCTATTTCTACGATTCCCGCTACTTCCGTCTCAATCTCCTTGATTTGCTTTTCAAGAAAACGAATCGTTTCTATTTGGTAACGGGCGGTGGATACCAGATGCGGACTATCGAACATTTGCCGGATGAAATCATCCCGAAATCGAGCGATGGCACTGGCGTTTTGCTCCACCCCCTTGTTGCGGGCAATCATGCTTTGCAAACTCAGGATTTGGGTTGTCCGTTGTTTTACAAACATGATTCTTCTTCGAAACAGGTCCCTTATCGAACGTAATGACTTGGGGTAAATATAGCCTTCCGGCAGGATGCCGAGTCTAAGCAAGTGCGCAAGCCAAAACGCATCATACTTATCATCCCTGTTTTTTAACCCTTTGTATTGCTGGATGGCGGATGGGTTGGCCAAATGGACCTTGTAGCCCTTTTCCATCAATCCATCAACCAGCCAATACCAGTTATAGGTCGATTCGACGACAACTCCTTGAAGGCTTTTTTTATACTTGCCAAGCACCTTCAGAATTTCTTTGAGATTGTTCTCATGACGACGGCTATGCAGCTTTTTGTCATTCTGGTTGATCACCCCGATAAAACTATTACTTGAATGAAGATCGATTCCAGCGTAGGTTTTCATATGGCACCTCCCATTTGGTTGATATGTTACCCTATTATTCCATGACGATGGTCGCCATGGAAGGGAGGTGCCTCTCTTACTGGCGGCCATCAGAGAACCATCATGCATTGCGATAAAGCAGGTAACAGTTCTTAAAAGTTCATGATGATTCTCTGATGGCCGCAAACCGCACTTTAATGATTATCAGGCCAAGGCAACACACTATTATTAAAGAGAAATTAATGAAAAGAAGGTGCTAAATACCATATATATTGCGATTTTTGGGGTCAAAAATAGCGATATAGAATGAAGTGATAGGAAATGTTTTGAACCAAACAAATAAAAATGGACCTATAATTCGATTTTTGGCCCTGAAAATTGCGATATAGCCCCCAAATAGGCCTACATTTTCTCTCTTATTAATTTTTTTCAATTAGTTAGCGTGGCCCGTCCCGAGATCTCAGGTCATGGATTGAAATAAATCTGTCGGGCGGTTGAGGACCACATCCGTTGCGGGTGTAAGAGTCGTGGATGGTCACATCAAAAGTTTTCCCGTATTGATCGCAACAAGTGAAACAATCTGATCGAACTTTTCATCTGGGTCTATCTTTTTTTCCTCGTAATAGACGACTCGTAGCGACCGGAAAGCATCAAGCAGTTCGTTCTTTTTTAGACAATACTCATCCTTTTTACCATCCATAAATGATTCAAAAATCAGGATGCCGCCAGGCTTAAGCCCCTCCTGAATCATCGGGAAAAGACGTCTGTCCAGAAATCGGATGTTGATGATCAGATCATAGAAATTCGGCGGGATAGTCCACGTATCCAGATCTGTGCAAATGACATTGATATTCGGATGCCTGCCTGTCAGTTGGTCGGTGGCCACTTTCGAAATATCCACGGCATCCACAACGAATCCTTTTTCAGCCAGGAAGATACTGTTTCTGCCGTTCCCACAGGCGATGTCCAAAGCTTTGCCAACTGGTGCCAGGGAGCAATACTTCTCAAGTACGTAGGAAGGTTCAGTGCCGCCAAGCTTTTCCAGATATTTTGCATCCCATTTTGTTCGGTCTTTTTCCGTCATATTTTAGAATAGCCAGGCAGATGGCTTGGTTTCAACCCGAAAACTTCATTGTCAATTTCGCAGGTTACGCAATATTTGCCCAAAATACGCTATAACCCACCAATACTCTTGCACATATTTACAGTTTTAGAGATAAATTTACCGTTTAAGTAATCGCCGGTATGCTCCCAGTCGGATGTAACCGAACAGGCCTCATAGGATCAATAAATAAAGTGGTATCTTACGCGAATTCAATTCGTACTATTGAAAAAGAATATCTCTGCAATATGTTGTGCCCTAACTGATTTCTTTCTGAAGCTGCCGGTTGCCATCTAAGTGCGATTCCTGGCCGTTTTTCCTTGTTCAAGCCTACCAGCCAACCATTGATGTTGTGATTGCCGCCGATTTGTCCTGATTCCTGTTAACGACCACACAGGAAAAGATGTCGTATGCTCTGCTATTTGGAGAAGAATATGTTTGTTTTTCAATATATTGGATTTCTAAAAAAGTTTAAAAAGACCTTGATCGCTTTTGCTGTTCTGTCGGCGCTGCTTCAATTCATAGTACCGCTCGAGGCTGAAGCAGACAAAACGGTCAAGGTTGGGCTATATCACAACAAACCGCTTGTATTTATGGATAACAATGGAAAGGCGAAAGGCATTTTTGTCGATATTCTGGAGCACATCGCGCAAAAAGAGCAGTGGACCCTTGAATTCGTGTATGGGTCGTGGCCGGAATGCATCGATAGACTGGAGGCCGGCGAGATTGACCTGATAGCAGCGATGGCCTACTCGAAGGAGCGGGCGAAAAAATACGATTTTACATATGAGACGGTAATTACGAATTGGGGGCAGGTATATGTCGCCAAGGGCTCCAATATCAGTTCAGTTTTGGATCTGGATCAAAAAAAGATCGCCGTGAAAATGGAAGATATCCATTTTCTTGGAATTAAAGAGCTGACATCGAAATTCAATATGAATTGCCGGTTCATCGAGGCGGATGGATACGATGTCGTATTTGAACTGATTGAAGCGGATCGGGTCCAGGCCGGGGTTGTAAACAGGCTTTATGGTATCGAGAATAAAGGCAATTACCCTGTTCAGGAAACGTCCATCATGTTCAACCCGATCGAGGTAAGATTTGCATCGCCAAAGGATTCGGGGCGCGACCTGC
Organism: uncultured Desulfosarcina sp.; assembly: GCF_963668215.1. Taxonomy (NCBI): domain Bacteria; kingdom Pseudomonadati; phylum Thermodesulfobacteriota; class Desulfobacteria; order Desulfobacterales; family Desulfosarcinaceae; genus Desulfosarcina; species uncultured Desulfosarcina sp. The sequence goes on from NZ_OY764190.1 coordinate 4,386,425, forward strand.
TTTCCGTTATCGATAAGCATCTGCATAGAATGCACGATGAAAAAGATCCGTTTTACAGCCAGACGCTGAACCATTGGCTCGTCGCACCGTCTGAATGGATTCTGCCCAACCCGATCAAGTACACACTCATTGGCATTGCCTCTTTGTTGTTCCTATTTGCATTAACCAACCTGACGCTTCGATTCAAAGTAAAAAAGCGGACCCGAGAGTTGTCCACCGCCAACGTAAAACTGAAAAATGAAGTCGACATCCGAATGAAGGCCGAGGAGGAACTGCGCAAATACGAGAGAATCGTAGCGTCGTCAACCGACCACATGGTAATGGTCGATCTGTCTTATACCTATCAGGCCATTAATGATGCGGCGCTTAATGTGCTTAAAAAATCTCGAACACAAGTGATCGGAAAAAAGATCTGGAATATTGTAGGTGACATCTTTCCTGTCGAAGTCCATAAGAAAAGACTGGACAGGGCTTTCTCCGGCCAGGTGGTTAAATACAGAACCTGGATTCATCTTCCAGGGCGTGGCCGTAGATATATGGATCTCGTTTGCACGCCATACGCACATTCCGGCAACCAGATAGCGGGCTGTGTGATTATTTCACGCGATATCACGGATCTTTATGAACTCGAAAAGAAACTGGAGAACGCCCAGAAAATGGAGTTTATGGGCACCATTGCAGGAGGCGTTGCCCACGATTTAAACAATATTCTTTCCGGTATCGTCAGCTATCCGGATCTTCTTCTTATGCAATTGCCGGAGGACAGTTCTTTAAAAAAGCCTATCCGGACCATTAAAAAATCGGGTGAGAAGGCCGCCGTTATCGTACAGGACCTTCTGACATTGGCCCGGCGGGGTGTGGCCTGCAAGGAGCATGTTGACCTGAACGATATCGTCACGCAATTTCTTGCCAGTCCGGAATGCATGAAAATTAAGTCGTTTCACAAAAGGGTGACCATAAAAACGGATCTGGCGAACTCGTTGAAACCTATCTCCGGATCTTCCGTTCATCTGTCGAAAACCGTGATGAACCTTGTTTCCAATGCCGCAGAGGCCATGCCCGATGGTGGGCAGGTCAGCATAAAGACAGAGAACATTCAAACGGGTGAAGTGTGTTTGGAGGATGTTGACGGGGTAAATAACTGCGAGTGCGTTCTGCTGGAGATTGCGGACACCGGTTCGGGGATATCCAAGGACGACATGGAGAAGATCTTTGAACCGTTTTACACGAAAAAGGTTATGGGGCGAAGCGGAACGGGACTAGGCCTGGCCGTTGTCTGGGGGACGATCATGGATCACCATGGCCATATCCATGTGGAAAGCGACGGGAAAAATGGTTCGCGGTTTAAATTGTATTTCCCTGCAAGCCAGGATGACGACATGTCAGCTATCCGAAGACCGGACGAAATCGATTTTAAAGGAAACGGCGAACGAATATTGATTGTCGACGATCTCGACGACCAAAGAGAGATCGCATCGAATATTCTTTCTACGTTGGGGTATCGTGTATCTGCCGCATTGAGCGGCGAGGATGCGATATCCTATTTGCGTGGAGAAACCGCAGATCTGGTGATTCTGGACATGCTCATGCCGCCCGGGATGGATGGTCTGGAGACGTTTGAAGAAATATTAAAAATCAGGCCCGGGCAGAAAGCGGTCATTGCCAGTGGATTTGCCGAGACGGATCGTGTGAAAAAGGCGCTGGACATCGGCGTCGGTCAATTCATCAGAAAACCATACAACATTAAAGATGTTGGCATGGCGATAAGAAAAGAACTGGAAAAATAGTTAGTGCCCGTCCAGAAATGCCCAATTCGCCCGATATCTTTGTTGCGCGAAAAATTTTACCGCAGGTATATAGTTGACTAAAGTTTCCTATAAAGCATCACGCCGCCATGTGCAGCAGTACGTCCACCAGTGAATTTATGACGGATATACGTGGGCCAGGGAAAAGCCTACGAAAATTATCGTCCATGGCGGCTTTGGCTATCGATCGGCGAACGTCCGAGAAGGCAAAATGGCTCCGGCCATCAACTGCATGCCGACGGGTTGGTGTCTTCTCGGCCCGACTTGCATAGATCCAGGCGACGGTGGTCGCCAGCATGCAAAAGTGCAGGTGGTTGCCGACCGCCTGCGGATGACGGGTTTGCGTTTCGGCACTGCCGATGTCGCGTTTCAGTTCTTTGAACAGGGCTTCGATTTTCCAGCGGGCACCATAATACTCAACGATCTGTCGAACGGACAGGGACATGTCGGTTGAGAAAAAAGCCACCCACTGGGTTTGTCGATAAACCCAAACCACTTTGACGGCACAGCGCATCGTTTTGAGCATGACCACACGCTCATAGGCCAAGATGGTCCTGTCGCGGCCATACAAATTGACGGTGTATTCCTGTGCCAGAGATCTGTAATACGCAGCCATCGACGCCGCATTGCCCAATTTCCGGCCGTATTTTCGGGGCCGCCCCACCCGACTGCTGACATGCGGACCGGGCAGATCGAACAGATTGCTGTTCGATCTGAGCCGGGAAATCATGTCAATCCATATTCCCAGTCGATCATGCAGCGGCTTCCACAAGCCATTGTTACCGAACCAGGAATCGGTGGTGACGATGATCCGCTTTCGACCAAAGACCCCGGCAACATCTGTGATCATGTCGACAGCCATGGCCATCTTGCTGGTAAACGCCAATTTCGGCCCGCCTTGGCGATGCATGCGGGCAATGCTCTTTTTCAGGTGATAGAAGCGGTAGCTCAAGGGCAGGCACGCCCATCGTCCCTTGACGATCTTCAGCAGTCCCACGGTAACGACATTCTGTGCCCACGGATATTTCGACTGATTCTGTTTGGCAGCATGATCGAATATCTTTTCGCATCCGAAGATTTTCTTGCCCGTTTTGGGGTTGACATAGTCATCCAGTGCCAGCAACAGCCGCCCGCCGGTCAGTGGTTGGGGAATCATTTTCCACAGCGTCTGCCACAATCGTTTCCATGGTATCTTTGGAGATGCCATGAACGTGTAGAATCGTTTTCGCCGTATCCCGGTAAAGCCGAACAGGGATCTGAGACACCGGAGGATGCACGATGTCCTGGACGAGGCGAAAGGCACGATGATCGCCATGATCGTATAGGTGAACCAGATTCCGCGCTCTTGACCTTTTCGAGACTGCGGGAATTCGTTTTTGAGTTTTTCGAGAATGTCGTGTAGGATGAACATGCGAGGCTCCCGGTTTTGGTGTTTTTTTTCGTGGTAGAAGAAGCATACCACAACCGGCCCTCGCATTCAATCATAAACTCCCGTATTTTATACATATTTACGCTTATCATTAAAAAATCGGCCGAATATGTCCAATGATATCAATGGGTTACAAGGAGCCGCCATTCTATTAACCGCCTGTAATCATTAGCAATATTTACACGTCGCGAGAATTCTCAACCATCTTGCCGCCACCCAAAACGGGGAAACTTCAGATCAACCATATGACTCCGGTAAAATTTTTCGTGCGCCTCGATCTCGACCTAATTTTCCTATTTCTGGACGGGCACTAGCTAACTATTACATCCGGTTCCCCGCAAACCCACGCGGATTTGATTGATTGGCCTTTTCCCACGATTGAAGCCGCTTTTCCATCTGCGCGGCAACATCCGGGCGGGTTTTACGAAGGTTGTAGGATTCGCTTGGGTCCAGCTCCAGGTCGTAGAGCAAGGGCCATCGGTCGCCAATCTGTTTCTTGCCCAATTGATTCGGAATTTTTGCCGCATCCAGGGGGATGGGCCAGGTGTAGCGGTTCACCCGCCGATAATATTTCCATTTGCCGGCGCGGATAGCCTCGAGCTGGTCGTAATGATAAAAATAAAAGGCTTCGTGGGTGTCGCGGTCATCCTCGCCGGTCAAAAGTCCGAGCATATTCCGCCCGTCGATCGAACGATCTTCCGGAAGTTTCAGCCCGGCCAGTTCGAATAGGGTGGGATACAGGTCTATGTTCATGGCCGCAGCCTCGCAGACGGCATTGAAAGGAATCCTTGCCGGCCACCTGGCGATGAACGGCACCCTGAATCCGCCTTCCAGGCTCTGGCCCTTTCTGCCGCGGAAGACTCCGGGGTTGCCTTCGTACCAGGGACCGTTGTCGCTGGTGAAAATGACCAGCGTGTTTTCCTCGATCTTCCGTTTTCGGAGCAGATCGACGATGCGGCCTACGCTCCAGTCGATTTCTTCCACCGCATCGCCGAATCTCCCGGCTTTCGAACCGTTCTTGAAGGGTTCGGAGGCATACAGGGGTTGATGGGGGAAGGTGTGGGCCAGGTAAAGAAAAAACGGTTCTTCCGCGCCTTTTATGAATCGAAGCGCCTCATCCGTGTATAGCCCGGTTAAACGGGCCTGATCCTCGTCGTTGCCGATGTCCGCTTCGACCTCGGATTCGTTCCGGTACAACGGCAAGGGCAGCATATCGTTGCTGTAGGGCACCCCCAGATAGCTGTCGAAACCGTGTCTGACCGGATTGTAGCGCGGGTCGCTCGAATAATCGCCCAGGTGCCATTTACCGATGACGCCGGTCTGATAGCCGGCCGTTTTCAGGGCTTCGGCCAGAGTCAGTTCGTGTTCCGATATTCCACGGGCCACATAATCTTCACGGATATCCAGCACCCCCAATTCTTTAAGCAATACCCCGGCGCGTCTGGCCGCACGTTTTCCCAAGGCCTCATCTTTGGGGTAGGTGTTGCCGATAATTCCCGAGCGGAACGGGTAGCGGCCGGTGAGCAATCCGGCCCGTGAAGGGCCGCAGATTGAATTGCAGGCGTAGAAACTGGTGAACCGCAGACCGCCTGCCGCAAGGGAATCGATATTCGGCGTTTTGATAACCTTGTTCCCATAGGCGCCGATGTCGCCATAACCAAGGTCATCGGCAACGATCACAATCACATTGGGTTTGGGGGCCTCTGTATTGATGATTTGCGCTTTGGTTTTTTTTGCGTCCGGAGGATATTCTCCGAGAAAATCGTCGACCGTTTTCTGCTTGAGCAGCATCCAGCCGCCTGCTGCAATCATACATACGAAGCATACAAGGATTCCGAAAAACCACCGGGTCGATCGTCTGGTTTTATTAGCGCTCACCCTTTCCTCCTGCTGCGATGTCGTTTTAGCCGTTCCAGCATATTTCATAGCATATCTGAGTGATGAATGGGAATCGGATGCAATGGGGGCGCACAGAAGGGCTTTGAAAAGATAGGCTCACGCGAAGGCGCGAAGAACGCGAAGGGTTTTTAAACCACGGAATACACGGAACACACGGACAATTCCAATTTTGAATTCTCAGTTTTGAATTTTAAATGGTCCAAAGGATCAACCTCCTTCATTCAAAATTCACAATTCGTCATCAAGTATTGTTGTGCGGCCTCCGTCTGCAAACCAACGCAACCAATCAACCAATTCAACCAAGCAACGAACCAACCGATGGAATCTCTTTGTAACCTTTGCGTCACTGCGGTAGTTATTATTCGAAGTTGAACGTTCGACCTTCATGCATTCCCTGGAGCAGCCATGGATACTCCGCAATTACCGGCGCGCACTCCCTCGCCCCTCGAGGGGAGAGGGCCGGGGTGAGGGGTGATGAAAAGGCATTTATTCAACGGTTTTGATTGGCGCAAGAAAACCCTTCTGTGTTCGCTGTGCTCTTGGTGGTTGAAATATGAAAGCCCGAAGGAATTGAACAAATCTTAGTCATCTCTTGACAAGCAATAAAATGTGTTATTTAATACCCAAAATTAGACAAAATGGGAATAATATGACTCATAAAACACTTGGAAAAGATGGGTTGCCCCTGGCCGTGAAACAAAAACTGACCGAAGTGGGGCAACAGATCCGGCTGGCCCGCAAACGGCGCAAGATGACCATGCAGGACCTGGCAGGGCGCATGTTCGTGACCCGCAAAACGCTCGGCCGCCTTGAAGCCGGTGACCCGGGGGTGAGTCTTGGCGTGCTGGCCGCCGCGCTGCTCGCGCTGGGATTGGAAAACGACCTGGCCCGCTTGGCCCGTCCTGAAGACGATACGGTGGGCAACATCCTTGATCGTGAGCACCATGAAAAAACCCAGCGCATACGGCCTGCCCGCGGCAAGGTGGATATGAATTTCTGATCCTTAAAGATGAACTCGTAAAACGTCGCATTTCCGACGGGCTTGTAAAAAGGTCGAGATCAAGGCTTGCGAATCCTGAGGAATGAGGCGTACTAAGGGTACGTCGCAGTGACGAAGGATGAGCGTAACGCCGATATCGGCCTTTTTACGAGTCCGTCCTTAAAGGGAATGAGCAACCATGGCCAGAGAGAACAGTGCTTACGTATTCATCCATCTTGGCGGTACGTGGGTGCCGTGCGGTTATCTGACAATTTTCGAAGACGGCCGCCAGATCGTTTCCACGTTCCAGTACGGACGCAAGTATCTCCAGCGTCCGGATGCCATTGCCATCGATCCGGTGCAGCTTCCTCTGGGAGAAACCCTGTTTCGTTCCACGCCTGCCTGCCCGCTGTTCGGCGGTATTCGGGACGCGGCTCCCGACGGTTGGGGGAGACATCTGTTGGACCGGGCAGCTGAGCCTCAGTCTCCGGGAGAATTCGAATATCTCACCGCCCTGCCGGTGGAAAATCGAACCGGTGCCCTCGGATTCGGACGATCCCTGGAAGAAGGACCGGCTCCCATCAATCCCGGTTGGGAAAATTATCCGCCCCACGGCGCAGCCCTCGACCTGGCGGATATGATTGCAACGGTGGATCGGATCGAACAGGGAGAAAGCCTGTCACCCCGGCATCTCCGGTTTCTCCTGCGCGGCAGCTCGCTGGGCGGTGCGCAACCCAAAGCACCGACACTGCACGACGGCTGCCAATGGATCGCCAAGTTCGGCCGGGAGCGTGAAGCGTGGAGCACCTGCCGGATCGAGCACGCCAATCTTCGCCTGGCCGCCCGCTGCGGAATCGATGTGCCAAATTCTAAAGTTCTGACGGTGGGCGACAGGGACGTCTTTTTGATTGAACGTTTCGACCGCGACCCTTCGGGCGACCCGATCCCGTTTATCTCGGCCACCACCTTGCTGGTCACCGATCGGATCGATTCTGGCAGCTATCAGGAGATCGCCGTTCAGATGAGAAGGTATATGGCGGCACCGAATGTGGCGGAAGACCTGAGGCAGCTTTTCATGCGGATGGTTTTCAATATCCTGTGCAACAATGCCGACGATCATCTGCGCAACCACGGATTCATTCATCAGCCTGGTCACGGCTGGCGGCTTTCACCGGCATACGACGTCGTTCCTCAACCGGATATGGGACCGGGTGTGCCCCGCAACCTTACCTTGGGCGTCGGCATGGACGGCAGCCGCCGTGCGACCCTGGCAAACGCGCTTTCCGTGTGCCCGGTCTTCGGCCTGACCCAGGATGACGGTCGACAGATCATCGGCCGCCTCAAGCAAACGTTCTTAGCCGAATGGCCGTCGGTCTATACCCGCTCCGGTGTATCCGATAGAGATTTCCCCTTCCTGAAAGAAGCCTTCGCTAACCACCTGGTGTGATGCTTAAGGCTCACGCGAAGGCGCGAAGAACTAAACCACGGAACACACGGAACACACGGACGAGATTTTATCCAACCACCACGGCTGGATAATAGCCAGCAAGTTCATGCAGTTTGGTTTCTATCGTTCGTTTAATCATGATGATAACTGTGGCAAAAAATTCTTTTGAATCCTCTTACTCAAACATCAATGGTGAACTGACGTGAATGTAAAAGACCGAGTAAAGAACGGCGGCAAAGCCGTTCACAACCGGAAAATCGATATCGCAACCTATGAAGGGGCCGCCGATTCCGTTATCGTTCAAGGTATCCTGCACGATGAACGTCTGGTGGAAACCTATCGCCCGAATGGAGCGATCCAACCTCCCGGCACCATACACCACATGATGATCTGGATGGAGGTCAAGGGTCCGAACCTGGTTATCGAGGACATCGAAGTCGAAATGCCCACGATTCCATTGCAAGAGTGCCTTGAGACCCAGGGATGTCTTGATCGACTGAAAGGTATGCCCATAGTGAGCGGGTTCACCGCCAAAGCGAAAGATCTGATCGGTGGGGTGAACGGATGCTGCCATTTGCTGGCATTGCTTACGGCGATGGCTCCTGCCGCCGTGCAGGGGGCCTGGAGTGCCGTCATCCAGCAGCCGATCGAGCAGGAAATGGTTCTGGATATGGCGGTTGACCGGGTGAAGAATACCTGCTGGGTCTGGCGAGAAGACGGGCCGTTGATCAAGGAATGGAAAGAAGGGATCGGGCCGCGATAGAATAAAAGAGGGGCTCACGTGAAGGTGCAAGGACGCGAGGGGGAACAAATCTCAGTTAAAGCTTGCCCTCACAACTGAAAGAGAAATATTGCAGATGCAATATATTTTTGCGTGCAACGAGAAATTAGATAACAACCGTCAATTATCCAAAAAGAGATTTACGTTTTGACCAAGATTCTCTCTATTGTGTTGTTTTTGTGCGGGTTTTAAAGGAAAAGGCCCCAGCACAAAAGGCCATTGATTTTGTGCCGGGGCCTGGGGAGGTTAGAGTATGATAGAATGGAAGTCAGGAATAATACATACTCTATAAAGTGTGTAAACAAATCATATGCCAGAAACTCACGCGAATGCGCGAATGCGCAAAATTTTTTAGGATGATCGTTTCGGCGATTGCGGTTATGGCTTTGAAAATGGTATTTCGAGCAAATGTTGCTGTCAAAGCCAGTCCTTTTTTTATTTTTTTGGCGGCTTAGCGCCTTTGCGTGAGACTAAAACGTCACCGCGTGCTCGCGTGAAAAGTTAGTTGGCCAAACAACGATGGCAAGCATTCGATTCAGTTGTCCGCCATCTCGATAGCGATCTTTTTAAATTGTTCCTGCTCTGCAAGAAAAGCATCCACCACGTCAGGATCAAAGTGTGTCCCCCGGCCTTCCACAATGATGTCTCTGGCGCTGGCGTGATCGAAGGAATCCTTGTACGTCCGCTTGGATGTCAGGGCATCGTAAACGTCGGCCACGGCCATGATTCTTGCGGAAAGGGGAATCTCTTCTCCTTTAAGTCCCTGGTTGTAGCCCGTTCCGTCCCATTTTTCATGATGGCACCTGATGATTTCTTTGGAAACCTTTAGAAAAGAGGTGTCTCCGTCAGCGCCAGAAATGTTTTCCGCCTCGGCAATGGCTTGCCAACCGTATTCCGTGTGTTTCTGGATTTCCTTGAATTCGCTGTCCGTGAGTTTGCCGGGCTTTAAAAGCACGGCGTCGGGAACCCCCACCTTGCCGATATCGTGCATGGGGGCGGATTTAAACATGACTTCAATGGTGTGCGCATCCAGGACGGATTCGAATCGAGGCGAAAGACTCATCCGCTGCGCAAGAAGCTTGACAAACAGGGCGGTGCGGCGGATGTGCATACCGGTTTCTTTGTCCCTCGTGGCGGCAAGGGAGGTGATCCCTAAGAGGGTAAGACTCTGAGCCGTCACCATATCCCGGGTTCGTTTAAGCGTTCTTTTCTCTTCCAAGCGGAATCGGATGACGCTTAACAAGGAGAAGGTGGCAAACAGGGTGAGAAACGGGTAAGTCATGGAGATGAAAATCTGCATCCTGCGAAGAAAGAATAGTTCCAGGAACCAGAAAAGGGTGGTCATGCCGATCAGGGACAGGTTGCAGAGCCTGGGTCTCAGGTACATGAGCATCAGGGTGCACAACAGACCGGTCAGGAGAACCACCACGCACTCCATACCTATGGCCCAGGAGGGGCGCGACAGAAGGTTTCGGTTCAGGATGTTATCCACTACCGTGGCATGGATTCCGACCCCATAAAAATATTGATCCATGGGCGTTGCATGGTACTCCCCCAGACCCGATGCCGATGCTCCCATAAAAACAATGCGATTTTTCATGACGGCAGGATCGATTTTCCCAGACAGGATGTCCCCGGCAGACAGGATCGTAAAGTCCGAGGTGTTTTTTCTGAAGTGCAGCAGCAAATTACCCTGGGACGACACCGGTATGGTAAGATTTTTAATACCGACGGAGGTTAAACCCGCCGAATCGGCCTTCAGAACGATTTTGTCCGCATCCAGGGCCAGCATGAGGCTGGCAAGGGCGAGACTGGGATAGAATTTCCCCTCGAATCCCATGACGAGGGGAGTTCTGCGGATGATACCGTCGTTGTCGGACAGCGAATTGACAAATCCCTGTCCCCGGGATGTCTGGAGAAACAAGGGCAGGGGGGGCAGAATTTCTTTGAACGGAGGAAACCACTGAAAAAGATCGGCCGCAGGTGTCGGGGAAACAAGAATGATGTTCAACGGCAAAAGATCCGAAGGCAGGCCCCGCATCTTTTTGCCGAGAAACTTACAGGCAAGAATAAAAGGCCCCTGTTGTAATTCCCGCGCCAGGATTCGGTCATTGTCAAGCTCGGATTCCGATGACAGAACCATGGGGGCAAGAGAAGGGATGACGGACTTTTCTTTCAGGAGCTTTATTGCCCGGATAGGAGAAGTCCTGTCCGGTTCCGATAAGAGAATATCCATACCCACGGCCAGGGGAGATCCCTGGTTGATGAGGGCGCATAATTGGGCAAGAAGGTCTCTGGGCCAGGGCCATTGCCCGAATTCCTCAAGGCTTCGGTCATCGATAACCACAACGATCGGTTGCGCCGTTCCACGGTCTTTGAGGGAACGATGGAGGACATCGTAAAGCTTTTGGTCCAGAAACGTCACAAAAGCAGGACGGTATATAAAAAGACCAATGAAAAAGAGGGTAATGAAGCATCCTATTTTAAAAATGGTTTTTCTGCCCCGGTTCGGATACGGGCGTTTTTTTTTGACTGAAACGCGATTTTTCACTGAAAGGGGCCGCATTTTTAAACGTAGGGGATGGTTCTATAATTTCGGGGTGGCAACTACCTCACCGTGACCTCTACCCTCCGGTTTCGGGGTTCAGGCACGTTATCCGGCGTGGGAATCAGGGGGTTGCCCTCTCCATGGGAACTTGTGTGGATGAAGCGCGCATCGACCCCCTGCTTTTGCAGAAGGGTCGAGACCTGTTGGGCCCGTTTGTAGGAGAGTTCAATATTGTATTGTTCATTGCCCACCCGGTCGGAGTGGCCGGCCACACTGATGTCCATGGAAGCTCTCTTTTTGATTTCGGCCACAATTTCAGGGATGCGGGCAAGAGAGGAATCGGTGAGAACATCGGAGTCGGATTTAAAATGAAGGATGAACTTTGCCGGCGCTTCCGGTTCCTTTTCCAGTACCGCTGCAAATTCTTTCTGGATCTCTTTCTCGTCAATGGGAGCGGCTGGGGCGGGCGCAGATTGCTGTTTCAGGGTAACGCCATATCCCGCCTGATCGATCAGTGTGCTGCCATGGGCGTTGGCGACCTCCACCTTGCCCACATGGTCATCGTGGTCGGGCAGCAAAACCACCCTGGTTCGGTTGGTTGAACACCCAACCGCGAAAAGGATCGTTGTCAGCAGCAGGGCGGCAATTTGCGACCGGAGTCGGCTGAGCCGTGCCGTTTGGGTGAAGAATGCCGATAAGACATCCTTTTTTTTGCGATGATCACCTGTTGAATGGGCTGTTGGGTTCATTTTTTCACTTCCACCAGAAACCGGGTGCCTCGAACGGCGATGGTACCGTCCGGAGTCTGGATTTTCATGTTATCGGGGGCGATTTTTGCAATGACGCCGGACAGAAAAAGAAACGTGCCTTTTAACAGCCGGGTTGCCATGGAGTATTCGTAGATGCTGGGGTTGAAGGCGTACGCTTCCATGTTCATGGCGCTGTTCGGTCCGATACAAATAACGGTATCATCCTGAAGAATAAGGCTGGCGGAACCGTCTTTCCCCGATTGAATCCGATCCAGGGGATAAATCCGGGTTCCGGTTTCCGCTGTTATTGCATCTTTTTCCTGGCGCTGGATGACGACCTCACCGGATACGGATTTAATGCTTCCGCAGGGAATTGGTTCGTCCGCCATACACGTGCCGGTGGCCAGGAATAAGGCGGACAGGCAGATGAATATAAATGATTTCATTGAATAAATCCTCCACAATTGATCTATGGGAATTATTCTGGTCGGGAACTTGTTTTTTGTCAAGAAGATATGGGGTGGCCTGAAAGATGAAAGCTATCGACCGGTGACCCTGTTTCGTCCTGATTCCTTGGAATGGTAAAGTGCTTTATCCGCCCGGTTGATGAAGTCATCGGCGCTCTCGGAATTTTTATAGGTCGTAACCCCGAAACTCATAGTGATTTTTCCCAAACTCTCTCCCGTGCTTTTCTTTTTCAGATCGAGCTGCTCAAAGCTCACACGAATATCGTCGGCCAGTTTCATCGCATTCTCAAGGGCTGTCGCGGGCAGCAGAATGGCGAATTCTTCGCCGCCAATTCGTGCCAATATATCCTTGCTTTTGATGAATTCCTTCATCGTGGACGCAACCATGCGCAGAACGTTGTCTCCAACCAGGTGCCCATAGGTGTCATTAACTTTTTTGAAATGGTCGACATCGGCGATGATCAGACACAGCGGACTCCCTTTCCCATTGGCTTCTTCTAAGGCCGCTTTCAATTTATCGTCGAATTTTCGCCGGTTGTCGAGCTTGGTTAAGGGGTCCTTCGTCGCTTCGTTTTTATAGCGTTCGACTTTCTTTTTCAGGCTCTCGATCTCACGATTGGCATGCTGGATATCTTCCTGAAAAGAACCGCTGGAGGATTCCAGCTTTTTGATTTCCTTTTTGACCTGCTTGACGATGGAATTGATTTCCGGTTCGGTGATGCTGGAGTCCAATGCCTGGCTCATGGCCTCGAGATTGTTGCCGGATTCGGCAAAGGTCTCGTTGGTCGTCTCGATGGAGCGAAAAAGATTAGAAAAAACTTCTTCAGCTCATTCTGGACCAGTTCGCTCAGCGGTTCTTTTCCATTCAATATAAACTGATTGAAGAGTTGCTTGCTGAATTCCGATGAAAACGTTTTGTTCTGTTTCAGATAATTGTCGATGAATTTGTTGAGGGCACTGTTACGTTCTGAGAAATACTCATACCAGATGCAATAATTCAAAGGGTCTATGGGAAGGCCGAATTTACCGATCTCCTCCAAGGCAAGACGGAAATATTGCCGTGAATCTTCTACGCTGTCGCTGTAAAGCATCGGTCAACATCCTTTCGACTTATTCGCCGGTCTTGTTAATCAAGGTTATAAGAAATGAAAACATTTGTTATTATTTAGTGTCCGTCCATAAATTGCAGGTTTAAGCAGTGCGTCGAGAAGTAAAAATCGGGTAACGTGAGGAATAGAATCCTCCAAGACACGGCACATTGAAAGCCCGACAAGGATATGGGTAAATACTCTAAAAAAGCACGCCTCCGGACGCACCTGCTCTCTGGATTTCAGTAACTGAATTTTCTCAGGTTGTGAGGTTATCCAGCAGGAGCCAATTGCTTTCGAGCGATCGTCAGCAGGTTGGCCGCGACCACCGACGAAAGCACGTAGCTTTTAAAAGAACGAAAACCTTTCCACGTGCACCGGGTCAAGCCGAAACTGCGTTTGAGCCAGGATATGCCCGATTCGATACCGGCACGGAACTGTCTGAGCTTTTTGTAAACATAGTGACTGCGACACATGTCAATCTCTTCAAGACCCCGTTTTTTGGCAAAGCAGACATCTTTGACGCCTTTGGCCTTGGCCGTGTTCAGATTGCCTTTGGATGCAAAGCCACCGTCCAGGGCAACTTTCAGCGGGTAGCGTCCGTAAGCCGATTTCTGGCGATCCAGCATCTGTTCAACCAGTGTGCTATCTGCGGGATTGCCCTCAAGAACGACACAATCGAGGATAAGGTTCGAGGCTCCACCGGTCAGGCAAATCTTATGGCCATAATGGTTATCCCGGCGGTCTTTGATGATGATGTCCGTGTGTTCCTCGAAAATCGAGAATACCTTCTGGTCGGCCGATACGCTTTCGCCTTGAATAACCCGGCGATAGGTCTGGTCGTAGACCTGACGGGCCAAATCGCTGTAATGTTTGATGCTGTTCAATAAGCCAAGCAATTCAAAATTGGTTGTGCAGATTCCGCCTATCGTTTCTTCGGCTTTGATCGCGTAACCGATGGACTTTTGGGTGACCTTGAGCAGGTCTTTATACGGAGACAGTCGTTGCTTTTTCCCTTTTGCGTATTGGATGGCGGTCATCCGCCTTTTTGCACGGCGACGATGATCCGTGAAAACGATTTTAATTTTGAAGTCATCCCGGGCTTGAGTCAACAACCGCGCGAGCACGCGCACAGCGTCATACAACTGCATGGAATCGCAAGGAGGGTGGATGTTGCTCTCGACGACGGTACAATCGACTCGGGTCGTTCTGCCTTTTTCGATGTTGTTGTCCTTCGCATATGCCAACAGGTCCAGGGAAATAAGCTCCCAGGTCTCAGGGCAGATCCTTTTGATATTTTCATTCAGGGCGGATTTCTTGAAGCCCTTATCGAAAATACCGATTCTGCAAAACCGTCTGAGCGATCTGGAATCGGAAATATGAAAGGCGAGGTCTTCATAGGTGAAGTTGAAAAGCTTCATCACAATCGCGGCGCGGGTCACCTGCTCGGCACTCATACCGTTGGCCCCGGTTCGTTGACGTTCTATCTTGAGGCCACCGTTGAGGTCTTGCAGAACATGATCGTAAATGTTAGGAGTCTTGTCCAGGATTTTGCTGATCATCTCCAGTTCTACTTCTCTGGGATGACCCGTGGGGAGACTTATCAGCGGCATTTGTTTTTGTTGTTTCTCGCGCATTTTATGTCGGCCCTTTTTCTTGTTTACGTAGTATTTTTAAGTGTTTGGCAAAATACTTTATACTACAGACAGTGAGAAAATACCAGCATAAAATGCGCTTTTCTTTTTTATTCCAGTTAGTTATTTTCGCGGATGAACACTATTTAAAAAAAATAATGCAAACAAGGTCTTGGACATAAAATAAAGGGCTATCTTGATTCCTTATTGGCAGGTCATGCCCGGATGTTTAGGCAAAAATAAATTTTAATTGAAATCTAACACAAGAAATTTACTCATCATACCGATACGTTCACGGGCCAGATGATAACCGCAACTGCCTGAACAAACAGCTACCTGATTCGAAGCGTGTGAAATTATAGCGGGCCATGAACGGAAAAAAGCATTTGGAATCAAAGAAATCAGGGCAGGTGACAGTGATTTCAATAGGGTTGTAATAACCCTTCGTCATGTTTGGGGGCAAAAGTGAGAAAGAGTGTTTTTGTCCTATTTTTTTATTTCACTTTCATTATAGAACTCAGGATACAGTTTTTCAGAGCATTCAGGGCAGATGCTGTGGCTGAATAGAATTTCCGCATTGTCGCGAAGGTAAACCTCGACCTGCTGCCAATATCCCTGGTCGTTTCGAATTTTTTTGCAGCAGGCACAGATCGGCAACAGCCGGTTCAAGGCTTTTATTTTTTCGGATGCTTCCCTCAGTTCCTCGATCAGCCGGTCTTTTTCCACTTCCGCTTTCTTCAGTTCGGTGATGTCCCGGGAAATTTCGATGACGCGCACCGGAATCCCGTTTTCATCTCTCAACGCAACGTTGGCCGTGCAATGGAAACAGATGGTATGGCCGTCTTTATCGATGACCTCGGTGTTATGCTCATGAATGTTGCCATCGGCAAATGCGCGTTTGCTGATGCAGGGGGAAGGTTCGCAGGGCTTTGACCGATTGTGGAAGGCCTGGTAGCATTTTTTGCCGATGATGTTTTTGCCGAATTTTTTTTTGGCGATGTCATTGGCCCAGACGATGTTCAGATCGGCGTCCATGATGCTGATGTGATCGCCGATGGATTGCAGCATCGCAGCCAGTGTTCCGTCTTTTTCGCTTTCTATCATTCCGTTCGTATGGTCCATCGTCAATACTCCTGGGGGGTGCTATAGAACGCGCATATGCTTGGCAGGTACTGCCTGCATATATGATTCTTTCGGAAGAATCAATTGTTTTTGGATCTGACTTGTATGGCTTGGATTCTGGCGCTCAAATTTCGTTAAAGCCAAACTGCAGACTGCCGATATCTTTTTAAAATAAGGGAATTAAGATTCCACGACCAGGGAATGGGTTCCAATCGAATCATTGCGATGGCAAGACCTATTTCTATGGTCATACCCATTTTTTGATTCATGTTCGCATACGAATCTTCAAGCCCATAGGGTAACTGACGATTCATAAAAAAAGCGATTTAAAAACAATTAAACCGCTCCAATCGATAATTGACGGCTTGCGATAAATTTCTTCTGATACTGCATCTGATTTCGGGCGTTAAGTTACCGAGGGAATGGAAGTGAACGTGGAAAAAATTGTATTGCAATCCGCCGGTTCATTATCTGTTGCCGTACTGGCACTGGTAATGATGATTCTTCAAGCAGCCTTCCTTTGTAAGAAACCAAGATTCACGCTCTATGGCTGGAGCCTGGGAATTTCATTTTCGGCGATGCTCTATGCCATTGGCGTTTTCTTCGAATACAATTGCCCGCCGGGTCCGTTAAACCAATGGGCAGGCCGACTGGAATGGACGGCGATCGTTTTCCTGATTCACTTCTTATACGGATTTACATTCTGCTACTTTAAAATCAACGCCAGGCGTTATCACCAGATTGCCGGATGTTTTCATCTGTTTTTGATGTTTCTCATCTGGGGAACAGACCTCTTGATTGCCGACCGATTTGTAGCCCGCCATTTTACGGGCCTGCCGCAGCCATACATCGAGCCGGATTTGGGTCCTTATGGGACTTTCTTCGTATTGTACGGTTTTTTATCGAGCTTGGGGGCGATCACGATTTGGCTGCGGTGCAAGGATCCTGGTGAGCATTATAAGGGGGCCTGCCTTTCTGGCATTGCCATCTGGACGCTGCTTGGCATCCATGACGGTATGGCCGCCCTGGGTGTGCCTTCATTTCAATATTTTATGGAATATGGTTTCTTTGTCTTCGCCCTTCTCGTACTTTGGATCGTTATCAGCAGGTTCTATGAAATCCTGTCCGAGGATAAATACCGTACGATTACCCGATTCGTAAATGACGGCATACTCGTGGTACAGAACGATACGGCTGTTTTCGAAAATCCTGCCTGCCGGTCTCTGCTCGGCAAATCGGCCGTCGGCTGGACCATTAAAGACTTCACGGCCATGATTGCCGAAAACGATAAAGAAAGGTTTTTAGAGTTTTACGAGACCTTCACGGATCCTGCGGTCACCGAGAACTCGGTCACCGTGTGCATAGAAAGGGATGACGGCAGTCAATCCACAGTCGAAATCAATGCCAACGTGATTCATTATAAAACCGGTCCTGCAGTTCTGGCCGTTCTGCGAGACATCTCGGAACGCATACGAGAAGAGGAGGAACGCAAGAGAAGCGAAGAGAAGGTGGCGCGTCTGAAAAAGATGGAGTCTCTTGGACTGCTGGCCGGCGGCGTGGCCCACGATTTGAACAATGTTCTTTCGGGAATCGTCAGCTATCCCGAACTGCTCCTCATGGAACTGCCCGAAGACAGCAAGCTCAGGGGGCCGATCCAGACGATTCAGGAATCCGGGAAGCGTGCGGCGGCTATTGTCAGTGAATTGCTGACCGTCGCCCGAGGTGCGGCCATTGAAAAGGAGGTGATGAACCTCAACCGGACCATCGAAGACTACGTCCGATCCCCGGAGCACAAGAAGCTGATGATGTTCCACCCGAAGGTCAGGGTGGAAACGAACCTGGAAACGCAACTTCTCAATATCAAGGGCTCACCGCTGCATTTTGGCAAAGCCGTGATGAATCTGGTATCCAACGCTGCAGAGGCCATCGAGGACCGCGGACGGGTGGTGATCTCCACCGCCAACCGCAGCCTGGATCATCCCGTCAAGGGTTATGGCAACATCCCCAAAGGAGACTATGTCGTCCTGACCGTGGCTGACAACGGGCCGGGAATGGACCGGGAAACGCTGGATCGGATCTTCGAACCCTTTTATACCAAGAAAGTCATGGGCCGCAGTGGCACCGGTCTCGGCCTGACCCTGGTATGGAATGTGGTTCAGGACCACGGCGCTTATATCGACATCGTCAGCAGCGGTCAGGGCACCCGCTTCGATATATACTGCCATGTTACCCGGGAGTTGCCGGCCGGCGAGATAAGTCCGTTTCAGATCGAGAACTTCACCGGAAAGGGGGAACGCATCCTGGTTGTGGACGATGTTAAAAGCCAGCGGGAAATCACCTGCCGGATTCTGGAGAAAATGGGCTACACAACAAGCAGTGTGTCGTCCGGAGAAGCAGCCGTCGAATATATCCGGGAATATGGCGTCGTCGATCTACTACTTCTGGATATGATCATGGACCCCGGGATAAACGGCCGGGAAACCTATGATCGGATCAAGGAAATCCAGCCAGACCAGAAGGCGATCATTTTAAGCGGTTTCGCCGAAACCGAGGAGGTTAAACGCGCCCTTGAGGCCGGTGCCGCCAAATACATCAAGAAACCCGTGATCATCAGTGAGTTGGGGCAGGCGATAAAGGACGTGTTATCTTAATTCCCCTGTGCCGCCGTGATCGCCGGCCTCCACCCGGTCTGCCAGGTCCTGGGACATGGCGAAAGCACCAAAGGGGAAACCTCCGGCGATTCCTTTTGCCATGGTTAGGAAATCCGCCCGGGCCCCGGTTTCGCCGATGGCGAACATGGGACCGGTTCGGCAGAAACCGGTCTGGATCTCGTCTACGATCAGCAGCGTGCCGTTGGCCCTGCAAAGCCGGGATACGGCCTCCAGGTACCCTTCCGACGGTATGCGAACGCCTCCCTCGTCCTGAACCGGTTCCACGATGACCGCCGCGACATCGTCGTCCAGGGTGCGTTGGATTGCTGCCGGGTCATCGAAGGGAACGAACAGATAACCGGGCATGAGCGGATTGAACTTCTCGCGGTGCTTTGCCTGGCCCGTTGCCGATGCCATACGTGTAAAAGCGCCCATTCAAACTCCAAATAACCCGCCGATTTTCCTGGTTCATGTTTTATGAAAAAGGCCGATACTAAAATCGATATGGTCCATCCGCTGATCGCCTCAATTACTGTGAGCTTAACGCGAGGAAAATCATGATTCACTATCGGCCCGGCATCCGAGACAAGCTCATCGCGATTTTCATCGTTATCAAAGTACTGCCTCTTGTGGCCCTGGCATGGTTTGCCTGGGAGGCCGTGTCCCACCTGGCGCTAACCGTTGAAGGGCAGGTGGGGGAGATGGTTTCCGAAAGCAGGACTGTTGTCGAACAGATTGGAAAGCTATCCACGGAAAACTCCATTCGGGCCCTGGATGTCAAAGCCAGGGAGTCGATCGAACGGTTGACAACGGACACCGCCAGGGCTGTGGCGGCTTTTTTGTATGATCGTGATCGGGACATCGCGTATGCCGCATCTCTAACCCCTTCCGAAGCGGCCTATCGGAAATTTCTGAGTCGCCACACCCGACCGGTAATCGATCATCACCCGTGGGTGATGGATGACACCGGCCAAGCCTGGATTCCTTCAGTGCGTGCAACAGCCGATGGACTTGAAGTTACATCGCAGAACCGGGACAACCGTACCGATTTTCACTATCGCTTTCCGCAAGAAGATGAAATCGTCCAGCACCGACCGCTATTTCTGGAGATGACGTTCATCGATCTTACCGGACATGAAAAGATCAAGGTGACCGCCTCAACGCGCATGGACAGCCGCTTGCGCGACATCAGCAGAAAGGAAAACACCTATTGCCGCGCGGAAACGTATTTTCGCGACCTGAAGAAGCTGAAGCCCGGCGATATCTACGTGTCCGACGTGATCGGAGCCTACGTCAAGGGGCATCTGGTCGGCCCTTACACCAGGGCCAGGGCCAAGGCGCGGGGAATCCCCTTCGCTCCCGAATCGTCCGGATATGCCGGCAAAGAGAATCCTGTCGGCAAACGGTTTGAGGGCATTATCCGCTGGGCCGCGCCGGTGGAAAACAACGGGACGATAACCGGGTATGTCACACTGGCCCTTGACCATGTGCATGTGATGGAATTTACAGATCATATCATTCCGACAGAAGCGCGGTATTCCCCCATATCGGATGCCGGCAGCGGCAATTATGCATTTATGTGGGATTACCTGGGCCGCTGCATCTCCCATCCCCGGGATTATTTTATTGTCGGATACGATCCCTCCACGGGAGAACATGCCGTACCGTGGCTCGACGAGGAGTTATACACCCGCTGGCAGGAGAGTAAATTGCCGATCCACCGGTTCCTGGAACATGCGCCCCGATTCAAGATGCAGTCTCTGGGAAAGAAACCGGCGGCGCCGCTGACGAAAGCGGGCTTGATCGCTCTGGACGGACGGTTTCTCAATTTTGCCCCTCAGTGTTCCGGATGGCACAATTTGACCCGGGATGGCGGATCGGGCTCGTTTCTGATTTATTGGAGCGGCTTGTGGAAATTGACAACCGCCGCGGCGATCCCCTATTTCACAGGCCGATATGGAGAGCACCCCCGGGGATTCGGATATGTGACCATTGGCGCCAATGTGGACGAGTTTCACCGGGCCGCCAATCGGACAGCCCGGGAAATCGAAGCCATCGAAAAGACATACCAGTCAAGCCTGAAAGCTAAATCGGAGCGTAACAAAGCCTCGATGGCGAGCACCTTGAAGGATACGGCCAGAGACCTCGGGCTTTATACCTCGCTGATGATCGTCGTCGTCATTTTTATTGCCATATGGATGGCGGCCACCCTTACCGGGAAAATCACCGGCATGATCCAGGGAATTGGGCGTTTTCAAAGGGGGGAGCGGGGGCATCGCCTGGAAAGAAAATCCTCGGATGAGATGGGACAGCTGGCTCAGGCGTTCAACGATATGGCCGATAGCGTGGCGCAATCCATAGAAGAGATTCAGGCCGCCAAGGTGGCTGCTGAAAAGGCCAATGTGCTGTTGCAGGAAGAAATTGAAGAGCGCGAGAGAGCAGAGCAGGCGCTTGCCCGGCATCGTGACCATCTGGAGGAGCGGGTCAAGGAAAGGACCCTGACACTGGAAAAAGAGATCTCGGAGCGCAAAACAATTGAAAAGGTCCTCCAGGAAAGTGAAAGACGCCTCCGAAAACAGAACGACAGCCTTGTCAGGCTGGCCAAAAACGAATCGATTTACCTGGGCAACGTCAACGATGCCTTGCGGCTTATCGTGAAAACCGCTGCCCAGACGATGGGTGTGGAACGGTGCGGTGTGTGGATGTTCGATCGGAGCCACAAAAAAATTGAACTGCTGGCGTGCTATTCCTTGAGTTCGGGATCTTACTCCAGTGGGGGTGAGTTGCTGGCGGAAGATAATCCCGTCTATTTCGAAGCCCTCGATCGCGACCGGGTGATCTGTGCACCGGATGCCTATAATGATCCCAGAACAAAAGAGTTCGCTGTGCGTTACCTGTCGGAGTACAATATTTACTCCATGCTGGACGTGAGCATATTGGTTCATGGCAAGGTCGTGGGCGTTGTTTGCGTCGAACAGATGGGCGAGAAAAGGCAGTGGCAGATCGATGGGATTCAATTTGTCAGCTCCATCTCGGATCTGGTTGCGCTGGCGTTAAATGCCTCCGAGCGCAGGCAGGCGGAAACGGAAAAGAAACAGTTGGAGTATCGCCTCCACCGCGCTGAAAAGATGGAAGCCATTGGCACGCTGGCAGGCGGCGTGGCCCACGATCTGAACAACATTCTTTCGGGAATCGTCAGCTATCCCGAACTGCTGCTCATGAAATTGCCCGCCGACAGCGATATGAAAAAGCCGATCGGGACGATATTGAATGCCGGTAAACGCGCTGCTGCGATCGTACAGGACCTGCTGACCCTGGCGAGAAGAGGGGTTGTTGTAACGGAAACCGTAAACTTGAATACCATCGTTTCAGACCATCTGGACAGCCCCGAACACAGTAAACTCCTGTCGTTTCATTCGTCGGTGACGATCCAGACCGACCTCGATCCGAATTTGATGAATATTTCCGGATCTCCCGTTCATCTTTCCAAAACGGTGATGAACCTGATATCCAATTCGGCCGAGGCAATGCCGAAGGGCGGATCTATTGTCATATCCACGCAAAACAGGTATGTCGACCTGCCGGTCAGGGGGTACAGCGAGGTTGCCGAAGGCGATTATGCCGTTCTCACCGTTGCCGATACGGGTGTGGGCATTTCGCCCGACGATCTAAGCCGCATTTTCGAACCCTTCTACACCAAAAAGAAGATGGGCCGGAGCGGCACGGGGCTCGGTATGGCTGTCGTGTGGGGAACGGTGGATGACCACAAAGGCTATATTGACGTCGAGAGCAGTGAGGGAACCGGAACCCGGTTTACGCTTTACTTTCCGATAACCCGCGACACCATCGAAAAGGAGCGTCACGACCCGTTGACAATCGCGGATTTGCGAGGAGACGGGGAAGCGATTCTGGTTGTCGACGATGTAGAACAGCAGCGGGTTATTGCCTCGATGATTCTGACCGAACTCGGCTATCGGGCCACAGCCGTATCCAGCGGCGAAAAGGCCGTCGAATACCTGTCTTCTCATTCGGTCGATCTGATTGTCCTGGATATGATTATGGACCCGGGTATGGATGGCCTTGACACCTATCGAAAGATAATCGGTTCTCATCCGGGTCAAAAGGCCATTGTTGCCAGTGGCTACTCCGAAACTCAGCGGGTTCGAAAGGTGCTGAAGCTGGGTGTGGGGCAGTATTTGAAAAAGCCGTACTCCCTGGAACAACTTGGCAAGGCGGTGAAGGTCGAACTCAAAAAATGAACAGGCGCACTTAGCCATAACAGCAATTTTTTACAAGCGTTCGAATTCGTTTCGTGTTAAGCGTGGAACCATGAAAGCGACGAAAGATGTGATTTTCTGGCGGGATCCGCAGATCGCCGACCTGGAAATCTGCCAGGTGACCGCCAGCAGCCATGTGTTCCCGAATCATGCCCATGACGGCATTTATGCCGTCGGCATGATGATGGCAGGCGGTGCGTACTGCCTCGGGCCGGAAAAATCGTATTCATTGGTGTCGCCAGGGCAGATTGCCCTGATCAATCCCTGCCAGATTCACTCCGGCGTGCCTGCCTGCGGCAGACAGACATATCGCATGATCTATTTCAACATGAAAAAGATGGCTGCGGCTGCCGCCGAAATAACAGGAAAGCCGGGGGCCATGCCGGAATTCGCATGCATGGTGGTTGGGGACCCGCTTTTGTGGAAACGCCTGCAGCGGCTCTGTCGGGTGATTCAGGGGCCTGCCGGCCAATTGGAAAAAGATACTGCCGTCATGGATGCCATGGCCCATTTCGTGACCCACTACGGCAATGTCAAGCCTGCCCGCACCGCCTCCCGCGGGGACGACGTCTCCATGAGGCGCGCCAGGGACTATCTGTCCGCAGACCTCGACTGCAAGCTCTCTCTTAAAGATGCCGCCCGGAACGCGGGATTGAGCCGCTACCATTTTCTGCGGGTCTTCAAACGCGAAACCGGGTTCCCTCCTCACCTTTTTCGCACCTTGCGGCGGATCGACCGGGCCCGGCAATTGCTGCGCAAGGGCCTGGCGCCCGCACAGACCGCCCTGGCCGTGGGATTTTCCGATCAGAGCCATTTCAGCAACACCTTTCGCAAGTATACCGGAGCTACCCCCGGGCAATACCTCTCCCAATCCTGACGGACTCGTAAAAAGGCCGATATCGGCGTTACGCGTATCCTTCGTCACTGCGACGTACCATAAGTACGCCTCATTCCTCAGGATTCGCAAGCCTTGATCTCGGCCTTTTTACGAGTCCGTCGAAAATGCAGCTTTTTACGGTTTCATCAATCCTGACGGCAGCGTAAAAAAGCAACATTCTACAATCGTTCCTCATGGCTGCATGATACTCCTTTTTCAGGATGGAATTTATTCAGAAAAAGGAAATTATATGAAAGCAGCATCGACGGAAAAGGCCCTGGCCCGCAGCACCGGGGCTTTTATCGACATCCAGCCGGTTCTGCCCGTTGCGGCCCTGCTGGCTGCGGTCGGATTGTGGGGCGGTTCCTTTGCCGCCATGCGGATGGCGGTGCAGGCGATGCACCCGCTTTCCGTGGTCTGGCTGCGCATGATCATTGCACTGGCGATGATCATGCCCTTTGCCGGCCGTCTGAAAACGGTAACCTACCGTCGGGGGGACTGGAAACGCCTGGCGCCCATGGTGCTGCTGCAGCCCTGCCTTTACTTTCTGCTGGAATCCAACGCCCTGCGATATACGACCTCATCCCAGGCCGGTGTCATCAGCGCCCTGGTGCCGCTTCTGGTGGCTGCGGGCGCCTGGCTTATGCTGGGGGAGCCGGTGGGCAAGGCGACATTTGCCGGCCTTTTCATGTCGGTCGCCGGCGTTATTGCCCTGAGCCTTTCGGGATCGGGCAGCGCTTCGGCGCCCAACCCGCTGCTGGGCAACGGTCTGGAACTGATCGCCATGGCCAGTGCGGCCATGAACATGATTCTGGTCAAACAGCTTAGCGGGCGCTACAGTCCCTGGCTGCTGACCGGCCTCCAGGTGCTTGCCGGAAGCCTGTTTTTCTCGCCGGGTCTGATTTTGCTGTTCATGGGGGAGGGTATCTGCTGGACGGTGCCCCTGGTGTTCGCCATTCTGTTTCTCGGGGTGCTGGTTACGCTGGGGGCTTTCGGGCTTTACAACTGGGCGATGAGCCGCCTTCCGGCGTCACGGGCGTCGGCCTTCATCAACCTGGTGCCGGTAACGGCCGTGGCCATCGGCTGGCTGGCCATGGGAGAGTCGTTGAACGGGCTGCAAAGTGCGGCTGCCGTGGCGGTCATCGTCGGGGTGGGGATCAGCCAAAAGAAGATGCGTTGATCCTGCGCGTTCGGAAAACGTTTCCAATGCCGGCAATCCGGCCGCGCATGCTAATCCCCGTTCACCCGTTGCCGCAGCTTTCCGGAACATTTGAACGTCACCACCCGTCGGGCCGGCAGGATGGCATCTTCGCCGGTCGCAGGATTTCTCCCCTTTCTCTTTTTTTTGTCTCTTACACAGAATTTGCCAAAGCCTGAAACAAGGACATCTTCACCGGATTCCATGGTCGACTTCATGATTTCCAGCAACGTCTCTGTGATTTCCTTGGAACGATTTTTAGCAAAACCGAGCTGGTTCTGAATCTGATCGACGATCTCGTTTTTCGTTAACGTCATTCGGTGCCCCGTTGTTTAAGGAAAATGGATTCAAGGAAATGAAGGGAAGGATAAAAATAGACTCGCAAATATTCTAATTGGTGTCAAGGGGTTGGTAAAGATTTGATGTCGGTTGACAAGCTGTTTCCGGAGGGATTACTCTCAAAATGCAGGACGGTTCCAAAAGGTTGCGCGCAGGAACGGCGGAAAATCGTCCGGGCATTCATTCGGGGCTGAATTTTTCAGCCGGTCGTGACAGGTCTGGCGAGTCCGAACGGGGACGGCCCCGTCGGAAAGGAAAAAGAGATTTCCCATGCGCAAATTCACGGAAGGCCTGGTTGACTCGGAAACCATCGTCGAAGCTCTGGACATCCAACCGGGCCAGACGATTATCGATGCCGGCTGCGGCACGGGCTATATGGCCAGTATCTTTTCGCGGGCCGTAACCGCATCGGGCAGGGTCCACGCCGTTGATCGGGACGGCTATTTTATCGAAAAACTCTCCGAAGAAACCAAAGGCACCAACATCGAAGCGATCCAGAGCGATATTACCCACCTCGACGGGCTGGCGGATCGTTCCGTCGATCTTGTTTATGCTTCCACCGTGATCCATGCTTTGTACGGACCACAATTGACGGCCTTTGTGATGGAGGCCAGGCGGCTGCTGAAACCCGATGCCAGGCTGGCCATCGTCGAAATCGAAAAAAAGGAAACACCATTCGGCCCGCCCATGGAATATCGTAACTCGCCGGAAGAACTGATGGAAAAAGTCCCCATGGTGCCGCTGAAAACGGTAAGGGTCGGGGAACACTTCTACATGCAGGTTTTTCTCAATTCGGAGAAGTGAAGAAATTGGTTTTCAAGCCTATTCGCAAGCATCCGGAATCGTATCCGCAGCGCCCGAACCTGATGAATTACGAGAAAATCAGGAGCACGTTTTCCTGGGGAACCATTCGCGGCGAGTTGGATGGGCTGCCGGAGGGCAGGGGGCTCAACATCGCCCACGAAGCGGTGGACCGCCATGCCGACGGAGAACGCAAAGACCGGGTGGCCCTTCAATGGCTGGGCCGCGACGGCGCTTCCCGCGCCATTACCTACTATGATCTCAAAGCGCAGACCAGCCGCTTCGCCAATCTTCTCGACCAGCTGGGCATCGGAAAAGGCGATACGGTCTGCACGCTGGCCGGCCGCATCCCCGAATTGTACATTGCGGCCCTGGGAACGCTTAAAAATAGAAGCGTTTTTTGCCCGCTTTTCTCCGCTTTCGGCCCGGAACCTATCTATCAGCGGCTGAGCAAAGGCGATTCCAGGATTCTGTTGACCACCGAGGCCGATTACCGCGGCAAGGTCGGCCAACTGAGGGATCGGCTGCCCAAGCTCGAACACGTGCTTCTGGTGGACGCCAGGGACCATGGGGCAGACGGCCTGTTGTCCCTGCCCAGGCTCATGGAAGAAGCTTCCGACGTCTATACCATCCCGCCCACCGATCCTGCGGATATCGCCCTCCTGCACTTTACCAGCGGCACCACCGGGATGCCCAAGGGCGCGCTGCACGCCCACAACGCCGTGCTCACCCATTACATGACCGGTAAATACGTCCTGGATTTTCACCCCGGCGATGTCTTCTGGTGTACCGCCGATCCCGGCTGGGTTACCGGCACTTCCTATGGCATCCTGTCGCCGCTGCTGCACGGGATCACCAACCTCGTGGACGAGGCCGATTTCGACGCCGGGCGCTGGTGCGACATCCTGGCCGGCCGGAAAGTGAGCGTCTGGTACACGGCGCCCACGGCCATCCGCCGGCTGATGCGCATGGGGATTGAGCCGGTCCGGACATATGACCTGCGACATCTGCGCGTGGTTCACAGCGTCGGCGAACCGCTCAACCCTGAAGCCGTGGTCTGGGGGATAAAAGCCCTGGGCATGCCGATTCACGACAACTGGTGGCAGACGGAAACCGGCGGCATCATGATCGCCAATTTCCCGGCCATGGAGATCCGACCCGGCTCCATGGGACGGCCGCTGCCGGGCATCGAGGCGGCCATCGCCCGGCGCACGGGCAACGATGCCATTGAAGTGATCGATGCGTCTGACGTTCAGGGCGAACTGGCCCTGCGGCCCGGCTGGCCCTCCATGTTCCGGGGCTACCTGCACGACGAGGCGCGCTACCGCAAGTGTTTCGCCGGTGGCTGGTATCTGACGGGAGATCTGGCCAGAAGGGACGCGGACGGTTATTTCTGGTTCGTGGGCCGCGCCGACGACATCATCAAGACGTCCGGCCACATGGTGGGGCCTTTCGAGGTGGAAAGCACCCTCATGCAGCATCCGGCCGTGGCCGAGGCCGGAGTGATCGGAAAGCCGCACCCGTTCGTCGGAGAACTGGTCAAAGCCTTTGTCGCCCTCAAGCCGGGGCACGCCCCCAGCGACGAACTGCGGCTGGAACTGATCGGGTTCGCCCGCAAAAGGCTCGGTCCGGCCGTGGCGCCCAGGGAGATCGATTTCAAAGCCGATCTTCCCAAGAACAAGGCCGGCAAGATCATGCGGCGGCTGCTCAAGGCCCGCGAACTGGGCCTGCCCGAGGGAGACCTTTCGACCTTGGAGGATTAGAACCCGTTCAGCTCGTACGGAACGACGCCTGCCCAAACGGTTGACAAAGCGATGCCAACCTTTTATGATCGCGCCCTGTCTATAACATTTTAAATAAATCTGGATGGTTGCATATGTTCAAGATTGCTGTTCTGCCGGGAGACGGCATCGGTCCCGAAGTCATGGAAGAAGCCCTCAAGGTGCTGGCCGCGGCCCAGGTAAGGTTCTCCTTTGATCTGGACTGTACGACGGCCGATGTCGGCGGGATCGCCATCGACCGGCACGGCCAGGCCCTGCCCGAAGCGACCCTGGAGATGTGCGAGAAGAGCGATGCCATTCTTTTCGGGTCCGTGGGCGGCCCCAAATGGGAATCCCTGCCTCCGGCCCGGCAGCCGGAGCGGGGCGCGCTGCTGCCTTTGCGCAAGCACTTCAACCTGTTCTGCAACCTCCGTCCGGCCAAGGTGTTCCCCGCCCTGGCCGGCGCCAGCCCGCTGCATCCCGACATCGTCGGGCAGGGATTCGACATTCTCTGCGTGCGGGAGCTGACCGGCGACATCTATTTCGGCCAGCCCAAGGGCCGCGAAGGCAGCGGACCCGACGAACGCGCCTTCGACACCATGGTCTACACCCGCCGGGAAATCGAACGCATCGCCCGGTCCGCCTTCGAGGCTGCGCGGCTGCGAAACTACCGGGTGACCTCCGTGGACAAGGCCAATGTACTCACCACCATGGTGCTGTGGCGAGAGGTGGTCATCGAGACGGCCAGAGACTACCCGGACGTGGCTCTGAATCATATCTATGTGGACAACGCCACCATGCAGCTGGTGAAAAATCCCCACCAGTTCGACGTATTGCTGTGCGGCAACATGTTCGGCGACATCATTTCCGACGAATGTGCCATGATCACCGGCTCCATGGGGCTGTTGCCTTCGGCCAGTATCAGCGAAAGCGGTTTCGGCCTTTACGAGCCGGCCGGCGGCAGTGCGCCGGACATCGCCGGCCAGGGCATCGCCAACCCCATTGCCCAGATCCTGTCCGCCGCCATGATGCTGCGCTACAGCCTGGATCGCGGCGATGCCGCCGACGCCATCGATGCCGCCGTGGCCCGGGTGCTGGAAGATGGCGTTCGCACGCCCGACATCGCCGCCGGCGGGCGTTCCGTCAGCACCCGTGAAATGGGAGATGCCGTGGTCCACGCGCTCTACGACGCCTGACCGATCCGTTCCATGCACGCCAATTCTCCGGACAGGAACAGCCCTTTGATCATCGTCGACGCGATCAGCGTTCGGCTGCGGGACCGTTGGCTGTTCGACTGCCTGTCCTGGACGATTAAAAACGGGGAGCAATGGGTCATCGCCGGAACCAACGGGGCCGGGAAGACCACCCTGGCCAAGGCCGTCGCCGGCCGGTTGCCCGTCGTTCAGGGTAAAATTCATTATCATGCCCTGGATGGCGCAGCGCCCGCAGAGGCCATTGCATATGTGGCCAGCGATGCACGACGCGCCTTGTGGTTGCGCGAAAGGCGGCTGGACCATGCCAGGGGCTTTGCCGGCCGCCACCACGATGCCACTACCGTGGGTCAATGGCTTGCTTCGCAGCAGTCTCAAGGCTGCGATATTGGCCAGACGCGTCAGGGCCTGGCCGATATTCCGGAGGTTTTTCGGCTGGAGGATCTTTTTGACAAACCGTTGATGGCCGTTTCCACCGGAGAGATGAGCCGGATTCTTCTGGCCCGTGAATTGATCCGCCGACCGAAGATGCTGATCCTGGACGAACCGTTCGAGGGCCTGGATGCGCCGGGGCGGCGGGAGTTGACGGCCATGCTCGATCAACTGGCCGTTTCCGGTCTGCCCATGGTGCTGGTCGTTCACCGTCCCGAGGAGCGGCTGGCCGCCACCACCCACATGCTGACCCTCGATGACGGCCGGATCGCTGCCGCCGGGCCGATAACGAATCTGAACGAGGATTTTTTGCGCAGCAGAACCGCAAGCCCCCCGCCCAAAAAACATCCCGGGCCGTTATCTGTTCCTGAAACCGGACGAGATCCGTTGAATTTCGGTGAAGAACCGCTGATCGACATGCACGACGCAACGGTGCGTTACGGTGAAACCGTGGTTCTGGACCGGCTGACCTGGACGGTAAGGAAAGGGGAGCACTGGGCGATCAGCGGACCCAACGGCGCCGGCAAGTCCACCCTGCTCAAGCTGATTACCGGAGATTGCCTGCAAGTGTACGCCAATTCCATCCGTCTGTTCGGTGAATCGCGGGGCACGGGGCAGACCCTGGGCGAGATCCGCCATCGGCTGGGGGTGGTCAGCCACGATCTGGCCAGCGGCTATCAGAAACGGATGTCAGCCATAGAGGTGGTCTGTTCCGGCTTTTTCGATTCCGTGGGCCTGTATCACCGGTGCGATGCCGGTCAGCGGGCCGTGGCCGCCGGTTGGCTGGATCGGCTGGGGGTGTCGTCATTGTCCCAAACGCCGTTCGATCAGCTTTCCCAGGGACAGCGGCAGATGATCCTCATCGCCCGGGCCATGGTCAAACCCCCGCAACTGCTGATTTTGGATGAGCCCTGCAGCGGTCTGGATCCGGAAAACCGTGAGAAGGTTCTCGAACGGGTGAACGGCATCGGCACCGGCGGCGGCACCGGCCTGCTTTTTGTGACCCACCATGAAACGGAGATTCCGGCGTGCATCACCCACCGGCTGGTGCTGGATGGGGGGCGTGTGGTGGGTTGCGGGAAAGTGAAGAGATCGAGGGAAGAGAGACGATGGAAGATGGATGATGGACGTCTTCCCTCATCCTAGCGAAGCGGTCGTCCATCGTCCATCGCTTTCCCGTCCGCCAAACCTTCCTCATGTCGACGATCCCCATACCAAAGAATCTGCCGGCAGATGCCGCGGATGATGCCCACTTCGCCGGCCCGCAGCGGCAGGCGCGCAAAGAAGCGGCGCAGGCGGGACATCCAGTAGTCCGGGTTGTCCGGCTGCACGTATTCAATTCGGACCAGGGCCTCGGTCAATTCCTCGTACATCCGGTCCAGTTCGATGCGTTTGGCCAGACGGGGCGTAAAGACGGGCGGGTCGGATCGGGTGGCGGTGGCAAGGCAGTAGCAGATCACCATGACGGCCTGGGAGAGATTCAGCGAGGTGAAGCCCGCTGTGGGGATGTTGACCAGCTGATGGCAGTATTTCAAGTCCTCGTTGGTCAGCCCCCGGTCTTCCGGGCCGAACACGATGGCCACCGGGTTGTTTCTGGAAAGGTCGATGAGTTTTTCGGCCAGCACCTCGGGAGATTTGAGAACGGGCCGCTGCCCGCCCAGCCGGGCGGTGGTTCCGACCACGTGGCCGAAGGGCGCCAGGGCATCGGACAAAACGTCAAACCGCTCGATCCCGTCCACCACGGCTCTTGCTGCGTGGGTGGCCAGCCGCCGGATGCGTTCCTCGTCCCAGATGCCCGGATCCACGACGATCAGGCGACAGAAACCCATATTGCACATGGCCCGCGCAGCGGACCCGATATTTTCAGGATACCGGGGCCGCTGCAGGACGATGGCGATGTTTTCCCGGGTGACGCCAACGGTCAT
Organism: uncultured Desulfosarcina sp.; assembly: GCF_963668215.1. Taxonomy (NCBI): domain Bacteria; kingdom Pseudomonadati; phylum Thermodesulfobacteriota; class Desulfobacteria; order Desulfobacterales; family Desulfosarcinaceae; genus Desulfosarcina; species uncultured Desulfosarcina sp. The sequence continues at coordinate 4,417,844 of NZ_OY764190.1, forward strand.
CGAGGGTTGATTTCAAAGGCGTTGAAAAAGTATCCGATTTCAAATGCCGCGGTTTCGGGGGCATCGGAGCCGTGAACCACATTCTTTTCGATATCGGTGGCAAAATCGCGCCGGATGGTTCCCTCGACCGCTTCCTTGTAATTGGTGGCGCCCATGAGATCCCGGTAGCGGGCAATGGCGTTGTCGCCCTCCAGCACCATGACCACGGCCGGTCCGGACGACATGAAGTCGGTGAGGCTGCCGAAAAAGGGCCGCTCACGGTGGACTGCATAAAATCCTTCGGCCTGGGCCTTGGTCATGTGAATCATCTTCATGGCGATGATTTTCAGGTCGTTGGCCTCCAGGCGTTTGACGACTTCTCCGATCACTCCCCGGGCCACGCCGTCGGGTTTTACGATGGACAGGGTTCTTTCCATATTCCTTTTCCTTTCAGGGGTAGAGATAATGCAGATATTGGGCTTTTTAGAAATCCGCACAATTTGGAAGCTGCCATACCAGAAGCGATATACCAAGTCAACCGCGGTCGTCCGCCGGTTCCAAGGCATCCGGAGCGGTTGACAGGACCGGTCGGGCGCTTTATTATTCCTTACTTCCAACATGCTCTGTTTGACAGTATAAACAAATTGTTAGCAACAGATTTGAATCGATGATGGAGTGAACATGCCGATCTATGAGTTTTATTGCCCGGACTGCAACACCCTTTTCAATTTCTTTTCGCGCACCATCAACACGACCAAAAAGCCCAAATGCCCGCGGTGCAAAACCCGCATATTGGAGCGGCAGATGTCGGCCTTCGCCTTCACCGGCAAGGCCAAGGAAAGCGATGACGGCGAAGACCTGCCCTTTGACGAGGGCAAAATGGAAAAAGCCATGCAGATGCTGGCCGGTGAAGCGGACCGCATCGACGAGAACGATCACCGTCAGGCCGCCAATCTCATGCGCAAGCTTACCGACATGACCGGAATGGAGCTGGGCGACAGCATGCAGGAGGCCCTGCGGCGCATGGAAAACGGCGAGGACCCGGAGCAGGTGGAAGCGGAGATGGGGGATCTGCTGGAGGGTGAAGACCCGTTTTTGCTGCCCGGGAAAAAGGGCGCGAAAGGCGCTGCAACTCGCCGGGCGCCGATTAAGGACGAGACGCTTTATGATCTTTGAAAAGGGATGATGACGAAATGCATTCAACCGGCGCGTGGAATTGAACAGCACACCGAATGAAGCACCGTATTATCGGATGGGACCAATGGGAGCAATGAGAGCTATGTGAGAGAGGAGGATCATGAACGATAATCGTTTCCTGCCGAAAAAAGGGAACTACAAGATCCTGCTTTCGTATCAGAAGTCGGTGATTATTTATGACTGCACTTCTGTTTTTTGTGAGCGGTTTCTGGAAAAACGGGACCGCACGGTTGATCAGATGGTCCAGGCCGCCCGCTCCGGCAAACAAAATATTATCGAAGGCTCCAAAGCCGCAGTCACCTCAACTGAAACCGAACTGAAACTGACCAATGTCGCCCGTGCCAGCCTGGAAGAGTTGCTGGAAGATTATAATGACTATCTGCGCATTCGTAATTTTCAGCTCTGGGCAAAGAACGCCAGGGAGGCAAGCTATGTCAGAAAACTGAGTAGCGGCAAAATAGAACCGCCTGCTTCGTTGACCGCAAAAGTACATAGCTCCCATAGCTCTCATGAGTCCCAAGGAACAAATGTGCCGGATTCTCCGGCAGACGAACAAGAACTCATCCGTCAAACTTTTGTTGCTTTTTTGCGAACGCGTCCACCTGAGGTATGCGCCAACATCATGATTTGTCTGATTCACCAGTGCAATTTTCTGTTAGACAGGCAAATTAAACACCTTGAGGAAAATTTCACGAAAGAAGGTGGCCTGCGTGAGCGCATGTATAAGGCCCGAATAAAGTACAGGAATAAACAAAAATGAAAGATGGGTTAAAGCCAGTAAAATCCGGTTAAGGAATTGCATAAAAATAATTTAAAATCAGCAGGTTAAACGATATTTTTGCTTGACATTGGGTCGTCAATATGGGCGGCGTTTTGTATACCCTATTATATCAAGAGGTTATACATGCCACGCACATTCGACCCTTTCCAAAAGCTCAATGCCCTGGAGTTTTTCTCTTTTTTTCAACCAGCGACTGAGGCAACATCACGGATGCCAGCTCTTGATTCCAAAGGAAACCGACCATTGCAGATGACTTTTGAGGAACATCTGCGCGCGCTGGTTTACTTTCATCTTGAAGAACACCATTCTGCTCAACACCTGCTGCAAGTGCTTGAAGAAGATGATTTTGCCAAAAGTGCCATCGCACCAGAAAACGGAATCAAAAAGAGCAGCTTCTCAGAGGCCACCAACAGCCGGGGACTTGAACAGTTCATGTATGTCTATCAGAACTTACAAGCTCAGGCATCTTCGATTTTACCCAAGCAACATCCCGAACTCGGTGATCTGGTGGGGATCGACGGTTCCCTCATCGATGCAACCTTATCCATGCATTGGGCCGACTACCGTAAAAAATCCAAGAAGGCGAAGGTCCACGTCGGTTTTGATCTGAACCGGGCGATTCCAAGAAAGCTTTATCTTACCGATGGTAACGGGGCTGAAAGACCTTTCGTCAGCTTGATCCTGTCTGACGGTCAAACCGGTGTGATGGACCGGGGTTATCAAAGCCATCAACGCTTTGACCAATGGCAGAATGATGGAAAGCTGTTTATGTGCCGGATTAAAGCCAGCACCAAGAAAACGATCATTAAACAAAACCCCATTGCCTCTGATAGTATCGTTTTTTTTGATGCCATCGTTGTTCTGGGCACCACGGAAGTCAATCAAACACAAACCCCACTTCGTTTGGTGGGTTACGAGGTGGATCGCGTTAAATACTGGATCGCTACGAATCGTTTTGATTTAACTGCCGAGCAAATCGCCACTGCCTATAAGCTCCGATGGGATATCGAAAATTTTTTCGCTTGGTGGAAACGGCACCTTAAAGTGTATCATCTCATCGCCAGGAGCGAGCATGGCTTGATGGTGCAAATTCTGGCAGGTCTGATCACCTATTTGTTGCTGGCAATCTATTGCCATCGCCAATTTAACGAGCGCGTTTCCATCAAGAGAGTCCGCCAACTGCGCATAAAAATCCGGAATGAATTACGCGCTGGTGTTTTTGGCAAACCCCCTGATTCAAATTTTAAAGAGCAAGAATTACATACCGTTAATGCAAGTACTTAGCCGGAAATTACTGGGTTAAAGCAGTTTTTCGGATAAGATCCCCACGCAGAAGCGTGGGAACCAGGCAAACAAACCCAAGGAACCCAATGAACCAGACAAACCCGAAAGACCCGAAAGATCGCTTGGAAGCCCGGCAAGGGGATATCACCCAATTGGACGTGGACGCCATCGTCAACGCGGCCAACCGCTCGCTGCTGGGCGGCGGGGGCGTTGACGGCGCCATTCATCGGGCCGCCGGTCCCGATCTGCTGGCCGAATGCCGAACCCTCGGCGGCTGCCCCACCGGTGAAGCCCGGATTACAAAGGGCTACCGCTTGCCTGCCCGATACGTGATCCACACGGTGGGGCCAGTTTACCGGGGACGGCCCGAAGACAGCCGCCTGCTGGCGGACTGCTACACCAACAGCCTGGATCTGGCCCGGGAAAAGGGGGTTCGATCCATCGCCTTTCCCGCCATCAGCTGCGGGGTGTACGGATACCCCATGGAAGATGCCTGCAAGATTGCCGTGGATACCTGCGCTACTTATCTGGCGGCCCACGATTTGCCCGAAAAGGTGATTTTCGTTCTCTTTGCCGCCGAAGCGCTGGAGGTTTACCGCCGCCGTCTCCTTTAGTGCACCGCTCGTAAAACCGATGGCATTCGCCTGCCGCGTTATAAGATGGAGCCCGACTGGTCATGGATCCACTCTGGATTATCGCTGCCTTTGTTTTCGGCGCCGCTGCCGGCAGGGTCGGCCTGCCGCCGCTGGTGGGATACCTTGCGGCCGGTTTCGCCCTCAACCATTTTGGCGTCCAGGGTGGTGAGACTCTAGAAAATATCGCCGATGCCGGCGTCACCCTGCTGCTTTTTACCATCGGACTGAAGCTGAAGCTGAAAAGTCTGGGCAGACCCGAAGTCTGGGCCGGTGCCACGATCCACATGCTGATCACGGTGGCGGTGCTCGGAGCAGGAATCGTTGGGCTTGCCGCTGCTGCGCTGCCGTATTTTCGTTCGCTGAGTCTGCCGGGAATATTGCTGGTTGCCTTTGCCCTGAGCTTTTCCAGCACCGTGTTTGCGGTAAAAGTGTTCGAGGCCAAAAACGAGATGCCGGCCCGCCACGCCGCCATCGCCATCGGCATCCTGATCATGCAGGATATCGTCGCCGTCGTTTTCCTGGCGGCTTCCACCGGCAAGATGCCGTCCGTGTGGGCCCTGGTTCTGGTTGCGGCGCTTTTCGTTTTGCGACGCCTGCTGGAACGATTCATGGACCGCTGTGGGCACGGGGAGCTGCTGATGCTTTTCGGCATCGTGATGGCCGCTGCCGGATACGCGAGTTTCGAGAAGGTGGGACTCAAGGGCGATCTCGGTGCCCTCGTGTTCGGCATGCTCCTGGCCAATCACGGCAAGGCCTCCGAACTGGCTGAACGACTGCTGAGTTTCAAGGATCTGTTTCTGGTCGGATTTTTCCTGAATATCGGTATTTCGGGAACGCCTACCTGGACCGCATTGGGAACCGCGCTGCTGCTGGTTGTGGCCATGCCGTTCAAGGCGGCGTTGTTTTTCGGGATACTCACCCGATTCAAGCTTCGCTCCCGCACCGCCATGCTCACTTCGTTGAGTCTGGCCAATTACAGCGAATTCGGTCTGATCGTCGGATCCATCGGAGTCGCCAACGGTTGGATTCACGGCGACTGGCTGATGGTCGTTGCCATTGCGTTGTCTTTCACTTTTGTTCTGGCGGCACCGCTGAATGCCTCGGCCCATACGATTTATGCGCGGGTTGCCGGCCGCCTGAAACGCTTCGAAACGCCTGTACGATTGAAGGAGGACGAACCCATCCATCCCGGGAAAGCCGAGGTGGGCATCATCGGCATGGGCGGAGTCGGTGCGGCGGCCTACGATGAAATGACCCGTCGTTACGGAGACGTGGTCATGGGGATGGATTTCTGCATGGAAACCGTAAAGAAGCACCGGGCGCTCGGAAGAAATGTCATTTATGGCGATGCCGACGACAGCGACTTCTGGGAGCGAATCGAACTGGCAGGCAGCCGGATTCAGGTCGTTATGCTGGCCATACCGAATCCGAAAACCAGCAAGTTTGCCGTTGGACAACTGCAACACCTTGGTTTTCAAGGAAAGGTCGCGGCCTCGGTGCGCTACGAGGATGAAATCGAGCTATTGAAAGAGGCCGGCATCGATGCGGCCTACAACCTGTATGAAGAGGCCGGCCTGGGATTTGCCGACCACGTCTGCAGTCACACCGGGTATTGCCCGCTGCGGCAGGCGGATTCGAGTCCGTCAATGCAGACGGGAATCGGGATTGACAAAATCGATAGGCGTGGTTAAGGTCATCATCTGAAACCTTTTGCTGGTTTTCGGCTCGTAACGAATTACGAACCGATTTTTACATCCAAGGAGGATATTATGCTCGAAGTCACACAGCCGGCAGTTCAGCAGATTGCCGAGTATTTCAAAGGAAAAGAGGTCAAGCCCATTCGCATCTTCCTCAACGAAGGCGGGTGAGGGGGGCCTGGCCTGGCCATGGCTCTGGATGAGCTTACCGAAGCGGATACGAAATTCGACGTCGACGGTTTTGAATTTATCGTCAATACGGATTTTCTGGAAAAAGCCCAGCCGATCAAAGTGGATTTCCAGATGTACGGATTCAAACTGGACTGCGGCATCGATTTCGGCAGCGGTTGCACCAGCTGCGGAACCAAAGGTTCCTGCTGCGCCTGATCGAGCGGACCGAATAAGAAAAAGGCGGCCTGTTAAAGGCCGCCTTTTTTATTGTGCAGCGGGAAAATCACATCAGGGACTGGCCGCACTCCTTCCCGGGCACCTTTGACTTGCTACAGCGCCGCCGCCTTGCTATAAGGCTTGACGACTTCACTGACCGATCAACAACCGAACACTCAAGGAGCAGACGATGACACTGGTGTCGTACGCGGTAAACGATCATGTGGCGACAGTAACCTTAAACGATGGAGAAAACCGGTTCAACCCGAATTTTCTCAATGCTTTTCTGGAAACGCTGGACGATATTGAAAAAAACACCGATGCCACCACCCTGGTGGTGACCTCTTCCCACGAAAAGATTTTCTCCAACGGTATCGACCTGGAATGGCTGGTTCCGGTGATTCAAAGCGGTGATGTTGTCCGGGCCAAGGATTTCTTTTATCTGCTCAATCGGCTGTTCAAACGCATCGCGACCTATCCTCTGTTGACCATCGCCGCGATTTCCGGGCATGCGTTCGCCGGCGGCGCCATCATGTGCTGTGCGTTCGACTTCCGCTTCATGCGTTCGGACCGCGGTTTTTTCTGTTTTCCCGAAGTGGATCTGGGGATTCCTTTTCTCCCTGGAATGAATGCTCTTTTGAAAAAGGCCATGCCCATGTACATGGTTGAAACCATGCAGTACACCGGTGCCCGGCTTACCGCCGAGCAGTGTGTCGCGCATCATATCATGACCAAGGCGGCGCCCATGGAAACGCTCATGGAGGAGACCACGGCTTTTGCCATGACTGTCAACAAACGGCGACCCATCGTCGCGGAGATGAAAAAGCGGCTCAACAAGGAGATCATTACCGCCATCGATATTGAGGACGTACCCTATATCGAGTCAGGGAAGTTCAATATCGGTTAGCCATGCCCATCCACCAATGGCCAATTGGCCCGATATCTGTGGAACCGATCCGAGTTATAAGACGTATTAAACCAGATGGTAAGGAGAAGTGCAGTGACGGATTTGATAGAGATCATCAAAGGCAGACGCAGCATCCGAAAATACGAAGATCGTGACGTGTCGGAAGAGGTACTGAACCAGATCCTGGAAGCTGTTCGCTGGGCGCCTTCGTGGACTAACTGCCAGTGCTGGGAAGTGGTCGTGATCCGCGATCCCGCCATCAAGGAGCAGATCCAGGCCGCGTTCCCCCCCAAGGGCAATCCTGCCATCAAGGCCATCGTACAGGCACCCGTGCTGCTGGCCCTGTGCGCCAAAACCAAGGTGTCCGGCTATTACAAGGACCTGGCAACCACGAAGTTCGGCGAATGGATGATGTACGATCTGGGCCTGGCCACCCAGAACATTTGCCTCATGGCCCATGATCTGGGGCTGGGAACGGTTATTGCCGGCCTGTTCGACCATGACCGCGCCAGGGAGGTGATTCAGGTCCCGGAAGGCTATGAGCTGGTCACCCTGATTCCTTTAGGGTACCCCGCCAAAACGGGCAGCGCGCCCAAACGCCGCGAGGTGAGCGAGTTCACCCACCAGGAGCGTTTCTAATAATTTACACCGCCAGATCGCGGGTCTTATGAAAGCTGATCATCGGCCACTCCTCCATGGCATTTTCCAGGCGCCACAGGCTGGAGGCCAGATAGGTCAGGTTTCCCTGGGAGTCGTTGGCCAGGCTGGCATGTTTCTCCTTTTCAAATAGGGCCAACTGCTTTTTGTCTTCGCAGGTGACCCAACGGGCGGCGGCAAAGGACACCGGTTCATAGTCGGCATCCACCCCATACTCGGCCTTGAGCCGCGCCATGGTCACATCGAACTGCAAAATGCCGACGGCGCCCAGAATATAGTCGTTGCCCGACAGGGGGCGGAAGAACTGGACCGCACCTTCTTCGGCCAGTTGGGTGAGGCCTTTGAGCAGTTGTTTGGCCTTGAGCGGATTTTTCAGCCGGACTCGACGGAAATGGTCCGGTGCGAAGTTGGGGATTCCGGTGAAGCTGAGGGGCTCTTTTTCGTAAAATGTATCTCCGATGCTGATGGTGCCGTGGTTGTGGATGCCGATGATGTCGCCGGGATAGGCTTCGTCCACGTGGGAGCGGTCCTGGGCCATGAAGATGGTCGCGTTGGCCAGGATGACCTGCTTGTTCAGGCGGGTCTGGTAAACCTTCATTCCGCGGGTGAACTTGCCCGAACAGATCCTCACGAAAGCAATTCGGTCCCGGTGGGCCGGATCCATGTTGGCCTGGATTTTAAAGGCAAATCCGGAAAACAACTCCTCTTCGGGCGCGACGATGCGGGTGGTGGTGGGCCGGGCCAAGGGCCCGGGCGCCATCTCGGTAAAGGCGTCCAGCATTTCCCGCACCCCGAAGTTGTTGATGGCACTGCCGAAAAAGACCGGCGTCTGACTGCCCTTGAGGTACTGGTCCAGTTCGAAGGGATTGGCCGCCCCTTCCAGCAGTTCCACATCCTCGCGCAACTCTTCGGCCTGGCTCCCCAAAAGCTCCTCCAGACGGGGATCGGCCAGATCGGTGATCACAATGCCTTCCTGGTGACGGGTCTGGCCACCGGGCTGAAACAGGTGAAGCTGACGCTGATGGAGGTTGTAGACTCCTTTGAAACGTTTGCCCATGCCAATGGGCCAGGAAAGGGGGGCGCATTCGATCTGCAGCTTGTCTTCGATATCCGCCAGAATGTCCAGGGGGGCTATCCCGTCCCGATCCAGCTTGTTAATAAAGGTCATGATGGGGGTGTTGCGCATCCGGCACACCTCCATGAGCTTTTCGGTCTGGGGCTCGACGCCTTTGGCGCTGTCGATCACCATCAGGGCGCTGTCCACGGCGGTGAGCACCCGATAGGTATCTTCGGAAAAGTCCTGATGGCCGGGGGTGTCCAGCAGGTTGATCTCGCAGTCGCTGTAGTTGAATTTCATGACCGACGTGGTTACGGAGATGCCGCGTTCCTTTTCGATGGCCATCCAGTCGCTGGTGGCATAGCGTCCGGCCCGTTTGGCCTTTACGGCCCCGGCCATCTGGATCGCTCCGCCAAACATGAGCAGTTTTTCCGTCAGCGTCGTTTTGCCGGCGTCCGGATGGCTGATGATGCCGAATGTCCGCCGTTTTTTCAGTTCCTTTAAGAAATGACGATCCATCTGTTTTAATTCTCTTTTCGTTTAGCCAAAAAAAACAGGCCGCAAACGGCCCGTTCCCCATATTTTTCCAAGTGCGGTGAAAAATCGGCGGCTTACATGGTGCCGGCTCCGGCGGCTGCCGATCGAATCAGTTCATCGGCCAATTGTGGATCGGTACCGGTTTCCTGTTCGATACCGTTTTCCTCGATCTCTTCGATGAAGGTTTCTACGTAATCCTCGCAGAAATAGCGCCGGCAGCCCTTGCGAAGGATCTCGAATGCCGTTCGAATCGATTTGCGCTTCTGGTAGGGACGGTCCGTGGTTACGGCGTCAAAACAATCGGAAATACTGATAATCTTGGCGCCTGGCGGAATCTCCCTGCCGGTCAGGCCAAAAGGATACCCCTTGCCGTCTTCCCGTTCGTGGTGGAACAGAACCAGATCGACGACGGGTTCGAGAAAATCGATATCCTTGAGCAGGGCGGCGCCGATCAGCGGGTGGCAGCGCACTTCGCGTTTGAGTTCGCCGGACAGCCGGGTCTTCCGGTTGGTGAAGATCTGGTCGCTCAGCGCCAGTTTGCCCACGTCATGAAACAGCCCGCCGATCCCCACGTCCCAGACCTCCTGGCGGGAAAATCCCAGCCGCCTGGCCAGCCGCATGGCATACCGGGCAACCCGATATCCATGGGCCTCGGTGTAGCGGTCTTTTTCCCCGATTGCCCGGGACAGTTCCGTTAAAAGCTGAAGATGACGTTCACAAATTCGTTTACGGCTCGCAGTTGAATGTCGCATGGAATTGCTGGACAACCTCCGTATTCACCATTACGCACCGGTACATCTTCGACGAATGTGCTGACCGTGGCTTTTGCTTGCAATCTACCGAAATGAGGGTCCATCACACTGGTAAGATCGAACCAAGATGGGTGATTTCGAACACGTTCCTTATGATCGGGCGGCTGGCATTTGTTTTATCGCGCCCTTTGCCTTGTAAAATTTCGCTTACTATAAAGCAGGGCAAGAAGGGTGTCAAACGAAAACGGACAGTTAAGGTTTTTCTGAAGGCAGTTACGGTGTCCGACGGGTCAGTTGCCTTTTTGCCGGAGGCGGTCAAGAATTTTCAGGGCCTGTTGCCGGCATGCGGAGCGGCTGCCGCTGTTGTCGATGATGCAGGTAGCCCGTTTGCGTTTTTCCTCGATGGGTATCTGGGAGCGGATCCGTGCCATGGCCGCCTTTTCGTCGATGCCGTCCCGGGCCATCAGGCGCTGCAACTGCAAGGCTTCGGGCACGTAAACAACGATTACCTCCGCAAGGTCCCGATCCATGTTGGCTTCCAGTAGCAGCGGGATATCCAGGATCACGACGGCGTCGGGTTCTCTGGCCGCAATTTCGGCGATCAACGCTGCCGAACGTTCGAAGACCCGCGGATGGACAATGGCATCCAAACGCTTTTTCTTGTCGCTGTCGTTGAAGATGATGTCGCCCAGGCGTTCACGATCGATATCGCCATCGGGCTGCAGAATCTCTTCTCCGAAAAAGGAGCAAATTTCGTCGTAGGCCGGGGTCCCCGGCTCCACGACTTCTCTGGCGATCTTGTCGGCGTCGATAATCCGGGCGCCGGCATCGGAAAGAAAATTAGAGACGGTTGATTTTCCGGTGGCGATGCCGCCGGTCAGGCCCGCAACGATCACGCAACATCCTTTCGTCGATAGAAAGCCACTGGGAAGCAGTCGCTATTTAACCGTGACGACCGGGCAGGGTGCCTTGAGGATGACGTACTGTGCGTTGGAGCCGAAAAGCAGCTTGCCGACCTTGGAACGGCGTTTGATGCCGATGACGATTTCATCGATTCCCTTTTCGTCGGCGTAGTCGACCAGATCCTCGCCCGGAGTCATGCCGCGGACCAACAGCTTGGTCTTGCAGGGGATGCCGTCTTCCTCGATGAACGTTTTGGCCCACTCCAGGTCCTCCGTGGCGTGCTCCACTTCCACCGCGTGGGTGACACTTCCTCCGGTAAGCGATGCGATGACCGTTACCTCCGCTCCAAAAGCGCCGGCGTGTTTTTTCGCCAGAGCCAGGGCATCCTTGGCCGAGTTCGACCCGTCATAGCCGACGAGAATTTCCATTTGTTTCTCCTTTTTGAAGGTGCCGTGCGCAGCGAATTCCGATCGCCGGGAATCACCGCGTCGTGCCGGGCATGAACCACAGGCGACCCGTTGTCGCGAGATTCTCAAAACCATGTTTAACGGCATCTGTCAAGCGAACTGTCCAGCCGCGAAAGCAGCACTTGAAAATAGTGGGGCGAAGATACATCCTGCGGTAAAAGGCTGGCGCCCAGCCATGGGAGAAACCCCGCAGCCTGTCGTTATGAAACCGGAAAAAGCAACGCGTTAACAAGTTGATTATGCCAATTTTTTTTCGTTATATTCGTATATATTGGGCGTACTTTTTACATATAAATAAAGGGTTGCTTTTTAACAGGAATCCCAGCAATCTAACCCATAACAATCCCCGCCCGATCAGGGTCACCGAGCTTTCACCCGCCTGGAGGTAATAGGCCGGTTTCGCCGGTGGCACGATATTCAGGCCCGAACTTTTTGGACGAAAAGATGCGCAACCTAATAACGCCATTGTTGAGCAACGACAATGCCGCTATTCTCGGCAGGATCATCGAAACGATGGGCAGCGCCAGCCCCGGTCTGGTGATCTCCGGAGAAGGCGGGCTGGGCAAGGAAGCGATCATTCAGCTGTTGTACGGGCGCTCTTTTTTTCGCGGCTACCCGTTTATCAAAGTGAACTGTCCGATGCTGTCCGACCCTGGCGAAAACGAAGATGCGCCCTGTATTGAGGACCTCTCTTCAAACCCGCAGCGCAGCGGTTTTTCTCTTTTCCGGCTTTTTCACCAGGGGGTGCTCTATTTTCACGGCGTCGATGAGTTGGCGGTCGGGCTCCAGGATCGGTTACTCTTTTTGCTGAAACGCAAATTTCTCGTAGCCGGATCGGGATCGAATGGAGCGCAAAGGCAATTGGCTATTTTCTCCACGGCCACCCGTCCGCTGGAAGCTTGCGTATCGGCGGGAAAATTTCATCCGGACCTCTGTGCGTTGCTCAGCGGCGTCACCGTTCACATCCCGCCGCTTCGGCAGTTCCCCGAAAGAATCGGCAGCCTGGTGGAATATTTCCTCAAACGACTGGCGTTAAGGGAAGGCCGCCGCACGTTCCCACGCCCCACTGCCACCCATCTGGCCAGGATGCGCACCCATCGCTGGCCTGGGAACCTCAGAGAACTCCAGGCCGTGGTCAGCTGGGCGATCCGGTCCAATGATTGGAATGAGGCCATCACTATGCTGCGCCAAGACAGGGAAGACGACTATTCCGTCATCAACCTGACGACGGACGGTTTGGCGCTGATGCCACATTTTGAAATCACTCGGGGAAATATGCTCGACAAGCTTTCCGAGAAGATTCCTGCTGAAGAGTTGGGGTTGATGGATCTGGTGCTGTACGAAGAGATTATCGCCAACAACATGAATTAAGCGGCAGTTTCGGATCAGCGAATGCTTTTCATCCGCTCCTTGCGGCTGACAATTTCGCTGATTCGGATTCCGTATTTTTCTTTCTCCACGACGACAAAACCCTTGGCAATCAGCGTTTCGTTGATCAAAATGTCAACCGGTTCCCCTTCCATCTGCTCCAACTCGACCACCGATCCCGGCCCCATCCTGAGGACATCGTTGATACGCCTGCGCGAACGGCCCAATTCCACCGTTACCTGCAAAGGGATATCCATCACCAGATCGAGATTGTTGAATGAAACCCCCTCGTCGGTCCGGGTCGCTGGAGGTGCTTGAGGGGCGCCGGCGGCGGAAACGGGTTCCGCTGTGGCCTCTTTTTCCTCTTCTGCCGGGGCCTGTTCGTCAGGAGCTTTCTCGGCAAGGGCCGCAGCCGATTTATCCTGTTTGACGCCGGCTTCGACGATGATGACGCTGTCCTTGTAAGAAAACAGGAACTGCGCGGGTTTGATGACATTGGTGGGGGTTACCCTAAAGTCCCGGCCGTTGGTGATGGCCGGAGTGGACAGCACGCAGGAGAGTCCGACATCCACAAATTTGGATTTGAGATTTCCACCGATGATGTTGCTCACCTCGCGGATGACGTCATAAACTTCTTCCTCGCTTTCGATTTCCTCGGGCTCCATCCCCAGCATGGCGGCAGTCATCGCCTTGCCGAAGTCGTCGTTGACCTGAATGTTGAACATGCCGTCCACTTCACCGGCAAAGGTCACCGATCCCACGGTTCGAATCTCTTCGGTGAAGGAGGAAGGCACCTCCTGGATGGCCTCCACCTCCATGTCCAGCATGGTGTAGAATACATCGATGACCGAATTGACGATCGCCGCCTTGATATCCACACCGGCGATCCGCTCCATGATCGCTTCGCTGGACAGATCGCTCTTGATGTCGTCCTTGGCGCCGATCTCCTCCTTGACGCACAGCTCTACATGGACGATTTCCTCGTCATGTTTGTACACGAACGATATCGGCGGAGCGATGTCGATGGGGTCGATCTTGAAATCGCTTCCCGAGGTGATCGAGGGGGTTGAAATGACGCAGGTCAGTCCCTGATCGAGAAATTCCGATTTCAGGTTGCCGGCCACGATGTTGGACAATTCGCCGATCACGTCGTTGATTTCTTCGTTACCCTCGATCTCATCCACCTCCATGCCCAGCATGGCGGCGGTGACTGTTCGGGCGAAGTCCGCGGAGAAGGTAAAACTCATTACCCCCACGACTTCTCCACCGAAATGGATGGCCCCGACCATCGTCTTGCGGTCGCCGAATTCGGCGGCGGTGTCGCCGGAAATGGGCTCCAACTGCATGGACATCATGGCATCGAAGGTCTCGATGATCGTGGAATCGATGCTTTTGCGAATGGCGTCGTCGGTAATTTTTTCCATCGGTTTCCCTGGCTGCGGCGGTTAGCGACTGGCCATTATTGTAAGAGCGATTTCGTTTTTTTGTCAATCATTTCGAACAAAAACGGCCCGGGCACTGCGCCCGGGCCGTTTTAGGATTGTCATGTTACGGTCGTTCTAGAACAGACCCGTTACCTTGCCGGTGGCCGGATCGACGTCGATGCGGCGGAAGGCCGGGTTGGAGCTGGTGCCCGGCATCAGGCTGATGGTACCTGCGCAGGGGCACAGGAACTTGGCGCCGGAGTAGATGAGGACGTCGCGGATGGGCAGACGCCATCCCTTGGGCACGCCCTTCTTGACCGGGTCGTGGGACAGGGACAGGTGAGTCTTGACCATCATGGTGGCGAAGTCGGCATACTTGGGATCGTTCTCCAGCATTTCCGCCTTGGCGTTGGCTTCCGGAGCCCAATCCACACCGTCGGCCCCATAGACTTCTTTGGCGATGGTTGCTACGCGATCACGCAGTTTCATCTCCAGCGGGTAGAGGAAGTCGAAGTCATTTCCCGCTTCGCAGGCGTCGATAACCGCGTCGGCGAATTCCAACGCGCCGTCGCCGCCTTTTTCCCAGTGCTTGGACTCGGCGCAACGGGCACCGGCAGCCTCGGCAGCCTTGCGTACGATGGCGCATTCGGCGTCGGTGTCGGTGTAGAAGCGGTTGATGCAGACCACCGGGTTGATGCCGGCCTTGCGGATGACGCCGATCATGTGGACCATGTTCTCGCATCCCTTTTCCACCAGTTCGAGGTTCTCCTTGGTGTAGGCGTCGTCGAGAGCCTTGCCGGCCACGACCTTGGGGCCGCCGCCGTGCATCTTCAGGGCGCGAATGGTGGAGGTGAGTACGGAGACGTGGGGTTTGAGGCCGGAGAAGCGGCATTTCACGTTCCAGAACTTCTCAAAGCCGATGTCGGCGGCGAAGCCGGACTCGGTGACGTGGTAGTCGAACAGCTTCAGGCCGACGCGGTCGGCGATGATCGAACTCTGGCCCACGGCGATGTTGGCAAACGGACCGGCGTGCACGAAGCAGGGGTTGTACTCGGCGGTGCACATCAGGGTCGGGTTGATGGTATTGCGCATGAAAGCGGCCATGGCGTTGCCGACTTCCAGGTCGCGGCAGGTGACCGGCTTGCCGGATTTGTCGAAAGCCACGGTAATGTTGTTAATGCGCTCTTTCAGGTCGGCCAGGTCGGTGGCTACGGCCAGGATGGCCATCAGCTCGGAGCCCACGGCGATGCCGAACTTGCTCTGCATGGTGTAACCGTCATAGCGGCCGCCGAGGCCGATGACGATGTTGCGCAGGGCCTGGGCGCAGAAGTCGATGATCCAGCCCATCTCTACGCGGGTGGGGTCGATGTCCAGGCGGCGCATGCCGGTCAGGCGGGCCAACTGCTCGTCGTTGTAGTTGCGCTCATGCTGCATGCGGGCGGTCATGGCAACCATGGCCAGGTTGTGGGCGTTCATGATGTCGTTGATGTCGCCGGTCAGACCCAGAGAGAACTCGGTCATGGGAATCAAAAGGGAGTTGCCGCCGCCGGCCGCCGTTCCCTTGACATTCATGGTGGGGCCGCCGGAGGGCTGGCGCAGGGCACCGCCCACGTTGACGCCGCGTTTTCCCAGACCTTCCATCAGGCCGCAGGAGGTGGTGCTTTTGCCTTCACCCAAGGGGGTCGGGGTGATGGCGGTCACTTCGATGTACTTGCCGTCGGGTTTGTCTTTCAGTCGATCGATCACTTTCAGGAAATCGATTTTTGCCAGACGCCCCATGGGAAGCATTTCTTCTTTCTGGAGCCCCAGCTTCTCCTGCCACTGTTCCGGCGTCGGCATATTTTCTTCGGCTGCTTCGGAAATCTGCCAGTCCGCCATATTAACCGCATCGTAAGCCATCTATCCAATCCTCCTTAGTAAAGTTAATGATTGACAATGGGGTCCGGTTGCCCACCCACAGGACCCCCTGCACGGTTGACGCATAGATTTGAATCATTGTCGGATTGATGCAAGATCAGAAAGATCGAAATTTTCCCGGGAATCGGGAAAAACGGCACTAACGTAGCATGCCGGGCCGCTTTTGGCAAGACCTATGTCACACATGCGAACGGCATTGAAAATCGTTGCAACATAAGGTAACCGTCCAGCAATGCTACTGATTTTTAAAACCCGGAGAGGATTGACCAAGGGCGTAAAGTCCGGTTTGCCAGGTAGGGCAGCGGTTGTAAGCTCAATCACCCTGCAACTGATAGAGCCGGTAATAGGTGCCCCTTTTTTCCATCAGTTCCGAATGGCTGCCCGATTCCACAATTACGCCGTTGTTGAGCACTACGATGCGATCGGCGCTGCGGGCCGTGGTGAGCCGGTGGGCCACGACCACGCAGGTTCGTCCGCGCATCAGGTTGGCGATGGCCTGTTGCAGGTGCACTTCGGTGTGGGAATCCACGTAGGAGGTCGCTTCGTCGAAAATGATCATTTCCGGATCCATGGAAAAAGCGCGGGCCACCGAGATCAGCTGGCGCTCGCCGCTGGAAAGGGAGGCGCCCCCCTCCGTAATCCGGGTATCCAGGCCGTCCGGAAAACGGTCCACCAGTTCCTTGCAGCGAGAGGCCTCTAAAACGGCCGCCTGCTGTTTTTCGGAAATCCCGTTGGCGGCGAAAAAGATATTATCCTTCAGGGTGCCGGTAAACAGGAAGGGGTCCTGCATGACCAGGGCGATGCGGCGTCTCAACTCGCCGGGCGGAATCGTCAGGCCGTCGACGCCGTTAAAGAGAAGCCGGCCGGCGGTGGGATCGTAGAAGCGCACCATCAGGTTGACCAGCGAGGTCTTTCCCGATCCCGTAGCGCCCACAACGGCAATGGTCTTTCCGGCGTCGACGGTCAGATCGATATCTTTTAAAACCCGCTCTCCCGGGACGTAGGCCAAAGACACCGAATCGAATCGAATCCGCTCCAGCGGTCCCTGGATCGGCGACGGCTGCGTATCGGCCCCGCTGCCGACCGGGGTGTCCAGCAGCAGGAAGATCCGTTCGGCCGAGGAGAGGGCATTTTGCAGGATATTGTATTTTTCAGCCAGGTCCCGGATGGGGCGGAAAAACATTCGCACGTAGGCGATAAAGGCGGCCAGCACGCCGATGCTCACCGTGCGGTCCAGCACATGGCCGCCGCCGTAGTAGATCACGATGGCGGTGGCGGTGACGCCCAGCATTTCGATGACGGGCATGAAAACGGCGAAAATGTTGATCTGGCGCATGCCCATCAGGTAATTGTCGTGGTTGATGCGCCGAAAGGCGGCAAAGTTCTCCTTTTCCCGGCCGAAGGTCTGGATGACCTTGATGCCGGCAATGGTTTCGGAAAAGCGGGTATTGATCTCGGCCACCTTGATGCGCAGTTCCCGGAATACGTCCCGGACCCGGCGGGAAAACCCGAAGGTGGTTGCCGCAACCGCCGGCATCACGATAAATGTGAGCAGTGCCAGGCGCCAATCCATGACCACCAGAACCACGGCAATGCCGACCAGCAGGAACATGTCCTTGAATACCATGGAGATGAAAGAAGTGAACAGCTCGTGCATGTTCTGGATGTCGTTGGTCACCCGGGTGACCAGCCGGGCTACCGGGTTGCGGTTGAAAAAAAACAGGGGCATGTTCTGGATGTGCCCATACAGGTTTACCCGCAGGTCGTGCATGATGCGGTGGCCGGCCAGTTCCATGATCAGGTTCTGGGCAAAGGTGAATCCGAAAATAAGCGCCACCACCGCCAGAAAGAGCAGGGCGATGCGCACCAGGCCCGAGAAATCCTTGTGACGCAGCTGGCTCAGGGCGCTTCGGTCGAGATGTGCCAGCTCTTTCAGGCCGATAGTTGCAGACCCGTCCTCGACCCGAAACAGCTCCGGACGCTGCCGGACCACCTTGGCGACGACCGGATCGCCAAGGTCCACCCGAAGCCGCCTGTCCTGTTGCTTTACGGCCGCATCCCGGCCGCCGGAGACGCGATCCCGGGGAACGATATGGCGGTCGATGATCTCTTTGGTGATATAGGGAACCGACAGTTCCAGCAGGGTGATGGCCACCACGAGAAAAACGGACAGGGCCAGTTTGGCGCGGTGGGGGGCGGTGTAGGGAAGCATCCGGCGCAGCAGACTCCAGTCATAGGCTTTGCCCAGGCGCTTTTCTTCCTCGTATCCGTAGTCAAACCGCATCTTCGATCTCCTGCAGGCGCCAGGCGCGGGCGTAGTATCCGCCCTCGTCCATTAGTTGGGTATGACTGCCCGCGCTGACGATCCGGCCGTTGTCCATCACCAGGATGCGGTCCGCGTGGCGCACGGCCGACAAGCGGTGAGAAATGACGATCACGGTTTTTTCGCCCGCCATGGCCTGCAGGGTCGCCACGATGCGGCCGGCGGTGCGGGTGTCCACCTGGCTGACGGGATCATCGAAAACCATGATGGGGGCCTGGTTGAGCAAAGCCCGGGCCAGGGCCACCCGCTGTTTCTGACCGCCGGAGAGGATCACGCCTTTTTCTCCGACCACGGTGTCGAATCCGTCGGGAAGCTCACCGATGGTGGTATCCAGCGCTGCCAGGCGGGTGACGCGGTGCAGCTCTTTTTTTGAGACGTCGCCTGCGCTGAAGGTGATGTTCTCCCGAACGGTGCCGGCGAAGAGAAAGGGTTCCTGGGGGGCCATGCAGATCAGGGACCGCAGGGAGCGGATCTGAAGTTGACGGATGTCGGTGCCATCGATGCGAATGTTGCCCGAACCCAGATCGTACAGCCGCATCAACAGATTCATCAAGGTGGTCTTGCCGGCGCCCGGCGGCCCCACGATGCCTAACGTCTGACCCTTTTTCAATTCCAGGTCGATGCCGTCCAGAACCCGGCCCCGCTGGGGATCGTAGGCAAAGCGGACCTTCTCGAAGGTCAGGCTGCGCTCGAATCCGGAAAGGGCGACGGCATCCGGGGCTTCGACCAGTTCCGGCCGGGTTTGAAAAATGCCATTGAGCCGGTCCAGCGAGGCCCGGCCGCGCTGGATGAGGTTGGTCACCCATCCCAGGGCCATCATGGGCCAGGTGAGCAGACCCAGGTAACTGATGAAGGCCACGAAATCGCCCGGCGTGATCCGCGCGAAAATCGTCTGGCGACCCCCCTGGAATAAAACGATGGCCAGGCTCAGGTTGGTGAGCATCATCATCAAGGGGAAAAAGGAGCCGGTGATTTTTACCAGATCGATGTTTTCCTGCACGTAGGTATTGGAGATGCGGGCGACCTCGCGGCTTTCGGCGGCCTGGGCATTGTAGGCCAGAATTACCCGGATGCCGGCAAACCGTTCCCGGACCGCTTCGGTGAACTCGGCAAAGGCGGCCTGCACGCGTTTGTAGCGGCGATGCATCCGCCGGCCGAAAAAGCGGGTGCCGATGACGATGAAGGGCATGGGGATCAGCACGTACAGGGTCAGTTCGAGATTGATGTAGATCATGAACCCGATGGCCGCAGATCCTAAAAAGAGAGCGTCGTTTAAGGCCACCAGCCCCATTCCGGAGGCCATGCGCACCTGCTGGATATCGTTGGTGGCGTGGGCCATGATATCGCCGGTGCGCGTCCGGTCGAAATAAGCCGGCGACAGGGTCTGGATATGAGCAAAAAGCCGGTTGCGCAGGGCTTCTTCGGTGATGCGGGCGGTCCCCAGCAGGCAGCGGCGCCAGAAAAAGCGAAAAAAACCGATGCACAGACCCAAAACGAGAATGGCCAGGGCATACTCCATCAGACCTCCGGGATCCGTCTGCATGAGTGTCAGATCGTCCACCGCCCGTTTGATGACGCGGGGGATGAACAGCTGAAGCAGGTCCACGACGATCAGGCATAGCAGGCCAAAAAGAATCCGGTAGCGGTTGGCGGCCAGGTAAGGTTTTATGAGCTGAAAAGAAGATTCCATCGGACCTCATGGTTGGGATCGAGAAGAGCGAAAAAGCCAAAAAGAAAAATAAGGCAGGAAAGGGGAGGGGTCAAATACCGGCAACGCAACGAAGCGGCCGGAATTAAATCCCGGGCTGTTACGCGCTCGTATCCGGAAGAAGGTTCAAACACTGGAAACGAATTCCGTCGGGCCGCCGTTCGAGAATGTTCATGGCGGCTGGACCCTGGTCGATGCGAAAGAGGTTGGCCGTCGGCATGCCGAGAAGATGGCACAGCAGCACGCGAATGACGCCGGCGTGGGAAACGAACAGCAGGTTGCCGTCGTTTTTCCCGACCTGCCGCTCGAATACCCGAACCACCCGCTGCCGAAGGTCGTTGAAGCTCTCTCCGCCCGGCGGATGGAACCCGGCGATATCCCGGCCCCGCTGCGCAAAGGCGTCGGGATCCAATTTTTTGACCTGATCGAAACGCATTCCGTCCCACTGGCCCAGGTCGATTTCCCGGAGTTCGGCCAGCGGCGTGACGACGGCACGGCTATTTTGAGCGATCGTGTCGGCGGTTTCCCGGCAGCGCTGAAGATCGCTGCAAAAGATGCCTTCTAAAGGCCAGGCGGCCAACTGCCTGCTCCAGAATTCCGTCTGCCGGCGTCCGTGCTCGCTCAGCGGCAGATCGGTCTGACCGATGAAGCGCTTTTCGTTGTCGGCGGTCTGAAGCGACCCGTGGCGCAGCAGAAAA
Organism: uncultured Desulfosarcina sp.; assembly: GCF_963668215.1. NCBI lineage: Bacteria > Pseudomonadati > Thermodesulfobacteriota > Desulfobacteria > Desulfobacterales > Desulfosarcinaceae > Desulfosarcina > uncultured Desulfosarcina sp. The sequence goes on from NZ_OY764190.1 coordinate 4,438,522, forward strand.
ATCTTTTTCTCACAATCATCTGTCAGCCAGCTTGTCAGGATGTTTTTCATAAGCCATCCGTACCTGTGGTATCGGTGTTTTCATGAAATGGTGCCAGCAGTTGAGAAATGGTTTTGCCGGCCGTCCGCTCCACTTTAGCCTGAATGTCCAGGGCGGCCTGGCGCCGCCGCGTAATGGCCCTGGCGGCCTGCGGATCATGGCCGTATTTTTCGAGTTTAGCGTCAAACCGCCGGCTCAGATCGACGACGGTTTGGCCGGCGACCAGTTTGTCGGCCAGATGAACGATTTGGGCTTCATCCAGCGGGTTCTCGGGCTTTATCTGGATTTCCATGTGGACGGCAACGATGGCGGCCATGTCGGCAAAGCCCATCGTCTCCAGCAGGCGGGCGCCGGCCAGCGCATGATTCTTTTCAAGCCGGGCCACATCGTGGACCCGGGCCGCGGCGTCGATCAGGCGTATGTCGAGGCGGCCGCCGCGGGCGTTGACCGCCTCGGCCAGGGTGCAGGCCACCCGGGCCACCTGCCGGCAGTGGTCGACGATGGCAGCGGGCAGTCCCTGGACGTCGTGCATCAGCCCCAGGCATTCTGCTTCGGTGAGAAGGTTGCCGGCTTCCAAACGGGCGGTCAGGTCCTCGTAATCGGACTGTGTATCCAGGTCCAGCAATACGCCTTCATCGGCCACCGGAACTTCTCGGGCCGCGGCGTCGAAACGGCTCAATAGCGCCCTTAACCCTCCCTGGCCGTCATGATCGGCAATCGCGCCCTCCAGGTCTTTGCGGATCAGCGGGGGGTGGCCGCGCCGCCCGGTGAAAACGGGGTAGACCACCGGCGGCAGTCCGGTGCCGGCGGCATCCAGCAGTCGGATCAGGGTGTGCGGGCGAACCAGGGGGATATCCACCGGATGAACGAAAAAGGCGCCGATGCCCTGTGGCAGGGCCTTAACGCCGGCGACCACCGAAGAATACATGCCGCTGGCGTAATCGGGGTTGTCGACCACGGTCACGGGCCGGCCGGCCAGAGCGGTCCGGATCTCGTCGCTGCGGTGGCCGGTTACCACCCGGATGTCGGCAATGCCCGCCCGACGATAAAGATCGACCACCCGGTCCAGCACACGGCGACCGTCCAGTTCCATCAACGGCTTGAAAGCGCTCATCCGCGAAGAGAACCCGGCGGCCAGGATCACGGCGGCGGTTTTTTCGAAAAGGGGCATGGGAGAATGTCCTGGTCGGTAGCGGTTTTTCTTGGGAGCGGCTTCCAGCCGCGATGATTGAGAACCGAATCGCGGCTGGAAGCCGCTCCCACGAACCCACCACTTTTTTTCGGGTGTGTGGCCGTGGGTGGTCTGAAAAAGACTTTTATGAGTTCATCTATTTTATCGGCGACGGGGAAAATCGTTCTTCCGTCCGTCTCTCAACGGTTACCGAGCATCTCTATATACTGATCCTCGGTGAGGATGGCCACCCCCAGTTTTTCGGCTTTGTTCATTTTCGAGGCTCCGACTTTTTCTCCGCAGACCAGATAGTCGGTACTGCCGCTGACGGCCGTCTGCACCCGGGCACCCAGTTCCCGGGCCCGGGCCTGCATGGTCTGCCGGTCGCCGTGGATCATTTTTCCGGTGAAGACGATGCCCTTGCCGGCAATGGAACTGTCCACCGCTTCCTGATCGGCGGCCAGCGGTGTGCGCTGGAGATTGAAGTTCTGGTCCAGCATGTGGACGATGGTGCCGGCCATGTCACGAATGCTTTCGGCAATGCTCTGGCTGGTCTTTTCGCCGAATCCCTTGATGTCGATCAGGTCTTCGGGCTCGATGGCGGGGATCTTTTCCAGCGGAATGTGGGCCAGCAGCTTACGGCTGTCCCCGGTGCCGAGGTTGGAAATGCCGAAGGCGGCCAGAAAACGCCAGTCCTCCACCGGTTTGGTCCGACTGATGGCAATGGCCTCGGCCAGGTTTTTCGACTGGACGGGGCCGAAACCCATTTCCACGAAATCCGCTTCGGTCAGCCGGTAGACCGCTTCCAGGCTTTCGTGCCCTTTGTCCACGATTTTCTGGATGGTCTTGATGCCGAACCAGTCGGCATTGCCCAGAATCCGGAACCAGTGGCTGATGCGCTGCTCGATCTGCGCCCGGCAGTGTTGATTGGTACACTTGAGAAAATCGTTCTGCCAGCTCAAGGGCTGGCCGCAGCTGGGGCAGGCATGGGGCAGTTGCACGTCTCCTCTGGCCTCGACGACCGCTTCCAGTTTGGGAATCACCTCGCCGCTGCGGATGATTTCGATGCATGTGCCCGGACCGATGTGCAAATCGCGGATGTTGCCCGCATGGTGGGCCGTCACGCGGCGGATGGTGGCCCCGGAAAGCGGCACCGGCTCCACGATCATGACCGGGGTAATGTTGCCGGTGCGCCCCACCTGCCACTGAATGTCGACAACGGTCGTCTCGGCCGTCTCCCCCTTGGTCTTGATGGCGATCTGCCAGCGGTAGTGGTGGGCCGTGGCGCCCATGCGCAGCTTGAGTTCTTCGTTGGTGATTTCGGCCACCACGCCGTCGGTGGGATAATCCACTCCGGAGAGAATTTCGTCGACCAGTTGCCGGCGCTTTTCAATCAGTTTTTTCCCGTCAACGATGATGGACGGTTTGACCTGGCTGTACGGGTAGAAATGGACCATGCCGTCATCCAGGGCGCGTTTGGCGTTTTCGTTGAGGGTGTCCGAACTGATGATCCCCACCACCATGTTGCGTGGATGCTCGAAGAATTCGGCCATGGTCTGTTCGAAATAGGATTTGACCACCACGATTTCGCCCACCCCCTGGCCGCGGCCGCCGATGGGAACCACGCCTTTGGCAAAGGCGCTGGAAATCTCGTAGCCTACTTCGCCGTTGCCCCGGGTGGCGAAGATGTCGCCGTCATCCCGACCGGCCAGACCGTCCAGTTTTGGAGTCAGCCGGTATTCGACCGGTCCGATGCCGAGCGCATCGGCCTCTTTCTGCACCCGGGCCACGAAGCGTTCCAGTTGGTCCTGGGTGTAAGCTTTTTCGATGGAAAGCATGGGAGCGGGGTGGCGGACTTCCCGGCGGCCGGAGAATTGTTCCGGCTCCACGGCTTGCAGGAAGGGATGATCCGGCACCACGGCGCGCAACTGTTCGACCGCTTCGTCGTATTCGAAGTCGCTGACCAGGGGCGTTCCCTGGCGGTAGGCGCGGTTATAGGACTGGAGCAGATCGACGAGTTCGTTGATGTCGGACGTTTTCATCTGTTTTGGTTTTTTCTATGGGTCCGTAGGGGCGAAAGATTTCTCGCCCTTACCCGATCGTTTGTTCTCACCACTCACCGATCACAGTTCACAGTTCACAGTTCACTGATCACCGATGCCCGTTCCCCGTCGCTATTCCTTTCGCCAGGGTCAACGCCGCCCGGCAAGCTTTCTCACGGGCCGCTTTAAACTGCGGGGTTTTGAAGCCGGGGCGCCAGGTGTAGTCGGAGAGTTCATCGGAAACCACCAGGATGCCGGCCGCCTCCATTTGGCGAAATGCGGCCACCGTAAAAATGGCGGACATTTCCATTTCGACGGCCAGCGCACCTCTGGACTGGTAATATTTCACCTGTTCCACGGTTTCGCGGAAAATGGCATCCGTGGTCCAGACGGCGCCCTCATGAAAAGACGTACCGTGGTGCTGGAGGGCCAGCCGGACCTGATGCACCAGCTGCCGGGCGGGCAGGGCCACCCGGCACGAAGGGTCGCAGTAATGGCCGGAGGTGCCTTCATCCACCATGGCGCTGTCCGGCAGAATGACATCGCCGGCCTTGACGCCGCCAGATACCGCCCCGCACCAGCCGACAAAGACAATTGTGCTCACGCCCCAGACCTTCAGCGACTCGACGATCATGGCTGCATAGGGGGCGCCGACCAGCGGGCCGATCAGGCTGTAACGCAGCCGGCCGTCGGCGTCTGCATGGACATGCAGGTCGCTCATGTATAGCTTGCGGCGATCCACCACGGGGATCTTGGCCAGTTCGGCCAGCAGGCGCAGGTCCGCTCCGGTGGCCGTCACAATGGCCAACGAGCCGGTTTCCGGCGGTTTTTTGCCTTTTACGGGGTTAACAATAGCGCGGCGGTCAGGCATTGTCTATGGTTCGAGATCAAGCTTTTGGACTGCGTTATCGGTCGTCGCGGTATTCATTATACAGCTTCCTCCCTCTGGCTTTGCCAAAAACTTGATCTCGAACCATAGACATGCATTATAAATTGGGTCAGGTCCGCTGGATCTGAATGGAGGCCCCTTGGGGAGATTTTGAATCATGCCCGCAGGCAAACGCAATGGACTGCGTCTGCCTGCAGGTGTGATAACTTGTTATGAATCAATCGGGGCGCTGGAGGTCGGTCAACTCGTCCTTGATCTCGTCCATGGCGTCGTAGAGCCAGAGGATATCCTCGATGGTCAGGCGGCCGGCCTTGACCGGGGCCCGGTCGCTGCCGTCCTTCTTTTTAAGAATGCGGGGGCCGATCTGAACCTTGGCTTCCCCTTTGTCATATCGGTTGATGGTTACCATCAGCCCGGTTTCCGGGCATTGCCACTTTTTGAGAACTTTGTCCTTATCCGGATCGAAAGGCATTACATCCTCCTTGGATGATTTTAAATTTCAAATTTTCATCAGGTCGATATCTGCGAGAAATCCGCAATCTGACCGAAGATGGCCGAGATGGAGGCCAGCAGGGCCAGCCGGTTGCGGCGAACGGCCGGGTCGTCGGCCATGACCATGACATCGTCGAAAAAGGCATCCACCGGTTCGCGCAGGCCGGCGATAACGCCAAGGGCGCTGTCCAGATCCCCTTGTTCCATGAGCGTTTTTACCTGGCCGGCGGCGGTCTGGCTGGCGGCATGCAGCGCACCTTCCGAAGCATGGGCAAACCGGTCCGGGTCCACCGTTGCGCCCTGATCCAGATCCGCTTTTTTAAGGATGTTCTCCACACGCTTGAAGGCTGCGGCCAGGGGCTCGAAGCCCGCCTGTCCTTTGAGCTTCTGCAGGGCGGCCACCCGGCGCTCCACATCGGGTATCCGTTCGGCTGAAACGCTGGTCACCGCGGCGATGAGGTCTTTGGCCAGCCCTTCGTCGGCCAGCAGGCGGGAGAGGCGATTCGTGAGAAACGTCAATATTGCGGCTGCGGTCTTCTCCGCCGGTTCGGTGCTCTTGTCTGCGAACAGGGCCACCCCCTTTTGCACCAGATCGGCCAGGGAGACGTTGATGTTGCGGCTTCTCATGATCTGCAGGATGCCGATTGCCTGGCGTCTTAAGGCATAAGGATCGGCGGCGCCGGTGGGAATCAGGCCCACGGAAAAGCATCCGCAGATGGAGTCGATCTTCTCGGCGATGGAGAGCAGGGCGCCGGTTTCCGTCTCGGGCAATTGCCCGCCGCTGTGGGTCGGCCGGTAGTGCTCTTCGATGGCGGCCGCCACGTCGGCGTTCTCCCCTGCGACGGTGGCATAGATGCGCCCCATTATGCCCTGAAGCTTGGCGAACTCGCCGACGACCTGGCTCACCAGGTCGGCCTTGCACAGATGGGCCGCACGGGTCACCTTTTCTTTTTCGGCCGGGTTGACGGCATCGGCCAGCCATGCGGCCAGCGTTTTCACCCGCATGACCTTGTCGTACATGCTGCCCAGTTTGGCCTGGAAAAGAACACGTTTGAGATTTTCCACCCAGGTTTCCATTGGGACTTTGACGTCGGCCCGGTAAAAATACTGGGCGTCGGAAAGCCGGGCCCGCAGGACGCGCTCATGGCCGGTGGCCACTAGATCCATGTCCCGGGTGAGGGTGTTGTTGACGGCAACGAAACCGGGCATGAGTTTGCCGGCTGCATCGGTCACGGCAAAATACTTCTGGTGCTCACGCATGGCCGTGATGAGAATTTCCTGGGGCACCTCCAAAAAGACGTCATCGAATCGGCCGGCGGTGGCAAAGGGCTTTTCCACCAGGTTGGTGACGATGTCCAGAAGCTCTTCGTCGGCCAGTACCTGTCCTCCCATGGAGACGGCCGCTTTTTCCACCTCGGCGGCGGTCATCTTTCGGCGTTTGTCGATGTCCACCACGACGTCGGCCTGTTCCATGGCGGCCTCGTAGGCGTCCGGGGAAGCGATGGCCACTTTTCCCGGATTCATGAACATATGGCCCAGGGCCTTGCGGCCGCTTTTGATGCGACCGTCCAGGGCAAAGGAGACGACCTTGGCGCCGTAAAGCGCCACGACGCTCTGGATGGGGCGGGCGAACTGGATGGAAAGGTCCGCCCAGCGCATGCTTTTCGGAAAAGGGGTGGCCAGAATCGCCTCGGGCAGGATGCCCTTGAGCAGCGTGGCGGTGGCCTTTCCGCGCAGGGTTTTGCGGGCGCTGAGATACCGGCCTTTTTCGGTCTCGACCACTTTCAGGCTCTTGAGGGCCACCCCCGCTTTTTCGGCGAATTTCTTGGCGGGCATCGTGGGATTGCCGGCCGCATCGAAGGCGATCTTCTCGGGTGGTCCCATGAGGTCTTCGGTTACGGTTTCCTGTTTGGGCGCTACCTGGTCCACGGTCACCGTCAACCGCCGGGGCGTACCGCAGGTATGGGCCTGGCCGTGGCCGATGCGGGCGGTGTCCAGGCGGTTGAGCAGATTTGCGGCCAGGGCGTCCAGCGCCGGCTGAATATAGCCTGCCGGGATCTCCTCGGCGCCGATTTCGAGCAATAAAGTCTCCATGTTCACCTCTTATCTATTAATCAACGGAAATCCCATGGCTTCGCGCTGCTTGACATAAGCCGTGCCGCAGGCGCGGGCCAGGTTGCGGATCCGTCCGATGTATCCGGTTCGTTCGGTGACGCTGATGGCGCCCCGGGCATCCAGCAGGTTGAAGGTGTGGCTGCATTTAAGCGTAAACTCGTACGCCGGCAGGACCAGACCGTCGGCAATGATCCGCTGGGCCTCGGCCTCATACTTGTTGAACAGATCCAGCAGCATTTCCACGTCGGCGACCTCGAAATTGTAGGTGGACTGCTCGACTTCCTGCTGATGGTGGACCTGGCCGTAGGTGACCGTGTCGTTCCACTTCAGGTCGTAGACATTGTCCACTCCCTGAAGATACATGGCGATGCGTTCCAGCCCATAGGTCAGCTCGACGGAAATAGGAGACAGCTCCAGACTGCAGGCATGCTGAAAATAGGTGAACTGGGTACACTCCATGCCGTCCAGCCAGACCTCCCAGCCCAGGCCCGAGGCCCCCAGGGTGGGCGATTCCCAGTCGTCTTCCACAAAGCGAATGTCGTGCTCCAGTGGATCCACGCCCAGGGCCTTCATGCTCTGCAGGTAAAGCTGCTGTACATTGGTGGGCGATGGCTTGAGCAGCACCTGGTACTGGTAGTAGTGCTGCAGGCGGTTGGGGTTGTCGCCATAGCGGCCGTCGGTGGGGCGCCTGGACGGCTGCACATAGGCCACTTTCCAGGGCTCGGGTCCCAGCGCTTTCAGAGTGGTGTGGTGGTGAAAGGTGCCGGCCCCCACTTCCAGGTCATAGGGTTGAACCACGACGCAGCCCTTGCGCGCCCAGAATCTGTCCATTGTGAGAATCACGTCCTGAAAATTCATGCGGGTTTCCTCAATTATGCATATCGGTGGTCAATCTATTGATAAAACTCATTGTTTCCCGGGGGTTGTGGACCGGAGTCACGGCCCGATAACCGCCTTACGTACCATTATCGCCTGCATTTCACAAGAGCGCGATTTGCCCGTGGCAGGGTGGCTGCGTTAGAATTCGTATTGTTGCGTTGACGTAGCGTAGGGGCGCGGTTAACCCGCGCCCGATCCACAAAGGCGGGAATAAATCCCGCCACTACACGCTATCTCATGTCTGACGGCTTTCAGCGGACGCCTTCACCGTCCACCCGGCAGTCGAGGATTCCCGCCGAAGAGCGCCGGTCAAGCAGTCGTTCCCATTCCGGTTTCAGTTTGGCCAGGCTGTCGGGCTCGCCAAGGGCCCACAGGCAGCCGCCCCCGCCGGCGCCGGTGAAGCGGGCGCCGCAACCGCATTGGACAGCGGCGGTCACCAGGAGATCGCCCAGATCATCGAGCACCTCGGGCGTCATGGTTTTGCGAATCGCCGTTTCCCGGTTCATGGCCTCGACGGCAGCGTCCATGTCCAGGCGTTGGATGGCGTCGGCAAAGGTTCGGGTCAGGTCGACAATCTCTTCCCACCTCGCTCGGTGTTTGCCGCCGATGAATTGCCTGATCCAGGTCCCGTTGACATCCGTTGACACATGGGTCACTCCCAGGTAGGCCACCAGCAGGCGGCGATTCAGGCGCTCCAGGTCCTGCCCCGTTACCAAAGGCTGGCGGGCGAACGGCAGGTGCTCCGGATCGGCCGTCCAGGTCCAGGTATTGACCCCGCCGAAAGCGGCGGCAAGCTGATCCTGCAATCCGCAGGGCACACCGGCCACCCCCTGTTCGACGGCGTGGGCCAGCAGTGCCATCCGTTCACGGGACATTTCCTCGCCGCCCATTTTCTCCCAGACCATAGACAAAGCCCTGATCAGGGCAACGGCGGCCACCGAGGAGCCTCCCAGTCCGCTCCTGGGCGGAGATGCGGACCGGATATGGATATGGGCCCCTTCGATGCCGAAGTAGTCGGCCACGGCGAACATCAGCCCCAGTGGATGGTTGTAAGGCGCCGTCCCCGGATCGAAGACTGCGTCGTCGAATCCCGCCGAGGCAATCCGGATGCGTCTGTCGCTGCTGGCCTGCACGCGGACCTCCGTACGCAGATCCAGCGCCAGGTTCACCGTTGCCGGTTTTTGGTGCCGCAACGGATAGTGGAAGCTCCCGATGTCCAGGGTGCCGCCGAAATCGACCCGGCAGGGGGCGGAGGCGGTAATTGGTTGACTGTCAAGAATAGGGGCGAGGTTTCCGAGTTTCATGGTTGCGATTTCATTTAAAATGAATAAGATAAGGGTGTTAAGTGTTAAGTTTTAACATGTAAAACGGAAAACTTGCTTCTCCAATTCCTTTCTCACGGTCCGCAGCACCTTCAAACTTTTCGGCGATTTTCCGATATGAAACGGGACGAAAGATTCCAGAAATGTCAGCCCCTCGGCAATAGCCGCGGCCGTGAAACGCACCCGGGCGGCCCGTTCCAGGTCGCCCGTATCGATCCAGTTGAGCTGTTTCAAGGTACCCTTGGAAATTTTGGGCCGGTCGTTGGCCGAACCCATGCAGGTTGGACAGGCGATGCCGCCTCTGGCCGGGTCCGAAACCACAACGGCGTGCGGGATCTGGTCCAGACTTTTCTTGCAGGTGTGGCAATGGTCGAAATTGGGTCGGAATCCCGCCAGAGACAGAAACCGCATCTGAAACAGAATGCTGAGCACCTCGACAGGCGTGCCGCCGCGATTGAGTTCGGCCAACACATGCAGGATCAACTGATACAACGCCTCCAGGGGTTCGCCTTCCGCCATCCACAGGTAGACCAGTTCGGACCAGTAGCTGGCATAGGCCGTCTTGACGATGTCTTCGCGGATTTTGAAAAACGGTTCCTCGAGCGAGGCCTCCTGGAGAACCGACAGACCTTTGCCGCGGCCCTTGGCCAGAACGACATCAAGCCGGGAAAAGGGCTCCAGAATACCGGGAAACCGCCTGACGCTTTTCTTGGCCGATTTGGCAATGGCGCTGGTCTTGCCTCCCTGCGGGGTGAACAGGGTGACGATGAGGTCGTAATCGCCATATTCGATCCGGCGAAGCAGAATGGCCGGGGTGTTCAAGCTGGACATGGTCGCTCAGATGCCGAGGAATCCGGTTGCGATGGAAAAGTAAAAATAGACGCTGATGATGTCGATGGAAGTGGTGACGAAGGGGCCAGTGGCCACGGCCGGGTCGATATTGAGACGGGCCAGCAGCATGGGGACGCAGGAGCCTACCAGCGCGGCCACGGACATGGAGCAGACCACGGCCAGACAGACCGCCAGCGCCAGCATCAGCGTGCTGTACTGCAACTGGGCCACCGAGCCGATCAACATGCCGTAAACCGATCCGAGGATGAATCCGATGGCCAGTTCCTTGCCGACTACCGACCAGATATCGCGGATATGGAGCCGTCCGGTGGCCAGGCCGCGCACCACGATGGTCGAGGACTGGGTGCCGATATTGCCGCCCATGCCCATGATTACCGGAATGAAGGCCGCCAGGTAGGTGATCCTGCTCAGGCTGTCCTCGAAATGGCCGATCACGTAAAAGGCGAAAATGCCTCCCAGGCAGCTGGCAAAGAGCCACGGCAGGCGGATGCGGGTGCTTTTGAAGATGCTCTTGGTTTCCACGAACTCTTCGCCCACACCGGCCATTTTCAGGATGTCCTCGGTGGCCTCCTCGCGAAAAATGTCGATGACGTCGTCCACAGTGACGATACCCACCAGCCGATTGCCGTCGTCGACCACCGGGACCGCCAGAATGTCGTAGCGGGCCACGAGCTTGGCCACCTCTTCCTGGTCCATGTGCGTCTGCACCGAAAGGACGTCGGTGGTCATGAACGCTTTCAAGGGCGTATGAGGCTTGACCACCACCAGTTGCCTTAACGAGCAGACGCCAACCAGGTTGCCGTATTCATCCACCGCATAGAGGTAGAAGGGCATCTCGACGTCGGCGAATTCCTTCTGGATCTGTTCGATGGCTTCTTTGGCCGTGATCTCCTGATTCAGGGCGATGAAGTCGGGGTTCATGATGCCGCCGGCCGTGTCTTTGTCGAAACGCATGAGATCCTCGACTTCGTAGGATCCCTCTTTTTTCATGCGCTTGAGCAGGCTGCTGGCGGTTTCTTCAGGCAGCTGATTCAACAGGTCGGCGACATCGTCGTTGGGCATGGCTTCCAGGATGCCTACCACCGTATCCGGATCCATGCCGTCGATGAGTTCGACGAACAGATCCTCGTCCAGCTCGCTGAAAAGGATGCCTTGCTGTTCTAAGTCGTCGATCATGTCGAACAGCAGCCGCTGGTCGGGCAGCGGCAGGCTGCGAAATAGGATCGAGAGGTCGGCGCCGTGGGTTTTGTTGACGATCTTGCGCAGGCGGCTGGTGGCACCGCGGCGCAAAAGGCGCTTGACGCTGACGGTTAATATTTTCTGCCGGTCCTGTTGCATAATAATTCAGTGTGAAAGGTAAAGTTTCAACCGCACCGTTGTGGATGACTTCCTTCCCTATAAATTAGACAAAATACCTTAACTTAAAACTGAATCACTTAAAACGGTAAACTATTTTTTATGGGATCTTCAGGCTGACCACCTGATCGCTGCCGCCGTAGATCATTACCGGCCGGTCGTCGAGGAAAATTTTAACTGCGGCGGCATTGCCGATCATCAGGTTGAAATTGCTGCTGCCTTCCAGTTCCAGGCGCTCTTCGGCCTTCAATTTGTATGACTTGGCGTTTTGTTCGTCAACGATGACTTTCAGCCAGGTCTGTTCCACGGCGATGACTTTCAGCTTGAGCTTTTCCCGGGTTTTCCCGATTACCGGTCCGCTGCCCATCGCCTCCGATTCGGCGCCAGGAGCCGTCTGCGAAAATGAACGCTTGCCCACCGCGCCTTCTCCCGGCGGTGCCGGATCCATTCCGATATCGGTGTATCGGAGCAAAAGCAGGATGCCGACGATGAGCGCGGCAGCCAACAGCGTGCGTTTGGCCGCGCCGACCTTTGCCCGCCGCCTGAGCTGCAGCTTGAGGGTGGTTTCCTGCTGCTTCAAGTCGGCCCGGTAAAGATTGACCGCCAGGTCGGCGTTGGCGCCCACGACGTCGGCAAACGCCCGGATAAAGCTCCTGACGTAAGCCGGCGGTGGAAGCTGCTGGTGATCGTCGGCCTCGATGGCCTTGAGGCAGTGAACCGCTATTCTTGTTTTTGCGGCGACCTCTTCAATGGTCAATTCCCGCTTGATCCGGAAGCTTTGCAAGTAGCTCCCGAACGTTTCCAGATTGGTTTCGGATTCCATTGACAGGCCTTACGATGCGGCAAACATCGCGGTTCCGGTGGTTTTCAATTGATAATCTTTATGTGCGATTGACTGCGAAGCGTTTCGAGCCAGGAGACGAATTTTTTGTCCACCACTTCCGCAAACAGCTTCTGCTGAATCTCCGCCTTCACGCTTTCTATGGGCTTGCCTTCGCTTCGATTGATGGCTTCCAGATAAAAAAGCTGCAACCCCGCATCCGTATCCAAAACTTCCGTGGTGTCACCCGGCTCCAACCCCTCGATGGCGGCCTGAATGCGGGGAGCGAGGGTTCCCATTTCGAATTCTCCAAGATCTCCGCCGTCACCGGCCGTGGGACTCTGGCTGAATGCTTTGGCCAACTCGGCGAAGGACTCCCCCTGCTGAATGCGGGTCCGAAGGATTTGCATCCGTGCTTTGACCGTCTCTTTTTCCTCATCAGTGGGATTTTCCGGAACCATCATGAGGATGTTGCGCAGGTGATAACGGGTTTTGCCTCCGTAAATCTCGGGGTGGCTGTCGTAATAGCTTTGAATCTCCTCGTCGGTGATGACGATTTTGGATTTGACCTCATAATTGACCAGGCGGCTTCGCAGGACCTGCTCCCGGATCTTGTCGCGGTACTGATCCATGGTCATGTTTTCCTGCTCCAGAAAGCGGCGCAGATCCTCATCGGTAAAGGAATTGGCCTTTTTGATGGTCTCGATGGTATTGTCGATCTGGGTATCGTCCACCTGGAGGTCGTTGCGCTTGATTTCCTGATCGGTAAGCTTTTCGTCGACCAGGCGATTGAGTATCTCTTCGCGTACCTTGAAAATCATCGTGCGCTCTTTTTCCAAGTCGTACCCCTGGCTGCGGATGCGCTGGACAAAAGGCGCCATACGTTCTTTCAGTTCGGAAAGCAGGATGATGTCTTCATTGACCACAGCGACGATCCGGTCGATCACCTCGGCGGCTGCCGAGGCCGTGGCCGTGGCTGCGAATACCAGCATCAGTGTTGCGACGATTCCGGCCAGCACAAGCCTGTATCTGATTCCCATGGTTTTCATCCCGTGTACCGCCCGTCATCATCCGGCGGTGTTCTCTTTATCCCTTGCATAGGAGGGCTGAATCTGTTCCCACAACTCCCAGTCAATCTCCACCTGGTAGCGCTGGCGCAGTCCCTCCATCCATTGGGGGTAGGCGGCTTCCACCTTTTGACGCCGCAGCTGCTCCACGATAAACCGCTCCAGATCCATTTCCGGCGATGATTCGGTTTTGTCGGCCAGGTCTTTTCCGTGAGCCTTGTAGTAGGCTTCGATGTCCGCGGCGGTGACTTCCAGCGACTGCACCAGTTCCCGGTCCACGACCTTTTCCATGAGCAGACGCTCCCGCAGCCGTTCCTTCCACAGGGAATAGGGGATCGCGCTTTCCAGCAGCATCTCGTCGAAAGCGTTCTCCGGGTAGTCCTGTTTTATTTTTTCAATGGCCGCATCCAGTTCGGCCTCGTCCAGCGTAATCCCCAGTTCCTCGGCCCGACGGTTGACGATCAATTCCTCAGCCATCTGGTGAAGCAGCCGCAGTCGGGCGTTGGCGATTACCCGGGGGTCAACGTACCGCTCGTCGCTGTAAGCGATCCGGGCGGCTTCGAAGGCCCGCTCGAACTGGGCCCGGGTGACGGTCTGCTTATCGGAGCGGATCAACACCGCCTCATGGGGCGAGGCGTTGTCCGTCTGGCCGCAGGCGGCCACCGTCAGGAGCAGCAAACCAAGAATAATCCAGTGCGCGCCGGCGGCACCGGACGGCTGCCATGGCGCCGGCCAGAATCGTGCACGTTTATAACTTATTGCAAACCTTGTAAATATCTTTCTCATAAACGTTCACGAGTTAACATGTTGCGCTATTTCGATCAAGATGTTTTTGGCCTGGGCCAGCAATGCCCGGGGCTGACCTTTGGCGAGGGCGGCCTTGAACAGATGGTCCGGGGTGAAATGGTAGTGCTGATTGCCGGCGGTCAGCATCTCGACAATGCCCAAGGGACGCTGCTGGTGGGCCTCGCTGAAGGCCAGGACCAGCTGCTGGCCGAATATATCCAGCCGCTGGACGCCGGCGCGCACGGACAGCACCCGCAGCATGATTTTGAGCAGCAGGTTTTCGGCCTCTTCCGGCAGGGGACCGAAACGGTCCACCAGCTCGGCCTTCATGTCGGAAATGTCCTTGAGACTGTCCAGCTTGGCCAGGCGCCGGTAAATGGAGAGCCGCTGGTCGATGTCGGCCACGTAGTCTTCGGCCATATAGGCGGACATGGGCAGGTTGATTTCCGGTTCCAGCCCCTCGGTCAGCGGTTCGCCCTTCAATTGGGCCACGGCCTCTTCCATGAGCTTGAGGAACATGTCGTAGCCGACGGCGGCGATGTGGCCCGACTGGGACGCCCCCAAAATGGCCCCGCCGCCCCTGATTTTAAGGTCGTTCATGGCGATCTGAAAGCCGGAGCCCAGATCGCTGTGTTCCATCAGGACCTTGAGGCGCTTCTGGGCGTCCTTGCCCAGCCGGCTCTCCTCGGGGATGAACAGGTAGGCGTAAGCCTGCTCGTCCGAGCGGCCCACCCGGCCGCGCAGCTGGTAGATCTGGGCCAGGCCGAAGCGGTCCGCGCGGTTGACCAGGATGGTGTTGGCCGTGGCCACATCGATGCCCGATTCGATGATGGTGGTGCAGACAAGCATGTCCAGCTCGCGCGCCATGAAACGCATCATGACATTTTCAAGATCGTCTTCGGCCATCTGGCCGTGGGCCACGTCCAGGCGGACTTCGGGCACCCGCTGCTTGAGGTAGGCGGCCATGCGTTCGATGGAGTTGACATTGTTGTGTACGAAAAAGATCTGGCCCCCCCGGGCCAGTTCACTGCGGATGGCTTCGCCGATCACGGTGTCGTCATACTCGCACACGTAGGTGACAATGGCGTGCCGCTGCTCGGGGGGCGTGGAGATGACGCTGATGTCCCGGATGCCCATCATGGAAAGGTGCAGGGTCCTGGGAATGGGCGTGGCGGTGAGGGCCAGCACGTCCACCGTGGTCCGCAGCCGTTTGATCTTCTCCTTGTGGCGGACGCCGAAGCGCTGTTCCTCGTCGATGACGAACAGCCCCAGGTCGGAAAAAGTGACATCTTTTTGCAGCAGGCGGTGGGTGCCGATGACAATGTCCACCGTGCCTTTCCCGATCTGTTCGACGATGCGGCGCTGCTCGGCCTTGGAGCGGAAGCGGCTCAGGCAGGCAACCTTGACCGGGTAGGCGTCGAAGCGCTGGGTGAAGGTGGCGAAATGCTGTTCGGCCAGAACGGTGGTGGGCACCAGCATGGCCACCTGTTTGGCTTCGCTGACCGCCAGGAATGCGGCCCGCAGGGCCACTTCGGTCTTGCCGTAGCCCACGTCCCCGCACACCAGGCGGTCCATGGGCCGCGGGCTGCGCATGTCGGCGAGGACGTCTTCGATGGCCTTGAGCTGATCGGGGGTCTCCTCGTAGGGAAAGTCGGCTTCGAAATTGCCGAAATGGCTGTCGGCCGCGCCGTAGCCATGACCGGCGTTGACCTGGCGCTTGGCGTAAATGTTGAGCAGTTCGCCGGCGATCTTTTCGGCCGATTGGCGCACCTTTTCCTTGGCGCGCTCCCAGGATTTGCCGCCCATCTTGTCCAGGGCCGGCATCATGCCTTCGACGCCCATGTATTTCTGGATCAGGCCCATGCGGTCCACCGGCAGATAGAGCCGGTCGTCGTCCCGGTAGACGATCAAAAGGTAGTCGTTGACCGTGCCTTCCAGATTCAGCTTGACCAGTCCCTCGTAGCGCCCGATGCCGTGTTCTTCGTGAACCACCAGGTCCGACTGCTTGAGGTCGGAAAAGGCCAGCAGTTCTGTGCGCACGGATTTGGTCGGGCGTTGGGGCCGTTTGGTCCGCGATCCGAAGATTTCGGTTTCGGTGGCCACCGCCAGGTTTTCGTCCGGCCAGACGAAGCCGGCGGAAAGGCGTCCCTGGCAGATGGCGATACGGCCCGGCAGCGGATTTCGGGGGAAGGGTTCACCGCTGATTGGCCGGATGTCGTAGGGGGCCAGGATGGAGGCCAGACGGTCACTTTGGCGCCGGGTCTGGCAGGCGATGACCATGGCATGGCCCGCATCCCGGTGGCTTTCGATCCACTGCAATAGGGGGGCGGCCGGCTGTTCGGTTTTTCGGGCCTGGTCCATGGCCTGGGCCAGGTCGCTGTTGTCGCTGGTTTCGGCCTCGATCACCAACCTGTCCTGGCTGCCTGAAACCGCCAGTTGAACCAGCGATACGGACTCCCGCCGGTCCATTTCGTCCTGGATTTCCGTCCAGCTTAAAAAAAGGTCCGAGGGCTCCACGCACAAATGCCGGTCCTCACAGGCCTTGTCGTAGTTGACCTGGGCCAGTTGGGCGCTTTTTTCGGCGGCCCCGGCCAGCCCGGCGGGGTTTTCGGCGATGATGACCGTGTTGCCCGGCAGATAGTCGAACAGGGTGTCCATCTGGTCGTAAATCAACGGGGTCAGGCTTTCGATGCCGGGAAACACCCCGCGCTGCTTGATGCGCTCCACGATGTCCCGCATGGTGGTGCGCGGCAGTTCCTGCTCCAGGGCCCGTGCCCGGAAACGGCCGACGATCTCGTTCAGTCGGGCTTTTTCCAGGGTCACCTCCCGGGCCGGCAGAATCACGGCTTCGTTGACATGCTCCTGGCTGCGCTGGCTGGACGGCGAAAAAAAGCGGATGGTTTCGGCAAAGTCGCCGAACAGCTCGATGCGCAAAGGGCGGTCGTACAACGGGGAAAAGATGTCGATGATGCCGCCGCGGACGCAAAAATCGCCGGGTTCCTCCACCACGACACTGCGGGTATAGCCGCCGGCCGCCAGGTTGGCCACCAGGCGGTCCGGTTCGATCTCCTCTTCGGCGATGATCAGTTCCGCGAATTCGGTGAGCACGGATTTGGGCATCAGCCGCTGGCGCAGGGCCGACGCCGTGGTCACCACCAGTTCGCGGCGGCCTTCGATCAGGGACCACAGGGCCCGGATGCGGCGGGCGGCGGTCTCGTTGTGGTAGGACATGAATTTGAACGGTGAAATATTATAGGCCGGAAAAACAACCGCCGGCGAACCGGTTTCCCCGCGGAAAAAATCAACTTCCGCCTGCCGCTGCTCGGCGATTTTGGCCGATTCGGTCACCAGCAGCACCGGTGATCGCAGCCGGTTGCGGATGGTTTCGGCCAGATAGGCACAGGCACTGCCGTCCACGCCGGAGATGACAACGGGGCCGCTGCGCTCCGCAATACCTGCCGTCAGTTTTTCGGATGCCATTTTTACTTGATTTTGATCGGTAAACACGTTCCTGGATCTTTCTATTGCATTTCAACAGGGCCATACGAAACACATCGACGCCTGTTTGGAGTCTTCATGTGGTGCGTTTTTTAAGGGATAAAGCGGAGATGATCAATGATTAAACGAAACAGACCTGAAACGCCTGACCTTCCAGATGGTGAATGAGCACCGAAAATTGGTGTGGTGATAACTGAAATGCGCTGCTTATGCGGAAAACTCGATAATTCACGGATAAGCGCGCAAAAGTGGAATAGCCGTCGACCAAATGGGATGGAAGGCATTCAACCAAATTATATTGACTAAACAAAGGTTTATGGTAGGGTTGGCGAAATTGTCAACTATTTGAAGATAATTTCATTTCTGTAGCAGAAGTGCTTTTTTTTGCAAAAAGACAGATTTCTGCTGAATAAATAAGTTTTGCACTAAGAAAATAATGCAAAATATTAAAGACCCTCATAAAGAAAGAAAAGATTTCCTGAAAGCATTGATCGATTATGGCAATAATTCTGGAAAGTTTAACCCTCATTTCTACAAAAAAGAATTGATGGACATTCTAAAAATTTCTGAAGTTTCCCCGTTTTGGGTGGCGGCAAGATGGTTGAGAATTCTCGCGACGTGTAAATATTGCTAATGATTACAGGCGGTTAATAGAATGGCGGCTCCTTGTAACCCATTGATATCATTGGACATATTCGGCTGATTTTTTAATGATAAGCGTAAATATGTATAAAATACGGGAAGTTATGATTGAATGCGAGGGCCGGTTGTGGTATGCTTCTTCTACCACGAAAAAAAACACCAAAACCGGGAGCCTCGCATGTTCATCCTACACGACATTCTCGAAAAACTCAAAAACGAATTCCCGCAGTCTCGAAAAGGTCAAGAGCGCGGAATCTGGTTCACCTATACGATCATGGCGATCATCGTGCCTTTCGCCTCGTCCAGGACATCGTGCATCCTCCGGTGTCTCAGATCCCTGTTCGGCTTTACCGGGATACGGCGAAAACGATTCTACACGTTCATGGCATCTCCAAAGATACCATGGAAACGATTGTGGCAGACGCTGTGGAAAATGATTCCCCAACCACTGACCGGCGGGCGGCTGTTGCTGGCACTGGATGACTATGTCAACCCCAAAACGGGCAAGAAAATCTTCGGATGCGAAAAGATATTCGATCATGCTGCCAAACAGAATCAGTCGAAATATCCGTGGGCACAGAATGTCGTTACCGTGGGACTGCTGAAGATCGTCAAGGGACGATGGGCGTGCCTGCCCTTGAGCTACCGCTTCTATCACCTGAAAAAGAGCATTGCCCGCATGCATCGCCAAGGCGGGCCGAAATTGGCGTTTACCAGCAAGATGGCCATGGCTGTCGACATGATCACAGATGTTGCCGGGGTCTTTGGTCGAAAGCGGATCATCGTCACCACCGATTCCTGGTTCGGTAACAATGGCTTGTGGAAGCCGCTGCATGATCGACTGGGAATATGGATTGACATGATTTCCCGGCTCAGATCGAACAGCAATCTGTTCGATCTGCCCGGTCCGCATGTCAGCAGTCGGGTGGGGCGGCCCCGAAAATACGGCCGGAAATTGGGCAATGCGGCGTCGATGGCTGCGTATTACAGATCTCTGGCACAGGAATACACCGTCAATTTGTATGGCCGCGACAGGACCATCTTGGCCTATGAGCGTGTGGTCATGCTCAAAACGATGCGCTGTGCCGTCAAAGTGGTTTGGGTTTATCGACAAACCCAGTGGGTGGCTTTTTTCTCAACCGACATGTCCCTGTCCGTTCGACAGATCGTTGAGTATTATGGTGCCCGCTGGAAAATCGAAGCCCTGTTCAAAGAACTGAAACGCGACATCGGCAGTGCCGAAACGCAAACCCGTCATCCGCAGGCGGTCGGCAACCACCTGCACTTTTGCATGCTGGCGACCACCGTCGCCTGGATCTATGCAAGTCGGGCCGAGAAGACACCAACCCGTCGATATGCAGTTGATGGCCGGAGCCATTTTGCCTTCTCGGACGTTCGCCGATCGATAGCCAAAGCCGCCATGGACGATAATTTTCGTAGGCTTTTCCCTGGCCCACGTATATCCGTCATAAATTCACTGGTGGACGTACTGCTGCACATGGCGGCGTGATGCTTTATAGGAAACTTTAGTAAAAATTTCAGAGGGCGAATTTAATATTGTTCAACACAATCTTGGAAATAAATATTGCTACTATGTTGGCCCATATAGGGGCGAAGATAGGTATGCAATAAATATGAGCGAATGCCTAAATTTACAAGAACAATACGAGCAAGAAGCTATAGACACGAAACGTCATAATGTGAGCCTGCGTTTGGCAGTTTTGTTAACAGCATTGGGAGCAATTTTAGGTGTGGCACTGACAATTTTGTTAACATAGATATCGGCTTTGCCGAACCGCGGCCTTCAGGCGACTCGGTTCCCTCGCGCCTGAGGCCGGACATTGTTTTTTAAAGAGGAAAACACGACTCTATTGAGTGCAGCCGACTGCTCCAGTCGCTGCACTCCTTATGTGTTCGGCTGAAGCGAGCCGTGAACCAGAAAAAAATATGATCAGCAAGCTTAAAACAGAAGAAATAAATGATATTTTAGATATTTGGCTAAAGGCGTCGATAAGGGCACATGGCTTTATTGATGAAGCGTTCTGGGAATCAAAATTAGATGATATGCGCACAATCTATATCCCATCTTCTGAAACTTATGTTTTTAAAGAAAATGAAGTTATAAAGGGTTTTTTCTCTCTTCATGGTGATACGCTTGCAGCCATGTTCGTCTCTCCGGAGTTTCAGGGTAAAGGTGTCGGCTATAAATTAATGGGTAAAGCCAAAACCTTGAGAGATAGATTGGAATTGACTGTATATCAGGAAAATCAGAAGGGTATTGATTTTTATATAAAATGCGGATTTCAAGCCATAAAAGAAAAAGTTGATGAGCATACTGGTCATGTTGAGACCCTAATGAAGTTCAGCTCATAGCATCGCGCTGGTGACCGTGCCCCGGCTGTTGTGGTAAGAATCGAGAAGAAAGAGTATCATCAACATGGATGTCGTTTGTTCAAAAGCAACAGATTTTGACGCGTGGATTTCACTTGCAAGGGAAGTCGAACCACTGTTCGGCCCAATGGCTGATGAGAAGGATTTCCAGGAAGCTTTAAGAAAAGCCATTTCTTTGAGAACAGCATTTTGCATCTATTCAGAACCGAATGGAGGCAAAAAGGACTTGATCGGTGGCGTTGTAATTTCTAAAGATGCAAATGAAATCGCATGGCTCGCAGTATCGCAACAATATCGCGGAAAAGGTTACGGTCGAAAATTAATCGAATATGCGATTAGCAAGCTGAACCCGGAGGAAAACATATTTGTTCAGACCTTCGATAAATCGATTCCTGAAGGAAAGTCTGCAAGAAATTTATATTTGGACTTCGGTTTTGTTGATTTCAAAGATGGTGGACTCAATCCCGCAGGGGTGCCTACCGTACTAATGCGATTATACGAAAGCGCTTCATCAGCAAAAGAGTAAGAGGATGTTGTGACTGCAAACAGGGGTGTAAAAAAATACAAAATAGGTCAGCAACGGAATGATTTTTTGTATTGGCAATCAAAAACTTACGAAGAGCGGTTGGAAGCCTTAGAGCAAATCCGAAAAGAATATAATTCATGGAGATATGGTGCTGACCAAGGATTACAAAGAGTTTATCGAATTGTTAAACGCTGGAGAGATAAGTAGTCCAATGGCAATTTTACCCCAATATTCTACCACTGTATGTCTGTCATCAAGATAAAATCGCAATCTATCCCGGCCGGTACGCTAATACAAAATGAAAAAATCTACCGAAATCCTGATTCTATTATTTTTGCTTCAGCCCATAGTCTCTTTTGCCATATCAAACGACGAATTGATTGAAGCCGCATTGGAAAGAACCCGGCATCAGGTGGCTTACGATGGCCGTTATTACGCCATCGAGTATCCAGGAGGCGATGTCCCGGCAGATGTCGGTGTCTGCACCGATGTTGTTATCCGGTCCTACAGGAAACTGGGCATCGATTTACAGGAGCTGGTTCACCTTGACATGAAAAGTCATTTCTCCGAATATCCTTCCGAACGCATCTGGGGATTGAGCAGACCGGACCCGAATATCGATCATCGACGCGTACCCAATTTGCAGGTTTTCTTTTCACGGCATGGTCAAAAACTAAGCGTAACGGATACCCCTCAAGATTATATTCCCGGAGACCTTGTCACCTGGATGCTTCCCGGAAACCTGACGCATATCGGTATTATAACCGATAAATACAACCCCAGAACAAATACCCCCAAAATTGTACACAATATCGGTCGCGGCCCGAAACTGGAAGATATGCTCTTCAGGTATCCAATCACCGGTCATTACAGGTATCTGCCATAGGGAGTGGGAGAATCCATGAAACAAACGATCCGTTTCGAGTCGC
The DNA here is from genome assembly GCF_963668215.1 of uncultured Desulfosarcina sp. NCBI lineage: Bacteria > Pseudomonadati > Thermodesulfobacteriota > Desulfobacteria > Desulfobacterales > Desulfosarcinaceae > Desulfosarcina > uncultured Desulfosarcina sp. Next base: position 4,460,338 of record NZ_OY764190.1, read on the forward strand.
AGGGCGTCACATGTGCCGCGTGGTTGTTCCTGCCGGAAGGGGAAGGGCCATTTCCCACGGTGGTTATGGCGCATGGATTGGCTGCTATCAAAGAGATGCGGCTCGACGCCTATGCGGAAAGGTTCTCGGCGGCCGGTTGCGCCTGTCTGGTTTTCGACTATCGGTATTTTGGGGAGAGCGATGGACAGCCACGCCAACTGCTGGATATCGGAAAGCAGCATCGAGATTGGCTGTCCGCCATCGAATTTGTGCGCCGCCAGCCCAATCTGGACCGAAAAAAGATCGTTTTGTGGGGCTCATCCCTCAGCGGCGGACACGTTCTCAAAGTGGCGTCCATGGCACCGGATATTGCTGCCGTTATCGCCCAGGTGCCCCATCTGAGCGGTTTCGCATCGCTATTTCAGAACAGCCTGTCCAAACTGATAGCCTTAACGCTTCATGGCATTTATGACGGGCTTCGCGGGATTTTGGGGCTGACGCCTCATTACGTGCTGTCGGTTGCGGAGCCCGACCGGCTTGCATTGCTGAATGCGCCCGGAGAGTCGGCCGGATATTTGAATCTCGTTCCGAGCGGTCATCCGTTCGATCAACGGGTTGCGGCGCGTTTTGCGTTGTTTATCGGCCTGTATTCGCCCATCCGGGCTTTGCAGAAACTCAAGATGCCGGTCCTGCTTCAGGTTGGCACCCAGGACATCACAACCCCGGCCAAGCCCGCTGTCGATGTGTGCCCCCGGTATCCGAACGTTCAATTGAAACAATATGAAACCGGTCACTTCCAACCGTATGTGGAGCCGATGTTCAGCACCATCGTCGCCGATCAGATTGACTTCATTAAGCAGGTCCTGTAATTTTAACCCGGCCTGAAGAAACGGCTTGACCATCCGTAAGGCAGAATGATAGTAGGATTTTCGCGATTTTGCCACCGTAGCTCAGCTGGTAGAGCAGCTGATTCGTAATCAGCAGGCCCGCGGTTCGAGTCCGCGCGGTGGCTCCATTGCCAATTCCGGGTTCCCCCAGCCTTTTTGTGGGAACCCGTTTCTTTTGGACCGCTTTTTTCGGTGCAATTCCGATCGCCCTTGCAGGCACCGTTTGTGACCGGCCCAACCGACGTTCAGGAGAGGATCCCCCATGCAGTTATCCCCCCAACAGCAGGCCGCCGTGGAACATACCGGCTCGCCGGCCCTGGTGGTTGCCGGCGCCGGTTCCGGAAAAACCCGCACCCTGACCGCCAAATTCGCCCACCTGGTGAAATCGGGGCTGCCGCCGGAGCAAATCCTGGCCATCACCTTTACCAACAAGGCCGCCGACGAGATGAAAGGGCGGCTGATTCACATGACGGGTATGGGGATGCAGCGCTTTCCCTGGGTGCGCACCTACCACAGCGCCTGTTTCCAGATCCTGAAGGAACACGGACACCTGCTGGGCTACCAGCGCCCCTTGCAGGTGTTTACCGCCTATCACCAGCAGAAAACCGTCAGGGAGGTCCTGCTGGCCCTCAATTACGATAAGAAACACACCGGGGCGGTGCTGAGCCAGATATCCAATGCCAAGAACAGTGGGCACCCCGGCGCCTATTTCGACCGGCATCCCCGGCAGGGCACTGTCCGTCTGATCGACGTGTACGAACGCTACGAGAACGTCCTCAGGGCAGCCAACGCCGTGGATTTCGACAATATCCTGCTGCTCACCCGCAACCTGCTCCGGGACCATGAGACGGTGCGGGAACGCTACCGGAAGCAATTCGCCTACATCCTTTGCGACGAGTATCAGGACACCAACGATCTCAACGAAGAGATCACCGCTCTGTTGCTGACGAACGGAAATCTTTTTGCCGTGGGCGACGACTGGCAGTCCATCTACTCGTTTCGCATGAGCAACGTCGGCCATTTCCTCTCCTTTAAAAAGAAATATCCGGGGGCTCGCATTTTCCGGCTGGAGCAGAATTACCGCAGCGCCAACGAAATCGTCCAACTGGGCAACTGTGTGATCAACAACAACGAAAGCCGCATGGAAAAGGACTGCTTTTCGGACAAAGAGGGCGGCGTGGTCGAGACCCATGAATTTTATACCGACCAGGAGGAGGCCCTCTGGGTGGCGGACAAGATCCACAGCCTGAGGCGCATGGATATCCCTTACGAGAAAATGGCCGTGCTCTATCGCACCAAATTCTGTTCCCTGCCATTCGAGCAGGCCTTCCGCAGGTCCCAGATTCCCTACCACATGATGGGCGGAAAGGGGTTTTTCGAGCGGGTGGAGATCCTGGATCTGAACTGCTACATCACCGCGGCGGTCTTTAATAAGGATGACACGGCTTTTGAAAGGATACTCAATACGCCCAAACGGGGCATCGGGCCCGGGACGGTGAAAAAGATCGCCCAGATGCGCACCGGCGACATGAGCCTGCAGGAAGCCGCCCGTAAGGCCGTGGCCGACCGGGTGCTGACGCCCAAACTCTACGACAGCCTCAGCCAGGTGCTGAACCTGCTGGACGAGATTCGGGATTTGTCGCCCGCCGAGGCCATCCAGCGCACCATCGCCCGCACCGGCTACATGGAGCACCTGGAAAACTATACCCGCTCCAATTCCATGGATTTTACCGTCCGGCAGGAGAATATCGACCAGTTGATCCATGCGGCCTCGCAAAAAGAGACCATCGTGGAATATCTGGAAGAGGCGGCTCTGGTCCGGGAGGACAAGGAAGACGAAGAAGAATCTTCAGGGGTCAATCTCTGCACGGTGCACGGGGCCAAGGGGCTGGAGTTTCATACGGTATTTGTCGTCGGCTGCGAAGAACAGCTCTTTCCCCACTGGCGGTCCATGGAACGCGAAGAAGATTTGGAGGAAGAACGGCGGCTGATGTACGTTGCCGTGACCCGGGCGGAACGCTGCCTGTTTCTCACCGCGGCAAGCTTCCGCAAGGGCCAGTTCAACGTACGCAGCCGTTTTCTGGACGAAATCGACGATGTTTTGGCCGACGTGTAAGCTAAATGCGGTCCCCATGAGTCGCCGCTTCTTAAGCGCTTGACATCGTAAGATCTTGCGTATATTTTTAATAGCTGTATGATTTTATTGAACAAAGCGATAATTTGCAGTCCATGGCGCTTCGCGGTTGATTCGGATTCGAAGCGGCATACAGGATCGGGAGAGTATGAATTGCATTGATGCCGTAGAGGGAACCGCCAAAGCGACGCTGGAAAGGTTCCTGGAATCCGCAACCGAGTGCCGCCAGGAAGCCAGCGATTATATCCAGAACGTTAAGACCGTGATTGCCGGTGTATTGCGTTTTGTCGAAAACAATCCGGAGGTCAGCGAGCGGCCGGAACTCATTCGGGGCGTGCTTTATGAGTATGCCAAAAAGATATGGCTGGCCAAAATGGAGGAACCCGAGGCGTCGGAATCGGAGCCGGCGGCCGCTGTGGACCGCGAATACCAGGCCTACTGCTACGACTATATTTTCGACCACGGGAATTATCCGCGCTGAGCGGCCGTCCCGGTACGAACACGTACGAAAATGGACAAGTACTCAAGGAGTTTGCTTAAATGGCCGAAAAAGAAGATGAAACGCTTAAAATGGAGATCGACGAAATTATGAGCACGGTGGACGCAATCATGGAAAAGGTGGCTCGGGTGATCCCCGAAGACAAGCCGGAGACCGACAGCCAAGGGTAACCGGATCGTGCTCTAAAAGATTCCCATGCCGGAAGACACCGCCAGGCAACCGGCAACCTCACCTTAAGGAGGCGCTATGGCATTGACCAAGAACGATATCGTCGCGAAGGTGAACGACCTGGGGTTTACCAAGAAGAAATCCATCGAAACGGTCGAATCCCTGCTCGAAATCATCAAAGGAACGCTGGAAAACGGGGACGACGTTCTCGTTTCCGGGTTCGGAAAATTTTGCGTGAAGGACAAAAAGAAGCGGCGGGGCAGGAACCCGGCCACCGGTTCCGATCTGATCCTGCGCGAACGCAAAGTGGTCACGTTCAAATGCTCGGGCAAGCTGCGCAATAAAATCAACGGCGGGTAAAACCGCCGCCGACATCGATCCGCCGGCGAATATAGGGGGCCCATCCATCCTGATGGCTCCCCTAAGCTATTTTCGGCCAAAGGGCCCCGCGACAACCATTCCCGGCCCGGGCCCCCGGCGAATCGTCCTTTTTGCCCGCAACGGGTGCGGCGCTTATTCCCCGCCTTGGCCCAGTTTGTCGAGAAAGGTTTTTCTTTTCATTCTCATCAGGGCCGCATCCTCTTCCACCAGGTAGTAAACCGGCTGATTGTTTTCGTCATAGCAGGCATATACGGCGGTGTAAGGCTCCCGGTCGCCGATGTCCGAAATGCGATGGACATCGTTGTCGTAGCGCTCGCAGACGGCATCCCATGGCTCCGGCGAGGCTTTCTCAACGGTTTCGATGGTTCGATTGGATTCGTCGTAGTCGATGCGCAAGGATTTCATTTTGAACCTCCGTTTCCACCGTCGGGGGGCGAATGGGCGGGAAACCCGGACCGACCGACGTTGACCCAGGTGGCCACCCACTTATTGCCGCCGCTCGATTCGAATTCCGCCAGCGAGAACGCGTCGATTCTTTCCGCGGAAGCATCGTCCGCCATGATCCCCATTCGATCCAGTTTGAGAAAAACGGTTTTGGCCGAGATATGACGCTCCGGTTCGCGAAGCAATTCCAGCAGATGTACAACGTAATCTCCCGGAGAACTCAGGGACTTCTTGACGGCTTTGAGCTTTGCTTCGACGCTGTCATGGACGGCGCCGATCTCTTTTTTCTGATCGCTTCCTTCCGGGTAGAAGGCCATTTTTGCCGCCAGTTCGTCGTGCTGGGCCTCCAACCGTTCCTTCAACTCGTTGGTTTCGGCTATTTTTTCGGCTGCCATGGAGAACAGGTCGGCATACAATTGATAGCGAACCGCAACGCGCGCCCTGGCCAACGTCTCATTGGGCGCGGTAATCCGATGCTCTTCAAAAAAGACGGCCTTTTTCCACACGTCCCTACGGAATATCTCTCCGCTTTGTTCCGTAACGGAAATGCGTTTCTCTTTTTTTTGTGCGGTGAGCAGCGCGCAGGCGACATTGGCCGTCGAATCCCGATCAAATTGCTGCAACAATTTGCTGGCGGCGATCAATCCACCGACCTCTTTCCCGGAGACGAACATGGCATGGACGACCGGATCACGGTCCCACCGATCCGGGTCCAGGGTTACCGGGCCGGGAATCAGATTGATCAGCTTGTCGAAATAACGCCCCGCAGCCTGGACCGGCGGGGCCAATTTGTCGCGATGGCTTGTCAGGTAGGGAATTTTTTCTCCGAACGCCTCGATCAGACGATCGATCAAGGCCAGATTCTCGTCTTTGATCCGATCCCGGCGCTTTTTCAGCGCGCTTTTATACAGCCGGTGCTGACGTATCTGACGGAGGAAATTCATGGGCTCATCCGATTTTCCAATTCGTATCCAAAAAATAGCGGCTCTGCCCCATGGTTTCAGGTCTCCTGCAATCCGACCAGCGCGTCGTCGGGACCGAGAAGAATCAGGATATCGCTTTCCTTGACGACGAAATGGCCGGTCGGGATCAAAACCACATTTTCGGGGACCAGTTCCTTGATGGCAATGACCTGTATGCCCAGACGGTTGATCAGATCCAGTTGGATGAGACTCTTGCCGACAAAGGAGGGCGGCGGCGCCAGCTGGACGATGCTGTATCCTTCCATGAAGGGCAAATAGTCGAGCACATTGGGGTTGTCCATGCGTTGGGCCGCGGTCAGGGCCAGATCCTTTTCCGGGAAATAAATTTCGTCGGCCCCGATCTTGCGCAGGATGCGGCCGTGGGCCTCGCTGACGGCCTTGGCCACCACCCGTTTGACGCCCAGATCTTTGACGTTGAGGGTGGCCAGGATGGAGTTGTTGAGGATCGATCCGATACAAATCACCACGGCATCCATTTTTTTCAGTTCCAGCTCCTTGAGAGCCTGGGGGTCGGTGGCGTCGGCGATGACGGCCCGGCTGACCCAATCGCGGATCTCCTGGACCATCTTGGGGTTGATGTCGATGCCCAGTACCTCATGCCCCTTTTTAAACAGTTCGGTGGCGAGATAAAAACCGAAATTTCCAAGTCCGATAACGGCAAACTGTTTTTTCATTGGATTATCCGATCATGATGTTTTCTTCTGCATAGTGGACCCTGCTGATCCTTTCGCGGCTGACGGCCAGGGCGATGACCATGGGGCCCAACCGGCCGATAAACATGAGGGCGACGATGGTGATGCGACCCATGTCAGAGAGCGTTTCCGTTACGCCGGTGGAAAGCCCGACAGTGCCGAAGGCGCTTAGGGCTTCGAAAAAAAGTTCCAGAAACCGGCCGCGGGTCTGGGTGTGGGAGAAGCCGCCCAACTCGCTCATCATCAGCACCATGATCGCCAGGGTGATCACCGCCATGCTGACCATGACCACGCTGGTGGCTTTGGAGATGCTGGCCTCGGTCAGGGTCCGACGGAACACCTGGGGGTGGGTGTATCCCCTCAAACGAGAGATGCCCAGCACCCAGAGCCCGAAAACGGTGGTGGTCTTGACGCCGCCGCCGCAGGAGCCGGGGCAGGCGCCGATGAACATGAGGATGCAGAGAAAAAACAGCGTTTCGTTGGCCATGATGCCGATGTCCAGTGTGTTGAATCCGGCTGTTCGGGCGGTGATGGATTGGAACAGGGCGGCCATGATTCGTCCGGGCACGCTTAAGGGGGCCAGGGTGTTGTTCCATTCCATGACCAATATGGCCGCCGCCCCGACAAGGATCAGGATGGCGCTGGCCGTCAAGGCTACCCGGCTGTGCAGGCTCAGGCGTCGGACAAGAGTTTTTCGTTCCATGAAGCGCTTTTTGACATCGGCGATGACAATGAAACCGATGCCGCCGACGATGATCAGGACGCTCAGGATGGCATTGACGGCCCAATCTTCCCGATACCCGACGAAGCTGTCCGAGTAAAGGGAAAAACCGGCATTGCAGAAGGCGCTGACCGCATGGAACACGGCCGGATAGGCGGCGCGCCCCCAACCCGTTTCTGGAGCCATGCGCAAGTAGAGACCCAATGCCCCGGCCGCCTCGATGCAAAAGGCGGTCACGAAGATCGCTTTGAGGACGGCAGTTGCGGTCTGCTTGCCCTCGCCGTAGGTGAACGTGTCTTTGATCAGGGCCTGGCCGGACAGGGTCGGGCGTTTTCTCACCATCATGAGCACCAGGGTGGAAATCGTCAGAATACCCAGCCCGCCGAACTGGATCAGGACCAGGATCACGAGCTGGCCGTAGCGGGTCAGCCCATGGGAAATATCCAGGACCGACAGGCCGGTGACGCAGCTGGCCGACGTGGACATGAACAGGGCGTCGATGACCCCCAAGGACGTTCCCGTGGATGCGGCCGGCACCATCAGCAGCAGCGTGCCGATGGCGATCAATACAGCGAACCCCAGAATCGACACCCGTGCCGGCGAGCGAAAGAATCGAGAAGACAGGCGGGCGATCAGGCCATTGGTATCCGTTGCCATCATGAACCAATGGTATGAATTTTCATCGGATTTAGCAATAACGGATGTGCGTCCGGAACCGGATCATTGCCCGGTTTGCTCGTCCTTGAGCTGCTTGAGTTTGCGCCACAGGGCTGCCCGGCTGATCCCCAATATCTCTGCGGTCTTGGATTTGTTGCCGCCGCAGGCTTTGAGAACATCGACGATGTAGCGCTTTTCCAGCTGGGCCAGGGTGACGAAGTCCTCGTTCGAAGGCGGATCGGCCTCGGCGGTTGTTTCGAGAAACCTTGCCGGCAAATGTTCCCGCTCGATCGTCTTGCCGCCGGCCATGATGACGGCCCGTTCGATAATGTGGGCCAACTCGCGGACATTGCCCGGAAAGTCGTAATCCGACAGGATATCCATGACTTCAGGGGCGATCTGGTCGATCGGTTTGTTCAGATCCTCGCTGTATTTCTTCAGAAGGTAGCTGCACAGGGGTGGGATGTCGTCCTTTCGTGCCTGCAACGGAGGGATGGCCAGGTTGAAGAAGATCAGCCGGTCATACAGATCGGCATCGAAGCGGCCGCTTTCGACCAACCGGGCCAGTTTGGACTCCGTTGCGACCAGGATGCGTACGTCCAGGGCTCCGGTCTGGCCCGCGGCGGCCCTGGCCCGTTCGATGGTGTCGATGGCCTTGAGCAGCTGCGTCTGCATGGGACGGGGCAGGGCTTCGACGCGATCGAAAAAGAGGCTGCCTACCGGGTCGCCGCCGAAGATGCCGCGCCGGGACAAAAGTGCATCGCACAGATCGCCGTTTTCGTTGCCGAGCAGCTGGCGCACGAATTGTGCGTTGCCCAGGTCGCCGCAGTCGATGGCCAGGAAACGCTGCCGCTGGCGCCCGCTTCGGGCGTGAATGACCCGGGCGGCCAGTTCCTTGCCCGTGCCGTCTTCCCCCGACAGCATGATGGTGCAGTCCAGCGGTGCGAGCCGGTCGATGGTTTTCCTTAAATCCTGCATGGCCGCCGTTTCGCCGACAATCCTCAGCCGTGCGAAATCACCGGAAGGCATCATCTTTCCAACCTCCGACGAAGGATCGTGCCCGCCGGCGGGGTAGCGGCCGGGAGCATGAATCTCGATGGTGTTCGGCACCGGACCACCCGAAGCATTTTCCGCGCCGCCCGCCGATCCCGACGGACGGATGACCACGACGTTGCCGTCGGTGTTCAGTTTTTTGATGAAACTCCAGAAATCCCCCATCTCGTCTTTTTCGAAATAGATGGTGTTGAGCGATTCGGTGGCCTGCCGGACCTTTTCGTTGCCGTGCCCGGTGAGCAGGACGGTTTTTAAGCTGGGGTGGATTTCCTTGAGTTTGGTAATCGTTACCAGGCCGTCCATGTCGGGCATCTGAAGATCGACAATGGCCAGGTCGACGGGCTGCTGCATGACGAGGTTGATGGCCGCCATGCCGCTGGTCGCCGTGTAGGGTTCGAATCCCAGGACGGTGAGGCGCCTGGCGATGGACTGGATCAACTTTTCTTCATCGTCGACCAGCAGGATCCGTTTTTTTCGTGGAGTCATTTCCGAATCCCTCCCATGGGGGGTAAAAAACTGTTGCATATTTTTAAAAATGAATTATCAAAGTGTTTACAAACTAAACTTGATCGTATATGTGTTTCATATAAAGTATGTTTAGCGGACAGTCAACCAAAATAAGGTTGCATAATGAAACAATTTGATATATTGATTGTCGACGATGAGCGCCGTTATGCGGACATGCTGGCCAGAAGGCTTAAATTGCGCGGAATGGTATGCAAGGTCTGTTACGACGGCCGGACGGCCATCGATTGCATCAAACAGGATTTTTACCCGATGGTCATTTTGGATCTCCGCCTTCCCGATTTGTACGGAACTGAGGTGCTGAAACGCATGAAAACATGCCGCCCGGAGATCGAAGTCATCATTTTGACCGGCCACGGCACCGAAATGGACCGGGAACAGTGCATGGCGGTGGGCGCCCATGCATTCATGAACAAACCGCTGGACATCGACCGGCTGTTGGCCATCATGGACCGGCTTGAGGAGCAAGCGCCATGACGGGGGGAGAAAACAGCTTTCTGAACGCCGTTTGGCCCCGTTTTCAGCAGAACGGTGACGACCACCTCAGCCTTTACCGCACGTTTCAGGATTACCGACAGATCTGGGGCATGGGGATTTTTATCCTGATTTCCACGGCCCTGGTTCCGCTGGTTGTCATTACGCTGATCTACTATCAGCTGATCCAGCGTTCCATCGATACCGAATCGCTGCTGCGCACCGAGCGGGTGGCCTCCAACGCCCGCCGGGCCGTGACCTTCTTTCTGGAGGAACGCCTGGCAGCCCTGACGTTCACGGTCAACGAAATGGGCTACGACCGGCTGACCGATCCCGGGCGCTTGCAGGATGTGCTGCAGAATCTGAAGTTGGGCTTCGGCGGGCTGACCGACCTGAGCGTGATCGCCGATAACGGCACCCAGGTCGCCTACGCCGGCCCCTTCAACCTGGAGGGCAAGGATTACAGCGATCAGCCCTGGTTCAAGGACTGCCTCAAAAACGATGCCTGTGTCAGTGAAATTTTTTCCGGGTATCGCGATGTTCCCCATATCGTCGTGGCGGTAAAATCCACCCGGTCCGATGGCCGCGTTTTCGTCGTGCGGGCGACGCTGGAAACCGAAAGGCTCATCCAGACGCTTTCATCCTACAAAACCGGGGAACATGCGGATATCTTTCTCGTCAACCGCCAGGGCTTGTTGCAGACGCCCTCCACCTTCTTCAAAGACGACTCGAACCGCATGACCATCGCCGTGCCGCCATTCGCCGAGCGAACCCGTGCGATGATGAAAACCGATTCCAGCGGCCAGCAGATCGTGGTCGGCTACGCCTACATTGCTACCAAGATCGTGCCGACCTCCTTCATCCTCATGGTGGTCAAGCAAAAGGCCGGCATGATGAAGGTCTGGCTGGATCTGCGCCGCCAGATCAACTGGTTTTTGTTTCTCAGTGCGCTGGTCCTCGTCGTTGTGATCACGCTGACTTCTTCGTTCATGGTCAACAAGATTTTTCAGGCCGACAGCGAAAAGGCCAAAACCATGGCCATGGCCGAGCAGAACTGCCAACTGGCGTCTATCGGGCAACTGGCTGCCGGTGTGGCCCATGAAATCAACAATCCTTTGGCTTTGATCAACGAAACCGCCGGCTATGTGAAGGACCTGTTCACCCTGAAAAAAGAGTACAAGGATGATCCCGAACTGCTGGAAAATATCGATTCCATCATCGAGGCCGTGGAACGCTGCGGAACCATCACGCGCCAGCTGTTGGGATTTGCCCGGCGTTTCGATGTCCAGAACCAGACCATCAATTTGAAGGACATGGTTTCCGATGTGATCAATTTCCATAAAAAGGAGGCCGAGTACCGCAATATTGCCATCCATGTCGATATCCCGGATACCCTGCCGCTGATCGAAACCGATCGCGGCAAGCTGCAGCAGATCATTCTCAACCTGGTCAACAACGCCTTTCAGGCCATCGACAACGGCTGCTTCCTGGATATCCAGGCCCGGTCGGATGGCGACGACCGCGTCCAGCTGTCCATCCGGGACAACGGCTGCGGCATTTCCGAAGCGAATCTGAAGAAGATCTTCGAACCGTTTTTTACCACCAAAAAGGAAGGGCAGGGCACCGGGTTGGGCCTTTCCATCACGTATGGCCTGGTCCAGAAGCTTCACGGCAATATCACGGTCGAGAGCCATACCGGTCAAGGCACGACTTTCGTGGTCACCTTGCCCATCAATGCCAAAAAGGAAACCCACGCATGAAGGTCTTATTGGTCGATGATGAACAAAAGTTTGCCCTGATGCTGTCCAAACGTCTTGAACTTCGGGGCATTCCTTCGCAGGTCTTTTTCTCCGGCGAAAAGGCCCTGGCCGAGGTCGAGGCGGGCAGCCGCTTCGATGTGGCGGTGTTGGATGTGAAAATGCCCGGAATCGGCGGGGTTGAACTGAAACGCAGATTGAGCACCGTAGATCCGCAAATGAAGTTCGTCTTTCTGACCGGCCATGGTTCCGGTACGGATTATGAGACCGGGGGGATCGAGGCCGGGGACTGTCTGCCCAAACCGCTCAAAATCGAACAGCTGATCGAAGCCCTGAACCGGTTGGTTCCCGATGCCTGAGACAACGCCGCCCGAATGTCCGAACCGGACCGGCTGGCGTGGTTAAATAACCCTTGCATGCTTAAGGAAAACAGATGAACGACACCAAAGAAAGGTTTGGATATGAAAGCCTGGCATTTTTCGGCAGGGTCAACGCCTCCATCTCCCATGAGCTGAAAAACGTGATGGCCATTATTTCCGAGACCGCCGGGCTGCTTAGCGATCTCTCCGACATGGCATCGTCGGGGAAACCGTTGGCGCCGGACATGCTCCAAGAATGCACGGTAAGCATCGTGGAGGAAATCCAACGCGGATATGCCGTCATTCGCCAGATGAACCGCTTTTCCCATAGCATCGACAAGCCGGTCGAGTCCGTCAATCTCATGGATATCCTGGATCTGGCGGTCAACCTTTCCACCTATCTGAGATTTGCGGGAAGGGTCGACGTTCAGCCATTCGATGGACCGGCGCCCATGGTGGACACCTGTCCGTTTCTGCTCCAGGCCGTTGTTTATCAGACCCTGGCCGATGCCTTCAAAAAAGAGGGAACCGGCAGCCGGGTGACGATTTCCGTCGATGGGAGCGGGGGCGAAAAGGGATGGCAAATCGTCTTTTCGGGCTTCGGCCCCGCCGGAATCCAGGGCTTTTTCGATGACGGGCTCAAGACCATGGCGGCGTCGATCGGTGTTGCGATCGACGGTGACGGCAGCGATGACCGGCTGGTGCTGCTCGTGCCATCGACAATCAGTGAAGGATCCCTGTTAACAGGTTAACATTTTTCAATAGGAGTCGCACATGTTGGTAAAGGTCTTTCCCTTTTTGGCGTGGTTTAAAAACTACGACAAGGCATCGTTGCAGCTAGACGCGCTTTCCGGTCTTACCGTGGCCCTGGTCCTGATTCCGCAATCCATGGCCTATGCCCAGCTTGCGGGGCTGCCCGCCTATTACGGATTGTACGCATCATTTTTGCCGCCCATGGTTGCCGCATTGTTCGGCTCCAGCCGCCAGTTGGCCACCGGACCCGTGGCCATCGTGTCGCTGATGACATCGGCGTCCCTTGCACCGCTGGCCACCATTGGCAGCCCCGGATACATTGCCTACGCCATCTTGCTGGCCCTGATGGTCGGCATCTTTCAGCTGTCTCTGGGCGTCCTGCGATTGGGGCTGGTGGTGAATTTTCTGTCTCACCCCGTGGTCAACGGTTTTACCAACGCCGCGGCCCTGATTATCGCCTCTTCTCAGCTTTCCAAGATGTTCGGCGTTTATGTGGACAATGCGCCGCACCATTACGAGACCATTATCCATGTGGTTCAAGCGGCGATCCATTACACCCACTGGCCGACCCTGTTGATCGGCGCATTTGCCTTTGGCATCATGTATGGCCTCAAATGGCTGTCGCCCCGAATTCCCAATGTTCTCGTGGCCGTTATCATTACCACGGCCATCTCCTGGGCCACCGGTTTTCAGCATGACCAATATGTCGGCATCGACGCCATCGAATCTGCCGAGGCCCGCCACCTGATCGAGGAGTTCAACAGGTCCTTCACGGCGATATCCCCCCTCGCCGAAAATCGAACCCAGTTCGGCGAAGCATCCAACAAGGCCAAACAGAGCCATGATGAAGTCGGCGTTCTGGATGCCGAGCATATGCTGGAGGTGACCAACCTGAATATCAACCATATGAAGGAGGAGGTTCACCAATACCGCGAACAGCTGCGCGCCATCCTTTTTGCCGGTATCGTTCAGGACGATGGTTCTATTAAATTTTATGAGCAGGACAAAGTCCCTGCCGGCCTTGAAAGCGACGGACGCACGTGGCGCGTCAAAGTCGGCAACGAGGGGCTGGACACGGCCAAGCTTCGAATGATGGGCGGCGGTGCGGTGGTCGGCACCATTCCCAGAGGGCTGCCCTCCTTGAGTGTACCGAAAATCAATATCGGCGTCATGCTGCATCTGCTGCCGTATGCGGCGATTATCTCCCTGTTGGGGTTCATGGAAGCGATTGCCATTGCCAAGGCCATGGCCGGTAAAACCGGGCAGCGACTGGATCCCAACCAGGAGTTGATCGGGCAGGGGCTCGGTAATATTCTCGGGTCCATCGGCAAGAGCTACCCCACATCCGGTTCGTTTTCCCGTTCGGCGGTCAACCTGCAGGCCCGGGCCGTCTCCGGGCTGTCGAGTGTTTTTACCAGCACGGCAGTGGTGATCGTGCTTTTATTTTTTACTCCTTTGCTCTATCATTTACCCCAGGCGGTGCTGGCCGCCGTCATCATGATGGCCGTCATCGGTTTGCTCAATGTTTCGGGTTTTATCCATGCCTGGAAGGCCAAATGGTATGACGGGGCCATCTCCATCATCTCGTTTGTCAGTACATTGGTATTCGCCCCGCATCTGGACAAGGGGATCATGATCGGCGTGGTGCTCTCTCTGGGAGTTTTCCTGTACAAGAGCATGCGTCCCAGGGTGGTCTTTTTGTCCCGGTCGGAGGATGAGGAGCTGCGCTGCGTGACCACCAACAATCTCGACGAGTGCCCCTATGTGAGCCTGGTTCGCTTCGACGGGCCGCTGTTTTTTGCCAATGCCAGCTACCTGGAGGATACGATTACCGAAATGATCCAGACAAAAAAAGGGCTCAACCATATTCTCATTGCTGCCCAGGGCATCAACGATATCGACTCCTCGGGTGAGGAGGCCTTGTCGCTGATCGTGGATCGGGTTCGAAGCAACGGCATCGACATTTCCATGTGCGGGGTCAACGAGGCGGTCATGGAGGTCTTCGAACGGACGCACTTTCTCGAAAGAATCGGCAAGGACCATATTTTTCCGACCCTGGAAAAAGGAATCGTCGCCGTCCATCGAATCGCTCACGAGAACAATCCGGAAGCGAACTGCCCGTTGTTGAACGATTGCAAACTTGTTGAAGCCTAAACAAAGGAGTTATCCATGCCAGTCATTACCGTGTTCGGCGGCAGTTACTGCAACGAGAAACAGATCGTCCAGGAAATCGGTTCGCGTACCGGCTACCGGCAGTTGACCGACCAGGACATCATTGCCGAGGCCGGCCGTCTCTCCAGCATTCCCGAAAATAAAATCGAGCGGGTTTTTTCCGACAAGGTATCGGTATTCAACCGGCTGACACGTGAACGGGAACGGTCGCTGGCCTACCTGAAAATGGCCCTGGCAACCTGCCTGGCCGATGACGCGTTGATCATCTGCGGCTTTGCCGGGCAATTGATTCCGGCGGATATCAGCCATGTGCTTCGGATCTGTCTGATTGCGGACATGACCTCCCGTGTCGCCACGGCGGAAAAAGAGTTGAAGGTTTCCTCATCCGAAGCCAACAGGATCGTCCACCGGGACGATGTGAAATCCGCCGCATGGATGCATATGCTCCACGGCGTCTTCGATCCATGGAGCCCGTCGCTCTACGACATCTGTCTGCCGACCGACAAGACGTCGCTGGACGATATCGCCATGACGATCGAGCAGACCATCGCCAATCCCGTGTTCAAGCTCGCCGGTCCATCCAGGTCGGCGGTGGACGATTTCATGATCGCCGCCAACGTGGAACTCGCCCTGGTTAAAAAAGGCCATGACGTAACGGTGGAGGTCAAGGACGGGCTGGTCACCCTGACCATCAACAAGCACGTTCTGAGGCTCAATCGTCTCGAAGAGGAGCTTAAGGAAATCGCTCTGAAGGTGGAGGGCGTAACCGCGGTGGAGACCAAGGTGGGGCCGGGGTATTACCAGACCGACGTCTACCGGCGCCAGGATTTCGATGCTCCCTCGAAAATCCTGCTGGTGGACGACGAGAAAAAATATGTGCAGACCCTGTCCAAGCGTCTGATGATGAGAGAACTGGATTCCGCGGTGGTCTACGATGGCGAATCGGCGCTTAACCTGGTGAACCAGGAAGACGAGCCCGATGTGATGATCCTGGACCTCAGGATGCCCGGGATCGACGGCATCGAAGTGCTTCGCCGGGTGAAAGAGACCCATCCGGCCATCGAGGTGATCGTGCTGACCAGCCAGGGATCGGAAGCCGACAAAAAAACGTGCATGGAACTCGGCGCCTTCGCATTTTTGTCGAAATCGGTCGATATCGACGAACTGAGCAAGACCATCAAGGCGGCGAAAGAGAAAATTCAACAAAAGCGAGCAGAACAGAAGTCGAGATGAGTTTTTTGGAATCGATTAAAGAGGCCGACGGCAGGAATTCTTTTGCATTGATGCCGAAAAAGATGCAGAATAAACATCATGGGCCATCTTACCTCAACCCATTAAGCAGCCGGAGGGTGCCATGGAAACGGACAATACGATAAAAATTCTTTTGGTCGATGACGAAGTCAAATTCCTGAAGGCGGTTTCCGAACGGCTTTCCATCAAGGGATTCGACGTCACGACGGCGGACAATGGCGACGATGCAGTGGCCGCAGCTAAAAAGGGCGGCTTCGACGTGGCCGTGGTGGACCTGCAAATGCCTGGCATGGACGGCACCGAGGTCCTGAAAATTCTCAAACAGAACCATAAATTTATCGAAATTATCATGCTCACCGGACATGCAACGGTGGACTCGGCCGTTGAATGCACCAAACTCGGCGCCTTTAAATATCTGGAGAAGCCCTACGATTTCGACAAGCTGGTGGAGGCGCTCCAGGAGGCCTACGAGGCCAGGATGAAGAAAAAATTCGAGCGGCAGGAGAAAAAGATGGCCGCGATTCAGCAGCTTTCCATGCATCAGTCTCCGCTGGGGCTGCTCAAGGCCCTGGCGCGTCTGGATGATGGTGAAAAATAGCACCGCTTGAAAACGGGTAAGTTAAGACTTATTGATAGGAAGAGTGAACGCTTTAGGTGGCCGATCCCCGGCGCCGGTCGTTTGAATATGGTCGGGGATGCCGCCGACAACCAAGCGCCATGACGGGAAGGATGAATACCGTGAACTCCTTTTCCAAACCATTCCAACCAGTCCGTGCACATGCCCGCTGCCAAGGGGCGGGTGTGTTGCGGCAGTGGTTCCCGGTGATCATTCTGCTGACCCTGCTGACCACCGGAATGGGGGTCATGGCCGAATGTTCAACCGTGGGCGGTACGGTCGAGGGACACCGCCACGCGCTGACCGATTCCGGCTGGCATCACCAAGGCTGCTGCCATCACCACAAACCGTTCGCTCCCGGTTCGAAAACCGGCTGCATACATATGCCCTTGTCAACCGTAAACGATTTTTCGATTGATCGCTGGAATCTTCCCCTGTCCGCCGAGACCGACCTGCCGGACCTCGATCCGATGGCGATAAAAACGAAAAAATCGTTGATTGTCTTCATTCCTGAATCCGGTCCGATCTTTCGACCGGTCAGCGAACGTCGGCAAACCTTCACTCCGCTGTACCTCGCCCATAAATCCCTGCTCTGTTAAGCCCACGACTTTCTGCGACCTTTCGCGGACCCAATCCCTGGTCTTCCCTAATTAAGGATTCGTTTTCGGGCGCAATTGTTTAAAGGGCCCGTTTTTGACCACCGATGATCGAGACCGTTGCCACGAGCAACGGCCTGACATAAACCCGGTTCATATCCAAAGGAGGAATCCCATGAGACATTCATTAAATGCCCCGACTTTTACCCTGATCGTGCTCTTTTCCCTTTTTCTTCTGCTGAACGTTGGCGGCTGCAGCAGCAGCGGCGCCGGCTCCCAGGATCTGCAGACGCAGATGAGCGGCCAATGGAAGCGTGACCAGGGAGACACGGTCGTGATCGACCTGGCCAAGGACGCTCCGTCGCTGACCGTCGACGGGCATGTCTACTCCGCGGTCATCGAAAAGATCGACAAAATGTCCAATACCGTCGAACTCAAAGTGGCGACCGACGGCGGCGAAAACCAGAAATGGTTCATCCACCAAGTCTGGAGCGACAACGGTTCGACCTTCAAGCTCCAATTGCGGCGCAATGGAACCACCGACGTGCTGAGTCCCGTAGGACAGTCGTGACGAGAAGGCCATCCGCCGGAAAGTGCCCATGAACGTACAAGACTTCAAATTCACAGCGATGGATCATTCTCATGCTTGCCAATCTGTTCCATGTTTTCAGAAATACCCCGCTGGGCCGGGAAACCCTGATGCAGTCCATCTATTTTTGCCGGACCCTGGACCTGGAATTGACGATCTACATCCCGGACGCGGTTCGCTTCATGATGTATTTCGAGCATGAAGCCGTGCAGATCGACCTGGACCGTTCCTATATGAACGACCCGGAAACGGCGGCGGAAAGGGCCCGGGCCCTGGCCGCCGAAGACGGTCTGAAACCGCGTTTTTTAAACCCTAAAAACCGAACCGCCAGTACGTTGCCGGATATTCCAACGCATTTCGCTTTCATGAGCTGCCCGCGTAGCGTCAGCGATCTATCTTCAAAAATCGGTCTGGGATATATTGGACCCAAGGTCAGGCGAATCATCCGGACCGCCAGCTTTCCCGTACTGATGACATCGCCGGTGTTCAAGCCCTGGAAGAGCGTCTCCGTTCTGTTCGGCGGGTCGGACTCCGCCTTGAACGCGCTGCGGTCGGGCATCCAGATCGCCAGGAGGTCCGGATACCCGTTGGATCTGTTTATCCAGCTCGAACGCGATGAGGACTACTACGAATCGAGGATCCGGGATGCAGGCCTCGAAGACGCGCTCAACCAGTATTGCCGGCACCAATATCGGTTTGCCGAGGGCGATTTCAGCCATAACCTGTATGAATTGCCCCACGATGCCCTGGCGCTTTCCGGCGCTTATGGGCACGGACTGATCAACAATCTAATTTTCGGGAGCAAGATGGAAACCGCCCAGAATACACTGACCAACAACATGCTGGTCAGCGGCCCCCAGGCTACAGTCCATCTGAATTGACGCGATGATGCGATCGATTTTGCTTTTGACCGGTTGTCTGATTGTCCTGATGCTGGTACCGCCCCCGGGGCTCGCTTTGGCCGGGGAAGGAACCGGTGTCCTGCCGATGACGATGGTGACGAGTGGTTCCTATACGGCCGGCTTGAATGAAACTTCCGAAACCGCGCAGGCACTGGCCCTTTATCGCGCCAAACAAAAGGCCGTTGGCATGTCCGCCGATCGGTTGACCCATGCGAGCCTGTTGATGGTCGACGCCGACCGTCAAATGGAGACCTTCTGTCTTGTGGCGGATGCCATGCAGCCGGAACTGCTGGAAAAGTCGGTCGACGTTAAAAGCCGGACCTATACGGTCAAGATAAAGAGTTCTCTATCGTTGACGGACTTTGCGAAAGCCATAATCAGAAACGAGACGCTGGATAAGGAAGAAGCCAATTTTTCGCTGAAGGAGGAACTGGAGCCTGCGGTAGACCCGGCCATCGCCCCGGCCCTGGAGTTGTCGCGGGCTTATCGGTACATCCGCAACCGCCACTGGCGCATGGCGATCATTTATATGGATCACCTCGAAGTGAAGTATCCTCGCTGGGGCGAGCTTTATATGGCCAAGGCAAGCGCCTACCTGGGATTGCATGAACGCGAAAGGGCAATCCTTGCGTTGACGTCGGCCTGCAACCTGGGGGTCCGGGACGCCTGCCTGAAAAGAGATGCGCTGGATTCGCCCGAGTGATGTGCCGACCGCCAGTTGCCGATCAGCCATGAAAAACCGCTCATGGTGATCGGTTTTTTTACCGATGGTTGTTTTCAAAGCGTATATTTTTTCGGCAGCCCGAGACGGCGCCGGTAAAAAGGACTGTACATGCACGAAACCCTGATGCCGATTGTTGTTTTTTTGCTCGTTTATGTGGCGCTGACCTTCGAGTTGGTCAACAAGGCCGTGGCCGCGCTGATGGGTGTGATGGTGCTGATCGCCCTGCACGTGGTCAGCGAACACCAGGCCGTGGAGTTCATCGATTTCGAAACCATCATGCTGCTGCTGGGCATGATGTCCATTGTGGCGATTCTGCGCAAAACCCGATTTTTCACCATCGTATCGGTGCGCATCGCCGAGATGACCCAGGGCAGCCCGCTCAAGGTCCTGATCCTCTTTTCCATCGTCACCGCCTTGATGTCCGCCTTTCTGGACAATGTGACCACGGTGCTGATCATCGTTCCCATCGTCATCGAGCTGACCGCCGGCATGGGCCTGGACCCGAAGCTGTATGTGATCAGCCAGGCCATCATTTCCAATATCGGCGGTACGGCCACCCTGATCGGCGATCCGCCCAACATCATCATCGGCTCCAAGGTCGGATTGACCTTCAACCAGTTCATGCTCAACCTGACGTTGCCGATCGTCGTGTGCGCAGCGGCCGCCATCGTCTACCTCTGGGCCACCAACCGGGACAAGTTCAAGCCCATCGACACCAACCTGGCCAAGCTGTTCTCGGTACAGCTATTGCTGGAAAAAATTCGCTACAATTTTCTGGACACGAAAATCGACGCCCTTTTTCTGACCAAGGGCCTGGTCTGCCTGGGCCTGGCCATTTTGCTGTTCGTCACCCAGACGGTCACCAAACTTTCTCCGGGCGTGGTGGCCATGCTGGTGGCCATGGTCCTGTTCGTGATCACGCGCGTCGACGTGGAGGAAATGCTCGAGGAGATCGAGTGGAGCACCCTTTTGTTTTTCACCGGCCTGTTCATCCTGGTGGGTGTGCTGGAGGAAAAGGGCGTCATCGAATGGATCGCCCGCAACATTTTCATGCGGGTGGGGGACAATCCTTACGTGATCGTGCTGACGGTGCTTTGGGTATCGGGCATCGTTTCTGGTTTTCTGGACAACATCCCGTTCACCATCACCATGATTCCGATCGTGAACCTGATGCTGGAGAATAACCCCATCCCCAACAATATCCTGTGGTGGGCGCTGTCTCTGGGCGCCTGCCTGGGCGGCAACCTGACCATGATCGGGGCTTCGGCCAATATCGTTTCGGTGGGGATGGCCAAGAGATTCGGACAGGAAATCAGTTTTATCGAATTTGCCCGTAAGAGCGTGGTCATCACCCTGATCACCCTGACGATCGCCTCGGGCTATCTGATGCTTTATTTGTGGATATCGCTATGAAACCGGAAGATAAAAATATTTTATGCAGTCTGATCCGGGACCACGAGGATAACGTGGGATCTTCCCGGGTCACCATGATGGCCCTTAAGGCCTTCGTGGCGTCGATCCATGAGGTGCGCTGCAGCATGGACGAGGCCCGGGGCCTGTATATCGAGTTGTCCGAAGCCATCAAGAACACCGAACCGAAGGTGATTCCGCTGATCCATCTGATCGAGGAGTTCGAAGAGGAGGTCCGAAGGGCGGGCGGCAAAACCATCGACGAGGTCAAGCAGCGGGCCATTGCCATCCTGCAGGCCAAGCACGCCAAGATCGAAGCCAAGGTCGGACAGGCCATCGAACACGGGCTGACCTGTATCGACGAAGGCGATACGATCATCGTGCACACCCTCGGACACGATGTGACCAACATGCTCAAACGCGCACGGGAAGAGCTGAAAAAAAATTTCAAGGTAATCGTGCTTAAACAGGATCTGGCCAAGACCCGGCGGCTGATCAAATCCCTTTCCGCCGCGGATATCGACATGGAGATCATTCCCGAGTACGGCCTGATCCACTACATCGAGCAGAGCAACAAGGCGTTTATGGAGGCGCTGTCCATCACCGAGGACATGAAGGTGGTCTGCGCCGTGGGTTCGGCCAACATCCTGAGCCTGTGCCACTTGAACCGTCTGCCGATCTATCTGTTCGCCAACACGCTGAAGTTTTCCCACCGTCCGTCGTCCCATCAGCAGATTCACCGCAAGGTGCAGGCCCATACGCACGATGACATTTCCTATCAATTTGTGACCCACTCCCACGACACCGTCGATCTGCGGTTGATCGATTTCTTTGTGAGCGAAAACGGAATCATGGACAAAGAAGCCATTGCCCGGGATCTTTTAAAGTCCGGCGATGCGGCGCAGGACCGATCCTGACGGACAAGGTCCGAATCGGGTCTTGTATGGTTTCTTCGGACCGGGTGGCTACAGGGTGGGGGCGCGCAAGGCATTCGGCCTTGTGGGTGAATATCGGGACAGGCTGTGATGTGCCTGACAACTTCCACTGCCGGTGATCAGGTGCGGCCGCCGGGCGTAGCGGCCGCCGCCTCCCGTATCCCGAGGGTAAGCCGGCCGCCCCTACACCGCCTGGCGCCGGAAGGATCGCTTCAGCGGCACAAGATAACTGCATCTGAAAAGGTGCTTTATTCTCATCACCCCTCACCCCGGCCCTCTCCCCTCAAGGGTAGAGGGAGCGCTTGCCGGTGAATGCGCAAAAATTGATGGCTGCCCGAATCTTCCTGTTTCCAATAATGTAGCCTCATCCAAACGTTCCCTCGCCCCGAGGGGAGAGGGACAGGGTGAGGGGCAAAAAAATGCCTTGTTACGATGCCCGATTCAAATACGGTCACCCTGTTCAGCGGCTATCTTCGCATTGAACCGGCAGCCCCAACATGCTAAAAGAAATGAGCGCATGTGCTGCGCCTCCGTCTGCCGGCAAAACCGGCCGACGCACACCTAAAAATACAAAGGCCGTACTGCGATGCGGTACGGCCTTTGCCAATCCTGATGATTTCGAACTACAGGAGTTTGTCTACGGCGATGATTTCGTCGTAAGAGCCGCCGGCGCTGTCGATGAATTTCTTAACCGCTTCTGCGTCGGGCGCTTCCCAATCGCAGATGCCCGTGCCCGCTTCGTTCACATAGAGCCCGTTAAATTTTACCTGCGGATTTTCTTCCAAATACTTTCCCAACGCCCCACCGAGGGTTTTTTTGAACTCGTCTGTCACGGCGGATGGAGGAACTTTGCCTTTGTCGTATCTCATCACCAATACTTTTGCCATTTTGTTTCCCTCCTTTGTTGTAGTGAGAATAGCTGCTGCAACGGAACCGGGTTGGTTGAAATGTACTATTGCGCATATACACATAATTTGGGATGTTGTCAAATTGTCGGACGCGGTAATGGGAAAGGTAGTGGCAGGTTTCTGGATTGATAACGAAATTCGTTCCCTTACGGCGGGAGAGGGGCTCTTTTGCGACTTGTCGAAGGTGCTTAGCTGAGTTCAGGGGACTTATGCCTCAATGTATCTATAATCGGGTCGATGCTGGGATAGGGTATTGTAGGCTGTCGTTTCAGGCAGATTGAAAATCGGCAGGATAGTTTCGGAAAGCTGTCGCTTTTAAGGCAATCATTTCTTTGGGATAAACTTTGATAATCTGTCGGGGCAGCAATTCCCCCAAAATTGGTTGAGATCGTTTATCACAACTGGTACGTTTCCGAGTGACAGATGGAGGGCAGGCGAGCGAGCCCGCAGGGTAAAGCTCGGGGAGCCTGGGCTGCTCTGTAACTCGGGCCGCCGTTGAAAATTTTGTTCCCTACCATTGTCCATTTTTAAAAGTAAAGAAGTGAAGCTCCCTTGTGTAAAGAGCCATCCGGAGTGATCCGGTGGTAAGGTGGTTTATCAGTCTGTCGCCAGACAGCTGAAACACATACACGAAAGGAGCCTCACCATGAAAAAGACAAGCATCTATTCGGATCGAAGTCAAGAACTGCTGGCGCTATTCGAAAATGCAGGCAATGCATCAAAGCTGATGTGTGTGCCCATCGATTACGCCAAAAAGGATCATCTGGTTATGTTCTGTAATGGAAACGGCGAGGTCCTCCGCAAACCTTTTTCGGTTAAGAATTCCCCTGACGGCGTGAAGTACCTTCTCGACCAGGTAAACCGTTCTTGCCGTAATCGCCATATTCAGTCTGACCATGTCTTTTTCGGTGGCGAAGATGTCAACTCGTATGCTGAGAATTTCGCCAACACAATTCGGGCAAAAGGGTGGCTGGTTGCCAACGTGAATGCCCATGATGCAAAGAAGCAGCGTGAGAATTTACAGGCCAGCACGGATCGGCTGGACCTGATGGGCATTGCCACCATGCTGCTCAACCGCCGGGCCAATTGTTGCCCGGCACAGACTGGCGTGTATCGCAATCTACGAACCCTAGTTCGCCACCGAAAGAAGCTGGTCAAGATGAAAACCGAAGTCCGTAACAGGATCCATACGATTGTCGACCGACTCTTTCCCGGTTTTCTGAATGAAAGAAAAAGTGGGGTCCTTCCTTTTTCAAACAGCTCGCTATACCTGATGCAGGAGCGTTTCAGCGCACCGCAGATCCGTCGCCGCCAACGGGGGGCATTGATCCGAAACTTGGAAAAGCGGGGAACAAAAAAAGCTGAAGCGGTAGCAGCCAAACTTCAGGAATACGCATCTCAGGTACTTACCACGCCAGACGAATATACCACCACACTTCAAATCTCCTTGACCAGCCACGTAAATCATTACCGCTGTCTGTTTGAGGGAGCTCAGCAACTGGCGAATGAAATGGCCCAACTGTTGGCCAAGACCCAGGGTGCCTTTATAACCAGTATCAAAGGTATCGGCATTGTTCTGGCTGCTGGTGTTACCGGCGAGATCGGCGATCCTTTGGCACAACGATCAACGGATCAACTGGCATCATATGCCGGCATCGTACCCAAAGTGAAACAAACTGGTGGCAAGCAGGGGCCTTCGAAAACGGGCCATGTCAGTAAACGAAGCAACCATATTCTGAAAGACTTCGTCGTGCAGTCCGCATTCCATATTGGTCGTTATGGCCCCAAAGATTTGCAGGACGACTTCAGTCGCCGTGAAGCTGACGGCCAGCATGCTGACTTCGGGATAGCCCGTCGCTTTGTACGTATCACCATGTGCATGATGCGGACATCCCAAGTTTACTTACCGCCTGAAATGAGAAGTACTCAAATCAAACCTGATCGGCGTGCTGATTATTACCTGGCAATGTGGCCCTACGTGCGGGACAAATGGAGCAAGGCCAACGCACTCAAGGTGGCCTTTGCCAAGGACCAACCGTTGGGGCAATGGCGATATATCGTTCAGGAGATCTATGGGATAAAGTTAAAAATCTAATCACGGACGGGTGCTGGAGATGATGGCAAAGCAAGATGATGTCTCAGCTTTGGCAGCGGGATGGCTTTCACAACTTGCCGCAGGTGATTCATGTTCCAAGAAATCGTCTGACGGCTCAGAAAAGAGTGCTTACCCGTTCCGTCCGAAAATTAATGGCTCCAAGGTGCTCTGATCCCAGAAATAATGGAGATCTCGTCATACCAGTTTGCCACAATCGGACATCCGTGGGCGGGGTTAACCACCTGTTTTGCTGAACTGGAGAAGTCAACTGAAAAATCGTCATCCCGGTTCTTGGTTCTTAAAAAAACCGGTTAAAATCGGCACAGGGGAGTGTTGTCTCAAAAAATGGTCGAAAAAAGGGTTGCAAAAATTCTGGTGCTCTTTTTCGATTTGGCCTGTCGATGAAATTTTCGATGGATTTGGAGGCCGACCAAAATAAAACTATGGAATTAATATCAGGCCCGGTGGCAAGACAAAGCAAGGTGCGCAATTTAGGGGATTGTGAACGTAAAATTTATGAGGTTCGTATTCAGTGGACTCACTTATTGGCTATTTTATCAATTTCTTTTTGTGCCATTTGCTCATAGTTCAGGTTAAGCTCAGCAATGGCTGTATTGTATTTTTTGGTAAGCATCGGATGCCGTTTGGAGGCTTTCGAAAAAGCAACATACATAGGTGTCGGGGGATCTGGAACATATAGGATTTTGATCTGTGTGTTCACCTTCATTTTTGCAGCGATAAAAGGAAGGGTAAATTGATTTCTCTCAAAAACTGCATCGACCCTGCCATGAATCAGTTTCTTTATATTGCTTTCGGCCCAGGCTCCATGGCCAAGCGGTTCAAGGGCGATTTTATCACTATGATTGTCAATTAAGGGGGTATATGTTCCGGATATGGTGGAAATAATTCCTATCCGCCAACCCTTGATATCATCAATTGAATCAATCTGTTTCAAAGAATTATCTTTACGCACAACAAGGATGGGTCGTGCAAAAAACATAGGCGTGCGGGTGTATTGCAGAAACCGCTCTAATTCGGGAAATTTGTTGAACCCGACTGTTCCGTCAACCTCGCCCGATTTAAGTTTTTCGCCAAGACGTAAAAGTGGAAATGGTCCTATCCACTCGACCGTGTTACCCACTTTGGATGCCACGGTTTCAAAATACCTGATTGCAGCGCCAGTTGGTTTGGATTGCCCGTTAACAATATATTGATGCGGAGGAAGGATGAAGTATCCGATCTTAATGGTCTCTGAAAATGCGCTTTTGCCCATTAATAGAAAGAAAATGTGAAGGATTATCAGGTGCCACGGATACTTTTTTGGGAAGTTGAATTTATGAGCCAAGGCGATTTTGCCGGATAACTTATTGAAACATTATTGTTTATCTGAATAATTTTAAATATTATTTTATGAATTATATTCAGTTCAAGTCAAGGGAATTCTAAATTTTGGGCTCGGTAGCTACAGAGTGTTCGTACTTTGTGGGGAAGGCCATTTTTGTAATGTAATAAAATACAGATATCCCACCAGCTTGGGTGTATCTACATCCATGGGGCAAGACCCCCAGCATAGAGGTCTGCCCCGTGATTGCTATCCATAAATGTTGTCAATCCACCTGATCGCCTCGACATCGTTGATCGTTCCCAGGTAACTCTGGGTGGTCGAAAGGTTCGAATGGCGAAGGATGACCTTGCTGACAATTTCGATGGGTACGCCGGATCGGGATGCAAAGGTTGCCGAATGCCGCCGCAAGTCATGCGGACGGAGATGGATGCCCACAAGCTTTCCCGCCTTCAGTACGATCATCCGTGCCGCCTCGTAGGAAATGGGAAAAATGCGGTCTTCGGGATATTTGCAGACTTGTTTGGCATAATCACGGAGACGCTCCGCTACCTTCTGAGGTATGAAGACAATTTCCCGTTCCTTCCCGCTTTTTGGCGCTTGGAGGGTCAGTTTCTGATCCTGGATGTCTTTCAAACGTAGTTTCAATACCTCTCCAACCCGCATTCCGCCACGCGCCATCAGTTCGAGCATTAAACGGTTGCGAATTTTTGCGGTACGGAATATAACCTCGTCAATAATTTCCTTTTCGATGATTTCCCACCGCGATGTTACTTTTTGGCGGTAGATTTTCCGGATCATGGGCGTGTCACATGGATTTACTGATTCGGAATCGATATTATTCCGCACGAAGTTAAAAAAACATGATAGCTGGGAGTGCCGTACCCGTTTGGTATAGGCTTTATTGCCTTCGGTGAGACGGTTCAAGAAAGATAGAATTTCATCTGGCGCAACCTGACCGATCTCCCTTCCACCAAACTCTTGGCAAAATGGCTCAATGACGGCTTGGTAGGATCGTAGCGTATTTTTTTTTCGAATGGTTTTTGTGATAATCGATCCAGATGGATGCTGCTTTTGACAGTTTCATGACGCACCTCCTGTAAAATTATGGGTTGGAATGGCGGGCTAAGCCCGATGACCACAATTATAGCCGGGTGCAGCGTGGAGATTCAATTCAATAATCTGTAAAGGGGATTGGAAAAGGATATTGGTATGTAATCACAAATTTTACTTGCTTTAAGCCGAACACAATATATTGGGGTTATGAAGTCCAGCCAAAAACTCCAGCTTCTGGCAAGCTAACAAAAGAATCGGAGGGGGCATTTTTCATGGGATAGCCGGAACGTATTTGTGTAGCCGTGAAAATTCTTGCCGTTGATCCGAGGAGCATCAATCCCGACAATTGACAAGGAAGTAATTCGGAAGCTATTTTAAAATTACAGTTCTCAAAACAGGCCTTGATAAAAGCAGACCGTGATGATTTCATCAATTTCGGTTTCTGTGAAGGCACAAACAATGCTATTGAAAATCATAATCATAATTGCAATTAGTTTTGTGGCATTAATCGGTTTTGCGCTGATCCGCGGTGGACAATATTTACATAAAGAAAAATTTTTCAAAACCGGACTACGTGAAGGATTGCACAATACTACCATTGACGAATATCCAGTGCATAAAGAATGAAAAAGGCTCCTGATAATCGGTCAAATTCTAATAGCAGTTGATATACTAGCAGCGATATTCATTTACTATTTTTGGTAAAAAGAAGTGTTCTTTTTTGCATAATTTCTGGGACCAAAATCGACCTGTTTAAGATTACTATTATCGGAATATGAAGCCCATGAGGTCGCATCCGGTCTCGAAGATTCCGATATCCTGGAAATGATAGATAAAATCGTTCAGTGTTATCAGGAAACGGCTAAAAAAGGAGAGCATATAGGAAAAACCATCGAACGAATCGGTCTGGAGAATTTTAAAACAGCTTTGCGGTAAGATGATTATAAAGATAAGAGCGGTCCCGATAAATGGATTTCCAGTGAGTCACATCTTTTTAAATTTCTTCTGATCCTTCTTGTGATACAGGTCGAAGAAGATCACGCTGTTGTCGGGGATCGTCTGGCAGTCGTCGCAGTTCTTGTCGAGTCGGCGGTTCTCCTTGCGGCACAACTGGCACCAGTAGTAAATGATCCGGTAATCCCGGCGGCCCACATATTTCTTGAAGCGTCCGTTGTACAGTCCGGCCATCTTGCCGTCGGCTTGAGCCGGCTCCACCAGCAAGCGGTCGATTACCTTGCGGATGCGCTGATAGCCTGCCGGATCGCTTGATTGGACCTGCTTGAGTTTCTTGGTGAAAAGATCGGTCGGCTGGTAGCCGTTGGCATTGTCAGTAATTGCGTCCATATGCGCTTGTTCCCTTCGGTCGTTATCTTCTGGCGAAGTTGTTTCGTCCGTGAATCGAAAAGGTGAAGATCGTCGGATCTTCACTGGTCATGGCGGCCGTCCCCTTGGTGGACGTCACAGTCGACGACCAGAACCTTCCCGGCGCACTTTTCGGCCTGCATGGTCCGGGCGGCGATCACCGTGTCGTTTAGCCAGCAGAACCCCTGCCCACGATTGGGGAAAGCGTGGTGCGTGCCGCCACCGAGATTGACGGCCACCCCTTGGGCCAATGCAGCCCGGCAGGCGGCAATGGTTGCGCTTACAGCATAGCGGGTCCGCGTAACGATCGGCTTCGACCAGGGCAGACCTACGCGGCGGATTTCCCGGGGCGACAGGTCACCGCTGACGAACCGCTGGAGGTAATCCGAGCTGTGGGCTCGCAGTATTTCTTCATCGGAAGCCGGCAGCGGAACTTCCATCCGTACGCGATCCGCCCAATGGGCGCCAATCCGGCCCCTTAGAAGTGTATATTTGTCTTTGGGAAAGGGGTGGCCCTCGGGAAGAGCAATGGGGAAGATGTCGGAATAGTAGATGGGTAGCATGGGCCAACGGCTTTCTGCAGCTATCGGTTATGGTGTTGTCAATGGGAATGAAAAGTGTACCAGAAGTGGGAAAATAAAAATGTACCACCCTGGAGCTCATTGATTCTCCGTCTTCCCATCCACGTCGGCCAACCCTGAGGAACCGACCGTGGCGAAATCGTTCTTTGAAAAACTGTGCCCGCGGAGCCGATAGCTGTGCCCCTTGATGTTGACCACCCGGCAGTGATGCAGCAGCCGGTCGAGGATCGCGGTGGCGATGACCTGCTCGCCGAACAACTCTTGCCAGTCCCCGAAGCTCTTGTTGGAGGTGATCAGCGTCGATGATCGCTCGTAGCGATAAGAGACGAACTGAAAGAACAGATACGCCTCCTTCGTGTCGATGGGCAGGTACCCGACTTCATCGACTACCACCAGGGCCGAAGTCAGATATGCCTTGTGCCGGGACTGGGGCTCTTTGAGTTTCCTCATCAGGGTGTCCATGGTGGTGAAGTAGACCTTGAACCCGTGATGGCAGGCCTTGATCGCCAGCGATATGGCCAGATGGGTTTTGCCAACGCCCGGCGGTCCCAGGAAAATCACGTTCTCCTGCTTGCCGATGAAATCCAGATCGAAAAGGGCCATCACCTCCTTTTTGTTCAGCTTGGGGTGAAAGGTAAAATCGTACTCTTCGATGGTCTTGGCCGATGGCAGCCCGGCGGTCTTCATGGCGGTCTGTACGCGCCGTTTTTCCTTGGCGGCGACTTCCTCTTCCAGCAGCTGATCCAGAAAAGACAGATAAGAGTCCTTGTCGGACTCGGCTTTGGCGACCACGGTTTCGAGCATCTCGGCGGCCTGGGTGAGCTTGAGCCGTTTGAGGTTGTCCTGGAGGCGGTCGGCGATCAGTTGATCCATGTGCCACCTCCTTTCGCGATCTGCTCATACACGGACAGCGGACGGTAAAGCACCTGTGGGAACAAACTGGCATTCACCAGTCCCCGGGTGGCCTTGCCTTTGGTGCGACCGTATTTCTTTTTCGCTTTCTGCCGCTGCTTCAAGATCTGGGCGGTGATATTCGCATCGGTAACCCAGCTGCCCTTTTCCTCGGCTTCCCTATGCGTGGCCAGCAGCCGGTCGTCATCGTAGAATCGGATGATACCGTCCTTGACCTTCAGCAGGATCTTTTTGCCGACCACATCCGGCGGCACTTGATACCGGCTGGCGTTATAGGAAATATAGCAGTCCTTGTAGACCCTGCGATACTCTTTTATGGACGTATCGTAGTCGCTGGCAGGGCATGGACTTAAGCTGGATTGTTCCTGCCGCCAGCGCAGGTCCACCAGCTGCCGGTGGGTTCCATGCTTCCTGCGATTGGCTGTTTCGTCAAGCCAGCTGAGAAGATCCCGGTTCGCCTGCTCGATGCTGGTAAAACCATAACCGCGCCAGAACGACTCGCGAATGTAATCCACCGGGCGTTCCACCTTGCCTTTCACCCAGGGACTGTAGGGCATGCAGGCCAGAGGCTTGAAACCATAGTGCTGGGTAAAGTGCATGAACTCGACATTGAAAACAGTCTGCCCACCTGTGCGGCTGATCACCACATGCTTCATGTTGTCATAGAGCATTTCCATGGGAATCCCGCCCAGGTAGTGAAAGGCGGCAATATGGGCATCCATGAAGGACTGCAGGGTGCAGCGGTCAACGAACATGGCAAACATGGCCCGGGAAAATCCCAGGACCAGGACGAACAGGTAAACGGTAAAACTGCCGCCCTTGAAATCCGCGACCTTGAAGTCGGCCCAGTCCATCTGCCCCTGCAATCCGGGAATCGTCTCGAACCGGATGTAAGCCTGGCGCTTGCGTTTTCGTTTGCGCCTGCGGACATAGATTTTGACGGTATCGTATCCGCCAGCATAGCCTAACTGTTTGAGTCGTTGATAGATCCAGGTGGCACGGTAATCATCCTCTTCGAGGAAATCGTTAATCACCGGGTAGTAGGGAGCCAGGATGCTTTCGCGCCGTTGGGCCTTGTGGTAACCGGGAGTTTGTCCATTCTGAATATATTTTTTAACGGTCTTGCGATGGCGGCCAGTTCGTTTGGTGATCTCCCTTTGCGAAAGGCCTTGTTGATGCAATGCAATAATGTCCATGTACGCCTCCCATGAAATCATGGCGACACCCTCCTTTCAGGAAGGAGTCTACCATGCGGTGCTATTCATGGGTGGTACACTTTTCGTTCCCATTTTTGGTACATTATCGCATTCCCGGCGACAGGTGTCGCAGGCTCGTTTTTCGGATGATGAATCGATGGGGGAAACGTGCGAACTGCGCTTCCATGGTCGCTGCCTGCGGTCGGCCGTGCCACCGTTACCGCGGACCAAGAGAGACAACAGCTCGGTGGTTCAAACAATTTTATAGGTAGAACGGTTGGTTATTTTATTTCTTTTTTGAAATGGTCTCGTAAACCTCCTTTAATTTAGTCAAAGCTCCGGAACCGATCCATTTATCCGCTTTTTGCAATACCGATTGAATCGTACCCAAAATATCCTGATTCCCGGGCCACAACTCGCTTACGACCAGCCGATTCGCCTCCTCCTTCTGATTAATGTAGAGATTGAGCACGTAACAGGCCAGAACCAAGTCGTCTATGTATCCCAAAGGGCCGAAGAATACTTCCGGCACGAAATCTATGGGGCTGAAAATATAGGCCAACGTTCCGGCAAATTTAGCTTTGTCGATCGCCGGGACACGATCATCCAAGGTGAGCTTGACCAAGAGATAAAAAAAGTCAGGAACGAGTAGAATGTAGTCCGCATATTCCGGTTTCTTATCTATTTTTTCATTATACCAAGCCAGTAGTGTCCGGTTAACTATCAAATAATTTCAGTTGCATATGGCCACTAGTAATTTTGTTTCTGTAGTCATCGGCCGTGAAGGCCTGTAAAATGGGCATTTTCTCAAACAGGGTAATGCTCAAAATCTGTAAAATTGTGTAGAGAGGCAGATCGATCCGCAACCGTTTTTTCATTATGGCGACCAGAACATAGGTCGATATTGCTATCCAGATTTGAGTTTTCACAGCATTTTGCGACGTGCCGTAAAAGCTCTTGATACGCAGATGCTGTTTGATCCATTTGAAAAAAATCTCAACCCGCCACCTATACCGATAAAGCTCTGCAATCGTATGGGCCGGCAACATGAACTGGTTTGTAAGAAAAACAAATGATCTGCCTTTTTCAGCATCAAAGAATTTCACCCGGCGAAGCTTTTCCGGGTAATCCTTTTTGCTGTAGAACCCTGTAAGGGCAACTGTCTGATCGCATCGGACACATGTTGTTTTATCGACTTTATGCGAATAGATCCTTCGCAGTTTGGTGTTTGTTTTTGTACGCGTTACGAATATCGCTGAACATTGATGCAGCTCGTACAGTCGTTTGAAATCCAGATAGGCCCGATCCATGAGGTAGATTGAGCCTGGTTCCGGAACGAGAATATCAAGAACATTGACGTCATGAACTTTTCCATCGGTGATCCAGATGAATGTCGGGATGTCCCCTCGCAAATCAAGAAGGGTATGAAGTTTTACAGCACCTTTTGATCTGCGGAATCGAGCCCATGGAAAAAGCGACAGACAGAGATCGATTGTCGATGCATCCAGGGCGTAAACAGTGTCTTTAAGTTCAAGACCAAAATCGTCATCGATATATAGCTTTCTGGCTTCATGGATCAAGGTTAGGGCAAAGTCGCTGTAGATACGCCAGTCTCTCTTTTCATTCGCATCAGCCAGCGTGCTTCGGGCGACCTTACCACGGATGCCCATATGATAAAGCTTATCTTGCATGGCCCGCAAACAGCATTCTATGTCGCGAAGGCTTTCGCGATAGGTCAGCTGGGCAAAAGCCATGCAGAGAAGTTGGTCATAGCATGTAAAAGAACGTACGCGGTAATTGCCGTGATAACGTTTAACGCATTGACGAAATTTATTTTGAGGGAGGAACCCCATTACTTGAGAAAAAATGGTTTGCCCCTGGTACATTGGTACCCTCCTTTCCCATATGAATGATGCTGGTCAAGGAGACTATGAGGGCATCCCTAAACGAATTTCAAGTCGATCACCTCCAGGTTTGCAAGAATTGCATATTATTTTAATTGGTTGTGACATGTTTGGAAAAGTTTAACCGGACAGCAGTGATACCAAGCATTGATTTTTTCTCGCAACTTGATATAAAAGTCTTTCTGTTTCTGTTCGCTTTCCTCGGGCAATTGATTTGGACTCATTAGTTTTTCCTTTCTTACAAATATTTTAGATCGATCTAAAAACGTTTGGCCTTTGGTTAGGGTGGCTGGCTGCGCCGGTTCCGAATGGGAATGGCCGTTCCGGTCGATTACTGGTACCCTTACACCGCGTTGTTACCGCAACAACAAATGTAAGGAGGAAGCTGTGAGCAGGTTCCGAAATTTATCACACACGATATGGCATTGCAAATATGGTTCAAAAATGGATCTTTCTATACATGATGATTGGGACCTATTGGCAAAAGATGTACTCCATAGCTTCCGAATCATCTACTTCCAATCCCTCAAAAAATATATAATTGATAGGTATGCGACCGCATGCATTATAGGTCTTTGATTTTAAAAGGCTTGGCTGTTGATGTTTGGTGATTTTTATACTGTAGGACAATTTAAAAGGAGGTTTTTATATGCATCAGGTGGGTAAGGAAAACTACTGGAGCCCCTATATTGCCGGTGCTTGCGCAGGGCTTGTGCTGGTACTATCGGTCTGGTTCACTGGCAAATATTTTGGGGCATCGACGTCCTTTGTGAGATCGGCGGGGTTGATCGAAAGGATATTTAGCGCAGAACGAGTAAGCCAAATGGATTACTTTGTTAAGACCGCCCCTAAAATCGATTGGCAGTGGATGTTTGTTGTCGGTATTTTTATCGGGTCCTTGGCAGCCTCCGGATTTTCTGGAACGTTTAAGCTGCAGGCAGTACCGGACATGTGGCATGACCGTTTCGGATCCGGTGTTACCGGAAGGGCAATCGTTGCATTTCTCGGCGGCTTGGTAGCCATGTTTGGTGCACGCCTGGCTGGCGGCTGACCTTCCGGCCATGGACTGAGCGGTCTGGCTCAGCTGGCGGTCAGTGGGTTTATTGCGCTGTTTTGCTTTTTCATCGGCGGGATGGTGAGCGCCAATCTCTTGTACCGGGGAGGTAACAAATGACGAGTCAGCTGATTTACGGTCTGGTTACCGGGATTCTGTTTGGCTTTTTCCTGCAGCGCGGGCAGGTGCTACGATACGACAAGCAAATTGGTGCCTTGCGCCTGATGGATATGACGATCTTGAAGTTCATGCTGACGGCCATTTTTGTCGGCTGCGTGGGGATCTATTTGCTAAATGACCTGGGCCTGGCCAAACTGTCTATCAAGTCGACAGTCTTAGGGGCCACAATCATCGGCGGTCTGATTTTCGGTATAGGATGGGGCCTTTTGGGATACTGCCCGGGTACATCCATGGGCGCTATCGGTGAAGGACGCTGGGACGGCCTATGGGGTCTCTTGGGCATGGTGGCCGGGGCAGCGGTATACGCAGAAAGCTACCCTTTGATGAAGCGAACCGTCTTGACCTGGGGGAACTTGGGCAAGATCACCCTACCGGGAATACTTGGGATAAATCACTGGATCGTTGTTATAGTTTTTGTGCTTGCCGGAATAGGGCTGTTTTATTGGTTTGAAAAAAAGAACTTGTAAAAACCAATTTCTATGAAAGTCTATGATATCCAGTTGCTAAATGAAAAATTGGCGTGATCTCTGATAGTTAATTTCATGGCAAGTAATCTGGAAAAAGCGCATAACCATATAGATTCAGTTCTTATGATCTATCCTGCATCGATTAATGTAAAGATTCTTAGATAGTCTTACCGAGAAAATTTAATGCCCGATCTCGGACCTGTGACAAACCCTATTTCTTAAAGCGGTCTATCTTCGGCAATGGTTTTCCGCCCAATGGTACCTCGAAGGCAAGCAGACATTTATGGACAAAGAGCGTTCAACAAATGTTGTCCTAAAGTTGATCAAGATTTCGTGCGTAGTTCGATTTTACCCATTTCATTGTAGACGCTGCGTCGAATTCGTTCCACATCTATGTCTAAATAATCGCATATGTTTAAAAAACTGGTAAACGATTCCAAATCATTGGCCTCAATCCAATGCAGGGCCTGTTTTTTGTAAAGATCATAATCGTCATAGGTTGGTTTGAATATGTCTTTAAGTGCACGTGTTAATATGGCGGCAAACAGAGCTCTTGTCGATCTTGTGACCCGCAATAGGTCTTGTTCGGAAATGTAGGATTTTGAATCGGAAATTGAAGCTTTCATTGGTAAAATGATTTGGCAAAACAATAGGTTCGATATTGACTTATGGTCATCAATTGGCATCGAAAAGTGCGGAATCAATGATGCCAATTTATTGCCAGCCGAGTGTCCTACTTTATACGTTAACATAGCACTCAAACCTTACGGATACGTGACACCAAAATTACCGGACGGTAATATTTTTTCACCTCTTTTGGCATATGGATTGGTGGTCACACGATCCTGACCACACTTAAAACGACAAATATGCTCTGCCACAAATTCGGCAAGGGATCGTTTTAAACGCTTTTCCAATGATGCCGAACCGAGTAACCGCCAATTGTGCTTGCCCCTTTCCGATTGGATTTGAAGCATCCGCTTTGCACCGGTGCGTTTCGCCCCGCTGAGACCATTTTCTCCGATTTTTTGGCCATGGATACGGCGCATCTGCAGTTTTGATGTATAGGGATCGTTGATTGAAAATTATTACATATCAAAACGTTATATTTCTATTCAAATTGTAAGAACCGTCGAACGCATGCCTGGCACAAATTCTGTAGCAGTGCGAGGCATGGCTACCAAATATGGGAACGAATTCAAGGCAGGGGCGTCCGAAGAATGAAAAGCGAAACCGAAAGAACCGTGTATTACCGATCCCTGCTGCGAAATATCGTTCTGACGATTTTAATCACGGCAATTACCCCTACCGTAGGGGTCAGTATTTTTATCCTGGATGCATTTCGCGTTTCCTATGAAGAGAAAATCTATGATCATTTCGATGTCCTGACCAGAAAGCACAAGCGCAGCATCGATATCTTTTTGGAAGAAAAATTGATGGACATTCGCCTTTTGGCAAAGACGAACCGGTTCGAGGACTTGACCGATCAAGCCGCCCTCGATCAGAGATTCAATGAACTGCAGCGAGCTTTTGACCGTTCATTCGTAGATTTGGGGGTTGTGGACCATCAGGGTTTCCAAATTGCCTACGCAGGCCCGCTGGAGCTAACCGGAGTGAACTATTCCGGTGCTAAATGGTTCGAAGAGGCGATCAGCAGCCCGTTTTTCATCAGTGACGTGTTCAAGGGAATGCGCGGGGCACCTCACTTTATCGTATCGGTGCGCCAGGAGCGCGATGGCCGGCCATGGATTCTTAGAGCGACAATCGATTTTAGAGAATTCAACGACCTGGTCGAATTTTTGCGCATCGGGAAAACCGGATTCGCATTCATTCTTAATGCGGACGGCCAGTTTCAGACCAAACCCATCGCCGGCATCAATACAGATGAATTGGTCGGGCTCTTTGGAAACAGCAAGATCGTCAATCAATCGAATATGATAACCAGGAAACGCAAACCTGGTGGAAACGAAATCATATATGCCATGACCACCCTGAAAAATGGTGATTGGATTATGGTGATTCAACAGGATGCGTCCGATGCCTTTGCAGAATTGAAGAAGACCCAGAGAATTGTGTTGCTTTTCATTCTGATTGGCAGTCTTGGCATTATCGCAGCCAGCCTGATTCTCTCCAACCGCCTTGTCAGCCGTATCTCGCAAGCGGATACAGAGAAAGAACAGGCCCTTAGAAAGAAGGATATGATGTCTCAGCAGGTTATTGAAACGGGCAAGCTGGCATCCGTCGGAGAATTGGCTGCCGGCATCGCCCATGAGATCAACAATCCCATTGCCATCATGATCGAGGAGGCGGGCTGGATTGAAGACCTTCTGGAGGAGGAGGGTCTCACCGGAAGTGAGAACGAAGAGGAGTTT
Organism: uncultured Desulfosarcina sp.; assembly: GCF_963668215.1. NCBI lineage: Bacteria > Pseudomonadati > Thermodesulfobacteriota > Desulfobacteria > Desulfobacterales > Desulfosarcinaceae > Desulfosarcina > uncultured Desulfosarcina sp. Next base: position 4,497,428 of record NZ_OY764190.1, read on the forward strand.
TATCGGGCGCTTTCTCAAATAAAAACCCAGGGCCGGCGGTGCAAGGAAATTACGCACAAGCTATTGAGTTTCGCCCGTAAAACCGACTCACGGATAGTTGATATATCGGTGGCGACACTGCTTACAGAGATTGCCCATCTTTCATCCCAGAGGGCAAAGTACAGCAACGTCGAGATCCAAACCGATTTCGAAGACAACCTGCCGCCGATTCCAGCATCCGAAACCGAAATGCAGCAGGTCTTCCTGAACCTTGTGAACAACGCACTGGATGCTTTGGAAAAAACCGGAGGCATCATTATGCTGAATGCCAGACGCGCAGACGGCGATGTCATTGTGACCGTGAGCGATAATGGGCCAGGTATTGCAGAAGCCAATTTAGGGCGCGTCTTCGATCCCTTTTACACAACAAAACCCGTTGGCAAAGGGACCGGTCTTGGCCTGTCCATCTGTTTCGGAATTATTAAAAAAATAGGAGGCGATATTCACGTCAGCAGCACAAAGGGCGAGGGCACGGCCTTCGAGATACGTTTTCCGGTTGCCCAGGTGTCACCAGGGGCATTGGAGGAAGAAAAAGCAAAAGAGGATACCACCTGACAGTCGGCTGCTGAATTGGCAATACATACCAATCGGTGGGTCGCCCAACCGAAAAACCGATCATTCCTGGAAAATTAGGAGGCAACAATGATGAGCGCTTTAAAATTACTGCTGGTCGATGATGAAAAGCCGTTTGTCGAGACCATGATGAAACGATTGAAAAAGAGAGAAATTGATGTCGTTTCCGCCTATGACGGTCTGGAAGCACTATCGTGTTTGGATAAAAACGATGATGTCGAGGTGGTTATTCTGGATATCAAAATGCCAAACATGGATGGGATGACGGCGCTCAAAGAAATCAAAAAGAAATTTCCTTTGATAGAAGTGATTATGCTCACCGGTCATGCCACGGTCGAGACCGGCATTGAAGGAATGAAAATGGGGGCTTTCGATTATCTCATGAAGCCTTGTGATATTGACCAGTTGATTGAAAAAGTGAACGAGGCGGCCATGCGCAAACGAAGCCATGAAGAGAAGATTATGGAAGCTCGAATGAAGGCGATCACATTGCGCCGGCCTTAAGGGAGATGCCATCAGGGGGATAGGATGACGGCGAATGAGTCTGCCCGGACGATACCCATAACGGTGCTGCTGATTGATGACGAAATCGGCTACGTCAACGTATTGTCCAATCGGCTTTCAAAGCGAGGATTCGACGTTGGCAAGGCCAACAGCGGCTCTGAAGCGTTTAAAATTCTGCGGCAGCGCAGTTTCGATGTCGCCATTCTAGATTTGAAAATGACTGACCTGGATGGCATCGAAGTCCTCAAGATCCTGAAAAAAATGGCCCCCGAAATGGTTGTGATCATGCTTACCGGACACGGTTCTGCTGAAGCCGCTCACGAAGGCATTCGTCACGGCGCCTACGATTACATGATCAAACCTTGCGAATTGCAGGAGTTGATCGCGAAAATCATGGAAGCTTACGAGAAACGGCCCATGCGATGACCGGTTGCACGGGTGAAGAGAAAGAAGCGTCTGCGGCACAATCATTGCTCCCATCCATTCAAGTGGCGTAACGATGGGTGGAACTACCGTCGAAATGACGATTGATCGGAGATGAATCGATGACGATGATCCTAAAACATAGAGGGTTACAGCTGTGTATCGCGTTTTTGTTGGGCGCTGTCATCTTGGTACTTCCCAGGCCCGACGGGACGACGTTCAAGATCGTGGGGGATACCGATCGTACTTTTTTTCAAACGGTTCGTGATCGGGTCACCATGCTATCCGATGACGACGCGAAGCCCGCCGACTATATCGTTCGCGCCACGGCGGACAAAAACGCAGAACCGTTGGGCGCCTACCTGAAACAGCAGGCGTCCATGCATTCGAACAATCAGATCGAAGTGGTGCATCAGGATGGACTTTCACCGAAGGCACAACGATTCCTGGCAATACTGGCGGTGCTGATTTTCTTGTTTATGTTCGAACCCATTCCGTTGGAAATTACTGCCATATTGATCGGTGTCCTTCTGGTTGTCATGCAGATTGTAGACGTTAAAACCGCCTGGGCGCCCTACATGCATCCGGTCGTGGTCTTCATCATGTGCTGCCTGATTTTCGCCATCGCGCTGGATAAGGCGGGGATCACCAAACGTCTGGGACACTTTATCGTGGCCAAAGCAGGCACCAGCGTAACGAAGTTTACCTTTATCATCAGTGTGGGGCTCGGACTGGCCTCCTCTTTCATGCATGACGCGGCGGCGGTATCCATCGGCATCGTTACCATGCTGCCGCTCATGCGAAGTGCCGGCATCGAACCTCACTCGCGCACCGCCAAGTTTATGTTGATTTCATTGGCATTCGCCTGTTCCTGCGGTGGCATGGGAACGCTGGTCGGCGGTGGTCGAACGATGGTTTCGGCGGCTTTTCTCAAAGAGTTCACCGGGATCGAGATATCCTTCATGGATTGGATCAAATACGCCATGCCCATGGCCATCGTTACCGTGCCGGCAGCAGTGGGCGTGGTCTATCTGGTTTTCCGACCCGATCCCGCCATTCAACTGCCGAGATTCGACGATGAGATTCCTCCGTGGTCAAAACAGGAAATCCTGACCCTCATTATCATCGTGAGCAGCTTCATATTATGGCTGACCAAGGAAATTCACGGGCTGCACTACTCGGTGACTGGCATGTTGGGCGTCGCCGCGCTCGTACTTGCCGGGATTTTGAAATGGGATGACGTCCATGAGAACTTGGAGTGGGGAACCGCGCTTTTCATATTCGGGGGCGGCATTTCCTTGGGTTTGGCGATGGGGGAGTCCGGGGCCGCGACCTATTTCGCCAATCTGTTTTTCCCTCTCGTTGAAGGGGGCGGCTGGTTGTTGCTTTTTGCCGGTGTGGCCATTTTCGGGGCGCTCGTTACCAACGCCATGGCCAATGTAGCCGCGGCAGCGCTGATTTTGCCCATTGTCATTCCCATGGCACAACTGGAGGGCGTGGATCCCAGGGTGTTGGCCTTGTGCATGGGGACCGCCACTTCCTTTGCCATGCTGCTGGTCATCGGCTGTCCGCCCAATGCGATCGCATACAGTTTCAAGGAGTTCAAGGCCGCTGACATCACCCGTGCCGGTTTGGTGGCGACACCTGTATTGCTGATCTTGCTGATCGTCGTCGCCGCGGTATGGTGGAACATTCTGGGGCTGGTATAATTCTGATTCAACATCTTCGAGGATACAGGCATGGACGCGGATCAATTGAAACAAATCAGCTTGATACTGGTGGATGACGAGAGCGAGTTTCGAGATACATTGGCCAAAAGGCTCCTGAGACGAGGCCTCCCTTCGCTTCATGCCTCCGATGGAAAGGCGTGCCTGGCAATGTTGGCGAAGCAACCGGTGGATGTTGTCGTGATGGATGTCATGATGCCTGGAATGAACGGCATTGATACGCTGTCTGAAATCAAGCGGCATTACCAGGAAACGGAAGTAATTCTCCTCACCGGCAACGCCAATGCCCAAGATGGTGTAAAGGGGATGAAAGCCGGTGCGTTTGATTATCTGACCAAACCGGTGGAGTTCGAACATCTTTTGGGGAAAATCGCTCAAGCCTACGATCTGATCCTGTCGCACAGAGAGCAAAAAATGGCCGAGGAATACAAGGCCCGCATGGAACAGCAGATGATTGCCACGGAAAGACTTGCGGCCCTTGGGACGCTGGCGGCGGGGGTGGCCCACGAGATCAACAATCCCCTGGCCATCATCAATGAGTCGGCCGGCTACCTGCGAACCGTGTTGCAAAAAAAGGAATTGGCCGAGATCCCCCATCGGGCGTCTTTCGACAAGGCGCTGGAAAAAATCGAGACGAGTGTTAAACGCGCCAGAACCATTACCCACCAGCTCCTGGCCGATGCAGGTAAAAATGAACAGCTCTTGGCGGAAATCGACATACAGGCATTGGTCGACGAAACCGTCCAATTGATACGTCGAGATGCTGAAAGCAAGAGGGTGCGGGTGAATCTCGATGCAGACCGCAGCGGGCACCCCATTTGGGGGGACCCCAATCAAATTCGGCAGGTTCTTATCAATCTGTTGAACAACGCCGTCCATGCGACCGAAGATGGCGGTGAAATTACGGTTCGATTACGATCAACGCAATTGGGAGCGTCCATGGACGTCATCGATTCGGGGGCCGGCATTGCCAAGGAAAACCTGGATAGAATATTCGAGCCCTTTTTCAGCACCAAAGCCCCGGGAAAAGGAACCGGGCTGGGCCTGTTCGTCAGTCGAGACATCGTCGAAAAATTAGGCGGGACATTAACGGCTGAAAGCAAGCTGGGTGAGGGGAGCCGCTTTCGGATCTACATTCCCAACCTAAAACCGTTTCAGCGATGATGCGCCCGGCCTCAAGTAATCAATCTTTGGTAAAAGGAGAGGGTGACAATGATTCATGTTCCCACAAACATCTTACTGGTCGACGATGAAAAAGATTTCGTAGAAATGCTGTCGATGCGGATCGAGGATGCAGGCGACAAGGTGACACCGGCCTATGATGGTAACATGTGTTTGGAAAGGCTCAAAGAGACCCCCATCGATGTGGTCATTCTCGATATAAAAATGCCGGGGATGGATGGGATTCAAACATTAAAAGAAATCAAGTCCCGCTACCCGTTGGTCGAAGTCATTCTGCTAACGGGGCATGGAACCACAGAAACCGCCATACAGGGGATGAAGCTGGGCGCCTTCGACTATCTCCTCAAACCCGCCGATTTCGAGGAACTGAAAAGCATTCTTGATCGGGCTAAACAGAGGAAAGCCGAACATGACGAACGCATCCGAAAAGCTGAAGCCAGGCAACTGCTTCGCAAAGGCGGCAACATCTAATCGGAGTGATTTATGAAGACCGTATCCATTAAAGAACTTATGGTTCCGTTGGACGAATATGCAACGGTTTCCGATGATGCTACGCTGGCGGATGCCATCCAGGCGCTGGATCATGCCCAGGAGACCTATTGTCAGAACAAATACCGCCATCGGGCAATCCTGGTGCTGGACAACAACCAGCAGCCGATAGGGAAAATCAGCCAGATCGATGCGCTGCGAGCACTGGAGCCCAAATACAAAGAGATACAGAATCAAGATACCCGGGGCACATTCCGCCATTTCAGCCGCATGTTTTTGAATTCAATGATCGAATACCATCGCCTCTTTGACGGTTCGTTGGATGATCTGAAGAAGAAGGCCGCCAAGATCCATGTCCGCGATTTCATGCTTACGCTGTCGGCGGATGAATGCGTGAGCGAGGGGGGAATGCTGGATGAAGCTATCCATCTTTTGATCATGGGGCACCACCAGTCCTTGCTCGTCAAACGCGACGACCAAATTGTCGGCATCCTGAGGCTGACGGATGTCTTTTCTGCGGTTTTCCAACCGCTATTGATCCTGAAACCGACATCTCCTTGAGCGAAGTCCATTATTACGGTGCTGAAGGCCAACGGATCAAGGCGTTTGCCGAAGATGCACCATCCATTAAACCGCAGCAATCCTTTTTTACAGGCTGTACTAGATGAATATGAAATCTACGATTGTAATATTTAAAAAATACAGCTTGCTACTGATAACGGGATCATTTCTTGGATTATTGCTCCATCTGGCTGTGGTGGGAATAGATGTTTTCCTGATTGAAAAGCCGATCCATATTGATTACGAAAAAAAATTCATTCAGTCCGCTTTTTCATTTCCATTTCTACCGATTCTCATTGTTGAAATTCTGTTTTCCATGCTGATTTGTTTTTTATGGTTTTCCATGAAAAATGCCCTAAAGCGGGCTCATGAACTGGATCTGAAAAATGAAAAGCATGAAACAACCGTAGAAACTTTTCAGAAAATTATGGTGCTTATGGCAGAGCATATTGCAACGAATAACAATCAGATTTTAAGCAAAATAGAGCATCAACGTCGCCAAGGTCTAAAAACTTCGGATGCCATTGAGACCGCCAGTCAAAACATATCAAAAGTTTTGCATATCTTATCCGAGGTCAGCTTTGTAGCTCCCTATCTTTCAGATAACGGACATGATCCTGAAGATTTATTGGAAAAATTGGCGAACCACCGAGAGTGGGGCGGCATGCAAACAGCGTGTTTTCCAGAGATGGCTGCGTCTCGGGCAAAGCCACCTGAACAGGCATGACATGTCACCCTATTTTCTCGATTCTTCCGTGGGCAGCGTCGAGATACAACACTGCGAATAAGGAAAATAAGACAAGGTGATCATGAACAGCTCTCTAATCCTTTCCATTACAACATTTGTCTATGGTACGGCCGCCCTCCTTTATATCATCGCCTGGATCTTTCAGAAGCGTGTTGTGGGGCGCATCGCATTTCTTGTGACAATCGTTGGATTCTTAGGGAACCTTGCGGGCTTTGGACTTCGCTGGGCGGAGTCCTATCAATTGGGTTTTGGTCGCGCACCATTGTCCAATCTTTATGAGTCCCTCGTATTTTTTGCGCTGTCGATTGCCGCTTTGTTCCTGCTGGTGGAGAGAAGAAAGGGCAATCAAACCATGGGTGCCTTCGTCCTGCCGATGGCCTTCTTTTGCATGGCCTATGCATCGCTTTCACCCAATATCAATGATCAGATCCAACCCCTTTTACCAGCGCTTAAAAGCAACTGGCTGATTGCGCATGTCGTTACCTGCTTTATCGGTTATGCCGCATTTGCAATTGCTTTTTGTCTCAGCCTGATGCTTCTCGCAAAAAAGGAGACGCGGGACGATAGGGAGTCAATCTGCACAAAAATTCCTGATCGCCGCTCGCTGGATGATCTGACACACAAGATGGTGATGCTGGGATTTCTTTTCTTGACCCTGGGCATTATCACCGGTGCCGTGTGGGCCAATTCCGCCTGGGGTCGCTACTGGGGTTGGGATCCCAAAGAGACCTGGTCACTCATCACCTGGTTTATCTATGCCACGTTCCTTCATGCCCGTTTAATGCGCGGATGGCAGGGGAAAAAGACGGCCGTGCTCTCCATCGTCGGGTTTGGAGCCGTACTATTCACTTATTTAGGCGTCAATTTGCTGCCAGGCCTTCACAGCTATGGAAGTATGTAAGTTAGGTCGGTTTACCGGAGCTGCTCATGAAGGAAGACCTCTACCGAAACCTGCAACAAAAAATGGTGACCTTAACACTGGCAGTTTCCCTGGCTCCGCTGCTGATCCTCGGCATGGTTCTCTACAACCAGTTTGAGCGAACCGGCCGGGAGATGACCCGCGAACAGATTCGGCACCGGGCCCAGGCTCAGGCCAAAACGGTGGATTTGTTCTTGGAGAAGCGCACGGCGATCCTCAATGTCATGGCCGACACCCATTCATTCGCGCACATGGTCCAAGAGGAAAACCTGGCAAGTATTTTCGAGATCATGAACAACCGGGGCCAGGCCTTCGTGGATCTGGGCATCATCGACAGTCGGGGCAACCATCGGGCCTACATCGGGCCATATGATTTGCGAGGACGCAACTACCTCGACCAGTCTTGGTTCAATGAAGTCTTGGTCAAGGGTTGGTATAAAAGCGATGTATATATGGGATTCCGCCAGCAGCCCCATTTCATCATCGCTGTGCGGCGGTACGAAAACAAGCAGCCCTGGATTCTGCGGGCCACTATCGATTCCATCCGCTTCGAAGAAATTCTAAGGTCAGCTCAAATCGGCCGAACCGGCGACGCGTTTATCATCAACCGGGATGGCTTATATCAGACACGCTCGCGCTTTAAGGGAAACGTGCTTGGACCATCCGCCATCGATCCTGAGCAGTTCGGAGGGGGGGTGCCGGTCGTTTCAATGAGTGATTGGAACGGTGATGAGCGCCTCTATGCCGGTAGCTGGCTCAAAGGCAACAAGTGGTTGCTGGTTGTAAACCAGCGACCCGTGGCGCTCATGTCCAGCCTTTTTGCCCTGCGGCGGGCAGAGATCCTCATTATCACGCTCGGGTTTCTGGCCATTGTGGGGACGACGATTTTCACCACCCGCCTGGCTATCGATCGCCTTAAAAGGACCGATCAGAAAATGGTCGAACTCAACGCCCAGCTGGTTCAGTCGGACAAGCTGGCCGCCTTGGGTAAAATGGCGGCTGGGGTGGCCCACGAGATCAACAACCCCCTGGTGGTCATCCTCCAGAAGACCGGTTGGATTGAGGACATATTGGAGGACGTGTCGTTTAGAGAAGGCGAAGAGATCGACGAAATCCGAAAATCCATTGCCAAAATCGAGGAGCACGTTGAACGGGCGCGCAAGGTGGTGCACAATATGCTTGTTTACGCCCGCAGAATGGAACCGCGGCTGGAAGATGTGGATCTCAACGAGACCATCCGTCAGACCGTCGCGTTTCTGGATAACCACGCCCGCACCAACAACATCGACATCCATTTGGATCTGGACGAATCCATCCCGATCATCGCCAGCGATCAGGCCCAGCTTCAGCAGATCTTTTTAAACCTGCTCACCAATGCGATCGACGCCATCGGCAGCGGCGGGACGATTGAAGCCAACAGTCGTTGCAGCGGGGACAAGATCGTGGTGACCATCAAGGACGACGGCCCCGGACTCAGCGATGATATGCTTCGCAATGCTTTCGATCCATTTTTCACAACAAAGGAACCAGGCAAGGGTGCCGGTCTCGGGCTGTGGGTAAGCCACAACATCATTACCAAAATGGACGGCATCATTCACGTTAAGAACAATTTCGATAAAGGTGCCGTGGTTACGGTCGAAATTCCGATTGTGATTCCTGAGAAAAAATAGATCAACCATATTACCAACATGAAATTCGCCGATAACGTACTGGATAGGCATTCTGAAAATTGGTAACCATGCTGCCTATGCTTCTATCAATTGGGGTTCTGTATTTGCTTGCCATGGGTGCCGGCCGGTTGACTTCCGCAATTGGAATTCCGCGGGTTACGGGTTACTTGGCCGTTGGCCTTGCTGCTGGACCATCCTTTACCAAAATTTTAGGGTTTCCCGCGTTAATCACAATCAACCAACTCCAGGCTCTCGCGCCGTTGCATGATATCATCCTCGGATTGATCGTGTTTTCCATTGGTGGTAGCTTCAATCTGAGGACTATTCGAAAAAACGGACCGAATCTGTTTCGTATCAGCACATTTGACGTTGGTCTCACTGCACTTCTTGTTGGACTCGGAACTGCCTTTTTGGGCGCATCGCCAATAGAAGCCGTCTTCCTCTCCGTAATAGCCATCACTACCGCTCCGGCCGCAACCCAGATGGTGATGCGAGAGTGCCAATCCGAAGGGCAACTTACTGACACCGTCCTACCACTTATCGGTATAAACAACCTGGTTGCCATCATCGCGTTCATTATCGTTAAAAACAGCTGCCTATCTGCTGATGTTTCGTTCATGTCTGCCATACACCAGGTTTTGGTGCCAGTTGGCCTGGGAGCGACCATGGGTATGGTAATCGCCATAATGGATCAGCGTCTCACCCGGCAGGTGGAACGACAGATATTGGTGCTCGCGTCTGTGGCCATTACTACCGGGGCGGCCGTGCTCTTCGATGTATTTGCCATGCTTGCAGTCTTGTTCGCTGGTATGGTTGCTGTCAATGCCACACCGAACAAGAACCGGATCCTCCATGACCTTTCAGAGATTGATTATCCACTCTACGTACTTTTCTTCATCATGGCTGGGGCAGAGCTCCACCTCGAGTCGCTTGGCCACATTGGTACCATTGGAATGGTTTACGTGTCCATGCGGGCCATCGGCAAATATTTCGGCTGCCGTCTGGGTGCCAGAGTGGCCAGGTCATCCCAAACCATACAGACATGGCTGGGACCGTCAATGTTAGCTCAAGCCGGGCTTGCCATCGGTTTGGCCAACACTCTGGCAAGAGAATGGCCTGGTCCGGGTGGTGCCTTGCAGACGGTCATTCTGGCCTCTGTGGTGGTCTTTGAGGCGGTGGGGCCCTTATTGACGCGCTTTTCCTTGATTAACGCCGGAGAGGTGCCGGTGTTGAATTTACTACCCCAACGAAGTCCGGTTGGGTATAGCGAAGGCGTGCATCAGGTCTTCCTCCATGTTAAAAACGCCCTCGGCATTTCAAGCGCCGCTGCAGCCAAAAACCCTTCAAACATACTGATTGGCCATATAATGCGGCAAAACGTAGAAGTACTATCGAATAAGGCGCTGTTTAATGAAGTATTGAAAACGCTGGCTCACTCTCGTTACGATAGTTTGCCGGTGGTAAATGATCAAAATGATCTGGTCGGTGTGATCAAATACGCCGATATTGCTAAAGCGCTCTATGACCCTATCCTAAGGAATTTGGTTGTAGCCGATGAGATCACCACCGAAACATACTTGAAGCTAACTCCTGAAGACACTCTTGAAAAAGCCATGGCCGCACTCAAAGATCACCCGAATGACACATACCTTTTTGTTGTCGATAAAAATAATTCCAAAAAACTAGTGGGTGTCGTGCGCCATAATGATCTGCTGGCTGCACAGATGCGCCTTCTGTAGTACCCTTTACTATCCACGGCTGGGATCAAGCAGACTTAAAAATCGCGCAAAATGAATAACTACCTTCTGCGCTCCCGAATCGCCTCCAACCGTTCATGGTTCAACGTATCGCCGCGGGGCTTTTTTCTGACGTGCAGGGCGGCCTTTGCCAGCATGTTTGCGGTGATCGGGGCCGATAAAAAAATGAACAAAATAATCAGGAACTCCTTGATGCTGATACTGATGCCGCCTCCCTTGAATGAAAAGAAGACAATCGACGCCATCAGTATGGCCCCGATTCCGAGTGTCGATGCCTTGGTGGGCCCGTGCAGGCGCATGTAAAAATCAGGCAGGCGAAACAATCCGATGGACCCGACCAACAGGAATATGGCGCCCACGATGAGGAAAAATCCGGTGATCAGTTCTGCAATTGGCATGGTATGACACTCCTATTCGATAATATCCCCCCGCAGGATGAACTTACACACCGCGGTTGTGCTGACGAATCCCAGCATGGCGATAATCAGTGCCCCTTCGTAGTAAAGCGGGGAGCCCATAAAAATGCCCAGAATGACGATCAGGGCGATGGCGTTGATGTACATGGTATCCAGGGCGATCACGCGGTCCAGTGTATGGGGCCCGATCATGAAACGCCACAAATTCAGCAGCAGTGAGATGCCAATGATCGCACTGACGACCAACAGAATCACATCTAACATTCGAAAATCTCCTTCAGCGGCTTCTCATATCGATGTTTGATCCGACCGACGAGTTCTGTTTCGCTCTCTACATGCAGCGCGTGCACATAGAGTGTCTTTCGATCTTCTGTGATCTCGATGCTGACGGTTCCCGGTGTCAGGGAAATCGTACTGGCCAGTATCGTGATCGGCAGCGCCTCTTTCAGATCCATCGGTATGGCCACAAATCCGGGCTGCAAGCGCTCCGGCACGCTTAGCACCTGTTTGGCAACGACAATATTGGAAACAATAATATCGCCCACCAGCACCCCGAAAAAAGCAATCAGCTTTAGGGGTTTTTTGACGGGCGTCGTGGCCGTTCGAATCCTGCTGACACCCAATGGGATGAGCCAGGCCAGAATGGCGGCAAGCAAAAAATTGCCGACGGTAAACCGGTGGGTCAGTAATAACCAGACGACTCCTAACAAGGTAAAACTGAATGGATCGGGGAAATAGCGCCTAAGATTCATTTTCCTCATGGATGGGGCTCCTGTCGATCTGGCTCTGCGGTTGTGTGATGATCGGGCGCTTGCGAATATCTCTGGCGGCCCCCTGGCTGTATGCCAAAATCGAATCGGCGAAAACGGTCATCAATACGGTTGCCGAAAGCAAAATGGATAGGGAAACCATTTGGGTCAACCGCGCGTTCCGGCCGCCTGACGCGTCTTTTGGGGAAACGTGCCAGAAAAACGTACTGCCCGCCTTGGTAAAGGCGACCAGCGCCATCAGGCTGCTGATCAAGAGGGCCGGCCACACCCACACCTGCTCTGCAAGCCGGCTCGCTGACTGCAAGAGCAAGGCTTTGCCAACAAAACCGGATAGGGGCGGCAAGCCGATGGCGGCAATGGCAAAGGCGAAAAAAAACACTGATAAAAGCGTTGCTTGGTTTACCGGTCGCACCCGGACCATCTCATCCATGGCGATCCCCCGCTGCCTTCCGATCAGATCGGCGATCAGAAACAACGCGCCGGTGACGAGGGTGGAATGCAGCATATAGTAAAAACCGACGAACAGGGATCGCCCGCCGTCCATCAAAAAGGCAAGCAGCAGCGTTCCAACAGAAACGATGACCATGTTCGCCGTTATCGACCGTAGGGAGGTTGCGGCATAGACACCCGCACTTCCGATCGCGATGGTGGCGATGGCCAGCGGCCAAATCCAGGGCGTGGCCAGATTCGCCAGCGCACCGGCCTCGTTTCCGAAAATACCGGCGAAGACCCGGCAGATCGAATAGAACCCCACTTTGGTCATGACGGCAAACAGCGCAACCACCGAGGCTGACGCCGCACCATACGTCTTGGGCAGCCAAAAATGCAGCGGCAGCAAGGCCGACTTCAAGCTGAAGACCAGCAGCAAAAGCAGACCGCCGGTCTTGACGAGGGTCTGGTCTTCTGGCAGGAGTTGCCCGACCCGAAACGCCATGTCTGCCATGTTCAGCGAGCCTAACGTTCCATAAAGGGTACCCAGGGCAACCAGAAAGAGCGCCGATCCGATAAGATTCAAGGTGACGTAATGAAAACCCGCCTTTGTTTTCTCGCGCCCGCCCCCGTGAACGATGAGTGCATACGACGCGATCAAGAGGATTTCGAAGAATACGAAGAGATTGAAAAGGTCTCCGGTCAAAAAAGCGCCATTGATGCCCATGACCTGAAACAGGAACAGCGGATAGTAGAAAGGCCCCTTTCGATCTTCTTCTTCGGCACTGTACAATCCGGCGCAAAAGGCGAGCACTGCGGTCAGGGCGATCAGCAGGGCAGCCAGGCGGTCAACGACAAACAAGATGCCGAACGGCGGCTGCCAGCCCCCCAGGGCGTAGGTAAGCGTTTCACGCTGTGCTTGCAGGATCAATATCCCACCGATGGCCATCAGTACGGTGAGCACCCCCCAGGCGACCCAGCGCTGCATGTTGAGCCGCGTGGACAGGGGCGGCAACAGCATCGCGATGCCCGCCAGCGACGGCAGCAATACCGGAAGTATGGGAAAATGGTTCATGAAGGCCCGTTCTCCTGTTGAATGACAGCCTCCATCGCCTGCGGTTTCCCATCGACATGGTCATTGCCCCAGTCGGCACAGGTTCGCATGGCCAACACGACGAGGAAGGCCGTCATGCCAAAACCGATTACGATTGCCGTCAGCACCAGCGCCTGCGGCAGCGGATCGCCGATTCGCTGGGATACGCCCAATATGGGCGCGGCATTGAGATGAAGACGGCCGCTGGCGAAAAGGAATAAATTGACGGCATAGGAGAGCAAGGTCAGGCCGATGACAATCGTAAACGTGGTTCCGCGAAGGCATAGATAAACCCCGCAACTGGTCATCACGCCGACACACAAAGCGAAAATCAACTCCATAGCGACGATCCTTTCATGGATATTCGGGCGAATAGGTCAATCGTCCGAGTCTGGATAAAATCATCATGCAAGCTCCCACAACGGTGAGGTATACACCCAGATCAAACGCCATCGCGCTGGCCAATTCGATCTCACCCAACCAGGCGATGTGGAAATGACCGTGCCAGCTTTTCAAAAACGGCTGATGCCACAAAAAGCCGCCAACGCCGGTCGCAGCGGCGATCAGCAAACCACTTCCGATCAGATGGAGATAGTTGATCGATAAGCGGGCTTTCAACCAGGTGTGCCCTTGGGCGATATACTGCTGGATCATCGCAACAGCGGTGATCAGACCGGCGATGAAACCACCGCCGGGCAAATTATGTCCACGCATGAAAATGTAGACGGATACCATCATGGCCAGCGGCAATACCGCTTGGGAAACGACAGACAGCATCATCGGATGTTTGTCGCTCGCCCAACGCAGCCCATCGGCATCAACGAGAGACCGAACCGGACGCATGTGTTCGACCAGTTTGCTGATTCCCAGAGCGGCGATGGCCAGTACGCTGATCTCGCCGTAGGTGTCGAATCCGCGGAAGTCGACCAGGATAACGTTCACGATGTTCGTTCCGCCGCCCAGGGCTTTGGCATTGTCGACGAAATACCCGGAAATGGATTCGAGCGGTCGGGTGATGAGCGCAAAGGTGATGGTCCCCAGGACACCGCCGATCAACACCGCCACCGATGCATCTCTGATGATTCGGTTGGGAGAGGAGAAATTGCGGATTCGCTGAGGCAAGAAATGAAGGGCCAGTAACAGCAGCACAATCGTGACCACTTCCACAGCCAATTGGGTCAATGCCAAATCGGGTGCGGAAAACAGCGCAAAGGCAACGGCGACCACCATGCCCACCACGGAAAGCAGCAGGATCGCAATCAATCGCTGGTGATGCCAGACGACAGTGGCGACGGAACTGACGCAAAGCAAGGTGGCACCGGCGACCATGACGAAATCGATGGGGATTTGCGGCCTTGCACCGATGGTCATGTCGAGTTCCATCAACGGCACCATCGAAAAAACAAGGGCCACGAAAAACAGCCAGAACACGGCACGCTGCATGGAGCCGTTGTCAAACCCGGCCAGGCAGCGACGCATGCGCTGCTGCAGCCAGGTAAGCACATCATCGAATCGCTGGCTCTCGTTGTGCTCCGGAAAATAGGTTTGAAGCCTGAAGAGCCGCTGCCGGTTGTAGTAGAGGAGACCGCCGCCAAGCATCGCCAGCACGCTCATCAGCAGCGGCAGATTCAGGCCGTGCCAAATGCTCAGGTGGTATTCGGGCAACCGGTCACCCAACACGACCCTTGAGGCGGTGGCAAGCACATCCCCGACGGTATATTCCGGGAAAACGCCAACGATCAGACAGAGCGCAACTAGGATTTCGACCGGTACGCGCATATAGCGGGGCGGTTCATGGGGCGTTTTGGGCAAATTCTTCGGCTCGCCGTTGAAAAACACATCGTGGATGAATCGCAGCGAGTAGGCGACGGAAAAAGCACCGCCGATGGTGGCAAACACAGGCACCATCCAGGAAATGGATCCCAGTGTGCTTTGCTGCAACGTCTCCGTAAAAAACATCTCTTTGGACAAGAATCCGTTGAGCAGCGGTACGCCGGCCATCGCCGCAGCAGCCACCATGGCCAAGGTGGCCGTGATGGGCATCTGGTTCCAGAGGCCGTTCAGTTTGCGCATGTCCCGGGAGCCGGTTTCATGATCGATGATGCCGGCCGCCATGAACAAAGAGGCCTTGAAGATGGCATGGTTGATGATATGGAAGACGGCCGCCACCGCAGCGAGAGCGGTTCCCATGCCAAACAGCAGCGTGATCAACCCCAGGTGACTAATCGTGGAATAGGCGAGCAGTCCTTTCAGATCGTGTTTGAACAGGGCATGGTAAGCCCCGAAGAGCATCGTCACCATGCCGGTAACGCTGACGATCAAGAACCAGCTCGTGGTCCCGGAAAGGACGGGGTACAGTCGCGCCAGCAGAAAGATGCCTGCTTTCACCATGGTTGCCGAATGCAGATACGCGCTGACCGGTGTCGGGGCGGCCATGGCATGCGGAAGCCAAAGATGGAACGGAAATTGTGCCGACTTGGTAAACGCCCCCAATAAAAGGAGAAGAAGTATGGTGGGGTATCGGCTGGAAGCGCGGATCAGATCCCCGTTAGAAAGCACCTGATCGATGTTGTAGGACCCGACGGTTTGGCCCATGAGGATAAAGCCGCCCAGCAATGCCAGTCCGCCGACACCCGTGATCGTCAGAGCCATGCGTGCCCCTTTACGGGCGTCACTGCGATGGTGCCAGTATCCAATCAGCAAAAAGGAACTGATACTGGTGAGCTCCCAGAAAAACCAGAGCAACAGCAGGTTGTTTGCGAGCACGATACCAACCATGGAAGCCATGAAAAGCAATAGATAGGCATAAAATCGACCGGCCGGATCTTCAGCGGACAGGTAATAGCGGGCATACAGAATGACCAACAGACCGATACCGAGGATCAGGGTCGAAAACAATACGGAGAGGCCGTCCATGCGGAAAGCGAAGTTCAACCCGAGCACGGGAATCCAGTCCACATCATGGCGAAAAACATGTCCGTCGAAAATGCGCGGGATACGGAACGCCACGGCGGCCAGAGCGACCGCCGGGAAAAGCGCGGTGACTGTCGTGCAGGCACTGCGTCCCCAACGCGCAGCCACCAGTGGTCCGACCGCGCCCAGAACCAATAGCGAGGGAATCCAATACAGGCTCATACGTCCCCGATCTTCGCATCCCCGGCCACGAGCCGCCTTTTCAAATGACAATGGATCATCGGATTGTGCAAGACAGACATCGTTGTCATTGAGATCAGCTCCAGTTAGTGGGGGTAACGCCCTCCTGCAGGGAAGGCCGTGTGGGTGTCATGGTTTTCCAAATAAGCAAAAGGGATACCAATTGGTATGCAGCATGACCGGCCCTGCGCCAATGTTATTTTTTTAATATAAATTTGGATAGATAGTACTTTCAGGGGGTCGACCCGGAAGGGATGTCAGGGGTAAAGTGGCTGTGGGGAAAGCGGCCTCGGTGGGGAAAAACGCACCGCTAGTTTGGATTGGAGGCGATTTTTTTCAGTTTCTCCCGCAAGGTCTTTCTGTCTATTTTCAAAATTTTTGCGGCTTGCGTTTTGTTGCCGCCGACACTGGCCAGCACATTCTGGATGTACTCGTGTTCTACAGCGGCCAATGGACGATTCAGGCCCGCCTGGTGTTCGATCGAAAAACGCATGGTCCCGGGCAAATCAACCATGTCCACGCGATTTCCGTCCACGGTGACGATCAGTTTTTGAACCAGGTTTTCCAGTTCTCTGACATTTCCCGGCCACGAATAGGCCGCCATGGCATTCATTGCACGGTCCGAGAAAAACAACGGATCACGACCCATCTCCTCACAGAGTTGCGCCGTGAAGTGCCGAATGAGCAACGGCACGTCTTCACGGCGTTCGCGCAACGGCGGGATGGCAATGTCGATCACATCGATGCGGTAGTAAAGATCTTCCCGGAACAACTTTCTATGGATGAGATCCGGAAGGTCTTTGTTCGTGGCCGCTACAATTCGTGCATCGACTTTGATGATCTGACTGGAACCCACTTTGATGATCTCTTTGTTCTGCAGCACACGGAGCAGCTTGGCCTGAAGGCTTTGGCTGGCATCACCGATTTCGTCCAGAAACAAGGTGCCGCCGTCGGCCACTTCAAAAAAACCGGAGCGGTTCGCATTCGCACCGGTAAAGGCGCCTTTCTCGTGGCCGAAAAGCTCACTCTCAACGAGACTCTCGGGGATTGCCGTACAGTTTACCGGGACAAACGCTGCCGATGAACGTGGACTGTTGTAATGAATCGCCCGGGCGACAAGTTCCTTGCCCGTCCCGCTTTCACCTGAAATCAGAACGTTGGCGGTCATGGTCGCCGCCTTGGCAATGAGCTTGAATACCTTTTTCATGGGTTCACTGTTGCCGACGATGCCAAAGGATGCGTCCCATTCCAGTACGCTCTGGGCCGCACGCTGCGCTGTCAATCGGTCAAGCGCCCGTCGAACAACAGAAATCAATTCATCATCGGTATACGGCTTGGCCAGAAAGTCATCTGCGCCGATCTTGATGGCCTCGACCGCACCCTCTATGGACGGATAGCCGGTGACCATGATAACGGCCGTATCCTGAAAATTCTCGCTGACATGGCGGACGAGTTCGAACCCGCTGTGCTTTGGCATTTTCATATCCGTAATCACCAAATCAACGCGCTGATCATTCAATAGGTTGACGGCATCCGGAACCCCCTCACAGATGAGCACTTCGTAGCCCGACTGGGCCAAAATTCGTCTGATGATTTCCAATGCATTGCGGTTGTCGTCAACTGCCAAAATCAAATGTCGCTGTTCCGATTGCGTCGCCATTTTATCCTTTTGCATCATCTATATGGGAAACTTGATCTCAAACGTTGATCCGTTTCCCTTCTTGCTGTCAACCTCGATGCATCCGCCATGTTCATTGACAATCCCATAAACGACGGAGAGCCCCAATCCGGTGCCTTCATCGACTTCTTTGGTGGTAAAGAAGGGAAGGAAAATTTTATCCTTGTTCTCTTCTTCGATACCTCGCCCGGTATCCTCGACGCGGATCGAAACCCAGTCTTCCTGTGACAGGGTCCTGATGGTCAACGTGCCGCCGTCAGGCATGGCCTGGATGGCATTGATCACGACATTGACGATCACTTGATTGAGCTGTGCGGGGTCGCCTTTCACAATCGGCAGTCCTTCATCTCTCTCCACCACGATCTGAATCCCGCTTTTTGCACATCGCGACTCAAAAAAATCGATCCACTCGCCAATCAGTTTGTTCAGGTCGGCCTGTTCTTCCTTTGGATGGGTCTGCCTCCCGAAATACAACACTTTCTTAATAATTTCTCTTGCATACAAAGCTGATTTTACGATCTTGACCAAGTCTCGATAAACATCATCATTCAAATCAGGAGAATTGGACGCCAATTGAGCAAACCCCAGAATATCTCCCAATGGATTGTTCAATTCATGGGCGATGCCTGCGGCCAACTGACCGATGGTCGCCAAACGGTCGGCATGCCTGAGCTGATCTTCCAGGATTTTCTTTTTGTCCAATGCCTCTTTTCGGTCGATGATGTACGCAATTTTTTTGGCTACAGCCTCGAGCAGGTTGTTTTCTTCTATGGTGCAAACACCCCCTGTGCTTAGCGCAAAAGATCCATCCTCAATACAACCAATTTCAAGCTGTCCACGAACTTCACCATTCACGACAATAGATTTCTGCGCACTTGATGCAGAGAACGTAAAACCGGGGGATTGATAACGCATTTCGCCCAGCGAAAGAACCGCAGCAACCTTTTCGGGGTATTCGAAGGCTTGCGGCACCAGGTCTATCATGGCCTGTATGGTTTTCTTAAAAGCATGGGTGCCATCAACCACCAACTCGGAAATCTGATACAGGCAGTTTAAAACACGTATCTTTTCAATAAGTTTTGCTTTCTCATTCGGCGGCATGCTACATGTGCGTGTGCCCCCATGCCCTTTGGCAGACTTGAATTTTTCGTCATGCACCGCCATTAACACTGTCCTCAAATTTATACATTTTCACCAACATTCCCTATCTTAGCTGGTTAAACATCATAGGCTGTCAAATATCAACATATGCCCAAGATTCAGCTCCTATAGATTAGCACATGATGCTGAAAGCTCAATGACCTTTGTCGTTTCGATGAGGCCGCACCGGCCAAAAGCTTGATTGCTGAGGCTGTTCACTGCCCTTGGGCGCAAACGGCAGAATCGTAAATCAACAACTGAAAATACAGCATCGCCGCAATTAGGAAAGTTGGGTCCCTTATTATAAAATTACATTTCAATAGATCCATTTTTGTTCCCACAAATTTATGCCTACCAAAACTTGCCCGATACAACTTGCGGATCATAGGCCTGTCGCATGGGTTAAGAAACTCGGGATTGATATTGTTGTGGGCGAAATTGAAAAAAGATGAAATCTGGGAATAGCGGATTCGCTTAGTGTAGGTTTTTTCCCGATATGCCTGCGGTAAGGGAACTGTTGAATGACATCGATCAAAGGACGAATCGATGATTCATGTGACCGTGTTTCATTTGGAAATCTTGCTCAATGCATATATTGACGACATACATAAAAATTACTGGATCTTTTGATAACTGCTATTAAGGTGGACATCAGAACGAAAGAGGCCAACCACAATATCTGGTGGTTGGCTTTTAATGCTGAAAAGAGCACCAGAATTTTTGCAACCCTTTTTTCGACCATTTTTTGAGACAACACTCCCCTGTGCCGATTTTAACCGGTTTTTTTAAGAACCAAGAACCGGGATGACGATTTTTCAGTTGACTTCTCCAGTTCAGCAAAACAGGTGGTTAACCCCGCCCACGGATGTCCGATTGTGGCAAACTGGTATGACGAGATCTCCATTATTTCTGGGATCAGAGCACCTTGGAGCCATTAATTTTCGGACGGAACGGGTAAGCACTCTTTTCTGAGCCGTCAGACGATTTCTTGGAACATGAATCACCTGCGGCAAGTTGTGAAAGCCATCCCGCTGCCAAAGCTGAGACATCATCTTGCTTTGCCATCATCTCCAGCACCCGTCCGTGATTAGATTTTTAACTTTATCCCATAGATCTCCTGAACGATATATCGCCATTGCCCCAACGGTTGGTCCTTGGCAAAGGCCACCTTGAGTGCGTTGGCCTTGCTCCATTTGTCCCGCACGTAGGGCCACATTGCCAGGTAATAATCAGCACGCCGATCAGGTTTGATTTGAGTACTTCTCATTTCAGGCGGTAAGTAAACTTGGGATGTCCGCATCATGCACATGGTGATACGTACAAAGCGACGGGCTATCCCGAAGTCAGCATGCTGGCCGTCAGCTTCACGGCGACTGAAGTCGTCCTGCAAATCTTTGGGGCCATAACGACCAATATGGAATGCGGACTGCACGACGAAGTCTTTCAGAATATGGTTGCTTCGTTTACTGACATGGCCCGTTTTCGAAGGCCCCTGCTTGCCACCAGTTTGTTTCACTTTGGGTACGATGCCGGCATATGATGCCAGTTGATCCGTTGATCGTTGTGCCAAAGGATCGCCGATCTCGCCGGTAACACCAGCAGCCAGAACAATGCCGATACCTTTGATACTGGTTATAAAGGCACCCTGGGTCTTGGCCAACAGTTGGGCCATTTCATTCGCCAGTTGCTGAGCTCCCTCAAACAGACAGCGGTAATGATTTACGTGGCTGGTCAAGGAGATTTGAAGTGTGGTGGTATATTCGTCTGGCGTGGTAAGTACCTGAGATGCGTATTCCTGAAGTTTGGCTGCTACCGCTTCAGCTTTTTTTGTTCCCCGCTTTTCCAAGTTTCGGATCAATGCCCCCCGTTGGCGGCGACGGATCTGCGGTGCGCTGAAACGCTCCTGCATCAGGTATAGCGAGCTGTTTGAAAAAGGAAGGACCCCACTTTTTCTTTCATTCAGAAAACCGGGAAAGAGTCGGTCGACAATCGTATGGATCCTGTTACGGACTTCGGTTTTCATCTTGACCAGCTTCTTTCGGTGGCGAACTAGGGTTCGTAGATTGCGATACACGCCAGTCTGTGCCGGGCAACAATTGGCCCGGCGGTTGAGCAGCATGGTGGCAATGCCCATCAGGTCCAGCCGATCCGTGCTGGCCTGTAAATTCTCACGCTGCTTCTTTGCATCATGGGCATTCACGTTGGCAACCAGCCACCCTTTTGCCCGAATTGTGTTGGCGAAATTCTCAGCATACGAGTTGACATCTTCGCCACCGAAAAAGACATGGTCAGACTGAATATGGCGATTACGGCAAGAACGGTTTACCTGGTCGAGAAGGTACTTCACGCCGTCAGGGGAATTCTTAACCGAAAAAGGTTTGCGGAGGACCTCGCCGTTTCCATTACAGAACATAACCAGATGATCCTTTTTGGCGTAATCGATGGGCACACACATCAGCTTTGATGCATTGCCTGCATTTTCGAATAGCGCCAGCAGTTCTTGACTTCGATCCGAATAGATGCTTGTCTTTTTCATGGTGAGGCTCCTTTCGTGTATGTGTTTCAGCTGTCTGGCGACAGACTGATAAACCACCTTACCACCGGATCACTCCGGATGGCTCTTTACACAAGGGAGCTTCACTTCTTTACTTTTAAAAATGGACAATGGTAGGGAACAAAATTTTCAACGGCGGCCCGAGTTACAGAGCAGCCCAGGCTCCCCGAGCTTTACCCTGCGGGCTCGCTCGCCTGCCCTCCATCTGTCACTCGGAAACGTACCAGTTGCGATTAGGTCGATAAATCTGCTTGAAATCAGCATTTTCAAGATTGCAGATTATTGAAAATCTTCATCGAAGGAACACGAGTACAGATACATAAAATTCATTCCTCTATTTTCTTCGTTCCGCTCTTTTGATTTTAGAATCGTATCTGTAATTAGCCCGAACGCCAGATACATGGTTCATAATCACACGTTGATAAGGGGTGGTGTTTAGTACAGGCTATACGTAACAAATGCTGAAATTTCTATTAATTAAGGTAGGTTATATACTACTTTTATGATTTGTTTTTTAACGCTTGTCAAGCCTTTTTTAAGGTAGTCCGTGTCGTTGCATCACCTCCCCGATTGCTTTGTGATAATCCCGCTGCACTTTTAAATTGCTGACCTTACAATAGCGCTGGGTGGTCTTGATTCGCGAATGCCCTAATAGATCCTGGATAGTCACCAGATCGGCATCGGCATTGAGCAGTTGGGTGGCCATCGTATGCCGTAGATGATGGCATGATACTTTTACCCCGCTCTTCCTGCCATAATACTCCATGCGTTTCTGGATACCCCGAACGGAGATGCCCTTGCCTCGATGAGAACCTTTCCCAACGAGGAAGACTTTGCTCACCTTTGTGGATGGCCGCACCCGAAGATAATCGATCAACGACTGCAGCGCATCCCGACTGATATATACGATGCGATCCTTTCTTCCCTTTCCCTCACAGACCATCAATTGCATTCGTTTCAAGTCCAATGCGGAAAGGGTCAGCCGGGCCACTTCTTCCACCCGCAGCCCACAGCGCAACATCAGCATGAACATGGCCCGGTCTCGACGGTTGTCGATCACCGCGAAAAGCTGAGCGACCTGCTCATCTTTGAGATATCGCGGCAGTGGATGGGGAAGCCGCAAGGTGTACCCGCGTTTAATCGGATGGACCATCGCCACCCGCTCCTCATGAATCAGATAGTTGTAAAATCCGCGAATGCTGTCCAAATGGCAATTGATCGTTTTTGGCGTCAACCGCCGGTCGAGCAGGTGGTCGATGTATCTCAAAATGGTTGCGTGCGTAACCTGCTCGATCGGCGCATCGACCCACAATATGAACTGGCGAAGCGTATGCATATAGTTTCTGATCGTGTGAGATGAGTAGTTGCGCCGCTTAATAAATCGTCTGTATTGAATGATCGCGTCGGTAATGGCCACCGATTCCCTCCTTTTCGATAGTTTCCATCGCTTTGAAATATTCTGTCTTGCGCGTGGTGTCGGTCAGCCGGGCATAACGCCGGGTCATCTCGATGTTGGCATGTCCCAGCATCTGCTGCAGGCACTCCAGGCGCATGCCCGCATTGAGCAGCTCGCTGGCACAGGTGTGCCGTAGCGCGTGCAGCGTGTATCCTTTGTGGACCAGACCGGCTTTGGTCAGGTATCTGATGAACATGAGCCGTGCCGCTTCATAGCTGGGCGGCCGCCCCCGATGCCCGGCGAACAGGAAGTCACTGATGCTTTTTTTGACCTTGAGCCAGCGCTTTATCGCGGCCAGGGCATCGTTGCTGATGTAGACGACCCGGCCAACCCGGTTTTTCTGCGCCTCAAAAATATCGATGCGCCTTTCGGCTAGATTGATATCGGCAAGCCGGGTATTGAGCAACTCGCCGATACGCATACCGGTGCGCAATAAGATCAGGATCATGGCGCGGTCTCGTGGATCGGAAATGACTGCCAAAAGCGTTCGAATATCCTCGGGATCGATTGCGCGCGGTAGCGTATCGGAAAGCTTGATCTTGATCCTTCTTTTGAGGGTGTTGGGATTAACGGTATCATGATCGACGAGAAATTGAATAAATGCATACACTGCTCGGATCCTGGCGTGAACCGTTGAAGGGCGCATTCCACGATCCTGCTCGTGCTCCACGTATGCCTCGACATCTTCTCGGACAATAGTTTCAATAAAATGTCTGCCCTTTGATTTGAGAAATGAGATAAACCCGAATAGGGTCACCTGATAGCTTCTGATGGTATTCGGGCTGAGGCGTCTGCGGGACAGATTCGCAAAGTAGGGACGCAGGTGCTCCTGTCCGAACAGGTCCGCCTGGGTCATCCGGCACAGGAATTTTTCAAGGGTTGGCGGGCGATCATCTTGTCCTGCGACCGGTTCGATGATGGCGGCAAAGCGCTCATGCCTTTGGGGGACGACCTGTGAAAAATCGGTTCGGATGGAAATCGGTTCGAGAGTCATCATGCTGCCTCCTTTCTAATTTCCATAGAAAAATCAGGCAGATGATGACTTTTTAGCTGGTTTTAGTCAATCATCGTTTTGTTACGTACAGGTACAGGTAATCTGAAAGCTGCGGCAACCACCGAATCGTTGAGTTTCCAACTTATCACCCAATGTCGTTGAATTAAGAAATTGGTTTGTACGCGGTGCTAAATTTTCGCCGACTTTTCTTTTTAAATGCCCTCGGTTCGCTACGGCCAGGCCGGATCTCGTTTAACACACGTACGATGAGGTCTTGAATCTTCGACACATTATCACATAGTAGATCTTGCATCCGGTTGAACAATACAACAATGTGGTGGCGCAGCATCGCTAATACATTGGTAAGGTTAGCTTTATATGAATAAAGGCGTCCGGACGTAATCGTTTTGATTCGATCATTGACGCTCTGGGTAAGAATAGCCGCTAAATTTTTGGTGAACACCTTGGCGTAAAAGTCCTGATAAACCGAATGAACCGTTTTACCGCTGAAATTTTCGATTTGGATGCGCGACTTCATCACCTTGTAGTCTTCTTCCACCGGCCAGCGGCGGTGATACAAATCACCGAAAATCTCCACCGGGTACTTTCCCCGGTCGGTTAGCGAGGTGATCAGGACTTCGGTCTCGCCTGTTGGCAGATCTACCCGTATCAGGCGAAGTTTTAGCGGTATTTTATCCAATTCGAATTCGGCGCATTTGCGAGCCGAATTGGGAGTGCAGGATAATTTAACGATTCGGTCGGGTTCTCCGGATTGCAAAAACGCTTTGACAACCTTGAGCTTATTGCATGACACGCGGGCACAGAAATTGGCGTTGCTTGCCATGATCAGCTTGAACAGCCAAAAACTTTCATAGCCGCGGTCCAGCAGCATTAAGTCCTCTGGACCGAGATGAGCACAATGAGCGGCGGCCAGTTCTCGTTCGCCAATACATTTTGAGGTGATCGACGCGGCTACCGAAATATTGTTTAAAACATCGTATAATTGCGAGACGCGCGCTTTCGGGCAAGGATCGCCCTGTCGCCCATGCCATTGACCGAAATGTTCGACAACCGGTTTTGCCGTGGGCAGGGTGCACAGCGTACCGTCGGTAGCCAAAAGAAAGAACCCGTTCCAACGGTTTGGCGCAAAACGCATTTGGCCCAGATTCACCAAATAATCGTTGAGTTCGATAAAGGCCATATGGCTCAGCTTTTCTCGGGCTTTGGTCAATGCGCTTTTGGAAGCCAGGGGTTCGGCGATGTCCGCCCCTTTCAGGTTCTTGTTAAGATAGTACAATTCGGTTTCATATGCCGCCGCGGGCAAATTGATCATGTAGTAAATGAGATTTTTAAAGGGCAAGGCCCGGTTGCGGGTAAAATCTTCGGGCCGTTTTTTAAATCGATTGCAGAAAGCTTCGGATTCGATCAAATTTTTTAAAGATTGGACTATATCCGGCACAGTTCGGGCATTTCAGTCTCCATGCCAAGTTCTCTGTTTTCTGCAATCATCTTTTTCTCCTTTTGGACTTTTGGGTTGATATCTTAATCAATTAAAGTATCACTAAATACCTAAATATACAATATTTTATGCGGTTAAAGAGCTTAATTCAACGACATTGACTTATCACCAACTGTTCGTCCCCCTTTTCAGCGTAAGCAACTACTAAGGGTGCGTACTATCATCAAATCCCGATCTGATAACTACCCAAAAATTATGTGACCATGTTACTCGTGGCGCATTCACATAAATGGAACATTGTTTCCCTGCGCTTCCAAACGACAACACCATTTTCTCTTCTGAATTGTAAATCTAAGGGTCAAGAATGAAATCCGTGATGTAGGGATTTTCCTCTTTCTCTTTCCCCAACGTTGACGGGGCCTGTCCCTGGGGTATTGACGCATCGATATTGTAATCGTGTCCCGGCCAGATGCAGGTGTTTTCGGGAAGATCCAGAAGTTTGGTTTCGATGCTGTGGATCAGCTGGTCCAGTGATCCGCCTTTCAGATCGGTGCGGCCAACGTCACCCACGAAAAGGGTGTCGCCGGTGAACAGGTGGCCGTCCACCAGGAAACAGCAGGAACCCGGGGTGTGTCCCGGCGTATGCAGCACCCGGATTTCGGTTTCTCCCAGCGGAATTCGTTCTCCATCGGAAAACAGATGGTCAGCCATGGTGTCGACGGTCAGGCCGGTCTTTTGTTCGAGATCGGCCACGTCCGGTGCGTCGGCGTACAGACCGTTGTCATCCGCGTGCATCCAGACCGGTATGTCCAGTTCCGTTTTCAGGGCCGCATTGGCCAGCACGTGGTCCGGATGGCCGTGGGTGTTGAGAATCAGGAGGGGCGTTACGTTTTCCCGGGCCAGCGCGGCGAAAATGGCCGGCGGGACCCCGGCGGGATCGATAATGGCGCCGTCGCCAGTCTTTCGACAGGAAAGGATGTAGGTGAACACCTGAAAGGGTCCCAGGGGCATTGCAACGATCTTGATGGCGTCCATGGTCGTTTTCTCCCGTTTTCGGTCTGATCGGTGGGTTGTGACCTATTTATTACAGCGAAAGCCGGGCACGAAGTGAAGCTTCGCCGCTATTAAGGCATGTCCTGGATGCCGGATCAAGTCCGGCATGACGAAACCCCGCCCCTGCGTTGCAATCGAAACCGTTTTGCATTATTTTAGATCTACCTGCCAAAAGACAGGGGAGGACGATATGAGACCATTTTCGATTGCCATTGTGCTGTTTTTGCTTTCCGCTTGCACCAGTGTTCAGGTCAGCCAGGACTACGATCCCCTTACAGATCTTTCGCACCGTGGAACGTGGCAGTGGCGTGAGGCGGTTCAGCCGCCGGTTGGGGACCTGCGTATCGACAACCCCTTGCTGGACCGGCGAATCCGCACCGCGGTGGCCAATAACCTGGAAGGCCGGGGGATCGTCCGCGCCGGCGACCGGCCGGAACTTTCTTTGAGCTATCATCTGGTTCTCGAGCGTAAAATCGAGAGCGACACCACCCACACCTCCATGGGCTTCGGGCGCTACTATTATCCCTGGTACGGCGGCATCGGCACCGAAACAAGTATCCGGCAATATGACGAAAGCCGCCTGACCATCGACATCCATGAGGTTGATACCGGCCAATTGTTGTGGCGGGGGGTGGGCACCTACCGGTTCAGAACCTATAAAACACCCCAGGATGCCGCCGACGCGATGCAGAAGATTGTGGATAAGATTCTATCACAGTTTCCCCCGGTCAGCTAACTCTGATGGTTTTGTAAAAAGCTTTTCAGGCCACCCATGGCTACACACCCGAAAGGAAGGTGGTGGCTTCGTTGGAGCGGCTTCCAGCCGCGATTCGTCCTAAAATCATCGCGGCTGGAAGCCGCTCCAACGAAAAACTGCGCCTGAGGGGATGTCACTTCCTTAGAAGTCGGAAATCGCAAATTGGCGTCATTCCGGCGCAGGCGGGGTAGGGGCGAAAAATTTTTTCGCCCGTACAATTCGTGAGGATTTCCGCCGGGGAATGACATGTCTGGTGGCTTCTTGCGGGACTGTCAACTTTGGGCTTTATAGTGCCTTTTCCCTCCTACCCGACCGTCTCCTCTTCCGGCTCCACAAGATTCTTGGCCATGGCGTTGAGCAGCAGCGTAATGGGGCGGTCTTCTTCGCTGTTGCCGGTAAAGCGGATCGGGCCGGGGTGCCGGTAGTGGTCGCCGCCGGGGGTGGCGGCCAGCCACTTGTCACGGAAGGCCTTGACGACCCTGAAGGCCGGGGCGTTGACATCCACCACGCTTTTTTCCAGCACCAGTTCCAGTTTGCCCTTGCGCTCCTCCAGGTGCATCAGCGGTGCGATGGGGATGCCGATGGGGCGCCAGCGGGAAAAGTCCTGCTCCAGGTTCAAGATGGCGGCCATCTGTCCGGTGGCGCCGTTGGCGATCAAACTGAACACGGTTTGCCCCAGGTTGTAGGTGTAGATGCAGTCGAACCGCGTGGGGTCGCTGCCCCTTCCGTCATAGCCGTAAAAATGGGTCTGGGTCTTGAACTTGGGAACCGACTGTTCATAAACGGCCTCGATGGGCGCCGGCACGGAATCATCGTCACTTAAGAAGCCGGCCTTGACCAGCGCTGCTTTCAGGGTTTTTTTGGAAATAATGGTCGGTTTCATCATCAGGTACGGGGCCTGCTTCCAGTTTTCGAAAAGGATCGGCCCGTAAATTTCGGGGTCCAGGTCGCCTTTTTCCAGGGTTTTGGCGAACTGGGTCTCATCGATGCCGATCTTGTAGCGGCCTTTCTCCTTGAGAATGCCGAGGTAGTCCTTGACCAGGTCCAGCAGCACTTTTTCCGTCTTGACCTGGGAGAACTGAAAGTTTCCGTGGCTGTCCCGTTCGGTGAGCAGTCCTTCCTGGAAAAAATCGGGAATGTCGTTGAACAGTTCGTCGTCACGCGCATTCCATACATTGTAGGAGACGTCCTTGCGGATTCCCCGCACCAGCCGGCGCAGGTATTCCAGTTTGTCCTCCAGGGTGAGAAAAGCGGTGTGGAAATCCCGGTCGTGCAGCTTGTTGTAATCGCCGATGATCGTATTGAGTTTGATGATGAAGGTTTGAATCTCGTTGATGAACTCCAGCACGCCTTCGGGAACCACGAGCACACCGTAATTTTTCCCAACGGCGGCCCGGTCCATGATGGCATCGCAGACGACCCGGGAAAGGTGCCTCAACGTCATGCCATAGGCGGTGTAATCCACCACGCCCTTTGCAGCGGCTTTCTCCAGCCGGGCGTGATCCACATAGTCGGCAAGGTCTTCGCCAATCAGGGTCATGTTGGCGTGGGTCTGCAGGGCCACCTCCAGGGCCAGGTGGCTGGCGACCCGACCCATGACCTTGCATACGTGCCAGTATTTCACATCGGAACTGGAATCGGTGCACAGGTTGGCGATGGCTTGGGAGAAGGCGCGCGCAGCGGTGTGGAACCCGAAGGACATGGCGCACAAAACCTTGCCGTTGGCGTCGCGGACCTGGATGTCGCCGTCGATGGTTTTGGGCACGCCGATCACCTGAATGCCGTCGTCGAACATTTCCTGGGCCAGAAAAGCGGCGTTGGTGTTGGAGTCGTCGCCGCCTACCACTACCAGAGCGTTGAGTCCCAGGCGCTTGCAGGTTTCCCGGGAGAGGTCCATCTTCTTGCGGTTGTCGATTTTGGTGCGGCCGGTCTTGATCATGGTGAACCCGCCCACATTGCGGTAGCGGTCCACAAGCTCCCGGGTCAGTTCAACGCAGTCCCCGTTGATGATGCCGTCGGGCCCCATCAGAAATCCGAATATTTTCGTCCGGTGATTGGCCCGTTTGGCCGCATCGAACAGCCCGGCAATCACATTGTGCCCGCCGGGGGCAGGGCCGCCGGAAAAGACGATGCCGATGTTGCGCGGCTGCCGATAGTCCTCCTTTGCCCCATCCTTGAGGTCGTCGCTTCCTTTGACGCGCTGGACCGTATTGCCGATGATGTGGGCAAGCTGCCGTTTGGCCTCTTTGTCGATCTCGAAATGGTATTGATCGTCGGTTTCCAACCGGGTGAACGGCTGACGGAAAACCTCGCATGCCGGGGGCTGATAGGCAATTCTCTCTTTCAGTTCCAGGTTCTCGTCGGCAACGGCGTCGGCAACCGTCGGGTGTTCGAGCATTTTATCGAGGTGGATATTGGATGGTAGCGGCATCTCAGCCCTCCTGAGCAGGCGATCCATGGCTTGCATGGTTGCGATTGGTTTAAGTTAAGGAAACGATTCGTCTATTTTCATATCTTCGGGATGTGCCTTTAGTCAAGGCCTGTCGTGTGCTGCGAGGTGGATGCCACCGCATAGGTTTATGAAAATAAAGCAAAATATGTGTTTCCGGGATCGATGGGAGGGGGGCCGATCAGCGGGAGATCCGTATTATTGCCTTGGCGCAGTGTAGGGGCGTGGTTCATCCGCGCCCGGTTAGCAAAGGGGGAGAAAAACCCTAAAGGAGGGGATAAACCCCGCCACTACGCTTGTGCAACATACAGAAAAGTGGTCTCGAAATTCGTATCGATGCAGGCATGACTACGAAAAGCAAAAAAATTCCAATTCGGTTGCCCTGAGCCGATCGCAGGCGGTTATTGACAACGCTTACACGAATCGATACTGACAATGGCTTTGTTTAAAGGACTTGCTTTGCCAATGAAACCCATCCTGATTGTCAAAACCGGTGGAACCTATCCCGACATGGCGGACCGCTTCGGCGATTTCGAAGACTGGTTCCTCCAGCGGCTGGACCGTGCGTCGCAGCCCATCGATATCGTCCGCCCCCATGTCGGGGAAAAATTGCCGCCGCTGGAGCCGCTGGGCGGTATAATCATTACCGGCAGCCACGACATGGTTACTGACAGGCATCCCTGGAGCGAAAGGACCGCCCTTTGGGTCAAAGAGGCCGTAACGAGCGAGATCCCGGTGCTGGGGGTCTGTTACGGACATCAACTGTTGGCCCACGCGCTGGGCGGCATCGTGGGAGACAACCCCAGAGGCAAGGAGTTCGGTACCGTGGCGATTCGACTCAGCAGCCGGGTCGGCAAGGACCAGCTGTTCCAGGGGCTGCCGGCCGTTTTCGACGCACAGGCCTGCCACAGCCAGAGCGTCCTGCAATTGCCGGTCGGCGCGACCCTTCTGGCATCCTCCGAAATGGACCCGCACCATGCCTTTTCCGTGGGCGAGTGTGCCTGGGGCGTTCAGTTTCACCCCGAATTCAACGCCGAGGTGCTGCGGCATTACATCCGGCGGTTTGCCGACGAGCTTGCGGCCCAGGGAAGCGAGGTCGACGGCCTGCTGGAGGGCGTCCGGGAAACGCCGATCAGCGAAGGGCTGCTGCGGCGATTTCAGCAATTGTGCCGATAAACGCTGGCCCGGCGACTCCCGGGCACGCAATCAAGGCTTTACTTTGTGCGTAAGTTATTGTAAAAGTTAGTTGTCTTTTTTGCTTGCGATTTCCTGGTGAACGGCGGCCCTCATTTCTAACCGCCTGAATCGGAAGCTATCCCGACATTTTTGATGTTGTAAACCCACGGTGGAACCGGCCGCGCAGGAGCGGCCTCGCTCTGTTAAATCTATCAAGGAGGAGAACAAGTATGAAAAGAGGTTTATTTACCGCGTTGGCAATTGTCGCCGCAGTGGCCTTTTGCATGGGGACGGCTTTCGGGGCGGACATCGAGCTGGCCAAGAAATCCCATCTTCAGAAGATCCTGGAAAGAGGCGAGTTGCGTGTTGGTTTCGAATCCGGCTACATGCCCTTTGAAATGACCAACAAAAAAGGCGAATTCATCGGTTTCGATATGGACTTCGGACGGCGCATGGCCAAGGCCATGGGCGTTAAGTTCGTTCCCGTGAACACCGCCTGGGACGGCATTATTCCCGCCCTGGTCACCGACAAGTTCGACATCATCATGGGCGGCATGACCATCACCCAGGAGAGAAACCTGAAGGTCAATTTTTCCGATCCGTATATCGTCGTAGGGCAGGCCATCCTCCTCAACAATAAGTACGAGGGCACGATCAAATCCTACAAAGATCTCAACGACCCCAAATACATCGTTACCTCCCGCATGGGCACCACCGGTGAGCAGTCCATCAAGCGCATGATTCCCAAGGCCACCTACAAAGGCTTCGAGTCCGAAGCCGAAGCCGGCATGGAAGTGATCAACGGCAAAGCCGCCGCGCTGGTCTACGACCTGCCCTTTATCGGTGTGCTCTATTCCAGCCAGGGAAAGGGCAAAACCGTATTTCTGGATCAGCCCTTCACCTATGAGCCGTTGGCATGGGCCATCAATCAGGGCGATCCCGACTTCCTCAACTGGCTGAACAATTTCCTCAGGCAGTGCAAGGGAGATGGTTTCTACGACAAAGTCTACAGCAAATGGATCCTGAATTCCGACTGGAAAAAGGAACTCCAGTAACATTCTGACGATGATCGATCGGTGATCATGATTCACACACACAGGCCGGCCGGTAAATCACGGCCGGCCTGTGTCGTTCGGACCGGATCACTTGATCCCATTTCCCTACGCCCGGTACTCCCGGCAGGAAGAAGATCTGAACATGAGTGAAGAAAACAGTCAGCGCATAACAGGAAGACCCGCCAACTACAACCGCTGGGTCATGGTATTCTGTTTCGGTGTTTTGGTTTTTCTGGGCCTGTTTTACTATGCGTCCCAGAAGATCGCATACAACTGGCGGTGGAACCGAACTCCCATCTATTTTGCCTACCAGGATGACATCCATGTTACCTCTGCCATCGACGGCGAGGTATCTTCCATCGAAAAGGATGGCAGCAAGGTCATCATCACCGTCAAAGGCATCGGCGAGGAGGCAGACTATAGCGCCCCGGCCGGCAGCGTGAAGGTGAGTAAAGGCGAATTCATTTCCCCGGGCGATACCCTGGCGGTCTACAAAAAGTGGAAAGCCGGCCTTCTGGTGATCGGTTTGTGGATCACGCTGCAGATCAGCGTCATGGCCACGATATTCGGCGTGATTATCGGCGTGATCAGCGGGTTGATGCGCATTTCCGACAACCCGGCCCTTAGATGGACGTCCATCGTTTATGTGGAACTGATCCGCGGGTCGCCGCTGATGGTCCAGATCCTGATCTGGTATTTCGTGCTGGGTACTCTGATCAACGACCTGCTTGCGTCCTACGGCATCGGACAGATTCCGGCCTTCTGGTACGGCGTCGCCTCGCTGGCCTGCTTTGCCGGCGCCTACGTTTCGGAAATCGTGCGGGCGGGCATCCAGTCCATTCACCGTGGACAGACCGAAGCGGCCCGCAGCCTGGGAATGAGCTATGCGCAGTCCATGCGCTACATCATTCTGCCCCAGGCTCTGCGCCGGATCTTGCCGCCCCTTGCCGGACAGTTCATCAGCCTGATCAAGGATTCCTCGCTGCTGGGCATCATCGCCATCCGAGAGTTGACCAAGGCGGCCCGCGAGGCGGTTACGGCAACGCTTCAGCCTTTCGAAGTCTATATTCTTCTGGGGTTGTTGTACCTGGTGCTCACCTTTACCCTTTCCATGTACGTGCAATATCTTGAGAGAAGGATGGCCACATCGTGATACAGGCAAAAAACGTATACAAGACCTTTTACGCTCCCCACGAAATCAACGCCCTGGTGGATGTCACCGCCAGTATCGAGCCCGGTGAAGTGGTGGTGGTGATCGGCCCTTCGGGATCCGGCAAGAGTACTTTTCTGAGGTGCCTCAACCGGCTGGAGCATGCCACCAGCGGGCATATTTTCATCGACGGCATCGACATCCTGGATCAGCGCACCGATATCAACAAGGTGAGGGCTGAGGTGGGCATGGTGTTCCAATCCTTCAACCTGTTCCCCCACAAAACAGTGCTGGAAAACGTGACCCTGGCCCAGAAAGTGGTCCGCAAACGCAAAGGCGAAGCTGCCCACGACAAAGCCATGGCCCTTTTGAATAAAGTGGGGATCAGCGACAAGATCAATGTCTTCCCGGATCAGCTCTCCGGTGGCCAGCAGCAGCGGGTGGCCATCGCCCGGGCCCTGGCCATGGAACCCAAAGTGATGCTCTTCGACGAGCCGACCTCGGCATTAGATCCGGAGATGATCGGCGAGGTGCTGGACGTCATGAAAACCCTGGCCAAGGAAGGCATGACCATGGTGGTGGTGACCCACGAAATGGGCTTTGCCCGCGAGGTGGCCGACCGCGTGATCTTCATGGATGCCGGGGCCATCGTGGAAGAGGGTACCCCGGAGCATTTCTTTACCAACCCCACCCACGACCGGACCAAGCTGTTTCTCAGTCAGATTTTGTAAGGCGTTGGGGGGCCGATGCGTTATCCAGGCCAATGGTTTTCATCATCCTGGACAACACCTGCTGCCTGTTGCCGGAACGATCCACTAACGATCCGAAAAATGCCTGCCGGTGGTCGAAGCTGTCGATGTGCGAGCCGGTCGTCCCGATCAGGCAACGAGGCTCCGGGGCGGCCTCGTACAGTTCGTGAGCATGGCTGAACGGAACGTAATCGTCTTCCATGCTGTGAATGATGACGATCGGTGCGCGGACCTGTTTCAGTTTGCTGCCGTTTTCGAAATGAAACTTCAGCAGCCTGGTCGTCGGGAGAAACCAGTATTGCCTCCGGGCAACGGCATCCAGGGAGAAGAACGTCGATTCCAGAATTAAAGCTGCAATTCTTTTGCCCCTGGCGATTTCCACCGCCACAGCCCCGCCCAGAGATCGCCCCCAAACGATGATATCCTCCTGATCGATCCGCTTTTCGTCGACCAGATAGTTCCAGGCCGTCTGCCCGTCCGTATAGATATGCTGCTCCTTTCCGATCCTGCCCGTACTCCTTCCATATCCCCGGTAGTCGATCATCAGGGCATTGACGCCCATCTCTTTGAACGTGTCCAACCGGAAGCTTTTCTGGCTGATGTTGGTGCCGTTGGCCTGGAAATAAAGGACGGTTTCTTCGCCGCGCCGGTTTGCAGCCACCAGGCATATAATCGCTGCCCATCGGTCGTGGTCAGAAACAGTTCTTCGATGTCCAGATGCCGGGGTGGCGAAAGCGAGGGGCCCCGGGACTGGAAGATTGCATAGCTTTGAGAATAATGGGCAGCCATCACGACCACGGGATAAGCGGCCATGGTGAATATGAGGATGGTGATGATGTCCTTTTTCAGCCCTTTATGCACATCCGGCCTCTCTGGGTTTCAGATTGAATCCATAGGCCTTCCGGTAATCGACCGCTGTTTTCTCTCTGGCTTGGACATCGTCTCCCGGTTGGCGGTTAAGATTGGACGAGCGGTGCATACCGGACCATAGAAGATGATCGTTTCACTCATTGCTCACACACAAACGTATCCGGATATTCTGCAAGCACATCCAATTGA
The DNA here is from genome assembly GCF_963668215.1 of uncultured Desulfosarcina sp. NCBI lineage: Bacteria > Pseudomonadati > Thermodesulfobacteriota > Desulfobacteria > Desulfobacterales > Desulfosarcinaceae > Desulfosarcina > uncultured Desulfosarcina sp. The sequence goes on from NZ_OY764190.1 coordinate 4,532,610, forward strand.
TTGGCAGAATACCTCGGAAAAAAGACGGTTTTGGTAAATGCGTTTTCAATCAATTCCCGATTGCCCTGACGCGTGTAGTCAACGAATTTCCCTGTTACATCCCCGGAGAGATTTGCGGTTACGTCGAGAACTTTAACGGGCGTTTTGCATGAAAAGTCAAAGGCTCCAAAACGGATGACGCGTATCCCCGGATTGCCATGGGTTCTGAAATGGATGCGCCGGTTTTTCTGATCGTAAACGATGCTCCATCGTGTGTTGCTTTGATACGGAGTGCCCTTCCACTCCCGGTCTATACTCCAACTGACGCTCTTTAAAATCTCGAAGGCATAGTCGATGAGCGCCGCTGAAGTCGCGGGATCGTATTTTTCGATCATTTTGGCGGCGCGAGTGAACCGCTCGATGGATTTGTACATGTCCGGTTCAGGGATCGAATCTTTCTTCAGGTAGCCCAGCGAAAGCGCATACGTGTTGTTGGTTAAGGCACGATAGGGCAATGTCTCGCCTGTGTGGCAGACCATCTTCCCGTCCAGATATTCGATAGTGGCGCAGTTGCCATCTTTGTCGCTGACCATGAAATGGGTATGAATCCCTTTTTGTGGCCTGATTCTCAGTGTGGCGTCATTCTCGATCACTTCTTTAACGGTTGCAAAATTATCGAGTTGGTATTGCCGCCACTGCCCGGCTAGAATAGAAGCCCTGTCATCCGGTTCCGGATATTTTCTATTCGGGGTGTTGCGGAACAATCCCATGGATTCGACGACAAGACCGGCTTCGTTCATCCCACCCGGACCCAACTCCCGACCGTATTGAGTGAACGTAATGCTGCCGAATCTTGAGATCCAGGTTGCCGGTGTTCCGAGACCGGTGCTGTCCATAGTGGGCTGATATGCGGTTTTTGAAACCCCGCGTTTGTTGACGATAATTAAGCCATCCTCGACCATCCAATCGTAATTTTTTCCGACAAGCACCTGATCTGCATGTTTGAGCTGAAAAGTCGTGCACGCCCTGGCGTCCACCTGAATAAAAGCGATCAACAGGCAGAGAGCGACTTGTGAGCATCTCAAAAACCAAATTTTCATTTTATGCCTCCTTTATAATGCTTCATCCCTCTTCCGGGTAAGGCCTTACCGAACTTCCTATGGCAATGATTGTTCCGTCAGCATCCATCGCCTTGATCGTGATCTCGTACCGGCCTGGTGCGTACACCGGGCAGGGTCCCTGGATTTCCTTAAAATGGTCCCCGGCGATGATTAACTCTCCGGCGTAGGGCATCCTCACGGTCCCGTGGTCATGGCTGTAAGCGTGATCGTACATGCCGATTTTAAGAAATTTCGTATTTTCGGGCACGCCTTTGATATAGATTTCAGGATTGCCCCAGCCGCATGGCTTCAAGCCCTCCCAGGTGAACTCGACGGAAATCTTGACCACCTGAGGGCTTATTTTTTCGCTTTCGCAACCGCTAAAAATGATGGCTGCCACGGCTATCAAGGCGATAAAGGTGTGCTTCATGGCAAGGCTCCAATAGATATCGGTCAGATTGACGATTTGGAAGCTTTCCAGGTTTTAGCAAACTTGGTGATGCGGACAGGAGCTTTTCTGGGTTTGGGTCATCGGTTCCCAATTAACACGATGAGCAGGTTCGCTTTCATCCAACTACAACAAATATACGTACAAATGTCAATTAAAAAGTACAATTCCTGCTTCAGCTAAAACTTTGGCCCATTGGTCGGATCTGAAATGGAAAGTCCTATGGAGGGATATATTTTGATGGGGGTATAATTGTCTTCAGGTCGGCGATACATCGAATATGATCAGGATACCTTCATAACTGTTTCCGTTACGGTTGGTATCGCTCCAAATCATCCAGAGAAAATTCGCTTAAACGTTTTCCCTTGTCGACCTGTTTCCGAATATCGGCAACGGCTTTTCCATATGCATCCATCACCCTGGCAAGAGACTGGTATAGCGTATCGTCTTCTCCCACCATTGCTTTGACGTCGTCCATGAGCGCCTTGCCCTGGTTGAAATGGACGGCAATTCGGGACAATGCTTTTGTGCGTTGCTGCTGCCGGATGCGCTCTTTTTCGAAAACCGGCAGCAGTCGTTGGATCGACTTTTCGATCAGGTCGTTTCTCGACGCCGCAGCGTGTTTGGCGACGGTATCCAGTGCGGCCAAGGATCGCTGGCTGACGACAAACGTTTTTTGAATGCGCTGTTCCTTTGTCGCAGGTTCAGGCGGCCGGGACTCAGCAGCGGCATGCAGGGCAGCCTCATCCTCCATCAGGTAATCGAACAGCGACTTCTGCTTGATCCCCAACTGGGCTGCCAGAATGCTTATCAGTTCGACCGTAGCCGGGTACAGCCGAAACGTGGCCCGCACTGATTTTTTCCCCAGTAGATCCGCGATCCCGGTGAACTGCAACGGCGTGTCGGTTTCACTTTCTTTGACCGAATCGTTTTTGATCGAATCATTCATGTTGCGCCACCAAATCCATTACTAAAATACAAATAATTAAAATCGTAATTAAAAAATAATTATAATATCTCGAATTGCAAGGTTTCGTCCTGGTCGAAATGGGCTCCATTGTTATCTGGCGTGCGCCTATATTATACAGCAAATCAGGATGCTGTAGCTTCGCCAAAAATTGATTTCAACGTCTTGACAGCCCGAAATATAACATTACTAAAAATAAAATAATAAAATAGTAATATTAAAAAAGAAGGTCTGCTAAGAGCATGAAAAAGTGGATTCCCTGGAATTGGTTCAAATCAAAATAAAAAAGGAGGATTGGCCATGTTTGCAAGAAGACTTTTCAATTATCCGACAATGGGTTGGCGGCATCCGTTCGCCGAATTCGAACGCATGTCCCGTCAGATGGATCAACTGACGCAAGGTCTGTTCGGCAGACCGGGTCTGGGATTGCACCATGCCAGCGTTTTTCCGGCCATCAACCTTACGGAAGATACGGAAAATTACTATGTCCGGGCCGAACTGCCGGGCATCAGGGCCGACGCTCTCGATATTCAGGCCGTCGGACGGAACCTGACCATCTCGGGTGAACGCACAATCGCTTCCGAAGGTGAAAATGTCCGGTATCACCGCCGTGAGCGCGAATCCGGCAAGTTCTCGCGGATCATCGGCCTGCCCGGCGACATCGACACGAACAAGGTGAATGCCAAATTGGCCAACGGGATGCTGACGGTAACCATTGCCAAAGCCGAGGCAGCCAAGCCGAAACAGATCACCATCCACTAACTGGGTGTGTTTGAAAGGAGGGACGAACCATGAGCGATTCCAAAGAACTTCAGGTAAAAGACAAACAGGAAGTGGCCGCTCCGGCCGAGCAGACACGCCCCGGTGTGGTATTTACGCCGGAGGTGGACATTTTCGAAAACGATAAAGAGATCACCTTGCTGGCCGATATGCCCGGTGTGGCTCCTGAAGATATCAGCATTGACCTGAACGACAACGTGCTGAGCATTACAGGAGAGGTCAAGCCGTTTGAGGAAAAGGATGAATCCGACGTGCTGATCGAGTTTGAAATCGGGCGCTATGCCCGTCAATTCACCCTTTCCGAGGTCATTGACCAGGGAAGGATCGAAGCCAAACACAAAGACGGGGTGCTGCGCCTGACCCTGCCCAAGGCGGAAAAGGCCGTTCCCCGGCAGATCGCCGTGAACGCGGCTTAGTTGGATTAGTTTCGATTTGATCTGACAACGCACTTGAAAAAGTGAGGGTTACCGGTTTTGATGAAGGTGGCAACCAAACCACCAAAACCATAGGAGGTAACCCTCATGCTGAATGGTACCAAAACCGTCATCAAACACAAGATCGGATTGTTGAACCTGGCCGAGGAACTGGGCAACGTATCCAAAGCCTGCCGGATCATGGGGCTTTCCCGTGACACCTTTTACCGCTATCAAAATGCCGTTGAACAAGGCGGCGTCGATGCCCTCGTCGATCAAAACCGCCGCAAACCCAATATTAAAAACCGCACAGACGAAATAACCGAGGCTGCTGTCGTAGCCTATGCCGTTGAACAACCGGCCTTTGGCCAAGTGCGTGCCAGCAACGAATTGCGTAAGCGGGGCGTGTTCATTTCCCCCAGTGGTGTCCGGTGTGTATGGCTGCGTCACCAATTGGCTCGCTTTAAAGACCGGCTCAAGGCCCTTGAGGACAAAATGGCCAAGGAGAATCTGATTCTTACCGAAAGCCAGGTCCAGGCATTAGAACGGAAAAAGCAAGACGACATCGCTGCTGGGGAGATCGAGACGGCTCATCCAGGTTATCTGGGATCACAGGATACCTTTTATGTCGGAACCCTTAAGGGCGTGGGCAGGATCTATCAGCAAACCTTTATCGATACGTATGCCAAGGTCGGTTTTGCCAAACTCTATACCACCAAGACGCCGATCACTGCTGCCGATTTGCTCAATGATAAGGTGCTGCCCTTTTATGAAAAGCATGAGTTGCCGCTGCTTCGCGTCTTAACCGACAGGGGTACCGAGTATTGCGGCAAAGCTGAAACCCACGATTATCAATTGTATCTGGCTATTAACGACATCGAACACACCAAGACCAAGGCCAGATCGCCGCAAACCAACGGTATCTGCGAACGCTTCCACAAAACCATGCTACAGGAATTTTATCAGGTGACCTTCAGAAAGAAGATTTATCGGGATATCGAAACGCTTCAGTTTGATCTTGACCTGTGGCTTGAACAGTACAATCATGAGCGAACCCATCAGGGGAAAATGTGCTGCGGCAGAACCCCGATGGAAACCCTTGAAGATGGCAAACGACTCTGGGAAGAGAAAAAAATAGCCTGAACTTGACCTGACAGACACCTTCTCAGAATCGGTAACTGTCAGATCAAATCTGAACTTCTACAGCTTAGTACACCCCAACGTTGCAAAAGCCGGAGCGATTCAGAGCCAAGGCGCCAAGGGTGCCGCCGTAGTAATCTACTGCAATCCCTTGGCAACGCCGGATCTGGATTGCTCCGGCTTTCCCGTAAGGGGAACAACATGAGAAAATCATTGTTTTTCCAGCGACTCACACCTGGTGCATTCCTATAATGCCTGGCTGTTGTTTTGATTTGTCCATGTTTTCAAACAGTAATAATGATTTTTCCATGTTGTTATGCAACTATGGGGTACACCTGTTCGTAAATATGGTTCACTTAACAGGCAGCGATGTGGAGACCCGGGCAGATTGGCTTCGGGTCTCCATCGTTTTTTCAAAGGTGTACTTAGTGCCTTTCCATCCAGATGCTTTCGGAGAATTATTTATTTTGCTTCATGCGACACGCAACTCTCGCATCATCTCTGCCGGGCTTTGGCCGAAATAGCGTTTGAATTCTCGACTGAACTGCGATGAGCTTTCGTATCCCACCTTGTCGGCGGCAATGTAAGCTTTCAAGTTATGCTGCATCATCAAATCCCTGGCCTTGGCTAAGCGGATTTTTTTCAGATACTGCATGGGGGAATCCGATGTGATTTCTTTAAAAGCCCGGTGAAATGCCGAGGCGCTCATGCGCGCTTTGCCGGCCAGTTTTTCCACGTCGAGTTTCCCGGCATACTCGTCCTGCATGACTTTCAATACGCGCGCCACCTGGGAAAATGTGCCGCTGTGCATGGCCAGTGAATAAAGGACCGGAGCCTGGGTGCCGCAAAGCGCCCGGTAAAGAATTTCCCGAACCAGGCCCGGACCCAGGATTTCGGCTTCCGCCTCTGACTGAAGGCACTTGAGCAGCCTTGCTGTCGCATCCGCCATATCGTCGTCCATGGCAGCAGGACCGATCCCGCGGGGCAGCCCCTTTTCACGATGATTCTCGATTTCCAATTCCAGCCCCAATCGGCCGATCAAGTCATTCAACTGGGCCATGTCGATATCGATAAACAGGCCGCGCAAAGGCTTGTCAGGGCTTGCAGAGGCCTCGCATTCAAAGGGCATGGTCACGGTGGTGACCAGGTAATGGTTGGCATCATACTGAAACGTCCGACCACCCAGATAGCCGGTCTTCTGACCCTGGGCAATGATGCAGATCCCCGGATCATAAATCAGCGGCTGCCGGGGATAGGCTTGGTCTCTTTGAAAAGACGCACCCCTTTGAGCCCCGATTCGAAAAGTCCGTCGTTGATTTCCGGAAAGTTTTGTAGCAGTTCCGCCAGCTTTGACATGAAACGTTCCTCCTTCAATTTATGCATAAATAAGACAATAATTCGGGCTTTCAATCAACCAAAAACACACCCGGAAGCAGAAACAGGCAAGATTTAGACAGAAACAGGCATTTAAAGCCAGTACGCGGAGACGTATATTCATTTTCAAAGATCGTGAATGAAAAAGCACAGGGAGCATCATGAGCAAAAAACTATCCGTTACCTAGTGCCCATCCAGAAATGGCCAATTTGCCCGATATCTTTGTTGCGCGAAAAATTTTATCCTCGGAATATCAACTATATACCTCCGGTAAAATTTTTCGTGCGCCTCGATCTCGACCAAATTCTCCTATTTCTGGATGAACACTACCTAAGGAGGCATTATGAGTTCATTCAAAAACAGTTCCGAAAAAAAACAGGCGGATGCCACGTTTACCGGAGAAGGCGTTTTTCCGAGAGGGGAAAAAAATGAAGCGTTCGCACGCTACTTTACAGGGACAAGCTATTTGAACATGCTTTCCATGGAAGGCGTGGTCATCGGCAACGTGACCTTTGAGCCGGGCTGCCGCAACTTCTGGCATATCCACCACAAAGGGGGCCAAATCCTTTTGGTGACCGGTGGGCGCGGCTGGTATCAGGAAGCGGGAAAACCGGCCAGAGAACTCCGAGCCGGTGATGTCGTCAACATCCCGCCGGAAACCAAGCACTGGCACGGGGCCGCCAAGGACAGCTGGTTCGCCCATGTGGCCGTGGAAGTGCCGTCGGAGGGCGGCTCCAACGAATGGCTGGAACCGGTTTCGGACGAGGAATACAATCAGCTGAAATAAAAAAGGATATGACCATGAAATTAGATTTTACCTACTATAATCCGACGGCTATTCATTTTGGGAAAGAATCGTTATCCAACCTTAAAGGAGAATTAGAACAGTATGGAGAGACGGTTCTTCTGGTTTACGGAAAGACGGCGATCAAGAAAAGCGGCCTCTATGACCAGGTCATCGATATCCTGAAAAAAGCAGGTAAAAAGGTTGTTGAACTGCCAGGTGTGATGCCCAACCCCACATACAGCAAAATGCTGGAAGGCTGCGAACGGGTGCGTGAGAACGATGTCAATCTGATTCTGGCAGTCGGCGGCGGCTCTGTTATCGACTGCGCGAAAGGAATCTCGGTATCCGCATATTGTGACGAAGATCCGTTTACAAAATATTGGCTTCAATTTCAGCCGGTGACCAACAAAACGGTTCCCGTGGCATCCATTCTCACCATGGTTGGAACAGGTTCCGAGATGAACGGCGGCTCGGTGATTACCAATGAAGAGACGAAGATCAAGGCGGGCAGGGTATTTCCCGCGGACGTCTACCCCAGATTCTCCATTCTCAATCCGGAATACACCTATACGGTGCCTCAGTACCAGATGGTCAGCGGTGTGTTTGATACCATGTCCCACCTGATGGAGCAGTATTTCACCGGGGATGATTGCAATACAACCGACTATCTCATTGAGGCGCTGCTTCGTTCCTCAATCGACAATGCCCGTGCGGCATTGAAAGATCCGGAAGACTATGAAGCGCGCAGCAATATCATGTGGAATGCAACCCTTGCTTTAAATACAATGACCGGATTGTCCAAAGCACAGGACTGGCAGGTTCACATGATCGAGCACCAGCTCGGCGCGTACACGGACTGTGCGCACGGTATGGGGCTTGCTGCGGTCTCCCTGCCTTACTACAGGCATATTTACCCCCATGGCGTTGATAAATTCGCGCGTTTTGCTACTGAGGTGTGGGGAATTTCCGCTGAAGGAAAATCAAAAGAAGCGCTTGCCAAAGAGGGTATCGATGCGCTTGAGGCGTTCTGTAAAGAGTGTGGAATCGTGACGTCGCTTAAAGCGCTTGGAGCAACGGAAGAGATGCTTCCGAAGATTGCCGAGTCCATATTTATTCTGGAAGGCGGATATAAAAAGCTTGCCACTGAAGAGATATTGGAAATCTTGAAGGCATGTTTCTAAACCCTTCTTCTCTCAATTGCTTCGGCTTAGGCTTCATTTTTCTGTGCAACATGTGTTTCGACGAATTCCACGAAACAATATCAAAACGCAAAATGCCCACTCACGGTATTTCGTGGAAGATGTGTATAAAATGGCGTCAGAAAGCGTCTAACAAAAAGTGCCATGGTTTTGTTTGAGAAACTCCATGAATCGAATTATAATAATTCTGTTTGCCGGCCTGGTCATGGGATCGTTTGCCGCCCAGGCGCAGGGGCTGCGGTTGTCGGACATGCAAGTCCAAATCACCTCCAATGGGCGCAGTGCGAGCTTCCAACTCTACGAAACGACTGCCGCAAAAGAATTCTACGATCAACTGCCACTCGAGCTGGATCTGACCAATTTTCGTGATGCCCAGTGGATGTTTTATCCGCCCGAAAGGCTGAACGTAACTGCGCGTGAGGCGTATCATGACGGGAAAAAGGGAGAGCTGGGTTACTATGAACCTTGGGGCGATGTGTTCATGCTCTACAAGGATTTTTATGCCGGCGATGAAATGCACCGGCTGGGCATCAACGTAACCGGAATCGAGGAGATCGCGGGAATGTCAGGCAAGGCAATTATTGAAAAGAATGAACCGAATGCGCCGGAAACCAAAACGGCTATGAAAATAAGTGTAACGGCAAACAGAAACACGACCGTGTTCGAACTCAACAACAGTGGGGCGGCAAAGAGCCTTTACGCCCAACTGCCATTGCGCATCAAAGTGGAGAATTACGGCAGCAACGAGAAGATCTTCTATTCGCCCAAAAAACTTGATACCGCCGACACTCCGCAAGCGGCGGCGCATGAGACTGGAACGCTCGCCTACTATGCACCCTGGGGAGACGTCGTGATGTTTTATGGAGATTTTGGTCCCGCTCCAGGGCTGTACGAACTGGGCCATGCCATATCGGGGGCCGAGTATATACGACGGATGTCAGGTTGGATACGAATCGAAAGATGTGGCGTCCCCTAATCGATTCGTTCTTCATCACGAATGGAGTCCCCAAGTAAAGGAGGCAGCATGTTTGCATTATCTGTGAAAAGTAAGAACGAGCAGGTCGATGCGGACCCGGAGACTCCTTTTACACAGGCGGCAATGTGGCAAGAACCGGTGGGTTCACTTTTGCTTTCTTCGCTAAAACAGGCAGCAGTATTGCAGAGGCGAAGAGGATGAACTATTTTATGGATTAGGAAGTAAAAACGTCAATGCCAACCAATTGGTATGGAAACCAAATTGCAAGGGAGGCTACCATGGATCGCCGTGATTTCTTGAAGAAAACCATTAGCGGTGGGATTGCCGCCGGTTCCACGCTGGCTTTTGGCGGCTATAAAAAACTGTTGGCGGCATCTTCACCCACACCGGCATCCTATGATCTGGTCGCCGTGAAGGGCGCCGAGCCGGATGTGATGTTCGACAAGGCTATCGCCTCGCTCGGCGGGATGCATAAGTTCGTGACCAAGGGCAGCAAGGTCTTGGTCAAGCCCAACATCGGCTGGGATGTGCCCCCCGAGCGTGCGGGCAACGCGAACCCGAAACTCGTGTCACGCATCGTCGAGCAGTGTCTGAACGCCGGCGCCAAGGCGGTTTCGGTGTTCGACCACACCTGCGATCGATGGACGCGGTGCTACAAGAACAGCGGCATCGAACAAGCCGTGAAGGATGCCGGCGGAAAAATCGTCTCCGGCGACAGCGAAGGCTATTATCAAACGGTCAGCGTGCCAGAGGGAAAGCGCCTCACCGAAGCCAAGGTCCACGAACTTTTGTTGGATGCGGATGTGTTCATCAATGTCCCGGTCTTGAAACATCACAGCTCTTCAGGGTTGACCATCGGCATGAAAAACCTGATGGGGGTGGTCTGGGCTAGGGGATATTGGCACCGCAACGATCTGCACCAGTGCATCGCCGATTTTGCGTCGTACCGCAAACCCGAACTCACCGTCGTGGATGCCTACCGGGTGATGAAGCGCAACGGTCCGCGCGGCGTCTCCGTGGGCGATGTCGTTCCCATGAAATCGCAGATCGTCTCGACGGACCCGGTGGCGGCCGACGCTGCCGCCGCCAAGCTCTTCGGCCACGAGCCGAGCGATATTCGATACATCAAACTTGCCGCGCAGATGAATCTTGGCCAAATGGATCTGGGGGCGCTGTCCATCGACCGCATCAAACTATAACCGCATGTGGACCAAACGGCTGAAAGCGCTGCGGATCGGCATATCGTTCGCATTCTTTGTGCTGACCGCGATTTTGTTCCTTGATTTTAGAAATGGTGTGGCCCCGTCCATCACCCGGGAAATCCTGTTCCTGCAGTTCGTGCCCTCGCTGTTGAAATTTCTGGCTACGGCGGCGGTGGGAGCGACCGGGTTTATCGCGGTCGCGATCCTCACCATTTTGTTCGGCCGCGTTTACTGCTCGACAATCTGCCCCCTGGGAACGCTCCAGGACGGAATCGGCCGCTTGTCAAAAAAGAAAAGGAAACGGCCCCGCTATAAATGGGCGACGCCCCACCCGGTGCTGCGCTATTCCATTTTTGCCCTGACGGTGCTGCTTCTGCTGGCCAGCAGCGGTTTGGCGTTGAATCTTCTCGACCCGTTCAGCATTTTCGGCCGGATTCTTACAAATCTGGTCCGGCCATTTGTACTCGTTTTCAACAATGTGGCCGCCGCCGGACTCGAACAATTCAATATTCACACCCTCTATCGGGTGCCATGGGCGGTGATCGCACCGCTGTCTGCCGGTGTCGCCCTGCTCACCCTGTTTCTGGTGGCATGGCTGTCCGCCAAGCACGGCCGCCTGTACTGCGACACCGTCTGCCCCGTGGGGGCGCTGCTCGGACTGGTTTCAAAATTCTCATTGTTTCGCATTGGTGTCGATCCGGATCGATGCACGGGATGCAACCTTTGCGTGAGCGTGTGCAAAGCCGGGTGCATCGATATCAATAAAAAAGCAATCGATTTCTCCCGCTGCGTCGGCTGCTACAACTGCTTTTCCGCCTGTAATCATCAAGCCCTGCAATTTGAGCGCAGATGGCGAAAAAGCCTGCCTGAGACCGAACAGGACCCGGAGCGACGCGGATTCATGCTCAACTCGGCAATCTGGTTTTTGGGCGTCGCGGACCTCGGCGAGCAAACCAAACAAATCATCCAGAGCCGGCCGACGACGGTTCCCTTCCGGTTGACCAGCCCGGTCTCGCCGCCCGGCTCCAGGAGCATTGACCATTTCACCTCCACCTGTACGGCGTGCCACTTGTGCGTGAGCGCCTGTCCGTCACGGGTGATCGTGCCGTCGTTCCTCGAATTCGGTTTTCTCGGCATGATGCAGCCGCGCATGGACTATTCAGCCGGCTACTGCAATTACGACTGCACGCACTGCCTGGAGATTTGCCCGAGCGGTGCATTGCTCCCGCTGACGGCAGAAAAGAAGAAGCTGACCCAGTTGGGCGTGGCCACGTTCATCAAAGAAAATTGTGTGGTCGATACGGACAGGACGAATTGCGGCGCATGTTCGGAGCACTGCCCCACGAAAGCGGTGAACATGGTGCCGTATCCGAACCCGACAAACAAACCACTCGTGATTCCCCAAGTAAATCCCGACATTTGCGTCGGCTGCGGCGCGTGTGAGCATGCCTGCCCCACGAAACCGTTCAAAGCCATCTATGTCGACGGCAACCCGGTCCATAAGATTGCCAAAAAGCCTTCCGAGAAACGTATCGATGAGAAGGTTGACGACAATGCCGACTTTCCGTTTTAACAAATGACTTGAAAGAAGAATTCCGAAGAACGAGAAAAATGAGATGTGTCAAAGATGAAATGAACGCTTGATTTCGCTTTTTTCTATAACATGCTGGAAAAAAATGCAAAAAAAAACCGCCCAGCTGCGCCATGCCCCCAGGCGGTTTTCATTCAGGTATGCACGGTTATTGGATCTCTTCCACGGACTCCTTGTAGACCACGCCGCGGTCGGCCAGGCCCTTGAGGATAAAATCCATGCAGTCTGCACGGGCACCGATGGTTTCCGGCGCGATCACCCCCTTTTCGGCGAAAAGCCCTTCCAGGAGCATTCGGGCGGTTACTGTGGCGGTGTAGCCGGTGGTGCGGGCCATGGAGTGGACCTTGGTTGCCGGATCATAGCGATCGAACATATCCCAGGTAAACCGTGTCTGTTTGCCGGCCTTTTCTCCCTGGACAACGATCTGCATCACCGTGAGGTCGACCTCGCCTTCATTGAGCTTCCACATGGGAAAGAGCAGTTTGGCGGTCATGTCCACCGGTCGGATTTTCACTCCGTTGATTTCGACGGGCTCGGTATCGAAGAAGCCCGATTCGCGCAGCATGATCATCTTTTCGATATGACCCGGGTAGCGCAGGGTTTTTTCCTTCATGTTGGGGATGTCGAGATTTTTGTACAACGAACGCAGGCCGTCGGTATTGAACGCTTCCAGCGTGCCGATGCCGGGAAAGTCGATGTACTCCGGATCGCTCAGGGCCGGTCGCTCGACAAGGGCTCCGTTTCCATGTAAAAGGCGGGACGGGTGTATTCCTCGATCACATCGATGGGCGAGAACACGGCCTTGTACTCATAGGGCCACTGGCGGATTTCCGGAAGCCCGCCGACATAAATGATGGCCGAATCGGTTTTGTCCAGCCGGCTGTGGCTGTAGCTCATCAGCATGTTGCTCATGCCCGGTGCCACACCGCAATCCACCACGGCAGTGACGCCGTTTTCTTTGGCCAGGTTATCCAGCGTAAAGGGGTCTTCGGGGCAAAAGGCGATATCGACCACATTCTTCTTGGCCTCGATGATGGTCTTCAACGTGGCAAAACCCATGAAGCCGGGAACGGCGTTGATCACCATGTCCGCCGGTGCAATGATCCTGTTGATCGTCGCCGGGTCGGAAAGATCGGCCTGAACGGTTTCGATGTTGCCTGTTTTTTCAAGTCTGGAAAGGACGTTTTCGCTGATGTCGGCGACGGCCACCCGGTGGGTGCCATCGGCGGCCAGATCTTTTGCCATGGGGCCGCCGACCAGGCCGGCGCCTAGAACGATAATATGCATGTAAGTTCTCCGTGTAGTTTTGTAAGCTTGTTAAAAAATAAAACACGCCTGCCTTGCCGGGCGCCCGGCGACAGCGGCATCACAACCCCGAAAAGCGGTTGAGGTGGGCGATGGCAAAGCGGTTTTCCGTGATTTGGCCGGTTCCCAGCCGTTGCATGAATGGCGAGACGTTAGCCATCCAGATGTTCCTTCAGGTAGCTGAAGCGCTCGGTCAGCTTGCCATTGTATACGATGGTCGCCCGCTGAAGCTCGGGCGGCAGTCCGGAAGTCTCGAGACTGGCATGATAGTCGGCCTTGATCAGCGCCGGCAAAAACGGCCGGAGCTGGTTGCTGAAAAAAGTCGACGAGTCGTTGGGCAATTCGCAGGGCAGATTGTCCACGGCCAGCAGTACAATCCCGTTTCCTAAATGGCCGTCGCTGACGGTGCCGGCAATCGGGTCCGCCTGGTAGGCCGGCATGTCGCTGCTGGTGGATTTGACGTTGCACTCGATGGATCCGTTCGTATCGCAGGTAATGTCGGCGATGCCGGCCAGCTTCATTTCCGGGCCGGCTTCGGCCAGACGCTTCAATCCCTGCCAGGTGACAAACCGGGGGTACCGCTTTTCCCAATACACCGCGTTGACCAGCAGGGTGAAGCTGGGCAGGAATCGTTCGAAACGACTTTTGTAGCGCTCGGGGTGGGTAAAATACTCATTCAGGTCGAACGCGGCGCCGGTGGCCGTCGGTTCGACCAGGTCCTGTTCCTTGAATACCGTCAGGTAAACGGTGTGGCGGTTCCCGCGTCCCTCGCTGACGAAGGCGTTGATTTCATCGGCCGCAATCCGCTCGACGGGCAGGCAATCGAAAATCTCCTGGGCGCCGCCGGATACGTTGCCGTAGCCCAGGATGCCGATGGTAAACGGGCACAGCGGCTCGGGGAAACCCTCTTTTTCGATGACCCGGCCGATGTCGGCCAGGTGCTTATGCGCCGCTTCCACGGAATCGTACTGATGAGCCCTGCGGACGGCGGCAAACGGGGTGTCGATGCCTTTAGCGGCCCAGTACTCGCCCATGAGGGAGAGGATGTCGATGGCCCCGGCATGTCCGGCATAGGGGCCGAAGTAGATCAGGCGGCGCCCCTGGTCATCGGTGATTTTCTCGTAATCGATTAGGGTGGAGCCGCTGTCCATGATCCGCTTGAGCAGCGGCATGTTGTCCTTTTGTCCCTTGATGGTATGGGAAAAGAAAACATAGGTTTTATCGTCCAGGAGCTTTTCAATGGGAATTTCCTTGACCCCCAGAATAACATCGCCGTCTTCCATGCCCTGGCAACTGGCGGCCCCGGCCTCGGCGTATTGTTCCTGGGTGAAAAAGCGTTTGTCGGAGGTCTCTACCAAAGCCTGTCCGCCGGTCTCCCGGATCATGGACGCCAGGTCCACCGGCACCACCGGTGCGCGGCGTTCCCAGCGGTTCTTGTCTTCGGCCCGGATCATCAGTTTTTTCATTTTTTAATCTCCCCAATAGCTGCGTTCGTCAGTATCCAGATTGGATTGTTTTTCCTTGAATCGAATGCCCAGCCGTTGGCATTCGTCCAGGATGGGTTCGTATATTTCAGCATGAACCGGCCTGAGTACACCGGTACGGTCGATTTTTCCATCCGCCAGCAGCGCAGCGGCGATGGCTACCGGGTAGCCAACGTTGCGCGACATGGAGCTGTCCCCTCCGGGGATGCCGCAATCGATGAGCGTGGACTGGATGCGCTGGCGCGGCAGGTCGGGGTAGAGAGCCTCGAATTCGTGATGCATCACCAGAAGGTCCATTTCACCCTCGTCATATACCAGGCGGTTTTTCAACGTGTGGGCGAACATGTCGAAAACCGATGCCGTACCGATCTTCAGCCGACGGCCGGAAAGCAATCCCAGCCACTCCAGCTTTTTGAGGGTCAACGAGTACTCGGGGATCTTCAGGTAGGCGGCCACACCGGCCCGCACATCCGATTCCAGGCAATTGACCATGTTGGCCAGTACTTCGCGGGGGGTAACTTCATCGAAATCGAATTTCATTTTGCGGTTGAGCAGTCCCAATTTCTTGATGGAGTCCCAGGTTTCGCAGTAGCCCACGTTGCGCAGGGTGCCGCGGTAAATGCCGGAGGCATCCTCAATACCGTAAATGTCAAGGTAGGGCAAGGCATCCCGGTTGACGTAGGCCTCGAAGACACCGGCACCGGGAACGCTTTTGAGCCAGTAATGCCGGAACAATTGCTCTCCGGGCACTTCGATCACCTTGCCATGCTCCTTGTAGCGTCCGTCGTTGGTGGCTGCCATCATGGCCCCTTCGGGGCTCCAGGAGAATTTGTACCCCAAAGGATTGTTGTTGCTCTCCAGGGCCGGCAGTCCGCCGCAGTAGGAAAAGAAACTGTCGATGCGTCCGCCTTCTTTTCTTACGGCATCGATGATTTTCATGGCGGACATGTGGTCCAGGCCCGGATCCACACCCACTTCGTTTAGAAATACCAGTCCCTTGTCGCGGACATCGCGGTCCATGGCCTGCATCTCTCCTTTTACGTAGGAGGCGGTGACCAGATGTCTGCCGTGCGCCAGGCAGAGGCGTGCAATGACCGGGTGCAGGGTCCACGGCAGCAGGCTGACGACAATGTCGGCTTCTGCGACCTGACCCGCCAGCCTAGTCTGGTCGTTTACATCCAGGGCAACGGCCCGGCCGTTGGCATGGTCGCCGATGATGGCTGCTGCTTTCCCGGCCTCCTGGTCGGCCAAGATCACCTGCAAATCTTTTCTGTCCAGCAGGTAGCGGACGGCAGGCCGGGCCACCAGACCGGCACCCAGCACCAGAATTTTTTTCATGATATCCCTCCTGCAGGCGATTTTTCGAACCGCCTACATATCTTTCTGAATGATTTCATACAGCCTTGTTTCCTCTTCGTCCAACACCTGATGCAGGGTGTGGGTCTTATATAGAAAGTAGTGAAAAAAGTCGTGGCGCAGGCTGTCCCGGCCGGAGATGACGAACCATCGGTTGCGGCCCCAGTTGATGCGCGACGCTTCGATATTTTCCGGGACGAACATGCCGCCCATGAATTCCTCCTTGTCCACGACCAGGTCGAAGGATCGCCCGCCAAGGTACTGCTCCACGGTTTCATGCTGCGGGTGAATCACCTGGATGGAAACGGTTTTGGCAAAGGGCGCCATGAAGATGCATTTCACCTGAACCCCTCTGCGTTCAGCCTTTTTCAGGGATTCGACAAGGCTTTCAGCCTCTTCGGGGAAAAGACGGATATAGATTTCCGAGCGGGACCCGCCGATCATCTCCCTAGCCTTGCCCAGCACCCGCCGATATCCGGTCAGAGTCCAGATAAAATCGTGTTCGGCCGGTTCCTGAACTTCATTGGCCAGGGTTTCCAGACGGGCGAGGTCTTTTTCATGGTTGCGCCGCAGCAGTTTGATCAATTCCTCGGGGGGCAGGGGGGCGAAAAGTCCTTTGCCGACCTCGTTTACGAATCCATTTGCCTTGAGTGTCCGCAAAACGTCGTAGATGCGGGCGCGGGCAACGCCCGATTGCCTGCTCAACTGGGACCCGTTGACGGGATGGTTCTGCAGCAGCGTCAGATAGGTGGTAACGGCGTTGTCGGACAAACCGATATGTTTCAGGTTGTAGGCTTTTTGCATCGTTTCTTCCAGTGTTGTCACGTTCAGTACAACATTTTCGATTATCAGCGCCCATCGCTGTTGTCAAGCGAATGCCGACGGATGATTTTATCGTTGAATTCGGCTTTGCTTGCCGGTATCAATATAAAAACGAGCGCTTGAGCGTTTACTTGCCATCAATCAAGGAGGACGATTCCATGAAACCCACCCGCCGATTCTCTTTTTTCTCCGGCAGGATGCTGATGATCGTTGTCGTTGCAGCCGTCCTTGTGTCCGGGTGCGCCCTGCGGCCGACCGTGACGGGCAAATGGCAGGATGTAAAAGGACCCGCCACCGTTCATTTTGAAGCCGACGGTGTTTTTCATGCCGTGGACAACGAGGGCATGGCGGTTTCCGGAACCTATCGCTTAACGGGTGCCGACGGAATCCAGTTCGAGGTCGACTACGGTGAAGCCCAAAACGAGATCATCCAGGCTCGGATGATTCTTGAGGAGGACCGTATGGTACTGATATTCTCCGAGGGTGATGAAGTCGAAACCTATCGGCGCTTGCCCTGACAGCTTGCTGGATACGGAAAACCGGGAATATGGACGGCGGTTGAAGATTTTCTTCTTCAAGCGCCGTTTCCTTCTTGGATTGAATTTCATGCCAAAGGTCGATGGGAACGTTTGGGTGTTTATGGGTGCGTTTTTTGGGAAGAGCCGGCTCTTTTTGTGCATGATTAACCCGTCGAAGTCAATCTCGAGACGAACAGGAGGTGGCAGGATACGCAGAAGCGATTAACTTAATTTTTGACCCTTTTGCCAACCATTTGACGCCTGCCCGCAGTATAACCATTTTGAATGCTCGCCGGATACCCCGATACTGTGGGCTCTTTTCCCTTCATGAATGGTGCCGTTCTGTGGCATGGAATTTGTACCGGTCTTTCCCAGACTTTGGATTGTTGGTCGAAATCGAGCGAATACCATTTCGACGCCCTCGGCCGGGCGAACCCGCCGGACCGATGGGCAGTTGACGGGGAGCGAGAATGTCTTTTTTCACGGGAAAGGAAGATATGGGACAGGAAGCGAGTCTGAGACTGCTGGATCTTGCGCCGGAGGCCACCATCGACGACGCCAACCGGGCGTACGGCTATCTTCACCGGATGGTAGATATGTTTCACAAGGAGGCCGGAGAAGAAGACCGGGGCAGCCGGGAGGAAGACATGGACCTGCTGACCTGCGCCTACGAAAAGGCGGTGGCCTTAATCTCTGACCGCCATTCGTCATTCGGACCACAGGAATCGGCGTTATCTCCGGAACCGAAGACGGCTGTTTCCGAATCCGCGGATCTGCACTTCACCGTCAATTTCCCTGCCGAGGTGGATAAAAGCGGCGCTTCGAATGACGCTTCCCTGCCCGAGCCGAACCCCCGAACCATTCAAGATGCCATTTCCATCACTGCACGGCGCCTGCGGCAGACAGAAGCTGCCCTGCCGGGGGCCAGAGAGGCGGTAGACGCGGCTTTGACCGCGGCCCGCGACGCCGAACGCCGGCATGAGCGGGCCCGACAGGCCCGCGTCAGCGCCGAGATTGCCGCCAAATCGGCCCAAAGCCGGGTGCTCCTGCTGGAGATCGAAGCCAAGCGCGCCATGGAAGAGGCCATTGCCATAGCGGAAAAGGCCCGCGACCGGGTAGTGGCTGCCAAACAGGCGGCCGGTCAGGCCAGAAAGGAAGCGGAAGTCGCCCATAAGGAGGCCGAACGCGTCCGGCGGTCGGAAGAGACGGCCGCCGCCCAGGTCGTTTGTGCCGAAGACTGCCTGGAAAAAGAGAAACATCGACTCCAGACCTTGACCCATAACCTGCTGCAAACCCGCGAACGGATGAAACTGTTTGCGGATACGGATAAGGGCGCCCAAGATCCGGGAAAAGAGTCGATCGTTGGACCTCGGAAAAGGCCCGGCATTGCCCGAAAAGTGGACCCCAAACAAAGCGATCGCCAGCGTGTTCTGAACGACCTGCTGGAAATCGAAGCCTCGCTGCAGTCGAAAAAACAGGATTCCGTGCGCCCTCAACCCGTCGCCGAAGCTTTGCAGGGATCGGTCGATCCCGGCTCCGAACGAAGACAACACCATCGGGTTGTTTACCCGCCGCACTGCTGCCCGGTGCTTTCCATGGAGGGGCGGTCCATTCCCATCATCGACATGAGCACCGCCGGTATGCGGCTGTCGCCCGATGTTGCCACGCCTGACCTGCGCATCGTTCGCGGGATGGTGGTGTTTGACGATGGCCAGCCGCTACCGGTGACGGGCAGGGTCGTTCGGCAGGATGACCGCGGTCTGGGCCTGAAGCTGGTCACCCGCATCGGCGACCGGATTCTCGCCCGGGAGCGCATGCGTCTTTGCGCCTGAAACGGATGCTTTTCGAGCATTCCCCCGTAGCGTCCGATACTGCCGCTTTTTTCTCGCGGTGTCTTGACAGCTTTGAAAGAAAAGCTTATTTGTTCTGTTTCGAAAATAACCATTGCGGGTTTTTTGAAGGGACGGAACATGACACAGATCCAGGCAGCGATGTCGGAGGAAGCCAAATCCATCGAGGCGATGCTGACGGCATCCGGCTATTCCAAAACGGCTATCGATTACTACATTAACAAGCCGCATATGGGGCATATCCCCGATGCGGATATCGCCTCCAATATGACCGGCACCTGCGGTGACACCATGGGCATCACCATCCGGATGAACGGTGGCGTCATCGAGGATGTCAAATACCAGGTGATGGGATGTGCCGGCGCCATCTCCGCCGCCATGGCGGTGGTGGACCTGATCAAGGGCAAGGATCTGGACTACGCGCGGTCCATCGATGACGGCACGGTGTTCAAGGTGCTCGAAGAGATTCCCGTCAAAAAGCATCACTGCATCCAACTCGCCGTCAAAACCCTGCACAAGGCGCTGGACGCCCACAATCTGAAACAGTCCGCCTGAGTTTCTTTCCGACAGAGAAATCAAAGGCCGCCACCGGATCGATGCCGGCGGCGGCCTTTTTATTTTTATTCGATCGTGTCCATTTCAAGGAACTGAAGCAACACCCGCTCAGGAAAAAGAGGGAATCAGGATTTTTTCAATCAGGAAATAGAATATGGAAAGGCTGCCGGTATACAATTGCATCACCAGAAAGGCAGCAGGAACTTTCAGCCAGTATCTGTGTGCCCGGATGAATTCGTAGGCCAGATAAACAAAAAGACCCAGGATGATTTCGGGAACAATCAGATAGACGGCGATATGCCCGATCCTTGTGACATTGACTGCATACCAGGATGGTATAAGCCACATGGTCTCTTCCGATGCACCGAATATCAGGAGAGATAAACCGGCAACCGCCCACAATGCAACTGCTGAGGAAGAACGGTCATATACGGCTTTTCCGAAAAAGATGATCATAAAGAACGGGATCGTCCACAAACCGGCCATATAGCCGGAGACATCCCCGATTTTAAACAGCCCGTCTTCCGGAAAAACAAGAACACCCAACTGCGCGGATAAAAACCAGTCCGGAAGTACCTGAAAAAGACTGGTAAACAGGGAAAACAGCCAGATATCAAACCAACGATCTTTTGGGTGGCGCAGCCCAATGACCGGCATGACAATGTTATACAGGATAACCAGGATAAACAGCCTGACGCCGGCGGCCAGGTCTATCGGCAGGGCCAGCAAACCGACACAGATGATTGAAAAAAACAGATGGAAGAATACCGCTTCCCGTTCAATGGGAGTCAATCTGCTCATCATTTCCACGACTCAAGGCATTTTTTGCTGTGTGAGGTCTTGATCGATTTTCAACGGCAGGTTTGAGATCTCCCTGACCCTTTGCAAAAGTTGTTGAAACATCTCTTCTTCATTCTCCATCGTCAATGAGATGGCACCTTCGGCGCAATGGTTTACACAGAATCCACATCCGGTGCAGGCATCCCCGATCGTTGCCGTATTCCCCTGCAGTGTGATCGCCGAGACGAAACAGCTCTTGATACAAGTGCCACAGGCTTTGCATTTTACCGGATCTATTCGGACGGAAAGACCGGGCAGTTTCCGGTAGGCGCCAGCCAGGGATGGGCCTCTGCGTTTCATGAATGACCGGTAGATGCACTGATCATCATCACAGAAGCACACAAAGAGAAGCCGGTTGAATTGGGTCAACTGGAACGCAAGGGCATCGATCCACACGTGGGCGATGTTGGCAACCAGGCCCGCTTTTGCGGCTTTACGAACATGTTCGACAGCCTCTTGTGTATCGACCCGGCGGCCATGGGAGGGGTGAATTCTGGCAATGGACGGTCCGAAGGCCATGCATCCGATATGTAAACGGGGGCTGTTTCTGTTTTTGACGCCGGCGCAATGACATTCATCCATTAGAAAAATCTCGTCAATTTCGGCTACCAGTCGCTCTACCAGTTTCATCGGCAGTGTGACGTTTTCGGGAGCTTTAATCGTGGCGTGGATGGGTATTGACGTCAGTTCGTTGTGGGGGCGTTTGAAAAAAGGATAAATGAGCCATTTCAGCACCGGAACGTCACTGAATTTTTTCCCATATCGAATCAGCGGCCATGACAGCCTGACCTGCCATCGGACCAGCTTCAGGTTCGGGCCGTATCTGAAGATGTTCAACACGTTCTCTCCTCCGGTTTGAGAGACGTTATCCGGGTTGCTGCAGCTGCACAATCCTGCTGTTGGCCGGATGGATAAAAAGGATTCATCTGTCAAAAATCCCTTTTTTAAGCGGCACCCACCAAGTGAATCCATAGAGCATGGTTTTAATCAGCATTCTTTGCGGGCTGAGGCCGAGTTCTCTCCCAATCTTTAAGGTGCCAGGCAGTTCTGATACGTGAATGACGATCAGGACCAGAAACAGTCCCCAGGCTTTCAGTGGGCTTTCCGGAAAAAGGAGCTGACCGCCAACAACGGACAAGGTCCACAGCCCTATCGATCCTGCCATCAGCATCATCCAGAAGGTTTTAGTCGATGTCATGCCTTGTTCCTCATTCGTTTGAAAATTGGATTCATAGTCGATTCTCTGTCTGATCCTGCCTTGTAGTTCCTCAACCGCATCATCAACGCTGTCAATCGAAGCCGAAATCGCCTTTTCCGGACACAGGGATACACATAGTCCACATCCTTTGCATTTTTGATCATCCCTTACGATCCGTCCGTTCTCGAGAGAAAGCGCATCCATAAAACAGGCATCGACACAGGTTCTGCACCGTGTACACTTCTGGTGGTCAGTGGTGAGTTCAAGTCCCTTTAACCTGACAATTCGCCTGGCCACCTCTTCCGGTAAATATTTTCCTGAATTCAACACGGTACAACAGCAGCTGCAACAGAAACAGACGGCCAGAAGTCGCCCTCTGTCTTTGACACCCCAAATCAGGTTGTCAACCTTGACCCGGCCAACCATGGGAACAAGGCCGTCTTCGACACAGCGGTGCATGTGTTTAATGGCTTTTTCTTTGGAAACATGATGCGCAATACGGGGGTCGATTTCTTCTGTTCCGGCCCCAAGTTGAATACATCCCAACTCGATTGAATGGTTGTCACATTTTCGCTCGTCCCTGCAGGTACAGCGTTTGATGATGACACGATGCGCAGAACGTTCGATCAGCTCCTCAAGAACCCGCTCGGGCAGGTAGGTGCTCTGTGGACCCGATATCGTTTTGTTAATGGGGATATGCGTAACATTGAAGTTTTTTTCCGACATCAGGGGAAGTGCGGTTTTGGCAACGAGGCCGCCGACAAGCGGCCATTGCGTCGCCCTGGCGCTTTTCCATGTGATCGGCCAGATTTTGGCCAGAACATAAAGCCACCATTCCGGTCTTTTAGACATATGTTCTCCTTACAAGATAGGAACTGCCATAATGCCTCCACTATCGGATTTGGATTCCGGCCAGTTCCAAAAGTTCGGGAGATTGCTGCCAGGCAGTGATGGAATTCCAGCGATCCATAGTCGGACTGTAACCGGAAGTTTGCGTAAAGCTCGACTCCGCGGCCGGTCGGGTACCGCCCATGATAATGGTTTGTGTTTCGCGGATCGGTACGTCCGGAGCCAGGGCAATGGCACCGATATCGTCGATTTCCGGGGGCAGGGCAGGGGGCCGTGTCCGGTCGGCGATCCACTGGGCGATGCGATGGGGCCTTCGGGTGATCTTCGTCGAAAGGATGCCGCCGATGCCTGCCAACCCGTCGGTGGCCAGGACAATGGCGGGCCGGGAGCCGTTCAGGCGTTGCGTTGTCACCGCATTGGGATGTTTGCTGCGTCCGGCAAAGTTCATGTCCGCGCGGGTTCGGAAAAGGACCTTGCCGTCACTCGGGTTCAGGAAGGTAATCGTCGAGTCGCCGTTGTTGGCCAGCATGGCTGCCGGTCCGTCATTGCCGTTCACCAGTACCACACAACTCAAAGTGGTTTTGTGGATGTACTTTTGCCGGGACCAGACCCGCTCCAGCAGGGCGTTGAAGGTATTCTCGTCTCTGGGCGGGCCGGTTTCGGCGATGGCCGCGGCCAGACGCTCGATCAGCAGCCGGGAGGCCTGGGGAAACCGTTCGGTGGCGTCGGCCACGGCAAAGACGCGGTGATGGAAATCCAGCAGCAGGCAGTCTCCGTTGCCGTAACCGCAGCGAACCTTTTCCGTTCCGGTGACCAGGCAGGCCCCCAGCTTATCGGGCAGGCAGATGGAGCGCCGGTAGGGGTTCAGCATATAAAAACTCGACAATCCGTTAGGGGAAACTACGCCGCCGGGTTTATTCGACGATCCGGAAGTACTGAATGTCCTTGATCGTTCCCTTGCGTTCGTCGGCAAACACGGGTTCCACGCGCGCCCCGATGACCACCTTGGATTCGTCCTGAATATCGATATAATGCTGAAACAGGGTGTCGGCTCCGTCCAGGCGGATGAATCCGTAGCCGTAGGGCACCGGCTTCTGCTCCCCGGTTTCAGGGTCGATAAAGGCGTAGCGCAGGATGGTAAAGGTACCGATGGTGCCTCCGGGGCCGACTTCCACGAATTCGTCCATTTCGACAAAACATGCGCCGCAGACCCGTCGGGGAGGAATGTATACCTTCCCGCATTTGGGGCATTTGACGGCCATGAAGCGCCGGTTGTCGCGCAGTTCCTGCAAAAAGAGGCTGCCGTGACGTCCCACGGCGTAGTTGAACGGTTGTTTGGCCGGTCCCGATTCGATGATGACAGGGTCGGTGTTTGGCATGGTGGCTTCCTTTTTAAATCGGTGAACAGTGAACTGTGAACGGTGAACAGTGAACTGTGAACGGTGAACAGTGATCGGTGAACAGTGGATGGTGATCGGTGACTCTGGAATGCTGCCGACATCCGTCTGTTCACGGTTCACGGATCACCGTTCACGCGCTTTGCGCTAAAAATCCGGTTTTCTCCGGCCATGAAGCAGGATGTCCGACCAGAAGCAGCCTCCAAATCCGGTGCTCATGGCTAAATTTACGTCGGGTACCTGACGGCCTTCGGCCTTGCCCATTACCTGCATGGCGGCCTCGGCACAGCGAATCAGGCCCGTGGCGCCGATGGGGTTGCATGCGATTACCCCCCCCGAGGGGTTGATGGGGATCTCGCCCCCCATGTCCGTGGCGCCGCTCCAGATGAACTCGGCGCCCTTGCCGTGTTCGGCCAGTCCCAGATCCTCGATCCACATGATGCCGGCAAAAGAATAGGGCTGGTACAGCTCGATCACGCCGATCTCCTTGGCCGGCTCTTTGATGCCGGTTTTTTTGTAGATCTCACGGGCCGCGGCGGCCATGGAATCCAGTCGGCCGAAATTGCTGTCTCCCAGATAGGTGTAGGTGTGCCGGTTGGCCGTGGCCCAGATCCAGTCGGGCGTGGCGGTAATTTTCTCGGCTACCTGTTCCCCGGCCATGATCACGGCGCAGGCCCCGTCGGTGCGGGGGCAGACATCCAAAAGGTGAATGGGGTCGGCCAGCATGGGCGAGGCCAGCACCTCGTCGATGGTCACTTCCTTGCGCAACTGGGTGTGAGGATTGTTGCAGGCGTGTTTGCGGTCGCGCACCGACACGCGGGCGCCGTCGCGGTCCGTGGCCCCGTATTTGGCCATGTAGGCCTGGGCTTCGGCGGCCAGTCCCGAAATGGCGCCGGCAAAGACCAGGCGGTCCCAGACCGGATCGAAGGCCGTAGTAATGGCGCCGGTGGTGTCCGACTCCGAGTTTTTCTCCCAACCGATGACCAGCACCCGGTCGAACAGGCCCGAGGCCACCATGTGGTAGCCGCCGATGGCCAGGGTACTGCCGGTGGTGCCGCCGGTGGTGAGTTTGATGACCGGCTTCATGAACCCGCCACAGCCGTCGACGCTCCAGCAGTCCACATAGTTGATGCCTTCGAAGTGGTCCATGTTGCCGATCACCACGGCATCGATTTCGTCGATGCTCAGGTCGGCATCGGCAAGGGCGGTCTGGACCGCCTCGTTGATCAGTTCCTGCCCGTTGACGTCGGGGCGATGGCTTTTATGGAATGTCTGTCCGGTACCGACAATGGCGACGCGTTGTTTGCTCATGGTGTTTCCTTTTTACAAGTATATTTCTCAAGCTTTGTCGCGGGTCAGTATTCGTCCAGAAATGGTAGCTTGTGGTTCAGGCCAAGGCCGCAGCGAGGTTGAAACCGCAGGCGTAGCAGAGCTACGTTGAGGATTTCAGCCGAGTGAGAACGCCGGCATGAGCCGCAAGATGCCGTTTATGGACGTATACTGGATAACACCCAGACACAATGCGACTGCCCGCACAGCCCGTTCACCCCCTGGGCCACACCGACAGAAGGATCCTTGACCTGGGCGCCTCCCGCCTCTCCGCGCAGCTGACGAACCACCTCGGCCATGCGGATCAGGCCGGCAGCAATTACCGGGTGGCCGCTGAGCAGGCCGCCCGACGGGTTGACCGGCAGCCGTCCGCCGATGTCGAAGGCGCCTTTCTCCAGTTCGCTGCCGGCCTGGCCGTCGGGGCAAAGCCCCATGGCTTCCAGCCACATCAGCTCCTGGTAGGAAAAGGCGTCGTAAAGTTCGGCGACCTGAATCTGTTTGACTGGATCGGTAATGCCGGCCATGGCAAAGGCCTTTTTTGCGGCCTGGGTCAGGGCGTCGGCCCGGGAGAGATCCCGGTCGCCCAGGTGGTAGGCATCCGCACAAAAGGCGGCGCCTTTAATCCAGATCGGCGGTCTGGCCGCGCTTTTGGCCCGGTCCTCATTGGCGATGATCAGGGCGCAACAGCCGTCGGATACCGGCGAACAATCCAGCTTGTGCAGCGGATCGCAGATCATCTCCGAGGCCAGCACGTCGTTCACGTCGATTTCAAGCGGCAACTGGGCCTTGGGGTTGTGGCGGGCGTTGCCGTGGTTTTTGACCGACACCCTTGCGAGCTGCTCGGCTGTGGTGCCGGTGCGGTGCATGTAGGCGCTGGCTTGCAGGGCGGCGGCGCTGATCATATCCATGCCGATGGAGCGCTCGTAAATGGGGTCGAACGACGCGTTGGTGATCAGGCTGGAAACGCTTTCCGAGCCTTTGCTGTGCGCGGTCACCAGGGTGGTGCCATAAACGCCGGACAGAACCCGGGTGAGGCCGTAAAAGGCGCCGAAGGTGCCGTCCCCTTCCACGCAGGAGACGTTCTTGTCGCGGGCGCCGCTGGCGTCGCTGACCGCCATGCAGCTGATGGTGCGTCCGTCCCAGAAGTCGTTGGAGGTGGTGACCACATTGTCGATGTCGTCGATGGACATCCCCGCATCGCTGAGGGCCAAGTTTACCGTCTCCCAGGCCATGTCCGCAAAACCGTCATGGGCCTTGTTCTTTTCGATGGCGGTCATGCCCACGCCCACAATTGCTGCCTTATCCATAACGATCCTTTCTATTCGGCCGGTTCGAAGTGCGAGATGGCGTCGATGGTGGCCCCGGCCTGATCGGTAAAACAGGCCCGGACGCGCATGCCGATGGCAACCTTGTCCGGATCGATGCCGTCGATGGTGTGCAAAAGGGCGGTGTCGGCGCCATCCAGTTTGACCAGGGCGAAGACCACCGGGACCTTTTTGGGGATGGCGGCCAACTGGCGTCTGGCCACGGTAACGGCCACGACGGTGCCCACGGATTCCACAGCCGTCCAGGTTTCGTTGGCGGTGAAGCAGGTCGGGCAGGTTTTACGCGGCGGCACGAAGACGCGCTTGCATCGGTCGCAGCGGGTTCCCAGGATCTTCTGCTCGTCGCGCAGGGATCTGAGAAATTTACCGGCCGTTTCGCCTGCCCACCAGGTATAGGGAACGCTGATCTGGCTTTGGTAGACCATGGGTTCGATGGTGTCCAGCGGGTTGCTCATGATTGGCTTCCTTTAATTTAGGTGAACGGTGAACAGTGAACTGTGATCGGTGGTCGGTCTTCCGTCTTCCGACCTCTGGCCTCTGACTTCCGTTCTCAGTTTACGTCCGCATACATGGATTCGATCAGATCCGTGTAGTTTTCGTGAATGACGTTGCGCTTGATTTTCAGCGAGGGCGTCAGCTCACCGGCTTCCTGGGAGAACTCGTTTTTAATCATCCGATAGCGCTTGATGGTTTCGAAGCGGGCCAGATGGCTGTTGCGCTCGGCCACATGCTCGTCGACGATGCGTATGAAGTCCGGATTGTCGAGTAGCGTCCGGGGATCGCTGCATTCGATGCCCTGTTTTTGGGCGATCACCTCAGCCTGCTCCAGATTGATGGTCAGAAGGGCGCTGAGAAATTTTCTCCGCTCCCCGATGACGATAAAATGTGTAAACAGCGGATCACCCAAGAACAGGTTTTCGATTTTCTGGGGAGCGATATTCTTGCCGCCGGAGGTAATGATCAGGTTCTTTTTGCGGTCGGTGATCATGAGGAAACCGGCGTCGTCGAAGCTTCCGATGTCGCCGCTTCTGAGAAACCCGTCCTCGGTGAAGGTTTCGGCGGTTTCTTCGGGCATCTTCCAGTAGCCTTTGAAAACGTTGTCGCCGCGAATGAGGATTTCGCCGTCCTCGTCCAGCTTGATTTCCACACCCGGCAGGGGCCTGCCCACCGTGCCGATTCGGTAATCGGACAGGTTGCTCATGGTGGCCGGGGCGAAGCATTCGGTCATGCCGTAGCCTTCCACCACCTGGATTCCGGCAGCATTGAAAAATAGAACGATGTCCCGGGCGGTGGGAGCGCCGGAGGCCGTCATCCAGCGTACGCGGCCACCCAACGCTTCCTGAAGCTTTTTGAAAATCAGGGTGTAGGCCAGGCGGTATTTCAGTTTAAGCAGCGCCGGTATCGGCTTTTTCTCTTCCCGCAGGGTGGATATGCGGGCGCCGATGGCGTGGCCCCAGTGGAAGATCTTACGGCGCCAGGCCGGTTGCTGTTCCACCTGCATGAGAATTTTCTGGTAGACTTTCTCGCACACCCGGGGAACGGCCAGGATGATGGTGGGCCGTTTTTCGCCGAAATCTTCGAGGACGGTGTTGACGCTTTCGGCATAGGACGAGGTGATGCCCTTGAACATGCCGTAAAAGTGGCCGGCGGCCCTTTCGAACACATGGCTTAAGGGCAAAAACGGCACCGCCTGGTCGGCATCGTGGGCAAACTCGGGCTTGATGCGATCCAGTGAATCGATGACAGCCATGATATTCTTGTGCGTAATCATGGCGCCTTTGGGAAGGCCCGTGGTCCCCGAGGTATATACGATGGTTGCCAGATCCTCCGGTGCCACCGCCTCGGCGAGTTTCTCGAAGGCATCCGGATCGTTTTTCCGGGCCTTGCTGCCCAACTGCATCAGTTCGGAAAAGGAGATCAGTTTGTCGTTTTTCGGACCGTTGCCGTCCATGGCGACGATGGTTTTCAGCGCCGGGCATTTTTCGGCGGCATACAGGGCTTTTTCCACCTGCACCGAATCTTCGACCACCAGAATCTTGACCTCGGCGTTGCCGGCAATGTAGGCGACCTCGTCAGCGGTGAGGGTGGTGTAAATAGGAACCAGACAGGCACCGATGCCCAAAGCGCCCATGTCCGTATACAGCCATTCCAGACGGTTTTCGGAGAGCAACGCCACCCGGTCGCCCTTTTCCACGCCCAGGGATAAAAGGCCCAGGCCCACCGAACGGGCGTTATCGTAATACTGG
This sequence comes from uncultured Desulfosarcina sp., assembly GCF_963668215.1. Taxonomy (NCBI): domain Bacteria; kingdom Pseudomonadati; phylum Thermodesulfobacteriota; class Desulfobacteria; order Desulfobacterales; family Desulfosarcinaceae; genus Desulfosarcina; species uncultured Desulfosarcina sp. Next base: position 4,561,641 of record NZ_OY764190.1, read on the forward strand.
GTCCAGGAGGCGCTTTCCCAGCGGCCACTTCTTTTTTTTTCCACTGCCAGGCGGTTGTTGTATTTTGCGACACGATTGCGAAAGACCTGATTGATGGTTTTTTCCATGATCCTCCTCGTTCCTTTCCGTTTGCGCGGCCGATGTGGATGCGTCTTGATTTCCAAAAACAGGAAAAAAGGCGCAGTGGTGTCGCAAAAAGTTCAAAGCTTGAAGTAAGTTCGAAATTATAATCAGGTTCAAAATTTGCTTGACTTCCCATATGGGATTCTTTATTAAAAGTCAACCACGAATTGAAGCTTCTTCAAGTTTATAACCTGGTTCAAAACACCCTCTCGTCCTCAGATCGGCGATACACTCGACGGTTGAGAAGAAAGGGAGGGAAATGCCATCAACCGGGGGCCGAATAACCTGAAGACCGGACCCAAACCACGGAGGCATCATGAAAGAGCCGTTTACCATTGCAGGAATGAAGGATGTCGAAGCCGTCGAAGCGGTTCCATTCAACGAGCGCATCACCGAAACCAACACCTTTGCCGTGCTGGAAAAAGGCGCCGCCATCGAACCGCAGTCGGTGGCCATCAGCTTTCTCATTAATGGTGACAACTGGGATCAGCCTGTCCGGATCACCTATGAAGATCTGATCCAAAAAATCCGTCAATGCGCCAATATGTTTCACGATTTGGGTATCGGTTCCAACGACGTGGTCACCTACCTGCTGCCCAACATACCCCAGACCCACTACGTGCTCTGGGGCGCCGAAGCGGCCGGGATCGTCAACCCCATCAATCCCATGCTGGAATCTTCCACGATCCGGGACATCTGCCGGGCGGCCGGGACGCGGGTGCTGGTGGCTTTGGGAGATCTGCCGGGAACCGAGATCTGGAAAAAGGTCATGGCGATCAAGGACCAGATCCCGACCCTTGAACACATCATCTGCGTCATGGGGCCCGGAGACGGTGAGAAGATCCACGGCTTCGACGAAAAGGTGGCGGAATACCCCGGCGACCGATTGACATTCGACCGCACCATCGCCCCGGACGATGTCTCCTCGCTCTATCACACCGGAGGCACCACCGGTACGCCCAAGCTGGCCCGCCGGACCCATATCAACGAGGTCGTCATGGGGTGGATGATCCGGGCCATGGGCGGCTTGGGGCCCGATACCACCGTGCTTTGCGGACTGCCCCTGTTTCATGTCAATGGCACCACCGTGACCGGCATAACGCCGTTTTCTCTGGGCGCCCATGTGGTGATGCTTTCCCCCATGGGCTACCGCGATCCGTCCGTTATCAAGAACTTCTACAAGATTGTGGATCGCTACCGGGCCAACTTTTTCTCGGCCGTGCCCACGGTGCTCTCCACGCTGATGGACATTCCGGTGGGCGATTCGGACATCGACTCGCTCCAGTATGCCATCTGCGGCGCTGCGCCGCTCAGTGTGGAGATGTTCAAGCGGTTCGAAGCCCATACCGGCATGAAAGTGCTCGAAGGCTATGGACTCACCGAAGGCGCCTGCGCCTCGTCCATCAATCCTAAAAACGGCGAGCGCAAGGTGGGCAGCATCGGCATTCGCATGCCCTACCAGCAGATGAAAGTGGTCATTGTGGATGAAAATGGTCGGTATTTGCGGGATGCCGAAACCGGTGAAATCGGTGCCATTGCCATCTCCGGGCCGAACGTGTTCAAGGGATACGTGGAAGAAACCCACAATACCGGCATCTGGGTTCAGGACGGCTGGTTCAATACCGGCGACCTGGGCCGCATGGATGCAGACGGTTATTTCTGGCTGACCGGCCGCAAAAAAGAACTGATCATCCGCGGGGGGCACAACATCGATCCGGCCACCATCGAAGAGGTGCTGTACCGCCTGCCGGACGTGCAGGTCGTCGCCGCCGTGCCCCAACCCGATCCCCATGCCGGCGAAGTCCCCGTAGCCTATGTCCAATTGGCCGCGGAAAGCGGGTTGACCGAAGAAGATCTTCTCGCCCACGCCCGGCAACATATCGGCGAAAGGGCTGCGGTACCTAAAGCCATTCATATCGTTGAAACCGTCCCCTTAACGCCTGTAGGCAAGATCTTCAAGCCGGCCCTGCGCTGGGACGTCATCGAAAAGGTCTATCGCAAAGAACTCGAAGCACTAGGCGATCAGGTGGAAACGATGTCCGTATCTGCAGGTGAGGACAAGGTCCACGGCACCCGGGTGACCATCGCTCTCACGCCGGCACCCGGCGTGGACGCGGCGATCCTGGAAAAGAGAATCGCCGACATTCTGGCCCGCTATACCCTGCACCTTTCGCTGACGATCGAATCATCGTCATAATCCGTGCCTGTGCCGACGCGGCTTCCGGTCCATAGATCTCTCCTTGCCATAGGTCATCTCCGCCGGAAGCCACGTCTTTTTCTTTTTTATGGGGGGTTGCAATGAAAGCGTTGAATGGTAAAATTGTCGTGATCACCGGCGGCGCGGCCGGCATCGGCCGGGAAATGGCCCTCGCGTTCGCCCAGGAAAAATCCCGCCTGGCGCTCCTGGACATCGACCCAGACCAACTGGAGGCCACGGTTTCCGAGTTGACCCGTCAGGGGGCCGCAGCCAACGGCTATCGCTGCGACGTATCCGATCCGGAGTCCGTTTCACAGGTGGCCGCCAAGGTCCTGGAAGATTTCGGACATGTAGACGTTCTGGTCAACAATGCCGGTATCGTGATCGGCAAACCGGCCGCCGAGGTTTCCTACGAGGAACTGCGCCGAATCGTGGATATCAACGCATTGGGGGTCATGTGGATGACCCGCCAGTTTATCGGGGATATGATGACGCGCAACAGCGGGCATATCGTCAATATCGCTTCGGCTTCCGGACTGTTGGGTGTGCCCCGCCAGACCGACTACTGCGCCACCAAGTTTGCCGTGGTAGGCTATTCGGACGCCCTGCGCATGGAGATGAAAAAATACGGCTGCCGCGGTGTCAAAGTCTCCTGCATCTGCCCGTCGGTGATCGATACCGGCATGTTTGCGGGGTTTACGCCGCCGATGCTCAATCCGCTGCTCAAACCGGCGGCCGTAGCCCGTAAAATTGTTCTCACGGTCAAACGGGAGCGGGACTACCTGAAGATTCCCTTCATGGTCAAGATGATTCCCTTTTTCAAGGTGCTGCCGCCGTCGTGGGTGGATTGGATGGTGGCCTTGACCGGGACCAACAAGGCCATGGATCACTTTGTTGGTCGGAAGACGGGGGACGGGTGATGGACGATGGATGAGGGATGAGGGAAGACGAAGGTCAGATCACCGATCACAGATCACCGATCACAGTTCACTGATTCAAACCCAATAACGGAGCAGCCATGGCCCTGATTTACGAGAAGAGAAACCACATCGCCTATCTTACCCTGAATCGACCCGAGGCGCACAACGCCCTCGATCCGGAAACGGTCATCGAACTGGCGGACGCCTGGCAGGATTTTGCCGGGGACAAGGAGATGCGCTGCGCCATCATCACCGGTGCCGGGGAGAAGAGTTTTTGTGCCGGTGCGGACTTAGGGCGCCTGATCCCCTTGTGGACCGGCGCCCGTAAACCGGAAACCGAGGCCGACAGGCAGGTCCAGGCCAATCCCGGTCTGGCCCAGAATGCCCTGCTGCGCGATCTGCCCCTTTATAAACCGGTGATCGCAGCCGTCAACGGCAACGCCATCGCCGGCGGCTTCGAAATTCTCTACAACACCGATATCCGCGTGGCCGCCGAGGATGCCCGCTTCGGGCTCCAGGAGGTCAAGTGGTCCATTGTCCCTGCCGGCGGCTCCACCGTTCACCTCACCCGCCAGATGCCCTACGCCCGTGCCATGGAGATTTTGCTCACCGGCGAATTGATAAGCGCCCGGCAGGCCCTGGAATACGGCTTCGTCAACCAGGTGGTGCCCAAAGCGCAGGTGATGGACGCGGCCGAACGCTATGCCGCCATCATCGCCAAAAACGGTCCCCTGGCCATAGCGGCGATCAAGCAGGCGGTCCTGGAAAATTCCGGCAAGGATGTCAAAACCGCCCTGGCCCGGGAAATGGATTTGTCCATTCCGGTTTTTTTGAGCCAGGACGCCCAGGAAGGCCCGCGGGCGTTCAAGGAAAAGCGGGACCCGGTGTTTACCGGAAAGTAATCCCGGAAGATATTCGCGAAGAAATGCTGCAGGCACCGTTTGCCCATCGGTGCCTGCATGCGCCCCGTTGTTTTAACACTACCGTGAACCCGGCCTTGCCTTCTTGAATGCGGCCCATATCCGTTTGCCTTCCTGCCAGTTAACCGCTCTTTTTTCTTCCGTGTACACCTGCCGAAAATAGAAAAAACAATAAAGTTTTACATGCGGTGATCGATAATGCGATTGTCGACGCCATACCCGTAGAAATAGGATAAAATAAAAGTCGTTTTGCTTTTTACGATGGCCGTTGTGTTCGTTTAAGGGTCTCGCGGAAAGCGCCTAAAAGGATTGCCAAGATGAAAATGATGCAAAAAGTAAGTACCCGTATATTGCTGCCAGTCGTCACGGCCACCGTGATTTTTTCAGGCGCCCTGTATATGGTTGCCGGAACCACGATGAACAAAATGGTAGAACGCAACCTGGACCGGATCGCCCGATCCAAGGTCGCCGATATTGCCATCAGCGAGAAACGGATCGCCAACAAGATGCTGGGACAGGCCGCCCTGTTCAGCCGGGCTAAAGCGGTACAGGACGCTTATCTCACGGCCTATCAGGGCGATATCCGAAATGCCGACGATCCGCAGATGGAGGCCGCCCGGAAAGAACTCAGGCGATATTTCGCCAGTATCGAAAAAGGCTACGAATCCATTTCCGACGGCAAAGCCTTTCGCATCCATTTTCACGTTCCGCCGGCCAGAAGTCTGTTGCGCCTGTGGCAGAAGAAACAAAATAAAAGCGACGATCTGGCTGCCTTCAGAAATACGGTGGCCACCATCAGCGGCGGAAATCACGCCCCCATTACTGGTATCGAGATCGGCCGCGGCGGCTTCGCCATTCGCGGGATTGCGCCGGTCATTGCCGACAGCGGAAAATACCTGGGCTCGGCCGAGGTGCTTTCCTCCTATGATCCGCTGGTCAAGTACAGCATCAACAATGACCACGAATACATTGCCGTCTATATGAACAAAGAATTTCTGTCCATCGCCACCAAACTTCAGGACAGCGCTAAAAATCCGATAATCGGGGGCCGGTTCGTATTCGTATCGTCCACCCGTTCCGAAGTCACCGAGCCCATTCTGACGCCGGATCTCCTGGAGAAGGGCCGTTCACAGGTCGCCAACCTCAGGAAGGACAATTACGCGATCACGGTTTTTCCCATCAAGGACTTCAGCGGCAAACAAATCGGTGTGATGGCATATGTATTCGATGCGTCGGAGATGATTGCCACCCTGGCAACCAACCAGTGGGGGATCGTTGCTCTCTGTCTCTTGCTGCTGGTCTGCATCATTGTCCCGCTTTTTTTCGGTGTACGCTCGGTGACCAAACCGATCAATCATACCGCAGCGATGATAAAGGATATCGCCCAAGGCGAGGGAGATCTGACCAAGCGCCTACCTGTCATGAAGAAGGATGAAATCGGAGAACTGGCCGGCTGGTTCAACACTTTTTTGGATAAGCTCCAGGCCATGATCCAGAAGATTGCCACGAATTCTTCCGATGTAGGCCAATCGTCCAAAGAGTTTGCCGAAATTGCCGCGCAGTTGTCTGCCGATGCGGTTGAAACCTCCCAGCGCTCCAACAACGTATCCGCCGCCGCCGAGGAGATGAGCGCCAATTTGAACAATGTGGCTGCGGCCATGGAGCAGTCCTCCACGAACACCTCCATGGTGGCCTCCGCCTCCGAGGAAATGACCGCTACCATCAACGAGATCGCCCAGAACGCCGAAAAGGCGCGGTCCATCTCCGATCAGGCCGTGCAGAAGGCCGGTGATGCGTCCAGCCAGATGGATGAGCTGGGCCAGGCGGCCCAGGGCATCGGCAAGGTGGTGGAGACCATCACCGAGATTTCCGAACAGGTCAACCTGCTGGCCCTCAACGCCACCATCGAGGCGGCCCGGGCCGGCGAGGCCGGCAAGGGCTTTGCCGTGGTGGCCAACGAGATCAAGGAGCTGGCCAAGCAGACCAGCGCCGCGACCCTGGAGATCAAGCAGAAGATCGAAAACATCCAGGGCAGTACTGAAGGCACGGTGCAGGGCATCAACGAGATCTCTTCGGTCATTGCCAGTGTCAACGACATCGTCGGCACTATCGCCACGGCTGTGGAAGAGCAGAGCGCAACCACTCAGGAGATCGCCAACAACATCAATCAGGCCTCAACGGGCATCCAGGAAGTGAACGAGAACGTCAGCCAGAGTTCCACGGTGGCCGAGGAAATCACCAAGGACATCGCCGTTGTCAACCAGAGCGCCGGTAACTTTGTCAGCAGCAGCGATCAAATGATGGGAAAAGCAGAAGAACTAGAGCGGATGGCTTCGGATCTAAACGTCATTGTCTCCGGTTTTAAAGTGTGACGGATTCGTAAAAAAGCTAACCAGTGCCCATCCAGAAATCGGCTAATTTGGCCGAGATCAAGGCTTTCGAAAAATTTTACCGCAGGCATATAGTTGATATTCCGAGGATAAAATTTTTCGTATAACGAAGATATCGGACAAATTGGCCATTTATGGATGGGCACTAACGACAGGTGTAATACACCTCTTCATTTCTCAGGTCGGCACGGATCCGGTTCTGTTGAAGCAATTGCCCGAGGATTTTCGACACCTCGTTGATGTGCATGCCGAAAGCCGCCTCGATCTGTTTGATCGTGCAGGGCCGGCGCCTGAGCATGCCCAGAATGCGGGCCTCGTTGGCCTCGACGTCCTTTGTTCGCTGGACAGGCAGTCCGGCGGCGATCTGGGCCAGCGGATCGAACAGCGTGACCAGTTCCTCAAGCTGCTCGAAGGGCACGGCAGCGGCGAAATCCTCTGCCGGCGGACGGGCGATGGTGTTGAGATGAATGCGCTCCGGATGAATTTCCCGGGCCAGGCGGGCGATTTTTTCGACATTCACGGGCATGGCGTTGATGCCGGACAGCAGAAATACCTCCAACCACAATTGGCCCTCGTACTCGCTGCGAAATTGTCGCAACCCCTCCATGAACACGTTGAATTCAATCGCTTCGTGGGGACGGTTGACCCACTCGAAGGATTGCTGGTTCCAGGCGCTCAAGGATACTTTCACCACCTTGGCCAGCGATGCGGCCGCCCGCACTTCCGGCAGGTGGAGCAGGGTGCCGTTGGTCAACAGCACCGAAGGGATGGGCTGGTCGTGAAGAAATTCCAGTACCTGGCCGAAGTCCGAATGCAGGGTCGGCTCCCCGGAACCGGAAAGGGTCAGGTAATCGGCCTGGCCATCGGTTTGCAGCCAGTGGCGGATTTCTTCGATGACCGCTTCGATGGGGACGTATTGCCGGCGTTCGATGGTTTTCTGCCCGGTGCGGCCCAGTTGGCAGAAGACACAATCCAGGCTGCAGGTCTTGTGCGGGATCAGGTCGATTCCCAGCGAACGTCCGAAACGCCGGGAGGGTACAGGGCCGAAAAGATAGCGGTAGTCAGGCTGTTTCATGGGTATTGGCCAGTATTGGGGTAAATTGCGCAACAGTCTCGCAAAAAGTCGAAATTTTCATCTTTTCGTCATTCCGGCGCAGGCCGGAATCCCGTAATTGCAATGGTTTCTGGATGCCGGATCAAGTCCGGCATGACGAATCTGGTACTTTTTGCGAAACCGTCATGAGTGCTTCATGCATTTATTTTTTGGAGACGATTTTACTCATATAAAGATTTAAGGCCTCCTGAACCGTGGCCGCCGCCAGAAATGCGCAGTGCCGATCCTCTTCCGGAAAGTTACCCAGCTTCTCCAGAACGGCGTCGCCGGTAATGTCCGTGAGTTCGTCCGGTGTCTTGCCGATGGCCATTTCCGCGGCAAAGGAGCCGCATACCGTGCTCGATCCGCAACCGTCCGTCAGGTAGGCGGCGTCGCACACCCGATGATCCTTGAATTTGAGAAAGATCTCCATGGTGTCGCCGCATTCTCCCGTGACCCGCGCATGGGAATCCGCGTCGGCCAAAGGCCCCCGGTAAAGCGGATTGCGCCAGCGTTGAAATCCGGCTTCACCGAATGCCTCGCGGGTTTCATCGAATATCTGTTGCTGCAGGTTTTCTACGAATTGATCCAGTTTGTCTGTCATTTTCTCTGTTTCCATTATTGCTCATGTAGGGGCGAAAAATTTTTCGCCCTTACCTCGCCTGCGCAGGAATGACACCAATGTTCAACGTGCGACGTTTTACAAAGCCGTCATGGTTCACGAAAGCTGTTTGATCCTGTCCTCAATAGCCGACAACTGCTCCTTGCAGGCATCGGCCTGGCGCTTCAACTCCGCCAGTTCCTGCTCCCGGGGCAAGGCATCAGAAGTCTGCCCCCCACCGGAAAAACCGGCGCCATAGCCGCCGCATCGTCGCCCCATGCCGCGACCACCGCCCATGCCCATTCCCCTGCCGCCGCCCATGCCGCGACCGCCGCCGAGACCCCGTCCGCCGCCCATGCCCATGGCGGCCTGGCCGGCTCCGGCGGCAACGCCCGCTTTTGAAGGCGCGTTGGCGCGGCCGGTGGCGCTCAGGGACCCGCTTTTAAACGCCTCGACGACGTCCCGGACGACTCCCTGTTGGTTCAGAATCGTCTGCAGCCCCGTTTCGGAAAAGACCTGCATGGCTTTGGGGCCGCAGCTGCCGGTGATGATCGCCCTGGCGCCCTTGGACGCGACCATGCTGGCCGCCTGGATACCGGCTCCGCTGGACAACTCGGCATTGGTGTTGGGTATTGCCTCGCAGCTCATGTCATCCGTTTCGACGATGAGAAAATAAGGGCACCGGCCGAAGCGTTCGTTGACGGTGGTATCGAGGTTCTGGCCATTGGCACTGATTGCGATTTTCATCGTTACCCATCCTCCTGCGCTGTTTATTTTTCAAGGGCGGCGGTAACCTGGTCGACGATTCCCGCAAAGGCCTTGGAGACCGGAGAGTCCGCATACTGTCGGCTGTAGGATACGCCGGCGTCGCCGCATTGCACCACCCGGGGATCGAAGGGAATGCGTCCCAAAAGCCTCAAGCCGGACTGCGCCGCCGTCCGCTCACCGCCGCCGGAACCGAATAGATCGACGGCCTTGCCGCAATGGGGGCAGGTGTAGCCGCTCATATTTTCGATGAGACCGAGAATTTCCATTTTGACGGTCTTGCAAAAACTGATCGATTTTCTCACATCCGCCAGGGCAACCTCCTGGGGCGTGGTGACGATGACGGCCCGGGCATCCTTGATCAACTGTGCTACGGTAAGGGGTTCGTCGCCGGTTCCGGGAGGGGAATCGATAATCAGGTAGTCCAGGTTGCCCCAGGCCACCTCGCTGAGGAATTGACGGATAGCGCCGTGTTTGACCGGCCCGCGCCAGATGACCGCATCGTCTTTGTTGACCATGAGGGATTCGATGGAAACCGCCGACAGGTTGTCGGAATAGCGCATGGGATTCAGTTTTCTGTCGGCGCCGGCATCCAGCATTCCCGAAAGTCCCAGCATCCTGGGAATATCGGGGCCGTGAATATCCACATCCATCAAACCGACCTTGAATCCCTTTTCGGCCAGGGCGATAGCCAGGTTGACGGAGACGCTGGACTTTCCGACGCCGCCTTTCCCGCTCATCACCATGATTTTGTTCTTGATTTTGGTCAGCGATTGCCTGGCCAGTTCATCGGGGCTCGGCTCCGGTGGTTTGTCCATAATGCCGACACCTTCGGATGATTTTTTCATGGGTTCTCCTCGCTATCTTTTCAAAATTTGGTTCAGATGGGCCATCAGCTGCTTTGCATCGCCGCGGTCCGGTTCGATCGGAAGCTGCATCAAAATGCCCAGCCCTTCACTGGCATCGTGGTATTCCTTTCCGGAAAGCGAACTGACCAGGGCGCAGTTGATCATGGGATTGACGGCCACCAGGCGTTCGACGAAAGTCAAGCCGGGCATGTCGTCCAGATTTTCATCCACTACGACAAGGTCGGCGGGTGTTTGTTTCAATCTCTCCAAAGCGTCAAGGCCGGATGTCGCCCAGGCGACCGATCCGTCGCGGGCTTCGATTTCCGCCTGCATCGCGGCGAAACGATTCTTTTGGTTCGTGACGAACAGCAGTTGGGTCAATGGGTTGCTCCTTTGTTCATGTGAATGGGGTTCCGCACAGCGGTCGCCGTCATGGCAGCCGGGCATCAAAAAGGCGGGCGCCAGGGGATTGCCCCGGGCGTACACCTCCAGGATGCGATCCACTTCACCGGTGATAAAGGGAATCAGCTCGATGCCGCCGTTGGCCATGATATTGGCCGGAACCTGTGACACCGCGCCGCAGATCAGCACGGGCACGTCGAGTTCCGACAGGATTTTTGCCAGGTTGGACGGCATTTCGGGATCGAAAATGACGTAGGACCGGTCCGTAATCCGGCGGTCTTCGATCTCTGCAATCAACAGGCGCCGGGAGGCGTCAAACACCGGTGAAATGCGTTCCTTCCAGACGGTGACAGCTACTTTCATCGTGTTCTCCTGCGTTTTGTCTTTCTCCACAGCAAGGCATGTGCCATTTTGGTGAAAGACCCGCATGGTACGAATTTGTACTGAAATGACAGAGAATTGGACGGTAGCGGCATAACAGGCGATAATCAATGGCAAGTATAGGGTGGCGCAAATGCGACTGTAAAGGCGACTTTCCGTGCGACGCTATTTGCCGAATGGCCATGGCTTGGCCATGAAATGGCGGAACCCGGCATCGGGAACAAAGCACCGCAGATCACCGACGGCTATCCCCGTTTTCCGGTTTTCGAGCGACCGTCGACCTGCGGAAGAACGATGCCCAGTTTTTTAATTTTTCGAAAAAGCGTGCTTTTGTGCATGCCCAGTTCCCTGGCTGCGGCCAGACGGCTGTAGCTGTTGCGTTTGAGGGCATTGGCGATGGCATGGGCCTCGGTGGAGTTGAGCGTGTGGGTCAGCGCGCTTTGCTCTTTGGGTGGCTGGTGCCGGCTTCCCATGCTGCCGGGCAGGTGCTCCGCCTTGATGTTTCCGCCTCTGCACAGAACGAAGGCATGCTCGATGATGTTTTCCAGTTCGCGGATATTGCCGGGATAGTCGTGGCCCATGAGGACCTGGAGAACATCGCCATCCACGCCGGTGATGGCCTTGCCCCGCAGCAGGTTCATTTTTTCGATGAAGTGGCCGATGAGCAAAGGGATGTCCTCTTTGCGCTCCCGAAGGGGGGGCAGATTCATGCGAACCACGTTGATGCGATAGAACAGGTCCTGGCGGAAATTCCCCCTGGCGACCTGATCGGCCAGATTCTGATTGGTGGCGGCGATGACCCGGACATCGGATGCAATTTTTTTGACCGAACCCAGCGGTACGAAAGCCTGCTCTTCTAAAACCCGAAGCAGTTTTACCTGGAAGGCCGAACTGGTGTCTCCGATTTCATCCAGGAAAATCGTGCCGCCCCGGGTGGCCGCAAAGTAGCCGGCCTTGTCTTTCGCGGCGTTGGTAAAGGCCCCGGCTTTATATCCGAAGAGTTCGGATTCCAGCAGGGTGTCGGGCAGGGCGCCGCAGTTGATGGCTACAAAGGGCTTGCCCTTGCGGGGGCTGGCTTCGTGAATCGCCCGGGCCAGCAATTCCTTGCCCGTCCCGGTCTCGCCTTCGAGCAGGACCGTGCTGCCGCTTTCCGCCACCATGGGCAGAATCGCCAGGATTGCATGCATGGCATCGCTGCGGCTGACGATGTCGCCAATCTGGAAGCGGCCGTCCAGGCACTTGCGCAGGGCTTCCACCACGCTGCAATCCCGGAAGGTCTCAACGCCCCCCAGCACCTCGCCGTTGCTGCCGACCAGCGGTGCCGTGGAAACGGAAATGGGAATCCGCTTCTTGTCGCTTCTGACGATATAGGTGGAACTGCTGGTCAGTGAGGTGCCTTCCTCCATGGTGCGTTTCAGGGCGCAGTCCTCTTCGCACATGTTGGACCGGAACACCTCCCAGCAGCGGCGGCCGATGGCCTCGCGCCGGGGGATTCCGGTTATTTTTTCTGCGGCGCGATTGAAGGACATGATGCGCCATTCGTGATCGACGGTAAACACGCCGTCGGAAATGCTTTCCAGGATGATTTCGGTGACGTTTTCCACAATGGGCGCAGGGGGTGACTTTTTCATGATGGCTATGCGTTTGGATCGAAAAATTCGAACAGCCGGTGCTGTTGGTTATTGTATCCGGCCCTTATACGCTACTTGGCCGGTATGTGCCAGTTTTATCGTCGGGATCTCAGGATTGCAAGGACGCAATGCTGCGACGCTACTTCGCGCATCCTGGAAAAACAACCCCCGGATTGCGAAAATTATTCAGAAAAAACAGCGATCATTGGGTTTTTTCACTTGCCAAGGCCCTTCATTCGGTGTAAGCAGTGCGCCAACGCTCATTATGGTCCGCCACCGGTGGATCGAGCGTTGTCCCCGACGCAAGTAAAGCGGTGTTTACCTCCCCTTTAAAAGTGAAGTGCTGAAGGAACTCCCTGAACGGCAGGTGGATTGCGGACATCGATGCGGGGCGCGAGCCGCCGATTGCGGATCGTTCCGGCCGGACCGGCATGGAAGGACCGTTGCCGAGGATTGTTATTGATCGTACAACCGAAAAGCCAAGAAGAAAATTGATGGACGAGAACAAACGGAAACAAATCGAAGCCAAACTGCTCCAACTTTTCAGCCAGACCGACAACAAGCGGACCGCCGGTGCCTCTCCGGGAAAGTCCCCTGCCGTCGTCAAGGTGATCCGTCGCCGCAAGGGCAAACCCGATTCGCAGGTCGCATAAAGCCATTCTTACCGTTGCATGGTTTCTAAAATAGTGGTATTTAAACACTATTTTAACCCTGAAATATTCAACCGCCATGACGCAACCCCTGATTGCCTGCCATGAGTGCGACCTGTTGCATCGTATGCAGCCGCTGCCGGCAAACAGCAAGGCCCGGTGCCGCCGTTGCGGTGCCCTGTTGTACGCCCACGCCCCGAAAACCGTGGACCGTACTCTGGCTTTCGCCCTTGCCGGTCTGGTTTTATTCATCATCGCAAATATCTACCCCTTCCTCTCGCTGGAGTCCCAGGGGGCCGTTCTGGAAACCAACCTGATCACCGGAACGATTATTCTTTCCGGTCAGAGCATGGCCGGCGTGGCCATTTTAGTGCTGCTCACCAGCATGCTGATCCCCTGTATGCTCCTGCTGGCGCTGGTTTACGTGTTGTGGCCGATCAAACGGGGATTTCGCCTGCCACTCGCCCGGCACGTTTTCCGCGTGGCCCTGAGCCTGCGGCCGTGGAGCATGACCGAGATTTTTTTGTTGGGAATTCTGGTGTCGGTGGTCAAATTGTCGAAAATGGCCACCATCATCCCGGGAACCGCCCTGTTTTCCTTTCTGGCCCTGGTATTCGTCCTGGCCGGTGTTGCGGCCTTTCTGGAGCCCCGTGTCGTCTGGGAGAAGATTTACCGATGAATCCGAGGCCTGCAACCACCACCGGTACGGCCGCAGCGGCAGGCCTGATCAACTGCCACAGCTGCCGCCTGCTGGTTCGCCGGCCGCCCCCGTCCAACCGGCAAACGATCCGCTGTCCCCGATGCGGGGCCCGGCTGCACATGAGAAAACCCAACAGCATCGCCCGAACCTGGTCCCTGGTCATCACGGCCTTGATTTTCTATATTCCGGCCAACCTGCTGCCGGTCACCGTCACGACCTACCTGGGCAGCAGCCAGTCCGACACCATTCTCAGCGGAGTTCTCTATTTTATGAGAACCGGTTCGTGGGGCATCGCCCTGATTATTTTTGTGGCCAGCATCGTGGTCCCCATTGCCAAACTGATCGTTCTCAGCGGGCTGTTGATTTCGGTGCAGCGGCATTGGAACTGGAGGCCGGAGGATCGCACCCGGCTCTACCGAATCACGGAGCTGGTGGGGCGCTGGTCCATGCTGGATGTCTTTGTGGTGGCCGTATTGGTTTCCCTGGTGCGCATGGGGTATCTGACGACCATCGAGGCCGGCGCCGGCGTCGTCTATTTTGCCGCCGTGGTGATCGTCACCATGATCGCGGCTACAACCTTCGACCCGAGACTGATCTGGGATGCCCTGGAGAGAGAAGATGCATCAACCGCCCGTTGAGCCCGATCCTGCCGAAGCGATACCCGAGCCCGAAATCCAGCACAGGAAACGGTTTTCGGTCGTCTGGCTGATTCCGCTGCTGGCCGCGCTGATCGGCGCCTGGCTGGCCGTGAAAGCCATCAGCGAAACCGGTCCCACCATCACCATCGTCTTCAAGTCCGCCGAAGGTCTGGTTCCGGGGAAAACGGAGATCAAATATAAGGACGTCAGCGTTGGCAAGGTTCGGACCATCCAGCTCAGCGAGGACCTTTCCGAGGTGCTGGTAACGGCGGAAATGAGCCGCGATGTGGCTGACTATCTGACCGGCGATACATTGTTCTGGATCGTCCGGGCGCGTGTGGCGGTGGGCGAGGTTTCCGGTATCAGCACCCTTTTTTCCGGAGCCTATATCGGCATGATGCCGGGCAGCGGCGGCAAGATCGTGCACCGCTTCGAGGGCAAGGAAAAACCGCCGGCCATTTTCCGGGATACGCCGGGCCGGCAGTTCAATCTGCGGGCCGATCGCCTGGGCTCGCTGGATATCGGATCGCCGGTGTACTACCGCCAGGTCAAGGTGGGCCGGGTGACCGATGTGGATATGGCCAGGGACGGGACCGGGGTCCTGCTGGAGATTTTTATCGAAGCGCCCTACCACCAGCAGGTGAGGCGCACTTCGCGATTTTACAACGCCAGCGGTCTGAACGTGAACCTCGGGCCCGATGGCGTGCGCATCGACACCCCGTCGCTGGCCAGCCTGCTGGTGGGCGGCATCTCCTTTTTCACTGCCGAAGGCATGAATACCGAGCCGCCCCCCGAACAGAGTCAGATATTCACCCTGTACGAAAATCGCGACAGCGCCAATGCCTCCAGCTATAGCTATCGGGAGTACTATCTGCTCTACTTCAAAGAGACGGTCCGGGGGCTGTCTGCCGGGTCTCCAGTGGAATTTTACGGCATCAAGATCGGAGAGGTGGTCAGCATTCGGCTTCTGTTCGACCAGGATCAACTGACATTCCGCATTCCCGTGCTGATCGCCATCGAACCGGACCGTATCGAACTGTCCGGAGAACTGGCCATCCCCGAGTACCAGGTAATGGAGCGCCTGGTGGAAAAAGGGCTGCGCGCCCAGCAGCGCATCGGGAACCTTTTGACCGGGCAAAGCTACGTGAGCATGCAGCTTCACCCGGAAGCCGCGCCCCGCAAGATCAACAGGCAAGACACCTACCCGGTGCTGCCCACCATTCCCAATACGGTGGAGGAAATCACGGCGACGGCCAAAGGACTTCTGGATCGCCTCAACCATCTTCCCTTTGAAGAGACCCTGAAAGATATCCGCGAGGCGGCGCAGAAGGTGACGACCGTGGTCGGATCAACCGCCCTGGAGAGCGCCATCGATAATATCGATCAGAGCTTTGCCGAGTTCAAAAAGGTTACATCCGATTTCAACGACGGCACCATTCCCAAACTCAACGAAATGCTCGACCAGATCAAAGGCGCTATGGCCGTTGGCAGGCAGGCCCTGGATCGGGCCAACACTGTTTTGGGCGAGGGTGCGCCCGTCGTGAACAACCTCAATCGACTGCTGCTCGAATTGCAGGATGCCGCCCGGTCCGTGGAAGCCCTGGCCGATTATCTGGAGCGGCATCCCGACGCCATTGTTTTCGGAAAGGGGGATCGGCAATGAAACGGCCGTTTTTACGGGTATTGATCCCGGCCCTGCTGTTGGCCATGATTCTCGGGTGCCGGTCGGTTACGCCTTCGGTGAATCACTACGTTCTGCGTTCCCTGGCCGCCGGAGAAAGTCCGGCAGGGACCGTTGACGAACCCCGGTCCCGGATCGTGGCCATCGGCCCGGTTCAGCTGCCCGCCTACGTCAACCGGATGCAGATGGTCATGCTGAACGATTCCAGTGAACTGGAGATTTCCGAGTTCCATCGCTGGGCAGACTATCCGGACCGGCTGGTGCAGCAGGTTCTGGAAGACAATCTTCAGGCGCTGCTCCCCCATGCCCGGGTGGTGAGCCACCCCCTGCCGGCGGGATTGGAAGCGGATGTCACCCTTGGCATCCGTTTCGGCGAACTGATCGGCACCACGGACAAGAAGATGCGGCTTCGGGCGATGTGGACGCTGCAACGCAAAGGCGCTCCGGAAACGGAGCGATCCTGGCGGACTTGCCTTTGCGAACCGATTTCCGGAACGGGCTTCAAAGCCTTGGCCGCCGCCCATAACCGGGTGTTGGAAAAGTTCTGCCGGGAAGTCGCGTTGGCTATTGACGGGCTTGAATGGGAGAAATGAAATCCCGCGTGTTCGGATGTCGTCCGCCTATATGCTTTTTTTCGGTGTCGGCTGCGAACGGATGAAAAAGGAGAGAACCAGACAGGCCAATACCGCGGCCAGGCAGACGCCGAATGCTGTGGTAAAGCCGGACAGCGGCACCCGCTGCCCGGCCTGGCCGGCCCGGTCGATAATGCTGCCGGTCAGCACCTGAAAAGCGGCAACGCCCAGAAAGGGAGCCGGATTGAGAAGTCCGGAAGTCAAGCCCAAACGTTCCGTCGGCGTGGTTTCCCGGATGATCCCCCAAATGACGCTGATGAATCCGCCGATCATCAGTCCTATCAATAGCAGAATCACTGCGAAACCACGTAATTCCAGCCAGTCGAATACCGGCAGGATGGCCAGCCAGCACAGGCTGTAGACTGCTGTGATGGCGGTGAGGACGCGGCTTTTGTCCAGAGCGAGCCGATCCGGCAGCCAACCGAAAAATGGCGCTCCGATAATTACTCCTATGGGAATGAGCATATTGAGCTTGCTGGCCAGCATGCGCTCGATGTCCAGTACCGCCATCAGAAACGGAGTTGCCCACAGTCCCTGCAAGGTTACCGCGGTCCCGTAAAAACCGAAGAAGGTGACGGCAACCAGCCAGAACTGCGGGGCCGCCAGGACAATGCCGATGCTGGCCAACAGGCCGGGCCCGGGCTTGTCCGCATGGCCGTCCACCGGTTCTTGGGGTTCGGGGGCATCCCGGGTGGCAAAAAGCATCAAAAGGGCCAGCGCCAGGCTGATGCCGCCGATGAGAAAAAAGGTGGGCCGCCACCCCCACCGGCCTGCGGCCCAGGCCAGCGGCGTGGTGGCCACCACCGCCCCGAAATTGCCGACCGCCATGAGCAGGCCCACCATGGTGGCGAATTCCTTTTGCCGGAACCACTGGGAAAGAGCCTTGACCGTTGGTACGTAGACCCCGCCCACGCCAAAGCCAATCATGGCCCTGCCCACCGATGCCCATCCTATGGTAGGGGCGAGGCCGAAGATGAAGCATCCGATTGCCGCCGTTACCGACCACCAGGCGATTACCCGCCGCGGGCCGATGCGATCCGCCAGGTACCCCACCATGGGCTGGTTGAACGCGTAGATGTAAAAATACATGGACGACATCAGGCCCAGGGCCGTGGCGGTCGTATCGAAGGCGGCCAGCAGGTCGGAAACGATGACTGATGTGGAAACCCGGTGGAAATAAACGAAAAAATAGATCAGGCCGATGACCGTGAAAACGATCCAGCGATGGGGGTCGCGGTGGGCAGGGGCCGCGGGTGGTTTCATTACAGACGCTCTTTTTTTTGCGGTTTACGGAAAAATGGTCAGGTGCCGTCGGGGTAGCACATCTGAGGTGGGAAGTACATAGGTAGTGCCCATTCATAAATGGCCAATTTGACCGATATCTGCGTTATACGAAAAATTTTATCCTCGGAATATCAACCATATGTACCCCAAGGGTATTTCCTTCGGGCACCTCTGGTAAAATTTTTCGAAAGCCTTGATCTCGACCAAATTAGCCGATTTCTGGACGGACACTGAAACCGGTTGGAGAAGGCAGGCTGGCGGAAGTCAAAAAAAGGTTGCGATGTGAGGGGGATGTTGAAAAAAGGTACGATTACATCGGGAAAGGCGGCGCCGACAGGCGTCGGCGCCTTGCCATTCCGGTACCCGTTACGCTTCCACGGCCACGAGGGAAACTCCCAATTTCTTTTCCGCTGCCTGGACTTTGCTCAACTGGTCGGCACTCAGCGCGGACGGCTTTAAATCGTGGCAGGCGAAGGCCAGCAGGGTCTTGCCCAGATCTTTTTCAAGATCGGTAATGGTTTTAAGGGCGGATGCATCGACATTGTTTGCAAGTGAACATAACATGGCTTTTCCTCCTGGTTTAAAGTTGACGGCGACGCCGTACTCATTTCGAAGGGCGGTTGCGGATGACCTTCGGCCCGGCTGCCGGCTTTAAATCAATTTAGGATAGGACGGCCTTGGGGGACAATACCGGAAGAGTTGCAGCTAACTGACGGGTAAAAACCGTCAGTTATTCAACCCCAACAAAAACGAACGCAGGTTGGTGGAAGTGTTGCGCAAGTCCAGCTTGCGGCGCAGGTTGCGCCGGTGAAAGTTGACGGTGGCGATGCTCAGGCCGAGCTGGTCGGCGATCTCCTTGCTTCTGCGACCCTCCCGGATCAGCGCGGCCACCTCGATTTCCTGGGGGGTTAGCCGCGTTTCGATGGCCGACAGCCGTCTCATGAAAGGCCGGGTCAACTCGGACAGGCGTTCCTCCAGGCTCGCCAGCATGGCTTTCTGGCGAGGCTGAAGCTTGCTGGCAGCTATGCGGGCGATCACGGGAGCCACCAGATGCCGCATGTTGTCGAGAACCTTTTTTTCCATCTCGCACTGGTCGGCTTCCCGCTGGCGCAACAGCACCTTGAGGGCCGTATTGGCATCCTCCAGATACTGCTTCTGACTTTTCAGGGCCGCTTCACTTTCCCGCAGGCCCGCCTCGGCCCGTTTCAAGGCCGTGATGTTTTCATGGCTCACGACAATGCGCAGGGGGCCCGGACCGGGCGTCCGGGTGACGCGCATGTAAAACCAGCGCTGCTCATCCGGGCTGTGGCAATCGTATTCCATTGCGAATTCTTCTCGCTTGCCGGTGATCACTTCACGAATCCCCTGGGCGACCAGCGAGGGTTCGCTTCCGGCCAGTTCGCAGATTTTGAGGTAGTTGACACCCCGCGTGTCCGGCCGCATGCGAATCTGGTTGCTTTTGGCAAAGCGTTTCCAGGCCCGGTTGCTCTCCAGGATAACGCCGTTTGCGTCCAGAATGGCCACATGGGCCGTCAGCGAGTTTAAGATGGTCTTGGCAAATGATCCATCGGCCGATGAAGACTTGGACGGTTTCATGGATTTCCATTTATCGTCGATCATTGGCAGCCTCCTTACTGGCAGTATTCTCCCAGACCATGGTGTTGATTTAATCTTTATTAAACCACGAAGTGGAAAACCATGCAAAGGTTTCGGCGTTATTTCTCTTCCGGTACGGCCATCGCCGAAATGGACCTTGACAATTGCCGCCAATTGGATCAGAAAATAATGAAGCAAGGTGCCCATGGGGCATAAGAGGGAATCCCGTGCAAATCGGGAGTGGTCCCGCCGCTGTAATCGGGGACGAAATCCGCAGCAGCCACTGTTTCGTTGCGTGCCGAAACGGGAAGGCGCGGAAAGTAGATGGATCCGGAAGCCAGAAGACCTGCCTTGCCGATTGCCGACCAGCTGCGGTGTACAGCGACGGGGTAAAAGCGATCATGCCCATGCGGATGCGAACTTTCATGAATCGGTTTTCGTGAGGGTTTCTCGACCCAGGCTGCATGGGTGGTCTTATCTGGGACCCGAATCTATTTCGGCCCGAATGCACCCTTTGCCCTTCCTTTGTTTTCACTCCGTACACGCCTGTCCGGCAGTCCTTAACATCTCACTTCTTCATGTAAAAGGATAGGCCTATGACAGCGAAATCCACTATCACTTTCCTCCCCCACAACCGCGAAATCCAGGTGCCGGACGGCACCGTGCTGATCCGGGCGGCCATGGAGGCCGGTGTACACATCAACGCCTCATGCGGCGGGGAGGGCGTTTGCGGCAAGTGCCGGGTCATCGTCGAATCCGGCGAGGTGGCCGGGGGCGTCAGCGAACAGCTCAGCCCGGAGGACCGGGAGAAAGGCTACCGCCTGGCCTGCAAGTCGGTCGTCACCGGCGACGTCACCGTACGCGTGCCCGTGGAATCGGCCATCGACACCAGCGTGTTGAAGCAGAGCTACGTTCCCCGGAAAACGGCCCGCATCCGGCAGATGGACCTGAACGATTTAAAAGAGCAGGGGCTGTTTCTGCCGCCGGTGGAGAAAATCTATATCGAACTTCCCGAGCCGGACAACCAGGACCACCTGCCCGACGTCACCCGGCTGGTCAGCCACCTGAAACTGCACCACGACGAACATCGCCTGACCGTCAGCCTGCCGGTGATCCGCAGGATTCCCGACGTGCTGCGCAAGGACAACTTCCGGGTCACGGCCACCCTGGCCCGCCCGGTGTTCGAAAACGGCAAGACCGAGATCGTCAACGTCCAGCCCGGCGACACCTCCGACCGCATCTACGCCATTGCCATGGATATCGGCACCACCACGATCTACGGCCAGCTCATCGATTTGAAGACCGGGGCGGTGCTGGCCGAAAAAGGCGATTTCAACGGCCAGATCAGCTACGGCGAGGACGTGATCAGCCGGATCGTGTTCGCTGAGAAAGCCGGCGGACTGGAGCAGCTGCAGAAGGTGGTGACCGAAACCATCAACAAGATCGTGACTGGCATCGTGCGGCGGTCCAAGGTGGACCCGGAGGACATCGCCGCCATCACCCTGGCCGGCAACACCACCATGACGCAGCTGCTGCTCAAGATCAATCCGCGCTACATCCGGCGCAGCCCCTACGTGCCGGCCTCGACCCTCTATCCGCCCATCCGGGCGGTGGACATCGGCCTGGCGTTGGGCGACCATGTCACGGCCCTGGTCTACCCGGCCGTGTCCAGCTATGTGGGCGGGGATATCGTGGCCGGGGTGATGGGCTCGGGGCTATACCGGGACGAACGGCTGACCCTGTTCATGGACATCGGCACCAATGCCGAGATCGTCATCGGCAATCGGGACTGGCTGGCCTGCGCGGCCTGCAGCGCCGGACCGGCCTTCGAGGGCGGCGGCATCAAGTTCGGCATGCGCGCGGCCAAGGGGGCCATCGAGGACTTCTCGCTGGACCCCGTGACCTGGGAACCCATGTTGATGACCATCGGCAACGTGCGTCCCAAGGGCATCTGCGGCTCGGGCCTGATCATCATGATCGCGGTGATGTTCGAACTGGGCCTGATCGACAACCTGGGCAAATTCAACCGCGACCTGGCCACCGACCGCATCCGTGAGGATAACGGGGTGTGGGAATACGTGCTGGCCCGGGCCGAGGAGACCCAGATCGACCGGGACATCGCCCTGACCGAAATCGACATCGAGAACCTGATCCGGGCCAAAGGGGCGATTTACAGCGGATGCATGACCCTGCTGGCCGAGGTGGGCATGGACATGTCGGTGATCGACCGCATCATCCTGGCCGGGGGCTTCGGCAGCTATGTGGACCTGGAAAAGGCCATGACCATCGGGCTTTTGCCCGAGATCGATGCGGAGAAGGTGACCTTCATCGGCAACAGTTCTCTCATGGGCGCCAAGATGAGCAGCCTGACCAACCGCATCCGGCGGGACGTGGTGGAGGTGACCCGCTCCATGACCAATTTCGAGTTGTCGGAAACCCCGTCGTATATGGACAACTACGTGGCGGCCCTGTTTCTGCCCCATACGGATATGGCCCAGTTTCCGAAGCTGAAGGCCCGCATTCAGGCGTGCCAACCTGCCGGGTCGCATCCATGGTAATCGAAAAATAAGAGTAGAACGTGTTTTGGTCCGATTTTCAGGGAGAATCGTCTCACCTCCATGGTAACTGGATAAACCGGACTGCTTATTTGTTCTCTATAGCATCAAAAACAGGGTTGACATTTTAGATTTTTATTCTATTCTAACGCTGCAATTCCAAAGGTGCTTATAACAGAGCTTAATAGGGAATCCCGTGAAAATCGGGAACGGGCCCGCCGCTGTAATCGGGGACGAACGCTGCAAAAGGTCACTGGCCGGATAGGCTGGGAAGACGCAGCAAGTAGAAAGATCCGAAAGTCAGAAAACCTGCCTGGGCAAATCAGGAAACGATAGCGTGGACCGCCTCGTTCCTCGACGTTAAAATATCTGTCTGTGGATATAAACAGGGATATCCCGGATCGTTTTACCAAAAAAACGGTCCGGGATTTTTTTTTGGTAAACGCCCTAATCATCAGTTCTTAACGGTTCAGGAGACCGGTGAATGACCAGAAAAAAGAGTCTCATTCTCATACTTACCAATTGTTGTCTGTTTTTGCTGTCCGGCAATTCCGGGATGGCTATCGACACCGAGCGGCAAATAGAGAAACCCGTACGCCAATCCATCGATACCCGACAGGCAAATCAAGAAGCGAAAGCAAAATGGCGCTTGGAAAAAGAAAAGTTGACCGATCGCTTCGAACAGCTCCAGGCCGAGCAGACGCAACTGCGGCAACAACGGCAGGCATTACAGGACTATGTTGACGCGGCCTGGGAACGGATTGCCGCCAAGGAAAAACAGCTCGCCGATATTGAACAGATTTCCAATCAAATCCAGCCTTTTTTGAAGGAGATGTTGACCCTTCTAAAGATACAAGTGTCCGATGACTTTCCGTTTCTGTCTGAAGAGCGAAAAAAACGAATCGAAAATCTTGAGTACTTGATGATCGATCCTGACGTCTCAGTGAGCGAGAAATACCGCAAGGTCATGGAGGCCTTCCTGGTGGAGGCAGAGTATGGCACGACGATCGAGACGTATCAGGAAACCATCGACATCGACGGTCAGAGCATGTTGGTCGATATCTTTCGGCTGGGACGGATAAGCCTGTTTTACCAGAGCCTGGACCGCAAGCAGTGCGGTTTTTATAATGTCGCCGATAATGTATGGCAATCTCTGCCTGCCACCCATAACCCATCCATCCATGCGGCTATCGATATCGCCGCCAAGCGCCAGCCGGTGGAAATGCTTACCCTGCCGATAGGAAGAATGGTGATCCGATGAGAATGGTCATTGCGTGGTTACTCCCGGTATTGCTTGCCAACGCAATAGTGGTTTCGCCGACCGTGGCCCAGGACATGCGGGCGATTCAGATTAAGGCCCAGGAAGCCAAAGAAGAGTTGGTCCTAAAAGCGGCTGCGGAAAAAGCTGCCGCCGAAAAAGCGGCTGCCGAGAGTCGGGCGACGATTATGCAGGATCGCACCGCCCTGAAAAAGGCCATCGCCGAGCTTGAATCCGCCAACCGGAAGCTTGAAAAAGAGATCGATGCATTAAGGCAGGCGAGCCAGGGCTTGGACCAGCGGGAGCAGCAGCTTGGCGAGTCCTTGGCGCAGACCGACAGTATGATCAACGAGCTGGTGGGCGTCATCCGTATCAATGCCAAGGATGTCGATGGGTTGATCACCCAGAACCTTCAAACCGCTTTTGAAGAGAATCCCACCCTGTTCATGGAGACCATCTCCAAGGATCAGAAATTCCCCGGTATGGATGATGTCCGCGCCATAGCCGAGGGGTTGCGCTCTCAGATTGCATCCACCGGTGAGGTGGCTTTGCACAAAGGGTTGATTGTTGATCGGGCCGGCCGTGAGGCAGAGGCCGATGTACTGTTGCTGGGTCCGTTTACGGCGGCCTATCGGATCGGCAATGAGGTGGGCTTCTGCAATTACTCGGCTACGGGAAAAAAACTCTATGCTCTTTCGCGGCTTCCCGGCAGGCGAATGCAAAAGCAGCTGGCGGGCTACATGAAGGGTCAAAACGACAGTGTTCCCATTGATATCTCCCGTGGCGGCGCCCTGCGCCAGCTGACCCATGAACTCAAGCTCTGGGAGCAGATCCCCAAGGGTGGTCCCATCGTTTGGCCGATCCTGCTTATCCTGGCGGTTGGCGCGTTGATTGTGGTTGAAAGGGTGATTTTCCTGATGCGCAAAAAGCTGGATGCCGACAAATTGGTGCAAACAATCGAATCGCATACCATTAAGAACAATTGGTCTGCCTGTTCAGAGGCTTGTCAACGGCATGCCAGCATTCCGGTGGCCAGGATTCTCAAATCCGGACTGGCATGCTGCCAGATGCAACGCGAGGAGATGGAAAATGCTCTCCAGGAAGCCATCCTGAAGGAGGTGCCGCCAATGGAGCGCTTTCTGTCCACACTGGGTATGCTGGCTGCTATTGCGCCGCTGCTGGGCCTTCTGGGGACGGTGACCGGAATGATCGACACCTTCCACGTAATCACCTTGCACGGCTCCGGTGATCCGCGCCTGATGTCGGGAGGAATTTCCGAGGCGCTGGTGACGACAATGCTAGGGCTTTCGGTGGCCATTCCGCTGATGTTGTCCCAGACGCTCTTGAGCCGTGCCGTGGAGAAAAAAATCGGCGAAATGGAAGAGAAGGCGGTCGCCCTGGTCAATATCATCCACAAGAACAGAGGCAACATGTTGTGATTGATCTTTTCGTTACCCAGTACCTCCGTTTGGAGGAGTACTTTCGCGCCGGGGGTGTGACCATGCTGCCACTGGCTTTGGTCAGCGTAGGCATGTGGCTGCTGATCGTTGAACGGGCGATTTTTTTCAGACGCCTGCATCGCAAGAACATGCCGCTTAAAAAGGCTCTGGCACACATCCGGGACAATCGGTTGCCCGATCCCGACCAATACCGCGGTGCCGTTTCTCTGTTGGTGGCCCGATTCATCCAGCGCCGCAGTTTCGACCGTATGCTGGACCGATTTATTCTCGACGAAACCGTGGTCACCATCAACCGGTCCCTGACTGATTATCTGGCCGTCATCGGCGTTCTGGCCGCCATAGCACCATTGCTGGGTTTGCTGGGCACAGTCACCGGCATGATCGGCACTTTTGATGTCTTATCGGTTTTTGGCACCGGCAATGCCAAAGGCATGGCCGGCGGAATTTCCGAGGCCCTGATTACGACTCAGACCGGCCTCTTGGTAGCCATTCCAGGGCTATATATGAAAGGCTTTCTGGACCTCCGGGCGCGCAACCTGCAGCAGCGGGTGGCCAGGGCGGGGTTTTACTTGAGAAGGCAAATTTAGGAAATCAACAATGCTGAATATCTCGGCAGCTCGCCGCGGGAAACGAGCGACACCCGAATTAAACATCGCCCCGCTTATCGACATGGTTTTCATCCTGCTGATCTTCTTTCTGGTGAACACCAGTTTTGTGAAGGAAACCGGTATCGATGTCAGCCGTCCCACGGCGTCTACGGCGGTGGTGCAGAACAAGGCTACAATTCTGATTGCCATCGATCAGAACAACCGCCTGTTCATGGAACATCGGGAGATCGATCCGCGCGCGGTGCGGGCCAACGTGGAGCGCGCCCTGGCCGAGAATCCCGAAGGCGCCGTTGTGGTGGTTGCCGACAAGGCCAGCAGCACGGGTGTTGCTATCCAGGTAATGGATGGCTGCCGTATGGCGGGAGCGACGAATGTCTCACTGGCCGCCAGTGTGCCTCATGGAGGGTGATGCAACTGTGGGTGCTATGGCACAACAGACACTGAATAACAACTACTTCGACGACCTTTCCCGGCGCAAATGGACCACCTGGCTGGGGGCGGGAATGGTTGCGGCCGGATTGAACATCGTTCTGTTTATGCTGATGCCCTATTTGGTGGATCCCGCACCGTCACGGTTATCGATCGACACGTTTGTGCCCCAGGTCAACGTCATTCGCATGCAGAGACCGGACACCGAGGTTCGGCGCAAACCACCGACACCGCAGAAACCTCCCGAACCCCAAAAAATACGCAAGCCCGACGCTGCCTCCCGGCAACCGATGAGGGAAAAGCTGACCTTGCCCTTTGAGATCAATCCGCGGCTTCCCGGCGGCCCTCACAGCTTGGTCTTGCCACCGCTGAAAAGCGCTCCCCTGGCTAACACGAACGTTTTGCAAGGGGCGTTCTCCGTGGGGCAGTTGGACGGTCCGTTAACGTCCCTGACGCGTATCCCTCCGGTGTATCCGGTTCAGGCGCGTCGGCGCGGCATCGAGGGTTGGGTCAAGGTGGCCTTCATTGTCGATGAGACCGGCCGGGTGGAAAATATCTTTATCCTGGAGTCCGAACCGCAAGGCCTGTTCGACCGAAGCGTCGAACGCTGCGTGCGCGGCTGGCGATTCAAGCCTGGTACGGTGGCGGGCATGCCGGTCAAGGCAAAGGTGGAAACCGTCATTCGATTCGAACTGGAGTAATCGTGGCACCCTTCAGAGACTTCAAGCGGCGGGCCGGTTTCTTGCTGATTCTGTTTTTTACCCCGGCACTTGGGATCGCAAGCGAAAAAGAAAGCGCTACACCATTGCCGCTGGCGGCCCAGTTGGTACTATCCAAGGTCCAGCCCATGATAGCGGCCAAGGAATACCAGCGGGCCATTGAGACACTACGGGTATTCCAGGCCCATGGCGGGCCAGCTTCCGATTCCGATGAAAAAGATCCCAAGGGCTATCACCATGCTGAAATCGAATTCTGTCTGGGCAACTGCTACCTGATGGGTAGACAATACGCGGCCGCTGCGGAAGCTTATCAGCGCGCCCTCGCCCGTGACGCATCTCACACCTATGCCTGGCTGAACCTGGCCAATGCCCATTATGAATCGAACCACCATGCCGACGCCGGGCGTTGCTTTGGAAAGGCCTACGAGACGTCCACCGAGAAAAAGCCGGAATATTTATACTACAGCGCGGTCGCTTATCTGATGGCCGAGGATTACCGCCAATCCATTGATGAATTCGATCAACTTCTCACCCTTCATCCGGATTCGATCAAACCGGGGTGGAAAGAACATATGGTCCACGCCCTGCTCGCCGCAGACCAGCCACGGCGAGCCTTGCCGTTTATCCGGGAGCTCGTGCGGATTTATGATGGCGACAAGCAGATTCAATGGCAGGAGATTTTACTGCACCAGTACATGCAGCTCGACATGCAGCGAGACGCCCTGAATTTGGCGCAGACACTCACCCGGCAGACGCCGACGCTGGCCAAATGGTGGAAAGCGCTGGCCCACATCCAATTGAATGCCGAACATTATGAAGCTGCGCTGATGGCCCTGACCATCTATTCATTCCTTACTCCGCTGTCCATGGATGAGAGGAAATTGCTGGCCGATCTGAATCTCCAATTGAACATCCCTGTCAAAGCCGCTCCGCTATACGAAGCGTGTTTGAAAGAGAAACCTGACAAGCGGATGCTGCAGCAACTGGCCGTGGCCTATCGCCAACTGGGCAAACCGGAAACCGCCATAGCCGCCATCGATGCAGTGGATCCGGATTCGGACGATGTCGATATCCTGCTGCTCAAGGGTGAGCTGTACTATAGCCTGGAACAATTTGAGCGAGCGGTCGAGGCTTATAAAAAGGCTGCCCGGAACAAGGGACGCCATGTCGGCCGGGCCTGGTTGATGGCCGGATATGCCGCCTGGCAGTTGAATGATATCGCTGCCAGCAAAGACGCCTTTACCGAGGCCGCCAAGCACCGCCAGCAGATCGAGGCCGCTAATAAAGCGCTCAAGCAATTGGCGATGTTATCCGTAAGCGATACGCACCCGCACCATCCGGCTAAGCACGATTTAATACAACAGCCATGAGAGGTGGTGTGAATGGACGAGGATCGCGATCAATATGTTTTGGTTTAACGAAAAAATTATCATACTCAGCGACAAAGTAAATCTTCCAGGGAAATGGAAAATAACTATTTAAAATTGTAATAAAAAATCAAAAGATCACTTTGGTCTGGAAAGATCAAAAAAAATTTCAGGTACTCTGCGGAGTTTAATAGGGAACCCCGTGAAAATCGGGGACAGACCCGCTGCTGTGACCCCTGCCGGCGGAAAACAAAACACGCCGGACCTTGAACGTTATTATGCGCCACTGTCCGAACAGGATGGGAAGGCCGCGTTTAAAGGAGGAGAAGTCAGAAGACCTGCCTGAGATGTTGCGGTGCATGCTTCCGTGGTGGAAGATCGTGCGCCGGGGTCTTGAGGATGAAACAGGGACATCCCCGGATCGAATCGTCAGTCCGTCCGGGGAATTATTGTTTTCTTCGGACGCCCCTTACATTTCTTTTAGAGGAGGTTGTCCCATGAAGCTAGGAAAATTTGTTAGTTGGGTGGTTGCGGGTTCGATGCTGTTGGCGTTGCCTGTATTTGCCGAGGATGTAGACAGCACTGAAGAAGAGGTTTCCAAAATCGATACGATGGTGGTGACGGCCGGAAGACTTGAAGAAAGCATAGAGGATGTGACCTCAAACATTACCGTAATATCGGAGGGTGATATCAAACAATCGTCGGCGCACGATTTGGGTGACCTGCTCCAGGAGCAAGGGTTCATGATTCGGGAATATCCAAACTCGGTTGTCGTCGTGGATATCCGCGGGTTCAAGACCGATATTTATGATTCCGATCTGGAAGGGTACGTGTTGATCCTTATTGACGGGGCTCGCTCCGGCACCGGGCAATTGAACAAGATCAATATCGACAACGTCGAACGCGTGGAAATCATCCGTGGCCCGGGGTCCGTTCAATACGGTGCCTCGGCCATGGGCGGAGTGATCAACGTGATCACTAAAAAAGGTCGTGGCAAGCCTTCCGTCTATGTGGAACAAACCATGGGTAGTTGGGACTTCGAAAAAACTGCTGTCGGCGGATCAGGGAAAATAAAATCATTCGATTTCTCTTTCAGTGCCTCCACGGAATCCCAGGGAGACTATTCCACAGCCGAGGGCGAGACTTACTACAATACAGGTTTTGACGCCAAGGATAGAATCAGCGCCAACGCCGGCTGGACCTTCATGCCAGGCAACCGGTTCGGCGTGACTTATACCGGTTACAAAGCCGAAAATGTTGGGAACCCGGGCTATTTCAGCAGTGTCGATAAAACGGACAAAGTGCACACATCCACAAACAGAAAAGTGGATTTCAATTACCAGGGACGAACAGGTGATGGATTTTGGACCTGGTCTTTGCGTTATTTTAATGGTGAGAACAAGCGCAATTCCGATACAGCCAACGAGGCACCCAAGGATGAGCAGCAGGGAGGTCAGGCCCAATTGACGGCGGATTGGAAGCCCGTTCGGATAACCGCGGGAATGGATTGGACCTACTATGAAAAGGCCAATACTTATGATAATCCGGCCGCCTTCTTACTGACCAAGACCAAATTGTCCGATGATCGCTTGGTGATCTCCGCTGCCGTTCGATGTGATCAGTATACGATGGAAGATGACGAAGGCAAAAGCACCGACGACGAGAATTGGACACCCAGCGTGGGCGCTGCTTTTAAAATAACGCCAGAGTTCAAGGTCCGCGCTAATTATGCCGAAGGGTTCAAGGTTCCCACCCCTGAACAGCTTTTCAGATACAATGATTACGGTTTCGCCATTCTTGAAGGCAATCCCGATCTCACACCTGAGAAAAGCAAAACTTACGAATTCGGTCTGGATTTCAACAAGGCTTCCATTAACAGTAGCGTGACCTACTTTTCCACGAAATTCGAAGATAAGATCGACTATGTGAACCCGACAGCAGGCTATTGGACCTATGAGAATCTTCCCGGTGCCACCATCTCAGGAATCGAGGGCAATTTAGGGTTCGATATCGGTTCTTTTTTCGATTGGTCTGTGGAATTGGCTCCTTACGTTTCTTTTACCTATCTTACTGAATACAAGAATGATGAGACTGACGAAGACCTTTATTACAACCCTGAATGGAAGATGTCTTATGGGCTGAGATTCGCCATGCGGGATCTGGGCTTTGTGTCCAAGTTGAACTTCGCCTATTTCAGCGACCAGTTGATTGATGATTATCAAGGTACCGGCCAAACCGAGTTGAGCGGTTACACGGTGGCGGACCTGACGATCACCAAGACATTATTCTCCTTTGAAAAATATGGGGATGTCTCCCTTAAAACCGATATCCGCAACATCTTTAATGAGGATTACCAGGTGGTCCAGGGGTATCCCTCGCCCGGCCGGTCGTTTTTCGTCGGATTGACTTACGAATATTGATAGAGGAAACCCAATGACTAATTTGCGTATTAGTCTGATTCTCATTCTTGTCCAGGCCGCTTGCCTGGCGGCCATGTTTCCCGCCCCCGCTTCGGGGGCGGGCTTTCCCTTGTCGATAACCGATGCCACGCAGCGACAGGTACTTTTTTCGGCTTCCCCGCAGCGTGTGGTGTGCCTGGCTCCGTATATCACGGATATGCTGTCAGAATTTGGACAGGAGCGGATTCTGGTGGGGTTGACCCGTGAAGATTTGCTGAGCCACAGCGCGCTTCGCAAATCGAACATCGGTTCTTACTTCACCCCGGACATTGACGCCATCCGCGACTGCCGTCCGGATCTGGTGATTGCCTCGCCCTCCCATGAAGCGGTGATCCGACATTTTGAGAAAAGCACCTGCTCGCTGCTGGTCATGGAAGCCGTTACGCTGGAAGAGGGTTTTGCCCATATGGAGATGATCGGAAGGCTGTTCGGCTGTGAGGCCGCGGCGCACGAAGTGGTGCAGCGTAACCGGGATCAACTCGCCCTGGTGGCTGCGCGATTGGCCGGGATCCCCGAACGGGAGAAAAAGCGCGTGGCGCGGGTCATGATCAGCGACGGCCTGTATAGCCCCGGAGACGATTCGTTTCAGCATGAAACCATCACGGCTGCCGGCGGGATTGCACCCAGCTGGGGCAGGACCGGCTTTGCCGTACCGGTGGACCTGGAAGCCTGGCAACGGTTCAATCCCCAATTCGTTTACGGATGCCACCTGAATCAAGAAGAGGTGAAGGCGTTTTTAAAGCGGGATGGATGGAAGGATGTGGATGCGGTCCGGAACCGGTCGGTGTCCATGTTCCCCTGCGAACTCACCTGCCGGGTTTCCGTCCGGGTGGGGGCCTTTGTCCAGTGGCTGGCCGCTGTCCTCTACCCGGATGTCTTTGCCGATCCCGCCACGGCCGTACTCGGAAACGACGTGCTGGAACGAAAGCCTTTGGAATTGGATATGGATTACGTGGCCCGGGCCGGGGTGGTGACCCACCGTGTTGCCGACGCGGCGTACAAATCCGTCATGGTGCGCTTCAAACGGCCCATGGACGTGATATCGACCCTCGAGGGACCCCGACCCGCCGTCCAGGGAGTGGGCAACACCTACGTACCCATGCATGCCAGCCTGGGACACATGGCCCGGGGGATCAGTGACGTCCAGAAGGCCATTGCCGGCAACCTGGGCTTTGAAACCCAAGCCTACACCGGCCTGATGACCGGTGCGAACATGGACAACCTCTCCATCCAACAACGGACTTACAAGGATCTGAAGGTCACCGTCCTGGTGACCGCCGGCGTGCGCGGGAACGCCCTGCGCGTGGCCGAAGAGTTCAAGAAGCATGACAAACCGGGGACCATCAATATCATTGTCCTGGCCAACCGCCGCCTGTCGCCCGGTGCCATGACCTGGGCCCTGGTGGTGGTCACCGAAGCCAAATCCGCCGCGCTGCTGGACCTGGATGTTCGCAGCACCTACACGCCATGGGAGCACGCTGCCACGGGAACGGGCACCGATACCATCATCGTGGTCCAGGGAGAAGGACCGGATGCGCCCTATGCCGGCGGGCACACCCGCATCGGCCAGATGATCGCCGGCGCGGTTCACGCCGGCGTCACCGAAGCCGTTTCAAGGCAAAATGGCCTCAAGGCGGACCGGGATCTGCTCCAGCGGCTCAATGAGCGCCAACTGCGTCTGGATCGGATGGCAAACCTATATGGCCTGAAAACCGACCCAAGAGTCCTGGCGTCGCGGATCGAAGCGGTGCTGGCCGATCCATACTATGCGGCCTTTATCGAAACCGCGCTGGCCGTAAGCGACGCGCACCGAACAGGACTTATCAAGGATTTGACCTTTTTCGATGCTACCTGCGCATCCGTCACCGCGCGTTTGAGCGGCAGATCCGACATCGCTCCCATGGACATATCCTCCGTACCCTTACCCGAGGCGATGGCCAAGGCTTTGGGCGCATTGGTGGCCGGCATTGTAGACAGCGAAACCGGCGAAGAAAGACCATGAATCCATCAACGACCAAAAGCATCCGTGTTTGGGGGCTCACCCTGTTCTTCCTGTGGCTTTCTTCTTCCATGGCGCTGGCCGCAAAAATCGCCATTCTGGAAGTGGATGTCTACGGTTATCAGCTATACCAGGCCATCAAACAGCTTGATCTGCCCGGCGACATCGAAACCCGCATGTTTTCCGTACAGGAACTGGAGAAAAACGATCCGGCGGATAAAGCCTTTATCGGTGATTGCACCGTGGTATTCGTTGATGTGATGGTGGAGGAACTGGCCGAATACCTGATCAAAAATGATCTGGCCAGGGGCCGGTATGTTTATGCCCTGAACCGCGGCAGCGATCCCAAAAGACTGAGGGAAAATGGATTTCTTTTCGACCGGGAGATCTCGAAATACGGCCGGGGAGACATCGCGAACGTCGTCAACATGGTCCGTCTGGCCGTCCACCGGCACATCGATGACACGGTAACCTATGCGCCGCCGAAACCACGCCAACGGCGGGGGGGCAGGATCTATCATCCGGACGCCGGGAAGCATTTCGAAACGACGGAAGACTATAAGGAATGGAACGCCTCCAGGGACGGTTACAGGTCTGAAAACCCGTGGGTCGGGGTGATGTTTTCCGTAGATGCCCTCAAACCCGGCATCGTGGAAGCGGCGGACAGGCTGATCCGAAGACTGGAAGCCGCAGAGTTTAATGTACTGCCCTGTGTCGGTTTCGAACGGCATACGCTGGCGGAAGTCTTGAAACCATCCGGCGGCAAGGCGCCGGTCGATCTCATTCTAACCTTCGGTATGAAATTCGCGACCAGCATCACCGATGAGGTTCGCCAGGCCCTTGCGAACCTCAATGTGCCCGTGTTCAATGTCAACCAGATTTACATGAACACCATTGAACAATGGCGGCAAAGTGAAGTGGGCTTCGGCCCGTTCGAAACGGTCTGGGCCGTGGCCACCCCGGAGTTTTCCGGCGCCATCGAACCGACGCCGCTGATGGGAAAGATCGAAATCAGCGACCCGGATACCGGCCGCCGGCTCATGGTGACCGGCACCATCGATGAAACCGTGGCCCATCTGATACCCCGACTGAAAAATTGGATCGCACTGCAAAACAAGCCCAACGCGGAGAAGAAAGTTGCCATCATTTATTACAACCATGGCGGGGGCAAACAGAACATCGGTGCCGCCTACCTGAACGTATTTCGAAGCCTTCAGATTATCCTGAACCGCATGAAAAACGAGGGCTACGATGTCCAGCATATGGATAAACTCACCGAGGAGGGCATCAAGGACCTAGTGTTGAGCAGCGGGCGACATATAGGCTCCTGGGCTCCGGGAGAACTCGACGACCTGCTAAAATCTCCGGATGTGGAACGGGTGACCCTGGAAGAATACAAAACCTGGTTCGATACCCTTCCCGAGGCGTTCAAACAAAAGGTCATCCAGGACTGGGGGCCGCCCGAAGACTGCAAGGTCATGGCGGCGGACGGCAAGCTTTTTATCCCCATGGTCAAGCTGGGCAATGTGGTACTGATGCCCGAGCCTACCCGCAGCGCCGGAGGGGCCGGACGGGAAGACGAGGTCAAGATGTACCATGATCCGTATACCTATCCCACTCATCAATACATTGCCGGGTATCTCTGGATCGCCAAGAAGTTCGGGGCTGATGCCATGGTGCACCTGGGCACCCATGCAACCTATGAATGGCTTCCGGGCAAACAGGCCGGCCTGGCGCCCTCGGACCCTCCCGAGATCATGACCGGCGCCATCCCCAATATATATCCCTATATCGTCGATAACGTAGGAGAAGGCATGCAGGCCAAGCGCCGGGGACGCGCGGTGATCGTCGATCATCTGACACCGCCCGTAAAGGAGGCGGAGCTTCACCATGAGTATGCCAAACTCCACGACCTTTTTCATAAATACGAACTCGCCAAATACATGGGCAGCGAAACCGTGCCCGAATACATGAAGATGATACGGGATTTGATCGAGGAAACCGGGATCGCCAAGGATCTGAGCCTCACCGAGATGAACAAGGAGGCGATGGAAGAAATTCATCTCTATCTTCACGAAATC
Organism: uncultured Desulfosarcina sp.; assembly: GCF_963668215.1. Classification (NCBI taxonomy): domain Bacteria; kingdom Pseudomonadati; phylum Thermodesulfobacteriota; class Desulfobacteria; order Desulfobacterales; family Desulfosarcinaceae; genus Desulfosarcina; species uncultured Desulfosarcina sp. The sequence goes on from NZ_OY764190.1 coordinate 4,596,028, forward strand.
GACGCCAACATCCTTCCCTACGGGCTGCATACCTACGGTAAACCGTATCAACCGGAATCTGCCGAAGAGACGACCCAACTGATCATGAAACAGAATGTGGACGCCGACCCTAAACAGGTGCGAAAAGACCTGGACCTGTCGCCGGTACTGGAGATGGAAAACTTCCTCAAGGCATTGAAAGGGGAGTACATCGCCCCGGGAGAGGGAAACGATCCGTTGCGCAATCTGCCCGCCATTCCCACGGGAAAAAATTTTTACGGATTTTCACCGAACAAGGTGCCCTCCAAAGCAGCCTGGGAAGTTGGAAAAAAGGCGGCCTTACAGATCATCCAAAAACAATTGGAAAAGGACGGCCGCTACCCGGAAAAGGTTGGCGTAGTGCTGTGGGCCGTTGAAACCACCCGCAACGAAGGGGTCAATGAAAGCACCATTCTGTATCTGATCGGCGTTGAACCGGTCTGGAATAAAAACGGCCGCGTCACGGGAAGCCGGGTTATACCGGGTCCACAATTGGGACGCCCCCGGATCGATGTCCTGATAAACCCCTCGTGTCTGTACCGGGATGCTTTTCCAAACAAGCTTATTTACCTGGATGAAGCGGTTCAAAAAGCGCTGGTCCAAACCGATATCGAAAACCTGCTGGCCAAGAACAGTGCCCGTATTCAACAAACCCTCATGGAAACGGGAATGAGCAAAGAAGAGGCTGGAATGCAGTCCCGGTTCCGCATCTTCACTCAAAAAACCGGCTCCTACGGCAACGGGGTCAGCGGCCGGGTCCACGCGTCGGCCATGTGGGACGACGATACAGCCGTCAGCGACGTGTTTCTCAAACGGAACCGGTTCGCCGTTGGGCAGGGCCAATGGTCGGTTCCCGTTCAGGAGGCTTTCACGGAAAACCTGCGTGACGTAGAGGTCACCGTACACTCCCGTTCCAGCAATGTGATCGGCATCATCGACAACGACGATTTCTTTGGCGATCTTGGTGGTTTTACCCTTGCGGTAAAAAACGTGCGGGGCGAGGCGCCGGATGCCATGGTGACCATGCACCGCCGCAAGGACGAAGTCATGGTGGAAGATGTGGCCAAGACCATCGGCCGGGAACTGCGCACCCGTTACCTCAATCCCCAGTGGATCCAAGGCATGAAGCAGGACAACTATGCCGGAGCCCGGGAGATGTCCGAGTTCGTCGAGAACCTCTGGGGTTGGCAGGTCACGGTCAGCGACGCCGTGGACGCGGCCAAGTGGCAGCAGGTTCATCAGGTGTATGTGGAAGACAAGTACGGTCAGGATATCAAAGCGTTCTTCAACCAACACAACCCCTGGGCCTATCAGTCCATCACCGCACGCATGCTGGAAGCTGTCCGCAAGGATTACTGGAAGCCTGATGAGAAAATTACCAACAAGCTGGCCGTGGAGTACGCCGTCAATGTAATCGAGAAAGGCGTGGCCTGCTGCCATCATACCTGCAACAACCCCATGCTCAACCAGATGGTGCTCAATATCATTTCCCTGCCGGGAATGTTGTCGCCGGAGATGGCGGAGAAATTCAAACTGGCCATCGAAAAAATGGCCAAGCAGTCCCTGGAGGAGCAGACCGCCGAGCGCAAGCAACTGGTGTCCCGGCTGGCCGAGATGGACCGGAAGGCGCCCGGCAAACCCAGTGACGCATCCGCGGCGCAGGACCCGGCCGAAAAAGCGGCGGAGCAAACCACGGGCAATGCTGTCGATAAAAAAGCGGCTCAGGAAGAAGTCGAAGGTTATAAAATGGAGGATATGGACAGTCAGGACGATACCAGCGTTCTGACCTCATCGGGCATCCAGTGGGCGGCGATGGTGTTCGTCATGCTGGTGCTGGGTGTGTTTGTCTGGGGCATCCGCCGCAGACGGCAGTAAAACATTAAAGGATATCATGATTTTTAAAAGCCTTATTCTGGGCATTCTCTTCAGCATCAGCGTTTTTGCCGTTAAAAGCGGCATGGGGTTTTCCTATGTGATCCAGCGGCACAAAGGCAGCTGGTGGCGCTTGACCGCGGTCCTGGTGTTTGCAGCAACCTACGGCCTGGTGTTCCTCCTGGCGGCCCTGATTCTGCAACGGCTCGATCCGGTCCGCCACCTGCAGGCCATACAAACCTTCATGCAATCGGGAATGCTCATCCACATTCTCATGGCCGCCCTGATGTTGATTTGGGGCTGGGTCCTTCTGAAGCGGCGCCGCTCTGATGCCGCCAAAACCAGAGGGTGGCTGATTCTGGCAGCGCCCTGCCCAGTCTGCGCAACGGTGATTCTGCTGTCAATGGCCTTTTTGCGCGCCTTGCTTCCGGATCATTTCTCATGGCTTGTCCTTGGCCTTTATGCGTCGTTTATGCTGCTCGGACTGCTGACCGCGTGGATCGCCGGGCTCTACCAGGAAGCGAGAGGCCAGCCATCCGAAACTCTTCTGGGCGGGGCCATGATGTTGATTGCCGCCTGGTTCCTGATATCGGTGACCGTGATGCCGCAGTTTGCCGATCTGGATAAAGTGTATCGCCTGGCCGACTATCATTCAGGCACACAGGTAAAACAAGCGTTTTCCTGGCTATGGGCAGCGGTTCTCCCCACCGTCGCCTTTATGCTGGGTTACGGGTTGACTCACCACAAGATAAGGAAAAAATCATGATGGATCCGGGAGCATTGCTCAAAACCTTTATTTATCTCATATCCTCTTCGCTGCTTTACCCGGTGCTGCTGATGCTGAGTGCGCTGGTGTTGCTGATCATCGCCTACGCCGGATCCTTTTTATCCGAGTGGCTGGAAAGGGTCCGGCTGAAGGGCTGTTCGGCCCAAGATCTGCCAAGTCTGATTAGGACCGGTGATGCTTCGGCCGTTTTCTCCCATAGGGTCAACCGGTTTATCATGACCTTGCATGCCACTGCGGATGGAACGATGGTTAAGGCCGTTGCCGTGGAGAACCTGCTCCAGGACACCTCCCTGAAGTTGTGGAAATCAATGGACCGGTTGCGGATACTGGTAAGGGCGGCGCCCTCTCTGGGATTGATTGGTACCCTCATTCCCATGGGAACGGGATTGGCCGCCCTGGGCCAGGGTGACATGACCAAGTTGACTACCGATCTGGTGATCGCCTTTACCACCACGGTGGTCGGTCTTGCCATTGGTACTGCCGCTTTTTTCTTCTATACCATTCGCCGGCGCTGGGTCGAGGAAGATATAAAAAACATGGAGCTGGCCACTGAACTGGTCATGGAAGAAAGAGAAAGGGTGGACCATGCAATATTTGCAGCAGAGAAGAATTAGGAAATCCGGTCGGGCTTTCGGCGATCAGGCCTTCAGGGACGACGATCCCATGACCGGCGTGGCCAACCTGTTCGACATCGGACTGGTGTTTATTGTCGGCCTGCTCATGACCCTTTTCAGCGCCTATCATCTTCAGGATCTCTTCGATAACACGTCCGAGATGACCATCATGAAAAAACGCGCCACCGGAGAGATGGATATCATCGTCAAGAAGGGCACCCAGATCAAGGCCACCCGGGTGACAAGTGAAGCCGCCAAGGGCCGCGGCAACCGACTGGGAGTGGCCTATCGCCTAGAAGACGGATCCATGGTTTACGTCCCGGACGATGCCGAAAGTGTAGAACCATAGCCACATCTTCCGTACCTTTGCCCAAAGTGAGCGCCAAGGCCTTGGGCACATTGCTGGCCGGCGTTACAGATCAGAAAACTGAAAGGAAACGGCAATGATCGTCCCGACTGCCCGAAGTCTCCGTACCGTTGGATTCGCCCTGTTCATCCTCCTGCTTTCTTTATCTTCGGCCGGAGCAGCAAAAATCGCCGTCCTGGAAGTTGACATCTACAGCTACCAGCTTTACCAGGCGATCAAAGGCCTCAATCTTCCCGCTTCCATCGAAACCCGCATGTTTACGGTGGAGGAACTCGGAGACAACCCGGAGGCCAAGGCCTATATCGCCGACTGCGAAGTGGTCTTCGTCGATGTGATGATGGATAAGCTCGCCGACTACATGGTGGACAACGACCTGCTCGAGGGCCGGGCCGTCTATGCCACCAACCACGGCGGGGATCCGGAAAAACTGGCTGAGGAGGGTTTTCGCTTCGACAAGGAGATCATGCAATACGGCCGGAGCGTGGAAAATACCATCAACATGATCCGCCTGGCGGTGCATCGACATATCGACAATGCCGTGACCTACGATCCGCCGGTGAAACGCAAACCTGGGGGCATGATCTATCATCCGGAGGCTCCTAAAAGATTCAAAGATACGGCGGCCTATAAAAAATGGAACATGATCCGCAGCCACTACCGTCCCGAAAATCCCTGGGTGGGAATTCTTCTCTCGGTGGACAGCCTGCAGGCGGGACATGCGGAAGCCACCGACAAACTTATTCGGAAAATCGAAAAGGCCGGTTTCAATGTCCTGCCCACCATCGGCTGGGAAAGCCGGGCCTTGTCCGAGGTCTTCAAACCGGAAAATGGCCAACCTCCGGTGGATATCCTGATCACCTTCGGCATGAAGTTCGCGTCCACAATCACCAACGACGTGCGGCAGGGCCTGATTGATCTGGATGTGCCGGTGATCAATGTCATACGTCCCTATCTTGAAAGCATCGATGAATGGCGCCAAAGCGACATCGGCTTCGGGCCCTTCGAGGTGGTCTGGGCCGTGGCTACCCCGGAATTCTCCGGCGCCATCGAACCCACGCCCCTCATCGGCAAGACCCAGATCGTCGATCCGGACACCGGGCGGCGTCTGATGGTCCACGACACCATCGACGAGACGGTGGGTCATCTCATCCCGCGCCTGAAAAAATGGGTTGCGCTGCGTCGCAAGCCCAATACGGATAAAAAGGTGGCCGTCCTCTACTACAACCATAGCGGGGGCAAACAGAACATCGGTGCCGCCTACCTGAACGTATTTCGAAGCCTTCAGATCATTCTGCACCGCATGAAAAGCGAGGGCTACGATGTCCAGCACATGGACAAGCTCACCGAAGAAGGCATCAAGGATCTAGTGTTGAGCAGCGGCCGCCACATCGGTTCCTGGGCCCCGGGAGAACTCGACGACCTGCTAAAATCTCCGGATGTGGAACGGGTGACCCTGGAAGAATACAAAACCTGTTTCGATACCCTTCCCGAGGCGTTCAAACAAAAGGTCATCCAAGACTGGGGGCCGCCCGAAGACTGCAGGGTCATGGCGGCGGACGGCAAGCTTTTTATCCCCATGGTCAAGCTGGGCAATGTGGTACTGATGCCCGAGCCTACCCGCAGCGCCGGAGGGGCCGGACGGGAAGACGAGGTCAAGATGTACCATGATCCGTATACCTATCCCAATCATCAATACATTGCCGGGTATCTCTGGATCGCCAAGAAGTTCGGGGCTGATGCCATGGTGCACCTGGGCACCCATGCAACCTATGAATGGCTTCCGGGCAAACAGGCCGGCCTGGCGCCCTCGGACCCTCCCGAGATCATGACCGGCGCCATCCCCAACATCTACCCTTATATCGTGGACGACGTGGGCGAAGGCATGCAGGCCAAGCGCCGGGGACGCGCGGTGATCCTCGACCACCTGACCCCCCCCATGAAGGAGGCCGACCTATACAGCGAGTACAGCGAACTCCACGACCTGTTTCACAAATACGAGATCGCCGTTGCCAACGGCAGCGAGACGGCGCCCGAGTATATGAAGACCATCCGCGACCTCATCGAGGCCACCGGCATTGCCAACGACCTCCGCATCACCGAGATGACGGAGGAGGCCATGGAAGAAATTCATCTTTACCTGCATGAAATTGACAACAACAGCTTGCCTTACGGACTGCACACGTACGGCAATCCTTATACACCGGAAGCAGCTGAAGAAACGGTCCAACTGATTCTTAAGCAGAATCCCGAGGCAGAGCCGTCCCAGGTGCGTAAAGACATTGACGCGTCGCCGGTGCAGGAGGCAACCAATTTTATCCGTGGATTGAACGGTAAATACATAGCGCCGGGAGAAGGCAACGATCCCCTGCGCAACCTGCCGTCCATCCCCACAGGAAGGAATTTTTACGGCTTTTCGCCGGCCAAGATCCCCTCCAAGGCGGCCTGGGAGATCGGCAAACAGGCCGCCATCCAAATGATCGAGACCAAACTCAAAAAGGACGGCAAATACCCGCAGAAAGTAGGCGTGGTGCTGTGGGCCATGGAAACCACCCGCAACGAGGGGGTCAACGAAAGCACTGTCCTCTACCTCATGGGGATGGAGCCGGTATGGGATGCCATGGGCCGCGTCAAGGACAGCCGGGTCATCCCCGGTTCTGAACTGGGTCGCCCGCGTATCGATGTGCTCATCAATCCCTCCGGACTCTACCGTGATGTCTTTCCCAGCAAACTCATCTTTTTGGACCAGGCGGTCCAAAAAGCCATGGTTCAGACGGATATTGAGAATCTAATCGCTCAAAACAAGGCGACCATTAAAAAGGCGCTGATGAATACGGGCATGGACGAAAAAGAGGCTGAAACCCAGTCGCGTTTTCGTATCTTTACAGAGAAGGTCGGCTCTTACGGCAACGGGGTCAGCGGCCGGGTCCACAACTCGGCCATGTGGGACTCCGATGAAGCCGTCAGCAGCACCTATCTGAATCGTGTCCAGTACGCCGTGGGCCAGGGCAAGTGGGCTGTTCCGGTCAAGGAGGCTTTCACCGAGAATCTGCGCGGAGTAGACATAGCCGTGCATTCGCGTTCCAGCAATGTGATCGGCATCGTGGACACCGATGATTTCTTCGAATACCTGGGCGGCATGACCCTGGCAGTGAAACATGTCAAAGGTGAGGCGCCGGATGCCATGGTGACCATGCACCGCCGCAAGGACGAAGTCATGGTGGAAGATGTGGCCAAGACCATCGGCCGGGAACTGCGCACCCGTTACCTCAATCCCCAGTGGATCCAAGGCATGAAGCAGGACAACTATGCCGGAGCCCGGGAGATGTCCGAGTTCGTCGAGAACCTCTGGGGTTGGCAGGTCACGGTCAGCGACGCCGTGGACGCGGCCAAGTGGCAGCAGGTTCATCAGGTGTATGTGGAAGACAAGTACGGTCAGGATATCAAAGCGTTCTTCAACCAACACAACCCCTGGGCCTATCAGTCCATCACCGCACGCATGCTGGAAGCTGTCCGCAAGGATTACTGGAAGCCTGATGAGAAAATTACCAACAAGCTGGCCGTGGAGTACGCCGTCAATGTAATCGAGAAAGGCGTGGCCTGCTGCCATCATACCTGCAACAACCCCATGCTCAACCAGATGGTGCTCAATATCATTTCCCTGCCGGGAATGTTGTCGCCGGAGATGGCGGAGAAATTCAAACTGGCCATCGAAAAAATGGCCAAGCAGTCCCTGGAGGAGCAGACCGCCGAGCGCAAGCAACTGGTGTCCCGGCTGGCCGAGATGGACCGGAAGGCGCCCGGCAAACCCAGTGACGCATCCGCGGCGCAGGACCCGGCCGAAAAAGCGGCGGAGCAAACCACGGGCAATGCTGTCGATAAAAAAGCGGCTCAGGAAGAAGTCGAAGGTTATAAAATGGAGGATATGGACAGTCAGGACGATACCAGCGTTCTGACCTCATCGGGCATCCAGTGGGCGGCGATGGTGTTCGTCATGCTGGTGCTGGGTGTGTTTGTCTGGGGCATCCGCCGCAGACGGCAGTAAAACATTAAAGGATATCATGATTTTTAAATATGCAATCCGGAATGCTCGTACACATGGCCAGGGCCGTCCTGATGATCCCTGTACTTTCTCTTTCTCCGGCCGGTCCAAAAGAATTTTTTTGGCATATCTGATTTCTGTTTCGATTCCATCCATGTGGCGCGGGTGTTGTAAATGAATAAGAAACTTCGATGGGTAATGATTACATGCGTCATCGTCTTGATGACAGTTATCTGGATTTGGCAACCATGGAGGGCCGTTCCCAAGAAGACACACAGTGGCCCTGCCGCCACAAGGGTGTCCTTGGAAAACGTGGTTCACACGATTCTGGCTACGGGCAAAGTCATGCCTCAGGTTGGGGCGGAAGTCAAGGTGGGAACCCGGATATCGGGGAGGTTGGAAAAGCTCTATGTGAATGTTGGTGATACCGTGAAAAAAGGGCAGATTATTGCCGAAATAGAAAAAGAGGAGTTAGAGGCGACAAAATCCGAAAAAGAGGCCGAGGTCGCTCTCATCGTGGCCAGGTTGGAGGCTCTCAAACGGGAAGGCCCGCAGGAAATTGCTCAGAAGGAAGCTGAACTGGCCGAACGTAAAGCGAGACTTGAATTTGTTCGCGGCAAATTAAGCCGAGATGACCAACTCCTTAAAAAAGCTCTCATCTCCAACGAGAACTGGGAGGAGGTTTCGAGTGATTATAAGGCGGCCCAGGCCCAGTACGATGTGGCTCAGAGGAAACTCCAACTGGCCAATACCAGCTTTGATGAGGGTTTGAAGCAATTGGCTGCAGAATTGCGTCGCGCTCAAGCGTCGCATAAAAACGCACTGGTAAAGCTATCCTACGCTGCGATACACGCTCCTTTGAGCGGTGTGGTGGGTTCTGTTTCGACCCGTGAAGGAGAAACCGTCGCTGCGGGGCTCAGCGCCCCCACCTTTGTCACTATCGTGGATTTGAAGCGTCTTCAACTTGATGCCTATGTGGACGAGGTGGACATCGGAAAGGTCGAGGTGGGACAAAAAGCTTTTTTCAGCGTTGATGCATTTCCGAACAAGGAATTCCATGGTCGGGTAACCGCCATCTATCCGCAAGCGGTGATTCAAAACGATGTGGTCACCTATGATTGCATTATCAGCATCGATACACACTACGATGGATTGCTCCGCCCCCAGATGACCGCCACCGTGAGCATCATGGTTGCGAATAGAGAAAATGTTTTGGTCCTTCCCGTCGGTGCCGTCAAACACCGTGCTGGTCAAAACATGGTTTTGCGGCGAAATGGCGACCGGATAGAAGAAGTGTCGGTAACCACTGGCTGGCAGGATGACACACGGATAGAAATCCTGTCAGGGCTTTCGGAAGGAGAAATAGTCCTTCTTTCACAACCAACGGATTTCAAGCAATAAAAGGAGCGATGATGATCAGATTGGAAGGAATCAGTAAATTATACGGTGTCCCTCCGCAGGAAATGCGAGCCCTTTCAGGGATCGATCTGTCCATCGAAGCCGGGGAATATGTGGCCATCATGGGCCCCTCCGGTTCGGGCAAATCCACGCTCCTGAACATTTTGGGATGCCTGGATCATGCCACCGAAGGTCATTATCTGTTAGCCGAACGCGACGTATCGGCGATGGATGACACGGCCCTTTCCAAGGTGCGCAATGAAGTTTTAGGATTCGTGTTTCAGCAATTCCATCTTCTGCCTCGCTTAAGCGTCATTAAAAATGTTTTGTTGCCGTTGATTTATGCACCGGAGTATCCATCCAAAGCCATTGAAAAGGGCACGGCCGCGCTTTCTTCCGTAGGGTTGGAAGACAAACTGTCGGCCAAGCCTGGAGAACTCTCGGGCGGACAGCAGCAACGGGTGGCCATTGCCCGGGCCTTGATCAATGAACCTTCCGTCTTATTGGCGGACGAACCTACCGGTAACCTGGACAAACAAAGTGGCCGAGAAATCCTCGATATTTTCAAGAGACTCAACCGGCATGGACGGACGGTCATCATGGTCACCCACGATTCGGAGGTTGCCAAGGAGTCCGGAAGAGTCGTGGTGATTGAAGACGGCAAGATCGTTTCAGATCAGCGCAGTATTCATGCGAGAGGAGAACGGTCATGAGAATAGTGCGGCTTTTCAGGGAAGGCATGACGGCCTTGATTTCCAATAAAACTCGAACATTTCTAATGGCGCTGGGGACCATCGTGGGTATTGGTGCCCTGACCGTTATCCTCTTTATCAGTGCCGGTACAAAGCAACAGGTGGCGGAAAAAGCGGAACGCTTCGGCGCCCGCGCCATTCTGATTATTCCTGCCCACGGTGCCATGAGCCAGGCCGTCGGAGGAAAATCAACGGAAACAAAGCTGGAACTTGCCGACGCCAAAGCCATCTCCGACCAGATTGAAGGGCTGGATGGAATTTCGGCCTCAGCGTCCAAGAGCCAACCGCTCAAGGCGGGTTCGGCCCAGACCACATGCCTGGTGGACGCTGTCGAGGCCAACTGGCACCGTATCTGGGACTGGCCCGTAGAATCCGGAACACCCATCACGCAAACGGACGTGGATCAGTTGGACAGGGTATGCGTGTTGGGCCTCACGCCCAAAAAGGAGCTTTTCGGCGAAGCCGATCCCATTGGGACCAAAATTTTGATCGGTAATGTCTGGTTCACGGTCAAGGGGGTCCTGGCGTCAAGGGGCATTACCGGAACCGGGCACGACCGGGACCGGCGGATCGTCATCCCTTTCAGTACCGGGATGAGGCGGCTTTTCAACCAACAGCACATCAGCAATATCCGGGTCAAGGTAAAAGCGGATTACGATCTTGACGCAACAGCCCGATCCATCGAGGCGTTGCTCTATCAAAGGCACCACATCGATCCATCCATCGAAACGGCTTTCACGGTATTTTCCACTAACAGTCTGGTTAAGCGATTCAAAGGGGTTTCCGGCGCCGTATCCCGGCTTCTGATTGCCCTGTGCGGCCTCTCTTTTGTGGTGGGCGGCCTGGTATTGATGAACATCATGCTCATTTCGGTTGCGGAGCGAAAGGCTGAAATCGGGGTACGCAAGGCCTTGGGTGCATCCCGCCGGGACATAATGATGCAGTTCCTGATGGAAGCCGTCGCCGTAAACGGCATCGGGTTGGTTTTGGGATGGTGCCTTGGCATGTTAACGGCCTGGATAATTGCCAGGTTTACCCAAATCGCCGTTGCGCCTTCCGGCTTATCCTTTGTTTTGGGTGGCGTATTCTCCGTGGGTGTGGCCCTTGTTTTTAGCCTGCAACCGGCCCGCCAGGCGGCCAATCTTGATCCGGTCGAGGCCATTCGGTGAGCTGGCTGGCCAATTCGGCATTGTCCGTTGAAGTATTAGCAGGGCACAGACTGAGAACGGCTTTAAGCCTATCCGGCATTGTGATCGGCGTCGCCTCGGTGATCATCATGATTGCCGTCGGTATGGGCGCCGAAAGAAAGGTCATCGAAAGAATCGAAGCCATGGGAACGAATCTGATCGTGGTAACGGCCGATCAGACTCGTAAAAGCGGAGGAACCGTCAGACGCATCCAATCGGCAAAGACCCTCAAAAGAAGCGATGTCCGTGCCATCATGGCCCGGTGCCCATCCGTGCACAAAGCGGCCGGTTCCATCCGCAGATCCATTATCCTGCGCTACAAAGGCAATACAATCAAAACCACCCTCGTGGGCCTGGAACCCGACGGTTTTTCCATTTGCCGCCTGGTGCCGGAATCGGGCCGTCTCCATGGCGAAGCCGAAGAACGATCCAGGCGGCGCGTTGTGGTCTTTGCCCCCACGGCCGCCCGCAAAACCTTCGAGGGCGCGACAGTGGTGGGTGAAGCCGTTCGTCTCGGGAGACAACCGTTTCGTACCATCGGGCTCACTGCTCCCAAAGGGGCCGACTCCAACGGTACCGACATGGACGACAGGGTCTTTGTGCCACTGACCACGGCGATGCGACGTCTGGCGAATGTCGATTATTTAGACACCATATTTGCTCAAGCCGCCGATGGCGTCCCCTTACCCGTGGCCGAGGCGGAAATTAAAACCGTTCTGCGGCAGAAGCATCGTTTGGGCAACCGGGCCGATGACTTTTCCGTTTACAACCAACTGGACCTCATCCGCCTGCATAAGGAGACGGCACGTTCCTTGACCCTTTTGATCGTCACCGTGGCCGCCTTGAGTTGGGTGGTGGGTGGCGTGGGGATTCTGGCCGTCATGCTCATGGCCGTAAGAGAACGACGACCGGAAATCGGCCTCAGGCGCGCTTTGGGCGCAAGGGCAGGCGACGTATTATGGCAGTTCGTTTTCGAGGCCGTTATTCTGGCGCTGACCGGCGCCGTAAGCGGGTTGATGTTGGGTCTCTTGGGAATCTGGATCACCCATGCGACCGGTTGGGGGCCCACGCTGATCCCCTGGCCGGCGGCTTTTCTGGCAGTCGGCGCCTCCATTTTATTAGGGTTTGCATGCGGGGTTTATCCGGCCATCAAAGCGTCACGACTCAGTCCGGTCGTAGCCTTGAAACTGTAAGATCCTGTTTGATAAGTCCGAATCAGGATATAAAGAGTACCTATTCGCCTATGAAACCGATATTGGAATCGTTTTTTTCACTTCGGCCGCTCCTGTTTTTTGGTGTGATGGGGTGTTGCCTGGCTTTGTCGTCGTGCACCGTTGTGGAGAGACGCATTGACCAGACCGTCGGTGTTCCGGTTTTTCCCGCGGATACCCAGGTGGCCAAGAAAACAGATGACGAACTGTCAATTATTTCTCCCCCCCCGTCGCCGTTTCCCACAGGTTCTCTCCCACTGAAGCTCACCACCGCTGATGCCGTATTGCTGACACTCAAGAACAACCGGTCGTTGATGGTGGAGCAGCTGAATCCTGCCATTCAGAATACCTTTGAAGATGCGGAGAGGGCGATTTTCGATCCTTTTGCCACCATTGAAATTAGCAGCGGTCGAACCGATGGTAAAAGCCAGTCAAGTAGTAGCACAGGAATTAGAGAGTTCTCCGAAGTCGGTGCACTGGGCGTTATTTCCCTGAAACAATACTTCCCCACCGGTGCCACCGTAACCCTTGAGGGGAAGACAGAAATGAATGACTCCTCCCTCTATCGAGACGCCCTATACTGGTCTCGACTGGGATTGACGGTCAATCAAGCCCTTCTAAGCGGGGCCGGCACCGCGGTGAACTTGGTGCGACTCCGGCAGGCCCGCCTGGATACCCGCATGTCAGAATATGAGCTGAGGGGATTCACCCAGTCGCTGGTGGCCCAGACGGAAGAAACGTATTGGGACTATGCACTGGCAAAACGCCGAGTGGAAATCTATGAGGAGTCGTTGAAAGTCGCGCAAGACCAGTTGAACGAGGCCCTGGCACTGATCGAAGTGGGGCGACTGGCAAAATCCGAACTGCCTGCCAGCCAGGCAGAACTCGCCAGCCAGGAACAGGGTTTGATCGACGCACGGAGCAAGCGGAAGATCGCACGGTTGAATCTTATACGGTTGCTCAACCCGTCGGGAGTAAATGCCTGGGAAAGAGAAGTCGATTTGATTTATCAACCCGCACTGCCCAACATCAAGCTGGACCCGGTTCCGGCGCATGTGGAAGTGGCCAAACGGTCGCGCCCCCTTTTAAATGAGACCCGCGTGCAATTAATGCGCAATGATCTTGAAGTGGTTAAAACCAAGAACGGTCTTTTACCGCTATTGGATCTTTTCGTCACCCTGGGCAAGAGTGGGTATGCCGATTCCTTTGGCCGGTCTTTCCAGAACCTGACCGAGGACGAATACGATGCATATGTGGGCATACAATTTCAATACCCTATTTTCAACCGGGGACCGCAATCCAACTATCGGCGCTCCATGCTGAATCGGGAACAGGCACAAAAAGCCTTGGATAACCTTTTACAGCTTGTAGAACTGGACGTTCGAATCGCTTATGTGGAAGTAAACCGGACAAGAGAACAGATCGGGGCCTCCGCCACCACGCGCCGCTTCAGCGAGGAAACCCTTCGGATTGAAACAGAAAAACTGCGGGTGGGACAATCGACCAGTCTTTTGGTGGCGCAGGCCCAACGGGATCTGTTGATCAGCAGGATTGCTGAAGTGGAAGCCTTGGCCAGCTACATCAAGGCCTTGATTCATCTCTATCGACAAGATGGATCATTGCTTGAACGGAGAGGTATTGTCGCTCCTGGAAGGGAAACGGTAAACCTTTCCCGGGCAAGGCCTTGACCGGGACATCTCTTCAGTAGCCAACCCAAATTTCTTGTCACCCTGCCGGAAATCTTTGGATTCTATAGGGTTTAAGAAAATGATTTTGGCAAGGCCTTAAGGGAGGAAGCTGTGTAATAATACCGCGGCCACGGATAACGCAGTCCAAAAACATTTTCTTGAACCCAATAACTGGCTTTTTCAGATATGGAGAAATTAAATGAGAAGATCGAGTAAACAAACCTGTAAAATGCCGGAAATCGGGAATCGGCTTGTTTTCAAAAGGTCTCTCATACCGGGAAACGTATTTTTTAAGCCGAGGTCCTCATTTGATGTACGCATTATATGGATTGTTTTCATCTTGTTCTGGCCGGCAATGGCAACTTCCGGATCGGACCCTGAGGTTGGAGGCCTGTGTCCGCAATATGTCTGGATCGATTGCGCCCAGCAATCCAGGCACAAGAACGGTGCGTTGACCCAATATTATCATATCCGCCACAATGCCGATATCCGTCCGAACTGTTTGGATGCCGAGGATTACAAAGTGTTATACCGATTCCGTATTAGATCGAAGCCCAAAAGGCACCCTTACGGCTTCGATCTGGTCACCCCGAAAGACGGCTATTACAGCACTCCGATCATTTGTGATAAAGACGGGCTCTACTTCACTATCAAATCCGAAGGCAACAATATCGTGGAAGTATTTGTGGTAGTGTCATGTGGCCGGAAACAATTCCTGGCGCATGTGATCCATCCCATATTCGGCAAAGCCCCGCACGAAAAGCCGGTTCAAAAGGGCGTGGCGCAACTGCCCCAAGGCCTGCCGCGTCTGCGCCTGGGGCCAAAATTCAGTGTTCGCTCTATGTATATGCAGACCGGGCGAACGTATCGTTTCGAGTATATGTCCAAAGATTCGACGGCCAAATCGGTTTCAATTATTGAGAATCAACAGCATATGGCGTCACTCACTGTATCGGACGACGGCACCTTTGCCTATACGCCGCCCCATGACCCCAAACTGGACCGTTCCGGCCCCTACGATTACAAGCAGACCGTTGTTTTGGTGGAAGAAACCGGTGCAAAGCGTGAATATGCCGCCACCCAAACATTGCTGCTGCACCGGTCCTATACGGCCCGCAACCGGTTGAAGCCCGGGCTGATGCTTTTCGGCGCCGTGTTTCTGGCGGTTTCCCTGATTGTCGTCTTCAATCGAAAATACAGGTGGATCTGATGGTTACAAACTTACGTTTGCTCACCCAGCATGTCATGTTCCTGGCACTCACCTACGGCGGACGCTTCGGCATCAATTTGGGGAACTCCCTGCCCTGTTTCAGTTGTCCCTATGTGCTTGGTAACGGCGGCACTTGCTATTTGATGGCCCTGCAGGGCAATTGGTGGGGGCTGCAAATGACCTGGGCCAATTTGATGAGTGTGATGGGTATACAGTTGCTCACCCATCTGGGAGTCTTCATCCTGCTGGTCATAATTCTGAATAAATACTGGTGCGGCTGGATTTGTCCATTTGGCACCTTGCAGGATTGGCTGACCTATTTACGCCGTTGGTGGGGGATTCGCGAAGCCCAATTCAGTTGGCTGACCAAAGACCGCTTAAAGGCCATCAAGTGGATTTTGCTGGCTTACACGTTGTTGATCCCATTGCTGATTGCGCATGCCGGCTGGCACTATGATTTGCATCTGCCGTTTTGCCGCAGCATTTGCCCGGCCAAACCGTTGATGCCGCTATTTATCGGCCATACCCGCCATTTGGCTCTCGACTTCACCAACACGGTCACTCTGGTTTTTTCGATCCTTTCGGTGAGCATCGCCGCCGGGATGCTGGTGGGCATGTTTTTCAAAGAACGATTTTTCTGTCTGTTTTGTCCGCTGTTGGTTCTGATTCATCTTTTCAGAAAAGTCAGTCCGGTTCGTTTCGAAAAAAATGTTGCAGGATGTACCGGCTGCGGGAATTGTCACCGCATGTGTCCCATGGATATCAGGGATGTTCATGAACAGAAGACGGACAAAGACGTCATCAGCGAGGATTGTCTATTATGCATGACCTGTGCTGAGGCTTGCCCCGAGGACGAGGTGTTGCTGATTAAATTTTTCAAATGGCGGCTGTTTTCCTCGTCCCGAAAATATATGACTCGCCGTTTTACAAAGAAAAAGGTTTCTCATGGATAAAGAAAACAAGATGTCTGATCAGCGGCGCCAAAGACAATTGCAAAAAATCGGTCGCGAAACACAGGCGGAATTTGAAAGCACCCGATCGCAACTACAACAACGCAAGGACTATCGACCAGAATGGGATTATTTTCTCGATTTATTGATGCGGCCTTTTTATCCGGAGACATTGCAAGCGGCTGTCGATAAGCCGGTTGTGGAACATCTATGCAATCAGGCCCCGTTTGAACTGTTTCATGCCATGGGGGTGCACCCGGTCCGGCTGGGCAGCGGGTCTTTTAATGTTGTACGAGTATCGTCCTCCCGTCTGCCGGTTCTCATGTGTCCCTATTTGAAGGCCACCATGGGAATGCTCGAGCTGCACGGCGGTTCCCGACCCGATAGGTTGCATCACGTGGTTCCGACAACCTGTGACTGGGTTGTCAAATTTCCGGAGATGGCGGATACGGTTCAAACGACCTGTTTTCTCGAACTGCCGCATTTGCGTGAAGATGAAAAGGGACAAAAGCGTTGGCTGGAAGAAATATACGGATTGGTTCGTTTTTTAGAGCATCAAACCGGCCGAAAGCTGAAGCGCAAAGCGCTGAAAGCATCAGTGCAGACCTTTATGCACACCTGGGAGGCTGTGGGGCGGCTGATTGAACTCAGACGCAGGCGCCTTCTTTCGGGCATCTGGTTCATGGTGGCGATAAACAGCTTCTTGCTTGATCCCATAGAAATCTGGACCAAACACGTCCTGAAACTATTGGATGCGATTGAATCGGATTCCCCCCAGCCTTTACACCAGGGGCTTTTTTTGGCCGGTTCCCCAATCGTTTTCCCGAATTTTAAACTTCTCAATTTGATTGAAGCGGCGGGAATGGATGTGTGTGCCGATGATTTGTGCACATCCGAACGGATCTGGCCCGGTGGCGTCTGTTATGACGACAGCTCCTACCATGGACTGCTTAAGACATTGGCTGAGCGCTACCACAGGGCTTGTATATGCCCCACCTTTGCTGACAATGAACGGCGGATCAACGGCATTCTTAATACATTGGAGCAGCACCGCATCCGGGGGGTCGTTTTTCATGTGCTTAAAGGATGCCACCCCTTTGATATTGAAAGTTTCGGTCTTGAACCGAAACTGAAACAAAAAGGGTATAAGTTCTTAAGAATCGAAACGGATTATGTGGAAGAGGACAGCCGCAATATTTTAACCCGGCTGGAGGCCTTTAGTGGAATTTAGAAACCCTTGTGCGGACTGGTTCTGATCCAAAGAAGGAGAAGAAAAATATCATGTCAATAAAAGTCGGTATCGATTTGGGTAGTACGGCCATCAAAGTGGTATTTTTAGAAAACAGAGAGATTGTCTGGAAAAAAGTCGTGCCCACGATTCCGGGACAGGCACAAATCGCCAACGATCTGATTTCCGAAGGCCTGTCGGAAACCGGATATTCACCGGATCAATTGAACGATCCGGTCGTGACCGGTTACGGTAAAAACCTGGTCCATGATGCCGGAAAGGTCATCGACGAGGTCAGCGCAAACGCCTTGGGGGTGTTTTTGCTCAGCGATCATAAGGCACGAACCGTGATCAATATCGGCGGGCAGGACGTCAAGGTCATTCGTCTTTCGGAATCCGGCAAATTGATAGACTTTAAAATGAACGACAAATGTGCGGCCGGCACTGGCCGTTTCTTTGAAGTGGCGGGCCGGATTCTGAATACGCCGGTGGACGACTTCGGAGATCTGGGGCAATCCTCAGCAGACACGGTCAATATCAGCAGTACTTGTGTGGTTTTTGCCGAAAGCGAAATCGTTTCCCTGATGGCCAAAGGGATTGAAAGGCAACCCATCATCCGGGGACTGCATGAATCGTTGGCCCGCCGCATTGCCGGGTTGGCTGGAAACCACGACATCGAAGACGCTGTCTACTTAGATGGCGGTTCCGCCAATAACCGCGGTCTGGTTGCTGCCATCGAGGACGAGTTGTGCCGGGACGTCCATGTATTACCGTATCCGCAGTTCAGCGTGGCGTATGGCGCTGCCCGGTCATTGGATTCGACGGTGTAGTGGCCACTCGGAAACAGGAGAGAATTGACGAAACAGCATAACTCGGATATTCTGCTTTTCCTACCGCCGGAGGGGCAGACACCCTAGTCTTGACAACCGGATTTTTATATAGTGTTGTATTCGGGAACATCGTTCTTAATGTCGAAAATTTGAGGTCAAGATCTATTGTCGATAGTCCCATGAAAGCGTGTTATAGGCTTTAAAAGAACCGGCTGATTTTCTAAAGCGTCGGCCTTTCCCGAATGTCGAAGAAATCTCCAACCTGACGGAACATTCAATCTCTCGCCTTGAAACCGAGTTTTTTTTCGATCTTTTTATATAAGCTTCGCTACCGACGTCAATTCTTTGTGATCCTCTTGCTTCTCTATCGCTATTCTCATCCTGGATGGCACTGCCAGTGCCAAATTGTGTGGGTTCCCAAGTACCGCCATCGCATCTTGATCGGGCACGTTGGCCATGAAAAAGGGGGAACGGCATGTGGGCGTTTCCTCGGAAGCAGGATATAAAGATAGTGAAAATGAATATCCATCCGGACCGCCTGGAAAAGAGGGAAATAGCTTGACACAAAAATGAAAAATAGGATAAATTTGTGCAAGAAAATCCAGGTGCTCCTATGGAGTTTAAAAAGGGAACCCCGTGAGAATCGGGGGCGGGCCCGCCGCTGTAATCGGGGACGAAGGCCGCAATATAGCCACTGATATTTTTGTTGGGAAGGCGCGGCCGGTAGGATGATCCGTAAGTCAGAAGACCTGCCTGAGAAAAGTGAGCCGTGAACACGTGGACCGCGTCCGGCTCGAAAACCGCCGCGGATAAAAAAGGGACATCCCCGGATCGAAATTACCATCGGTCCGGGGATTTTTATTTCTCCGGACAGCAAACAAGTCTTCCAAGAAGGAGGAGGAGAGATGAAGATCCGTTTTTTTTCAATTGGATTGGCATGGTGCGTTCTGGTTGCCGGACCTGTATTTGCTGATGAAGTGGCAGTAGAGGGGGATGCCATTCCTTCCATGGAGACGATTGTGGTTACCGCCGGTCGGGTTCCAGAAAAACAGAAAACGCTGACCAACAACGTTTCCGTGATCGATAGGGAGACCATCGAGCAGTCTCCGGCTACGAATGTCGGCGAACTTTTGAAAGAACAGGGCCTGTATGTGCGGGAGTATCCCGGGAACCTATCATCCGTGGGTATCCGCGGGTTCCGAACCGATACCACGGGCAACGATCTGACCAGCAAGGTGTTGGTTCTCCTGGATGGACGGCGCGCCGGTACCGGCAACCTGGCTAAAATCATGACTAAAAACATAGAACGGGTGGAGATCGTTCGCGGACCGGCCTCGGTCCAGTATGGCACGTCTGCCGTAGGCGGAATCGTAAACGTAATCACGCGACAGGGCAGCGGCACCCCAACAGCTTTTGTGGAAGGCGGTTTCGGCAGCTGGCGATACGAAGAGGCTTCTGCCGGCGGGCAGGGAGAGATCAATGGATTAGATTTTTCCATTGCCGGAACCCGTTCCAGTATGGACGACTACGATACCGCCGACGGCGAGAAATACCCCAATACCGGCTACGACGAAAAGGAAAACCTCAGCCTCAATGTCGGTTACAATTTCAACGCCAGTCATCGGTTGGGGGTCATCTACACCAATTTTTCGGTGGATGAAGCCGGTTCCCCGTATTATCTCAGTCAAAACGATACAACCAGCTATTTAGACAAGTCCAACCATTCGTTGGATGTCATGTATACTGGTGGAACCGACGGTGGGCGTTTTGAATGGACGATGCGCTATTTTTCAGGCAAAGACAAAGATAAGTACGTCGCCCCGTCCTATTCCTATATCAGCGATACGGTTGTCGACCGCGAGGGCGCCCAGGCCCAGGTATCAGCAAATTTTGGAACCACCACGATTACCGGTGGCATGGACTGGATCAACTACGAGATCGAATCCACAGACACGCCAACACGTTCCACCTATGATAACCCGGCCGGTTTTCTGCTTGCCAAGACCCGACTTTTGAACGAACGCATGATCCTATCGGCAGGGGGGCGCTACGATCAGTATGAAGTGGAAGTCAAGGACGGGCAGGGGGGCAAGGAGGAAGATGACCATTTTTCGCCCAATGTGGGGGTGGCCTATCTGGTCAGCCAAAACATCAAACTGAGAGCCAATTACGGTCAGGCCTTTGTGATGCCCGGGGCCAACGAACTGGCGGCTGACATAACCGATCACTACACCGGTGCCCGAACCGTAGGAAATGCCAACCTCTCACCCGAGAAAAGCACGACTTGGGAAGGTGGAATCGATTTTTCCATCAGCGGCGTTTTTGCCAGCCTGACCTATTTTTATACCGACTTTGAAGACAAGATCGAGCAGGTCACGCTTTCTGGGGGGATCAGCTCATGGGAGAATTTAGGCGATTCCACCATTTCCGGAATCGAAGGGGAATTGAATGTCGATCTGGGGGTTCTTTTCGACTGGACGTTTGAACTGCGTCCCTATCTCCGATTCACCTATCTGACCCAATACGAGGACGAAGAGACGGGTGAAGACTTGCAGTATACGCCCGATTGGACGGCATCATATGGCATTTGCTTTTCCAACGGCATGGGACTGTCGGCTGCGCTTAACATTGCCTATACCGGTGAGCAGGAGATTGAGGACTGGGAGGACTGGGATTGGATGGTCAGTGCGGAACCGGAAGTTATCACCTTGGGTTCGTCAACAGTGGCCAGTCTCACCATCTCTAAGATTCTGCTTGCCTCGGATCGTTGGGGCAAATTGACGCTCAAGGGAGATATCACCAACCTGTTCAATTCGGACTACGCTTATGCCAAGGGATACCCCATGCCCGGAAGAAGCTACTTTTTAGGGCTGCGATACGATATTTGATATGATGGCCGCTTAACCGATAGGTGGGAAAATGGCTTGACAACCATAACGACATCGGCATTAACTGAAACAAATATATTCAGGTGCTCTCAAGGAGCTGAAAAGGGAACCCCGTGAGAATCGGGGGCGGGCCCGCCGCTGTAATCGGGGACGAAGACCGCAATCACGCCACTGATATTTTTGTTGGGAAGGCGCGGTCGGTAGGAAGATCCGTGAGTCAGAAGACCTGCCTGAAAGTTGATGCTGCTGTCCGTCCTGCCGGACAAAGGACGGTAAAAATAATCTGAGGAAAAATCAGGGAGCCCCGGATCACTATGTAAAATGGTCCGGGGCTTTTTCCGTTACCGCGAACGCACTGCCAATTGGATATCAAGCCGAAACCAGTCGGGGAAGGAAACTCGATGACGTGGTGTGCAGGATCGGGGGGGCGTGCCGGATGAGAGGAGGACGATAGATGAAAAGTAGCGCATTAAACAAACGACCGTTGCTTTTATTGCTCGCATTCCTGCTGCTCGTCTGTTCGCCTGCCTGGGCCTCGCCGGTCCGGGTCACTGACGACGCCGGCAACGATCTGCATTTTAGCGAACCGCCAAAACGCGTCGTTTCCCTGGTGCCGTCGGCCACGGAGACCATTTTCGCCATCGGTGCCGCAGACCGCCTTGCCGGGATCACCCACCACAGCACTGGCCTGCGTGGTGCTGCAGGAAAAGCTGTCGTCGGCGGATTTTTCTCGCCCTCGGTCGAGCGGATCGCAGCCCTTGACCCGGACCTGCTGATCGTTTGCGATTTTCATTCCCAGACGATCGCCGGGATGAGTGCCGATGTTCCCCTGTTGGTTATGAACACCCGACACATGGACGACGCCTTTCGCCATATGAAACTGCTGGGTGCGCTTTTTCATCGTCAGGAACAGGCCGCTGCCCTGATTGCCAAAAATCATAGACAGCTCGATCTGATTGCCCGCAAGGTTGCGGCGATCCCGCAGGATAAACGCAAACGGGTCATGCGCCTGATGGGGCGGGACAGCATCATGACTCCGGGAAACGATTCCTTCCAGAACGAGATGATCCGAGCCGCCGGCGGCATTGCACCCGATTTCGGCAAAGGCGGCAGCGTGGTTCCGGTGACCAAAGATGAGTGGATGGAATACAATCCCCAGTTTCTCTATGGCTGCGGCGGGGATCGTCAGGCAGCCGAAGTTTTTTTCTCGAAGGATGGCTGGGGTGAGGTGGATGCCGTCAAGCAGCACCGGATTTATTCCTTTCCCTGCGAACTTACCTGCCGGGCCGGCGCCCATGTGGGAGATTTCGTCTCATGGCTTTCCTCCCTGATCTACCGCGAGGATTTCTCTGACGCCGGGCGGGAAGTGCTGCCCCGGAAAGTCATTCAGACCCGTCCGTTGACCATCGATCTGGATTATGTGAACAGGGCGAACGTTGCCACCTGCATCATTCAAGATTTTCCGAACAAGAGCCTGATCGTCGATTTCAAAACGCCCCGCAGCCTGGTTTCCACCCTGGAGGGCCAGCGCAGCGGCGTACTTACCGTCGGCAACCATTATTCGCCGCCGCCGTGCTGGGCGCTGATGCCCATGGGCGGCCTGGATCCGCTTTATCAAAGCATCTGCCCGGTCATCGGCAAAGAACGATCCAGTACGGCTCTTCTCTTTACCGGTGCGGACATGGACAATCTGGCCATAAAAAAGGAGACCTTCAAGGCCATGACCGTCTATGCCCTGGTCACGGCAGGCGTGCGGGGCAATGCCGTGCGGATGTCCAAAGATATGGGCAGTTACTACGAACCCGGCACCATCAACATGATTTTTCTGACCAACATGCGTCTCACGCCCCGCGCCATGACCCGGGCGATCATTTCGGCGACGGAGGGCAAGACCGCCGCGCTCCAGGACCTGGACATCCGCAGTTCCTACCAACCGCTGAATGCAGCGGCCACCGGAACGGGAACCGATAACATCATCGTGGTCGCCGGAGACGGACCGGTTATCGACAATGCCGGCGGGCACTGCAAAATGGGCGAACTGATTGCCCGTGCGGCCTATGCCGGGGTGCGGGAGGCCATCTTTAAGCAGAACGGCATCGTCGGCGGTCGGGATATCTTTCAGCGCCTGATCGACCGTCATCTCAGCGTGTCGCAACTGGCTGCCGGCAGTCGCTGCGAGTGCCTGAAAGAAACGAACGCCTTTGCCGGCAGGGTCGAACAGGTTTTGCTGGACCCACGGTACCAAGGCTTTCTGGAAGCGGCCATAGCCCTGAGCGACGGGGCCGAACGGAAAACGGTCAACGATTTCGTCCTTTATGAAACCTGGTGCCTGGACGTGGCCGGGCGCATTGCCGGGCGCAGGGTGGATGGTCTGGTCGATCATTTTTCCGGTGACGCGTACCCGCTCCCATTGTCCATGGCGCTGAACGCCATCTTTACCGGTGTGGCGGCAAAGGCCGAGCCGTGAATCGTGGGGGGTGAGAAAATTGGAGCCATATCCGGAAAGAGGGCAGGGGGATGATGAGGAAGACGATCATTCGCATGGGGCTGGTCTGCGGGGTGCTTCTATCGATGATACTCCTGTCTGGCGGCATCGGTTTCGCACAGAACAACGGCCATTCGGGCGAATCCGTGGTTCTGGAAACGGTTGTGGTGACGGCCGAGCGAATCGACGCATACGCCCAGGCCCACCCGCAGCAGGTCATGGTGCTGGAGCGAGAGGAAATCCTTGATCGCAACCTGATGGACGTCGGCGAGGCCCTGAACCTCATGCCGGGTGTGGACGTCAAGTCCGGTTCGGGCATGGGTGCACGCATCTCCATTCGCGGATCGGGAAAGTCCGGCGGCGTCCTGGTGCTGCTGGACGGGCGTCCCCTGAACAGCAGTCAATACGGCAATGCCGATCTGTCCACGATCCCCATCGATATCGTCCAGTCGATTACGGTGTTCAAGCCGCCGGTGCCCGTATGGCTGGGGGGCGGTGCCAGCGAGGGCGCCATTGTGATCGTCACCCGCAATGGACAGACTGCGTCAGCCGATGAAAAAAAAGATGTCACCCGGTTGCGGGGCGCCGGCGGTTCCTATGGACTGGCAGAGGGCAGTATCAGCCATAGGGCCAACCTGGACCGGGGAGCCGTTATGGTGACGGCTTCAGGAAAGCATCTGGACGGAAAGCGCTCCAATAGCGACCGGGACTCGGGCAGCCTATCCCTGCACTGGGATCGGGAATTGGCCGCAGGGCGGCAGATCGAAGCCGACGTCCGCTATCATGCCTCCAAACATGGTAGTGCCGGGCCGGTGGACAACCCCACCCCCGACGCCCGCCAGTCCTACCGCAAAGCTTCCCTTGACGGTCGTTTTAAGGGGTTCATCGGCGATTCTGCCGATTATGGCATCAACCTCTACGGCGAAATCATCGATCTTGAGGATGAAAGCCAGTCCGGCTTTACCTCCACGCTGGACAACCGCAAGTGTGGCCTGAAAGGGGAAAGCAACTGGATGGACGAAGGGGACGTCTGGGCGCTGCGGTTCAGCGGTATCCTGGAACGGGATGACGTGGAGCACACCCTTTCGGGCGACCACCACCGGGTGACGACCGGCCTCGGCGCCCAGGCGGATCGCAACTGGCGGGCGATTACCGCCACCGTTGGCCTGCGGGGGGATCACACCAACGACTTCGATTGGAACCCCGGTTTTTCCAGCGGCCTGGGCGTTGCCCTGAGCGAACACTGGTCGCTTAAGGCCAATGCCGGCTATACGGTGGATATTCCCACCTTCGGTCAACTTTACCAACCCAGCCATGGCAGCATCGACCAGGTGAGGGGCAATCCCGACCTGGATGAAGAGAAGGTCTGGTCCTATAATGCCGGGGTGGAATATCGCCGGGAGAAATCGAGACTGCTTCAGGTTTCCCTTTTTCGTTCGGATACGCACGACCCAATCGTTTATGGACGAGGCCCCGATCTGATTTACCGGCCGGTCAACGCCGACCGTGCATGGCGCCACGGTATCGAAGCCACTCTTAAATACAGCCTCGCAATGGGACTTGCGGTGGACGCCAATGCCATCGTTCAGGATTCCGAAATCGAGGATACCGGAAACGAAATGCCCTACACGCCGAAGGTGAAATTGAAACTTGCGCTGCTGTATACCGTTGAGCGGCCCGGCACCCGGCTGGAGACGAGTTTGCGGTACGTTGGCGAGCAGTACAGCGAAGTGGAAAACCGCGAAAGCCAGCGCATCGACGATTACGTGACCGTGGATGTAAAAGCGATCCAGCCGTTTACCATCGGTGTTATTGCCGCCGAGGGATTCGTGAGTGTGAAAAATTTGTTCGATGCCGAATATGAAACCCATTATGGGTATCCCGACGACGGCATCCGGTTTGTGGCGGGGGTTGATTTGACGTGGTAGGGGGGCGGAGGACTGAGGACGGAAGATGGATGAGGGATGAGGGATGAGGGATGAGATGCTGGAATTGAGATAGAAAAACAGGTTTGTTGGTTGAATTCGTTGGTTGGTTGGCTTGGTTAACGAAGTTAGAACTTTTTTTGTAAGCAGCGGGGTTTTCTCATGAGTCATTGCACACCCATCGTCCTGGCCGCCTTCGGCACCACATCGCGGGCTATGGACACGTACAGCCATATCGACATGGCCGTTAAGGCCGCTTTTCCGGAGCACCTGGTGCGCTGGGCCTATACATCCCGCATGGTTTGTTCGCACATGAACACCAAGCGCCGCGCCAATATGAAAACCCCTCAACAGGTGCTGGACGAACTGAAGGGGCAGGGGCATTCGTGGGCGGTCGTGCAGTCGCTGCATCTGATCTGGGGCCACGAATTCTTCCGGCTGGTGGATTCCGTAAAGGAATCTGCCGTGCGTACCAGCATGGGGCTGCCATTGTTGACCTCCCCTGAAGATTATCGGGCGGCAGCTGCTGCTATCCTTTCGAACAGACCGATGGAAAACGGCGGCGCCACCGTGCTGGTGGGCCACGGAACCGATCACCCGGCCTGGAGCGCCTACCCGGCGTTGGCCGAGATCCTGCACAGCAATGACGCCAATATTTACGTAGCCACCGTCGAGGGAGAGTCGGACATGGCAAAGACGGTCGATGCGGTTGCCCGCTCGGGCGTCAAAAAGGTGCATTTGATGCCGCTGATGCTGGTGGCCGGCGTTCACCTTCAGGAAGATATCGCCGGCGAGGAGGATTCCTGGAAGCAGGCCTTCGAAAAGGCCGGCCTGGCGGTAACCGTGGATGGATATGGAATGGGAAAAGCACCGGCCATCATCGATATTTTTATCAGCCATATCCGGGATGCGCTGGCGATCATCCCCGACAAAGCTTTTTCATGAAAAGCGCCGGGTGCTGTCTAGACCATCCAGGAGTCTTCCGGGCCTTGCGGGTACCGGACACCCGGCGCTTCAAGTTGTGGGGGGACCACAAATGAAAAGATGCTTTCGACCTTGATTTCGATGGATACACAGGTTAAAAAAGTACCGAAAGCGAGGGAGAATTTCCTGCCCGAAATCCTCCCTGCTTCCTGGCACAGGGTGCTGCATTAACCGGTATAAAAAAAGCCCTTCATGCCTCTGCTCGCATGAAGGGCTGCACCCAGCTTACTTGACCCTTAACGGTTGCCATTGACCCAGATCACCGTGGGCATGGCCAATTTTTCAAGGCAGGTCTTCTGACTTTCGGATCGTTCTACTCTCCGCGCCTTCCCGTCTCATTGGCTGAGACAGTGGCGTGTGCGGATTTCGTCCCCGAACACAGCGGCGGGACCGTCCCCGACTTTCACGGGATTCCCTATTAAGCCTTACGGCACCTTGTCTCTTTACTTACCAGACCACCTGATATTGTCAATGGGTTTTTTCTCTTTGACTGCCTTTGGCACAGGTTGGTTTGTGCTATGCAGGCTATCCGTACTATTTTAAATCGAACCGAATCGGCACTTTCACCCACATGGCTATCTCCCGGTTGCCCTTGCGGGCCGGATCGAACTGCCAGCGGCGGACGGCCTTCATGGCAGCCCGATCCAGCAGTGTATAGTTGCTGGACTCGGCAACACGCAGATCGCCGACCTGCCCGTTTTCAAGAACGAAGACCTCCAGGATCACGGTCCCCTGATACCGGCGCCGTCGTGCGATGGAGGGGTAATCCGGTGGTGGATTCTGGCTGTAACGCGGTTTGGCCAGAACAACCACGGTGGCGGTATCGGACGATGAGGACTCACCTGGCGGCTCACGATCCGGGGACGGTGTGGCGGATCCGGACAGATTCGGTTTCGCATCAAAAGCCGCCACTGGTTTTTCTTCAAGTGGAGCGGGCGTCTCGGGCTGCGGCTTTGGCTCCGTTGGGGCAGCGACTATCGGAGGCGTTGGCTCCGGGGGCCGGACGATTTTTTCGGGCGTTTTCGGAATGGGCTTCGGTTGAACGACGGATTTCTGCACCTGCGGTTTGGGGGGAGGGGGAGGTTCGGGCTCAGGCGGCAGGGGCAGGGGGGCGGCCGGTAAGGGATGAATTTCCGGTTGGCCGACGGGTTGGCGTGGTACCAGCCGTACGGTGGTCACCCGGGTTCGAGGAACGACGGGCGTCTGGCAAAGCAGCCATTTCGAACCCATGGCCAGCAGGGCGGCATGGGTCAGTACTGCCAGGATGAAAGCCGCCAGAATCCGTTTCATTCACGGCTGCCTTTCGCATTCCAGAGAGAGGCGGTCAATGCCGGCCATTTTGATCTGATCGATCACACTGTAGAGGGTCTGGTAGGTTAGCTGGTTGTCGGCGAATAGCAGGACGCCGGGATCTTTCGAATCCCCGGACTTGGTCCGCAAAACTTCGGCCAACCGATCCAGTGCCACGGGCGCCTTGTCAACGAAAACCGCTCCCTGTCGGTCAACGGTTACGGAAAGGGTGACCTGTTTGTCCAGCGGCGCCGTGGAAGACAGGGGCAGGGAAACGGGCAGGGCATGGTGCACGGCCATGGAGAGCATGGCGTAAATGAAAAAGACCAGCAGCAGAAAAACGATGTCGATGAGCGGCAGCATATCGATGCGTGCCTTGCGGGTGGCGCCGATATCAACCTTCATGGGGTTCTCCCGCGTTTGATTCGTTCTTGCCGTTGAGCTTTTCGTAAATAATTTCCAGGCTGGTGGCGTATTTTTCGATGTAGCGTGCCGCACGTTCGATGCGGGTGTTGAAATAGTTATAGGGAAAGACCGTAAAAATGGCGATCCCCAGGCCGGAGGCGGTGGTAATCAGGGCCTGGGCGATTCCCCGGGTGACCGCTTCCGGGTGGTCGATGCCGCCGCCGCCCAGCATGTCGAAAGAGGCGATGATTCCAATGACCGTGCCGAAGATCCCCAAAAGGGGTGCCACGGTGATGATGGTGTCCATGACGCCCATGTAGCGTCGCATGCGGGCAATCTCATCGGCAGCAGCCGTTTCCATGGCCTTGACCATGGAGTACTCCCGGTGAAGGATGCCGGAGACGAGAATGCGGATGACATAGCTATTGGAGCCGGTGGCAAGCTTGCGAACCCCCTCCCAATCCCCTTCCTGGCAGCGTTCCATCACCTGCGCCAGCAGGTCCCGGTTGTTGCGCATGCCCACAACCGTCCAGAAGATGGCGCGCTCGATGATCACCGTAAGGGAGATCAGCGAACAGATCAGCAAAGGGATCATTACCGGGCCGCCGCTGTTGAAAATTTCGATCATGGATATTCCTAACGTGTGTTTGTTGGGTCCCGGGTTTGGAGCGGTGATCAGTGAACAGCGAACAGTGATCAGACTTCCGTCTTCCTTCGTCCATCATCCATCATCCATCCGCTCTCCCCCCTCCCGCAGCAGATTCACCCGCGGCCAGGGGCCGAAGGGGCTGGCATCCACCCGAATCGTGCAGCCATAGGCCGTTTCAAGAATTTTTTCCTCGATGACCTGATCCGGAGGCCCGCAGGCCGACACGCGGCCGTCGACCAGCAGAAGCAGGCGGTCGGCGAACATGGCCGCAAGGTTGATGTCGTGGGAGACCATCACTACGGTCGCCGCATTACGGCTTTTCAGATCGGCCATCAATTCCATGACGCGAATCTGGTGGGCCAGATCCAAAGAAGCCGTGGGTTCGTCCAGCAAAATCAATTCCGGCTGCTGGCAGATGGCGCGGGCGATGTGGGCCCGCTGCCGTTCGC
This sequence comes from uncultured Desulfosarcina sp., assembly GCF_963668215.1. Taxonomy (NCBI): domain Bacteria; kingdom Pseudomonadati; phylum Thermodesulfobacteriota; class Desulfobacteria; order Desulfobacterales; family Desulfosarcinaceae; genus Desulfosarcina; species uncultured Desulfosarcina sp. The sequence continues at coordinate 4,625,254 of NZ_OY764190.1, forward strand.
CGCCGGAAAGGCGGCTGACCGGACGGTCGGCCAGTTGACCGAGTCCGGTGAAGTCGATGGCCTGACGGGCAAGGGCAAGATCGCGCTCTCCTTGCAGACCCAGCACTCCCAGATAGGGCGCACGACCCATGAGCACCAGTTCTTCGACCGAAAAGGGGGTGTCCTCAGCGGTATTCTGGGGCACGTAGGCCAACCGGCGGGCCAGTTCGCGCCGGCCGAGGCGATTCAGCGGCTGGCCATCAATGCGAATTTCTCCTCCAGATGTGGGCAGTAATCCTGCAATGGCCTTGATCAGGGTGGTTTTCCCCGATCCGTTGGGACCGATGACGATGAAAAACTCCCGGCGATCCACTGCAACGTTCACATCACGCAGCACCGTTGCTCCGGGATAGGCACAGTTCAGGCCATGGATGGATAGCGCCGGGTTCATTGCTTGGAACGCCTCAAAAGAACGATAAACAAAGGTGCACCGATCATGGCCGTGATCACGCCGCCGGGCATTTCTCCCTGGGCCGGCAGCACCCGGGAGAGCAGATCGCACACCACCATGTAGGCGCCGCCGCCCAGAATACAGCCCGGAACCAGTACCCGGTGATCGGGTCCGACGATCAGGCGCAGCAGATGCGGGATAACCAGGCCGACGAAACCGATCAGGCCGCATTGGCTCACGGTGGCGCTGACCATCAGCGAGGTGATCACGAGAAGGGTCAGGACGACGCGGCGAACCGGCACGCCCATGGAGGCGGCCATCTCGCTGCCCAACTGCAGCAGGTTCATGCGGTTGGAATAGATGAAAACGACTGCAAAACAGGGCAGCAGGATGGCGGCGAGCATCCCGGCGTGTTCGATCCGGGAGGCCGACAGGTCGCCCATGAGCCAGAAGAGAATGTTGTGCAACCGCGAATCCTGGGTGATGGAGATCAGAAACATGATTACCGCGGAGCAGAATGCGTTTACCATGACGCCGGAAAGCAGCAGGGCGTCCTTGACCAGGATGGTGCGTCCCGAGGAAATGGCCAGGATCAGCGTCAGGGTGGCCAGACTACCGGCAAAAGAGGTGATTCCGACCCCGGGAATCCGCGACAATCCTAAAATAATGCCGATGATCGCACCGATGGCCGCCCCGCCGGAGATGCCCAGAATGTAAGGTTCGGCCAGCGGATTTTTCAGCAGGGCCTGAAACACCAGGCCGCCCAGCGAAAGGGCCGCTCCCACCATGGCCGCCAGCAGCACCCGCGGCAGGCGCAGGCGCCAGATGATGGCGCCTTCGGTACTGTTCCCCCCATCGCCGAAAAGGGTCTGCCAGACCGCCGAAAGTCCGCTTCCCGACGAACCCATGGCCAGTCCGGCGGTCATGGCCGCCGTCAGCAGCAGGGCCGTTATCAGTACCGTTATACCGATTTTGGAGGAAAGGGAAAGGGGCCGTTTCGTCATGGCAATGCTTCTTTATCCTTTTGGTCGTCGGTCGCGAGCCGATTCGGTCCACACCTGTCTGGATGGATCAGGCGGGCGAGCATCTCCAGGCCATCCACCAGGCGGGGGGTGGCACGGTCCAGTACGTTGGAATCCACCAGGTAGATGCGGTCGTTCTTCACGGCCGGCATGGCTTCCCATTCGCGCCACTCCCGTTTGACCTGTTCGAAGACGGCCTTTCGGGCCATGGAGGTGATGATGAGCACCTCGGGACGGCTGGCGATCACGGCCTCCTTCGAAAATCGGGGATAGGGGGTGTCTCCCGCTGCCAGGTTTACGCCTCCGGCCATGACGATCAGTTCGTGGATGAAGGTGTTTGTGCCTACCGAAACGATGGGGGCGATGCCGATCTGGAAAAACACCTTGGGGCGGTGCGTAGTTCCGGCTACGGCCCGACGCACCCGCTCGATGCGTTGCCGCATTCCGGCAACGATAGCATCGGACCGGTCGCTGACGCCCAGCAGTCCCCCCAATTCCTGGAGGGTGTCCATCACCGCCTCCAGATCCCTGGGATCCACGGCATAGACGGGGATATCCAGTGCCTCCAGTTTGTGGATCGCGGTGATGGGGTTGCCGTCCTTGACGGCGATGCAAAGGTCCGGCTGTAAAGCCACGATCTTTTCCACATCCAGCCGGATGTAGGAGCCGACCTTGGGCAGGGCGTTGGCCCGGGGTGGATAGTCGCTGAACTGCGTGGCCCCGACCAGCCGGTCGGAGAGATCCAGTGCGAACAGAATTTCGGTGATGCTGGGGGCCAGGCAGACGATGCGAACGGGTCGATCCGGGACCTGGACGTTTCGGCCGAGTTGGTCGACTACCGTCGCGGCGCTGAGATTGATTGGCGCAAGGATCGCAAGCAGCGCGAAGAAAAGGATGATCAAGCGTTGTATGACGTTGTCTTTTCCGGCGATGGCGCGCTGCGTCGCAGGTGTTGAAGGACGTGGAATGCTTCCGATTTTCGTTGATCGGTTTCTCAACTGTTTTCTCCGTAAAAACAAAGACCCCGCCTGATGGAATCAAGGCGGGGCGTTGTTTGCCGGCTCATGGGATCGGCCTTGACCGCGAAGGCGCATGTAACGTGTCATCCGGGCAGGTTTCCTGGCTCGTGGATCGTTCTACCGGCCGCGTCTTCCCAATCCATTCAGATCAGTGATCGCATGCGGCTTTCGTTCCCACTTACAGTGGCGGGTCCGCAGCGGATTTGCACCGCTTTCCCTGTTGGTCCGAAGGGGCACCCGGATGAGATGTTTTTCCTGCAAACAAGTAAACCCAAACGAGCAGTCGATGTCAATGGCTTTTCAACAGCCTTTCGCTTCATTGGAAAAAGAGGTTGGCAAAAGCGGGGGGATTGTGCGATTGAATATTGAAATCCACAAACCTTTACTATCATGGAGGCGTTTGCGATCATGACCGTACCGCTGATGAAAAACTACATTGATGGGGAGTGGGTGGCGTCCGATTCCACCGTTTTCGGGGATGTCCACAACCCGGCCAGAGGAGAGAAAATCGCTACTGTGGCCTATGGCACCGCAGCGGACGTGGACCGGGCCGTGGCCGCAGCCAAAGAGGCCTTTGGGTTCTGGCGCGAAACCCCGCCGCTGAGCCGGGCCCGCTACCTGTTTCGCCTGAAAGAGGCCTTCGAAGATAATTTCGAGGAAATCGCCGAGGTGCTCACCACCGAGCACGGCAAAGCCATCGACGAGGCGCGCGGCGAAGTGCGCCGTATGATCGAAAACGTGGAGCACGCCACCGGCGTGACCACCCTGATGTGCGGCTATACCCTGGAAGACATCGCCAAAAATATCGACTGCTACGGCCATCGCCAGCCGCTGGGCGTTTTCGGCTGTATCGCCCCGTACAACTTTCCCGCCATGGTGCCATGGTGGTTTCTGCCCTATGCCGTGGTCACCGGCAACACTTTCGTGCTCAAGCCTTCGGAGCAGGTGCCCATGACCCAGACCAAGATTATGGAGATCGTCGATGAAGTGGGCTTTCCCGAAGGGGTGATCAACATGGTCCACGGCTCTAAGGATGTGGTCAACGCCATGCTGGCCCATCCCGATATCGAGGGCATCTCTTTTGTGGGCTCCACGCCCACGGCCCGCCATATCTACCGGGAATGCGGCAATACGGGCAAACGGGTCCAGGCCCTGGGCGGCGCCAAGAACATTGTGGCGGTCATGCCAGACGCCAACCTGGAGCAGGGCATGCCGTCTCTGCTGACCTCCTTTTTCGGCTGCACCGGTCAGCGCTGCCTGTCCGGTTCGGTGCTGGTGCCGGTGGGGGATGCCGCCGACCGTGTGGTGGCGCAATTTGTCGCGGGCGCCAAAACCGTCAGCGTCGGCGACGGCCTTGACGAACAGACCTTCATGGGGCCGTTGATCAGTCCCGCCCACCGGGAACGGGTATTGGGGTATATCGAAAAGGGGGTCGAGGAGGGAGCCGATCTGATCCTGGACGGCAGGGGCGTCGAAGTCGATGGCTACCCCGACGGTTTTTTTGTCGGCCCCACGGTTTTCGACAACGTTGCGCCGGACATGACCATTGCCAGAGAGGAGATCTTCGGCCCCGTGGTGAGCATTGTCCGGGCGCCGGACATGGATGCGGTGGTCGAGCTGATCAACAGCCGCGGTTTTGCCAATGCCGCTTGCATCTATACCGCCAGCGGTGCGGCGGCCCGGGAATTCAAGTACCGGGTCAAGCCGGCCATGATCGGCGTCAATATCGGCATTGCGGCCCCCATGAGCTTTTTCCCTTTCGGCGGCGCCGGCAACTCCATGTTCGGGGACATCAAAGGGCACGGACAGGAGATTTTCCAGTTCTACACGGATATGAAGGTGGTCATCGAAAGATGGTACTAAAAGGGGAATAGGCTGTAGGTGGTTAGGCTGAAGGTAAAAACGATTTTCAGTTGCCTCTAAAAACCTACAGCCCATAGCCTACAGCCTAAACAGCTAATTTACTATTTTCGGAGAAAAGTATGCCGCTCACCAATTTTGGAGCCATCCTGAACTTTGCCGAAACCCTGGAAAAAGAGGATACGGAATTCTACCGCAATGCCGAAGCTGCCGATGTCGCGGAGGCCTACCGGATATTGTTCGAGATGTTTGTCAGGGAAGGCAAAAAAAACCTCTCCCTGGTTCAGCGGACACGGCGGGAAAACGTTACCGAAATGATCCTGGAGCCCATCCGGGATCTGACGCGCACCAGCTACCAGGAACCGATACCGGATGCCGGAAGCCTTGATCTTAAAGGCATGCTGGCTGCGGCCATGGCCCTCGAAGAGCGCGCGGTTCGCTACTACACCGATGCGGGAAAGAAAATCCGCGCCCTTCCGGAAGTCTCGCGGGCCCTGAAAACCCTGGGCAAGAAACGCAGTCAACGAATCGCGCAGATGCAGCGGCTTTCCGGAAGCTGAAACCGGCCGCGGCCCGTCTTACGATCCACAGGCAAAGTCCGCTTTCGATTACCGGACAGCAGAGGACCGATAGCTGTCGATGTCCACCGCGTCGAACTGCTCCGGGGCCAGATATTGCCGGGCATATTTCTCGTAGACCCGGCCTTCCAGAAACAGGTCGAACAGATCCGCATCGATGTGGGCATCGTCGCGCATGCGACTCATGATGCCAAGGGCCTCGTTTACCGTTTTGGGGGTTTTATAGGGCCGGTCCGCGGCGGTCAGGGCTTCGAAGATGTCGGCGATGGCGATGATACGGGCCTGGACCGACATATCCTTTTTACTCAAACCCCGGGGATAGCCGGTTCCGTTCATGGTTTCGTGATGGGCTCCGGCAAACTCGGGCACCTGCTGTAAATACTCCGGGAAATCGAGCCTGTCGAGCATGATAATGGTCTGGATGATATGCTCGTTGATTTTAAAGCGGTCCTCCGCCGACAGAGTGCCTTTACGGATGCTCAAATTGTAAAGCTCCCCCAGGTTGTACTGGTTTTCGGGGATTGCCATATTGAAACCATAGCCGTTATCCATGAACGCGGCCGCCTTGGACCTGGGGACGATGTGCTCGGGTTTGTCGGCCAGCAGCGGTTCGATCGCCGGAAGAGATGGCGGCGGGATCGGGTCTCTCAGCAGGGCTTCGTCCCGGGAGATGCCGATGCGGTCGTCAAGATGTCGTAGCCAGGTCCGAGAGGCGATTCGCTCAAGCCTTGCGATTTTCTCGTCGGCCATGACTTCTCCGCCGATATTGCATTGGGCCACAAAGGAAAAATCCTCGGCAATCCGCCGGCGGTCCTCTTCCAGCCGTTCCCGTAAGCACGCCTCGTTTTCATCGCCAGCCAGGCGCCCACGATAATAATCGATCTCGGCATCGCGCAGCAGAACCTCGAAACGCGTTCGGATTTCATGGATCCGATTGGTAATCGTCTCCAGTTTGGTGGCTTTGTCCACGACAAATTCGGGTGTGGTGACCTTGCCGCAGTCATGCAGCCAGGCGGCCACCTCGAATTCCCAGCGTTGATCTTCGGTATCCATGGAAAAATTGGCCAAAGGGCCTCTGTCGCTGTCACAGGCCGCTTCGGCAAGCATCTTCGCCAGTTCGGGGACCCGTGCACAGTGCCCGCCGGTATACGGAGACTTGGCGTCAATAGCCCCGGCGATGAGTCTGGTCAGGTCGCTGAACAGTTCGCGCTGCTGGTCGAGAAGTTTACGGATCGTGCGCTTCATCAGCACGAAGGCCCGGATCAGGGCATGAATCTCCTTGATGCTGGAATCGAAGGCCGCCGATTCCGAAAAATCGCGCCGACTGATCTTCCTGGATTCCGCTTCCAGCAGGATCAGGGACCGAGATATTCTTTTCGAGGCCAGCAGCACCAGCGGCAGGGCAACCAGGAGCAGCAGGCTGGAAAACAGAAAGACGCGCTGCTGCATCCGCCGGATGTAGCCGGTAAAATCGAATACCGGTGCAATGGAAACCAGGATCTGGTCGACTTTCAGGTCCGCCTTGATGGGGGTCGCGCGCACCAGGTAGTCGGTTCCGTCGATTCGAATTTCCCGGGTGTGGTTGATATTGCCGTCCGGATTGTTTCGAACATCGGCCACCACGGATCGCACCCGCGGATCGTCGGACGTCTCTGCCGTCATAAACGTCAGGGCCTCATGGGCGCCTGAGCGAACGGCATCCTGGGTGGGATGGGCGATAATCCGGCCCGAGCGGTCGAACAGAAACAACAGGCCGTTGTCCGAGACCTTCTGCTTCTTCAGCGAACGGGAAAACTGTTCCAGGGTGATATCGACGCCGAAAACCCCGCCGCCGTCAATCAACCGCTTCGCACAGGTGATTCCGGGAAGACGGGTAGAAGAGAAAATATAAGGCCGGGTATAAAAGGCCGTCGTTTCCTTGTTTGCCCGGATATACCAGGGGCGCGTGCGGGGGTCGTAGCCCGGGTCGAGGTCGGATCTCTCGCCGATCACCTGCCGCTGCCGGTTCAGAAAAAGCCAGCGCTGCTTCAAGGCACCCTCGGTATCGTCTGCGATGGTGCGCAGGACAAAAAAAGCTTTTTCCGGCGCTTCGAACAGGCGGTGGACTTCGGGGCTCTGTCTGACGGCGGCGATCTGGATGAACGCGCCGTCATCGTATCCCACATAAACGGAAAACAGTTCGCTGTTAAATTCCAGTGCAGAAAGCATCAGTTCCATGCCCGGGTGGGTCAACCCTCCACCTACCGGGGGTGTGGCCATGCCCGGCATACGTGCCGCCGAACCGGCCAGAACGGCGACCGATTCCAGGGCACCTTCGTAGCGCTGCAAAACTTTTGCATTGATTTCCGAAAAGAGGCGGTCAGCCGTCTGGAAAGCGGCAATTTTGCTTTCCCGGTGGGAAATCCATAAAAAAAGGCCGGTCAGGACGATGACGATAAAAACGATCAGCGTGGCGATTCCGACATAGAACGGGTAGCGTTTGATTCTCAGGGGCATGCCTGTTCCTCGATGACCTTCCGAAGGCGGGCGATTCCCTCGGTTTTCTTTTCGGTTGATTTCCGCTATTATAAGAACCGACGCGACAACCCTGGTGGTTGTGAAATCTCAGGGTTTTATCCGTGAGCGACCGCAACGGGCCGCAGACCGTTTTTTGACTGAAGCCTGAACCCTCCCATGGAAGGTAACGGATCCATGATGTTGAGCACAAAGTCATTTTATAGCGAATCCGATTCCCGATTCAAGCTCTTTCACGAGTTGATGGCCCGCAAAATCGGCCATATCCTGCTGGTATCCACGCCTTACGACGCCTGGATCATGGAGGAGGACTGCCGGCTTTCCGAGAGGATCGTCAACGAGTACCGGGGGCTGAATCTCAGCAAGCCGCCTCGCCTGACCTGGGTCGCTTCCGCTGCCCGGGCCCTTGATGCCATCGATGACAGCTCCTTCGACATGGTGATTACCATGCCGCGCCTGGCGGATATGGATGCCGCCGCCCTGGGCCACAAGATTAAAGAGAAAGTCCCGGACCTTCCCGTGGTTTTGTTGTCTCACGATGCAATTCCTTCTCCCGAGAGGAAACAACCGGGCCATGCCCCGGGCATCGACCAGGTTTTTGTCTGGTCCGGAAACACGGATATCCTCGTGGCGCTGGTCAAATGCGCCGAAGACCGGATGAACGTGGAGCAGGACACCCGCTCGGCCGGGATTCGTGTGATTCTTCTGGTCGAGGATTCGCCTTACTATCTGTCCTCCCTGCTTCCCATCCTCTACCGTGAACTCGTCAGCCAGACCCAGGCCGTCATGGAAGGCACCCTCAACGAAGAACACCGGCTGTTGACCATGCGGGCGCGTCCGAAGATCCTGGTTGCCGGGAACTATGAACAAGCCATGGCGATCTACGAACGATACGAAGCCAATGTGCTCGGCGTCATATCCAGTGTGTATGTGGACAGAAACGGCCGTCCGGACCAAAACGCGGGGGTGGATTTTCTCGGCCATGTGTATCGGCGTCGCTTCGATATCCCGCTGCTGCTCACCGGTTTAAAACCGGGCGATGCCGAAACGGCGAAGAATTTTCCGGCGACTTTTATCGACAAGAATTCGGATACCCTGCACGAGGATGTGCAGCGGTTCGTAAAGAGACGTCTGGGATTCGGGGATTTCGTTTTCCGGACACCCGACGGTGCCGAAATCGGCCGGGCCTCCAATTTAAAGACTTTGGAACAGCGCCTGCGCACCATCCCGGACGAATCTTTCCGGTATCACTGCCAGCAGAACGACTTTTCGCGCTGGCTGTTCGCCAGAACCGAAATGACGCTGGCCGCCCGGATACGGCCCATCAGCGCTGGCGATTTTTCGGATATGGACAGTCATCGCCGGCACCTGGTTGCGATGATCGCCGACCGCCGCAGGGGCCGCCAGAAAGGCATCGTTGCCGATTTCGATGCCGCCGACGCGGACTTTGATACGGAATTTTTCAAGATCGGCCAGGGTTCGCTGGGCGGAAAGGCGCGGGGGCTGGCTTTTATGGCCTCTCTGCTGGGCCGGAACCCGGATTTGCACAAGACCTATGACGGGGTGGATATTCTGGTTCCCCAAACCCTGGTCATCACCACCGACGGATTCGAATCCTTCGTGGAAACCAACCGGCTGCGCCATCTGTCCAAGTCCGACATGCCCGACGAGAAGATCGCCGAGTGCTTCGTCAACGGCCAATTCCCCGTATGGATCGAAGAAAAGCTGAGGCACTACCTGCGCCAGGTGACCTACCCTTTGGCCATCCGATCCTCCAGCCTGCTGGAGGACGCCCAATTCAGGGCTTATGCCGGGCTCTACCGCACGTACATGATCACCAACGACTGTCCTGACCTGGAACAGCGCCTGAAGCATCTGATTCATGCCATCAAGCTGGTTTACGCGTCTACTTACTACAAGGGCCCTAAGATGTTTTCCAGGCGCGTCGGCCACCGCACGGAAGAGGAAAAGATGGCCGTTATCATCCAGAAGCTGGTCGGTGATCAATATGAAGATGCCTTCTACCCGACATTTTCCGGCGTGGCCCAGTCCCATAATTACTACCCGTTCGCCCGCATGAAGCCCGAAGAGGGCATTGTCACAGTTGCCATGGGACTGGGAAAAACGGTGGTCGAAGGAGAGAAAACGCTTCGATTTTCTCCGGCCCATCCCCAGTTGCTGCCCCAGCGTTCCACCGTGGAAGACATCCTCGACAACTCCCAGCGCAATTTTTACGCCCTTAAAATGGAGAAAACCTGTCAATTCCTGGATACCAACGATGGGTCCAATCTCTGGTATCGTGAGGTGGCCGAGGCCGAAGAAGAACTCCCGGTGCAGCTGCTTGCCAGTACCTATGTGCCGGAAGAGCACCGCATCCGGGATACGCTTCATATCCCGGGGCAACGGGTGCTGACCTTCGCCCGAATTCTCAAATACCGTGAGTTCCCCCTGGCCGATATCCTGAAAGATATGCTCGCCTTAGGATCCCGGGGGATGGGCTGCCCGGTGGAAATGGAATTTTCGGTCAACCTGACGGAAGGAAGCGACAGGCGGCCGCAGTTCGCCTTTTTGCAGTTGCGCCCCATGACGGCCCGGGCCGAGTTGGAACAGGTATCCATCTCCGAACGGGAGATCGAAGAGGCTTTCTGTTATTCCGTCCATGCCCTGGGAAATGCAAAAAACAGTGAGATGGCGGACATCGTTTTCGTGAAACCGGAATCCTTCGATCCGGCCAAAACCGTGCAGATGGTCAAGGAGATCGGCAGGATCAACGCATCTTTGCTCAAGGAAAACCGGAAATTTTTACTCATTGGCCCGGGACGTTGGGGAACGGCGGATCGATGGCTCGGAATCCCCGTTGCCTGGGCGGACATATCCGGTGTGGGCGCCATGATCGAAACCCAGTCCGAACGACTGCGGGCCGAACCTTCCCAGGGCTCTCATTTTTTTCACAACATTACGACCCTGGGAATCCATTACATCACGGTTTTTGAATCGGATGGCAGCAGGCTCGACTGGGGTTGGCTGACGGCCTTGCCACGGATGAGCGACGGCAATTTCCTCGCCCATGTTCGGCTGGACCGTCCGGTGACGCTCAAAGTTGACGGTCGTACATCCAAGTGTGTCATCGTCAATGACAGTTGAGCAAGGGCACGTCGCCGTGGTAAGAGGAAACTACCGGGTCAAACCCCGATGTGAACGTGGGACGGCCGTTTACCCATCCGAAAGAAAGGAAAACCCATGTCTGACATTTTACAGTTGGTAAAAGAGAGAGATCCCGGTGAACGTGAGTTTCATCAGGCGGTCATGGAGGTGATGGCTTCGATCCAGCCGGTGATGGACCGCAATCCCGAGTATCGGGCGGCCAAGATTCTGGAGCGGCTGGTGGAACCCGAGCGGGTGATCCTCTTCCGGGTGCCCTGGGTGGACGACCAGGGCGAAATCCAGGTCAACCGGGGCTACCGCATCGAAATGAACAGCGCCATCGGTCCTTACAAAGGCGGGCTGCGCTTTCATCCCTCGGTGAACCTGGGGATTCTCAAGTTTCTGGCTTTCGAGCAGGTCTTTAAAAACGCCCTGACGACCCTGCCCATGGGCGGCGGCAAGGGGGGCTCGGATTTCAACCCCAAGGGCAAGAGCGACATGGAAGTGATGCGCTTTTGCCAGAGCTTCATGGCCGAACTGTTCCGCCATATCGGACCGGATACGGACGTGCCGGCCGGCGACATCGGCGTGGGGGCCCGGGAGATCGGCTATCTGTTCGGCATGTACAAGAAGCTGAAGAACGAGTTCACCGGGGTGCTTACGGGCAAGAGCCTGGGCTGGGGCGGCAGCCTGATCCGTCCCGAGGCCACGGGCTACGGGTCGGTCTATTTTGCCGCCGAAATGCTGGCCACCCGCAGCGAAACGCTGGAAGGCAAGACCTGTCTGGTGTCCGGCTCGGGCAACGTGGCCCAGTACACCCTGGAAAAGCTGCTGGACCTGGGGGCCAAACCGGTGACCTGTTCGGATTCTTCCGGGTACGTCTACGACGCGGCAGGCATCGACCGGGACAAGCTGGCCTTTTTGATGAACCTGAAGAACGTGCGCCGTGGCCGGGTAAAGGAATACACCGATAAATATCCGGATGCCGTCTACACCGAGGCTGATCCGGAAGCGGATGTCAACCCGCTGTGGAACCACAAGGCGGACTGCGCCTTTCCGTCGGCCACACAGAACGAGATCAACGCCAAAGACGCCCAAAATCTGGTGGACAACGGCGTGGCCGTGGTCTGCGAAGGGGCCAACATGCCCACGGTGCCCGAAGGCATCGACATCTTCATCGAGAACAAAATGCTCTACGGCCCGGGCAAGGCGGCCAATGCCGGCGGCGTTTCCGTATCGGGACTGGAGATGACCCAGAACTCCATGCGGCTGGCTTGGACCCGCGAGGAGGTGGACAACCGGCTGCAGATGATCATGAAGAGCATTCACAAGACCTGCCTGGATGCGGCCGAGCAGTACGGCACACCGGGCAACTACATGAACGGGGCCAACATCGCCGGCTTCGTCAAGGTGGTGGAAGCCATGCTCGACCAGGGGGTTGTGTGAAAGGCGGTAAAGCCTGCGTTTGGTTGAGAAGGTGACGGGCTGAGGAAGCGGCACCATAAAAAAAAGCGGCGCACCCTGTTTTACAAGGGGCGCCGCTTTTGTCGTCAGCCTGCTTTTTTGCTACACTCTTACAACATTGGCAGCAGCCGGGCCACGGTCGGTCTGTTCCACATCGAAGGTCACCCGGTCTCCCTCCGAGAGGGTTTTGAAACCCTCCGCTTTAATGGAAGAGAAATGGACGAAAATATCGCCCTGACCGTCTTCCTGTTCGATGAAACCAAACCCTTTCTTGTCACTGAACCATTTTACTACACCGTTTGCCATTTCTGCGGTCTCCTTGAAAATAAGTAAACATCCCGGTCTCGAAGCCTGGTTGCCACTGAAAAAGGTGATCTCCTCCCCTGCACAAGACCTTTCCGGCCTGTGGCCGGACCATACCCCCTACGATCCCCTGTTTAAGAATACGATTATCCTTGATCGAATCTTGAAAAAGATTTCGATTACAGGCCGTATATTGAGTAAACTCCCCGGCCGATCCGCTTCATTTTGCCTTTCTGGCAGGCGCGGTGAACGATATTGCTGATCTGCTTTTCAGTAAAACCGGATTTTCCCCGCAACGATTCAACGGAGATTCCTTTTTTGAACCGCTTCATGATGGTGAGAACCTGGTCGGTGGGCGTGGTTGCTCTGGCCTTGGGGGCCGCCTTTTTTTTCGCGGTTCTTGCCACTCTTTTCTTGGCGGCTTTTTTAGGAGTGCTGTCTAATGCTTTGGCCAGTGTTTCGGTTTTTTTTGCTAGAGCGTTCAACTGCCTTGCGATGGCTTTTAGATCGTTGGCTGCTTTTTTCATAACTTGAGTCCTCCTTGTAAAGGGTGGGCAATTGTGCACCTCTCAACAGGCCGTCTTTATTTGGCAACCTGCCGCTTAAAATATATTGAGAAAGAACGAGGCACCGCCCGATGGATCGACAATCCTGAAGCGTATGCGAGCGGCAACTCGGTTGTTTTCTATGCCTGAATACCGCAGGGTAACCGGCTCGAGTGGCGTTGCCGTGTTAATAATGAGCATGGCGCAATCAAAAATGTCGAAGAATAGCGATGAGAACAAGGTGATAGAAAGTTGCAACGCACTATGAGAACGAGCATAAAGGATCACTGGATAAATGTCAAGCTGCCAGAATATCTCCGAAAAACGACCTACCAGACTTTTACCGGACCTGTATCCAAGTGCACGAAATCGGAGGAGGGGTAATACCCCACTCCGCCCGAATGCAGGCCAATGGCAAGCTCCCGGATATCTTCCGTCCGGAACCCCGGGATTCGGATGTCAATGGCGCGTCCCTTCATATGCAGGCTGTTTTTCGCAACGCCTCTGGAGATTTTTCTCAGTGCCGCATTGGTTTCCGGAGAACGATATCCTGATATGATGCTGATCGGTTCAGTGGTCCTGATTTTCGTGACAATGCGGTGAAGCAGATCCAGCAGGTTGGGATCCACCGGCTTGATTTCACCGGTGCGGTGGTCCCGCATGACGTTGCTGATTCGACCGACCGCACGGTGAATCAGCTTCCCATGGGAGCGGTAGCAGGTGGAAAGCGATTCTCCCGTATGAATGTTGTAGAAAGAGAGGATTTGATGCTCGGGAGCTTGAACCGCCATTGCAGAACAGGGAAGAAGGGTCAATGCAGCAGAGGCGCTCATCTTAAGAAAGGTTCGCCGGTTGGTAAGAAAAGGGGCGTTGCCATTCATCGCCGGATGTTTCCTGCTTTTTCGATACTTCGGGCGCATCGGTTACCTTGCCAGTTGCCGACGGATCGCTTTGTGGCAGCCGCAGGATAAGGACTCTTTTGAAAAAATGTAAAAAAAAACGATATGACTGTCAAGAGGTGTCGATCAGGTTTAAGATTTTTCACCATCGGGCCGATAAAAGAACGTATAGGTCAGCCTCGGTGCAATCCCCCGATCGATCCCGTCGACGTTTCGGCATCATTCACGATGCCACGGAACGGCTGAGGCACGAATCGTCAACCATGACGCAGAAATTCAACGTCGAGGAGTTTGAACGTACTGGAATGGAAATGGATGCAAAACTTGCAAACAAGGCTAAAACGAACCCGCATGGGAGCAATGATAAAAGCTTGGCCCCTTGCCGAAGGACAGGACTCGATCGGAGATGGATCCCCTCGAAGAACCATCACCCGGAAAGACGGAGAGGAGGAGACAGGCGGTCCATGCTGCAAAGATCGTTCTCGGATCCGCTGGAGTTGGACGCTCCCGAAAAGACGGATTATACAATTGACGGCTTCGATGGGGTCCCGGAAGCGTTGGAATCGGAACCACCGACGGCTGCGCCCGATAAAAACTGAATGCACGAATCACCGGGGAATCGCGATGATCATATGCTGCGCGAAAGAAGATGAACTCCCCTTCTCACAATGCCGTAAGAATTTCCGATCATCGGGTCAGGACCGGTCTACAGGTTTGCGCCAGTCTGTCGGCGCACCGGCCGCCTGCAAAATTTCAATGGCAGCGGACATGTGCGTGCCGATGGTATCGACTCCATGGGAATCGTCTCCCGGAACCACGTCAATGCCCATGTCGATGGCCTGCTTCAATATGGGGGCGGACAGATAGGGCTCTTTCTCTCCCCTTGACAGGGGGCGCAGGTTGAAATCCAGAATCAGTCCCAGACGCTTGACCCCTTCCAGATTCCTCAGAATTTTTTCCCAGATATTCGGTTTGACCAGGCGAACGCTGTATTCGGGGTCGTAGATGCGAATGAGATCCAGGTGCCCGACCACATGGGGTTTTAAGGCCTGGAGCATCTCGAACTGCTGATCGAAGTAGGCAGCGTACAATCCGTCCAGTCCACCACAGCGATCCGCCGCCTCCCGGTACTTTTCCGGGCTGTAGTCAAAAGGAATCTCCTTGACGTGATGGACGGAACCCACCACATAGTCGGGAGAAAACTGACCGATCAACCTGTGGGCCAAGTCGATGCTTCCCTCGTAATACTCGCTTTCGAAGCCCACCAGGATTTCGATGCGGTCCGCGTATTTGGCCTGCAAACGGCGGCAGACGGTCATATACGCGGCGAAGCGCTTCAAAAGGGCGTCGGCATCGAGCCCGGCCTGCTTTTCCTCGGGGTAGAGATAGGCCTCCGATGCAGGGGGCATGTGTTCGGTGATCCCCACCCACGGATAGCCCAGATCGATATAGGCCCGCACGATTTCCTCAAGGGCATTTTTAGCGTGGTTGCAAAACTGCCCGCTGTGGCCGCCATGGACGGATACGGGCAACGGGGCGGTCGTCATGGGGATCATTCTCCTTTACGGCGATTTGCTACAGTGTATAGAGGATCACCAGGCATCGGGTCACTTCGGCGGACAGACTTTTGAGCTTGTGAGGGATATTGGAATGAAAATGAATGGACTCGCCCGGCTTTAAAATATGCACTTTGCTGCCCAGGGTGAATTCCAGATCCCCTTCCATAACGAAAATGAACTCTTCCCCCTCGTGTTTATAGGCCACCGGTTTGTGATCGTGGTGCGGCTCAATGGTGACCATGAAGGCGCGCAGGTGGTCGTTTTCGGCACCGGAGGTCAGTGTCTGGTAGGAATAATTGCGGGTCCGTTTGACATAAGCGCGGGTGCGCTGATCGAGGATCTGCGTTTTTTCCTCATCGCGCAGGAAGGTTCCCGGATCGACGCCATAGGCATTGGCCAGCCGCAGGATAAACGCCACCGGCGGGGAGAACTCACCATTTTCGACACCGGCGACGAAGTCCGGCGTCTGGCCGGTGGCTTCGGCCAACTGTTCCTGCGACCAGCCTTGAGCCTCGCGCAGGGCCTTCAGTTTTGCGCCGAATCCGCTTTTGCCTAAGGAATCGGCTTCATCCGCGCACCTGTCATCGGCCAACCGGCGCATGACCGCCTGCCGCACCCGCGAGATCAGCAGCGGCAGGAACGTGGGCGCATCGGCGGCCACGCCGATGTCCGCCAATTGGAAGATGGGGGCGGCCGAATCACGGTTGATGGCAACGACGGTCTTGGCCTCCGTGATGCCCGCGGTATATTGTGCGGCTCCCGAGGTGCCCACGGAAATTAGCAGATCGGGACGCACGGTCTTGCCGGTCTGACCGATGAGCCGGTCTTCGGCAACCCAGTGGTTGAGCACCGGCGGCCGGGTCGCCCCCACCTGCCCGGATAGTGCGGCAGCCAACTGCCGGACCAGTCCGAAATTCTCCATGCTGCCCAATCCGGCGCCACCGACAACCACGGTGTCGGCGCTTTCCAGATCCGCTCCGGTGGGAGGCGACCATTGCGAAGAAAGCAACCGGATGGCTTTTTGTTCCGGGAGATCTTCGACGGCTTCGTGGATCACTTGTCCGCTGCCGGTGGCTTCTTTCTCAATGCCTGCCCCATGGGAATGGACGGTGGCAAACCCCATCCCGTAGCCGGGCGCAAAGGTGATTTCGGACATGATTTCTCCTCCCCAGGCCGGGCAGAGGCCCACCACGGAGCCGTCTTTTCCCGGCAGGAGTTCCACGCAGTCGGCGATCAGCCCGGCGCGGGCGGCGGCAGCGGTTCGGGCCGCCAGTTCGCGTCCGAAGTCGGTAAGGGGAAATGCCACCAGCCGCGGGCGGCGCTGCTTGAAGATGGGATTCAGGGCATCGGCGAAAAGATGGGGCGTAGGAGTGGCAAAGCGTTCATTCTCGAAGTAGTAAACCGCATCGGCCCCCCAGGCAAAGGCCTTTTCATCCACGGGACCTTCAAGGGCGCAGGCGTCGTCTTCCGCAATGGCCGCCAGGCTTTTTTCTCCGGGCGTCAGCATGAACAGGGCCACATGGTCCCCGGTCTTTGCGGCCAGGTCGGCGGCCTTGGTCAGGACGTTGAGGCTGGCGTCCAGCAACTGGCGGCTGCGCAGGTCGCCAAATACCCAGATTTGACCGGATACCGCTGGCTCCACAGTTTTTTCTTGGTTGTTTTTCGATATATGGGGTTGGTTCATGGTGACGGCACCATCATTATTATTATTCGGTCGTCATTTGTGCGGGTTGGCTGCAAGTCAGCCGATTTTTCCCGCCTCCAGCAGCTTTTTGACCAGCGCATCGGCTTGGGCGTCCGAAGTCCCTTCGATCCATTGGCAGGTTCGCTTCCGGATGACGGTCTTCATGGACAGCACCCGTGTGGGCGAACCGGCATCGCCCACCTGGTTCGGCTCCAGGCCCAATTGATCGATGGTAACGGATTCGACGGTTTTCTCGTCAAAGGCCTCGACAATTTTGCCCAGTTCCGGATCCCTCGGCAGGGCTGCCGAGGGATGAACGGTGAGCGCTGCGGGCATATCCAGCGTGTAGGTTTCCAGGATGCCGTCCAGATCGCGAGAGACGGTCAGGGTCTTGGCCTTTACCTCGATCGTCCTGGCTCCGGAAACCATGGGAAGGTCCAACAGCACGGCTGTCTGGGGGCCGACCTGGCCGGTGTCGCTGTCCGAGGTGCGGGCTCCGAATAGCACCAGATCGAAGGGTGCCAGGCTGCCGATCCCGGCACACAGGGCGGTCGCCGTGGCCAGGGTGTCCGCGCCGGCCAACGCCGGGTCGCAGAGCAGAACGGCCCGGTCCGCGCCTGCGGCCATGGCTTCCCGCAGGCTGGCTTCGGCGCTGGGCGGCCCCATGGAAAGGACGGTAACCGATCCGCCTTTGGCGGCCTTCAGCTGCATGGCGATTTCCAGAACCGGCCGGTCGAAGGGGTTGAGGGCGCACTTGTCGGGCGTTCGGACGATCTTCCCCTTCGGGGCCTCGACAACCACGGATTTGATGCAGACAACGATGTGCAAGAGGCGATTCCTTTTTTTATTCGTCCATCACGCTTTTGGCAATGACCATGCGATGGATTTCCGAAGTGCCTTCATAAATACGGGTTACACGGGCATCGCGGTAGTAGCGTTCCACCGGGTAGGCCTTGCTGTACCCGTAGCCGCCGTGGATCTGAACGGCCAGATCCGTGACCCGGTCAGCCGCCTCGGAGGCGAACAGCTTGGCCATGGCCGATGCTTTGGTAAAGGGCAGGCGCCGCTCTTTGAGGGCCGCCGCCCGATAGACCATCAGCCTGGCGGCATCCACCTGGGTGGCCATGTCGGCGATCATGGTCTGGATGGCCTGATGGCGTTCGATGGGGACCCTGAACTGCTGCCGCTGCCGGGCATAGCGGACCGCTTCCTCCAGGGCCGCCTGGGCAATTCCCACTGCCTGGGCGCCGATGCCCATGCGGCCCGTGTCCAGGGCGGCCAGGCCGATTTTCAAACCCATGCCTTCTTTGCCCATAAGGTTTTTCTTCGGGATGCGGCAGTCGGTAAGGCGTATGGAACTGACCGGATTGGCCCGCATCCCGCACAGGTCTTCCAGGTCCCCCACGACAAAACCGGCCGAACCGCGTTCAGCCGCCACGACGCTGATGCCCCGAGGGCCGGCGGCTGGATCGGTCCGGCAGAAAATCAGGCAGATGTCGGCCACGCCGCCATTGGTCACGAACACCTTGTTGGCGTTGACCACGTAATCGTCACCGTCGGCGATGGCCGTCGATTCGATGCCGCCGGCATCGGAGCCCGCATTGGGTTCGGTCAGGCAGAAGGCGCCGATTTTCTCCCCTTTGGCCAAAGGCGGCACCCAGCGTTGGATCTGCTCCGGATTGCCGAAGGCCAAAATGGGGTACAGGGCCACGGAGTTGTGCACGGTAACGCAAAGACCGATGGCGGCGCTGACCCGCGAAATTTCCTCGACGATAATGGCGTAGCTGACGGCATCCAGACCCGCACCGCCCATTTCCTTCGGGGCCTGAATCCCGAAATAGCCCAGCTTGCCCATTTTTTCGACCACTTCCCAGGGGAAGTGGGCTTCCTGGTCGATCCGGGCGGCGATGGGCCGCAGCTCCCGTTCGCAAAATCGGCGCACCGATTGCCGCACGATGCGGTGTTTTTCTTCCAGCAGTTGGTCCATAGGATTTTTTAAATAGAATGCGTTCGGCATGCTGCCGGGTGGTGTGGAATCCGGGGGAAAGCAATCCCCCGGCTGCAATATCGATAGCGCTGCCCGCGGGGAAGATTAGCGGGGGGGATCAACCACCACATATTGCACCTCGGTGCCCGCATAGTAGGGCTGGTACCAGGTCGACCCGCATTGACGATAACTCACGTTGTTCACCACCACCGTAACGCAGGAAGGCGGCATGGAGGCGGCCGCGACAATGGCCCCCACCGCAAGACCGGTAATGGCACCAGCCACTATGGCGGCACCGTCGTTATGATGATGGGGGGGAGGTCCCCCGGGGCCCGGCCCGCCGTGATTCACATTGACGTTCACGTTGGTATTGTGATTCCCTCCGCCGCCATGGGGGGCCCCTCCGCCATGGCCGCCAGGCCCTCCATGATGTACGGAGACGCGGGCGGAACCGCGAACGGGCGGACCGGCTTCGGCCGCAACGGGCAGAAAGAAGCCTGTGCCGAGGGCAAGCGCCGTGACCAGGAAAAACGTGGTCGCGCGAAAAAGGACGGATGGTCTATTCATATCATACTCCTTGAGTTGCTGATGGACTGAAGAGGCAACATTTTTGTTAGTTCTGGCTGCCTTCGGCGTTTTCTTTCTGGTGCTTGGGCGAAGGCATGAAGTCGATGGCGTGGGCCCCTTTCGGAGGGGTGAAAACAAAGAGGTCCTCGGAAAGGGTCGGTTTCAGGTTCCAGCGAAGTCGAGCCGCATACTGGGGCTGGGAAGACTCCGTGGTGGTGGTGATCACCAACTGGAGGGGCAACGGCTGCTTGCCCGCCTGAATCCAGATTTGCCAGTCCACGTCCGCCTGCCGATAGGCATAGTGGGTGCAGGGCTTGTCGTCCAGGGTGGTTTCAGCGATGGTTACGGCCGTGGTAATGACGTCCTGGTCGGCTTCATCCGTGCCCCACAGGAACAGATCCTGAAGAGGAATTTCGATCCCTTTTTCGACAAAAGTCTTCAAGGCCAGGTCCTTCAGCGTTCCCGGAGCGGGGGTGGAGACATAAAACTGATTGTTTCTCCCGTACAGGGTGAGGGTCTGGCCATCGAAATACATGGCAAAATCCCGCTGTTTTTCATCGACCTTGACTTGGGTATAGAGCTTGTCCGGCAGCTTGACGGTCATGGAACTGGTTCCACTGACCAGGATTTTCTGCCCGGAGAGCAATACTTCGTCCCGGTAGAAGGTGGATTGGACTTCAAAGGCGGGCAGGGTGCGCAAAAAACGGCTCATCGTGTCGAGGGCTTCCATGGCCGCCGGTTCCAGGGTGTTTTCTTCCGGGTCGGTTTGGGTGGTTGCCGCGACGGCCGGTATGGAGCAAAAACACACGGCTGCGATCAGCACAAACCATGCGAGCCGTAAAGAGCGTACAGATATTGTTTTCATTATCGATTTCTCCATTGATGTTCATTTGCCTGAAAAACGAGGTCAAGCTACCAGAGAAATCCAGGGGCGTCAATGTCCATGAGGCCCGGAAAATCGCCGGCAAGCGCTTTCGTTTGAAGCCGCCGGCAATTCATGCTACACGGCCATACTATCGGCCGATTCTGCCGATAAACGTTTCGCGAAAAAGGATTGTATGCCCATGAAACCGGAATTGGTTTCAAGCGGTCGATATCCCGCAAAGCCTTGCCCGGCGGTGGGGGCGGTGGTTTTTAAAGATGACGCCGTCCTGCTGGTCAAACGAGGCAAAGAACCGGCGCAAGGGATGTGGGCCATTCCCGGCGGAAGCGTGCGCCTGGGAGAGACGCTGCAGTCGGCGGCCGAACGGGAAATTCTTGAAGAGACCGGGGTAACGATCCGGGCCGGGGAACCGGTTCTGGTTTTCGACACCATTCAACGCGACGAAAGCGGGGATGTCCGGTTCCATTACGTCATCGTGGATCTGGCGGCAGAATACATCGCAGGATATCCCAAGGCGGCCGACGATGCGGCCGATGCCCGCTGGGTCCGGGCGGATGAATTGGATCGATTGGATGTAAATCCGGCTACGGTCAAGCTGCTTGCAGAACGGTTCGGATTCCGGGCGCCGAATTGGAAATAGAGCGGCCCGGGTGCCGTTTTGTCTGAGAGGCCGACCCGAGGTGTCGGCCCGTGTTGACGAATAGATGGACAGGCCTTTTTTTCTCGATTTGAGGTTGGACGCAATTCATGTTGGGGTGATGGGTATGAGCCGAGAAAACGATAAAGAGAGAATCCGGCAATGGGGAGAGGGCAAGACCGATGAGATTGTCCTCCGTTTTGCCACCACCGGCCAACCGATGGATGAGCAATTTAAGACGTTCGCCGATTCGCTGGCCGAACTGGCTCCTTGCGTGCGGGTAAAAAAAGACGGCGATGCGCCAGTTACGTTGCCCAGCCTGCTGGTCGGCAGCCGGGTGACCTATCAGGCCCTGCCCCATGATCGGGAACTGGAGCCTTTTCTGGCGATGCTGGCCGATGCCTTTTCGGACCGCGTTTCCGCGGAAGTGCGCCAGCGGCTGGCGCAGCTGACCTTGCCGGCACTGGTCAAGGTTTACGTTACGTCATTTTGCCCGCATTGTCCGAATGTCGTAGCGCTTCTACTGGGGTTGGCGGCCGTGAGCGATCAGGTACGGGTGACGGTCATCGACGGAGAACTGTTTCCCGATGCCGCCGTGAAAGACAAGGTCAGCGCCGCACCCACGGTGATTCTGGACGACCAGTTCCGCTGGACCGGCAGCGTGGATGCCGCCGAACTGGTAACCCTGATGCTGGACCGTGATCCGGCCAGTCTGGGCCCCGACGCGCTGCGGAGCATGATTGAAGATGGCAACGCCGAGGGTGTGGCCCGCATGATGAGCCGGCGCGGCAGGATTTTCGATGCTTTTATCGATCTTCTGGCCCATCAACGCTGGTCCGTGCGCCTGGGGGCCATGGTGGCCTTCGAATCTCTGGTCGAAGCGGACGCCGAACTGGCCGAAGGAATCGTCCAGCCGTTGACTGCTCTTTTCGAGAAGGTGGACGACATGGTCAAAGGCGACCTGCTGCACGTTCTGGGCGAGTCGGGCAGCCGGGCGGCCCTGCCGTTTTTAGAGGGCGTGGCTGCCGGAGACCATGACGAGGAAGTTCAAGAAGCCGCCCGCGAGGCCGTTGAGAAATTGCAAGAGGACGCATAAACGAGGATCAAATATTTCTGAGGCGTTCGCGCAGATTCCATCTTTCCAGCAGCGGCGTTACGCAGGCGGGAACCAGATGCTGCCAGGGCCGACCATCGATGATCGACCGGCGGATATCGGTTGCGCTGATTCCCTTTTCTTCCGGCGGGACTTCCCACAGGACATGCGTGTTCAATCCCATAGATGAAAAATAGCGATGCTTGCGTCGGCCCCAGTCGTCGTAAATGGAGAGGAAGAAGACGGCATTCATGGGGACATAGAATCGGTAGCGTTCGGGCATGTTGATGGGGAAGGGGACGATATCCAGGTCACGGTCGTCCACCCCTGCCTCGATGAGCGCCTTCCTGACCATGGTATAGCGTTCATGATAGGTCAGCGGATTGGCCAGCGGGTCGCTTCGTTCGGGATTCGTCTCTTCCTTTTTGGTGGTGAAAGGGTCCGGATTGGTGATGCCCACCACCAGGCGGCGGCATTTCTCTTTTCCGGCCAGCAGATACCGGAGATGGTCGTTGTGCAATACCTGGAAGCGACCGTGGATAACGCCGGTTTCATACGGCGGAGTGGGTCCGTTCATATCCCATCCTTCGTCTTTTCCGGTTCCCGCAAGCGAAAGGGTTGGGCGCGGCCCGGCCAGTAGGGCTGATCTATCGGCGTGTCCATCAGCCCGTGCAGCTTGGCCCGATCCAGATGGTTGACGATGAGATACATGAGTTCTTTTCCCCGCACCTGGCCCAAGGCACCACCGGCGGCGCTGATTTCGTCGTAATTCCCCACCGCATCACGGCGGACCCCCGGCCCGCAGAAGATCAGCGGCACCGCCTCGCCCGAATGAATCAGCGGCCCTCCACTGGGGGTCGAATGATCGGCGGTGACCACGACGAGCAGTTCCGGATCACTGATGAGGCGTTCCAGCACCTTTTGGATGCCTTCGTCCAACGCTTCGATAACCTGTTTTTTGAAGAGCGGGTTTTTGGTGTGTCCGGCTACATCCGGCATTTTCGTGTGGACATGGATAAAGTCGTAATCGGCCAACGATGCCATGGCCATTTCAAGCCGCTCGGCCAGGTCGTGCCCCGGATCGTCGCTGTCGGTCGCCTTGCGGACATCCATTTTCAGGTAGGCGGCCAGCCCGTGGTAGATGAGGCCGGAAGAGATGCTCAGGCCCCTTAGACCGTAGGCGTGCTCGAAAGCCGATATCGCTTTCAGCTGGCCGGCACGCTGGGTGACCAGCGCGTTGAGCGGCAGGCGACCTTTTTCCCGTCGCTTTCGGTTCCGGGGATGGTCGCTTAACGTGTGGTAGGCCCACTTCAGGTAGGCTTTAAGGGCGCTTTCCGTATTCACCGAGGCCGGATCGTCGGCAAAGGCCTGCCAGGTTTGTATCGCGGTCAAAGGGCGACCTTTTTTAAAAGGATCGGAATCCGTGACGAAGGGGGCCACATGGCCGTCAAGGGTGAGAATGCCGCGAAATCCATGGGTAGGATGCAGGCGGATTCGTGTGCTTTCGTTGGTGAACTGTTCGACAGCCTGGAACAGCGGTTTGAGTTCGTCGTCCGGCAGGTCGGGCTTGCCGTCAACCAGAAGAAGCGTTCCCTCGGGCGATTCGGTCACCGATACGAAGTGAGCCAATATGGCAACCGTTCCGGGCGCAAGGGGTATTCCGGCACCCAACGCCTCCAGGGCGCCGCGGCCCGGAAAGGCGTCCAGGTCGTAACCGAACAGGGAAAAGTGGGCGTTTTCACTGGGAAGGGCCTGGCCCAGAGATGCCGCGTGGTAAAGTCCGTTGGCGCCCTTTCGGGCCAGTTGGTCTAATGCGGGGGTTCGGGCGGCCTGCAAAGGCGTGAGATCGTCCAACTCTTCGAAGGACCGGTCGCCGAGTCCATCGAGGAGGATCAGAATACATTTTTTAGCCATCTATGATCGATCTTCCGCCGGAATTTTCATGAAGGTCCTCGCCGCTGTCGTTTACTTCTCCATATATTTATAAAGGGACGGTTGTAGCGTGTCAATTCAAATACCTTCCGCAACAAAGGGGCGGCGGCTGATTAACCGTCTATTGAAATAATCTATGGGCGGGTGGTTGGGCATACAAACAAAGAATTTGCCATTTTTCTAATAATTTCTAAGATTGCGAGCATGATTTTCGATATGCACGTCCATACGACCTTTTCCCCCTGCAGCAGGATGCGCGTGGATGAAGCCGTTGCCGCCGCCGGGCAGAGCGGCCTGGACGGGATCTGCATCACCGATCACGACACCATGAACATCCGCCTCGTCCTGACGGAAGGGGTGCAGGAAAACGGCGTGGTCGTGATCTTCGGAATGGAGTACACCACCTCACGGGGAGATTTTCTGGTTTTCGGCCCGTTTGAGGCGCTCGATCCCGGTCTTTCGGCGGATCGCCTGCTGCAAATCGTCGACCGGAGCGGGGGCATCGCCATCGCGGCCCACCCGTTTCGCAAAGAGCGACCCGTGGACGCGCGCATTGTCGAAGATGGGCGCTGCCGCGTCATCGAAAGCCTCAATGGCCGCAACACGGCAAGGGAAAACGCGGCGGTCCAACCTTGGCGCAACGGATACGATTTGACCGAGTGCGGCGGCAGCGACGCCCATACCATCGAGGAAGTAGGGAGATTCGTTACCCGTTTCTTCGTTCCCGTTCGAACGCGATCCGATTTGATCGCGGCACTGAAAAACCGGTTGTGCCGGCCTGAAGATCGCACCGATGAAGGCCTCTATGTGCCGGATTCCCGTCCTTATTTCATTCAAGCCGAGTCGGGCGCTTCGTTGCGGTAACTGTCAAGACCGCCCCTTGCCCTCTTTCCAATCCCGATAGCGATAGAGATCCTTTTCAAGAAAATAAAGGCACCCCAGAAACAGGGCGGCATCGTCCAGTTGTCCCAATCCGGGGATGAAGTCGCCGATGAGGTCGGTGGGGATCAGCAGATAGGCCACGGCCAGGATGAAGACGACTGCGGAGATCGAGGAGACGTCGCGATAACGCCCCTTGCCGTAATCGCGGATGAGAAGAATCAGCAATCGCAGGTCCTCGAAAAGTCGCCGGATCAGGTTCGTGCCGCCGGGTGCGGGTTGGGGCATTTGATCTCCTTCCTTGCCGATGGGGCCGGGATGAAAGAAAAGGAACTACCACAACCTTAAATAAAACAAGCGTTGTACCCAAGTCAATTGACAAGCGTCCGTCTTTACCTCTACAGTAGCGCAACCATCGACAACGATCCCATCGGGAGAAACAAAGGATGAATACCCAGACGCTGATACTGACCGTGATGATTTTCTGGCTGATCATGGGCTTGGCCTTTTTGTCCGCCTACTCGGAAGTGAAACGCACCGGCGGCACCCTTGTGGATGCCATGCGCAACAACGAAAGTTTTTTCTTCATTATCAGCATTGTCGTGGGACTGGTGGTCGTGGCGTTCAAACTGGCGTGATTCTCCTTTAACCGGACAGTTTCCTGCGCTGCCCCTCGATCCAGTCGATCCGACTCCACAATCCCTGAAGAATCCGAACCTCGCGGTCGCTCAGACCGCTGCGGCCGAAAAGCCGTCGGAAGGCCCGCAGGATATGGTCCGGGTTCTGGTGGTCCAGGTATTCGACCTCAAGCAGCGTTTGCCGCATGTGCTGAAACATGTTCTCCATATCTTCAGCCCTGGCGGGGGGATCTTCGCCGGAAAGGCCGTTTTCGAGGTCCGCTTTTTCTTTGCCGAGTTCGTAGAGGACAAGGGCCACCGCGTGGGACAGGTTCATGGAAGGATAGGCGCTATCAGTGGGGATGGTAACGAAGAACTGGCACAGATCCAGTTCGCTGGTGTGCAGTCCCCGGTCCTCGCGGCCAAAAACGAATGCCACGCGGTTGTCCGGCGACAGGGAGCGCAGTCGGGCGGCCGATTGACCGGGAGTGAGGAAGTCCTGGCGATATTTTCCGAATCTGCGGGTCGTCCCGAAGGCCAGGTGGCAGTCCGCCAGGGCCTTTTCCAGAGTGGGGAAGACCAGGGCATCGTTCAAGATCGACTCGGCCGAAAGCGCCATGCGTCGGGCATCGAGAGAGCGATAGTCGCAGCAGGGATTGACCAGACGCAGCTTCGAAAAACCGAAGTTCATCATGGCCCGGCATACCGAGCCGACATTCAGCGGTCCCTGGGGTTCGACCAGAACGATGATGGTGTTGTCCATTTGACTTTTTCCGAAAACTTAAAATCGGGTAAGGCCCACGGCCAAGGCGAACGGTGCTCCATGGGCGCTGCTGTTGCCCGTGGGGATGCCGTTGCAAAACGGGAGGCCCTGCCAGCTGCTCGGCTACGAAAATGGCACAGCTATATGGCTGCTGTCAACGCCGCCCGACACACATGGTTCTTTTGCGGTGATCCATATCGGGCTGTATGGATGCGTTCGCCGATGAGAAAATCAATGGCATGAGGAGAAGCATGATGAAAACAGCCAAGGATTATATCGTTTTTCCCCTGGACGTTCCCGACCCTGAGCAGGCCAGGTCGCTGGTTACCCTCCTGGCCGAACACGTGGGCATGTTCAAGATCGGCCTTGAATTGTTCGTCCGGTCGGGGCCCGACCTGGTGCGCTGGATCACCAAAGCGGGCAGCGCCAAGGTGTTTCTGGATCTTAAGTTTCACGACATCCCGGTAACCGTAAAACGGGCTATGGCCCGGGCAGCCGACCTGGGCGTTTTTTTCGCGACGGTTCACTGCGGGGAGAGCCGGGCGATGCTGGAGGCGGCGGTAGAGGGGGCCGGGGAACGCGTGAATGTGCTGGGTGTTACCGTGCTGACCAGCGTCAGTTCCGAAGACCTGGCCGAGGCGGGCTACCGAAAAGCCTATTCAACGGACCTGCGGCAGTTGGTCATGAAAAAGGCGGCCATGGCCAAAAAAGCGGGATGTGCCGGCATCGTCTGCTCCGGCCAGGAGGTTCAGGCGGTTAAAACGGAGTTGGGGTGCGATTTTCAGGCGGTGACGCCGGGAATCCGACCGGCCGGTGAAAAGGTGGTTGCTGACGACCAGGCCCGGATCGTTACGCCGGCGCTGGCGATCGAAAGCGGCTCTGACTACCTGGTGATCGGCAGGCCCATTCGGGATGCCGATGATCCCGTCGCCGCCGCACAGGCCATCACCGACGAAATTCAAGAGGTCTTACGGCCGTAACGATTCTTCTCTTCAGGTGATGGGTTTAGCGGGTCAGGTAACGCCAAAGCGCCAGGGCGAGAACCACGGCACAGACAAAAAGCGCAAAGCGGATCTGTTCTGGTGAGAAGTGTTTCATTCCCTCTCGATTAATTAATCTTCCCGGTCCAGTCCAAAGGACGTATGCAGCACCCTGACGGCCAGTTCGGCATATTTCTCTTCGATAACGCAGGAAATCCGGATCTCGGAGGTTGAGATCATGATGATATTGATGTTCTCTCTGGAAAGGGCATTGAACATCAGCGAGGCGACGCCGGAATGGTTTTTCATCCCCACCCCGATAACCGACACCTTGGCGATGTTCAGGTCGCCGAATACCTCCTCGGCTCCGATTTCTTCGGCGAGCTTCTTCTCGATCTCCATGGCCTTTTTGTAAGCCGCCTTGGGAACGGTAAAGGTGAGGTCCGTCTGCCCGGTAGCCCGGGTGTTCTGGATGATCATATCCACCAGAATGCCGGCTTCGGCAATGGGTGAGAATATTTTGGCCGCGATGCCGGGCTGGTCGGGGACCTTTTTAAGAGTGATGCGGGCTTGATCAAGGTCGTGCGTGACGCCGGAAACGACCAGTTGCTCCTGTACGGACTCTTCCTGAACAACCATGGTGCCTTCCTCCTCTGAAAACGATGAACGGACATGGACGGGGATGTTGTACTTCTTGGCGAATCCCACCGAGCGGATCTGCAGAACCTTGGCCCCGAGGCTGGCCATGTTCAGCATTTCGTCGTAGGAAATCTCTTTGATTTTCCGCGCTTTGGGGCAGACGTTCGGATCCGCTGTATAAATGCCGTCCACATCTGTATAAATTTCGCAGACGTCGGCTTTCAGGGCGGCGGCAATGGCAACCGCCGAGGTGTCCGACCCGCCGCGGCCCAAGGTGGTGATGTTGCCCTTGATGTCGGCCCCCTGGAAACCGGCCACCACGACAATGTTGCTGGCCGCCAGCAGGCGCTGGATGCGGTCGGTGCCGATTTCCAGAATGCGGGCGTTGCCGTATTCGCAGTCGGTAATGACTTCGGCCTGGTGCCCTAAAAGGCTCTGCGCCCGGTACCCTAAGCCCTTGAGCATCATGGCCAGAAGGGCCGCGGTGGTCTGTTCACCGGTAGCCAGCAGGACATCCAGTTCCCGCCGGTCCGGTGTTTGCGTAGCCTCGTTGGCCAGGCTGATCAGGTGGTCGGTGATTCCGGCCATGGCCGAGAGAATAACGACCACGTCATTTCCCTGACTGTGGGTCTTGATGACCCGATTGGCGACATTTTGAATTCTCTGTATATCGGCGACGGAAGTACCGCCGAATTTTTGGACGATCAATGCCATTTTCTTCTCACCTTCATCGGTTGATACCGGGGAATTAAACGTCGATGTCCTTTAGCAGATCCGGTAAATCAAGTCCATATGCAATTATGCGGATCGACCGGCTGCTGTCTCCGGTAACGGTGAAGAACAGGTCCAGGCGGCAAGTGGGGAGGTCGACGGCATGCAGGCGTTCAGCCCATTCGACAGCGACGATGCCGTTTTCCTCGAAGATCTCCAGAAGCCCGATTTCATCGGGGTCGGCGGGTGACGGCAGGCGATAAAGGTCCACATGGAACAGGGGCCGCCGGCCGGGATATTCGTTGACCAGGGTGTAGGTCGGGCTGGTAACGGCAACGGTATCCGGAACCCCGAGTCCACCGGCGAGCCCCTGGACAAAGGCGGTCTTTCCGCTGCCCAGGTTGCCGAACAGGAAAAGGGCGAGAGGCTTTTTCAGTGCTTGGCCCAAGGCGCGGCCTAAGGCCATGGTTTGATCGGCCGACCGGGTCAGAAATTCGCGCTCGACGGCCTCGGGTCGATTGGATGATCCGGCGTTCATTCTCCAGCAGGCCGTGTGGGATAGAAAAGTTCGTCCGTTTCCGGCCAGAAAAGACGGCCGTTTTCGCCCATAAGCGCTTTGATGGCCTCAGGAAGGGTATCCATGACTTCCGTGGCCAGGTAACCCATGGGCGCCTTTTGGCTTTGCAACCGGTCTGCGGCCAGCCCGTGCAGATAGACGGCGGCCCGGGCGGCAAGGGAGATATCGAGTCCCTGTCCGATCAGACCGGCAAGCAAACCAGTCAGCACATCCCCCATGCCGCCTGCGGCCATGCCCGGGTTGCCGGTGGCGTTCAGGAAAACGGTCCCGTCCGGACGGGCGACCACCGTCGCGGCCCCTTTAAGCACCAGATGAACCCCATGCTTTTGGGCAAAGTCGCGGGCATGACCGATGCGATCCTCCTGCACCTGGGCGGTGGAAAGGTCGCAGAGTCTGGCCATCTCTCCGGGGTGGGGCGTGAGCACCATGGGGGCGTTGCTTCGGGACAGGACAGCGGGATCCGCTGCAATCAGATTCAGGCCGTCCGCATCGATCACCATGGGGATCGGGCTCTCTTCGATCAGGCGTGCCAGCAGTCTACCCGTGGATGCGGCCGTGCCGATTCCCGGGCCGACGGCCAGGCAGCGTTTGTCCTCGACCAGCGACCGGACCTTTTCAAAGGCAGATTCGTCCAGGGCGCCCTGTTCGGTTTCGGGCAGGCCCACGGTCATGGGTTCAATGACCATGGTTTCCAGAACAGGATTCAGCGATTCGGGAATGCCCAGGGTAACCAGGCCCGCACCGGCGCGCATGGCCGCGTTGGCCGCCATGGCAGCGGCACCGCTTTTTCCAGGAGACCCGGCCAGGATCAGCACGTGGCCGGCATGACCTTTGTGGGCTGTGGGCTGCCTTGGGGGAAACGCATTGTTCAGCACGTCGGCGGTGATGAGGTGCTGCCGGCAACCGATAGCTTCGGCCACATGGGGCGGAATGCCGATTTCGATCACCTTCAGTTTTCCGGTGTACGAGCGGCCCGGATAGGTAAGATGGCCGACTTTGGCAAACCCGAAGGTAGCCGTGGCATCCGCACGGATGCATACTCCGCAGACTTGACCGGTGTCGGCGTTGAGTCCCGAGGGGATATCCACGGAAAAGACCGGCCGCTTCAGATCGTTGACGAAATCGATGACGGTCTTGAAATAGCCGCGGACGTCGGAAGACAGGCCGGTGCCCAAAATGGCGTCGATCCAGAAATGCTGGTGCGCCATGGGCGATTTCTGTGATTCGAAGGCAGCCTCGTCGACGATTTCAATCACCGGAACGCCCATGGCGTCCAGCAGCTTCAAATTGGCTGCGGCATCCCCTTGGATGCGGTCTTTCGGGGAAAACAAAAAGACCGTTGCCGGGATGCCTTTCTGGAAAAGATACCGGGCCATCACAAAGCCGTCCCCGCCGTTGTTGCCGCGTCCGGCGGCAATGCCCACCGGACCGGTGGACTGCCCGTAGATGGACTTGAGAAAAAATGCGGTCGCTCCGCGTCCGGCGTTCTCCATGAGCACGCGGCCTGGAACGCCGAAGGATTCGATGGTGGTCCGATCCATTCGACGCATTTCGTCTGCCGTCACCAGATACATACCCTTTTCCTCTTTCGTGCTGTCCAGCGTACCGGAAAAATACTACAGGGCGTCGATGAGTTCGCGCATCTGACGAACCGCCCGCTCCATTCCCACCAGGGCCGCCCTGGCCACAATGCTGTGTCCGATGCTGTATTCGTCGATCTCGGACAAACCCTTGAAGGCCTTGATGCTGTTGTAGCACAGGCCATGGCCGGCATTGACGCCCAATTTGAGTTTTTTGGCCAGTTTGGCCGCGTCGACGATTTTGGCGAAGGCCTGTCTGCGTCGTGCGCCGCCGTTGGCTTCACAGAACGTTCCGGTATGGATTTCGATCATGTCGGCACCGGCCTGATGGGCCAGTTTGATCTGTTCGGGTTCCGCATCGATGAAGATGCTCACCGGAATCCCATTGTTCTGGAGGGCGCCGATGGTTTCGGCAATGGACTTGTTGTGGACGATCAGGTCCATTCCGCCTTCGGTGGTCACCTCTTCGCGGCTTTCCGGCACCAGGGTGACCAACTCGGGGCGCACATCCAGCGCGATGCCCACCATTTCCGAGGTGGCAGCCATTTCCAGAATCAGCTTGGTCTGGACCACCTTGCGCAACAAGCGCACGTCGCGGTCCTGAACGTGGCGCCGATCTTCGCGCAGATGACAGACAATCCCGTCGGCCCCGGCCAGTTCGGCCACCAGGGCGGCGGCAACCGGATCCGGGTAGCTCGCTTTTCTGGCTTCCCGCAACGTGGCAATATGATCGATATTCACTGCCAAGCCCGTCATGTTTACTCCTCCTTACCGATCAATTTCATCAGTTCCTCGCTTTTTTGTTCCATGACAGCAGCCTCTTTTTCCGAATTCACGTGATCGTACCCTACCAGATGGAGAATTCCATGAATCAACAGCTCGTTGAAACGTTCCATTGTTTCCATTCCCGCTTCGCCGGCTTCGCGATGGGCCGTATCCGCCGATATCACCACATCGCCCAACAGATTCGGTGTGATGTCCGCAAAGGGGCCTTCCTGCATGGGAAAGGAAATCACGTTGGTCGGTCCTTCGTGGTTCAGGTAGGTTTGGTTGAGTTCCGCGATCTGTTCGTCGCTGACGATCAGCACGGACAGCTGGGCATCAGGGTAGTCCAAGGCGCTTAATACGCGCTTTGCGGTCGTCCGGATATCTTCTTTCGCCAGCTTGTGGCGGTCTTGACGGTCTTCGATCAGTACTTGCATGTTTCCCCTTTTCGGAGGCGGTATCGGCACTTTCCTGGTATTCGATGCGGTGGTGATGGATGCCGTTCAATATCTTGTTGTAACTGTTGGCGATGAGGTGAAGGTCCTTTAAGGTCAGTTCGCAATGATCCAACTGGCCGTCGGAGAAAATTTTGTTGATCAGGTTCTGCACCAGCCCCTGAATGCGGGATGGCGTCGGGTTTTCCAGGGTGCGTGAAGCGGCTTCGACCACATCGGCCAGCATCACCAGGCCGGCTTCCCGGGTCTGGGGCCGAGGGCCCGGATACCGGAAGTCATCTATTTTGACGGCTTCCTCGCCTTTTGCCTTTTTCGCTTTTTCATAAAAGTAACTGATCGTACTGGTCCCATGGTGCTGTTGGATGGCATCGATAATGACCTGGCCCAGTTTGTTCTTGCGGGCGAGTTCCACGCCATTTTTAACATGGGCGATCAGGATCAGGGCGGACATGGAGGGCGCCAGTTTGTCGTGCCGGTTATGGCCGTCGGATTGATTTTCGATAAAATAAAGCGGCTGCTTCAGCTTGCCGATGTCGTGATAGTAGCCGCACACTTTTGCCAGGATCGGATTGGCGCCGATTTCCGTGGCTGCGGCCTCGACCAGGCTGCCCACGACGACGCTGTGGTGGTAGGTGCCCGGCGCCTCGAGCATCAGACGGCGCAGGATAGGCCGATCCAGATTGGCCAACTCCAGCAAGGTGATGTCGGTGGTGTAGTGAAAAAGCATTTCCACCACCGGTGCCATACCGGCCGTGATGATTCCGGCGCCGACCCCTCCCCAAAAGGCCACGGTTGCATCGAAGGGGAGCTGGTTCCACGATGTGACGCCCAGGTACAGGTCGATGACCACGGCCAGAAAAGCGTTGAGAAAGCCCAACTTGGCGCCGGTTTTGATGATGATTTTTCTTTCCCGGCAGTCTTCGAGCCACCAGGTTGCCATGGTGCAGCCCAGGATGAAGTAGATAAAGGTTTCCAGGCCGCCCTGGAGCATCATGGAGGCGGCCAGGGCCAGTACCAGGGAAAAGATCAGGGAGGTTTCCCGGTCCATGAACAGGCGGACGATCATGGCGCCGGCGGCCAGGGGGATGCCGAACCCGACCGGGCTGGCCGGACGGGTCAGCGGCAGTCCGAGAAACCAGTCCTCGGGCAGGGTGGTCGCGAATTTCACCACGACAATCAGGGCAACCATGACGCACGCCAGAAAAAGCAGGTCCTTGTTGCCGAAGTTGAAGGACACCATCCGACGTTCGAGCCGGACATGGTATTGAATGATCAACAGGGTCGCCAGCATGGTGGCCGCGCCGGCGCCGGCAAGGGGGACCGGATGGATGTCTGCCTGACCCTCCATCGTTTCCAGCTTGCGCAGCTGCAGGGAGGTGACCCGTTCTCCTTCCCGGAGCAGCATCTCTCCTTTTTTAATCATGGTGATCACCGGTTTGACCTGCTCCGCGGCGATCTTTTTCCTGGCTTCGGTTTCATGGATGTTCGGGGTGATATTGGGCTGAATCATCCGCTGGGCAAAATCCACGATGAGGTTCAGCAATGCGTAATTCATCCCTTTGAGCAACGGGTCGGCCACGATCCGGACCATTGTCTTGGCCTGGTCCGGTCCGTAAAACTGCTTTAAATTCAATACGTGGGTCTCGGTCATGGTTTCTACGTTGCGCAGGGTGATGCCGTTGTCCGTTTCCTTTAACAGCACCTCTTTGTTGGCCACCACCCCTTTGGAGAGCACCTGGGTGACGATGGTGGTCAAAAGCCTGGTAATTTCCTCGGAAAAGCCATGTTCGGTAAGGATGGCAAAGGCCCCGTCGCTGACTTCGATGTCGATTTTATCCTCGAAAAGGTTTTTCTGGGCTTGCATCCTTTCGGATAGAGGCACCATCGGCAGGTCGGGTACATCGGCGGGTTCGACGGGCGCCGGTTGGGATTCCATTTCGGGATCCGTCAGGGGTCGGGATTCTTCCTCGATTTTTTTGCGTTCCATTTCATAGGCGGCCTGCATCCGTGAGAATGCTTCGTTCAGGCCGTCGACGGTGCTTTTCAGGATCTTGGGATTGAGATCGTAGACCGTGAGAATATTGTCCACGGCCTGCCTGCGGTAGACCTCGGTGGCCTTCTCGTCTTCGATGAAAAAATCCCGGGAGGCCTTCACGTCGGACTGGACGACATCGCCGATGGCATAGTGGTGTTTTTGCACCACCAGGCTCGGGTAAAGTGCGACGGTGAAAACAATCGCAATAAATGCCAGCAGCCCCCAGCGAATATGGGGATTCAGGTTGAAAAAACGATCGATGGTTTCTTTTTTACGCTCGCGCATGGTTGTCCGGGGATATCGATTTACCGGTTATACCGGCCTGTGGATCTTTCCATACCAATGCGTACTTGGGTTCCAATAGCGGCTCATTTGGCGTTCCGTCTGGCTTCCAGCAATTCGTAGGCGTTGATGATATCCTGGACCAGCCGGTGTCGGACGACGTCTTGTTTGGTGAAATGGATAAATTGTATTCCCGTGACCGGGGTTAAGATCGCCTTGGCTTCGATGAGGCCGGAGGATTTGCCCGACGGGAGGTCGATCTGGGTGATGTCGCCGGTAACCACGGCTTTGGAATTGAATCCGATTCGGGTCAGAAACATTTTCATCTGTTCGGTGGTAGTGTTCTGGGCCTCGTCCAGAATGATGAACGCCTCGTTGAGCGTTCTTCCCCGCATGAATGCCAGCGGTGCGACTTCAATCACGCCATTTTGCATTAAGGCGGCGACTTTTTCAAATCGCATCATATCGTGAAGCGCATCGTAAAGCGGGCGCAGATAAGGGTCCACCTTTTCAGTGAGATCGCCCGGCAAAAACCCCAGGGATTCTCCGGCTTCCACAGCGGGTCGCGTGAGGATGATGCGATTGACCGTTCCTTTGCTCAGTGCGGATACGGCCATGGCCATGGCCAGATAGGTCTTTCCCGTTCCAGCCGGACCGATGCCGAAGACAAGATCGAAGTTGCGAATGGCCTCGATATACGCCTTCTGGCTCTGGTTCCTCGGGGTAATCGCACGCTTTTTGGCGGTAATATAAACGGTATCCAGAAAAATCTTTTTTAGGTCGGCGGTGTGATCTTTCTTGAGGATCCGCAGGGCATAATCGATGTCGTTGGGGTAGACGGGATACTTTTCCTTGAGCAGGCCATAAAGCTGCTCCAACACCCGACGCGACAGATCGACGGATTCATCTTCACCCTTGAGATTGACCGCATTGCCCCGGGCATGGATATGAATCCCCAATTGATCGGCAAGCCGCTTTAAATGACCATCCTGTTCTCCGAAAAGCTGGCGAGCCAGTTCGATGTCGGAAAATGTCAGTCGAGTCTGCTTGCTTTGTGTGACTGCATCCATATGTAAAGAGGTGTCTATTTCATCGCTCGTGTGCGCTGCTGCCAATCAGTATGGATGGCGTCACGCTTTTTGTCAAACGTCGGGCCGCGACTTTCCTTTTCCGCTGCAAGCATTGGCATATCCGACTTTTCAAGGGAATGCAAATGTCAATTTCCCGTTCCGGTCCTGCTGTGAAAATGCTTGACGGGAGAAAATCGCTCTGTTAACGTTACGCCCCTAAGGCACGAGAACATTCTGAAATTATTGAAATTTCGTCTAAACCCAAGGCGTTTTACGATGCATGCGCCGAACCTTTTCGGGCCACACGGCTGCAGCATAACACGGTTTTCAAAGGACCATCATGAACCCTTTCGATATCCTGGTGATCGTCATTTTGGCGTATGGGGTGATTCGTGGTATTTTCAGGGGATTGGTAAGAGAACTGGCTTCGATTGTGGGTGTTCTGGGAGGATTTTACGCCGCATATACCTACTACCCCCACATAGCCAAGCTGATCTCCCCGTGGATCACCAATCCGGCATACCTGAATATCGTAAGTTATATGGTCCTTTTTTTGGCTGTAGTGATCATCGTGGGCATTCTTGCCGTGGTCATCAAGTATCTGCTCAATATTGCTTATCTGGGATGGGTGGATCGCGTTTCCGGGGCCTTGTTCGGGGGGGTGAAGGCCGCGTTGATCGTTTCCGTGCTTTTTATCGTGCTGACCGCATTTCTGCCCAAAGGCGCTCCTATTATTAAGGATGCCGCCTCATCCCCAATTGTGGCTACCGTATCGGAAGTCCTGGCAAAGGTCATTTCGAAAGACATGAAATCTAATTTCACACAAAAAATCAAGGCGTTACGCACATCTTGGCAAAATCGTTAAATCCCACCGGATCCACCTCCTTCGACCGTTTGCTGGCTTTGATCGAGACGTTGCGCGGCGAAAACGGTTGCCCATGGGACAGAAAACAGACGCCATCCACAGTTACCCGCTACCTCATCGAAGAGGTCTACGAACTGGTTGACGCCGTGCTTTCAGGCAACCCGGACGCTGTTTGCGACGAAGCCGGCGATGTCTTGTTTCAGGTTTTGTTTGTCGTCCACCTGTTCAGCGAAGCCCGTCATTTTTGCATTCAGGACGTTATCGAAAAAAATATCCAAAAGATGGTGCGTCGGCATCCCCATGTTTTTGGCAATGTTACCGCCAAAACGCCTGAAAAGGTGAGTGAAAACTGGGATCGGATCAAACGCAGCGAAAAAAGCGGCAACCAGCGGGCATCGTTGCTGGATTCCATCCCCGCTGGCCTGCCCGCCCTTGCAAGGGCGGCGATGGTTTCCGAACGGGCGGCAAAGACGGGTTTCGACTGGAACGACATTTCCGGCGTGATGGCCAAGGCCATGGAAGAGTGGGAAGAATTTTCGACGGAATTGGCTGCCGCGGATGGTGCTGAAGGAAGCGATACGGCTTCCATGGAATTCGGGGACGTTTTGTTTACGATGGTCAATGTGGCCCGATTCGCCCGTATTCACCCGGAAACGGCACTGATCCGGTCGATTCAAAAATTCGAGGAGCGGTTTCGCCACATGGAAGCCGGGGCGGCCGAAGCAGGCCGCGACATGAACGATCTCACCTTCAAGGAAATGCACACGCTCTGGGACGAGGCTAAAGGAAAGTTTTATTAACCGGGGCGCTTTTTCCCACAGCCCATTTTATCCAGCACCGAAAGCCGGCCTATTCGGCCGGCTTCCACTATATTGAAAAGATACAACGAGTCAGGCGAGTTCGTCTATGGGCTTTTGTTCAGGCGGTATTCTGTAAATGACATTGCCCTTTTTGTCATATTTTTCGAAATAAACGCCCTTGTCATCCACATCGTAGCCACTAGGCTTACGATCCCCTTCGGTTTCCGATTTGGCACTTTCCTCGGAATTTTCCACGGGGCGTTCTTCAACTACCTTTTCTGTCTTTTCAAGCGAGACATCCCTGTTTTCCAAAGCCAGGTTGTTGTCCGCTCGTGTCGTCGTTCTGACGACGGATTCGCCAATTGTGTTAAACATGGCAATTCCCCCTTTGTTTTCTACAAGCGTATTGCCGGTACCGATAATTCCGTCCTTTCAACGGAATTTAAAACATCGCATTGGGCGATTCTTCATTGACTTTTACGATCCACAGCCGCTTTGGCCAGTTCGTTGAGACGATCCATCAATACCTGGGAATCGTCAACGGCAATGGATCGGGTTTCCTTACGGTTGTCACCTTCAATCGTGTTGAAAACGAATTGGCTGTCCTTTTCGACCGTGGACGTATAACCTGCGTCAGAGCGAACCTTTGCGGCCATTTCCTGGCCAAAATCGAATCCGGGTTCCACGTTGGTAATTTTTTTAAGGACGTTGTCAGCCACTTTTTTCATAATGGACTGACTTTTTCCTTCCATCGAAATCTGAACCGTATCGGAACCGGTATCCCGGTTGCCACTATTGCCTACCGGATTCGTTTTTGATTGACTTAGCTGTCTGCGATAGACATTTAAGACGTTGTGGATTTGGTAGCTTTGAATCAACATATTCGGTCCCTCCGATTATCTTATCGACCGCTTACGGGATACCTTTAGCGAAAATCAGAAAAAATGACGTAATCGGTAGACTTGGGCGGGCCGATCAGCAGTGATATTGGTGGATTTATCCTGCAACTGACCGATAAAAAGTAAAAGGAAAGGATTTGGTGTTCTTGTGGCGTGATATCGGGAGGTTAGTGTGAGAAAAAAACAAACCATCCACCGGCGTTCGAAAATCCTTCGTCAGTGGATGGTTAAAGGTGCATGGTATTGCTGCAAACGAATCGACGACCGGCGCAATCAGTCGTCAAAGTCTCCCTCCGGCCCTTCATTGGTTTCCAATGAAGCGGCCTGTTGGGCGATTTTTTCCGGAGTCCATTCTCGAGGATCTTCGATGCGTTGGGCCTTGGGACCCGGATCGAAGCTGTCGGCTTCCAGTATGGATTCAATGGTCGTATCGGCAGAGTCTTGGGCGTTGAGTACGTTGGCCAGCATGTTGTACACAAACGCTTCAACCCGGTCTTCCATTCTCTGGCGGATTTCTTTGGGCTGGCCCATCAGTTTGTTTTCGAAGGGAAGATTCAGCTTCTTGTAGTTGCCGCCTTTCCATCCCTTTTCGTCGGCATAGGCGACCATTTGGGTCCACATGGCTTCCGAGACGCCCTGGTCCGCAGTTTTAATGAAATTGCCATTTTTGTCCAGCGCGGCATTACCGTCGTCATTGACTTCAAGGCCCCATGAAATCATCTGCAGGGCCGTGGCCACATTGGCTTTGGTGGTACGGGTCTTATTGGCGATTTCCCTGAGACGTTGGGAGCTGTTGCCGGAGGTGCCGTGCTGGGCACCTGAAACATGATAGGGGATCAGGGCTTCGTGGATTTCTTGGGTCAGGCCCACCTGAATTCCCTGGCCGCTGGCCTCGATGCCATGAACGCTGCCGTTGTTCAGCGCAATCCAGTTGGGAAAGATGCCATTGGCATTCAAACCCTGAATCAGGAAAAGCGCTTCTTCTTTTGTGGATAACCCTTCTTTCCCCTTGATTTCGCCGATCTCCGTTTCCAACCCCGCCCAGTCCGGGATCAGCGGCTTCAGTTCGAGGTTGGTCAGAAGATTCTGGTCGTCGGGAAGATGGGAGGCATCCACGGCGATGGAAGTAAGCCCCGCTTCGAACATGGTGGGAATTTCGATTTTGGCCTGGGGAATGTCATCTTTGCTTTTGATGCCGTAATGGTCGGCATGCACGGCAATCGGTACGGTGATGCCCAACTCGTTGCACATCGCGTCCACAATTCGGGCCATGTTCCAATAATTGGTCGCACAATATGCGTTGGCCCCCCCTTCGGACCGTGCAATTTCGATAATCAGGGCCGAATTGGCCCGCTGGGCAGCTCTCAGGGCGCCTCGAATAATTAAGGTGCTTCTGCCGTTGGCGGCCATGCAGATGGCATTGGTTTTCTTGATCATGCCCAAATCGATGAACTTTCCGCTTACCAGCAGGGCCTTGGAGTTGGGGAACAGTTTCTGGATATTGGGCGGGCGGCCCACTGCAAGCGCTTTAGTGAAATCATTGGAAGATGTTGTCATGACGTTACCTCCTTATATCGATTTCGGGAGAGCCTGTTTATAAAACGGTTTCTCACTGGTTTTCCGTATTCGGTTGGATTCGCTGGTTGTACTTGTTCACATTGTCGTTGAAGGCTTTTAACCTCTTTTCGTAAGTATCCGCCTTCTCATTATATGCGGTGATTTTTTTTCTCAGATCTCCTTGCGCCATAGCTTCACCGGCCTCGGCTTTGGCCTTTTCAATCTGCTCCCTTTCCCGGAGAAGCTCTTCGTACATGGTGTCCAG
The DNA here is from genome assembly GCF_963668215.1 of uncultured Desulfosarcina sp. Lineage (NCBI taxonomy): Bacteria > Pseudomonadati > Thermodesulfobacteriota > Desulfobacteria > Desulfobacterales > Desulfosarcinaceae > Desulfosarcina > uncultured Desulfosarcina sp. The sequence goes on from NZ_OY764190.1 coordinate 4,665,113, forward strand.
AGCGGTTTTTTCTTTTTCCAATGCCTCCCGATTCGGTTCATCCGTATCGGGAGGTGCTGCTTCCATTTTATCGGCGGGCTCCGGCGGGGCAGCGTCGTCGGCTTTAGCGTCCGCCGGCGTTTCGAACGTCTCCCCGGTTTCCATGCGCTCCGCCGAATTCCTTTGCTCCACCGGCACCTGGCTCAAGTCGTCGGTCCAGCGTTTTTGGCCATTTTCGTCGATGTATTTGTAAATGTCGGCGCTGGAATAGGCGGCGAATAGCAATGGTAAAAGTATCGAAAAGATTGCCAGTATTATCTTTTTCATGGAGATAACCTTTGCTGTGAGATGCGAACTGAAAAAAGTATCGGACGGATGGTAACCATTTGATTGACCAACTATAATGTCGATCTCAAGGAGATGTCAAGCATCGTGAGTAAACGCAGGCAAGATCCCACGGTCAATGAACTATTGTTTGACAATGCACATAGCTTGTGTAGATTGAGCGTTGTCGAACGCAGGTGAGGCCTGGGAACGATTGCGATTCCCCGGCCCTGCCGTGCGATGTACCGAAGAGAAAGGCTGAACCGATGGTTTCGATCGTTCGAACCGCTGTCATCATCTGGATTGTTATCGTTGCAGGCTGCGCCCCGACGCCGACGCCTCCTTCTCCCCGAGAGCCGGTCCAGGAATTACCCGAGCATGCGGATTTCAGGGCCGCCGAGCGTGCTTTCGAAGATGGCCGCTACGATGAGGCCTTGGAATTGTACAACAAGTTCCTGGAAGAATCCGAACGAAACCTGTTTGCGGAGATGGCGCTTTTCAAAATCGCCAAGATTCACCGGTACGCCGGCCGCAACGACGATGCCATGGCCGCATTGGAAAAATTGAAGCGCGATTTTCCCGAAAGCGTTCTCGTGCCGGATGCGACCCTGGAAGTGCTGGATATTCTTTACGAAAGCGGCAGATATGAAGCTGTCATCGCCCAGGGCCGCGCTTTTACCGAAACCACCGATCCCAACCTAGATCGGATGCCATTTTTCCTTCTTATCGGCGATGCCTATGAACGCCTTGGCGCCCATATGGACGCGGCACGGTTTTATTATCGGGCCTGGAATACGGCGACCGCCCCGCAGCGTGAGACGGCCTGGCCCAAACTGGAAGCCTCGGCGGGACAGCTCGATGTCGAGCAGATCCAGCAGCTGATTTCCGAATTGAAAGATCGGAAAGTGATGGGGCTTTTGCTGTACCGTCTGGGAATGGCATTCATCATGAACGAAAACTATGACGATGCGTACGATGTTCTGGAGATGCTTGTGAAACGGTTCCCCGAACATCCGGATCATCAGGATGCCGCGGACATGATTCTCTCGCTGGTGGAAAGCTCCCGCTTCACCCCCTTTACGGTCGGCTGCCTTTTGCCCCTTTCCGGCCCTTACGCCGTTTTCGGCCAGCGAGCATTGAATGGCATCGAGCTGGCATTGAACCGGGTTGGAGAAGTGGCGGCCGGCATACCATTTACCATTGTCGTCAAAGACTCCCGCTCGGATGCCGGTGTGACCGCCGCAGCCATCGAGCAGTTGGACCGGCAAAAAGTCGGGACCATCCTGGGCCCCATGTCTGCCGCACAAGCAGCGGGGCGGTATGCGCAGGCCAGAGGAATTCCCATTGTGGTCTTTACCCAGCGGGAAGACGTGCCGGATATCGGCTCCTATGTGTTCAGGAATTTCATTACTCCCCAGATGCAGGTGCAGTCGCTGGTGACCTTTGCCGTCGAAAAGCTGGGTGCCAGTCGCTTTGCCATCCTCTACCCGGAAGAAAAATACGGTTGGCGCTACATGAACCTGTTTTGGGATCAGGTGGTGTCCCATGGGGGTACGGTCAACGCCGTAGAGGCTTATGACCCCGAGGGGACCGATTTTGCCGAGCCCATCAAAAAAATGACCGGGCTTTTCTATGAAGTCCCCAAGGACCTGACCCCGCAAAGCTTTCCAAAGCCTCTGCCCATGACCCTGACCCTCATGGCCGATCGATACCCGCAAAACCCCATTGCATCCGTCGATCCAGTGGAGCGCATCTGCGGCATTCCCCTGGACCGGGACGCCTTGGACGATCTCGGGCGGCGTACGGCCGCGCGGGAGGATCGATGGGATCCCATCGTCGATTTCGACGCCGTCTTTATCCCCGATGCCCCTAAAAAAGCCGGTTTGGTTATTCCCCAACTGGCCTATTACGACATTCGCGACGTCTATCTTCTGGGAACCAATCTCTGGAATTCAAAAACGCTTTTGGAAATGTCCGGAGAATACATGAAAAACACGGTGATCGCCGATGCCTTTTTTACCGAAAGTTTTTCGGAAACCGTGCAAGCCTTCGTGGCCGAATTTCAGGCGGCTTTCGACAGAATGCCGGGCATCATCGAAGCGCTGGCCTACGACAGCGCCATGATGGTCTTTAGCGCCATGCGCCGGACGGCCACGGACAACAGAAGGGAGTTGAAACAGGCCCTTTTGCAGATGGACTCCTACCCGGGGGTCACCGGACCCACCCGTTTCCGGCCCAATGGCGAAGTGGAAAAGGCCCTGCAAATGCTTCGCATCGAGAGGGGGCGGTTCGTCCAGGCGGAGCCGACGCCTGCCCCGGAACCGGATGCTTCCGGAAGCGAAACATCATCGCCCCAACCATGAATATTTTTCAGTTCGCCTATAATTTCGCTATCTCCTGCCTGGCGCCGATGATCCTTCCTGCCTTTCGGTACCATGAACGGCGCGATCCCGAGCACAGGGCGGCTTTGGCTCAGCGCTTGGGGCATGATAAATCGGATTTTGCGGCGAACCAGCGGCCCGACGGTCCGGTGATCTGGATCCATGCCGTGTCCGTCGGCGAGGTGAAGGCTGCTGAAGCCGTTATCCATGCATTGAACGATGCTTCCCTGGATCTGTCCTATGTCTTCACCACCACTACGATGACCGGGCAGCGGCATGCCCGCAAGCGGTTCGGCAATGTCATGCGGGTGCGATATGCACCGTTGGACCTGTGGTGGACCACGAAGCGATTCCTCGAAACTCACCGGCCGGATGTGCTGCTCTGCATGGAAACGGAGATTTGGCCCAACTGGATCACTATCGCCCATCGCAGGGGAATGAAAATTGCTCTTCTTAACGGGCGCATCTCCAGCCGGTCGATTCGTTCCTACAACAGGATCCGGCCATTGATCGCCCCTGTATTAAAAAAGGTGGATGCCTTCAGTATGATAACCGCATCGGATGCCCGTCGGATCGTCCGCCTGGGTGCTTTGGAACACCGGGTACGCATCAACGGTAACGCGAAAATGGATTCCCTGGAGGCCGAGGCCGATACCGGTGCCCTGAAAAAGCTCGAGGCGCTTTATGCCATCGACGACAGCGTTCCGGTGTTTGTCGCCGGGAGCATTCGCGGTGTTGAGGTCGAGATTCTGATGGACGTTTACGACCGGCTGGCCTCCCGAATTCCGGAGCTGGTTTTCATCGTTGCCCCGCGGCATCTTCAAAACGCTTCCCGGATTGCCGCCTGTGCCCGATCCAGGGGGGTGCGTTGGCAGTACCGGACAGATCTTGAAAAAGAGGGGTGCAAGCGGGTGGCCCCCGTAGTGATTCTCAATACGATTGGTGAGTTGCGGCATGTGTACCGTTTTGCTTCGGTGGTCTTCTGCGGGGGGAGCCTGATCCCGTTGGGCGGCCAGAATGTGCTGGAGCCGGCCCTGTGCGGCAAACCGGTGCTTTTTGGACCCTTCATGGAGGATTTTCAGGATGCTTGCGATCTGCTCGAGGCATCCGGCGGCGGGCAGTACATACCAAACGGCTGCGCCCTGGCCGAACGGGCCGGCGATCTGCTTGCCCATCCCGACGATGCCCGACGGATGGGAAAACGGGCCAGACGGGCGGTGCTTGCCAATCGGGGTGCGGCCCGCCGGCACGCCCGGGTGGTTGCCGAAATTTTGAACCTGCCGTTTCCCGAATAATGGATTAACCGGTCACGCCGGATCGTTTTTCAGCGACGGCTGCCCGGTGGACTCCAACACCGTCGTCCACAGCTTGCCGTTGGGCCTGACCTGTTTTCTTCTTCCCGCCGTGGCCACCATGGGCAGGTGCACAAAATGGTTGTTCCAGTGGCCGATAATCAGCTTGGTCTTGCCCGCCATGCCCGCGTGAACGGCATCCCGTCCCAGAAAACCGCAAAAGACGCTGTCGTTGGCATTGGCCGGCAAACTGCGGATCATGTAGCTGGGATCGATGTACTTGATGTTCAGGGGGATGTTTTTCTTTGCGAAATGAGCCTTGATGGTGTCGCGCAAAAAGGTACCGATGTCGTTGAGGCGGATGTTGCCAGACGCATCCCGCCGTTCATCCACCCCCTCGAAGAATTTCTGCCCGGCCCCTTCGGCAGCCACGATTACCGCATGCCCCCGGTTGACAACGCGCGTTTCCAGGGCGGCCAGAAGGCCTTGGGGGCCTTCCAGATCGAAGTCCACCTCGGGAATCAGTACGAAATTGGCATCCTGCTGAGCCAGGGCGGCGGTGGCGGCAATAAAGCCGGAGTGCCGCCCCATCAGCTTGATCAACCCCACCCCGTTGGGATAGGCGGTCGCCTCGTTGTGGGCGCCCTGGATGGCCATCCGGGACACATCCACTGCCGTATCGAAGCCGAAGGAGCGCGAAACCAGATGGATGTCGTTGTCGATGGTTTTGGGGATGCCCACCACGCTGATTTTCAGGCCGCGCTCAAAGATGGTATCGGCAATCTTGGATGCGGCCATCAGCGTGCCGTCTCCCCCGACCATGAACAGCATGCCGATATTGTTGACCTCCAGGCAGTCCACCACCCGTTCGATATCCTGGGCGCCCCGTGACGAGCCGAGAATGGAACCGCCCATGTTCATGATCGAGGTTACCCGAGCGGGTGTCAGATCCAGAAAATCGTGGTTGTATTCGGGAATGAATCCCTCCAGCCCGTGAAGGACGCCGTAGATGGTTTTCACGCCGTAGCGGTAGTGCAATTCCAGCACGATGGCCCGGATGATGTCGTTCAATCCAGGGCACAGGCCGCCGCAGGTGGCAATGGCGCACCGGAGCTTGGAGGCGTCGAAATAGACCTTGCGCCGCGGACCGGCCAGTTCGAAAGAGGGCAGATCCACACCCTGGTCCACCATTGCCAGGATATCCGTCCGCCTGATGTTGATCATGATGCGGTCTTCATCGGAGACGAACAGGTGGTGGACGTTCTCCCCGCGTTTTTCGTCGAGCATCGGCGAGGGAACTTTGGCCTCTCCCAGCGTCTGAATACGGGTTTCGATGGGCTCCTGGTTCATAAGATCTCCTTACCGGACGAAACGTCCTGGCGGCTGCTATTTTTCCGAGCTGTGGCCGTTGAAGGTGAACTCGCCTTTACCGAGAATATCGTGCAGATGCAAAATGCCCTGGACCCGGCGCTGGCCGTCGACGATCGGAAGAACGGTGATTTCATGCCGCTCCATGATGTTGAGGGCGTCATAGGCCGGTGTCCGGGAAAACGCATGCAGGGGGGAGGGCGTCATTACCGACGCCAGGGATCGTTCGAAAACCGGCTCCTGCCGGGCGATCATGCGCCGCAAGTCGCCGTCGGTGAAAATGCCCGCCAGGCGGTGGTCCTCGTCAACGACGATCAGGGCACCGAGGCCGTGGCGATCCATTTCCCCGACCGCCTCCCGCATGGATGCGGAAATAGGGACGCTGGGAACCGCCTTTCCCGTCATCATGAGGTCTTTGACCTGGCCGGCCAGCCGCTGACCCAGGGCGCCACCAGGATGAAAGCGCCGGAAATCACTGGTTTTGAAGTGTTTTTTGTTAATCAGGACCACGGCCAGTGCGTCTCCCATGGCCAAAAGAGCGGTGGTGCTGGCCGTGGGAGCCAGGCCCAACGGGCAGGCCTCTTTCTCCACACCTACATCGATGACGATGTCACTCTGTTTGGCCAGGGTGGAATCGCGTTTCCCCGTCATGGCGATGACTTTGCAGCCGAGGTTTCGGATGGTGGGGATCATCAGGTTCAACTCGTGGGTCTCCCCGCTGTAGGACATGGCCAGGACAACGTCGTCCGGGCTGACCATACCCAGGTCGCCGTGCATGGCTTCCACCGGATGGAGAAAAAGGGAGCGGGTGCCGGTACTGTTCAGGGTTGCCGATATCTTCCGGGCGATAATGCCGGATTTGCCGATTCCACTAACGATGACCCGGCCGGTGGCGTTCAGGATGGCGGCTACCATCGCTTCGAACTCTGTGTCGAGGCGATCGATCAGTTTGAGAATGCCTTCCGCTTCAATTTGCAGAACGTTGCGTGCTTCTTTTAAAATCATGCGCGAGAATTCCCGATGGTCGGTTTAGCAGTGCGCCCCTTGCTGGGACAAACGGTAGCCGGATATCGCAATGACCCTTCCACAATAGTTCATTGCCGTGAAAAGTCAATCCATCTCGTCATGTTACGGGACCGAAGAGGAGGTGCGATGTCAGCCGTCGGAGTGAAGGACGCGGCAATCCTTCTTCGTGCGTCTTCGTCTTCGCCGTTGCCGGAATTCATGAGGGCGATGAATATCATTCATTTTTCATTTTTTAGACGAATAAAAAGATCTTGCAATAATGGGGGTGAGTCCATATTATTTTACCTTAGTTCTCCGCACGAGACACTTCCGCTGGACGGCCAAAGCTGCGTAGTTTGCTTGTTTCGTGTTTCGGCCCGTTTCACCGATATCCAATCACAATCCAAAATTAGCCAAGCTCTTTAGTTCCATAAAAATCGAAAGGAGTTACCATGAAACGACGTATTTCCGCTTTTAAACTTTTATCGACAATTGCAGTCGCAGCGCTGATGACTGCTTGTGCCACCTCGTACCAACCGGTGCCGCCGTTTTCGGCCGTTGATCTGGATGCCGGTGGACGGGCCCTGAAAACCCAAAATCTGCTTGTGATTTTGGATGCCTCCTCCTCCATGGAAGAAGGGGTTCAGCAGTGGAAGAAGTTCGATGTCGCCACCGCCGTAGTGCGCAATCTGGGCCAAACCCTTCCCGAGAATAAAGGACTCCAGAGCGGCATGCGCGTTTTCGGAGGGGATCCTGCGGTATTCAAGAAAAGCACCCAATTGATCGACGACGTGGGCGCCTTTGACAGAAGCGACTACGAGAAAGCGTTGGCAACCGTTTCCGGGACCGGCGGACCCAGCCCACTGCCGGCAGCCTTGGATGCAGCCGCCGCAGACATGGAAGGGATGAAAGGCAAGATAGCGCTGATCATCGTTACGGACGGTGAAAAGATGGGTATGGCACCGGCGGAAAACGCCAGGGCCATCAAAGAGAAATTCGGCGATTCGGTCTGCATCTACCCGGTTCAGGTGGGCGATGCTCCGGATGGGAAAAAGCTGTTGGATGAAATCACCAGTGTCGGAGGGTGCGGCTTCGGCGTTTCGGCGCAAAGCCTGCTCGGTGGCCAGCAGATGGCCGATTTCGTCGCCAAGATCTTTCTCGGCGATCAGTTGGATGCCGATGGCGACGGTGTCTTGGACAGCCGTGACAAATGTCCGGGAACACCCGCCGGTGTTAAAGTGGATGCCGACGGCTGCCCGCTGGATAGCGACGGCGACGGTGTTGCCGATTACAAGGACAAATGCCCGGGAACGCCCGCCGGTGTTACAGTGGATGCCGACGGCTGCCCGCTGGATAGCGACGGCGACGGTGTTGCCGATTACAAAGACAGGTGTCCGGGAACGCCCGCCGGTGTCTCGGTGGACGCTTATGGTTGCCCGGAGTCGGTCCTGGACAGCGGTTCCAGCGCATGGACCTTCAATGAGATCAACTTCGAGACGGCCAAGGCGGAAATCCGGCCCTCCTCCTACGGCATCCTGGACGAAATTGCCGCCGCGCTCGTCGCCAATCCCCAGTTGAAGGTTGCCGTCGAAGGTCATACCGATAATACGGGGGCACGGGCTTTCAATATGGACCTTTCCCAGAAAAGAGCCCAGTCCGTGGTCGACTACCTGGCGAAAAAGGGAGTTTCTCCGGATCGCCTGAAGGCTAAAGGATACGGACCGGATCGTCCCATCGCCGACAACAGCACGCGGGAAGGACGCGCCAAAAACCGGCGGGTGCAATTTGTTAAAATCAATTAACCCAGTATGTTAATTAAAACCAGGCCGCCGGCAGGTATGCCGGCGGCCGTCTTAATGGTTTACGAAAAGCGACGCGCTATGACCCGAAGGCATGACAGACCGGCCCGCCCACGATCAACAGGCGGGAGCGTAATCCCGTTGCTGGTGGCGTGCCTGCTGCTTTTGTGCAGCTGTCAGACCACCTATTACGCCTTCTGGGAAAAGATGGGCAAGGAAAAGCGCCACCTGTTGAAAGACAACGTGGAAAAGGCCCGGGAAGAACAGGCTGACGCCTCCGAACAATTTTCCTCGGTGGTGGAACGGATCAAATCCATGTACGGCTTCGAGGGCGGCGATCTCGAATCGATCTACGCCAAACTCAGTTCCGATTACCGAGCCTGCGAAGAACGTGCCGATGCGGTGCGCGACCGCATCGACAAGGTGGAGCAAATCGGTGCCGATCTTTTCGAGGAGTGGGAAGCGGAAATCGCCACCATTGAAAATGCGAAATTTCGAGCCAAAAGCAAGGCATCTTTGCAGGATACCCGCACCCGCTTTGCCCGGTTGCAGCGAAGTATGGCCCGGGCTGAAGCTTCCATGGACCCGGTGCTCAGGAATCTGCGGGATTACGTTCTTTATCTCAAACACAATCTCAATGCCCAAGCCGTCGGTTCCCTGAAACGCGAGGTAGCCGACATCGAGGCCGAGGTCGCCTCCCTGATTGCCGATATGAACCAATCCATTCAAGAGGCGGACGCGTTTATCGAAACCATGTAAGATCGAATTAAAGGGTGTAACCTTATCTTGCGATCCATCGACTGAGTGGAAGCAGCCGTTCAACTACCGCAGATCCCAATAAAAAGGAGGAAAAAACATGGAAGAAATTCTCGATAAGGTTTATCAGCTGTTGACGGTTTACGGCATCAAGCTGTTGGCTGCGATAGCAATTTTTATCATCGGGCGCTGGGTGGCCAAAGGCGTACGAAAACTGGTCGAGCGGGTCATGGCCAAAAGCAAGGTCGATTCGACTCTGATCAGCTTCACCGCCAACCTGGTTTACATCGGTCTGCTGGCCTTTATTGTTATTGCCGCGCTTGGGCAAATAGGTATTCAGACCACCTCTTTCATCGCCGTTTTGGGTGCCGCCGGCCTGGCCGTTGGTTTGGCCCTGCAAGGATCCCTGTCCAATTTTGCAGCCGGCTTCCTGCTGATTATCTTTCGGCCGTTTAAAGTGGGGGATTTGATCGAAGGAGCTGGGGTGTTCGGTGTCGTGGAGGCCATCCAGATTTTTACAACCCAGTTGAAAACTGCTGACAACAAAACTGTTATCGTTCCTAACGCCAAACTGACGGATGACAACATCGTCAACTGGACCGTGAAGGGAACACGGCGGGTGGATTTGGTTATGGGCATCGGTTACGGGGACGATATCGACAAGGCCCGCTCCCTCATGGCGGATATCATTGCCGCCGACAGCCGTGTTTTAAAAGACCCAGCTCCGCAGATCGCCGTTTCCGAACTGGGAGACAGCAGTGTTAACTTCGTGGTCCGCCCCTGGACCCGGGTGGAAGATTATTGGGCGGTTTATTTCGATTTGACGGAAAAAATTAAAAAGGCATTCGATGCCAACGGTATCTCGATTCCTTTCCCGCAGCGCGATGTCCACCTGTATCAGCACAACGAAGGGGAATAAGAACCGAAATTCGCGATGATTTTTAAAAATCGTCGCCCATGGGATAAAAATGGATTAAAAAAAGGCTTGACAAGCCGAGTCATCCTGAATATAAGTCGCTGGTTTTGAAAAAGGCCGAAGAATTTTTATCTCTTTGGCCTTTTTGTTTGTTGAGACTTTACTTTGGGAGGAAAAACCAATGAAGTGTACGACGATTCGCGAAGGTATGGAATGTGCTTTCATGACCGCCAAAGGCTGTGGTTACAAAGGTGGCGTCTGCCATGAAATCGTTGAGCAGTGTAAAGGATGCAGCCGGACCGTAGAGGTTTCTTCGGGGTGGTACTGCGCCGCCTGCCCCGAACCCGACGCCAAATGGAAGCTCGGGAATTGCAATCTGGCGACCCATGTCAGCACCAGCATGGCCGAAAGCGTTCAGAAGATCAATCCGCTCAAGGCATCCAAACGCTCCAGAAAGTAGATTCGATCCGACGGTTCAACGCCTTGCGTCGACGACCCCGCCTCCAACTACCGGTGGCGGGGTTTTTGTGTCGCCGGTAGCGGGCCTTGGCTGCCGACAGTTGTTGCGGCAGGGTTTCGATGACCGCATCTTCCTGATATTTCAGGCGCTTTTTACTTGACAGGTTTTGTCGGCAAAAGTAAGTATCTTTTGTCGTTTTTGCCTGCCGGCCATGCTGCGGCAGGCGGTTTCAACCACGCCCGGTCCTGGATCGGTACCTCGACGCACCTAACGGCGCGCCGGCGGGGATGCGATTCATTCTTCGAAAGGACCGGCCGACATTCATCGAGGACAGCCATGAACCCTTTAGCCGAACAACTGAACCACACCCTCAAAGCCTCGGCGCCCCATGTCTATGACATGTTGTCCGACGTGGGCCGGAAGCTTTTTTTCCCCAAGGGCATCCTCAGCCAGAGCGCCGAAGCCAAGCAGAAAGCCCATACGATCAACGCAACCATAGGGATTGCCAAGGAAAACGGTCGGACCATGGTTTTCGACACCGTCATGGATTCCATCGCCAATATCCGGCCCAGTCAGTCGCTTACTTACGCTCCGTCCTTCGGGCTTCTGGAACTGCGACAGCAATGGCAAAAGGAGATGTACGAGAAAAATCCCTCCCTGGCGGGCAAAAAGGTCAGCCTGCCGGTGGTGACCTGCGGCATCACCCATGGGATCGCCACCTTCGCCGATGTATGGATCAACGCCGGGGATGTCATCATTTTGCCGGAGATGATGTGGGGCAACTACAGCATGATTTTTTCCGTTCGCAAAGACGCCCGTATCCGGCACTACCAGCTTTTCTCGGCGGAAGGCGGATTCAATTTGGCTGCATTCGAACAGGCCGTTCGCCAGGAGGCGGCGGAGAACCGCAAGATCACCGTGCTGCTCAATTTCCCCCAGAATCCATCGGGTTATACGGTCACCGAGGCTGAGGCCGAGGCCATCGTGGCCATTCTGACAGACATCGCCGCCGGGGGGACTTATGTCCTGGCCGTCACCGATGATGCCTATTTCGGCCTTTTTTACGAGCCCGAAACTCTCAAGGAGTCGATCTTCGCCCGGCTCTGCGGAGCGCATCCCGGCATCCTGGCCGTCAAACTGGACGGTGCTACCAAGGAGAATTACGTATGGGGTCTGCGGGTGGGCTTCATCACCTACGGCGGGACCTTCACCGGCGACACGGAGCCGCTTTTCGATGCCTTGGAACGCAAAACCGCCGGATGCATTCGCGGCACCCTTTCCAATGCCTCCCACTTGAGCCAGACCATTTTGCTCAAATCCATGCAGGACGAGAGAAATATTGCCGAAAAAAAGGCCAAATTCGACATCCTAAAGGATCGGGCCGAGCGGATCAAGGCGGTTTCCAGGGACCCGAAATATGCTGCGGCCTGGGAGGTGTATCCGTTCAACTCCGGTTATTTCATGTGCATCCGGCTCAAGACCGTGGAAGCGGAGGCGCTTCGGGTTCACCTGCTGGATCGATACGGGGTGGGGTTGATTTCTCTGGGCACGTCCAATTTGCGCATCGCCTTTTCATGTATGGAGGTCGGCGATGTCGAAAAGTTATTCGACACCATTTACAACGGGATCCAAGAATTGGAAAACAGCCAATAGCCCATGCCGCCAGACGCACAGAAACCGGGGTCGGGCAGCCGTCTCAAAAATAAACTGGCTCGCCTGAACGTCGCCCAGGCGACCCGCTGGTCTTTTTATTTCGTGGCCATCGGTTTGATCGCCGGTCTGGGTTCCATCGTTTTCCATTATTTGTGCCAACTCGGCCTCCACTTTTTTCTGGATATGGCTGCCGGTTACCGCCCGCCGCCGCCGGCCGGCGAACACCACCTGCTTGTACCTACTTCGGTTCCCTTCAACCGCTGGGTGCTCCTCATCCTGCCGGCCCTCGGGGGGATCTTGAGCGGCTGGCTGGTTTACACCTTCGCCCCCGAGGCGGAAGGGCATGGCACCGACGCGGCCATCAATTCCTATCACAACAAGGGTGGGTTCATTCGCGGCCGGGTCCCCTTCGTCAAAACCATTGCCTCGGCAATTACCTTGACGACCGGCGGGTCCGGGGGCCGGGAGGGGCCCATCGCCCAGATCGGTGCCGGATTCGGCTCTTTTTTGGCCACCACATTGAAGCTTTCCGACCGCGAGCGGCGGATCATGATGGCTGCCGGCGTTGGAGCCGGCGTTGGCAGTATCTTCAGGGCGCCTTTGGCCGGAGCCCTCTTTGCTGCCGAAGTGCTCTACCGCGATCCGGATTTCGAGTCCGAGGTAATCATCCCGGCCGGGATCTCGTCGGTGGTGGCCTATTGCGTCTTCTGCCTGCGGTTCGGCTGGGGGTCGCTGTTCAGTTCGCCGCCCTTTAATTTCCGGAATCCTTTGGAACTGGGGCCCTACCTGGTTCTGGCTCTGGTGCTGGTGTTTACCGGTATATTCTACGTCAAAACCTTCTATGGAACGATTCATCTGTTCGAATCGATTAAGAAGATCCCCAACCACATCAAGCCGGCCATCGGCGGTCTGCTGACCGGTATCGTCGGGTTTTTCCTGCCCCACACCCTTGCCTTCGGCTATGGGTTCGCCCAAAAGGCCATCCACAACGAACTGACCATCCCCTTTCTAATCTCCCTGGCACTAGGCAAAGTGCTGACCACTTCTTTTTCCATCGGTTCCGGCGGCAGCGGCGGCGTTTTCGGTCCTTCCATTGTCATCGGCGGTGCCATGGGCGGTGTGGTCGGTCAGATCTTCCATGCCATCATGCCCACGGTGGTGACCGAGCCGGGAGCCTTTGTGGTGGTGGGCATGGCCGGATTTTTTACGGCGGTGTCCAACACACCCATCTCCACCATTATCTTCGTCAGTGAAATGACCAACTCCTACCATCTGCTGCTGCCCAGCCTGCTGGTCTGTTCGGTCGCCTACCTGGCCTCCCGGCGCTATACCATTTTCCACCGGCAGGTGCAGAGCAAGGTGGACTCTCCGGCCCACGCCGGCGACTTTTTCGTGGACATCCTGCAAACCTTCCGGGTGAACGACCTCATGCCGCTGGTCCAGAAGGTCACCCTGATCCCCCAGGACATGCCCTTTGTGGCCTTTAAACGCTACTTCTCGGAAACCAAGCAGCACTACTTTCCGGTGATGGACGAGGAGAAACGACTGGTGGGGATCTTTTCCATCAACGATATCCGCGGAGTGCTGTTCGCGCCAGAGATCGAACAACTGGTAGTCATGAAGGACGTGGGCACCTCGGACATCATTCTCACCACGCCGGAAGAGGATCTCAACACCGTGCTTAAGAAATTCACCACCCGCAACATCGACAGTCTGCCGGTGGTGCGGGCCGACGATCACGGCATCCTGCTGGGCATGCTCAACCGGCGGGAAGTGATCACCTTTTACAACCAGAAGGTGGATGAATTGAAATCCCGGCGCCGGTCCCTTTCCGGCACCTGACCCTTTTTAAAAAAACGGCGATGCGATCCAAAAAGGCTGCTGCCTTGGCCGCGTACGCCGCAGTGCACCCTTCATCCGTGGACAACAGGAGGCAATTATGGATTTGAAAACGGTGGCTATCGAAAATCCGGAGAGCCTGAATCTCATCCTCGGGCAATCCCATTTTATCAAAACCGTCGAAGACCTTTACGAGGCCATTGTCACCACGGTCCCGGGGGCAAAATTCGGCCTGGCCTTCTGCGAGGCTTCCGATGTCTGCCTGGTTCGCCATGCCGGTAGCGACGAAAAGCTGGTCGAACTGGCCCGCAAAAACGCGTTGAATCTTTCCGCCGGCCACAGCTTCATCATTTTCATGCGCGACATGTTCCCCGTGAACATTCTCAACACCGTTAAAACCGTGCCCGAAGTCTGCCACGTTTTCTGCGCCACGGCCAACCCGGTGGAAGTCATCGTGGCCGAGACCGATTTGGGGCGGGGCATCCTGGGCGTGATCGACGGCTTTGCCTCCAAGGGCATCGAAGACGAGTCCGACATCGCCAAACGCAAATCTTTCCTGCGGGCCATCGGCTACAAGCTGTAAGGTCGAAGGGACATTCCGGCGCGGTTTCAATGGCCCGGAATGTTTGGGTTATGACAGGCCTTACGGTGTGGACGGGGGTAAAGCGTCGGCGTCCGTGGATACATGGATTTTTCGATCCGCCTCTTTTTGGACGGTGTCGGCCAACCGGCCTTTCCAGTGAATCAACACCTGGGGATCGGTGATCGCGACCAGGGGACAGGCGGCCCGGAAACCGACCCGTTCGACCGCACTGCCCGGATACCATTTGCCTCCGGTCTCCTTGGTATGGGATCCCATGACAATCAGATCCGAATTCTGGTCCCGGACCGCGTTGAGAATTTCAAGGTGAGGCAGGGAACCGGCCCGGACGATGTACCGGTGGTCGAGGCCGTCGAGATAGGGACGATATAGCGATTCGAGCCGTTTTAGCGCGCCGGCCTTGTCCCGGGTATAGGCCGACCGGCTGTATTTGGGCACCGGGAGCACCGGGATCATGTGAAACACCTGTAATTGGCTGTGGCAGTTTGCGGCCAGACGGGCGGCAAAGCACACCGCACATTCGCAGGAGCGTGAGAAATCGACGGGGATCAATACCCGTTCAAAACGCAGCTGCTGCGTGTTCGCGGGGTGATTGACCACCATCACCGGGCAGGTTTCGCGGATCACCACGTTTTCCACCGTCGAACCGACGAGCCCGGCAATTCGCACAACTCCTTTTTCCATGGCCCGGGTCGAATGCGGACCCAGGACGATGAGATCGGCATCGATCTCCCGTGCCCAGTGCAGAATTCCCTCCCAGGGAAAGCCGGCGGTGACGCGTACCGCCGCTTCCTCGCCTGAAATCGAATCCCGATATGTCCGCCGCAAAACGCGGCCCACGGTCTGTTCGTACTCGGTGCCGGCGATCATCTCCATACCCGTTTCGTAATGACGGATCCATCGGCGGTTTTCTGTGGATGCCGACTCCATGACATGCAGCAAGTAAAGGCGGGCGTGGTGCTGCCGGGCCAGGCGGGCGGCCGTTACGACCGGTGCGTCGGGGGTGGTGACGCTATCGGTCGCCGCCAGGATGCGGTTGAACATGATGGCCTCCTTTTCGAAGAACCGTTGTTACTTGGCGGTTGCGCGTTGCCGGGGTTGTTTCCATTTTTCTGCGCCGGCCAGCAGGGCATCCGAGAGTAAAATGCGGTGCAGGCATTCGCGAATGGGCCGGGCGGTGTCGACACGCAGATGGGCCGCACCGCCTATTGCTTCCACGGGTTCGAAGCGCTTTTTGAACGCTTCGAGATGGATCAGGCGCGCGTCGGACAGGGACGGCTCGGTTTCCCGCCGTTTCAGGCGCTCGGATAAAAGCGCTTTCCCTGCATGACATTCCACGAAGATCGGCGTGGCTTGATGGTATCGGGCCATGCGAAGGGCCTGATTGCGGTGCGCCTGACGGCTGAAGGTGGCATCGAGCACCACGCTGCACCCTTTCTTAAGCTTTTCCGCCGCCATGGCCGCCATTTGGTCGTAGGTCGCTTCGGTGGCACCGGCCGAGTAGATGCCCTCTTCGAAGGCGGTCGTCCCCGATTTTTTCGCTCCATCGGAAAAATGGGCCTTTCGGACCGCGTCCGAGCGGATCACGCAAATGTCATGGATCTTTGACAGTGCCTTGGCGATGGTGCTTTTCCCGGACGCGGGCAGGCCGCCCACCATCCACATCATCGGGCGGCTGAAGGCCTCGGCATAGCCCCGGGCCAAGGCCAGGTAGCGGCCGGCGGTTTGTACGAGTGCCTTTTGGGCGATGTCCGCCAGTCGGCCCTCTTCGAGGCGCAGGCAACTGACCTTGCAGCGCACCATCGCACGGTAGCAGCGATAGAAATCCAGCAGCGGCAGGGCTTCGAGATCGTCGGCCTGCCGGGCGTATAGCCGGATCAGGTCGCGGCCTTGATCCGCGAATCCCAGAAAAGCAAGATCCATGGCCAGGAAAGCCAGGTCGCTGACGATGTCCAGGCAGCGCAGATGGGGATTGAATTCGATGCAGTCGATGACCTGGATGCCGTCGGCGGTAAAGTAGATGTGGTCGGTTCGCAAGTCCCCGTGGCCGTCCTTGATCTTGCGGCTTTCCAGACGCCGCCGGAAAAGGGAACCCCGGGTGCGGACAAAGGACTGGGTAGCGGTCCGGACGAAATCGAAAGATCGCCGGTCGATCCATACGCCGGCGAACCGGCTGGCCTCCTGCAGATTCATCTCCCAGGCCGGTGATTTTTTCGGATCTATCTCGCAGTCGTCTGCGGTGTGGGTGTAGAAATCGACCAACCGGTTGACCAGCAATTCGATATGCCGGTCGGTCAGGACGCCCCGGCGCAACCGGTCGACCATGACATCCGATTCGTCCAACTGGCGCATCTTTACGGCAAACTCGACCGTCTCTCCCGGTCCGTTCAACCCATAACCGTCTTCCTGGCAGGTAATGGGTACGACGCCGATGTAGATGCCGGCGGCCAGCCGGCGGTTCAAGGCGACCTCCTGCCGGCAATACCGCCTGCGCTTGTCGAGGGTCGAGAAATCCAGAAACCCCAGGTTCACCGACTTTTTGATTTTGTAGACCCATGCACCGGTGAGAAATACCGTGGAGATGTGGGTCTCCTGCCGCCGGATCGATGGCGCCGGGTGCGGGTAGAAGCCGGGGTGCATCATGGCCTCAAGGATTGCCGCCTGATGATGGGTGGTCATCCGGTCTCCTTTTTTTGACGGCCAGGCATTCGATCGAAAAGAGCCTTGCTTAAATTCTAATCCTTTCGGGATTCGATGGAAATGGCCAAAAATAATCATTTTCCCTGCCTGCCGTGGGTAAAATTGATTATTGCCGTTGACAGTTAGAACGGGGATCTCTTAGACTTTTTATAGATGCAAACCGGCATCTTTGGCGTTTTTCCATTCAATTCGAATCCGTCCGGGCGGAAATAGCAAGACGGGGCGCAAGGCGGTGCCGATCCGGTACGATGGGGCCATGAAGCGAACGGTTTTGCCCGACAGCGAGGACAGTTACGAGCGACGTTATCACAAGTTTGCGTCGTTGTTCAACTTTGCGCCCATCGGGTATTTGACCATCGACCGGGACGGCATGATCCAGGACATCAACAATGCCGCGGCCGCCACTCTGAATGCCTCGTGCGGTTCGTTGACCGGCAGATCTCTTCTCGACTTCATTCACCGGGACGATCAGGACGGCTTTTACTACCATAAGCTGAAATGCCGGAAAATCGACGACACGCCCTCTTTCGAACTGAAAATGAAAAGGGCGGACGGCTTTTTTTTCGATGCCCAGTTGCAGATGCAGTCCCTTTCGATGCTGTATGGCTCCGAACCGCAGTACAGCGTCGCCTTGGTGGACATCAGCGAGCATGTGCGGCATCCTTCCGCTTTCGCCCTTCAGCGGCAGTGCCTGGAGATCGCCTGCACCGCCAAGGACATTGATACGCTTTTACAGGCGTATGTGAGGCTGGTTAAACGCTATGCCCAATGCGATGCGGCGGGGATCCGTATTCTTGACGAAGCGGGCAACATCCCCTACCGGGCCTGGGATGGTTTCAACAAGGAATTTTGCGCTGCCGAAAACCGATTGTCCGTTCACACGGACCCGTGTATGTGCGTTGCGGTGATCCTGGGAGAAACCGATCCGGGCCGGCCGTTTTTCACCGAAAACGGATCGTTTTACATCAACACCACTAGGCGGCCTGATCCCGCGGTGCCGCCAGGAAAGATGTGCACGGCGACAAGCGCCTGCAACACGTACGGCTACCAATCCGTCGCCCTGGTGCCGGTGCCCATCGACAACGCCATCCACGGGTTGATCCATGTGGCCGATCGCCGCAAAAATGTTCTGCCCCTGCGGGTGGTTCAGGTTTTGGAGGCGGTTGCCTCGCGGTTGGGGCTGACCATTCAACGCCTGAGGCTCGAAAGCCGGCTCGGCGAAACCGTGAAGACGCTCAACGAGCTTTCCAGCCATTTAATGACGGTCCAGGAGGACGAGCAGCGGCGCATCGCCATGGAACTTCACGATGGGTGCGGCCAGGATCTGAACGTACTCAAACTGAAGCTCAAGGCTCTCCAGAACCGCCTTCCGCCCGATGCCGCCGACCTTGAACCTGCCTTCGACCAGCTTCAGGACGATGCAGGCAGGATCATCGATGCCCTGCGCA
This sequence comes from uncultured Desulfosarcina sp., assembly GCF_963668215.1. Lineage (NCBI taxonomy): Bacteria > Pseudomonadati > Thermodesulfobacteriota > Desulfobacteria > Desulfobacterales > Desulfosarcinaceae > Desulfosarcina > uncultured Desulfosarcina sp. The sequence goes on from NZ_OY764190.1 coordinate 4,683,634, forward strand.
ATATCGCCCATGGTCTCAAGCCGGCGGCGCTGGAATCGCTGGGGCTGTCGGCTGCCACCCGGCAGTGCATCCGTGAATTTTCCGATGTCACCGGCATTGAAGCCGAGACGCAGCTTGAACGACTGGACGGGATTGCCGATCCCATGGCCCGGATTTGCCTGTTCCGGATTTTTCAGGAGGCCCTGACCAACATTCACAAACATGCCCGGGCCACATGGGTGCTCTTCACCGTCATTCAGGATGACCATAGACTGGAAATTCGCATTGTAGACAACGGCGTGGGCTTCGATCTTTTGACCCAATCCGGTGACGCCACGGAATCCAAAGGCATGGGGCTGTCCGCCATGGCTTTGCGTTGCCGGATGATCGGGGCAAAGATGTCCCTGGACAGTGAGCCGGGCAGGGGCACCCGGTTGACGATCCGCCTGCCTCTCCCGGCACAGGAGGCTTCCCGATGACAACCTACACCATCGTTCTCGCCGACGACCACGCCATGATGCGCGAGGGCATCCGCAGTTTGATCGATGCCGTGGCGGATCTCGAAGTCGTCGGCGAAGCCGGAGACGGCCTGGCACTGCTCAATCTGCTCAAGAAAAGGTCCCCGGACATGGTGATCCTGGATATTTCCATGCCCGGTATGCGCGGCCTGGAAGCGGCCCGCGAAATCAAGGCCCTGAACCCCGATATCCATGTGCTCATCCTGAGTATGCACAAAAGCGAGGAATTTCTTTCCATGGCCCTGGCCGCCGGAGCGAAGGGCTATCTGCTGAAAGAGGACTCGGGGGAAGAACTGCTTACGGCCATCGACCGGATTCGAAACGGTCGCACCTACCTGTCCAAAAAACTGGCCGGCGAGTTTCCCGAGGCCATTATTTCCATCTGCCGGGGCAACTACGACACCCCGCCGAATCCGCTCACGCCTCGGGAACGCCATGTCCTGCAACTGATCGCCGAGGGCCACACCGACCGCCAGATCAGCGACAAGCTTTGCATCAGCGTGCGCACCGTTCACCGGCACCATGCCAATATCCGCAGCAAACTCGATCTGAAGCGCACGGCCGAACTGGTGCGCTACGCCATCGCCCACGGCTACATCGACGATCAGCGTTAGTGTTTTAAACGGCCGACTCGCAATGGGCAAAATTGCCTATTGCCCACGCCCGAATTGGGCAGTTGTGCGACTTGTTTTCCCATCGGTGCCTGCGGTATAAATCGATTCAAAGAAGCGCTCTCCGTCCATGCACCCTTCCCGCGACCGGATTGACGATCTGCCGCTCGATGCCTCTTGTACGTTGTCCCCGGAAAAATGAAAGCTCATGCCTGCCATCCATCGCACCTTTCGTGATGACAGATCGTTGCCGTGGGGCGCACCAAACCGGAAGAGCCTTTGCCGTGTTGACGAATTTATACGGACCCGGAGGGGACATGACTACCATAACGATTCGGCATTCGGAACCGCGGCCGCAAGGCCGCCAGCCAACATCGGCAGGGATCGAAGCTTCGACGCCGAATGATCGCATTTCACGGACACGCAACGGTCTGACGATGAATACCGATAACAACCGGGTTCTGGTCGTGGACGACGATCCGATCAGTTTGAATATGGTGGCCAAGATGGCCGGGTGCCTGGGATATCGGACAGCGACCTGCCAGGAAGCGGTGGACGCACTTTCCTGCCTGAGCAAAGCCTATTTCAAGCTGGTGATTACCGATTACGACATGCCCTTCATGGACGGTCTGGAACTGGCCGATGAGATCAAAAAGAAGTATCTCAGCATCCGGATTATCATGATGAGCGGCCATAGCCCGGCACAGATCAGAGACCTGCTGGCCGGGTCCACTGTAATCGACGGACTGCTGTTCAAGCCGTTTAATTTGAAGTCCCTGAAAGAAAGCATCGAAATCGTCTGCGGCAGCAACATCATGGGTTGGGTGCCCTAAATCGCTATCGACTGTCGGCTCCGTGCGGATTTTGCGGTTTCCGTAAGGATGCTTTCCAGCATGTAAAAAAGTCAAACATCGCGCTCTGGGACCGTGATCGTCGGGTTTGTCATAACTGTATGGAAAGGCACTGTTTTTTAGCGATACGATCCTTGGCGGGGATTTTGCAGATTTAAGTGAATGCCCCACTGCCGCTCCGCCGGAGCAAGAATCGATGGCGGAGGATTTTGGATTAAATGGCATATTTCTGACAAGCGTCGGACGACAAGGGAAGAAAATCGGCATTCGCGTCGGACATAACGGAAATGAGAGAACCCGTTTGGATGGAACCACGGATTCTATGGAGGAAGAAGATGGGGATTCGCAAACAGTTCTTGAAAACCAAACCCGTGTGCAAAGTTACCTTTACCATTCCCGAGAAAAAGGAAAACGCAGCCAAAATCGCTCATGTGGTGGGTGAGTTCAATGACTGGTCCACCACAGCCAATCCCATGAAGAGATTGAAAAAAGGGGGGTTCAGCACAACCGTGGACCTGGAAACCGGGCGGTCCTACCAATTTCGCTATTTGCTGGAAGCGTCTCATTGGGAGAACGATTCCGATGCCGACGGTTATCTGCCGACGCCCTATGGAGACAGTCGGAACTCGGTGATCCAACTCTGATAGAGAACGATTTCGATGCTGTTCGAGCGGTGGTTGTAATGGCAGGTCGTGGCGGCCGGCGGGTGACGATGGCGAAAACCCCTGCGCAAGGGGCCAAGATCCCGACATGGCAAACGAGGGCGGCCCCATGAAACCCAAACCAACCGGTATCCGCATGTCCCTTTTGGCGGGCATTGTGACAGCGGCGCTGGCGTGCAGCAATCCGATGCCTTCCACGGTATCGACCGGTTCAACGGAATCTGAAGCGAGTTCTTCCTCCCGGCCGGTTGCCGAAGCAGCCGACCATTGCAAAAAGACCATGGCCCCTCCCGCCATCGGTCGGGTTTGGGTGGAAAGGGACGGACGGGTCGTCGGCTTTTTCTTTGCGACGCCCGGATGCGATCTTTGTGAAAACCGAAACGGTACGGTAGCGGTGTTTCTCGACCCCACAGACGAGACGGCTCCGATCAAAGGTGAAAGCGCTCCCAACGATACCCCTGCTGCCGCCATCGTGCTGCCGAAAGAAGAAGAAAGCGCGGATAGCCCCTTCATTTATTGACGCACCGGATAAAGGGGTATCCGGTTTTCAAAAAGAATCAGTCGTTCGAGGCAAAAAATGAGCATTCAATCCGGTTGACCGGTGGTCGACCGTCAGGTTGAACCGGCGCGCCTTATACCATGACGGCAGGAATCGTCTTGCTGGCGATGCAAGGGCGGCCGGTGATACGAAATGGAGGGGCCATGGAAACCACATCGAAAAAGGAGGAGACCCGGCGGACCACTTTGCGCAATCTTACCCAGGCGCATATCGTTTGTAAGCCATATACCAGCGGCGGTGTCTTTCGCAAGGTGGAAGGCGTCATGCGCAATTTTTCACGCAACGGGTCGTATATCGAAACGTCCCAGCCGTTCAAATCGGGAACCATCCTCATCCTGCGGATGGAACAGTACCCGCGGGTAGCCGCGTCGGCGGACAGCGACCAGTGGCCGCGATCGTTCTGCCTGGCGGAAGTCAAATGGCAGCAGAGCATGGGCGACAAGGAGCCTGTCCGATACGGTATGGGCGTGAGATACCTCGACTAGAATGGCCCTCCGGCCGCCGGCAGATTTTCCGGAAACTCGGCGGCCGCTATCCACCCCCGTTGACATCAGGGAGGAGCAACGCATGGGGACGCCGGACCGCAAACCACGAATACTGATGGTAACGCCGGAAGTGACCTTCGTTCCGCAGAAGATGGAACCCGGAGCGCGGTCCATCGCCGCCCGCGCAGGCGGACTCGGTGACATCTGTTCGGCGCAGATCCACGGCCTGTTCGAACAGGGGGCGGACGTGCACCTGGCCATGCCCAATTATCGCAACGTTTTTAAAAACAACGAACAGCGCCAGCCTGAAATCGATATTCGCGGACACAGCCATAAATTGCCCGAAAACCGCATTCACCTGGCCCAGGATCGATCATTTTTTTACCATCCCAAATTGTTCATGAATACCGACTGGGACAACATCCGCCTTGCCCTGGCCTTTCAACGCGAAGTGATTCACCGCATCATTCCCGAAGTGCGGCCGGACCTGATCCACTGTTATGACTGGATGACGGGGCTGGTTCCGGCTATGGCCCGCCGCATGGGCATCCCCTGCGTTTTCACCCTTTATCGCCTGGATTCCCCGCGACTTTCGCTGGCGGCTATCGAAGATCGGGGAATCGACGCGGCCGCGTTCTGGGAGTACGGTTTTTACTCCCGGATGCCCCTCAACTACGAGGAAACCCGGGAAACCAACCCCCTGGACCTGCTGGTCAGCGGGGTGTTCGCCGCCGATCTGGCCACCACGTTGAGCCGGACGTTCATGGACGCCCTGACCCGGGCGTACTGCCCCAAAGTCAAGCCCTGGCTGAAGGCAGAACTGGTAAACAAACTGCAAGCCGGCAGGCTGCGCGCCGTGCCACCGGCCCCGGATGCCTCCTTCGATCCGGCTACCGACCGGTCCCTGCTGCGACCCTACGGGCCGGAGAGCCATTACGCCGGCAAGGCGTTCAACAAACTCCAACTGCAGGAAGCCCTCGGTCTGCCATTGGATTCCGCGGCACCGGTCTGTTTCTGGCCCACCCGGTTGGACGGCGGCCGGGCCGGATGCCTGCTCATGGCCGATGCCCTACCCGGCATCCTGGAGCGCTATCGTGATCGGCGGCTTCAACTTGTTTTTATCGCTGACGGCGATTTTCAGGAAAATTTTCGTACCCGCATCAATCAACTTCAGGCCCGGGACCGGGTTGCAGTCAGTGATTTCAATGCCCGGCGCTACCGGTTGGCCTATGCCGGATCGGATTTCGTGCTCATGCCCTTGCATCTGGACCCATGCGCTCTGCCGGCCATGATCGGCCAACGCTACGGGGCCCTTCCCGTTGCCCACGATGCCGGGGCGATCCACGATTGCGTGACCCATATAGATACCACCGCCAACCGCGGCAGCGGGTTTTTGTTCGAAACCTTCGATGTCAACGGGCTGATGTGGGCCCTGGATCAGGCCATGGGCTTTTACAGCCAGCCCAGCGGGATTCGGGCCGCCCACCTGCAGCGCATCATGACCGACAGTTTGAAGCGTTTCGACCCCGATATTGCGGTACGGCGGCTCATTGACCTGTACGCCATCGTTCATGCGGGGTTCCGTGCCGGCGACCGGAACAGTTCCGATCTGCCGTCAGCGGCCCGCATGGCGGCCTGATATCATCGCCTGGCGGTAACCGGAACCCCTTTGCGGGCTGGTTCGAGCAGGGTAATGCTCAAAGGAGAATCGCGTCCATGTACAAAACAATTCTCGTTCCTCTGGATGGATCCGAACGTGCCGAAGCCATTTTGCCCCATGTGGAGCCCCTGGCCTTGACCCTGAAGTCCGATGTGGTTCTGCTCTACGTGGACGGGACCGACAACCTGATGCTCGGGCGCGACGAAGTGGTCGATATAAACGACTTTCTGGAAAAGCGCCGGGCCCGCATCAAAGAAAAGCGGGCCTACCTCCAGAACATCGTAGACCACTGGCGTCCCGTGGGAATCGACGCCCGGATTTGCATCGGCCGCGGCAGTGTGGTGGCCGGTATCCTCGATATGGCCGAACAGGAGAAAGCTGACCTGGTGGCCATGGCCAGCCACGGTCAAAGCGGATCGAAGCGGACCTTTTACGGTAGTGTGGCCGTGGGTGTGCTCAACCGCATCGACCGGCCCCTTTTGCTGATCCGTTCGCGTATCGTCGAGCCGGCGATCAGCGCCTGATCCCCAAATAACTCGCCTGTTTACAGCCGATCCCGTCTGTTTCAGGGATTTGATGTCTTTATTTTGGTGGATAAGACACGTCCACCAGAAACAGACCCCGAGCCGGCGCCGTGGCACCGGCGCGGGAACGGTCCCTGGATTGTAAAATTTCCGGCACTGTTGCCGCGGGGATTTTCCCCAACCCCACTTCCACCAGCGTCCCTACAATATTTCTCACCATGAAACGCAGAAAACCGCTGGCCGCGATGTCGTAGGTCAGGTTGCCGCCCCCGGTTTCCTCTACAGCGGAGACGCTGACGGTGCGCACCGTATGGCTGCGGGGGCTGCCGGTGCCTTCGAAGGCCTTGAAATCGTGGGTGCCGATCAAACAGTCGGCCGCTGTGCGCATGGCCGGGATGTCCAGGGTTTTTCGGATATGCCAGACGAACTGGCGGCCGATGGCCGGGGCGATGGGCTGGTTGAGGATGTGGTAGCGGTAGCGTTTGGAGGTCACATCGAAACGGGCGTGAAACCCGGCGGGCATGGGATTGCAGCCCCGGATGACGACATCGTCGGGCAGCAGGCTGTTGAGGCCGTTGCGCAACGCTTCGGCATCCAGGTGGGTGCGGGTGGTGAAGCTGGCCACCTGCCCTAAGGCGTGGACACCGGCGTCGGTGCGCCCCGAACCGATGAGGGACACGTTTTCGCGGGTCATCACGGCCAGCGCCTTTTCGATGGTTTCCTGAACGGATCGGTCGCTTTTCTGACGCTGCCAGCCGTGAAAACCGGATCCGTCGTACTCGATGATCAGTTTGAATGTTTGGGATGCCGTCGGACTCATTGCGCACGCCTTTCTCGGTCTAGAAGGTCAGCAGCACGGCGCTCATGGAGAAAAAGGAGAGAAGGGTAGAGGCCACAATGGCCGCCGAAGCGAATTCCGTGTCGCTGTTGAGCTGTGAAGAGAGGACGATGATGGCCGGCGATGTGGGCAGGGCGAAAAAGATCATGCCCACCTGAAAAGAAAGTGTCGAAGCGTCGAGGAATTTGAGAAAAAAGCAGCCGACGAGCGGCAGGATCAGCAGTTTGATGGACGCCCCTAAAAGGGAGTGGCCAAGATGGAATTTCAGGTTTTTCAGGGTCAGGGCGCCGCCGATGGAAAGCAGGGCCAGGGGCAGGGCCACGATGGCGCCCAGGCGAAAGGTGTTGTCGATAAAAACCGGAAACCGGCCGATGAAGCGGGCATAGGCCATGCCGGCCAGGCATCCGATAATCAGCGGGTTGGTAATCAAAGACCGCAGCGTGATCCACAGTCGCTGCCGGTTGTCGATGGTCCGGCCGGAAAACCAGATCAGGGTCGATACGGCCAGCACGTTGATGATCGGGATGATAAAGCCGATGAGAACGCCGAAACGCGAAACGCCGGTTTCCCCCAGGGTGTTCAGGATCACGGCCATGCCGACATAGGTGTTGAACCGGTAGCAGCTCTGGGAAAAGGAACCGGCGGCATAAGCCCTTACCGCAAACAGCTTGATGCAGGCGGCGCTGATCACATAGGCCGTGGCCACGGCGCAGATGGCGGCGACGATCAGGTCGGTGGCGCCGTCGTCAACCGTCGGGGAGGCGCCGATTTTCCAGAAAAGCATGACCGGAAAAAAGATGAAGTAGACCAGACGATCCGAGGCCTTGAAAAAGGACTCGTCGGCCAAGTGCAGGTGCTTGAGCCCGGCGCCCAGTCCGATAAGGGCGAATACGGGAAAAAGATTGTTGAGGATCAGTATCATGGCAGTGGCGTTGCACAAAAAACAGGTGGATGGCTTTTATATTCTGTCGCAGCGCAAAAAAGCCAACTGCTGCTCCATGGTTTCATCCATGAGGTGAATGAACCGGCTCAGCGGGAAGCTCGCGCCGCAGCCCGTGCAGCGAAATTCCACCGAGCGTCAGCTTCGCTTCAGTTCCAGCGGTTGGCTACAGTGGTCGCAGCGGGGAATAGTTTCAGCCATTGGGTCTCTTTCTATCGGCGATTTTGTTGTCGGTGTCCGACTGTGAATATCGATTTCCGGACACGCGCTTTTTAAGCCAAAACCGGCCGGTTTGCAAGGCATCGGTTTTTCCCCGATTGACAATGATCGCGGAATTGGGCAATGAATTGCCGGTACCTTATCGCAGTTCATCGAAAAATCGTGTAAAGGGAAGTGGATATGCCTCCATTGACATGCAAGGGATTCAAGTCCTGCGGAATAGCCGCAGGTATAAAGAAAAACGGAAATCCGGACCTGGGGTTGCTGGTGTCCGACCGGCCCGCCGCCGTTGCTGCGGTGTTTACCCGAAATATCGTCCAGGCGGGGCCGGTGGTGCTGGACCGGGAGCGGGTAAAGGCCGGGATCTGCCGGGCGGTCATCGTCAATGCCGGCAACGCCAACTGTGCCAACGGCGAGCAGGGGATGGTCGCGGCCCGGGCCATGACCGCTGCCGCGGCCCGGGCGCTGGGGATAGCAGAGGAATTGGTGCTGGCCGCCTCCACCGGCGTCATCGGCGCGCCGTTCCCTATAGAAAAAGTCGAATCGGCGGTTCCCGATCTTGTGGACCGCCTGAACGAAAACGGCACGGACGATCTGGCCCGTGCCATCATGACCACGGACACCCGGCCCAAGACGGGAGAGTGTCAGGGCGAGGCCGAGGGCATCCCGTATCGCATCGTCGCCGTAGCCAAGGGTTCCGGCATGATCCGTCCCGACATGGCCACCATGCTGTGCTTCATCTGGACAGACGCCGAAGTTGCCAAGGCCGATCTGCAGACGGCCCTCAAGCGGGCGGTGGACGCCTCTTTCAATCGCATCACCATCGACGGGGACACCAGCACCAACGATACGGCGATTCTCATGGCCAACGGTGCCTCGGGAGCCCGCATTCAAACGGCCGACGATCTGGCGGCCTTCCAGCGGCTGGCGACTCATCTGTGTATGGATCTGGCCCGCCAGATGGTCCGGGATGGCGAAGGGGTTACCAAGGTGGTCGATCTGACGGTGCGCGGGGCACGGTCGGACCACGAAGCCGCCGCCATTGCCGATACCATCGCCCATTCGCCGCTGGTCAAAACCGCCTTTTTCGGCGAAGATGCCAACTGGGGGCGGATTTTTGCGGCATCGGGACGGGCCGGCGTCGATTTCGATCCGGACCGCTTTGACCTTTTTTTCAACGACGTGCAGATGGTCAAAGACGGCAAAGGATGCGGTCTCGAGGCGGAGAAAAAAGCCACCGAAGTTCTCCGGTTGCCGGAATTCTCCGTCACCGTGGACTTGAACCAGGGAAGCGCAGCGGCCGGCATGCTAACCTGTGATTTTTCGCTGGATTATGTGAAGATCAATGCCGATTACCGGAGCTGAAGCACACCTCTTTTTTAAATGGCCGCACTGGCCGTTGTCTTTGCCGGATTCGAAATGCCATTGATTCGCCTCCAGAAATTTCTTTCCGAGGCCGGGGCCTGTTCCCGCAGAAAAGGGGAGGACCATATTCGCAGCGGACATGTGACCGTCAATGGCGAGGTGGTGACCGCCCTGGGCACCAAGGTGGACCCCGACAACGATACGGTTCACCTCAACGGCCAGCCGGTGGTCCGATCGGACCGCCTCGTTTATGTGATGCTCAACAAACCGCAAAGGGTGGTGACCAGCTGCCACCACCGGGGAGAGCCGGTGGTTACGGATCTGGTGGATCTGCCCCAGCGTCTTTTTCCGGTGGGCCGGTTGGACAAAGACTCCACCGGACTGCTGCTGATGACCAACGATGGCCGCATTCATCACCGCCTCTCCCACCCCTCCTTCGACCATGAAAAGGAGTACGACGTAACCGTGCAGCAGCCGATCGACGAGGTCGGTCTGGCCGCCATGCGAAAGGGCGTGCGCCTTTCCGGGGTCATGACCCGTCCGGCACGGGTGCGCCGAATTTCCGCCAAGCGGTTTACCATCGTTTTAAAGGAGGGGCGCAACCGCCAGATCCGGCGGATGGTTGAAAAAGTGGGCAATCGGGTGGCTCGCCTGCACCGCATTCGCGTGGCGGATTTGAAACTGGGTGGTTTGGCCCAGGGGGAGTGGCGGCACCTGACCAAAGCGGAAGTCCGAAAACTTTTAGGGGCGTTGCAGTTGGGCATTCGCTAATAACCGACATCAGGTTTGCATCATGCACTATGAAGGTCCCATCTACCGACCGCCCAGCGAAGCCCATTCGCTGCTTGTGCAGGCCACCGTCGGCTGTTCCCACAACCGCTGTACCTTCTGCATGGTGTACAAGAACGGGCCGCGCTACCGGGTGCGACCGGTGGCCGATATCATCGCCGATCTGGACGAGGCCCGTCAGACCTACGGCGACGGGGTTCGACGGGTGTTTTTCCCCGCGGGCAACACCATCGCCATGCGCACCGAGGACCTGTGCCATATCTGCGCGTACGCCCACCGCATTTTCCCGCATCTGGAACGGGTCACCGTATACGGCTCGAGCCAGTATATCCACAAAAAGGGACCCGGGGATCTAAAGCGGCTGGCCGATGCCGGTTTGAGCCGCATCCATGTGGGCCTGGAGTCCGGCGACGATGTCATCCTAAGGTTGATTAAAAAAGGCACGACCGCTGACCAGCAGGTGCAAGCCGGTGTGTGGACCATGGCGGCCGGTATCCAGTTGAGCCTCTATGTCATTCTGGGCATCGGGGGGACGGACAGGACCGTGGCCCACGCCAGTCGCACGGCACAAGTGCTCAACCGCATCGCTCCGGATTTCATCCGCCTGCGCACCTTCGTGCCCAAAATCGATACGCCGATGCTCAAAATGGTACAAAACAATGCCTTCGGGATGCTGGGACCCCACGGGGTTTTAAAGGAGACCGCGAACCTGATCCGTTTGTTGGACGCACCATCGCACCTGACCAGCGACCATTACACCAATTACATCAACCTGGAAGGCCGGCTGCCCGAATGCCGCGGCCGTTTGCTGGCGATGATCGATGCGGCCCTGAAACGGCCCGAATCGGATTTCCGACCCTTTTTCATCGGCGACCAGTAGCCCCGGCGGCCGATTCAGGACGATGCATATCGTTCTTTTTTCCCAGGCGATTTTCGTGTATGTTGCACCAGCGGTTGCTCTTCTAAAACCGGTTGGCCGCAGGTATTAACATGCCAATTTTTATTGAAAACAGGAATTGAATCGTGGAGGCACGGGTAATGGTTACCTTCGAAGCGCTGTCGTCAAAAAAAGAAAAAATTGCCGTTGTGGGGCTGGGGTATGTGGGGCTGCCTTTGGCCGTTCATCTTTCCCGTCACTTCGAAGTGGTCGGCTACGACTATCAACCCGCCCGCATTGCAGAACTCAAGGCCGGCAGGGACCGGACCCTGGAAGTCTCCGATGACGAGATGGCCGCCGCAACGGTGAGCTACACCGACGACCCCCGGGCGCTGGGCGACTGCCGGTTGATTATTATCGCCGTGCCCACACCCATCGACGAATATCGCATTCCCGATTTGTCGCCCCTGCGCGGCGCATCGGAAACCACAGGGCGGCATCTGACCGCGGGCAGTTGTGTGGTTTATGAATCCACGGTGTATCCCGGCGCCACCGAGGAGGTCTGCGTTCCCATTCTCGAAAAGGAATCGGGGCTGGTTTTTGGCAAAGATTTCACCGTGGGCTATTCGCCGGAGCGGATCAACCCGGGAGACAAGGTCCATACCCTCGACAAGATCATGAAGATTGTTTCCGGCTCCGATGCGGCCACGGCGGCGCTTCTGGAAAAGGTTTACGGCAGTGTGGTCAAGGCCGGCATCCATGTGGCGCCGACGCTCAAGGTGGCCGAGGCCGCCAAAGTGATTGAAAACACCCAGCGCGACCTCAATATTGCGCTGATGAACGAATTGTCCATGATTTTCGACATCATGGACATCGACACCCAAGCCGTGCTTGAGGCGGCGGGCACCAAATGGAATTTTCTGCCCTTCCGGCCCGGCCTGGTGGGCGGCCACTGCATCGGCGTCGATCCGTATTACCTGACCTTCAAGGCCGAGTCCGTGGGATACCATCCGGAGATGATCCTGGCCGGCCGGCGCATCAACGACGGCATGGGCAAGTACGTGGCCGAGCGGACCGTCAAGCTGATGATCCAGGAGGGCAAGCAGATCAACCACACCCGGGTCGGCGTTTTAGGCATCACCTTCAAAGAGGACGTGCCGGACCTGCGCAACACCCGCGTCGTTGACATCGTCGCTGAACTGCGAGACTACGGCATCGATGTTCTGGTCCATGATCCCCTGGCCGATGCAAAAGAGGCCAAGGCTTACTATGGTGTGGACCTGAAAGCCTTGGACCAGTTGGCCGGTGTGGATGCCCTGGTATTGGCCGTAGCCCACCGGGCTTACATCGCCATGGGGTTGAGCGAGCTCGCCGCGCTGTGCGACGGCAGCCGGGCCGTGATCGTGGATGTTAAAAGCGTTTTCGATCCCGATGCGGCAGCCAGACAGGGTATTTCCTACTGGCGGCTGTAAGCGGTGGCGGGATTGGATTTCCGGTGCCCGTTTACACGTAGCAGCCTGTGAATTCCCCGCACTTGCTGTTGAAAAAATCCATGGCTTCTTCCACGGTGTCGAAGATAATCCAGTCCCGGCGAAGGATGCGGCCGGCCCGCCGTCTGATCCGTTCAATTTCGGTGTTGCCGAAGTACTCAAAAAAATCGTGGTAATCGGTGGTCAGTTCGTGCTTTCTCATGATCGTTCTCCTTTTACGGGTTGACATCGTATCTTCCGAATAACACCGGGTTGTGACAGATACGGTCACACCGATTGCACTTTTTTTGTTGTTGTTCAAAAAAATGAGGATTATGCTGGCAACGAGCTGTCGATATTTATCTTTCCGGTATTCAGAAAAGGAGGAGGCGATCATGGTCAAAAGGATGTTGATCGGGTTTTTCGTTGTGGTTTCGGTTTTCTGTACTGTCGCAGTTTATGCGGGCTCCGGTGTGGATTTGAATGAAGGCATGTGGGAAATCACCGCGAAGGTAAAAATGCAGGGCATGGAGATTCCGCCGCAGACTTTTTCCCAGTGCATCACCAAAAAAGACATGGTCCCCCAAAACAACGATCCTAGTCAGCAGGGCAATTGCACGGTTTCAGATGTCCAGACCAACGGGAATACGGTTTCCTGGACAATGGTCTGCAAGACCGAGGGCGGTGAAATGAAGAGCAAGGGAAAGATTACTTACCAGGGAGACAGCTTTACGGGCGAGTCGACCGCCGAGATGATGGGCATGGTCATGGTGACGGAAATGAGCGGCAAGCGCACCGGTCCCTGCAAGTAAAATACGCGGTGCGGTTTGCCGTTTTAGGAAATTATCCGAAGTCCGGCGCAACCCGGATTCCGGTCTACAGGGCAGCGTCGCACCACAAAGCAATTCGGGGTTCCGGTTGCCGCCCCGGAACCGGAGCCCTGCTTTTGACACTATTTTACAAACCCGGTTTCTAAACGCTTTCAGGATCGATTTTTCGGATCGTTGCCATTTGCCGCCTACAATCCATAATCCCGCCCGGCTGCCATCTCTTCCGGCCGTCCCTTCTTTAAGCCGGACAGACTGCGGCTGTTTGACAAACGCTCGGCTTCCCGATACACTTAATTAATAAATTGAATAGTCGAACCATTTCCAACCCTGCCCACCGGTAGTGAATCTTTCCCTCCCGCGAGCAAGGACGGCATCCCCCGGGCTGCCACGAAAATGGCAGCGGACGCGCCGTCTGCTTCTGGAAACCGCTTTTATCCGGGGATGACTTCGGAAACCGGCGGCATTGTTCATAGAAGGACGGCCTGGAGGAAGAATATGAGACAGAAATATCGAATTTGTTCGGTGCAAGCTGAAAAAATGTTGAATATCAAAGAGTTCGCCGTGGTCGAAAAGGACACCAAACAAGTGGATTCGACCCTGCTTCGAGACGACCACTTCAGTCTGATCGGCGAACAGAACTATGACTATGCCGCTATCGTCCGGTCCGCAGCTGGTGGTCCCGGCGAACTGGTGGAAACCCTGAGAACCCCGAACCTGTTCCCCATTGCCGATTATGCCGAGAAAATCGCCGAATCGGTGATTGCGCTGATCGACGAGGACAACGATCATTGTGTCGAGCTGTTTTTCGACGACAATGACTTGGCGGTTGCCGATGCGCCCATGCCCCGGTGAACGCACCGTCGGATCGGACAGCGAACAGAGGGAATCGGGAATTTCATTACAAGGAGAACCGCAGGATGGAAGAGATACAGTTTGAAATTGGTGGTAAATACGAAAACATGAAGGGCGTCTTCGAGGTTATCGCCATTCATCGAGGCTCCATGGATATTCGCTGGGAAACCGGGGAAGAGATCACCACCCCCATCGAACTTCAGCAACGGATCATCGAACGAATGCAGCATGAAAAGGAGATGGAGGTCACCAAGGCCCAGCAGAAGGCCAAGAAGGCAAAAGCGGCCTCTTCCAAAGCGGGAAAGCAGTTTTCCGGCCTTGAAGAGAACGATTTTGGGAGCACGGTATCCAAGACATCCTGGCGTGGACGCGGCCAATTGGGCGGTGCGGTTGCCCAACTGATCAAAGCCAAGCAATTCAAATTCAACTCCTGGGCCGTTTTGCGCAAGCCGGAAGCCAACTGGTTGGACGTAAAAAGGCAGAAGCAAAAAGATCTCCCCCTTCAAGCCAAATTTTTCGCCCGGGTTGACCAGGACCGCCTCTGCTACGGGATGCACGTCCCTGCGCCCTCGGATGCGGGCGGAAAAGGCGACTGGCAGGTCCTGCTAACCTGGCTGGGAAAAGACGAAAACGATGCCTGGCTCAAAAAACAGTGTGCCTCTAATGGTATCTATCTTGTGGATTTTGGCGGGCGGGTATTTGACGGCAGATTGGAAAACAGGGACGACCAGTGGTTCCATGTCGGGCCCGATAAGCCTGTAGCATCCCTTAGTGCGTTCCTGTCCGACGCCGGAAAGTCCGGATCACTGGATCTGAGAATTGAAAAAGAGGTGGAAAAAAAGGCCGCGGTGGAAAAAAAGCAGACCGTTGCCGCTGACATGGCGGCCCTTTTCGATGCATTGATGCCTTTGTACGCGGCCATGGCCGCCGGCGCTCCCTGAGTCCCGCATTCCCACAATCACACTTTTTTATTTAAACGAGAAGACGCCGGTTTGTATTTGGGCCGTTTCCGATTGGAGCGGTCCTTTTTGGTGTTGAGCCGGGTATTTGACGGATGAACTGGAGCAGTCTCGTCGTCCTCATCCAGCAGGATTACATAGGCATCCGGGGAAGGACGCCGGGAGGCGCTTTGGCCGGGCGTTGGCTGAGAATCGGAGGACTTTTTCCGTTTTCGTATTTCGTCTATGGAAACCGTTTTGGCCATGCTTCAACCTGATCGAGTTTCGATTGCACAGTTGGAACAGGTGCAATATGGCGATCTGCGGGCGCAGTCGCTATTTAAAGAAGCTCTGGAACAGCAGGTTTGGCTACCCTTGGCACGGCCGCATACAGAAGTGGAAGGAAAATTCGCTCAGGGCATTTGCGATCAGTGAGAACAGCTGCTTCCGCTTGAAACCTAGCTTTATTCGTGTTTAATCTGATCTACAGAAAAATACCCGATTTTTCAAGCCCCAAAGAAAAAGGAGAGGGGATTCATGGGAGATGCATTGGGGTTGCTGGCCCTGCTCATTGGGCTGGAACTGGTTCTGGGGGTCGATAACGTACTGGTGATCGCCATTTTTGTGGGGCGACTGCCGGAAGACCAGCGGCAAAAGGCCCGCATCGTCGGACTGAGTCTTGCCATGGTGGCCCGCATCGTTATGCTGGCCGTGGTTGTGGCACTGGCCAGTCTGACCCGGCCCGTGATCGCCGATTTTTCGGTCAGGGACCTGATTCTTCTGGCCGGCGGACTGTTTCTGCTCTACAAGGCCGCAACGGAGATCCATCACACCGTGGAAATAAAGGACGAAGCACACGGAGCGGCAACCAGGGGGACGGGATCCTTTGCCGCCATAATCGCCCAGATCGTGATGCTGGACATCGTTTTTTCCGTAGACTCGGTGATCACGGCGGTAGGGCTTACCCAGCATTTGTGGATCATCGTTACGGCGGTGGTGCTCTCTTTTATTGGCATCCTTTTTTACGCCCGGCCCATCGGCGATTTCATCCTGCGCCATCCCGCCCTCAAGATCCTGGCCCTCTCTTTCCTCATCACTATCGGTGTAACCATATTCATGGAGGGCATGCACAAGCATGTGCCCAAGGCCTATATCTACCTGCCCATGGGATTCGCCCTCATGGTGGAAATGCTGCAGATGCGATACGATCACAATCGCCTCCGGCAAAAGGGCATGACACCGGATGCCTGAGACGGTATTCGTCGATTTGGCGCCGGAACGGGCGGCCGACCCGAAAGAGGTGGACCGGGCGGTATCCGAAAAGCTCGGCCGGCGTGTCACCGCTGACCGGTGCCGGATCGTCCGGCGATCCATCGATGCCCGCACCGCCCGGATCCGGGTGCGGTTGGGGATTCAGGTTTTTGGTGACGGCGAAACGATCGCTTCGGAGCAGCCAATTTTTGAATATCAGGAGGTCGGCAGTGCCACGCCGGTGATCGTGGTGGGTGCCGGGCCGGCCGGGATCTTTGCCTCCCTGCGCCTGCTCGAAGCGGGCTTGAAGCCGGTGGTTATCGAGCGCGGCAAAAAGGTGAAGCCCCGGCGAAGGGACGTGGCCGCGCTTAATCGGCGGGGCATACTGGACTGCGAATCCAATTATGCCTTTGGTGAGGGCGGAGCCGGTACCTTTTCCGACGGAAAGCTCTACACGCGCTCCAAGAAAAGAGGCGATCATGTCCGCGTTTTGCACCGCTTTCATCAACACGGCGCCGACGCGCGCATTCTCGTCGATGCCCATCCCCACATCGGTTCCAATCGCCTCCCGCAGATCGTATCCGCCATGCGCACTACAATTACGTCCCACGGTGGAGAAATCCACTTCGGCAAAAAGGTGCGTCGCCTGAAGATTGCCGGCGGCCGGGCCGTGGGTGTGGTCCTGGATGATGGCCAGCAGATGGAGGGCGCCGCCGTTATCCTGGCCACCGGGCACAGCGCCGGGGATATCTACCGTATGCTCGCGGACCAGGGGATTGCCGTCGAAGCAAAACCTTTTGCCATGGGGGTGCGGGTGGAGCACCCGCAAAGGCTCATCGACCGGATCCAGTACCACGGTCGGGAAAGAGGCGCATTTTTGCCCCCGGCAGCCTACTCCCTGGTCCGGCAGATCGATGGCCGCGGCGTGTACAGCTTCTGTATGTGTCCGGGTGGAATCGTTGTTCCGGCAGCTACACAGGAGCAAAGTGTCGTGGTCAACGGAATGTCTTTTGCCAAGCGCAATTCCGGCTATGCCAATGCCGGGATCGTGGTGGAAACCCGATTGGAAGACATTCCCGATATGCAGACCACCGGTCCCCTCGGCGGCCTGCTCTATCAGCAGTCGCTGGAACGCACCGCGTTCGAGCACAGCGGGGGATCGATGGTCGCGCCGGCCCAGCGGCTGGTGGATTTCGTCGCCAACCGTGCCTCGACCAGTCTGCCGCCTTGCTCCTACCCGCCGGGCGTTGCGGCTTCTCCGCTTCACCAATGGCTGCCCGAAGCCATTCGCCTGCGCCTTCAGGCTGGATTCAAGGCTTTCGGAAGCAGTATGAAAGGTTTTCTCACCAACGATGCGGTGGTGGTGGGGGTGGAATCGCGTACGTCTTCCCCGGTACGGATTCCCAGGGATCCACAGACCCTGCAGCACGGTTCGGTACCCGGATTGTTCCCCTGTGGCGAAGGGGCCGGATATGCCGGCGGAATCGTCTCCTGCGCCGTGGACGGCGAGCGGGTGGCTGCGGCCGTTGCCGGATTTTTACAGGGCTAATCCGCGCCAGTTTTCCATTTTCTTTTTGCGGTGGATGGCTTAGTATAGTTGCCACTTTCGGTTGGGCTGCAGCGACCCATGCTCCGCAGCGTCTATTTCTGCGGAAACGAAAATCTTACAGGTGGAGACTCCTGTTATGACGAATCTGATCATCGGTGCGGAAGAAGGCCTGCTGGTGCAGCAAACCGGGCGCATGTGCAACCGCCATGGACTGGTGGCCGGCGCCACCGGCACCGGCAAGACGGTTACGCTTCAAGTCCTTGCCGAGGGATTCTCCCGCATGGGTACGCCGGTGTTTGCCGTGGATGTAAAGGGCGATCTTGCCGGCATCGCCATGGCGGGCAAAGCGCACCCCAAGATCGACGAGCGGCTGGCGGCAATTCCTCTGCCCGATTACCAGCGGCAGCCCTGTCCCACCTTGCTGTGGGATGTCGAGGGGATCGCCGGCCACCCGGTTCGCACCACCATCTCGGAGATGGGGCCGCTGCTGTTGGCCAACCTGCTGGAACTCAACGACACCCAAACCGGGGTCCTGTATGCCGGGTTCGATCTGGCCGACGACCAGGGGCTGTTGTTGCTGGACCTGAAAGACCTGCGGGCGCTGCTGGCCTGGATGGGCGAGAACAGCAAGGATTTGAGAACCGAATACGGCAACATCACCAGCGCCAGCCTCGGTGCCATCCAGCGCCGCCTGCTGGTGCTGGAAGAGCAGGGGGCCGAGCGTTTCTTCGGAGAGCCGGCCCTGCAGTTGGACGATCTGATGCACACCGACTTTTCGGGCCGCGGGGTGGTCAGTCTTTTGGACGCCAGCCGGCTGATCCATGAGGCGCCGCGCCTGTACGCCGCCTTTTTGTTATGGCTGCTGGCCGACCTGTTTGAACAATTGCCGGAAGCCGGGGACCTGGCAGCTCCCAAGCTGGTCCTGTTTTTCGACGAGGCTCATCTGCTTTTCAACCAGGCGCCGAAACCGCTGCTGGACAAGATCGAACAGGTGGTTCGCCTGATTCGGTCCAAAGGCGTCGGCGTCTATTTCATCACCCAGAATCCCATGGACCTCCCGGAAAATGTACTGGGGCAACTGGGGTTGAAAGTCCAGCACGCCCTGCGGGCGTTTACCCCTAAAGATCAAAAGAATATCCGTGCCGTTGCCGAATCGTTTGTTCCCAACCCACGCTTCAACACGGCCGATACGGTTACCACGCTGGCCATCGGCGAAGCCCTGGTGTCGGTGATGGGGGAAGACGGCAGGCCGCAGCCGGTGAGAAAAACGCTCGTCGCGCCGCCGGAAGGGAGAATCGGCCCGCTTACCGGGGAAGAGAGGGCTGCGGTGATCCAGCGGTCGCCCATCCGTGGGAGATACGACGACGCGGTGGACCGGCAGTCCGCCTATGAAATGCTCCAGCAGCGAGCCGAGACCGCCAGGATTTCCGAAAGCCGGCGCCTGCAGGAAATGGAGCGGGAAAAAATGGAG
Organism: uncultured Desulfosarcina sp.; assembly: GCF_963668215.1. Lineage (NCBI taxonomy): Bacteria > Pseudomonadati > Thermodesulfobacteriota > Desulfobacteria > Desulfobacterales > Desulfosarcinaceae > Desulfosarcina > uncultured Desulfosarcina sp. The sequence goes on from NZ_OY764190.1 coordinate 4,702,871, forward strand.
CGGCAGGAGGCCCGAAAAAAGACCGTTGGCGGGCGGCAACGTCAAGGTGTCGGCGAGGCCATGATAAAAAGCGCCGCCAGGTCCATCGGCAGCAGTATCGGCCGCCAGATTATACGCGGTGTATTGGGATCTCTTTTCGGAAAACGCTGAGCCGGAAACTTCCATTGATTAATCCATTTTCCATTCTTTTTCGACACCTGTTTCTGGAGATGATGCCCCCTTTTTTCATCAATCTGGCATTCTTCTCTTTTATCTTCCTGATGAAACAGATTCTCGATATTACCGACATGATCGTCAATCATAATGTGGGTTTGGGGGCCGTGTGCCTGCTGTTGGTCTACACGATGCCCTATTTTCTCCAGTACATCATTCCCATGTCCGTGATGATGGCGGTTTTGATGGCCCTGTTGCGGATGTCCGGCGATAACGAGATCATCGCCCTTAAAGCCGGCGGCGTGAGCATTTACCGGCTGCTTCCGCCGGTTCTGATCTTCAGCATGCTGGGAACGCTGGCCGCCGGGTTTATGACCGTTTACGGGGTGCCCCACGGAACGTTTCGTTTCAAAACCCTGCTTTTCGACGTGGCGACGGCCAACCTGAACGTCAGCCTGAAGGAACGCACCTTCAACGACAGTTTCGACAAGATCATGCTCTATGTGAACAAGATCGACCCCCGTAGTGGTGAACTGCTCAATGTATTTATCGAGGACCAGCGCAAAAAAGGCGTCAGCAATACCGTTATTGCGCGCCGGGGGAAGATTGTCGGCGATCCGAGAACGATGCTCTATCAGATGCGCCTTTTCGACGGTACGATCAACCAGATGGATATCGCCGAAGGTGCTTCCCATATCGTCCGTTTCGATACCTATGACATCCGGCTGGACCTCAAGGCTGCCGTGGGCAGCGCCAACGTCGCTAAAAAGAGTCCCAAGGAGATGACGCCCAAAGAACTTTTACAATATATTCAAAAAGTTAAGGGTAATAATGAAGAAAACTATTACGGTGCCTTGCTGAGACTGCATAAGAAGTTTTCCATCCCGTTCGCCTGTATTGCCATGGGGTTGCTGGCCTTTCCGCTGGGGATCCAGGCCAAGAATTCGAGAAAGGCTTTCGGGATCGGGCTGGGGCTGTTCTTTTTTCTCCTGTATTACATGCTGCTGTCCATTGGTACGACCTTTGGAGAAAGCGGAAGCTATCCGCCGCTGATCGGTATGTGGATGCCCAATGCGCTTTTAGGGGGTGCCGGGATCTTCCTGCTGGTCCGGTCGGCCAAAGAAAAACCGGTGACGGCTCGTTGGTTGGAATCGCTCTGGTTTTCAATCTCAGCATTGATGAGCAAAAGATGAGCATTCTCTACCGTTACGTGACGCGGGAAGTCCTGAACTGCTTTTTTATTGTGCTGGTGGCGGTGCTAAGCATTTATGTTGCGGTGGATTTCATCGAAAAAATCGATAACTTCATGGAGCAAGGGGTCCCTGCCAGCCGTTGTGTAATTTTTTTGATGTACAAGCTGCCCTATATCTTCGTGCAGATTTCTCCGGTCGGTTTTTTGCTGTCAATCCTGGTCGCTTTGGGGCTGATGAGCAAAAATAACGAGGTGATCGCCCTGAAAAGCTGCGGTATCGGCAAATCGCGGCTCCTTCACCCTATTCTGGTGATGGGATTTATTTTTTGCGGGTTGCTGTTCGTGGTAGGCGAATTTGTCGTGCCTAAGTTTATGGACAATGCCAACCGGATCTGGCTCCAGGAAGTGCGTAAAAAGAATATCTATGCAACCCGGACCAGAGATATCTGGATGCGGGCCCCAAGGCAGATCATTCATATCGTAAAGTACTCACCCGAAGACAAACGGATCTCCGGGATCACTATCCACATTTTCGACGAGGCGTTCAGACTCATTGAACGGGTGGACGCCAAATCGGGAGTCTTCGAGAACGGAGAGTGGCGTCTTAACAACGTCCTCCAGCAAACATTCGGAAACGATGCCGAGGTCCTTGACGTCACGGCCCATGAGCAAATGGTGGCCGGGATCGACCTGAACCCGGAGGATCTCTCCCGGGCGGCCAAACCATCCGACGAAATGGGCCTGGCAGAACTGTCCCGATATATCCAAAAGGTCGAAAAGGAAGGATACGGTGCGACCCGCTACCGGGTCGATTATCACGGCAAGATTGCGGCACCCTTTGTCTGTATTTTTCTCAGCGTCCTCGGTACTGCAATCGCCCTGAGGGGAAAATTGCGGGAGGGGCTGCCGGTCAGCATTACTTACGGCTTGGGGATTGCTTTTCTCTATTGGATTTTCAACAGCTTCTGTCTCTCTTTGGGGTATGCCGAGATGCTGCCGCCGGTGGTGGCCGCGTGGATCGCCAACCTGGTTTTTGCTTGTGCATCCGGATTTTTGCTGCTCAACGCGAAGTGATGCGTGTTCGGGAACCTTCTAAAATAAAGATACTTTCATGATGGCCGGGTTATTGTTCGCATATAATTTTCTCATGATCGTGGCCTTCTGCTTGTTTTGGCCGATCCTGATTTTTTTTTTAATGCGCCGGAAGAGGCAAGATAGGCCCTTTTTCCAACGCTTTTTCATGAAATCGATTGCCCGGGCAGAGGTTCAGGATTCGGATAGGACTGACGAGCGATCGATCTGGGTGCATGCCCTGTCAGTTGGCGAGGTCCTTTCGGCAGAGCCGCTGGTAAAGGCCTTAGCCCAGCGATACGGTGCGGAAAATCTTGTTTTTACGGCTTCCACCCGTACCGGTTTTCAAACAGCCGAACGTGTGATTGCCGCTCATGTATCTGCGTTGCGATATTTTCCCTACGACACCCTGTTTTCGGTTAAACGCGCGCTGGCAGCCATTCAACCGCGGATTGTGGTCATCGTGGAAACGGACATCTGGCCCAACTTTCTCTATGCGGTGAAAAAACGAAGAATTCCTGTTCAACTGGTCAACGCCCGGCTATCGACCCGCTCATTCAACGGCTATTGGCGCCTTGGATTTATGATGAAGCCGCTGCTCTCCGTTTTCGACACCATCGGGGTGCAAAGCGATATCGACAGGCAGCGATTTCGGCAGCTTGGCGTTCCTGACAACAAACTGGTCATGGTCGGGAACATGAAATTCGACCAGGCGGAAGCGGTCATATCGGAAGAGGATCGGCGGCAATTTTCGGATTCTCTGAAAATTGCGGGCAGGCACATATGGGTGGCCGGCAGCACCCACGAGGGGGAAGAGGCGCTATTGTGCCAGGCTTACCGGCAAGTATGCGGCAGCGGCATCGATGTGTTCATGGTTATTGCCCCACGGGATCCGCAACGGGCCGCACAGGTGTGCGGGATTTTCCGGCGTGGCGGTGTTGACGCAGACGCTTATGGTGAAATCGAGCAAAGATCTGTATCGGCCCCGGTCGTCGTGATTGACCGTATCGGTATGCTGCGCAAATTATATGCTTTGGCCGACGTTGCTTTTGTGGGCGGCAGCCTGGTAAATGCCGGCGGCCATAACCCTCTGGAGCCGGCTTCGGCAGCCAAAGCGATTCTGTTTGGACCTCACACGGAGGATTTCTCCTGGATTTGCCAAACCCTTGAAAACGAAGGCGGTGCCATACGGGTTTCCAATTCCGAACAGCTTGCCGAACAGGTTTGCGCATTGATTGAGAATGAGAAGATGCGACTAAAAATCGGTCGGCGGGCCTACGGGATTTTTTGCAATCACCGTGGCGCAGTGGATCGGATCATGACGATACTGGCGAATAAGATGGAAAGCGATCATGGCCGGACTGAAAACCATAGTTGAGCACCTGCAAGGTCGGGTTGCGTCTGCCATCCGAAAAACGGAATCGACACCGTTTTTTTCTTTTGAAACCGTCTTGCTGTTTCTTTCTTTCGTTTACGGTGGCGTGATGCGGTTGCGCTCCCGACTATACGAGGCAGGCATTTTGCCATCCCGGAGTCTGCCCTGCCGGGTTATCTCCATCGGCAACATCACCACCGGCGGTACGGGCAAAACGCCAATGACCATCCTGGTGGCCCGGCTTATCCGGGAACTGGGCTATCGCGTGGCAGTGATCAGCCGGGGGTATCGGGGAAGGCTCGAAACCACCGGTGGCATCGTCAGCGATGGCGAAACGATTTTCCTGGGGCCGGATGATGCCGGTGACGAACCCACCTTAATGGCGAGGGTGTTGAAAGGGATCCCGGTACTGGTGGGCCGGCGGCGCTACGAAACGGGTCGGCTGGCCATCAATCGATTCAATCCCGATGTGATCGTTCTCGACGATGCCTTTCAGCATATGGGCCTGAAACGAGACTTGAATCTGGCGCTCCTGGACGGCCAAATGCCCTTCGGTAACGGGCATCTGCTGCCCCGGGGCCTGCTGCGGGAACCCGTGTCGGCCCTGGAACGGGCCCATGCAATCGTGTATACACGCTGCTCTCAGTCCGTCGACATGCCTTTGCGTGCGAATCCGTTTCCCCGGACGCGACCGATCTTTCATGCGCGACATGCGCCGGTGATCCGGACACCTGGTGATGGCGGCCATCCGTTTTTTTCCGAATCCGAAGGTATTGATTCATTAAGAAACAAGACGGTTGTGGCCTTCGCGGGGTTGGGAAACAATCAACAGTTTTTCGATTCGTTGAATCGGATCGGCTGCACCCTGTCCCGGACCTTTTCTTTCGAAGACCATCACCGGTACAGTTTTCTGGAAACGACACAAATCGCTGAATCAGCAAGAACTTTGCAAGTCGATGCGGTGGTTACCACCGGTAAGGACTTCGTCAAGATCGCCGATTTCAACTCGTGGCCCTGCAAACTGATTGTGGTGGATGTAAAAATTGAACTGATTAAGGCCGAGGACCGGTTGCGCAAACTCCTCGCAGATGCGCTCATTCGTCCCGGTTCGGGAAAAGAAAAAATCACCCCCGCCGGTTGAGTTGCGTTCAAACGACGGGGGTGTATGGTCGGGATTATATTTACGTTCGTTTACGCCGCCGGGTATCTTTTACGGGCTGCGCGCTTGTTTTTTTGTCATTCTTTCGGCTGCACGACGATACTTTCAGCGAAGATGGTTTCGTCTTCCAGTTCCAAACCTCTAACCACCACGCGGTCTCCTTTTTTAAAATCCTGGATCCCGATCAGCCTCCCATCCCGGTCCACCAGACGCGGCGTTATGATTTTGTTTTCATATTTATGCGGATCGATTACGATGATTCTTTCGGCAACCATGATATTGGGCGGGGAAGCAACCGCATGGATCTCCATGATCGTGGCATTGATGCTGAAAGATTTCGCCTCATCCGCATCAATGACCTGGCCGGAGAAGACGGGCTCTGCCTTTTGCCCGGAATAGCCGTCCGTGGCGGTCAAACATCCGGAACCGGCGACAATGGCGGCCATGATTATTATAAGACAGGATATCGTTTTGGTTTTACGCATATTCTTCCTCCTCGTTAATTGGACGACCGGCGCCAATAAAATTTGTGCATGCTGATTTCCTCGATCGGGTCTTCCTCTTGGATACCGCCTTCGACGCCGATATAGAGTTTTGCGCCTCCGGCCAGAACGGCGATTACCGGTGAGGATGCGATGGATGTGCCGATTACTTTGCTGCGATCCTTCTTGCCATAGGTGACGGTATTGCCGTCCCCGTCCGTTTCCGTTTCACTGCTGTAGTCCTTTACCGCCGCGCCGGTCAGGTAGTCGACGGCGTACAGCCGGGCTGTTCCACGGCCACTGATGGAGGTACAGGGGTCTGTAGCCGTAGTGGTGGTTGCCGACGATTCCGGCGTATAAGTCGTGAAATACAGGACACCGGCGTAAACAACCACGTTTGAAATGATTTTTTCCCCGGTATCCTCCAATTCGAAGTACCACCCCCGGCTGCTGTCCAGGGCGGCTTTGGCGTTGTCCTGCTCATCCTGGGTTCCCATTTGGATCAGATTGTCCGTCACATCCACGAGATCGTTTTCCGTCAGGGTGCTAAAGGTAGACGAGTCCTCCCAGTCGTTGCGGATGGCGTATATGCGGTTCACCACACCGGTCTCTTCGGGATCGGCCCGGTCTCCGGTGCCGAAGAAGATCATATCTTCCCCATACTCGGCAGTTACATCCGGCGCGTAGAATATTTTGCGCTGCACGCTGTCCACGGCACCGGCGGAGAACAGTTTGCGGCCGCTCCAGTTGCCGTCACCCCCGTAATTGGAATCCAGGGGAGTGGCGTCATCATCTTCGAAGGCCCACATGTTGCCCGCCAGGTCGCCGGCGTAAACCCGGTTCGAAAAACCGTCTCCATTGGAGTCGAACCCCATGGCATCGGTAAAGCAGTTGTTCATTCCCGAGAAATTGGCGGCGTTGAAATTCAGGGCGCTGACCGATCCGTCGGTCACATCGATGGTGTATACGGCCCGGCCCATGGTGTCCGCTGTAGCCGGGGTGTCCAGATCCTGATTGGTGTCGTAACCGCCGGCCAGGAGAAACACCTCTTCCGTAGCGGTGGAACTGGTCCCGGTTTTGATGGTATGGACGGTTGGCGAAGTCCACGACTGTCCGAGGTTGGCGTCACTGCCGTCCACGGTACCGTTCCCATCTGTGTCGATAGTCGTCAGTATGCCTTGTACCACATTATATTTGTATAATGGCTTCTCCGGATCGGTGACATCCAGGGCATGATATCGGTAGCCTCCCCGGCGCGCGCCGAAAAACAGGATCTTGCTGGTGCTGCCCTCGTAGACGGCCGGGGCACCGTCGACAAAGTAGTCGTGAGTCGTGTCGCTGTCCGACAATACCTGAAGGCTGCCAAGCTGATCCTGCGGAATGAATCCCCATGCTTCTTCACCGTCACTGTCAGTAAACGCATGCATGACGCCACCGTTGGTGCCCACGAAAATATAGGACTCATCGACATCGCCATCGCTGTCGAAATCGTAATGCACCACCGATGGTTGGGAGTGCAGGATGTCGCCCATCTTCCAGTCCAGGCTGTCTCCGATGATGTCCTCGATGATGCTGTCTCGTTGTGTAGATGCCACACCCAGTATCGTTTCAGTCAATGCAGTGTTACCCGTGGAAAAGGCATTGCTTGTGTCAGTCAGATCCGTCGCACTTCCTAAATAGGTGTACAGCTTGCGGCTATCCGTTAAACTTTCTCCGGTTCTGTCGAGGAGCAACTCGCCGACACCGCCTGCGGTGACATCCTGCCCGTCGGCTGTTGCAGACCAGTAGGATCGGGCGTTGTCTTTGATCTGGCCATCGTCCGTGGTGGCTTCCAGCTTATCGGCATCCAGAATGGCGCCGGATGAATTAAGACCGTATTTTTTCACGTTGCCGACCCAGCGGCCGCTGTTCTGGGGCTTGAAAAAACCGACATACAGGGAATTGCCGGCGTAGGCGCGGTTCATACGGCTGACCGGTACCACCGGGGAAACGAAAACCGCGTTGACTTCCATGATCTTGCTGATGATGGCCTCGAAAGCTTCGGACAGGCCGGAGATGCTGTTGGCCACGTAGTACTCGCCGCCGCCGTTGGTGGCCGCATCCTGGAGAAGCTGCTGGTCCGACTGGAAGCCGATGGTGTAGGTGATGATGTTCTGTTTTTCAAAGGAGTCGCCACTGCTTCCAAGAGATGGGTTGCAGTCGTTGTCGTACAGGTATTTGGCCACGTCGTCCAGAAAGTCCGAACTGGCGTCGCTGGTTGTGTCCCCGGAGTTGTTGTCATTGTCGTAGTCGCCGATCTTGTCCCCGTTGATGTAGCTTCCTGTTGCCAGCTTGGAGTCGTTGTCGCTGGTCGGGGAACCATCGGTCATCAGGATGATGTAGTTTTTCTGGCAGCGGTACTGCATGGGGCTGGTATAGGTGCTGGAACTGGTCAGGATGTCGTCGGAATAACTGCTGTAACTGTTGAACCAGCTGTTCATGCCGGCGTAGTACAGCCCGGCCTCGGCCAGGGTTTCGGACAGGGGGGTCATCCCGTCTGCCGGCAGGGCATTGACCGCGTCGATCAGTTCCTGCCGGTAGGTGTCGTCGCCGGTGACGGATTGAATCGCTTTGACCACTCGGCCACCCTGGTTGTTGTTGAATCGCATCAGCCCGAAGCGCACGCCGTCGGTGTTCTGGATCAGGTTGGTGATGACTTCCTTGGCGACATCCGTCCTGGTGCGCATGTCGCCGTCGCTGCTGGCATCGTAGTTGAGCCAGTTGCCCATGTAGAGCGTTTTATCCGTTCCGCCGCATTCGTAGCCGCCGCTGCTGTCCAGGATGCGGCCCGTTGTGGTCCCTTCGGTTAAGAGGTCGTTTTTAACGTCGCTACAGACCAGCGAACTCACATCGCTGGCGAATAAAGAATAACTGCTTTCATAGTGTCCTCCCCAGCAGGTCCCCCACCAATACCAGTCACACACCCAGGTTCGCGACCATATGTAGACCGCGTCATTGGTATAGGTGCCCGAATAGGTGGTGGCAGGGTCGTAATAGTCTCCCGGCACATCCTTGGTGTCCATGCTGCCGGATGTGTCGAAGATGATCAGTACATTGGGCTCCACGGACACGCTTCCGCCGCCGTAGATGTCGGTATCGTCGGCTTGAAGCGGCGAAACCGTCAGGCCGGCTGCGATGATGGCCAGGATGAGTATATAAGCAGTTTTTTTCATGGTTCGATCCTTCCTGAGCGCTTTTGTGAAGCCTTTTTTACACGCTCGGTAATCATTTTACGAATCCGTCGGGAATGCGGTTTTGTATGCGTTCATCAATACTTGTTAAATATCTTCCAAACCCCCGTCTGGACAATGGTCGTGCCGTTGGCGCAGGTGGCGGTAATGCTGTAACGCCGGACTTGAAAATACTTCGTGCTGTACCCTGACCCCTCGGGCGGCGGGTTGGTATGGGATATGGCCGGTATGTCGTCGGCAACATTGTCGCCCAAATTTTCACCGAATACAGGTGTCCTAGTTTTCTCGATGCAGCGGGCCTGGATGCTTGCCACGGTGGTGTTATTGTCATCTTTGATATTGAAAGTGGTCTTGGCTTCTGTTTCGTCTTCCGTGAGGAAGGTATCGTCCAGCCAATCCTCGTAAGTGATGCGCGCACCGTTGACGCCGCTTTCGGCATTGTAAAAATCGCTGGTCCAGATCTGTTCGTTGCGGACAATCCCGGTTTCATTGTTGGAGATCGTAACGGCCACGATGCCCGCGATGGTCAAGGTCACCAGCACCAGCAGGGTAACGATGGTAACGATTCCGTTTTCGTTGTCGATTGTTTTTTCTATTCGGGAATAGCGCATGATGGTCTCTCTTTTCATGGGTTACGATAACGCATTCCTTAACCTGACCTGCTGGGAAAGAGTGCGGGTGACGGATCCGGCACGCCCCGCCGGCGGTTGAATCGTCATGGTGATCTGGACGATGCGGACATCGTCGGCCGTGGTCGTAGCGTTTTCATCCTCATCCAGGTAAACGAAACTCAGGTCGGTGACGTTGTCCAGCAAGACGTCATCCTCTGTTACCGCGCCTGTGCTGTCCTTAATCTGCTGTCTTAACTCGTTGCCGTTGAGAAAATAGCGTACCCATTCATTGTTGTCGGCCGTATCACCATCGTAATTCATATCAGCCGTAAACTCTATGTCGGTAGCACCCAATGTTGTAATACTGCTACCGGCCGTCCCCGTTGGATCCAGGCCTGCGTGGATGATATCCTCGCACATCAGGGCCAGGGCCGAGCGCACATCCTGTTGGGCGCTGGCCCGCACGGTTTCCGTCGTATACGATTGGGTCAGATTCGAGAACATGCCGATGATGGCCGCCAGAACAATGATGCCGGCTGCCATGGCGACGAGCAGTTCTATCAGCGTAAAGCCCGTTTCGGCTCCGATAACATTTTTCGTTGGGTTGTTGTCGACCTTGCTCATCATAATCCATCTCCTGTTACCACGGAAGTAAGGGACACCTGTCTGGTTCCTCTGCCAACGAACGGAAAGGTGACGGTTACCGTAACCTTTCGGGCAAAGTTACTGGGAGTATCATCGGTATCGATGTCGCCATCGCCGTTGGTGTCCTCAAAGTAGTAGTAGCCGACCGTCCAGGAGCGGGTGTAAATCCCACCCGGTTGGCCGTCTTCATCGATGGGGTTGTTCGGGTCGCTGGTAGTGGTCGGAAATGTACCAGGGTTCAGGATGTCAGTGCTATCGCTGATGTCGCCATTCTTGATCAATTCCATCTGATCGCGTGCAAGGGTGGTTGCCTGGGTATAGGTGTTGCCGGTTTTATTGTTCCGCACGGCCGACGTCTGCATGGCGGCAACGGCCAGCAGGCCGATGGAAAAGATGGCCATGGCGATCATCACTTCGATGAGGCTGAACCCCCGGCAATCGTTATAGGCCATGCTTGTGGATGGTATTTTTATCATCTTCAGGCTCCCGGATAATCAGGTTACGGATATTTTTCCCAGCCGGTTGATTGCGACATCGTTTTGATGATCGGCATGGGACCCTTTGATACGAACTTTCCCGGTTGACGCCGTTGGGCATCTACCCCTGCTGTCAAACAGGGTTGTATTGCCGGCAAACGTCGAGGCGCCGAGATCGATGGTCACGCCAGTCGCAAGCGTCCTGTTCCGAAGGGTTGTTTCGGTGCCGTCCTGGGCCCCGTTGTTCAACCCGTCTATGATGCCATCGCCATCGGCATCGCCCGTGCCGTCTCCGTCATCGATGTAAATCACATAGCCGTTGGCGGTGAAGTTCACCACCACATTGGAGTTGGCGCGAATGGCCGCCTGTTTGGCCGCCGCCAGGTCTCCGGCCAAGGTGTTGACCGCCCCTCTATAAGCCGCGTTATTGCGCCATTTGATCATGTTGGGGATGGCGATGGCCGAAAGGACGGCGAAAATCGCCACGGTAACAGCTAACTCCATCAGTGTAAAACCGGCATTATCCTTCATTTTCTCCCTCCGTGACTTTTGATCTCAAAAGAAAGCAAAAGTTATGCCGATGGTGTAACGGGCATCCCAAAGATTTCGCAGAAATTTATAAAATAACATAAAAACAATTGGATATGATCGCAAGTGGCTACCGGCCGGTATCCGGTTTTTCTCAATTTATCAATTTGGAGAAACGATTATAGGAAAGAGAACTAAAATAATTTAATAGTTTTTCGTCTCATCCATGATATCCACCGGATAACCATGAAGGTTGACTTAAGCACGTAAATTGAATAATTCTTTGTTTAATCGATTTGAAGTGAAATGCGCTATTTCAACGGTTGCAACTTACGTAAGCGCTTTTATTTTTCCGCTTCCGCTCTTCCACACCTCTTTTCTGCCGTAGTTCTTGTCCGCCGAAACCGGTACTAAATATTTTAATAGTTGTAACGGTTGCCCTGATTTTTCATTGAAGATAACGAAACGTCGGTTAGTTAAAATGAATGAAATTTAGAATATGTATAAAATTAAGTTAAGATAAAACAGGTCGTTGGGAAATCTAAGCTGGTTTTGAAATAAATTTGGCGCGCAATTTGTTACGTTGTGTAACACTAAGGGGAAAGAAATTCCAAATTATTAAATAATTTTGGAGGGAACCATGCGCTGGAATGCGGGATTCAGTATTTACGAACTGATGGTGGTTATCGCAATTATTGCCGTGCTGGCCGCCATTGCCGTTCCCAACATGATAGGATGGCGCAATCGAGCTAAACTGGGCGATGGTGTTCGGGATATTTATTCCGCCTTTCAACTGGCAAAGGCCAGGGCCGCCAAAGAGAACGCCGATATCACACTTACGTTTGCACCCACCGGTGCTACGGGTAGAGAGTACGCGCTGTTTGTCGACGATGGGGCTGGAAGCGTTGATTCGGATGGAGACGGGGTACTGGACGGTGCCGGCAACGGGGAGATCGATGGCACGGAAACCGTTTTTCTCAGGGATCGAATTCCAGCCGGTGTGAAGATCGACTCCACCACGTTTGGCGACGACTCCGTGACGTTTAACGGCAGCGGGCTTCCCGATGGCATCGGAAGCGTAGACATTGTCAATTCGGCGGGAGAGAAAAGGAGCCTTTCTTTAAGTATAGCCGGAAGAGTTAAGGTCGCGTACTAGCCATTATCGAAAGGACACTCAAAATGGCAGGGTATATGGAAAACAACAGGGGCTTTACGCTGATCGAACTGATGGTGGCAATGGTAATCGCCGGTATCGTTATGGCGGCCATTGTCGCCACCTACCGGAACCAGATGCGAACGCATCTGACCCAGCAAAGCATCGTCGACATGCACCAGACTGCCAGGGCTGCCCTGCACCTGATGAAATCGGAGATCCAGATGGCGGGGTACGACCCTATTGGATCGGCCGACGCAACGGTGTTGACGGCTACGTCCAATGAGTTTCGTTTCCAGATCGATGCCGATGGAGATGGTGCCATTGCCGGCGGCAACGAGGATATCCGTTATGCCCTGAATGGCACGAAGCTGGGGCGTGAAACAGGCGGAGCCGGCGGCCTCCAACCGGTTGCCGAGAACGTAGATGCCCTGCAGTTTATTTATTTCGACGAGAACCTAACCCGCTTTACGCCCACAGCAGGCAACCAGTCGGAACTGGATCGCGTGCGTATGGTCCTGGTAACCATCGTTGCCAGAGCAGACGACCCGGTCATGGCCTTCAAACAGGTGAACAACCAGACCTATACCAATTCGCTTGGAGAAACTGTTTTAGCTGCGGTCAACGATACGTCCAGAAGGGTGCTTTCAAGCACCAGCATCTGGTGCCGGAACATGGGTATGTGATCATCGGAGAAAGAAGGAGCTAGAAATGAAAAATATAAGGATATTCAGAAAGTTGTATGAGGACAATAGCGGCTTTACCCTGATCGAAGTTCTCATCGCCCTGGCCATTTTCAGCATCGGGTTTCTGGCTGTGGGCCTATTGCAGCTCGACAGCGCCAAAGGCAACCGCAGGGCCCAGAGCGTTACCTACAGCTCCGAATGGGCGCTGGACCGGGTCGAGACCATGCTTCCCCAAGGAATGTTGAGCACAACCGCCTACGATTCCGTTGCTACGGCAGCCCCTGCCCAGGATGCCGACGGCATCGACAACAATTACAACGGTACCGTGGACGAAGCCGGAGAAACCGGGCCGTTGTCGATTTCCTGGACGGTCGACGAGGTGGACCTGAAGCCCAGCATCGGAACGGATATTTACAATTACAAGATCATTACCGTTACCGTCACCAAAACCCTGGGTGGTGAAACGAGAACCATCAGCCTTCAGAACCGCATACCCAAGATCGTTTAAGGAGACGGCAATGAACCAATCAGTCAAAAAAATATTATCCGACGAAAGAGGGTCGGTGATCATTGCCGCGGTCTTAATCCTTGTCACCCTCACCATCATGGGCATCTGGGCCTCGAACACCACCGTTACCGAATATCAGATCGCGTCCAACGATCAGTTTCACAAGATTGCTTTCACCAATGCCGACAGCGGCGTTTACGTCACCCCGAAACTGGTATCCAAGGCAATCAATGAAAGTGCTCCCCAGGGCAGCACGGTGATGGGGTTATTCGGATTCGCATTTGAAAACAACACCGACGAAAATGCCCTCTATGACCAGATTCTCGGATATACGGACTGGGATAATGGAATCACCGATATCAGCATGGCCAACGATGTATATAACGATACCATCGAGGTCGACATTCAGCGCACCCGCCAGCAGCTCGTTGCCGGAGGTGGCGTCGAATTCGCCAGCGGAGCCGAGGGTGTCGGTGTCGGCTCCACCGGCGGCGTCAACATTTATTATATGCTGGACTCCATCGGCCCCGGGCCTCGCCAGAGCGTGGCCAATGTTCGGGCCGAGTACCGCAAAGTATTAGGAATCGCGGGAGGTTTATAATGATTCAAAATAGGTTTTGTCAGTTGCTTGTATACGTAATCCTTCTTGTTGGTGGTCTTTGTGGCTCAATTGTCCATGCCGCCGAACCGGCCATCGCCGACTACACCTCCTATCCGCTGTTCATGTCCAGCGAGGTGGCGCCTAACATCCTTGTCATCATGGACAATTCGGGGAGTATGAACTACCCGGCATATGGAGAATTCCAGGGTACCGGCAGCATAGTTACCGGCGACGATTACGCCTGCGGCACTTCCCAGACCATTTCCATCCCGGTCAGTCGGATCGAGGACGACGCCGAAGAATACACTTCTTCGGGCAGCAACACCTACTACAGCAATTCCGATCTGGATCTTGGCAACTATAACCTGTCCAATCCCACTGATCCTCTTGTCTACGACACGGGCTCAAGTCCTTCGCGGGTGGGGCTCCGGTTCAGTGTGAATATTCCGAAAAACGCAACCATCACGAATGCGTACATCGAGTTCGAAGCCAATGCAACCAGCTCTTACACATCAGGATTGTACACATACGGGACGCCTCCGGGAGAAACGGATTTCGTTATCGTTGCCGAAAATACGGATGACGCGCAGATTTACGATACCTCGGCCAACAATATTGCCGACCGGAGTTACTACAGCACTTCAGTGGCTTGGGATGATGAGGAGCACTGGACGGCGGGAACCAAATACCAAACACCCAATCTTGCCGCCTTGATTCAGACAATCGTCAACCGGGCGGGATGGACGGCCGGATCATCAATCGCCTTTAAAATTACAGGAACGGGCAAGCGCGACGCCCGAGCCTACGACTATGGCGACCACACCCACGGCCCGGTGTTGGTTGTGACCTTTGACGGCTGCCAGGAATATTACGGGTATTTCGATCCTACATCTCGCTATACATATGCCAGCAGCATTTTCTCGCGGGATTCGAACGGCGCCTGGAGCGGCAATTTCCTCAACTGGCTCACCATGCGCCGGGTCGATGTGGGCCGCAAAGTGCTGATGGGCGGGCTGGCCAACCCGCGTACCACCTCCGGTACCCAGAAATTGACCGGAGAAAACTCCCCTTCGGTCAGGTCATTCAGAAAGGCATACAACGGCACTGGAACCAGCGGCATAACGCCGTTTACCGGCAACTATACGTATTATATGGATGGTGGGAATTTTACCGTCTACAACGGCCCCGCCAGCCAGGGAACCTACTCCATCGTCGTGGAGAAGGTGGCCGCCGAGGAACCCAACGACTTTGCCGATCTGGACGGCAGCGGGCCGACCACCGTGGGTATCCTCCAGCGCTACGGTGATGCGGCCCGTTGGGGCAACATGTGGTTCAACAACAACGGAGCGGACACCATAAACAACGGCAACGGCGGTGTGGTTTCGAATCCTATCGCCGACGGCATTTCCGAAAACTTTATCAACGACTTCCAGAATACGGCCGCCGATACGTGGACGCCCCTGGCCGAAACCTATTACACGGCGGTCAAGTACTTCAAACAGGAGGCCATCGACGGCAGCCTGAACTACTCCAACAACCCGGGTACCACACTCGCCGATCCTTTTGACGGTTCCGCCTATTGCGCCAAGAATTTCGTGCTGCTGATCACTGACGGAGCCTCCACCATGGATGCCGTATTGCCGAACGACGTAAAAGACTACGCTGATGCCAGCAAATACGGCAACGCGGCCACCAACGATTTTCTGAATACCACGCCCAATACCACGACCTGCAGCGAATCCAGTTGGACCGGCTGCGAATACGGTTCCGCCGGCACCGACTACCTAAAGGACGTGGCCCTGTGGGCCCGTTCCCACGATATCCGTACGGACATCCAGGACGATCAGAACATCGTGTTGTATGCGGTCTATGCCTTTGGTCAGGAGGACAATGCCCGCGAACTGCTCAAGCAGTCGGCCAAGAATGGAGGCTTCATCGACCGAGACGGCGACGGCCTGCCCAGCGGCCTGGTGACGGATACACCGGGCAACCGGTTGGAGTGGGACGAAAACGGCGACGGCCTGCCCGACACCTATTTCGAGGCTTCGGACGGCGCCAAACTCCAAAAAGCCCTGGGGGCAGCCATACGGGACATCCTTGAACGTTCGGCTTCCGGTACAGCAGCATCGGTGCTGGCCACCAACAGCGAGGGCGAGGGCAACTTGGTGCAGGCTTACTTCCGCCCCTCCTATTCCACCACCATCGACAACAACTCCAATCCGGTCAAGGTGACCTGGAGCGGCTACCTGCAGTCCCTGTGGGTGGATGCCTGCGGCAACCTGCGCGAGGACGCCAACGCCAACCAGACGCTGGATACAGGGGAGGGGGGGACGGCCATCGACCCGATCGTCGAATATGTATTCGACGATACCACTTCCACTACCAAGATCCGGCGCTACCTTGCCCATCCCAATTACGACGACCCGTACTATTGCGACTACTCGGGTACTGTGGACGACTACTGCACGAGCAACGGTATCACTTCCTGCTACGAGGATGTTCCCATGGATGCGATCAGCCCCCTGTTCGAGGCCGGCCGCCTGCTGGCTTTGGCAGATCCTGAGGCTCGCAAAATTTTTACCTACATTGATGACGATGTTGACGGTGTCGTAGATGAAACAACCTACGATGCCTTCGATTCGTCGGGTGAGGTGATCTCCTTTTCCGAAACCAATGCATCGGTTTTGACACCTTATCTGGGTGTTATCAATGGGTCATCCAGCGATGGTTTCGCCTATCTGGGATCCGACCATGCCAGCCGCGTGGACAACCTGATCAATTACATCCGCGGCGTGGATTTTTTCGACAGTTACAACAATCCGACCCTGAGAAACCGGACCACCAACGAGATCGACGGCAGCGATCATGTCTGGAAACTGGGCGATATCGTTCATTCCACACCGATCAGTGTTTCCAAACCCACGGACAATTATCACATCATTTATTCCGATCGATCCTATCAGACCTACTACGATGCCGTTAAAAGCAGGGAAACCGTGGTCTATACCGGGGCGAACGACGGTATGCTGCACGCCTTTACCTCCGGCACCTATGACAGCGCCAATGGAAAATACACGGATCCGGCCGATATGACGGTTTCGGTTGGCTCGTTAACGCTGACCGTCGATATGTCTCTGGGGTCGGAGCTGTGGGCCTACATCCCGCAGACCCTGCTGCCGCACCTGAAGTTTCTGGCCGACCCCGACTACACCCATGTGTACTACGTGGATATGAAGCCCAAGGTGTTCGAGGCCAAGATTCTTCCCGATAATACCCACTACACGGACAGCGATACGGACCTCAATTGGGGTACGTTTATCATCGTCGGCCTGAATCTGGGCGGCAAGCGCATCTGGACCAACGAGTTCGATACGAATGGCGACGGGACTGTCGATTCCAGCGACTCGCCCCGATACTTCGATCCGACCTACATCTTCATGGATATCACCGAGCCCCGCAACCCCGTCCTCATGTGGGAGCGAAGTTATTCGGGGCTCAATCTGAGCCAGTCCAGCCCCGCCATCGTCAAAGTGGGGGAAGAGTGGTTCGCCGTGTTCGGATCTGGCCCCACGACCTATGACGGAACCAGCACGGAAACCGGAAAAATATTTGTCGTCGATTTAAAAACGGGTGATCCCCGTAGCACCGGCAGCGATGACTGGCTGTTCGAACTGAGCGAGGACTATGCTTTCGTCAGTTCGCCCACAGCATTGGACAAAAGCCTGAATTACAATGTCGATGCCATCTATTTCGGGGAGACCTATTGCCAGAGCGCCGATTGTGCCAGCCCCAAGCAATACGAAGGAAAAATCTATAAAATTCCTGTTACCTGCAATCCGTGCGACTGGAACGTTACCCTGAGCAATCCCGACCCTGTGTATGAGGACGACCCGTCCCAATGGCCTTCGCCGTCAGCGTTTTACGAAGGAACGGCTCCGTTTACGGCCCCGACGGCGCTCAGTGTGGATTCGGATGATAATTGCTGGGTATACGTCGGGACCGGCCGCTATTTGAGGGAGGCGGATAAGACCACCCAGAACCAAGAGTACATTATAGGAATCAAGGATCCCTTCTACAACGAAAATTACGATGGCAGCTATTACCGCAATTTCTCTTCTTCCAAGACCCTGGCCAGCAGCGATCTTTTCGATGCCAGCGATATCGCCGTAACCACGGCCGGGTATGCCTTTATCGAAAGCACCGGTTCCCCCTATGGCGGGAATCTGGCTACGGCCGGGTTCAGTAACGTGGTCGACGACGCCAATGACAAGGACGGGTGGATCCGGGCACTGGAGGTCTCTACCAGCCCCTCGGAACGGGTGGTTTCCAAAAGTTCGGTATTGGGAGGCATTGTGCTGACTCCCTCATTCACGCCCAATGACGATGTCTGCGGCTTCGGCGGGGTTACTGAGTTTTACGGACTGTATTATGAGACCGGCACGGGCTACACCAAGCATGTTTTTGAATGGGACGGTTCGACCATTACTTACGGTTCGAAAACCTACGAGAAGGTCAATGTCAAGCTCAGTTCCACCAGCATCGGTGCGCCGCCCCCGGCCGTGGGTATCCATGTCGGCCGGCAGGGCGGTACCACAGGGGCCAAGGCGTTTTTGCAGCTCAGCACCGGTGAAATTGCAGATATCGACATCGATACGGCATTGCCCCTGAAAAGCGCCCTGACCAACTGGATTCTCAATCCGTAGGCAAAGGGATTCGAATGATGGGTTATGCGATTCCGAAGAAAGCGTTTAAAAGGAGTATTCCATGGAAAATGATATGATGAGCCGAACCCGATCGAAACCGTGGACATGTCTGCTCATTTTTGCCCTTCTTCTTTTCGTCTCTTCGGTCATTGATGCCGGCGTGGCCATGGCCAAGACGGCAACCATGGTGATCACTGAGACGACCGAGGATAACTTCACGAGCGATGTCGGGATTATTTTCCTTGCCGAGAAGACGGTTTTATTGGATCCGGTAGGGAATGTCTCGGATCTGCGCTACATCCGCCTGCCATGCCGGGCCGAGGTTGCCTATGAAACCTCGGACGCGGGAAAGCCGGTGGCACGCAAAATAATGGTGCTCGAAACGCTGAGAAGAAAGCAGGATAAGGACCCATCCCTGCCCGAATAGGGGAAAATCGATTCGGGCAGGTTGGGGCCGACAGGTTGATGAGGATTGCCGATTCGATCACAACGTTGCCGCCACCTGCACGGGGGGCATTTCTTTTCATGATCGGCGTAATCAATGATTAAAAATTGAAGACCTTGGCCTCCGCCGCCATATCGATCAGATGCGGGCCGCCGTCCAACTGCATGTTGGAGAAGAACTTGGCTTCATCCATGTTCCGGTTTTTCGCGCAAGGCGTGCAGATACCGATCTTGATTTCGTTTTCCACGATGTAGGGCAGGTAGTCGTTGGGGCAGTCGCCGGTTACGGTTTTCGTGTCGAAGTCGCGCTCCTTGTTGGCCCAGGCGACGCCTCCGTCGATAAAGAACATGTCCACATGGTGCCCCTTGGAATGGGCGATTTTGGCAAATTGACAGCAGCGGGTCAGCGCTTCGTTGTCATCCTTGCTGAGTACAAACAGAAAATTGGGCATTTCCGACTCCTTTCTCCATGAGCATTTTGCTCAATCCAATTGATATCGCATTGCAGGAACCGTTTCGTACACGCTTTTTTCTCATCCATTTCTCGTGTTCGATTGCGTCTCCTGCGCTTTCCATTCGATCTTTTGCCGGTTGCCGAACCCGTAGCGGTTGTCCACGTAATACACCTCCGTGGGGACAAAGACGAAAAGTTTCACCTTGAAGCGGTTGAAAAAGGCTTTCGAGTCATATCTCCAAATAGCCGGAAAAAAATCCCGTGTAAAGGGAAAGCGTTTCAAATAATCGGAAATCACTTTCAACGACAGGGCCGGATCACTGACCCGGTCCATCCTCCCTTTCATCTGAAGGCCCCGGATTGCCTGCCAGGAATCGGCCCGACAGAACAGTGAGGCGGATGCCACACCTGACTTTATGGCCTGTTGAATATGAAGGCTTTGCGGCGAAGAAAAGAAATAAAAGCCGTTTTCCAGGCAAACAAAATAGACCGGCGCGGCCCATGGGCCGGCATCGTCGCTGGTGGCCAGGGTCAGCACGGATTCGCTTCGAATCAGGTCCAAGGCGTCTTTTTGCGGATCTTCGGGCGGCATCGGTTTTTCTCAGGAGAACACTCCATCCAGTTTTATGTCAGTCCAACGGCCTTAACCGCTCGCTCCATCTGCTCGATGCGTTTTTCCAGGCTACCCGTATAGCCGATGGAAAGGCGGACCAGGCCCGGCGAAAGCCCCATTTTTTTCTGGTCATCCGGGCTGATCTCCGAGGAGGTACTCGCGCCGGAGCAGGACATCAACGTGTCGAAATACCCCAGGGAGACGGCGATGTAGCCGAAATCTTCCTTGTTCTGAAGTCGATCGAGAAGATCATCGGCCCGGTCGCGGCTTTTGCAGTCGATGGTGAACATACCGCCATAGCCATAGCCTTTGTTGAACAAGGCCGTAGCCAGATCGTGTTGGGAAAAGGATTCCAGGCCCGGGTAGGTGACAACCGCCCCCAACTGTTCCAGACGCTGGCAAATGGCAAGCGCCCGGCGGGAGTGTTCGCGCATGCGAAGGGCCAGATGGGGCAGGCGCTGGACGATGTCGTAGGCCATGCGCGGATCCATGGTCGGCCCCAGCAACATGACCCTGCCCGTATGCAGGTCCATGAGGTCGTGGACCATGGCTTTGGTGGTACAGATCGCGCCGGCAATCAGGTCGCTGGCCCCGTTGATGTATTTGGTCATGGAATAAACCACCACATCGGCCCCCAGTTGCAGCGGTGAGACCACCATGGGCGTGAAGGTGTTGTCGACAACCAGGGACAGATTCTTCGATTTGGCGATTTTTGCCAGGGCCGGAATATCGGCAATCTTCAGGGTCGGATTGGCCACCATTTCCGTATACAGCACGCGGGTTTGCGGAGTAATCGCGTTTTTAAACGCCATTGTATCGGTAGGGTCGACAAAGGTGGTGGTAATCCCGAACTGCGGCAGCAGATCGTTCAACAGGGCGTGGGTGCCCCCGTAGACGGTATCGCTGGAGACGATGTGGTCGCCGCTCTTACACAGTTGCAGCAAGGTACAGGAGATGGCCGACATGCCGCTGCCGGTACACACGGCAAACTCGCTGCCTTCCATGGCCGAGAGGTAGCGGGCCAGAATGTCCACCGTGGGATTGAAATGCCGGCTGTAGAGAAAACAGCCGCCCTTTTCCGGGCCCCGGATGCCGCCAAAAATTTCCGGCATGGTTTCCGGGTCGAGGACGGTAAAAGTCGACGAGCGGGAAATCGAAGGCGTCACACCACCGTGCTCGCCGAACTCCCTGCGGGTTTCGCACAAGGATTGTTCCGGATTGAAATCCATCATGCTGCACCTCCTTTTTTATCGGATGTCCTCAAAAACAGGTCGATTCATCCGCTTGGAGCGATGAACCCGTATTGCTCATATATGGCGCGGGCACGGCGGGTTGCCATGAATTGGAGGAACGTCTCCGCATTTTCCGGATTGGGCGACCGGGTCAGCTTGCAGATGTAGTAATTGATGCGCTGGCGCTGATCCAGGCGGGGGCCGGGATCGACCATTTCCACGGGTAATTTCCGGTCGAGGGCATGGGCCGCTTCCGTTGCCCAGACCGGACCGACGTCGACGGTTCTTTTCAGCAGCCGAAGCGGGGTTTCCCGATGATGGACCACGGTCATGATCGTCGTTCCCTCGGCGCGCTTTTCGTCCATAATCCGCCGAACCAGCGCATCCCCGTCGGCATCCCGGTACATCTCCATGATGGGATAGGCGATATCCTCGTTCAGCGGATCGGGTTGCGAGATGCGTACATCTTCCCTGCCCAGGTCGGCAACCGTGGCGATTGCCGCGGGATTACCGGATGGGACCAGCAGCACCAGGCGATTGTGAAGGTAAAGGCTGTATCTGCCCGGCTCGATTTTACCGGCCCCGGCCAGCTGTTCCATGGCGCTCTCACTGACCGAGGTGTAGACATCCGCCGCCGCATCGATGCGCTGTCCGCGAAAAACGGCTCCCCCGGACAGGATCTGTTTCAACTGCAGGCCCGGCGGCAGGGTCTGGTAATAGATGCGCCGGATGTGAGGATGCTGCTGCTTGAAAGCGGCGACCAAGGCTTCCATGACCATGAACTGATTACCGGCCATGAAAAGATTCAACTGGCTGTCTGTGGGCGCTTGAGGGGGATGAAGATCGTCTTCTCGCGAATCGGGAATAATCGGCAGGCCGGCTTTCTCGTTCATGACAGCCCCTATGCAGATGTTGGATCGGTACCCCTACTTCTCATCGGTTTTCCCGCCCGTATTGGCCCAGTAAGGTACGGGGCCGGGACCCTCCCCGAACCAGGCATCGTCGTCGGGAGCCAGCCCGGCCAACTCCTTTAAGGCTTCGCGGATTTCCTTGGAGCCCCTGTCGTGGATCTGCTTGACGGTGGCGTGTTCGCTCAATACCTGGGAAAGGGAATAGCTCTCGTTGCTTTCCTTCAGATTGACGTAGAGCAGGTCGCGGATCGATGCCCAACTGTCACGGCGCGTCTGGTTTGATAGGGGCGTCAATTTGTCCAGTTGCCGCAGCCATTTTTTAAGAAAACGGGAGTAGAGGAATTTCTGCACCAGGGTGAGCCAGAAGATGAGGATGATGGTGCTGAGCAATCCGGCGCCGGCGATCTGCAGGGTCGGATCCAGGCCCCCGATGGGCGGCAGCGTCATCAACCCCATCCAGCCTGCCGCGCCTCCCACGAGGGATGCCGCCAGCCCGGTGAAAAAGGATTTCAGCCGGAACATCCGTGCCTTGCGGCGGTAACTGATCATTCCTTCCAGCAGGTGGCCTAACCGCTCCCCATGGGTTTCCACAAAGGCAGCCAGGTTGTCCAGCCGATGGCAGGGCGCCTGGAGCAAGGCTTTTTTTAATTCCTCACGCTGGTTTTCCAGATAGTGGAGATAGGCGGCCTGGGGATCTTCGGTGCGGCCGCTTTTTTCGGCAGCGGATGCGGAATAGGTCAAGTGGATCATGGGGATGTCCTTGCGGCCGGTAATCTGGGACAGATTCCAGCACAGGGTCCCGTAGACCCGCAGCAGATCGGTCATGGACGAACATTCGTCGATGCGGTTTAAAACATACAACACGCGGTCTTCGAACGTCTTGGACGGAAGTGTGTCCCGCAGGCTGGTATGGGCCTCGCGGACGGTGCCGGCCTTGTGGGGATCGAACAGCACCAGCACCAGATCGGCGATTTGGGCCAGATCCCCGATGACGTCCTGGTAATTGTACCCCCGGTCCCTTTCGCTGATGCTGTCCAGCATGCCCGGCGTGTCGATGATGGCCAGGTTTTTCAGGAAAGGGGAGTTGACCTTTTTCAGTTTGAAATGGGAAGCGAACCGCTGGCCGTGTTTTTTTAGCGTTTCGAAGGGATATTCGGGGTCGTTGAGCAGGAATTTGCCGTCC
This sequence comes from uncultured Desulfosarcina sp., assembly GCF_963668215.1. Classification (NCBI taxonomy): domain Bacteria; kingdom Pseudomonadati; phylum Thermodesulfobacteriota; class Desulfobacteria; order Desulfobacterales; family Desulfosarcinaceae; genus Desulfosarcina; species uncultured Desulfosarcina sp. The sequence goes on from NZ_OY764190.1 coordinate 4,726,281, forward strand.
CGTTGATCGGTGACCCGGATCGCTCCGCCGTCGGTTTCGCTTTCATCGTAGGTGATAACGGTAAACGAATCGTCGGTGGGCGCCTGGCCGGTACCCTGGACTTTTGCGCCCAGAAACTCGTTGATCAGCGTGGATTTGCCGGAGGAGTAATTGCCCAGAACCAGAACCTGGGGGCGCCACTTGATATTGGTTTCCAGGGGAACCTCGCTGTAGCCGTATCGCATGGCCACCGGGGTGAGTTGCTCGGAAACCATTTCCAGAAGTTCGGTGCGCAGCGCGGTAATATAGTTGTCACGATACATGGATGTCTCCGGCCGGGGTTCATACCTGTCGGTCGCCTGCAAAATTATTGTAGATATAAGGGTTTCCTGTAAACAAATCAAGCTTAGAACGATACCGGCCGGCCCAAGGTGTGTATCGGTGGAGCGTGTATGTCAGGCCGCGGGGTCAGTGCCCGCCGCACCCGCATCCGCAATCGCTGCAGCTGCCGCCGGCCGCCATGGCTTTCACCACTTCATGGTCCCGGGCCTTGGCAATGCCGGCAACGGAGGCCTCCAGACAGGTTGCCGTTGCGATGCCGATCTGTTTAAACAATGGAGCTTCAAGATGGCCGACGGTCTCACGATAACCGGCCGGTCCGATATCCAACCGGACGTGATCGCCGACGGATTTGCCGAAAAGGGCTTTTTCGAACGGCGTGATGCCTTCGGTGCCGACGCCGTAAACGAATTCGAAAACAGCCGCCCGGTCGTTCGTTTTCGTTTCCCGGTCAGTCGATATGTTCAGGGATACTTTCATCAGGTTATCTATGGTGGGTTTGGTATGGGGCATGGGGTCCTCCAATTTTTATTTCCATAAGGTGACAAGGGCTGCGACCCAGTCCGTCAGGCGGTCGAACCAGTCCCGGCGGATGGTGGCCGTACTCGTGAGAACGGGCAGCGGCGACAAGGGAGCGGAGGGTGGAATTTCGACGGCCTCTTTTACACTGGATTCCTCAACTGCCGGACTTTCGGTTTGCTGGGATTCGCGGGGATTTTTCACGGCTGTTTGTGGTGCAGGGTCTTGTGGCGCTACGAACGCGGAGAACTCCTGCCAGCGATGGCGGATGTGTCCGGCCAGCGCCGTTTTCCCGGCAATTTTCAGGTCGGGCAGATTCCACAACAGACCCGAGACAGGATATCCCTGCCAATCGGTCGGTTCGATGCGGATTCGGTCGCCTGCGATCATATCGAAAAACGCCTGAAGATCGTTTTCGGACCTCGCCGAAGGGCCCGCGGGGTTTTTGCCCTGATCGAGCATTTCCAAAAGGTGGTTGAGATATCGATCGGTCGCGAGCATATAGCAATAGCCTCCTTCCAAGGTTCGAACCGTTATATTGTCGATAAGATAAGCGGAAATTCCGACCTGTAAACCGGCGTAGCCGAAAAGGTGGCTTGCGGTACATGTCGCACGGCAGCGATGGGGGATAGAATCAGTTTTCGGCCACCACCCGGTTTTTACCGGCTTCTTTGGCTTTGTACAGGCACCGGTCGGCCCGCTCCACCAGCGTTTTTACCGTGTCGCCATCGCAGTAGGCGCAAACGCCGATGCTGACGGTGATGGAGACAACATCGGCTTTCGGGGAGTCGTCGGCAGCATAGCGGGCGCTGGCGATAGTCTTGCAGAGGTGTTTGGCTTTTTTCTTGGCGTTTCGAAGAGATGCCCCGGGCAGGATGAGGGTAAATTCCTCGCCACCGTAACGGGCCAGAAAATCGCCGCTTCTCACCGAGGCCCGGCATTTTTCGGCAAAGGCTATCAGCATCCGATCTCCCACGGTATGGCCGTAGGTGTCGTTGAGCTTTTTGAAGTCGTCCAGGTCCATCATCAGCAGGGAAAAAGGCTGGCGGGAAATGCTGTTGCGTTCCACCAGACTTCGCAAGTACTCGTCCAGGGCTTTGCGGTTGTTCACTCCGGTGAGGCCGTCGGTATTGGCCGAATGCCTGGCCACGTCCAGCTCTTTTTTCAGGCTGTCCACCTGACTGGACAGTGCGTCGAGGGCTTTCTGGTCCTGCCCCTCCTTTTGGCGGACCATGGCCCGCATGTTCTCCACTTCAAGGACCAGCTCGTTTTTTATGCGCTTGATATCGTCAAGACGGGTGATTTCCTCGAATCGTTCTCCCTGGCTTCGGATGCTGCTGTAAAAATCCCGGTTTTCGTTGTCCAGTCCGGTCATGGCCGCTGTCATCAGGTCGATGATTTCCCTGAATTCGGCTTCGCGTTCGCCGAGATAGGTTTTTTGCCGTTGGATATGGTCCAAAATGCCGGACTTCTGGCGGTCGAACTCGGTGAAGATGGCTTTCGTCTTTTCCTCGGCCCGGAATTTTTCCTGGAGGGCTTCAAGCCGAGATTTGAATCGCTCCGAGTCGATTTCCGTGATGTCGAGCGTATACTCGCGGACGAAAACAAACAGGGCGTTTACACATTCGATCAGCAGATCCATGCGCGGATCGGCGTCCCTGGTTTCTTTTGCCGTTTGATCCGGGTTGGTGTCGTCGGGATTGGATTTGCCAAACAGTTTCATGGCGCTTCATCCTCGTTTTGTCCATGAGAAGTTGTCGTTTGATGGGGCTTGATCCAGGAGCCTTCCTTCCGGTAGTCGACGGTAATGGGCTTCAGGGTTTTGCGAAGGGACACAAAGCGCTCCTTCATGCCGACGAGCCAGGCTTTGTGGTCCAGGACGTCCTGGCGGGTCAAAAAGAGCTGGTGGTCGGCTTTTTCAATTTCCATGACCGCGGTGCCGTTTTCCATACGAATGGTGCCGGCGTTGCTGCACAGCATGCAGCGAACCCTGTCCGGTGCCAGGAATCGGAAAGTATCGCCCCCGCACAGCGGACAGCAGGGCGCCGCCTTGGGAACTCTGGGACCGAACAGGCTTTTGGCCAGGGATCGGGCGGCCGCACGGTTGTCCTCATTCAAGAAAATTTCGCCGGGCATGGCGCCGTATACCACCCGGGTTTGCCGGACGTCGGCCAGGATCATTTTTAAAAAGTTTTCGATGCCCAGAAGCGTACTGCCCTCCAGTCCGGGGACGCCGGCGATGGCGACGCCCACGGCCGGTTTGCCCCAGAGGCGGTCCAGGGCGCCATAAAAGGCCAGTCCGCGGTCCAGAAAACGCTTCAGCGAACTGTGGGCGCCCAGAAAATACGCGGGGGCTGCCAGAATGAGTGCATCCGCAGCAGCGATGGCATCCACGACAACGGAACAATCGTCGCCAATGGAGCAGGTACCGTCCCTGAACAGGCAGGCATAGCAGCCCCTGCACGGTTCGATCCGAAAATCGGTCAATCGCAAAAGACGCAATTCGCAGGGCTGGTCCAGGCCCCGAAAGACCTCTTTGACCATGATTTCGCAATTGCCCAGTCGCCGAGCCGAACCGACGATGCCAAGAACCTTTTTCATTATTTGGCCCCGCTCAGAATACCGCGGATGGCCGTGGGAATTTCGGCCGGCAGGAGGATCACCTTGGCGTTGTCCGAAGTGGACAGCCGCTTGATGGCATCCACGTATTTTTCGCCGATCAGGTACATCACGGGGATCTCGTTGTCGCCGATGGCTTCGGAAACCTTCTGGATGGCCATCTGGCTGGCCTCGGCCAGCACCACCTTGGCCTTGGCATCGCGTTTGGAGGCTTCCAACCGTCCGTCGGCTTCCAGAACCGCGGCGGCTTTTTCCCCGTCGGCCCGGGTCACCGTGGCCCGTCTCTGGCGTTCGGCCGCGGCCTGTTCTTCCATGGCGGCCTGCATGGTCGGCGAGGGGTTGATGTCCTGGATTTCGACGGTTTTCATGGTGATGCCCCAGTCAGAGATGTCGTCGGATATGGCGCTCTTAAGCTTGGCCTTGATCTGGTCGCGGGAAGAGAGCGCGTCGTCCAGGTCCATCTCTCCGATGATGGAACGCAGCGATGTCTGCACCAGATTCTGAATGGCAATCTGGTAATTCTCTACGCCGTAAACGGCCTTCTCTGGTGAGACGATGTTGATGTAAGCAACGGCATTGGCGATAATCACGGCATTGTCCCGGGTGATGACCTCCTGGGAAGGGATGTCCAGAACGATGTCCTTCGTGGTCACCTTGTAGGCCACCGAATCGATATAGGGGATGATGATGTTGAGGCCCGGACCGAGAGTCTTATGATATTTGCCGAGCCGCTGGACCACATGCTTGCTGCCCTGGGGGACGATGCGGACACCCAGAACAAGGGTAACGATCACCAGGACCACGAAAACGGCAACAACGATCAAACCTTCCATGTTATCCTCCAATAATTATGATTTTTTGACGATCAGGGTATTGCCCGAGATGTCGGCGACGGAAACCCGATCACCGAGGGAGACGGATGCGTCGCAGATAAACGGCCACTCGTCGGAACCCAAAAGCGGCGTGGCAAAGCGGACCAGGCCCCGGCGTCCATCGGTCGGCTCCCGGATGACCTGACCGGTCTCGCCAAGGGCGGCTTCGCGGGAGATTCCCGCCTTGGTTCGGTCGGCCATCTGCGGTCGAATGAATTTGAACCACAGGAAAGTGAATGCACAGGAGGCGATCGCCCAGACGAACAGCTGCCAGGAGAAACTGATGTCCGGGGCGATCAGCATCAGGCCCGCGACCAACAGGCCGCCCAGGCCGAACCAGAAGATGGTGAAGCTGGGAACGAAGAGTTCGGCCATGATGAGCACCATGCCGAACACCAGCCAGTGCCAGTATTGAATGTGAATATCCATACAGCTTCCTGAATCGGGTTGACGGTTGGAAAATGCGTCGATGCGCATACCGGGATTATCGATCGCCTGCATCTATTGCGGCCGATTCCCGTTTCCGGCATTATATAAATATCGGCCGTTTTTCCACGGACAAAAGGGATTCTGTCGGGATTTTACATCTGCCCGTAAAGTGTATCATTAGCATAAATGGTAAGTTGGGAAAAGCTGAGGTTCACGTTTCAGATGAAGCCTAAAAGATATAATGTTCGGCTCCACACGGTAACCGCATTTGGATTGGACATCATATCAAAGCATCATCTTTTCCCCCTCACCCTGTCCCTCTCCCCAATGGGGCGAGGGGACGTTTGGATGAGGCTGTACGTTATAAAACATTATGGTTCGGGCAGTCATTGATATTCCGCAATCACCGGCAAGCGCTCCCTCGCCCCTTGAGGGGAGAGGGTCGGGGTGAGGGGTGATGAATAAGGCACATTTTCAAATGCGGTTACCCTGTTCGGCCCAACGTTCAGGTTGATCAAACTTTTCGACTCGTCTATAGTAGCCTTTCGATTTCGTCAGGGTTCCCGTTTCCTTTTTCGGAGCAACCCCATCTTACAGCAGCACTCGTAGGGGAAAATGGTTGTCAATCAGATCGGAGAGATCGCCAAAGGCGTGAACATGCTGGGCCATCTTGCCGTGCCGATTTATCTGGTGGACGGCGAAAGGCCGGCGCTTTTCGATGCCGGACTGGCTTTCCTGGCCCCGGACTATGTTCGGCAGATTCGGCAAATCCTGCAAGGCCGCCATCCGGCCTGGTGTTTTTTAACCCACTCCCATTTCGACCATTGCGGCGCGGTGGCCTATCTAAAAGAGCAATTTCCGGAAATGAAGGTGGTCTGCTCCGCAAAGGCGGCGGATGTTTTCCAGCGACCCAACGCCATTTCTATGATTTCCGATCTCAACAACTTTGCGGCCGGCATGGCTGCCGAGTTCGGCGTTCCACAGGGAGAAGCACCGTTTTCGTCTTTTGTTGTGGACGAGATTGCCAGGGAAGGGGACCGGTTTGAAATTTCCCCGGGCAGGATCGTCCAGGTAATGGAAACGCCGGGGCACACACGGGATTTTCTCTCCTACTACCTTCCAGGCGAAAAACTGCTGATCGCTTCCGAGGCGTTGGGCACGCCGGACGAGACCGGCTATATCGTAACCGACTGTCTGGTGGATTACGATGTGCACTACCGGTCCATGGAGCGGTTGAATACGCTGGATGTCGAGACCCTCTGCCTGGGCCATATTTACGCCTGCACCGGCAGCGATGCCCGGTTGCATATGGACCAATCCCTGGTTCAAAGCCGCCGGTTTCGCCGCATGGCGGAAGACTTTCTGGATGAGGAGAAAGGGGATGTCCAGGCGGTGATGAAGCGGGTCAAGGCCTTCGAGTGGGATGGCAAACCCGGCATCCGGCAACCCGAGCCGGCCTACGTGCTCAATCTGGAGGCCCGCATCCAGACGATTCGCAGAAAATGGGAAGAGGAACGGCCATGACTGAACCCAACCTGACCGTCGACCTCGGCGGCCTGAAGCTTAAAAATCCGGTGATGACCGCTTCGGGCACCTTCGGCTATGCCCGAGAGTTCGAAGCCTACCTGGATTTGAACCGCCTGGGTGCGGTCATCGTCAAGGGACTTTCACTGGAACCCTCCAAAGGCAACCCGCCGCCGCGCATTGTGGAGACCGCCTGCGGTATGCTCAACGCCATCGGTTTGGAAAATGTGGGCGTCGAGGCCTTCATCCGGGAAAAATTGCCGTTTCTGCGTTCCCTTTCCGTACCCACCCTGGCCAATATCTACGGCAAGACCGTGGACGAATATGCTCTGCTGGCTGAGCGCCTGGAACCGCTGGATGCCGTCAAAGGGGTGGAGGTGAACATCTCGTGCCCCAATGTGAAAGAGGGGGGCGTGGCGTTCGGATCGGACCCTGAAATCGCTCGCGAGGTTGTTGCCGCCGTCCGGGAGAAAACGCGCAAACATCTCATGGTGAAGCTTTCTCCCAACGTTACCGACATCGTGAAGATCGCCCGGGCCGCCGAAGATGCCGGCGCGGACTCCCTTTCGGTGATCAACACCATCACCGGCATAGCCGTGGACCTGGCCACCCGCCGTCCCAAACTGGCCAACATTACCGGCGGCCTGTCGGGACCGGCCATCAAGCCTGTGGCCCTCCGCATGGTCTGGCAGACGGCTCAGGCCGTCGGGATTCCCGTTGTCGGTGTCGGCGGCATCATGACTGCGAAAGATGCCTTGGAATTCATGCTGGTCGGCGCCACTGCCGTTCAGGTGGGAACGGCCAATTTCGTCAATCCCGGCGGAACCATGGAGATTATTGATGGCATGGCTGCCTGGCTGGCGGAAGAGGGGGTTGGGGATGTGAAGGAGTTGATTGGGGCTTTGAAGACGGGGTGAATGAGGGATGAGTGAATTCACCGCAGAGACGCAGAGGGCGCAGAGATTTTAAAAGCTTGATGTGGGATCTGAGATGTAGGCCCCTGCTTCGTAGGAGCGGCCTTTATCTGCGATACTATTTTATCGACTTCAAATCAGGCGTTGCATTTTTGTACGAATCGGGTAAATTCGACGACAATGTTGGCAATGGCAACAAAACCCTGATCCGGTTTGGCCCAAGATACCGTTCGATGCTGAAACCATTTCGATACCAATCAAAGGAGAGGATTATGAGCAGAAGAGTGGTTGCATGTGCCGTAGCGTTGTTTTTCGTTTTTGTGATGGCCGGTGCCGGTTTTGCCGGGGAAGTCGAAATTCTGGGCGTCAAATTCCCCACCGAGAAGACCATCGAGGGCAAAACCCTCAAACTCAACGGTGTGTCCTATCTGAAGAAACTTGGATTCGTTAAGGTTTATGCCGTTGGCCTTTACCTGGAAAACCCCAGCAAGGACCCCAAAGAGGTCATCGAATCCGAGCAGGTCAAATATATGCTCACCCACTACCTGACCAGCAAGGCCACGGCCAAGAAAATCAGCGAGGGTTTCATCGAACTGATGGAAGCCGGCAACCCCAAAGATCTGGTGGATGCCAACCGCGCCGACATCGAAAAGTACGCCTCCTGGCTGGACAAGGACATGAAACCCGGCCTGACTTCCGAATCACTTTACGTGCCTGGAAAGGGCATCACGCTGACTTACCAGGGGCAGGTCAAGGGCACCATTCCCGGAAACACCTTCGCGCAGATGTACTATCGTTATAATGTTGGCGAAAAGGCGGATAAGAAGATTCGGGAGGGATTGTTAGGTTTGTGAATAAATCTAATCCGTTGAGGTTTATATTCTCGTATTGGATACCTATATGTGTTTAGCTGAGGCGTCCAACCATATTATTGTTGGCAATATCGCGGCTGGCGGCCCACTATTAGAACCAACAAGAACCATATGATCGATTTCATCTGACGCACTTTCAAAGAACAGGAGATAAGTTTTGTAGAAAAGACAAATTTAAACAGAGGAAGACGTACTATACCTAAAGTTTCCTATAAAGCATCACGCCGCCATGTGCAGCAGTACGTCCACCAGTGAATTTATGACGGATATACGTGGGCCAGGGAAAAGCCTACGAAAATTATCGTCCATGGCGGCTTTGGCTATCGATCGGCGAACGTCCGAGAAGGCAAAATGGCTCCGGCCATCAACTGCATGCCGACGGGTTGGTGTCTTCTCGGCCCGACTTGCATAGATCCAGGCGACGGTGGTCGCCAACATGCAAAAGTGCAGGTGGTTGCCGACCGCCTGCGGATGACGGGTTTGCGTTTCGGCACTGCCGATGTCGCGTTTCAGTTCTTTGAACAGGGCTTCGATTTTCCAGCGGGCACCATAATACTCAACGATCTGTCGAACGGACAGGGACATGTCGGTTGAGAAAAAAGCCACCCACTGGGTTTGTCGATAAACCCAAACCACTTTGACGGCACAGCGCATCGTTTTGAGCATGACCACACGCTCATAGGCCAAGATGGTCCTGTCGCGGCCATACAAATTGACGGTGTATTCCTGTGCCAGAGATCTGTAATACGCAGCCATCGACGCCGCATTGCCCAATTTCCGGCCGTATTTTCGGGGCCGCCCCACCCGACTGCTGACATGCGGACCGGGCAGATCGAACAGATTGCTGTTCGATCTGAGCCGGGAAATCATGTCAATCCATATTCCCAGTCGATCATGCAGCGGCTTCCACAAGCCATTGTTACCGAACCAGGAATCGGTGGTGACGATGATCCGCTTTCGACCAAAGACCCCGGCAACATCTGTGATCATGTCGACAGCCATGGCCATCTTGCTGGTAAACGCCAATTTCGGCCCGCCTTGGCGATGCATGCGGGCAATGCTCTTTTTCAGGTGATAGAAGCGGTAGCTCAAGGGCAGGCACGCCCATCGTCCCTTGACGATCTTCAGCAGTCCCACGGTAACGACATTCTGTGCCCACGGATATTTCGACTGATTCTGTTTGGCAGCATGATCGAATATCTTTTCGCATCCGAAGATTTTCTTGCCCGTTTTGGGGTTGACATAGTCATCCAGTGCCAGCAACAGCCGCCCGCCGGTCAGTGGTTGGGGAATCATTTTCCACAGCGTCTGCCACAATCGTTTCCATGGTATCTTTGGAGATGCCATGAACGTGTAGAATCGTTTTCGCCGTATCCCGGTAAAGCCGAACAGGGATCTGAGACACCGGAGGATGCACGATGTCCTGGACGAGGCGAAAGGCACGATGATCGCCATGATCGTATAGGTGAACCAGATTCCGCACTCTTGACCTTTTCGAGACTGCGGGAATTCGTTTTTGAGTTTTTCGAGAATGTCGTGTAGGATGAACATGCGAGGCTCCCGGTTTTGGTGTTTTTTTTCGTGGTAGAAGAAGCATACCACAACCGGCCCTCGCATTCAATCATAACTTCCCGTATTTTATACATATTTACGCTTATCATTAAAAAATCAGCCGAATATGTCCAATGATATCAATGGGTTACAAGGAGCCGCCATTCTATTAACCGCCTGTAATCATTAACAATATTTACACGTCGCGAGAATTCTCAATGTACTTTCGACACCCCTGTTAATAGTTTTACGTGCAATTAATTTTTGCCTTTACGGTTTGATAAATACTTCCGGGTCAACCCCCATAGCCTGTAAAAATTCCAACTGAACAGGCTTTAACGGCCTGACCAGTTGTCTTCGTTTTCCTGATTTCGCTACCAGTATGCTTAAGAATTTCGTCGTCATCATAAAAGAGGTCGGTCGCTTGGTCGGGCGATTTTTCCAGCCGCTGATTTCGCTTTTAGTTCTTTCCAGATGTTGACGCATACAGCGCTCCATCAAGCGCCAAATCAGAAGTGCGATTACAAGGATCAAACCAAGCACTTCGATACGTTTCGGCTTTTTCAAAAAGATGGAGTTGACGATTACCGGGTCTTTCAAGAATCCGAAGTTTTGTTCGATACCGCTCTGGTTCTTATACAACTCCAAAAGAGTAACGGCGGACCATTGGATCCGCTCCTTGGTCCCGGACAGGTTGGTTAATAAAACAAAGCATCCGGCCTCAAGACGCAAGGGAGTGATTGCCTCCGTATCCTTTTCAATCTTGACATCAAGAAGATATTCGTAACCGATGGGCGTACGTGGTTTTCCTTTGGCGGGTCTTCCCCGGCGATATTTGGCCTTTTCCCTGATTTCATACCGTAGTCTGTGATAGCTGTTTGGGGTGGCTTTACCGATCTTTTCTGCTGCAGCCTCGGCATCGGCCCGGCAATAAAAGGGGCCTGCGTTAATCTTTTTGCCGTGGGTTTCCAGATCTTTGCGTTTTTGCTCAAGCAATCGATCAATACGCTTATGGCGACGTTTGTCATGAGCGGAAGAGTGCACAACGATGGCGCGGTAGGTTTCACCATAGAGCTCTACGGTGGTTTCAAATCCACGGTAAACCGCAGCAGGGCGCTTTTTCGTAGCCGGTGTCTGATTGAGTTCGCCAAAATCAATCCAATTCTCGGCGATAACGGCCTCGGAGATGGCACGGCTACACTCCTTGTAGGTGGCTGGCAGCCGGGTCAGGAATTTTACGTTTTTATCTCTCGATTTTTCGAGATTGTCCGGCGTGACAAAAGCCGAGTCCGCTACGTATACGAAGGCTCCCGGTTTAAGCCCGTGCCGGGCCATGTGCTTTGAGACGCCTCCTAAAAGTTCGTTGTTCAACGTTTTATCCGATGCGTTGCCGTCTTCGGTGGTCCCCAAGATGGGGATGTTCCGATCCACGCACAGCATTGAAACGATAAACTGCTTCAGATCCGGACGCTTGTCCTTGCTGTGACCATAGGTGATTTTAAGTGGTGGATCGACAAAGTCATAATCTCCGAAAACACTGATGGAGGTGGTATCGAAATGTAAACGACGGGGATCGACGTCAAACACGCCAATGGCCTTTTGAGCGATCTGCGAGAACACCTTTTGTGTGCCGGTGTCGAAGATCTTGTCCAGCACACGGCCAATATTGTAGTCACAGAAAAGTTCCGGTTTGACATCGCAACCCAACATCAATTCAGTGTCCTTCTCCTGAAAGAATTCTTCCATCCGGTACAAAGGGGTTCTTCCCGAAAGTGTGTCCAACACCATGGCCAGAATAGCGACTCCCGGTGAGAGTTCCATTTCGCTGTCAACCAAGGTGTCCAGTGTCTCGACCAGTTCAATCTTTTTGGCGAAGTCTTTGATGATCGGCAGATGGCCGACTTCTGAAAATGTCAGATTATCGGGAACCAGATTCTCCATTTTGCCCTCCCTAAGCTCATATTGAACACGTGAGGGCATAACTATCAGATATTATTAACAAAGTCTAGGCATAAACATTTAACGTAATATCAATACGTTAAAGCCTATAACGTTCCAGGCTCATTGGGAAATAAATTCAGTTCGTTTCAAGGAAAAGGGGGGTCGAAAGTATGTCTCAACCATCTTGCCGCCACCCAAAACGGGGAAACTTCAGGTACTATACTTCAAGGCGGGGTGATTGCGATCACCCTGCCTTTTTTGTGGCTACAGTCAATCGGTGCAATTATGAAGTCGGTGCCATAATCTGAAGATAACTATTACTTAGATTTCCCATATATCAGGGTGCCAGCGAAACGTTTTTCATATACTCAGTTTTTAACATATCGTAACGTATTTGATTTAAGGGATATTTTAAGATTCTTATATAAAAAAGAAGATTGAATTTTTTTGGCACTATAAGTGCTATCAAGTAGCAAACCCAGAAAAATGCTTTGTCGTTTAATTTTATAGGAGAACCAGATGAAGAACATTCTTAGATTGTTGCTATCTGTATCAGTGTTACTGGTATTCAGTACAGGTGCTTTTGCGAGCTTAATTAAAGCAAATGACACCGTTACTGTATCCTCCGGCGACTATCGAATCGGTTCGGGTGGAGAATTTGAGCTTACAGTTAACAATGAATATTCACTAACCAGTTTTTGCGTAGAGCGTGATGAATATATAAATTTCTCTGGTACCTTTACCGTGGCAAGTGTGAGTGACACCGCAACAGGCGGTGGTGCAAACACCAACACCGGAGACGTCATCTCCGACGCTTCACAATGGGTCATGAGCATGTGGATTAATGATTTCAATGCATTCGTAGATGAAATAAACGCTTTCATTAATTCATCTGATTCCAGCTATGACAGGTGGAATTATAACAAGACTGGAGATTATGCTCAAATGATCCAAGAGGCAATCTGGTTTTTTGAAGAAGAAGATAGCTACGACAATGTAATCATTGATCTAATGATGAGTTATACGAATTTCTATAATGATGGTAAATGGCTATCGTCAGATTATCTAAACGACACGGTTTTAGTCGTCAACCTTTTGAATGGGAATAGTGAGGCTCAAAGTCAGCTTGTAGTTGCTCCGGTACCCGAACCCGCAACAATGCTGCTCTTGGGCGCAGGGTTGATCGGCATAGCCGGATTGAGCCGCAGGAAATTCAAAAGTTAGGAAAAAACCCTCCTGAAAAGTTTTTTCCTTAAAAAAATCGGGTGCCGCGATGGTCGCGGTACCCGATTTTTTATTGCAGGAAGGACGTAACCCCTCCTTCCGTCCTCAGAACCTACAGCGTCTGCGAAGCCTTAACCGGATGTGCTTTCAAATACTCCAGCCGGTTCAACCCATTCACATAGGCTTTGGCGCTGGCGGTGATGATGTCCGGATCGGAGCCGCGGCCCAAGGCCACCAGACCGTTTTCCCGCAACCGGACCGTCACCTCGCCCTGGGCGTCCGTGCCGCCGGTCAGGGCGCTGACGGTGAAACGCAGCAGTTCGGCACCGGTTCCGGTCAACTGAGCAATGGTGTTAAAAGCCGAGTCGATGGGACCGTTGCCATAGTTGGCGCCCTTCACGCTACGGTCGTTGATGGAGAGCTTGACGCTGGCCATGGGCATGACCGTCGTGCCGCAGGTTACATGCAGATACTCCAGTTTGAAAACTTCGGAAGATCGCAGCACACCCTCGGTGACCAGGGCCTCGAGGTCTTCGTCCATGACGTGTTTTTTTCTGTCGGCCAGCGCCTTGAACTGTTTGAAGACCGTTTTCAATTCCTCGTCGGAAAGATCGTATCCCAACTGTTTTAAATGGGTGTGCAGGGCATGCCGACCGGAGTGTTTGCCCAGGACCAGCTGGTTTTTACTCAAGCCGATGGTTTCCGGTTTCATGATCTCGTAGGTCATGGGATTTTTCAGCACACCGTCCTGATGGATGCCGGCTTCATGGGCAAAGGCATTGGCTCCCACGATGGCCTTGTTGGGCTGGACCATGATGCCAGTGATCATGCTCACCAGACGGCTGGTGGGGTAGATATGCTCGGTGCGGATGCCGGTCTCGAAGGGCATCAGGTTGTTGCGGGTGTGCAGGGCCATGACCACTTCTTCCATGGAGGTGTTGCCGGCCCGTTCGCCGATGCCGTTGATGGTCACTTCCGCCTGGCGGGCGCCCGCATTGATGGCCGCAACGGTGTTGGCCGTGGCCAGGCCCAAATCATTGTGACAGTGGACACTCAACGTGGCCTTGTGCATGTTGGGCGTATGGGCTATGACATACCGGACCATCTCCTCGAATTCCTTAGGAATGGCGTACCCCACGGTGTCCGGCAGATTGATGGTGGTCGCGCCCGCCTCGATGGCCGCCCCGAACACCTTGCACAGATAGTCGCGGTCGCTGCGGGAGCCGTCTTCGGCGGAAAACTCCACATTTTCGGTGAAGGTTTTGGCATAGCGCACGGCTTCCACTGCCGCGTTGAGCACTTCATCCCGGCTCATTTTCAGCTTGTACTTCAGATGCAGGTCCGACGTGGCGATGAAGGTGTGGATGCGGGGTTTGGCCGCGTGCTGGACGGCCGACCATGCCAGATCGATATCTTCCTTGTTGGTTCTTGCCAGTCCGGCAATTTCGGTGGCTTCGAGCCGTTGGGCGATTTTTGTTACCGCTTCGAGATCGCCTTCCGATGCGGCCGGAAAACCCGCCTCGATAACATCGACCCCCAGCTTTTCCAACTGAATGGCCAGACGCAGTTTCTCGTTGGTATTCATGCTGGCGCCGGGGCTCTGCTCACCGTCCCGCAGGGTGGTATCGAATATTTTTACACGTTCGGTCATTGTTGTTCTCCTTTTTTATGCAGATCAGGATTCTCTTTTTCGTTCGAATGATGTGATGTTTATCTTGATCGGCCAAAGGCGATCTTCTGGAGCGCACCCGACCTGTCATTCCCGCGAAGGGAGAAATCCAAAAGAATTTTAGCAGTGAAATCCCCGCCTGCGCGGGGATGGCAGCAACAGGAATTCAGCGGTCGGTCAGGCGATAGTGAGCATGGGCCGCGGGATTCGGCCTTTGGCGTTTCCCGCGGCGTTGATACCTTCCTTGGTGGGATTCATGATCGTTTCGTCTTTCAGAAGTAAGTGTCGGACCGTTCCATCACGCATTGCATGACATGGACCAGCCCAGTTTGAGATCCTTGACTTTCCGGTTTTCGGTGGACGGCTGATTCTTTTGGGCCTCTTTGGCCAGTTTGAACTGGAAACTGTCGGCCAGGGCCTGCCAACTGGCTTCGATGATATCTTCGGATACGCCGATGGTGCTCCAGATCTGCTCGTGGTCGCGGGATTCGATGAATACCCGGACCTTGGCAGCCGTACCATCCCTACCGTCCACCACGCGCACCTTGAAGTCCACCAGCTGCATGGCGTCAAGATCCGGGTAGAAATTGCCCAACGCCTTTCTCAGGGCATTGTCCAGGGCGCTGACCGGTCCCAGACCCTCGGCGGCGGTTATCTCTTCGCTGTCGCCCACCGATATCTTGATGGTGGCATGGGCCGAGCAAGGCAGGTCCTTGTCCTTTTCGATGGTCACCCGAAAGGACTCCAAATCGAACAGCGGCTTGAACTGCTCGGTAAACTTCTCCAGCATGATCCTGAAGGAGCCGTCGGCCACGTCGAACTGGTAGCCCTCGTCTTCCATCTGCTTGATGGCCTTGACGATGGTCTTGCTGTCGCAACCGTTGGCGCACAGGTCCACGCCCATTTCCCTGGCCTTGTATTCCACATTGCTCTTGCCGGCCAGATCGGACATCAGGACCCGGCGCTGGTTGCCGACCACTTCCGGGTCGATGTGCTCGTAGGCCCGGGACTCCTTCATGATGGCGCTGACGTGGATGCCGCCCTTGTGGGCAAAGGCGCTGTGGCCGACGAAAGGACGGGTATTCAAGGGTACGATGTTGGCCGTCTCGCTGACGAAGCGGGAAAGGCTCTTTAACCTGCACAACTTCTTTTCCGGGATGCAGGTGCGCTTCATTTTGGCGCTGAACACCGGAATCAGGGTGGTGAGGTCGGCGTTACCGCAGCGTTCCCCGTAGCCGTTGATGGTGCCGTGGACCATGACGGCCCCGCAGTTTACGGCGGATACGGCGTTGGCCTCGGCCATGCCGCAGTCGTTGTGGGTGTGGATGCCCAGCTTCATGCGGCTGGCGTCCAGACCCTGTTTTTTCAGGGCCTGCTTGACCGAGCGGATAATGGCGTCCACCTCATGGGGCAGGGTACCCCCGTTGGTGTCGCAAAGAACCAAAAAATCAGCACCGGCATCGGCAGCCGCTGCCAGGGTTTCCACGGCGTAATCGGGGGACTCCTTATACCCGTCGAAGAAATGTTCGGCGTCGTAGATCACCTCAAGGCCGCTTTTCTTGAGAAAATCCACGCTGTCCGCAATCATGGAGATATTCTCGGCCAAGGTGTTGCCCATTATGGTTTCCACATGTAAGGGCCAGCTTTTGCCGAAGATCGCTGCCGCGGGCGTTTCGGTTTTCAAAATGGCCTGCAGGTTGGGATCGTCGGCGGCAGGAATGCCTGCTTTGCAGGTGGAGCCGAAGGCGGTGATGCGCGTGGTGGCGAAGCGCTCGCGTTTGGCCAGATCGAAAAACCGGATGTCGCGGGGATTGGAGCCGGGCCATCCGCCCTCGACATAGTGAATGCCCATTTCATCCAGGCGCAGGGCGATCTTTAACTTCTCGTCTGCGGTGAACGTGATATTTTCTCCCTGAGTTCCGTCTCTCAGGGTGGTGTCGTAGATCAGGAGCGGTTCCATGGCTCTTTCTCCTTGAAACGGCTGTGAGCGGGGATCCGGCCGATGGATTTCGCCGGACCCCCGGATCCGTTTTTATTTGCGCCTGTTTTCCGGACGCAGGGAGCGCACGGCAGCACCGGCCCGCCACATCTCCGAGTCGTGAATGGCTTTCAATTCGGCGTTCAATTTGTCCCGGTAGTCCGGGGCACTGTTGCAGGTCAGGGTCCGCCGAGTCTCTTCTCCGGTGACCACGCTTTCGTATAACTGTTCGAACAGCGGTGCGACGGCCTCGCGGAAGCGGGGGGCCCAATCCAGCGCGCCGCGCTGGGCCGTGGTGCTGCAGTTGGCGTACATCCAGTCCATGCCGTTCTGGGCCACCAGGCGAATCAGGCTCTGGGTGAGTTCTTCCACGGTTTCGTTGAAGGCCTCGCTCGGGCTGTGGCCGTTTTTGCGCAGCACGTTGTACTGAGCTTCCATGACGCCGGCCAGGGCGCCCATAAGAATCCCGCGTTCGCCGGTGAGGTCGCTGTGGACTTCTTTTTCAAAGGTGGTTGGGAACAGATAGCCGGAGCCGATGGCGATGCCCAGGGCAAGGGTCCGCTCCTTGGCCCGGCCGGTAAAGTCCTGATGAACGGCGAAACTGGAGTTGATGCCGCTGCCGTCCAGAAAATTGGTCCGCACCGTGGTGCCGGAGCCTTTGGGTGCCGCCAGGATGACGTCCACATTTTCCGGGGGGACGATGCCGGTCTGGTCGCGGTAAACGATGCCGAAACCGTGGGAGAAGTACAGGGCGTCGCCTTCGTTGAGGCAATCTTTAATGGTGGGCCACATGGCCACCTGGCCGGCGTCGGAGAGCAGGTACTGGATCACGGTGGCCTTGCGGGCCGCCTCCTCGATGGACAAAAGGGTTTTCCCTGGAACGAAACCGTCGGCCACGGCTTTGTCCCAAGAGGCGGTCCCTTCCCGCTGCCCGACAATTACGGCAATTCCGTTGTCGCGCATGTTCAATGCCTGTCCCGGCCCCTGCACGCCGTAGCCGAGCACGGCCACCGTTTCGTTTTCCAGCACCTCCCGGGCGCGCTGGAGGGTGAATTCGTCCGAGGTGATCACTTCTTCAATCGTTCCGCCAAAATCGATATTTGCCATCGAATACTCCTTGAAATGTTCTTTATTTACCGGCAGGTCTGCAGTCCGTCACCGCCGGGTCGGTTGCTCCGATTTTGCCTGCCCGCCCCGACGGCGGCCAGGCAACCGGATCAGTTGGGCTCCCTGAACAGGGCGATGGTGCCGGTGCGGGCGATCTTTTTGATGCCCATGGGTTTGAGCAGATTGATCAGCGCCCGCATCTTGTCCTCGGTCCCGGTGGCCTCGATGATGTAGTATTCGGGTCCCACGTCAACGACCTTGCACCTGAAGATGTCCACGATCCGCAGAATCTCGTCGCGGTCCTCCGGTTTGGCCCGCACACAGACCAAAGCCATCTCCCGTTGAACCGATCGAGACCCGGTAAGGTCCCTGAGCTTGATCACATTGATGAGTTTTCGAAGCTGCTTTTCGATCTGTTCAACGAGCGGTTCATTGGCTTTGGTGACAATGGTGATCCGGGATACTTTAGGATCGATGGTTTCCGCCACGCACAGGCTTTCTATGTTGAATCCCCGGCCGCTGAACAATCCCACGATCCGGGAGAGCACCCCCGGTTCGTTGTCCACCAGCATGGTCAATATGTGTTTTTCCTCTTTCATCATTACGTTCCTATCCCCTATCTTCAGGCGGAAGCGCCACTATACCAGCAGCATTTCCGTTATGGGCGCCCCCGCCGGAACCATGGGGTAGACGCACTCTTCCTTGGTTACCTCAAAGTCCATGATCACCGGGCCGGGCGTTTCCAGCCCCCGGCGCAGAACCGATTCCACTTCGTCCGGCCGGGTGGCCCGCAATCCCACGGCGCCAAAGGCATCGGCCAGTTTGACGAAATCGGGCGCATGATCCATGCAGGTGCAGGCGTAGCGCTTGTCGTAAAACAGTTCCTGCCATTGGCGAACCATGCCCAGGTAGCAATTGTTCAGGATCACCACCTTGACCGGCAGCCCGTACTGCACGGCCGTGGCCATTTCCTGGATGTTCATCTGGATGCTGCCGTCTCCGGCCACATCCACCACCAGGGCGTCGGGGAAGGCTACCTGGGCACCGATGGCCGCAGGCAGACCGAAGCCCATGGTCCCCAGACCGCCGGAAGTGACGAAATGTCCCGGTTTGTCGAAGTGGTAGTACTGGGCCGCCCACATCTGGTTCTGCCCGACCTCGGTGGTGATAATGGCCTGCCCTTTGGTCAGTTCATAGAGTTTCTCGATCACATACTGGGGCTTGATTTCCGCTTCGTCCTGCTCGTAGGCCAGTTTGTAGTTTTGCCGCCACTGCTCGATCTGATCCAGCCAGGGGCCGCGATTGGCTGTAATGGCGTCCATATCCTCTTCGGCCAGAAATTCGTTGATGGTTTGCAGGCTGCTTTTGCAGTCGCCCACAACGGGAATGCTCACCGGAACGTTTTTGCGGATCGAGGTGGGATCGATGTCGATGTGCACAATTTCGGCCTGAGAGGCAAAACAGTCCGTCTTGCCGGTCACCCGATCGTCGAAACGCACGCCGATGCCGATGAGCAGATCGCATTCGGCCGTGCTCATGTTGGCCCGATAGGTGCCGTGCATGCCGATCATTCCCAGCGAGAGGGGATCGGAACCGGGAAAGGCGCCGAGGCCCATAAGGGACATGGTGACAGGGATCCGGGCCGTGCGGGCCAGGTGGGTCAATTCCTCGGCCCCCTTGGAAAGGATCACGCCACCACCGGCGAAGATCAGCGGGCGCTTTGCAGCCTTGATCAGATCGGCCACTTTGCGCAATTGCTTGGTGTTGGGTTTATAGGTCGGGTTGTAGGACTTGAGCTTGACTTTCTGCTTGGGTTTGAAGTTGGTCGTCGCCTGCTGCACATTCTTCGGGATGTCCACCAGCACCGGACCCGGCCGGCCGGAGCGGGCGATGTGGAAGGCCTCCTTGAGAATTCTGGGAAGTTCCTCCACGGAGGGCACCAGGTAGTTGTGCTTGGTGCAGGGCCGGGTGATGCCGACGATGTCCACCTCCTGAAAGGCATCGTTGCCGATCAGATGGGTGGGCACCTGGCCGCAGATGACCACCAGGGGGATGGAATCCATGTACGCGGTGGCCACTCCGGTGACGGCATTGGTGGCGCCTGGCCCGGAGGTGACGATGCAAACGCCGACCTTGCCGGTGACACGGGCGTAGCCGTCGGCTGCATGCACGGCCCCCTGCTCGTGACGCACCAGGTAGTGGCGGATATCGGTTCCCTCCAGGCTGTCGTGAATGTCGATGGTGGCACCGCCGGGAAAACCGAAAACGGAATCCACGCCCTCTTCTTTGAGGACTTCCATCAGAATCTGTGCTCCCTTGAGCTTCATTGATTTCTTCCTTTTATAATAATTCTTCTGTATCGGAGCGCCGACCTCCGATTTCCGTCATCTTTCCCCCGTCATCGAACAATCGCCCCCTGACTGGCCGAAGAAACCTGACGGGCGTAGCGCGCCATGTATCCGGTGCGAATTTTGGGCTCCGGTGCCTGCCAGTCAGACCGGCGCCGTTCGATCTCGTCCTCGGGAACCATCAGGCGAATCGCCTTGCCGGGGATGTCGATGGCAATGCGATCGCCTTCCTTTACCAGGGCAATGGTCCCGCCCTGGGCCGCTTCCGGCGAGACATGGCCGATGGCGGCCCCGCGGGAGCCTCCCGAAAAGCGACCGTCGGTGATCAGGGCGACGTGGGCGTCCAGCCCCATGCCGGCGATGGCCGAGGTCGGGGTGAGCATTTCGCGCATGCCGGGGCCGCCCCTGGGCCCTTCGTAGCGAACGACGATAACATCGCCCTTTACGATACGGCCCTCCATGATGGCCCGGGTCGCCTCTTCTTCCGAATCGAAAACCCGGGCCGGTCCTTCATGGCGCATCATCGACTCCAGAACGGCGGACTGTTTGACCACGCAACCCTCGGGAGCCAGGTTGCCGTAGAGAACCGCCAGGCCCCCCTGACGATGGTAGGGGTTGTCCAGAGGGCGGATCACCTCCGGATCGAAGACGTCGACACCGGCGATATTTTCGGAAACGGTTTTGCCCGTGACCGTGAGGCAGTCGTCATGGATCATTCCTCCGGCGGCCAGGGTTTTGAGAACGGCGCCGATGCCGCCGGCCCGGTCCAGGTCCTGGATGTGATGGGTGCCGCCGGGGCTGAGCGAGCAGATGTGGGGCGTTTTTTCACTGATGGTGTTGATCCGGTTCAAATCCAGTTCCACCCCGGCTTCGGCGGCGATGGCCGGCAGGTGCAGCACCGTGTTCGTCGAACACCCCAGGGCCATGTCTACGGTCAGGGCGTTATGAAAGGCATTGGCGGTCATGATGCTTCGGGCGGTAATCCCGTTTTTCCATAAATCGAGAATCCGAATCCCGGCCTGCTTGGCCAGGCGCACCCGGGCCGAGTAGACGGCGGGGATGGTCCCGTTGCCCGGCAGGCCCATGCCGATCACCTCGGTAAGGCAGTTCATGGAGTTGGCCGTGAACATTCCGGCGCACGAGCCGCAGGTGGGGCAGGCGGCGTCTTCGATGGCCGTCAGGCTCCCGGCTTCCATTTTACCGGCTTTTACGGCCCCGACCGCCTCGAATACGGTAATCAGGTCGATTTTGCGGCCGGGAACTTCCGGATGTTCTCCGGCCAGCATGGGCCCCCCGCTGACGAAAATCGTGGGCAGGTCCAGACGGGCGGCTGCCATGAGCATGCCGGGGACGATTTTATCGCAGTTGGGAATCATCACCAGGGCGTCCAGGGCGTGGCCCGTAGCCATCACTTCGACGGAGTCGGCAATGAGTTCGCGGCTGGCCAGAGAGTACTTCATGCCCATATGGTTCATGGCGATGCCGTCGCATACACCAATGGTTCCGAATTCCACCGGCGTACCGCCGGCCATATAGATGCCGGCCTTCACCGCCTGTGCCAAAGTATCGAGATGAACGTGGCCGGGAATGGCGGTATTGACGGCATTGGCAATGCCGACCAGGGGGCGTCCGATTTCTTCGTCCGTGTATCCGATCGCTTTGAAAAGGGCTCTGTGTGGTGCCCGTTCGATTCCTTTTTTGGCTGCGTCGCTTTTCATTCCGGATATTTCCTTTCCAAAAAAACAAAAAAAAATCCGTTATCGCCTCTTTGGGGAGATAACGGATTTTGTAATTTCCGGTGTTGGCTGGTTTAGGCCATTATCGCCCCCGTTTCCTCGTCGTGGATAAGGACACCCACTACGAGGATAAGAATAAGACCAATAATGCTAATCAGGGCGAAACGAATTTTCATAGATTCTATAAACCTTCCAAATATGGGCTCACCCCTAACAGCACGCTTCAGGCAAGTCAAGCTTTTTCTTGCCTTTGGGGCGATGCACGTCTAAACTGGGCCAACCGCTATAAACCTGCGAACCGGAGAGACTCCCGATATGGACCAGACATGGCAATCCTTGAAAGGCAAATTTCTCATCGCCATGCCCGGACTGGCCGACCCCAATTTTTACCAGAGCGTGACCTGCCTGTCCGAGCACAACCAGAAAGGGGCCATGGGGATCGTAATCACGCGGACTCATCCGGAAGTCACCGGGAAAATGATTTTCGACGAACTGCAGATCCCGACTGTTGCCGACGCCCATCGTATTCCGGTTTACATTGGTGGGCCGGTCCATGCCAACGAGCTGTTTATCCTTCACGGCGAACCGTTTGGCTGGGAAGGCAGCATGCCGGTGACAGAAGAACTGGCGTTGAGCAATTCACGGGATATTCTCGAAGCCATCGCCATGGGCAAAGGACCTCGGTCTTTTATCATCGCTCTGGGATGCGCCGGTTGGGGGCCTGGTCAACTGGAGGGTGAAATTCGTGGCAATGCCTGGATTACGTGCCCTTATTCGGAGGAGATTGCCTTTCGGCTGGATGTGGATCAGCGCTGGGAGGCGGCCATGCAAACGATCGGTATCGACCCGGCACTGCTTTCCGATACACCCGGCCATGCTTAGATGAACGATTCAGGAAGTCGTCGACAAATTGGCGGTGGCTGTAAAAAAATGGTTCGTGTGAAATTGTACCAGGATTTTTTTATTGGGCGTCATTCTTTTTTGGTTTTTGCTTCGGCTTTTTCTTCTTCAGGCAAACCTTGTCCTTCCTGACAAATGCGCAGAGTTTGGGATTGTAGTACTCCTTGCAATTCAGGGGGTTGTATAACGGACATTCAGGATGTTTTTCTGACATGTGTCTGGTATTCCTTATGTGGATTTGGCGACGGCGATCCGCCCATCTCAACACGTACGAAGGCCCTATATAGCATTAACTCATAAGATTTACAAGCCTTTGTGTTCGTTTGAAGGGTTCCGGCCCCTGTCCGTCCCGGGTTTGGAAGGCTTTGACAATCGATTCGTTTAACGGTAAACATTTGCCGTCGAGGTCCGGATGGAGCCCGCGGGCCGATTCCGGCCGTTTTACATGCAACTCCTCTTTTCCCTAAATCGTTACCGAACCTGAGAACTGATTCATATGCCTGCTTACGAAACCCTGAAGCACCAGCTCGCCGAAATCAGCAACGATACCGCTCGTCTTCTCGACGATGCCGAGGAGATTACCGAACGTGTCGATGAAGGGATCGCTCATTGGAGGTCCACTTGCCGGACCATATCGGAGCAGATATCGCAAGAGACCATGCGCGTGGCCGTGGTGGGCGCCATCAAGTCCGGGAAGAGTACCTTCGTCAACACCCTTTTTGGCGGTGACTACCTGAAACGCGGCGCCGGCGTGGTGACCTCCATCGTCACCCGGGTGAGAATCGGTCCCGAACTGCGGGCCATCCTCTACCTGAAAAGCTGGGACGAGGTGAACCGGGAGATCGATCAGGCATCGGTGCTCCTGCCCTCGAACAGTCAACCCGCAGAGACGCAACCCTTCGATATCCGAAGGGAAAAGGATCGTCAGAGGCTTACCGCGGCCCTGGATGATCTGGCTGCCGACCAGTTGATCTCCAACGACACCCGCAGCGCCGGAAGCGTGCTTCTGGAGTGCTGTCTGAACGGGTACGAGCGTGTCAGAGAACTGGTCGAAGCGGACCAGAGAACCGTCATTTTCGAAAACGGGCGTTTCCCTGAACATCGCGATTTTGTCGGCGACGACGCCCTGGCCGTCTACCTCAAGGACGTTCAACTGGAAATCGATACGTCCGGGTTGGGCGAGGGGGTGGAGATTGCCGACTGCCAGGGCAGCGATTCGCCCAATCCGCTGCATCTGGCCATGATTCAGGACTATCTGATGATGGCCCACCTGACCTTGTACGTGGTCAGCAGCCGGACAGGCCTGCGCCAGGCGGATATCCGGTTTTTGTCCATGATTCGCAAAATGGGCATTATGGACACCGTCGCCTTTATCGTGAACTGCGATTTCAGCGAGCACGAATCCCTAGAGGACTTGGTCGAAGGCGTTCGGAAGATCGAAGCCGATCTGAGCCTGCTGTGCCCTGAACCCGAGCTGTTCACCTTCTCAGCACTTTTTCGCCTCATGTCTCAGATGGAGGCCGATCTTTCACCCAGGGACCGGGACCGATACGCGCACTGGTGCCGCGAGGCGGAGATGGTCGCCTTCGCCGATCGGGAGCGAAGCCGCTTTGCGGAATTTCTGGAACAAAAGATCCGCCGGGAGAAAAGCCACCTGCTGCTGAAAAACCATCTGGAACGCCTGGAGATCGTCGCCGGCGGTATCGGCAGCTGGATTGCCTTCAACCGCGACCTGCTGGCCCGCGATGTCGATGGCGCCCGGGAACTGGCCGATCATGCCCACCGGCAGCAGGACCGCCTGGACCGGCTGAAGCAGACCGTGAAAAACGCCCTCGACGGTGCCTTGATCCAGGCCAAGCGGGATCTGAAAAGTGCCGTTGACGGGTTCTTCAAAGAGCACGACGGCGGGGTGGTCGACGGCGTGGTGCAGTTTGTACGGGGCTATCGGGTGGAGATGGAGCGCTACGACGAAAACCTGAAAGCCGCGGGATTCGCCAAAACCCTCTACAGGGTGTTCCAGGAATTCAAACAGGCGGTGGATGCCCACATGGCCGAAACCGTGAACCCCATGGTGATTCGCTTCATCCGGTCCCGGGAGAAGAGTCTGGCGGAATACCTGGACGAAATTGCCGAACCATACGGAGCCATGATCGATGAAGCCTTAAAGCCGGTTACCGCCGCCGTGACCGATGAAAAGAATGACCGGCGGCTGACGCGTTCGGCTATCCGTATCGGTCCGGAACTGGACGCGATTCGTAAAATGGCCGGTCTTTCGCTGCCCCCGGCGGCGGCAACCATGCGCTACTCCGCCCAGATCAAAACCGAAGCGGTCATGCGTTTCGGTTTCTATAAGGTTGTCAACCTGGTGAAAAAGGCCCTGAAGAAAACCGGAGACAAGGCCCATGGGGAGCAGTTTCTGGCGCTGGCTTCGGGCATCAGGCGGATGAAACGGGAAACCGAGCGATCCATCCTTTTTCACATGAAGGACTACAGGGAGAACATCAAGTATCAATACATGCTCAAACTGGCCGATGCCGCCGCATCCGCCCTTTACAGCCAGGTTCAGGAACGGTTCCGGCACCACGGGGCCGATCTTTCCCGGCTGGTGGATCTGATGGGCGAAGAGCGGCTGGACAAGGAAAAGGTGTCCGCTTCGCTGGCAAAGATGGGCGAGGCATCCCGCGCGCTGCAAGACAAGATCACGAATCTGAGAAGCGATCTGGAGCAACTGAACGGCTAGCGTCCGTTTATTAATGGTCCGATAGAGAAAGGCGAAACATCTCGCGGAAGGGAGGCAGGATGGCCAAGAAAAAAACCAGAACCATTGCGGTGGCGAACGAAAAGGGCGGTGTCGGTAAAACGGCTACGGTGGTCAACCTGGCGGCGGCCCTGACCCGCGCCCACCAGTCCGTGCTGGTGGTGGACATGGATCCCCAGGCCAATGCGACCAAGGGGCTGGGAATCGCGGCCGATGAGGAAAGACCCTCGGTTTACGACCTGATCATGGACAATGGCCGTAAGGCGGCGACAGAGGCGGTAATCCCCACCCGGTGGGAGGGGCTGCACCTGATTCCCTCCCACGTGGATCTTTCCGGCGCCGAAGTGGAGCTGGTGGAGGCCGAAGGCCGGGAAAACCGGCTGAAAGAGGCCCTGGGGCCGATTCTGAAGGACTACGACACAGTCCTTTTGGACACCCCCCCCAGCCTTTCTCTGCTCACCATCAATGTTTTTTCCTGCGCTTCGGAAGTCCTGGTTCCCTGCCAGACCCATCCATACGCCTTCGGCGCTCTGGAGGAGCTGTTCGATACCATCGAAGCGGTGAAGGAAGAGATCAACCCGAAACTGTTTGTCTCCGGCATCGTGCCGACGCTGGTGGATTTGCGCACGCGGGTGTCCAGGGAGGTCATGGAGCGGCTCAGAAGCGACGAACGTTACCGGCATCTGGTTTTCTCGACGGCCATCCGCAACAATACCACCATTGCCGAGAGTGCCGAGGTCGGCAAGCCGGTGGTCTTCTACCGTCAGAGCAGTTACGGGGCCATTGACTACAACGATCTGGCCGATGAGCTGTTAGCGCGTAGCTCATAGCTCATAGGGAAAATGGTATTTTATTCTTGTCCTGCCATGCAAGCCCTGGCACGTCGCTATCAGCTATCAGCTATCAGCTATCAGCTATCAGCTACACGCTATGAGCTACTTCCGGTATAGCCGCAAGCTGTTGGATACCACCGAAATGCTGGAAAAGGCCATGGCCAGGGCGGCCAGAATGGGATGCAGCTGACGCAGCATCATGGGCAGCCCTTCGAATGGATAGAGCGCTCCCGCGGCCACGGGAATCAGCACGGCATTGTAGAAGAAGGCCCAGAACAGATTCTGACGGATCGTCGTCATGGTAGCCCGGCTCAGCGCAATCGCGCGGGGAACGCCGCTGAGTGATCCGGATGCCAGGATCACCTCGGCAGTCTCGATGGCCACATCCGTGCCCGTACCGATGGCCATGCCGACGTCTGCCTGGGCCAGCGCCGGGGCGTCGTTGATGCCGTCCCCCACCATGGCCACGATTTTTCCTTCGGCCTGAAGGGCCTTGACCCGCAAAGCCTTATCCTCTGGCCGCACTTCCGATTCCACCCTATCGACGCCGGCCTGCCTGCCGATGGCTTCGGCGGCCAGGCGGTTGTCACCGGTAAGCATCACGGTTTCCAGCCCCATCTGCTTCAAGCGAGCCACAGCCGGGGACGAGTCCGCCTTGATGCGGTCCGATACCCCGATAATCCCAAGAATCCGATTCGCTTCAGCGGCTACCATAACAGTTTTGCCATGGCCTTGAAGTTCGGCGATGCGTGCTTCCGTTTGAGAAGATAGCTTTATCGACCCATCTTCGAACCAGCGCGGTTTACCCACCCGCAGGGAGCGGTTATTCACCCGGGCCTCTACGCCATGGCCCCCGTGGGCCTTGAAGCCCGCTGCCGGCAAAAGGGTAAGGCCCGAATCTGTGGCCTTTTCGACGATGGCCCGGCCCAGGGGGTGCTCGGAACCCTTTTCCACCGAGGCGGCCAGGGTGAGCAGTTCCATTTCGTTCATGCACCCTTGGTCATCGGGCAGCAGATCGGTCACCACCGGCCGGCCTTCGGTAATGGTACCGGTTTTGTCCAGAACCACGGTGGTCAGGCGGGTCGCCTCTTCCAGTGCGCGGCTGTTTTTGATGAGCATGCCCCGCTCGGCGCCTTTTCCGGTTCCGGCCATGATGGCCGTGGGCGTGGCCAGCCCCAATGCGCAGGGGCAGGCAATGACCAGAACGGCTACCATGCGGATCATGGCGGTGACGAAGTCCCCGGACACCACAATCCAGACCCCGAAAACCAGCAGCGCGATGACGATGATTGCCGGCACAAACACGGCGGCCACCCGGTCCGCCAGGGCCTGAATGGGCGCCTTGCTGCCCTGGGCCTCCTGAACCAGGCGGATAATCTGTGCCAGGGCGGTTTCGCGCCCCACACGAGTGGCGGTAAAGGTCAACATCCCCTGGCCGTTGATGGTTCCGGCGGCAACCGTGTCACCTTCTTTTTTATCCACGGGGATGGGTTCGCCCGTAAGCATGGATTCGTCCACCGACGAAACGCCCTGGTTCACCCGTCCGTCCACGGGAATCCGCTCGCCGGGCCGGACGACCACCACGTCATCCACCCGTACCCGCTCGATGGGAATCTCCACCTCCACCCCATTCTGGATCACGGTGGCGGTTTTGGGGCGCAGCCCCATCAGCTTGCGGATGGCGTTGCCTGTTTTTCCCTTGGAACGCGCCTCGAGCAGCTTGCCCATTTTGATCAGGGTGATAATCACCGCCGAGGTTTCGAAATAGACGTGGTCACCCAAACCGGGCAGCAGCAGGACGGCCAGGGAGTAGACATAGGCGGTGGACGATCCCAAGGCCACCAGCACGTCCATGTTGGCGCTTTTGTTCCGCAGGCTCTTCAGGCCGCTGACATAGTAGTCCCAGCCGGTGTAGAACTGTACCGGTGTGGCCAGCAGCAGGAAGACCCAGTTCATCCACGCATGGTGGCTCCAGGACCCTGTGATGCCGAAGTCCCTGGCCATGCTGAGAAGAAAGAGGGGCAGGGCGAAAACGACGCCCATGGTAAACTTGCGGGTCTGATCGGCAATTTCCCTTGCGCGGGAGTCAGCCTCCGCGTCGGCCGGTTCACCTTCCGTCTCGATGACGGCGCCGAAGCCGGCTTTTTCCACCGCTGCTGCTAAATCGTCCGGTGTCGCCATGGAAGGAAGGTAGTCGACGGCGGCCCGCTCGGCGGCGAAGTTGACCGCAGCGTTCACCACTCCGGGAACTTTTTTCCCCAGAGCCCGTTCGACGTTCATGGCGCAGTTGGCGCAACTCATTCCCGTAATCGGAAAATCGATGTGCGCCGTCGTCACCCTGAATCCGAGTTTTTCGACTTTTTCGACTAGATCCTTGGCAGAAACGGTCTTCGGATCGAAGGTGACGGCAGCCTGCTGGGCGGCGAAATTTACGTTGGCCTCGTCAACGCCGGGAAGTTTGTTCAGGCCCCGGGAGATGTTCATGGCGCAGTTGGCGCAGGTCATCCCCGAAATGGGCAATGTCAGTGTCTGGCTCGCCATTACTGGGCCGGATAGTTGATTTCGTCCAGGGCGGCCCGGATGCTTTCGATAGTGGCCGGGGCGTCCCACCCGATGGTGACAGTTTTGGTTTCGGCGTCGGCTTTGACCGAAGTCACGCCATCCAGGTCGGCCAGTTCCGACTCGATGGCCGATACGCAGTGGCCGCAGGAAATGTTGGGAACGGTCAGTTTATCTTGATTCATGGGTACCTCCTTGTAGACTGGCTTGTAGTCGGTCGATGCAAAAGGTAAGCGGCCTGAAGGAGGTTGGCAAGGTGGCGCAGGCAGGAATCCAATGAAGCCGGTTTGAGCCAATCGGCCCCCAACGTTTGGAAAAATCCCAAAAAACAAGCACCAAATTCCAAATAAATTCAAAAATCCAAATCTCAAACAGGGCGTTGGCACCAGCACGGTGTTTGGAATTTGGATTTTGGTGCTTGTGATTTATTTGAAATTTGGTGCTTGTAATTTGCTATTTCAATCGAACCATTCCGACGATTGTATTCTTTCGCATTGCAACGCGTTACATTTCATCTCCAGCCAGTCGTTTGAGATTATCCCTGGCAAACTCGATGGACGGATCCAGTTCCAGGGCCAGGCGGTAATACTGAACCGCCTCTTCGGTTTTACCCATGTCCCGGTAGTTGGAGGCGATGTTGGCGTAGTCGATGGCCGAACCGGGATCCAGTTGGATGACCTTTTCAAAGCAGCGGATGGCGGCCTCGTGTTCCTTGCGCATGAAATGGCAAAATCCCATGAGATTGTAAATGTCGGTGCGCCGTGCATCCAGGGCTTCGCCTTTGGCCAGCACGGCAAGGGCGTTGGCATAGTCGCCCAGGTCCTTGTAGCAGACGCCCATGTAAGAATAGATGCTGGGAATGTCCTGACTGGCCGATGCCAGGTCCAGGGAAAGATCCAGGGCCCGGGAAAAATGCGTCAGGGCCAGTCGGGGATCGCCTTTTTCCAGGTGGCAATTGCCCAGGTAGAACTGGATGAAATATTTGCCCGGCAACAGGCGTTCCATTTCCATCAAACGCCGGATGGCTTTGTCCGGACCGAAGTTTTCCGTGGTAATTTTTGCGGCGAACATGGCCACACTGGTTCCGGCGGCGCGTTCCCGGAAGTGGGCGCCGGGAATAATGTTGTAGAAAGCCGGTACGGCCAGTCCGGGGTGGGTGGTCTCTATGGTCAGCACCTCGTAATCGCGCCGGGCAAGGGCCTGGATCAGGGCCTCCACCTCTTTGCGGATGTTGTCGTTGGAGATGTCGGGCAGGTCGGTCAGCGAAATGGGTCCGGGAGCCTTCATGATATAATCGGCATCGTCGAGTCGGGTAAATTTGGGCAGGCCCGAAGCTTCGTAATTGGCGCCGGAGTTAAAGTCGCCGGCCAGTTGGGCAACTTCGGTCAACGCGCGGCTCAGGGCCTTTTCCGGACCGGGGGTGGTGCCCGCGGTCCAGACGATTTCGCTTTTGGCGGGAAATGTAGCCGGATCGTAGGCCAGCACCGCAATGGAGGGGATCCCCATGTCCAGGGTAAAGTCGTTGACGAACAGCTCGACGCCTGCCCGGGCGTACTTGTCCAGCATCTCCCGGACCAGGCGGTCGGTTGCCGACTGCGGGTCGATTCGCGCTGCAGCCAGCCGCTGGCGGCTGATCAGTGATGACACGTGCCGTTCGACGATTTCGCAGACGCCCTGGACCAGGGCCTCTTCCACGCAATTGCCCGCCGAAGGGCCGTTGAAGGCGTTGATGGCATAGAACCAGTCGATGGGAACCAGCACTTCTTTTTCCCGGGTCAGGTTCCAGGCGCCGGTCCAGCGAAGGGGCAGGGTTTCGAAAATTTTTCTGGCTGCGTCACGATCGTCCGATTCGTCATGTACGGATTTGGCAATCTGCGCAAACGAGATGGCCTCTTTGCGGAATTGTTCCCATGTCCCCGATTCGGTATGGCTTTGATTCTTGTAGAAGCTGAAGAAACTGAACCGTTCGGCCAGTTCCATCACCGCGCTGGCCTCGGCCTGGGCCGGGGTGGCGCCTTTGCCCATCTGTTTTCGGGTGCCGATAACCGCCCGGGCATCGTGACCGCAGGTGCTGAAAAACACGGGAATGTCCAGCCGGCCATTGTCGATGCGCTCGGTTTTTTCAAGGATGTTCAATGCCATGGACTGCATGCGATTTTTTACCGTGGCTACGGTCTTTTCCGGTTGACAGATTTTATCCTGATCGTCGGTCGCCTGCTTGAAGGCGTCCTTCAGTTCAATGGGTCCTGTTCGCTTCATCGGTACTCCTTTTTTGGCACTGCCTGTCCGGATTTGGTCGACGGGACGGTGGCCGAATTCGATTTTAAATGGGGTGTACATGTCCGAAGCGGATCGAGGCAAGCTCTTTTTTCGGGTTTCCCGAGTCTGTGACCCGGCCGGTTCTTTGCGTCGAAGCGCTTGCTTTGACAGCCGTTTCAGGGTATTAAGGCATGAATGAGCGAAACCTTCAAAGAGCCCGAAATTGTCGATTACGGCGGCCGACGGCGTCAGTTCGACCGGCGGCTGAGTTCACAGCGGCCACAGGTGCCGGAGTACCGCTCCGGACGCACGCGCCGCAGCGGGTTCGATCGGCGCAGCATCAAAAACAATGCCCTGTACAAGGTCGTCGTCGAGCGTCGCGCCAACTTCGAACAATTCTTAAAAATGA
Organism: uncultured Desulfosarcina sp.; assembly: GCF_963668215.1. NCBI lineage: Bacteria > Pseudomonadati > Thermodesulfobacteriota > Desulfobacteria > Desulfobacterales > Desulfosarcinaceae > Desulfosarcina > uncultured Desulfosarcina sp. The sequence goes on from NZ_OY764190.1 coordinate 4,757,620, forward strand.
TTCCCGAAGAGGAAAAAATTCCGGAGAATCAGATGATACTGATCGATAACAGCAGTGATGCGGACGATGAATCCCGCTTGCAAGGAGATCCTTGATGAGTCGAACCAGCCGGATTGAAAGGAAAACGACGGAAACCCAGATTGCGGTGGAAATCGACCTGGATGGGGATGGAAAGGCCGATGTCCACACCGGCATTGCTTTTTTTGACCATATGTTGACCCTGTTCTGCGTTCACGGACGCTTCGATCTGAATGTCGTGGCCAATGGAGACCTGGATGTCGATTTCCATCACACGGTTGAGGATGTCGGGCTGGTTCTCGGGGAAGCCGTATCGGCAGCCCTGGACAACCGGGCCGGCATCGAGCGCTACGGGTTTGCCGTGACCCCCATGGATGAAGCCTTGGCCCAGGTGGCCATCGATCTGTCCAACCGGCCGTATCTGGTTTACCGCCTGCCCAACACCCTGGATTGCGTCGGGACTTTCGATGCCGGCCTCGCCAAGGAATTTTTCCGGGCCTTCGCCGTCAAAGGGGGAATGAATCTGCACGTCAACGTTCCCTACGGGCAAAACGAGCATCACGTGTTGGAGTCGGTTTTCAAGTCCGTGGGCCGGGCCCTCAAACAGGCCGTCCGGACCGACACGGCCCGTTCCGGCGTCCTTTCTTCCAAAGGCGTCCTCTGATATTCCACTGATTGCGCCAAAAAATTTATCGGGAGGAACCCATAAGTCGCATTGACAACCAACAGTCCGGGGTTTATCTTGTTAAATTTAAAAAAGGTTGGCCCTATGCACACGTTAGCTACAGGCACTGTCCCGGCGTTCAGGCGTCATATCCACCGCCGATCCGGCCCATGACCGTACCTTCGTGAAGACGGTCCCGGTCCCACCGGAGTACGATTAAACCCGAATCCATTTGAAATGGAGGCGGCTTTTCTTGGCGGCATACATCCCTGACGATAAAATTGAAGCGATCAAAAACGCTTCCGATATCGTTGATATCGTATCGGAGGTTGTCTCCCTGCGGCGTGCAGGGCGCAACTTGTTGGGATTATGCCCTTTTCACGCTGAAAAAACGCCATCTTTCACGGTGAGCCCGGATAAGCAGATCTTTCATTGTTTCGGCTGCGGCGCCGGTGGGAACGTTTTTACTTTCCTGATGAAACAGGGCGGCCTTTCCTTCCCCGAAGCGGCGCGCGCGCTGGCCCGGCGTTATGGAATCGACCTGCCCACCCGGGATCTGTCTCCTTTCGAGAAAAAAAAGTTGACGGAGCGGGAAACGATACTAACGCTTATCGACGAAGCCATGGCGTTTTACAGCGAGCGTTTGCTTTCAGGCAGGGAAGGGCAGCAGGCCATGGGCTATCTGCTGAAACGGGGGATGACCCGCAAGACCATCGACGATTACAGCCTTGGCTTCGCGCCCGAAGGCTGGGACCATCTTGCCCGCCACCTGCATTCGCGCAAAAGGTCGCCGGCCATGGCCGCGCAGGCGGGCCTGATCGTTCCCCGCAAAAAAGGAGAGGGCTATTACGACCGGTTTCGCAACCGGATCGTTTTTCCCATTTTCAACGCCCAGAATCAGCCCATCGGGTTTGGCGGCCGGGTGATGGACGACGCGCTTCCCAAGTACCTGAACGGCCCCGAAACGCCGGTTTACAACAAAAGCCGCTCCCTTTACGGGCTGAACGCGGCCCGCCAGAAATGCCGGGAAGCCGGGACGGTTTACGTGGTGGAAGGGTATTTCGACATGCTCTCCATGCACCAGGTCGGCCTCACGAACACGGTGGCCACCCTGGGCACCTCCCTGACGGCCGAGCATGTGCGCATCCTCAGGGGATTTGTGGGTGAGGAGGGCAACGCCGTCCTGGTTTACGATTCGGACCAGGCGGGGATCAAGGCGGCCCAGCGCAGCGTGGCGGTATTTCAGCAAGGAAACCTGGAGGCCAGGATTCTGGTGCTGCCCGAAGGTCATGATCCGGACTCCTTTATCATGGAGCAGGGGCCCGACGATTTCCTGAAAGCGGCCGGCGGGGCCATGGCTATATTTTCCTTCATGACCGAATCGGCAGTGGATCGATACGGGTTGAACGTCGAAGGAAAGGTGCGCATCGTCAACGAACTGAAACCGGCGATTCTGGCCATCGGCGACCCGGTGGCCCGTTCTTTGCGGATCAAGCAGCTGGCGGAACGCATCGAGGTGGAGGAATCGGTTGTCCTGGACAAGATTCGCCGGGGGAATCCCGCGCCGCCGGCCAGACCGGCATGGGCGAATGTCGGCGGTGGAAGGGATCGAACTCGGGAGGCACCCCCGGTACGGGGGGAAACCTACCGGCTGGAGCAGCGCCTTGTGGCTATGATGCTTCAGTTCCCGGAGATGGTCGCCGATATAAAACGGAGGCGATTGACCGACCATTTTTCTGATCCCGTGCTGACGGAGATCGGAAAGGAGATCATCGATCATTTCAACCAGAACGGCAGCGATATTGCCAGCCTGATATCCCGCTGGGATGACCCGGAAAAAAGAGCGATGGTGACCCGACTGTCCATCAACGACGAACATTGGGGAAAGCAGGGCTGCATGGCCCTGATCCGCCAGTTCGAAAACAGCATCAGGCGTCGGGACAAGGCATTGCTCAAACGGATCGAAGCCGCCGAAAAAAGCGGCGACGATGACCTTCTGGCCCAACTGTTGCGCGAAAAGCAGCATCAGGCCCAACGGACAACGGCGCGGCAAAGCGATACAATTCCATTTTAAACAACAATCCTGTATCTGTTCAGGAGGCAAACGGCATGACCAAAAAATCCGATGACAAAAGCAACGGCAAAGCCAAACCGGCCGCGAAAAAGACGGCTGCGAAAAAGGCTGCGGGCGGTAAAAAGACCGTAGCCGGCGCCGCTGCAAAGGAAAAACAATCGGACAAAAACCAGACCACCGTCGAGAAGAACGATCAGAAAGCGCTCAAGGCGCTTATCAAAAAAGGCAAGGAACAGGGTTCGCTGACCTATGACGAAATCAACGAGGCCCTGCCCAACGAGATGATGTCTTCGGAGATGATCGACGATACCCTGATGATGTTCGACGACATGGACATCGAGATCATCGAAAACGAAGGGGACACCTCCGAAAAAGAGACGACTTCCGAAAAGAAGGCCGTCCTGAGCAAGTCCATGGCCGTATCCGACTTCGGATCGGTGACCGACCCGGTGAAGATGTATCTGCGCGAGATGGGGATGGTCACCCTGCTCAGCCGCGAGGGTGAGGTGGAGATCGCCAAAAAGATCGAAGCGGGAGAGCAGGACGTCCTTAAAGCCCTGCTGGAAACCTCTTTGGGGGTTCAGTACATCCTCGAGTTCGGGAACCTGATCGAAAAAGGCGCCCTGCGGCCCAAGCATGTGCTGCGCGATGTGGACGAGGGCGATGCCTATGTGGACGAGATGGTTCAGATCGAAAGTTTTCTAGAGACCATTGCCGCGATCCGCACGGTGAACGAAGAAATCCAGGTGTACCGCGACCGCATGTTCTCCGAACAGCTGGAGCCCGACGAAGCCAGGCGGGTGCGGCGGTGCATCATGCGGCGCAACAATAAAATCTTTGAACTGCTGAAAAGTTGGCGGCTTGAAGGCGGCGTTATCGACCGCATCGAAGCGCACATCCGCCGGCTCATCGACTGGTTCGACGCCCAGAACAAACTGGTGGCCTTCACGGCGGAATCTTTCGGCGCAACGATCCGAGACCTTCGCGAAAACCTGGCGACCAAAACCAAATTCATGAAGTGGGCCAAGAAGCAATCCAGCCTTGATGACGAAAGCCTGGCGCGCATTTACGCCCATCTGATATGCCTTTCCGAACAGCTGGTGGAAAAAGAAAACGCGTTCAAGGCCAACAACCGCAATCTGAAGCGCGTCATGGCCAGCGTGGATGAAGGCCGCCTGCGGGCCAAGTTCGCCAAAAGCGAGCTGATTCGGGCCAATTTGAGGCTGGTGGTCAGTATCGCCAAAAAATACACCAACCGGGGGCTGCAGTTCCTGGATCTCATCCAGGAGGGCAACATCGGCCTGATGAAGGCGGTGGACAAGTTCGAGTACCGGCGCGGGTACAAGTTCAGCACCTACGCGACCTGGTGGATCCGGCAGGCCATAACCCGGGCCATTGCCGACCAGGCCCGCACGATTCGTATTCCGGTGCACATGATTGAAACCATCAACAAGCTGATCCGCACCTCCCGATACCTGGTGCAGGAGTTCGGCAGGGAACCCCGGCCGGAAGAGATCGCCGAAAAAATGGAAATCCCCATCGATAAGGTGCGCAAGGTGCTCAAGATCGCCAGGGAGCCCATTTCTCTGGAAACGCCCATCGGTGAGGAAGAGGACAGCCATCTGGGCGATTTTATCGAGGACAAGAAGTTCATGCTGCCCTCCGAAGCGGCCGTGAGCATGAACCTGGCCGAACAGACCCGCAAGGTCCTGGCGACGCTGACACCCAGAGAGGAGAAGGTTCTGCGCATGCGCTTCGGAATCGGCGAAAAGGCGGATCATACCCTGGAAGAAGTGGGGCAGGATTTCACGGTCACCCGTGAGCGGATTCGGCAGATAGAGGCCAAAGCCTTGAGAAAACTGCGCCACCCCACGCGCAGCCGCAAACTCAAGAGCTTCATCGACAATTGATTCGCCCATGGGCGGTTTGCCATTGGCTTGACAAATGACAACGGCGAGAGTAGGAAACAAACGAAATTTTTGGGGGCCCATAGCTCAGTTGGCAGAGCCACCGGCTCATAACCGGTCGGTCCCTGGTTCGATCCCAGGTGGGCCCACTTTCCAATATCCGCTTCGAGCTATTTTCGGCATCCGAACCGCTCGATGCGGGTATTCCTCCGGCGTGGTTCGGCAAGCCGCAGCGCCGGGAGGATGCGAAACCGGCTGGTGTGAAGAGGAAAAGGCAACTCGGCGCGGTGAGATAACGGCTCCCGCGCCTTTTTTGCGTCCGCGGAGACATTGATATGACGGCAACCGTTGCCCAATTGATACGCCTGCTCGACGGCCTGGCCCCACCGCGTCTGGCCGAATCGTGGGACAATGTCGGCCTTCAGGTCGGCAGCCGCAACTGGCCGGTCAAAAAAGTCTGGACGGCGCTGGACCCGCTGCCCGAGGTGGTGGCCGCGGCCATCGAAAACGGCGTGGATCTGCTGGTTACCCACCACCCGTTGATTTTTAAACCGCTCAAGCGGATCGACAGCGATACGACGACCGGTCGGATTGCCGAAATGGCCCTGGCGGCAAAGCTGGCGATTTTTTGCGCCCACACCAACCTGGACAGCGTTGCGGGCGGGGTCAACGACATTCTTGCCGGCCGTATGGGGTTGCAGTCGCTTCGGGTGTTGGACAAGCCGGCCGACGCCGACCATTGTAAAGTAGTCGTATTCGCGCCCGAGATCCATACCAGGGCCATTATGGATGCCGTATTCGCAAAAGGGGCCGGACGGATCGGCAATTACTCCTGCTGCAGTTTCCGATGCGAGGGTACGGGTTCTTTTTTGCCGGGTAAGCAGGCGTCGCCGACTATCGGGAAGATCGGTTCCCTGGAGGAAGTCCGGGAAAGCCGCATCGAAGTTCTCGTGCACCGCGACGATGTGGGCCGGGTACTGGCGGCGGCCGAACAGGCGCATCCATACGAAACCATGGCCTATGATGTCTATCCCCTGAACGGGCAGGATGCCGGCGTCGGGTTGGGCCGGGTGGGAACGCTGCCCGAACCGGTCGCTCTGGCCGATTTTTCGAAAAACCTCAAAGCGGTTTTGAACCTTTCGACAGTCAAGGTCGTCGGTTTTGCGGGCATGCCGGTCAAGACGGTGGCCCTGTGCTCGGGGAGCGGTTCCGGACTGTTTCAATCCGCCCTGTCCTCGGGAGCAGACGTTTATGTGAGCGGGGACTTGGGCTATCATACGGCCAGGGATGCCCAGCAGGCCGGCATCGGTCTGGTGGACATCGGCCATTTCGGATCGGAGCATATTGTTGTCGATGCACTGGCCGCCGCCCTTGGCAAGGCGATCAGGGAGGCCGGCATATCGGCCGAGGTGGAGGCCAGCGACATGGAGATGGACCCATTTGATTATATGTGACAACCAAAGATAACGCGAAAGGCAGGCATGAACGATATCCGAGAACAGATCGGCATCCTTGTGGAAGTGCAGGATGTAGAAATGGAAATCAACAAGGCGGACCGGCAGATCCAGTCGCTGGAAAACGAAGCGGATGCACTGGAACATGCCGCCGGCGAATACGAGGACCGTGTTTCGCAGGAAAAGACCGCCCTTGACGATCTGAGAAAAAGCTATCGGGAATTGGAATCCGAGTCCAAGATCAACGCCGCGCAGATTGTTAAAAGCAATGAAAAACTGCGGTCGGTGAAAACCAACAAGGAGTACCAGTCGATCCTGAAAGAGATCGAGGAGATCCGCAAAAAAAATTCAGCCATTGAAGACCAGATGCTGGAACGGTTGGAGGCGATCGAAACTGCGGAATCGACGCTCAATGAAAAGCAGAGCGAACTGGCCGATTTCCTGCGGGAATGCAAAGAGAAAAAGGAATCGTTGTTGGTAAAGGCGCAGCGTGAACGGCAGGCTGTGGAAACCCTGAACGAGAAAAAAGGCCAGGTCAGCGCCAAAGTCGATTCAAAGTGGATCGCGGTCCTTGACGATGTGAAGAAGAAAGTCCGGGGGCTTGCCGTCGTGCCGGTCCAGCAGGCCATCTGCATGGGCTGTCACCTGAACATCCCGCCGCAGTTGTTCAACGAATTACAGCGATTCGATGAAATCCGGTATTGTCCCCACTGCCATCGGATCATATATTGGAAGGAGCAAGACAGCGAATAGCGGTCGGAGCAGAGCAGACGGTCGCTGGTCCCGCCTTGTGCGGGACTGGAGGAAAGTCCGAACACCAAAGGGCAGGATGCTCCATAACGTGGAGTCGCGGCGACGCGAAGGCAAGTGCAACAGAAAGCAGACCGCCCCGCCGCCAAGGCGGGGTAAGGGTGAAACGGTGCGGTAAGAGCGCACCAGTTCTCCGGGTGACCGGGGAAGCTAGGTAAACCCCATCCGGTGCAAGACCAAATAGGGGAGCGTTTGAGGGCGGCCCGCCCGAGCTCCCGGGTAGGTCGCTAGAGGTGCCGGGCAATCGGCATCCCAGATGAATGATCGTCGCCTTCGATCCGGGCAACCGGCCGAAGGAACAGAATTCGGCTTACGCGCTGCTCCGACCGCTATTTCGCTTAAAAACGCACCGGTTCAACCGGCCACCCCTATGACCAGGAGCAAAGGCCACTGTGAAAGAGACCCACTGTGATATTTCCTTTTCCGAAAAGGTCCGGATTTTTTCTTCGGACTACCTGAAATGCTGCATCTATATTACCGATCATCAAGAACCCGAACACGTTTTCACCAAGAAGTTATACTCCAAATTGATCGGAACCTCCCAGGTCCTCGAAGACTTTCTCGATTTTCACGGTGCAAAAAACAGTGAGGACTGGTACCTATACCGGGAGCTGTGCGCTGCGGTCAGGCACTTGAGTCTGGCGACGTACTGCCAGAAGCATATTCTTAACCGATTGATATTTTACGATATCCCAGATGTCGAAGCGTTTCGCGAACATGGTGAAGAGACCCTTTCTTTTCTGAACGGCCTTTTGCGCAACATCGCACCGGTAATCATCGACGAAGCCTCGCGGCTGAACATCGCCATCCCGCAAGAGACCTTCGGACCGGCGGATTTCCCGGGCATTACCACCGGTGAAATGCTGAAATACGACATCGACGACGACGCCAAGGATGTCCAGAAACGCAACATCGTCAAGATCGCCAACGAGTTTCTCGCTCTGGCCGCCAGTTTCGATTCGCTCAATTTTTACGAGCCTTACGGAAAAGAAGAGATGGCCGCTCTCGTGCCCGAGAAGGTCAACGAGGTCGAGGTCCGCCGCTACGAGATGCTGGTCCACAATCTGCAGTCTTCTTTCGACACCTACGTGATTCATGGGGGCTTTCGGTTCGGTGACCGCAAACTCAAATCGCTGAGAAGTTTTTTCTCCGTCGTTTTTCACCTGCTGCAGCTCATGGGCCGCCTGCTTCATTTTTACGAGCGGCACCTGCATGAAGCCGGCTACAAGAACACTTATAAACGAGTGCAGGAGCATCTGGCTTCACTTGTGGACCCGGTGATGCTTTTGGACCGGACGATCAATTACGGGCTATATTACGCCTGCCATTTCCTGAATTCCGGAAAGAAGCTGGCCCGCGAAATCCTCAATGAAAATATCGAACGCTCCGCCATCACCGTGGGCATTCCGGTCAAGCTCGGATTCCACAGCCGCCCTAGTCTGCTGGTCGCCAAAATCGTCCAGCATTACGGCGGCCAGGTCGAACTGGTCGTGGGAGGAGATCGCTTCGATGCCAGCAGCGTTCTGGATATTCAATGGGCCGGCGGAAAAATTCAGAAAGAGAAGATTACCGAGGTCACCTTCGAGGGTGACAGCCGTGCGCTGGCAGATATCCAGGTTCTGGCCGAGGTCAATTACGGGGAGGACACCATGGGCAAAGGCGTGCCCCTCCCGGACGCGCTGAGCTACCTGCGATGATCTGTGCTGTCATTGTTGCCGGGGGAAGCGGTTCGCGCATGCAGGCCCCGGTGAAAAAGCAGTACCTTCAGTTGGATGGCATTCCCATTCTCAGCCGCACCCTGATGGCTTTCGATGGCTGTTCCGATCTCGAACGAATCGTACTTGTCCTGCCAGAGCCCGATCTCGAAAGATTCCGCAAGGAAATCCTGTTGCCGCTCAAACTGACGCACGACGTGCGACTGGCAGTCGGCGGAGAGGACCGACAGGCATCGGTGAGAAACGGCCTGGAGGAGGCCGGCCCTTCCGAGGGAGTAGTGATGATTCACGACGGGGTGCGGCCATTCGTACGCGCTGGTTTGATCCGCGTCTGCATTGCCGGAGCGAAAGCCACCGGCGCCTGTGTCCCGGTGATTGCGGCCACTGACACCGTGAAGCAGGTTGACGACAGCGGGTTTATCGTCTGCACGCTGGACCGGGATATCATCCGGCTGGCCCAGACTCCTCAAGTATTTGGCACCGGATTGATCCGGCAGGCTCATCAACGCGCTCTCGTCAACGGATTTGCGGCAACCGACGACGCTTCGGTGGCCGAATTCGCCGGTGAACGGGTGCATACGGTGCCCGGTGATCCGGACAACATCAAGATTACCCACCCGCAGGATCTTGCCATCGCCGGTGCGATTTTGTCCAGATGGCGTGAAGAGGGAATTGGTTAACGCTTCAGAAAGCTTTGAAAATTCTTGCCAGGGGATGCCCCGGGGCCTGAATGGAAAGGTCGTTGAAATGGCCGTAGGGCGTCTGGACCGGATCGTAGTCAGCCTTCTCCAACCGGGACTGAACGCGGTCGATGAGCATTTTGGCGGCTTCGGGCTCGGCCTTGTCCTCGGCAAGGTGAGTAAAGGAGTGCAGCACGACCCGCTGGGTCTCCCATTTCCTGGCCAGCCATTTGGCATTTTTCACCAGTTTGGTTTCCGCTGAACTTCCCTTTTCAATATCTCCCGGTTCCACATGAATAAAAGCGACAATGCAGCGTTCATGGGTGCTGGCCGTCGCGTCCGGAGCGTCGGGAAGGGTTTTGATGGTCGGGTTCCAGGAGAAATTGTCGCAATACCAGAACAGAACTTTCATTTTTTTTACAGGTTCTCCAATCGAGCAACGGTTTTTTCGATGACTTTCCTGTTTTTACCGAAATATTTTTGCAGGCGTTGGATCAAACCCTTTTGTTTGTCTTTATCGTTCAGGTAATAGGGGTGCTCCAATAGGCTTTGCACCCACTTCATGTTCGCTTCGACTTCTTCAGGGATTCTTTCTCCATCATGGCGGACGGCGTCATAGGAGCACAGGTCATGGCAAACCGCACAGCGAATGCATCGGTCTTCATCTATAATGGCCACCCCTTTTTCCATCGAGATTGCACCCACCGTGCAGATATCGATACATTCCTCGCATCCCGTGCACTTTTCTTTGCTTATCCAAGGCATTTTCACTCACCCTGTTTTTGTAATGCTTTCCGAACATATACTCTTTGATGGCCATGGAACGCAAGGCAAAATCCGAACCGAACCCGTACCAAAAGAACGGATTCATTGTGCAAGGGGGGCATTGGAAATGAAAGCGAATGTGGATTCGGGCTTATCGGCGAACCGTTCGATACCCGCAGATGCGATCCACTTCATCGGTAAGCAGGTTCAACTGATCCTCTAATTGTTGACGGATGGTCTCTATCTCGGGATCGCTGAGATCGGTAGGGATGGCAACCGGTTCGCCGAAGATGATGGTCATCCGACTGAACGGTTTGGGAATGATGGTCTTGTCCCAAGCGCGGGGGAAAGTGATCATCCGATTGCCGGAGCAGGCCATGGGGACGAAGAGGGCTCCGGTTTGCCTGGCGACGGCAACCATGCCTTTTTTCAATACCCGCGCCGGCCCCCGAGGGCCGTCCACCGCAGTGCCGCACAAATATTTCTTGCTGCCGGCATTCATGGTGTCGATCATCTGCTCCAGGGCCTGGCGGCCGCCTTTGGAGGAAGATCCGCGTACGGCCGTGTATCCGAACTGCCTGGCGATATTTGCGGTTATCTCTCCATCCCGGCTGCGGCTGATCATGATCAAGCGGTCGCCCAGGTTGCGGAAGAAATAGAACAGAAAGATGGCGTGCCGATGCCAGGAGGCGCCGACTACATGGTGGGGTCTTCCGGTTTGGCGGAAGTGAAGATCGTACACCTTTCGGTTGACGATGGAGACCCGAATGGTGGCAAACCAGAAACGGGCGAGACTGGCAGTCAAAAAGCCCATGGCTGCGGCTTTGGCTCTTTGTTGGATTGTGTCGGACATGGACTTCCCCAATCTGCTGGATTGAACCATCGGCAGGTCGGGCAACCATGTCTTGGCGCTACCCGGATCAGCCGTTTAAATTAGCATGCTGATGGGGAAAAGTCCATTGGTGGCGTATCGTTTGTAAAAGAAGCGTGCGATTCCGGCCCCGATTGCGGCAAGGGAGAAGGGGGGAAGACAGCCGCTATCATTGGGTTTGGCGCCGATCCGCTCGACTATAGAGCCATTTCAGATGTATCGCCGGGTCCGGTAGCGAAGGTGCATTTGGCGAATCGCAGTGTCTTTTTGTCCGGTTTTCATTCCAGCAATTCGAGAATAATTCGTTTTTTGCTTTTGCCGGATGCGGCGTTCAAAATGGTTCGGATGGCCTGTACGTTCTGCCCTTTGCGTCCGATGATTTTTCCCAGGTCCTGTTTAGCCACGGCAAGTTCGATGACGATGCTCTGCTGGCTTTCGATTTCATTGACAGATACCTGTTCCGGAAGGTCCACAAGTGCCTTTGCGATTTCCTCGACCAACTGCTTCATGATGTCTCTCCCCGGATTTGGTTTAGCGCGCAAATTAGATCTATGGTACTGGAAACGGTCAGGTTCGAATGGCAAACAAGAAATTCAATGCTTTCAATTATGGGGCGAAATTCATTTCAAGTCAATTTTTATATATAACAGAATGTAACTTGAACCCATTTCCCGCCTTTCGAACTGCCCGGAAACGAATCATTTTGCCATCGCGGGTTGAAACCCCGAAGCGGGCATTGTGTTCTCATTCGGTTAAAAAGCGGACCGGCCTATTGAAAGAGGCCCGGTCCGCTTTTTAATGACCTATGGAAGAAGGGGCCGGTTCAACCGATTTTGAGGACCATCGCAGCGCCGCAATCGCCGGCGGCACAGCCCGTCCATAGAAAATAACCGCCGCCTTCCATGACGGTCTCTTCGATGCCCTCGACGATCAGACGGGTGGCCGTGGAACCCTGGGGATGGCCGTAGATCATCGACGAACCGTAGTTGTTGAAGCCGTCGGCGTCGATGCCCATCTTTTTGGCAAAGTTGAGGTCGTTGACCACAAAGGGATTATGGGTTTTGATCACCTTGATGTCGCCGATGGCCAATTCGGCCTTTTCCAGGGCCATTCGGGCGGCCGGCACCGGAGCAGCCGCCATGTAGCCTTTTTTTTCACGGGCGTACCCATAGCTGATCACCTGGATCGGGATAGCCGCATCCGCACTCAGGCGGTCGGCATTTTCCCGGGTGGTGACGACGATGGAGGCGTTGCCGTCGGCCGGATGGGTCTGGGCGCCGAAGCTTAAGACGCCGTCGGGGATCAGGGGCCGCAGTTTGGCAAGGCCCTCGGCGGTGGTGGGCATGATGCCCTCGTCTTCTTCCACCAGAATCGTTTTCTTGCGCGAAACCTGGATCTCGGCACCGAACATGTAGCGCTTTTGAAAGGCCCGGTCGTCGGCCAAAGCCATCCGATACTGCTCGTAGCGCCGTAGGGCCAGGCGGTCGCATTCTTCTTTGGTAAAGCCTTCTTCCTTAGCTACGTTTTCGGCCGTCTCCACCATGCGCAGGCCCACGTTGGGATCGGAATTGAAGTTGTCCATCAGCCAGTTCTCGCTGATCACTTCGCCGCCGGGACCGTTGGGATTGGGCCAGATGGTGTGGGGGCCGTTGGAGGTGCGATCGGTGGTGAGCACAAATGCGTTGGCCGCCATCCCCGTTTCGATGAAAGTGGCCGCCTGGAAAATGCAGGTGGTGCCCGTCGTGCAGGCCTGGCTGACGGTCAAACCGGTGATGCCGCCGCAGCCCATCAGGGACGCCGCCCACGGAGTGCTGTAGAACTGGTGCAACTGGCCGATGGTGTTGCCGAAGACCAGGTAATCGAAACTCTTCGGCTCCCATTTTTTTTCGGCCATCCAGCGGGCGGCGGTCTTGGCGCCCAGCGTAATCGCATTCTCGTTGGCCATGGCGCCCTGCCAGCGGCAGAAGGGGGTGGAGTAGTAGCCCTTGTAGGGGATGAAGGCTTTAGTCAGCATGTAGAATCCTCCTTAAATTAGTCAATGATTTCTATCTTTCCGGTGCATTGCAGCTGTCCGCCTCAGGGAAGACCGCCTCGCCGTCGGCATAGCGCTCCCGCAGAACGCGGTGGAGAATCTTCCCCGTGCCCGTGCGGGGCATCTGATCCGCAGTGATGAAGATAACCTGTTTGGGCCGCTTATAACCGGCCATGCGCTTCCGACACCAGGTGAGGACGGTTTCTTCGGAGAGATCGGCGCTTTCATGGGGAATCACCACGGCCGCCACCTTTTCCCCCCACTTGTCGTCGGGCAGGCTGATGGCGGCCACGTCGAAAACATCCGGGTGGCTGCCGATGACCTCCTCCACCTCGCTGGGATAGACATGCTCCCCGCCGGTGATGATCATGTTGTCCTTGCGGTCCACGATCTGGTAGAAGCCGTCTTCGTCCATGCGGGTCATGTCGCCGGCGGAGAACCATCCGTCTTTAAAAGATTCGGCTGTTTTTTCAGGGAGTTTGTAATATTCGTCGAAGAGCATGGGCCCTTTGGAGTACAGTTCGCCCACCTCGCAAACGGGCACCTCCCTGCCTTCGTTATCCAGGATTTTGACCCGCTCGGTGCCCAGGCTTTCAAAGCCGATGGAGCCCAGTTTGCGCATCTGGTCCTCGGGTCGCAGCACGGTCACAATGCCCGCCTCGGTGGAGCCGTAGCCTTCGTAGAGCAAAACGCCCGGGAAGAACTCCATGATGGCGGTTTTCATGGTCTTTCTCACCGGAGCGCTGCTGCACAACAGCTTGCGGATGGAGCTGGTGTCCCGCTTGCGGCCTTCCTCTGAGACGTTCAGGATCAGGTTGTAGTGGGTGGGGATCAGGGAGATAAAAGTGATCTTCTCTTTTTCCACAATCTCCAGAATCTCCTCGGGCCGGAAGGAGCGCGCCGGGTGAATATAAACCGTGGCACCGATGTAGGTGAAGGTGAAGGTGAAAAAGGTGGAGTTGATGTGGCAAAGGGGCATGACGTTCATGCACACATCGGATTGGTCGAATCCGAAATCCACGGCGTTGATGAGGTAGAAGGCGATATGAGATTCGTGGGAACGCACCACCCCTTTGGGTCGGCCGGTGGTGCCGGAGGTGTAGATCAGGATCCAGGTGTCCGAAGGGGACACGGAAACCTGCGGTTCGCCGTCGGGCGCGCCTTTAAGCAGGGATTCGTACTCCCGGTAACCGTCTTTGGGGACGTTGACCACAATGTAGTTTTCCGGCGGAATCTGTTTAAGCTGCCCTTTGATCTCATCCACGCAAGGAGTGAATTCGTGGTCCACCGCCATGGCCTTGGCGTCGGCATTGTCTACAATGTACGCCACTTCCGGCCCTACCAGGCGGAAATTCACCGGAACGATGACAATGCCGGTTTTGGCCGTGGCCAGGTAAAATTCGATAATTTCGATGGAGTTTTCCATGAGTACGGCCAGCTTGTCGCCCTTTTTAAGCCCCATCTCCATGAGCCGGTGGGCCAGCCGGTTGACTCTGCGGTTGACCTGCGGATAGGTAAAGCGCCTCCCGGCATCGCACAGGGCAACGGTGTCGGGAAACTTCTTGGCGTTCATTTTCAACTGCTGTCCCAGATTCATCCAGTGGGCCATGGGGGCCTCCCGGTTTGTTCGGTTGCGTGAAACGGTAACTTTTTCCTGACTGACCTGACCGCCTTTCGATGGTGCGGAATTCAGAAGTCAGAAGTCAGAAGCCAGAAGACAGAAGACCGATGAATACGGATCGCTTTGTGCTTTCAGCTTTGCGCCTTGAGCGACTAAAGTGCAATTCTTGCATCCACGGCCACGGCGCCCTTTTCGAAGGCCATGACCGGGTTGAGATCCAGTTCCTTGATTTGCGGGAAATCGGTAACCAGGCGCGAAAGGCGCTGGATCAGGTCCGCCAGGGCGGTTTTGTCCACCGGTTTTTCTCCGCGCACGCCCTCGAGTAGGGCCGATCCCCGGATGCCGTCGACCATTTCACGGGCTTCGGTGTCGCTGACCGGGGTGAGGGAGAAGACCACGTCCTTGAGCACCTCCACGAAAATGCCGCCCAGGCCGAACATGATCAGATGACCCACGCCGGGCTCGGATTTGGCGCCCAGGATCATCTCACGGCCGCCGGGAACGTATTGCTGCACGAAAAAGCGCAAGTCGGCCGCGTCGATTCGTTTTTGCATGGCAGCGGCAGCCTTTTTTACTGCGGCGGCATCGGCCAGGTTGACGGCCACGCCGCCCATATCGCTTTTATGGATCACCTCGGATGCATCGGCCTTGACCACGACGGGATAACCGATTTCGTCGGCCGCGGCCACGGCTGCGTCAGCATCGTCGGCCAGGCGCCAGTCAGGAACGTCGATGCCGTAGGCTTCGAGAAGTTCGTAAACCCGGTCGGCGGCCAGCATGCCGCCTTCACCGGCTCCGTCGAGGATGGCGCGGGCGCCATCGGTATCTACATCGCCGAAAGCGCGCACCCGGCCGGGGTCGCGGTCCAGCATGCGGCGGTAGCGGACAAGAGCCCCTAACGTCCGGGCCGCGTCACTGGGCAGGGCAAAGCAGGGCACCCCGCCGGCCTTGAGAATGGCCTCGGTTTCGGCCCATTGACGCCGGTCGGTCATCAGGTTGCAGACCATGGGTTTGATCTGTTTCTGGTTGACCTGGGCGATGGCCATGGCGATGCTCTCGGTGTCCACGAAAAAGGGAGTCACGAAATGGACCAGGATGCAGTCGAAGCTGTCGTCAGCCATCATGGCTTCCAGGCAGGCCAGGTAGTGCTCGGCCGTTCCCGTGGCCAGGACATCCACCGGATTGCTCACCGACGCCTCGGGATAGAGTTTTTCCGTGAGAAGACTTCTGGTTTTTTCGGATAACGGTGGCAGCGTCAGGCCGGCATCCACCAGAACGTCGGTGGCAATCACGGCCGGACCGCCGGTGTTGGTGATGATGCCCACCCGGTTGCCCCCGGGCACCGGCTGGGACCCGAATGCCACGGCGGCATTGATCAGGTGGCCTTCATCCCTGAAATTAAGGATGCCGGTCTTTTTGAAGATCAGGTCCGTGGCCAGGTCCTCCTTGGCCAGTCCACCGGTGTGGGAGGCGGCCGCCTTGGCTCCTTCCATGGTGCGGCCGGCCTTCATGGCCAGCACCGGTTTTTTGGCCGTGGCCTCCCTGGCTGCGGCGAGAAATTCCAGGGGATCCTTGAGACCTTCCACATAGGTGACGATCACCCGGGTGCCGTCGTCGTTGGCCAGGTAGCGGATGACCTCGGGGATGGAGATGTCGCAGGCGTTACCGTTGGAGGCGTAAATGCGGGTGCCCACGTCCATGGCGGAAAATCCCTGGTGAATCACTTCGGCCACGCCGCCGGACAGGGCCACGATGGAGATATGCCCCGGCTCAGGGAAGGTGAAGGTGAAGTTGCAGTAGGCCTTTACTGCCGGGTCGGTATTGATGATCCCCTGGCAGTTGGGGCCGAAGATGCGAATGCCGTATTGCCTGGCTTTTTCCAGAAAGGCTTTCTCGATCTCGGCCCCTTCCGGTCCGGTTTCAGAAAAGCCGCCGGAATTGATGATGATGTGTTTGACGCCCTTCTTGCCGCAGTCTTCCACGGCCATGGGCACAAATTTGGCCGGGATCACCATGTGGGCGACATCCACCTGGCCAGGGGTATCCAAAATCGATTTGTAGGCCTTGATTCCGCGGATCTCGTCGGCCTTGGGATTGATGGGATAGATGTTGCCGGTGTAGCCGAAATCCAGCAGGTTTTTAATGACCCGGTTGCCGATGTGCAGTTCCTTGCCGGAAGCGCCGATGACGGCGACGCCTTTCGGATTAAAGAGACTTTCAAGCATTATGGTCGCTCCTTCGTATACAAAATTAGGAAATTCGGGGATTCAGAAAACCAATTCCTCAATTCCCCAATCCCTGAATTCGCAATTGTTTTATTTGTTCTCCGCCAGTTGTTCGATAAAGGCCTCCACATTGGTTTTGGTCTGCTCGTCGGAGATCAACCGTAGATCGTTCAGATCGCCGTTGATGGTCAGGCTGGGAATGCCGGTCTGCTTTTCGATGCGTTGGGGCATGCCATAGCGGCAGTTGGAGTTGTTGGGGCAGGTTTTGGCGTCGTGGTAGATGATGCCGTCGACCTTGAAGAATTCAAGCATTTCCCGGATATAGGCCTCCTTGGGGGCATCGGCCCGCACGATGAACAATTCCGTGTAGGCACGGGCCATGGAATTGAACGGATCGTCGGGGTCCAGGGCCGAGAAGATCCAGGAATTGCAATAGGTGGAGGCCAGCACGTTGGCCTGCAGGCCGGCGAACAATTTAGCGTGGGCCGACAGGCGCCCCCACACGGGCATGCCGTCCCAATAGATCCGGAAGCGTTCGTCGGGGACAGCGCCTTCCTTGTCGGCGATGCGCTGGTTCAGTTCTTCCAGCAGCATGCGGTAGCAGTCGTTGGCTTCCTTTGTTCCCCGGCCCACGACGGCGGCGCCCATGAGGGTGGTGCCGTCAAAAAAGGTTATGGGAGAAGGAACGGCAGCGGCGGTGTCCAGGACCAGCTTCCATAGGTCCGAGCATTCCCGGGACAGGGCCACGGCTTCTTTGAGGCGGTCCAGATCGAATTTGTTTCCGCTGACGCGTTCCAGGGGAGGAATCATATCCTCCATCTGCCGGGCGATGGATCGGACATGGGATTCTTCCACTTCCTGGACCCCCACGTAAGAGTGGACCCCGACTACGGGCACGTCGTACTCCTCGCCATAGAAGTTGAACCAGTCCTGGACGTCGCGGCACTGGTTGGTGTTGAACACCAGTACGTCTGGTTTCGGCGGTCCTTCGATGCCTTCGAAGACCTTGGACAGGGGCGACACCTTTTCCAGATAGGCCCCCACATCCGCGGTCAGGTAGGAACAGATGTCCGGTGAGTAGCCGATGGCATTGGCCTTGGGGATCAGGTCGGTGGCCATGCGCGAAGAGCCCAGCATGGCCGAGTGGGTTTCCGGAAAATAGACCAGAAAGCCCATGGCCCGCAGGATCTCTGCCGGGCCTACGCTGGTGCACCAGGCGACTTTTTTTTCACCGGTTTTGGCAGCATTGTCCAACTCGTAGTAGTAATCGGCCATGAATTTGCCCAGCACTTTGGCCGATGCCAGGCGTTTCAGCTTCAGTTTCTTCTCTTCGACCATGTTTACCTCTCATTTTTTTCAATTCTCATAGGTCTCTTTTGCATACAGCGCCGCTCCCAGGGCTCCGGTGAACTGGGGCAGCTCCGGCACAAGAACGGGGCGGTTGATCAGTTCCTGGGTCATTTCCACCAGAAAAGGGTTGTGGGCCACGACGCCGCCGGTCATGACCACTTTTTCGGTAAAGGCGTCCATCTCCCTGATTCTGGAAATGACAGAGAAGAACAATCCCTTGACGATGTCTTCGACACGCTTGCCGCGGCGAATGTTCTCGAGGACCTCCGTTGCCGAAAAGACCGTACAGAAGCTGCCCAGTTTGACCATATCGGTGGAGGCTTCGGCCAGGCCGTTCATTTCTTCCAGGGGAATGTCCAGGCGGGGAGACATCTCCTCTAAAAACGCCCCGGTCCCGGCAGCGCACTTGCGGTTCATCTTGAAAGAGGTGCGCTTGCCGCTGTCGTCCAGTTTGATGACCTTGTTGTCCTGGCCGCCGATGTCGATGATGGTGATGGCAAAGGGAAAATAATGAAAACAGCCCTTGCCGTGGCAGCTGATTTCGGTGCGGTGGTCCTGGGCATAGGATACGTTTTTTCGACCGTACCCGGTGGAAATGGTGCGTCGAATGCGTTCCTTTTCTACTCCGGCCATCGCCAGGGCCTCTTTAAGGCAGCCGTCGGCCGTGGCGGTGAAATCGGTTCCCGATTTGGCCACGCAATGGCCAAGGATGCGGCTTTCGCCATCGATGACCACCACCTTGGTTCGGGAGGCGCCCACGTCGGCACCGGCAAAAAAGGGAGTGGTGTTGGTTGGGTGGCTTGTTGGGTTCATTGGGTTTGTTGAGTTTGTCGGGTTCATTGGGTTCGTTGCGTTGTCCGGTGACAGGGGCGACCGGCCGGTCGCCCCTACCGCTCACCAATTCCTCAATTTTTCAATCGCGCATTCTCCTCATCCCTCATCCATCGTCCCTCTTCCCTCGGGCGAGGTCCAATCACCAATCACGAGTCACAGTTCACGGTTCACCGATCACACTTCACTGCTTTTTCACAGCCGGGACTCCAACCCCTTAACCAAACTCTGCAGGGTGATGTTGTAAGGCGTTTCGATGCCGGCCCGGCGGCCGTATTCGACGAATTTGCCGTTGATGTAGTCGATCTCCGTGCGGCGGCCGTTTTCGATGTCCATGAGCATGGAAGGCTTGTGGTTGCCGGCGGTGCGCATGTATTCGATGGCATTGGGGTAGTACTCCCATCCCAGCAGGATTTCGTTTGCCCGGGCCACCTTGACGCACTCTTTGACCAGGGCGTCGACGATGTTGAAGATGATTGGGTCGTTCATGGCCTGGGACATGGTCAATCCGGTGACGGCGCAGACCGGGTTCATACAGGCGTTGAGCACCCCTTTGCGCCACACCATGGCCACGATATTTTCCGTATGCCGGGTGGTGAGACCGCTTTTGGTCAGGGCGTCGGCAATGGCATCGGCGGCAAATTTGGCCTCCGGATCCAGTTCCTGGAGATAGTGGGGCGGATGATGAAAAGGTATGGTCACATGGGCTGGGCCCAGAAGGCCGCAGCCGTAGTTGACCACCGCCCGCATGACCCCCTCCTTTCCCAGGCTGTTGGCCAGGACCAGTTCCGTGTCGATGCCGTTCTGCCAGCTGACCACGTAGAGGCCTTTTTTGTAAAATCCTTCGATGGCCGAAGCGATCAGGGGCAGGGCGTTGGCTTTGGCCGTAACGAAAATCACATCGGGTTTGTATTCGGGCAGGTCGTCGACACTGGTGCAGGTATGGCTGACCTTCTGGGTCAGGTTCTCGGCCCCTTCGATAATGATGCCCCGTTTGCGGGCCGGGTCGAGCAGTTCGGGGATCACGTCGCACAAAATCACCCGATGGCCGCCTTTTTCCAGGAATGCCGACACGATACAGCCGACGGGACCCGCACCGATGACGGCAAAGGTTTTGGGGGCGAAGGATGGTTTGTCAGTCATGATTGCACCTCCCGGGGTTCTCTGGATGGTTCGGCACCGTTATCATGGGCGCCGGGCCTGGGCGGCCCGGTTTGCCCGCTATGGTCGTACGTACTTTTGATGAACGGTCAAATGTTGAAAAAATAAAACAATTTGAATTTAATTCATAAAGCGGCGTCGAAAATCCCAAGTGCAGGCCCATTTGGCCTGCACATTTTCAGGACGCGATATTAATCAGCGGAACTGTTTGGGCCTTTCGTCGACAACGCGCAGGGCCTTGCCTTCGCTTCGGGCGATGAATTTGGGATCCACGAGATTGGCTTCTATACTGATGCCCATGTGGCCGCGAATGTGAGCCATGATTTTGGCTTCGACCTCGAATTTCTTGCGGTCGCCGGCTTCGTAGACTTCCGGCTTGCCCTCCACCTGCACCACCAGTTGGTCGAGGTAGCCTTTTTTGCGGACGACCAGGCGGTACTGGGGCGTCACTTCCTCGATATCCAGCAGGAGGGACTCGATCTGGGATGGGAAGACATTGACGCCGCTGATGATCAGCATGTCGTCGGTGCGGCCGAAAATTTTGTCCATTTTGATAAAGGTCCGTCCGCAGACGCATTTTTCGCGGTACAGGCGGGTGATGTCCTTGGTGCGGTACCGGATCATGGGCATGGCCCGGCGCTGCAGAGAGGTGAAGATCAGCTCGCCCTTTTCTCCCAGGGGGACCGGCTCCAGGGTGACGGGGTCGACCACTTCGGCCAGGTAATGGTCTTCGTTGATGTGGATGCCGCTCTGGGCCTCGCAGTCGAAGCCGACGCCGGGGCCGCCAAGTTCGGTGAGACCATAGGCCTCCATGGCCTTGATGCCCATGCGTGCTTCGATCTCCTCACGCATGCCGACGGTCCAGGGTTCGGCCCCGAAGATGCCGATGGACAACGGCAGACTCTTGATGTCGACTCTCAGTTCTTCGGCCCGCTCGGCGATGGTCAGCGCATAGGAAGGCGTGCAGCACAGCACCTGGGCGCCGAAATCCTGCATCAGCGTGATCTGGCGCTCGGTCAGGCCCGCGCTGGTGGGGACCACGGTACAGCCCAGGGCCGTGGCTCCCTGATGAAAGCCCAACCCGCCGGTGAACAAACCGTGTCCGTAGGCGTTCTGGACCACATGCTCGGGGCGCACGCCGGCAGCATAGAAATTTCTCACCATGCACTCGGTCCACTGGGCCAGATCGTCAGCGGTGTAAGGACCGGTGATGGGCTTGCCCGTCGTGCCCGAAGAGGCGTGTATGCGCACGACCTCCTTCAAGGGCACGGCGCACAGGCCGAAGGGGTAGTTGTCCCGCAGATCGTTTTTCTCGGTGAAGGGAAGCTTGGCTACATCTTCGATGCCCTTGATGTCGGCGGCCTTGATGCCCGCCTCCTTGAACTTCTGCTTGTAAAACGGGACGCGCTTGGTCACCCATTGAACGGTCTCCTGAAGCTTTTCCATTTGAAACTGCTGGATCTGCTTTACAGGCATGCACTCATACTTGTCATTCCAGGGCATCGTCTACCTCCTTTTTGTAAAACGAATCGTTGACGTCGTTTTTATATAAAACCGGGTCGGATGCTTTGTGTATGGTGCCGCTACCTCAAAAAACAACTGTCCGTTTCTGGGATCAGCCCCCCGCTGCGGCCTTGAACCCCAGGTCAAAGGCTGCCAGATTGACGTCCACGAAAGCCGCCTTGGTCTTGGTGCGGATGGCCTTTTCCAGATTCTCTTTGGGGATCGGAAGAATCCCGGTCTGGATCAACGCGCCCAGCAGAACGATATTGACCGCCATGACGCTGCCAGCCTGTCTGGCCAGGGCAACGGCATCGAAAGCGATCAGGCGTTTGGTTTTGGCCCGGATCAGATTCTGGGCGTGATCCAGATCCGGGTAGGTGCCGCGCCCGATGGCCACGGTAAACGGCGGCAGTGGCGCCAGATTGGTGATGACGCTGGTGTTGGCGTTGCATTTGTTCAGGGCCCGCAGGGTTTCGGAGGGTTCGAAGCCGACCAGGACGTCGGCCTCCCCATCGGATATGATGGTGCTTTCGGCATCGCCGAAGACGATGGCCGATTCCACCACGCCGCCGCGCTGCGCCATGCCGTGAATTTCACTCATTCGCACCGGAACGTTGGAAAGCAGGGCCGCTTCCCCCAATACTTTGGAGGCCAGCAGGTTGCCCTGGCCGCCCACCGCCACGATAATCAGTCTTGTCGTATCCATGATTGTTTCCCATATGCTTGGGCTGCCGGTACCGGAAACGGCATGCTCTGCTTTTATGCCGGCGATCCGCAGCCGCAGATGTTCTTTTTATGCTTCCGACGGATCAGCCGGCCGGTTTCTCCTTGACAGGCGTGATGGCATTCTCCGGACAGATCTGGGCGCAGACCGCGCACCCGACACAGGTGTTGGGGTCGATCTGGACCCGTTCCCCGTCCAGGTAAAATGCCGGACAGCCGATTTCATTGATGCAGTCCCGGTGGTTTTTGCACTTGTCCGTCACCGTAAAGGCGCGCACCTTGAGCTGCTTCAGGCTGCGGGCGTACAGGGTGCACATCTGCTGGGAGATGATCACCGACAGGCCTTTATGGTCCAGGGCCTTTTTTACGGCTTCGATGCTCTTTTTAACCTTGTAAGGCTGAATGACGGTGACGTCTTCCACGCCGATGGCCCGTACCACCGCCTCGATGGAGACGCGTCCGTATCCGGACAGGTTGAGATTGTCCATGTCCACGCCCGGATGGGGCTGGTGGCCGGTCATGGCGGTGGTGCCGTTGTCCAGAATGACCAGGGTGAAGTCGTGGTTGTTGTGCACGGCGTTGACCAGGCCGGTCAGGCCCGAGTGGAAAAAGGTGGAATCGCCAATAAAGGCGATGACTTTCTTGTCCGTGGCCTGGGAAAAACCGCAGGCGGTGCTGATGGACGATCCCATGCAGATGAGAAAATCTCCCATGGCCAAAGGCGGCAGGAATCCCAGGGTGTAGCAGCCGATGTCCGTGGGATAGACCGTTTCGAAGCCTTCGGCGGCCTTTTTCACCGCGTAGTAGGTGGCCCGGTGGGAGCAGCCGGCGCACAGGTTGGGCGGACGCTGGGGGATTTCCGGCACATCGGAAAGGTCGGGGGGCCGGCTGTCGGTATAGGCCACCCCGAAATAGTCGGCGATGACCCGGCGCACCAGGGCCGGATCGAATTCGTTGAGCCGCGAGAACAATTTTTCCCCTTTGCCCACGATGGGCATGGTAAGCCCTTCCTCCTGGGCAAAGGCTTTGATCGTCTCTTCCATGACGGGCTCGCCCTCTTCGGCCACCAGCACCTTCTCGCAGCCGTTGAGAAAGGACTTGATTTTCTCGGGCGGGGCCGGGTGAGAAAAACCCAGGCGCAGAACCCGGGTTTTATCGGCAATGCCCAGTTCGCCTACCGCATCGGTAACATAGTTGTAGCTGACGCCGTTGCAGACAATGCCCCAGGGGCCGCTGCCTTCGGTAAAGTTGTACGGCGAGGCTTCGGCCAGCTTCCGGGCCTTTTCCCATTTTTCCAGCAGGCGTACATGCAGGCGGCGGGAGACGGCCGGTACGGTGACCAGGTTGAACGGATCCTTGGTAAAGTCTCCCTTGGGCTTGCGGGCGGTAAGCTTTCCCAGCTCCACGAAGGCGCTGGAGTGGTTGACCCGGGTGGTGGTGCGGAAGATCAACGGCTTGCCGAGCTGCTCGGAAAGGTCGAAGGCATCGACCATCATGCGGCGGGCTTCTTCAACGGAGGATGGCTCCAGTACCGGCAAACCGGAGAGCTTGCCGTAGTAGCGGTTGTCCTGTTCGTTCTGGCTGGAGAACATGAACGGGTCGTCGGCCGTGAGCACGACCATGCCGGCCTTGACGCCCACGTAGGCCAGGGTCATCAGCGGGTCGGCGGCCACGTTCAACCCCACGTGCTTCATCATGCAGAAGGTGCGCACGCCGCTGTTGGCGGCAGCGGAGGCCACTTCCAGGGCCACCTTCTCGTTGGTGCTGTACTCGAAGTAAAGGTCGCTCTCCTGGGAGATCTGAAACAGGTTCAGGGAAATCTCCGAAGAAGGGGTCCCCGGATAGGTCGTGGCAAAAGCCACGCCGGCCTCGATGGCGCCGCGGGCGATGGCTTCGTTGCCTAAAAGCAGCATCTTTTTCCCCGGGCTGTCGGTGAGTAGTTTGTGCATCTCGTTTCCTATCTGGTGGTTTGCCGCAGCCCTTGCTTTGCCAATGGCTGCGCGGCTGTTGGGGCCTTTCGTCCAGCGCGCATCCATCTCCGTAACCGCTTTATTCCGGCTGTTGAGAATTGATCGCGCGGGTCAGGGCACCATGATCGCCCGCTGAACGATCTTTTTGTGGTGCACCGTCTCGAAGACCGAATTGATTTCAGCCAGCGGGAACGTTTTCACAAAGGGGGCCATCTTCACCTTGCCCGACAGGACCAGGTCGCGCACCGGCGCATAGTACTTGGGCATACACCCCCAGTTGCCGCGGGCGGTGGCGTGGAAAGCCATGAGATTGGAAAGGCGGATCTCCACCTTGTCCATGGTAAAGCCCACCACGGAGAGATGCCCCCCGAATGTCATGAGACCGAACGCGGTTTTCTGGCCGGCGGCGGTGCCGGAGGTTTCGAAAATCTTCCATTCGGTCCGACGCTTTCCCTGCTCTTTGACAAAGGCGGAAACCGCCTTGCGAAGGTCCTTGAAAGCGTATTCGGCTGCGTTGAAGGTGGCGTCCACGTATGGTGCCAGCGCCTCCAGCTTGGCCGGATCGACATCGATGGCCACCACGGCGGCACCGAATGCCCTGGCGATCTGGGCCCCGAAACCGCCCACCCCGCCCACGCCCACGAAGATGGCCGTGTCGTCGGCCGTAAGGCCGGCATCGACGACGGCCTGATACGGGGTCGTCAGGGCATCGGCCACCACGGACAGATGGGCCAGGGGAACGTCTGCCTCCCCCACGGGCCGGTTCTGGTCGTCTACCGCTACCGGGCACAACTGATCGGCCGGGACGACAATGTGGCTGGCGAAACCACCCTGAATATCGTTGCCGGGCATCTTCTGGGCGACGCAGATGTTGCCCAGACCCCGTTTGCAGACATCGCAGGTTCCGCAGGGCATGACCGCGGGGATGATCACCGCCTTGCCATCCCACGGTTCGGCACCGGGGCCGGCGGCGGCGACAATGCCGCTGATTTCGTGGCCCAGGGTCAGCGGCAGCGGCGATTTGGTGCGCACGCCGTCATAGTAGAACCCCAGGTCGGTGTGGCACACGCCGCATCCGGCCACCTTGACCAGGACTTCACCGGGTCCGGGATCGGGGATGGGGGCCTCCACCTTGGCCAGGGGTTTGCCGGGTTCCGTCATCTGCCAGGATATCATGGTCGCCATTGCTGCTTCTCCTTCTTTTAAACCATATCCGTTAAATCCTCAATTTCAAAATCCAAGGTTACCGGTTTTTCCATACCGGCCGTCGCTTTTCCTCGAAACTGGCGATGCCCTCCAAAGTGTCTTCGGTTTTCATCAAGGTGTTGAGAAAAAGATCGCTGACGCCGGATAGGGCTTTTTTGAAATCCAGTCCCAGGTGGGCGGTTACGGCGCGCTTGTTGAGCCGGACGATCAGCGGGCTGCAGGCCTTGATCTCGCCGACGATGCCGTCGACGGTTTCCTGAAAATTATCGTCTCCGGAAAGATGGGACACCAGGCCCATGCGGTGCGCCTCTTCGGCTTTATAGCGGCGGCCGGTGGTGCAGATTTCGACGGCGCGGGCCGGCCCCACCAGTTGGGGCAGCCGGATGGCCGCGTAGGGCGGGAAGAAGCCCAGCTTGATCTCCGGTTGGCCGAAGACGGCCTTATGGGCGGCGATGATGATGTCGCAGGCCATGGCCACCTCCATGCCCCCGCCCAGGCAGGCTCCCTGAACCGCGGCAATGGTGGGCACGGGCAGGCGGTGGATGCGTTCGAAGATGCCGTTGAAGGTGGCGATCATGTCGTCCACCATGGCCGGCTTGTGATCGGCCACCTCCACGCCGGCGCACCAGCTGGGGCCGTTGGCCGCAATGACGATGCATTTGAGCGAACCGTCGGTGGCCAGCTGATCCAACTGGCCGTTGAGTTCGGTCATCATATCGATGTTGAGTACGTTGTGTTTGGGGCGGTCCAGGGTGAGGGTGGCAATGCCATCGGCAATGGTGTGCTGGATGGTCTGCAAATAGGACATGACTACTCCTTGTAAAAAACGTAATTGAAGCGCCCGTCGGCCAGTGCATTGGCCTTGACCTTCAGCTTCATGCCGATGGAAAGCGCTTCTTCGGCGAGGTCTCCGGCAATGCGTCCGAAGATCTTGAAGTCGGAAAAATCCACCAGGGCGATGGTATAGGGCAAATCCGCTTCAAAACCCCTGGGGCCAAAGGCCAGGGTGCTGTAGGAGATCAGGCGGCCGGCACCCTGCACATCGAACCAGGCCATCTTGGACGTCCGGCAGTCGCAGCAGTCGGCCCGGGGCGGAAAAAAGGCCCGGTTGCAGGATTCGCAGCGGGTTCCGGTGACGCGGCCCTGCTCCAGATGGTCGATGAAGTCGTTGACCCGGGTGGTTCCGGTGAAACTGACGGTGCCGAATTTCCTGAAGCGTTCGTCCTTCTCTTTTTTTCCCATAGCGATGGTTTCCTCTATCTGGCCAGAATGGTCACGTTGCCGTACAGTCCGACGCCGCCGATGTTGTGCACCAGGCCAACGGCGGCATCGGGAACCTGGATGTCGCCGGCTTCGCCGCGAAGCTGGAGGACGATGGTGCGGATCTGGCTGCCGCCGGTGGCCCCGATGGGATGGCCCTTGGAGAGCAGCCCCCCGTCCACATTGACCGGAATGCGGCCGTCCAGGTAGGTTTGCCGGGTGTTGATCAATTCCCTGCCACCGCCGGGCTCGGCAAAGCCGAGATCCTCGTAGGCCATCATTTCGGCGATGGTAAAGCAATCATGCACCTCGGCCACATCGATGTTTTCGGGCTTCATGCCGGCCATGTCGTAGGCTTGCGAAGCGGCCTGCCGGGCCACGGAAAGCCCGTTGAACAGGTCGCGACCGGCCAGGTTGACCGGTGCCGAGGCGGCACCGATGCCGCGAATCCAGACGGGTTTGTCGCACAACGCCCTGGCTTTTTCGGCGTTGGCGACGATGATGCAGGAACTGCCGTCGGCGTTGGCGCAACAGTCCCCCACGCGCAAGGGGGACGCCACTGGCCCGCTCATGCGATTCTCCGGATCGGTGAACATCTCGGGGGTTACCGCTTTGCGGTAGACGGCCCGTTCGTTGAGCTGACCGTAGGTGGCGGCCTTGACCCGGATGGCGGCCAGATCTTCCGGGGTGGTGCCGTAAGCGTCCATGTGGGCCCGGGCATACATGGCGTAGTAGGCAGGCATCATGGTGCCGAAGGGGCTTTCCCACTGGATGTCCGCACCGCGCCCCATGCGCTCCTGGGTCTCGGCCGAGGAGATTTCCGACATTTTCTGAAACCCGATGACCGCGATCACATCGTGCAGCCCGGAACTGATCAGGCTGTAGGCCAGTTTCAGGCCCGTACTGCCCGATGAACACAGGGTTTCCACGTAGAAGGTCGGGCCCGGGTTGAGCCCCAGATACTCGGCGAACACCCCGGCCGGCGAGCGCTGCAGGTCGTACTCCGGTGCCGAGCAGACGACCGATGCATCGATCTGCGCGGCCGTAATGCCGGCATGCCCTACGGCGTCGGAAAACCCTTGAAAGGCCAGTTCCCGGACAGATCCCGGAAACGCGCGCACAAAAGCGCTCTGACCTGCGCCGATGATGGCGACGTCAGTCATGGTTGCAGTCCTTTGTGAGTGATTGTGTATATCGTATTTCAGAAGTAATTGGTTTCATCGCGTACCATTTGAAAAGCGTTTTAGGCTGTAGGCTGTAGTCTGAAGGTAGAAGGCATAAGGGAGAGGATCCCTTCAGCCTAAATACCTACAGCCTACCCACCTATATATACTGTCCCCCATCCACCTTGATCACCTCGCCGGTAATGTGGCGGGCCTTGTCCGATGCCAGAAAAGCGATGACGGCGGCCAGGTCTTCGGGCTGGCCCAGGCGTTTTAAGGCCATTTCTCCCATGGCCAGGTCGATGATCTTTTCCCGGGCTTCGGAATTTTTCAGCATGGCGGTTTCGATCAGGCCCGGTGCCACGGCATTGACGTTGACGCCAAAGGCCCCCAGTTCCTTGGCCACGGCTTTGGTGTAGCCCACGATGCCGGCCTTGGAGGCGGAATAATTGGTCTGGCCGAACTTGCCACGAAGGCCGTTGATGGAAGTCACATTGACGATTTTGCCGTATTTCTGCTCCTTGAACCGCGGCGCCACCTGGCGGGTGAAATTGAAATAGCCCTTGAGGTTGACGGCGAGCACGCGATCCCACTGCTCTTCGGACATTTTCCAGCAGACCCCGTCCCAGTTCATGCCGGCGTTGTTCACCAGGATGTCGATTCTTCCGAACGCCTCCGCGGCGGCGTTGACGGCTGCTTCCGCTTCTTGGAAAACGGCGATGTCGCAGGCCACGCATAAAGCTTTGCGGCCCATCTTCTCGATCCGTTCGACGACCGCCCGGGCCTCTTTTTCATGGCTCCGGTAGGTCAGGCAGACGTTGGCGCCTTCGCTGGCCAGTTCCAGACTGGCCGCTGTGCCGATTCCCTGGGAGCCTCCGGTGACGATGGCGTTTTTTCCTTCGAGCAGCATCTCAGTTCCTTATGTGTTGGGTCTTGCCAATACGGCCGCCATGAATTCCGCGTCAAAGGCGTCCCCGGCGGCCATGCGCCGGCGGTACTCGATGAAATCGATGGTGTCGCGGCCGGTGAGTTTCTTGGTGTTGAAGGCGTTGAAACCCAGGTACGCCTCGTGGTTCATATTGGCGGCCAGCCAGTGCCGGTTGATCACCTTGGCCTGGTCCCAGAAATATTTCTTTTTCAGGCGGACGCCTTCCACGCTCTTGATCAGACAGGCGGGGAAAAGGTTGGTATAGGTCCACAGGATGCGATTGACCTCGCTGTCCAGAAGTTCGAAATCGGTGGTGGCCGTCTTGACATAGGCCCGGGCCTGTTTGGCGGCATCGCCGCTCTTGTATTCGCCGTAGACGATTTCCCCGTCGCGAAGGTACTGGTCCGTTTCGATGGCCGGATTGCGCACCCAGGCGTCTCCATCCCGAATGACGGGCACGCATTTGGAGATCAGCCCCAGGCGTTTCATCTTGTAGGCGCTCCACATTTCGCAGGAGATGCAGTTCCACATGGCCTGTTCCATGGGCAGCATCCAGGGCAGGAAATCGCTGCTGCCGCCGTCGGGCGCACTGCCGTGCCGGGGGCCGGCCTGGCCGAAAATGGCCAGGTCGCTGGAAACGGCGATGTCGCAGGCCATGCCGATCTCCTGGCCGCCGGCCACCCGCATGCCGTTGACCCGGCAGATGGTGGGTTTCTTGCAGCCCAGGATTCCGTCGACCATGGCATTGAACAGATCCATGTAAAGGCCGTATTCGTTGGGACGGCCGGCGTAATACTCGGCGTACTCCTTGGTGTTGCCGCCCGTGCAGAAAGCTTTGTCCCCCATGGCCGTGAACACCGCCGCGACCACGGAGCTGTCCGCCGAAGCGCGGTGAAAGCCGGCGATTACGCCTTTGACCATTTCGGTGGTGTAGGAGTTGTACTGCATGGGGTTGTTCAGGATGATCCAGGCTGAGAAAAGGCCATCGACAGGGGCTCCGGAAGGGTCCAGGATGGGGCGTTTCTCAAAAATGACGCCGGGGGCCTGGTCCGAAAAATGTTCTTCTCCCCACAAATGATGGTTTTTGATGCCGGATTCTCGCGGAAGCCAACTCAGGTCGCTCATGAAACCCTCCCTTTCGGCGGCTTGCAATGGGGCCGCAGCTATATTCGTGCCGAGGCCCCGCTTGCAATGGGGCCTGATTTTTAAGACCGGTGGTGCGCTGTGCGGTGAGAATGAAAATCAAAAATTGGGCAAAATTCATTTGCTAAAAGGTTACATGTTAGCTATATATTAGCTACAAACAGCGTTAGTCAAGAAAAAAATCGGATAGTGAAAAACCGTTTACACGAACCGCAACAGCCGCGCGCTGCCCATTTCCGGGTCATTTTTTCCCGACAAAAAGGATTCAGGCTGCGGGCTTTTCGGTTTGTCGCAAAAAACCCGTGAGTGCCTTGACAGTGCCGCTCCGGATCGGTAGGTATTGCCCTTAAACGGCCCGTTGATGCGGGAACGACGATGTTCATCTTCGGGCAGGCGCTGCCTACTCACCCTTTTCCAGGACCGGCCAACGGCGAAGGAGGGCTGAGAAATTGAGATACCCCAAAGAGTGTGTTCTCAAGGAGTGCGAGGAAGCAGTCATTCGTCCGCTGGAAACGGCCGACCGGGCCCTACTGGACGACTTCTACCGGAAGATCCCCGAACCGGACCGCTGGTTCATGAATTACGACGTTACGGACAGGGCGGTCATGGACAAATGGTTCGAAGCGGTGGAAGAAGGCGGCATCTGCTCCATCCTGGCCCTGTGCGAATCCAATATCGTGGGGCAGGGCAGCCTGTACATGCGGGGGTTTGGAGCTACCAGCCATGTGGGCCGCTTTCGTATCATCGTGCTGCCGGAATTTCGTCAGAAACGGCTGGGCACCTGGCTGCTGCTGGACCTGATTCAACTGGCCATGGACCGGGGGCTGGAACTGCTGCGGGCGGATCTGGTGGTTGGCGTGGAAGACAACGCCATCGAAGCGGTCCACAAATTCGATTTCTTCAAATTCGGTGAATTGAAGGAATATGTGAAAGACATTCACGGCACCCGGAGAGATCTGGCGATTATGATCAAACGGTTGCATAAGGAGTGGAGCGACTTCTGATCCTCCGAGATGACGACTTCGTAAGAAGGCCGAGATCAAGGCTTGCGAGTCCCGAGGAGGGAGGCGCACCGGAACGTACTCCGCACTGACGAGGGACGAAGCGTAACGCCGATATTGACTTTCTTACGAAGTCGTCGCCGAAGAAAGACACCGTTGAACGCACCAAACTCCAAGGAAATCATCCGATCCACTCCTGCCGGCACCGTCCTGATCCGGTCCTTCTGCACGCCCGAACAGATCCGGACCTACCGTTTCAGCGAACAGTTCGGGATCCACGCCCAGTACAAATCCATTTTTACAAGACGGGAAACGTTAGAGACCTACGCCGCCCAGCCAGGCGCCAATGTGGTGCTGGCTTTGATGGAAGAGCGGCAAATTGTCGGATTCGGCGTTTTCAGCCAACCGGAGCCTGAAGAACGCTGGACGAAGTTAGGCGAGGGGATGATGATGGAGGTTAAAGCCGTCGAGGTCGGCAGAAACCTTAGATCCTGCAGAATTGCCGGGGATCTGGTGCGGATGATGATCGCTCATCCCCGTATCGAGGAGATGATTGCCTATCTGGTCGGCTACTCCTGGACCTGGGATCTGGATGGTTCGGGTTTTACCGCCCAGCAATACCGTAACATGCTCATCCATCTGTTCAGCCCCCATGGATTTGTGGAACTGCAGACCAACGAGCCCAACATCTGTTTGAAGCCGGAAAATCTTTTTATGGGGCGGGTGGGAAGCGGCGTTTCCGACCAGGTCCGACAGGACTTCAAGTGGCTGCGATTCGGGGTCTCACCGTAGAAAGGTCATTTGAAATTGGGTCGCACCAAGCAGAATGCCGAGATATCGATGGGTTAGGTTAAAAACGAAGCCGTTTTTCGGTCTTAAATCGATGTTTTGGGCCGGAACAGGCGGTTTAAGGAAATTGTCCGGTACAAGTTCGAAAACCGGGAATATATACGGCGGTGGAAGGAAGTTTTTTAACCGCCGTTTCTTTTTATGGTAGTGCAGGCAGACACTGAAGACCTTCAGCAACCTGACAAACAAATAAAAAGGGGAATCGCCCGCGTAGTGGGACGATTCCCCTGATTTTGATTGATGGGACGATGGATCAGTGCCCTTCTTCGGCTTTAGGCTCAGCTTCAGGCTGGGCCTCGGGCTCAGCCGCGGGAGTCGCTTGCTCGCCTTGGGTTTCGGCTTCAGCCGTGGCTTCCGCTTCCTGGGCGGCCGCTTCTTCGGCAGCGGCTTCCTCTGCTAACCGGGCCGCTTCAGCCTCGGCTTCGGCCTGCTCTTCCAGTGCGGCGATGGCCGTTTCGTGGGCGGCGATTTTCTGGGCGATACGCTGTTCCAGGACTTCGTCTTTGGTGAGTTTGTCGGCCTGTTTGAGAAAATCGATGGCCGCGGTCAACCCTTCGATGGTGCCCCGGCTGGCGGCGACATCGGCTTTGTAATCCAGAATCAGGCGGTCGATGTTGTCGAGGCGCTGATAGGCGACGTCCCGCAGTTCACTGCTGGAACCATATTCCAGGGCGATCTTCAGGGTCTTCTTGATGGCTTCGAAATCCGGAATGCCGGGGACGTCCAGAAGGGCGTCCGCTTTGTCGATGTAATACTGAAACGCCAGCGGGTAGACGCCATCGGAACTGTAGACCTCTTTCAGATCCTCGGGCACCGCAACGCCGGGCAGGGCAAGAACCATTTTTTTGCCTAATGGAGCGAACTTGCCTTTCCAGATTTCCAGGGCCCCCTGGTTTTCCACCAGATAGTATTTGAATGAGTTGGAGGTGCTGGCGCCGATCACCAGCAGAATCAGAAATGCGATTCCGGCGGCAACCAGTTTCATGGTGTTGTCCACGGGATCCGATGGCTTGCCGGATGACGCCTGGGCAGAGGCCGGCTCATAGGATACGGAAACATCGGGCTTCTGGGCTGCCGCTTGCTTGATGGCAGCAGCCTTCTCGGCAGCGGCCTTCTCGGCGGCAGCTTTCTCGGCAGCAGCCTTCTCGGCAGCAGCCTTCTCGGCAGCAGCCTTCTCGGCAGCAGCCTTCTCGGCAGCAGCCTTCTCGGCAGCAGCCTTCTCGGCAGCAGCCTTCTCGGCAGCAGCCTTCTCGGCAGCAGCCTTCTCGGCAGCAGCCTTCTCGGCAGCGGCCTTCTCGGCAGCAGCCTTCTCGGCAGCAGCCTTCTCGGCAGCAGCCTTCTCGGCAGCGGCCTTCTCGGCAGCGGCCTTCTCTGCAGCAGCCTTCTCGGCGGCAGCTTTTTCGGCAGCGGCCTTCTCTGCAGCAGCCTTCTCGGCGGCAGCTTTCTCAGCGGCGGCCTTCTCTGCAGCAGCTTTCTCGGCAGCAGCCTTCTCTGCGGCGGCCTTTAAGTCCGCCATTTTGTATGTGTTTGCCAACAGGCCTTTGATTCGTTTGGCGTCATTGGATGCATACCCGGCCAGGAATTCCGGTGCCGCGAAAGTCGATTTTTCGACCAGCTCTTTGGGGACGCTATAGAGAACTTTCGGGGCAGCGGTGTCAAACTTCTTCTTGAGAAGCGTTTCTACCGGGACCGGTTTGGCTGTGGGTGGGGCTTTTTTAGGAGCGGTCTTTTTCACCGGTTTAGCTGCCGGTTTCACCGTGGCTGCCGGTTTGGATGAAGCAGCTGCTTTTTTAGCTGGAGCAGTTTTCTTCGCCGGCGCTTTTTTCTTCGGGCTGGTTTTTACCGCGACTTTTTTCTTGGCCGCCGCCTTCTTCTTCTTCGCAGTGGATTTGGTGAGACTCTTTTTCCCCATGAAAAACCCCTTTGAATTTGGATTGGCCTATAGTAAAACGGTGTGACAACCAATGTTTATAAAGGATTGCATGCTGATTGTAAATGATTTTTTGGCCATGTGCGCCATAGCTTTGCATGTGGGTCAACGACGGAAAAAATGAAATATGCCGCCATCCCTTCAGGATAAAAAAACGAAGCTGATCCAGCTTTTAGAGTCCTTTGACCGGCTTGCCGTGGCCCTTTCAGGAGGTGTGGACAGCGCCGTTTTGCTGGCCGAAGCCTGTTCTGTGCTCGGTGAGCGGGTGATCGCGCTCACGGCCCGATCTCCCATTCATCCGCAGCGGGATGTGGCCGATGCGGAGAAACTTGCCGCCCAATTAGGGGTGCCGCATCTGATCGTCGACTCTCACGAAATGGACCATGCCGACTTCCTTGCCAATACCAGGCAGCGATGCTACATATGCAAAAAAATTATCTTCAGGCAACTGGCGGAGGTGGCAGCGCGCCGGGGATTTTCAACCCTGGCCCACGGTGCCAACGCCGATGACCTCGGTGATTACCGTCCCGGAATGAAAGCAGCACAAGAACTCGGGGTGGCCGCGCCGCTGCTGGAGGCCGGATTGTCCAAGGCGGATGTCCGCCAACTGGCCAGCTGGCGGAATCTGGCCGTCTGGAACAAACCGGCCATGGCCTGTCTGGCCACACGGTTTCCCTACGGCACCCCCATCACGCTGGAAAACCTGGAACAGGTCCGGCGGGCCGAGGCAGCCCTTGAATCCGCAGGGTTCCAAAACTGCAGGGTGCGCTGCCATGGGAATGTGGCTCGCATTGAATTGCCCCCGGAACATCTGCCCGCGCTGTTCACTGATCCGGTCCGGCAGCGGATCTTAGGCCAGTTGAGGGAAATCGGTTTTGTGCACATTGCCGCGGATCTGGAAGGATATGTGTGCGGAAGTTTGAACCGTTCGCTGAACAACGATTGACAGCGCCGTAAAACATCACGAATAACGCGAGGACCCCATGACCGATTTACTGGTAAAACTCTACGATCTGCCCGACCATGAAGAACTGACAGCGACACTGGCCCGGTTGGATACGACTGTTCGAAGGGCCATGGCCAGCGAGATGAAACAGGTTGTCGGATGGATCCAGCAGGTGTTCGGCGACGGGTGGGCCGCCGAGTGCGAGGTCTCCTTTGGCCGGCAGCCGATTGCCTGCATGGTCGCCGTCAGCGCTGGGCGGGTGGCCGGCTTTGCCTGCCATGACAGCACCTGCCGCAACTTTTTCGGCCCCATCGGCGTGGATCCGACCTGCCGCCGCAAAGGCGTCGGAACGGCCCTGCTGCTGGCGACCCTGCAATCCATGGCCCAAGCCGGATACGCCTATGCCATCATCGGCGGGGTCGGGCCGATGGCTTTTTTCGAAAAGAGCGTGGGCGCCTTTCCAATACCCGGATCGACGCCGGGAATTTACCATTCGGCGATTAAAAAAATATAGTCCGGTTCTTAGAGGAACACGCCCATGTCTTTCACCTGGTTTGTGGGGGCACGATATCTCCACGCCCGTCAGAAGCAAGCCTTCATCTCCCTGATTACCCTGCTGGCCACGGCCGGCATCGCCGTCGGCGTGATGGCCCTGATCGTGGTCATCGCCGTGATGACCGGATTCGAATCGGAGCTGCAGAACCGCATCCTGGGCATCGAGTCCCATGTGCTGGTGATGCGCTACGGCGAAACCGTTGCCGAAATCGATAAAACCGTACAGG
Source organism: uncultured Desulfosarcina sp. (assembly GCF_963668215.1). Classification (NCBI taxonomy): domain Bacteria; kingdom Pseudomonadati; phylum Thermodesulfobacteriota; class Desulfobacteria; order Desulfobacterales; family Desulfosarcinaceae; genus Desulfosarcina; species uncultured Desulfosarcina sp. Next base: position 4,793,202 of record NZ_OY764190.1, read on the forward strand.
CCATCGAGTCCGTTGACGGCGTGCAGTCCGCCGCCCCGTTCATCTATACCCAGGTGATGCTCAGAAGTCCCCACGGCATCAGCGGCGCGGTGCTAAAAGCCCTGGATCCGTCCCGGCCGGGGCCGCCCGTTTTCGTCAACAAAACGACTTCGATCGGCGATGCGCTGAAGGATGCCGCGCCGGACGAACCTGCGGGAAAGGCGCCCGGATTGATCGTCGGGAAGGTAACGGCCGCAAAGCTCAAGGTTGCCGTAGGCGACCCCATCTATCTCATTTCCCCTCTGGGAAAAGGATCGGCGGCCAACCGGATGCCGACGGTGAAGCGTTTTCGCGTTGCCGGCGTTTTCGAAACCGGGATGAACGAATATGACGACGCCATGTCCTTCGTACGCCTGGACGTGGCCCAGCGCCTGCTGCAGATGCCGGCGCAGGCCTCGGGCATCGAGGTGCGCGTAAAGGATATCTACCAGGCCAGGCAGATTGCCGAAGAGATCGTGGCCCGCATCGGCTTTCCCTTCTGGGCCAGGGACTGGATGCAGATGAACCGCAACCTGTTTTCCATGCTTCGGCTTCAAAAAGTGGTGATGTTCATCATTTTGACGCTCATCGTGCTCGTTGCCGCCTTCAATATCGCCAGCGCCCTGATCATGATGGTGATGGAAAAGACCCGCGATATTGCCATTTTAAAAACCATGGGGGCGACCAACCGGCATATCCGCCGAATTTTCGTCTTCAAAGGGCTGGCCATCGGCTGCGTGGGTACGGTGATCGGCGGTCTGCTCGGATTCGTCCTGTGTGCCGTGCTGAAACGCTACCCGTTCATAAAACTGCCCGGAGACGTATACTTTCTGACCACCCTGCCGGTCAGCCTGCAGCCACTGGATGTTCTTGCCATTGGATTGTGCACGGTGATCATCTGTTTTCTGGCCACCTTGTACCCGGCGGCAAGCGCATCGTCCCTGAATCCGGTGGACGGCATCCGATACGGCTGATCCGTTTTGTAAAAGCTGTTCTGGCGCGAGTCTTGCTGTATTCTATATGGTACGAATGGCGCAGCTATTTCAATCAACCGCCCGGCAAAGAGAGACGGCCATGAACGAACAGCCATATTGGTTTGATTACCGGATTGAACTGGAGGACGGGCAAGTCAGTTGTATCCGCATTGAACTGGATCCGGAAACCCTGACCATGGCCCCGGCATCCCGGGGGCCTTACCCGCCGTGGACCCAGCTTTCCTACAAGCAGTGCCAGTGCTGCCCCCTGCTTCCCGAAAAGGAACTGTACTGCCCCGTTGCCGTCAATATTTCCGATCTGGTGGACCGGTTCAAGGATATCCTTTCCCATAAAAACTGCATGGTGGTTTGTGAAACCATCGACCGGACCTATTCCAAAAAAACGTCGGCCATGGATGCCCTGACGTCGGTTTTCGGCATCGTCATGGCCACCAGCAACTGCCCGGTGATGGATTTTCTCAAACCCATGGCCCGCTTTCACCTGCCGTTTGCGTCTGTGGAAGAGACCACGGCCCGCAGCACCTCGCTGTTTTTGCTGGGGCAGTATTTCAAGTACAAGAAGGGCCTGGTGAGCGGCTTCGATTTTGACGAACTCGAAAAAAACTATGCCCGGGTTCAGCTAGTCAACGAGGGCCTTCTGGCCCGCATTCAAAGCCTGGGGAAAGAGGATGCCGACAAGAATGCGATCATTACCCTGCATTCCCTTTCCCAGTTTTTGTCCCTGGAAATGGATTTCAGTCTGGGTACTGTGGCCCATTTGTTCGAAAGGGGATCGGATGCATGACCCATGGGCCGTGAAAAGGCATCTTCTTCAGCGCCTTTTCCCGCTGCGGCCCGGATGGGCGGTGTGCCTGCTGCTGGCTTTATGGGTTGGCGGGTGTGCGTCAACCAGCGAACCGGAGCCGTCTTTCGAGCCCTACGACACCGGCGGGCAAACCACGGAGGCGGTGCTGCGCAGCGGCATCCGTCCCTGGCTGGGCACCCCCCATCGAATGGGGGGCAGGGGGACAAACGGCATCGATTGTTCGGGCCTGGTGGTCAGGCTGTACCGGGATCTTTTCCAAATGGATCTGCCCCGCACCACGGTTGCCCAGATGCGCAGCGGTCGTTCCGTGGCCCGCGGCGACCTTGCTGCCGGCGACCTGGTTTTTTTCAAACCCGTCAACAAAAAATACTACCATGTCGGCGTTTACCTGGGCGACGGCGAATTCGTGCACACCTCCACCAGCAACGGCGTAATGATTTCCCGTATGAGCGACGATTACTGGAACCGGTGTTACCTGACCGCTCGCCGTTTGCTGCCCTGAACACCGGGCAGCAGGGTGACTGCTTTCTTGTGTTTGCACCGCTGTAGTGGCGGGGTTTATCCTCGCCTTTGCGAACCGGGCGCGGATGAACCGCGCCCCTACGCTACAATCCGGATTCTAAATGTGGTCTCCCTGCGCCTGGCACCAAGGGAATCGCATGTAGACTTTATGATAATGAAAACGCCATATTTCCCCCTCACCCTGTCCCTCTCCCACCGGGGGAGAGGGAACGTTTGCCGGCTGCTACCAAGCCAACCCGGCTGCTTTCGAGGTTTCAGGAAAGCGCTCCCTCGCCCCTTGAGGGGAGAGGGCCGGGGTGAGGGGTGGATAAAGCATTCTTTCAGAGGTACTTGCGAATGCCCTGACCGCCTGACGCCGTTACCCCTTGCATTTCGCGGTCGATCTTCGTATAAGTATCGCGGGCCAAACATCCAGGCCCACTTTTTTTGGCCGAACCCCCGGTTGAAACCGGGGCCAATCCCAACGAATGGGAAATGCAATGAAAGGAACTGCAGGTTAGCTGAGTTTTGATAGGAAAATTAATTAAAGCCATACGGGGCAGGCTATTCGATACCCACCGCCCCGACACCGCCAAACCATCGGAAAGACCCGGTCAACAGACACCCACAGAACCATCGACTCCCGGATCGGTACCGAAAAACAAACGCACCTCCCGTCGCAAACCAGCGGATCGGGACAGCCGCGGGGTTGCGCCCAAAGCGGCGGATCAAGTCAAAACGCCGTCCGTTGCCTGGTCTCCGGAAATGTTTCCGGTTGCCGTGGAAGAGGGCAAGGCCCGGTTTCATGACCTGGGCCTGCCGGATTCGGTGTTGCATGCCATTGCCGACGTCGGTTTTCAATACTGCACCCCCATTCAGGCGGAAATCCTGCCGGATTGCCTCAAGGGCCGGGATGCTTTTGGGCGGGCCCAGACCGGTACCGGAAAGACCGCCGCCTTTCTGATTACGATACTGACGCGCATGCTGGCGCATCCGATTACGGGAAAACGACCCTCCGGTACACCGCGGGTGCTGATTATCGCCCCCACCCGGGAACTGGTCCTGCAGATTGCCGATGAGGCCAACCTGCTGTCCGCCCATTGCCCGTTTACCATTGTCAGCGTCTTCGGCGGCATGGACTACGAAAAGCAGCGCCGGCAGCTGCACGGCAAACCGGTGGATATCGTGGTGGCCACCCCCGGCCGCCTGCTGGATTTCAAGCGCCGCAAAGACCTGGATCTGCGTCAGGTGGAAATGCTGATCATCGACGAGGCGGATCGCATGCTCGATATGGGGTTCATTCCCGATGTCCGCCAGATCGTTTACAGCACCCCTCACAAGGACAAGCGGCAGACCCTGTTCTTCAGCGCCACCCTCACGCCGGACGTTACCCGGCTGTGTGAGAGCTGGACCCGCGACCCGGTCTCCGTGGAGATCGAACCCGAACAGGTGGCTGTGGATACGGTGGAGCAGGTGGTCTACATCGTCACCACCGATGAGAAATTCGCCCTGACCTATAATATCATCGACCGGAAGGATCTGAAGCGGGTACTGATCTTCTGCAACCGGCGCGACGAAACCCGGCGGCTGGCCGAGATGCTCGACCGCTACCGGATCAACTGTGCCGTCCTCTCCGGCGAGATTCCCCAGAAGAAACGGATCCGCACCCTGGAGGACTTCAAGGCCGGCAAAATCCGCGTTCTGGTGGCCACGGATGTGGCCGGACGGGGCATTCACATCGAAGATATGGATTATGTGATCAATTTCACCCTGCCCCGCGACCCCGAGGACTATGTCCATCGCATCGGGCGAACCGGACGCGCCGGCGCCGCCGGCACCTCCATCAGCTTCGCCTGCGAGGAGGACTCTTTCTACCTGCCGCCCATCGAGGAGTTCATCGGCCAGCCGCTGCACTGCATCCCGCCGGAGGACGAATGGCTGGAACTGCCGCCGGCACCGCCCCGCCGCCCCAAAAAGCCGGCGCCCAAAGGCAAACCCAGTCCGGGGAGACGGAGAAGAAGTCCTCGTCAGGGAGGCGGGGCAAAGCGCTACGCCGGCAAACGGAGCCCGCGACCGCAGCGTGGCGGCTCCCGGAAGCCGGGAAAGAAGGCCTCTGCATGACCCCGAAGACGTGCATGATCAATCTGATGGCCGATCTCATCGGCCTGGACGAGACTTACGCCGGGGACCGGCTCAATGATCCCGAGGTGTGGTCCCGTTTCATGGACGAGGTGTTCAAGCGCATGGATACGATCGAGGACGAGGAGATTCGCACCGCCCTCAACAGCATCGACACCGAGGACTTCCAGGCCTGGATCGATGATCCAGAATACTGGCTGGAGATCGAGCGGGAAATCCAAAGACGCATCAACATGGTGAAAACCCTTCTTCCTTCCCGAAACGAGGGCCACTGCTGACCTGCCCTTTGAAACGGCAGCATCGATTCAACGCTTAACTCCCATTAGGTCGCCCATCCATGTTTGACTACCAGAAAAAGGGCGTCTACTTCGCCCAGATCGCCGACGGACTGGAAGAGGCCGGTGTGGCGGAACTGACTGCGCTCGGTGCGACCGGTGCCCGGCCGGTCCGTCGCGGCATCCATTTTCACGCCGATTCGGCCGGCCTGTATCGCATCAACTACTGCAGCCGGCTGTGCACCCGTATTTTAGCGCCCCTGATGACTTTTGACTGCCCGGATGCCGACGCCCTCTACCGGGCGGGCCGCAGCATCCCCTGGGACCGGTTTATCAACTGCGATGAAACCTTTGCCGTTTTTGCCAGTACCGCCGGAAGCAGCGTTCCCCATTCCCAGTTCGCCGCACTGAAACTAAAGGATGCCGTGGCCGACCGGTTCCGGCACAACAGCGGCCGACGCCCCAACGTCGACGTGCGTCGTCCGGACCTGTGGATCAACCTGTACCTGGAAAAAGAGAAGGGCACCATCAGCATCGATACCTCCGGTGGTAGTCTGCACCGGCGGGGATACCGTATCCAGGGGTGCGATGCGCCCATGCAGGAGACCGTGGCCGCGGCCGTGGTGCATTTATGCGGCTGGGACGGGCGGGTGCCGCTGACCGATCCCATGTGCGGGTCGGGAACCCTGGTCATCGAGGCGGCCATGGCCTACTGCCATATTCCTGCCGGTTGGCTTCGTTCCGATTTCGGGTTTCAGCGGCTTGTCGACTTCGATGAAAGGCTGTGGGGCCGGGTCAAAAAGCAGGCCGACAGCAGGATTCGCAAGCTGCCGGACCACCTGATTGCCGCCAGCGATATCGATTCGAAGGCCGTTGCCGCCACCCGAACCAACTGCAAAGCGATTCCGAAAATCCGTGGGATCGACGTTTTGCGAATGGATTTTGCGGCCATCGATAAGCTGGAAAATCGCATCATCGTGTGCAACCCGCCTTACGGCATCCGCATGCAGGGCCAGGGCCGCCTGGAAGACTTCTACCGGAGCCTCGGTGACTTTTTGAAACAGCGCTGCAAGGGCTCCCAGGCGTATATCTATTTCGGCAACCGGGAGATGATCAAACACATCGGCTTGAAGCCGTCGTGGAAGAAGCCACTGCGCAATGGTGGGTTGGACGGGCGGTTGGTGAAGTATTCAATGTATTGAGGGAAGAGGGGCGATGGACGAAGGAAGAGGGATGAGGGATGTGGGATGTGAGAAGCGGGTGGTTGGGAACTAGTCGATGGCATTGATTACCCTTCGCGATGTTTGTGTCAGCTTCGGAATGCAGCCGCTGCTCGACGGCGTGGATCTCACCGTCCAGCCCGGGGAGCGGATTTGCCTGATGGGGCGCAACGGCGTGGGCAAGACCACGCTCATGGACGTGATCGCCGGCCGGGTGGCTCCGGACAGCGGGGAGGTGATGCGATCCCAGGGGATCATCGTCGGCGGCCTGGCCCAGCAGGTGCCGGAGACCATGCACGGAACGGTCCTGGATGCCATCTTCCAGGCCATCGGTTCCCGCGGAGAGCATCTGGCCGCCTACCGGCAACTGGGCGGGACGCGCCCAACCGCCGATGGCCCGCAGTCTGTAGACGAACAGAAGCGGGTGGCCCTGCAGCAGGCCATCGACGAGGAAGGCGGCTGGGAGATCCAGCAGCGGGCCGAGCGGATTATTTCTCAAATGCAATTGCCGGTGGATGCCCCGGTGGACAGCTTTTCCGCCGGGATGAAGCGTCAGGTCCTGTTGGCCGCATCTCTGGCGGTCGCGCCGGACATCCTGCTGCTGGACGAGCCCACCAACCACCTGGACATGCGGGCCATCGAATGGCTGGAGACGTTTCTGCTCAGATGGGGCGGGACGCTGATGATGATCACCCACGACCGCATGATGATCCGCCGCCTGGCCACCCGTATCCTGGAAATCGACCGGAGCGGCCTTTACTCCTGGGACTGCGGCTACGACACCTACCTGCAGCGCAATCAGGACCGCCTTGAATCCGAAGAAAAGGACAACCGACGCTTCGACAA